>NZ_JOMI01000009.1 GCF_000711235.1 Prevotella sp. 10(H) | reverse complement strand
CCATGGCTTGACGGGCGGTGTGTACAAGGCCCGGGAACGTATTCACCGCGCCATGGCTGATGCGCGATTACTAGCGAATCCAGCTTCACGGAGTCGAGTTGCAGACTCCGATCCGAACTGGGAGTGGCTTTGGAGATTGGCATCCGGTCGCCCGGTAGCTGCCCTTTGTACCACCCATTGTAACACGTGTGTCGCCCCGGACGTAAGGGCCGTGCTGATTTGACGTCATCCACACCTTCCTCGCAGCTTACGCCGGCAGTCTTATTAGAGTCCTCAGCTTGACCTGTTAGTAACTAATAATGTGGGTTGCGCTCGTTATGGCACTTAAGCCGACACCTCACGGCACGAGCTGACGACAACCATGCAGCACCTACACAGAAGCCATTGCTGGCTAACAAATTTCTTCGTTATTCTTCTGCATTTCAAGCCCGGGTAAGGTTCCTCGCGTATCATCGAATTAAACCACATGTTCCTCCGCTTGTGCGGGCCCCGTCAATTCCTTTGAGTTTCACCGTTGCCGGCGTACTCCCCAGGTGGATTACTTATCGCTTTCGCTTAGTCACATACGGTATATCGCATACAACTAGTAATCATCGTTTACGGCGTGGACTACCAGGGTATCTAATCCTGTTTGATCCCCACGCTTTCGTGCATGAGCGTCAGTTATGGCTTAGTAAGCTGCCTACGCAATCGGAGTTCTCGTTATATCTAAGCATGTCACCGCTACACAACGAATTCCGCCTACTTCATCCACACTCAAGGCTACCAGTTTCAACGGCAGTGTTCAGGTTGAGCCTGAAAATTTCACCGCTGACTTAATAGCCCGCCTGCGCACCCTTTAAACCCAATAAATCCGGATAACGCTCGCATCCTCCGTATTACCGCGGCTGCTGGCACGGAGTTAGCCGATGCTTATTCATAGGGTACATGCAATAGCTTACGCGTAAGCCTTTTTATTCCCCTATAAAAGAAGTTTACAACCCATAAGGCAGTCTTCCTTCACGCGATTTGGCTGGTTCAGGCTCTCGCCCATTGACCAATATTCCTCACTGCTGCCTCCCGTAGGAGTCTGGTCCGTGTCTCAGTTCCAGTGTGGGGATAAACCTCTCAGTTCCCCTATCCATCGTTGCTTTGGTGAGCCGTTACCTCACCAACTGGCTAATGGAACGCATGCCCATCTACAACCGATAAATCTTTAACAAATATCTCCATGCGGAGCCCCTGTTTTATGCGGTATTAGTCCGGATTTCTCCGGGTTATGCCCCTGTTGTAGGTAGGTTGCATACGCGTTACTCACCCGTGCGCCGGTCGCCACCAATGTATTGCTACACCGTGCTGCCCCTCGACTTGCATGTGTTAGGCCTATCGCTAGCGTTCATCCTGAGCCAGGATCAAACTCTTCTTTGTATATTCTTTCTTTTATACCTTCTGATCCTGTCCTCTTTCATTAAACTTATATCCTAAATCTAATTGACGGTAATACCCTGATACTATCTCTAGTATCTTGTTGCTAATTATTAATTGTTAATTATTAATTAGCATTCCTGTACTACACTCTATCTTCTGTTGTCATTTTATCAAAGATCGCTATCTCGCTCTAAAACTTTTTATATAACTGATTTGTTATATCAAATATCTAAGCTTTTTATCTCTTAAATCAGCCGCCGCTGAGTATCAAAGCGGGTGCAAAGATATGTATTTTATTTATCTATCTCCAAATATTTATCGAAGAAAAAACAAAGAAAAATAAAGTAATTTTTCAATGCTCTATAAATAAGAATATTGCAGTCTGAATATTCTTCTAATATATCGTGAAGAAATTCGGTTTAATTACGAATCCCAGCCGAATCCGTTGTCTGTATTGTTTATAATCGAGCATAGATTCTCCGTACCCATTATAGTATTGAAGAAAGAGATATTGATTATCGTCACTAAAAAGACGAATCGAAAAATTGAGCTCGATATTAGCACTCAAATTCGCACCTCCTCTTTTAGTAACAACAGCTCCTATATTGTATTTCCTTTTTGCACTGGAGTAGTCAAAAGCGAATAATCCCCATCCCGAATAATGAACAATATCCTTATTATTGGATCCGTCAACTATGGGAATCCATAATTTTGTCTGGAATGTCATACGGTCGTTCAGAGTTAAGTAACTACCAAATGATATCTTATTCCAGCTACGGGAAGCATCTCCATCCTTTCCGTTCGATTCATGCTCAAACTGCATATTTATAGTACCAAGGAATCGATTATTCCGGACCAAAGCTTTTCCAAGCCCCAAAGTTGGATTGAAGTTTAAATCCCGAAAAGGGAAAGAATCCTGAAAAACATCCCAGTAAGCTTTTTGAGTATAGGTTAAAAACAAATATGTTTTCAATGGGAGTGTACTATTCGTAATCCTGTGCATCACACTGATCTGAAATTTAACGTCAGAATTGTATTTTGTAGGCTTATGGAACATTTCGGTTCCGAGCACAAAATAGTTATCCTTGTAAATCCCAAAAGAAGGCTGTGAATCAAATTTGTTTACGATGCTGTCGGCATTACTTAGCTGCTTAGAAGGCCCAAACACCGAACCTATCAATGCATCTGTTTGATGTGAGATAAACTCCTTGACACTTTTGGTTGTATCAGAAGTATGTTTATTTACAGTAATCGTATCCTGCTGAACTGTATCATTCTGTGCATGTAGTGAAGTGAGCGCTAAGAATATTAACGCCAACAAGAGATAAAAACTCTTCATATATTCTATTAATCATTTTTTCACCAACCGAAGTAGCACCTCGTATGCTATCGGGCAAGTTTCTGTATTTTTAACAGTTAGTTTGAAAATTTGTTCAAACTTTTTTCGGTCGGTGTGAGGATATTCCCGACAGGCTTTAGGCCGGGATTCATATATGGAGCAATAATTATCGGGAAGTAAAAAAGAACAGGGCATACTTCTGAAAACATAATCCCCGTCTTCATCTATTCTAAGATACGAAGATACAACCTCAGCCGGCTTTATTCTCAAAGCCTTTGCCATACGTTCGATATCTTTATCATAGAGAGCAGGCCCTAATGTCCTGCAACAGTTAGCGCATAACAGGCAATCAATTTCATCGGATACTTCATCATGTATTTCCTGAACTTCGGTATCCATTTTTGCCAAACGTTTCTTATTCTTCTTGTAATATTGCAGAAACGATGGTTGTGCTTTTTCGGCTAAAAGCCGCAGGTTCTCATATCGTTTCATTAACCCTGTCTTCGAAACGTGTTATTTCACCTATTAACGGTACCCGCATCCGTATCTGAATATCTTCTTTGCTATATTTGTGGCCTATGAGAAACATCAATTTAGCTACGGCTGTTTCGAATGTCGCATCCGAACCGCTGATAACGCCGGCTCTCAGTAATTCGCGACCTGTCTCGTATCGCTGCATATCTACCATACCTGTATTGCACTGAGTGATATTGACGATAACTATGCCTCTTTTGACAGCTTCGCGTATAGAATCTATAAACCAAGAGGATAGGGGTGCATTTCCCGATCCGTATGTTTCGAGAATAACTGCTTTAATATTCTTCTGCATTAAAACAGCCTCTACCGTATGAGGGCTAATACCCGGAAATAACTTCAATGTAGCTATACGAGTATCGAGAAAGTAATGAAAGACCGTTTTCTTATCATAATCGGGCTGGTGGATAACCTTGCGGTCGTACCTTATCTGTATTCCCGATTTTCCAAGATTGGGGTAGTTATATGATTTGAATGCATTGAAGTTATCTGCATTTACTTTGGTTGTCCTGTTGCCTCTCAATAAGTCATTCTGAAAGAATATGCACACTTCGGGCACAATAGGATTTCCCAAAACATCTTTATCTGCAGCAATCTCAAGAGCCGTAATAAGGTTTTCTTTAGCATCAGTACGTAATTTACCGATCGGCAGTTGTGCACCGGTAAGAACAACAGGCTTATGAAGATTCTCGATCATAAAGCTAAGCGCCGATGCTGTATAGGCCATAGTATCAGTACCGTGAAGAATTACAAAGCCGTCATATTTATTATAATTACTCTCAATGACATATACTATTTTCTTCCAATGCTCCGGTGTGATATCCGAAGAATCGATAACCGGATCGAATACGATATGATCGACATGGAATCTAAAGCGTTGCAATTCGGGCAAATGGCTGTTTAGATGTGCAAAATCGAAAGGCTCAAGCGATCCTGTTACAGGATTCTCGACCATCCCGATCGTTCCGCCTGTATAGATCAATAATATATGAGCATTTATATCTATCATGTCAATTTGTAAGCTTTAGACTGGTAAAAATAATAAAATCAGGAATACACAGATATACTTTTGTAAATTATTTGATATATTTTTTGATATTATACTCTATTTTTTCGACAAATTGATTAATTTCAATATGAAGTACATCCGAAATCGAACTATATACCTTACAAATTGTAACTTCTGATGTATCCGTTTCACAAAAAATAGATTCGATTGGCAAAGAGCGTAATGTTTCTTCATTGAAATGTTCACCAAATGAAAACTTAAATCCGATTTTACCGAGTTGTGCAGCTTGCTGTGCATTTCCTCTATAGCCATGAATTATCCAGGGAATGTCTGTCTTATATTCTTTATGTAAAGCAACCAATTCATCCCATGCTTTTACACAATGAATGATAAGAGGTTTACCAACTTTTACAGCTAATTCTATTTGCTGCCTAAAAACATCTATCTGAATATTAATATCCGGGCCTTTCATTTTATCCAGTCCGGCTTCACCTATCGCTACGACCCTTTCATCAGATGCTATTTCTTCTAAAAGTGATATCTGACGTGAAATATCATCAATATACCATGGATGTATCCCGCATGAAAACCATACATCTTCATTCTCAGAAGATTTCTTCTCAAAATCATCCGGGAAGGTATTTAATATATAACGGAATTTATAGCCTTCTATTTCCCGTGATCCAATGTTGTGGGTATGGATATTATACAAATACATATTTCTCTTCTTATCTCAACAAAAAACGAGGTTATTCTTATTCAGAAAACCCCGTGAATATTTAGCTATAAGTTATCATCTTTAACGGATAAGATTTATAAACTCTTCGCGGGTTTTTGCCTGATTAAATACTCCCGTAAAATCGGAAGTAGTTGTTGTAGAATTCTGCTTTTCCACTCCCCGCATCTGCATACACATATGCTGTGCTTCTATTACAACCATGACTCCTAAAGGGTTAAGCGTTTTTTGTATGCAAGCTTTTATCTGCAGTGTCATCCGCTCCTGTACCTGCAGACGGCGGGCATATACATCCACTACCCTTGCAATCTTACTAAGACCGGTGATATGGCCATTCGGAATATAAGCGACATGCGCTTTACCCCAAAACGGGAGCATATGATGCTCACAGAGTGAATAGAAATCGATATCCTTTACAATCACCATTTGCCGGTAATCTTCCTTAAAGAGGGCCTTCTGTAATATTTCCTCCGGACTTTCACAGTATCCCTTCGTCAGGAATTGCATTGCTTTTGCTACCCTCTGCGGTGTATCGAGTAAACCCTCGCGTTCCGCATCTTCTCCCAAAAGACTTATTATTTTCTTATAATGATCTGCCAGCAACTCTGTATTTTGTTCTTCTTGCATTGTGAAGATATTAATTCATCTTATAAATTAATGTACAGGACGTTTTACAACATCATCTACAACATACATCTCCCGCCCAAATCCGGGAAATGCTTTTTTCATCTCTTTCAGCATTGTGTTGGCATCCTCTCTCGTCAAAAAGTTACCTACCCGCAGACGCCAGAAAGGAGAAACAAAACTCACGACTGATTCCAGCTCAGGAAACTGTGTCCTGACCTGTGCTTGTTTTGATTCGGCTTCCCGCTTGGAACGTTGTTGATTGTTGCCTGAGAATACCTGTATCTTAAATCCTTTTACTTTTGTAAAGTTTGCCGCCGGATCGATAGCGCCTATAGTTTTTGTAGTGTCCGGAGCAATAACAGCAGCAGTCTGGCGTATGCCCAGAACATTCTGCACTGCTTCGTCCTGCATAACTTTCACATTTCCTTGTCCCCATTTGGATGTATTCAGATCATCTATTATCGTCCTGTTCCCGTTCTGTGCCACCGCAAATCCGGAAATTAGAGATAAAACAAGAAAAATATAAAGACTCTTTTTCATATCGTCCATTTTATAAAGAAAATCAATTGCAGGGGAATTCTTATTCCCCTGCAATGTATATGTAGGAAGGATTAGAATCCTTCGATCACAGGGATAAATTTCTCTACATCGAGAGAAGCGCCACCGATAAGACCACCATCGATATCAGGACATGCAAACAATTCTTTTGCATTACCGCCGTTAGCACTACCTCCGTAAAGGATAGATGTATTGTCAGCTACTTCTTTTCCGTATTTATCAGCAATTGTCTGACGGATATAAGCATGCATTTCCTGAGCCTGAGCAGATGTTGCAGTAAGGCCTGTTCCGATAGCCCAAACCGGCTCGTATGCAATAACGATCTTAGAGAAATCTTCAGCTGAAAGTTCGAAAAGTGCATCTACAGTTTGTTTCTTAACTACGTCGAAATGTACATTCTTTTCTCTTTCGTCTTTAGTTTCACCAATACAGAAAATCGGGCTGAGTCCATTAGCTAATGCCAGCAATACTTTTTCTTTAAGGATTGCATCTGTTTCACCGTAATATGTACGACGTTCAGAGTGTCCCAATATTACATATTTAGCACCTGTAGAAGCCACCATATCAGCAGATACCTCTCCGGTATAAGCACCCGAAGCCTTGTCCGCACAGTTCTGAGCGGCTACTCCCAATTTTGTAGATGATGCAACGCTAGCAAGATGAATAAACGGAGTTCCGATAATTACATCACATTTCAATGCTTTACCGGCAAGAGCAGCTTCAAGGTCTTTTGCAAAAGCAACTCCTTCCTGTAAATTCTTATTCATTTTCCAGTTTCCTGCAACAATGTTCTTTCTCATGATTAATGTGTTTTTATTTATATTTATTATAGTGTAAACGTATTTTATTCCTGAATATTCTCCTCTTCCACAGCAGCAGCCTCTTTTCGCTTTCTTCTGAAAAACAGCAAGTCTAATCCTTTAAGCCCTAATAACGGTACTAAGAATGTTAGGCATACATAAAAGAGATGCTTTCTATCCTGACTTCCTTCGTCAATCAACTGACCGTAAGACAATTCATTTAAAGGCTTAACCAGATCTTCTTCTGCAGGAACATCTATATCAGGCCATTTGTTGATAACGATACCGCCTTTTAACAATACCAGTCCGGGGTTGGAACGGATGACGGTTTTTATTGCCCGCTCATCCATCGAGCAAAATCTGAAATTGATCACATTCTCATCCGACCATTTTATTATCTCATCGGTCGTGGATGATGTAACGCAATAGAATTTATAGCCGTCATATTTAGCATATTCATTCACATCTTCGAAACTACTGAGATATGACATATTGATATCTTCCAGAGATGATGAGAACATCAGGAAAACATAATTGCTGTCCGATAAAACTTCCGTAGTAATATCATTCTGTGCAATTATCTCTGTTTTTTTTGCATCGAAAACCAGTTCATTTATAACAAAGTCCTTTATCGGAGATTCCTCTCCTTTTTTCAATACTTCGGTTTCCATCCTGACAAATACCCATGTACTGTCTTCCCATGGATAGTTATCTTCGGTAAACTCCTTTTCTACTCCGTCTTTAGCATATAACAACATTGTCTTTTCCTCGCGTCCTTTACCTTCGTCTATTCCCATTAGTTCGGGAATATTTGCGCCGATTCTGTAAGGACGGAAGTCGAATAATGGTTCATATATATAATTACGGAAAGTGAAAAGACTGATAAAGATGATGATATATAAAAAGGCCAGCCAGTAAGTTTTTCCTGTAAAAAGATTGCTAATCTTTTCGGGATATATAAAGACAACAGCAGCACATAATAACAGAACTATATTCTTATAGAATGTCTGCCAGTTGGTAATAATAAGGAAATCTCCGAAACAGCCGCAGTCATCTACCGGATTAGCTATTGCAAGATAGAAAGTGAGAAAAGTCATAAAGACCATTACTATCAAAGTCAATCGTGAATTCCAACGACGGTATATTCCGAATAACATACAGGCTCCCATAGCAAATTCAATAATTCCCTGCAATGCAGATAGAGGAAAAGACATAAAAGAAAGAGAAGTAAGACCGAAGGCTGCAAAATAATCTTCTATTTTATAAGCAGTGCCGAAAGGATCGACAGTCTTTACAAAGCCCGAAAATATAAAGGTAGCGCCCAGAATGATTCTGGAAATCTCAACTAATATCTTTATACCTTTATCTCTCATCTTTGTCCGCTAATCAATTTTCTTCGTCCGGAAATTCAAGCTTTATAAGGCCGAACAATGAATAATTGATCATATCCATATAATTGGCCTCTATTCCTTCCGACACGATTGTTTTACCTTTATTCTCTTCTATCTGTTTTGTGCGGTATATCTTTGTAAGTATAAGGTCTGTATATGAACTGATGCGCATAGAGCGCCAAGCCTCGTCATAATCATGATTTTTGGCATACATCAGTTCTTTTGTCTCGGTCATATGTTTATCATATAACGCTAAGACTTCGTTTTCGTTCATATCAACACTATCGGCAAAACCTTCTTCCAGTTGAATAAGGCCTATAATACCATAGTTTACAATACCGATAAACTCCGGGGCGATTCCTTCATCTATCAGGCTCATACCCTTCTCTTCTATGCTCCTGATACGCTTAGCCTTAATCAGTATCTGATCTGTAACCGACTGAGGGCGCAGTATACGCCACGAAGCACCGTAATCCTTTAATTTCTTTGCAAAAAGGCTACGGCAGATTGCAATTACATGCTCAAATTGCTCTTTGGTTTCTGCCATGTTGATATCTCTATTTTTCAGAGCACAAAGGTAGGAAAAATAGTTTAATGTATTGTTTTGTTCGTTTGCCAATTAATGGTGATCAATGTGCCAATTAGCAAATATGTAAATATGCCAATGGCGCAAAGCGGTGGAAATAATTCACCACCATCATTTATTAACATTAATTAACCATATTTAGTTAAAAGGTAACAAAAGTAACGTATTTGTCACTTTTTCTTCCATTCTAAAGATTCTATAATACCCCTTATATCGTCCCGCAAGAATTCCACAATGGGTGCCACAGAATCGGGAACAAACGTCTGATCGAAGTACATTGATCCTCTCAGAAAATGAGATTGATTATCTGTAACATAAAACTGAACGGGTGAAGCTACCATACCTTTTATATCATAAATAATACTCGTTTTATTATGTAAAGAATCTTCAAATAGGCTTTGCTGTATTGCATTTGCTTTCAACGACTGGCTATATGCCAGCTGATAGCTGTCTTCCAAAGCTTTATTCAAAACCTTACTATCTATAGATAAATATGTACAGTAAATAATAGCATTATATGCCGGATAATTAATATTAAACCAATACCCTTCGGAAGCTTCTTTCTTTACTTCTTCTACTTTTGAATCGGCGGAATACAGGAATGAAAAATATTTGTAATCAAACTTCATCAACTCCGTCTTTGACCTGTCGATACGCGAATACCCCTTTGGCTGGGGAGTATGCTCATTGCAGGAAACAAATACAAAAAGGAAGGTAAAAAGTATAATATAAAGCTTCTTCATTTTATAATAAAGTAAAACAGATTAATTCAAATAGTCGCCCGTTTGCATTAATCTGTTTATATTTTAAAACTCTTAAAGAGTTGTCATTACTGATTAAAATGGCAAATCATCTTCTTCCGATACATTAGATGCTCCGCCATAAGTAGTATTAGGCGATTGATAACTTTCATTTGCCGGTGGTGAGTAAGGCATATCGTTTCCTTCTCCGCCTTCTCTTCTGCGGCTTCCCAGCAATTCGAGATTATCGGCATATATTTCATTCACGTATCTCTTTACTCCATTGGCATCATCGTATGTACGCGAGCGGATCTTACCTTCTACATAGACTTGAGTACCTTTTCTTACAAATTGCTCGGCAACTTTCGCCAAGCCTCTCCAGCAAACAATATTATGCCATTCGGTGCGATCGGGTATCTGCGTACCGTTAGCAGCCGTATATCCTCTTTCGGTAGTGGCCAATGTAAAATTTGCTACCACACTTCCGTTATCAAAATATTTTACATCGGGATCTTTCCCCACATTCCCCACTAGTATCACTTTATTTACCGACATATTATTATGTATTTTCGTTTATAGATAACGCAAATATAGAAAAAAAATCTATGCTATATATTTTACGGAATTTATCTTTCCATTTTTCCTACGGAAACTATCTTTTGCAGGAACAGCGAATTGGGTATAATGATGAGTTCACCTTCCAGCGTACGCAAATGGGTATGAAAAGTGAGTATATTCTCAATCACCGCATCGATAGGCGAATCCTTATCCAGAATATGGATTTCATCGCCGATATGAAAAGGCGTGGTAAAGAATATAATCAACCCCGCTGTGATATTGCTCAATATCGACCATTGTGCAAACATAGCTACTCCTATCACCGCAAAAATGGAAGACATCGCCACCCACATATTCTGAGGTTGCACTCCCCAGATTATGGCTAAAGCCAGAAGGCAGGTAAAATTGATAAGAATATTGATCACCTGGATGATTTGCATCGTACGCGCTTCGGATTTCAAGGTGAGCGTACCGTACTTTCTTATTACTTTTCCTGTAATGTATTTAGAGGACGGCATCAGCAATATTATCATTGCCGAGGCTATTATCTGTGGGAGATGGTCTTTTAGTATTGTGAAGATATCGTTATCAAACATATTTTTAAATATGAAAGAAAGACGTAGTCAACAGGCTACGTCTTTCTATATTTCATTTTATTATCTTTCTTTACGGCTTTTCAAACTGCAAATAATATACATTCGAACTACTATTCAAATTCCATGAACCGATATATACCACCTCTGCTGGCTGTCCGGCTGTTGTATATTTCTGATATCTGAACTTAACAGGAACATTCACATACTTTTCTTCACCCTTAGTATAATCCGGCGTGTAATTAGTTCTTACACCACCCAGGTTTCCTACTGTAGAAAAGACATCTGTGACGTTAGTTTCTCCAGTATTTTTAATGAATGCAAACCTAATATCTATAATGATTTTATTATCACCCGGCTTAATTTCCCCTTCCGAATCTTTTTGATTATTTCTGTCGAAATAAAAGTATGCCTTTACTTCATCATTCTCCTTTTTGGTCATGTTATAGTCTACCAGCCATCTGTCACCAATAGCGTGCTGGCTTCCCGACCATAATTTTATTGCCAGATTTGTCGGTGTAATCGTATCGTTACGTACAGGAATGCCCGAATAAGGAGGTAGGAGAGAGAATTCAGCATCTGGAATAGGATTACCATTATTTAATACATTCACATATTCCGCCTGATAAAAGCCTTCGGCTGTAGTATTGGTAACTTTATAGCCTATGTAATAACACTTTCCCGTTTGCAATTTAGTAATAACATCACTTACAATATATCCGTTAGGCGTTATTGCATATTTACCTGGTCCTACGTCACCACTTACTATATAAGCAAAATCCCTTTCAACGGTAAAAGAAGAATCTCCGTCTCCAAGACATGAAGACATCAATAACACAACGGAGAACACACTACATAAAATTCTTAATAAAGATGTTTTTTTCATACTATTATTTAATTGAAAAAATTTATTTAAAAGTCAAATTTAATTCCCAGATTAAGATCCAGTTGGGTTTTCTTGTCGGAATATATAGTCCTATGTTTGTTTCCGGCATCGAAATAATAAGCGCCCCCTATTGTTCCGTAAAGATACAATTTTTTATACAACGGATATGATACTCCTATACTCGACCTCACCGAGAACTGAGGATGAGATTGTTTCACCGATTCTCTTACATAGTAAGGTTCTGAATAGAATACATGACCCGCAAGCGATTCATCTTCAATATCGAATAAAGAGAAACCGACGTTGCTTATATACCTGCCGTTTATATCCTTCTGCACCATTCCACCCAATGAGAAGTAGAATTTAGTCTGTCCCAGTTCATAGAATGTATAATTCAATGATACAGGCACTCCCAGATAGTTGATATATTGCGATTCACTGATCTTAAATGCGCTATTCGATTTCACCTTCGACGACAGATGCGTGTATATCAATCCTGTCTCTATGGACAATCTCGGAGTCAGTTGTTTGCTTATTGTAACGCCGAATGATATAGGCTGCCTGTGTTCCAGTTCAAATTCGCTGTTCTCTTTATTAAGCGCATCATTAAAGACATCTGTCCTTATATGGTGAGAGAACATAACGTCGCTGTTGGAATATTGGCTGTTATCACTTAATAATCCGGCATTACCTGTTATTCCGATCGAGAATCCTTTACCGGATTTGCCTATGACTACATCATTCAACATTTCCGATTCTCCCACCATCATAGGTTTTCTTCCTATCATTGGTTTTCTCTCTACCTTTTCAGGTTCATCTGTTACTTCCGGAGTAACCTCTTCACGGGTTTCCTCTACAGGATCAGTATCTTCGATTATCATTGCTCTCGCCTGAACAACTGGTTGTACTTCTGCTTTTGCTATCAACGGACGTGTTGCAAGAGGCATCTCTAACACAGTATCCAATGGTTGGACAACCTCTTCCCTCACCGGAGTTTCTTCTACTGCTACAGGCTGTTCTACTACCGGTTCTGCTTCCGGCATAAGTAATACTCCCGTAACAATGGCAGCTGCAACCCCGACGGCAATAGCAACAGTTTTTATAATAGATGCTTTTCCGGCCGAAGAAGCTGCATTGGCTGTTGAAGAATTAACAGATGATGATGCATCAGGGGCAGGAGCCGGCTGATTAGACAAAAGCTGATCCAGCCCACCCCAAACGGATGCAGGCACCTCCGGCTCGAAGTTTCCTAGCTTCGAGGAGAATAGATCCTTTATTTTGTCTTTATCTTCCATCATCTTACGACCGCTGTTTTATATATTGTTTCACCTTCTCCTGCAATATCTGTCTTGCCCTTACATACTGAGAACGCGAAGTCCCTTCACTGATACCCATCATCTCGGCTATTTCTTTATGCGAATAGTCTTCTATAGCATATAAGTTGAAAACCATTGAGTAGCCGCGGGGTAAGTCCTGTACCATTTTCAATAATTCAGTTTCTGAAATTTTATACATTTGCTCGTCTTCAGTAGAATCATCTACTATATCGGGTAGATTTTGTACGTCGTCAGATGTCTGAATGATTGATTTTTTCTTTCTTAAGTTTTCTAAAGCAAGGTTTATAAATATACGTTTAAGCCAGCCTTCAAAAGAGCCTTTTTCCTGAAAAGAGCCAATATTGGCAAACACTTTCATGAATCCATCCTGCAGCAAATCCTGTGCAGCATCCTGATCGGAACTATAACGTAAGCAGATGCTATACATCTTACGGGCATATGCCTCGTATAGCATTTTTTGAGCTTCACGCTTTTGTTCTTTACAGCCTGCTATAATTTGCAGTTCATTCATATTGGCCAAGCTTCATTTTAGAGATGCATTTTTTGTGGAAATGTTGCATCATCTACCCCAAATTTCATTGAGTATTACCTTTTTTTAGATAATGAAATTCAAGTTTTTAGTTATTTATTTTATAATATTCAATCTGGTTTTTGTGTAAACAATACCATTTTTACCTTCAATTTGTTTCCTATATCGATTACATCGACAACATTCTGCAGACTAAGCGATTTGTCTGCCTGTAACAAGACATTTACTTCTACATTACTGTTTTTTTCTTTCTCTTTTGTAATTGCTGCGATTAAGGCCGGTTCTATTTCATCTTTAGTGACCGATTTGTCATTAACGTAATATCTTAAGTCCTGGGTTATTATCAGATTGATATTCTTTTTGGTGACAACCTGTTCTGATGTAGCGGCATTGGGCAACAACACTCTGATCGCTGCAGGCGTAACCATTGTAGATATAATAAGAAAAAACAATAACAGGAAGAACATAATATCGTTCAACGAAGAAGTATAAACTTCTGCTGCTCTTGTTTTTCTACGTTCTATTTTCATGCTTTGCTTCCTTTTATAAACAAATGAATTATGCCTCTACGGTACCCCTTTTGTTTGCCCTTATAGCTTTCAATACTTCGTTAGATTCTTTATCGATATTCACCACAGCCTTATCTATACGCCCATTCAGCACATAATATCCGGCATATGCAATAATACCGACAAGCAAACCGGCTCCCGAACATATCATTTTCTGATATAGTCCTGTAGATATGGTATCGATTGCCAGATCGTTAGTTTTTGCAATATCATAGAATATTTTGATTACACCGAAGATTGTACCAAGGAACCCGAGCATCGGTGCGATAGAAGCGGTAATTCCCAGCCAGTTCATCTGACTTTCCATTATACTGATCTGCTGGCGGGCTTCTACTTCCATAGACTCCTGTATTTCTTTATCGTCACGTTCATATTCTTTAAGTCCTGCAGCAATCACTTTGGCTGATGCATATGGACGTTCTACACAAAATTTAAGTGCTTTATCGATTTTCCCTTCATGTATAAGTTCCACTACACGGGATAGCCATATTGTATCTTTTTTACCGAGACGGTTTATTACCAATGATTTATTTATAATAACATAGATTGCCAGAAGCGACAATAGGAAAATGGGCAATAAGATCCAACCACCTTTCATTATAAGGCTAAGGTAACTCTCTTCAGGAGTTGTAGCTTGAACAGTTTGCTCTGCCATCTCTACTACTGGTGTGGCTGCTTGGAGGATAACTAATAGATTCATAAAGAATTGTTCTATATTTTTTGTACAAAATTCGACAGAAGCCCAAAGATACAGTCTTCTGTCGAATTTTATTTATAAATTAATAATCTTTAATATATACCAAAACTTGCCTTGTCTATATATTGATAGAAACAACTTACCATACCTACAAGGAATATTCCCACCATAGATACTACCAGCGATACTTTCAGATATCCGTCAGTACTTACGCTTTCGATAGGCGAACTGCTCTTCTTTATAAACATGGCCTTCACCACAAGCAGATAGTAGTACAATGATATTACTGTGTTCAGGAATGCAAGGAATACGAGCAATACATGTCCCTGCTGCATGGCAAACATAAAGACGAACAGCTTACTGAAAAATCCGGCTGTAGGCGGTATGCCTCCAAGCGAGAACATGGCTATCATCATTGCCAGCGCCAGTTTCGGATTGGTATAATATAGCCCGTTGTAATCATCCATACTTACCTTTCCGGTCTTATCTTCTATAGCAGAGATAACACCGAATGCTGCAAGGTTGGAGAACACATAAACAAAGACATAGAATATTGTCGCGGCCATACCTTCTGCCGTTCCGGTAAATACGCTCAGCATGATGTAACCGGCCTGCGATATAGATGAGAACGCAAGGAAGCGTTTCATATTCTTCTGACGAAGGGCGAATAAGTTACCGATAGTTATTGTCAACAGGATTATTATCCAGATGACACCCTGCCAGATTTCAGATAATACAGGGAATACTTTAAACAGAATAACCATCAGTGCAAATACTGCAGCACCTTTCGATATTGTAGAAAGATATAAAGTTACATTGGTCGGTGCTCCCTGATAAGTATCCGGTGCCCACAGGTGGAACGGAACAAGAGAAATCTTAAAGAATATACCTGCAAGAACGAATATCATTGCCATTATCACCATCGGTGTAGAATAGATACTCATTGCTATATCGGTATAGTATAATGTTCCACAGGCTCCGTAAAGGAACGATAATCCGAAAACCATTATACCCGAAGAGAATATTGCGTTAAATATATATTTGGCTCCTGCTTCCGCCGACTCCAGCCTGTACTTATCAAAAGCAACCAATGCTGCGATAGGAAGGGAAGCAGTTTCAAGTCCTATATAGAATAAGAGGAAGTTTCCGGAAGATATCATCAGGTTCATACCTATCAGCGTAAGTATAGTAAGCATAAAAAACTCGCCACGCTTAATCAGCGAACCCGGTTTCTTCAACCAAGAATTTGCCTGAAGCAGAATCAGAAAGACTCCTATATTGAGTATATTTTTTATTGTAAGATATGCCGGACCGGTAACATACATGCCCGCAAAGGATGTTCCGTTATCCTTGAAAAAGAAACAAAGAACGGTATGTGCCAGAAACAAAGTGCAGGCTACCGGAAAATAATATTTCTTTGCGTTGTCCGAAGCAAACAAATCATAAATAATAAGTATGAGAAACAGCACAATAAGTGACATTTCATGCTTCATCAACAAATAGTTACTCAAATCCATTTTTATATCTTATTTTTAGTTACGAGTTACAATTAACCCCTTTTCTATTTTATTGTTTACTGATAACTGTTTACTGTTAACTGATTACTTTATATATCCCAGACTGGCTGTTATCAAATCCGAAATCCATCCCGGGAATAATCCCATACCTGCAACACAGATTATCAATCCTACAGTAGCAATCTTTTCATGCCATACAGCATCTGTCAGTTCCAGATGATGCTGGTCTTGTACAGGGCCGAAAAGTATCTTCCCAACCACTTTCAGTATATATACTGCTGTTGCAACTATCGAAGACACAGCTATTATAGTGAATACGCGATGAAACATATCATTATGTTCGAATGCTCCTACAAATATTGTCATCTCGGCAACGAATCCACTCAATCCCGGCAATCCGAGAGAAGCCAATCCGGCAATCACATAGCATACACTGAGGAACGGCATAATCTTCATCAGACCGCCCATTTCCCGAATATCACGCGTATGCGTCCGTCCATATATCATACCTATCAAGGCAAAGAAGAGGGCTGTCATCAAACCATGTGAAAGCATCTGCATCACTGCTCCGGTCATTGCTGTCTGATTCATCATCAGTATGGCGAACAATACCAGTCCGCAGTGACTCACCGAAGAATAAGCATTGATATATTTCAAGTCTGTCTGAGAAATCGCTCCCAGTGCTCCATAAATTACACTGATACCTGTCAGTATGATAAATATCCATGAAAGTTCGTCGGCAGCCTCCGGCATCAAACGCATAGCGATGCGGAAACATCCGTATCCTCCCAGCTTCATCAATACTCCGGCATGGAGCATAGATACGGCTGTGGGCGCAGATGCGTGACCGTCAGGCGACCATGTGTGGAATGGAAATAGTGCTCCTAACACGCCGAATCCGAGGAATGTCAGCGGGAAAATCCAGTATTGTGCCGAAACGGGAATTGCAGCATTATTTGCTACCTCAAGCATATTGAATGTATATTCTCCTGTAACAGATGAGTTGAAGTAGATTCCAAGAATTCCTACAAATAGGAAAGCGGAACCACCCATCAGCATCAATGTCAGTTTCATTGCCGAATATTCCTTACGTCCTGTTCCCCAAAGCCCGATAAGCAGATACATCGGTATCAAAGCTATTTCGTAGAAGAAGAACATGGTAAACATATCCAATGAAATGAAGAAGCCGTATACTCCGATTGACAGTAAGGTTAGCCACATAAAGAAGTCTTTTGGCAACGGGTTCATATTCCACGAAGCGAATGTCCCCGTAAAAATGATAATCGCAGTCAACAGAATCATCAATACGGATATACCGTCGACTCCGATTGCATAATGTATGTTCATACTGGCAGCCTGAAACCATACGGCATCGAATGTAAATAACATTTCGGCGGTATTGCCTGCTGCCCGCTCCTGATAGAACATAAACAGGAGAACAAGAGCCAATACGACTTCAATAACTGCACCTATTACTCCTACGGTGCGAACCTGTTTGATATTGCGGCATGGAATAAATGCTATTAACATCAAAACCGGAACAAGGACAAATAATGAAAGAATATTCATGTTTTTTTTAGCTGTTAGCTAATAGCTGTTGGCCATTAGCCTTTTTAAACTTATAATTCTTTATCTATTTTTTAGCTAATAGCTATAAGCTAAAGGCTAAAAGCTTATTTCTTATTTACAAATAAAACAAATTAACCATCCGCCGAAACCTACTACCAGTATCAGTGCCCCGATGAGATAAACCAATGCATATTGCTGAATATATCCCGACTGGAAATTCTTGATAGTACTGGATGCCGCCTGCGTTACATCTGCCAATGAATTCATAAATCCATCCACATATTTGCGGTCGAACCATGCGATAGTTGCCGAAATACGTTTGAAGATAATATTGCGGGTTACATACAGCCACAATTCGTCGAAATAGAACTTATTGTGTGCCCATTTGTAGAATGTACTGATACTGTTCGCAATTTTATCAGGAATTTCATTTTTCTTATAATATAAGCGGAAAGCAATACCCATTCCTATTAAGGAAATCCCAACACTGGTTATCGCCACTTGCCAGTCTATATGAATATCGTAAGGCACTCCATCCGATGTCACAAAGTTTCCGAATGGAATATATCCTGCTCCAAAAGCAAGTATGGCCAGAATAATCAAAGGAATTGCCATCGCAGGGCCTGCCTCGTGCGGCTCATGATGATAATGTTTCTTTTCATAGAAGAAGATGCGTAGGAACAGACGGGTCATATAAAATGCTGTCAGTCCGGCTGCAAAGCTCAGTACAAAGTATATTGCTTTATTATGTTCGTAAGCTGCTGCTAGTATTTCGTCTTTACTATAGAATCCTGAGAAGAATGGAACTCCGGCAATAGCAAACAATGCAATACCAAATGTGATACATGTAATTTTTAATTTACCGGCCAATCCTCCCATATCATCCATTTCATTACTATGCACTGCATGGATAATAGCACCAGCGCAAAGGAATAATAATGCTTTAAAGAATGCATGTGTAAATAAATGGAACATACCAGCCATATATCCTAATCCCTCGTGCCCTCCAAATTTGGAGACTCCGAGTGAAGTAAGCATAAATGCAATCTGGGATATGGTAGAGAATGCGAGAACGCGC
This sequence comes from Prevotella sp. 10(H), assembly GCF_000711235.1. Classification (GTDB taxonomy): domain Bacteria; phylum Bacteroidota; class Bacteroidia; order Bacteroidales; family Dysgonomonadaceae; genus Dysgonomonas. Next base: position 656,062 of record NZ_JOMI01000009.1, on the reverse strand, counting down.
TTTATATCGGTCTGGGTACATGCTACAATTGCAGCAAACAATGCTGTAATTGCTCCCACCCACGCTATGACTGTTAAGATTTCAGGCGCACCGAAATAATATATAGGGAACAGACGTGCTACAAGAAATACTCCGGCAACAACCATCGTTGCAGCATGGATAAGGGCTGATGCAGGGGTCGGGCCTTCCATCGCATCGGGTAACCAGATGTGGAACGGCATCATCGCCGATTTTCCGGCACCTCCCATAAAGATAAGAATCATTGCCCATGAGAGCACAGACATGCCGAGGAATGAAACTCCGGCCGTAGATGATACACAGATAGCAGCATTAGATGCTGTAAGAGTCGCGAAATCGAATGTGCCTGTGAAATATGATAATAATAAGATACCTACAAGGAAGAAAAAGTCAGCAAAACGGGTAACGATAAACGCTTTCTTTGAAGCGGCTACCGCCGACGGTTTCACATAGTAGAAACTGATTAGCAGGAACGAAGATACTCCCACAAGTTCCCAGAAGATATACATCTGGAATATATTAGTGGCCACCACAAGGCCTAACATAGCAAAGCTGAACAGGGAAAGGAATGCGTAGTAACGCTGGAATCCTTTTTCCCCTTTCATATATCCTAAGCTATATACATGCACCATCAGCGATACGGTAGTGATAACGACAAGCATCATCACCGAAATCGGGTCGAGATACATTCCTAAGTCTATATGCAATTTATCGGTAAAGCGCAGCCATTCGAAATTGAATACACTTATTGCCTGATAAATACCCTCTGCACTTTTCCCTACTTCGAAAAAGTACTGGTAAGCCGTCATATATGCCAGTACGGCCATTACAGCAAGTGAAACAGTTCCCAGCGTTCCGGCAACTACAGGCTTCATATATTTTCCGCCCAGCCCCAAAATCAGAAACATTATGGCCGGAAGTACAACTATGAGTATAGAATAATTAAATACGTGTTCCATATTTCTTTTATAGTTACAAGTTACGAGTTACAAGTTACGAGTGTTTTATTTGTATATCTTCTCGTCTGAAACTGTAACAGTCTTATTGTTTTATCTTTCTGTTGAGTCGCGTTACTTATTACTTGTCACTCGTAACTCGTAACTTATAACTCTTTTTCTTAGTTTTTCATGTTAGTAATGTTCTCATCCACATATATACTCTTCACATGTCGGTATATATTAATGATGATGGCGATAGCAACGGCTGTTTCGGCAGCGGCAATACCTATGGCGAAGAGCGTAAAGAAGAACCCTTCGAGCTGTCCCGGATACAGATAGCGGTTAAACACTACGAAATTCAGGTCGGCAGCGTTCAGCATCAGTTCGACGGAAATCAGAACCATCAACATATTTTTGCGTGAAAGGAAACCGTATACCCCTGCAAAGAACATAATCGTGCTCACAGCCAGATACGCCTCGATAGGCACCGGTCCCGATAGAAAACTTGTTATAAACTCACCCATATTCTTTTAGTTACGAGTTACGAGTTACGAGTTACGAGTCTTTTTAATTAAAAATTTCCCGTCTGAAACTGTAACAGTTTTTTTATTTTCTTTTTTACGATTGAGCCTCATTACATATTACTTGTCACCCTTGCAACTCGTAACTTGTAACTTGTAACTCCCCTATTATCTTTTTCTGGCAATCATTATACCGCCAATAATACATGCTAATAATAATATACTAATAGCCTCGAACGGCAACAGATACTGATACTTATCCGTACCCATCATTGCCATACCCACATCCTGCATATTCAGTTCCGGCTGTGTAACATAAGTATAGAACTTATTCACATTATAGAATATAATATGCCCGCAGATACCCAACCCTGCAAGGGCGGCAACTGCAGCAATAAACATCCTGCCCGGTTTTTCGAACTTAACATCCACTCCCGGCTCATGAGTAAGCAGGATAGCGAAGATAAACAAGACCATCACACCTCCGGCATATACAGCTATCTGCACCGCCATCAGGAAATGATAATCTAAAAGTATATACAAGCCTGCTGTTCCTAAAAGAACGAATAACAGGAATGTAGCCGAGCGGATAATCTTCTGTGTCGTCACTGCCATAATGGTAGAGAACACAATGATTGTCGCTATAATGTAAAATATAATCTGTTCTGCCATAATCTGTTGATTATCGTATATTATTTCTTATTCTTTATCTTCTTTCGGGTCTATATCGGCATCTGTTTTCGAAGCCGGAACCGTCTTTGTTGTCACATCTTTCGGATAGTCATTTTCGGGATGAATACCGCTATTATCTTTGATATCCTGTGCAGGTATCGGCTCCAGTGGAGTCTGAGGCACACCTTCCGGCGCTGTTTTCTTGCCATGCACTTCCTCTTCTGCCTTAGCTACAGGTTTAGGGGCAATTACAGGTTTTTCTTCTTTTTTCTTTTCGCACAGCTTCGAACCTTCGTGGTTTAGCTGCTGAACCAGCTTACTACGGGTAAAGAGTGCATTCTCGAATGTATTGGCAAAAATAATTGCATCCTGCGGACAAGTAATCACACACAGGTTACAGAATGTACACATTCCTAAATCGTAAATATAACGGTCAAGAATTTTCTTCTTTTTGCCGTCTGCTGTTTCTATGCTTTTAGATATAACCTTTATTGTTCCGTTAGGGCAATTCATCTGGCAAATACCACAAGCCGTACAAGCATGTTCGTTACTATCGTCATGCGGCATAACCAGTTCGCCACGGAAACGGTCAGGGATAACAAGGGTTGCTCTATTTTCGGGATATTGCTCTGTGATTTTCTTTGTCCACAGTTCACCCCATGTCACCCGCATTCCTGTGAGCAATGATTTGATGCCACCGAATAAACCTGAAAAATATTGTGATACTGAACTCATTGTCGTATTTTCTATAAATTAATTATTTCAGGGTCCAACCCAATAAAACCATAACTACCATCAGTAATATGTTGAACATATTAATCGGCAATAGATATTTCCATTCCAGATTCAATAACTGGTCGATACGCAAACGCGGAAATGTCCACCTTACCCACAAACTGAGGAATACAAGGAAAGACGCTTTTCCGAAAAACCATATATATGACGGAATATAATTCATTATCTGATTAAATCCATCCCAGCCTTCAACCTGTATAGGCATCCATCCGCCTAAGAATACAGTTGCTGCAATACCGGCAACAATAAACATATTTAGGTATTCCGCCAAATAGAAAAATCCGAATTGGAGACCTGAATATTCTGTATGATACCCTGCTGTCAATTCAGACTCGGCTTCCGGCAAGTCGAAAGGTCCACGATTGGTTTCGGCATGTCCTGAAATAAGATAAATGATGAATGCAATCAAAGCAGGAACGTGTCCGGCAATAATATTCCATTGATGAATATATGCTTGTCCCTGTATAATCTGGGAAAAGCTCATAGTTCCGGATAATACGACAACTGTCATCAATGCAAATCCGGCTGAAAGTTCGTAACTGATAAATTGAGCCCCGCTTCGCATGGCGCCAATCATCGAATATTTATTGTTACTCGACCATCCGGCAAGCAATACGCCGATAATACCCAGCGATGAAACGGCAATCACATAAAATACGCCGATGTTGAAATCCACAATCTGTAGCCCCTGTCCGAATGGAAGCGCGCCGAAAGTAAGCATGGAAGCCACAATCATAAAGAAAGGCGCAACGACGAAAAGGAATCTGTCTGATTTTTTTACATGAATAATTTCTTTCAAAAGTATCTTAATCATGTCGGCCACACTCTGTATCAGACCATATTTACCTACACGGTTCGGACCCAGACGTGCCTGAAAGAAAGCTGTGATTTTACGCTCTACATAGATCAGTATAAGAGCAAGTACCGCATAAAGGGCGAGCAATGCAACGCCTATCAGTACAAACTCAATCGCTAAAACCGCCCAAGTAGGCAAGTTTGCCGTCAAAAATGCATCAAAGTCACTTAGCAGTCCTGCTACCTCCAACGGTCGTGAATAGTTTAGCAACATATATCTTTGTTATATTGATAATATAAATAATCTTGGTTAACGGTCGATATCAGGAATTACATAGTCCATAGAACCTCCGATACCGATAAAGTCTGAAATTTTCTCATCTTCACAGATCAACGGCATTGCCTGAACAGCTGCCATAGACGGCGAACGAAATTTCAGGCGGTAAGGAGTCTTGTCGCCGCGACTTTCGATAAACACACCGAATTCGCCGCGTCCCGCTTCCACTCTCTGATAATATTCCCCTTCAGGAAGTTTGATAATAGCTTTGGTTTTCGCTAAGAATTCCCCTTCAGGTATATTATCGATAAGTTGTTCTATGATTTTCAAAGATTCTTCTATTTCATCCAGACGGTTCAGATAACGTGCATATGAATCGCCTTCATCCCTGATAATTTCAGTAAAGTTCACCTTATCATAAAGAGCATAAGGAACATGCTTACGAATATCGCAAGAGAAGCCAGACCCCCGTCCGGCAGGCCCTGTAACAGCATAAGAAATCGCATCTTCGTTAGACAAAAGCCCCAGACCTTTCATACGGCCTACGGCAATCACATTACCTGTAAACAGTCTGTCATATTCTTTCAATGCCTTACGCATAACCGGAATAAAGGCTTTCACATCTTTCTGGAAATCAGGATAAATATCGAACATTACACCGCCGATAACATTGTAGTTGATAATCAGACGGCCGCCCGATGTCAGTTCAAATATTTTAAGGATATCCTCTCTTTCGCGCATACCATAGATAAAGGCAGTGGTAGAACCTAAGTCCATACACATAGTACCCCATGCTACAAGGTGCGAATCAATACGGTTCAATTCATCCATAATGGTACGGATATATTGCGCTCTTTCGGGAATTTCTATTTCAGCCGCTTTTTCTACACACATACACAAGCCATGACGGTTAATGTTTGCCGAAAGATAATCCAGACGGTCGGTCAGATGCAGTATCTGCGGATAAGTCATGCTCTCGCACATCTTTTCTATTCCGCGATGTATATAGCCGCTATGCACATCTATTTTCTTTACTATTTCACCTTCCAATGCTACGCGAAAGTGCATAACACCATGTGTAGACGGGTGTTGCGGCCCTATATTGATTATATAATCGTTTTGTTCGAATATCCTTACCTTCTCTTCTTTAAGTCCGGCAGGAGTTTCCATAATACGCGGAGCAATATCGATAATATCTTTACTTTCGACAGAAACAGGATTAAGTAGCGGGTTCGCATCGTAATCCTTTCTCAGCGGGAAGCCATTCCAGTCGGAGTTTAGGAAGAAGCGACGCATATCCGGATTGTTGATAAAACGGATGCCGAACATCGCATATACTTCACGCTCGTTGTAATGGGCTGTTTCCCAGATATCGGTAACAGTATAAAGCAAAGGGTTCTTCTTATCTGTAGTACCTGTTTTCAGCACAACTTCTTTTGATAAGTCTTTCGATGAAGTAAGGAGATAATTCACTCCGAGTTTTTCGCCCCAGTCCATTCCGGTAAGCATAGCCAGATAGTCGAAAGGATATTCTTCATTATAGCGAAGAGCCTTTGCCAAAGTGCGTAGTTTATCCGGTTCTACAGTAACCGTGAGTTTTCCAACTTCCTCGATTACCGCTTCAGGTACGGCTTTCAGTATTACCTTTTTGATATTTTCCATCGATATTTTTAGTTACAAGTTACGAGTTACGAGTTACAAGTTCTTTGCCGAAAAAGCATCTACATCTTGTAATCTCATGGCTTGCATCTATTTTATTTTTTCTTTTTGTCTACTTTAAACAGGAATCTTTCTACCTTAATCTTACGCTGTAACTGCATCAATCCATAAAACAAAGCTTCAGGACGAGGCGGGCAACCCGGCACATATACATCTACCGGCATAATTTCATCAATTCCTTTCACCACATGATACGAATCTACAAACGGGCCACCAGATATAGCGCAGCTTCCCATTGCTACAACATATTTCGGTTCTGCCATCTGGTCGTATACACGTTTCAATAACGGAGCCATTTTGTGTACAATTGTTCCTGCCACAACCATTGTATCTGCCTGACGCGGACTATTGCGGGTAACCTCCATACCGAAACGGGCAAGGTCGTAACGCGCAGCAGCCGAAGCCATAAACTCGATACCGCAGCAACTTGTAGCGAAAGCCAGCGGCCATATAGAATTTGATCGGCCCCAGTTGATAAGATCATCCAATTTACCTATTACTACGGGCACACCGTTTTCGTTCAGTTCCTTAATATGGTTTTCAAGGTATTCGTTATCCTTAAACTCGTCGTTAGGAATACCTTTTATATATATTTTCTTTACTTCCATTGTAATGCTCCTTTCCTCCACGCATAAGCCAGTCCGAGGCCTAAGATTAATATGAAAAATAATATACTGTAAAGTCCGGGCATGCCTAAATTACGGACAACTGTTGCCCATGGGAACAAGAATATTGCTTCCACATCGAACATCAGATATAATATAGCATATAAGTAATACCCTACTCTGAATTGCATCCACGAAGTTCCGTGGGTAGGAACACCACATTCATATGGTTCTCCTTTTTGGGCATTAAATGACTTCGGTGATAATAATAGGGCCATACCGAGACCGGCACAAACGAGCATAATCCCCGTCAAAAGCACAACTAAAAAAAGAGCAGCAGAACTCATATTTTCACTTTAAGATTAAGACTTTTCTATCAATTGTCAATCGTTTTTATGCTATTGGTAACACTTTGTCACAACCACAAAAGGCGCATCAAATGAGAGCATCCGGACAATCGGCGCAAAATTACTCTTTTATTTTTTAAACACAAAAAAATACGTGTCAAATTATTCAAATTTGACAACTAAAGATTACAAAACAAGCATTTAGGCTTTTTCTTTTACAATGTAGATAGGACGCTTTTTCGCTTCCAAGTAAGTCTTGGATAGATACTGCCCGAGAATACCTAGACAGAACAACTGGATGCCTCCTATAAAGAATATAACACACATTGTTGACGGATATCCCTGTACATCATCCCCAAACACCAAAGTTTTAAAGATGATAACACAAATCATCACGAAGGCTATAAGGCAAAACAAAATACCAAACAATGAGGCGATAAGCAAAGGCCGTGTCGAGAAAGCAATTATCCCTTCAAGAGAATACAAGAAAAGTCCTATAAACGACCATTTAGTCTCCCCTGCCACACGTTCTATATTCTCGAAAGCTATCCATTTGGTATTAAAACCGACCCAACCGAATATACCTTTCGAGAAACGGTTATATTCGCTCATTTCCAATATTGCATCGACCATTTGACGGGTCATTAGGCGAAAATCGCGGGCACCGTCCACAACTTCCGTATCGGAAATTTTATTTATAAGTTTATAGAATTGTTTGGCAAAGAAGGAACGCATTACAGGTTCACCTTTACGGTCTACGCGGCGTGTAGCAACACAATCGAAGTCTTCCGTTTTGAGGGTTGCATACATCTCTTTAACAAGAGAAGGCGGATCCTGCAGATCGGCATCAATAAGTGAAATAAAGTCACCTTTTGCAGCCTTCAATCCGGCATATATTCCGGCCTCTTTACCAAAATTACGGGAAAAAGACACATAATGGACTCTGTTGTCAGTTTCTTTAAATTCTTTCACCAAGTCCAGCGTCTTATCCTTTGATCCGTCATTGATAAAAATAAATTCGAACTCTTGCTCCTGCATTTCATCAGCGAGCTTTACGAGCTCTTTATATAGAAAGGGAAGGGCTTGCTCTTCATTATAACAAGGAACTATTAATGATATTTTATCCATGTTCATGGGTCGTTTATGTTCAATACAAAGTTATAGTGTTTTATGATTTATACAAACACCATAAAAAAATAGTTACATTTTTTCCAGATATTTATGTACAAGCCGCGATACAGGATAATTATCCGCCTCTTCTACTTTCACCTTTATATAATTATTGCTTAACTCGATATTATTTACAGTTACTTTATAAAACGATGCATATATTATCTGGTGGGAAAGTATATGCTTCATCTCAACAATATACTTAATATGTACTTTAGCTGAATTACCAAAAATGTTTTTAAATCTATTTTCCTTCTGCAATTCTTCAATAGTCAGTTGCTTCTCACTTTCTATTAAGGGTAATTCAAACAGATTTTGCCAGATATCTTTTCCTGTCCGCTTATGCAATAACATATTATCTCCTACACGGATATCCAGATAATTAAAATATCGGTTCCTAACTTTTTGCTTACCCTCTTTTACCGGATATAGCCTCACCTTATCATGCGCATAAGCGAGGCATAGAGATGCAGCCGGACAATTTTCACAATCGGGTGATACCGGAACACATTGCAGTGCACCGAATTCCATTATAGCCTGATTGTGCAATCCTGCATGTTTTTCATCAAGCAATTCCTGAGCCAGCCCGGCAAACACTTTCTTTCCTTTAGTACTGTCAATAGGATCATCTATAGCAAAAATGCGCGACAGGACGCGGTATACATTTCCATCGACAACTGCATAAGGCTCATTATAAGCGAATGAAACAATCGCAGCAGCTGTATATTCACCTACCCCCTTGAGGCTAAGCACATTTTTATACTCGTAGGGAAACACTCCACCATAATTATCCGTTACCATTTTTGCAGCAGCATGTAAATTACGTGCACGGCTGTAATACCCTAAGCCCTGCCATAGTTTCAATACTTCACTTTCGTCTGCTTTAGCCAACACGTCTACTGAGGAAAAACGCTGTATGAACCGCAAAAAATAATTATATCCCTGATCTACACGTGTTTGCTGCAATATAATTTCAGATATCCATATGATATAAGGGTCTGTAGTATCGCGCCACGGCAAGTCCCTTTTATTATCGTTATACCACTTTATTAATATGGAGCTTAATCTCAAATCTTTTTGTATACTCATTTACAATCATTTAGAATAACCGCCAAACAATCATTCCCGAAAGTTAATTTCTTCATTATTTCAAAAAATTGGCAATTATTTGTTTCAAAGGTAAATAAAAAGCTATATATTTGCAGTCCAAAAAATTAATTGTTTTGAATCTAAAAAAATAAGAAAATGACAAAAGCTGACATCGTTAACGAGATTGCGAAGAATACAGGCATAGATAAAGCTACTGTATTAAAAACAGTTGAATCATTCATGGATGTAGTTAAAGACTCCCTGAGCAAGAATGAAAATGTTTATTTAAGAGGTTTCGGTAGTTTTATCGTAAAAACAAGAGCTCAAAAAACAGCTCGTAATATTTCGAAAAATACAACTATCATTATACCAGCACATTCAATTCCGGCATTTAAACCTGCCAAAACTTTCGTAATCCAGGTAAGAAAGTAATTGACGCGCACCAAATTATTAATTACTAAATATAAATAACATGCCAAGCGGAAAGAAAAGAAAAAGACATAAAATGTCTACGCACAAGCGCAAAAAAAGACTAAGGAAGAACAGGCACAAAAAGAAAAAATAAGCCTTGCATCTTTCTTTAACGGAAATATACGGGAACAAACTTACAAATTGTTGAATTTTAAGTTTGTTCTTTGTGTATTATATGAACTCTGCCTCTCTTACAAAAAGAAGGAAATCTATTTTTCAGATTTAAATACAAAAGCGATTTAAATCTTATTTTTCAAAATCCAAAATTATAGTTATGAATAGCGAACTAGTAGTCGATGTTCAGCCCAATGAAGTTTCTATAGCAGTACTTGAGGACAAGAAGCTTGTCGAACTGCAGAAAGAAGGAAGAGATGCTTCATACGCGGTAGGGAACATCTATGCCGGCAAAGTGAAAAAGCTTATGCCCGGCCTCAACGCTGCTTTTGTAGACATAGGATACAAAAAGGACGCTTTTCTTCACTATTTAGATCTTGGTGCTCAATTTAAATCTGTTGATAAGTTCTACAAACAGGCGCTCGCAGACAAAAAGAAATTTCCGAACATCTCCAAGATGAAACTGGAGCATGATATCGACAAGGATGGCTCCATCAGCGATATCTTAAAACCGGGACAGGAAATACTGGTGCAGATAGCCAAAGAACCAATATCGACAAAAGGCCCCCGCCTTACTTCGGAACTGTCCCTGGCAGGACGTTTCCTCGTCGTTATACCTTTCAACGACAAAGTCTCCGTATCACAAAAAATAAAATCGAAAGAAGAACGTGCCCGCTTGCGGCAACTGATACAGAGTATTAAGCCAAAAAACTTCGGCGTGATAGTGAGAACTGTGGCCGAAGGTAAAAAAGTAGCTGATCTGGATGCAGAACTTAAAACACTGGTAAAGCGCTGGGATGACAATCTCCCTAAAATACAGAAAAGCAAACTGCCGACCCTCGTTTTTGAGGAAACAGGGCGTATAGTTGCACTGTTGAGGGATGTATTTAATTCCAGTTTTCAGGAAATTCATGTAAACGACCCTGACACATGCAACCAAATCCGGGATTACATTTCGTTTATTGCACCCGAGAAAAAGAATATTGTAAAGCAGTACGACGGAACACTGCCGATATTCGACAACTATGCCGTTACAAAACAAGTTAAGGCTCTATTTGGTAAAACCGTAACATTCCGTAACGGTGCATATTTGATTATAGAGCATACAGAAGCACTTCACGTTATAGATGTAAACAGCGGAAACAGATCGAAGAACCCTGAAGCCGGACAGGAAAACAATGCCTGGGAAGTGAATTCCGCGGCAGCCGAAGAAATAGCCAGACAACTCAGATTACGAGATATGGGGGGCATAATCGTAATCGACTTTATAGACATGACTGAAGGTGAGCACCGCAGTCAACTGATAACAAGGATGCAGGAATTAATGGCCAACGACCGCGCCAAGCACAACATTTTACCATTGAGTAAATTCGGTTTGATGCAGATTACCAGACAGCGCGTGCGTCCCGAGATGGAAATAACCACTACCGAAATTTGCCCTAACTGTTTCGGAAAGGGAGAAATAAGGCCATCTATCCTATTCACAGACACCTTGCGAATGAAAATTAGTTATCTTGTGAAAGATCTGAAAGTGAAAAAATTCACCTTGCACATACATCCGTATGTTGCAGCGTTTATCAATCGAGGCTTCATTTCCCTCAAATGGCAGTGGAAATGGAGATATGGAATGGGTGTAAAAATAATACCGAATCAAAATCTTGCATTTCTCGAATATCATTTTTATGATGAAAACAATGAAGAGATAGATATGAAACAGGAATTTGAAGTAAAATAAAATATACCTCCGAAAGAAATTTAAAACTGTTCTGATACATCAGGACAGTTTTTCTTTTATACCTTTGTATATGTTACTGCCCGATAATACGAGAACTAAGATGTTAATATTTAATAAATATCAAATAATAGCTCCGTTATAATCATTTTTTTGGAGCAAAGTGAGTACAAAAGGCCTCGAAAAAAGTATATAATTTATAGAGGTACATATCCTTGTATTACTTATATTATAAGAAAGAAGTAAAATGTGATTTATAATTTCTGATATTAAATAAATGTTCTAATTCTATGAAAAAAATCCTCACCCTGTTTATCATCAGCTTAGTGCTTATAAGTTGTGGAACACAACCGGCAAAAGAGCAATCGTCCGTGATTAAAACAACCGTTCCTGAACGTCCTGCAGGACAAACAGATGTACTCGAATTAAGAACCGATCCATTACCTGTTGTTCGCGTAGCTTTCATCGGTTTGGGAATGCGGGGGCCCGGTGCTGTAGAGCGTATGACTCATATCGAGGGAGTTGAAGTGGTTGCCTTATGCGATGTGGAACAAAAGAATACGGAAAAAGTAAACCAAATGCTGGAAAAACGCGGACTTCCTAAGGCTCAGGAGTTTTACGGTGATACCGCTGTTTGGCGCAAGGTGACCGCTTTACCGAATGTAGACCTGATCTATATTGCTACTGACTGGAAATCACATGCAATGATGGGAGTTCAAGCTATGAAAGACGGCAAGCATGTCGCCATTGAAGTGCCTTCAGCCATGAATATGGATGAAATATGGGCGCTTATCAATACTTCGGAACAAACCCGTAAACATTGCATGCAGCTCGAAAATTGTGTATACGATTTCTTCGAACTGACTACGTTGAATATGGTCCAGCAAGGTCTGCTTGGTGAAATAGTACACGGAGAGGGTGCATATATACACGGATTACAACCGTTCTGGGATCAGTACTGGAATAACTGGCGTATGGACTACAACAGGACACACAGAGGCGACCTGTATCCTACCCATGGACTTGGCCCTGTATGTCAGGCCATGAATATACACCGCGGCGACAAGATGAATTATCTTGTATCTGTGGATGCAAAACAGATATCCAGCATCAATTATATAAAAGAAAAGACAGGTGAAGATGTAAAAGATTTCAAGAACGGAGAACATACATCAACACTTATATCTACCGAAAAAGGAAAATCGATACTAATAGAGCACAATGTAAACTCACCTCGTCCATACAGCCGCATGTATCAACTTACAGGTACAAAAGGCTTTGCAAATAAATATCCTGTTCAGGGATATGCGCTCGATGGCGGGGAAATCGATCCTTCTGTTGCAGCTAACCATGAGAACCTGAATGCGCACAGCTATGTTCCGGACGATGTTAGAAAAGCTTTGATGGAAAAATACAAACATCCGATTGCACGCGACATAGAAGAGAAAGCAAAACAGGTGGGCGGACATGGAGGGATGGACTTCATTATGGATTACCGCCTCATTTACTGTCTGCAAAAAGGCTTACCTTTAGACATGGATGTTTACGACCTTGCCGAGTGGTGCTGCCTTATTCCGTTGACGCAATTATCTTTGGATAACAATTCCGCCCCTGTAGAAATCCCTGATTTTACCAGAGGTAGCTGGAATAAGCTTAACGGCTTGAAATTTGCTCAATAAAATCTGATAAAGTTAATAATACTCCTATAATTTGGCAGGGTAATTCTCTTATCAAAAGAGAATTTATCCTGCTAATCAAACCTTAATCTTTTTTCTCATGCATATTAAGAAAAAGTTTTTATCACTTTCCATATTTTTTTTGTGTATCTCAACGGCATCTCATGCACAGGATAATCTTCCCTACTGGCAGGATGTCAGCGTGGTATCTGTGAATAAAGAATATCCGCGAACTACATTTATGAGTTTTGATAATGCAAGGGATGCAGACAAAGCAATTAGGAATACACATACCGATTATTCACAAAGCCAATACTTCTATTCACTAAACGGCACATGGAAATTCTACTTTACTGATGAGTACAAAAAATTGCCTGATAATATCACTGACCCGAATATTAGCACTGATACATGGAACGATATCAAAGTACCGGGCAACTGGGAACTTCAAGGATATGGCGAAGCTTTTTATGTGAACCAGCCTTATGAATTTGCCACACACAATCCTACTCCACCACTCCTACCTGAAGCTAACCCTGTAGGAGTTTATCGCCGAGATATAGAAATTCCGGCAGATTGGATGAGCAGGGATATCTTTCTGCATCTGGCAGGAGCAAAATCCGGAGTATATGTATACATAAACGGTAAGGAAGTGGGTTATAGTGAAGATTCAAAAGACCCTGCGGAATTTCTCATCAATCCATATATAAAGCAGGGAAAGAACACTTTGACTCTGAAAATTTTCCGCTGGAGCACAGGCTCGTGGCTCGAATGCCAGGACTTCACTCGTATGAGTGGTATTGAACGTGATGTATTTATCTGGTCGCAACCTAAGACAGCGATTAAAGATTTCAGAATAGTATCGAATCTCGATGAATCTTATAAGAATGGTATTTTCAAATTAGGTATCGACCTGAAAAACACAAATGCTTCCGATAAAAATATCACTGTACGGTACGAACTCACTGAAACAGAAGGAAAAGCAATATCATCTTCTTCAAAAAACATTACCATAAAAGGGAATAATACAACTACCGTAAACTTCGATAATACGATAAATAATGTTGCAACATGGACATCGGAGCACCCGAATCTCTACAAACTGATGATGATTGTAGAAGAAAACGGCAAAGTAATTGAAACCGTACCATTCAAGGTAGGATTCAGAAAAATAGAAATTAAAAACAGCGACATCATTGTAAATAAAAAGCCGCTTCGACTTTTCTATGTTAACGGACAACCGATTAAACTGAAAGGCACTAACATACATGAAACCGTACAGGAAGGACACTATCTTACTCCGGAGCAGATGCGGCGTAATTTTGAATTGATGAAACTCAACAATATCAATTCTGTTCGTTTGAGTCATTATCCGCAAGACCGTAAATTCTATGAGATGTGTGATGAATACGGGCTGTATGTTTACGATGAAGCTAATATCGAATCGCATGGCATGTATTACACCATTTATCAGGATGATATGCGCAAAGGCGCCGTAGGGCATCAGGATAACGGAAAAAGGGGAACTTTGGGACACAACCCCGATTATCTTAAAAGTCATTTATCCCGCATCAGGAATATGTTTGAACGGAATAAAAATTATGCATCGGTGACAATCTTATCATTAGGCAATGAGGCCGGAAACGGATTTAATTTCTATAATGCTTATACTCTGTTGAAAGAAATGGATAAAGACCTCATGGCTCGTCCGGTCTGCTACGAAAGAGCATTGGAAGAATGGAATACAGATATGATTGTACCGCAATATCCGTCTGCTAAATCTTTTGAATACTACGGTATTAACGGACGACGCAATGATAATACCGATAACCGGCCGTATGTTCCGTCCGAATATTCGCATGCAATGGGTAATTCGAGTGGGAACCTTTACGACCAGTGGGTGGAAGTATATAAATACCCGAACTTACAAGGCGGTTATATATGGGAATGGATAGACCATGCTGTGACTTTCAAAGATAAAAACGGAAAAGAATTCTGGGCATATGGTGGAGATTTCGGAAAAGACCAGCCTTCGGACGGCAATTTTGTTGCTGATGGCATCGTAAATCCCGACCAGAATCCACATCCTGCAATGGCAGAAGTAAAGTATGTGCATCAGAATGTAGCTTTTGAACCTGTCGACCTTAACAGAGGGCAGATAAAAGTTAAAAACAGGTTTTACTTCTCAGACCTTTCGGAATATACACTGAAGTATAAAATATACGAGGGGGCAAAACTTATAAAAGAATCTGTGCTTCCAATTAATCTTGCGCCTCAGGATTCAAGTATTATATCTATTCCCGTATCACAATTAAAAGCAAAACTGGGAGCAGAATATTTTGTCAATTTCGAAGTATTATCTAAAAAAGAGATACCTCTCGTTCCGGCAGGCCATATCATAGCGCATGAGCAGTTTATATTACCGATAAAAGCCGGTAAACAACCCACTAAACATTCTGGGCCAAAACTGAATATAGTAGATAATGGTAATAACATTGTCGTTACTTCTTCCAAAATTAATTTTGTCTTCGATAAAGAAAAAGGGCTCGTATCATCCTATAAAGTAGACGGTACAGAATATTTCAATGAAGGTTTCGGAATACAGCCTAATTTCTGGAGAGGGCCTACGGATAATGATTACGGGAACGGCGCTCCTAAACGCTTACAGATATGGAAAGAATCGAGCAAAAACTTCAAAATATCCGAAGCTAAAGCTATAAAGGAAAACGATACAGTTTTATTATCCGTAACTTATCAGTTGGCTGCCGGAAATGATTATATCGTAAATTATAAGATATATCCGTCGGGTATTGTGAATGCTGCAATCAAGTTTACATCTACTGATATACAGGAAGATAAAGCCGAATTAACCGCCGAAGCCAAGGAAGCGACCGAGTCTGAAAGCGGTAAACGGGATAGGCAAAGACGCGAAAGTTCGAAACTTGAAGTTCCACGTATAGGCGTTCGGTTCCGTCTCCCAGCAACGATGAGTCAGGTGCAATATCTAGGGCGCGGACCGGAAGAAAACTATCTCGACCGGTGCAAAGGGACGTTAATCGGATTGTATAAAACAACTGCCGAAGATATGTATTATCCTTACGTTCGTCCGCAGGAAAACGGTCATCATGGCGATACCCGATGGGTAGCATTGAATATGAATAATGGCAAAGGACTTCTTATTGAAGCTGATAATACAATCGGATTTAATGCTCTGAGAAATTCCGTAGAAGATTTTGACTGTCAGGAATCGGATGCAGATTATCAGTGGCGCAATATGTCGCCTCACGAAATAGCGAATAAGAATCCGGAAGAAGCAAAAAATGTACTGCGTAAACAAACACATGAATATGACATCGTTCCCCGTGACTTTGTCGAGGTTTGTGTAGATATGAAACAGTACGGAGTAGCGGGATATAACAGTTGGGGAGCAAGACCGGAAGCGCAATATACAATTATGGCAAATCAGGAATATAACTGGGGATTTACGTTGATACCCGTAAACACTCCGAATGAAATACAGAAAAAGACAGGATATAAATA
The DNA here is from genome assembly GCF_000711235.1 of Prevotella sp. 10(H). Taxonomy (GTDB): domain Bacteria; phylum Bacteroidota; class Bacteroidia; order Bacteroidales; family Dysgonomonadaceae; genus Dysgonomonas. Next base: position 639,583 of record NZ_JOMI01000009.1, on the reverse strand, counting down.
TTAGTTGATAAAACAGGTGAATAAAAAACACTTGCAGAATTATCTGCAAGTGTTTTTTACTTTATAGGCACCAGCCTTATGCTAGTTTAGTTTTCAATTGTTGATTAATTGCTTCCAGAAAATCTTCTGTATTCAGATAATCGGAACGCTGCATCTTATCTCCGTGCACAAGCAATGCCAAATCTTTTGTCATTTTCCCTTGTTCTACTACTTCGATGCATGTTTCTTCCAGTTTAGTTGCAAAATCTATTAGCAGTTGATTTTCGTCGAGTTTACCACGATGAGCCAAACCTCTCGTCCATGCAAAAATGGATGCAATCGGGTTTGTAGATGTTTCTTTACCCTGTTGATGTAAACGATAATGACGTGTTACCGTTCCGTGTGCAGCTTCAGCTTCCATTATCTGTCCGTCGGGAGTCAGGAGTACAGATGTCATAAGTCCGAGCGAACCGAAGCCCTGTGCAACCGTATCCGATTGTACGTCCCCATCGTAATTTTTACAAGCCCAGACAAACCCACCGTTCCATTTCAGTGCAGATGCTACCATGTCATCAATTAATCGATGCTCATAGGTAATACCTGCCTTTTCAAATCCGGCTTTATATTCTATATCATAAACTTCCTGAAAAATATCTTTAAATCGGCCGTCGTATGCTTTCAGTATTGTATTTTTTGTAGAAAGATACAGCGGATATTTTTTCTGCAAAGCAATTCTGAAACATGAACGGGCAAAACCATATATCGACTCGTCCGTATTGTACATCCCCATTGCCACACCATCACCACTATAATTATAGACAGTATACGATTGCGGTTCTCCATCCTCGGGAGTAAAAGTCAGTGTCAATGTGCCCTTACCTTTTGTTACAAAATCTGTCGCTTTATACTGGTCGGCATTGGCATGACGCCCAATTATAATCGGTTTTGTCCATGTATTGACCAGTCGCGGTATATTACTGATTATTATGGGTTCGCGAAAAACCGTTCCGCCTATAATATTACGGATAGTTCCGTTAGGCGATTTCCACATCTTTTTAAGTCCGAATTCCTCTACACGAGCTTCGTCGGGAGTAATAGTGGCGCATTTAACTGCCACTTTATAGAGTTTTGTAGCTTCTGCACTGTCGATTGTTATCTGGTCGTCCGTTGCGTCCCTGTTTTGGACACTCAGGTCAAAATATTTCAGGTCGATATCCAAATAGGGCAATATCAGTTTCTCTTTAATATACTGCCATATGATGCGGGTCATTTCATCCCCATCTATTTCTACAACAGGATTGGCTACTTTTATTTTTTGCATATGTAAATCTAAATCAAAATTTTATTTGAGTTTCTTTTGTATATCTTTCAGCCACATTTCCAGTAATGTAAGCATCTGGTTGTGATATTTAAAGTCTTTGTTCATCCCCCAGCCATGGCCTCCCTCAGGGAAGATGTACATAGTTGCAGGAACATTATTTCTTTTCAACGCCTCATAATACTGTGTACTGTTGACTGGAAGAACACCTGTATCGTCATCACTTAAAAACAATATTGTAGGCGGAGTGTTCGCATTTACCTGTTTTTCATTCGAATAAAGATGTATATCGGATAATGTCGGATTATCACCTAACAAATTATTCTTAGACCCTACATGCGTTGCAGCTTCCATTGTTATTACCGGATAAAACAGTATAGCAAAATCAGGGCGGGTATTCGTGCCGGAAGTCGCATAATGTGTAGAAGCCGTAGAAGCAAGATGACCACCTGCCGAGAATCCTAATATTCCGACTTTATTTACACTCACACCCAACGTATTTGCATGCTCACGTACATATCTTATGGCCTGTTGAGCATCATCGAGAGGCACTTCTTTATGTTTGTTTGGCATACGATATTTGAGTAGCACGGCTGTTATTCCTTGTTTTACGAGCCATTGCGCAACGTCCATTCCTTCGTGGCGGAAAGCCAGCCCACTGTATCCTCCTCCCGGACAGATGACAACGGCCATGCCTGTATTATTCGTTTTACTAGCCTCGTAAATAAGGATCTGGGCTTCCGAAACATTATTAATTCCGAAAGAATCGCCTATCATACCCTCCGGTTCGGTTATTTCATTGCTTGTCGGCGGATTGCCATCCCATAATCTGACTGTTTGTTGTGCGTTCATTGTAGTTGCCAATAGTAAAAAAGAAATACAAAAAAACAGTATTTTAATCGATTTCATAAGTATGTGTTTTTAATTTGACTTTTTATTGAGTCCAAAGATAATGAATTGTTTCCTATGCCAAACAAGTAATAAAATATAGTTATCTTTGTAGCTTGAAAAACAATAATGAAAATATGGAAACAGTCTTAAGCGGTATCCGCTCAACAGGGAATCTGCACCTCGGTAATTATTTCGGTGCTTTGAGGAATTTTACAAGAATGCAATATGAAAATAAATGCTTCTTTTTTATTGCCGATTATCATTCCCTGACTACACATCCCGACCCTAAAATGCTACATGGAAATGTAAAGGGAGTACTTACAGAATATCTGGCTGCGGGTATCGACCCCGAGATTTCAACTATATATATCCAGAGTGATGTTCCCGAAGTATGCGAACTATACCTGTTGCTGAATATGCATGCTTATCTGGGAGAATTATCCAAAACTGTGTCTTTTAAAGAAAAAGCAAGGAAACATAAGGATAATGTGAATGCGGGTTTGCTTACTTATCCTACCCTTATGGCTGCCGATATATTGATACACAATGCCGATAAGGTGCCTGTTGGTAAAGACCAGGAACAGCATCTCGAAATGACCCGTAAATTTGCCCGCCGCTTCAATAACCTTTATGAAGTGGAATACTTTAAAGAGCCGGTTGCATACAATTTCGGACAAGAACTGATAAAAATACCGGGCTTGGACGGCAGCGGTAAAATGGGAAAATCGGAAGGAAACTGTATCTACCTCGATGAAGAACCTAAAAGTATAGAAAAGAAAGTGAAGCGTGCCTTGACAGATGAAGGACCTAAGGCTCCAAACTCTGAAAAGCCGGAATATATAGAGAATTTGTTTACAATATTGAAAGTCGTATCTACAGAAGACGTAGTGCAGCATTTCGAAGACAAATGGAATACATGCGAAATTCGCTATGGAGACCTGAAAAAGCAACTGGCAGAAGACATAATTAAAGTCACTACTCCGATACGTGAGCGAATCATTGACATAAAAAGCAATGATGCCTATCTGCACAAAGTTGCTACCGAAGGGGCTGAGAAAGCCCGTGAAAGCGCAAGTAAGACTTTGAGAGAAGTCCGCGAAATAATGGGAATAAGGAAGTTCTGATATACAGAACTTCCTCATCCTGCAAACTTTACATCAGACCTTTATCTTAAAATATAGATATCATGAAGCACATTTTATTATCTGTAGCTTTGCTACTCTTGTCTGGCTTCCATTCGTGTAGCGAAACAAACAAACCGTCTGAAGACGAAATACTCAATACTTTTACCGTGCCTGCCAACAAAGGCTATGCAGAACCGTTCTCTACTAACGAGGCCGGAGTTTCTGTTCCCGTAGGCTGGCCTGAAACCGTCGATGTTGTATCACAATGGACTGATAAAGAAAAAAGCGTAGTCTGGTATCTTTACCAGAAAGAAGGAGTTTACGATTTTTACCTTGATAATGAAGTAGCGAAAGGTAAGAAGATTGCATTCGACTTAAATATTTCGGAATGTTATGATCTGGGATTCAATGCAATTAACAAGAAAGTAGAGCTGAGAGGTACAGGAGAATACAATCTTCAATTTTGTACCGGAATAACAATCCCCAAAACCGGATATTACAGATATGAATTAAAGCCTATATCCGATCCTGCGAATGCTATAACGATTCGTTCCTTAATCTTCAATTCCTTTAAACCGGAAGGACAGGTAAATCACACTGATTATCAATCCTCACCGTCTGTCCATATTAATTTCAGTTCTACTTCGCCTACAACAAAGAAGTATGACTGGCTATATGAAGAAATAATCGTACCGGAAGGTGGTGACCCTTTAGCCACATTCTATATGGCAATCGGTTTCTACAGGGGATATTTCGGGATTCAGACCAATTCGGATACGGAAAGGCGCGTATTATTTTCCATATGGGATAGTAAAGATGCAGAAAACGATAAGTCGATTAACGCATCTGATTATGTGACTCTTGTTGACAAGGACGAAGCCACCACAGTAAATTCCTTTGGCGGGGAAGGTACAGGTGGCCAATCATATGTAAAAACGGCAGACTGGAAAACCGGCAAACCCGTTAAATTCCTGTTAAATGTACTTCCGCAGAAAAACAATTCTGTCGTACTTTCCGCATGGTATAGCGTAGATAACGGCCCGTGGAATTACGTGGCATCGTGGAGAGCACCCCACGAAAAAAGATATTTTGACGGTTTTCATTCATTCCTTGAGAACTACGGTTATACAAACGGACAACTCCGTAGGGAGGCCTATTATTATAATGCATGGGGGCATGAAGCTGAATCAGAAAAATGGATAAACTTTAATAAAGTCCGGTTTTCCAATACAGATGGCAAAGAAGGCCAGCGTGTAGACTATGAACAGGGTGTATCGCCAAAATATCCTGATAGATTCTATATGTCTTCGGGTGGATATACTCCTACCATAAAAACTGCAGATGAGATGCCTTTATCAGTAACTCCACCGCAGATCGATATAAAAAAGTTCACAGAAAGAGTGAATGTGGCTTTAGAAAACGAATCTAAATATAAAGGTTTGTTACAAAAGAAATAAGAATCATGACTCACATAAAAAAACGGTATATATTTAAGATTCATCTTCTTACATATACCGTTTTTTTTGACTAAGTTTGTATAAATTAAAAGCTAAGTAAATTATAAGCAAACCTTTATAAACTCCTCAGATCGTTTTCAAGATATGACTAATAACGAAAAATATGACTTGCTTGCCGAAGGTGAAACCGGATTGGCATCTACAATGGGTATCTATCCACGCAATAAGAATTTCAAATTTGATGCTGCACAAATAGAGAAGAATTTATCTATCAATAAAGACTTCAAACTTATATCTTTTAATAAGGCAGAAGTCGATATTGAATTCTCCATAATGAGCTTTACTGCCGAAATTGAATATCAGGAAACGGTATTCAATGTAGACTTGTATGTATGCCAAACAAAGAATATTAATCTTAGCGATTACGGTTTCGCCAATTCCATCGATCAGGAATCGTTGCAGGTAGCTATGGAGCAAGAGCATTATCTCGAAACATCTACGTATTTTGAGTTGGAACCACTGTCATCATTCCATTTGCAGCTAAAAGTCATGAACGCCATCGTTCCCGATGCCAGCCTTGCTATCGACTTTATGTCGTACAGGTTATTATCGGCTAAATGGCTTAGCATGACCGCAAAATCTGCAATTCCCCCTTCCCCTGACTATCTTTACACTTTGCATTGTGTATATGATGAGGGAGAGGACGGAAAGCGCAGATACTGGTTCCATACGCACGGACTTCACCGCTGCGCTTCGGTAGAGCTAGAAATGCTAAACTTCAGTCAGGGAGCGGAGCAAATGAATACATTAATCAATATGACCGTAAAAAAATTCCTTTCACATCCGGCAAAGGAAAAAGAACGGTTTACGATAGGTTACGACGGAATGGGTATAAACCTGTGTTGGCTCAGATGGGAAGAAGCATTGAAAGATTTACCACAGAATATACTCGGAGGATTTGCCGATAGAGATGAAGTAGATAATGTACATGCCGAACCGTCAGGCATACTATTTGCTGTAGAAGACGGTGATATGATTTCTCCCGAAATATATGCAAGTACATTGGCCGAAAACCCTATATATTATATAACAAATGAGGAAACTGCACGCATGAGCGCTTTGGCTAAAGAACGTTTCCCTTTGTTTGAGAAAATATTTGTGAAAGAACACAGAGCGCCGGAAAAGAAATCATTCCTAAAAAGCTTTTTCGCAAAGAAAGAAGATGAACAGCCGCCCGGTTGGTCTTTCCTTGTAAAACTGGGATTGACAGTGGACGATCCTAAATCAGGCAGCGAAAAGGAACATCTGTGGTATGATGTGCTGGCTATTGAAAATGGAAATATAGAAGGTAAATTATTAAATCAACCTTATTGGATTTCAGGCTTGAATGAAGGCGATATCAAATCTTATCCTTTCGATCTGCTTACCGACTGGGTTATCTATTCTCCGGACAATACTTATACAAGTGATTCGATTTATCAACTTGACAACTAAGCGTAAATATTTTATAAAAGTATCAGGACTTTTCATTTAGTTAAAATATGAAGTATATCTTTGTAAAATATTTAAGATTAAGAAATGGCATCAAGTAAAAAGGTTTCGATTGTCATCTGCTGCTATAATGAAGAGTCCAATATCCCTACGGTAGTGAACGCAATTCACACCTATATGGATACGACAGGATACCAGTATGAGATAATTGCAGTCAACGACGGCAGTAACGATTCCAGTCAGGCTCTTTTGGAAAAGATGAGCAGCGAAGACCCGCAACTCTTCTATATAGAATTCTCACGTAATTTCGGACATCAGAATGCATTAAAAGCAGGTCTCGATAATGCAACAGGAGACTGTATCATATCTATGGATGCCGATATGCAGCATCCACCGCGTATACTGCCCGATTTTATAAAGAAATGGGAAGAAGGCTACGATATTGTTTATACCCGTCGTGAAGACGACCCTTCTCTATCTAAAAAGAAACGAACCACATCGGGCCTGTTTTACAAGCTTCTGAATTTTGTATCTGATATTCATCTTGAGCAAGGAGTTGCTGATTTCCGTTTAATGGATAGGCGTGCCGCAAATGTGCTTATAAACATTGAGGGAAGCGACCTTTTTATAAGAGGTATTGTACATTGGATAGGATTTAAGCAATATGCAATGGATTATATGCCTGATAAGCGATTATCGGGACAAACAAAATATACCTTTAAGAAAATGCGCCATCTGGCTGTACAGGGAATCCTATCCTTTAGTACAAAGCCACTTAATATGGCGCTTTATCTCGGATTCGGCATAGCTTTATTATCCTTATTGCTTGTGCCATATGCTATCATAAGTTTATGGACAGGGCATGTAATGGCAGGGTGGGTATCGCTGATCTGTACAGTCGGCTTCTTAGGCGGACTACAGCTCTTTATACTGGGTATCATCGGATTGTATATAGGCCGCATTTTTGCAAAGACAAAAGGATTCCCGCCATACATTATCCGCAGTTCAAATATAGATAAGGAATGAGTTCAAAAATATTATTAAGCTTCGATATAGAAGAATTCGAAATGCCCCGCGAATACGGTGACCCTATCCCATTCGATTTACAAATGGAAGTATCGATAAAAGGAACAACTCGTATTCTCGATTTATTGGCCCAACATGATATAAAGGCCACATTTTATACAACAGCTAATTTTGCTACTCACGCCAAACATATCGTAAAGCGTATAGTAGACGAGGGTCATGAACTGGCATCTCACGGATATGTACACGATCATTTCGAGCCGCCTCACCTGAAAATGTCGAAAGATGTTTTGGAAGAAATCGGACAGGTTACGGTTCACGGTTACCGCATGGCAAGAATGGCGCCTGTACCGGAAGAAGAGGTATGTAAAGCCGGATACATTTATAACTCATCAATTAATCCTACATATCTTCCGGGCAGATATAATAAGTTGAGCGAACCGCGTACCTATTTCAAACGGGAAGGAGTTTGGCAATTACCGGCATCAGTTACGCCAATTTTTCGTTTTCCTCTTTTCTGGATATCATTCCACAATCTTCCTTTAGGTATTTATACAAAACTAGCTAACCGGGCACTGAAAAAAGACGGATATCTGAATATCTATTTTCATCCATGGGAGTTCATGGATATAGGTCCGAAGAAGAAATATAATTTTCCTTTTTATGTGACTAAAAATACGGATGATAAAATGGTAGAAAGATTCGGCAAACTTATCGAATGGGGAAAGAGGAAAGGATATGAGTTTTCCCGCACATGGGACTTTGTAAAAGAATTCAGATAATTTTATTTATCATCATCCTTTACTTCTTCATAACTTACATATTCCCCTTCATTTTTCGAAAACTTTTTCGGAGTAGCATTTGATGAGTATTCTTGCTGCGCTCTGTTATTTGAACGTCTTTTCTTTTGTGCTCCTCTATCTCCGGAACCAAAGAAACGTATAACCCGTCCAAATAAAACACCTATCACAAGAAAACCGAAAAGGCCTAACAATAGTAAGAAACCTAGAAACTTAAACATATATTTAAAGTACTTCTGACGTTAATTAAGGAAACAAATATACAGATTATTCGTCAGATTCTCTATAGATAATATCAGGACTTACTGTGAAATAAGCATAACTGGAATTGTAAGCCTTGAAACAGCCTAGAACATCGCCTGTAAAATTAGTTATCGGATTTGTTGCCCCGTCTGCTGCTACAGAGAATAAGGACTTATAGAATGTATGCATACCCTTATCTATAGCCTGTAACTCTATCATTATTTCGTCTCCTGTTTTTAAATCCTCATCGTCATTATCATCCTTATTAAAGAATAATATCCGGTGCACTCTCAATCCGTTCCTATGCTCATCACTGTCCAGATAAATTGTCCTCATCGGCTTTTGATTAACAGACAGGATTGTATAATAATAGTTTTCTTCGTCAGCAGGGTCATAAAAGACATAAGAAGGAGAATACCACGATTCGTTACCGGCCTTTATTTCATAAATATAAGTTTCATAAATCGGCACCATTTTGGGAATGGTCGCCATCGCTTTATACGATTTACCGTCTACAGTTACTTTAATATGGTAGCTTTTATCTACTTCCCCTACCATCGTAGACACATATATACCGGACATGCTGCGCGATTCCCGCAAGACTTCGGAATTACCATGTTGATCTGTCAGCACAATTTCAGCACCGGTAACGGTTTTGAAGGGTTCATTATCCCTGAAACCCTGTGTCATTGTCAGATATACCCTGCACGGCTCCTGCTCCGAAATAGAGGCATCTATTACCAATCTGGGTTCTGCTATCCGTAAGTCTATATCAACAATCTTTTCGCAGGATGATAACGAAAAGAGTATCAAAAACAAAAAAAGTAGTTTATATAAATTTTTCATTTTTTCTAAAATTTAAAGTTCCACGATATGGACGGTATTACACTGAAAAGGTAGATCATATATGACTCGGACAAATCCCTGTTATCTTCATTCTGCCTGAATCCGAACATATACGGGTTTTTTCTACCATAAGCATTATAAACACTGAAAGCAAGTTCAGAGGTATATTTCTTCGTTTTCTTCAATGTGCATATAGCTCCCAGATCGAGACGATGGAACGACGGTGCACGATAGGAGTTACGATCTTCATAATAGTATATTGCATGTCCGTCTACTACATACTTTCCGGAAGGGAATGTCATCGGGTTTCCAGTAGCCAATACCCATGTTGCAGAGAGTGTCCATTTCTTATTCAGATCATATATACCTACTACCGAAAGGTCATGGGTACGATCCTGATTAGCAGCATACCATTTGCCATTATTAATGCCCGTTATTTTCTTCTCAGTGCGTGCGAGCGAATATCCGATCCAGCCATTAAACCGGCCAAATTTTTTCTTCAGGAATAATTCCAGTCCGTAAGCACGTCCTTTTCCAAAAAGCAGCTCGGTCTCGATTATTTCTTTTGCCCGCACATCGGCTCCGTCTTTATAATCTATCTGATTATGTAAATCCTTATAATAAATTTCGGCGCTGAATTCAAACATATTGTCCGAGAAATTACGGAAATAGCCCAACGATACCTGATTGGCAATCTCCGGTTTTATATAATTGGTATTACCTATCCATCTGTCCATCGGAGTAGACATATTGGAAGTAGATAACAAATGCAGATGCTGGCTTGTTCGTGTAAATGCTGCCTTTACAGAAGATACGTCATTCAGCTGGAAAGCAGCCGACACGCGCGGCTCAATATTCCAGTAAGTCTTAAAAAACTGTCCCTTTCGGGTATGGATTGTATCTGTAATAGCATGGTCTGCAAAATTATAGTATTCTTCTCCCCCTAAAACAGTAAATGCAGAAAGACGCAGGCCGTAGCTTAGTTCTAATCTGTCATGCAGTTTCATACTATTAGAGGCGAAGACAGTATTCTCCCATGATTCCCGATGATCATACGGAGCAATCTGTAATTGCGATTCATCTTTACTGGTAAGGTCTCCCGGTACAACCCTGTGAAATATAGATGTAAAACCTGCCTTAATGGAATTCTTGTCGTTGGGGTAGAAATTAAACTCCTGATGCAGATTCAAATCCTGAATACGGGATGCGACCTTTAATCCTGTAGTGAGGTCAACATCTACGTTGTATTTATAATCTGTGTATGAAAATGTAGTTGTCGAAGATGCTTTCGGGCTGAATATATGATTCCATTTAAGTCCGGCAATCGTATTTCCCCAATCTATTGTGGCAACCTTGCTCAGTCCCAACTTATCTTTCCCATAATATGCAGTCAGCGTCAGCTTGTCTTTGTCGGATAAAACATAACTGAGTTTTGCATTCAGGTCATAGAAATATAATTTTGAATCTTTTGCCTGCGAAACTCCGATCAGACGTGCCAGAGCATCAGCATACGTTCTTCGGGCAGAAACGATAAATGAAGATTTCTCTTTCTGTATAGGTCCTTCGAATGTCATATTAGATGAAATAAGCCCTATACCTCCATTTCCGTGAAACTTTTTTAAATCTCCATCTCTCATGCTTACATCCAATGTTGATGATAAACGTCCGCCGTATTGAGCAGGCATAGAACCTTTATAGATAGTCATATTATCAACTGCACTGGAATTGAATGTAGAAAAGAATCCGAACAAATGTGAAGGATTATATACTGTTGCATTATCGAGCATTATCAGATTCTGATCGTTGCTGCCTCCGCGGACATAAAAGCCTGTATTGCCTTCTCCTGCACTCATTATCCCGGGAAGCAACTGTAGTGTTTTCAGTATATCCCTTTCACCCAGCAGAACGGGTATTTTATTTACAAGGTCTATTTGAAGTCGGTCGACACCCGACTCGACGTTCTTTACATTTTCATTTGTCCTTTGGGCAGATATTTCAACTTCCCCGAGAGAAACTACTTCGGTCTCAAGTGCCACATTTAAGGTCTTGTTCTCATTTAGTTTAAGTTTAATTTCCTTGGTATTATACCCCATTAACTTAAATATAAGAGTGTACTCTCCCGGCGAAAGACTTATCGTATAATTCCCCGATTCATCACCGAAAGAACCCTGCTGAGGTAATTCTTTTACACCTATCGATACGCCGACAAGGATTTCTCCATTCTCGGCATTAGTGATTTTGCCATTTACCGTGTATTTATTTTGGGCGACCGCAGCTATGTTGAAGAGCAAGAAAAGCGTAACAAAAAGAAGCTTCATATATCATTTTTTAGGGCTAACTGTAAGCCATTCTCCAATAGAACGAAAAATATGTTGTTTTATTCAGTTTTTCATGAATTCAGAATTTAGACAAAGATAGAATTTATTCGTTAAAATAATGATAAAAAGAACTGTATGAGATGTAATATTTACTAACACTTCTTATTTTTTATATTTTTTAGCTATTAAAAACGAAAGCGCCTGCATAATATGCAAACGCTTTCATATATCATTGTTCAACTTTTTTAGTTAAATCAATTCCTTACGTTATAGCCTTCCGCCACAATTGAATAGGTATTATATCGATTCTGAGGTAAAATTAATTCTATATTTCTTTTCTCTCCCGGCAACAGATTTATATAGCCATCAGAAAAATACGCAGGTAAGATTATTGCTTTTGTCGACTTATCAACTGCATTCAGTTTTAAGGCGGCAACTAATACTTTTGATGGATTAGTTACTTCTACAGATATTCTTATTCCTTCAGGAACTTTCATTTTACGTACCCCGGAAGTAACTATTATTCCATCCTTTATATTTACATCCACAACAGGTAAAGTATTCATTTCCTTATATGAATCGGCATTTCCATCTGTCATCCAGTAGTCATTAATTGATAAGACCTTCCCTTTATAATCCTTCAATTCCAAACGTGCCAGATATAACTTAGGAAGATTATTGACTTTTTCCGGAATGAAACATTTTGTAACAGCATTCGCTTTAGAATCCAGCTTCAGATCCTTCTTATACAGCACTTTACCCTGGAGGTCTATATATTTCATACTTGCTGTCAGCGATTTATAATCCCTTAATGTTGTATTAATAATCATTATATCATTATCCGGCAGGTTCATTTGTATATGCAGCGGCTCGCAGGCCTTCTTCGCACCGAAATAAGAGCCCGGAGTTTCATAATCGTAAGTATATGTCTGCCATATCATGCTTGGCCAAGCCGGATGACTCATCCAAAGTACAAGTCCGGTAGTGTTGTTCCACATCTTGCTGTTCCAAGCTTCCAGCATATTACGCCATGCATCATAGGTAATAAACTGAGACTTACGCACAAAATCTTCCATACTGTCAGGAGTGCCATAACGATTTACTGCATTCATAAAATCTCCGAAATTCTGTGTCGTGTGGTGCAGGTCGTGATATGCCCACACATCATTTATCGGCCACTGGTCTTCCGGTGCTATAAATTTGCGGATAGTATTTGCAGTAGGAATAGCATAACTGCCCATTTCGGTATTGAAGCCTTTAGCATTCTGAGTATAGTATAGCGAAGGGTCTTTGAAATAACCCCATGGCCCGCTGGTTCCCATATTCAGAAAGCGCGACTGACCATGATAATGGCGTGTAGGATCTTCTTTTGCCATCATAGCAGTAAGCATTTCGCTCATGCCTTTAGGTGCAAAACCTTCATTGCGAGGACACCATATAGCAATAGACGGATGATTGCGGAAACGTCGAACTACATCTGTCGCATTTTTTACAAATAGATTGAAATCGCTTGGTTCGACAGTATCATCGGTCGTAATCCAGAAATCGTTCCATACCAGCATGCCGTTTTCATCACACAATGCATAGAAATCTTCTTCCGTCGATTCTCCTGTCCAGTTGCGGATAATATTGAAATTAGCATCTCTGTGCAATTTAATATATGGCTCCAGTCTTTCTCTCGATACGCGCTTCATACCGTCATCCATTCCCCAGTTACCCCCACGGCAAAATATCCTGACACCGTTTACCCGTATAGCTAAGAATGGACCGATAGGGTCATCATTCGATAATGTTTCAAGGCCTGAAACATCTGCAGCGTCAGCTATAGTTGCCAACTGGTTGTCTTTAGTGAAAAATGCACGTTTTTCGTAATTGAATACAGGCTTGCCTTTATTTACAGTTGAGTTAGGTGTATAAAGAACTCTCTTATTCTGATTATTTTCACTAACCATCAGTTCATAAGACATTTCCCGTATACCGAAACGGATATTTTTTACATCGGAAGTGGTTTCATTCACCTGAGCATCGAGACTCAAATTATATAATTCCGGGTTGCCATAACCATTCGGCCACCATAGACGTGGATTTTTTATATTCAATTCTGTATAGTTTTCCGGAGTGAATGTCAGGATTTTCTCCTCATTCGCTGCCAGAGTATAAGGCAAGGATATGCTTATATTCTCGATTTTAGCAACAAGCTTTCCGCTTACTGATTTCGAACTTACATTCTTTACACTTGTCTGAATAGTAATCTTCGCCTGCGTAGTATCCGGAAGTAAAACATCGGTAGTCACCAACGGGTCACCGATAAGGACATCTCCACTTGCTTTAATTCTAACATCCTGCCAGATACCTGTATTACGGTCGCGGATACCCGGTATCCAGTCCCAACCTATTGAAGATATAAATGTAGGGCCGTCCGTGCTGAGCACTCCTCCATTGAGCCCCTGTCCGGCAATCATCGATTGTTCGTGAGGAATACCCGGATTATTAGGTGGGAAAATATGAATCGCCAGTATATTTTCTGAATTCTTATTAATAATATGTGTTATATCGAATTCGCCACGGATAAAAGCCCCTTTAATGCTTCCCAGCCGTTTACTGTTAAGATATACTTCGGCACGATAGTTAATACCATTCAGTAACAGGCGGAGTTGTCTTTCTCCAATATGCTGATGAACATTGAATTTACATCTGTACCACCAGTCGGTACGGCTCAATGAATCGGGGATATTCATATTATTCAGTCCGAAATACGGATCCGGATATACTCCCTGATTTACAAGAGTAGTCAGTACTGTTCCCGGTACAGTGGCGTTAAACCACTTGTTAGTATTCAACTGAGGATCAAATATAGATGTACCGGATTCTACAACGGTGGCACCGTCCGTCATTTCCCAACCTTGTGTAATAATCCACTCTCCCTGTTGAGTAGGAATAAGCTCGGTTTTCAGTCTTTGTTTTGCTATTCTTTCTGCTTTTTGAAACGGTGCTTTGCCTTTCGGTAACTCCGATTGTGGCTGGGGCTGCCGTATACCAGTCCACAATTGATCGAGTTGCTGGCCGTGTACACTGTTTGTTGATACTATCAATAAAAATATCAGTACAATCCTGATGTACAATTTTAGATTCTGCTTGTTAATCATGTGTATGAATGTTTTCATGTGTCTATATGCAACAAAGATAATACTTTTTAACTATGCAGCAGATGACATAAGTTAATTAACTTTTCAATTCATATCCACTTATTACATACAATTAAATAAAAAAGTTCCGATGCAATTATAATCATTACACCGGAACAAACTATCATCAAAGTTAAGTAATTTCTTTATCTGCGTCTTTTGGGAATTAAGACAGATTAAATCAACTATTATTAGGTACAAATGTCGTAGTTATTATAATAAAAAGCAATCACAATAAATAATGATATTGGCATCATTTTATCACCATTAATGGTGATAATTCATATTCTACCTTTCTCTGAACTTTAATGGAGTAATGCCCGCATACTGCTTGAAATACCTCACAAAAAAAGACGGATTGGGGAAGTTCAATTCTTCCGATATCTGCAATACGGTCATTTCCGAAGATTTTAATAATATTTTAGCCTCTAAGATCACAGCTTCTGTTATCCACAGATTAACCGAACGGCCGGTTATTTTCTTCAATGTTCTCGATAGATACTGTGTAGAGATACAGAGCTTATCTGAATAAAATGATGCATTCCTTTCTTTACGGTGATGCTCCATTAATTGTTTTTGAAAGGCATCGACAATATCTTCACCCCTGCTGTTGGCTTTCAAATCGATATTGGCTTCAGATTCAGCATATAAGGATGCGATTAAAGCTATCAGGGCATGGAGCAGATGCTTGACAATTTCTTCCTTATGTATCCTGTCGTTACGACCCGATATCTTCATGATGAACGAATGATATTCGATCAATTCCTTCATATCTTTTTCTGATATCGGTATGCAGGGATTATTCTTCATTTTATTAAATACGTCGAAATCACGGGGCATTGGCAGCATATTCATGAAATCGACAGAGAAAAATATACATTCGGAGAAATGATCTTCCGTCCTCTCCAAAGCTTCGAAAATCTGATTTGGCAATACTGTAAATATAGAATTAGGAGATATTAGGTATTCTTTCAAATCGATCTTTAGTTTGGTTTCTCCACGCAGGCATATACCAAAAAGCATTCCCTTTGCCAAAAAAGGATAGTCGAAAGAAAGAGAAGCCGGTGGAGGCGTCAATGAATTGGTAAGACTATAATTCCTTACCGCAAAAGATTCGGAATCCTGTGCGTCATCAAAAGATATTACCGACAATTTCTTCTCCATAGACTATCGAACATGAATATATAATTTCCACAAGTTAGTGAAAAAATACACATCAAGGTATCATTCCGGACATTTTTGGAATTATTTAGGTATCGATTTTATCAGATGATAGCCTGAACTTTGCAACAAAAGTAATAGCCCGATTTTCCCTGACTTGAAAAACAGACGAATGCAATATACAGATTATAAAACCATTACATATACCGGATAAATAAGTAGACTTATTATAAACCCAGATATACTAAGTGTTATGAATAAAGAAGAAGAATTACAAGACCCCTTACTCAATCTGGACATTTTGTTGTGGAGAACGATTAAGGTCCTGACCAAACACAGAAGACATATACTGGAAAGGTTTGGGATTACCTGTTCGCAATTTGAGATATTATGCGCTCTACATTACTTCTCAAGTATTAGGGCAGAAATCATACAGATCGACCTGGCAGAAAAAACAGATATCGACCCCATGACCACCTCCACTATACTGCGAACCCTGCAAAAAAAGAAATACATAACAAGAAACCGTAGCGCAGTGAATACCCGTACAGTAATTGTAGAAATTACTCAGGACGGAATAGATCTGGTGGAAAAAGCTTCGGTTCAGATAAAAAACTCTAATAAGGAAATCTATCAGGATATTAACAAGAAACTTGTCTCATCTCAATTACTGAAATTATTGAATAGAATAAATAAACTAAATTATTAAGGTATGAAACTCAAAAAGATTGTTTGGGGAGCTATGGCTCTCACGTTGTTTATATCATGCGGTAATAAACAGGAAGCGGCTCAGGCAGAAGTGGCGCCCTATCCGACTGTGGTACTTGAAGAGCAAAACACCGAATTGCTTTCGATATATCCGGTTTCGATAAAAGGGCAGGAAGATATCGAAATACGTCCGAGAATAGATGGCTTTATCGATGCAATATATATAGATGAAGGCTCTGTGGTAAAAAAAGGGCAGGCACTGTTCAAAATTAATTCACCTCAGGCAGAGCAAGCCTTAACTACTGCCGAAGCATCGGTTAAGAGTGCACAGGCTCGCGTGAATACTGCAAAAACGAATGTAAGTAGAATAAAACCTCTTGCCGAAAGGGGAATTGTGGGTAACGTCCAATTAGAAACTGCTGAAGATTCCTATGAATCTGCTATTGCCGATCTGGAGCAGGCACAGGCAATGCTTAAAAATGCAAAGGCAACAATAAGCTGGACAAACGTGACTGCCCCCGTAGACGGATTTGTAGGGGCAATACCATTCAGACAAGGTAGTCTTGTAAATTCATCCAATATACTAACTACTGTAGCCAACACAGGAAACGTATTCGCATACTTCTCTTTAAACGAAAAAGAGCTGCGTGCCTTTATGAATGACCTTGAAGGAAGCACCCAAGCCGAAAAAATAAAAAATATACCTGAAGTGACCCTTACTCTTGCAGACGGAACAGTCTATCCGGAGAAAGGAAAAATCGGAACGATAACTGGAGTTTTAAATATTACTACAGGCTCGGCAACATTCAGGGGGGAATTTCCTAATCAGCACGGAGAACTTAAAAGCGGAACCAGTGGTACAATCTCTATTCCGCGCAAACTGGAAAAGGTATTTGTAATCCCCCAAAAAGCAACATTCCCTCAACAGGATAAGATATTGGTATATGCAGTACAAGGAGACTCGGTTATGCAAAGAGTTATAACTGCCGTTTCAACACCTGATGGGAAAAGTTATGCTGTAACCGACGGATTGAAAGCCGGAGACAGAATCGTAATGGATGGCATAGCTACCCTGAGTAACGGAAAGAAAATACAAGTCCAGTAATTTCAAACTTAAAAACGAAATACGATGTTAAAGATATTTATAGACAGGCCTGTGCTTTCTACCGTTATATCCATTATTATAGTAGTATTGGGTATTATCGGGATAGCTACATTGCCTATAGAACAATATCCGGATGTAGCACCCCCTACCGTACAGGTAGAAGCCACTTATCCGGGAGCAAGTGCAGATGTAATAATGAACAGCGTTGTTGTTCCGTTGGAAGAACAGATAAACGGGGTGGAAGGGATGACATATATGACCTCTACTGCCATGAACAGTGGTAATGCGAATGTAAGGATATTCTTCAAACAAGGTATAAATCCCGATATTGCAGCGGTAAACGTACAGAATCTGGTAGCCCGCGCAACACCGTTACTCCCGCAAGAAGTAACACAGATAGGTGTTACCGTGGCAAAACAGCAAAACAGTACGATACTAGGTATATCCTTATCATCCGAGAATCCCGACTATGACGGGCAGTTCCTGCAAAATTATGCCAATATTAATATTCTGCCACAGATAAAGCGTGTATACGGAGTAGGACAAGCAGCAGTAAACGGGGCAAAGGACTATTCGATGCGTATATGGCTGAAACCGGATATCATGGCTTCATATAAGCTTTCTACACAAGAGGTTATAGCGGCACTGCAGGATCAGAATATTGAAGCTGCACCTGGGGAATTAGGAGCAAATAGTGACCAGTCTTTCCAATATACGATGAAATTTACCGGGAAGCTCAAGACTCCCGAACAATTCGGAGATGTTATCATCCGTTCGCAAGGCGGACAGATACTGCGAATCAAAGATATTGCCAAAGTAGAACTGGCATCATTGAATTACAGCATCACATCGATGACTAATAAGACCGAAGAGGCCGTATTTATTTCTATCAGCCAGACTGCAGGTTCTAATGCGCAAGAAGTTATAGAAAACGTTAAGGCTGTTCTTAATGATGCAGAAAAAGCCTTGCCACCGGGTATAAAGTTCAACTATCTGATGGATTCCAGCGAGTTTCTCAACGAATCCATAAAAAAGGTATTAACTACATTCATAGAGGCATTCCTGCTGGTATTTATAGTAGTATTCATTTTCCTGCAAGATATGCGTTCTACAATCATTCCGGCGATTGCCGTACCTGTAGCGATTATCGGTACATTTTTCTTCCTGCAATTATTCGGCTTCTCAATCAATCTGCTTACACTCTTCGCGCTGATATTGGCTATCGGTATTGTGGTCGATGATGCCATTGTCGTCGTCGAGGCGGTGCATGCCCAATTGGATGCGGGAGAAAAAGACCCGAGAGTGGCAACCATAACAGCAATGAAAGAAATAGCTCCGGCTATTATATCTATCACATTGGTAATGTCGGCAGTATTTATTCCGGTCAGCTTTATCGGGGGAACGTCCGGTATATTCTTCCGGCAGTTCGGACTTACGCTGGCAATATCGATTCTGATATCGGCCGTAAATGCTCTGACGCTTAGCCCTGCATTATGTGCGTTATTTCTCAAACCTCATGACGAACATGGAAAGAAGAATAATTTCATACAAAGATTCTATCGCAACTTTAATATATTCTTCAATGCAGGTACTCAGAAGTATAAGAAAAGCCTGCATTTTCTGGGGAAGAAAGGGCATCGCTGGATTACCGGGGCTATCATTTTAGCCGCATCCTTTATTCTCTTCTTTTTAGTAAAACTGATCCCTACCGGATTTGTTCCTAATGAAGATAGCGGTAGTGTAATGGCATTTATCAGCCTGCCTCCGGGATCATCGCTCGAAAGATCCGATTCTATTGTAGGAGATGTCGTAGACATGGCGATGGAGATAGACGGGGTTGAAACCGTCACCAATATATCAGGTATTAACTTCATGAGTGGGCTGGGTAGTTCCTATGGTACTATCATTATAAAAATGATACCGTGGGGAGAACGGAAAATGACTACCGATGAGGTTACTGCTATCCTTAGTGAGAAAACCAAACATATACAGGATGCAACATTCTTCTTTATGGCTATGCCTACACTGCAAGGTTTCGGACTGGGAGCCGGAGTGGAAGTTCAACTGCAGGACAGACTTGGAGGGGATGTCAATAAATTCTATGATATCACTACAAATTTCGTAGAGAAATTGAATCAACGGGAAGAAATAATGATGGCTATGACAAACTTCAACCCGAACTTCCCTCAAAAACAAATAGATGCCAACATTCCAAAGATAAAAGAAGCCGGGCTTACTTTGAGTGAGGTAATGGGTACTTTGCAGGCATTTATAGGTAGTTCTTATATATCGACATTCAACCTGTATGGGAAGCAATTCCGTGTTATGGTGCAGGCTGGCCCTGAATACCGTAAAAAACTGGAAGACCTGAGCGGCATATTTGTAAAAACAGGCAGCGGGGAAATGGCCCCTATAACCGAATTTATTTCTGTTTCGGACTTGACAGCACCGCAGATGCTGACCCGTTTCAATATGTATCAGTCTATGGATATGATTATTGTACCGAATATGATCGACGGATACAGTACAGGAGATGTATTGAATCTCGTACAGGAAATGAGTGCAGATAAAACCATTCTTCCGGACGGATATAGCTACGAATATGCAGGTATGACGCGCGAAGAGGCTAATAGTAGTAGCCAGATGGTTATTATTTTCGGCATCTGCCTCATATTCGTATATCTGCTGTTGGCTGCATTATACGAAAGTTATATTCTACCGCTTGCCGTTTTATTATCGTTACCGATTGGTCTGGCAGGAGTATTTATATTCCTGATGCTGTTCGGAGTATCGCAGGCTATCGTTAATAATATATACGTGCAGATAGCGATGATCATGTTGATAGGATTGCTTGCAAAAAATGCCATTCTGATCGTGGAATATGCCATACAGCGGCGTCAGCAGGGAATGAGTATAATCGAATCAGCCGTGAATGGAGCTGTAGCCCGTCTACGCCCAATCCTGATGACATCCTTTGCATTTATCTTCGGGCTATTGCCTCTGGCTATTGCAAGTGGTGCAGGAGCAACGGGTAACAGGTCGATCGGTATCAGCGCTGTGGGAGGTATGCTTATCGGTACAATGATAGGAATATTGGTAATACCTACACTCTATATCATTTTCCAAAGTCTTCAGGAACGCTTTAGCGGGAAAGACCCGAGATCAGAAAACAAACAATTAATGGAAGAATAAAGATGAAGCGCCCAAAGCAGATACCGAAAATCTATTCAGGGATAAGAATCCGCAGGATAGTACGACTATTGCCAGCATTCCGTGGCAGGAATACTTTAAGGACATGTATCTGCAGTGGTATATAGAGGAAGCGCTGAACAATAATTTTGACATGCTTATAGCTACCGAGCGTATTAAACAAGCCGAAGCTGTATTAGGCATGGCGCGTGCCGCCTACTTTCCCGATATAGCATTAAGTGCTCAGGTAACGCAAGACAGGCTGAGTAATGTCAGCCCGACAACGGGATTGCCAAAAGATAAAAACGTACTGGGATACCACAAAGAGAATTACTCGCTGGGTATAGTAGCCAGTTGGGAGATGGATATATGGGGAAAAATGAATCGCCAGTCTAAAGCAAAATATGCGCAGATGCTGAATAGCTATGTCGGACGCAATCTTGTACAGACGTCTCTTATTTCGAATATAGCCAATATCTATTATTCTCTCCTCGCGCTTGATGAACAGCTGAAAGTCACTAATAATATGATTCTGCTTATGGGTGAAAATCTGATGACTACTGAAGCTTTGAAAGAAGCCGGAATGGCTACCGGAGCTGCCGTGGAGCAAACAAAAGCAGCCCTATTCAACATACAAGCTTCTATCCCTGATCTGGAAAGCAATATCAGGCAATTGGAAAATGCGCTTTGTACAATACTCGGACGTAAACCACAAAAAATAGAAAGGGCTACCATTGAACAGCAAAATGCTCCTTATGAACTGGCCTATGGAGTGCCTGCACAGATGCTGGCGCGGCGTCCGGATGTGCAGCAGGCAGAACTTTCTTTCCGTTCGGCATTTGAACTGACACATGTGGCACGGGCTAGCTTCTATCCTTCGCTAACGTTAAGTTCGGGTATGATTGGTTTCTCGACCACAAATGGGTTGAAGAATTTCTTTAAACCCGAAAATATTTTCGCAAGTATAGCCGGAGGACTGACACAGCCACTGTTTGCACGGAAACAACTAATTACTCAATTGAAAGTTGCCAAGGCTGATCATCAGATAGCGTTATTGACTTTTGAAAAGACGGTGTTGGAAGCAAGTCAGGAAGTATCGGATATCATATTCACATATACTTCTTCTCTACGGAAAAACGAGAGCCGGGATGAACAGGTTAAGGCATTGACAAAAGCTGTAGATTATACACAGGTTTTGCTGAAAGCCGGAGAAGCAAATTACCTCGAAGTGCTCACTGCCCAGCAAGGTTTACTAGATGCGCAGATTAACAGAGTAAATGATAAGTTGCAGCAACTGCAGGCAGCTTCCGATTTATACAGAGCGCTCGGAGGAGGCACGGAATAAAAGATATAATCCGGATAATAGTGAGAAAAATAGCTAAAGGGAGCAGAATAATCGAACTGTTCCCTTTACTTGTCTAAACTAAATTATTAATTTTAAGCTTGAATCTTCATTTTACCAATTGCATAAAATCGAACCTAGCTATGAAATCTCCGGAAACCAGAAATATCAAGTATTTTAATATAAGCCTCACAGACGAAGCATGGGGTATAGTCGTCACTACAGTAGGATCCCAATTAATTCCCCCTAATAGTTCATATCCGAGGTCACAACATCCTGCATCGCATATCTTCGACCCTAAAAACGGAAGAGTATTGAAAGAATATCAATTGATCTATATCTCGAAAGGGGGAGGATATTTTGAATCAAAATCCTGCAAAAGACGGCGCATCGAAGCCGGAACAATGATATTATTATTCCCCAATGAATGGCATACTTACGAGCCTGATAAAAATAGCGGATGGTATGAATATTGGGTAGGATTCAAAGGAGTCCATATTGACAAAAGGGTAAAGAACGGTTTCTTTACGCCGGAATCACCCGTTTTCGATTTGGGATTCAGCTCATCGATTATAAGCCTCTATGAAGATATTGCCAATTATACACTGGAAGAAAGGACTGGATATCAGCAAATAATATCCAGCATCGTATTGTATATATTAGGTACAGTCTACTATAAAAATAAGAACCAGATGTTTACCGATTCTTTTGCCATAAACAAGATAGATGAGGCGAGAAATATTATGAAGCAGGAGATCGAGAGTACCATCTCGGCAGAAGAGATAGCTGATAAGTTAGGCGTAAGTTATTCGTGGTTCAGAAAGATGTTTAAGCAATATGTAGATGTATCGCCGGCGCAATATCTCTTGAATCTGAAATATCTCCGCTCGAAAGAATTACTGGATACAACAGACCTGAGCATTACCGACATTGCATACAAACTGAGCTTCGAAACAGCCAGCCAGTTCTCTACTTTCTTCCGGAAAAAAGAAGGAGTCCCCCCTTTACAATACAGAAAGGAGGGACGTGATATCAGGAAATAACTGTTACCGGAATATCCAGTATAAAAGCATATTTCTTTATTATGTCAGCTACATGCCCTACACCTATTGCACAATGGTGAGAAGGACCTGCCTTACTCCATCTCTGGATAAACTCTTTAGCCGAAACAGGGAATTTATATCTACTGTTCAGATTTCCGATGTTCAGAATAGGCCCCGGCACCGATTCGCCTTCAGCTAAAAGGAATGACAGCCCATCATTTCCTTCCACTACCGAAAGTAATGTTACTGGCCCGTGTTTTACAGATGCCTGAATCGATAATCCTTTTCCCGGTTTACCATGATATACAGGCAACGGCACCAGTTTTACCTTTCCTTCTGCAATGATATAATGAGTTGGTCCGTCGTGTCCCAGCATAACAATATCATCGTTGAAATCCATTGCATAAAATTCTGAGAAACATCCGCCGGCACCCATCAATGCCATTATTTTCATAGCCTGAGCATTCTTTACCTCGTATTCTCCGGCTATCGGTATATTTTTACCTGTCAATAGTGTATTGCCTGCAATAACGGAAGTGATGATGTTCTCATATTCGTTACCGTCTGTTCCCGAATAGAAATATGCCATCGATCCCAGCTTATGTTTTTCAACCAACTCATCCAGAGCTACAGATGTTTGTGCCGCTCTTTCTATTTCGTATTCAGAACAAGCTTCATCTATCACAAAAGCAGTCTCGAATTCCTTTATCTTTTTATCTGTTTTCTCTTTCGTTACCGCTCGTCTGAGACTTGCAAGTTCGCACATTTCCAACACTTCGATATGCGTACCGAATACCGTGCTTTGCAATGTGAGATCGGAATATACATCGACCATACCCGAATAGTAATTACCAAGCACACCCATACGGTTTCTCTTCATTCCGCGTGAAACTCTTGCCGCCATTATCCATCCTGAAATCTCATCCCATGCTTCCTTATCTTCAAGGTAACCCGAGACGATATCATACCTAACACAAGCCCGGTTGAAAACCGAAGCAAATTCGGGAATGGAACAGGCCTGACAACTGGAAAGCCACTCGCCAGTCATCGCCCCCCTGTCGTTTAATCCATTCAGCTTATCATAGTCTATTGCCGGTAGAGGCTGTATATTGAGCAGAATAACAGGAATATTCAACTTGTTGACAGCAGGTATAATGGTAGATGAAAGAGCATAGGTGGAAATAAAAATGAATAATATATCCACATCTTCCTTTTTCATTAGTGACGCGGCATCCACCGCTTTCTCTATACCATCTACCATACCTGCATCCACAACTATGACATCATTGTGAACCTGCATTTTATTTTTTATTGTATTCTGGTAGCCAATCAGCCTTTCGAGCAAGCCATCAAACTGGCTCCAATAGGCATGTAATCCGACCCCGAATAATCCCACTTTTACTTTTTCCATTTTATATTTTGTGCTTTATAATACTTATTTAGAGGAAACAACAGTGAAATCTTCCATCAAACCGTAATCAAGAATGTTATAATCGATGCCCGGAGCCTGCTTCTGTACATTATTCCAATGCCAAGGGCCTGTTATACCTTTATCGCGGCTGTAATGAGGCCCTAGTAAATTCTTAAGACTACCGATTACTCTGACTTCGATCTTATTATCTCCCTGTTTTAGGTAAGGTGACAAATCGAAGTTGTATGGCTGATAAGCAATTACCCCTACTTTACTATCATTTACATACACTTCGGCAACCGTACCGTTCCACTTGTTCAGTTTGAGTGCATAACGTGCTGATGTATCATCTATACTATAGTTCTTCACATATGACATATCCCACGGATAATAAGGTTGTCCCTGATCTTTCCAACTTCCAAGCTCCAGTTTTTTTACCGGTTCTCTCATAACCCAGCCTGCAGCGGCCGATTCCAGAGAGAAGTCTCCTAATATATATACGGGAGCTATTTCTGCAAAGATGCTCATTGGGTTTACACTAAGTTCTACCACATTGACTCCCTGTTTTACATATTGGCCGATTTCGTATACTCCGAAACGGGAATCGAGTTTTCTTTGATTAGGGTCGGCAGATACCGATTGACCGTTTATTCTGGCTTTCCATATATCTGGTTGTTCTGCTACCAGTTTAAGCTTGCTCTTGTCAAAGTTATCTACCACTACAAAGTGATATCTCACCTGTATGTTTCCGGTTTTGAATGTATCTTTTTCCACTATCGTCTGTTTATATTGGATAGCTGCATTCCAAGGATCTCTCATTCCGAAATGCTTGTACAATTTATCACATGCCTCTACTGTATACAGATTCCTTTCGGCTTTTCCGTCGATAATCAAATCACAGAAATCGAGGTTAAACGCATTATCCTGCATCCTCTTTATCGTTACAGGACTATTCGATCTGATCTCTCTTCCATTTGCCATCTCCGGTTTCGGCTGATACTGATTATTACCGGACGGTGAAGAGAATAGAATAAGGCTTCCTGCCGGAGGAAGATTGAATTCAGCTTCTACAAATTTTCCTTGCTGACGGGAAGGATAAGAATATATATCACCGGACATTCCATCCAGTTGCATTAATGTCTTTCCTTCAATAGATACCTTACCTGTAGCACTTTCAGTTAAAGAAGAGTTTGCAAGGAATACTAGTTCTCCGTCATTGTATGTACGTCTGTGATGATAAAGGTTATTACTCTGTATATTACTGAAACTAATCTTATTACTTTGCAATGACTCCCTTATTGCCTGATCAGTAGCCGCTTCAGCATATGTTTTAATCGACGCCGATTTTTCTTTAAAGAAGTTTATTATTTCCTGATTCTCTTTTCCGTCTATAAGGGTAGGAGTCGAGAACATGATCAACTCTCCGCCTTTGTTTACAAATTCCTTTAATAGGCGGAAAGTAGCTGCATTAAGGTTCTCTGTCATAGGTGGAATAACCACTTTATTATAGCCTCTTTTACCTACTATAAATAATTTGTTTGCAACCTTACCCTGATCTTTTATAATATTCTCAGAACCTAAGTCATATTCTACCTGACTCTTCTCTATCTTAGTAACAAAGGCCTGAAAGTTATTACCTACTTCCATAGTCTTTGGATGACCTTTCACATACGAATAATAAAGCCACGCCGTAGTAGTCGGTTCCAATACCAGTATATCGTTAAGCTGCTCACCCTGACTGAGAATCAGCGACAAACGCGCAAAGTAATCATTCTGAGTTTTATAATCGGACCACCATGGCGAAAGCGAAGTAAACACAGGCGGATAGTCATATTTACGTGCACCGACGATTGTCATATGCGACAAGTGCTGATTCAGGAAGTTCACACCAAGTACGTATTCCCAGTCACCAAGTCTCTTCATATCTTCGAAACTTAGCTCCCAGCCTCCGCCACCATAAGTTTCACTGAGAGTGCGCACATAACCCATCTGATTGGCCGCGCTTCTCACTTCCTTTACTGCTCTCACATTTCCGAACTGAGCCTGAGGACGTACATCGTTGAACTGATTGAAAAGCATATCTATTGCCGGCATCTGATGCCACGCATACATCGCCATATTATCACCTCCGTGCGACATATCCGGCCAACCGTGTTCCCAGTAATGGCCTGTCCAAAGCATATTCTTTTTCTCCGTATACTCGAACCATGGCTTAGCCCAGCGGTCGATAAACATTTGGGTCAGTGTTTCGGTGTAGTTATGGCGAACCTGTTTCCAGTTTCCGGTTTCCTCAACGAGTAATGGCAATACGCTTTTCAGGTCGTATCCCCATTGCTTCTGGAAAACTTCGAATAAATCTGGTGTCCACCTTATACCACCCGGACTTGCTATCTGTGGTTCATCGGTAAATATACCTTTGATTTCAGTACCGAGAAGCTTTCCGAAATGCTTTTCATATCCGGACATGGTTATCTCCATAAACTTTTGGGTAACTCCCGGATATAACAAATCCACGTATGAAAAACCGCCATTCCAGGCTGAACTCCTATTAAATGTTTTGCTATATAGATAATAATCTCCCTTTTTGTTTTTATAACTACCTAATGAAGAAGTTATATCGACAAAGGTATCGCCCTCTTTTTTCAGGCAGAAGAAGTAGTCTTTTGTATCTTCGGGTAACTCCTCTACTTTGTTAAACACTAGTCCTTGCCCCTGATTATACGACTCCGGCATCTGAGCGGGAACATGGCCTCCGGCAAAACCACTCGGATATGAATTCTCGTCATAAATCCAGATATCCATGCCAAGTTTCCTGCCTACTTCGAGACTGTATTTATATAGGTCAAACCAGTCATCCGAAAGATAATCGGTAATCAAACCCGGACGCGGATGAACAAATGCACCCCCGAATCCCTGCTCTTTAAGTTCTCCCAGCATCCTGTCTATATCGGCGCGGGTGACTTTTGTGTTCCATACCCATAATGGTGCCGAACGGAACGATTTTGAAGGATCTTTAAACTCTTTCTTTAATTTCTCAAATCTTTTTTCCCGAGGTTGCCCCGGTGATGTGTAGCCTGTACCGGAATAAAATATCATTCCTATAAGGATGAATATTTTACTGAGAGATAGAAGATTAACTTTCATACTTTTGCTTTTATCGTGATTAATGTTTTCCTAGTTTTAACTATTCAAACAAAATTAATCTTTCTTATAAAGCAAAACTTTGTAATTATGACATATTTCTTTCCAAAAATGACAATTACAGTAAATCAAACGATTACCAAGAAAACTTATAGCTTCAGTTCTTCCTGTATCTGTTCCAATGTCTTTCCCTTTGTCTCAGGAATATATTTCTTCACGAAAATGAATGCTATTACCGAGAACAGCGCATACAACGCAAACAATGCATAATCCCCTATTTCGGAACGTATCAGCGGTGCTGTATATACCGTCAGAAATGTAAATATCCAGCTGACTGCTGTAGAGAATGACATGGCCAGACCTTTGATCCTGTCAGGATATATCTCGGATATAATCACCCACATAACAGGGGCGAATGAGGCGGCAAAAAAAGCGATATACAATAAAAGTGCTATCAGAACCATTGTTGTATTACGTTCCGGCTGCATAAACTCGAATGTGAGATAAGATAGTGCTATAGTCATCCCAACAGCACCGGATAATAGCAGTGTTTTACGACCTTTCTTGTCTACAAGGCGGATAGCAACAATAGTCATCAGGAAATTTACCAGCCCGACAAGCATCGATTGCTGCAATGCGGTTTCTCCTCCGACTCCTGCCGACTTAAGAATATCAGGTGCAAATATAAGAACGGCATTTATTCCTGTAATCTGCTGGAAAACAGCTATCAATGTGCCTATTAAAACTATCTTACCCGTTCTGCCCCTGAAAAGTTCTCTGAACGATACCGAACTGCCTTTATCCTTCGATGAACTTGCTTCTGAAACCTGACCTGATACTTCATTACCAAATCGTTGTGACATGGATATTGCTAAATCCTTTTTCCCGTTTTTCAACAGCCATCTCGGACTTTCGGGAAAAGAAACGATGAGGAATATGAGGAACAATACGGCAAAGACACAAGGTATTCCGAGCATATACCTCCAACTTTCATCACCAAAATCGACCAAAATATAATCTAAAAAGTATGCTAAAAGAATTCCTA
Organism: Prevotella sp. 10(H); assembly: GCF_000711235.1. Classification (GTDB taxonomy): domain Bacteria; phylum Bacteroidota; class Bacteroidia; order Bacteroidales; family Dysgonomonadaceae; genus Dysgonomonas. Next base: position 610,760 of record NZ_JOMI01000009.1, on the reverse strand, counting down.
TTGTTATTGCCAATTGATTGAAAGAAACCAATGTACCTCTTTTATGCGCCGGAGCCACTTCCGATATATACATCGGCCCCACAACCGATATTGCTCCTACAGTGATTCCTGTAAGGATGCGGAATAGTGTCAGCATTACGATACCGGTGGAAAAGGCGCAGCCTAATGCCGATATTATAAATGAAACGGCAGCAAATATCATTATCTTTTTCCGCCCGAATCTATCGGCCAGTCCACCTGTAAACAATGCTCCCAACAGACATCCGAGCATCATACTACCTGTTACCATACCTAAACCACTTTCAGTGAGCGAGAAATCAGTTTTTAGCATATCTGTCGCTCCTGATATGGATGCCATATTAAGACCGAACAGCAAGCCTCCGTTTATGGCGACAAAAGTAATCCAGTATAAGTATTTATTGTTATTCATGATATTTTGTATTTATTTTATTTTCAAATAATTATAGCTAAAAGGTAACAAAAGTAACAGAAATCAATGTGCTAATTAGTAAATATGAAAATGTGCCAATGACGCAAGGCGATAACATCAGTTAATCATTTATAAGCCTCAGCTACTTTACAATTTTTAACTATATATAGTTAAAAAGTAACGAAAGTAACGGATTTTGCCGTTTTTAAGGGGTCGTTTTTACCGTTTTTTCCATCTACCTGTGAAACAACTTTTCCTGAAATATTTTTTCCACTCTGCGCCAACAATAACTGGCTGAATATAAGCAGAAAAACCGGAATAAGAGCCATTCTTTTTGAGCCAAAAAGAGCCTTAAAGGAAATAATTCTATTTCTTTTTTTCATAAATAATTAATTAGATAGATTAATAATTTTCAATGACTTGCAGGAATATTTATCCGGATTGATCCTACAGTCATTTCATGGTACTAGTCAATTGTTAGATATTAGATTCGTTTTAATAATTTCTGTACTGTTTTATTACTAATTATAGTTTTGTCGATAGGTGAATTCTTTATAATATTCGTTAGTCTTTTATGCCATTCTATATCACGCCACATGCCTACAAACTGCGGCCCGCAAAAGTTACTTGTAGCTATACCGATCCACACTCCGGTATTGGCTGCCGTAATAGTTCCCAGTTCACAAAGTTCTTTTACCCACCCCCAATCGAGCAGGGGCCAGTCTTTATAATCCACAATTCCCCAACATTCGGTTGTTACCACAAGGCGCTTATTCTGACGGGCTACTTTTGCCATCTGTTCAATCTTGTCGACAAGCAGTTGCTGCCAGTATTGCGGCTTTTCCCTGTATAGTTTTTCAGCATTTGCTACTACACTTTTATATGCCTGAGGAGAAAATTGTCCGTCTTTATACCCCACCGCCTTGTAGAATTCGCTGTTGTTCTGATGCACCATCCAGATATGATGTTCATACAGATCGAGGAACGATGTATCCACTTCATTATATTTTTCAACATCTCCGTAATCGAAAGAAAATAAGAAAGGCATTTCCGGATATTCCTCTTTCATTATTTTCAATGCTGTTTTCATCCATTTCAATGATTCTTCCTTGTACCACTGTCCCCACACTACATGCGGATACTGGCTGGAAAAGTAAGGCGCCCAAAGATTCCCCGGCCACTCGTTGCACAGGTCTACGAACATCACGGCATCCAAGAGGCCGTCAGCTTCGATAGACTTCAGTGTTTTTATCCAACAGTCGGCCATTATTTCGGGAGTAGTGATAGTCATCACCGTATTATCAGTATCTTGTCTGTACCAAGAGGAAAGCCCAACTTTTATATCGCGCGTTCTGCACTTTTCAAGAAACTTATTCAGATTGGGCTGAATCTGCACTTCATTCAGGTCGGGGCTTCCCCATACCTGCTGGTTCCATACTTCGTTCAGCATCCATTTCTTTGTAGAATTTTTTGCAATAAGATGCGGATAAGCATCGATACGTACAGCATTATATCCTCTTTCAGCTAATTGGTCTAGCGCTTCATCCCAGTCTTCATATCCGGCTCCAGCCCAACGACGTTCGAGCCACGAAAAATCCCACATGGTAATAGCTCTTGCCGAAACAGAAAAATTCTTCTTCTCGTTTAAAAAAGTATTTGCAGATATATGTGAATTGGCCAGTTCGATAGACGCTACCCCGCTAAGGGCTGTAGCTGCTGCCTTTTTTATAAAATTCCTTCTGTCCATTCCGGTTAATTTTTGTGTTTCAAATGGTACTAATTTCTTGTGCTTATGAAGCATCCCGAAAGAGCGGGTATTTCATATTGTAAAGTTATGAATAGAAATAATGGAAAACTACCATGATATTCCCGAATAGTTTTGGTATTTTACCCATTATCGCTTTTTCATATCGCTTTTTGGTTTTTTACACCAAATCTTTTCTGATATTCCGAAGGCGACATATTAGTCGATCGCTTAAACTGTTCAATAAAATTTGACAGGTTATTAAAGCCACAGTCCATACTTAATGTGGATATTTTCATCCGTCCTTTTATAAGCAATTTCTTTGCATGCCCTATACGAATATCGTTAAGATACTGAACGAAAGTCTTTTTGGTGCGTCCTTTGAAATAACGGCAAAACGCGTTCGGGGTAAGCCCTACCAATGCGGCAACCTCTTCAAGTTTTATCTGTTCGGAGAAATTCTTCATTATATATTGGTATATTTTGTCGAACCGCTCGAAGTCCGAAGAATTTACCGATTCTGTATATCCGACACTGGTCAGTAACTCATATTCTTCAGAAACTGCCATCAAATCCAGAAGCCGTATAAAATTGGTTATCTTGCTTATTCCGTTTTGTGCAGCCATCTCTTCCATCAGTTTACCGATTTGTGCACGGGTATTTCCCATAAACTTTATACCACGGCGCGACCGCTCGAGCAACAACCGTATACTTTCCATTTCGGGTAAACTTATGAAATTTTTTTCGAAAATATCGCTGGTAAAAAATAAACATAAACATGAAGACCTTAAGCCTGCATTTTTACGGAAATATACTTCGTCATTACGCCATTCATGCGTAATCTTCGGCCCCAGCATACAAATATCGCCTTCTTCATATTCGTCTATATGATCGCCGACAAAGCGTGTACCTTTACCTTCGAGTATGTACATTATTTCTATCTCGGGATGATAATGCATCGGCACTATAAAATGAGGCAGGTCTTCTTTGTAGAAGTTTACATAATTGTTATTATTGAACGGCAGTTTCTGGTATAATGGTATCATATTCTGTATAGTATTAGTGAAAGATATAAAAGGTAAACCGCGCTATATACAAATATAAGTAGCTAATATATACTATTATATTTATATCTTCACCTATAATTATGGTATTTTACCATTAACATTCCTGTTTTTTAACTATCCCGTGGGATAAACACCTATTTTATGAGGAATTACAGGAATCAATTTATCCCGTCGCACTGAACATAATTTGCTCCGTTTTTGTTTGCAAAGAAGAACAAAAACAATTAGTTATGCACAAAACAGTATTCAGTTTTATTATTTCATGCGGTTTATTCATTTCATGGGGATACATGTCCAAGGCTTATTCCCAAACAAATAAGGCCGACCTTCCCCCGCCTTATGCAACACCTTCCGTCAATAATTTCAGCAAAGTAACAGGCTGGCCCAAAGACAAAACACCCGTTGCTCCGGCAGGATTCGAAGTAACTAAATTTGCCGACGGATTCCACAATCCGAGATGGATTTATGTAGCGCCCAACGGTGATATCTTTGTTTCAGAAGCGGGTACCCGAAGACCAAACAAAGTAGAAATCGATAAACACGGAACTGCTAAAACCGAATCCCAGAATTTCGGCAGTGCAAACCGTATCGTCATGTTCCGCGACTCGGGCAAGAACGGAAAGTATGAGAGCCGCTATATATATAAAAGAGGACTCGACCAACCATTCGGCATGCTTGTATTAGGAAATAATTTCTATATTGCCAATACAAGCGGACTGATGAAGTATCCCTATAATCCAAGCGACACAATACTTAGCGGCAACGGTGAAAAAATAGTCGACCTGCCGGCAGACGGATATAATAATCATTGGACACGCAATATCATAACCAATCCGCAAAAGAATAAAATATACATTTCGGTAGGTTCGGCCAGCAACAATGCTGAGCACGGCATGGAGGTAGAACGCCGCAGGGCGAATATCCTCGAAGTTAACCCCGACGGAAGCGGAGAGCAAATCTATGCCGCAGGCTTAAGAAATCCGGTGCCGATGGACTGGGAGCCCGTAACGGGCAATCTCTGGACGGCAGTAAACGAAAGGGATGAACTGGGCGACGACCTTGTTCCCGACTATGCTACGCATGTACAACGCGGCGGATTTTACGGATGGCCGTATGCATACTTCGGTGCGAATGAAGACCCGCGTATGAAAGGCCAGCGCCCCGACCTGGTAGCGAAAACTATAATTCCCGATGTACCGCTGGGCTCTCATACTGCATCTCTGGGATTGGTATTCTACAGAGGGAATCAATTCCCTGCAAAATACCGTAACGGGATGTTTGTCGGACAGCATGGTTCATGGAACAGGTCGGTACTATCGGGATATAAAGTTCTATTTGTGCCTTTTAAAGACGGTAAGCCTGCCGGACAGCCTGAAGATTTCCTTACGGGATTTGTGATAGATGCCGAGCAGGGAAAAGTCCACGGACGGCCTGTATGTGTAGCTGAAACGCCTGACGGCTCACTCTTGGTAAGTGATGATGCCGCAAAAGTAATATGGAAAGTGAGTGTAAAACAATAATATAGCAAACGGCCGGATTATCTTAATATAGTCTGGCCGTTTTTATTTTATATCTTTAAGATATCTTTATCTTATTTCGTCTATTACTTTATCTAATTCCTGATGCACATTTACAGTTTCGCCGACATGCTCGGGCATATTGTTCTTCGTCTTTCTGAACATTGTCTGTAAAGTATCTTTAGTCAGCCTCAATTCCTGTATAGTGAGATTGTAGGTTCCTTTTACGTCGTTGTTTTTCCATTTATAGAGGCTGATAAAATTAACTTCGACATTGGGCTCTACATAGCATATCAATTCTATATTACCGCTTTCCAATGTATACCTGATTCCGGTATCTACTTTTTCTTCTTTGAAATTTTTCTCTTTCAGAAGATTTTCAATCATTCTAACATCCATATTTTTTATGTTTATGTAATTTGTAATAATAGATTAACAATAATTTGCTGCTTGTTGTTTAAAATAATCGCATCCATAGAATAATGCACAAATAATTTTCTATTTTTGAAACCCAAATTACAAACGACTATGATACGCAAATGCTTCGATTCGGATACGGAAACAATCTATGAAATAATAAACGATGCCGCGATTGCCTATAAAGGACAGATACCGGAAGACCGGTGGAAGGAGCCTTATATGCCAATGGATGAACTATTGAAGGAAATAGAAGAAGGCGTCGGGTTTTATTGTTATGAAGAAAACAATGAAATTCTAGGTGTTATGGGTATTCAGGATGTGAAGGATGTAAAACTGATACGTCATGCCTATGTCCGTACAAAAAAACGCAAAGGTGGAATCGGTACACAACTGCTACACTTTCTGACCGAAAAACAGGACAAGCCTATACTCATCGGAACATGGAAAGATGCAACATGGGCTATCGATTTTTATCTGAAAAACGGATTCCGCATGGTATCGGAAGAAGAAAAAAATATACTGCTTAAGAAATACTGGAATATTCCCGAAAGGCAGGTGGAAACGTCGATTGTGCTATCCAACCAACGGTAAAGCACTAATAAAAAGGACGTTCCGATTCGTTAAAATTCTTTTCATTTTTTTAAGACGTTCCCCGTGTAACAAATTAACTTTTTGAGCGACTAACAGTTAGGAAAGACTTTGATGACTTTCGATAAAAAAACTTATAATCGACTATTAATTGAAACAACGGCCGTCCGGAAATAAGTTTTTATGTATATTTGTAGGCTTTAATTAATTAACAAAAAATTGAGATGAATATAGCTCTTATAGGATATGGTAAAATGGGTCACGAAATAGAACAAATTGCTTTTTCGAGAGGTCATAAAATCATATCTATTATAGATGTAAACAATATTGCTGACTTCGATTCGCCGGAATTTAAAAGTGCAGATGTAGCCATAGAATTTTCCACTCCCGACAGTGCTATCGAAAATTACAGGAAATGTTTTGCGGCGAATGTTCCCGTTGTTGCGGGTACAACAGGCTGGCTGGATCATATGGACGAAGTGAAGAAAGCATGTGCAGAAGGTGGACAGACATTCTTTTACGCGTCCAATTACAGCCTTGGAGTAAATATATTCTTCGCAATGAATAAGTATCTGGCGCGTATGATGAATAATTATCCCGATTATTCGGTAAGAATGGAAGAAACGCATCATATACACAAGCTGGATGCACCGAGCGGTACGGCTATTACACTGGCCGAAGGAATTATTGAAAATATCGACCGTAAAGAAAGCTGGAATCTCGAGACGGAAAACTCGCCGAAAGATATTGCTATCCACTGCATCAGAGAAGGAGAGATTCCGGGAATACACGAAATCATATATGAATCGGAAGTAGATACAATCAGTATCAAACACGACTCCAAAAACCGTAAGGGTCTTGCACTGGGAGCAGTTATCGCCGCAGAATTCGCCAAGGGTAAGAAAGGATTTCTTACAATGAACGACATGCTAAATTTTTAAAACGAAATATGGAAAATAATACATCTAAAGATACCAGACAGGAAAAACGCAAACCGGGAACCAGACAATGGATTTATGCTATTCTGGCATCCGTATTGTGCATTCTGTTTGTAATCTGGACAGGTTACTGGGGAGTACTGATACTCATTCCTGTTTTTATCGATATATATATTACTAAATTCATACCATGGGGAGCATGGCGCAATGCCAAAAATCCGAGTGTGAGAAAGATACTCGACTGGGTTGATGCCATTGTATTTGCACTGGTAGGCGTATGGATTATCAATACATTTTTCTTTCAGAATTACCAAATACCGACTTCTTCACTGGAAAAATCCCTGTTGATCGGAGATTTCCTGTGTGTAAGCAAGGTAAGTTACGGGGCTCGTTCCCCGATGACTCCGTTTTCTTTGCCGCTGATGCAGCATACTTTTCCGGGAACAAGCTTCAAATCATATCTGGAAAAGCCACAACTAGAATATAAACGTTTTGCAGGAACAGGGCATATAACTCGCGGCGATATCGTGGTATTCAATTATCCTTCGGGCGACACTGTAGCCGTAAATATGCAGGATCAGGATTATTACGTTTTGTGTAAAGAATACGGAGCAGAGCGCGTGCGGACTGATAAAAATCTTTTCGGAGATATTATATACCGTCCTGTAGACCGTCGCGAAAACTATGTAAAACGTTGTCTCGGACTTCCGGGAGAAACAATAGAATTAAGAAACGATACAACATTTATAGACGGGAAAGCGCTCGAAGATCCTGAAAATCTGCAATTGTTCTACATTGTTCAGACAGACGGGACTACGATTGCACCGAAAGTATTCGAAGACCTCGGCATCACCAAAGACGATATGCCGAAGATAAGCGCACCGGAAGATATCAGCAGGGCTGACAGTACTGTTATTGAAAAACTGGGTTTATCATCGAATAACGGAAATCCGGGTTATATCTATTCGGGAGTTTTCCTGACAAAGAAAATGCTTGCCGAACTGAAAGCAAAGCCATATGTACTCAGTATCATCAAGCAGAACGAATATCTGAAGAAGCGTAACCAGATGGAACCACAGAGCCGTTTTACAACGACTACTTATCCGATTACTTATAAGCAAGATAGCGACCCGGGAGATTTCCCTGCGCTGTGGATACCTAAGCGTGGTGCAACTATCAAATTCGACACGGATGTGGATTATAAAGTAGCTGCATATATCCGTTGTATAAAGAATTATGAGCATAACGATTTCGACTACCGCGACGGAAAAGTATACATCAACGGACAGGTAGCCGACTCTTATACTTTCAAATACGATTACTATTTCATGATGGGTGATAACCGCGATTATTCGGCCGATTCCCGTACATGGGGCTTTGTACCTGAAGACCATGTAGTGGGTAAACCGCTGTTTATCTGGCTATCTCTCGATAAAGACAAAGGTTGGTTTAGCGGTAAAATACGCTGGAACAGGCTCTTTACCTCGGGCAATAAAAAATAATCTCCATAATACTGAAGGATGAAATAATGTCTTCAAAAAAGAAAAACATATACATACATCTGGGCAAAGTAGTTCTTATTACTTTGCTCGTTGTATTAGTTATACGTTGTTTCTTCATAGAGTCTTTTTCTGTTTCATCTACACAGATGGAATCGACCCTGCAAAAAGGAGATAAAATATTGATTAATAAGACAGCGTACGGAGTACGTCTCCCGATAACACTATTAAGTATACCTTTCGTATTCGATAATATATTCGGAGTTAAATCATACTCGTCAGCTATACAGATTCCTTACAAGCGTATAGGAGGAAATCCGGTTTCGCGAAACGATATAGTCCTTTTTAATAATCCGCTGGAAGTCTCCAAGCCATTAGACAAACGAAGTCTGTTGCTTAGTCGTTGTGTTGCCCTTCCAGGCGATATGATCGAGTTCAACAATGGTGCTTTCAATATAAACGGACAGGTATATACACCCTCTTCCCATTCGCTGGAAGAGTATCATTTTAATGCTGCCGCAAAAAAAGACATCGAAGATTTAGCTGAGAAGCTACAGCTAAACGTTGTACCCCTTCAGAGCAAAAACGATTCCATGTTCGTGCAGATGAGCAAATATGATGCTTTCGTATTAAATGGCTCTTTATCAGATACGCTGACTTTGATTCCCCTCCGTAAGGACAGCCTGCACAATTATACATTCCCGGTTCCGTCGAAAGGAACAGTTATAAGTCTGACCGGACAAAATCTTATTTTATACGAAAGTGCTATAATGCAGGAACTTGTTAAGGAAAGAGCAGTAATAGATAACGGAAAACTCCTGATTAAAGGTGTTGAACAGAAAGAATATACTTTTACCGACGATTATTACTGGATGTTATCCGACAATACCGTTAACTCTACCGATTCCCGTTCGGTAGGTTTCGTACCTTTCAAAAGTGTCATTGGCAAAGCATGGTTTGTCTGGTACAAAGCAGATAAAGACGAAACAGGCAGAGAAAGATTTTTATCGGCAGTAGAATAGTTATGGATATTTATCTTTCGTCAGCATACCTTGCCCCTGTACAATATTATACGAAGTTTTTGCTTGCAGACCGCATCTTCACAGAATGCTGTGACAGTTATATAAAACAGACTTACCGTAACCGCTGTACGATACTTTCTGCAAACGGTGAAATTTCATTATCTATTCCTGTAGAGCATTCATCGAAAGAGAAAATTCTGATGAAGGATATAAAGATTGCTGTTCATGGTAACTGGCAGCATATGCACTGGAATGCAATTATTTCGGCATATAATTCAACTCCTTTTTTCGAATATTATCAGGATGATTTTTATCCCTTTTATCATAAAAAATATACTTTTTTGTTCGACTTCAACGAAGAACTGAAAGAATTAGTCCTTGGATTGCTCGATATCGAAAGGCCAGCAATGGAATATACTAAAGAATATAAAACAAATTTTTCTGCATTAGAAATCGATCTTCGCGATTTGATACATCCTAAAAAAGATTGGAAATTGTCAGACAGCAATTTCAGTCCTGCCGCTTATTATCAGGTATTTGAGCAAAAATTCGGATTTATTTCCAATATGAGTATTATCGATTTGTTATTTAATATGGGAAATGAAAGCCAGCTTGTTCTGGCGGATTCGGTGATGCAATGATAAACTATTTACGGTATGTTAATGTTCTTTTATAATTATATTACAGTTTGTACGTTTATTTGATTGTACGGTCAGAATTAAGCTATTTTATGTCCTTTAAGATATATTTATGTGTAAAACATTGTATTTTTGCGTAAAACTTAATTAACAGATGATACAGTTTCTGAAAAAGAACCTTTTGCTTTTCCTTGTTTTAGCTGCCATCTCCGTTATAGTAGCCGCCTGCGCTAATATGGCCGCCCCTACCGGCGGCGATTACGACCTTCAACCACCCAAAGTAGTAAGGGCTACACCCGGATTTAATGCAACGAACGTAACGAAAGGAAAAATAGTTATAGAGTTCGATGAGAATGTTACTATCGAGAGGCCGTCAGAGAATGTTATCATTACACCGCCGCAAAAATCTTTTCCGGTTATTAATACCGTAAACCGCAAGGTGAATGTTGAATTAAGGGATACTTTACTGCCAAATACGACATATACAATCGACTTCACCAATTCGATAGTAGACAATAACGAAAATAACCCGATCGAGAATTTTTCCTATTCATTTTCAACGGGTGATATTGTTGACTCTATGGCAGTATCGGGGAAAGTGCTCACAGCCGACAATCTGGAACCTGTAAAAGGTATATATGTAGGGCTGCATTCCAATCTGAACGATACGGCATTTACCAGAACAAAATTCGAACGTATTTCACGGACTAATGACGTGGGCGCATTTACCATCCGCGGAGTTGCCCCCGGCAAATACAGGCTGTATGCCCTCGATGACTCCAACAGGGATTATATGTATGACAATCCGGCGGAAGCCATTGCATTTATGGAGACCATTATCGAACCCGCTTCGGAAAGGGCTATGCGCAGCGATACCACATATACCGATCCTGAGAAGAAACTGATAGATACGGTTACAACTATAGAATACACACGCTTTCTTCCCGATAATATCATCCTGCGGTCATTCAAATCGGGTTTTCAGCGACAGTTTCTGCAAAAACATGAGCGTATCGGGAATAAACTATCCATCTTCTTTGGTGCGCCTACACAATTGCCTGACTTGGAACCACTGAATTTCGACGGCGATAAAGATTGGTATGTATTGGAGAGAACGCCTAAGAACGATACGCTTACATACTGGATAAAAGATAAGGAAATAATGGCAACCGACACGCTGTCGTTCCAGATAACTTATCTTAAAACCGACACGCTGAATCAATCGATGCCAGTAACCGATACCTTAAGGTTTGTAGACCGTACCCGCAGGAATGTCAAAGACGATAAAAAGAAAGAAAAAGAAAAGGAGAAGAAAAAGAAAGACGGTGAAGAACCGGAAATTACTTTCCTGAATATAACAAATAACCTCTCCTCTACTTGGGATACATACAAAAATATTTCCTTGGTTTTCGATGAGCCTATTATCAGTGATTCTTTGGCTGCCAAAATAAAGTTTCAGCAACTACGAGACAGCGTCTATTATGATTTACCTTTGCAACTCGAATCGGATTCCTTAAATCCGAGGAAGTATACAATAAAACATAAATGGGGCTACGGCAACGAATTCCTAATACAGATAGATTCAGCAGCCATACACAGTATATACGGCCTATGGAATAACAAGCTGGAACAGAAGTTTAAAGTAAAAGCCGAAGACCAGTACGGACAACTAGCCATCAGGGTGGCCGGTGTAGATTCCGTAACATCTTTTATGGAACTTTTAGACAAGTCGGATAAACCAATTCGCAAAACTAGAGTCATAGATAACATTGCTGTATTCAGGGATCTCGATCCCGGATCGTATTATGTGCGAATAATACTGGATGCGAATAATAACGGTGTATGGGATACCGGAGATTTTGAAAAAGGAATACAACCCGAATTGGTTTGCTATTCACCTAAAGAATACAAAATCAGGGCATTCTCGGAGGTATATGACGATGAGGCATGGGTAATTGATCCGGCTAATCTGGCTAATCAAAAACCGCTGGAGATAACCAAACAGAAGCCTCAGGAGAAAGATTCGAAACGGAAACAACTCGAAGAAAAAGAAGCGAAGGAGAACCAGCAGGAAAGAGACAGAAACAGGGAACGAAATTCTATGAACCCAAATATGGACAATGATTCCCAATACGGGACAAGAGGTAGCAGAGGTTCGACAGGTAACAGATACTGATGCGGTTAATTAACTAAAAAACGGAGAATTATGGTAAAGAAGATTATAGGAACAATAGTGATACTTTCGGTTTTCATCTCGTTGCAGATGCAGGCTCAAGGTAAATGTAAGCTGAATAACATCTATTTTCAGGCGGGTGAAGAAATGACTTACGACCTGTATTTCAAGTACGGACTTATCCATACCAAAGCCGGGTTTTCTACTCTGAAAACCGTAGCGGAAAGATATGACAATATCGATGCTCTTAAGATGACATTACATGCCCAGTCTACAGGAACTGTCAGAAAACTGTTCAGCCTCAGCGATACATTATCCTGCTATATGACTAAAGACCTTGTACCATTGGCGTATATCAAGAATGCTGCCGAGGGAAAAGATTATACAAAGGAAAGGGTAAAATATACTTACAGCGGGGATAATATCAGCATCAATGCTGTAAGATATAAAAACGGGGATTTCAAATTCGATGAAACCCTGACTTCCCAGACATGTATGTACGATATGATGAGTGTAGTTTTCTATGCACGTACGCTCGATTTTTCTGCAATGAAAAACGGGCAGACTACCAAAGTGGACTTTATTTCGGGTAAGAAAAAAGTAAGTATGATTATAGCATACGAAGGAGTAGAAACCGTCGAAGCAAACGATGATAAAAAATACAGCTGTATAAAACTTACATTAAGCATTATGGACGACGCTTTCAGCGACATGAAAGAAGCTATGAAAGTATATATTACAAACGATAACAACCGTATGCCTGTACGTCTCGATTCGAAACTTAATATCGGGTCTACCCGCGCTATACTGAAAAGCTATAAGGGTAACAAATATCCGATACAGACTTTAAGCAAATAAATGAATATATAATACACGAAAAGGGCAACGGGTTATCCGCTGCCCTTTTTTATTCGAATAAGAACGGTTTAGTTATTTCAAGCTTACTGCGTTGCTCTTCATAAAAGAATCTTTCTTCCCCGAAAGCCGGTTTCAACTGATTGAACCAAGTAGCTTTAGGGTCGTATTGAGCAAAAAAAGGAATATCGACCCATTTATGGTTACGTCCCTGAATAAACCGAAGTACAAATATCTTTTCGCCCCTTATCTCCTGCACTCCCAGTATCTGTATCTTACCCGCATGATCGCTCATACTCGGGCCCCTGACAGTGCGGCAAAGTCCGCTTACCTGCCTGTATGCCCTGCGAAATATCTGCCAGCATCTGTCCAGCGGCAGTTCGAAATAATGTTTCGATCCCGTATCACGTGCAATAAACATATAATAAGGTATGCAACCCAGATCGACCTGTTTACGCCACATTTCGGACCATAATTCGGGCTTGTCGTTTATATGACGCAACAGCGGCGATTGTGTCCTTATTTGCGCTCCTGTGGAACGTATTCTGGATATTGCCTTTTTTACCGCATCGGTAGACAATTCTTTCGGGTGATTGAAATGGGCTTGTATTGAAAGATTTCTTCCTGAGCGGATAATCAGTTCGAATAGGCGTATAATATCATCACTGTCTTTATCAGTCAGATACCTATAAGGCCAGTAAGCAAGCGACTTGGTTCCGATACGGATGGAATGTATATGCTTGAATTCGGGCTCCAGCAAAGGCTTGATATAGGTTTCCAGTGCAGCAGCATTCATTATCATCGGGTCGCCTCCTGTAAATAGGATATCGGTAACCTCTTTATGCAGGCGAAGATATTTAAATAGCAGGTCGGCTTCTTTCATGGCAAATTTCAGCTCGTTCATCCCCGAGAACTGCGGCCACCGGAAACAAAACGTACAATATGCATGGCAGGTCTGTCCCTGACTGGGAAAGAACAATACCGTTTCGGGATATTTATGCTGAATACCTTTCAACTTTATCTCTCCCAAATAAGGAACATTATGCTCCTGTCCGGCAGGGTTAGGATTGAGAGAAAGGCGTATTTGCTGTACTTTTTGTTTTATAATTTCTTCATCTGCGTTTTCCTGCAATAATCGTTCAATCGCGTTATAATGTTTCTTATCGAGCATTCCCCTGCGGGGGAAATTAAGCGTGAAAATAGGATCGGTTTCAAGGTTTGTCCAGTCTATCAGTTCGTCAGTTACGTAGTTGTTCGTTTTAAATGGTAATACTCTTCCAACAATCTCGATATCCCTTATCATTTCTTCCGACAGTGAAGAAATTTGAGGAATAGAAAGGAAATTATGGAGAGTATATGATTTCAATACTCTATCCATCTTTCATTAAATATTTGATTTGTATAGTTGATTCTCTACAATATACAAAAAAAAGCTGATTTATATAAATTCAGTAAAATATCCAATTATTTTTTTAAGATATAATAACATATTATTTCCCCGGAAAAAGAATATTGTTTCTGATAGCATGAGGCAGTAATTATGTATTTTAACTATCTTCGATATATAAAATTTGAGTTGGAACAATAATGAAAAAGTTGATAACCAGAAATCTTTCGGGCAGAAAAATACTTGTATTTGTTTTACCTGCGCTTGTAATCTATTTTTTGATGATCGGAGTTACTATTCCTCTGATTGCACACTATGCGCAAGGAATGGCCATATTCGATATGATGACTTCCGGCTATAGTTATGACTATGCTCTGAAATTGTTGGACACACTAGGCGAAGCCGGACGTAATACATATCTTTTCCCTCAGTTGACACTCGACCTAGCTTTTCCGTTAACCTACGTTCCTGCTTTTGTCTTATTGATTGCATCCCTGTTAAAACCTTCCGATTGCTTATATAACAAGCCCGTATTTTACACTTGCTTTGTTCCTGTATTTGTCGGGTTGGCCGATTATGGGGAGAATATAAGTGTGGGAGCTATGCTATACAGTTATCCCGATATTTCATATGCCTTGTATCAGTTCTCCTCCACATGCACGGTTCTTAAAGGCATAGGACTTGCTCTTACTTTTGCCTTATTGCTTATATACTTCCTGATCTTTATTTTTTACAAAATAAAGAAAATAAAGCAATGATATTGAAGTTGGAAAACAGACTGTAAATGCCTATTCTTTTACTTTTACATAAATAAGTTTTGTGCGGCTCTTATCAATATCCCGTTCATCGATTTCGAACACCTTTTTCTGCGATTTTATAAGAGGAGTCAACTTAGGAAAGCCATAATTACGTGCATCGAAATCAGGGCGTTTCTTCATTATAAGGTTACCTACTTCACCCAGATAAGCCCATCCGTCATCATCTGCCACATCGCGGATAGTACTCTTCAGCAACTGAAGAAGTTTTTTGTTTACAGGCTCTATATTAGGGCTCTTCGTTTTTACAGGAGCTTCCGAATCGACTGTATTCTGCTGACTGTCGGAATCTTCAATTATTTCTATGTAGATAAATTTATCACAGGCAACGATGAACGGATTAGGCGTCTTCTTCTCCCCTATTCCCAGCACAAACATGCCGGATTCGCGAAGCCTTACTGCCAGCCGTGTAAAATCGCTGTCGCTGGATACGAGGCAAAAGCCATCGACTTTGTCGCTATGCAAAATATCCATTGCATCGATAATCATAGCTGAATCAGTAGCGTTCTTGCCTGTAGTATAACTATATTGCTGAATGGGAGTGATTGCATGCTCAAGTAAAGGTTGCTTCCAGCCTGAAACCGTCGGCTTCGTCCAGTCGCCGTAAATACGTTTGATCGTAGGTATTCCGAATTTTGTGATTTCGTCCAGCATACCTTTTATATTCGAATACGGGATGTTATCGGCATCGATAAGTACCGCCAGTTTCAAGTCTGATTTAGCTATCATATATTGTGATATTTATTTGTATCAAATATAGTGCTTTTTTTGTTAGGAGCAGAGTTTTGGATTATCTATATTGAGGAAGCTGTTAGCCGGTGATTCTTTAAAAACCGGCACATTATCCATTCTGGGAATAAAATAAGGTAAAATGAGAACGAATTATTTAATAATTTTGTTAGATTTGAAATACGAAAGTAAATAATATATTCTATCTCTTTAATGCCTAAAATACTATTCTATACTGAAATGAAAAAACAATGGATATATATTATCTTAATACTAAGCACTTCGTTTATTTCTTTTAGCTGCTCATCAAAAGAAACACAAAAGAAGAATTCAACCGAGAAGGAAGACATCCCTTTTCAAGGTATCGAAATCCCAATCTGTTATGATTACGATTGGCAAATAATATCATTTGATATATGCATAAACGGAAAGGATACACTATTTGCTATATTCGATACGGGGGCAGATGGAGTAACTTTCCCTAAGAGCTTAGAAAAAAAATATTTACAATATAAAGATTCCTTGAGCGTAGCAACCTGTGGATATTCTGAAATATTTACGGAACGAGTCAAGTTCGTATCTTGGAATATTGGAAGACGTACCCCTGACGACGATCTTTCCGCACCAAGAGTTTTGTTAGGATGGAATTTTTTCGAGGGCACAATAATGGAACTTTCCTTTAATCAAAAATACATAAGGATATTGGATAATACAGATGATCTGCAAGGGTACGAAAGTGTTCCTATTATAAAAAAAGACAAAGATATATATGTACCTGTAACCATAAGTATCCAAGGCAAAAGTATAAGCTTGTTATCGCTTATTGATACAGGATTTAATAGTACATTCTTGTCGCATAGTGGAGTTTTTCCTGACTTAGATTATACTAAATCAGAGAAAGCATATGGAATTTATTCCGGCTGGAAAAAATTTACCGGACATTTCTTATTAGCCGACACTGTAAAAATCGGTAGTAACTATATATGTAATAAGAATATTGGTATAACTGAGAATATTGAAATAATATCAAAAGGTAAAACTATTGATAATCTTATAGGATGTACTTTTTTTGAGAACTTTACTTTAGTCTTTGATTTCAAAAATTATGTGCTTTACCTGAAGCCTATAATTAACATGAATCAGTAATTGAAACTATTCTTCTTGTTCTTTTTTATAGACTTTCGACATAGCAATATTCGAATAGAGAGTCAGAACAGCTGCGATAAGTAATGTTACAACCCAGCCGCTAATGTCTTTAAAGAGAAGAACGGTAGAAACAATCATGAGTATTAAAGCAAATACCTGAATATTAAAAAGACGTTTCCCCCTGATACTTTTTCCGGGATAAGGTGTAGTGATAGTTGTAACCGTGAATCCCAACACGCCTGTTGCCATTACATATTTGGCTATAGTAACATCGAGACTGTAGATGACAGCAGCAAGAAGAATAAGAAGCGCCGATATCTGGAAGATCGTATTTTTTACTTTAGGATTTATCTTCATCAAAAATTCATTCTATAATGAAAACATCCTCATCTGCTTTCTTCATAAGGTAGTTTTCGCGGGCAAACTTTTCTATATGGTCTTTGTCGGACTGAAGCTCCTGTAATTTTTGCCTATCTTCGACTGTCTTTTCGCGGTAATGCTCTATCTGGTCGTTAAGCTCCATTATCTTGGCATCGTAGCTGAAGCGTGCAAAAATACTGCTCTCGCTGATAAAAAAGCCGAAAACGACGATGGCTACAATTATCAATAATTGTACTTTTGTATATCTGCTGATAAGATAATTGAATACTGTCCTGAAAATTCCCATAACTATAAAGAGATTAAACCGCTAATGGTGAAACTCACCTTACAAAGATATATATTTGTAAGCATATTCGGATAGGAATGACAACAAAAGATAATATAGTTAAGAAATACCGGAATTACCTACTTCTCGAAAGGTCTCTATCGACTAACTCAATAGATGCCTATATGACCGATCTGGAAAAACTGTCAGGCTTTCTCGAGAATGAAGGGCTGAAAGTTGAAGATGTGAAACTGAATGATCTGCAACAATTCATCGCCCAACTTTACGATCTGGACATAAATGCACGGTCGGTTGCAAGGATAATATCGGGAATAAAATCTTTCTATAATTTTCTCATATTGGACGGATATATGCAAACAGACCCGACAGAATTGCTGGAAACGCCGAAGATAGGACTTAAACTCCCTACCGTACTTTCACTTGATGAGATAGAAAAGCTAATGTCGGTCATAGACCTGTCTACCAAAGAAGGACAGAGAAACAGGGCTATACTGGAAGTACTTTACAGTTGCGGACTTCGCATTTCCGAGTTGACTAAACTGAAGTTTTCAGACCTGTTCTTCGATGAAGGCTTTATAAAGGTAGAAGGTAAAGGTAGCAAGCAAAGACTGGTACCTATA
The DNA here is from genome assembly GCF_000711235.1 of Prevotella sp. 10(H). GTDB lineage: Bacteria > Bacteroidota > Bacteroidia > Bacteroidales > Dysgonomonadaceae > Dysgonomonas. Next base: position 592,505 of record NZ_JOMI01000009.1, on the reverse strand, counting down.
TCTCCTGCTGCGATAAATGAGATTGAAAAGTATTTATACTATCGCCGGGAAACAGAAGTTAAAAAAGGCTCTGAAGACATTTTATTCCTCAGCAAACGGGGAACTGCCATATCGCGTATTATGGTCTTCCATTTTATAAAGCAGTATGCAGATATGGCGGGGATAAAAAAGACGATAAGTCCGCATACATTCCGTCATTCATTTGCCACCCATTTATTGGAAGGCGGGGCAAATATCAGAGCAATACAGCTGATGCTGGGACATGAAAAGATTACGACTACCGAGATATATACGCATATGGACAGGGAGTATCTGCGGCAGGAAATCATCGAGCATCACCCACGCAATAAAAAGTGAATATTAGGTCCTTTTAATCTGTTTTATTATATCTTTGTTATGATGTTTAATAATTCACAACACAAATTTATGAAAAAGAGATTTATATCAGTAGCTACAATCACATTAGCCGGCGCGCTATTATTCAGTTCATGCATCGGTTCTTTCAACTTATCTAAGAAAGTATTGGCTTGGAATCAGACAATAGACAACAAGTTCGTTAACGAAGTGATTTTCTTTGCTCTATGGATTGTGCCTGTTTACGAAGTATGTATACTGGCCGATATCCTTGTAATCAACTCGATTGAGTTCTGGTCGGGAGAGAATCCTGTAGAAGCGGGTATAGTAAAGAAAGTAAATGGAGAAAACGGAGTCTATACAGTTGAAACTTTAGACAATGGATACAAGATACAGAATGAAGAAGGACAAGAAATGGAACTTGTATATGACAAAGCTTCAAACACATGGAGCGCTGTCGCAAACGGAGAATCTACAAAGATACTTAAGTTCGAAGATGAGAAGAACGCTATCGTTTATCTCCCTGACGGAAAAGAACGTAGTGTAGAGCTTTCAAACAATGGTGTTTTAGCTCTTCGCCAGTCTGTAGAAAGTGCAATGTTCCTAGCTGCAAAATAAGCAGAATAGTTCTATCGGATACAAAATCGCCCCATTACATCTTGTAAAGGGGCGATTTCTATTTCAATAGTGAACTCAATCTCTTTGTGTGATACCTTTCTGCTTATCTGTACGGAACGGTGCTGCCGGCAAATCCTCTACATTGAAAAGGTTCACATCCGGATTATTCGACCAACTGTAGCGTACTGATACAGGATTGGATATATTATCAGAATACACAACAACCTTATCTCCATCTATATACGCTTTTGCCCATACGAACTTATTATCCGATCCGGCAATAGCAAAGCCTTCCACATAGCCGTATTTGCTGGTAGTCTTCAATCCTTTACCTATATTGTCATAGCTAATTACAGCTTTATTACCCTTTATTTCCATAGCTTTGAATGTAGGGCCGGAATATACCACGTCGGTTTTGCCGTAATCTTTATACAATGCATTCAGAGCAAGACGAAGCCCCACATCCTGTTTATTGCGCGGATGAATATCGTAAGCTTCACCTATATCGGTAATTACTGCTTCGCCTGTTTTCGGTAACGATAAGGTCATTGTCTGTGCTTCCCTTAGTTCTGCCCAATCACTATCCTTAGGTTCTGCATCCTTCGCCATAAAGTTTGCCAGTTGCACCCAGTAGAACGGGAACTCATAACCCCATTTAGTTCTCCAGTCGTTTATCATATTAGGGAACAGAGTGCGGTAGTTATAGGCTTGGCTGGCATTATTTTCTCCCTGATACCATATCGCTCCTTTGATGCCGAACTTAATGACAGGGTTTATCATAGCATTGTACAATAATGACGAATACATATTAGGAGAGTAGTCGACAATATTATAATCCTTTTTATTCACTCCTACTTTATAAGCCCAATCCCCTGCTAAAGGATAAGACTTGCCTCCTGCTTTCAATACTAAAGTTTCCGGCTTGCCCCAAAAACCGCCGGGACCGCCGGTATCGGTAATCTTTACCGTTATAGTATTTTGTCCTCCTTTAAACACATTAGCAGGAACATTATATACCCTGTCGGTATTGCTCCCGAAAGTTTCTCCTATTTTAATGCCATTCACCCATGTTATGTCATTGTCATCGATAGGCCCGAACTCTAATGTTGCTTCCTTATCGCCAATATCTGCAGGTAAATCAATAGCGTACCTGAACCATATAGTACCATCCAACGAAGCTTCCTCTCCTTTCCACAATCCCGGAACAGGCATCTTTTTCCAAGAACTGGTATTATAGGCCGGACTGAACCACTGTTCTTTCATACCCTGCTCATTTTGCAAGGCTTGCTCATAGGCTTTTTTACCTTCTTCGCTATCTTTGGCAGACTTATCGAGGTCTGTTATATTCACATTCTTATACCGGTCTTTAAATATATTTCCCAGTTTGGCAAAAGAATCGGGGCTGGTCCATGTTTCAATATCCGTACCTCCCCACGATGAATGGATGATGCCGATAGGGATATTCAGCTCCTGATAAAGCTTGCGGGCAAAGAAGTAACCTACTGCCGTGAAATCACCAACAGTCTCAGGAGAACAAACTTCCCATGTTCCATTCAGATCATCTTTAGGCCTCATACTCATATCCTTCACAACATTGAAAGACCTGATTTGCGGATAATCGGCAGTACTGATCTCTTCTTTAGCGTTCATTGTACTTTTCACCTGCCACTCCATATTCGATTGACCGGAACAAAGCCATACTTCACCGACAAGGATATTTTTCAGTGTAATACTGTTGTTCTTACCCTTGACATCCATCGTGTAAGGCCCGCCGTAGGCTACAGGAGAAAGCGTAACAGTCCATTTACCGTTTTTGTCGGCTTTCACTTTCTTCTTCTGATCCATAAAGCTGATCTCGACACTTTCATTTTTATCTGCCCATCCCCATACATTTATGGGTTTATCTCGCTGAAACATCATGTTGTCCGAAAAAATGTGCGGCAGCTTCACCTCTGCATACAGAGCGGGCACTGTAAAGCTAAAAAAGCATAGAATTAGAATAGATAACGTTTTTTTCATAATGTAATGTGATATTAGATCATGTAAAATAAGTATTAAAAATTTATTTTAACAAATTAGTATTCAATAAATAAAGAATTACTTTAAAAATTCTATCAGTTGATTAATTGCAAATTGTTAAAAAGTAACAGAAGTAAATTAATAATTGACAATGAACAATTAATACCTCTTTTACGACACCTATACAATGGATCATCCTTAATTTATTTGCATTTTTTAACCATATTTAGTTAAAAGGTAACAAAAGTAACAGATTTTTCAATTAATCTCATTCGCTATTCTTTTCTATGCTCTCTATCTCTTCAATCTCTGCCTTAAGCCTCTTAAATTCCTCATATATCGTATACCTGAAACAATAATATATGGATAAAATATAGACTAGAAACATTAATACGAACATTGTTATCAATCTTGTACTAAATACCGGTATCTGGAAAAGCATAAGGAATACACCCACGATAGCCGGAGGCATGAGGATATAACGTATACGCGTCGTTCTGATTCTATATTTTTCAAGTTCTGCAAGCTTTCTCTTAGTAATAAGAATAATATCAGATAAGCTGATTTTTCGAAGCATGGAGAAATATCTGACGTCCCATACATATGTCATTATATATACGACCAAAAAAAGAGCCAATCCTATATAGAAATTTATACCTGTCTGAAATTGAATACCGGATATCAATACTATAACCAGAAGAATTGCAGGAGAAAACAAGCTGAAATTTGCTTTTAGTTTCATCCGGTTTAACCGCTTTTCCGGTTTATCGGTCAGCATTTTCTTTAATATCTCTTTATTCAAGCGGGTATTCTCCGAAAGTTTCTTATCGTACTCCTGCCATATATTTTCTAATTGTGTAAGTTCCATGTTATTTATTTTTTGATGTTGCTAAATTTCTTATTTCCTCTTTTATTCTGTTGATTCGCGTACCGACATTCGTTTTTGTAATTCCTGTTATCTCTGATATTTCATCATAGGAATTGCCGTCGAGATAGAGCAGGATGATCGCTTTATTCATTTCATTCAACTTATCGATGCAATTGTATAAAATTTCCAGCTCCGAAAAATCGTATTGTCCTGTTTGTAGCCATATTGAAATATCATTTTGTTTCAGTTCATTCAATGAAGAAAACACCGGTTTTTTTATATTCTTCCGTTTGTAATTCATCGAAATATTTAAAGTAACGCGGTAAATCCATGTTGAAATTTTCGAGTTACCCTGAAAGCTTGTATAAGATTTCCATAATTCGAAAATAATATCATTTATCAGGTCTTCCCTGTCTTGCTTTATTTGCGCGTAAGCTCCTGAAATTTTAATAATTATACCTATATTATTTTCCAGAATATCAAGAAATTCTTCTTTATTCCTATCCTTTGCCATTAATTTTCATTTCGGATTAATTGTTCAATACTTACGATTTTAATATGATTAGTAACCTTGTCTTTAAAAATATCACAATATATTATTCAATATTTTAATTATCATCATAATATAGATAAAAATAAATCCGATAATGATGTTAATCTCTCCGAATAATTACAAAATCTGAGAGAGAACATTTCTGTTGAAAAAATATAAGTCTTATCTTCGAATGATTATTTTTCGCCTGCTATGAAATATAATATAAGATTAGGTAAAAAATGAAGAAACAACTATTAAGCCTCCTGCTATTGTTGATTTCACTAAATTCCTTTGGGCAGTTGGATCTGACTAAAGTAGCCGAAGAGATTGTTGCCGAAGGGAAATATCTGTATCAGCTGGAAATGGCGGCATGGAGTGGAACCGACATATTTAATAAAAGCTTTAAAGAGCCTCGGCGAATAGGCGGCTATTTTTCATTTATGGATAAGAACAGGCCTAAATGCCTCTTCTTTTCGAAAGGAGAAAAGCCACGGGTACTCGGTGTTGTTTCTTTCGGCGACATCAGTATCATAGAAACGGCAACAATAGATTTTAAAGAAAGGGATTTTAAAAAGTTTGAGAAAGAATTATATACAATAAGGGCCAAAGCTTTTGAAGAAATCCAGCAGGATACTTTGTTCAAGGCTTATAATAATACGAGCCTGAACCTTATTCCTACAAACAAAGACGGGGAAAAAATTGTCTATGCACTTACCGCCCCGAAAGTAACAGGTGTCGTCCTTTTCGGCAACGATTACCTGATGGTGTTCGATAAAGATAACAATCTCGTAGAGAAAGAAAAACTGCACCGCAACCTCATTCCCGTAAAATTCGATGATGAAAAGGAAGCTGTAGCCTCTGTACATTCTCACGCTATAGGAACAAATGAATTTATAACCCCCACCGATATATGTACGCTGATGCTGTATGCAAAATTTGCAGGATGGAAACAACACATTGTGATGTCGCAAAACTATGTAAGTATATGGGATTGTGTGAACCAATCACTTGTGATAAAGACACGCGAAGATTTTGAAAAGGATGAACAACTCCTTTAACTAAGAGATAATAAGTTCATGCGCCTGTCCTTTAATAATTATTTATACAAAAAGACGAGAAATATCCTCAGTTTCTTGAATATAAAATGTTAAAGAATTATCTTTGAAACCCTGATAAATAAACCTGGAATCACCAAAAAAATTAATCTACATGCAAAAACTAACAATCTGTAATCTATTACTAATGCTCGGCCTGCTGTTCGGCAGTACAAAGATGCATTCACAGGAAATAAATCCTGATGTATTGTATAAGCTGGTAAGCCCCTCGGGCTTAGTTGTCGACAACCGTAATGTATCCGATAATTTAGCGAACCTTTACCTTGCAAAGAATGACAGAAACAGCAAAGGGCAGGTTTGGAAAATCGTAAAGTTGCACAACGGATTTTATACAATAAGCAATCCGTTTATCGACAAAGGAATCGATAATGCCAATACTACTACAGGCAATGGCAATCCTGTTATATTGTGGGATACCAATAATGCAAATTCGAATCAGCAATGGAAAATTGAAGTTACCGGAACGGGAGCATATGCAATCAGCCACAGGAGAAGCGGTATGGCAATCGCTTTCACCGGAGAAGATGCAGAAGGTGCGCAAATCTCTCAACTTCCTATGTCGTCTCAATTATGGAGGCTGGTGCCTGCAAACATAAAGGCGCCGAAAGAAGAGAAACAAAAGAAAAGCAAATACGACTGGGAAAACGAAACTATTTTCGCTATCAACAAAGAACCGGGACATGCGACTTACTATCCGTTCCCTTCTATTGAGAGCCTGAAAGCCGATAAGACATTCGATAAGCCGTGGGAAGAGCCTGCATCTTCATTATACAGGTCACTAAACGGTAACTGGAAATTTAACTGGGTGAAGAAACCGTCGGAACGTCCTGTAGACTTCTATAAGATGAATTATGATGTTTCTTCGTGGAAAGAGATCCCTGTTCCTTCCAATTGGGAAATGCACGGTTATGGCACACCTATCTATACGAATATAACTTATCCTTTCAAAAACAATCCGCCGTTTATACAGCCGCAGAAAGGTTACACAAATGAGATAGAGGTAAATCCTGTAGGCTCGTACCGTCGCGACTTTACTATTCCTGCCGATTGGGACGGGAAAGAAATATTCCTACATTTCGACGGAGTATATAGTGGCATGTATGTATGGATAAACGGTAAGAAAGTAGGATATAGTCAGGGAGCTAATAATGTTGCCGAATTCAATATTACCGATTTTGTAAAAACAGGCGAGAATACTATCGCAGCCGAAGTATACCGCTGGACAGACGGCAGCTACATAGAAGATCAGGATATGTTCCGCCTGAGCGGTATCCACCGTAATGTGTTCCTTTTCGCTACACCTAAAGTGCATGTGCGCGATTATTTCCTGCAATCGGAATTCAAGGGAGATGATTACAGTTCGGCAGCATTCAAGGTAAAAGCATCTGTAAAGAATTATCATAAAAAGAACTCACAGCCTGCTACTGTAAATATATCCTTACTGGACAAAACAGGCAAAGAGGTGGCTAACCTGTCACAAGCAATACAGTCTCTTAAAGGCGGACAGGAACAGGCTTATGACCTGCAAACCACTATCAGCAATCCCGCTTTGTGGTCTGCCGAGAAACCGAACCTGTATACTGCAGTCGTTTCCCTGAAAGACAACAGTGGGAAAGTAATTGAAGCCATGTCTTCTAAATTCGGCTTCCGCAAAATAGAGATAAAGAATAAGCGCGTCTATGTAAATAATGAGCAGGTGTTCTTCAAAGGAGCAAACCGGCATGATATTCATCCTAAATTTGGTAAAGCTGTACCGGTTGAATCCATGATACAGGATATCCTTATGATGAAACAGCATAACCTGAATACGATCCGCACAAGCCATTATCCTAACGATCCACGTATGTATGCACTGTATGACTATTATGGATTGTATGTTATGGATGAAGCCGATCTGGAAAATCACGGCAATGGCTCCATCAGCGGTATGCCTAGCTGGATTCCTGCATTCTTAGACAGGATAGACAGAGTAATACAACGGGATAAGAATCACTCGTCTATTATCTTCTGGTCACTTGGTAACGAAGGCGGAAACGGTGATAACTTCTATGAAATGTATAAGCTGGCTAAGCAACTCGACCCGTCACGCCCGATACATTACGAAGGAAAGAACGACGCTGCGGATATTGATTCTCATATGTATCCTGACCTGAGACGTATGGCTGCTTTCGACCAACAAGATACTGACAAGCCGTATTTCCTTTGCGAATACGTTCACTCGATGGGAAATGCTCCGGGAAATATTGCCGAATACTGGGACTATATAGAAAATAAATCGCAGCGTATGATCGGCGGATGCGTTTGGGACTGGGTAGACCAGGGAATAAACATGCAGGGTAAACCGGACAACCAGTATTACATGGGTGGAGATTTCGGAGATAAACCGAACGATTTCGACTTCGTATGTAACGGGCTTACTACCCCGGACCGCAGAGTCACAGCCAAATTATTGGAAATAAAGAAGATTTACCAGTATATCAAATTCAGAGGACTATCTGTTTCAACCGGAAAGATTGAAATAGAGAATAAATATGACTTTACCAATCTGAATGAATTCAATATTACATGGGATTTGTTGAAAGACGGAGTTAAAGTACAATCAGGCACAATGGACCCTATAAACCTCGCTCCGAATCAAAAGACTACCATAACTGTTCCTTACAACAGAAATATGGATGCCGGCAGCGAATATTTCCTCAATGTATACTTCTCTCTGAAGAACGATGCCAATTGGGCAAAGGCAGGCCATACTGTAGCTGCCGAGCAATTCGCATTGAACCAGAGACAGGCATTGACAGAAGTCAATACTTCTTCTATGCAGAATATATCAACAAATATACAAGGAGATAACCTGACATTTGCAGGAGATAGGTTCAAAACCACATTCAACAAGGAAACAGGTATGATGACGTCATTGCAGTACGACGGCAAAGAAATGCTTCATGATGGCAAAGGCTTCGATCTGAACTGGTACCGCAGTGTAAACAACGATAAATATACAGACCAAAAATATTACCCGACAACAAACGAAAAGCCGATATTTACTTATCAGCCATCTGCCGATGGAAAGTCTGTAACAATAATATCTTCTACTACTGCCACTATCAACAGTGGCAAGCCGGTGAAAATACCGTACATGGTAAAATATATAGTATATGCTGACGGCACGATAGATGTAGATGCCAGCTTTGCTTCGCCGCAGGCGGGCTCTATTGTTCATCGTCTCGGATTACAGATGGTATTGCCTCAAGGTATGGAAAATGTACAATATTACGGACGCGGCCCGCGCGAAAACTATTCGGACAGGAAACAGTCTACCTTCCTCGGCCAATACGCTACTACAGTTAAAGGCATGGAAGAAGAACGTTATGTGCGTGCTCAAAGCATGGGTAACCGCGAGGATGTAAGATGGGTAAGCATTACGAACGGAAGTAACAAGGGTTTGAAGATTTCATCAAAAGATAAGTTAGGCTTTACTGTTCTGCATTTCACAGATCAGGCACTATGGGAAGCCAAACACGACTTCGAACTGGATAATATCCGTAGACCGGAAGTTTATCTAAGCCTCGACTGCATCCAGCAGGGGTTAGGTAATGCAAGTTGCGGGCCTCTACCATTGCCTGAATATATGATTCCGGCAAATCAGAATCTGAGTTATTCATTCAGAGTAGAACCGGTGAGATAAAAAAAATCTTTCAATAAAAATAAGGCTCAATGTGTTTACATTGAGCCTTATTGTTTGATAATCATTTGTTTGTTATATTAAAAGCGGGTTTACGAGTGATGCCGCCCCTAACGCATGTGGATGGTCGATTGTGGATACAATGACTATAAGATTGAGTAAAACATGAGGATGAATAAATTTTTCAAGATACTTATGCATGGCATCAGCAAAATTGACATACGATTTTGCCAAAGTGCCTCCTAAGACTACTACCTGCGGATCGTAATTGCAGAGCATGATAGATACCAACCTGCCTACAAGAACACCTACCTCATCCCATGTCTCTTGTTTGGATGCGTATGAAGCATCTTTTTCATACCTCTCGCAAATATATGACAGTTCTTCTATAGTTCTTACATAGCTTTCCTTATAAATACGAATGCACTCATAACTGGGAAGCGACAGGCATTTGGCATGATTGAACATATACTTATTGCCCATAAAAAGCTTGCCGTTTACGGTAATACTGGTACCAACATTCGGCCCCAGTGTTATGCATAAAGCATCACTGAAGCTTTTACAGATACCATGCGTTCTTTCCGCCAGCATGAAACAGTTGGCATCGTTATTCACCCACACATGGGTATTAAATTCGTCTTCGAGAATTTTCTTTATCCGGTGCCCCTTCCAATATGGTATTTTTACCAGATCATAGACTGTTCCACGTTTTATATCTATTTTGGAAGGTAAACTCAATCCTATGCCTTTTATTCGTTTGTTAGCCGAACGACGTACAATATTCAGCACCTTCTCCATGATTGTTCTGCTGCAATCCCTTTTTGTGCCATAAATCGGTTCCTCTATAAAGTCTACCGAACTGTTGGCTGTAAGCAATGCAGCACTTATACTTTTATCATTAATGTCTATACCTATTTTCATATTTCTTTATATAAAATTACCAAACTATAGGGTGACTAAACTGTAATATTAAAGTCCAATGTTCCCCTATAAGAAATATCGATACTTGCTCCTTTATATTAAGAATATTTTTCAATGATGATAAATTAACGGTTAATATGCATGGTGAATATATCCGGCTGTCAGACAGATATGATTAAAAGTCAGCAGTTTGATATGATGCTTTTCCGGCTGATTTAATTATAATGAATTTACCTACCCTTTGGCAATCTCTCTAATCCGGATTGTTGCAACCGAAGATTAAAACTGAAACGCTATCCATATTCCTTATCCAAAAAATTATAAATTTATTGCTTATAGAATTCAACTCATCCCCCAACGAATTCTCAATAACTTATTAGTTTTTCTGATAAGACTGTATTGACAGTATTCTGTTTCAGTTTTAATCTGTTCGGTACAACAAAACTAACCTAACACACTACCTGTCGGTATAAATATTGATTTATTCGTTTGCCTTCTGATTGTCTTTATTTAAGATGTTCCGGAAATGTTTTTTGTCTTTGTGAATCGCGCCGTTTATCTCCTCGTTTGCTTCCTGAAGATGAGCCTTATCCCGTATCTTACGGAAAAAATAACCCACAGCAATGCCGGCCACCGCACTTAAAATAACCTTATTCATAATCTATTATTTTATTTTTAAAACTAAGCCCTCCATGAAACCTATTTAAGTATTATGACATATAAAAACCAATCTGATACTTCTCAGCAGTTGTGTCCCAACTGGAAGTCTGATACAGAAATACGGATGTCCAATACAGAGATCGGACTTGCCATAAAAGAAAATAGATTTCATATTTTATAGTTTGTTCGCCAGAACTATCTTCGCTTCTGATATTTTAACAATAGCAATAATCATTTGTTCACTAGTGTTTTAATATGTTGCTAATTAAACAATATGACCTATATAAATGTTATATTATATTGACCTCATCAAATTTTTTAATAGTTGTTATATGTTATTCTTTATTATATATAGATAATAGTTATATCTATTCAGCAAGAAAACAACAATCTCTTTTCTCAAATTATATTTTTCAAAAAATAGCGAAACAGTGATTGAATAAGTGATAGCATTATAAAGCTCCTATCTTGAGAAGCTACTATTAATATGTAATATGAGCCTCTTTCACAGTTATTTTGTTTTTAAAACAGCCCTATGCTCAGCAACTTTACATTTGTTAATTAAATCAAATATCATATATAAAATTCTTTAAACAATAGTTAATTTTAAATAATTTGGTGACAATATTTAACCTTATAGTTACTATAAGTTAAAACAAAAACTGCGTTTTAACTAAAAAATTAATTATGGCACTACAAAATTTATCTTATTTCACAGGAATTATTCAGAAATTGTTTCAGGTACAATAAAAAAATCAGTTATACTATTGGAAATATACTTCTATAAAATAAAAAAAGGCAGTATTATCTGCCTTTTAAATATAATTTATTAGTAGTATCAATCTCTGGGACTTCGTCTGAATAAAGATACTATCCATAACAGTACCACTGCACCTACTACCGACATCAAGAGGACACCCAGTATTCCGCCCGATCCGATTCCAAGCAGGCTATATATCCAGCCACCTAATACACTACCGATTAATCCGACAATCAGATTAACCAAAAAACCAAAACCGGTTCCGCGCATAATCCAGCCGGCAATCGCACCTGCTGCTACGCCAATAATTATTGACCATATAATTCCTAGTCCTTCCATAACAAAAAAAATTAAATTAATTATTTTATATAAAAAATATCACATGAATAATATTCAATGTTCCGACTATCGGGTGTAGTATGATTGGGGGATTATCTTAATTACACTTTTCAATAAAACTAAACTTATTGTAGTCTGATCCGATAACAATAATCGGACAGCTTTGAAACAATGGAAATAGTAGTTTTGTTCAAGCAGTACGCTATCAGGCATTTTCAAACATTGAAATTTCTGAATCTACATGCCATTATCCAACTTTAATGGCAAATACATATTTTTTAAAATGCAGTTTTGTGAAAAAATGTAAATTAATATTTGTATGAATTAGCGATTCATCCGCCATAATATATTGAATATTAAATAATTAAGTTCAATAAATCATCACAAATAATATCATCTTTTTTTGTTAAAGTGAAAAGTTGCATGAACAGACTCTTTATTCTTAATGTTTAACTATCGATAACAGGAGAATATTGACTTCACAAATATTAGTAGTAAATTTCATCCAGTATCAAATAAGTAACGATGTTATATTTTATTAGTTTGTATGCTCAGATTTTCTTAATGAATTACTGATTTGAAAATTTTGAATATGGAATTAATACTTATTATTCGACATGAATTAAGCGGTACATAAGGACAGGTCGATGACCGGAATCAAAACCCGCTATACAGTTTATGAGCTAATATAGCTTCACTTATAAATTTTCCCCCGATTTATTAAGCAGAAAGTGTTGTTGTGATGAAAAAATTCACAATAGGGCTCTTATTATATAAAAATATTAACACATGAGTGTGTATCAAAATAAGAATGAATTGATAAATAAATATTTTATTAAAAAAAATCAAAACAATAAATTATGAAAAAGATTTTACTTTTAGTAGCTTTTATAGCAGCTACATTCAGCCTTTCTGCTCAGTCGGGACCAACAATCCAATCGGGTGATTTTTCTATGGTGGGTAGCCTTGGTTATCAGACAAATTACGAAAGGTTCGGCCTCAGCGCACAAGGACGTTACAATCTACTTAGAAATGTACGCCTGGCACCGGATGTAACATTTTTCTTCCCTAAGAACAAAGTGACCGGTCTGGATATCAACCTGAATGCTCATTATGTATTTTATTTTCCACAAGACAGATTCTCTGTTTACCCGTTAGCAGGTATCGGTATGCAGAATAACTTCTGGGGAAAACAAAAAGTTACAGCAGCAGATGGTTCTACAGTAGAAACAGATTCCCGTAGCAAAACAAGCTTTGCCTTCAACCTTGGTGGAGGTATCAGCTATTATATAAGTCCGACAAATTATCTTAATGCCGAAGTGAAATTCATGATGGCAGATGAAGATGCAGCCGTAATTCTTCTTGGATACGGTTTCACATTTTAATAAAAAAAGTACAAGAATATGAAAAAGATTTCATTATTACTGTTAGTAATATTTATCGCAGGAGTATCTTTTGCCCAGCAGAATGAGGGTATAAGTACCGATGCAGCAAGAAAAACCACATTCGTTAAGAATGGGTTCTGGGATAACTGGTTCATCGGAGCCGGTGCCGGAGCAAACATATATTTCGGTGATCACGATGCAGACGCTAAGTTCTTCAGACGTCTGACTGTAACTCCTAACTTCCAGTTCGGAACATGGATGAGTCCTTATGCAGGATTGCGTATGAAACTATCTGGTGGTACAAACATCCATACATTTAATAATGATGCAATGATGATGTCGCGCACAAGATATGTAAGTGCCGAAATGAACTTCATGTGGAACATGACCGATTATCTTATGCATTATAATGCCGATAGAGTATATAGCTTTATACCTTATGTAGGTTTCGGATGGGCATACGGATGGGATTATGAAAATGTTCCTGCTATTGTTACACGCCACGGACATGTAAACAGTGCTACTTTCGATGCAGGTATTATCAACCGTTTCCGTTTCTCGGACCGTGTTGCTCTGGATATAGAAATGTCGGGTAAACTGATGAGAGACGTATTTGATCAACGTGCCGGTGGCAAACGCGGATACGACGTATTAGGAACAGTTTCTGCCAGTCTTGTATTCAATATCGGATCTAAATCTAAATTTACAGAAGCCGTATTGAGAGACCAGAACGAAATCGACGAACTCAACAACAGAATCAATGCACAGCGTGCACAGATAGAAACACTTTCTCAACGTCCTGTACAGGTAGCTGAACCTACAGTAGTAGTTAAAGAAGTGATTAAAGAAGTTCAGGTAAGCGAAGAACCTGTAAACAACGTTGTGTTGTTCTCTATAAACAAGACAAAAGTTGAACCGCATCAGGAAGTTAATGTATACAATGTTGCTAAATATCTCCGCGAAAATCCGGATAAGAAAGTACGCATAGTAGGTTATACTGATAAAGCTACAGGTACTGCAGCAATTAATGAAAGACTTTCAAGAGAAAGAGCACAAAATGTTGCCGATCTTATTACAGGTAAATACAATATAGACAAGAGCCGTGTTATGGTTAACTGGGAAGGTCAGACTAATCCTCCTTTCGATGTTACAGAATGGAACCGTGCGGTAATTCTTTATCTTGAATAATATTATAAACGATATATAATTATTTATGAAAAAATTAAAACTCTCAATCATATTAATGGTTACCGGTTTGTTATCATTCGGTTATCTATCGGCACAGGATGTTGCAAAATCGCAACTGGAAGGTAAATGGATGTTGAAAATGATAAACAACAGAAATGTTTATGAATTATTTACCAACAAAACTCCATACCTGACATTCAACTTCGACATAGAACAGGTTTCAGGAAATAGCGGCTGTAATACCTTCAACGGTAAATTCAACTACGGCGGAGGCAAATTCGAAGCGCCTAATATTACTTCTGGTAATATAGCATGCGACGGAAACAGCGACGAGGCTTTATTTATAAGCCTGCTGAATAAATCTTCCAAGCTTTCTATCCTGAATGGCGAACTGATCTTTTCGCAGGATGACAAGCCCGTACTGATTTTCTATCGTGCAAAACCGCTGACCGATACTGATCTGGCCGGCGTGTGGACGCTACAGTCTATCGACGGAAAGAAAGTTCAGTCCGATTATGCAGATAAAATTCCTACTCTACTATTCAATTTTGTAGACCGGAAACTGACCGGAAGTGCAGGATGTAATACTTACAATACAGTTTTTACTCTTTCAAATGATGTTCTGGACATTCAGCCGTTGGTAACAACACGCATGGCATGTGATAATCTGGATGGAGAAACAAAATTTGTAAATGCATTCACAGGCAGAGTCGATCTTGAAATACATAACAATGTATTGATACTGAGAAAGGATAACAAGGAAGTTATGACTTTCGTAAAATAATAAATTAATAGAATCAAAATGAAAAAGATTTTAGGTGCATTGTTCGTAGCCGGTATCCTTCTTTCTTCATCAGCCTGTAGCGATAAAAGCAAAAGTGAGGCTGAAAGGAATGCGGAAAAAGCTAAAAAAGAAATGAACGATGCCGCAGATAAAGCTTCTAAAAAAATAGATGAAGGCACCGACAAAGCTAAAGACGCATGGGACGATACAAAAGAAAATGTAAAGGAAAATGCGAATGAAGCTAAAAAGGACATCAAACAAGGTGCCGATAATGTAAAGAAGGAAGTAAAGCAAGCTGCCGATACGGTGAAAAGAAAGCTTAAATAAATCATTCTTTTATTCATACATATTACAAGAGGTATACGATATTGCTCTATACCTCTTGTTATTAAAAAAACATCTATATGAAGAATGGCGTAATGATGCAATATTTCGAATGGAATTTGCCAAACGACGGGAACCTTTGGAAACAACTCAAAGACGATGCAAAACACCTGAGTGAAATAGGTGTCACTGCAGTCTGGATTCCTCCGGCATACAAAGCCGATGAACAAAAGGATGAAGGATATGCGACTTACGATTTGTACGATCTGGGAGAATTCGATCAGAAAAATACAATCCGTACCAAATACGGTACTAAAGAAGAGCTCAAATCGATGATCAATGAGCTGCACAAGTATGAAATATCCGTTTACCTGGATGCAGTAATGAACCATAAATCGTGGGGAGATTACACAGAAAAGGTGATGGTAAAAGAGGTCGATCCGAACCAACGGAACAGGGCCATAAGTAAAGAATTTGAAATACAGGCGTGGACAGGATATGATTTTCCCGGACGCAATAATAAATATTCGGATTTCAAGTGGCATTCATACCACTTTTCCGGAACCGATTACGACGATGCATCCAAAAGGAGTGGCATCTTCCGCATTTTAGGAGAAAACAAATATTGGAGTGAAGGTGTAGACGATGAAAACGGAAACTATGATTTTTTGTTAGGAAACGACCTCGATCTCGATCACCCGGAAGTAGTAAAAGAACTCAACCGATGGGGTGTTTGGGTAGCGAACGAACTGAATCTGGATGGTATGCGCCTCGATGCAATCAAGCACATGAAAGACATATTTGTTAAAGATTTTCTTGTGGCAGTGAGAGCAGAAAGAGGAAATGATTTTTATGCAGTAGGTGAATACTGGAATGGCGATTTAGATACGTTGGATAAATATCTGGATAAAGTAGATCACAGTATCGACCTTTTCGATGTACCTCTTCACTTTAATTTGTATGAGGCTTCGGAAAAAGGAAAAGATTATGATCTTCAGAACCTGCTGAACAATGCCTTGGCAATAAGCCATTCCGATTGTGCAGTAACATTTGTGGACAATCACGATTCGCAGGCAGGAAGCTCACTCGAATCTCAGGTAAAAGACTGGTTCAAGCCTATGGCTTATGGTCTTATTTTCCTCATGGAGAATGGTTATCCATGTTTATTTTACGGAGACTATTATAGCATAGATGGTAAAGAATCACCGCATAAACTCATTATCGAAATTCTATTGCAAGCCCGCCAGAAATATGCATATGGCGAACAACAGGATTACTTTACACATCCGTCGATAGCCGGCTTTGTACGCTTAGGCGACAAGGAACATGAAGACTCCGGTCTGGCTTTCTTAATATCGAACGGAGAAGACGGAAGTAAAATAATGAATGTAGGTGAAAACCGGAAAGGTGAAGTATGGCACGACTTTACAGGCAGTATAAAAGATGAAGTTACTATCGATGAAAAAGGGAATGGAAATTTCCTTGTCAAAGGTGGTAATCTTGCCGTTTGGGTAAAAAAATAAAAGAAACAAAAATCAAAAAGAACATGGATAAAAATATACAAAAAGCTCCTGATTATCAGCAGGACCCACATCTGAGTGTAGAAACAAAAAAAGGGCTGAAAGTACTCAATAGCGGTGATCCTGTAGAAACATTGCCAGTAGATAAAGCCCGAAAAGTGCTTATCGATGCGCAAGCCGGCTCGAGAGTCGATTTATCAGGAATAGAAGAATCAGAGAAAACAATTTCGGTAGACAATTATACAATAAAGTTGAATATAATCCGCCCCGAAGGAGCAAAAGAAAAACTGCCTGTATTCATTTTCATACATGGCGGCGGATGGGTATTGGGCGACTATCCTACCCATCAACGCTTAGTGCGCGACCTTGTAGTCGAATCGGGATTTGCATCCGTATTCGTCAATTATACGCCGTCTCCCGAAGCTCATTATCCGCAGGCAATAAATGAGATATATGCCGCTACAAAATGGGTTGCAGAGCATGGCGACGAAATAAATGTGGATGGTAAGCGTCTGGCAGTTGTTGGCAACAGTGTCGGCGGTAATATGACTATTGTTACCAGCCTGATGTCGAAAAAAAATAACGGCCCGCAGATTAAGTTACAGATATTAATGTGGCCTGTGGCCAATGCCGGATTCGATAGCGACTCATATAAAATGTACGGGGAGCAGCGCTTTCTGACAACTCCGCTTATGAAATGGATGTTCGATCAATATACGACAGATATGCAGAAACGGAAAGAGATTTACCTCTCGCCGTTACAGGCTTCTGTAGAAGAGTTACAGAATCTTCCTCCAACGCTTATCGAGGTTGCCGAAAACGATATATTAAGAGATGATGCCGAAGCCCTCGGCCGCAAATTAGATGAGGCTGGTGTGGATGTTACTACTCTTCGTTACAATGGAGTGATACACGATTTCGGTATGCTGAATATTTATGCCGAAATTCCGCAGACCCGCACTTTAATTTCAACTTCGGCTGCTGCTTTGAAGCGCTATCTTAAATAAGTGATTTAATAGTTTTAGAATATAATTAAAAAATGAAAGTTATGAAAAAATTTGCCTTTATTGTTGTATGTGTGATCCTGTCAGGTTTTGCTTTCCAGTCATGTAAACAAAGTGACCAAAGTATAAATAACGACGTAGAAAAAGTATTGAAGGAAAAATATCCGATGATTACTTCTTCTACAAAAGACGCTGTAGTTACTCTTGCCGGTATGGTTGATTCACAGGAAGAAAAAACTGCAGCCGGAGAATCTGTACGCTCTGTAAAACATGTAAAAGATGTAATGAACAATATACAGGTACGCGAATTAGAGCCTGCTGCTCCTATGGTTAACCCGGATGAAACTATAAAATCCGATATTAATGCAAAACTTCAGTCGGGTGGCTATAAAGACGTAAAAGTTGAAGTCAGCAACGGTGAAGTTATTCTTAGCGGTGATCTTAAACGCAGCGATCTGACTAAAGTAATGCAGATAGCAAACGAATCCAACCCTAAGAAAGTTACCAACAACCTAAAATTGAAGTAAACAATGGAACTCAAAGATAAATACAATAAACTGATAGACTATGCCCAGAAATCACAGGTAGAAGGGCTATCGGTTACTGAAAAAAACGGTATTCTCTACATTTCCGGAACAGCAACATCCCCTGTTAAGGAAAGAATATGGAGCATCTACGATGAAATAGACCCGGACATGCGTTCCGGCGATCTGGTACTCGATATCAAAGAAGAGGAATCGGATGAAAATGCAGATAACGTCTATGAGGTGAAAACAGGCGACAACCTGAGCAAGATAGCTAAAAACTATCCGGGCATGACTTGGCAAAAGATTTATGAAGCCAATAAAGACATTCTTAAAGATCCGAATGTAATATATCCGGGACAAAAGCTTAAGATTCCTTTATAATCAGTTACGACATATACCATAGGTATCCGGCATAATAAAGCAAAATAAAATATAAGTGCTTCACACTTTTTTTCGACAAGCTACATTTAGTTTGGACACCGATTGTTTGGTTACTAAGAGGTATCTGTAACCCGGATACCTCTTACTTTATCCAGTCAGGAGATCAATAAAACTGATATACTCACTTATAAATTATCAGATATGAGCGAGAGATTATTATTGAGATATCTAAGATATGTTTTTTATAAATCTATATGTCAATTTGTTATGAAAATGAAAAGTAAAAAAACTGACAAATTATCTACAGACTATAAAAAAAAGCTTCGCCCGTCAGATTTCGGTATTCCCGAAGAACGGGATTATCCTATGCCTGATGCTGCCCATGTACGCGCAGCCGAATCATATTTCAGATATGCTTCGGATGAAAAGAAACCGGGACTGGCACACCGTATTTTACTTAAAGCCAGAAAATATGGCGTAAACGTGGAAAGCGATACTGTAATAGAATGGGCAGGAAAATATAAGAAATAATTGTGCTTTTGTTATATCCTTATTTTTATTTCTTAAAGGAGTCGGATTTTTAATTAAATCCGGCTCTTTTATTTTTATAACATATAACTTTACAATCGATTTAAAGAAAAACTCTTTACAATAAACTGCTATGAAAAAGATACTTTACCTGCTTCTGTTATTTATTCCGGTAATCGCATTACCGCAAATGAAGCAAGACATAAATAATATTGAACCAAATGTTTATCTGATCGGAGTAATTCATGCCCGGCATTTCGACTCTAAATATAATTATTCTCTGGCTGATGTTCTCGAGCAGGTTAAAGCCCTAAAGCCCGATCTGGTATGCGGAGAAATCACTCCGGAAGCGTTTGACAAACCAATGGAAGGTTTCTTTCCTCCCGAAGCCGCTATGCTGGCAGAAATGGCGGATGAATTGAATTATCGTTTCGAACCAGTCGATTGGCGGCTCGATTATGCAACACAGGCACTGGCAAATAAGGATTACCCTCAGTCCGTTAAGGAAAAGACACAACCTATTATAAAGAGGCTGAATGATGATCTTGAAAACTTAGGTAAAAAATCGGCATACGATTACTTGCATGAGAAAAGCACATTACAGTCTCTGGATATAATGTATGAAGAAATTATTTGCGTCAATACGGTTTCTGAAATAGCTTCGGGTAACTGGAACGAACGTAGTAGGCGTATTGTAGAAAATACTATGACCGCGGCCGGAGATGCCCGCACGATCGTTATTGTTTTCGGTATCGACCATTTACCGCAACTTCAGCGATATTTTAAAGAATGGGGCATCGAGGCAAAGATACCTGAACGAATGTTTGTTCCCAATAATCAACATAAGGTATCAGAAACGGTCTTGAATAGATGGAAGAAAAATCTTGAGAATCTAATATCTATTCGCGATAAAAAGATCAATTCATCCTATGATGACTATAAAAAGGTGACTAACAGCAACAGGATTAAGGATATTGAAAAAGCAATAAACAGCTCGCTGTAAGCACAAAAAAATCGGTAATACCCATACAGAGTATTACCGAAATCATCCAATTACAATTTATTTTACAAAACGTAAAGCTATATCTCTGTCTTCTGCTCTCTGCTCGTTAGAATCACTTGCACTATGCTTTGCATATTCATCTCCGTAGCCCTGTATTTTTACCACCTGAGAGCCTGCACCACCTTTTTCGAGCATATTTTCGATTGTCTTAGCTCTTTCCTGCGATATTTTCATATTAGCTTCTTCTGAGCCTTTTTTATCAGCAAAAGCAGCTACTTTGATCTTAGCATCCTTATAGTTTTTCAATATGGCTATTATATTGTTCAACTGGGCTTTTGATTCGGGTTTTAGCTCAGTAGAACTACCGAATTCGAAGGCAACATTGTCAAATTCGAACCACTTATCCTTTAGGTCATCGTCTTTCGCATTTTTATAATCGCCCGATTGCAGATATTTCAGCATCTGTTCTTCTACACCACCTTTATATGCCTGAAATTTTGAGCTGTCGGGCAAAGCGAATTCCATAGAAGTTCTATCGTTCATTGCATTCATCTGGCGATCGTTATCAGCCGGAGCTGAAGATATCGTATCTGTCACTACTGCAGCATTTCTATCCATGTCTCTATCCGAATCTTTGCATGATCTCCACCAGAAGAAAAGCACTATAAGAGCAACTGCCAGAAGAACCCATACCAGCCAGCCCATGCCACCTTTCGATTTTTCTTCTACCGGAGTTACTTTATCCGAATTAAGGACAGAAGACAGTCCGAAAGAACTGATAAGGTCGGCAGGAATGAATGGTACAAAACGATCTCTCTCTTTTTTTAGTTCGAGCATAAGCCTGTCCATTGTCCAGTTTTCCCTAACAAGCTTATTGCCTAAGAAACCGCTGACAACAGGAGTTATCATTGAAACGAGCCTGTTGGTTGCCACCTTGGATATGCTTGCTTTCTCTGCTATCGGAGCAGTAAAATCAGCAGCTTTATCTCCTAAAAGTTGTTGCAGAAAATCGTCGCCTATTCTCTGCTGCTCCAATGTCGGGTTTTCACTTGAAACCCTGTCTATATCAGCTAGGATATTTAGATTGCCGGCCTCTTCAAGTGTATTTTTTATTTGTGGGGTATTACCATTTTTGAGGAAAACACCCAGAAGTCCGGGAATAATAGACGAAATTGCGCTGGACACATTAAAGTCCCTTTCTTCCACCGTCGCAGATGCATTCGAAATCATCTCGCGGTTTACAAGCGCTTTTAGTGAATCATAAAAACTTACCATAATTTAATTTATTAAAAGTTAAACATATTTATTCTAAATCTCAATTTGACTATATACTTTTTGCTCTATCAGTTTATTCAAAAAATAGAGGGTTTGAGCCTGTGTAGGCAAATTATATTTTGAAGTCTTGGTATTTTTTCCGACTTTGATAGTAGTTGCGTTTTCAGGAAGGGCGAGGAACATTTCCTCATCAGTAGTATCGTCGCCAATAGCCATTATAAAATCATAATCGCCGCCTTCTATAAGCCTTTTGGCTTCTGTTCCTTTACTAAAATCGGAAGATTTTACCTCCACTATTTTATTTCCTTTCATTATTTGCAGGTTATGCCTTGAACAAGGATTAATCAAAGCATCCACCAGCTGGTTTACCCTGAGGTCGGCCAGCCATGGATCTACATCCCTATAGTGCCAGACAATAGCCGTATCTTTTACTTCCATCCGCGATCTAGGAGTTCTTTTTACAGTGTGATGTATAATTTTTAATATCTCATCATCCCATTTTATTTCAGGTGTGTTTCTGTACCACATCCCTTTTTCCTTATAAAAAGCCCCATGTTCGGCCGCCAGCCCAATATGGAGGTTTCCCAACCATTTTTCCAGTATATGGCGGTTGCGGCCACTAGTGATTACAATACGATTCTTCAGGTCTTTATTCATTCTGGCCAAAAGATCGAGAAGCTCTTCTGAAGGAGATACTTTCATCGGATCATTGTTGAAAGCGACGAGTGTACCGTCATAATCGAGCATAATCAGCCTGCTCTTCGCTTTGTCATAATCCTCTCTAATCTTTTCAAAATTCTTCTTTTCCACGATTTTTTGTTCCAGTTGCACATTGTGTTTCCTCACTTGTTTCAGTTCCTGCACAAAATCCTTTGCCCATTGCCCTACTGTCTGAACAGAAATTATATCCTGCATAGAGGAAAGAAGCCGCAATTGCTCCTGTACCGGCATTTCCAAAGCCTGTACTATAGCATTTTCTATTTCTTTGATATCGGTAGGATTGACTATTATCGCATCCGATAATTCGTTCGAAGCCCCGGCCATTTCGCTTAATATAAGTACTCCGGGTTTATCCTTCTTGGTTGCCAGATATTCTTTTGCCACCAGATTCATTCCGTCTCTCAACGGAGTAACTAAGGCTATATCGGCAATATGATAGAGCGCTGCAAGTTCCTCAAAATCGAAAGACCTGTAGAAGTAATAAACAGGTGTCCAGTCGAGCGTGGAGAATGTTCCGTTGATTGCCCCTACCATTTTATCTATTTCGTTTTTCAACTCGGCATAGATGTCTACATTATCTCTCGACGGTGAAACTATCATTACCAGCGATACTTTACCTTTGTATTCAGGATGATTTTGTAGAAACTGCTCAAAGCTTTTCAGACGAATCAGTATTCCTTTGCTATAATCGAGCCTGTCTACCGAAAGTATTATTTTTCCTTTGCCGAAGCTGGTCTTAAATTCCTCTGCTTTTCGCCAGATATGTATATCCTGCAAAGCATTGTAATACTTTGTATAATTGATACCCATAGGAAAAGCATCTACATCGACAACCCGCCTGTCCAATTGGATTTCATCCAGATTACAATCCAGTTTCAGCACACGGTATACCGCACTGATAAAGTGCCTCATATACGAATGCGTATGGAATCCTACGAGGTCGGCACCCAAAAGCCCTTTTAGTATTTCGGCTCTTTCAGGAAGTGCTCTGAACAGTTCGTAAGAAGGGAACGGGATATGATGAAAATAACCGATGCTGACATCTGAGATTTTCTCACGTATCATTCCGGGTACCAGCATCAACTGATAATCCTGTACCCATACAATATCGCCCGGCTCGATAATCTCCATTGCAGCTTTGCAGAACAATGCATTTACTTCTTTATATGCCTCCCAGTATTTATTTTCGTAATGCATATAATTGGAGAAGTAATGGCACAAAGGCCACAAAACACTGTTGCTGTAGCCCTCGTAATAATTTTCAATCTGTTCGGGTGTTAGATATACGGGTTGGAAATTATGATCGGCAAGTTGCCTGTCTATTTCCTTCTTTTCCTCGCATTCTTCAAGATACATACCCGGCCAGCCGACCCAGTGTTTATCCATTGTTGTTTCTAAAGAATCAAGTCCCGTAGCAACGCCTCCCTGACTTGGCGTTATCGTATGTTTGTTATTTTCCTCAACAATTTTTAAAGGTAATCTGTTAGATATAATAATAAGTTTCATAAACTAATTCGTTTTGTGAGTGCAATATGAATCTAACCTGTCTTAACAGACAAGTCCATTCTATTATTTACTTTATGGGGGAATAAGTAACGTTTGAATATGTGATATTTAAACAAGATTACGCTTCGTTTGGTTCACAGCACGCAGAATAATGTTTTAACGGATAATGATAACATCAACAAATATATTTTAATATGAATAATCTCGACTACGGAGTAATAGGCAATTGCAAAACTGCAGCATTGGTTTCAAGCGAAGGAAGTATCGACTGGCTATGTCTTCCCAGCTTCGATTCACCCTCTATTTTCTCTAAGATTTTGGACGAAAAGGCAGGAGGAAGCTTTTCAATTATAGTCCCCGAAAATTATAAAAGCTCGCAAAAGTATCTGAAAGGGACGAACATCCTCTGTACACGGTTTATGTCACCGGACGGCAGTTTCGAAGTATTGGATTTCATGCCACGCTACCGTACATTAGACATGGATTATTATACCCCGTCGGAAATTTACAGATATATAAGACCTTTGGCAGGAACTCCGACATTTAAGGTTAAATACGAACCTATAATGAACTATGCAAGAGAGACGGCATTGCATGAAAGATTTGACGATTTTATAAAAACTGTTTCATGTGAAAATGACAGGGAGAGTATTTACCTCTATTCGAGTTTCGACTACGATGCCATACTTAACGGACAGGATATCGTACTCGAAAAAGAAGGTTTCCTGCTTTTGGCATACAATCAGAAGCTGACAAAAATAGACACGGAAAGGGTTTATCTGGAATATCAACGTACAAAGGTGTATTGGCTCAACTGGAATAACCGCTCAATGAAGTTCAATGAATACAATGATATAATATCGCGAAGCCTGCTGACCCTGAAACTCATGTCCTATCAGGATTCGGGTGCCGTACTGGCGGCCATTACTACCAGCATACCGGAAACCATAGGAGAAGTAAGGAACTGGGACTATCGCTTTTGCTGGATCAGGGATGCATCTATGTCTGTAGATACCATACTGAAAATGGGGCATCAGTCGGCTGCTAAACGTTATATGGGTTTTATAAAGCGGATATTAAAAACAAAATCAGATTCATTCCAAATCATGTATGGTATTCATGGTGAAAGAGTTCTGAAAGAAGAAATACTGGACCATCTGGCAGGCTATGAAAATTCCAGTCCTGTAAGAATAGGTAACGCGGCGTATTATCAAAAGCAGAATGATTCGTTAGGGTATCTTATGGATGTGATATACAGATATTATATCCACTTTCCGGGTACATTGGACGAGATAGAAGAAATGTGGGATATCGTGAAGAATATTGTAAAGACTGTTTTCGCCGAATGGAAGAATCAGGATCAGAGCATTTGGGAATTCAGAAACAGGGAGAAGCATTTTGTATTTTCGAAAGTAATGTGTTGGGTAGCCCTCGATAGGGCAGCAAACATCGCCTCATTCCTGAACAAAGGAAACTACGAAACTGAATGGCGGGAAGAAGCCGATAAAATAAAAGATGATATATTCACCCACGGGTGGAATGAAGAAATGCAGACTTTCACGCAGACATATGATAACTCCGATGTCGACTCCTCTTTATTACTCATGGAACAATACGGTTTTATAGCGCCTGATGATGAAAGATATGTAAAAACCGTAAAAAAAATAAAGAAAGAATTATATCACAAAGGATTAATGTACCGTTACAAAAGCGGTGATGATTTCGGATTACCTTCTTCTTCATTTACTATATGTACTTTCTGGATGATAAGGGCGCTGTTTGTTATAGGGCAGAAAAAAGAGGCATTGAAGCTTTTCGATCAACTATTGACATATTCGAATCATCTCGGCCTTTTCAGTGAGGATCTGGATTTTGAGACAAAACGTCAACTGGGCAACTTCCCGCAGGCTTATTCTCATTTGGCACTTATCAATACTGCTATTTTATTCGCCGATGAGAAAGCTTTCTCTAAATTTATAAGGCCGTAACAGGTATAAGATTTTGACAAACCTGATAAACAATAGTTGATATTTGGATGTTTTAAGTTTTATAACACTAAATATTAAAAAAACAATACTTTACCCTGACACTATCTAATAGTCAGGGTTAGTTGTTTATTGTGGAAATATAAATTTAATAAAATAAGATTATGCAGGAAAATACGTACAGTACAGTATTCACAGACGAGATACAATTAACAAGAGAAAGCCATACTCTCTTGGGTCAGATTTCAAAATGGACAAGATTCCTTTCCGTACTCGGATTTATCTATCTGGCATTGATGGCTATAATTGTCCTTTCGATAGGCATTGTCATTACATCGACTAATGCTTATGAAGAAATGCACAACTTCGGGCCTTACAATCCGGGTGTGTTTCAATGGGGATATGCCTTAATGTATCTGATAATTATTGCTATACTTTTCATTCCTGTTTATTTCTTATACAAATTTTCAGTTAAAACAAAGAATGCTTTATTAATAAGTGACAGCGATACATTGACAGAAGCATTCCGCTTTTTGAAAAAGCATTACATGTTTATAGGAATTATAACTATTATTAGTCTTGTAGTATATCTCGTCGGCTTTGTCTTCTTGTTGTTTATGATAGCAGGATATATAGCCTGAGTTTACTCTCTTGATTGACTTAAAAAACTTCACTGAAACTTATATATGGAAGTACTGGATACTTTTCTTTTGCCTACTGCATGGCTTGCATTGCTGACACTGATATTTCTGGAAATAGTGCTTGGAATAGACAATATTGTCTTTCTGTCGATAATGACATCCAAGTTACCGCCGAAAGAACAGCCGCGTGCAAGAACAACCGGATTACTGCTGGCCATGCTTTGCCGCATAGGATTGCTTTTCGGGATATCATTACTCATGCAATTGACAAAGCCGCTATTTACATTCAACACGTCATGGCTTAGCGGGGCAATATCGGGGCAAAGTATTATTATTCTGGTCGGAGGAGTATTCCTTTTGTATAAGAGTGTTACGGAAATACATGACAAGTTTGAAGTAAACGAAGAAACCATAGGAATAAAATCAAAAAAGAACGGATTCTGGGCAATAATCGCGCAGATAGTAGCATTGGATATTGTCTTTTCTTTCGATAGTGTACTTACAGCAGTCGGCATGGTCAGTTTCAGGGAATTCGGGTATGGGGGAGCAATGGCTATAATGGTTTCGGCAATAGTTATTGCGGTAATGGTTATGCTTTTCTTTTCAGGCCCGGTAAGCAAATTTGTAAATACGCACCCTACAATACAGATGCTGGCTTTATCTTTTCTGATATTGATCGGACTAATGCTCATCCTCGAATCGGCTCATCTCTCTAAGCTGAATGTTTTTGGACAGGAAGTAGGGGAAATACCGAAGGGATACATCTACTTTGCGATAGCTTTTTCCCTGTTGGTAGAATTCTTAAATATGAAGTTGAAAAAGAAATCGAAGCAGAAAAAGGTGAGTCAACATAGTAGTGATATAGAATAAATGAACAAAAAATAATATATAATTATGAAAGCAATCAGAATACATGATTACGGAACTTTTGAACAACTGAAATATGAAGATGTTCCGGTTCCTGAAATTAAAGATGATCAGATACTGGTCAAAGTATACACCACATCTGTCAATCATCTGGACATGAAAAAGGCATCAGGTGAAGCTAAAGATACAATGCCAATACAATTACCGTGGATACCCGGACATGATTTTGCAGGAACGGTAGAAAAGACAGGCAAAAAAGTAACCGGATTTGAAGTAGGGGATAAAGTATATGGCAATAGTGACGGCAATTCGTATGCAGAATACCTTGCTGCCGATATAAGTAAGGTAGTGCTAAAACCCGAAAGCCTCGATTTTGCAGAAGCATCCTCTGTTCCTCATGTAGGGGAAACGGCGTGGCAGGCTATCCATACACACGGGCAGTTAAAATCAGGGCAAAAAGTATTGATACATGGTGCAGCCGGAGCGGTAGGCGCCTTTGCCGTACAATTTGCAAAACTTGCCGGAGCTAAGATTTATGCAACTGCCTCAACAGAAGATATAGATTTAGTAAAGTCATTAGGTGCGGGTACGGTTATCGATTATAAGACAACCGATTTTACAACCGTTGCCGAAGACATCGATCTTGTACTTGTTCTTGTCGGCGGCAATACGCAGGAAAAATCATACAATGTGATTAAACAAGGCGGACGACTTGTTAGTACTACAGGCCCTATACTTGAAGACCTTGCGAGGGATCATAAGGTAACGGGAGTTTCGATGGTAATAAAACAATCGGCAAAAGATCTGCAAAGTATTACCGACCTCATCAATGAAGGAAAGATTCAAACGGATATTGCCCTGACTTATCCTCTAAGTGAGGCTGCAACAGGCTGGAAAGTCCTTTCGGGTAAAGATTCGTCTTTGCCACATGTAACTCACGGTAAGATCGTATTGGAAGTAACAAAATAATAATCAATTAAATAAAATAGTTATGCAAGCATTAAAGTATATTTTTATGGGAATAGGAATAATAGCAATTGCATTATTCATCATTTTTATAATTCTCGGTGTAAAAGTCGTATCGGCTGTATTAATGTATGTGGTAGGCGCCATTGCTGTTATTGCAATAATCGGATTCGCCATATATTACTTAGGAAAAGCTTCGGGAAAGAGAAGCAGTACGGACTAAGCCAAATTATGATGCAAAATAAAATCGGGCCTCTTATTTGTAACAGATAAGAGGCCCGATTTTAAATAGAAAACTCACTGTATACTGCAAGACAGCACATTGACTTATTAATATCTTTTATTCTTTTTTCTCCAAAAACGGCACTTTTATTGCATATAAATAAATATGATAATCAGTGCTAGTAGGAGAACAGATATACCGGCTTTTTATTCACAATGGTTTTTCAACCGGATAAAAGAAGGATTTGTATTAGTCCCGAATCCATACAATCCTAAAATGATAAGCAGGATAACTTTAAATCCGGCTGTGATTGATTGCATCGTCTTCTGGACAAAGAATCCAAATCCCATGACCGATAAACTGGATGGATTAAAAGACTACAAATATTACTTTCAGTTCACGCTTAATCCCTATGGAAAGGATATAGAAAATCATTTACCGTCTGTACAGAAACGAATTGAAATATTCAAAAGGCTTTCCGACAAAATAGGAAAGGAGAAAGTAGTATGGCGATATGATCCTCTATTGACAAATAAGAACTACAATATATCTTTCCATAAAGAAGCATTTGCAGAAATAGCTTACGGACTCAAAGACCATACTGAAAGATGCATGCTCGGCTTTATCGATCATTACCACCACATCCGCAGTGAGGTAAGCAAACTCAATATTAAGCCCCTTACAAAAGAGGAAATCGAAGAAACAGCTATATCATTAAAGCAAACGATTGATCAATATCCCGATATACAATTCGATACATGTACGAGAAAGGTAGATTTAACCCGTCTTGGTATACCCAGCGGCTTATGTGTAGATAACAAACTGATAGAAAAGATTACTGGTTATCCGATATCGGCGAAAAAAGACAAAAACCAGCGACATATATGTAACTGTATTGAAAGCATAGATATAGGCACTTACGAAAGCTGTCTCAACGGGTGTATTTACTGTTATGCTATTAAAGGGAATTACAATACGGCAGAATTCAACAGTAAGAAGCATGATAAGAATTCACCGATGCTGATTGGAAACATAGAAGAAGGCGACGTCGTAAAAGACAGGGAAGTGAAGAGTCTACGTAATGATCAGCTTTCATTATTCTGAACTACGCTTATTTTATAAGGAATCCATTGCAGTACCCCTTAAGATAACCACAATGGATTCAAGCCTAAAAACCCGCTTAGTGAGTTATATTTCAATTATTGGTTAAAAAACTATAGCTTCCCGATCCCACTTCAAAAACAGCATATTGTCCCTCCATCTTAATAAATTTAATATCTTTTGAAGAAGGTTTCTTGCCGCTTTCTTTCACAGAAGTCTGTGATACAGCAGGAATATATACGGTTGCAGTAGTATTGCATGGAACTGTGATATCCCATTTAAAAGATGATCGGTCTTTTTTCCATGAACTTTTAATCATGCCATGAACGGAATGGAATGTTCCTTTTGCCATATCCAGACCGTTTATAATTTGTGGTTTCATAGTTATTTTTTTGAACCCGTAGTTGCCAGATGTATTTTTGATTCCTGCCAGGTCTTCATAAAACCAAATGATAAGGTCGCCCAGTTGCATGACATGATTCTGGGAATCTATCCATTTAGCCATGCCGTCGCCATTCCAATGTTCCCATATAGTAGTGGCTCCTTTTCCGATCATATAGCCAAAACTCGGGTAATCTGTTTTCAAAAGCATTTCGTAAGCAACCTCAGGACTACCGTTTTTAGTAAACTCACGCATTAACCATTGGCAGCCTATTATACCTGAACTTACATGCCCTTTGAATTCACCTGTAGTCCTGTTTTTCATATTACCAAAAACTACTTTTTTATATTCATCAGGAACTAAGCCGAAGCTCAATGACAACACATTGGCAGTTACAGTATTAGTGCTGTAATAGCCTTTTTCTTTATTTAAGAATTTTGCATTGTAGGCTTCCTTTACTTTAACTGCCTGTCCTTCATACTCTTTTGCATCTGCCGGCTTATTAAGCATTAAAGCAAATTTCTCTAACAATCTCAGCATATAAAAATAATATGAAGTACCTATTAATTCTTTATCCGTGATTAAATTTGGGTCTTTAGGATCATTGAATGTCGGGTCTTCCGGAGGGGTGCACCAATCTCCGTATTGATCTCTGGGCATAATATTATCGGCAGTCAGATATTTGTCGCGCATGTAATAAAGCCATTTTTTCATCGAATCATAATGCTTGACAATAGGTTCCTTATCACCATATTGTTCATAAAGCATGTTGGCAACCATGAGATATGTTCCCGGCCAGGTCATATTATCTGTATAATGGCTCCAGTAGCTGGGCGCAATATCGGAAACACTTCCGCTTTCCTTTTGCGTTATTTTTATATCATTTACCCATTTGGAGTACAGACTGTGGTTATCGAAGATAAAACTTTCTCCATACGAGCCGATAGCGCGGTCGCCTGTCCATCCCATACGTTCAGCACGTTGCGGACAATCGGTCGGCACGCCCCTGTAATTTCCGCGTATGCTCCAATATGAGTTTTTATATATCTGATTGATCAAAGCATTAGATGTTTCGAAAGTTCCGGTCTGCTCCATTTCGTCATATACTACACGGCCTTCAAAATCCTTTATCGACGGAGTACCGGGATATCCCATTATTTCTACAAAACGAAATCCATGCGAGGTGAAATACGGTTCCCATACTTCCTCACCTCCGCCTTTCAGCGTATATTTATCTGTTGCGAGCGCTCCACGTAGATTTTCCTGATTAATTGATCCATCATCATTCAAAAATTCGGCAAAGCGCAATTGCACCTGTTCACCTCTGTTACCCTTTACTTTCATTTTCAGCCAACCTACCATATTTTGCCCCATATCCAGAATATATTTTCCTTTTTCAAGCTCTTTTATTCCTATCGGTCGGACAATATCCATTACCTGAATGTTAGGGTTTAGCTGAGCATTTAATTCCCCTTCGGGTGGAGTGATCGGTTCTATTGTTAGCCAGCGTTTGTCATCAAAATCGGGTTTATCCCAGCCGGGCATTTCTTTGCGGGCATCATATTCCTCTCCATCATATTCATTATTCGCACGAATAGGCCCGTCGGCTGTTACTTTCCATGTATTATCACTTACAACGATTTGCTTGCCTCCATCTTTGTATTCCAGTTCAAGATGGAAAATCATTTTAGGATATTGAAAAGGAATGCTTTTACGCATATGAAAGAAACGGCCGTTGCCCAGTACAACACCCACAGCATTCTTTCCCTGTTGCAGGTTTTCAGTAACATCAAAAGTATTATATTTCACTTCCTTGCGATAATCTGTCGGTGTCGGGGATAATTCCTGAGTACCGATTACATCTCCGTTGATATGCAGTTTATATAGACCTAAGCCACAGATATACAGCGTAGCCTTTTCTATTTGTTTAGCTGCCTGGAATTCTTTACGAAAATACCTGGCTCCCATACGTGTATTATCACCCTCGGGATTCTCCCATTCGTATGTTTTATCCAATCCTATCCATCTTGCCTGCCACTCGTCCGGTGTAAGCAAGCCCATAGTCCAACAAGCGGGCTGGCTCCAATCGGATTTACCTTTGTTGGTAGTTACCCGTACTTTCCAATAACACTCCATACGGCTTTCTAAAGGCCGACCCTGGTAAGGTACCAATATAGACATATCGGATTTTACTTGTTTCGAATCCCATAAATCGCCTTCGTTAGCATTTAATTTTTCTAAAGAAGAGGCCACTAAAATATGACAACTTGTCTGTAGAACAGATTTCTTATCACTTATCAGCTCCCAGCTTAGTCTTGGGGTAGTTATATCGATCCCTTTAGGGTTCTTTATTAATTCACATCGAAGATTAGTTATTTCTATATCGCTACCATTTTTTGCTGTACCTGTACTGCAAAAAATGAAACTGAATATAATTAATATAGTAAGTTTTAAAGATGTTTTCATTATATTTTTACATTTTCATTATTAATCAAATAGCTCCTAATTTGCGGAAATAATAAATTCATATTTTCCAGAGCCTAATTCTATAACAGCGTCATTATTATCGAAGCCCACAAAATGAATGTCTTTATGCTGGTCGAGAAATAAACCGGATTCTGTAACAGTCTTATTCTTCGCCTCGGGTAAATAAACTGTAGCAGCCGTATTAACCGGAATTTCAATATTTATATTGATTGTACCCCCTTCCTGAATTTTCCACGAAGAACGGATCATTCCGTAAAGAGATTTATAAGATGCATTGCAATACTTTATATCCCCGATAAGTTTAGGTGATATCTTTATATGTTTCATCACCGGATTGCTTTCATCTATATTTATTCCGGCTATTGCCCTATAAAACCAAGTGACAACACCGCCAAACATCGGGTGACAACGGGAATCTCTTCCATCCCATCTTTCCCATATTGTAGAATATTTGTCATCCATAAGATAAGCATAACTTGGATATGAATTTTGATTCATCAACCTGAAAGCTATATCATCCCGCCCATTATCCGATAATACTTTAAGGGTCAAAGGTGTAGCCAAAAATCCGGTATCGAAATGATAATCGATATTTTCCAGATGTTTCAGTAATGCATTGAAAACCTTTTCCTTATTATCTTCCGGAACTAGACCGAAAGCAAGAGGAAAGACATCGGCTCCTTGCCTTCCTTCCCAATAATGGTTAGTCTCGGGATTATAAAATTCACGATTGAAATCCTGTTTTATTTTACTGGCAAGATCGGCAAAGAAAAGAGAATCATTTTGCATGCCTAATATCCCTGCAATCTTCGACATTATATCAGACATATGATAATAGTAGCAAGTATTAGCGAGAGGCTCGGGCAAAGGAGTATGATTACTATCATCAGGCATACACCAATCTCCCAGACACCAGCCGTTCGGTTCTTCTTTTACTATTAATCCTCTCTCGTTCGTACGTGTGCCTAGATATTCCACCCATTGCTTCATCCCTTCATAATAGCTTTTCAATATTGCTTTATTACCATAATAATTGTAATAAATCCATGGCATAATAACAAAAGCCGAACCCCATGCAGGGCCGCCACCACCGCCTGCAAATGGAGCAGTATGCGGAACATATCCCGTTTTTTTGTTACGGGCATCCTCCATATCATTGAACCATTTTGGATACATTCTCGTCATATCATACGAAAGGATCGAACTTTCAGTCAATGCCTGTCCATCTCCCGTATAGGCGAGGCGTTCTCTATGCGGGCAATCGCTGCTTATACTACCATGGAAATTTGCATTTTGGGTACGTATATATGCATCAAATATTTTATTGAATAAGTCGTTGGAGCAATTAAATTCTCCACTTCTTTCCACAGATGTATGTACAACTTTGGCTATTAAGTCTTTCTCTTCCAATTTAATATTAGGTGAAATAACTTTAAATGTTCTGAATGCATGCCATGTAAAACGTGGTTCCCATTTTTCGGCATCGCCACCTTTCGATATATAAATGTCCTGCTGACCAAAGCTATCGCCTTCTTCACCAAAAAATTGCATCTTTACATAATCACCTGCTGAACCTTTAACATTAATCTCTATCCAGCCTGAGATCAGTTCCGGTAATTCATATATATATGTGGAATCATTTACCTGCTCTTTTAGTTTTACATCTAAAGAGCGAATGACCTTATCTGCCGGTGCCAGCTGAGGTTGCAAACTTCCGACCGGGCTTTTGGCAATGATACAATCTTTCCATGTCGAATCATCATAATTAACCTTATTCCATCCATCCTGCTCGAGCCTTGCATCGTAAACCTCACCGATAAATATAGAATTATGTATTATCGGACTATCTGAAGTCTTCCATGTTTCATCAGTCTTAATAACTTCTGTAGACCCATCTTTGTATTCAATTTCCAATTGAAGAATCATGCGTGGTGTATTATACCACATCCATCCTTCTACAGTCCTTTCACGTTGATTATACCATCCGTTTCCTAATATTGCTCCGAGTGCATTTTTGCCTTTTTTCAGCATATCGGTCACATCAAAGGTATTATAAAGTACACGCTGAGTGGACTGATCGTCATATGGATATATCAGGTTTTTCAATTGTCTCTTGTCGTAGTTGGTTACAACAGGAGCCATTACATGATCCCCGACTTTCTCTCCGTTCAGATATAATTCGTAAAATCCAAGCCCACAGATATATGCCTTAGCCTTTTTTATCGATTTATTTATCTCGACTTCCTTCCTAAAATAAGGAGCCGGATATGTTAAAGTCGAATCCGGATACATATCTTCCATATTAGTAATCCATTGAGCAGCCCAATCTTCAGGATTTAATAATCCCATACTCCAAAATGAAGTTTTACTCCAATCTGAAGGTTGGTTATTCTCATCCCAAACCATGACTTTCCAACAGGCATTCTGTCTTGATCCCAGTCTCTTACCTTTATAAGGTACATTCACAGATTGGTCGGACTTCACTATACCCGAATCCCATAAATCGGCAACAGAATCTTTCAATAAGGAAGGGTCGCTTGCAACAAGAATCCTGTATGCCGACTGTTTCTTATTTCTTTCTATGGATTGGAGTTGCCAGCTTAAAAGAGGCTCGGCATTATCAATGGCTATCGGATTATCAAGATGCTCGCATTTCAGGTTTTTAATTATAATATCTTTCTGAGCACAGGAAACAAGAAAAAAAATGGATGATAAACAAATATACAACAGGTACCGGAAATTACTTTTCATATTCATTGAGTATAGGTTAACGGATTATTGGCAAACAATTTAAACCTGCAGGCAGGGCACAACGAATGCCTGCAGGTTGGGAAATAAAGATAATAATATATATTTGATATATTATTACTCTATAAAACTTCCGTATACAGAAAATTCTGCCAGATGAGAATGCGGCTCCCCTCCGCCATTCAGCTGATATATCCTGAGATACCTCATCCTTGGCGAATCATTCAGCATGAACTGTTGCGGACCTACCACATCAGGCAAGAAGAAAACTCCGTACAATTTCCATTCTTCCGATTCGGAGTTTCTACCCTCTATCCAGAAATCTCTGAAATCAGCGTTGAGGTGATCACTCCTAGAAGTAAGTTCAACTATATCTACAACAACTTCTTTACCCATATCGAAAGCCAGCCAATGCGGGAACGGTGTTGTATGCGATGCATGCACCGTATGCCAGTATGTATCAGGATTGTCATCAATAACGAATGACGGTGGCCCTCCGTTTGGCATTTGCCCTGTAGGCTCATAGGTATCGGCTGAAGCAACCCAACTGCTCTTATCTATTTTAAATACAGCCTTTTGATTGTTTATTGCTGTATAGAACGTGTCAATACAGAGTGTATCAGGTCTATATAGAGTCTTATAGCTAAACTGCGTTCCTTTCTTATAATCTTCCAGAATAGAATTCGACGCACTTGTGCTTACACGTACTTTACGCTCTTTATCCTGATTATCGGTATATATCACATCTGTAGCAAAAGCACCCAACGTTTTATCTATATCTCTCCAGTTCACTGTGACATCGCCTGTAGCTTCATCCGTTATTGCTGAGAGGATAAGCCTGTTGGAAATAGATTTCTGGTATAAATCCCCGTATGATCTTCCAATAGAATATACCGGAATAGAAGCATTACCGTCGGCATCGAATGTGCGGAACTCAAAATTGTATAGATTTTCTGCCAGTGGTACAATCACTTTCATTGTATCCGTCCTGTCTGTGCGCTCAACAGGCACAGCTAACGAATCCAATTTGCTATTCCAGTATATTACACATTTTGTTACTTTTGGGTCTGATCTGAACAGACCCTGAATATAAATCCTTTCTTTTCCCGATAATACTATTACAGAATCGATTTTCCCTGTATAAGATATTTCTCCTCCTTCAAGAAATTGCTTATAGTCTTCGGGATCAGCACAGGAAGAATTAAATATTATTGCCAGCAACAGTAAATAAATCAATTTTCTAAATATATATTTTTTCATAAACATCACATTAATAATTATCATTTACGAGTATCTCCATATAAATTGATCTCTAAAAGCTCCATCCAGGTACTACCTTCCCAGTTCTGGTTACTCTTTATCCTCAGATACCTCACTTTTGGAGCATTCGGATCTACATCGAATTCGAATCCTGCCTCGGCAAAATTAAAGTCTTCTGTTGTCTGTTGTCCATATGGTAGCCCTGACGGTTTTTTTACTTCATAGGTACCCAGTAAAGTCCAACTGTCAAAACTTCCATCTAATGAGTATTGCGTGGTTCCCCATAACTCGAAATAACGGAACTGACCTCTATAATAGTAAAAGCGGTTACCACCCACAAATTCAGTATAATTATAAGTTTTAAAGCGGCTTAACTTAGACTCCTGACCCGTATCGAAAGTAATCCATTGAGGATTATGATTGTCTGTAGTGGTCAACATTCTCTGGCTTTGTGATGAATTCGCATCACCATCCCATATCAAACGCATACCGGCAGTCACTGTTTGTATATCTGCATCGCCCGGAAGTCGTAACTCTCTGAACTTGCTCTTATCTAGTGCCTCTTCAAATAATGGTTTAATGGTAGTAAACACCGTATCTGTATAATTCATGAAACGATCTCTCACAGTAGCGCCAAACATCTGGGCAACTGTATCCAATCCGCGGGTGGTATTACTTATATCTGCTATCGATGTGTATATATCATCCCCGAATTTTTCCCATTCGCCTAACGAATCCTTTCTTAGAACTTCAATAGTTACATCTGCTCTGAATTCGTTGAGAGCCTTTATTCTTACTCCGGCAAAATCGGGTAGAATCTCCATTGTCTCAAATACATCCCATATCGGGTTCTTTAATGGCTCAACCTGTATAGTTACAGGTTCGGACTCAACCTCACTTCTATTTACTGCATATAATTTCACATCATAAGTTCCGGCTTCACCAAAACCATCCAAAACCATCGTATTTGTATAATATGAGGCTTTTACTTCTCTGATTGCGCCCGATTGCAAAGGATATACCGCTTTCACATACAAGAGGTCTTTATCGCGGGGCAATGTATAAGTTATTGTTGCCTGTGCGGGCTGATTTACAATCGTTATATTTGAAATCGGCCCGGGAGGAGTCGTGTTGTTTTCCCAAGGAGCTATTTTATCTTCCTTGCATCCGATGAGAACAAGGAGGACTATGCCAAGAGTAATTATTGCTATTTTGTTTACTGTTTTCATATCATCTAAAATTAAGATATTACCATCCCGGATTTTGTACTAAATTCAAGTTAACAGATAATTCGTCTATTCGTATAGGCCAAAGGTAATCTCTGGGAGCTACAAATTTTTGTTGATAATAAGTAACAACCTGATAATAGGCAGGAGCGTCCTTCTGCGTTACATCCCATCCGGTAACAGGGGCATTTAACACTTCCGCTGCCTTTTTCCATCTCCTCAAATCCCAAAAACGATGCCCTTCAAAACACAATTCGATTAAACGTTCCTGGCGGATAATCTCTCGCATTCCTTCTTTTGTTGTCGGTTTTGCAGGATTTGTCGAATATTTTTTCCATGAGTCAGCCACACTTTCCAGTCCGGCGCGTTTTCGTATCAGGTCTAAATATTTATGCACATCTTCAACCGGTCCTTGTATTTCATTCAGTGCTTCGGCATACATCAAATAGATATCAGCCAAACGAACTTCCGGCCATGGATACTGTCTGATTCCCGTAGAGTTTGCCTTGAATACAGATTCCCAGTTAACGAGTTTTTTGGGATAGTATCCGGTTTGTGAATTAAAACCTAATATTTCACCCGAACTTATCTGCCCCTTTTTACCTTTAACGACGAGCGCCTCGTAGTCTATTTGTGCAGCCAGATCCGCGGTAAGCCACTTACCACCATCGAAACCTACCGAAGCATAAAAGCGATTTTCCCTGTCAAAATTTATACGGGCAGTTTCATATCTCACTTCAAAATTGACCCGTTCTGCATTCGTAGCGGTTCTTAATCTTCCTATATCGTTAAAGTTAAGAAACTTATCTTCAGTGATCGGAACGCCGTTGCTGGTGTAAAATTGTTGTATAATTTTCAGTGTCGGCGCCAGATAACCATGAGCTTCTCCCGAGCCCCAATCTTTAGATAAATGAGCCTGAGCATCTCTCTGTATTCCATCTGCTCTTCTGTCAGACAGTCCCCAGACAACTTCATCATTCCATCTTTCTGTAACAGCTCCCCGTATACTCATCTGAATCATGGTAGTATCAGTCATCTGAAATTTAGGTGAGGTATAATAGTAAAGCTTGTTACCGGTCTGTTCCGCTATGTCTATCGCTTCTTTG
Organism: Prevotella sp. 10(H); assembly: GCF_000711235.1. Taxonomy (GTDB): domain Bacteria; phylum Bacteroidota; class Bacteroidia; order Bacteroidales; family Dysgonomonadaceae; genus Dysgonomonas. The sequence continues at coordinate 553,497 of NZ_JOMI01000009.1, read as the reverse complement.
GCTGCATCGGCTGCTTTCTGCCATTTACTTACATCTTCCGTAGTGTTAAACAGTAGAACACCATCCTTATCTGTAAAATTTCTATAATCGGTATTTCCATTAAATAAGGGGCTGGCTGCCAACAAGAGGACACGTGCTTTTATTGCCCTGTTAATCGGTTTTGTTATCCGTCCGGCTTCATCATTTTCAGATAAAATTTTTGTAGGCAGATCTTCATAGCATTCGTCCAATAGATTCACTATGAAATCCACACATTCATCTACTGGCTTACGCTTCACCTTTACTTCTTCCGGAGTAGCCGATATAGGAAGGTTTTTGTCTATCAGCGGTATCGGCCCGTAATGACGCAGCAAATGAAAATGGTAATATGCCTTCAGGAATTTCACCTCTGCCAGCCATCGCATACGCTTATCTAATTGTAAGTCCCTGACTTTATTCAGGTCACTTACATTCTCAATGAATGTATTACAATGGCGAATTGCTTTAAAAGATTCGATACCATTTTGAAAGCCATCCCAGCAATTTGCCGCAGGATTGGCAGAGTTCTGTTGCCCTTTGGCAATAAGATTCCATGTATAGGGTGCGTATTGGTCATTGAGCCAGAATTCATCACCCGAAACCATTCCCGGATTGTTAGAGATATCGGCATTATTCGGTATATAAGAATAACATGTAAATAAATACTTTTCCGCCTCTACGGTATTAGAAAAGGCATGGTCTAATGTTGCTACATTATCCGGCACAATATCCAGAAAATTTGAACATGAAGAATAAAAGAGCGCTATAGCTAATAATAAAAACATATTAGCCTGCTTTTTGATTGACCGTAATCGTCCTGTTCTTTTCATTATATTTTGTTTTTTATATTCCGAAACTGATTCCTATGTTATAAACTCTCTGCAGCGGATATCCCAAGCCGTTACCGCCCATTTCGGGATCCCACATTTTGAAGTTGCTTAAGACAAATAAATTCGATGCATTCAGGTAAAGCCTGAAATCTGAAATACCTATCTTCCGTACAAATTTTTCCGGCATAGTATAACCTACTTCCAGTGTCTTGAGGCGCAGGAATGATCCGTTTCTCATCCACCATGTAGATGTCTGGTTATTATTTCCTACACCATCTAAACTCAATCGTGGCCAGAACGCATATAGGTTTCTGTTGTCTTCCGACCAATGGTCATCGGCAATAGCTCTTAACAAGCCATTTTGTTCTCCTGATTCTGTATTCTGTACGAATGGGGAAATAGCACCCGGATCGATAAAGAATGAAGAACGGGCCGATCCCTGAAAGAAAAAACTTAAATCGAAATCTTTATATCCTACAGTTCCTCCAAAACCGTAAATTATCTCCGGAGTGGTAGGATGCCCGATCGGCACTTTATCTTTATCATTGATTACTCCATCGCCATTTATATCGCGATACTTGATATCGCCGGCATGATAAGAGCCGAAAGTTTGTGTCGGAGAGTTGGCAACTTCATCATCGTCTATAAACAAACGTTCTGCGATAAAACCATACTGGCGATTCGAGTTCTGGCCAACCCTAGTCCTATACCATTCACTGGCAGGATAGTTAGGTTCATCATATACTTTTATTTCGTTTGTTGCATATGTGAAATTTGCTCTCGACTGAGTCCACCAGTCTTTCCCGAAAGCTTTATTATAGGTAATGCCAATATCGATTCCTTCCGACTCGGCTTTACCTATGTTTGCATATGGATTACCAGTGGTAAGACCCAAAGTCCCGGGGATAAATGTACGCTGCATCAATATGTTATCCCTTTTGTTCCGATATGCATCGACAATTACTTCCACTCCAAAAGCCGAAATATCCATCCCTATATTTGTTTGCCGCGATTCTTCCCATCCTATTTCTACATTCGGATACCGGTTTATATTGATTCCTTTTCGGTGATAGCCCCATTCTGTACCAAACCGATAACCTCTGTCATCATAATTGAGATCGACATTCGACAAGTAGAAGAAACGGTCTTCGGCCTTACCAATCTGGTCATTACCGACTAATCCGTACGAAGCCCTAAATTTCAGGTTGGATATGGTATTTTTCAAAGGGCTAAAGAATGATTCGTTGGAAAGATTCCACGCCACTCCCACTGATGGGAAGAACCCCCAGCGATTGTTTTTAGCAAACCGCTCTGAACCGTTATATCCGAAATTGAATTCTACAAAATATCTTGAATCAAAGGCATAGGAGGCACGTCCCGACAATCCTAAATTGCGGTGAGGCAATGATTTCTCCAAACTTCCGGGATTCCCATACACCGTATTTTGTAATGTTCCAATGAGCATCCCTGAAACTGCATGCACTTTACTAAATGTATGATTATAATTTAATGCAGCTTCTCCATAATAGATACTTGTCATTTCTTTTGCATCTTCATTATAACTCAGATATTCCGTTCCTGTAGTTCCGATAGAAGATGGCCCACCGTCATTCCACGGTGTCAGATAAATATTACCGTCAGTCTCGGTAGATTTGTAGAAAAACGGATTATATGACCTGTTAGATGCAAATTTTGAATACCTCTGCACATACCCCATTCCACGGGCAGAAAGTCCGGGCAGTATAAAATCAAAATTCTGATTCAATTCTATCTGGGCATTTATTGTAGAAGTATTATACATCTGATATCCCGAAACCATTTGGGCATAAGGATTTTTATATAACTTATTGGTTGTTCCCGTCATCAAGGCATTACCGAATAAAATGTGCTCCTTATAAGGTGAATAACTTGCCGGATAGTAAGGAGTAAAAGCTACAGGATTAGCTTTCAACACCGAGTTGAATATTGCACCTCCACCCCCTACAGGTCCTTCATAATCATCAAATTGACCGTATACACGGATAACGGCTTCAGTTGTTCGCGTAAGCTGTAGGGTGGTATTTGACCGGATTGAATAATTTTTCAACTTAATATTATTATCGAAATTATTCCCTTTATCATTTTTGAGAATACCGTTGTCGATATTGAAGGTACCGGCTACATAATATTTTGCTATAAGTCCGCCACCCTGAGCACTTAAGTTGATTCGCTGATTCATAGTCCGGGGCTCTATCAGCAAATCCATCCAATCGTTACTCGGATAGAGATACGGATTTTCTCCGGCCTTAGTCCGGTCTATTTTTTTCATACTGTAGGGTAATCCGTTACTGCTTCCCGAATACTTGATACGCGTCAGGTAGGCCTCGTTTGCCAATTGCATATAAGTAATGTTATCGGCAAGCTTAAAATTCCGGGTATTAGTAGAGATTGAATTTTCTACACGGAAATTAAATTTTGTCTTTCCGTCAATACCCTGCTTGGTATTTACCAGAATTACTCCGTTTGCACCCCTTGCTCCGTATACAGCAGCAGCCACAGCGTCTTTTAAAACCGAGAAATCGGATATATCGTCGGGTTGTAAGCGTGCAAGGTCAGTATCTGATGACTCGATACCGTCGATGAGAATTAACGGATTTACCTTACCTGCACCGAATGAACCTACCCCCCGCACAAAGAACTGGGAATTATCCTGCCCCGGTTCTCCGCTCCGCTGGTAAGATATTACTCCTGCAATCCGTCCGGTAAGCATTGTGGTGAGGTTGCTTGTCGGCCCTTTCAGTTCTTTAACCCTGACTGTAGTAATGGCGCTTGTCAGATTTTGTTTTTTCTGCGTACCGAAACCGACGACCACAACTTCTTCGAGCTGACCGACATCTTCCTGAAGAATGACGTTAATCACTTTACGGTTACCGACAACTTCTTCTCTGGCTATAAAGCCGATATACTTAAAAGTAAGAGTCGCGTATTTGTCAGGTACATCTATCGAATAATTTCCATCGGTATCGGTAACTGTTCCTACTTTAGCATTCTCTTTTAAAAAGATGGTAACGCCTATCAATGGATTACCATCCATATCGGTAACATTCCCTTTAACGGTTATTCTATCATCCTGCACTACATCTTTCACTGTATCAGCTTTCGGATTTGAAGAGACTACAATTTGTCTGCCCGATATTTCATAGGTATTATCTGTAGACTCAAAAAGCTTATTCAGGATTTCATCTATTGTACTATCATTTACATCAATCGACACACGCTTTTTTGTATCTATGACATTATCATAATAGACAAAAATGAACTCACTCTGCCTCTCTATTTCAGAAAAAACCTGCTTTAGTGTTTTGCTTTTGGCCTTGATAGAAAGCTTTGTGGTTTGAGAGTAGGTGTTAATCGAAAAACATGTGCTGGTACCTAGTATTAAAAATAAGATCAATATCTTCATAATTCGGCATATTCTTCTCACTTTGGCTCGAAACAAGCCAAATCTTTCAATTTTTATCATACATTTGTATAGATTAAGATTAATAAATTTGCAATGATTTTTGGTTTTAATCTTCGATCGGGCGATATTGGAGTATTGCCCGATTCTTTTTAATTGTTTTTCATCGGATTTTCATAGGCATTTAAATTTTCGGTTAAGTTTAACATAGTGGTTATTTATACTCGATACGGTAAGTATTGTCTTTATATTTTGAATATTTTATAGGGGCTGTTTTGCCAAGAATGGTGAGTACTTCGGATAAATCCTTTTTCAGGTCCAGTTTTCCTGAGCAAGTTAGATTGGCTACCGATGGGGCATAATCGATTTTAACGCCATAATACCTTGTCAGATATTTTACAATCTCGCTTATCTTATCATTTTCCAAAAGATAATATCCTTGAATCCACTGGACATATTTTTCCACATTAACATCACGTATAGAATAGACATTCTTTTCCAGCGTATATTTTTGGCCCGGGCTGAGCAGTATGTCCTCGGATTTATTTTTAGTCAATATCTTTACAGAGCCCGAAACGAGTACAATATCCTTTTTATCATTATGCGTATCGGTTGATACATTGAACCGGGTTCCGAGAACCTGAATGTCGAGATTATTCGTCTTTACGATAAAAGGCCGTGATTCGTCTTTAGCTACATCTAAAAAGATTTCACCGTCTACAAATATTTCCCTGTTTTTACCAAACTGGGTTGGATAAATTACTCTTGTACCGGCATTGACCCATATTTTTGTCCCATCATTGAACTTAACAGAAGAATGCTTTCCATAAGGGACTATTAACTGATTGTATTCTTCGGTTTCTTCCTTAGAAATCCGGCGGTCTTCGTTTATTTTTATCTCATCCTTATCGTATTGTATTGTAGATGCTTTTTCGTTTACAGCTATCACTTTTTCTTTCGATAATATAAGTTGTACATCAGCCGTATCAGTCAATTCGGGCATGTACTGATTGGCATAGGAGAGAATATCCGATTCTAACGGAGTGTTATTTGTTGTATAATAATATACGGGGAGAGCAATTAAGAGGAATATACAAGCAACGGCAGCTATATTCCTGTATAGTTTTCTTCTGTAAGTTTTAGGTTTAGCTCTAGAATTTTCAATCTCAAGTTTACTTAAGAAGGTACCTAAAGCTTTATTTTTATCAAAAGATAGATTTTCTGATGCAGAAAAATTCCAAAGATTAAAATATTCCAAAAATAGTTTACGGTTTTCTTCAGAATGTTCCAACCATGACAGAAGAATTTCTTTATCAGATTGATTAATGGTTCCATCGAGATAACGGACTATATATGGTTTTATATCATTCGTATGCATAACATTCATAATATTAATACGTACACGATAATAAAAACCCTACCATGAATCTTAAAAAAGATTCATTTATTTCTTTAATGTAAGAGATAATAATAAAACAACAGGTATATAAATCCCTGTTTTGCCAAATGTTGTCTTATTCTTAATAGTGCAGTGGTAATGTGCTTTTCTACTGTTTTTATGTTTATTTGTAACTCTTCAGCAATTTCTTTATTTTTTAAATTAGAGAATCTGCTTAACTCGAATACCCTGCGGCATTGAGGCGGTAAGTCTTCAATACATTTATTTAATTCTATTTGCAGTTGCTTGTAGTGAAAGTCTTCTTCCTGTTGATTTACAATTAGATTCCTGACATAATTATCAAGCTTTATACTAATATCATCAGTATTCAGGCTGATATTTCTAGTTTGTGCCTGCCTCAGAAAATCGATTGCCCTGTTTTTTACATACTTATATAATAGTGGTTTTGGCTGGCTGAAATCAATATCTTCCTGATTGTTCCAAAGTGAGAAAAATGTGTCTTGTACAATATCTTCAGCAATGTCTTTGTTCCTCACATATTTGTAAGCAAAAAGACACAGAGACTCATAATATTCTGAGAATAGATTCTGAAAATTTTCCAAATACTTTCCTTCTTTGGTATGTATAGTCATAAAGAATTATTTAACAAAACGGCGATCATGATGCATCAAAGATAAAACAAGTTTTAGAGGATGAATCTTTAAAGAGAAGTTTAAATGATTTTTACAATAATAAATTTAAAGTTATAGATACAATTATAATTATAAAACTGTATTTCGTGCAAGAAATTATGGAAATCTAATAAAAAATAATTTATAAAATCCTCGACATTTATTATGTCAAGACAAAACTAATCATATAATAGATTTGTTCTATTAATTATAAAAATAAAGTATAACCTGCAGATTGTAATTCTGATAGTATTATCAGAACATAAATATTTATCGGGTTATGCAACCAATTTTCAACTAAAAAGATTAGTATTATGTTTTATCATGTAAAAGAAACCCAATTTAATGTACGTGTATCAAAACCAGATCCACGGTTTGCCCGTCTTATGCTCGAACAATTCGGAGGAGCGAATGGAGAATTATCAGCAGCAATGCAATATTTTGTTCAGGCTTATTCCTGTAAGAATACGTATCCGGAAATCTATGATATGTTAATGGACATTGCAGCAGAAGAGCTCGGACACTTGGAAATGGTGGGCGCTACCATACAAATGTTACTTACCGGTATCAATGGCGAGATGAAAGATATGCATGAGAATGCCGAATATAACGGCGTTATGAATGGAAAAGCCGCCAAGGAAGAATTTATCCATGAAGCCCTGGTTAATCCTCAATTCGGAATTATCTCGGCAGGAAGTGTAATCTTATCCGACAGCAACGGCAATCCTTGGACCGCAGCATATATAAGTGCCAATTCCGACCCTACAGTAGATATGAGATCTAATATTGCATCTGAATCAAGAGCTAAAATCGTATATGAATATTTATTCAAATACACAGATGACCCGTGGGTAAAGAAAACACTAGGATTTCTGATGACCCGGGAGATTACTCATTACCAACAGTTCGAAGCCGCATTGCAAACTATTGAACCGAATTTCCCTCCGGGAATATTGCAAGGAAATCAAAAATATAGCAATACTCATTATAATATGTCGAAAGGCGATAAGTATAACGGCCCATGGAAAGAAGGTATGAGTACTCAGCTCAAAGAAGAATGGCAGGTGTGTGATGATGCTGTGAAACAAGCAGATGAAACGAACGGTTTATTAGACTTGGAGCCTAAAGGAACAGACCGGACAGACAAATCTATTGAAGATCTGGATAAAAAACTCAGTGAGGAACGTAGTACGAAAGTCAGAGAAGCGAATCCGGAAAAAGACCAGCAATGGACACAATTTAAGAAAAAGAAAAAATAATATATAATCAGAAAAGGGTTGCAATTTAAATTGTAACCCTTTCATTTGAGCTTACTTTCAGCCGATTATGAGACTTCGAATCCTAGCGCAAAAAATCTGAAAAGTTATTATCCTCTGCATGTTTACTTAAAAATAGAGGAACTCCCTTTATCCTGATAAAAACTTATAAACTGTACATAGAATATTATGACTTAAAATTTATAATTTAGCATTAAATAATTATTCAATATACTTTCTACTATGAAAAAAATCACTCTCATTATTGCATGCATATTGTTTCCTTACATTTATTCTTCGGCTCAGGGAGGTATGTGGGTACCGTCCATGATAGGGGAACGCATAAAAGATATGAAATCGAAAGGTTCTTCTCTTTCTGCAGATGATATCTACAATACGAAAAAGCCATCTTACAAAGATGCAGTTGTAATATTCGGTGGGGGATGTACGGGAGGAATGATATCACCTGACGGACTCATGCTTACCAATCATCACTGCGGATTCTCTCAACTGCAAAAACACAGCTCGGTAACACATGACTACCTTAAAGACGGATTCTGGGCAAAGAACAGGGATGAAGAATTGCCAAATCCGGGGCTGGAAGCAAAATTTCTGATACGCATGGAAGACGTCACGGATAAAATACTTGCCGGAACGAATGGACAGAATGCAACCGATACGGAAAGAATCAAGCAGGACAATATAGAGAAGATAATAAAAGAATCTGTAGAAGGAACCGATTATATGGCAGAGGTAAAACCGATCTATTACAGCAATCAGTATTATGTTTATATATACGAAGTCTTTAAAGATGTGCGTATAGTCGGCGCACCACCTTCTTCTATCGGAAAGTTCGGCGGGGAAACGGACAACTGGATGTGGCCGCGTCATACCGGAGACTTTATGTATTTCCGGGTATATGCAGGAAAGGACAACAAGCCGGCACCATATTCCAAAGACAATGTTCCATACAGGCCAAAGAAATATTTCAATATAGCCACCAAAGGTATAAATGAGGGTGACTTCACTATGATATACGGTTACCCGGCGCGTACACAGCAATATCTTTTTTCGGAAGGAGTAGATGATATTCTCAATTATTCGAACCCTGCAAAGATAAAACTGAGAACTATGCGGCTGGAAGAGATACAAAAAGCCCGCAAATCTGATCCTGCAATAAGAATCGCCTATGCCTATAAGGAGGCTAATATTGCGAATGCTTGGAAAAAGTGGCAGGGAGAAAGCCTTGGGCTGCACCGACTGAATACCATAGATAAGAAAAGGGCTTATGAAATGTCTTTTAACGAGTGGGCACAAGGAAAAGCAGAGTATAAAGATGTAATCTCCGACCTTAAGAATCAGTACGATTTGATCCATGATTATGCACTTGTACGTGATTATTATAATGAGGCAATCAGGGCAATAGAACTCATAAAGGCTGTAGAACTGGCCGGCAAATGGTCAAGTAACACAACTGATACAGTTCCTGCAGCGTTAACCGGATTCTATAAAGATTATTATCCGGAAATCGATATAAGAATAGCCAAAAAGGTATTGGCTGAATATATGAACAATGTGCCGAAAGAATTTATTCCGGTTGAGGTAAACAAAAATATATCGGATGCGGGAGGAGTTAATAAATATATTGATTCCCTTTTCGAGAATTCTTTATTCGTTTCCGAAGAGAATCTGAAAGCGGGAATAAATAAAGGCTACAATTTTATTGAAGATCCGGCAGTAAAGTTATATTCGGCATTCAGAGATATGTACAGAAATAAAGTCCTGAACTATTTAGAAACATACAATGCAAATATAGAATCACTTCAGAAAGTATTCGTTCGTGGACAGCAGGAATACGATGCCGAAAAAAAGACAAACCGGGCCTTCTTCCCCGATGCCAATCATACTTTAAGAGTTGCTTATGGTTCGGTAAGCGGCTATTCACCGGAAGATGGAGTATGGTATGTACCGGTAACTACATTAGAAGGAATTATCGCTAAAGATAATCCTGAAGATTACGATTTCAATATTCCGCAGAAGCTACGGGATGTTCATTCTGCTGCAGATTATGGAAGATGGGAAACGAACGGTACAATTCCGGTTTGTTTCCTAGCCAGTAATCATACCAGTGGTGGAAACAGCGGTAGTCCCGTACTGAATGGAAAAGGTGAATTAATCGGCCTTAATTTCGACCGTACATGGACAAGCACCATGAGCGATATCGAATTCGACCCTAGCATATGCCGCAATATAGGTCTGGATATCCGCTATATCCTTTTTGTAACAGAAAAAGTTTGCGGTGCCGGATATTTAATCAACGAGATGACGCTGAAAAAATAGTTTAGTAATTGTATTCTACATTATGTCAGACAGAGAGTAGTTATCTAACAAGAAAACTTATATATAAAAAACGAGAAACTTTAAGCATCTCGTTTCTATTATTCGTTAGTCCTCAAAAGACAATAAACGGAACGGAGTACCTTCCGTTTTGATTTTCATCGGTGTATATTCTCCCGACTGTTTATTGAATAGGTTATAGACATTCCTTTGGGTACAGCCATTCAGTAGACTATATTATCCCCTAACATAAATAGAAAAAGAGTTACAACATATATTGTAACTCTTTGATTGTAAGTGGTCCCACCTGGGCTTGAACCAGGGACCCCCTGATTATGAGTCAGATGCTCTAACCAACTGAGCTATAGGACCTGATTTTCGGTGGTTAACCCGAAATCGGATGCAATATTACTGCTTTTTGCTGAAACCAGCAAACATTTGCACGAAAAATAGTTCGAAAAATGTAGGCCAGTACCGTAACTGCATGCAATTCAGGCAGACTGATTACGGCTGGTTATTATCGAAAGAGCAATATATAGCAATATACCGCCGGCAATACCGAGTATACCTATATATGCAACTAGTCCGACCATGAATATTACAAGGAAATAGCGGTACTCATTCCCCTTAAATTTAATATGCTTTACTTTCAATGAGAACATTGGTATTTCCGATACCATAAGGGAAGAAAATACCAGAATGGCTGCTAATACTGTGTATACTAAAACCGGAGTAATCATCGGAGCCTCATGTACCAACCCGTAGCAAAAACTTATCCAGAACATAGCGTTTGCAGGCGTATTGAGCCCGATAAATGACTCGGACTGACGGGTATCTATATTGAATTTAGCTAATCTCAATGCAGAAAATACAGCCAGTAAGAATGCTATATACGGCAAATATTCAGTAATAACAGGGTTTTGAGATATACGAATCACATTTGCTGATAAAAAATGGAATACGATCATGCTCGGGGCCACACCGAAACTTACCATGTCGGCCAATGAATCCAGTTCTTTTCCCATTGGCGAATAAGCCTTGAGTAAACGAGCCGAGAAACCGTCACAAAAGTCGAAAAAGGCAGCAATAACAACCCATACTACAACCCATGTATATTCACCCTGAAAAGCCATTACTGTAGCTATACAGCCCGAAAAAAGATTGAAAGAAGTAAATACGTTAGGTATATGTCTTTTCATGTCTCAATTATTTGAATTTGGCGATAACAGTCTGATTACCTGTCACCTTCTGATCCATCTCCACCAATACTTCAGTTCCTACAGGGAGATATACATCGACACGCGACCCGAGTTTAATAAAACCCAGATGCTCGTCGATATGGGCAGTCTCTCCCACTTGGGCGTATGTAACAATACGCCGGGCCATGGCTCCTGCCACCTGCCTTAATAATATCTGATGCTTACCATCCTCAGTTTCCATCACCACTGTAGAACGTTCGTTTTCGGTGCTCGATTTGGGCAGATAAGCAGCCATAAAACGTCCGTCGTGGTGTTTCGACATCAACACCTTACCATTAATAGGATACCAGTTGGCATGCACATTGAAAGGAGACATGAATATAGAAATAACAATTCGCTTATCCTTAAAATATTCACTCTCATATACTTCTTCAATAGCAACGATCTTGCCATCAGCCGAAGCAACGACTATGCCGTCTGTATCTCCTTCAAACTGGCGGTATGGGCTTCTGTAAAAATTCAATACTATCAGAAAGAGGATCAAAGATGCTGCACCTACAATATAGGACAGAACGGGCAGATGAAAAAAATACCATAGTGCTCCATTCAGGATGACTAATATAATGAGGTATGTCGTTAAAACGCCGCGTCCTTCGTGATGAACTTTCATTATTGTATTTTATAAAACAAATTCGTTGTAACATGCAAAAGTATCTTTATTTGATGATATATACAAATTTGCTTTTCTCTTTTTAGGACATACAAAAAGAGAGATTAAATAATCTCTCTTTATTTTTTGTTTTATAAATCGGGGTGTAATTGCTTACAAAACGTATAATGAACTGATAGACTCGTTCGAAAGGACTCTTCTGATAGCATTGGCAAATACATCCGCTACAGAAAGTATAACAACTTTTTCACATTTTTTAGAGTAGGGAATACTATCGGTGAATACCATTTCGGTCAGGCCTGAAAAGTCTACCCTTTGCGATGCCGGATCCGACATCACCGCATGGCTGGCTATTGCACGTACCGATTTGGCACCGCTTGCCATCATCAGGTCGGCAGCTTTTGTTATGGTGCCTGCGGTATCCACGATATCATCTACCAGCAGTACATCCATACCCGAAACATCTCCGATTATCTGCATCTCGGATATTTCATTTGCTTTTTTGCGAAGTTTATAACAGATAACCATAGGTATGCCGAAATATTTTGCATACGAACTGGCACGTTTCGTTCCTCCTACATCCGGTGTTGCAATTACCAGATTCTCGCGGTCAAGCGACTTAATGTAATCTACAAATATGGCAGAAGCATAAAGGTGGTCTACCGGAACATTAAAGAATCCCTGTATCTGGTCGGCATGTAAGTCCATAGTTATCAACCGGCTGATACCTGCTGCTGCCAGCATGTCGGCAATAAGCTTTGCACCGATAGATACACGCGGCTTGTCCTTACGGTCTTGCCTTGCCCAGCCGAAATAAGGAATAACTGCAATTATGGAATGAGCCGATGCCCGTTTTGCCGCATCGATCATTAGTAACAATTCCATAAGATTATCCGAAGACGGGAATGTTGATTGCACCAGAAACACCTGACATCCCCTTATCGACTCTTCGTATGAAACGGAGAATTCGCCATCGGCGAAACGCTCGATATTCATTTTTCCTAAAGGACATCCTAAACTTGCACAGATTTTTTCAGCTAAATAACGGGATTTTGTCCCGGAGAAAATTTTGAAAGGAACGTTACTTTCCATTTTTTCGTTAAACTTTTTGACAATTATAGGTTACTGTTTTGTTAGACGCTGTAAAATTAGGAAAAACAAATCAGTCCAAAGAGTTATATCATAGAAAATTTGATGATTTTTCCCGAATATGATTCCATACTTATATATAAGCCTTTATCCCAACGCGAACTTAATGGTATATTCTTCTTGGTAAACAATTCTTTTGCCGATTTAATCTTCTGAGGCTCAATACCCATATATACAAAAGCATCATCAGGAATATGGACACATACTTCTTTAGCCTCTGCTGCGAAGTTTGCAATTACCATTATGAATTCATTTTTTCCCGAACGCAGGAATGCATACTGCTTTGTAGAATCAAATTCGGGATTCTCATAATTACTGTACATCAGGTCAAAAAACTTGCCGGAGTTTATACACTCTTCATCTTTAGCTATCTGTATCAGCTGCAAATAAAACTTACGCAGCCTTATCTGTTCTTCGCTCAAATTATCTGCACTAAAAGCCCCGTTATTCCTCCAGTTGCGTATAGATTCCACAGACCAATAGTCGAAGATAGTTGTCCGTCCATCCCGTCCGCTGAAGCCTTCCTTATCCATTGCCCGTTCACCCAGCTCCTGTCCGAAATAAATCATTACAGGATTTGTATGCATCGTAGCGCTTACAATCATTCCCGGAACAGCCTTGAAAGCATCCCCGGCAAAAAAGTCTGAGGCAATTCTTTGCTCATCATGATTTTCAAGAAAGTTAAGCATATGGGGTTGCAGATCGCCTATCCGCTGCCACGAGAAAGTAATCTCCGATGTCGGTTTCCTGCCGCATATAACGTCTCGCAATGTATCGTAAAGATCCACCTTATCATACAAATAATCGAACATCCCCCAATGTATATAATTATGATATTGAGACGGATTGTATATTTCCGCAATAAATATCAGTGATTTATTTTTCACTTTTACTTTAGGAATTACCCAACTCCAGAATTCGACGGGAACCATTTCCGCCATATCGCAACGGAAGCCATCCACTCCTTTTTCGATCCAGTACATGAGAACATCTTTCATCTTCAGCCATGTGTCGGGCACAGGAGTAAAGCAATTTGTTCTACCATGCATATAATCCACTCCATAGTTAAGTTTTATAGTTTCATACCAGTCGTTTATACCCGGCTTATTGTTAAAGCAATCATTGCCTGTTGCTTTGGCTGGGAACTCAACATAAGCGCCATCTCCCTCCTGAACGGGGAACTGTAACTCCAGTTTCTCTCCGGGAATATAATAAAAGTTATTGTCCGGATCGAAAGCCAGATCAGTCTTATCATCTTCCCCGAAATCTTTCACCTTTTCAGGCTTTGCATCCGAGTAATACTGACGGGCCACATGGTTAGGAACGAAATCTATGATAGCTTTCAGCCCGTTTTTGTGAGTGCGTTCTATTAAAGCATCAAATTCGGCCATCCTGTTTTCCACGACATCTGCCAGATCGGGCGATATATCGTAGTAGTCGCGTATAGCATAGGGTGAACCTGCGTTCCCTTTTATCACATCGGGATTATCTTTGGGTATATTATATGCTGAATAATCTGTCTTTGAGGCATGCTCGAGTACACCGGTATACCATATATGGGTAAATCCCATCTTCTTCACCTCTTTCAGCGCTTTATTGTCGAACGCCGAGAGTTTGCCCACTCCGTTTTCCTCGAGTGTACCATTCTCTTTGTTAAGGCTGTTATTGTTTCCGAATAGTCTGGGAAGTACCTGGTAAATAAAAATTTTCTCTTTCATTTCCTTTATTTTAAACAAATTTTTTCGTCGTAAAGTGCAATTATAGGAAAATCCTTAATCAGGGATTCCCTGTTTTCGTCAATGAAATCCATGGTCAGATCGTATCCGGCCTGAAAAATTTCTTCGATATGCTCGAGATCGAACATCGAATACTGGGACAACGAAGTCGATTCTATCAAATAATCACAGAGGTTACGGTCGAGTAACGTATTTGACCCCGACATGTAATGGAACGAACGTTCGGCAATATATTTTATCGAACTTCTGTACTCTGCTTTTGTAATAGGACTTACATTTACACCTATTATCTTGGTGCATTCGCGCCGTATCACCGATACGGGGAAGTTTTTAAATAAACCGCCATCCACATAATAATGTTCATTGATTTCTACCGGACGAAATACAATTGGTACCGAACAGGAAGCCAATACAGCCGGAATAAGCGGGCCAGATGTAAACGTGTGGCTTTCGCCATACTCTATATCGGTAGCAACTACTTGCAACGGAATCAGCAGATCCTCAAATGTTTTTGAACGCAGGTGCTTTTTTAGGAAAGAGCGAAAACCGTCATTCTTGAATATTCCTCCATGCGGAATGGCAAATTCTGCAAATTCGCGAAAAACTTTCTTCTGGAAAAAAGTAAGTATTTCTTTAGGTGTATGTCCGTCGGCATAAAGGACTCCGGCAAATGCTCCGGCACTTGTACCAGCAATAACTTCAGGATACAGTCCGATTTCATTAAGAGCCTGCAGAACACCTAAATGCGCAAAGCCTTTTGCACCTCCTCCACTGAGGGCAATACCCAGTTTATACATATTCTTTTCCGGATTCATTTATTATTGTGTTAGATATTCTTAAAATCTGAGCAAAATTACTCATAAAAACCCGTATAAATAAAACTGTTAACCGGAAAGTAATATGAGAAGGAGAAAATAAAGTGAATATTAACAGAAAGCAAAAAGCAGGATCTTCTTACTGTAGAAAACCCTGCTTTTTTATTTCTGCAGATATCTTATAATACGTCTATGCATTTCTCGAGTTGAACACTACGCGAACCTTTCAACAACACATAGCTGTCTTCTATCGGATTTTTCGTTAAATAAGTCCTCAGACTATCCAGATCGGTAAAACGCGGATAATCGGTATGGATACGGCTGAAGTTGTCACCAACAAATATTACTTTGTCGAAGTTGTGGTGAGAAACATAATCAGCAACCTTCTGATGCTCCATATCGGTATCGGGGCCCAGTTCCTTCATATCTCCCAGAATCAGAACTTTATGATTTACATCCATATGATCGAAATTTTCGAGTGCAGCATGCATGCTTGTAGGATTGGCATTATATGCATCTATGATGAGCATGTTCCTATCGGTTTCCTTAAGCTGCGAACGGTTATTGGTAGGAACGTATCCTTCAATTGCCTTACATATCAACGGAGCCTTTACTCCCAGATACTTGCCAATTGTTATAGCAGCCAGTACGTTCGTCAAGTTATACTCCCCGATAAGGTTAGTCTTCACTTTATTTCGCTTATTGCCGAATTTCCATTCGAATTCGAGGAAAGGCCTTAGTGATAATACCTTACCCGAAATGAAAAGATTTTCTTCAAAGCCATAATATATAGATGTAATGCCTTCCGACATTTCCCTAAGCAAAGAATTATCGTAATCGATAAATATCTTACCATCGCGCGTACTCCTTATATATTCATAAAGTTCGCCTTTAGCCTTTATCACGTTTTCGTATGATCCGAAGCCTTCGATATGTGCATGACCTATATTTGTTATCACACCATAATTCGGCATAGCCATCTCTGAAAGGAATTTTATTTCTCCTACATGGCTCGCCCCCATTTCCACAACAGCAATCTCATGCTCTTTCTTCAATCGTAGCAACGTCAGCGGTACTCCTATATGGTTATTCAGGTTCCCTTCGGTAGCCAGCACGTTATATTCCTGAGATAGTACGGAAGTTATCAGTTCTTTGGTGGTTGTTTTCCCATTCGTTCCTGTAATGCCTATTACAGGTGTTTTCATCTGTTTGCGGTGATGATTCGCCAGCTTTTGTAATGTTTCCAGACTATTTTCTACCAGAATTATATTCGGCCTTGTCGCATATTTTGCTTCATCGACTACAGCATAACTACAACCTGCGTCGATAGATTTTTCAGCATACTCATTTCCATTAAAATTAGCTCCCTTAAGGGCAAAAAAAATCGAGCCTTTAGGGCTGTTGCGCGTATCGGTCGAAACTGTCGGATATTGTTTATAAATCTTATATAGTTCGGATATCTCCATGGTCAATTAGGGATGAAATTATTTATCTTAAACAACATTTTGTCTACTATTATTGTTCTTTTCTGTATACATCTATAAGATTATTTAAGGCTATACGAATATAACGTTAATTATTCGGATTGGTAGTACTTCTTAACGTTTTTTACTTTATAAATTATACCATATTTATGGTATGAAAATACCTCGTTTTAGCGATTTCAGATATGATAAATAAAATTTAACTTTGTAACATATAATATAAACATAAAAACTAAAATCTTATGGCAAAAATAGCTAAGAAACTGACAGATTTGATAGGTAACACTCCATTACTGGAGTTGTCTAACTATAATAAAAAACATGGGCTGGAAGCGCATGTAATAGGTAAACTGGAGTACTTTAATCCTGCATCGAGCGTAAAGGATCGTATTGCCAATGCCATGATAGAGGATGCTGAAGCATCAGGTGTACTGAAACCCGACAGCGAACTGGTGGAACCGACAAGCGGGAACACAGGTATAGGACTGGCATTCGTAGCAGCAGCTAAGGGTTATAAACTGACCCTGACTATGCCGGAAACCATGAGTATAGAGCGTCGCAACCTGCTCAAGGCATTAGGTGCCAATATAGTGCTTACTCCCGGCCCCGAAGGGATGAAAGGAGCGATAGCAAAAGCCGAAGAAATGCAACGTGAAAATCCTAAAGTTGTTGTTCTACAACAATTTGCCAATCCGGCCAATCCGGCTATACACAGGAAAACTACCGCCGAAGAAATTTGGAAAGATACAGACGGGAAAGTCGATATCTTCGTAGCCGGTGTAGGTACAGGCGGTACAATAAGTGGGGTAGGTGAAGTTCTGAAAAAATATAAACCCGACGTAAAAATCGTGGCTGTAGAACCAATCGATTCTCCCGTATTATCGGGTGGAAAAGCGGGGCCTCATAAGATACAGGGCATCGGGGCAGGATTTGTACCTAAGACTTACGATTCGGTAGTAGTAGATGAGATAATACAGGTAAGCAACGATGATTCTATCCGAACCAGTCGCGAGCTTGCCCGCGAAGAAGGTTTGCTGGTAGGTATATCATCGGGAGCAGCAGCATATGCCGCTACCCAGCTTGCTAAAAGACCGGAGAATAAACACAAAAATATAGTGGTTATTCTTCCTGATACCGGAGAGCGATATCTGTCTACAGTATTATATGCATTTGAAGAGTATCCACTTTAATTATATCCGATTGTTTTGTTTTGAGTAGGTAATCAGTATATTAAGTTAGGCTGATTACCTTTTTAAGATAGATAAATAAGTAAATGATTTATCTATATAGGGGTTCTTTGCCTATCGTTCTTTGAAAACAATAAAGAGTAATTAAAGCGAGAATAAAAAGGAGAGAAATATGTTACTTTTGTTACCTTTTAACAATATATGGTTAATGAATGTGAAATACTTCGATTAGATACAAGTAATCGGGTAAACAAGTAGACGAGTCTTTCAACTCGTATCTCGTTTACTTGTCAACTGAAATTTCCGTTACTTTCGTTACTTTTTAACTATATATCGTTAATATATGTAAATTTAATTTGACTAATAAAAATGAGTAATTATAAATTTGAAACGCTGCAAGTACATGCAGGTCAGGAAAAAGATTCGGTAACGCACTCACGTGCTGTACCGATATATCAGACTAGTTCATATACTTTCGACGATGCGCAATACGGAGCCGATTTGTTCGGATTGCGTAAGTTCGGAAATATTTATACACGCCTGATGAATCCGACAACGGATGTCTTCGAAAAACGCATTGCTGCACTTGAGGGAGGGGCATCAGCTTTGGCTACATCTTCGGGACAATCGGCGCAATTTATTGTACTGAATAATATATTATCAGCCGGGCATAACTTTGTCACTACCTCGCATCTCTATGGAGGCACTTATAATCAGTTTAAGATTCAGTTTAAACGTTTAGGGGTCGAAGCACGTTTTACGCCCGATGATGAGCCTGCGTCATTCGAGAAGCTGATAGACGATAAGACAAAGGCAATCTATCTGGAGACAATCGGCAATCCCGATCTTAATATCCCTGATTTTGAAGCGATAGCTGCAATTGCAGATAAGCATGGTATTCCTCTTATTGTGGATAATACCTTCGGAGCCGGAGGTTATATATTCCGTCCATTGGAGCATGGCGCTACCATTGTAGTGGAGAGTGCTACAAAGTGGATAGGCGGACATGGAACTTCTCTCGGTGGAGTGATTGTCGACAGTGGTAAGTTTAATTGGGGTAACGGCAAATTCCCTGAATTCACCGATCCGTCGGAAAGTTATCATGGTTTGGTATTCTGGGATGTCTTCGGAGCGAATGGGCCATTCGGTAATATTGCATTCACTATTCGTGCCCGCGTGGAGGGCCTTCGTGATTGGGGGAATACGATCAGCCCGTTCAACTCCTTCCTTCTGTTGCAAGGGCTGGAAACATTGTCTTTACGGGTAGAGCGCCATGTGGAAAATGCACTGGCTATTGCCCAATGGCTAGAACAGCATCCAAAGGTGGAATACGTGAATTATCCGGGCTTGGAAAGCAGTAAGTACCATAGTTTGGCTAAGAAGTACTTCAAACGCGGATTTGGCGGTGTACTATCTTTCAAAGTAAAAGGGGGAGGGGAAAATGCCGATAAGGTGATCAACTCTCTGGAACTGATAAGCCATCTGGCGAATGTAGGCGATGCGAAGTCCCTTATCATCCACCCGGCAGCAACTACTCACGAACAGTTATCTGACAAAGAAAAGGTTGCAACAGGGGCAATTCCCGGATTGTTGCGGCTATCGGTAGGTATTGAAAATATTGATGATATAAAAGCTGATCTGGAGAAAGCTTTAGCGAAGATATAAAACAGAAAAGAGGTTGATTATATCAATCAGCCTCTCTTCCTATATCTTATATTCAGAACTAGTCAGTAATTCCCAGTTTGGTTTTAACCATTTTGCTGGCATCGATAGCGTTCGAGCCAATGTGTAAAAGAGTAGCTGCATCGAGGATATATACATAATTATTCTCGTCGCCTACATCTTTTATAGCTTGTCTCATTTTCTGTTGAAGAGGTGTAAGCAATGTCTGTTGCTCTTTCTCATATTCAGTCTGACTTGTCTGGATAAAGTTTTGGTATCTGTCTCTCAATCCGTCTAACTGAGTTTGCCTGTCAACAATAACGCTTTCAGTAAGGTTGGTTGTATCTTTCTGAAATTCTTCAACTTTCTTAGTATATTCTGCTTCTATTGCAGCAGCGTTCTTTTTGATAGTTTCACTTTTAGCAGCCAGTTTTGTTTCAACATCTTTCAATTCCGGCATTTTAGAGAAGATCTCATTTGCATTGATATAAGCAATTTTATCTTGTGCAAAGATCGACATTGGCACTATTACAATAAGTAACAGGATTAGCTTTTTCAACATAGTTATAAGTTCTTTTAAGTGGTTAATTCTATATTATGCGACGACAAATATAAATAATTATTTTGAATATCCGAGTTTTGCAAGAACTTCATTACTAATGTCAATCCTCGGAGAAGCGAAAATAACGCTCTCGGCCGAAGACCTGTCCAGCACCAGTTGGTAACCTTTTGCCTCTGATATTTCTTTTATCGCATTATATATATCATCCTGAATAGGCTTTACCAAAGCTTCTCTTCTTTTAAAAAGCTCTCCTTCAGGACCAAAATACTTTTTATTGAGTTCTTGAAGGCTTTTTTCCTTCTCTACTATTTCGTTCTCCCTTTTAGTCTTTTGCTCAGCAGATAGGAATACCAGATCGGTCTGATATTGTTTGTACATATTCTTTACGTCCGCCTGTACCTTCTCTACTTCGCCCTGCCATTTCTTTGACATTACGTCAAGTTGTTCCTGTGCAGTTTCGTAGCTACTGATGTTCTTTAATATATATTCCATATCTATCAGGGCAAACTTTTGAGCATAGCTGCCGGCAGTAACCCCGATAAGTAATGTAAATAGCAATAGTATCTTTTTCATAACTGTTAATTTTTTGGTGATATATATTAGACACCCAGTTTATGCTTTTGTTTATTCGCGCTTGTATAAATAATGTTAATTTGCGAATATTTAGAATTCCTGACCAATGATAAAGTGGAACTGGCTTCCGCTCCTGTCGCGTGAAGAAGTAAGTATATTACTCTCAATCGGGTCGAATCCATATGCCCAGTCTATACCCATTAATCCGATCATCGGAAGCATAATACGTGCGCCTACTCCGGCAGAACGTTTCAAACTGAAAGGATTGAAATCTTTCAGGTCATTCCATGCATTACCTGCTTCAACAAATGTAAGCAAATAGATAGTAGAAGACGGTTCCAATATGAGTGGATATCTTAGTTCCAGAGCGAGACGTGAGTAAGCACTTGCCTGTGTTCCCAATGCTCCGTTTTCGTAACCGCGCAAACCGATTGTTTCGGTAGCATATGTACTTGAATATCCTGACATACCGTCACCTCCGACATAGAATGTTTCGAATGGAGATTTCTTATTTTTATTGAAGTATCCCACAAATCCGTATTCGGCACGGGTCATCAATACTGGTGTCTTCTTGGTATCGTATAGTGAAGTAAAGGTCTTAGCCTTAAATTTCCATTTGTGGTATTCTATCCATTTAAACTTTTCACCCGGCTCGTAGCCATTGTCGTCACGTTTCATATTTGCATAATCTTTCCCATCAAAAGCAGAGAATGGAGGGGTGACTTGCAAACTCAAAGAGATATCTGTTCCCCGGCGTGTATATATAGGGTTGTCGATAGAGCGCCTGTTTAATGAAAGGTTCAGACTCAAACTATTACAAACACCATCCTTAACTATAAAGTATGCCCAGTCTTTCATCCGGTACATCTGGTAAGATAGCTCGGCTTGTACGAAGAAATAATCATCCGGCCAGCTTAAACGCTTACCATAACCTACAGAGGCCCCTATCATCTGAATAGACTTATTCGGGTCGGCTGCAAAACTATAGTCTCCGTATCCGCTGTTGCCATAACCACCATAGCCACCATAACCATAGCCGTAACCGTAGCCATATCCATAGCCATAGTTATTGTTTATATAACGGCTATTAATATCGGTTTGTCTTGAATAAGACAGTCCCACAGACAGAGAGTTCGGACGCTTACCTCCAAACCAAGGGTCCATGAAAGATACATAGTATGATTGATAGAATTTAGCATTTGTCTGCGCACTCAATGTAAGCGTTTGTCCTTCACCCTGAGGTATGATACCTTTATATGATTTAGGATTCAACAAGTTTTTTAGTGAGAAGTTGGAGAACTTCAGACTTAATTTACCGATGATACCCGTTTGACCCCATCCGGCAGAGAATTCGACCTGGTCGTTTGCTTTGGATACTAACGGTAAGCTGATATCGACTGTTCCCGATTCAGGGTCAGGCACAATACCCGGATTCAGATTTTCAGGGTCGAAGTGACCAGTTTGGGCTATTTCCCTGAGTGAACGAACAATATCGTCACGACTGTATAGTGCACCCGGCTTAACCCTTAATTCGCGACGAACAACATCTTCATATACACGGTCATTTCCCGAAATGCTTACTTTTCTGATAGATGCTTTAGGTCCTTCCATGATACGAATCTCGAGGTCGATAGAGTCGTTATCTATATTGACTTCAACAGGGTCGGCGTTCGAGAATATATATCCGTGATTTTGATAAAAGTAGTTCATCACAGATTCTTCATTCATCGTTAGCTGTTCTGTCAGTTTTTTCTGGTTATAAACATCTCCGGGCTTCATATTCAGTACCTGCTGAAGCTGCCATGTCGGATAATGCGTATTCCCTACCCATTTGATATCTTTAAGGAAGAACTGTTTTCCTTCTTCTACCTTAATTTCAATATCAACTTTTTCAGGTTTTTGAGGATCTGAATATACAGTGTCCCATGTGATAACTGCATTACGGTATCCCAATTCATTATATTTCTCAATCAATAACTCTTTATCCTCCTCATAGCTTTCGGATACAAATTTGGTTGAGCGAAGGAAATTAGCCAGCCATGAGCGCCAGTTGCTTTTATGACGAGTCTTCTTCATTGCTTTTTCGAGTGTTCTGGCTTTAACTTCGGTATTTCCTTCGAATGTTATTTTGTTAACCTTTGTCTTGTTTTTCTTTGTAACATCAATGTTCAATATGACATGATTCTCCTTTGATAAGTCCGGTTTTTCAGTCAGGGAGATTTCGGCTTTGGTAAAACCTTTTTCATCGAAATATTTCTTTATGATAGTCCTTGCCCTATCCATCTGATTAGGAGTAACCTGCAGGTTCTTCACCATGCCGATTTTTGCCTCGATGTCCTGACGTTCACCTTTCTTCATCCCAGAATAAACAATGTCGGATATACGCGGACGTTCTTTCAGGTTTATTTCTATCCAGATCTTGTTCCCTTCGATTTTGGTAGCCATAATCTTTACATCCGAGAATAATCCCTGTCTCCAGAAACGTCTTACTGCATTTGTTATCTCAGCCCCGGGTATTTCAATTTTATCGCCTACCTGCAACTGCGCAAACCCGAATAATGTATAATCTTCATACATCGGATTGACAATACCTGAAAGCTTCAGATCTGCTATTTCATACTTTTTACTGGTATTGTATGAAATCACCGGCAGGCTATCTACATTTGCCTGTAAGGCTTTATTCACTTCGTTGAGCTCTGCAGAAGTGTCTGCTACCTGAGCCTTAGTGCTCATAGATATGGAGCAGAGGAGAATGAATAGAAAAAATAAACTTCTTTTGAACATATTTTGTCGAGTGGTTACTTTCTAATATCTGATTTTGGTTTGAGTCAAATAGTTAATATTTAGATACTGCAATCAGGGTTTACCTGATATTTGTTCGCTCGTTTTTCCAAAACGTCTTTCCCTGTTCTGGAAATCAATAATTGCCTTGTATAAGGATTCTTCTTTAAAATCGGGCCACAACTCATCGGTAAAATAAAGTTCCGAATATGCTATCTGCCAAAGAAGAAAGTTGCTTACGCGAAACTCCCCCCCTGTTCTTATCAATATATCGGGATCAGGAATACCTTTCGTTCCCAGATAAGAACCTATGAGTGTTTCATTTATATCGTTTGCATCCAATTGTCCTGATTTTACATCTGCAGCTATATCCTTCATTGCCTTTGTCAGTTCCCACTTCGAAGAATAACTCAGAGCCAGAATAACTGTTGTACCAGTACATACCGATGTAGTCTTGAGACAATAGTCGAGTGCATTTCTTGTATCTTCCGGCAGGCGATCGATATCACCGATAACTTTTACCCTTACGTTGTTTTTAACCAGTTCGGGTGTTTCGTTTGCTACAGCCTGCACCATCAATGCCATAAGAGCCTTGACCTCTTCTTCGGGACGCTTCCAGTTTTCTGTAGAAAATGTATAGAGTGTAAGGTAAGCGACCTGCGCTCTGGATGCACCTTCTATGGCCCTGCGAACAGCAGCTATACCTTCTTTGTGTCCGAATGTCCTGTCCAGATTTTGTTTTTTAGCCCATCGCCCGTTACCGTCCATAATTACGGCAATATGCTTGGGTATCCGTCCTTTATCTATTTGGTCAAGATATGACATTTGTATTTAGTTTATATTTCTAATCAATATTCAGGCAAGGACATACCCTCGCTCCGAAATCCCAGGTTAAAGTTATCATAGTAAGGGAATACCAGTCATTGTTTTTAAAGATATTGCCCTTTATTTTATATGGCTCTTCAAGTTCCAGACTTTGCCCTTTCTTGGTTACATCGAACGAGTCGCTGAACAACTTCCTGAAAGAGAATTCAAAGCCTAAATTCAATCTGTCCCTTAATTTATATTTAACCCCAACGCCTAAGGGAATATTTACATCAAAAAACGTCTTCTCACCGGAGCCTAAGGTAGCGCCTATACCAGTAAAGATATACGGCGATATCCGTTTTGCTCCGAGATAACCAAACTTATCACTGTAATTGAAGAAGTTAAATTCAATTTGGGTGCCTAGTTCGTAAAACATCCTGCTAAAAGAAGTTTCTCTTCCAAACGGGAATTTGTTTCCCGAATCGCGGGTATCATCCGATACTTTCCCAATTACAAAGTTACTCTTCACTGACCATCTGAGGTCTATATTGTATCTGAATATAGCACCTGCAGATAAGCCCGGGTTCTGATATAGTTTAGTCTTATTGGCATCCCCCATATAAAAAGAGGTTCCTGCCATTCCTCCTATCTCAAATTTATAATCATCTTGCGCTTTAAGTTCGATGAAAGAGAAGAAAGAACAGATAACAACCAATAGTAAGGTATATAATATCTTTCTTTTACTCATTGTATCAATACATTGTTTCTCTTTATAACGCAAGAAACAGGACTTAAAGTATACCGGAATAACTCCGAATTTACTTTTTGGCTTTGAGTTTGTTCAATCTGCCGGTCCAAACCTCGACAACAGGATTAGTGCCCGAATCACGTATTCCGCCGAATACCCAGATAAAGTTGTCACTATCTACAATTACCGATTGACCGTGTGCTACCGGCATAAACAGGTCTACTTTTTCCACACTTGGAGCCTTTATCCATTTATATCCGTAACTTACCGTTTTATACAGCTGGTTTCCGGTTAAGGCATACATATAACCATCATAAAGGAAAGTTGATATGCCGGCCTTTTTAGGAAACGTCGGATTTGATTGGTTCGAAATAACCTCTAATATATTTTTATCAGTCGTCTTAAGAGACCATGTTTTAGCATAATTTGCAGAACTTGCGCCTCCCGTAACAGCAAGTATACAGTTGTTCAGATTATTCCTGTCATAATTCGTAACGGATGAATAACCGGAAAGAGGAAAGTCTTCATTCACTTTACCTTTCACTAATATTGTCTGCATATCTCTGGTCTTGGCAAAATGCGGACCGTCCGCCTCATTAGTTATGATAAGGAGCGAATCGGTTTCAGCCTTTGTTGTTGGCAATACGCCGATAATGTTTGTGACTGCTACAGCATCGTTCTTTTTGCTCCAGTTTGTACCGTTGATATCGGCTACATAACCCTTACCATCGTTAACAGCAAAGAACTTATCATTGAAGAAAATTATACTTTCAAGATTAAGTTTAGATGCATTCAATCCCGATACATTCTGGCGTGTGTAAGCCAAAGTACCTTCTTGCGTTGCAGGTTTATCGGCAGTATAGAGATATACATTATCGCCTGTGGTGATAAAGGTATAGAATGTATTATTAACCAACAATGTCTTTTGATTGCTTATAGTAGTCGGATAACCTGTTGTTGTCTTGGGTCTCCATACCATGGTATCAGGATTTTCCTGATGTATCAGGATTTTTACTGTATAAATCCTAGGTGATTCCTGCCCATTCTGAGGAGAAAGACTAAATTTAGGGTAAAGATATGTAGAAAAATCAACAGAATCGGTTGCATTCCAATCCACTATCGAATCCTTAGGATATATCAGCTGAAATTTACTAATTGTACTCGGAAATGCTACAGTAGCCAAACACTTTCTCAAAACAGTGCGGTAAGGCAGCGAATCGGGATTGTAGATAAGAAGGCCTTGTTGATCTATCGCGAAACGAGTCTTGGCCAAAGCAGGATAATTGATAGTATCGATTGCCGTAAATGGCTTTGCATCTATTTTGAAGCTATATATCTGGGCATCACCCGAAAGGCTGCCGGTAGTGTATTCTGTATCGCTGCTGTTACAGGAACTCAATGCAAAGACAGAAATAATTACGAACAATAGCTTAGTAATTGGCTTCAATTTCATTAGTTTAAACAGATTTATTCAATATCAATGTGCAAAAATAGAAAGAATTTCGGCTTACACCTCAACAAATCTAATATTTATAAAATTTTATAGTTATCCGGATTGCTTAAATGCAGCTGTCGCGACGAGCCCCAACTCCTCTCTTCAACAGTATTTCCTTCAATCCGCGGAGCTTTTACTCCCTTACCGAAACATATAGACGATGTTTCTATATATGCTTCGTCCCACATCTTTCTGTCTATAAGGCTCTGTAATAATTCGCATCCCCCTTCTACAAGAACTGAGTGAATCTTACGGCTCCTCAAATCACAGAAGATATTATCAAAGAGATTCTTTCCGAAGTCTGTCCGGATATAAATAACGTTGTCCGATGTATTTTCGTATATCTTCTCTGTAAAAACAATCGTCTGTACCCTACCATCGAATATATTATACGATGTGGGAATCCTTCCCTGCCTGTCCAGAACAATCCTTACAGGATTCTTTCCGTACCAGAAACGGGTAGTGAGCGACGGATTGTCTTTTACTGCCGTATTAGTCCCTATCTTAATAGCTCCGACTTCCGCTCTTTTTTTATGCACAAGAATACGAGAGAAATCGTTCGAGATAGGGGTTGGCTGCGGCTGTTCGTTTTCGTTCCGTTCCTTATCGATAAATCCGTCCTGAGTCTGCGCCCATTTCAGGTATATATACGGACGGTTTTGCGTTTGAGCGGTAATAAATTCCTTATTCAGATGCCATGCCTCTTTTTCCAATACTCCCATAGTCACTTTTACCCCGGCATCTTGCAACATCTTTATTCCTCTGCCTGATACAGCAGGATAAGGATCGAGACAAGCAATTACTGCTTCGGGTATTCCGCTGTCGATAATCAGTTGTGCGCAGGGAGGCGTTTTTCCGTAGTGGGAACAAGGTTCGAGAGAAACATAGATAGTGGATTTCTTCAACAGTGATTTATCCTTCACACTATCTATGGCATTCACCTCGGCATGCGGCTTCCCATACTGACGGTGATAACCCTCTCCTATGATTTTACCATTATGTACTATGACGGAACCTACCATTGGATTGGGGCTTGTATAGCCTCTTCCGTTTTGGGCAAGCTGCAGGCAACGATGCATGTATTTCTCGTCTATAGTCATACTGTTAAGTTTCTACAAATTGAGAAACGCAATTATCATAAGTATATTTTATTTTAACTGTTTTTTCTTAAAGCCTATCTTGCAGCAATTACCTCTATTTCTACCATTGCTCCTTTGGGCAGATCCCTTACAGCAAAAGCCGAACGGGCAGGGAATGTTCCTGTGAATTGCGTTTCATATACTTCATTCATCCCTGCAAAGTTTGCAATGTCGTTAAGGAATACGGTAACTTTAACGATATTATCCATTGTTAAGCCGACTTCATCTAGTATTGCCTTTATATTTTTGAATGACTGTGTGGTTTGCTCCCTGATATCTTCGGCTGGAAAATCTCCTGTTGCAGGATCGACAGGCAGCTGCCCCGAAACAAATACAAATCCGTTGGCTTCTATTGCCTGACTGTACGGGCCTATTGCCGCAGGGGCATTTTCAGTTGCTATAACTTTTTTCATCGCTTCTGTTTTTAAAATTATATTTTACTTCAAACCTTTTTGACGGATGACTTCATATATCAATACTCCGGCTGCTACAGACACATTCAGTGAACCGATAGTCCCGAATTGCGGTATTTTTACCAGATTATCCGCGATGCGCAGATTGTCATTCGATACTCCTGTATCTTCAGCGCCCATAACGAAAGCCACAGGGCCTGAATAATCCACGTCTGTATACATGTCTGCTCCCCGTTCGGTAGCTGCTACGATTTTGATGCCGCTATTTTTCAGGAACTGGATAGCCTGCGTCAGATTTTGCTCCTTGCAAACAGGGATTTTAAGCAATGCTCCTCCTGATGTTTTCACTGCATCGGCATTCACGGTCACGCTTCCTTTTGCTGGAATGACAATGGCATTCACACCCGCCACTTCGCAAGTACGGGCAATAGCACCGAAGTTGCGAACATCGGTTATGCCGTCAAGCACCAAAACGAAAGGGTCTTTCCCGTTTTCATAAAGGAACGGTACAATATCTTCTATTTTCTCGTAGGTAATAGCCGACAGGAAGGCAATCACTCCCTGATGATTTTTACGTGTAAAACGGTCTAGACGCTCATTCGGCACACGTTGTACAGGTATATCGTGCGACTTCAATAGCGTCAGCAACTCTTTCGACAAATCGCCTTGCAATTCCCGTTTAATAATTACCTTATCTATTTCTTTTCCGGCTTCTACGGCTTCTATTACAGCACGTATGCCGAAAATCATTTCTTTTTCTTTCATTCTCTGTTTATTATTGGCGAACAAAGATACTGCAACTAAGGGTAATATGAAAACGATATGCAGTTCATTTATGTTCTATCCTTTAAATTAGGGTTATTCCCTATTGTATTGATCTGAGTTTATGAAATACGGAGTTCCGGAAGAACAACAAAATCAGAGAAGTATAAAATACACTATTTCGCTTCTTCTAACTTTGTTATTGTTTCACTTATCATATTCGAACTATGCTTACACGCGGCTGGAAGCATATAAGGGGCACTTATACGGGTATAATATTTATGTATGGGTACATTTTTCAATAGTTCCTCATCAGGCAATAACCAAAGATCATATAACGAGCGAAGTTCAACCTCTTTTCTAATTTCATCTGTCTTCATTTGCATAAATGAGTCAAATGTTTCTTTGAATTCAGCTAATCTGGCGTATGTTTCCCATATCGTAAGTAATAGCTTTTTATCTTTTACCAAACGCATGTTACCGGAAGTCTTAAACATATCAAAAGCATCGGTCTTGATATTAATTGAAGCAACTTCTAAATAAAAAGGGGCATAGAATCTGATTGTATCCGCATTTAGTGACTTCATATCGTGCGACCGCAGATAGTCGGCATATTTGACCGAGGGTTGCA
Organism: Prevotella sp. 10(H); assembly: GCF_000711235.1. Classification (GTDB taxonomy): domain Bacteria; phylum Bacteroidota; class Bacteroidia; order Bacteroidales; family Dysgonomonadaceae; genus Dysgonomonas. The sequence continues at coordinate 523,734 of NZ_JOMI01000009.1, read as the reverse complement.
ATCGTTTTACGGTTGAGTCGAGCATGCTTTTGTTCTCTTCCAACTCCAGCTTTATGGTATCCAGATAAAGAGCCATATCTCTTCGTTCGTTATTGCCGGTAATCCAATAGCTTGCAGCTAACGTGATAGCCACACCTATTACAACTACAGAAACATCTAATAAATATTTTCTGATTTTCTCAAATGATATGTTTATTTTAGCCATAGTATATTGTATTTCTTTATTTCAAAATATTGCTTATGAATTCACTGTCTGTATATTGCCCATAAAGCTAAGAAATATTTTCTGGTTTATCATTTACATATATTAACAATATATAGTTAAAAAGTAACGAAAGTAACGGATTTTACAGTTAGCAGTGAACAGTTATCAGTTAACAACACCTCTTTGCGTCCTTGCGTTTTTGTGAGATACAATGTTAAAAGGTAACAAAAGTAACAGAAATCAATTAGTAATTAACAATTAATAGTTGTGTAACTCGTAACTGCCGTAGGGCGAAGTAACTGTAAATACTATATTATTCAAAGAACGATAGGCATACAGCCTCCTATATAGATAAATCTATAGTATAAATATCATACACTGTAGCCCGCGCACCGAATCCTTCTTTCTGATGTATGAGGCTCTCATTCAGATGCCAACCGTTGTTTTCGGTAGAGGTGCCATAATCAAAATATAGTTTATCTCCGGATGCCGAATTTATAATATGGTCTATAACTAAATCCACAGCTCCCAGATTTTTACCCTCTTCGGTTGCAGCCACATACTGCACATGAATAACCTTGTCGGTCTCGAACACAACACAGCCTGATAAGCAATTATTATCTGCATCCGTCACCGTAAATAAATGTATATTGTCAGGGAATTTCTCTTTTAGATAATTGATTTCTTTCAGTGTATGAACAGGCTTCGTATTGTATTTTTCTTTCAGATTAGAAGAAAGGATTTCCCAGAAACAGAAAAAATCACAGGATTTATTAATTACTAATCCATTCTTCTGTGCTTTTTTCAATCCGCGCCTGCGTTGTTCAGAATATGCAGTTTTATCGGGTAATAAAATAGTAGAAGAGATATTCCGTGTACTGACTACAGCCTTATGTCGGAAAAGCGCGTATAAATCTTCTTCTGCCGGAAATTTATGATAGATATGCGGAACAGCTTTATAAACAATCTTCTGTATTCCCTGATGCCGGAAAGTTGTAGTCAGATATCTGAATATAGTTAGCACATTGGCTGCTGTCGCCTTTTCTCCCATAATAAGCCCGCCGTATGTGAGTCCGCGGTGCGAATAATATACCTTGTCTTCGATATGTCCGGGCAATAAGGCGATAAGATTATCACCCGAATAAAACATCAGAGAGTAATCCTCAAAGCGTTTGCCATGATACTCTATAAAATCCCTGTAGAAAAGGAAAGTACCATTTCTTGAATTCCGGACAAAATCGTCCCAGATATTTTTGTTCTCGGGAGTATACAATTTAATTTTCATGCTGACGGTATTTTAAGAAGTCCGGATAGGCATTAATGTAATTATCTTTATCATATATATCCGAAGCCAGTGCCAGACAAACAGTTCCCGATGCATAATTCCTTTCGGTTGCCCATATGCCGGGAGGTATATAAAGTCCGTAGTCGGGGCTGTCGAGTAATATAGTCTTCCTGTTTACCCCATCATCCAGCTCCACTTCAAAACTACCATTGGCGGCAACCAGTACTTCATGGCAAAGTTTATGGGCATGCATTCCTCTGACTTTCCCGATTGGTATATCATAAATATAAAATATACGTTTAACATCGAAAGGTAGATTGTTGGCACTATTGCCTATACCATTCTCAATTTCCGGCAATTTAATAAGGGAACAATCTTCTACTGTATAAGATTTTGGCTTAAGATCAGCAATATGACTATTTTCATTAACGGCATCTGAAGTAATAATCAGACAGACGGCATCAGATGAAAAATTTTCAATTGAAAAAGAAAGCTTCTCCGGTATGTAAAATGATGTGTTTGGATGATCGAGTGTATAGCGATGCTTTTCTTCTCCGTCACTAATTAGTATTTCGAAATTTCCGGAAAGGGAAATAATAAGCTTTCGCAGTGGTTCAGATTTATGGTCTTCCCATTTCTGTCCTTTACCGATATTATATATCCAGCAAGTACGACCAATGGAAAATGGAATATGCCTGCCGGCCTCCATAAAAGAAAGGTTTCCTCTACGGTCTGTAATCTGGGGCAATTCGATAAACCGTTCTTTTTCCATAGTATTTAAGTATTAATTACCGCAGCCAAGGCTCGGGATTCAGCTTCTTGGTTCCCTGCCATAGCTGAAAATGTATCTGGGACTGACCTGTATCGGTGTCGGTATAGACTTTGCCTAACGATTGCCCGGTTTTGACTTTTTCGCCCTGCTTTACATATATCCCCTGTATGTTTCCATAGAAAGTATAATAATTCCCGTGACGGATGATAATACAGGTATTGTATCCCGGTATAGCGGCCACATATGTTACTTCTCCGTCGAATACGGCTTTTGCTTCTGCACCCGATTGCGATTGTATATCGATACCACTACTGGATGTAGTTACAAACTGACTATGCTTATGGGAGCCGAAACGCGTGGTAATGGAATAATTTCCTGTAATCGGATACGGCAATCTGCCCTTATTTGATGCGAAATTATTGGATAGCGCCACATTTTCGGTGGTGACGGGTGCAGCTGGTTTCGTAGAAGCTTTTCCACTACTTTTGCTCGAGCCTGATTTAGCTTTTGCTTTAGCCGCTGCTTCTGCCGCAGCCTTAGCTTTAGCTGCTGCAATACGCTTGGCTTCCCTTTCTTGTCGGGCGACCTCTTCTGCTATCAGACGGGCTATTTGCCTGTCGAGGGCTTCTGCCTGCTGACGCTTCTGGGCTAATATTTTTTGCAGGTCTTTTTGCTTTTCCTGCGCTTCAGTTACTTCTTTTTTATAATTGACTTCTTCCAGCCTCAGATTCTCCTGTTCAGTAGTTCGTTGGCCGAGCAAAGCGGTCTTGGCAGCTTTTGCTTTTGCCAACGCCTCTTTGCGTTCTTTTAACTTTACGCTTTTGTCTTTGATTTCAGTTGCCTGCTGTTGCCTCCATTCCGAGTAGTCGCGCAGATAACGCAGTCTGCGATATGATTCTGTTAGTGAGCGACCCGATAAAACGAACAGTATTTTATTTTCACTTTGGCGATTCTGGAGCATTCCGTCTATCGCTTTTGCATAATTTGACTGTTTGCTTTTAAGTTCGGATTCAAGGATGAGGACTTCCGATTCTATATTTTTTTGTTCAGCATCTATACCATTTATCTCCTGATTTAAGAGATCCAATACTTTCTGCCGTGAAAACATCTGGTTGGATATAAGCTGAATTCTACTTAGTAAGGTACTGGTGCTTTTCTTTGTCTCTTTCAGGATTTTGTCCGTATTGGATATATCGCGTAAGGCATTCTTCCGCTGTTGCTCCAATTGTTTTATTTTATTATTTTGAGCAAAGGAAGAAATACTGAGTAAGAGAACAAACAAAAGAACTAGTGATCTCATTTCTTTTTAATATAAGCTCCTATTAAATCGGAAAAATCAACTTTGGTATATCTCGATGATATTGAATTGTCTATGTTAAAAGGTTTATTTACCTCCAGCTTATCATAAGTTATATTGATATCGAGGCGTTTCTTGGCAACATCCACTTTGGCCTGCATATTTGTCGGGTATACCAGACTGTTATCTTTTATAAAGTCGGTATATGACCATTGTATTGTCACTTTTTTCTTCTCGTTGTATATCAATGTAGACACGACATGGTTAGAAGCATCTACTGCAAAATTATATAATAAATCGCTTTTTCCTTTAGTTTGCAGCATATATGTTTCATCGGTAGCAGAGATATTATACTTTTGAAAGTCTTTCTGCTGCACTTCCTGTTTTCCCGGAAGGAATAATTTATTGGTAAACAATGCCTGAAGATTATAAAAGTTGAAATCGAAATTAGCAATAACTTTCGAATCTGAAAAGCGTTCGGCAATATATTGCTTTTTCATGCGGTCTATCATTATAATACTGTCAGGAGTAATGGTAAAGCGCATAGCTTCACCTCCCAGAATAGGGATACGGATAGACACCTGCAGAATACTGTCTTTTACCATTTTGAATACAGCCGGCGCTTTCTGTGAAGAATTTCCTATCTTAAATTCGATATTGCCTTTTGTAGTGATTGTCCTGTATTGAACTTCGGAACTTAAGGCATCCTCAATAATCTGATTATGCTCTTTCGGTTGTAAAGCACCACCTGTAACAATCGTCTTCTTAGACTTACAACTGCTACCGAAGAATATTGCAGATGCAATAAACACGAATAACAATATTCTACCTGATCCTTTTATATTCATAGCTCAGCTATATATGTTTTTGTTTCTATTTTCTTTTCAAGGGTTTTCGACTTGCTGTCACCCTTTTCTTTTGCTTTTTGCCAATATTCGAGCGCTTTTTCCGGCTCGTCGGTTTTATATAGTACATCCCCGTAATGCTCTAATACTTCGGCGCTTATATCTTCTTTATTTTCTTCACTATACTTTATAGCGTTTTCGATATAAATCTTTGCTATCGTATAGGCTCCCTGTTCGAAAAGTACCCAGCCGTATGTATCGAGATAAGTAGGGTTCGAAGGCTCTGCCTTTACGGTTATGCTGCTCATCCTCTCGGCCTTATCGAGATTTTTCTTTATCAACGATAAATAATAGCTGTAATTATTCAATACTCCCAGATTATTCGGATCATAAGTGAGTGCCTTTTCGTAAATAACAAAAGCGCTGTCTCGTTTTTCTAACTGATAATAAAGGTCTCCTATCTGGCCGTAAAAGTCAGCTAATAACTTCGTGTTCTTTTCGTCAACGTATACCACACCGTCCTGAAGGGCAGTGAGTGCCTCCTGATAATTTTCTTTCATATATTGGGATACACCGAGATAGAAGTAAAACTGCGGCTGATCTTTGATATAAGAAAGCGCCTGTTCACAAATTTTTATAGATAGATCGATACTATCGGGAAAAGATGTAGAAAGCATCTGTTCCCAGCCTACAGGATTTGTCGGATTTGCATCGGCAAAAAGCTGATATTGAAAACGCGCGTCGTTTTTCTTATCCTGTATCATCAGCAGATTTCCGTACATCAGGTTCAGTTTCGGTTCCTGAGGATGCTGTATCATCAAAGTATCGAAAAGAGCATTAGCTGTCTGCGTATCCTTTTGCGTACGCTGCAGTGTACCTACATACTGCGCAAGTATGGACAGTTTTGTATCTATATCCATTTTAGGACTGACGAGTGCTATATGCAATTCTTCTTCAGCAGCCTCTTTATTTCCGGCTTGCTGATAATATTCAGCCATAGAAGAAATCAAATACGGGTCGTCAGGATCGATTGATTTAGCTTTGCTATACACCAGATAAGCTTCATTTTTCTTTCCTGCCTGCAGGTAAAGATCACCCAAGAGTGTATAATATTTTATTTCGGTCGGATATTTATCTATATATTTCTGTATTTCGGCAAAAGCTTGTTTCTCCTGCTTCATCATCGTATACAACTGATATTTGTGAAGGCTTATTTTTTCATTTAGCCCTGTCAGTTGTTCCAGTTTGTCGAGTGTTGATATAGCATTTTTGATATCACCATCCAGCCGATAGGCTTCTGACAGATACACATATAGTTCATTGTTATCGGGGTCTTTGGCTATCAGCTTTTCAAACTGCTGAATGGCATCGCTGTATTGTTTAAATTCGAGGCACATCGAACCGTAAGCCATATTGTAATAGTAGTTGTCGCTATCATACAGTACAGCTTTGCGGTAGTAATTGATTGCCTTGTTTTTACTTTCAAGAGAGTTATAATAATTGCCCAGTTCGTACAGTACATTGGCATTCGTGGAATCGATTGCCATACAATAACTAAGCAAATCATATGCTGCATCGTATTCATTGGATGCCTTCGCATTCATTGCCTCGTAGAAATAGTAATCGAATTTCCGCTTATCGTCATCAGACAACTTTTCAACTGTAATATCAGCTATCTGAGTATTTTGCGCGAAAAAAGGAAGATTGCCTGCTATAACGAATAAGACTAAACAAAAAACACGTATTTTTTTATACATATTAAAAATGACGTTTCTAAATTTTATTGTTTTCCGGTATGTCCGAAGCCGCCTGCCCCACGTTCGGTCTCATTTATTGCTTCAACTTTCGACCACCTCACCTGCTCGTGTGAAGCAATCACCATCTGGCAGATGCGTTCACCGTCATTTATAACAAAATCGTCGTTGGATAAGTTGACTAAAATAACTTTAATCTCGCCACGATAGTCGGCATCAATAGTTCCGGGAGAATTGAGAACTGTCAGCCCGTGCTTAAAAGCCAGTCCGCTTCTCGGGCGTATCTGCGCTTCATAACCCTGCGGCAATTCGATAAAAAGCCCTGTAGTAACAAGCGTACGCTCCAACGGCTTAAGAGTTATCGGTTCTGTAATGTTTGCTCTAAGGTCTACTCCGGCAGAATAAGGAGTTGCATATTCGGGTAGCGGATGATGCGATTTATTTATAATTTTTACTTCCATTAGGTCGACTTAGTTATTTTATTGCTGCGAAATTAGTTAAATCTTTGCAATCTACTCTGCTAATTGATAAAAATTAAGAATTTAAAATGCTAAAAGCTATTTTGTTATAAAATAAATTTCAAAAAATGTCCGCAAATTGTTTTGCAGATTAAAAAATATGTATACCTTTGCCACGCATTTGAGAGAAAATGCAACCTTTAATAAGGGCGCTTAGCTCAGTTGGTTCAGAGCATCTGGTTTACACCCAGAGGGTCGGGGGTTCGAATCCCTCAGCGCCCACAAAAAAAAATAAAGCGATTACATTAGTAATCGCTTTTTGCGTTTATATATAGAATATTGGTTTAGTGCAGTATTCTTAATTTATCTACTTACACAGACTAACAGAAGCAAAATGTTCATTTAGTTAAAATATCGTTAAATATTGAATAGGCAAAACTAAATTGAAAAGAGATGCTTTAGCCTTTGAGTATTTAAGTATTTAATTCATTCCAAAAAGATCAATAGAAATCGAATTGATGCTATGAAAGCTGGCAAAATAATTAAGATATCTTTAATATCTATCTTATCCTTGGTATTGTTGTGTGTTATAGCAATTACCCTTTTAATAAATTTTATATTCACTCCCGCTAAACTTACTCCTGTAGTTCTTGATATTGCAAATGAGTCGTTAAACGCCAAAATTGATATAGAAAGCGTCGACCTTACTTTTTTTTCTACTTTTCCCAATTTCAGTCTGCGGGTGAAGAATGGAGCTGTAGTATCAAAATCATTAAATGATACCTTATGGGGTAAAACCGATTCTCTTGTAGCTTTCAAAGAATGCCTGATATCCGTCAATACGATAGCATATATAAAAGATAATAAAATAATCATTCACAATATACTATTGGAAGATGCTTCCTTATATGCCTTTAAAAATCGTGAGGGAAAAAGTAATTGGGATATAATGAAAGCTTCATCCGATACATTGGTTGCAGAAGAAGATACTATCCAGTCTAAATTCGATAGTGAAATAGACGTCCGGAATATAGCCCTGAAAAATACAAATATCACATTTGACGACCGTAACACACGGATATACTCGCGTCTGGAAAATACAAACCTTAAGCTGAAACTATTACTGGAAAAGGAAAACTCTTCATTGAAACTGGATTTCGATAATGATAATATCATTTTCTGGCAAGAGGGAGAGTTACTGGTAAATAAAATAAAAACATCGCTTAAAACTAAAATAGATATAAACAAACCGACCCAGACTTTCACTCTCACAGATACCGAACTTTCCGTTAACGGTATAAAATTAGCGGCTAATGGTACTTTTGTCCGCGATACTATTGCTAAGCAAGTCGATGTGGATATCGAGTACGGATTGCACACCCCGTCGGTGAAGACCGTACTGGAGATGATACCGGAATCTATTATGAAGAAGATGAAAGTAACGGCAAAGGGAGAAGTCTCGGTAAAAGGAACCATAAAGGGAGCGTACGGCGAGAAGAAAATCCCTGCCGCATCGTTGAAAATCCAAATTAAGGATGCTTCCGCTAAATATTCCGGTTTAGCATACGGGATAGATCATCTTTCTACCGATTTCGATGCATATATAGATTTGATGAGGAACAAACCCTCTTATCTTAATCTGCAGATTTTCCATTTTAAAGGGGCACATACCGATATAATAGCCAGCGCCCGGGCTACCGACTTACTGACAGATCCGTATATCACTGTAAATACTAAATCTACAGTAGATATGGATGCACTGGCAAAAACATTTCCACTACAAGAAGGATTAAGTATAACCGGAAAACTGGATGCCGACCTGAATATGAAATGCCACTTATCATCATTGAAAAAGCAGGATATTGGACGTATCAAACTAATGGGTAACCTGAATCTGAACGGATTCGGATTGAAAGATACAAAGCAAGACTTCGAGTTAACGAGCAATGCTTCATTAAGATTTACCGGAGACAGCACATTGCAGGCATATGCAGACGTACGCCAACTGGTTCTTAAAAGCAAACAACTTTCATCTTCTATAGAACTTTTATCGGCACAGGTAACATCTACAAATCCACAGGATACGTCTCCGATCGTAAATCTGGAGTGCAATTTCGGACTAAGCAAATTAAAAGCAAAAGTAGGCGATACCATTAGCCTTTACAGTGGCAAAACGAGGGCTAAAGCAACTATCAGTCCGGGTAAACGGGATAAAACAAAGCCGTTGATAGGATTGAACTTCAAAACAGATTCGCTCTTTTTTCGTGCCAATCAGTCGAAACTAGGGCTTGGTGTTGCCGGATTTGATGTTCATGCCGAGAAACACAAAGATTCTATCTGGTTGCCGGAAGGTACGGTAGGCTTTGATAAATTATTCCTTTCTACACCTCATTTCGGTTTGCCGATAAGAGCAGGTAAAACAAAAGTCAGCCTCGAAAAAGGAGATATCAAGCTACATAATGCTGCTATTAGAATCGGCAAATCGAATATAACCGCAAGCGGGGCTATTTATAAACCCTACAGGGCAATGAAAAAGAAGGGTTTGCTGAAAGCCCGCCTGGATATAAATTCCGACAGAATAGACTGCAACCAATTGATCAATGCTTTGTCTATTCCGGGAGACTCTACCAACCATGATTTCTTTGTGGAGAATGAAGTACTGCCAAACGATAGCTTATCTTCTGATTTTCGTTTGTTTGTAATTCCTGAAAACATCGATTTTGAACTGAAAACGGATATAAAAAAAGTGACATATGATAAAATGCTTTTCGAAAATGTGCATGGCTGGGCAGAAATTAAGAATCAGGCAGTGCATTTGAGAGATTTAAGTATGAGAGCCCTCGATGCCGAGATGAAAACAGTCATGGTATATAAGGCGACTCAAGCGCAGGGTTATACAGGCTTCGATTTTAAAATTAAGGATATCAATGTAGGGAAACTTGTAGAATTCATTCCTTCTCTCGATACAATTGTACCTATGCTTCGTTCGTTTAAAGGTTATGTAGACTTCGATATTGTGGCCGAATCGCAACTGGATTCTTTGTTAAATATAAAAGTACCTACATTGAAGTCAGCTATAAAAATAGAAGGCGACAGCCTTGTACTTATGGATGGGGAGACTTTTGCTGAAATATCCAAGATGTTGATGTTTAAGAATAAAAAACAGAATCTGGTAGATAGTATTTCTGTAAATATCACCGTCGACAACGGAAGTGTAAATATCTATCCTTTCCTTGTGGAAATTGACCGATATAGAGCTGCGGTAGGAGGACGGCAGGGCTTGGATATGAATTTTGAGTATCATATATCCGTGCTGAAATCGCCCATTCCGTTCAAAATGGGGGTTAATATAACAGGAAACCTCGATAAGATGAAGATACGCCTTGGAGGCGCAAAATATAAAGATGCCGTTACTCCCGTCGAAATAAGAAAAGTAGATAGCACCCGCCTGAATATGGGAAATGAAATAGTCCGGAGATTCAGGCGAATGGTAAACTAAAGTATTAATCGAAGAGCAAAACAATAGAAAAACTATTTTTAATCAATCCAGCAATCAATAACTCGGCCCATACTCCGAATATGGAAGAACCGGATATATTTGTTCGGTATATTCGTGAGATTGCTACAGATAATTATTCATAAATTGTTCAATGGTTATTTAGATAGAAGTGGGAGAATCTTTAACGATTTTCCCATTTTATTATATTCAAATATCAAATTATAAAGTCTTTTTGTCAAAAATATCATATAATAAAAAGCATAAAAATCAGATATTTGGATATTTGTAAGATAATCATACTGTTATTTCAGGCTTATCTTTTATCAATATCTTTTTTGGTATACTTTAATCTAAATATATTAAGCAATTATGACACACTTAAAAACATTTCTGTTATTAGTATCGATATTATTAACCCTTAACCTCTCAGCTCAAAATATCACTTCTCTGAAATGTGAATACATGGAAGAAGCGTTAGGTATCGATGTCCAAAACCCGAGGATTATGTGGAAAATAAATTCAAAGTCTCCTTTCAAACAAGATGAATGCAGATTGCTGGTAGCCTCTTCGAAAGAAAATGTAATGAAAGGCAAAGCCGATATCTGGGATTCGGGAAAGATAAAGACAGAAGATCAGCTTGTATATTATGAAGGAAACAGGCTGAAATCACACACGCGCTACTGGGTAATGGTCGAAGTGATTTCGGGAAATAAGACCATAAAGTCACAGCCGACATGGTTCGAAACAGGAAAGATGTCTTTAACAGATTGGAATGCATCGTGGATTACAGATGATCATAACAGTGATTATGAGCCTTCACCTATGTTCCGAAAAGACTTTACTGTAAATAAAAATATTGCGTCGGCACGTTACTATATAAGCGGATTGGGTTATTATGAATTATTCTTAAACGGAGAAAAGATAGGAAACAATCTGCTGGATCCGGGCTTTACCGATTACGGCAAGAGAGTACTCTATTCTACATATGACGTTACCAAAGCTATTAAAAAAGGCAAAAATGCAGCAGGTATACAGCTTGGTAACGGCTGGTATAATGAACAGACTCCTACCGTGTGGAATTTTCACCAAGCACCATGGAAAGACCGCCCGAGATTGATATGTGAGCTACTCATAACTTACACTGACGGTACTCAGGAAAAAATTCTAAGCGACAATAGCTGGAAAACTTCTACCGGGCCTTATTTGTTCGACAACATACACGTAGGTGTAACATATGATGCACGCAAAGAACAAAAAGGATGGAATACTGCGGGTTTCAATGATTCGGCATGGAAAAATGCAAAGCTTACCACATCTCCGGCTCCATTGGTGGAAGCAATGAAAATGCCCGCTATCAGTTTTTCAGACTTAGTAACTCCCGTATCCGTAACTCAAAAGAATGATACAACATACATCGTTGATATGGGAATAAACTTCGCGGGAGTATGTTCTTTGAAAATAAAAGGCCCTGCTGGCGCCAGTGTAAAGTTGCGTCATGCTGAAATGCTGGACAAAGAAGGAAATATCGATCAACAGAATATCAATATGCATTTACGTCCCCGCAATAGCCGCGAGGTGATACAGACAGATATTTATACACTTAAGGGACAAGGTATAGAAGAATTCTTCCCTCAATTTACCTATCATGGGTTCCGTTATATCGAAGTTACTCTTAGTGAACCGATGGTTATAGATAAAAATACGCTTACAGGCGTGGTGATGCATAGCAATGTAGATAAGATAGGTTCATTTGAGTGTTCTAATGAGCTTTTAAATAAGATAAATGAGATATGTAACCGTTCTTATTTAAGCAATCTGTTCGGAATACCAACCGATTGCCCTACCCGTGAAAAAAACGGCTGGATGGCTGATGGTTTTATGGTACAGGAAGCCGGAATGTTTACATATGACAGCCGGAATGTATATGCCAAATGGGTAAGGGATATGATAGATGCACAAGAAGAGAATGGAAATGTTCCGGGAATTGTGCCTACATCATGGAAATGGGATTCAAACTGGGCCGGGCCAATATGGGATGCTGCAATCTTTATTGTTCCGTATACGCTTTATCAATATACAGGCGACATCGAAACGATACGTGAAATATATCCGACAGCCGAACGCTATATGAAATATATAGAAACAAGGGAAGACGAACGCGGACTTATAAATCACGGATTGAATGACTGGCTATTCTACAAAGCAGAGACCCCTGTAGATTTTATGACAACCAGTTACGTATATTGGAATAATATAGTGATGGCCAAAATGTCGGAACTCATCGGCCGTAGCGATCAAAAACAAAAATATCTGGATAAAGCGGCCGTATTAAAAAAACGGATAAATGATAATTTCTTCGATACTAAGACTGTATCATATTCTAATAAGACACAGCTGGCTTACGCACTTCCTTTATATTTTGATATTGTTCCTGCTGAATATAAAGACCGTCTGGCAGAAAACCTACGCGAAAAAATGAAGGAAACAGATGGTAACCTCGACTTTGGATTTATTGGAAGTGTAATGGTTCCCGATGCACTTTCCGAAACAGGAAATACCGATGCAGCTTTTCGTATGGCAACCAAAACAACACTTCCTTCATGGGGTTACTGGATAAAAGAAACGGATGCTACTTCCCTCTACGAAACATGGGATGTTACACGCCGTATAGGTGATGCTTCATTAAATCATCCGTCGATGGGAGCAATAAATGCATGGATGTATAAATATCTCGCGGGTATTAATCTCGATCCTGCGGAACCTGCGTTTAAGAAGATAATCATCAAACCGTCTTTTGTTCAGGGCCTCGACTGGGTAAAAGCGTCGCATGATTCTCAGCAAGGAGTAATAAAATCGGAATGGAAACGTGAAGGAAACAAGGTTACATTGAAAGTGACTATACCTGCAACAAGTACAGCCTCGATTATCCTGCCGGGTGAAACGACGAAAGAAGTGAAAGGCGGAGAGCATGTTTTCACTATTAATCAGTAATAAAAAGGAATAAAGAACTAAATATACGATGCTCCGGACGGCTTAGGAAGTAGCTGCATGACGGGAGATTATTTACCGTGTCAACTACATATCTACCCGTCCGGAGCATCGTTGTTTTGTCATAGATTTTTTGCGTCCGTCAGTATCTATCTGGGATTTACTTATTATAATTATGATATCTACCCTTTAATGCTTGTTTTTTAAATTCTTCCGGCGAGTCAGGTATAATTCCGAATATATAGCGATTACCATTCTTAAAAGGCTGTTTCATCTCAAAATTTTCGAATGAAATGCCTCCCGGTATCGGAGATTGACTTGCCCAATAAGTATAACGACCATTGACAATCCCTTGTAATTTTTCATCCGGCGTGGTACTTATCCAATATTGGGTTGCTTTCTTTCCCGTATATTTCCAATGTTGATGAGTATCTGCTGCATATATAGCCTTCGAGGGATCTTTTTCATTCGGGGCTGCTATAAAGTAAGCATGCCCTTCAGGGCCATGTATCATATCTTTAATTGAGAAGAATGCATGTGGTGTAAATGCATCTCCTCTATAGTCAGGCCATATTTCTGAAGACACTTTTTTGTAATCCTTAAGGTAAAGGGTTCGCAGTCGGGCTTTATTAGCCATAGTAGCAGTGAGGATAAAACTATCGAGAGATACAGATTCCTCCGAGGCATAACTTGTCAATTCAAATTCATAAGGACGCTCTTCAAAAAACCGTAGACGAACATACACTTTTGCCCCGTTATCGAATGGCTCACAGAAAATATAAACAGTCAGCGTTTGTTTTCCGTTCTTTTCTTCGATAATTCCTCTTGCAGGATATATTTCATTATTGTTTGTTGAATATCCGGAATCATTCGAACTCCAAAATCTCTTACCACGTATCCCCGGATCCATACTGCTCATCTCAAGTTCGGAGAGCCCTCTGTGCTCCTGCCCGGCAGGTATTGGCTCCATAGCAATGAAATTAGTAACAACATGAGGCATGTGATCTAAATATGGAGTAAAAATACGTATCAATCCTCTTGGCATGATATCCTGCTGGGGGATTGCAACAGAAATTCCTTTTGCATGTCCCCAGATTGCCATTGCCGGTTTATTCTTCGCTGGCTGTATCCAAAGCCGTCCTGTATCGGGGGCTGCAAGTTCATGAAATTTAAGCTCCGAGCGTTGTGCATTCAGAGATAATGCATAAAAATAACAGATTAAAATCAGGATATTTTTCATAGTATTTATATTTAGCTAAAACGTTTAACCTAATACAAATATATAAATATTTTGAAAAACGGGTGTTAGAAAAAGGATAAAAATTATTTTGACTAAAAATCAAACACAGCCTAATTCAAATCCTTATATGAATAATGATAATCTTTCCCCATAGCTTTCTTGTATTCAATAATAAAAGCCTGATACCTTATTCTGGCCTCGTCATCCATTTTCAATCTTTTCAGGGCTCTGGTCTGAAAAATAAGAGCATCGTCATTCAATGCATCAATGTTGAATATAGCTTCTGCAAAACAGATAGTTGAACGGTAATCTTCCATATCGTAACTTTTCTCCATTTCGGATAATAATACAGGTTCAATTCTTTGTTCAACCTCCTCTTTAAACGAATCGAACAAAGGATGATCGGAGGATTTGAGGAATTTACCTCTGGTCAGTATCCTTACTAATTCAGCTTTATTCTCTTCTGTCTTATTTGTCGAAATTATATTTATACATCTCTCATAATCACAATAGAAATCCGAAGTCTGCACGATGCGGAAATAACCTTTATCATATATTAATTCTATTCCGTCCAATTCGCTCAATACCTTACGTAAATGATTGATAGTAACCCCCCTTGAATTCTTTACTTTATCTTCCGGTTTACCCGGCCATAGCAGGCTGCTGAGACGCTGAGAAGTTATACCATTGTCTACACTGTGTTGAAGTACAAGAAAGAGTACTTGTTTTAATCTCGTACTCAACATATATGTAATATCTTTTCCACGTTTGTCGCGTACGGTAAAATCACCGAAAAGATAAATCGAGTTGGCCCTGACCTCCTTAGACTCATTACTATGTTTTTGTAAACCTCCCGATTCATTCCGGTTATTACCGTATTTCGAATTAAATCTTCTGAAAAAGAAATATACGATAGCCGTCACACATACACACGAAATAATAATTACCCGCAAAGCAGTATTATCATTCTTGCCTTTCGGGTAACTTGCCAAGTCTTCGGCAGTGATAGGAGGAAATGCTAAAGAATAGATTTTCAGGTCAGAAACTATATCATCGTCAAATTCCTGAACAAGGGCATAGAGACTATGTAATTGATTGTCATAATACAGGTTTGCATTTGTTGTTATCTTATCAGAATGTATCGGAATAGAATCTCCCAGAATCTCATAACTCCCATCTGTTAAAGAAAAGCGGTAAAGCTGGAGAAATGAATCTGAAAAAGACTCAGGGTAACATAAAGTATAAAAACAAGAATCGTTAAGTATCACCATGCCTCTTACAGGAACAATATAATCCTTATCCCATTGGATTTCCCATAATTTTTCAACTCTTTTCGTACTAAGATCAACCTTATGTAGATCGTAAAAATATCTTCGCCCGACGACCTGTTCTCCTGATTCATTTCCCATTCCGCCAAATACATATACAGATTTTGTCTTATCCAAATATCCTACAGATGAGAAGTATCTTGGAAATATCGGGTCCCCTTCAAGGCCTTCAATCTGATGCCACTCTTCTGATTGGGAATCGAAATAGTAAAAATCCTTATTATAATACATATTGCCAAAACCTCCGAAGATTGTATATCTGCCAGTAGAGGGATCGATATACGATGCGTGGTGGTGCAACTGTCTGGGTAATCTGTGGTTGCTCCTTACTGTCCATTCATAAGTAGATAAATCAAGGCTGGCTACACTAGGTCCGTCATAGGGCTTATCAAGGTCATAAAACACCTCGTATACAAATAATTCATTATTTTTTGTCTCAATGAAATTGGAGCCTAGCACGAGCTTTATCGGGCATGGTTCCTTGAATATTTCTGTTTTCTTGTCTCCTGTTCTTACGTTGTATATTATTATTGAATCCTTGTTAAAATAATATATCTCTTTCTTTTCAGCATTGTAGTTTGCCCCTGCCACAGTCTCTGACCCAAAAGCAGCTTTGAAACGCCAATGGTAAGAATCATTAATAAGCCATTCGGGATTCAAAACATCTCCCCTCCGCTTTCCTTTTATATCATAAATAAAATTACCTTCGCTTTCCCTCAACTCAAAAATATACCTGCGGCTGTTCCCCACAGAAAGGTCTTTTATAGCAAAGGAAGGCACATCAATAACATGGTCGCTCTTTCCAAAAACTATTACGGGACGGTATTTTTCAGATAGCCTTACATCACCTGCAGCAAATGTCTTATCATGAATCGTAAATTTTATAGAATCTTTTTTCAGGTCGAAAGAAATAATCATCTTAAACCAATGTGCATTCATAAGTTCTTCCCGTCCGATTTCTGCCGTAATAAGACTGCTCCTGCCTTCTTCGTTTAGTTTGAATATATGGTTGCCACCTTGTCCGTCATAGAATAAATTAAATATCTTATTGCTGTCTTCATTTTTGATTCTTATTATATATCCTATCTGTCGGGCCGGATATAGGGATAGATCGAATTCGATATCAAAATATCCTGAGAATTCAGGTGATTTATTACTAAATACATTGTACGATGTCCGTTCATTAATAGGATGGTCACCACCATAAAACTTTAATCCTTGAGAAAAAGTCGTCTGCGAAGCCGAAAGGCTTAAAATAATAAATACAAAATGAGATAGTTTCATAGATTTAAATTGATTTCCGTATAGAGCAACACGGTAAAGCATTGCTGAATCTTATTATAATTGTCCCCCATTCGGTGAGGAATTTTTATTTCTTAATAAATAAGCGGGTGTCGACGCACCCTGCCGATTCCCTCTAGTTGTGTTTGTTGATATAGATTAGATATTTTATTCTTATAGCAATTAGTTTAGCGTCCACATCATTTTTGTTCATAATTAGAATTCACTGATTATTCAATCGCCATTATTAAACGATACATATTAAAAAACATATATAAACTGAATATTTTTCCTGATATCAGCCATAGATAAAGAATATCCTATGCTTTTTTTAAAAATTTATATGGAGAGTACGTCTATTATCGTAGTTGAAATCTACCAGATCCTTTCGAAACAAAGCCCTGCTACTTTATATGAGTTAATTCTGTCACAAAGACAGCAACTAATCGGAAATTAATCATATAAATATACTTAGACACGAAGATAATCAATAAAACCAATAAGAGAACTGACAAAAAAACAATTAATACAGAAAAGGCCAAAATATAAAAAAGGTTAATGATTTTTTCTAAAATATAACCCTTTTTTAACCCATTCATTAACCATTAACCCATAATCTTTGCTACCCATACCAAGTAAAATGCAAGAACTATGAAAAATTTAAAATCAAATTGAATTCATAATTTATTAAATCTTCAATTAACTCTTACTAACACTTTACTTATTAATCTCTTTACTTTTTAATGTAAACATGAAAAGAATCAGAATCTTAAGAACCTTTGTGTTCGCCGTCTTGCTGGGAACAATAGTATCCTTTGCAAGTTGTAGTGACGACGATGAGTCTGTCAATGTCGATTTTGGTACTGTCACCGGTACTGTTACCGACCTGATGGATAATCCTATCTCGGGCGTTACTGTCACTATATCAGATGTGGAAGGATCGGTTACAACCGGATCCGACGGAAAATACTCTTTTCCGAATGTTTCTATGGAAAAACATGCTGTCAGTTTCACGAAAACGGGCTATCAGACAATCAGCTCAACAGTTTTAGCTGGTCATTTCGATGGCAGCAAAGTGGCCACTATCAGCGTATCTATGACAGATGCTTCTGCCAAAATCACAGGTACCATCCTCGACGGCAATAACAACGGGGCACCGCTTGCCGGCGTTACTGTTACTATCAGTGCTGAGAAAACTGCAACTAGCGGAAGCGACGGTACATATGCTATCGAATACTTATCTATAGATGATTATACGGTAACATTCTCCAAAGCGGAATATGTATCGGTAATAAAATCGGTATCGAAAAGTGATTTTGTAAATGGAGTAGCAACTATCAATTTACAAATGAGTGGCTTCGAGCCTTTACCGGGATTAAGCGTAAACGATTTAGAAGAAGCTGATAAATGGTACTATAACGAATATCGCGGCGGAGGCAATGGAGATGCTTACCCTCATTGGGACTGGTCTACCGACTATATGGCTACGCTAAACTTCAAAGGGGCATGGCAAGAGCAAAATGAAGGAACTACGCTGCAGATACGCAATAGCGGAAACGAGCAGAAAAATCCTGCTAGCCTAGATGTCTTTGACTCTTATGTTTACGGTAGCAAACTGATTTCGGAAGATAACAAAATACTTTCTTTGAGAGTAAGGACACACAATGCAGACGATAATGCTCCTGCATACTTCGGTGTACAAGTAGTTAATCTGAGCGATGCCGAACCTAAAGCTAAGAAAATCGGAGATACTAAAACTTATGGCTCGGATAAATATGCAGACTTCGATTTCGACTTGAGTGAATATATCGGCAAAGAAGTAATCATCGCTGTCGGTATTTACCGTAAAGAAACAGGCGATTACTGGAAACAGCTTGTACTTCGTGCTATCCGCTTTGCTGATAGAAAAGTTGAAAACTGGGATTGGTTACCGGGTACAGAAGTTGCAGGATTGGAAGGCTGGCATATGACACAGGAAATGGTACGTTCGACAATGGTAAATACTAAAAAATCATTTACCGGTATCAGCCCTGTAGGTGGCGGAAAAGACCAACGTCAGGAAATTTATCAGTCTTGGCGTAATGTAAGCCACGTAGGATATGAATGGTCACTTGTTCCTGTAAATAAAGATCCGGAAATAACTCCTTCAGAAGGCTACCTGCTTAAAACGAAAGGTAATGATGGCGCTATAAATACGAAAGTACCTGAGGCATATTTCTATTCTAAATATGCTATAGCGAGCGGAAATAATAAGTTGACATTTAAGACACGTAATTTTGGAAGCAACTACACTTTCTTCAAAATTACCGCAATAGAAGAAAATGGTACAGTGACATACTTAACTCCTGAATCAAACACGGCGGAAGAAGCATCTGCGGCTGACGACGGCTGTTGGAAGTTTAAGCATGGTAAAGGAGGTAAAGACAGTGCTAAGGATTATGCATCATTTGTCTACGACCTTTCACAATTCAATGGCAAGAATGTAGTACTAACCTTTGGAGTACACAAAGGCGAGCTCAATGGTGATGAAAATAAGCTTGTATTCTATAGTATCGATCTAAACTAATAAAAATGACTTTATATCCCTTGCCGAATCTTTTTCGCAATAAGAAGATTCGCAAGGGAAGTAAAAAACACAGAAAGAAAAATGAAAAAAATAGTTATCACTATTCTCTCCTCTCTATTCATTTTAAGTACTAATGCTTGTAGCGATTCGGATGATGGTTCCGATAATGGCGGAGGGAATCCAGACCCTGCACCGACACAGACTGTAGCAGAGGAAAACCTTTCCAAAGCAATGGAAATAGTTGATGCTGCCGTATCAAACTATTTTGAAGGTACAGGTATGAAATTGTCTATGTATTACAATCCTTATACCGGAGCGCGTACCAACTCGAAAGGAGAAGAGGAAACAGGAAGTGTATGGGATTATACCAGTTCGATCGAAGCGGTGAATACAGTTTTACACGGGCTCAAATCCCTGAAAGATAACGGAAAGCCTGAACTCTATAACCAGTACTTCAATAAGTATACTGACTTACTGGCCAAACTCTATGACAATGCTGCCTACTATAAAGGAACATTCACCCTTACTTCATACACACAGACTAGAGAATGGACTGTATACGGAGTTCATAGAGCTGGTGATAAAGGTTCGGCAAATGTAGAACACAGAGAAAATGTATACGATGATCAGCAATGGCTGATACGTGAATTGCTCGAAGCTTATAAGCTGACAGGCAATGATACGTATCTTAAAGAAGCTGAATATCTTACAGAATATGTTCTCGACGGCTGGGATTGTACTTTGGATAATAACGGTAAAGAAAACGGAGGAATCACTTGGGGACCCGGCTATGTATCAAAACATTCATGTAGTAATGGCCCTATGGTTAGCCCTTTAGTATGGCTCCATGAATTATATAAAGGTAAGAATGACGAGACTACTCACCGTTATATAGAACCGGATAAAAGCCGTAAAAGCGTTTCTGTAAAGAAAAGTAATTATTATCTGGATTTTGCCAAAAAGATATACGACTACCAAAAGAATCATCTTTTGCGCCCCGACGGTGTATATGATGATATGATGGGCGGGTTCAGTGATGAAAACATACATTATGAAACTGTTGGAGGGAAAAGGTATCGTATAAATACTCCTTTGCCTGACCGGGCAGGACCGGCAATCAGCTACAACAGCGGAACAATGCTTTCCGGTGCTGCAGACCTGTATCGCGTAACCAACAACAGTGTATATCTGGAAGATGCTAAAAAACTGACGGATGCAAGCTTTGAATACTTTGCTAAACTGGGAACCACAGTAGCCGGATATTATACTTACGATATCAGCGGTGACCGAAACTGGTTCAACGGAGTATTGATGCGCGGATATGTGGACATCTACCCATTATATAGCAATGCATCAAAAGCAATAGATAGCTTCCAAAAGAATCTGGATTACAGCTATAAAAACTTTGTTTACAAAAGTTTCCTTCCTACTAACCTACTATTGGGATGGAGCCGTGATAATAACAACAACCGGGTAAAAGACATGTTTACATTCGCTTTTGCTGCCGAATATGCTGTATTAGCACGTTACGAACTGGAAAAAGATAAATAACTTAAACTTAAATTTTTATGATAGAAACACGGCATACAAGAAAAATGCGGACGCTATATTCGTGCATTTTACTGGTGTTAATGATAGCTTTTGCACCTCTATCATTATTGGCGCAAAACAGAACCATATCAGGGGTAGTTACTGATGAAACTAACGAACCTGTAACGGGAGCGAGTGTATCGATTAAGAATACTACTATGGGTACCATTACCGATGTGGATGGTAAATATAGTCTGGAGGCCCCTGCAGATGCTACACTGGTAATTAAGTTTATCGGATATAGTACTGTAGAAGAAAAAGTAAACGGACGTACACAGATCAACGTTGCTCTGAAAGTCGATGCAACTACGCTAGAAGACGTAGTGGTAGTGGGATATGGTGTACAGAAAAAGGTTACCCTTACAGGTGCTGTTGCAGGTATCAAGGGCGACGAAATGATAAAGACAAAGAATGAAAACCCGCAGAATATGCTTACCGGTAAAATTGCCGGTGTACGTGTATGGCAAAAAAGTGCCGAGCCGGGAACTTTCAATAATAACTTTGATATACGCGGGCTGGGTGCTCCATTGATAGTTATCGATGGTATCCCACGCACAACTGCAGACTTCCAACGCTTAAACGCAAACGATATTGACGATATATCTGTACTGAAAGACGCTTCTGCAGCTATCTACGGGGTGCGTGCGGCTAACGGTGTTGTATTGGTAACCACTAAGAAAGGAACAAAAGACGGCAAGACTACTGTCTCTTATAATGGCTCCTTTACTCTGCAGGCTCCTTCGGGCATGCCTAAACTGGTGAATCCATATGATGCAATGACCCTGTCTAACGAAAAAGGTAATAATATTAAGAATAATGGTGTGTATGTTCCTGAATTCGGAGATCATGTGTTTGAAGAATTCCGTAATGGGACAAGACGCGCAGCCGACTGGAACTCTCTGATCTTTGCCGATACGGCACCTCAGACTCAGCATGATGTCAGTGTATCGGGTGGCAATGAGAAAACTCAGTATTACATCGGAATGGGTTATTTCTATCAGGAAGGTTTCTTTAAAACCGGTGACTTGAACTATGATAAATTCAATCTTCGTTCGAATATCACCACTAAAATTGCTAATGGTTTAACATTGGATTTAAACCTGAGCGGAGTCTTGGACGAACGGAATACTCCGTATGCGAGAACACAGGACATTATCCGCTCCTATTGGAGACAAGGCCCAATATATGGAGCATATGCAGACCCTGAGAATACAATGTTGAACTATGAAGGACTGGAAGAGTTTGAAAATCCGGTAGCATTCATAAACTCTGACATATCCGGTTATAAGAAATATAAACAAAAATATTTCCAGTCTTCAGTTTCTCTAAACTACGACCTCGGCGTAATAACTCCGGAATTAAAAGGCTTGACTCTGAAAGGATTATTCAGCTATGATTATCGCATGGATAATAACGAATCTTATCGTAGAGAGTATTATCAATACGCTTACGATAAGGATACCGACTCGTATACAAGACAAAGATATGAGAAAGGCGCTCCGTCGCAGCTTCGTCGCGAAATATTCGATAAACAACAAACATTAGGACAGATTCTCCTCAACTATAACCGTACATTCGGAGATCATGCCATAACCGGAGTATTGGGTTGGGAAGGTCAAAAGCAAAAAGGCGACAACTTTTATGCACAGCGCAACCTTGCCTTTACAACCCCATATTTATCGGCAGGACACAATGATGCCACTCAAATAGGTGGCATGTCCAGCAATAAGGGTGACGTATATGACCATACTTATTCTTCTTGGATAGGCCGTGTGAATTATGCATTCGGAAGCCGTTATATTGCAGAATTCCAATTCCGCTACGACGGGTCTTCTAAGTTCACTCCGAAAAACAGATGGGGATTCTTCCCTTCGGCATCGATAGGCTGGCGTTTATCAGAAGAGCCTTTCTTCAAAAATATATCAGCTCTTTCATTTGTTGAACAATTGAAATTCCGTGCCAGTTATGGAGAACTTGGTAACGACGGAGCACTTGAATATGACTGGGCGACAGGATACGAATACCCCGCTACAAGCAGTAATGCAGAGAATGGCTATTACGCACAATGGGCTCCCGGATATCTGTTTAATGGTCAATTCGTAACGGCATTCAGCCCTCTAGCTTTGCCTAATGCAAATTCTACATGGTATACAGCACGCACTTTTGATGTCGGTGTAGACTTTGAAGGATGGAACGGATTATTCGGCTTCTCATTAGATTATTTCAACAGAGAACAAAAAGGGCTTTTTGCTCGTAACACAGGGGAACTTCCTACTGTAGTAGGCTCTACAGCACCGCGCGAAAATCTGGATAGTGAACGTCATTTTGGTTTAGATTTGGAAATGACCCATCGAAACAGAATCAATGATTTCTCTTACAGGGTAAAAGCTATTGGTACCGTTACCCGTCAGAAACGACTGGTAGGATCGGAAAAAGGCCCGTGGTCAAACTCTTACGATCGCTGGAGAAACGACAATCTTAATAACCGTTATCAAGGTGTACAATTCGGTTATGAATCTGCAGGACGTTACCAAAACTGGCAGGATATATGGACATATCCGACTTATAAGGAAAGTGCCCTTGTACCGGGTGATTATAAATATCAGGACTGGAATGGCGACGGTCAGATCAACGGATTGGATATGCATCCGTATGCTTTCGATCAGACACCATGGTTAAACTATAGTTTGAATCTTGACTTTGCCTACAAAAACTTTGACCTGAATGTACTTTTCCAAGGATCGGCACTCGGCTCAATGGTATACACAGAACCTTTATATGCTATATGGGGAAGTAATGGAGGCGGAGTTCTCGAGCAATATTTGGACCGCTGGCATCCGGCAGATCCTAAGGCAGACATTTATGATCCTAAAACAGAGTGGATAAAGGGCCATTATAGTTACACAGGACGCCCTTCCCCGGATGTGAATTCTGAATTTAACCGTGTCAGTACAGCATATCTGCGTCTTAAAAGCATCGAATTCGGATATACAATACCGAAAATAAAAGCATTACCGTCAATGAATCTGCGTGTATTTGCAAATGCTTATAACTTATTTACCATAACAGCAGTAAAATTTGTTGACCCTGAGCATCCTGATGAGGAAAACGGTAGACTCTATCCTCTGAATAAAACCTATACGGTAGGTATGTCGCTCACGTTCTAAAAAATTTATATTAACTAGTTACGAATAACAAATTTGATATATGAAAAAAATATTTATAATATCCCTGCTTGGTATACTTTCTTTCACCGCTTGTGTGGATTTGGATGTACCGCCAAAAGGGCTGATTACAGATGATGACCTCTTATCGAACGATGCAGGTATGGACATTTATATGTCACGTGTATATAGTAAAATGCCATTCGAGGAATTTAAATATCTCGGCGAATGGGGCTTTGAGTTTAATTCATGGCTTGGAGCTATGGGAATCGAGGCTACAGGAGAAGCGACTAACAGAGATGGTATTTGTAAAACTTTCAATGGAGAAAGAACAACATACTGGGGGCCGGCATTCGAGTTATTGCGTCATGCTAATTACCTGATCGAAAATTTACCTACTTACAGAGACTCTTATTCCGAAGCAAATTATAATCATTATATAGGTGAAGCATATTACGTACGCGCTTTTGTATTCTATACAATGGCAAAACGTTTCGGAGGGGTGCCACTGGTAACTAAAGTTATAGAATATCCGGCTGACAAATCCGCATTAGAAGTTCCACGCGCCAGTGAAGAAGAGACATGGGATCAAATACTTGCCGATTTCGATCAGGCCATTTCTTTAATGTTACCGGAAAGTCCTAAGGATGGTTACTCTAATAAATATGTGGCGCTCGCATTCAAAGCTGAAGCAATGTTATATGCAGGTAGTGTAGCACAGTACAATGAAAAGGTTTCGGGACGTCTTACCGGTTTAGGTAAAAAAACAGGTGTACGTGTAATCGGCTTTGCAGAAGACAGATGGAATGCTGCAGCTAAAAGATATTACAGCGAAGCATACAAAGCTGCACATCAAATAATAACCGACGGAAGATATTCTTTATATAAGAATAAATGGGAAGCTAATAATCCTGAAGCTCAATATCAGAATATGGTAGATATGTTCAGCGACCTGAACAGTAAGGAGAATATTTTCGTAAAAAAATATCTATATCCGACTCTTACTCACGGATATGACTCTTACAGCCAACCTTTAGTATTTCGCACCGCATTGTCTTCCGGAACTTGCCCTACACTCGATTTCCTCGAATTATTTGAAGGTTTCGACCGTTATCCTGATGGAACGGTAAAAGTTACTACAGGTAACTCGAATACTCAAGGTGAATATATCATGTACGATAAGCCATTGGATTTTTTCAAAAATGCAGAACCTCGCTTACGTGCTTATGTGATTTTCCCGGGCGATATATTTAAAGGTAAAGAAATTGAAATAAGGGCTGGTATATATACAGGCTCTGCACCCGTAAAACCTCTATTCGATGATTATTCTTATGCCAATGCAGAGAAGAACTATACTCAGTTGGATATAGCAAGTAAGGATCCGAAAACACTATATCTAAGTTCTACGCTCGAAACTCAGGTAAAAGTGAACTATAACGGAACCGAAATGACTGCTGCCGGAGCAAACGGCCCGTTCTATTCGCAAGGAGAATCTGCTTTAACAGGTCTTTACGGTCGTAAATGGCTTAATCCTGATCCTTCATTCGTTTCGGATCAAGGAAAATCAGCTCAGCCATTCATTCTTATACGTTATGGTGATGTACTTCTTACAGCTGCAGAATCTGCTGTAGAACTGGCAAGACTCGGCGGACAATCTCCTGACGGAAGCAATATGCTGGATGTAGCTACAAAAGCGATAAATGATATCCGCGAACGTGCAGGTGCCACACTTCTTACAGGAAGCCTTACTGCATCGGAAGAAAGCCGCAATATTGTACGCAAAGAAAGACGTAAAGAACTGGCCTTCGAACATAAAACCAAATGGGATTTGAGACGCTGGCGTGTACAACATTACGAGAACAGAGATGAATTCTGGGGAGAAATAAGAAATAAAAGCATCTTCTCAAACTCTAACGGTTATCGTTTCCGCGGGCTTTATCCATTCTTCTCTACCGAAACCGGAAAATATTTCTTCGACGCTCATTTCCAAATGACATCATTGAAAACATTTAACTATACTCCGATCGATTATTATTTCGAAATCCCGGGCGGAGAGGTAGCGAAGAGTCTTGTCATTGACCAACAACCAAACAGATAATGATGATAGAAAAATCAATAATTATGAATATAAAGAATATGAAAAAAATAGCATTATATACTTTATTATGTGCGCTGTTTTCGTTCAGTTCCTGCAGTATGTTCGAGATAGACAACTATGATGAACCTAAAGAAACATTGCAAGGAGAAGTCGTGGATGCAGCTACCGGAAAAAGAGTACTTACCGATCAGGGAAGAGAAGGCACTTATATACGCCTGACAGAACTTAGCTGGGGAGAAAATGTACAGCATAATCCTGACTTCAATTGTATGTCGGATGGTACTTTCCAGAATACCAAATTATTCAAAGGTACATACCATATCGATGTTATAGGGGCATTTATTCCTCTGCTTCGGGAAGACGCAAACGGCACACCAATAGCCGACGATACTCAGACTATGGAAATAAAGGGTGTCACTAAAGTAAAATTTGAAGTTCAGCCTTTCCTTAATATTGAATGGGTAGGTGAGCCTACAATTAGCAATGGAAAGGTTACAGCAAAAATACGTGTTACGCGTGGAGTTTCTGAGGCTGAATTCAAAAATAAGATAGAACCTATGGGCGGATATGACAACAATTTTGTGAACGTTACGGATGTACGTTTATTTGTCAGCTATTCATCGAGCGTGGGTTATGGAACAAGCTATGATAACGATCAGTTCGATCCATGGTCGGGTGAACTTTCCTATTCAGGTTCTGACTTTAGTCCGCTATTAGGCGAAGTAATTACTATTCAGTCTAAAGGTACCATACCTTCGGGACGTACGGTATTTGTGCGTGCAGCCGCACGTATTAATTACGGAACACCAAAAGGAAGCGGAACGAGACGTTACAACTATAATGAGGCTAAAGAACTAATGGTTCCATAGTTTTTAATACTTAATTCTAAGGTTTAAGGTTCAACTGCTCAGGTTTAGCCTTAAACCTTAACTTTTTATGATAAAACTCTCTCGTAAGAGAACAATAAATCATGTAAGCCAAAATAAACAAAGATATCCCTCAAAAAACCTGATAATAAATACCGTAAATGTTAAAATAGCGCTATATTTATAGATTACAATTACAAAATGTTTTGATTATCTTGGCTATAATTTACTTATGAAAAAGAATGTATTGATTTTATGTCTTTTGGGATCATGCTTTCAGCTTGTTGCCCAAACTGCTGATAATGTTAAGACAACATTTCAGACTTCCCGGGAATGGAGACCGACAATAGATAACCGTGCCGATGCTGTTATGGTGTATGGCGTAGGAGGAAATCCGTCTGATAAATCGAAAAGAATACCTTTTGAAGAACGTGTGAAATCATGGCGCGACAAAGGATATATCGCCCATTTCATGACGGGTATAGCATGGGGTGAATATCAGGACTACTTTACAGGCCAGTGGGATGGCAAATGGCATCTCGACGAAGGGCAGGTACAGCAAAACGGAGATACAATATGGCATGGACATATGGTTCCTTACATAGTACCTTCCGAAAACTTTCTGAAATACCTGAAAGAAAAACATGTAAAAAGAGTAATAGATGCAGGCATCGATGCTATTTTTATGGAAGAGCCCGAATTCTGGGCACGTGCCGGATACAGTGATGCCTTTAAAAATGAATGGAAAAAGTTTTATGGCTTCGACTGGCGTCCACAGCATGAATCTCCCGAGAATACATATTTAGCGAGTAAGCTAAAGTATCAGTTATATTATAATGCCCTCAATGAAGTATTTACATACGCCAAAGAATACGGTAAGAGCAAAGGGATGGATGTGAAATGTTACGTTCCTACACACTCCCTCGTCAACTACTCACAATGGATGATTGTGAGCCCCGAAGCCAGCCTTGCTTCTTTACCCTGCGTAGACGGATATATAGCACAGGTATGGACAGGAACTTCACGGGAACCTAATTATTACAATGGAAAGCCAAAAGAAAGAGTTTTCGAAACCGCTTATCTTGAATACGGCTCGATGGAATCAATGACGGCTCCTACCGGACGAAAAATGTTTTTCCTAACCGACCCTATAGAAGACCGCGCAAAAGACTGGGTAGATTACAAAGTGAATTATCAGGCTACATTTGTAGCTCAACTATTATATCCGAACATCGCCGATTATGAGATTATGCCTTGGCCCGAACGCATATATGAAGGGTTATACAGAACGAGTGCCAACAGCGATAAGAGAGAACGCATTCCAAGACATTACTCTACCCAAATGCAGGTAATGATAAATTCGCTGAATGATATGCCTTTATCCGACAATAAGGTAACAGGTTCGAACGGTATCAGTGTCCTGATGGCTAATTCTCTGATGTTCCAGAGATTTCCTACTCATGCAGGATATGAAGACCCTCAATTGGCCAATTTCTACGGTCAGGCTCTGCCATTCCTTAAAAGAGGAGTTCCTGTAAAAACAGTACATATAGAAAATCTCGGATATAAGCAGGCTCTTGCTGATACCAAAGTCTTATTGATGTCTTATTCTAATATGAAGCCTTTATCGCCGGAAGCTCATACCCAAATTGCCGAATGGATAAAAGGAGGTGGTACCCTGGTTTATAGCGGTCGTGACGACGATCCGTTCCAGACAGTGCTCGAATGGTGGAATACAAATGGAAATAAATATACAGCACCTTCAAATCACCTGTTCGAACAGATGAATATTACAGCTTCACCTACACAAGGTGAATACACACATGGAAAAGGTAAAATATATATTCTTCGTGCCGACCCGAAAGAGTTTGTCCTGACTGCAGGAAATGATAAACAACTGATAGATGTTGTAAAAAGGTTGTACGAGCAAAAAGCAGGCAAATTGGAATTTAAGAATAATTTTTATCTGCAAAGAGGGGCTTACGATTTGGTTGCAGTACTGGACGAAAGCATAAATAACGAACCCTATACAATAAAAGGAAATCTGATAGATATGTTCGACCCTAAACTACCTGTATACAAATCTAAAAGTATTCAACCGGGTGAGCAGGCTTATTTCTTCAATGTCGACAGGGTGAAAGATAAGCAAAAGCCTCAGATCCTTGTTTCGGCAAGCAGGGCCTACGAAGAAAAGAGAGATAAAAATTCGTATTCATTTATTGCCAAAAGCCCTGTAAACACAACAAATGTATCCCGAATTCTTTTACCAAAGAAACCGGTGAGTGTCCTCATCAATGGTGAAGAAAAATATACAAACACAGCATGGGATCAGCAATCAAAAACATATCTGGCCGAATTTGAAAACAATCCGGATGGCGTTGCTGTGACGATAAAATGGTAATATACACACACAATAAAGAATATAAAACATGAGAAAAGTATTTTCAATCCTACTTCTCTCCTGCTTATGCCTGATCGCTTGTAAGAATCAGTCAAAACAGGATTATGAAGTCACAAAAAATAATTTGCGTGCACCGGCATATCCGCTGATTACTATCGACCCATATACAAGTGCATGGTCTATGACCGACAACCTGTATGATGAAAGCGTAAAACACTGGACAGGAAAAAATTTTCCATTGGTCGGCGCAATAAAAGTAAATGGAACTGGTTACCGCTTCATGGGTACGGAAAATATTCCGATGGTTGCTATCGCTCCCACATCCGAACAAGGCGGATGGACAGGCAAGTATACCACTACTAAACCGTCTACTAACTGGATGAATAAAGAATTTAACGATTCTTCATGGAAAGAAGACAAAGCCGCCTTCGGAACCAAAGAAAATGAAGTAACGGCAAAAACCCAGTGGAGTACCGAATATATATGGGTAAGAAGAACAGTAAATCTTGAAGAAGATTTATCGGGAAAAGAAGTATTTCTTGAATATTCACACGACGATGATGCCATTATTTATATTAATGGTATCGAAGTGGTTAATACCGGTAATGCATGCCATAAAAATGTATTGCTGAGATTATCGGATGAAGTCTTATCAACCCTTAAGAAAGGCGAAAATATCATTGCAGGCTATTGCTACAACCGGGGTGGGAATGCACTCTTGGATTTCGGTCTAGTGAGGGAAAAAGATCATAAGGAATTATTGAAGAATACGGCAGTTCAGAAATCCGTGGATGTGCAGGCTACCCAGACACATTATGTATTTGCATGTGGTGACGTAGATTTGAAACTGACTTTCTCTGCCCCGCTATTTATGGAAGATCTGAATCTGATATCACGTCCGGTAAACTATATTTCTTACGAAGTTTTACCGAATGGAAATACTGCTCATGACGTAGAATTATATTTCGAAGCATCTTCGGAATGGGCATTGGATAAGCCTCTGCAGAAATCTGTAAGCGAAGGTTTTGAAAACGGAAATCTTCTGTTTTTAAAGACCGGTAGCGTCGATCAGCAGATACTGTCAAAACAAGGTGATGATCTTCGTATCGACTGGGGCTACTTTTACCTTGTAGCTGAAAAGGAAAATACTACCTTCAGTGTGGGTGAGAGCGAAGAATTAAGAACCGGTTTTATCAATGGTAATAAAGAAAATATAACAAACAGTCAAGGTGATAAAATTGCATTTTCCCGTAATTTAGGATCAGTCAACGAACCTGTCTCAGGCAAAATAATGATAGGTTACGATGATCTTTATTCAATTCAATATTTTGGAGAAAATCTACGTCCTTACTGGAATAAAGACGGAAATCAGAATATCACTGATGAGTTCCACAAAGCAAACAAAGAGTACGATAAGCTTATCGAAAAATGCTATGCTTTCGATAGTGAGTTGATGAAAACTGCCATGAATGCAGGAGGGAAAAAGTATGCAGATCTATGTGCATTAGCTTACAGGCAATCGATTTCCGCTCATAAACTGGTGCAGGCTCCTAACGGGGATCTATTATTCCTTTCGAAAGAGAATAACAGTAACGGCTCTATCGGAACAGTCGATATTACATATCCTTCTTCTCCGTTATTCCTGTATTACAATCCTGAACTGGCAAAAGGCTTATTAAATCACATTTTCTATTATAGTGAAAGCGGTAAATGGGCTAAGCCGTTCCCTGCACACGATGTTGGCACTTATCCTTTGGCAAACGGGCAAACATATGGCGGTGATATGCCTGTAGAAGAATCGGGCAATATGATTATTGTGACAGCTGCTATCGCAGAAATGGAGGGCAATGCCAAATATGCAGAAAAGCATTGGGATGTGTTGACAACATGGACAGATTATCTGACCGAGTATGGACTTGACCCCGAAAACCAACTTTGTACCGATGACTTTGCAGGTCACTTCGCTCACAATGTCAATCTTTCTGTAAAAGCAATCATGGCAGTTGGCTGTTATGGCCGTATGGCAGATATGCTGGGTAAAAAGGATGTCGCAGAAAAATATACTGCTAAAGCTAAGGAAATGGCCAATGAATGGATGAAAATGGCTGATGACGGTGACCATTATAAGCTGACATTTGATAAACCGGGAACATGGAGCCAGAAATATAACCTTGTATGGAACAAGTTATTAAATCTGTCTATTTTCCCTGAAGAAGTTGCTCAAAAGGAAATCGCTTATTACCTGACTAAACAAAATAAATACGGCTTGCCTCTGGATAACCGCGAAACATATACAAAAAGTGACTGGATTATGTGGACTGCTACAATGGCTTCGGATCAGGCAACTTTTGAGAAATTTATCGATCCTCTTTATACATTTTACAATGAAACAGTAGACAGAGTACCAATGTCTGACTGGGTATTTACAGACAGCTCTAACTGGAGAGGCTTTAAAGCCCGCTCGGTTGTAGGAGGTTATTATATAAAGATGTTGGAAGGCAAGATAAATAATAAGGCAAAATGAAAAGACTAATATTTATAATAAGTATTCTGTTCTGGACTGTCAGTACAATTTATTCTCAGAAAGGGGTTGATCCTGTGGATTATGTATCTGTACTTGTAGGAACTCAAAGTAAGCATTCCCTGTCTACAGGGAATACTTACCCTGCAATTGCCGTACCCTGGGGAATGAACTTCTGGACGCCACAGACAGGTGAAATGGGAAACGGATGGGCCTATACTTACGATTCGGATAAAATTCGGGGATTCAAACAGACGCATCAGCCTAGCCCGTGGATGAATGATTACGGACAATTCGTGATTATGCCGGTAACAGGAAAGCCTGTTTTCAATCAGGACGAACGCGCCAGCTGGTTTTCGCATAAGGCCGAAATAGCTAAGCCCTATTATTATAGTGTTTATCTCGCCGACCATGACGTGGTGACTGAACTGGTTCCGACTTCCAGAGCAGCTTTATTTCGTTTTACGTTTCCTGAGAATGAAAACTCTTTCGTAGTCATCGATGCTTTCGATAATGGCTCGTATGTAAAGATTATTCCGGAAGAAAATAAAATAATCGGCTATACAACAAAAAACAGCGGTGGTGTACCTGAAAATTTCAAAAATTATTTTGTAATTGTCTTTGATAAGCCTTTTACATACAAAGCATCTGTAAATTCAGGAAACATCTCTCAAGACAATGTGGAAGTTAATTCAAATCATGCCGGAGCAATCATTGGTTTTGCAACAAAAAGAGGAGAAAAGATTCATGCCCGTGTTGCATCGTCTTTCATTAGTTTCGACCAAGCCGAACTGAATTTGAAAGAACTGGCAGACAAAACATTGGAGCAGGTAAAAGAACAAGGCAGGAATGATTGGAATGAGGTATTAGGTAAGATTGCGGTTGAAGATGATAACATCGACAACCTACGAACTTTCTATTCCTGCCTTTATCGTTCCCTACTTTTCCCAAGAAGCTTCTATGAGATAGATGCTAAGGGGAAAGTGATGCATTACAGCCCGTACAATGGAGAAGTTCTGCCGGGATATATGTTTACAGATACGGGATTCTGGGATACTTTCCGCAGTCTTTTCCCTTTGCTCAATCTGATTTATCCTTCCATGAATGAGAAGATGCAGGAAGGGCTTGTGAATACTTATAAGGAGAGTGGCTTTCTGCCTGAATGGGCAAGTCCCGGCCACAGAGATTGCATGGTAGGTAATAATTCTGCCTCGGTAGTAGCAGATGCTTATCTGAAAGGACTCAGCGGATACGATATCGAAACACTCTGGAAAGCGGTTGTACATGGTGCAAATGCTGAGCATCCTAAAGTCGGTACTACCGGAAGAAAAGGTTTTGAATATTATAACAAACTGGGCTATGTCCCTTATAATGTAGGTATAAATGAAAATGCAGCGCGCACACTTGAGTATGCCTATGACGACTGGTGTATTTACCAACTCGGAAAGAAACTGGGTAAGCCGAAAAGCGAAATAGATATTTTTGCCAAGCATGCCATGAATTATAAAAATCTTTACGATCCAAGCCATAAGCTTATGCGTGGAAAGAATGAAGACGGTAAATTCCAATCGCCGTTCAATCCGTTGAAGTGGGGAGATGCCTTTACCGAAGGTAACAGCTGGCATTATACATGGTCTGTATTTCACGACCCGCAAGGGCTTATCGACCTGATGGGAGGAAAAGCCGGGTTCAACCAGATGATGGATTCTGTATTCAATGTACCACCGTTGTTCGACGATAGTTACTATGGATTTGTTATCCATGAGATACGCGAAATGCAGATTATGAATATGGGTAACTATGCACATGGTAACCAGCCTATACAGCACATGATTTACCTATACAACTATTCCGGTGAACCTTGGAAAGCACAATATTGGGTACGTGAAGTAATGGATAAGCTATACACGCCTAATCCCGATGGCTACTGCGGCGATGAAGACAATGGCCAGACTTCGGCTTGGTATGTCTTTTCTGCACTTGGTTTTTACCCTGTTTGTCCGGGAACGGATGAATATATTGTGGGAAGCCCGCTATTTAAAAAAGTTACTGTCAGATTAGAAAATGGTAAACAGATAGAAATTACCGCTCCCAACAACGATAACAGCACCCGCTATATTGACGCATTATCGGTCAACGGAAAGAACCAATCAAAAAATTATGTGACACACGATGTTTTGATTAACGGAGCCAAAATAAACTACCGGATGTCTGCCAATCCGAATAAAAACAGGGGAATAAACAATACAGATTTCCCATACTCATTTTCTAACGAAAAAAGGTAATCAGAAAGAAAAGAAATAACTATCTTATCGTAGAGATAAGAATATAAGAGAAAGGCTTACAGACATTGTAAGTCTTTCTTGCTTCTTGCATGTTTGGGGATTATGTAGGTTGACATTCACCGGAAAAATCTTTGATTTATTTATCTCTTAAAATGCGTATCACCATTTCTCTGCGCTGTCTGGATATAGTTATGTGGCTGCCATCTCTCATCAGAATGTATCCGCCGTCTGTTTTGATAAAGCTTTTTACTTCCAGTAAATTTATGAGGTGCGACTGATGTACCCTCAGGAAATTGTAGGAGGAAAGAAGCTCGTCATATTCTTTAAGTGTTTTGGATATCAAAAGCTTTTCTCCGCTCTTTAAATAGAAAATTGTATAATTTCCATCAGCCTGACAACGTATAATATTTGAAATTTCAACAAATTCTATTTTATCCGACAAAGGAAGAGCCAGAACCTTTTTATCTTCTGCTCTATGCTGATTTTCGATAAGATTAACCATCCGCGAATTATCTATCTTATCCTGAACTTTCTTTACAGCCTTATCCACAGCCCTTAATAATTCCATAGTATCGATAGGTTTTACTATATAGTCTAAGGCCGAAAATTTGATTGCTTTTACTGCATAGCTTGTAAAAGCTGTGACAAAGATTACTTCAAAATCAAGTTCAGGCAGACTTTCAAGCATTGAAAAACCGTCACCGCCGGGCATTTCTATATCCAGAAATACCAGATCGGGCTTATGTAACATTATCTTTTGCCTTCCTTCTAAAGCAGAAGAACATACCGCTACTATATCTACAGAGCGACAGTATTCGTGGAGCAGGTTCTGCAGATTCTCTCTGTTATTATGTTCATCTTCTACTATGATAGCCTGTATAATTTTTTTCGTAGCCATATCGTGATTTATTTTTCAGACAGGAATCGACAAAGTAACTTTACAACCTTTTACAATTCCACCCTCTTCTATATTTTCTATTTTCAGATTTATATTCAGATGATATTCTTTATTTAATAAGCCTAACCGTTCGCGAACAGACCGTAATCCAAAGCCTTTATTTGCTCCGGAATTTTCTTCAAAATAACCCGATCCGGTATCGGTTACAGCTACATAGAGATTATGATTTGTCAAATTGAAACGAATAGATATTTTGCCTCCGCCTTTGGGAGCAATGCCATGCTTTACTGCATTTTCTACAATCGGCTGAATCAGCATCCCGGGGATTTCTTCATTTTCGACATCTAGACTTTCATCGATATCGATTACATATTCAAAAGACACCCGTAATTGCTCAAGCTGCAAATAAAGTTCTAATAAAGATATTTCTTCAGATAATGTCACCAATTTTTTCTCCGATGTAGACAATACCATCCGCAGTAGTCTGGCAAAATTAACCAGATAATCATTCGCTTCTTTTTCTTTCTTTTGCGATATAAGATTCTGAATAGAGCCTAATGCATTGAACGTGAAGTGCGGATTCATCTGTGCACGTATTGCTTTTAACTCCAGTTCCAACATTTGTCTTCTTCTTTTTTCGCGACGCCGGATAATAAACCGAACAAGTAAAAATGTAATCAATATGCTTAGCAACGAAGTAATAATGACGATCAAAACTCCGCCGGAAGCGGAGTTTTGATCGTTTTGTTTGATTATATCCTCTTGTATGTTTCTGATTAGAAAATATGGAGAGTCTATACGATTGCTGTTTTGCTCTCTGTTAATAATTATACCGTTATTCCTAATCACCATATAATCCCTATCATCAGAAACTAACTTATCTTCGAATTCCCTCACATTGGCGTCAGGAACAAATATTATCTGCTTTTGTATTTCCGGTTTAGAATCGAAATGGGATTTATGAGATTCAGAAGTTATAATACAAACATTTACTTTATCTTTTAACTCAGCCTTTTCAATCTCGGTATATATATTCTTAAGCCGCTGTTCGAAATAAAGATCTTCCTTATTGTTATCCAAACTATTTCTGACCAGTAATATCACATATCCGTCACTCTTGTTTTTTAATGGAATTTTATTTTCTATTTTTAAATCTAAATCTTTGATATTGGCTCCGGGATCAACTTTAGCCAGTTTTTCATGTAAATCAATAACCGATTTACGCAATTCCGTCACGTTGCACTTTTGGATAAAATCCTGATACTCCCTTTCACTTTCGCTAAGATGAAAGTTTAACATTATATATTTCAAAGTTTCGCTAGTCAGATAAAATCTCGGGTATCCCCAGAAAACAGCGTCTGCAAAATAATATTTAGGGATATGTCCCTGAAGATATCTTATTCCTGTCATTATACTATTATTCGCTTCTTGAGCTTTATAGGTATAGAAGCTTTCGACAAGTGCGCCGTAAGTATAAGGTTGATAAAGGTAATCGGCAAAAGGAAATAAATCGGTAAAGTGTTTATTATACCAAAGAGACATATCTTCCGTTGCAACAGGCTCCCCCCAACTTCTTGTCACATTTTCATTGTATAATTTCAACTTTTCTGAGGCATACCAATAATCGAAAGAAAGTTTAGCAGATTTTCGCCAATAATCATTCATATTACTTTGGTACTTAGACAACAAAGATACATGTAATTCTTCCCCTTCTCTAAAGAAAATATCTTTATCCATTTCATGATAAATATCCGGCTGATTACTATTGTATAATTTGGCAATTTCGTTTATATAAGCACTGTTTGCATAGCCTTTCCCTTCAAATTCATAATTGCGTGATATGGAATTATATTTGACTTTCAACGAGTCTTCCGGAGTGATATCCAATATTATGTCCCTAATATTCATCCGCTTGGGAGAAGACAAAAAGAAGCTGAACACATACGTATAATTTACAGACTTCACGGGCTTCATTCGTTCTCCGTCCATTTCAATAAAAATCCTGTCTTCCGGTATATCTTTAGATGCTGTGAACATTATATGGGTATTAGGCTGAATCGCAAAAGAAGCAGATGTCAACTGTGCAAATGTTGCTTTATCGGATACTGATACAAATTCCGACCTTAAATCTATGAGCCATGGCATCGTTGCTCCCTTTCTATTTTTTTCGTCCCATTCTTTGAAAAAACTTTCGAGTGCTGATTTTGTAATAATATCAAAATCAATAAAAAGGTCGGAAATGGGACTAACAAAAGAAACCATTCTAAGCCCTTGAGGAATATTTAAAGCCTGCATATACCATCTATTACGATATCTGTTTGTGTGCTTCTCTTCAGGCGAATCAGCATACGATATATTAACCTTTTTATCATTTGTATTAAGTGATGCAATTACAGAATTATTATCAAACAGATAGAACATCGGCTTATCGTCATAGTACCCAAAATAATCCGTATTAAAATATGCAAGATCAGTCTGTCTATTCTTTAGTTGCTCTTCACTCTGAAAACAAGTAAACCAACGGATAGGCTTTATAGCCAAGCGTATCGAATCTTTATCCACCGATAAAACATGAAAGTCTACATCAACTTTCTGTGTCTGACTAAAATCCCACACAGAACTGTGTCCTACTGTTCCTGCCGATACAGTAATCCTGAGGCTGAACTTATCAGCAGGCTTCAGATCCTTAATAGAAAAGAGTTCTTTTGCGGGGATAGAAACTACTGATAACAAAAAAATTATAACCAACAATATTTTTCTCATAGCTAACAAATTTAATTAACTGATTTCACTTATCAACATAAAAGTATATATCAATGATGAAATAAATTTCCAGCTTTATTATCCGGTTACGATGACCGATTATTCGAATCTTCCCCATTATTATTTATAAAAAGCCGGATATTTTATTTAAGTTTGCACAAGTTTTAGAAACAACATTTTTTCAATAATACCAACAATGATGAACCGCAGTATCAAAAGAGTCTTTATTATAATCCCGTTATTCTTCATATGCATTTCAGCCATCAATGCTCAAAAAATAAATGTAGCCTCCTACAATATCCGATATGAGAACAACGGCGATAAGGAAAAAGGAAACGGCTGGGAGCAAAGATGCCCTGTTATATGTCAGTTGATTCGTTTTCACGATTTTGATATATTCGGCGCTCAGGAAGTGCTTAACAATCAATTGGGCGACATGCTCGAAAAGCTTCCCGAGTATTCCTATATCGGAGTTGGTCGCGATGATGGTAAAACAGCCGGAGAATATGCCCCGATATTCTATAAAAAAGAAATGTTTAATATGTTAAAAACAGGGCAATTCTGGTTATCCGAAAATACAGATTATCCAAACAAAGGCTGGGATGCCGTACTGCCGCGAATTTGCACATGGGGACAGTTCGAAGATAAAACCACAGGATTCAAATTCTGGTTTTTCAATCTGCATATGGATCATGTAGGGGTGGAAGCCCGGCGACATAGCGCCAGTCTGGTGTTGGATAAAATCAGGGAGATGTGCGGTGAAGATGCAGTTATTCTTACAGGAGACTTTAATGTAGACCAAACACACAAAAGCTATGAAATATTAAATGATTCCGGCATCCTGAGAGACTCCTACCTGACAGCAAAAATAAACTATAGTCCGAATGGTACTTTCAATGCTTTCAATCCTAATCTTTTTACGGAAAGCCGCATAGACCATATCTTTATCAGTCAGGGATTTACAGCAGAACGCTATGGTATACTCACCGATACATACCGCGAGAAGAAAGAAAATAGTGAGACAATTCATTCCGGGAATTTTCCTAAGGAAGTTTCTTTACAGGGATATACAGCAAGAACTCCGTCAGACCATTTTCCGGTAAAGGTTGAGCTGTCTTTTGAAAAGTAGGGATTATAATATCATATCTACATCATTAACAGCAACATATAAAGATAGTCATTCAACTTCGAGCGGAGAATTTTCAATGATTGTGTAATGCGATATTCTACAGTTTTCACCGATATATCCAGCATTGCAGCTATCTGTGCATTGGTTAGTTCTCCGAAACGGCTCATCTCAAATGTTTCCCTATAATTATGGGGCAATTCATTTACCGCATTTTGTATTTTATTTGCAAGTTCATCGACCATATAATAATCCGGGTCTTCAAATTGCTCTTTTAGCTTCTCATATAGTAATGAATGTACTTTCTTCTTATACTGCTGCCTGCGGATAGCATTAAATGAACGGTTTTTCACAGCTACGAATAAATATGACTTTAATGAACTTCCGATTACAAGATGTTCCCTCTCTTCCCATATATATAACATCAAATCCTGAACTAATTCTTCAGCATCTGCATCCGGAATAAACTGAGATGCGTATTCACAAAGAGGTGAGTAATATTTGTCGAACATCTCCCTATAGGCATTGGAATTCCCTCTTTGAATCTCATAAAGAAGCTCTTGTTCATCCATAATATAAATCAGGTTATAGACAAAGATAATTTTTCATTCACAATAAACAGACAACAAACGTCATAAAAATAACAAGATTGGAAATTAACTGAAAAAAAACCGGACGAAGTTTAGGGTCGGTCAATACATATGTGTCGTATATATAAAGAGCATAACAGAATAATATAAATGGAATCACTCGATAAACATCATACAATAACCATTGAAGAATCTTTACTACTCAAATATATAATTGGAGAGACAACAGATATTGAAAAAAAATTGATAGAAGAATGGTCTGACGAAAACAGTGAAAACGAAAAGATACTTACCCAGCTTGCCAAGATATACTATGCCCGGAAAACTCAGCAAAGAATTAAAAACCGCGATATCGATTCAGCTTTCCACAAGGTAGAAAAAAGAATAAATAAAAAGAGAAGACTCCTATTCCTAACACGAACCGCAGTAGCAGCTTCTCTTATTATTGGCTTTTTGGGAATAGCATCTCTGTTCTTGCAACAGTCGGGTGTACAGGAAACCTTTATGGCATCCATGATTACAGTGCGATCTAACGATAATTTACGTACACAACTTGTGCTTCCCGACGGAACGGAAGTACATCTCAATGCGGGCAGCAGCCTTACATATCCATCTCATTATATAGGAAAAGAACGAAAAGTTATCCTCTCGGGAGAAGCTTATTTTAAAGTTACCCACAATGATGAACAACCTTTTATAGTGAGCACTCCGGATAAAAAATACAATATCCGGGTAGTTGGCACGGAATTTAATATGCAGGCTTACGAAGAAGATAATATTATACAGACCACCCTCGTTTCGGGCAGTGTCAAATTAAATATTAAAGGTCAGGATTCAGAAACAGTATTAAGACCTTCTCAGAAAGCCGTTTATTCCACAGAAACAAGCAAACTGGAAGTAGTGGCCGCGAATACCGACCGTGAAACAGACTGGATGTACGGGCGTTTAGTATTCAGGAAAACCCCACTACCAGAAGTGTTAGCCCGTTTGTCGCGCTTCTATAACGTAGAATTTGATGTAAAAAACAAGATTATCAATACCTATACTTTTACAGGAACATTCGAAGATAAACCATTATATCAGGTATTGGACTACATGAAAATCTCATCGAGGATAAACCATACAATAACATATCAAAAAGATGATAAAGGAACAACCAAATCAGTCATAATATTAAGAAAATAAAAAAACTGTTTTAACTAATACTAACTAACCTTTAAAAAATCTGTTGCCTATGAAAAAATGAGAACCTATATCTAATAAAAAACACGGAAACATGTTACCAGCATATTTCCGTGCCAAAACAAATCGAAAAACAATTTATTTTATACTTAAAGCATAACAAAAATATGAGAAAAAATTTTCATCTCCAACAAACTTGGGGGTATTGTAACCGTTTCCTCAAGTTACACAAAATTCCTCTTGCTATGAAATTATCCCTGATATTGCTAGTTTTATCTATAAATGTGGCATTTGCGTCACATTCTTATGCTCAACAAGTTACATTATCACTCGACATTGAAAACAAAAAAGTGGCTGATGTACTTGACGAAATCGAAAAACAGTCTGAATTCCGCTTTTACTATAATAACAAGCTGGTCGATGTAGACCGTGTGGTATCAGTAAAAGCAGAGAGAAAGGCTGTTTTTTCTATCCTCGATGAATTATTTTCCGGTCATAATGTAGAATACAAAGTAATTGACAAAGATGTTATCCTTACAGAGAAAAACAATCCCGATACTGATACTAATATTCAGAGTGCTGTTCAGCAACAAATAAAAATAACAGGTGTGATAAAAGATTCATCCGGAGAAACAATGCCCGGGGTGAGCGTTGCACTTAAAGGTACTACCACTGGTACTATTACAAACCACGACGGACAATATTCCATTAACATTCCTGATGGAAATGCGGTTCTTGTTTTTTCAATGATTGGGTTCATAAAACAGGAAGAACATGTAGGAACCAGAAGAACTATAGATATTACACTCCAGGAAGAGATACGGGAAATGGATGAAGTAGTTGTTATCGGATACGGTACAGTAAAAAGAGTCAATCTTGGAGGTGCTGTTGGAACTGCTGATTCTAAAGTCTTTCAATCGCGTCCGGTAAATAATGCAGCAAATGCATTGCAAGGAGAAATTCCCGGGCTAACTGTTATCCGTACAAGCGGTGCCCCGGGAAGCAGCCCTACTGTGCGCATTCGTGATGTATCTTCTAAAAATGGTGGTTCTCCTTTAATTATAATAGATGGAGCGGAGGGTGACCTAAATGCAATAAATCCGGCCGATATTGAAAATGTATCTGTACTTAAAGACGGTTCGGCTGCTATTTATGGTTCGCGTGCATCTGATGGGGTGATACTGATTACCACAAAAGGAGGTAAAAGAAATCAGAAAATGAAAATATCGTTAGATGCTTCATATTCTATCAAGACACCTTCCATTATCAAAAAAACAACTAATTTATACCAGCATGCTGTTATGGGACTGGAAATTAAAGACGGGTCTTTTCAGCCGGAATATAGTGAAAATGAACTGGCTTTGATTCTTGCAGGAAGTGATGAAGTCGTTCTTGGATCCACATGGGGAATATGGAACGGATTTCCTAAATTCTATAAAAATCAGGATTGGAATGATATAATGATCGGCAACGGGGCTATTCAGAATTATGCTGTGAGTCTCACCGGAGGTGGCGAAAAATATTCTTACATGATTTCATTAGGACATCAGAAAGAGGATGGAATCCTAAAATTCGGAACTGATAATAATAAGAGATATTTCGTCAGGGCTAAGTCTAATATAGAATTAATGAAAAACTTAGACTTGGATATTAACCTATCTTACGAAGCATCGAGCAGAAATTATTCCTCCGTTATAGGTGACGGGATGAACATTTGGGAGCTGATTTATAAAAATTACAGTTGGGCGCCAATGTTAAACCCTGCAGGAGAATATTACTCTTTTCAGGGATATGGTAATCCTGCACAATTCCTCGAAGAAGGTGGAAAATCTAATATGACTACCGGGAATTTCACTATCAACAATCAGCTTCGCTGGCAGGTTATAGATGGACTCAATATCTTAGGAAGAGCAGTTATACGCAAAGCAGATAACGATAAAAATATTGTCAATAAGTCAATATATGCTCGTAACTGGGAGAATGTAAACCATCAAACTCACGTAGTGCCAAATAGTGCGGAGCGCAACTATAGTAAAACGCTTTATAAGAATTTTACTCTCTATGCAGAATATAAAAAGACATTTGGTTTGCATGACCTTGGACTTATGGCCGGTGGAGCAAACGAGTCTTCTGATTATGACCATATGAAAGCCAGACGTATAAACTTCGATCAACAAGAGAATATGTCTTTACAACTAGGAAGTTCAAAAGATCAGGAAGCTTGGAGCGATGGAAATGCGTGGACTCTCAATTCTTTCTTCTCGAGGGTTAATTATGGTTTTGCAGGAAAATACTTTGTAGAAGGGACTTTACGTGCAGACGGTAGTTCTCGTTTCCACCCTGATCATCGTTGGGGATGGTTTCCGGGAGTAAATCTAACCTGGCGTCTGGGAGAAGAGAAATTTATGAAGTCTTTAATCATTTTCGATGATCTCAAATTCAGAGCATCTTACGGGGAGATGGGAAATCAATCCGGTATCGGACTATATGACTATATAAAAACGATCTCCATTAGTGGCAGCTATTATCCTTTTGTTGAAGGACAAAAAGGGCAAATGGCAGATGTTAAGAAATTAACTTCTCTTTTGCGTACATGGGAAACAATCTACTCGAAGAATCTAGGTGTAGACTTCTCAGTTTTGAATAACAGACTACATGGCTCGTTCGATTATTTCTGGAAAGAGAATA
Organism: Prevotella sp. 10(H); assembly: GCF_000711235.1. Taxonomy (GTDB): domain Bacteria; phylum Bacteroidota; class Bacteroidia; order Bacteroidales; family Dysgonomonadaceae; genus Dysgonomonas. The sequence continues at coordinate 480,044 of NZ_JOMI01000009.1, read as the reverse complement.
AAAATATGCTTGTGCCGGTAACCTATCCTACTGTTTTAGGAACGTCTGCTCCTGCCACAAACGATGGCCATTTGAAGGTTCATGGTTGGGAGTTGCAAATAGGATGGAGAGACCAGATTGGAAATTTCAGCTATTCTGTAAGAGCCAATATAAGTGATGCTCAAAACAAAATTGCACGCAGAATCGGAGATGAAGTTATCGGTCTTGGTAGGAATAATCATCCTGCAGGATATCCAATGAGTTCATATTTTGGATATGTATTTGATGGAATTATTCAGAACAAACAAGAATTGGCCGATTATAAAGCTCTTTTCTCAAATGGAGGATTACCTGGAGAATTGGCTGTTGGAGACGCTAAATACAAAGACCTTGATGGCGACGGTAAATTATCTGTTCTTGGCGATGGAAAAGAAGGAAGCGGCGACGTTGTTTACCTTGGAAATACTAATCCGCGATATTCTTTCGGATTAAATATTAACATGGAGTATAAAGGCTTTGATTTCGGAGCTTTCATGCAAGGAGTAGGTAAGCGAACTATATTTTTGGAAGGTGAAGCAAGTATACCTTTTTATTATTCTTGGTTTCAATCTCCTGAATATTGGTATGGTAAAACTTGGACACCGGAAAGAATCGACGCAAAATATCCGGCAATAACGCTGAAAGGAAAAAGAACTTACAATTATCAGGTCTCTACAAATACAAAGCATAGTGCCGCCTATGCACGCCTGAAAAATATTCAGGTTGGTTATACTTTACCTAAGAATATTGTTTCGAAAGTCAATCTGGAGAAAGTCAGATTCTACTTTAGTGGAGAAGATGTATTTGAGATAATGAATTTGCCTGATGGATGGGATCCCGAAGATGGAGGATCGTATAATGGTTATCCTTTTACCCGCAATTTTTCATTTGGGGTAAATATTGTTTTCTAATTTTTGAAAAATAATAGATCATGAAAAAAATATATTTAATTTCAATCTTTGTCGCAATGGTAATGATGGTATCCATGAATGCCTGTCAGGATATAAATCTATTACCAAAAAATGAGTTAGCAGACGATTTGTTTTGGAAAAGTCCGGAGGATTATATGAAAGCTGTGAATTCTCTCTATAACAGCATGGAATCTTTCGATGCAAGAGATACAGATAGTGATATCTCTTACGGACTTAACGAAAACTCCACAAGTAACGGCACATACATTGCTGCAAATACCGATGGCGCCTGGAACGACCGATTTTCTGATTTGCGTCAGTGTAATAGAATCATAGAAGCAAGTAAAACATATGCCAAGGATTTTTCTGAAATAGAAAGATATGTAGCTGAGGCTCATTTTTTCCGTGCTTATAATTATTGGAGGCTGATGAAAAGGTTTACCGATGTTCCTATTATAAAAGTCCCTTTAAATGTAGACTCTCCCGAACTCTATGCTAAAAGAGACTCACAGAAGGACGTAGAAGATTTCATCTTATCTGACCTTGAAGAATGTTACTCTAAACTGCCTAAGAAAAGCGAACTGAAATCTGACGAAAAAGGGCGCGTTACACAAGGAGCAGCTTTAGCATTAAAGGCAAGAGTGGCGCTTTACAGCGGCACCTGGGCAAAATATCATAAACACCGCGATGATTATAAGCAACTACTCGACCAGGCAATTACTGCTGCTGAGCTTGTAAGGGTAAGCGGTGAATACCAACTCTTCGAAAGCGAAGGAGATGACAGTTATCGTCAACTATTTATTGACAAAGGAGATAATGCGAATGAGGCTATTCTTGACAACCGTTATGAAAAAGATATTCGCATGCATTCCACATCCCATTCTGTTTTTTATGGATGGAGAGATATACCTACAAAGAAGATGGCCGATATGTATCTGTGTAAAAGCACGGGCTTACCTATTGAAGTGAATGGCTCCGGATTTAAAGGTTATGAAACGATAAAAGACGAATTTGAAAATCGTGATCCTCGTATGTCACAAACTTTTCTTATACCGGGAACGGAATATATAAATGTGGAATTTGGAAATGCTGTCTGTAATCCTAAATTCAATATCCGCCCTGAAACCCGTACAGGATATAAATCATGGAAATTCATGGGGGAAATAGTTGGTATAGGGATAAATAGTTCTGCTTATGATTATCATATTATCCGTTATCCCGAAGTACTGCTTATTCTGGCTGAAGCAACATTTGAAAAAGAAGAGAAGATAAGTAATGAAGTACTAAAAAATACAATAAATGTTATCCGGGGTAGAAAAGGAGTAGAAATGCCACCATTGACTAATGAGTTTGTTAATGCAAATGGTTTGGACATGCTTACCGAAATACGCAGAGAACGTACTGTTGAACTAGCTTTTGAAGGATTCAGACGAGATGACCTCAGACGTTGGAAAACAGCCGAAACGGAACTAAAGCAGGCAATACGGGGCATAAAATACAAAGGAACAGAATACGAGGAACTAGAAGTGTTGAACGATAATAATCCGGGCTCAGTAGATGCTGATGGCTTCCTTATTGTAGAGCCCGCAGCAAATCGCTTCTTTACAGCCCCCAAACATTATTATTATTCGCTTCCACTGGATGAAACAATCAAAAATTCAAATTTACTTCCCAACAACCCGGGTTGGTAAAGCGATTAATAAAATATTAAATTATAAGAAAGATGATCAAAACGTATAAGATTTTATTTGTTTTTATTCTCCTATTTGTCTTTAGTACTTTTATTATCAGTATTCAAGGACAAAATAAGGCGAAGGTTCCTGATCAATTGATGGGCAATCGTTTCCTGACCTTTAATACGATTATCCGTGTCAACCAGATCGAAGTTAGCCGCGACAGGAATGAAGGAATGGACGAACGCGGTGCTCATACTCCCGAACGCGTCATTGCATTCCGCGAGGCTATTTCCTCAGAATATCCCGAAGCTCGAATCACCTGGGCGTTCAGCTGGCTGGCCCTGCACGACCAAACCGACAACTATAAGAAAATACGTGAACTGGTAGTCGGCTATCATCATAAGTACGGGGATGATATCACTTTCATCCCGGGGGCTTACTTCGCAAATGCATATAATTCACGTGAGCAGGTAAACAAGGATCTGCACGACGGGCTGGCAAAAGTCAGCGAGATCGTAGGTAACGGATTCCGCCCTAAAAGTGTGCTGGCTGGATTCCTTGCTGCCGAAAATCAGCAGTATCTGGCTGAAAAGGAAGGTATTCATGTTTGTCAGGGAAACATATGGAGCCAATTCTCTATCGATAATCAGGACGGCGACGGGGCTGTTTCCTACCCTTTCTATCCCTCAAAAGAGCATTTCTGTAAACCGGCGCAGGGGAAAGACGATTTTATCGACTGTGTAAACCTCGACGGATGGTCGATGGATTTCCTTGCTGCCCGCAGGGATGGTTTTGCCGGAGGTTTCAACAGCCGGATGGGGGTAGGACCTATAGAAACGATTTATGCATACGGAAAGCTTATCGGACTCACAGAAATGCTGCATACAACAGCCTTACATTATGACAGGGGTTTTGAACTGAATGGCTTTGCATGGGTTACAAACTGCTGGGAATTATCACTACCGATCGATGTTTCAGGATTGAAAGACTGGCTGAACGAGATCAAGCGGAACTGGTCGGATGTAAAGTTTATCACTCAAGGTGAATTCGGATTACTTTGGAGGGAACATTACAAGGATAATTCCTTCAATTACCGTTTCGAACAGAAAGGTTCGGGCATCGGAGGTTCGGATATCAACCTGCAGATACGCTGGTTTATGAATAAGGATTTCCGGCTGGCGTTGGTCAAAGACTGGCAGAAGAACAGGAGAAATGCCGAATATGTAATTGATTTTACCAATTACAACCTGAAAGCGGAAGAGCCCAAGGATATGACCCGTAAATGGAGCCTGCTGGGTGAAATCAACCAGAAACAGTCACGCCCGCAGGACAGGCCCAAACCTATCAGTCAAATATCAACCGAAGGAATTTCGTTAATTAAAAAACATTACCCATATTTGTATTCAGATTAACAAAGTGCCTGAAAGAAACTAAATAATTATCCGGCTGTTTATCGTCCAATAAACAGCCGGTTATGTTAACCATAATTTGAAATTAATTAAATCACTTATGAATCTAAGAAAAGTATTGGCTGCTGTACTAGTACTCTGTATTGTATGTATGAGCTGTAATCCTAAACCAGATAAGGCCAAAAATGAGAATGCATCGGATACGCCTCGAATTATCAATATTGTTAATTTTATCCGACAGACTGACTACCGTGTACAAAATGCCGACAGCCTGCTGTTTGAGACAGTTGAGGAACAAATCAAATTGCTGAATAAGTATTCTTTTTCAGCCACTTTTTTACTACAGTACGACGCATTAATAAATCCGCTATATCAGAATTTATTGAAGAAAGAATTAAAATCGGATTCGGAAATCGGTGCGTGGTGGGAAATCACGCAGCCTCATGTTGAAGCAGCCGGTATAAAGTGGCGGGGAGAACATTCCTGGGTTTCTCATGCAAACATTGCATTTACAACCGGATATACTCCGCAAGAAAGAGAGAAACTGGTAGATGTATACATGGAAAAATTTAATGAGATATTTGGCAAATACCCTGAATCGGTAGGTTCGTGGTATATCGATTCGCATACGCTCGCATATATGTACGATAAATACAAAATAATTGCTTCGTGCAACTGTAAAGACCAAGTCGGTACCGACGGATATACTCTTTGGGGCGGATATTGGAATCAAGCTTATTATCCAAGTAAGCTGAATGCCTACATGCCTGCACAAACGACAGAAGGACAGATACCTGTTCCCATCTTCCGCATGTTGGGCAGCGACCCTATTTACCAATATGATACAGGACTGGGACACGAAAGACAGGGAGTTATATCATTGGAGCCTGTATACAGGGATTCCGGCATGGATAAAAAATGGGTTGAATATTTTCTTGAATCCATTGTAAATCAACCATGCCTTGCATTCAATTATGCACAGGCCGGCCAAGAAAATTCTTTCACTTGGAACGGTATGCAGAAAGGTCTGGAAATGCAGTTCCCTATATTCGACTCCCTTAAGAAAATGGATAAGATCAAGATACAAACACTGGGCGAATCAGGAAAATGGTTTAAAGAGAAATTCCCGACCACTCCTCCTACAGCAGTGACAACCCTGACGGATATACGGAATGAAGGCCGCAAAACCGTTTGGTTCAACAGCCGTTATTATCGCACAAATCTTTTATGGGAAGGAAAATCATTCCGTTTTCGCGATATACATCTTTTCGACGAAAAATTCGCATCTCCTTACCTCAATAAACCGGGAGAGGGCAATCAGTTCTTATACTTCACACTTCCTGTTGTAGACGGCTATATGTGGAGTACAACGGACTACAGAGCCGGACTTCGTATCAATAAGATAGATAAAGACGGGAATAAAAAAGAAGTCTTATTGATTGAGCCAACGGTAACGGAAATAGCTAAAGATATTCTGCAAGTGGAATGCAAGGACGAGAATAATAATGTCTTCAAAATAGTATTTCATGAGGACAAATTCGAAGTTTCCTGCCAGCCTGTAGAAAAAGATTTCAAATGGACACTTGAACTTAAAACGGCCCAAGGAAAAGAATTGCCGTTCCGTTCTATAGAGAAAAATCAGATCAGAGCCGAGTTTTCTGATTATAAATACGGTATTACATGTACAGAAGGAACAGTTGAAGGTGCTAATGCTGAAGCAGATTATATTTTCCGCCTGATACCTTCGGAGAATAAATTAGTTGTCGATTGTACAAATAAATTATAATATAACCTCCTCATTAATACCTTTAACAATGAAACAACTCATTACAATCGCAGTATTTACCTTATTAACATTCAATCCCGTCAAAGGGCAGGAATGGAAAAAACTGGCTGATGATTTTCAAACAATTCCAAGCTATGCCCGCCCTTGTCCTCTTTGGTTCTGGAACGACTCGAAAGTAGAAAAAGAAGAACTCATACGCCAGATGCATGATTTCAAAAAAGCTGGTTATGGAGGGCTAAGTATACTTCCTTTCGGAAAAGACTTCAAGCCAAAATATCTGACGGAGGAATACTTCGATGTCTATCGGACATGTATTGAGGAGGCTCAAAAAATAGGATTAAAGCTGTGCATTTATGATGAGTATGGTTTCCCTAGTGGCACTGCCGGTGACATTAACGGAGATGGTGTCGGACGCTTTAAACTGAAATATCCTGAATTTACCAACAAACGGCTCGATAAAACGGAATATCCGGCGAAATCCGGGAACACATTTACAATCAAACTCCCGGATGATCCGTTAATGGCCGTTGTGGCAATGGATACAACGAATTTAAAAAGGATTGATCTTATAGAATTTGTTAAGAATGGTAATCTGACTTGGCAAGTACCTAATGGCAGCTGGAAAGTAATGCTCTTTACCTGTGTTAATGCCGGAAACACAGTTATGGATTACTTGAGTCCGGAAGCTGCCGATCTTTATATAGGAATGACGCATGAAGAATATTACAAGCGCTTTTCTAAATATTTCGGGAATGTAATAGACGGCACTTTCTTCGACGAACCGACTATGTATTATGCCGATGGCCGTACTTGGACTCCTGATTTCAATAAAAAATTCGAAGCGACTTATGGTATCAATCCGGCACTGTACTATCCGGCTCTTTGGTATGATATAGGTGAAGAAACAGCCGAAGCCCGCAATTATCTTTTTGGCTTCCGTTCAGAATTGTATGCCGAAGGATATATCAAAAAAGTGAGCGAGTGGAGTAAAAAGCATGGTGTACATGCTACAGGCCATCAGGACAACGAAGAGATACTTAATAGTGTAGGCACATCCGGCGACTTTATGAAGTGCTTTAAATATCTCGATATTCCCGGTATAGATAAGATCGGTGGAGATCGTCCGGCAGAAAGATTCTATAAACTGGTTAGTTCAGCGGCTTACAACTGGGATCATTCACTGGTTATGTCGGAAACTTACGGGGCCATGGGAAATATAGACTGGCACCAGATATTCGGAATTGCAATGGATCAGTATGTAAAAGGAATTAATATGCTGATTCCGCACGCAGTATGGTATAATACCGAAAAGGTAGTGTTCAAGCCTGAACTTTCTTTACGGAATCCTATCTATGCAGACAGCATACCTATTCTTACAGATTATCTTTCGCGTCTTAATATACTGATGAAGAACGATGCGCGCTGGAAAGGTGATATTGCTGTATTATATCCGATTCACACGCAGCAGAGCGGACATTATATGGACGGGCCGTTGGGGCATTATAAAGGCGGAGTAGAAATTCCTGACCTCGACTATGTAAATGTAGGCGTCAATCTTTTCGATAGTCTCGGCTACGATCATATGTTCCTGCACCCGGATGTACTGGACGAGCAATGTATGATCGAGAAAGGCAAGTTGAAACTGAATAATAGGATACAGTACAATTCTTTTTCACACTTAGTAATTCCGGCTTGTAAAACGATTTCCATGAGCAATCTGGAAATGATTAAACAATTTGCAGATGCAGGTGGTATTGTCATTTTCACTACTCATTTGCCTGTGACGGGAACATTAAATGCAGATACTGAAAAGGTGAAACGAATGACTAATGATCTTATAAAGAAGAAAAATGTTCATTTTATTGAAAATCCTACTGTCGGTAATCTCCAACAGGTTATGAATAAATATCAGGATAGGTATGCGATGAATTTTACAGGTACTCCTGTTCGTAATATGCATAAGATACTTTATGGGAAGAATATATGGTTCCTCGCAAATCCAGATAAAAAAGATATAACTACAGAATTTGAATTGAAAGGTAAATATAATCTCGAAATTTGGGATCCGCATTCGGGAACAATATCCAAAAATCCGGAAGAAATAAAATCTGTAAATGGGAAAACATCGGTTAAGGTTAATCTTCCTGCTTGTCGGTCTTTATTCTTAATTGAGAAATAACAGTACAATCTTCAATAAGGCAACAAAGCAATAAATAAAGCAGATGGGAAGTGATTCTTCATCTGCATTTTATTCATAAGAGAATACCTAAAAAATCCGGATAGACCTGTGCGATCTATCCGGATGGGCATTTAAAAACTCATTTATTTACTACTTTAACCTCTTACCTTTTTATTTTGTAACCCAAAACGGAGCTTGTACTAATGTAGGGTCTTTATCGATCTCTCCTTGATGAACAGGGAACCAGTAACATTTTTTAGAATATATTTTTCTAAATGATTTCGTACGAACAAAAAAGGATTCAGGATCATTCTTATCGTCACTATATTTTGTTCCGCCAAAGTTCATTCCCATAACATCACCGTTGAGCAGTTTTTCACCTAATTTCAAACGGCGGATATCATCGTACCGTATACCCTCATTGTTGAGTTCTACACGGCGTTCGCGATAGATAGCTTCCCTCATTGCTGCCTGTCCGCTCGGAGCGGGAATCTGTCCTGCAGCCGAACCGTAAGTAGGAACTCCTGCCCGTTCCCGTATCAGGTTCAAATACTTTAAGATATCTGCACTACCCGGGCTGGATTCGTTTAAAGCTTCAGCATAATTCAGATATGCTTCTCCGAGGCGATAAACTATTCCCGGTCTGTAAGGTGTATAACCTTCGCGTCTGTTAGTCTCTGGATGATATTTTTTTCTTACCAGATATCCCTGTTGAGGTGCATCGTGAGTAGGGCCACCGTCCCATTCGCCGCTCATAAAACGCGTTGTCCTGCCTTCCGACTTGAACCATGCACCGTTGTATAACACTGAAACATAGAAGCGCGGCTCGCGATGACAATACATATTAAACGTGTTGGCCAGTGTGACTTTACCGTCTCCCTGAGTTTCGTTCCATTTAGTATTCCGTACTTCTTCCGTTGTAGAAAATCCTTTTTCGGAATAGCCTGATGTAGCATTGATAATAGGGGTATTATCTGCATTGTATCCCAAAATAGGAGGCAAACCGTTTTCCATAAAGAATGCATCGACCAATGACTGAGGAACGCCTAATCCACCATTTCCATTGCAACCACGAGGAGTTGCATGACCTTCATATTCGCCAAAATTACAATCGGGACGGACAAATAAGATCTCCTTATTTCCGTCAGCTTCCCTGCGGAACATCATATTCTGGTAAGACATAAACGGATCGATAGAACCATCTTCATTATATTCATAATATAACTTATGTCCGGCAGCATGTGCAGCATCTATAAGCTCTTTACAGGCTTTTGTGGCTCTGACCCATTTTTCAGCAGAATATGTTGAGTTAAATCTTTCCTTCCCATCATAATTCTGGAATCCGGCATAATCAGGATTTCCGTTTACTAACGGACTAGCTGCGAACAACAGCATTCTGGCACGTACAGCAAGACACATGATTGAAGTTGCACGGCCGTACATTCTGGCTTCGGAATAAGATGCAGGTAATTTCTTCGACAAATCGAAAAGTTGTCCGTCGACCCAGTCTACCATCTCGTCGAATGGTACCTGACCTTTCATTAGTTCTTCCACAGGGGCATTTACATCGACGACGTCATCGAAGAAAGGAACAGAACCGTATGCATTGGTATTAATCCAATAATAGTAAGCAATCAGAAAACGCGCCTCATTCTTCATATTCTCTACCTCTGCTTCGGATAAGTCGCGGGTAGGATGTACATTTTCTATAAAGATATATGCCTGACGAATACGTTGTGGCAGTTCGTTCCAGAAATTAGATTTCCACTCTGAATCGGTATACCAGTTACCCATTGTAAAGTCTATCGGTTTCCAATCCCATGGAGTCCAGCGATATGAGGGGGTCAGATCATCAGACATGGTATCATATCCGATATATTTTGCATACGACCATATAACATCGGGAATACCCGAATATATATTTGCCAGCCAGCCTTCCGTACGTTCTTTGTCATTGAAAATTATCTCGAGAGTGAGCTGGTCATCCGGAGCATTATCCAGAAAATCCGCACAACTGCTTACAGAAAAGCAAATTATCAGTAAATAGAAATACTTTATAAGTTTCATAATTATTAATGGTTATCAATGAGACTAAAAATTTATATCAAAACCCAGTGAAATAGATTTCATGATAGGATATTTGGCACCTGTAGCAGTATCCACCTCAGGATCCCACAATTTGAAATCAGATATTGTCAACAGATTATTACCACGCAGGTAAAGGCGCATATTGGCTACTCCTACTTTCTCCATCCATTTTTTAGGTAATGAATATCCTAGTTCTACATCCTTCATACGTAGCATACTCATATTACGCAGCCACCACGTCGACTGCTGGTTATTATTATCGTTGCGTGAAAGTGAAGCGCGCGGATAAAATACGTCCTGACTTGGGTTGTCAACCGTCCAACGATCATCGTAGTTAGTAAGGAAATTTCCTAAACCATTTGCAGATGGAAGGAAGTTTGCATCACCTATAAAGCGGTATGTACGTCCGTTACCCTGGAAGAAGAAACTGAAATCCCAGTTTTTAAAGCCGACATTTGCTCCGAATCCGTATATCAATTGCGGATCCCATGTACCCCCTATAGCCTTTTTATCTTTTGGGGTGATAACACCGTCACCGTCGACATCTACATATTTAATGTCTCCCGGGCGAAGCATATTTGTAAATGTCTGGTTGGCAATACCTTCTTTTAATTTCCCTGTTGCTACATCTTCAAAATCCTCTTCAGTAAATAAGCGTTCTGCCACCAAACCGAATAACTGACCTACCGGCCGGCCGGTTTCTGCACGGTGAGTGCCGATAACACCCGGAGCCTCATCTTTTTCTATTATTTCATTTACAGCATAAGTCACACTTCCGCGTACATTCAGATGCCAGTCATCGTTTATCCTCTTATGATAATCTAATGAAATATCTACCCCTTTGTTGTCTACTTTACCAAAGTTTGCCCATGGAGTATTTATAAAACCGGCTGCCGTAGGAATTGTATTACGCCTCATAAAGATATCTTTACGATGCTCTGAGAAGTAATCGACCTGAAGATCGAGTTCGTTCCACAACCCTAGCTCCACACCGATATTCATCTTTTCTACCGTTTCCCATTTAAGGTTTAAAATACCAAAGTCGCCTTCACGAAATCCTTTACGTTCGTAGTCGTTATTTGTTCCCCACCTGTAACCGTTATCCATTTGCTGAATAGTGGAAATATAAGCGAAACGCCGTCCATCGAGGTTATCATTACCAACTAACCCATATGAACCTCTGAATTTTATCTTAGAAAAAGTCTTCCTAAAAGGTTCCATAAACGGCTCTTCAGATAAATACCAACCCAAAGCGAAAGACGGGAAGAAGCCGAAACGATGGTCTTTTGCAAAGTTTTCAGATCCATTGTATCCGAAATTGAATTCGGCTATATAGCGATAATCATACGAATAAGAAAAACGTCCTGCAATCCCCTGGTGACGGTAAGGAACAGCATCTCCGTCGTCATAATCACGTTGATTATACAAGAACATTGCATCCACATTGTGCTTATCAAACATATGGTTATATGTTATATTTCCTTCGAAATAAGTACTTTTGTTTCCCCAGTCCTGCTTCTTTTCTGTACTTAAGAAATCTTTTCCGCGCTGAAACGGCGCCTCTAATTTAAGACTACCGTCTTCGTTACGCTCGGTGGCGGGACTATAAAGTGCAAGGTCTTTGAAGCGCTCTACCCAAGAGTTTGAATATCTGTCGAATGAAAAAATCCCTTTTATTTTCAATCCCGGCAGAATGAACTTCAAATCCTGCTCGAGGCCAAAAGTAGATTCGATCTTACTGCTGCTGCTTCTGCTAAAACCTTCCTGTGTAGCTTGTGCCCAAGGATTGGAACGATTTTTCAGGGTAGGAATTTCTCCTGTAGAATAAATCGTAGGGTGTACATAAGGCGGTGTTTCGAATGCTCTGTCAAATAAGTCGTTAACGCTTGCACGGGGAGCTACTTTCTCTTGTAAATATCCGCCTACGCCTATACGCAAAAGAGTTGTAGGAGTAATATTCACATCTACATTAGAGCGTAAATTATATTTATTCAGTCTTAAACTCGGATCCCATGATAAGCTCTTGTCGCGGACGAGAATTCCGTTTTCTCCGTAATATGAGCCTACCACTGCATAACGCAATGTATTGCTACCTCCACTTACGGTTATATTTGCACGATGATTAGATGCATGATCTTTCGATATGGCGTCTACCCAGTTTACATCAGGGTATAATTCCGGATCGACCCTATCACGGTATTTCGCTATTAGTTCAGGTCCGTAGAGTGGTGCCTCACCATTATCTGCGCGTATTTCGTCTACAAGAGACAAATAATCTGCCGAACCAATATACTTAGGCAATTTTACCGGTTTGGTAAAGCCTTGTTCAAAATGTACATTCACTGTCGGCTTTCCTATATTTCCGCGTTTTGTATTTATCAGTATAACACCGTTTGCTCCGCGTACACCGTAAACGGCACTGGCAGCTGCATCTTTCAATACAGAGAAAGATTCGATTTCGGCTGGATCCATATCATCTAGTGTCCGTTCGATACCATCTACCAATATAAGCGGACTACGGCTGTTATTCTGGAATGTAGAAATACCGCGTATCCAAAAGTGAGAGCCGTCATTTCCCGGTTCACCCGAACGCTGAACTCCTATCACTCCGGCTAGCTGACCGGCCAGATTGTTACTGACAGCACGTGTTGATCCCTGAAGACGTTGCGGTTCGATAGTAGTAATGGAACCCACAACAGATGCTTTTTTCTGCGTTCCGAACCCTACTACTACCACTTCATCCAGTTCACTGACTGTTTCTGTCATCACAATATTCAGGATTCGACGATTACCAACAGTTTCTTCTTTAGTCACAAATCCGATATATCTGAACTCAAGTATAGTCTTATTATTTGGAATAGATATCGAATATACTCCGTCGAGATCAGTGACCACACCATTGGTTGTTCCCTTTACAGTGACAGATACACCGATCAGGGGTTCCCCTTTCTCATCTGTAATCTGTCCTGTTATTCTGATTTTATCTTCTGCCGGTGTTTGCACGCTTTGCTCACTGTTTTTAGCTTGTCCTTTGAAAACAGAGATTTGGCGGCCGACAACATGGTAGTTAATACCGGTGTCAGATAGAACTTTATCCAATATTTCAGTGATGTTTTCATCACTTGCATTCAGGTTCGCATTTATCCGATTCAACTCAGGGCCTACTTCATCGGAAATAATAAACACATAGTCTGTCTGTTGTTCAATCTTCGAGAAAATCTGTTTTAAGCTGGCTTTGTTTACTTTCAATGATATGTTTGTTGTCTGAGAATACACATCATTAGCTTTTACAGAACAGACGCACAAAAAGAAAAGTAAGAATGAGACTTTCATAATTTTAAGAATGCGGTTCTCTTTTTTTACAGAAAATCGCTTAAGGTTAGGGTTTTCTTTCATACATTTGAAAATAGATTTAGTTATACATCTTGGAATTTTGTAAATTGAATCTCCGAATCGGACGATATTGGTAGTATTGTCCGATTCTTTTTGTTTTTCATGAGGTGTCAGATCATAGGCTAATCCTTGTTTTTAATTAGTATTACATTATTATTTCTTTCATATATTGTTGATGAAAAAGCCGAAATGGAATTCATTACGTCATCTAAATTATCAGACAAGAGCAGCTTGCCGCTATATGTTTTCTGAGCAAATGCAATATGGTCGCTTTTGTTGAAGGAAATATTATAGTATCTGCCTACCCTGTTCAATATATCTGCCAGCGTTGCTTTTCGGAAATTGAGAATACCATCTTTCCAACCGATGTACTCCTGTATATCCACTATTGATTTTTCTATGTTACCGGCGTTTATGGCAAGCATCTCGTTAGGCTTCATCGTCACGGAATTGGTCGGAGTAGTTACGCTCACTCTCCCTTCTACCAAAACTATAGAATTGACTGCATCGTCATCATATGCCGATACATTGAACTTTGTACCTAATACCTTTATATCAAATTGTGAAGAATGTATATAAAAAGGTTTGGCTTCATCTTTTGCTACATCGATATATATTTCACCCTTTACATTGATATCACGTGTTTTACCGTCAAATGCTGTGGGGAATTCCAGTTCGGTTCCTGAATTAAGCCATACTTTTGTACCATCAGCCAAGACTACTGACGAACGTTTTCCATAGGGTACAATAATTTTATTCAACTGTTTGTGCGACAAATCGAGATTTTCAATCTCCTCTCCATCCACTCCCTTAATAGAAGCCTGACCTTTATCTGTCAATTTTATTTCTACTTCCTGAGAAATAGCCAGAGATTTACCTCCACTGATTACCTGTATATTTTCACTGTTATTAGTTTCTCCGCTGATAGATGACATCAGATCAGAGTCTTCAGGAAGTACATCCTGATTATTCAGATAGCCGAATAATGTAGTTGCTACCAGAACCGCAATACATGCTGCAGATAAGGCAAATATATACAATCTCCTGCTGCGCTTTTTACGGGAAGCTATATCCCTTCTTATATTCGTTAAAAGAGTATTAGCCTGTATATCGGAAAGATGGTAATTGTTTAGTATAACGGATTTGAATTTGTCTATCGCTTCTTCCAAAGCTTGCCTGCATTCAGGGTTTTGCTCTTCAAAATCGGCCCAGTATTCATTAAGTTCTTTTGTACGGGTAAGTCTCCACTGAACAAAAATATCATTGTTCAGGAAATCCCGGTATGTATATATTTTTTTATTCGTCATTATATTAGCAGATTGCAGATTCTTCTTATAATGACGTCCGAGGTAAAAAAATGTCTACACTGTTTTTAATGTTTTTTGTGAAGTCAGAGATTTTTAACAAAAGAAGTACATAAAATAGTGAAAAACATTATCCTTTCGTTCAACGACAAATCCCTCATTTTATCCATGGCCCTGAATACAAGCATACGTGCCGACTTAGGTGTCATACCTAAAAGGTTAGCTATTTCATCATAGCTCATTTCCTGAATATAGCGTAAGTAAATTGCTTCTTTCTGTCTGTCGGTCAATGAACTCATCAATGATTCTACTTTTTTTATCATCAATGCCTTATCTTCTTCCTCGATCATTGTATCCAAAACAGAGACCTCGATATCGAAAGACAGAGAAGATGCATCGTCCGTTACATCTATATTCTTGTTTTTTTTATGTATGTCGAGCAGCCTGTTCTTCAGGCTTCGGAAAAGATAATGCTTTACATTTTCTATGGCAGATATCTCGTCTTTCTTAAGGTAATATAGTTTGCAGAATATATCATGAATCGCGTCCATGCAGATGTCGTGAGGAAATCCCAGACTGATACCATAGCTATATAGATTCTGCACATAATCGTTGTACAAAATGCCCGCATCGGTATCTTTCTCGTCTATGAAATTTTGTATCCGGGAAATATCAGACATAAGCTTATTTACAGTGTTTTGTAATCATGGTCTCAATGAAGCGATACACATCCTCCGGCAAAGATACAATTCTAATTGATATAATATCACCCTTTTAATCCAATCTTTACCCGAATGCATGATATAAAATTACTATTTAACAGAAATCCTGCATAACATTGCTGAATATATTTGCAGCAAAGCTATTGTTATAAATAGAAAATTTCCTACATTTGCTCTATTGATAAAATGCGAAAATTAAAACTCTAAACATACTAAAAAATATGAAATTTGTTGTTTCCAGCACTGCATTATTAAGTCACCTGCAAGCGATAAGCAAGGTTATTAATTCAAAAAACACGTTGCCCATTCTCGACTGCTTTTTGTTGGAACTGGAAGGTTCTACACTTACACTTACTGCCGCCGACTCCGAAACGCGCCTCGTAACCTCATTAGAAGTAAATGAAGCCGACGGAAGCGGAAAGTTTGCAGTAAATGCAAAGAATCTGCTCGATCCGCTGAAAGAATTACCGGAGCAGCCGCTTACATTCGAGATCAACAACGATAATCTGGAAACCTTCATTTTCTTCCACAACGGTAAATATAACTTTATCGGACAAAGTGGTGAAGACTATCCGCAGCCGAAAGAACTCAGAGAAACAGCTGTCAGTCTCAGCATCGACCCACAGGTACTATTTTCGGGTATCAACCGTACACTATTTGCCAGTGCCGATGACGAACTTCGTCCTGTGATGAACGGAGTATATTTCGACATTACATCCGAAGATCTTACCTTTGTGGCATCCGACGGACATAAGCTGGTCCGCTGCAAAACGCTGGCTGCAAAAGGCGCAGAACGTGCTTCATTCATACTGCCTAAGAAACCGGCCAACTTACTGAAAGCTATCCTGCCGAAAGAATCGGAAACAGTAGAATTGAAGTTTGACGAAAATAACGCTTACATTAAGATGTCGAGTTATACTATGACCTGCCGTTTTATCGAAGGCCGTTATCCAAACTATAATTCTGTAATTCCGCAGAATAATCCGAACAAAGTGATTCTCGACCGTCTTGCATTCCTGAATGCGCTGAAACGCGTTTCGGTATTCTCCAATCAGGCAAGTAATCTGATAAAGTTGCAGCTATCTGACAATAATATAGTAATCACGGCTCAGGATATCGATTTCTCTACTGCTGCCGAAGAAACTATTCCTTGCGAATATACAGGAGCACCGATGAACATCGGATTTAAATCGAGCTTCCTTATCGAGATACTGAACAACATTCCGTCTACAGATATCTCACTGGAACTTTCCGATCCTTCACGCGCCGGACTTATCATCCCTGCGGAAAATGAAGAGAACGAAGACCTTCTGATGCTGTTAATGCCGATGATGCTTAACGACTAAGAAACAGGATTAACCACAAAAAATATATAGACTTTATCATTCTTCTGTTCGATTATAATGGGGAATGATAAAGTTTTTTCTTAAAAGCTTATGGAACTAAACCTTAGAAATCCGCTCATATTCTTCGACCTCGAAACTACCGGTACCGACACTGTAAAGGATAGGATAGTGGAAATATCATACCTCAAAGTATATCCTAACGGGAAGCAGGAAGTAAAAACCAAAAGGCTGAATCCCGAGATGCCTATCCCGCCTTCATCATCAGCCATACATGGTATATATGACGAAGATGTGGCTGATTGTCCTACTTTCAAGCAGATAGCAAAATCATTGGCCGACCAAATGGAAGGATGCGATCTGGCAGGTTTTAATTCCAGCCGCTTCGATATACCACTTATTGCCGAAGAATTTCTGCGTGCAGGAGTCGATATCGATTTCAGCAGGCGTAAGATGATAGATGTACAGATCATCTTCCATAAGAAAGAGCAGCGCACGCTTGAGGCTGCATATAAATTCTACTGCGATAAGGAGCTTACCGACGCCCACTCTGCCGAAGCTGATACACTGGCTACCTACGAAGTGCTGAAAGCCCAGCTGGACAAATATCCCGATCTTGTAAACGATATCGAAAAGCTGGCCGAAGAGTTCTCCTTCTTTAATAATAATGTAGACCTTGCCGGACGTATCATCAGGGACGAAAACGGAGTGGAAATATTCAACTTCGGTAAGCATAAGGGAAAGTCCGTTTCGGAAGTGCTGAAAAAGGAACCCAGCTTCTATGCATGGATGATGGATGCAGATTTCCCATTGAACACCAAGCAGGTACTTACTAAAATCAAGTTGAGAGAGATGCAGAAATAGGCAATTTTCCTTCAAAGAAGCCTTTTCGACATTTACACTTTTTAACTATATACTGTTAAAAGGTAACAAAAGTAACGGATTTTACAGTTAACAGTCCACAGTTATCAGTTAACAGTATCTCTTTGCGTCCTTGCGACTTTGCGAGAGACAATGTTAAAAGGTAACAAAAGTAACAGGATTCAATTAATAATTAAAAATGAACAATTAATAATCCCGTAACTTGTAACTGTCCGCAGGGCGAAGTAACTTGTAACAAAAACCTATGTCAAAGAGCTAATAGCTATCAGCTACCGGCTAAAAGCTATAAAACAATATAGATAAAGATGTTCCAAAAATAAATTGTAATTTTGGAACATCTTTAAAAATCAGAATATGGAATGGGAAGGCAGTATCATCCGGCAACTGAAATGGTCGGATACAATAATAAATAGAGAAGGGAAAGAAAAGGTCGCTAAAGAAATAGCAGCCAAAATGAAAGATGGGCAGGTAATCGGCGCAGGTTCGGGTTCTACTGTATATATTGCGTTGATTGCGATAGCCGAAAGGATACAAAAAGAAAACCTACATATCGAAATCATTCCTTCATCACAGGAAATATCTATGACATGTATTCAGCTGGGAATACCGCAAACCACGTTACTAAATAAAAAACCTGACTGGACATTCGACGGGGCTGATGAAGTCGATGCTGAAAAAAATCTGATCAAAGGACGCGGAGGAGCCATGTTTAAAGAAAAATTACTGATCCGCAATAGTTCTGAAACTTACATTATAGTCGATGAATCGAAGTTTGTAAACCGCCTCGGAGAGAAATTCCCCGTACCTGTAGAAATATTTCCTTTATCCTTGCCCTATGCCGAACAGGAATTAAAAGCTTTAGGAGGTCGTGATATAACATTAAGGATGGCAAAAGGCAAAGACGGCCCGATCTTTACCGAAAACGGTAACCTCATTCTGGATGTATGGTTCGACAAGATCGATAATGATATGGAACACAAAATAAAATCGGTTACGGGAGTAATTGAAAGCGGATTGTTTATCGGATACTATGTGAACATACTGGTATCCAAATCTATATAAAACAATATGAGGCTGCCTCACGGCAACCTCATACTCAATAACTAATAACTTCTTTATACAATCTTTTTTATGGAAACATAATTTTTGCTGTATCCGAGCCTAGTGTTACCCTTACGGAAGCATTTTCGTTCTTCGGATTCCAGTTCATAACTTTGCATTCCGATTTTGGAAGATTTATATAATAATCTCTGCTTCCGGTAAGATTTTCCGTATCGATATCACACTTATCTATAGTCCAGTTGTGCAAATGATCGAGATCTATATCCAATGCCGCAGTTTTACTATCCTTCATCGTAAAACGTCCCCAATTCCGTATCAAAGGACGAACTATATCAGCAGTACAATTAATGATCTCAAGATCAGCTCCTGTCACATCCAGATTGATTTCTCTTGCATCTAAGTCTTTTGCCGAAGCTCTTATGCCTGTTATATTACTCGATACATTTACCAGAGAGTCAACGTATACAATAAAATTCATATCATTAATGTAACTCTCTTTTTCTTCCGACTCTTGAAGGTCGTCAATCAGGCTCTGTATTTTCACATCAATGATAAGCTTCTTATTTTCTGTAGAATAGCTGACGTATTCCTTTAATTTCTTCGGCACAAATATCTTTCCTATCTGTGCCTTATCATTCGACTGTTTGATTTCAATATTCCCGTCGCAACATTTATAAAAATCAGACATATCGTGTTTTTTGCGGTATTCTTCCGAAAAAATCTCAGAACGGATTTCCACAGCACCTTGTGCAAGTACATCCATTTCTACCATTTCCTCACCCAGAGAAAAACCTCTCTTCATGTTTTCATCATAGTTCAGCGAGGTATAACATATGTAGCTTATAGCAATCACAAACACTGCTATTATAATGCCCAATACTATTTTAGTGGTAAGTCTCATATATTCTTGTTGTTATTGTTTCTTACTATATTCCTTATACATTTCCACGATTTCTTCTATCGGGATATTCAGCGTATACAACTGCTTGAAAAAAGCTTCAAGTTCTTCTTTCAGGAAAACATCTTTTCGCATGCCACGTATCCGCTTTTTTGCATCCGGAGCCACAAAGTAGCCGATACCACGCTTATTGTAAATCACTTCTACCGACTGTAGGTAATCGAACGTACGCATTACCGTATTGAAGTTGACTTCCACAATAACCGCATATTCCCTCACGGAAGGAATACGTTCGTCTTCCTTATATCTATCCAGCAGTATCTCATCGCAGATACGGTCGGCTATCTGCAGATAAATTGCCTTATTTTCTTTGAAATTCATAAGCTACCATCGTTTAATTACTTCCGATTCCTTGAAACGGAAAAATGCTATAATCCAGTTTACCAGAGCGAAAAACGCAAAGATATACATTACTCCCTTTTCTTTGTCTCCGCTATTACCGCGGAATGAACCATTATTAAGTGCATTTCCAAAGCCTTCCATTCCATCTTTAAATACAATAGAAATTGTGATCCAGCAAATGAAAAGGAATGCTATAAATACTATAGTTCCTGCTGAAAATGATTTTATAAATGCATTCTTAGGCCAGAACGTCGATCCTAAAATGAAAAGTGACTGGAAGAAAAAGAAGACACATACAAGTTGGGCAAACTTCAACGAATCATTAAAAACATGATTGTAATCCTTATCACCGATTAATTTATTTAAATCGATAAATGCGACATCCAAACTTGGAAACATTACAGAACATATCAGTACCCGTACTGCATCGGCCATAAAAAACAGAACAACATATGCCACTATATAGCCTATGGTAAATATTAACCAGCGTGAAAAAAACTTTTCGAAAGAAGAAGACGGGTTCATCAGGTAAGACAAACGCTTTGTCTTGCTATTGATAGGCTCCATGCTTAATGACGCTGAGATGCAGCCGAATATGAAAAAGAACAGTGATACAAATGTTAATAATTCTCTGTTAAGATATTCTGGTATTCTTCCGTTTTCCACCGCCTGACCTAGAGCCATATAAGAATCCCACGTAAGGAAAATGGCGAGCACGCCAAATATTGTAAGAACACGCATCATGTATTTCTTCCAGCTCTCTTGTATATCCTTTTGCAGTAGTAAGCAAAAACGCTTTATATTGAAAGTATCGTTCATAATATTCAGATTTATTGTAATATTGCTGTTATCTTATCCCTGTTGCTGAGAGTTGCATTAAATAATGTTTCCAGATTGAGTGAAGTTTCCTCGTCTTCGTCATTTTGCATAATAACATTATACCCCTGTATCGAAGGTGAAGCGTACACTGCTTTCTCAATAACCTTTTCGCTGGAAGTTTCCAGAAAGCGCAACCGTCTGCATATATGAGAAACCGATGCATCCATCAGTACAGTATTGTTATCTATAATAATTACTTGTTCCAATAACTTATCTACATCCTGCACCTGATGTGTTGATATCAAAATAGACTTTTCGTCCGTCATGCCCGAAGCTATAAACTTGCGGAACTGGCTTTTACCCGGTATATCCAACCCGTTAGTCGGCTCATCCATAACTAACAAAGATGTATTCGTAGCCAATGCAAAACTCATAAACACTTTCTTTTTTTGTCCCAACGATAGAGCGGATAAATTCACATCGTAGATCATATCGAAGCAGTCGAGGTTTGTACGCAGTTGCTCCTCGCTAAAGTTTGGATAGAACGAACGGTTAAGTGCCACATACTTCTTCAATGGTATTGACGGTAAATCGAATTCTTCCGGTACGATGAATACATCTTTTAATACAGAAGGTTTTCTTTTTGAAACATCTTCTCCTTTATATTCTACCTTGCCACTGCGAGGCATCAGAAGACCGGTCATCAGGTAAAGCATCGTGGACTTTCCCGCCCCGTTCTTACCTAATAACCCCGATATCTTACCTTTCTCTATCGAGAAAGTAAAATCCCTGAATATTTCTTTCTTTTTGTACCCGAAGGTCACATTGTGCATTGTTACCATATAATCATTATTTAATTATAACAGTGTAATAGTATAATAGTACACGCAAATTTATTTATTATTTTTTAATATCCAATAGTATTATCATATATTTTTGAAAAAAATTTATCATGGAAAAATTCTATCTATATAATAGATAGGGGAGTAAAAAAAATCTAATTTTGCATCGGATTTATTATCGATAGCTTGGCGTATGAATTCATTCCGCCATTCATAACACTGATAATAAGATGTTTACAACTTGTTAACGAGCTGTTAATAAACATCCGCAAACAACACATTTACAGCACTATACCATTGTTAATAACTTTTCAATAGCAATGTTGAAAACTTTTGCTCAAATTTAAGTGGGGAAAAGTGGGGAGAAGTGTATAATTTTCATACCTTTACGTCATATATTGTATATTGTTAAAATTCAAAGTGTTAATGATGCAATTTTTGGGTAACATAGAAGCTAAGATCGATACAAAAGGAAGAGTTTTTGTCCCGGCGGCTTTCAGGAAGATTCTACAATCTTCTGCCCATAATACTTTGATACTCAGAAAAGACATATTTCAGGACTGCCTTGTTCTTTATCCGGTGGAAGTATGGGATAACGAGGTGGCCGAACTGCGTTCACGGCTGAGCAGGTGGAATATGGAAGAGCAGGCTCTGCTGCGCCAGTTCGTGGTAGATGCCGAAAAACTGGAGATAGACGGTAGCGGACGCATACTTATTTCGAAAAGATATTGCCAGATGATAGGTATAACATCCGAAGTGCGATTTCTGGGAGTAGACAATACAATAGAAATATGGGTAAACGGTTCTCTGGACAAATCGCTTCTGCCGGCCGACGATTTCGCAAGCCGGATACAGGCATTAATGAATAAGGACTCACAAAACAACTGATCATGGCTGATATTTATCACATACCGGCACTACTTCACGAAAGTGTAGATGGTATGAACATCCGCACCGACAGCATCTGTGTGGATGTTACTTTCGGTGGTGGAGGCCACTCAAGAAAAATCTTGTCCCGGCTGGGAAAGAGTGGCCATTTGTATGCCTTTGATCAGGATGAAGATGCAATAAACAATATACAGGAAGATAGTAGGTTCACATTTATACGGAGCAATTTCCGGTTTCTGAAAAACTTCATCAAGTATCACGGCGTGGAAGAAGTGGATGCTATATTAGCCGATCTGGGCGTATCTTCACATCACTTCGACGATCAGGAAAGAGGGTTTTCTTTCCGTTTTACAGATAGCGACCTCGATATGCGCATGAACCAAAAAGGCAGAAAAACTGCAGCCTATATCCTGAATAATTACACCGAAGAACAACTCGCCAACGTATTCTACCTGTATGGCGAACTAAAACAATCGCGCCGCATTGCATCGGTTATCGTAAAAACAAGAAAAGAGAAACCTTACAAAAAAATAAGCGATCTTCTCGATACGTTGTCGACCTTTGTCGGCAGAGGCGAAAAAGAGAAAAAGGTATTGGCACAGGCTTTTCAGGCACTCCGCATAGAAGTAAATGAAGAAATGGAAACACTTAAGGAGATGCTTGATCAGGCGCTGGATATACTCAGACCGGGAGGACGCCTTGTAGTTATCACTTACCATTCACTCGAAGACAGGCTTGTAAAGAACTTTTTCAAAACAGGGAATTTCGAAGGAAAAATAGAAAAAGACTTTTTCGGCAATTTCGAAACACCTTTCAGGCTGGTAAACAATAAAGTGATAGTTCCTACTCGCGAAGAGGAAGAACGTAATCCACGCTCAAGAAGCGCCAAACTAAGAATTGCGGAAAAGATATAACGAACAACGACCAAAATGAAAGCGAAAGATATAAAAAAGAAAGTGATGTATATTCTGGGAGGGACGGTTTTTACCGAAGACTTCTTCTGGAAAAATGCGCGGTTCATCATCACCGTCTTTATTATATTGGTACTTTATATCAGCAACAGATACAGCTGCATAGAGAAGAGAGCCAAGATAGAATCGCTGCAGTATGAGCTGAAAGATGCAAAATTCGAATCGCTTACGATAGCCTCGCAACTGATGAGTGTCAGCCGCGAATCGAAAGTGGAAGCACTTGTTCAGCAAAATGGCGTGGAAATAGAACAAACTAAAGAACCTATATATAAAATAAAAGACAAGTAAATACCCGACAGGTATATTGAGATATGGCAAAGAAATCGGAAGGCACAATGAAGAAGGCAGCGATCAGCAGATACGGTTGGATCGTTTTTCTCATGTCCTTTATTTTCATAGGAATCATTGTATGCATCTTTAAGATCAAGTATGCCGAAGGGCCTGTATGGCGCGAACTGGGCAAACTGGAAACGGTAAAGAAAGACAGAGAAATACGTCCAAACAGGGGTAATATTTATGCCGACGACGGACGCCTTCTTGCTACTAGCGAGCCTTTGTATGGTGTATACATGGACTTCATGTCGGAAGGAATAAAGAAAGATACATTGATGAAATATGTCACTCCCCTTTCGCAGGCATTGGCAAAGAAATTCGCCGACAGGAATGCAGCACAATATAAAAAAATAATACTCGACGGCTGGGATCTGAGCCGTAAGGAACTCAATGAGATAGAAATAAACAGGAAAAGCGGCTCAAAGAAAAAAGTAAAAGTCCGCAGTCGCTATGTAAGGATAATACGTCCCGATATAAATTATGTAGACCTGAAAGAACTCCGCACTTTCCCTTTCTTCAATCAACGAAGCAACCGCAGCGGATTGCTTACCGAAGAGAAGACTATGCGTATGAAGCCGTTCGGACGTCTGGCAGGAAGAACAGTAGGTTCCATATATAAAGATATAGATGCAGGAGGAGCCAGCGGTCTGGAATTGAAATATGATTCTATACTAAAAGGCGTGCCGGGACTAAAAACCCGCCAGCGTGTACAGGGACGATGGATAGATGTCGTTCTGGAAGAACCAATCGACGGATGGGATATTAAAACCTCTTTAGATGTGGATATTCAGGATATGTCCGAAAAAGCGCTCTATAACAAATTAGTGGAAACCCGGGCAGAATCGGGCGTAGCCATTGTAATGGAAGTAGCGACAGGCGAAATAAAAGCCATTACCAATCTCGACAGAGTGTCGGAAGGAGTTTATGCCGAAGGAAACCCGAATGCTTTCTCTTATATGTCGGAGCCGGGTTCTACATTCAAAACAGTGTCGTTGATGGTAGCGCTCGAAGACAGCGTAGTCACCCCGCGCGATTCCTTATTTGTAGGCAACGGTCTCTTCGAGCACAAAGGACGTGTAGTACGCGACCACTACTGGCGCACGGGAGGTCGCAAACAATATATGACTATCACCGAAGGGATGGCCATTTCTTCGAACGTCGTCGTATCCAAAATGATACTTAAGGGTTATGAAAACAACCCGCAGAAATACGCACAACGTATTCACGACTTGGGATTGACAAAGAAAATAGAATGGGACGTACCGTTGAAAGGGATAGAAGGAACATCCCAGATACGTTTTCCTAACGACAAAGCCAATCCATGGTCGAAGACAACCTTGGCGTGGATGTCTTTCGGATACGAAACGCAGGTACCGCCTATTTATATGCTGATGTTCTATAACGGCATAGCCAATAACGGAAAAATGATAAAGCCATTCCTTACAAAGGCTTTCCTGAAAGACGGTAAAGTCCAGCAGGAATTCGAAACCGAAGTAATCAACCCGTCGCTGTGTTCTGAAAGAACACTGAGTCAGGTAAAAGAAATATTGAGGGAAGTAGTTACAAAAGGAACGGGTAAAGCCGTGAATTCCAAGCTATTTCCTATTGCCGGAAAAACAGGAACGGCCATGATTGCTTCGCGCGGAGGCTATGAGGGTTATTATGTATCGTTCTGCGGATATTTCCCTGCCGATGCACCCAAATATACCTGTTTCGTAGGAATTCGCAGGCCTGTAGGCTCTCCCTCAGGAGGATTGATGCCGGGCGCCGTATTTAAGAATATAGCCGAAGGAATATATACAAAACATCTGGTGGCGACGCCTGTATATGCATCTAAAGATACGGTACATTCTTTAATTCCTGCAGTAAAAGGCGGCTCTTTGAAAAATACCGAATTGGTACTGAAAAAGCTTAACCAGCAATATACATTCTCCGGTGATAAAGCAGAATGGATAAAAGCAAAGAACGATTCTGTGACCGGCGGCATCACATTATTCGAAAGCATATCAAAAGAAGGGCTTGTACCGAATGTAATAGGTATGGGTGCGCGCGATGCCATTTATCTGTTAGAGAATAGCGGACTGAAAGTCAACCTGAGTGGTGCCGGCAAAGTGCGAAAGCAATCTATTCAGGCCGGAAGCAAAATAACGAAAGGTGCTGCAATAACAATTGAATTAAACTAAAAAGATACAGATATGAAGCTAAAGGATTTACTAAAAGGCATAGATGTAGTCGAAATAAAAGGTGACGAAAACGTAGAAGTAACAGGGATATTCACCGACTCCCGCAAGGCAATAGCAGGTTCGGCTTTCATTGCCCTCAAAGGTGTGCAGGTAGACGGGCACCAATATATAAACAATGCGCTTGATCTGGGTGCAAAAGTTGTCATTCACGAAGAAGACATTCATACGAAAGAGAATATTATATATATAAAGGTAAAAGACAGTGCCGATGCTGCCGGAAAAATCGCTACTCATTGGTATGGCGACCCTTCCTCAAAACTAAAGTTGGTGGGCGTTACCGGAACAAACGGCAAAACGACTACGGCAACTCTGCTGTATGAAATGTTCCGCCATTTGGGATATAAAGTAGGATTATTGTCCACTGTTGCCAACTATATAGACGGTAAAGAATACCATGCGACGCATACAACCCCTGATCCCCTATCATTGAACGATATGCTGGCAAAAATGGTAGATGCAGGCTGCGACTATGCCTTTATGGAGGTAAGTTCGCATGCTATTCATCAGAAACGTATCAGCGGGCTGAAATTCGAAGGAGGCATATTTACCAATATCACACAAGATCATCTCGATTATCATAAAACAATGGCGGAATATCTGAAAGCAAAAAAGATGTTCTTCGATGATCTGCCCGAAGCCGCCTTTGCCCTTACCAATATCGATGATAAGAACGGGCTGGTAATGCTACAGAATACAAAAGCTAAAAAATGTACGTATTCTGTAAAGACACTGGCAGATTTCAAAGCTAAAATAATAGAGAAACATTTCGACGGAACAGCTATCGAGATAAACGGTAAGGAAATACAGGTGCAGTTTGTAGGCGTATTTAATGTATATAATTTACTGGCTGTATATGGAGCAACTGTACTTCTCGGACAGGATCCCGATGAAGCGTTGCTTATCCTCAGCACATTGAAACCGGTATCGGGACGTTTCGAAACAATTCGCTCATCGGAAAATTATACAGCTATTGTAGATTACGCACATACCCCCGATGCCCTTACCAACGTACTGGAAGCAATTCACGAAGTATTGGAGGGTAACGGCCGTGTAATTACAGTTGTAGGCTGCGGTGGCAACAGAGACAAAACAAAGCGCCCGATCATGGCTCGCGAAGCGGTACGCCTTAGTGATCAGGTGATACTTACATCCGACAATCCGCGATTCGAAGAACCACAGGCCATTATCAACGACATGGCCGACGGACTCAATAGCCAGCAGATGAAAAAGACACTACTGATCGTAGAGCGCGAACAGGCCATAAAGACAGCATGTACGCTGGCAAAAGAAGGAGATGTAATTCTCATTGCCGGAAAGGGTCATGAAGACTATCAGGATGTCAAAGGAGTGAAACATCATTTCGATGACAGGGAAGTTGTACGTAATATTTTTAATAGTTAAAACCGGATACTATGAAACAGCTATTTGTAATCATATTTTTTCTTTCTTCTATCTGTATTTTTTCACAGACAGAAAGCAAACCCATGCTTTTAGGTAAAATAGCAAAAGAGGATATGACGAAAGCGCCTTATGGCAAATGGTTCTACAGTGGATATGAAACGTATTTTCCTAATGAGGTTATTTTGAATCAGCTGAAAAAGGCAAGGCTGAATAATTATAGGTTTACTATTTTTCTGGGAACATGGTGCGGCGATTCACATCGCGAAGTTCCCCGCTTTGTAAAAGTATTGGAAAAGGCAGGCGTTCTACCGAAGAATATAGAGTACATAGCTCTCAATACGGGAGACGGTGTCCATAAACAGTCGCCTGAAAAACAGGAAGTGGACAAGTATATATTTAAGGTGCCTACTATCATTATTTCCAGAAATAATAAAGAGGTAAACCGCATAGTAGAATATCCGGTAGAATCACTGGAAAGAGATCTGCAGGCAATACTAGCTAATAAATATTCTCCGAATTACCGTTCCTATCCTTATATAACAGACTGGCTGAAAAAAGGATTAATGACAGATGAAAACGTTTCCATAAAAGGTCTGGCCGATCAGATCAGGCATATTACAAAAAATGCAGGTGAGATAACGTCTGCTGCCTACGTGTTATGCGAACAAGGGAAAAAAGCCGAAGCAGCAATCCTGTGCAAAATGGCTATTATGCTCTATCCTGAAACGGTTAATTATTCATCGTGTGTCTATATGTTATCCGAAAATAATGAATACGAAGAAGCAATGAAAATAGTAAAGAAATTACTTGCCCGCAGTTCGAATGAAAAGGATAACGATAAAATATTAGAACTGTACGATAACATAAAAACAAAGCTAAAATAAGATGTTGTATTATTTATTCGACTATTTAGACCAGTTAGATTTTCCGGGGGCGGGGCTATTCAGATACGTATCGTTCCGTGCAGCTATGGCAGTGGTGTTATCATTGCTGATATCCACCATTATAGGACGTCGCATCATAGATAAATTACAGAAACTGCAGATAGGCGAAACAGTCAGGAACCTTGGTCTTGAAGGTCAGTTAAGTAAAAAAGGAACGCCTACAATGGGGGGAATTATTATTATTATCTCCATATTAGTTCCGGTATTACTTTTAGCAAGACTTGATAATATATACATCATATTGATGATAATCACAACCGTATGGCTGGGGGTACTCGGCTTTCTCGATGATTATATTAAAGTATTTAAGAAAGATAAGGAAGGCCTGCACGGCAAGTTTAAGATAATAGCACAAATAGGCTTAGGGCTTATTGTAGGATTAACCTTATATCTCAGTCCCGATGTCACAATCAGAGAAAATATAGAGTTTCGTAATGAAAACAATGTAATAGAAAGGGTAAGTTATGTTGCAGAAGGTGTGAAGTCTACACAGACTACCATTCCTTTTCTGAAAAACAATAACCTCGATTATGAGGATCTGGTTTCATTTATGGGAGATTACGCCGAACCGGCAGCATGGATATTATTCGTGATGATAGTAATTTTCATCGTAACTGCTGTATCCAACGGAGCAAACCTGACCGACGGACTCGACGGGCTTGCGGCAGGAAATTCCGCTATTATAGGGGTCACTCTCGGAATACTGGCATATGTATCGGGGCATATGGAGTTTGCCTCCTATCTCAACATCATGTTTATACCCGGCAGTCAGGAACTTGTGATATTCGCCGCTGCGTTTATAGGAGCCACTGTTGGTTTCCTATGGTACAATGCCTTTCCGGCACAGGTATTCATGGGCGATACAGGCAGCCTCACATTAGGAGGAATCATAGGCGTATTTGCCGTAGTTATCCATAAGGAACTGCTGCTGCCTATACTATGCGGCATTTTTATGGTAGAAAGCCTGTCTGTTATGGTACAGGTCGCCTATTTCAAATTTACAAAAAAGAAATACGGTGAAGGTAGACGGATATTCAAAATGACGCCTCTTCACCACCATTTCCAAAAGGCGGGTAACTCGGGCATACAGGCCCTATGGCAAAAACCGATAGGGGCAGTTCCCGAATCGAAAATAGTAGTCCGTTTCTGGATTATTGGAATAATTCTTGCTGTACTTACACTGGCAACATTGAAAATGCGCTAAACAATTCATCAGATATGAACAAGATAATCATACTAGGAGGAGGCGAAAGCGGGGTTGGTTCGGCTATACTGGCACAGGCCAAAGGATTCGACGTTTTCCTGTCGGATAACGGACCTTTGCTGGACAAATACAAAGCCGAACTCGATCGATACAGTATCCCTTACGAAGAAAAAGGACATACCGAAGCACTTGTACTCGCTGCCACCGAGATTATAAAAAGTCCCGGAATACCTAACTATGCGCCTCTTGTTCATAAAGCTATTGAAAAAGGAATTCCTGTGCTTTCCGAAATGGAATTTGCGAAACGCTATACTTCTGCCAAGATGATTTGTATTACCGG
This sequence comes from Prevotella sp. 10(H), assembly GCF_000711235.1. Taxonomy (GTDB): domain Bacteria; phylum Bacteroidota; class Bacteroidia; order Bacteroidales; family Dysgonomonadaceae; genus Dysgonomonas. The sequence goes on along the minus strand of NZ_JOMI01000009.1, from coordinate 449,986 downwards.
TAGTAATGGTAAGACAACTACCGCAAGCCTGATATATCATATACTGAAATCTGCAGGGCTGAATGTCGGATTGGGAGGAAATATCGGGCGAAGCTTTGCCCGTCAGGTAGCCGAAGAAAACTATGACTATTATGTATTGGAACTAAGCAGTTTCCAGCTTGAAAATATGTATTCTTTCAAGGCGGATATTGCCATTTTACTGAATATTACACCTGATCATCTCGACAGGTACGACCATGATATGCAAAAGTACATCGACGCTAAAATGCGTATCGCCCGTAATCAGACCGAGGCGGATGCTTTCATATTCTGGGAGGAAGACCCTATAGTAAGCAAAGAGATAAACAAACTTGCATCGACAGGTAAGCGTTATACTTTTGCAGACCATAAGATTGGAAACGCTGTAGCTTATCTGAATAATCACAAGATAGATATTTTCACTCCTAATTCCAACTTTATTATGGAACAGGATTTATTAGCACTCGAAGGTTTACACAACCTCTATAATTCGCTTGCATCAGGCATTGCTGCAAAGCTTCTAGATATCACAGATGATAATCTGCGTCAGTCATTGAGCGACTTTACAGGTGTAGAGCATCGCCTCGAAAAAGTAGCTAAAGTAAGGGGCATCCAGTTTATAAACGACTCTAAAGCAACGAATGTAAATTCGTGCTGGTACGCACTGCAAAGCATGAAAACAAAAGTAGTTCTCATATTGGGCGGTACCGACAAAGGCAACGATTACAACGAAATCGAACAATTAGTTAAGGACAAAGCAAGAGCATTAGTCTTCCTCGGAGTGGATAATAGCAAATTGCATAAGTTTTTCGACGGAAAAGTAGAACATACAGAGGACACTTCTTCGATGAAAGACGCCGTACAGAAAGCATACGAACTGGCACAGGAAGGTGATACGGTCTTACTGTCGCCATGTTGCGCAAGCTTCGATCTCTTTAAGAATTATGAAGACAGAGGCAACCAGTTTAAAGAATACGTAAGAAAATTATAATCCGTCATGGAATTCAACTTTTTAGGAAGGGCATTTAAAGGAGATAAGGTTATATGGTGCATATTTATTGCTCTGTGTATCATCTCTCTGCTCGAGGTTTTCAGCGCCACCAGCACAATAGCCTACCGCCAGCAAAGCCATTGGGCTCCAATACTTCGTCATTCTGCATTTCTGCTGATCGGGTTTGCTGTGGTCATGTTTCTGCAACGTGTACCTACACGTTTCTTTTCTGTATTACTGCTGGGATTGCCTATTTCTGCTATCCTGCTTATCGTCACCATGTTTATGGGAGAAGACGTCAACGGCGCACAGCGTTGGCTGGGAATCGGTGCTTTCACTATACAACCTTCCGAATTTGCGAAAATATCCATGATCGGTTTTATTGCCTTCTTCTTAAGTAAAATGAAACCGGAGAATGAAAGTTGGATTTTTAAAACACTGATTATAGGCATAATCATTATTTGCGCACTTATTGCTCCTGAAAACCTGTCTACAGCCTGTCTTCTCTTCGGAGTATGCATCCTGATGTTATGGATCGGGCAGGTACAATTCAAAAGGTTATTTAAGGTAGCAGTAGCGGGGATAGCTATAGCCGGATTTCTGATTCTCAGTCTTACTTTATTACCTGAGAATGTTGTCAAAGATTATTTTCCGGGACGTCTCACTACTTGGAAAAACCGTATAGAAAGACACTCTGGTGATCAGGAAGTTTCGATATATGACAAGAATGAAGACGGCTCAATTGCATACAAGGTAAACGATGATAATTACCAGGTTTCGCATGCCAAAATAGCAATAGCAAACGGCGGAATCATAGGGCTACCGGGTAGCGGTACCGAAAGGGACTTCCTGCCGCAGGCTTATTCCGATTTTATTTTTGCCATTATTCTTGAAGAGATGGGTTTGCTGGGTGGATTATTTGTATTACTTTTATATATTGCTTTGATGATCCGGTGCGGCGTACTGGCTTCTAAATGCGAAAAGAAATTCCCGCGGTACCTTATTCTGGGTGCAGGACTAATTCTCACTATACAGGCTTTGGCAAATATGGCTGTTGCGGTAAATCTTATACCGGTAACAGGGCAACCTTTGCCCCTTGTCAGCCGTGGTGGGACTTCAACTATTATTACTTGCGCTTATTTCGGCATCATTCTGGCTTGTTCGTCTAAGTTTAATGATGCGGATCATGAGGATGTGGATGAAAGTATTGCAAATATTGATTTTGAAATGCCCGAAAAGGAAGATTGAAGATGAAACAACTAAAAGTCATAATTAGCGGAGGCGGCACTGGCGGACATATATTCCCTGCCATAGCAATTGCCGATGCTATAAAAAAACGGTTTCCCGAAACCGAGATACTTTTTGTAGGCGCAGCCGGACGTATGGAAATGGAGAGAGTTCCAGCTGCCGGATATGAGATCATAGGGCTGGATATCTCCGGACTGAACAGAAAAAGCCCTTTTAAGAATATCTCAGTAGCTATAAAATTTCAAAAAAGTCTCAGAAAAGCGAAACATATTATAAAAGATTTCAACCCCGATATTGTAATAGGTGTAGGCGGCTATGCCAGCAGTTCAGTACTGTATCAGGCAAATAAACTGCGAATACCTACTTTGGTACAGGAACAGAATTCATATGCCGGAATAACAAATAAATTCCTGGCAAAAAAAGCATCCAGAATATGTGTTTCTTACGAAGGTATGGAACGCTTCTTCCCGAAAGATAAAATTATTATGACAGGCAATCCTTGTCGACAGGAATTATTATCAACTACTATTACAAGGAAAGAAGCATATAAAGAATATAATCTCGATCCTGACAAGAAGACGATTTTACTTATCGGTGGAAGTCTGGGATCACGGACTTTGAATAAAAGTATCCTCGCTGGCTTAGATCAGATAGGAAAATCGGATATACAGCTACTTTGGCAATGCGGCAAGCTATATTCATTCGAATTGAATATGGATATTGCCAGTAAAGGAAATCCCGGTAATGTACATATGCAGGAATTTATTTCCCGTATGGACTTAGCCTATAAAGCCGCCGATCTGGTAATTTCACGTGCAGGAGCCAGCTCTATTTCCGAATTGAGCCTGTTGGGCAAGCCTGTCATCCTGGTACCCTCGCCAAATGTATCGGAAGATCATCAGACGAAGAATGCTATGGCGCTTGTCAACAAAGATGCGGCTATACTTATAACAGATAATGAAGCAATCGAGAAATTGGTTCCGGTTGCACTGGAAACAATCCATGATGATGCAAAGCTAAAAGTATTATCGGAAAATATTCTGAAATTGGCACAACGCGATTCGGCAGACCGCATCGTGGACGAAGCCATAAAACTGATAAAGAAAGATGAATAATATACAGTCCATATACTTCATTGGAATAGGTGGGATAGGCATGAGCAACCTTGCCCGTTACTTTATGTCGAAAGGCAAAAAGGTAGCCGGATATGACCGGACGGAAACCCCTTTGACTAAAGAGCTGGTAAAGGAAGGAGCGGCTATCCATTATACCGATGATGTAAATCTTATACCGGACTATTGTAAAGATAAATTTACCACACTGGTAGTATACACCCCTGCCGTACCTGCCGATAATGAAGAAGTGAAGTTTTTTCATGAAAACAATTTCATTATTCAGAAACGCGCACAGGTATTAGGTACAATTACCAAAGCCAGTAAAGCTTTGTGCTGTGCAGGCACACATGGTAAGACGACAACATCCAGTATGCTGGCGCATATTCTTAAGCAATCGCATCTCGATTGTAATGCTTTTCTGGGCGGTATCCTGAAGAATTATAACAGCAATCTGTTGCTATCTGCCAACAGTGAGTTCACGGTTGTAGAAGCAGATGAGTATGACCGTTCTTTCCATTGGCTGCATCCTTATATGGCACTGATTACATCGGTCGATCCTGATCATCTGGATATTTACGGCACGGAAGAAGAATATCTTAAAAGCTTTGAGAAGTTTACAAGCCTGATACAACCGGGCGGCGCACTAGTTATGAAGCACAATATAAAGCTATCGCCGAAGGTACGGGAAAATGTACGTGTATTCACTTACTCGACAGATAAAGGCGAGTTCCATGCTAAAAATATTAAAATCGGCAATGGTGAAATCCGTTTCGACTTTGTAACCCCGAAAGAAACAATCGATAATATACAATTAGGCGTACCTGTAAAAATAAATATAGAAAACAGCATCGGTTCTATGGCGCTCGCATGGCTCAATGGTGTGACTGCTGACGAACTACGTCACAGCATGGCAACTTTTCAGGGAGCAAAACGCCGCTTCGATTTCCTGATGAAAACGGATAGAATCGTAATGATAGACGACTATGCGCATCATCCCGAGGAGTTGGCTGCAAGCATCACATCCGTCAAAGAGCTGTATCCGGATAAGAAAGTGACAGGGGTCTTTCAACCTCATCTGTATACGCGTACCCGTGATTTTGCACCTGAGTTTGCCCGTAGTTTGTCCTTACTGGACGAACTTATATTGCTGGATATATATCCGGCAAGAGAAAAACCAATTGAGGGTGTAACGTCTAAAATTATATTCGATGAAGTTACCTGTCCTAAGATATTGTGCAACAAAGAGGAATTACTACCTTTATTAGCGAATAAAAACGATATCGAAGTATTGTTGACTATCGGGGCCGGGGACATCGACCAACTGTTACTACCCATAAAGGATATTCTGGAACAAAAGATATGAAGAAGATACTTGTTATTCTCTGCTTAAGCTTGTTGGCAGGCTATTTGATCTTTTCGGTTTTCTATTTTAAAGAAAAGCCGAAAGAAGGCGTATGTTCCGGATTTCAGGTGGAAGTAAAAAACAGTTCCGGTGATGAACAATTCATCGAAACAGAAGATGTATTGAAATTTATCAAAGAAAAAGGGCTAGATCCGACAGGAAAACAATTAAAAGAAGTTAATACCAACGCAATAGAAGAAGCCATACTGGCGAACCAATTGATAAAAAAAGCGAATGTCTTTGTTACTAACGACAATGCTATCAAAGTAGCCCTCGAAGAACGCAAACCCTTACTGAGAGTGATTAGCAGCTACGGTGAAAATTATTATATCGACAATGAAGGTGCTAAAATGCCGTTATCCAGACGCTTCACAGCCTACCTTCCTATTGCTACTGGAACAATAAAAGAAGAATTTGCAAAGGCTGACTTATACAAATTTGCATTATTTTTGCACAACGATAAGTTTTGGAACGCACAAATTGAGCAAATAGTAGTCCTGCCTAATCAGGATATCAAACTCATACCTCGTGTAGGCGATCACCAGATTATTCTGGGAAACCTGCAAGGATATGAAGAAAGGCTGAATAAGCTGCTTACTTTTTATGAAAACGGGCTTAACGAAACTGGATGGAACAAATATTCAGTAATTAATCTGAAATTCGACAAACAAGTTGTTTGTACAAAACGTTAAATAAAGGATTTGATTAGAAACGGTTTTTCCGGGACCGGCAATTAAGATAGAAATTATATGGAACAAGCAGGATTTATAGTTGGCATCGACCTTGGCACTTCAAAGATTGTAGGTGTAGTAGGGCGTAAAAATGAACAGGGCGTAATCACCATTCTGGCTTCGGAAAGCGTACCTTCCGATTCGAGTGTAAAATATGGTGTAATCTACAATATAGACGAAGCAGCAGGAAAAATAAAAAGACTTATAAGTCTGCTTGAAAATAAAATAGGGAGAAAAATAGGAAAGGCATATGTTTCCGTTGCCGGCAAATCGCTACGTGCTGCCGAGCATAAGGAAACCAAGATGCTGGACGGTACCACTCCTATCACTTTTGCCCTGCTCGATACGTTAGAGCAGCAGGCAAAACTGAACAAGCCGGAATTCTTTACCAATTACAGCGTACTTGCCCCGGAATATTATCTGGATGGCGAATACGAAGAAGACCCTATCGAAAAAGTAGGACATACACTCGAGGGCCGTTACCGTTTGGTTATAGGCCGTCCGAATATAAAGAATAATCTTGCTAAAACAATAACTGAAAAAGCGCAGATAGATATTGCAGGCTATATTGTCGGCCCCGTAGCAGCGGGTGCATTGGTACTCGACGAGCACGACAGGCAGGCAGGATGTGCACTTGTCGATTTCGGTGCGGGCACTACGACCCTTTCTATTTACAAAGGCGGATTGCTACGCTACATGTCTGTAATTCCTTTCGGTGGCCGCACAATAACCAAAGACGTGCAGGAGTTAGGCTTTGTTTTCGATTCTGCCGAAACATACAAGATACGTTACGGAAAACTGGGTAAAGATAAAAATAAGGCGGCAGGAGATGTTTCTCCGGATGTCGATCTTCGCGAATTGAATAAAGTTATTCAACTCCGTCAGGATGAAATTATCCAGAATCTTATCAATCAGATCAAATTATCGGGATACAGCAATGAACTGGATGCCGGAATTATCATGATCGGCGGTGCATCGCAAATGAGCGGACTTACAGATTACCTCGCCGACAAATCTCAATTACCTGTAAAACGTGCCGTTGCAAAACGTGTCTATATAAACAATGCAGCCGAACTACTTCAGAATCCGCTTTATACACAGGTATTAAGCCTGTTGCTTTTTGCAAATGAAAACTGCGAAAAGAAAGAGGTTGTAGCTGCGGTTATAGAAGAGCCCGTAATAACTTACAATATACCTGACACTCCGGTCCAACCTAAACCGGAAGAAAAAGAAGAGGAGCAAAAGAAAAATAAGAAAAACAAGAAGAATAAAGACGGTAAACAAACAAGCCTGTTCGGCTTCTTCGAAAAGATTCAAAACTTTGGCGGGACAATGTTCAGCGACGAAGAATAAAAGAACATTTCCTCTCCCATTTATTAAACTAATAAACATCTAAGTTATGGATGAAAAAATACTGGATTTTCAATTTCCTAAAAAAACTCAGACAATCATAAAAGTAATCGGCGTAGGCGGCGGTGGCGGCAACGCCGTAAACCATATGTATAACGAAGGAATACATGACGTATCTTTTGCACTGTGCAATACCGACAATCAGGCTCTATGCGAATCTCCTGTAGAAACACGCGTACAGCTGGGTAAGAAAATTACCGAAGGATTAGGAGCGGGAAACCGTCCCGAAGTAGCGCGTGCAGCAGCCGAAGAAAGCAGGGAAGACCTCGAACGGTTGCTAAACGACGGTACACGCATGGTATTCATCACTGCCGGTATGGGAGGCGGAACGGGAACGGGAGCAGCTCCTGTAGTTGCCCGTATAGCCAAAGACATGGGAATACTTACGGTAGGGATTGTCACTATTCCTTTCGTATTCGAAGGGCGCAAGAAGATTATACAGGCACTCAAAGGTGTTGAAGATATTGCCAGAAACGTAGATGCATTATTGGTTATCAACAATGAGCGCCTGATCGATATTTATGCAGACCTCACAATCCCTAATGCCTTTGCCAAAGCAGACGATACGCTGACGATCGCTGCGAAAGGTATTGCGGAAATCATCACCGTACACGGTCATATCAATCTCGACTTTGCCGATGTGAAAACAATACTCAAAGACGGCGGTGTAGCCATAATGAGTAGTGGATTCGGAGAAGGTGAAAACCGTGTGGAAGACGCTATTGTAAATGCATTGCATTCACCACTATTGAACAACAACGACGTATTCGACGCCAAGAAAATATTATTCAATATATACTCCAGCGAAGACAAGCCGCTTATTGTGGAGGAAATGGAAGCCGTTGCCAATTTCATGAAGCGATTCGGGCCTGAAATAGAAGTTATCTGGGGAACCGCTATCGATAAGAAGCTCAACGACAGAGTAAAAATAACATTGCTCGCTACCGGATTCGGTATGTCTAGTATTCCCGGTATCGACGAGCATTACCGCAATCTTACAGAAGAAGAAGAGCTTCTGGAAGAGGAACGCATCAGACAGGAAGAGGAGGAAAAACGCCGTATAAACGAAATGATAGAAAAGCATTATGGTAAAGACGGGGTGCAGACAATGGCGGTACGTACGACTTTCTTTACTCCGAAACCGTTTGTACTTTCAACAGAAGAACTGGACAACGACCGTATTGTAGATGCATTGGAAAATACTCCGGTATTTAAACGCGATGATAAATTCAATCCGAGTGAATACAAGCCTGAAGCAAAGAAAACGGGCGGACTTTTTAACGAATAATACAATAAAATTATACTATAATAACTATGAACTTATTTGACAGAGTTAGCGAAGATATTAAAGACGCAATGCGCGCAAAAGATAAAATCAGACTGGAAGCTTTGCGCGGTATGAAAAAGGAATTTCTGGAAGCAAAGACAGCCAAAGGGGCAGGTGATGAACTATCTGATGAAGCTGCTATCCAGATTCTTCAGAAAATGGCGAAGCAACGCCGCGACAGTGCCGAAATATATAATGGCCAGAACCGTGCCGATCTTGCAGAAAAAGAACTGGCTGAACTTGCCGTTATCGAAGCATATCTACCAAAACAATTGACTCAGGAAGAGCTGGACACAAAAATAAGTGAGATTATCGCTCAGGTAGGCGCAACTTCTCCTGCCGATATGGGTAAGGTAATGGGAGTTGCAACAAAGGCTTTAGCCGGTTTAGCAGCGGGTAAAGCTATTTCAGAGACAGTGAAGAAGTTGTTGAGTAAATAAGAGAAGCATCAATATAATAAAGAAAGGGCAGGATATTCTCCTGCCCTTTTTATGTCAGTTCGATATTACCGTTTCCAATTTATCGCTTTCAAATATTGAAACAGGCGAGATAACAATTTCACCTAATGGTATATTATCCTTATATCGCTCCTGTAGCTTTTGTTTTACAATTTTATTACTAAGGCCAAAATCCTTTAAGGTCTGTAGTTTGCCGACCTCAATATTTAAACCTCTCTTATATATTTTCCATATCAACTCTGAACAATATATTTTATCATCCGACCATTCGAAAGTAAGGTCATAGCTTTTTCCCATAAACTTTTCTCCCTCCTTTTTCATCCTTTTCAGGATAGCTGATGTAAGAAGCTCGTTATTTTTTAAGCGTTTTACAACATAGTGACTATCCTTACCTCTTTTTATCCATTTGTCCAAAGGTGTTAGTTTAACAGGTTGGACCGCCTCGAATACATAATATTTATCTCCCGACTTATATATAATACCGCAATGTGAATACTTGGATTTTGTCGCAAGCTGTATAGCACGGCTCTGGGACGATAATGATTCCTGAAAGATTATATCACCTTCACGAACATCTCTATCAGTAATAAGTTGCTTTGTATTCTTAGAATTAAATAAAGCTTTTTTAGCTGAATAGAAGTAATTGCCTTTTATAAAAAACAATCCAACTAAAAGGAGTAAGAATGAAATAAGAACTATCCACTTTTTCACCTAAACATCTTTTCTATTACATCATCTTCAAGCATGGAAATAATAGTCTTTCCATCCGGCGTATATTTATGTGCGGGGGAGGCAAACAACTGGTCGACAATTTTATTCATTTCCTCATCCGACATCTTATGGCCGTAAGGTATAGCAGCCGCATTTGCCATGGATAAGGCAAGCGATTCCTGTATTTCCTCTTTCACATCGCTACCTGTATCCACACTTCGGCCAATCATATTGTGCACAAGCTGAACGGAGTCTATATTAGAAATTTCAGAGGGTGTTCCGTTAATAGCATACGTATAGTTACCAAGGTTGCCCAAATCGAAGCCTACAGCTTCCAAATCGTCTATAAGATAAGGTATCATAGCCGCTTCTGATGGTGACAATTCGATGATCTCCGGAAACAAGGCCCGCTGCGAAATGCCTTTCCTCTGGCGTATCTGCATCAGGAACTGATCGAACAGGATACGGACGTGTGCCCTATGCTGATCGATGAGCATAAGACCCGACTTTACGGAAGTAAGGATATACCTGTTTTTATATTGGTAATGAACAACCATCTCGGTAGATAAATTCTGTCTTTCCTCCGCTTCATTATTATCAGTATCATTAAAGAGGCCAATGTGAGTATCCGGCTCTAAAGAGATGTTCGAATTCCCTTTGTCCTTTTCAAATCCTTCATAAAACTTCTCCCAATCCAAAGAACGACGCTGATAATTACTACTTGATGAGGTAGTTTTAAATGGATTATATGACGGATCGAAACTTACCCGGGGCTGTCCTACATTCTTCGAAGGATCATGTATCGGTATGTCTATAGCATCCGCAGTATCGAAGTCGATTGTTGGTACTTCGTTGAATTTACCTAATGCTTCCTTTACTGCAGCCGAGAGTATCTGCCAGATAGGCTGCTCATTTTCGAACTTGATTTCCGTCTTTGTCGGATGAATGTTTACATCGATAGTATCAGGTTCAACTTCGAAATAGATAAAGTAATTAGGATTTTCGCCCGACGGTATCAAAGGCTCGAATGCCGCCGTCACAGCCTTATTAAAATAAGGGTGACGCATATATCTGCCGTTAACGAAGAAATACTGAAGCGCCCTTGTTTTTCGCGCCGATTCAGGTTTTCCTATAAATCCTTTGATCTTCACCAGAGAAGTTTCTATATCGATAGAAATAAGCTGCTGATTAAAATTCTTCCCTACAACATTAACAATGCGTTGTCGCAGATTGCATGCCGGAAACCGCAGTACTTCTATATCATTATCCGTAAAGGAGAATTCTATTTCGGGATTGACCAGTACGATACGTTCCAGTTCGGTGAGTATATTGCGTCGTTCTGTATCGTTCGCTTTCAGAAATTTGCGGCGGGCAGGGACATTGAAGAATATATTCTTTACCATAAAATTACTCCCCACAGGACATGCAATACATTCCTGAGTTTCCACTCTGGAACCTGAAATCTGTAGTAAAGTTCCCAGCTCATCCTCTTCCCTTCGCGTCCGTAGTTCTATCTGTGCAATAGCAGCGATAGAGGGGAGTGCCTCGCCACGGAAGCCCATGGTATGTAGAGCAAATAGATCGTCTGCCGACCTTATTTTAGAAGTAGCATGTCGCTCGAATGCCATACGCGCATCGGTAGCCGACATGCCTTTTCCGTTGTCGATAACCTGAACAAGTGTACGTCCGGCATCCTTTATTATCAGTTGTATACTATCTGCTCCGGCATCGATAGCATTCTCCACCAGTTCTTTGACAACTGACGAAGGTCGTTGAATAACCTCGCCGGCCGCAATCTGGTTAGCTATAGAATCGGGTAAAAGATGTATTATATCACTCATTGAATTATTGCTGTTATTCTATTTCCCTGTCGAAGACTGCCGGTCGCTTAGGCCTCACATCGGTAGCCTTTTTCGTCACTTCCCGGAATATATCGTCTTTGTCCAGCGGTCTGATGTAGTCGTACCAGTAGAAGTCCTTCAATCTTAATTTATCGGGAGTAATGAGATGAAAAGGCGTAGCTGTTCCGACGGGTTTTGGCCATGCCACAAGTTTCTCGAACTGGCCGTCATTCATGAATATTTCGAGGTAGCTGCTTTCGAGCCAATTCATTACTCCATTTAGTGTACCGCCGCGCTCTTCGGGATATGTAATAGTTTCTACATTTCCTTCGGCCAAAACTCTTTTTGCTTTCTTATTTTCGAAAAAGACTTTCAAGGAACGGCTTTTCAGTTGATTGAAGTGTATAGAGTCCTTCTCTTCTATGGAGAAACTGTATTGCTTGACATGCATCATTTCTATAGTACTGTCATTCAGGAAAATATCGATAGTATCACCGGACAGTTGCCTGTTGGTATTCCATAGTATCGGATCCCTGTACATATGAATGATCGAATCCTTTGAATTGAATTGCAGTGAATCGCATACACCCTGCATATCGGAACGGTAGAACCGCACACCATAATAAGCCTTTATCAAGCGGTATTCTTTATAAAGCGAATCTTTCGCCAGTGCAGGAGGAGTACTTTTATATAACGGCATAGTATCTGCCGGAAGCCCCATTTTTACCCTTGCAGAATCTATCTGGAAACGGTCGATAATATGCATTGTATCCAAAGCAAGCGAATCCGGTTGTGGTGCAGCTATTATCAGAGAATCCGCTTCTACCGGAATTTTTGGTTCAAGCTGTAAAGGCTTTTGCAAATGGGTGCTGTCTATTATCGTTATCAATCTGAGTGTATCGGCATGAATATACAGGCTATCGCCTTGCGAATACTCTATGCAATAAGCCGAATCGGTAGCCATCGCAGAATTGTTCAATTCGTTATAATACCCGTAATTACCGATTAAAATGGTCTTTTTTATGGTATCCTGCAGGAACATATTGCCGAATACTTCCCCATAACCTAATGTCTTGTGATAGAAAATAGAGTCTCCCCGCAGATATTGGTTTCCCTGATTGTTTATGATTGTAGACTGATCCAAAAGCAATGATTCTTCCGTATCGGTATTGTACCATCCGTTGCTTGTATTTATCAAGCCGCTGTCGGAAACAATTCGTGTAGGGGTAGTAAAAATAGCAATCTTCTTATTCGTATCGTATTTCAGCCTGTCAGAATAGAGTGTGAAGTTAGGATTCTTCAATATCACGCTATCCTTAAAAGTGGCTATTCGTATATTCGGCTCGTACTGCCCCCAATATGAAGTAAGTTCGTTGAGTGAGTCCACAAGCATACCTCCATCGAAGTAATAGCCCATATTAAGGCCACGGTCGTAATTGAGACTATCAGTGAACAGCGTAATCGGATTTCTTTTATCTTTTGGCGAATGCTCCAGATTTACGTTTTCACGCACTTTTACCAACCTTGTATTACCGTCGTAATGCATATAACGTCCGTTCAGAAATAACGTATCTCCCTGCTCCATACGCACGTTGCTGAATGCTTCGAATGAATTCTGCCTTTCGTCGTAATATGCACTGTCGCAATAAAGGAAAGCTCCGTCGTGAAAAAAGATAACACTGTCTTTTAAAACTTGAGGTTCGAAATTCTGCCTTCTTATAAGCCTTTTCGAATTGACAAGTTCTATTACCTTTATGCCACCACCTTTACCAGCTGTAGCAGGCCGGGGACCGACTGTATCCTGTGGTTTCTGTGGAACCTGTAGAATATCCGGCGCTAACTGCGGTGATGTCAATGCCTGTGCCGAAGCATAAAGAGCAATGAGGCACAGAACACTCGCCAGAGGTATCCTGTGCCTATGCTTCATATATTTTATTAATCTGCTAAACACGCTTGTAGATAACGGTTTATAATGTTCTGATTAATGTATCTTTCCGTCATTATCCTTGATCCATCCCGAATATTGGAAATCACAATTCTTCCAGTTATCATCGATACGGATATATGTATCTTTTATCTTGCCTTGAAGCCACTTTCTCAGTATTTCTTCCTGTTTACGGCCTTCTACTATCTCTTTCAATGCCTGATAGTCGTCCGAAACATTCGCAACATGCCCCTCGACCCTGCTCCTGAGTTTTACGATAGCGACTACTTCTTTTCCTTTTTCCGGCACTATCATCCTGAAAGGAGCCGAAACTTCGCCTACCTGCATTTTATCTACAGCGATGGCTACTGCCGGAGGAAGTTCTTCTTTCAGGAAGCGCGGTGTTCCGTAATTGGAATTCTCACCACGGTTTACCATCAGTCCATTATTACTACGGGTATCTTTATCGTATGAATATGGCGTAGCGTCTTCAAATGTGAATTTCCCCTGCTTAATCTCTTTAACAAGTGAGTCCATTCTAAGCATTGCTTTTTCAAACTCAGGTTCCGGCACTTTTGGTTTTAAAAGGATATGGCGCACATTGATAAGGTCCCCTCTTCGTTCTATCATCTGAATAATATGGAATCCATATTCAGTTTCTACAATATTTGATACTTTTTTCGGATCGTTGAGCGAAAAAGCCATATTAGCAAATTCGGGAACCCATTGGGCGCGACCATTAAATCCGGTTTCACCTCCATTCTGTGCTGAACCATCTTCCGAATACATAATAGCAAGCGTAGAGAAACTTTCGCCGTTGTTTACCCTATTAGTAAAATCTCTGAGACGCTCCTTTACTTTATCTATCTCTACCAAAGGTACAACCGGTTCATTGGTAATTATCTGTACTTCTACCGTAGTAGGTATATAAGGCAAACTGTCTTGCGAGAGTTGCGAATAGTACCGTCTTACCTCCGAAGGAGTAAGGCTACCTTTCTTACCTACAAGTTTTTTCTTTACTTCCGACACAAGATAGTTATTACGAATCTCTTCCCTCCATTCTTCACGGAGCTGGCTCATCGACGCCTGCAGATACTCCTCTGCTTTTTCTTTCGAACCAAGGTTGCCGATAACGGCATTCTCCTGCCGGGTCACACCTCTCGATATTTCAGCCGCCGGCACATCTATACTGTCTATTTTTGCCTGATCGAGAAATAATTTTTGCACTGCAAGTTGTTCCGGTATAAGGCAATAAGGATCCCCTTCAATACGGTCGCCCCTCGACAGCATCATCTGACGGGCTTTTTCTACATCCGATTTAAGGATAGCTTCATCACCTACTACCCAGATTATCTGGTCGATAATGTTATCCTGCGCTTTGCACAAAAGTCCTGTGCTGAATAGTATCGTCAATAAAATAAATTTTCCGGCTTTTTTTATCATATTGTATGTTCAATTAAAAAATCGCGTAAATATAGTGATAATGTATTACTTTTTCTCTTAACGTAAAAAAAGAAGTTATATTCTATTCGTTATAAAACTTAATTTCTTTCTCGGCAAGGGCCTTTTCGTACAAATCTTTCTTCAATTGTTCCATGTATTGCCCTTTTTGTTGTTCTATATATATTTCCGACAATTGTCCTTTGATATAATCGTAGGGTGCATTGTTTCCTGCCAACTCGTACTCCTTTATATTAAGGAGATAAACAAATGAAGAATCGCGCAGTTCGAGATTTTTATTTCTCTGCAGGAATATTCTTTCATCGGTAACAGCTTTTGGCATATTGGACAGCACATCTTCCAGATCAATCCATTTGTCGTAAAAATATTCATACCCCACTGCATTCCGCAAAGTATTCTTTTCAATATTCTCTACCGCTGCTTCCGTACCTTGCACATACCATTTACGAAAATTATTCAATTCTTTTGAATCGATCGGTACTTTAAGAAAAAGCCCTTTTATTATATTATCTTCCAGTTTAAAATTATCCTTATTCTGTTCATAATAAGACTTCAGTTCGCTGTCTGATACAAATTTAGAAAAATGTTCTTTCAGAAGCCGTCCCTGATAGGTATTTAAAATTAAAGATTTTCGGTAATTTTCCACCATCTCTTCGATTTCACTCTCATTGTGGATATTCTGCTGTGCCTTGTTGTACATCAGCTGGTCATTTATCCACATATCTATATATGCCTTTGCTGTTGCAATGCTGTCTTCTGCGGACAATCCGAGCGGCAGGGCTTCATCCAGTTCGGCCTTGTACAAAGTCTTATCCTTTACTGTAACGACAGGACTTAATGTCGGGTCGATTCCAGCAATTCCGTCTTTTTTACAGGAGTATGTTGTAAAAAGGACAAAAACGGAGAACAGACAGGCTGCTATTTTATTCATTTTATAGAATTTAGTACCGATTCGTCAATTTCGATTTTATATTTACTTTTCAAATAGGAATTCCAGTCTTTTTCCAGCTTTTCCTGATAATCACGTTCCACTTCATTCCTTACATCCGTATAATCTTCCGGTTTATCGATCATTTTTCCGGTAACGAAGAAATATGGATAGCCCTCATACGGCTTAGGCTGCGAACCACCGAATATTTTATTATCCACATATGAATTTTCTCCTTTAAGCCATGACCCCGGCTCGATTCTCACTCTTATCAAATCCTTATTTAAGGTATTCTTTATTTCCCGTATAAAGGAATCCGTATCTTTTTTCTTCTTTGCTATACTTTCCGCTTTCTTTAATGAAGTTTCATCTTTTGCATACACCACCATACCTTTATATTTGCTCTCTGTAAGGGAATATTGCGATTTATGAGTCGCAAAGTAATCTTCCAATCCGGCTTTATCCGTTTTTGCCCTTTTCCAGATATTTCTATCCTGAACTTCGAAAAACAACAGACCGTCAGAAAACTCTTCTACTACATTTTTAAATTCGGGGAATCTATTTTCCAATGTACTCTCTTCATAATCACTCAGCAGTAGATTTTGAAATCCGTCTAAATATTCTTGGAGTATATCTGTGGACAAACTGTATGGTGAGGCATCCTCAATCTGCATTATTCTCAATTCGTCATTACTTCTTTGGCGTTCTTTCTGCCTGTAATATATATATTTGGCAAATTCGCGTACCGGATATGCACGTTTCCCTTCGATACTAAACAATATATCGTTCCCGTTATTTATTTTTTTCAAAAAAGCTGAATCACGCGGAGAAACAGTTTCGGCTATATCAAGTAACTTTCTGTATGCATTATCATTCAATGTGACATTAAAGTAGCTTTTCAAACGCCGCCTTTTTTCATCGCTCAATTCCTGTACTTTATCACTTTTATAAATTCTGTCCCTTATGTCATACTTAATCTTATCAAAAGTTGGAAGAGGTATTTTACGTATCAGCCGTATTATATGATAACCGAAGTTAGACATTACCGGCTTGCTGATATCTCCTTCCTTTTCAAGATTAAATGCAGCCATTGTAAAATCCATCGGCAAATTCGAATCAAGCGATACAACGCCGAAGTAACATCCTTTGTCTCCGGTTTGATGCACTTTCGAAAACAAATCGCAAAGTGATTGAAAGTCAGCCGGATGTTTTATATTATTATATTCGCGCCATGCTACTTTACCCACACTATCTATCTGCTGCTGCGGAGGAGGTATCCTTGTAAATTTAAACAACACCTGCTCTATTTCTGCAGAGCCCAGAGCCTGCCGTCTGTTAAGCACCTGTATGATATGATATCCGCGGGCTGCACGTATAGGCATACTCACTTCCATTACCGGAAGAGAATAAATAGCGTCTTCCACCTTGGCAGAAAACATAAAAGGCGATACCCAGCCCACATATCCGTTGCGGGACTCTGCCCTTGGCAAAAAAACCGAACCGGAATTGGGAGTAGTCAGGTCGGCACCTGTGAAACCACTCTTTAGTATTTTTTCCCTCGCTTCCATTGCCTTTTTATACATGCGTAATGTATCTGACGGCAATACTATTTCGGAATCGAAAAATGGGAACATCACATGATTTATTTCCACGTTTTCGAGCATGCGGTTATATATCTTAGTGATATATTCGTTTTCAAAAGCATCATCTTCTTTCAGATACGGTTCGGCTATCTGCAATCTGTATGAAGAAAACTGTCGCTGATAAACTTCTGTCGTATCCAATTGCTGTGCTTTCGCCTCAGCCACATTCATTTTGAAATTTATATAAGACTGCAGGAAATCATTTATACTTTCTTTATTTTCTGCATCTCCTTTTTTATATGCCTGCTCAAATTCTGATTTATATACGGGAATATCGTTTATTTTGAACACAATAGGGTCGTTCTGCTGCGCAAACAGAGAGAATGTAGTCAGTAGTGCTATGAATGATAAAAACGGCTTCTTAATCATATAAGTAATCTATGTAGAATAAACCAAAGGCAAAGATACAAGAAATATAAGCTTTTAATGTTTTAAAATATTTTAAAATAAAAACCCTGCATGTTTTTAGTAACAAACAGGGCCTTATTTATTTAGATTTTGTCTTGCTTATTCTCCACGGCTATAGTTAGGAGCTTCGCTTGTAATAGCCACATCGTGCGGATGACTCTCGGTCACACCTGCATTGGTGATGCGGGTAAATTTCGCATTATGCAGTTCGTCTATATTTTTAGCTCCGCAATATCCCATACCTGCGCGCAAACCTCCTGTCATCTGGTATACAACCTCAAACAACGATCCTTTGAATGGTACACGGGCAGCAATACCTTCGGGTACAAGCTTCTTTATATCAGCTTCCATATCCTGAAAATAGCGGTCTTTCGAACCTTTTTCCATTGCTTCCAATGAACCCATTCCGCGATATGATTTGAATTTACGTCCGTTAAAAATGATCGTTTCACCCGGTGATTCTTCTACTCCTGCCAGCAACGATCCCATCATTACAGAATATCCGCCTGCAGCTAATGCCTTTACTATATCTCCCGAATAACGCAATCCTCCGTCTGCGATTAACGGAACTCCCGTCCCTTTCAACGCTTTCGCCACATCGTATATAGCAGACAACTGGGGAACACCAATACCCGCAACAACGCGCGTGGTACAGATAGAACCCGGTCCGATACCCACTTTCACTGCATCTGCTCCGGCATCTACAAGGTATCTGGCAGCATCTCCGGTAGCCACATTCCCTACTACCACATCGATTTGCGGATAAGCTGTTTTAACTCTTTTCAGCATTTCCGCCACTCCTCTCGAATGTCCGTGCGCTGTATCGATTACGATTGCATCCACACCTGCTTTTACAAGGGCATCGACGCGCTCGAGCGTATCGGATGTAACTCCTACTCCTGCCGCTACACGCAGACGACCGTTAGCATCTTTACAAGCAAATGGCTTGTCTTTTGCCTTTGTTATGTCTTTATAGGTGATCAGTCCTATCAGCCTGTTTTCAGAATCCACAACAGGAAGCTTCTCAATCTTATGCTGTTGCAATATATCGGCTGCAGCTTCCAGATCGGTAGACTGACGCGTAGTAATTATCTTGTCTTTGGTCATTACATCGTCGATCAACTGATTCATATCACGACGGAAACGCAAATCTCGGTTCGTCACAATACCTACAAGGTAATTATCTTTATCTACAACCGGAATACCGCCGATCTTGAACTCTGCCATCATAGCCAGAGCCTGACCTACAGTTTTGTCGCGAAGAATGCTTACAGGATTCGAGATCATACCATTCTCGGCACGTTTCACAAATTTGACCTGCTGTGCCTGTGCCTCTATCGACATATTTTTATGAATAACACCTATACCCCCTTCGCGTGCAATGGCAATAGCCAGCTTAGCCTCCGTGACTGTGTCCATAGCCGCCGAAACAATTGGGATATTTAACTTGATATTGCGTGAGAAACTTGTCGAGAGATCGACTTCGCGTGGGAGAACTTCTGAATAAGCGGGGATCAACAATACATCATCGAATGTCAACCCGTCCATGACTACTTTATCTGCAATAAAAGACATATATAAAAGGGCTTTGAAATTTATTGCGTGCAAATGTAATCATTTTTCAGCAAACGGGTATTATGAATTCTAAAAAACATTTGTTATTTGTTTAAAAGTATTTCCGATAAGCTACATGCATATGTGGTGAATTTCATAATAAATGTAGAATATTTCTTTTATATCGCATTAATTCTTACTTTTGCAACATCAGAAGCGTATAATTATGACAAGTGGCTCGGAATCAAAAGTCCGTTTCGGGGTGATAGGGACTAATTTTATTGTAGACAAAGTGTTGGAAGGTGCAAGCCTTGACCCGCGCTTTGAACTTGTAGCTATTTATTCCCGCAAACAGGAAACTGCCGACGCTTTTGCCAGCAAACATCATATCAGCCATACATTTACTTCACTGGAAGAAATGGCTTCGAGCCCTCTGATAGATGCCGTATACATCGCTTCACCTAATTCTCTCCATGCTTCTCAGAGTATACTTTTCATGCAGCACGGGAAGCACGTTTTGTGTGAAAAACCTTTTGCCTCGAATGCAAATGAAGTAAAAGCTATGATTGCCGCAGCTAAAGAGAATAACGTTACGTTGATGGAGGCAATGAAGCCGAGCATGACTCCTAACTTTATGGCAATAAAGAATAATCTGGATAAAATCGGCACAATAAGAAGATATTTTTCGTGTTATTGCCAATATTCATCACGATATGATAAGCTGAAAGAAGGCATTGTCCTTAATGCTTTCGACCCGGCATTATCCAACGGAGCGGTAATGGATTTAGGCGTATATACTATATTCCCTATGGTTGTGCTTTTCGGACGGCCAAAGAGCATCAGTGCTACCGGTCTGAAGCTATCTACCGGAGCTGACGGACAAGGTGCTGTGAATTTCGAATATGATGGCATGGATGCAACAATACTATATTCTAAAATCGCAGACTCGTCCTTACCGACGGAAATACAGGGAGAGGATGGGACCATTATCTGTGACAGAATAAATATAATAAATGAAGTAAAACTAAAATACAGAAACGGTGAAGAAACTGTTGTAAGTACTCCTAATCCGTTGCACGAATATTACTATGAAGTGGCAGAATTTATTGATATGGTTTTGGCAGGCAAGACGGAATCAGAAATAAACAGTCACGAAAATTCACTGATTACTATCGAAATAGTCGATGAAATCAGGAAACAACTTGGCGTAATTTACCCTGCTGATGACAATTAAGTATACATTTGTGCCAAATTATAAGCATTTGTTTTTATAAAAGTCAGATTAGCATGTATTTAATTTTTTTTGGAAACTTTTTTTAACATTAATAAATGATTATTCACTCAAAATATTTATAGCTTTATTCCGCATTTAATTAACTAAGATTCCATGGATTAACATAATTGCCCGGACGGGATGTTAACAAACTGTTTACAAGTGTCTTGTAATAAATAAAGAACCATGAGCACGATTAATTGAATAGCCCTGTTTGAAGTAATTAAGAGAGTAGTATTATCATTCGTAACAAAAATAAGGATCAATATTTTAAAGAATATTAAACTAAACAATTTATTTATTAACGTAATCCATGATCGAACAAACATCTTACTCACGTGCCCAGACTTTCTGGTTAGTTATGTTAAGACTGCTGATTGGCTGGCATTTTCTATATGAGGGAATCGTAAAAATATTAAATTCGGGATGGACGGCTTACCCTTACCTGATGGACTCGCAGGGCTTTTTCGCCGAATATTTTCAAAGCATGGCTGCAAATCCGGAATTTCTGGCTGTTGCCAATTATATAAACATATACGGATTAACATTGATCGGTCTGGGGCTTATATTAGGCTGCTTCTCACGTATCGCCTGCATAGGGGGTATTGTTTTTCTGGGTATGTATTACCTGTCACACCCTCCGTTTATCGGAGCGACATACATGATGCCTACCGAAGGCTCATACCTGTGGATAGATAAAAATGTAATCGAGATAGGGGCGCTTATGGTGCTGATATATTTCCCTACCTCGCGTATCATCGGACTCGATCGATATATCTCTAAATTATTCAAACGCAAATAAGCTAACATTACGATAAACTATGACACCCGAAGATAAGTTGGTACCTGAGGATAAAAATATAAACAACGATAAAAAAACTACCGAGAATAATCCGTTGCCGGAATCTCAGGGCAGACGCAATGCTCTAAAAGCTTTGGCCACTACTCCTGTGCTGGGAGCATTGGCATACGGTGTATATAAGAAACAGAAATATGAAAAATCGCTGCGTGACGTCGGCGATGTATTCAAACTGAGCAGCGAAACTCCGGGTATACCGCCACTCAAAGCCGACGGACAAAGAATACGCATTGGTGTTATCGGTTATGGCGGGCGCGGTAAATACTTGCTCAGAGCTGCAGGCTTTGCTACTCCTCAACATCTTCAAGGCTGGATCGATGACGCTAAGAAGAATAAACGCGACATGCGTTATAAAGATTTCAAGGAACAGGAAGACCTTAATATAGAATTTGCCGCAATCTGTGATATTTTCGACACTTTTGCCGAAGAAGGCATGGCTGCCGGAGCAAATATCAACAGAGAAGGTGTGGGCGGCAAAATGGGCCCAGCCCCAAAACGATACCGCCATTATCAGGAATTACTGGCCGACAAGGACATCGATGCAGTAATCATTGCTACTCCCGACCACTGGCACAGCACAATGGTAATGGATGCCGCCAAAGCAGGTAAACACGTATATGTAGAGAAACCGCTTTCATGGACAGTGCCTGAGACATATATGGTAAGGCAGGTAGTGAAAGATACAGGCATAGTATTCCAGCTGGGACATCAGGGCCGTCAGATAGACAGTTACCGCAAAGCGAAAGAAATTATAGATAAAGGACTGTTGGGACCGATAACCCTTGTCGAAGTTTGTACAAATAGAAACGATCCTAACGGAGCATGGGTTTATGACCTTCATCCTGATGCAAGTCCACAGACTATCGACTGGAAACAATATGAAGGAAATCCGGAAAGAATAAAAGAATACATGGATTATATGACTAAATATAATCTGTTGAAATATGTAGGACCTGAACCACGCGATCAGTTCAGCAAAGAGCGTTTCTTCCGCTGGCGCTGCTGGTGGGATTACAGCACCGGCCTAAGCGGCGACCTGCTAACGCACGAATACGATGCTATCAATCAATTGATGGGCGTAGGCATACCACACTCAGCCACATCATCAGGCGGTGTTTATTTCTTCAAAGACGGAAGAACCGTGCCTGATGTATTACAGACCACATTCGAATTTCCTGACAAAAATATGACCATGCTTTACAGCGCTACACTGGCAAGCAACCGCAACAGGGGTAAGGTAATCATGGGTCACGATGCTTCTATGGAAGTAGGCGATACACTGACTGTAAAAATAGACAGTGCTTCGACAAGATATAAGGAAAAACTGGAAAAAGGCATCATCAAACCCGATGTACCATTCTATACATATGTGCCGGGCAAAAACAATGTAGATGCAATCACATCTGCCACAGAAATGTATTTTGCACAGCGAGGTCTGCTTTATTCATATCTGGGTGGAAAACGTTACGATACTACATTCCTTCACGTAAGGGAATGGCTGGAGGCTATCCGCGACCGCAACAAAAAACCGTCGTGCGATATCGATGCTGCTTTTGAAGAAGCCATCACTGCACACATGGGAACACGCGCTTATCTCGAAGGACGTACAATGTACTGGGATAGAGACAAGGAGGAAATAGTAAGAGGAGAATTAAACTAACATAATTAGATACATTAAATCTAAAATAATTTTTAAATTATTTACACCTAAAAACAAGAACTTATGGCATCAGACATTTCAAGGAGAAAGTTCCTTAGTACCGGGGCTAAAGCAGCTATCGGTCTGACAATTATCCCAAGCACAGTTTTGGGTAAAAATTTCGGGCATGTTGCACCAAGCGATAAGCTTAACATTGCCGCTGTGGGTATAGGCGGTATGGGACATGCTAACATCA
The DNA here is from genome assembly GCF_000711235.1 of Prevotella sp. 10(H). Classification (GTDB taxonomy): domain Bacteria; phylum Bacteroidota; class Bacteroidia; order Bacteroidales; family Dysgonomonadaceae; genus Dysgonomonas. The sequence goes on along the minus strand of NZ_JOMI01000009.1, from coordinate 426,789 downwards.
AACAAGTAGAAAAAACAGAAAACATCGTAGCTCTTTGCGACGTGGACTGGAGATATGCTAAAGGCGTATTCGACAGATTCCCTAATGCAAAGAAATACTGGGATTTCCGTAAGATGTATGACGAAATGGGCAAAGATATCGATGCAGTCATCGTAGCTACAGCCGACCATACACATGCTATCGTATCAGCAGATGCAATGACAATGGGGAAACATGTTTATTGTCAGAAACCGTTGACTCACACAGTTTACGAATCTCGTTTGCTGACCAGATTAGCTAAAAAACATCAGGTTGCAACACAAATGGGTAACCAAGGTTCATCTGGCGAAGGCGTTAACCTTATCTGCGAATGGATCTGGAACGGCGAAATAGGCGAAATCAAGAAAGTAGAAGCTTTCACAGACCGTCCTATCTGGCCTCAGGGATTGAATGCTCCTGAAAAAGTAGATAAAATACCAAAGACTTTAGATTGGGATTTGTTTACAGGACCAGCTAAAATGCGTCCTTACAATGCATTATACACTCCTTGGAACTGGCGCGGCTGGTGGGATTATGGTACAGGCGCATTAGGTGATATGGCTTGTCATATACTTCACCCTGTATTTAAAGGCTTGAAGCTTGGATATCCTACAAGCGCACAGGGTTCTTCTACAATGTTGCTGCAGGATTGCGCACCTCAGGCTCAGTATGTGAAACTGGTATTCCCGGCTCGCGACAATATGCCAAAGGTATCTATGCCTGAAGTTGAAGTACACTGGTATGATGGTGGTTTGAGACCTAACATGCCTGAAGGATGGCCACAAGGCAAGAGCATGAACGATGCAGGTGGTGGTGTTATCTTCCACGGAACTAAAGACACTTTGATCTGCGGATGCTACGGTGTTAACCCATGGTTACTATCAGGCCGCAAACCAAATGCTCCTAAAGTATGCCGTCGCGTGACTACATCTCACGAAATGGACTGGGTACGTGCTGCTAAAGAGAGCCCTGCAAACCGTGTATTGACAGCTTCTGACTTCAGCGAAGCAGGTCCTTTCAACGAAATGGTAGTAATGGGTGTACTTGCTGTACGTCTGCAAAACCTGAACAAAGAACTGTTGTGGGATGGCCAGAACATGAAGTTCACTAACATCAACCCTAATGAAGAAATCCGTATTCTTAAGAAAGACGACTTCAAGATTGTTGACGGTGACCCTAAATTCAACAAGATCTGGACTGACCCTATCAATGCTCAGAAATTTGCAGAAGAACTGATCAAACATGAATATCGCGCTGGCTGGAAATTACCAGATATGCCTTAATTATAGAGAGTTGTTAAATTAAACCGTATAAAAAAATGAAGAAAATTGTTTACAGTTTAGGCTGTGTCATTCTTGCAGGAGCAATGGTTGCCTGTGGTGGTGGCAAAAAAGCAGATGGAGGAGAAGCTACTAAATCAGAAGGAAAGGAAACTGAGACAAAGTTGGCTATCAATACGAAACCTTTGGATGAGACTACTACAACTGAAGAAACATTTGCAGTAGATGCAGATGGTTATATTTCTATCTTTGATGGTAAAACATTTAAAGGATGGCGTGGTTATGGTAAAGACAAAGTTCCGGGAAAATGGACTATCGAGGATGGCGCTATTAAATTTAACGGTACTGGTGGCGGTGAAGCTCAGGATCAAGATGGCGGTGACATTATCTTTGCTCATAAATTTAAAAACTTCGAGCTTACTTTTGATTGGAAAGTAGCTAAAGGAAGTAACTCCGGAGTATTCTTCCTTTCACAGGAAGTTGAGTCTACAAACGATAAAGGAGAAAAGAGAATGGAACCTATCTATATCTCATCTCCTGAATATCAGATTCTGGACAATGAAAATCATCCGGACGCTAAAATGGGTAAAGACGGCAACCGTAAGTCTGCTTCTCTTTATGACATGATTCCTGCTAATCCGCAAAACTCTAAACCTTTTGGAGAATGGAACACAGGTAAGATCATGGTTTATAAAGGAACTGTTGTTCACGGACAAAATGGTGAAAACGTTGTTGAGTACCACTTGTGGACTCCTCAGTGGACAGAATTGATACAAGCCAGCAAGTTCAGTGAGAAAAACTGGCCTTTGGCTTATGAAAAACTGACTAACCTTGGTGGAGAAAAACGTGAAGGCTACATTGGTTTCCAAGATCATGGAGATGATGTTTGGTTCCGCAACATTAAGGTTAAGGTACTTGACTAATACTGATTTTTTCTATTAAAAATAATATCGAATCCATAGGGAGAGCTTTCTCCCATGGATTTGATTTTTTAACGTATTATATTTTTACCAGCATGAAAATAACAACGTTTTTAATGGCTGCAGTTCTTTTGTTGATGTCATGTACACCAAAGGCAGAAGCACCGGAACAACAAGCTCCACCAAAAAAAGAGATTGCCCTCCAATTATATTCCCTGAGAGATGATATTGCAAAAGATTATGCCGGAACAATCAAGAAAGCCGGAGCAATGGGATATACAGCTGTTGAAGCTGCGAACTATGGAGATGGAAAATTCTATGGAAAAACACCTGAAGAATTTAAAGCTGATATAGAAGCTGCAGGAATGAAAGTTTTATCTTCCCACACAGGAAGAGGACTGAACGACAAAGAACTGGCTTCGAAAGACTTTACTGAAGCTATGAAATGGTGGGATCAATGTATCGCCGCCCATAAAGCTGCAGGAATGGAGTATATTGTAACTCCTTCTATGAATGTGCCTAAAACATTGAAAGATCTGCAAACTTATTGCGAATACTACAACGAGATAGGTAAAAAATGCAAGGAAAACGGCATGATGTTCGGATATCATAACCATGACTTCGAACTTCATAATAAAATAGAAGACAAGGTTATGTGGGAATACATGATCGAAAATACAAACCCCGAATATGTATGCTTCGAAATGGACGTATACTGGGTAGTAAGGGGAGACCAAAGCCCTGTTGACTATTTCAATAAATACAAAGGCCGTTTCGTCCTTCTTCATATCAAGGATAATAAGGAACTTGGACAGAGTGGCATGGTAGGATTCGATGCTATTTTCCAGAATACAGATGTTGCAGGTACGAAGCATTTGATAGTTGAAGTTGAAAAATACAACTTCACTCCGGAAGAAAGCGTAAAAAAAAGCCTCGAATATTTGCTTAACTGTCCATTGGTAAAAGAAAGCTATAGTAAATAAGACATAGAAAATATTATGAGCAGGGCAGATAACAAATGATCCTGCTCATTTTTTATATAAAGACATGCAAGCAGTAATGTCCGACAACGGCACTTTTTATTATAGCATCCAAGGAACTGCTGAGGGTACCAGTTACAGCATTATTTATCAGGATGACTATGACAGGGATTTTCAGCCCGAAATAGAAGCGCTTCTCTCCGACTTCGAAAAATCTATGTCGGTATACGATGAGAATTCCGTGATTTCACGCATCAACCGCAACGAAGACGTCGAAACAGACATTTATTTCGAATCGGTCTTCAACAAGGCCAAAGAAATAAGTGCCATTACAGAAGGTATGTTCGATATCTCGGCCGAACCGCTATTCCGTGCATGGGGATTCAGTTCACAGCAAAAAAATATTCCGGATCAGGATAAAATAAATGCCCTGAAAGAATTTATCGGAATGGATAAGATAATGATAGAAAACAAGCATGTTATAAAAACCAATCCGAATATAGTATTGAATGCCAATGCCATTGCAAAAGGTTTCTCAGCGGATATTATAGCTGCTTTTCTCGAAGAACACGGATGCGGGAATTATCTCGTTGAAATAGGTGGAGAAATACGCATGAAAGGCGAAAATACTTCCGGTGAAAAATGGCGGATAGGAATCGACCGTCCGGCAGAAGACAACCCGATACCGGGACAGGATTTACAGGTCATTCTGCAAATTACGGATAAAGGGATTGCTACATCGGGTAACTACAGGCAATTTTATATTGAGAACGGACAGAAAATCACTCATACAATAAATCCGGCTACAGGCTATCCGGTAAAGCATAATTTACTGTCGGTGACCGTCGTAGCAAACGATGCAATTACCGCCGATGCATTCGCCACCGCATTTTTGGTTGCGGGAATAGATAAATCAATGGAATGGCTGGAAGAACTTACTGAAATTGAGGCGCTATTTATTTGCGATGAAGAGGGGGAATACAAAATGTATTGCACATCGGGAATAGAAAATAACCTTATCCCTGTATAATATTTATAGTAACAGGACTATAATTGTTAAAAAAAAACATAAATAACAGTCAATACCATAGTTTTAGACATTATTTGTGTTATTTTGTCGGTTGAATGGAGAACCAATATTTTACATTAATATAAAACTAGAGAATCATGAACACACTTTTGTTTTTAGGAAACCTTGGGACAGGAGAAATCATTATCATAGCCATCGTAGTGCTTTTGTTATTCGGAGGACGTAAAATCCCTGAACTGATGAAAGGACTGGGCAAGGGTATCAAAAACTTCAAAGAAGGCGTTAAAGGTATCGAAGACGATATCGACGGAAACGACACACCTAAAAAAGATTGAGATAGTACTTTCCTATGGAAGAGAATAATGAAGGAATGACCTTTTGGGATCATTTAGAGGAACTCCGGTGGACTTTAGTCAGGTCTATCGCAGCTTTATTTATTTTTGCAATATTCGGATTTGCGGTTATGCCATATATATACGACAGTTGGATAATGGGGCCTACCCGTGCCGATTTTGTCTTATATAAATATTTATGCTATGCAACTTCTGCAGTGCCGTTTTTACCGGATTTCTGTGACGATACATTTCATATCAAGATTATAAACTATAATCTTACGTCACAGTTCTTCAGGCACATGACTACTTCTTTCTGGCTTGCGTTGATAATGACTTTTCCGTATCTCATCTTCGAAATATGGCGGTTTGTGAGTCCGGCATTATATAACAATGAAAAGAGAAGTATAAGATGGGTATTCCTATTCGGAACCATTATGTTTTTCATTGGTTGTGCAGTCGGATATTTCCTTGTATTCCCGATGACATTCCGTTTCCTGTCTACATATCAGCTGAGCGAGATGATCGAGAATACTATTTCACTCGACTCATATATGGACAATTTCCTGATGCTCATCTTCATTATGGGGATTGTATTTGAATTACCGCTGATATCTTGGTTATTATCGCAACTGGGATTACTTAACAGGTCGTTTTTCAAAAAATTCAGGCGTCATGCTATTGTCGGATTACTTGTTCTCTCGGCAGTTATCACTCCGTCAGGCGATCCGTTTACGCTGTCTGTAGTATTTATTCCGCTTTACCTCTTATTCGAGGTCAGTCGGTTTATGGTCAAGCCGGCACCGCCGGAGGAACCGGAGGATGATGAAGAGGAAGACGAAACGTCGACTGTTTCGGCAGAGTAATAAAATAGAATATTTAAACTATATAGAAGTGCATATCTTAATCGGATATGCTCTTTTTATTTCTAATAAACGACCTTATCTAACGCGCTGTGAATTGGAAATATCACACAATTTGGTTTCACAAATAAATGTTACTACCTTTGTATTAAATTATTATAACTATTTTATAAATAATGTCATGTAATTGTTTGGGATACATAGCGGGAGCCATCCCGCCTTTTTCAAGGCTGTAAGTTAAAAACTTTATAGCTCTTGTCTTCTATTGTATTCTATGAACTAAAAACAATTACATTATGTTATCTCAAAAATATAATCGCACCTATCATTATCCCTTTTCGCCCGGCACAACGAGCGACGACCGCATCAATCATTCTTATTGGGAAGATATCCAAAAAATAAAAACCCTCGTGCATACAGAAAAGCTGGACGGGGAAAATAATTGCCTCAACCGATTCGGTGTATTTGCCCGTTCACATGCAGCACCTACCACTTCACCGTGGACTAATCAGATACGCGAACGTTGGGAACTGATAAAGCACGACCTAGACGATATCGAGTTGTTCGGTGAAAACCTTTACGCGGTACATTCTATCGAATATAAGAGATTAGAATCGTACTATTTTGTTTTCGCTGCCCGATGCCTTGATAAATGGCTGTCGTGGGACGAAGTGAAATTTTATGCTGCTATGTTTGATTTCCCTACCGTGCCCGAATTAGCAATACAGGGTGTAACGGACATTACGCAGCAAAAGCTGGAACAGCAAATCTTATCTTGGGCGAATGAACCGGGCACGTTCGGTACCATGGATACAAAAACAAACTCCGATTGCACGCGGGAGGGCATAGTCAGCCGCAATGTAGGAGAATATACAGTAAACGATTTTCCTCACAACGTTTTCAAATATGTAAGAAAAGGACATGTAAAAACAAGTGAGCACTGGACCCGCAACTGGAAACGCGCCAGACTGGTCTGGGAAATAAATACAAAGAAAGGAGAATATAATTATGACTTGGAAACTAACACAAAATAAAGAATGGCAAGCACTCGAACAGGAATTCCAGTGGGTTGCCGAAATGAAAAATGTACCTCAGCATAAAGTACATCATGCCGAAGGCAATGTTGCCATACATACGCAAATGGTATTGGACGAACTGACGAGTATGTCCGAGTATAAAGCTCTGCCGGAACAGGAAAAAGAAATCCTGTGGGCAGCAGCATTATTACATGACGTAGAGAAACGTTCTACATCGCAGGATGAAGGTAACGGAGCAATCTCTGCTAACGGTCACGCCCGAAAAGGGGAATATACCGTAAGAGAAATATTATTTAAAGATATTCCTACCCCATTTTCAATACGCGAAAAAGTAGCATCATTAGTACGCTTCCATGGCCTGCCGTTATGGTTAATGGAGAAACAGGAGCCTGCAAAGAGGATACATGCCGTATCGCTGCGGACAAATACGCAGCACCTGAAAATGCTGGCAGAGGCAGACGCACGGGGAAGAATTTGTGACGATCCGGAAGCTTTACTGGAATCTTTAGAGCTATTCGAAATGTTCTGTAAAGAAGAAGGATGCTGGGGAAAAGCAATAGAATTTCCTACCGCGAATGCGCGTTATCAGTACTTCAATACGATAGACGGCTATATCGGTTATGTGCCATATGATGACTTCAAATGTGAAGCTACCATATTATCGGGATTGCCGGGCATGGGAAAAGATCACTATTTAAAATCCCTGAAGAAAGATATTCCTGTTATCAGCCTCGATGCCATACGCCGTAAATATAAGTACAGCCCTACCGACAGGACGGGTACAGGAAGAGTGGTGCAGGAAGCTAAAGAACAGGCGCGGGAATACCTTCGCAAAAAACAGGATTTTGTATGGAATGCGACTAATATTACACACCTGATGCGTCAGCAACTCGTCGACTTGTTCACCATGTATGGTGCAAAAGTAAAAATAGTGTACATAGAGAAACCGTATGATGCATGGCGTGAACAAAACCGCAACAGAGAACATCCTTTGGCTGAAAATGTATTGGATAAGATGTTGTATAAACTGGAAATACCATTGCTTACAGAAGCGCACGAAGTAGAATATGTAGTAAAATGACTAAGAATATATTGAACTTTACGTGTTAAAATTTGTTACTAAACACGTAGTGTATTTTATTAATTATCAAACTATTATAATCATGCAAAAAACAATTGTATTTCTATTTGCCATTGCAATATTCTTCGGAGCGTGTGGCAAATCCGGAAAAACTGAAAAATTAACCGTGGCATCGCAACAAGGCGACTGTGTTGGTGTATCGCCCATGAAATGCCTGCTGGTAAAGAAAGAAGGCCAGACAGACTGGGAATTTTTCTACAACAATATAGAGGGCTTCAATTATGAACCGGGATATGAATACCAACTCGAAGTAAAAGTAGTGGAAAGGGAACATCCGGCAGCAGACCAATCTACATTAATGTATTCGTTGGTAAAAGAGATTTCGAAAGAAGAAAAGACATCTCAGGACATGCCTCAAATGCCAAGCGGTGACGATCTGGAAGACAACGAGCCTGAAGAATCGTTATAACTTACATTAAAAGGGGTTGCATTGATATGCAACCCTTTTTCTTTATAAAATAATTTATTTCTGTACTATAACACCGTCAGGAGCCTTTATTTCCGATTTGATCTTTCCGTCGGCCTGTTTGGTATGTTTTATTTGAATCACACCCTGCGGAGTAGGGAAAGAGCCTTCGACCCATTCCAGATCACCCAGATTAGGAGAGATTCTTACTTTCTTACAGCCTGCATCCAGCGGTTCCACACCCAATACGTAACGGCTAAGCCATGTAGTAGGGCCTGATGCCCAGCCATGGCAAAAGCTATGGCGAAATCCTTTGTAGCAATATGCTCCATATGAACCGTGTACATCTACTTTATCGGCAGGTACTACTTCATCTATACGTGCTGCATTTTTCATCCAGTCTATATCGAAATCTTCCCAGAAAGAGGTTGCGCCCAGATCGAGCATCGCACCCCAATACTGACGGATATTATTCAATGCACCTATATAATCGCCCGCTTTAGCTCGGGCATCCAGCATGTAATAGCCATAGAATGTCGACATTCCATGCACACCATTCTTTGATAGTACTTCCTTGTTTGCTCTTTCAGCCGGAATAAGTCCGGATATCCCCAGCAAGGCTGCAGCCTGTTTGGATGTAGTTATCGCAGGGACATGCTTTTTAAGTTTCTTCACTGCTGCCTGACAAAGTTTCTGGCTCTCCGTATCTTTAAGTATTTTACTTAATTCCTCCCCTGCCTCGAAAGTCATAATCATCATAGACTGCAAGCCTGCATGTATAGCTTCCGGATTCCCGCTCGACGGCCAGTCTAGGAAACGTCCCCCGTCCAGTTTTTCTTTTCCGTTTTCGTCTATCTTCTCACTTAAGAATTTAAGGAGACGGGAAAGATAATCCTGCTGCTCCTTGAGGTAATCCAGATTACCCTGATACAAGTACCAGTCTCGATGTAGAATTACCCACCACATCGAATAGGAACTGATATCATTCATCCATCCGGGTAGCGGAGTAAGGTCACGGGCTAGGTCGAGGCTTTTCGGCACTACTTCATTATAGCCGAATACGGTATTGATAGTCATCACTTCGGGATGAAGGTCGCCTACCCATACAAGTCTGTCGCGTTTTATTGCGTCCCACAGGTAATCCTGCATATTCAGATGTACGGTATATGCTCCTGTCATCCATATATCGTTCAGGCGCTCATCATTACAGCGGAAAGACCCCAGATAAGGGATATCGCGGTATGAGAAAGCAGCATTTACTTCCTTTATCTCTATGGCTGCATCAGCATCCACAGCATCTATGCGCACGAAGCGGAAACCGGATTCGCCTACAAGCAACCGTCCCAGCCAAGGCAAAGTGACTTCGAAATCACGCATGGCATGATCGTTCGTCGCACCTCCTTTTCCACCTATGTCGCTCATCGTCTCGGCTACCGATTCGCCGAAACGTATCCGCAGTTTACCGGCAGGATTTTTATTACTGGACGAAGTAATGATTTCTATACCTCCCTGTATCTCCCTCCCAAAGTCGAGGATGATGCCTCCTTTGTGAGTGCCGTCACTTACTAACTTAAGGTATTTGCCTCTGTTAAGGTCGGCTTGTCCGTTTCCTTGTATCAGAACAGACTGCGGATTGACAACATATTTTCCGCTGTTGTTGTCCGAAGTCCATACGATACGTGTTGGGGTAAGATATTTAGTAACTAAAGAGGTCGGTCTGGTTTTTAAATCCTTATCATTTTTGAAAACCGGCGGTAGTTCCTGTGCGGATACAATTCCATTAAATGATAATAAAAAAATAAGTGTCAAACTTAGTATTTTTCTCATATATCTATTTTTAGTTAACTGTTATACTATCTGAAATATACTATTTTATCTGACCACAAAGATAGCTTCTCTATCGATCCGCGTATATGAAAAATTGACAGAGATATTATAATAAATGATTATAAGAACGCTATATATTACTCTTTACCACGCGGGCCCTGCGTAAATCTGCGGTATTCGACAGGGGTCGTTTTATTCTTCTTTTTGAAAGCTGTGAAGAAGTATTCCTGATTTTCAAACCCCATAAGATAAGCTATTTCCTTCACAGGAATCATGGTATTTGTCAATAACTCCTTCGATTTTTGTATTTTCAGTTCCTGTATGTATTGCGAGGGTGCAAAGCCTGTATATTCCTTAAATATTTTTCGAAAGTTGGAATAACTCATATTCAACTGTTCGGCAATATCCTGCGGTTTAATATCCTTAAAATTTTCCAGTATAATAATTTTGGCCTTGTTGATCTGGTTCAGCGATTCGGAGTTTTCAAAGGAATAGTTCTTATCGAGCGAATAAGCCAGCCCTAACAAGTGATTCACAATTCCCGCCAGCATTTGCTGGAAGCCCGATTTCTGGTCTATAGCGGTCTGTATGGCCTGCTTATACAGTTCTACTATTTCATTATTCAGCCCGACATTATATACAGGTTTTCCTTTATTGAAGAAGCCATTCGTTACACGGCTGTCGATATTAACTCCTTTAAATCCTATCCAGTATTCATCCCAGCCTGTTTGCTTTTCGGGCATATAATTGTGCCATTCGCCGGGAAAAAGCAGAAACATATTTCCTTCGTTCAGTGCATATTTATCCTTTTTACCGGATACATCCGACAAAAAGGTTCCCTTTCCTTTAGTGATATATAACAACTGGTACTCGTCAAGGATACGTCCCCTGTCTGTGGAAAATAAATATCGTGTAGGATGATTTCCGGGAGGGTATGTCGAATTAGGCTCAATGCATTGATAACCGACCGAGTTAACAGTCAATCCCCACAGTAAGTCTGTTTCATTTACTATCAGATATTTTAAATGAATCGAGTCTTTCATTCTATTTAAAGGTTACTTGTAAAGCTAATAATTTGCAATGTAACAAAAAAAAATTCAAAGGAGAGATGATTTTATGTCACTAAAATATCGTTTTTTTAAATCTTTATGTCAAAATCCTTTAATTTGTTAAAAAAACAACAATTCACATTCGGGCAAACGTATATGGCAAAAAATCAGACCTATATTTAATACGTTACTTGGCAAAAAACTTTTGTAAAATGATATATTAAGTATTTCAAATAATCAGTTTTTCAAATCTTTATGTCAAAACTTTTAATTTGTTAAAAGAACAAGCAATTATCTTTGTAGCGGTATATTATGCTCCAAAAATATGGAAATCTAATCACTATTGTAAGTATAAAAATAAAACCCATGAAAAAAACACCTTATTTTCTGCTAGTTGCATTAACGTTGTTTTGCTTCTGTAATTGCGGGAACAAAACTGTAACCTCGAAATCTCTCGAAGCAGGATTTATAAATCCACCGGACTCTATACAGACTTCCGTTTACTGGTACTGGATATCTGATCATCTCTCCGAAGAAGGAGTAGTAAAAGACCTGCAGTCGATGAAAGAAGCCGGAATAAATCGCGCCTTTATCGGGAACATCGGTCTATCGGAAGGTGAATCAGGACGCGGTAAAGTACAATTCAATACCGAAGAATGGTGGAAAGTTCTGCACAAAGCTCTTAAAACCGCTACTGAATTAAACATCGAAATAGGAATCTTCAATTCTCCGGGCTGGAGCCAATCGGGTGGCCCATGGGTAAAACCGGAAGAAGCGATGCGCTATCTGGCATCGAGCAGGACTCCTGTAGAAGGCGGTAAAAAGATAGATATCACACTCGAAAAACCTCAGGGAGATTTTCAAGATGTAAAAGTACTGGCTTATCCTGATGTAAGTAAGAAAGGTACGGTACTTTCTGCCCGCAACGGAAGAGTTTCTTCCACTCCTAATATTTCGGGTGTGAATAATATTATCGACGGAGATAAAAATACAGAAATCACATTTCCGGAGAATGTGAAAGAAGTCACTTTCAACTTTACGGCAAACGAACCGCTTACGTTACGTAATTTAAAAATATACATTACTCATAACCGGTTCCACTCTCCTGCAAAACTGGAAGTGAAAAAAGACGGTGCATATACTACCCTTTCGGAATTCGCTATCAGCAGATACAATCCTGCAGCGAATGTAGGTTTCGATCCTTATGCTCCTATAATGATTTCTGTACCTGAAACCACAGCTACCGAATTCCGGCTCACAATATCGGGATTGCGGCCAAACAGCGGTATCAAAGATGTTGAGTTGAGCAGTCTTCCGGGTATAGAAAGATATCCTGAAAAGACACTGGCACGAATGTTTCAGGATCCGCTGCCTTACTGGCACGAATATCAATGGAAAGACCAGCCGGAAGTCAGCGATGAGTCATTATATATAAAACCGTCGGATGTAATCGATATTACCGAACACCTGAAAGGCGACCAACTAACTTGGGACGCTCCTGCAGGAGACTGGATAGTAATGCGTAGCGGAATGGTTCCTACAGGGACTCAGAATTCACCTGCCAGCCCCGAAGCAACAGGATTTGAAATAGATAAGATGAGCAAAAAGCACGCCGAAGCCCATTTCGAAGCTTATATGGGTGAGATAATCAGACGCATACCTGCCGAAGACCGCAAGACATGGAAAGTGGTGGTACAGGACAGCTACGAAACAGGCGGTCAAAACTTTACAGACACATTCCTCGAAGATTTCAAGCAACGCTATGGATACGATGCGCTTCCGTTCCTGCCTGTATATAATGGCGTTGTTATACAAAGCGAAGATGCTTCTAACCGTTTCTTATGGGATATGCGCCGGCTTGTAGCCGATAAAGTGGCCTATGATTACGTTGCGGGATTAAGGGAAATCAGCCATAAATACGGCCTCAGAACCTGGCTCGAAAATTACGGTCACTGGGGATTCCCGGGAGAATTTCTGCAATACGGCGGTCAGTCTGACGAAATCGGAGGCGAATTCTGGAGTGAAGGCTCACTGGGTGATATAGAAAACCGCGCAGCCTCATCGTGCGGACATATATACGGAAAGACAAAAATATCCGCCGAATCGTTTACTGCGGCAGGCGGTGCATTCCACCGTTACCCTGCACAGATGAAACCGCGCGGCGACAGGTTCTTTTCAGAAGGCATAAACAATACATTGCTTCATGTTTACATCTCACAGCCTTACGAAGATAAAGAGCCGGGCGTAAATGCATGGTTTGGCAACGAATTCAACAGGAAAAATACATGGTTCTCACAAATGGATTTGTTTACTTCCTATCTGAAGCGGACAAACTTTATGCTTCAGCAGGGACTTAATGTGGCGGATGTAGCATATTTTATTGGGGAAGATGCTCCTAAGATGACTGGGATAACCGATCCAGCATTGCCTAGAGGATATCAGTTCGACTATATAAATGCAGAGGTAATCGAAAAATACATGACCGTAAAAGACGGCCTGCTTACATTGCCTCACGGTACACAATACAGGATACTAGTCTTACCTAAACTGGAAACCATGCGCCCTGAACTGTTGGCGAAAATAAAACAACTGATCGAAGGCGGTGGCGTAGTATTGGGCCCTGCTCCTAAACGTTCACCGAGTTTTGAAAATTATCCGAAAGCCGATGAAGAAGTGAAGAGCATGGCAAATGAACTTTGGTCGAAAGTAGATGCAGGTACGAAATATGCAAAAATCGGTCAGGGAACACTTATCGACGGTATGAATATGGAAGAAGCTTTTGCACTTATCAACTGCGTACCTGATTGTAAGACTAATGCCGATGAGCCTGTGCTTTATAATCACCGTACGATTAACGGTATGGAGGTTTACTTCATAACAAATCAAAGTGATAAAAAGATTGCCACCAATCCTGAACTGAGGGTGAAAGGAATGCAGCCGGAATTATGGGATGCGACTAATGGCTCGATACGTAAATTGCCTGCCTTCAGCGAAACAGCGACAGGTACAATCGTTCCTCTGAAACTGGATGCCTATGAAAGCGTATTCATAGTATTCCGCGACAAAGTTTCTGCAGCGCCTGCATCATCAAGTGCAGATATAAACTTCCCAGAACCTCAGATTATGGCTGACCTCAACAGTGGCTGGTCGCTGACTTTCGACAAGCAAAAGAGAGGCCCTGCCGAACCGGTGAAAATGGATAAGCTGGAAGATATAAGTACAAATGAAAATCCGGATATTAAATATTACTCGGGCACAATACTGTATAATAACACTTTCAATTTAGCCGATAAGCCTGCCGACGACAGGGTATTTATCAACCTAAATAACCTATCGGCTATGGCTAAAGTAAAAGTAAACGGTAAATATGCAGGCGGCGTATGGACGGCTCCATACCGTGTAGACATTACCGACTTTGTAAATAAAGGAGAAAACGCTGTCGAGATAGAGCTTGTAACTACATGGGCCAACAGATTGATAGGCGACCTGAATTTGCCGGAAGACCTGCGTAAAACGTGGATTCCAGCACAACCGTGGAAAGCCGAATCCCAACTCTTCAAATCGGGATTGCTGGGGCCTGTAGTAGTAGAAAGTATTAAGAGATAAGTTTCATAAAGTCCCAAGATGAAGCCTCAATACTTACCGGATTCCTCCCGGGGGTATTGAGGCTTTTGTTTATGCCCTTTGTTGCATATGTATTTAACCTATTAAAAAAGGCTACCATAAAAATATAGTAACCCTTCTTATAAACTAATATTAAAGCCTTATTCAAGCGACGAGGCTTTCTCAATTATTGTAGCTATAATAATAAATTTGACAGACTCGACTTCTGCGTCGGGATATTTCTCTTTATATACTTCCGTTAAATCTTCCGTCAGTTCTATATATTTGGACTGACTGATTTCTTTTTGAGATTTCTCCTCTTCTTCTTTATTGAAATAATTGTAGAAATATTTGCCTTCGTACTCATCACTCAACACATATGAGAATTCTTTATCATCGTACTTCAGCTTAAGATTATTCGTCTTTCCGTCATTACTAAAAGCATATGTGCCTTCAACTTTTATTGAACCGACCGAAGACCGTATTGTCATCTCTTTCTTATCCGAATCTTCTAATTTGTAGGCATATGATTTTGGAGGAAAAGGATTTTCAAGAATATCTTCCTCTATTGTTTTTTGAGAAGCAGCATCTTTCGCTTCTACCTCAACGCTGTAGTAAGTAGGTACAAATGCAAGGTATCTGTTCACAACCTTGACGCTCACCATTATTTCTTTCTGGCTCCTGTCTTTTATTGTTACTTTAGTTTCTCCCTTACCTCTGGCTGTCAATATTATACGATTTTCATTTTCTACATCGACTTCCCCTGTTACAATATCCACATCGTGCGAAAGAATGGAATATCCGCCATTCCCGCTGGTAACAGCAATCAAAAACCTTTCGGTAAGCTTTATAGATGCATTATCTGTACTTAACTCAAGTTCACGGTCAGAAGTTTTATCATCGTCACTACATGAGTTTGTTGCTGTTATAAGGAAGCAGGCAACTATAAAATAAGATAAAAATTTAGGCATATCAGGACATTTTTAAGGTTTATGCGTTGGTATTTATGTATTCGATAACAAAGATAAATATTATAAATAGAAAATTTTTCCTTAAAGACGACTATTTTTTTGAATATAAACAGAGTATATGTTTATCTATATTGTATTAGCGGATAGCGTTTAGCTATTAGCTCTTTGACATAAATAATAGTTACGAGTTACTTCGCCCTGCGGGCAGTTACGAGTTACAGAACCTTAATTGTTCATTGTTAATTACTAATTGATTTCTGTTACTTTTGTTACCTTTTAACATTGACTCTCGCAAAGTCGCAAGAACTCAAGAGATATTGTTAACTGATAACTGTTGACTGCTGACTGTAAAATCCGTTACTTTCGTTACTTTTTAACAATATATCGTTAAAATATGCAAATTATATATTGATTCTGAATGTTTTCTCTTTTGAAATCAAAATTAATATGGTGTAAGTTTGTTACTTTTTAAATATACCTAACTTTGTACCTTATCAAAAAATAAAGAATGAAAAGAACAGAAATAGCCAGTCTGGGTGAATTCGGCCTTATCGACCACCTGACAAAGAATATAGAATTGAAAAATACGAGTTCCGAAAAGGGAGTCGGAGATGATGCGGCAGTGTTGTCATACGCGAACAAAAAGACACTTGTAACAACGGATTTGTTACTGGAAGGCATCCATTTCGACCTGATGTATGTTCCGCTGAAACATTTAGGATATAAATCGGCAGTAGTAAACTTTTCGGACATCTATGCAATGAACGGACAGCCTAAACAGATTACCGTATCATTGGGTATATCGAAACGTTTCTCGGTAGAAGACCTCGAACTTTTCTACGAAGGGCTATCTCTTGCCTGTCAGGAATACGGCGTAGACCTTGTTGGCGGCGATACTTCATCTTCGCTGACAGGTATGGCAATCAGCGTAACCTGTATTGGTGAAGGAGAAGAAGGGAAGATAGTTTACCGCAACGGAGCAAAGGAAACAGACCTGATATGTATTTCCGGTGATCTGGGTGCTGCATTTATGGGACTTCAATTATTGGAGCGCGAAAAAGCGGTATATAGCGGCGAGACTGATTTTCAGCCTGATTTTACAGGAAAAGAGTACTTGCTGGAACGCCAGTTAAAACCAGAAGCAAGAAAAGATATTGTAAAATTTCTGTCAGAAGAGGGAATTGTCCCAACTTCGATGATAGATGTATCCGACGGGCTTTCTTCCGAATTGAAGCATATCTGTAAGCAAAGTAAGGTTGGATGCCATATTTATGAGGAACGCATACCTATTGATTACCAGACAGCGATGATGGCCGAACAGTTTAATATGAATGTAAGTACTGTTGCGCTGAATGGCGGCGAAGACTACGAGCTACTTTTTACGGTGCCATTGTATTTGCACGACAAGGTTTCGAAAATAAAAGGCGTTCATGTAATAGGACATATTACGAAAGAAGGTCTGGGATTGGTGATGGAAACGCGTGACGGTACCGAAATAGAGTTGAAAGCTCAAGGTTGGGACTCTATAGGCGAAGAAAAATAGAGATACACTAAAAGGTTGTAAATAGTGTTACTTTTGTTCCTTTTTTAAATCCAATAACCTATGCATAATCCTGTATTCGTGCTTGCACTTGACTCATTTAAAGGTTCAATGACTGCAAAAGAGGTATGCGAAGCTATGGAAAAAGGTATCAAAAAGGTGTTACCGGATGCCGTTTGCATCAAAATCCCCATGGCCGATGGTGGCGAAGGAACTATGCAAGCTTTGGTGGATGTGCTGGGAGGTGAGATATTCGAACAGGAAGTAACCGGCCCTCTAGGAAATCAAGTAACTGCATCATATGCCATTCTGGACGACAAACAAACTGCAGTTATCGAAATGGCTTCGGCAAGCGGCTTACAGCATTTAAGTAAAGCCGAACTGAACCCTTTAGTGACTACAACTTTCGGCACAGGAGAGATTGTAAGGACTTGTCTTGATAAAGGGGTAAAGAAGATTATCTTAGGACTTGGCGGTAGCGCTACAAATGATGGTGGTTCAGGTTTTATGCAGGCTTTGGGAGCAAAGTTTCTAGACAAGGAGGGATTTGAGCTCCCTTTTGGCGGAGGAGCATTGAAATATTTGCATAAGATCGATATATCCTCTATTGACAAACGGCTTGGGGAAACGACCATTGAAGTTGCATGCGATGTCACTAACCCACTTTGCGGGGAGAATGGCGCATCTGTTGTTTACGGCCCTCAGAAAGTGGCCACTCCTGAAATGGTCAGGATATTGGATGATGCTCTTAATCACTATTCGCAGGTGATAAAAAACCAGTTGGAAAAGGATGTAGCGGATATCCCGTGCGCAGGAGCGGCAGGAGGTTTAGGTGCCGGATTACTGGCTTTTACAAATGCCAATCTTTGCAAGGGTATAGATATAGTCATAAAACATACTAACTTACGCGAAGCCATAAAGAAAGCTGATTTCGTATTCACCGGCGAGGGTCGTATAGATTCTCAGACACAGTACGGCAAGACTCCTTTCGGGGTTGCTCAGGTAGCAAAATCGGAGAATAAAAGGGTGATTGCGATTGCAGGAAGTGTCGGAGATGGTGTAGAGTCTTTATATGAAGCAGGCTTTGATGCCATATTTAGTATAATTCCAGATGCTATTTCACTTGAAATAGCTATGCAAAGCGGAAAAGAGAATATTGAGCGAACTATGGAGAATATTATCAGAGTGCTGGTAATGAAATAGTTTTATTATCACGAAACGTTTATTCATTATAGTTATTGAAATATTTTATCTGATATTTTTGGAGAATGTAAAATATATTCTATCTTTGCACACGCAAACACAAAGCTACAAACAATGGTGCCATAGCTCAGTTGGTAGAGCAAAGGACTGAAAATCCTTGTGTCCCCGGTTCGATTCCTGGTGGCACCACTTTTAAGAGAAAAGAATTAAAGCTAACTAATTACTAATAAATTGGTTAGCTTTTTTATTTTATTTAGTTTGTACCCTAAACTGTACCCGCAATATAGAAAAGAGTATATTTTTGAGTATATATTTTACTGCTTTCTATCTCCCATCAATAAACGAAAGCGAAAATATAGAATATCACAATTAATTTAAGATTAAAAATATTTCCTCATTTTATTTCATTAATGTATTTTCGTATAAAGTCAAAATTTTTAAATAAAGTTTCTTATGGCTATAGATTTGTCACCATTAATAAGTGGTCAAACAATTAGGATTGACAATCATCGTTATGACACTAAATTTGATGGTCTACACGTCCATAAAATTATGAATAATAATTATTATAATGGAGCAGAAATACTGATTCCAATTGATACAGATTATAGATTAACATTTAGAAAATTAAAGGGTAAAAAGAAATTAATAAAAGAAAAAATACAATCTGAAATTAATAATGCTTTTAAAAAGGATGAAAAAGCAACACATAAATTTGTTAAAGAGATTTTATCAGGAATAGAAATGTATTCTTTTGACATGACAAAACAAGAAAGAATTTTATCTCTAATCCGGTTTGCTAAATCTTTAGCAACTGTTTTTAAGTTGCCAAAATATTTAGATTCATTTGTTAGAAAAGAAATAGATGGAAAGATTAAATCATATATTTCAGAATTCAAAGATGAATATGGAAAAAGCACATATATCTTTCAAGATATTGATAACAAAGAGATAATTATAGGAAAAAATCTGAATATCATTGAAAATTGGGACGATATAATTAACAAATTTGAATCATATAAATCATAATAATGGTATAAAGGCTATTCTCTTTTTAGACATAAACAACGCTTATCTAATTCTGGATAAGCGTTGTTCGTAGATTAATTATATATATTTAATTTTTTATTTCTTCTTTTTGAGGTTCTGGAAGCTCCTCTTTTTTATCACGAAGCTGTCCACCATGAATCGGTAATGTGTCAGAAGGTAAACCATTCCAAAGTGCACCAGGCTTTGTTACAGTATACGTAGTGTGCTCTTTATTTTCTATAGAACCATTGGGTTCAGAGAATCGCCCAACGGCCCCTTTTACGTATTCTTCAATAATATCACAACAAGTCCAATTTCTTTGCAGTTTTTCACAAACTTCACCAGTAACACAGCTACCACCAAATGGATCAACAACAGAATCACCAATATCTGTAAGCATTCTTATAAAATATTCTGGCAATTCACTCGGAAATCTTGCTGGATGTTGTTTTATATTATTTTCATTACAATATCTAACATATACACTATTACTTTCAGTATTTGGAATCGCAATTAGATTTGGAGGAATCGAACCTCCATTATCTTTAGAGAATTTTTCACTTATATCGTGACCACTTGGTCTTTTTTTGGCTTTATAACCATTTTTCAATAAGTCGTCCATACTTTCGCTATATGGCTGTAAAACCCTTTTATTGCTTGCTTTAGGATATGGAGATTTAGAAAGCCACCATACAGTATTTATCGCATCTTTTACTCTGATACGTCGAACATTTACCCATTCTGCTGGAGTTGGTAATTTCGATGGATTCCACCAATAATAATCTTGAGCTAAGTGAAACGAAAACTCTTCACATAACATTATTAATAATTTAAAATGGTACAGGCTTCTTGTTGGCATACCCTTATTCCATGCTCCTCCAATATCAATTACAAGACTACCATTTTCAGTTAAAATTCGATGAAATTCTGTAGCAAACGGTTTAAACCAATCTAAATAATCGGACGCGTCAACATTCCCATATTCTTTTTTTCGCACAAGCCCAAATGGTGGACTTGTAACCACTAAGTTTACACTATTGCTTGGGATATCTTTGAGCATTTGTAAAGCATCGCCCAAGATGATTTTCCCATAAGTTGTTTTAAAATATATTTTTGGTTTAGTTTCTTCTTGATTCATATTAATTTATAATTCAATCTTTTTCAATTCCATAGTCTCTTTAGCTTCTCTTTCAAATGCATCGATTATAGCAACAGGATTTTGAGATACCTTTTTTATATCTTCCCCATCAATTAACACAATACACAAATTAGAGTCTTTCATTATTTTATTACTATATTTTCTTGCATCTTTTCCGATATCACCTGTACTAACAATAACTATTACATTACTTTTAAGAAAATGTGTAAGACCGACTTCTTTTGCTACATCATCTAATGCTACACGTTTTGTGTTTTTACATTGGATTTGCCATCTTGAATATACAAGTCTTGTAGAATCAAAAATTAAATCAACCTCAGAACCTCCGGTAGTTTCAGCCCTCAGTCTTGTTGCAACATAATTCATCCCTATTATTCTCATTAGTTTAAAAGCTAAAGCCTCTAAAGCTAATCCAGAAATATACCTATCATTAGAATCTATTTCATTCAATATTTCACTGACAGACTTAGTTAATAATGAAATAAGTTTAGGGTCATTTTGACCTTTCAATTGCAAAATTAATGGCTCAACTATTTCTTTATTAGCTTTTTCTGTAGGTACAACCAAAAACGGCTTTGCTCCTCTACCTTCTGTGGTTTTGGAAGTTATTATAAAACCAGCTTTTTCAAGCCCATTTAGAACTTCTTTGGGTAAACTTTTTTCAGGAAATTTTACTCCATATGTAGTTTCAGCTAATCTTGCAATTTGGTTTGCATACTGAGGAGTAGAAATACCTGTATTCATTAACGATAAAAGAAAAGCTCTTTGTAAAGTAGTTAAATCTCTTAAAGCCTCTATACTATCATCAACTCCTAAAACTTCATTTACTTTTTGATTATCAATTTGCCAATTTTTTCTGAAAATCCCAGCTTTATTTAACCATAGCCTCATTATACTTGGATGCTTACCTCCGGAAGGATAATATAAGCCACGTTCAGCTAAAGCAGCCCTCAACGTTGTCAAATTAACCTCTTCAGAAGCAACAGTCATATCACGGATGCATTGAACAAACGCCATTCCATTTAGGTTTAAAAGAATATGTTTTCCAAAGACTCTATACAATTCGTTTTCGTCTTCCGTCAACATATATAATTGTTCTCCTAATGGTGTTATTACACTATTTTCGTCAATTATGCCATAAGCCTTAAGCCCTAAACGGCAATTCATTGCTAATTTTTTTTGATTGTTCAAATTTCCATTTCCATGCTCTTTAAAATACTTTTCTAATATATTTGATTCAATTAACTTTTTATTGCCACTGTATTCTTTACAAAAAGATAATAATTGAGTTAACTCAGTTTGAGATGGTGAAAATTCGCTTCCAAAGGGGATATTAGTTTCAGACATATCAAATATAATGTTATAGTATTACTGATTATAATTAATGAAATTCAAAGTTAATCATTAATTTCCATGATAAAGTTATCTTTAGAATGTATATGACCTTTTTTAATATTTATAAAAAAAATAGAGGTAAATTTGTACCCCTATTTTGCTCAAACTATCATAGTTTTTTTTACTTCTTTTTCCTTTTCAAAAAACGTTGCACCTCTTTAACCGTCAAATTTAGAACCTCTCCTATATGTTCTACTGACATATCTTTTTCATTAAGATAATGAACCGCATTTGTCAAACGTTTTTCAGCCTCAACTCTAAGTGCTTTTTCAGCGTTTACAGCTTCATCCCGGATAGTCCTTTCTTCATTTCGAATTTTCTCTATTAATTGGTAAGTCGGAACATACTTGAGACTCTTTTCAAGCTCTTCCATTAATCCCATATTTTTAAAACTTATATAAGTTTTTGGGCTTATAATCATATGGTCTTCTACTTGAATATCTATGATTTTTCCAACTTGTATCAATCTATCTGTACATTGTTTATCTTCTTCGGAAGGTTTCATGTTTCCACTCGGATGATTATGTACGGCTATTACTCTTGTTGCACCTTTCAATATAGCTACACGAAAAACATTCATAGGCTCTACAAGAGTAGATTTGACACTTCCCATACTTACTAACTCAATATATAAGATAACAAGTGCCTGATTCATACCAACAATCCAGAAATGTTCTTTCTCTCTGTCAATTTTATTCTCTCTTAATAAGATACGTTGCATGATGTCATATAAATCATTCGCATCATTTATTCTAATCTTATCTCTTTCTGTTAGCTTAATATTCATAAGTTAATATTTATATACCACAAATATACGTCAATGTAATTAATTTGATTCAAAATTAAGGCTATAAATACCCATTACAAAAATCACAAAAAAAATTTACAAGCAACGAATACTGCATTTTTCAGGAGTGTAAAGGGGTGCCTACCCACCCCTCATTACTTCTTAAACAGACTTAGCTTCATTAACTAACTGATTCAATACAATCAGCAAATTCTCTGCTTGTTCAATTTCTAAACATAAGTTTACATTATAACTTGTTCCTTGGGCTGTAAACAATATTTGATTTTCCGCATAATTATCAGGAGGAAGTAAAAATAATTCAATTTCAGTTCCATCGTGTCCGTTAATAGTCCTTTTAGTTTGAACTGTCTTTTTTTTCATTTTGTATATTTTTTATTTTAAATTATCTCACTTTTCCAATAAACTTAACGTTTTCTACTCCATACCGCCTTTGGTCAATAAGATATTGCTTATATGTATTTTTTCTAAATTTATGTGGTTTTAGCACCTCCCATTCACACCAAGTATCATCATCATATATAGTATCTAATTCCTTTAATTCCGATAAATCGGGAAACTCATCCAAAAAAGTACCAAAGTTTTTGATATATATTTTTTTCTCTGCACAGCTTTTTACATACAGTTGGATAGTTTCTTTTATTTGGTCTACAGTCAATGTTTTTAATAATTCTTTTATCTGTCCTTTATTTCTTTCAGTCTTTCCGGTAATAGTCTTCCTATTAGGACAAATAGAAGGATATAAATTATATATATCTTCAATCGTATTGATATTTATATTTTCTTTTTGATTATTATTTTCATTTCCGTTAATATTTATATTATTATTTTCATTCTCATTAGGGGTTTCATTGGGGTTTTCTATAGAAACATCTTTCTTCGGTCGCCCACCTTTCTTTCCATGTTGTGCTCCCTTTTTCCCATTCTCATAACGCCTGCTATTAGCATCTAACTGAGGTTTTATAAGGGTAAATAAAGATTTGGTTATTCCCTCTAAATGAGAAATTTCTCCGTTTAAACCGTATTCTATAATAGCTTTATATATATTTAGTTGGTCTGTATCGTCTAAATCTTTTATTGCTTCATAAAAACTACGGTAGAAAATAAAACTATCTCTTTGTTGCATGCTCATTTTTCATATCTTTTAATAGAGTAATAGATTATTTCAACTATACTTTATGTTTATACTTTCCTATAAATCCCTGGTTCAGTTCTTCGATGATTTGTTGCTCATCGAAGTAAGTACGACCACCGATTTTTACTGGATGTACTTTTCCTGTTTTTATCCAGTTATAAACTGTGACGGTAGAAACATTGAAACGTTCTGCCATAGCCCGAATTGTAAGGTATTCCTTTTTGTTAGGCTTTAAGACTTGCCGGAGTTGTGCAACAGTTAAGTTGCTGATTGGTGTTTCGTCATTCACATGAAAACCACCATCAATGATACTTTTTTCTGTCATAAGAAAAATACATTTTTATGATAGCTTTATGGAAGTATGAAGGATATTCTTGTTATTGTAGATTATATACTGTAAATGTCATTTTTTAACATTTGTAGTGACCGGGAGTATAAAGTTATAATCTATCTTTGTAACAAGAAACCCGATACAGCCGAGAAGCTATCTGGTTTACAAATATTTAAAATTGAGGATAAGGTCGGTCAAAACTTTTATCCTCTTTTTTTGTATCCATCCGAATACAGGTGCAAGTTACAACATAGATTTTTACTTTACAAATTGTAAACTTAGGAGCTAATATTAAAGCTATAAATTATTGATATTCAGATAAAAATGTTGTTAATCGAAATTTTAAAAATTTAAGTTAGGAGCTAATTAAACCGTAAGACTAACTGTTTTGTTTTTACTACTCTAAAATGCTCCTAACTTTTCAGCAATTCGCATCGCTTTCTCATCATTTGATAGACAAATATACTTCTCAAAGGCAGCGTTTGTCTTATGTCCGCTAATAGCCCGTAATTCATGTATATCGAGCAAGTTCTTATTGTATAAGTTTGTAATACAGCTACGGCGTGCTGTATGGCAAGTTATTAAATCACATTTCGAAACATATGTTTTTTCCAATTTTCCACCTCTCATTATTTCGGTCAAAAACGGTTCCGTTATTTTAGCTTTTTCACATATAGTTTTAATGTGGCGATTTATCAATACATCTATAACATACGGCAATTCATAATCCCACCGTTCTAAAATCGTTGTTATATTCTTTGATAAGAAAGGTACTATAACACGTGTTCCGGTCTTCTGCTGCGTAATATTAAAAGCCTTGTAGCCGTTTGGTAAGGTTATTATATTATCCTTAGTAATACGGGAAAAATCGCTAACACGTTGTCCGCAATAACAACCAATCAAAAATACATCACGTACTTTCTGTAACATTGGGTCGTTAAGTTCCAGATTAAAAATTGCTTCAATCTCCGCTTCCGTTAAGTATGGCTTTTTACCTTCTGCAATTGGAACCGTTTTAGAAAATTCCCGTGTTTCGTGTATTCTGTTTTCTGATATACCGTCTTTTAAAGCGTAATTCATTACAGCTATCAATGTTGTTAAATATTTGCGTGTAGTATCGGCTGTGTATTCACGGCTGTAGCAATATGAAACAAACTTTGAGTGAATACTCATAGTTATATTTTTAAAGTCAAGCATCCGATTTAAATAATCGTTTTGGAATGTTTTCCATGTTTTGGCGAAGCTATTCCATGACTTTATACTTCCTTCACTATAATTTTTTCCTTTCACTTTCCGTTCTCCGCTTTTCATTTGACCGATAAGATATGCTATATATTTATTCATATCTTTCGGAGCAGCAGATTTGACCGCATTTGCTTCATCAAAATGCTTTTTTATTTCGTTTGCAGCATCCTTAGCCTTTAATGTAGGGTCTGTATCCATTAGGTTGTAAAGAAGCCCTTTTATAGTTTCTAAATCGGCTTTAGCCTTATTCATCCTTAATATTGTTTGGCTGTCTTTGTTTTGATAATATTTTAAGTCGCCTTGCTTATCATTCCATAACTCGAAAGGAACCGTAACTCCGGTACATACACCTAAGTCAATTTTGCCTGACCTCATCCGGGCATATATACTTACTTCACTATCTTTCTTCTTAGAACTCCTTACAAAATACTTAACAGATGCCATAACAATTACTTTAATGGTATAAATCAAAGATACAACAATTTTTAATTGTACCCGTATTTGTACCCTAAAAGTTTTAATTATATTTGCATAAATATTTAATATATTATTAAGAAATATAATATTAATGCGGATTATAAGATATTTTAAATATTAAATATTATAAAGGTTTATAAATAAGTTTGGGTGCTGGTGGCACCACTTTTGAAAAAAGCAAAATAGAGAAAATCCCTGAAAGTCAATTCCTTTCAGGGATTTTTCTTTTCCCTAAAAGTGCAAAATGCAGAAAAATTTGACGTATTTGGTGATTTAATCGAGATTATTTTGAGACTATTAAAAAATAGTCTCGATTAGGATTCTAATTCTGTGATTTGCAGCGTTTTGCTTACTTAGTTTTTAGGCTTGTTTCCTTAGTTTTGAACCATTAAAATTAAGGCGAAATGAGAAATTCTTTTAAAGTTTCGTTCTTCATTAAGAAGAACCAGTTATTAAAAAACGGTGATGCGGCAGTAAGCTTAAGAATTACTGTCAACGGACAACGGGAAGAACTTCGCACCAAGAAGAGTATTAACCCTGCCCTATGGAGTCAAGCCAAAGAGTGTTCACGAGCAAGAGATAAAGTATCTCGCGATTTGAATGAATACATCCTGAATAGCAAAATGAAACTTATTAATATCTATCAGGAATTGGAAGAAAGCGGCAAAGCAATCTCTGCCACCATTCTTAAAAACAAGTTCTTCGGTATGGATAATGAGGATCGTAAAACACTGATTGCTTTCTTCAATGAGCATAATGAAAAGTGCAGGCAGTTAATCGGGATTGATTATGTTGATATTACGGTCAGGCGATATGAATGCTGTGCCCGTTATCTGAAAGAACTGATTCAGAAAAAGTACGGTGAAGACGATCTGCTTCTGAGAGAAGTAAAAGGAGAGTTGGTGCGTGACTTTGAGTTTTTCATGAAAACAGAAAAAGGTTGCCAGCAAAATACGTTTATCCGTTACATGAAATGCTTTAAGAAAGTGATTAATCTTGCTATTGCCAATGAATACATTACAAGAAATCCATTCGCCGGAATTAAGTTTCATGAAGTTCCGGTAAATAAAGAGTTCCTTACACTGGAAGAACTAAACAGATTGTCGGAAAAGGAATTTAAGATCGACAGGCTGGAATTGGTACGTGATGTTTTTCTTTTTTGCTGCTTTACGGGATTGGCATTCATTGATGTATATAATCTGAGAAAAGAGCATCTTGTAACGGATAATAAAGGAAACCTTTGGATTCTTAAAACCCGTGAAAAGACAAGTAATATGTGTAATATTCCATTGTTGACTATACCAAAGGAGATACTTGATAAATATGAAGAGCATCCGCTTTGTCAGTTAAAGGGTGTGTTGCTTCCGGTTATGTGTAATCAGAAGATGAATGATTATTTGCGTGAGATCGGTGAAATATGCGGCATTGATAAGAAAATTACATTTCACACCGCGCGCCATACAGCGGCTTTGGTCGTTTTCTTAGCGAATGATGTATCGCTTCCGAATGTAGCAAAAATGCTCGGACATTTTTCTACAAGAATGACGCAACATTATGCAAAAGTATTGGATAGCTCCATTATAAGGGATATGAAAAATGTCGATGCGATTTCTTTCGAATTCAACCATATTGAATCAAGTATCTTTATATTGAAGAAGTATCTATATATCCACTTATTAGGGCGCCTTCTTGCAGCGTACGGAAAGCAAATGTGTTTTGATATAAGTTGTCCTGTTTATTGATCCGTAATTAACATTAAAATCCCTCAACCAGGCATCTCCTGCAGAATTTTGCGACCTTGTCCAATAATTGACATTATAAGCCCGGCTATACTGTATCATCCGCTCATCAGCTACTGTCACCGGCTTTTCTTTTGCTTTGATACGCCCAACCATTGTTGCATTAAATCCTCCAAGGTTATATTCGGCACTGTAGCCTTTAGATCCCTGCATATAAGTAAATGCTGTGGCAGTGCTTTTAGGCGGACACATATCTTTCATAGCGGCGCCATGCCCTAAATGCTCATTTTCAATAGTAAATCCTCTGTCGCCTTTGGTAGTATTCCATGAGGACAGCCATGCATTGGTTGTTATATTTGTAGTCCATAGCTTAATATCTTCTTTGTCATATGTAGTATATTTACTGATATTATTATATACAAACTGTTCTAATTGATTCCATTCATTATCAGAAGGCAGATACCAGCCTTTAGGACAAATCCCCTGCACTCTTGCAGGCTCTGTACCGGACGCTCCTTCCTGATTGTTGTTATTAAGATCTAAAGGGCGCCCTGTTGCTGCATACCAATTATAAAATATGCCTTCTTCCCAGCGCCAGCCAGTAGGTTTGGTTCCCCAATTCGCCGGTTCACCCTCCGTTACATCCAGCATAGGGTAGGCGTATTTTCTTTTACCTCCGTCATGTGCCTGCAAATCTATTGTCTGATATACTTCCAATGCTTCCCCTTCAAAGCCGCTACCTTCATCATATGTTGTTGCTGCCAGATTTGTTATCATCCATCGTCCGGCGCTCCCAAAGTCTGCAGAATAAAAAGTATTGTTATTACGGTCGGTATGTCTTAATACCTTCGTTCCCCATTCAGCCGGATTTGCACTTGCATTTTCAATCTTTGTTTGATCGTAGCCATCGACCACGCACTGCATATAGTGTATTTCTACAGGATAAAACCGGTTTACAACAGCTGTGTCAGTATAAGTTATTATCCCCGCTTTTTTACGCTTGTTTAGCGCCGAGGTGGCAGATATGTAAGTTGGATTGCGGTTGTATAAAACAGAAGTTCCATCGATCCGCTCTTCCCCTGCTTCTTGGGGTATATCAGCAGGTACTACAGTTGCAGAAAGAATACCGGGTGTTTCATCTTTGTAGGTGGCATATCTGCGTGCATTGCTTTCTTCTCTAAATCCGCCTACATTCGATAAATTGTATGGAGGGAGTAATAAAAACCGATAATAGTTTACACCTGGACCTGTAGAGAATTGCTCACTTTTTTTTCTAAAACGGTAAGAGTGGGTATTGAAATAAGTATTATCTCTTTTCACTGTCAGCCTGTAGTTGGTCTGATTGAGTCTGACTGTTATATTTTTCTTTTCTTTACATTCATTCTCCGGAGTTTCGAATGTTATCGAGGTCTCCCTACTTCTGAAAGGATTATGTACATTCGCATTATCACTCGGGATTATATCTGACATATCATTTAAATAATAGTCGAATGATATGGGAGAGGAAGCTATAGGGCCCGGCCAGCTGTCAGGGTGGCTGCCACTAACAAATTTCAGTCCTCCATCTATTGTCTCTACGGCGCTTTTCTTCAGATTACCTTCAGTCGGATCTGTCCAGTTAACTCCCAGAGTGAATTTTTTATTGGAAGGGAAAGGACGCAAATCTCGTCCACTAGGCAAATGAATCAAATATGTACTTTCATTTATTTTTATTGCTTCAGTATTTGCTATAGATACATCCGGTTGATATAAGTACTTTACATCTGTCAATGGATGCCATTCTGTTCCTTCCCATACATATGTTCCCCATCCAAATCCATCACATTTGTTAAGATTATAAACAACGAGGCCGGTATGTTTAGCATCCTCCGGCGCTTTTTTAGGCCCTGTGTAATCACTTGTAGGTGTATTAGATCCGGGCGAGGTTTCAAACATCGGATATAAATTGTTTTTATCTGTTAATTTAACCCGGGGCAAGGCCAACCCCCTGGTAGAATTGGCCCCGCCGGATGAGGATTCATACTCCTTCAGATCGAGTATTGATCCAGGGTTATAATTCAGATTAGAACCAATTGTAACCTGAGCGAATGCTTGTGTTGAAGTTAGAAAGATTATAAAAAAAATAATTATATATTTTTTACCCGATATTTTTTTCATATTACATTTTTCTTAATTATTTACATTCGGTGGACATCATTCTTTCCCATAGAGAACCATTCCAGATATATACACCCGGACAGATTTTATTCTGAGAGAAAGGAGCGTTACTGGTGACCGCCTTCGTTGTTATATTATATACCATCAATCCGGCATGGTCCGCCGCATCAAATGGTGTCCCTAAAGGCAATGTTAGCTTTAGTGAGGCGACAAGTTTTGAAGCGTCGGTTCCGGAGTTAGAATTGGTAGGGTCTAATTCTACGCGAGGCAGAAGTAATCCCGCCTTCGCATTCGCACCTCCATTTGTAACACTTTCACTTTTCAACTGAAGCAATGCTCCTTTCGAAGGTGATTCATCTAATCCTATGGTTACCTGCGCAAAGAGTCTTGGCGCAAAAAACAATACTAAAATGCAAAATGTCACTTTGATTTTCATAACGACAGATTTTTTATGATAAGTTTGTGAAAATAATTCTTGAGTCTACACGGGAATTCCAGCTTGCATCCTTTAAGTATTTAAACGCTATTTTCACAAACAGCAAGATAAATATAAGTAAAGACAAATAAAGACAAATATTTAAGATGCAAGCTGTTAACCCCAATTTACCTATTCCAGTAAAGAAATACACGTATAGCAATAATATTGCGATATAAGTTCCTGTATTTTTTATATTACGAGATTTCAATTCTCCTTTGAAAAAAGTATAGCTTGAGAACGTATTTATGAGTTCGGTAAACATTATAGTCTTTGAAGTTCTTAGTTATCCTAAATTTGTAGTCTTCTCGAATGATTCGCATAATTTGTCAATGCAAAACTAAGCTTCCCCTTTGTAAAAGAAAAGCGACAGGGACATATAGGATGATTTTGGGGACAAAAAGGAAAAAAGTCTTCTCCGTCCCAAAGAAATGAGGATAAAAAGGATAGAAATTTTATAGATTTAGATATTCAGTATCTCTTTTATGTCTTTTATATAAGATCTAGCTACTGGAATTTGAATATCATTTTTGTGAAATTTCAAAGAACAGGTACGTGAGTTACCATATAGCTCCCTAACGTGCGATAAGTTGACGATAAATGATCTGTGGCATCTGATTATTTGAGGATATTGCTGTAAAGCTTCGGCTATATGAGACAAGGTGGTTCTCAAAAGTGTACGTTCTACTTTATCATCTTTTATATAAAACACTGTGACATAGTTTCTTTGCGCTTCTCCATAAAGGAAGCAATTGAAAGATAATACAAATTTATCTTTAGTATTTCCATACAAAGCAATTTCGATATCATTGGCACTCATCCCATTATTATCTCCAACATGTTCTTTATTTAAGTTACTTACTATAATTCCTTTATTCTTCTTTTTAATTCGGACACTTCGTTTTTTTGTCAGAGAATAAATGATTAAAGTAGGTACCGCACCTATAAAGAATCCAATGGGATACCAATAGAATAATACCTTGTCCAAAGTGTAATTTACTTCTAATCCTCCATATAGATAAACTTTGTAGGCGAAAAAAGAACTTGGAGGAATGGTTAAAAGAATTATAAGTACTCCGGTAAGGCAGAATTTATATCTTGTCCAATTTGCCGGTTCGTGATATTTTTTAAAAATAAGAGGGAGAATATATGCAACTATTGCAGATGATATGCTTGTGATAAGAGTAACCACAAATATTACATTCATTTTGTAAGAAATAGTTGACAGCCGTAATGGCTCTAACATACTTGTCAATAAAAAGACCCATAAAGAGGGTATAGCTACTAACCACCATTTTTTATGGCAATATGGAAACGGTTGGCAAAAATAAAAAGTTATGCTCTTTATGACAGTAGGCATATTAACTATAATTTGATAAAATGTGATTTTATTCCCCAGGGAAGAACCTTTTACCTATCCAGAATGTAAATTTATAGTATAAAATGTTTTAATGCAAGATTTTCTTAAATTCTATTATTTATTTTTTTGCGATTCTTTTGGATATTGTTCCAATAATCTGTAAAATAAATATCTCACAAAGAGCAAGAAAAATGTTTATATATTGGACATTATCATTTTTTTTGTATAGAAGTGATTACAATTTAGCTTTTAAATTGCAGGTAATCAGCCAAGTTGAAAAAGGGCTATGACTTATAAACAAACTCAAGAGTATTATGGAATTCAGGAAAAAAGTAGAGTTTTGGTTTGGTTAAGAAAACATGGTACCTTAGATTGGTCAAAACCCAATAGCCGCATTATGTCAAAAAGTAAGGAAACACCCGCCCAACATATCAAACGTTTGGAAAGGGAACTACAAGATGAGAAACTTAAGAATAAGATTCTCAATACCATGATAGATATCTCTATAAGCAATATGGTACTCAGATACGAAAAAACTATTCGCCCAACCATCGGACACATCCGACAGCAACAGCGATTGAGTCTTAGCCGTTGTTGTCGATTGTTTGGGATTAGCCGTCAAGCTGTTTATCAAATTGATGTAATAATTATCAGGATCTGAAATTACTAATCAAATAATTTATCAATATTTATAACGATAAAAGACCACATTTGGCTTTAAACATGAAAACTCCTAATTTTATGCATCAAAACTAAAAACCGATAGAAATAAATCCATCGGTTCTTATAAAATATTTAATCTAAATCCTCTCAACCTATTTCAGGACGAGTCAATAAAAAACGGAAACTATCATATGTAGATCAATTCTGAACGAACTCAACTGTCTCTTTACATTTTATATCTTCAGCAGATTGTCCGAACATTAATTCGAACTCTCCGGGCTCTGTTACAAATTGCATCTGAGAGTTCCACAAACCTAAATCTTTATAAGATAGATTGAATGTAACTTGCTTGCTTGCTCCCGGTTCCAGTTCTATTTTTTTGAACCTTTTCATTGCTTTCACCGGAGTGGTCACAGTACTTATCTTATCATTTATATAGAACTGAACGACTTCTTTTCCTTTACGTTTTCCTGTATTCGTAACCTTTACAGATACTTGGATATCTTCCTTGCCAAATTTCTTTTTAGATACTTTCATATCCGAAAATTCAAAGGTAGTATATGATAATCCGAATCCGAATGGAAATAATGGGTCGGGAGAAGAGAAAACATAATCCCGTCCGGGTTTCTCGGGTGTACCCGGCTCCCTGTTTATACCCTTTGCTGACGGCTTATAATCATAAAATACAGGAATATGACCGACTGACTGAGGAAAAGTAGCATTCAACCTTCCTGATGGATTTACATCTCCGAAAAGGATATCTGCGATGGCATTTCCTCCCTGTTCTCCGGGATACCATGCTTCCAGTATCGCCGGAAGGTTCTCCTTCTCCCATTTTATGCTCCATGGCCTGCCATGTACAAGGACGAGTATTATCGGCTTGCCTGTTTCTTTCAGGGCCTGTAGTAATTCACGTTGTACACCTATTGGGTTAATATCTGTCAGGTCATAGCCCTCTCCTGTAGTGAAAGGATCTTGTATTTCTCCTTCTCCCGGGCCCTTTCCCCAGCCCAATCCTGAAAGGATAACGCTGGTTTCTCCAAGTACTGCAACAACTACATCACTTTCCTGAGCAGCTTTGACTGCTTCCTGAAATCCATCTTTACTAAGGTCGGTAATTCCGCATCCTTTAGCATAATTAATCGTCACCTTATCTCCTACAGCCTTTTTTATACCTTCCAGTACGGTTACACCCGATTTATTATCGCGCGTGTAACTATAATCTCCATATTGTACCTGATTGGCATTCGGGCCTACAACGGCTATGCTTTTCAACGAGGATTTATTGAGAGGCAACAGGTCATTTTCATTCTGAAGCAATATTACGGACTCTTCTGCAATCTGTCGGGCTAAAGCTATATGCTCCGGTGTATGTACATTCTTCTTTACATTCTTGATATCCGCATATGGCTTTTCGAATAATCCTGCCTTGAATTTGGCAGTCAGTATGCGGGAAACAGCTTTATCTATAAGTCCTTCTGATAGTTTGCCGTCTTTCACTAACTGTACCAGATGAGGATATACATCCGGACGCGCAGCCTCTAAGTCCATTCCGGCCTGTATGGCACGCATTGCCGCCTCCGGCCTGTCTTTAGCGATCATATGGAAATTATACAAGTGCGAAACACTTCCATAATCAGAGAATACATATCCTTTGAAGCCCCACTCGTCGCGTAATACCTTGTTCAGCAGAAAATCATTTGCATGTGCAGGAACACCGTCCACTTCATTATAAGAAGGCATTACGGAATATACATTTGCATCTTTTACTACCATCTCAAATGGAGTGAGGTGTAATGTTCTTAATTCGCGTTCACCCAATGAAGCCGGAGCTAGATTAATTCCTGCCCATGGAACACTATATCCGGCAAAATGTTTTGCTGTACACATGAGTTTTCCGGCAGGAATGCCGACTTTCGTTTGTTCAGGGCTTCCTTGCATTCCCCTAACAAAAGCTGATCCCATAATTCCAACAAGATAAGGATCTTCGGCATAACATTCTTCATTTCTTCCGTAGCGCGGATCCCTTATCAGGTCGAATAATGGAGATAGTGCCTGATCTACTCCAGCCGAAGAGGCTTCTGTAGCAATAGTGGCCGCCATCCTTTCTATCAGTTCGGGATTCCATGTACTTCCCTGTGCAATTGCCTGCGGATAAATGGTTGCACCATAAGCAAGTACCCCGTGGAGGCACTCTGCTATCTGAATAGGGGGAATTCCCAGACGGGTGTTTTCCCGCGCATGCTTTTTAGCTTTAGCCGATAGAGTGGCCACATGCTCCAGCCCTTCGAATGGGCTTTCGCAGACTCCGTATACAGCCTGCGTTTTGTCGAAATTTCCGATTCCTGTCATGCACATCTGTTCTACCTTTTCTTCCAAGGTCATGCGTGATAGCAAATCTTTTACACGCTCTTCTACCGAAGCTTTCGGGTTTTTGTATACTTGCGCCTGTACTTGTATTCCTAATACAGAGGCGATTATTACTCCAAGCAATATTTTACTTTTTACCATATCTATATAATATCTGTTCTATTTCACTGTTATAAAATCGACTTTGTCGGCTCGTGGCAAAATTGCTTTATCACTATTAACCCGAATTATTTTATCCCAATATAGTGATAAATCCAGTGTTTTACCTTCTTTAACTGAGAATTCCGGTATTTCAATAATTTGTCTTTTTTCTGTGCTTTCCCCGTTCGGTTCTGCTACTATTCTTGATAAGACGACCCCATTGTTACCGTATGTCTTGGTTATTTCCAATAATAGCTTTTTTGTTTTCGGCTCTACTGTCAGCGTTGCCCAGAAAGTAGGGTAATAGAGAGGCAGGATAATTTTCTCTTTGCCATTTACTACAGGGGCTAATCTTAATTCCTTATCAGGAACATTCAGCCCTGCTCCGGCAAGTACATCAGTCGAGAACCATGTAACGGGAGCAGTCATATAAGATAATTCTGCCGGATTCCACAGATTCTGGCACCATGTCCATCCTTTGCGTAAATGTACTAATTGGATATGCTTCATTATTTCAAGGGCATCAGCACAGTATCCCGATTGAAATGCCGGATATCCCGTATAACTTTCCAGGTAGAAAGGCCAGCATTGCGAACCCCTGTTATCTATTCCTTTGTTCTGATTTATGTCCCATACCTTATTTGCATAATAATCGGGCGTTTTTGATAGTGATATTTTGAATTGGGAAATGAGTGAAGCCTTTACCATATCCATCGGAATAACGTCGCCCCATCCGCAGTATCGACTAACAAACTGTCCGCCCAATTGCCCTGTAAACAGGATATTATCCAACTTGCCGGAACCGTCAATTTCGCATCCGTAGGAGAAAAACCGCCCGTTCCAAAGCATGCGGATCATATCTTTTTGAGTAAGGGTGAACTGTTCATTGTATTCTTTTTCCTTATCTGTATTACCTGTTGCATGTGATATAACGGCAGCAGCTTTCAGTGTTGCCAGATATATGCTTGCACCATAACTGTAAACAGGAGGATGAGTGAAGTCATCGTACGTTGTCGGGCCGATAGGAATATTCAGGCCTTTGGGCATCAGTGATCTAAGGAAGTCCATGCCGTCGTGTACACGGCCCACATGCCGTCGGAGATATTTTATATCACCCGTCTGCTGATAGTCTTTTGCCAGCTGTATTATCCAGCCTCCTGTATTATCTACCATCCAGCTGTCTTCGGTAGGTATGCGCCCGCCAACAGTACCCATGCCTATATAATAGTGTCCTACGAAATGTGTTATATTTCCTTTAGATTGCTGTGAATCGGCAAAGATATCCATTTCGGAACGGTCGAGTTGCGTGAAGAACTTTTGGTAAAAAGGGTGGGACGAAATACGTTGGTCCATAGTACCGGCAAGCCCACCCATTCCACCTTCATTCACAGTCATGTCTCCTTTTTTATTCAAAATCATATTCGTGTAAATGACGTATCCGCTGTTGATCAGTTTAAACTTATACCAGTCTGGCATCGTACTTTTTAAAACCGGCTGTTGCCATTCACTTGTTTTTTCTAAAAGAAAATCTCTTTTCTGGTATGCATAATCGACCAAAGAGTTTATGTCGTTGAAATAATTATGAAAATATCGTCCATAATCGCTGCCGCCTACCCAGTAATACTCTGGCATATCATTCTCCCTGTCTATTTTTATCTCAGGATAATACCATGCCAATACGAAACGTAAAGTTTTCTTCTCTCCTTTCTTTATTTTTGTCTTTAATGCTATTGCACTGCCACCATCCTGTTTTGACGGGGTACTAAGGAATGAAATATTCTGGTCAGTATTCTCAAATATCCCATTATCTTTAAAACTTTTCCATGCATTATTTCCATTCTTTATATCATAAGCAGGCAGAATGGATAGTTGGATGTCGTCCTCCTTTTCAGCTAATAGAGCTACTTCATTTACATAATTCTGAAAATTAGCACGTATCGGCTTTAGAGGTTTTGCTGAAAACTGACGGATGCCGGACAATGTGCCGCAATCCCATTTTTCAGAGAAAGTTTGTTCCAAAGCGCGGTCAGGCCATCTTTCTCCATTACTTTTGGGGTCGCGATTGTGACTAAATATCTGACCGTCCAGACCTTCTATACTTTTAGGCTCTTTTATCCCTCTACCAATGAAGTCCTCCCACGAAAATGCTACAGCTATTTCTGTATCCTTTTCCGATTCTAATTCAACGTCAAAAAAGGCTACGGGCAGAGATGAATTCTTTACGTCGTGAGGTATTAGTGAAGAGTAAGCATGTATTTTTATATCCACTCCTTTGATAGAATTACCGAAGCTCATTTCTGCCTGTGGGAATAATCCTTTATAATAGATTTCCTCAACAGGTGCAATACCATATTGTGGGTTCTGGTCGTTTACCAGCATAAGGGCATCACTTTTTACTCCGTCGTTGTACCATACTGAGAAAAATGATGCTGTACTTTTTCTTATTGGCAGATGAATATTATTCATACCTATACGGGCAAAACGTCCGTCGGGAGCAAACTGTACATTGCCGACACCAATGCCGCCGAGAGGAACGCCACTGTTTCCCGGATGATTTTTCAGATTGAGATAGTCGAACTCCGTTTGTCCGCCGAGCATTCCCAGTGAAGGCATAAATCTTTTATTGGCATCTCCTGCTCCATAATTGTCTGTCTGCGCAGATACGGATATTATTGCCATAAATATCCCGATAAAACAAAGCAGATGTTTTACTATACTATTCATTGTATTTTTTGTTTTGGAAATTAACATACCTCCGGGACTATATCTTCCCCCTTTTCATTTCTATGGAATATATTCAGGTAAACCTATATAACCATTTTTATCCCGGAGGTAATATTCTTTGATTAATATCCCGGATTCTGTATAATCTTGCTGTTAGCAGTTATTACAGAATACGGTATAGGGCATAAATACATTTTCTGATGGAATATATGAGGATGGCTGGTCAACGGCAGACGTTCGTACACCCATTTGCCGGAATTGTCATCCTGGGTATTATAGATCTTCATTCCATGAAGCTCTTTATTCAATACATCATATGCAATTCTCCAACGTACGAGGTCGTAGAAGCGCTTGTTTTCGAAGCATAATTCCACTCTTCTTTCACGGTGGATAACTTCACGCATCTTATCTTTGTTGAGCGTTTTTCCACCATACGTATCTTCCAGAGTAGGTAGTCCTCTCATAGTGCGTAATTCATTGATTACATCATATACCTCGTCCGGACCGTATCCTTCATTTTGTGCTTCTGCATAGTTCAACAACACTTCTGCATAACGAAAGAATACATAATTGATGCCATATCCCGCACCTGTAGGCTCCCAGTCCGGATCCATACGTTTCTTGAAATAATAGCCTGTGCGTGTAACATCCGATTGCCCCAATTCGATCTGATTTTTCGAAGGATTCACCTTATCAATTCTTGTATAGATAATATCTTCTTTCTCCATCCAGTTCATTTTATATGGCGCTCCGTCGTATACAATGAAATCATAGAAGCGCTGTTCCCTGTCTTTATATGGATTCTCGGCATCGTATTTCGAATCAGGATGATTGATAGGCAACCCATTTGCCATACAAAATTCATCGACAAGCTCCTGAGTAGGACAAAAATTTCCCCATGTATAATACTTTCCTAATACATATGTAGGGCCTCCTTTTTGCGCAAAATCTGTACTTAGCCCGCTGATATTCCTTTCCAACTGGCGATCCCAGATAATTTCCGAATTATATTCTGTGGCTTCGCTCCAGAATTTACTCATATCATCGAAAAGTTCATAAGTACCTTTATACAGGGTTATAAACTGCTTGTTAGTTGTAGCTGCTTTTTGCCAGCGTTTAATATCGTAGTTGCCGAATCCAACCAACTTCACTTGTTCGGCTGTTGCCCCTGTTCCTTCTGCCGCTACAGGTACTTCTGCATTGAATCCCGGACTGGCGGCGTATAGGTCTACCCACCCTTTGAGAGCCAAAGCCGAGCCTAAAGTTGCCCTTCCGGCATTGGCATCGCCTTTATTATATTTAACATCAAGATGGCCGTTAGTTACAATTTCACCCAGTTCGTCACTGATGAAATTATATGTCTCTTCAAATGTGTTTCTTTTACGATACAATTGTTCTTCTGTCATTGTATTACGGTCGAGCGTTTCGGTAAGTATAATTACACCACCCAAATGCTGCCATAGACCTGCATAGAAATATGCCCTGAGGAAACGGACTTCGTCGATACGTTTGTTTATCCACTCCTGAGAGAAATTTCCTTTGTGAGCCTCTACTTGTTCAAGAAATTCGTTACACTTACGAACACGTTCATATACAACTCCCCAATTCATGAAGTCGTTGGCTGTACCATCCTGAATCATCGGATGGCCTCCTCTAATTTCTGGTGTGGCGATGCCCTGTTTCCATTGCCACGAAGCCCAATATGGCCCGCCGTTATTATCATCCGTGAAACTATCGAGAGGGTCTGGGGTGCTTGGCTTGTTCAGTGTGCTGTATATACCATTGAGGTATACATCTGCATTTTTTTCACTCGCCCATTGAGTCGGTTCCGTCAATGTATTCCGTGATTCTGTATCTAGAAAATCGCTGCAGGAATACATGAATACCGACAGAAGTATAGCAATAAAATATGATATGTGATAGCGTATATTATTCATAATGTTGGTTTTTAAAATGTTATATTTAAACCGATTGTATATGCCTTTTGCAGAGGATATGCTTCTTCTCTGGATTCATAATTAGCTTCCGGATCAATAAAATCGAGATTGCTGAATGTAAGCAGATTAGAACCGGCGACATATACACGCAATGCATTTATGCCCGCTTTACGGGTTAATGCCTGAGGCAATGTATAACCTACTACTATGTTTTTCAGACGCAAATAATTAGTATTGCGCATCCAGAATGAACTTGAGTTTGGTCCGAATCCGTTATCATATTGGGAGTTAGTAGTATTGTTTTTATAAGGAGCCTGAGTTACCCGCGGATATTTTGCATCCTGTCTTTCCGGAGTCCAGTAATTGTCGAAATATTCATAAGATACATTCGTATTGTTCAGACGGAAAGGAAGTGTCTGATAGCCTTGTACATTGATACTGGCTTGTGCAGCGCCTTGGAAGAACAGGCTAACGTCAATCCCTTTCCAATCGGCAGCAAGTGTAAATCCGTAGGTAATACGCGGGTATGGAGCATAGCCTACTACTGTTTCGTCCCATGCATCTATCTTACCGTCAGGTACACCGTCAGGGCCGCTGATATCTTTATATCTTACATCGCCGGGATGTAATTCCGCTCCAAATTGATCTACATGATAACCGTCAGCTGCATTGATGATTCCGTCACCGTTTTTGTCATCGGCAGTCGAAAACAGGCCATCTGCTACATAGCCGAAAGGTGTCTGCCAAGCACGATTAGTACGGCGTCTGTAGGGGCTGTTGTATGTATCGAGAGATTCGTAGATTTTATCCATTTTATTTTTTGCATAGCTGAAGTTAGCATCCAGATGCAAGTTCAGGCCATTAGGTAAAGAATAGTTTCCTCCGAGTTGAAATTCAACACCACGGTTAGTCATTTCGCCTGCATTTTCCTGTGCGAGGCTCAAACCGTATTCTACGGGTACATTTATATTCGGAGACAGTAACATTCCCGATCTTTTCTGATGGAAGACATTGGCTTCGAAAGTTATCATTCCTCTTAGGAAAGAAGCATCGAGGCCGATGTTGGTGCTCTTAGCTTTTTCCCATGTGATGTCAGGATTAGCTTCTTTGCCCATTCTCGAGCCTTGTACTATCTTATTTCCGAACACATATGAGTTTCCAAATAATTCGTATGCAGAAAGGTATTCGAATGCTCCTCCGGCAAGATTTCCGGATTCTCCCCACGATGCTCTCAGTTTAAGATTTTGCAGCCAATCAAACTTATCTTTCAGAAAATTTTCTTCCGATATTCTCCAGCCTGCTGAGAATGCAGGAAAGAATGCCCAGCGTTTTCCCGGTGCAAAGTAAGAATGCCCGTCGTATCTACCCGAGGCTTCAAACATATATTTTCCATCATATGCATATGTCATACGGTAAACCAGTCCAGCCTGTGTAGTATGCGCACTTGAACCTCCGTTATCGAAATCCATTTTGTCGGAGCTACCCATATCCAGCTCGTCTATATCTACCTGATAGCCTTTACGGTAAGCTTTTATCCATTTGTATTTTGTATCTCTTGCTTCGAATACAGCAAGTGCAGTGACATCATGTTTTCCGAATGTGCGCGCATAATTCAAATGTGCTTGCGCCGATATTCTTTCATTACGGCTATCTACCTGATTTAATGATGTGATTTCCTCGCCGTTAACAGTTTTAGTATATGTATACGGATTAGTGCTGGTATCCAGCAGATAATAATACTGCGGTTTACTCCAGTTTTTTGTATATTGATAATTCGGGTCATAACTGAATACACCTTTAGTACTCAATCCTTTGATGAAAGGAAGTTGTTGCTCGAGCGACATCGATAACAACAAGGTATTATTGTTTATCTTATTATAAGAACCGCTTTTCAGGTCTCCGATAGGAGAACTACCTCCCGATTCGCCCCAAAGACCGTTGCTGTAATAAAGACTACGTATAGGCATATAGCTGATAGCTGTAGGATCGGGAGCAGTATTTCTTTTCTCAACAGAGCCGTTGAAGGAAAGGGAGACTTTAGTATGCTGTAGTGCCTGAATATCGAATTTCCCGTTTATACTGTATCTTTTATAGTATACCTGATCGTACATCCCCTGTTGGTCGAAATACCCCAAGCCTACATAATAACGCGTATGATTATTCCCTCCGCTCAGTTGAAGGTTATAGTTTTGTACAGGAGTATGTAGATCCAGCATTTCATCATAAAAGTTGCTGTCAGGATACCTGTCAGGGTCTTCGGCATGCAGCCTTCCGTAATTACTTATCATATCCCTGTCGAAAGGCAGAGCGCCTCCTTCCGGTATTTTTCCTTTATTGTCGGTCAGGTAGGCTTCGTTGCGTAAAGTCATATAGTCTACAGCATTCAACATTTTGGGACGGATTGTAGGAGTTTGCCAACCGAAATAAGCATCGAGAGTAAGCGTCGCTTTACCTTCCTTACCGCTTTTTGTAGTGATAAGTATTACCCCGTTAGCTCCTCCCAGTCCGTAGGGAGCAATGGCAGTTGCATCTTTCAGTACGCTGACAGATTCTATATCGTTAGGGTTTACCTGATTTATATTGTCGCGGATAACTCCATCAATTACTATAAGCGGACTTTTGTTGCCTGTACTGCCTATACCGCGAATATAAATTGCGGGGTTATCTTCACCCGGTTTCCCGCTTGTTGGCCTCATACTCACTCCGGATATTCTACCGGCCATAGAGTTGGATATATTAGCTGCGATAGATTTTTTTAATTCATC
Source organism: Prevotella sp. 10(H) (assembly GCF_000711235.1). GTDB lineage: Bacteria > Bacteroidota > Bacteroidia > Bacteroidales > Dysgonomonadaceae > Dysgonomonas. The sequence continues at coordinate 384,682 of NZ_JOMI01000009.1, read as the reverse complement.
GCCTTTGATGTCTGCAATAGCTCCTGTCATGGTTGCCTTTTTCTGGACACCATAAGCAACTACAACTACTTCTTGTAGATCCTGAAATAGTTCTTCCAGCACAATATTCAGATTAGTTGTACGGGTAACGGTTATCTCCTGCTTTACGAAGCCGATGAAAGATATGCTGAGGACATCTCCCGGATCTGCATCGAGTGAAAATTCTCCTTCAGTATTAGTTATGGTACCTATAGTTTTTCCTTTTATCGATACGGAAACGCCGGCCAACGGATCTCCTTTTTCATCGGAAATTTTTCCTGTTATTGTAATTTTATCATTAACAACAGTGGTAGTACCTGCAGGCTTTACGGCTTTGGATATGGTAATATGCCTGTTGTTTATGGAATAGGTCAGGGTAGTATTCTTTAATACCTGACCGAGAATTTCATTTATGTTTCCATTTTCTACATTTACTTTTGCTTTAATACCTGCGATATCGCTGTCTTTGTAGTTGAAAAGGAATTCACTTTTTCGTTCAATGTCTTTAAATATCTCTGTTAACAAGACTTCTTTTGTAACAAGTGAAATTTTTGTCGATTGCGCATAAGTATTGGTTGCTTGCATTTGGAAAACACATACGAATAAAAGAAATAGTGTGATTCTCATAATACGCAGTATTTTTATTAGTTCTTCTTTGCTAGAAGCACTACTGATACATATATTTTTCATATATTTGTGAATAAATTGGTTACAAACTCACGACTATCTATTCGCTGTAGTTGTCATGAGTTAAGACTAATTTTAAATAATGATGCAAACCGGCTGTTCCTCCAAGACTGGCCGGTTTTCTTTTTCTTTGGGTTTTATTTCATAGGCAAATGTTTTTTATAGTATTAGATTAATTTTGTTAGTTAGCTAGTTACTTACTGACAACATAGTGGCTGTCATTTGTCTTTCTCCATTTGAATTTTATATTGTTTTTCATTATATTCAGGATTTGCTCTATGTCAAGGTTCGCATCGAAAGCTCCCGTTACTTTTACATTACAGAGATGCTCATCGTTCACCTTTATAGTCACATCATAATGCTTTTCTAACATCTCTGCCACTTCGCCAAATGTCAAAGATTTGTATCTTATGAGATTTTCTTTCCATGCAATCGATGTCTCCATATCAGCATCACTCACATTTATTTCGCTGGTGGCTTTTGTGTACATAAGTTGCTGATTAGGATTCAAAAGGACAGTCTGGTTCGGAGATTCGAAACGGATTGAACCTTCTACTAACACGGCAGATGTTATTGATTCGTCAAGTCTGTTTCTTACATTGAAAGAAGTGCCGAGCACTTTGATTTTTGTACCATTTAGGTCTACCGTAAATGGCTTTTCAGTATCTTTAGTCACTTCAAAGAAAGCTTCACCTTCGAGGCTAACATGTCTGCCATCTTCCCCGAAAGAATCATTATATGTAAGTGTTGTATTTTTATTAAGGAGAATTCCTGTACCATCGGGTAAACTAATTTGTGAAACAGCGTTACCGGAAATATACGAATAATTCTGTATAACTTGGGCCTCCCTAAAAAATCCGAGATAGATAAATATACCGATAAACATAGCCGCTGCTACACCGGCATATCTGAGGCTTATTTTTCTTGCAGGGCGTTTAGTCTCATTCTCTTTTATTTTTGCTGACAAAGTATTGTAAGCCTTATTGTAGTCGATATCCACTGTTGAAGACACATCGGCATTCCAGTATTCTTTTATTTGCATGAATATTTTTTCATTCTCTTTGTTCTCTCTCAGCCAGTCAGAGATCAGCAGAATATCATTGGACGAAGCATCCCCGGTCAGGTATCTTATTATCAGTTGTTCTATTTCGTTATTCGGGTACATAAAATATATCTTATATATATTAAGTAACAGAAATAAAGGAATACCCCTAATATGATAGAATAATTTTTTACTTCGAATTAAATTCTTTCAATTTTGTCCTGATTTTCTTCATTGCCGATGTAAGGTGTATCTCCAGTGTTTTTACTGAAATGCCGAGATGCTCGGCGGCATCTTTATATTTCATATTGTCTTCCTTTACCAGTTTAAAAGCCAGCTTACATTTGACAGGAAGTCCTTCTATTGTCGAATTTAATTCTTCAATCATTTCCTTGGATATGTACTCTTCTTCAGCAGTTGTTTTTGTGGAACCGAATAATTCTATAGCAACATCATCGAAGTTGATAGTTGTTATTTTCTGCTCTCGTATATAGTTTAAAGACTTAAATTTAGCTATTGAATATATGTATGTATTGAAATTAGTTACTTGCGGCAGCAACTTTCTTTTTTCCCATATTGTATAGAATACGTCTGATAAAATTTCTTCTGTTACCTCTTTAGACTTGGTATACATGAAAATATACCTTGAAATTTTTTCGCTATAAGCAAAATAGATAAACTTCAAGGCCTCTTCAGAATCATTACCAGCAAGATCCTCCAAGAGGGATTTTATATTCATTCTTTCAATGTGAGCACGTGAAAAATATGAAGAACGTTCTTATCCCACAAATATAGAATTTTTATTAGAATGATAAAATTTCTCTAACGTCCGGAATACAATAAGAAGTGATTTAACTATGTCGTCTTTTACGGGAAATACTATGTTAAGTTATTAATTTTGATGACTGGTTACCAGATGAACTTCATCTCATATCCCTTTTTTATAAGTTCGGCTACGTTGCGAGCCTGAAGTTTTATAAGCAGATTTCTCCGGAAAGTACGAACATTTTCTGTAGTACGGGAAATAATGTCAGCAATTTCTTTCGTGGTCAGTCCATCAGCAACATATTGCAGGATTTCTTTTTCACGGTTCGAAAGCCAGATGACGTTTTGATTCTTCTTGTTCTCGAGCAGAATGTCTATTTCTTCACAAAGAAATTGTTCTCCGCGATTTACTGCTTCTATACCTATAAGCATTTCTTCACTTTCCGCATTTTTAAGAATATATCCGAGCGCTCCGTTATGCAAGGCGCGTTTGGCGATGTTGAATTCTTTGTATGTAGTAAGCATGATAATCTTTAATTCTGGGTATTGCTTTTTTATCTCGGCACAGAAGTTGACACCGTCTCCATCGGGCAAAGCTATATCTAATAGGAATACATCGGGAAGTTCTTTAGCTAAGCCTTCGCGGCACGATTTCAGATCGTAATATGCATGTGTTACTGTTGCTACTCCTGACTCGTTTATCAACTTACTTAAGCTTTCGACTACCATCCTATGGTCGTCTACAATTTGAAGATTTATCATATTACAGCTATTTTATTTTCAATTCTATAGTTGTCTCTGTGCCTTTACCGGGTAATGATACCACGTCGATCTTTCCATTATAAGAGGTCACCCGGTCATAAATATTCTTTAAGCCCAATCCTTTCTTTATAGATTTTTCATCATATCCCTTGCCGTCGTCCTGGACTGTAAGCGTTATATGCTTTTTATCCTGAACCAGTTGCAAATTGATGTTTTTTGCACCCGAATGCTTGAGAGAATTGTTTACCAACTCATTGGCACAGCAGTAAAGAACAAATTCCGCTCTCTCTTCAAAGCGATTATCCTGTCCGAAAAAATGAAAATGAACAAAAGGAAATTGAGTGGCAAAATCTTCCAGCGCAGTTTTAATCCCATAACGTAAGGAAACGGGCATGAGGTTGTGAGCCACCCGGCGGACTTCTTCAATACAGCCGTCCAGTTTATTGTTGACATTTGATAGTGACACTGTATCGTTAAGTTCTATCTTTACTGCCGAAAGATTTCCGCTCAGGCGGTCGTGGAGGTCACGTGCCAGACGTGTGCGTTCTCTCATTTCGCCATCCATAACCGACCGGGTTGCTATTAGCTGTTTTTCTTTCTTAGCATTCCTGAGATTCAGCCATAGAACGAACCCTAAGGCGACAGCAAACAAAATCCCCGCAACGCCTAGCCATGTATATAGCTGCTTTTCTTTTTCGAGGGAAGTGATACGGAACTCTTTTTTATCGGTTTCGTATTTGACAGCTAAATCGGATACGGTTGTATGAAAACTCTTCTCAGAATACAATTTGTTTAGTTCAGAATATCGTTTGAAGTAGTATGCAGCTTTCTCCATGTTATGCATGTAGATATTTGCCAGGGCAATATTCTCTGCTATGATCCTCGATTCATCTAAGTCTGTAGAATCGGTTTGCCAGGCTTTAAGTGCCTCAGCCTCGGCTGCTACATAATTCTTCTGCGCCATGTAAACGTCTGATAAACATTTTCTTGCATTGATATAGAGGTTCTTATCTTTTATTAAATCTGCCTGCCTGTAGGATTCTTTTGCGTACATGAGCGCCTGGTCATAGTCTTTTCTTTGTAGGTAAGCGGTTGCCAACAGACTTTTTGTATAACATTTGTTTACAATACCCATATTGACGCTATCCGCTTTTTGCAGGTATACAATTGCCTTGTCCGGATCACCTTCTTCAATGTAATTGTATGCATATTCGTTGTATATATGGGCTATTCTCCAATTATATCTGTCCTCACTTAGTTTATTGCTCTCTTCTTCCGCCTGCTTCAGATATTGCAGGGCTGTTTGTGTATTACTCAACTTTCTATTGATTTCGCTCAGGTTAGTTAATGCCCTTACGCAGTCTTCTGTCCAACCCTCATTCTCCGATATTTTCAGTATTTCCAGATAATAATCGATCGCTGTATTATATTTTCCCTCTTTGGCATATGTAAATGCGATCAACGAAAGAGTTTCTGCTGCTGATCTTTTATCCCCTCGTTTTATATCTATTTCTATTAAAGATTTAAAAATAGCAATTGCCGTATCATATTCTGCTTTGAAAGTATAAGCGACTCCCATCGTACGGGACAAGTTCATTTCTATGGCATGCTCTTTAAATTTTCGGGCATATTCAATAGCCTTGGGCGCATATACTACCACACTGTCTTGCGCAAATCCGGAATAGGCACCCACGATATCGGAGTAGATAGAAAATAGTTCCTTTTCGGTATGCGGCTTTTTTTTCAGCTCCAGTTTCAACGAATCTGCCGTAAAGCTTGCCTTATCCCAAATTGTACTATCATTTGCAAAAACATTCTTGCAAACTGAAAAGACCCCAAGTAAAAGCATAAATCTTAGTATTCCTCTAAAGAATGTATTATCGGTTATAATCATAAATGAAAGATTTGCCCGATAAAGTACGACATTTTATACTGATTCTTTTTTATTTTAAATCAAAAATCTTCTGATTATACTTAAAAATCACCCTTTTGGGTAATTGTCAGATACTGTCATCCCTCATACATTTGTTTAGTCTTTTATAACATTTATTGTCAAAAATGATAAATGGATAATTATGACAACCGGAAATCTAAGAATATTAACATAACTACTTTATTATGAGGAGAATTTATTGGGTGGTTTTCGCAGCCGTATTACTTTTCTTATCAGGAATCTTTATGCCACAAGACTTAATTGCTCAGCAGAGCGATAAAGGAGTATTACATACAGTAAAACTGGGAGAAGTAGATTATTCGCTCGGGATAATCAGGGTTGCCAAAAATAAAGACGGAAACGTAGAAGTAAAGGTAGACGGCTCGCTGAGTGGGAAAAAACATAAATTTTGGCAGGTGCAGGCCGGGGATAAAGTATATAATGTACGCCCGTCGGTGGGAGTGGAGATCATTTCGAACGGCAAAACAGTGTCCGCTAATTCATTTTCAATTGAGGAAGACGGTATGTTAGTCGGATTCCCGACAAAGATTCTCCCTGCAAAAATCATCTTCTTCAGTGTCGATGACAAAGAGCACAAAGTTGTCTTCGATGCAAAAACAAAAAAACCTATAACCAACTAATACTAAAGATATGAGTAAAGTAATTGACGAATTGTCACAAGATGATTTCGGAAAATCATTCGATACGAAAATATTTGGTGAATTGAAACAAAAAATGAACGATCAGGAAAAATCAGGCTTCATCGCACTTGCATTGCAAATAGTGGGATTGATCGCTATCATTTCATTAGGAGGTCTGGTCGGTCTTGCAGTACTTTTTACCACACTGATTGCCGCAATGATTATAGCTCTGTCTAGCCGAAAAGCAGTAAAAAAACATCAAGATATGTTAGGGATTACCAATGCCGAACTCAAAGAAGCTCTTGCAGCGCGCCGTAAAAAAATGAAATAAGATTACTTACATATATACACTTTTAATTATTACTAATACAAATTTTATTATGAAAGCATTAAAAACACTTCTTTTCTCATTATTTCTTTTATCTGTGCTATCGATCAATGCTCAGGAAAAGAAAGTAACCTTCGGAATAAAAGCCGGACTTAACCTCTCCAATGTCGGTTCGAGTAAGGGCAACTATGACAATACCAAAACAAAAGCAGGTTTCCACGCCGGATTTACACTCGATTATGCATTCACTCCCGAATGGTATTTGCTGACAGGGTTGGAATACACACTTAAAGGTGTGACGATCGAATTATCAACCGATCAGGAAGTAACGGCTGCCTACGTGCAACTGCCTTTATCTGCAGCTTACAAACTAAGCTTGTCGGAAGAAACGGCTATTGTAATGAGCTTGGGGCCATATTTCGCGTACGGAGTACACGGGAAGATAAAACAGGGCAACTACGAACAGGATACTTTCAGTAAGATAGCATTGAAAAAGTTTGATAGCGGTATGAATTTCGGTGTTGCGCTGGAATATCAGAAATTCTGCTTTACCATGGGCGGGGAACTCGGCTTTGTGAATATCATGCAGAAATATAACGATAAGGCTGAAACCAGAAATTTTAAACTTTCGGTAGGTTATAAATTCTGACAATAACTATAACTCATTTCAAAACAAAAAAGACAACTTTAATCATGATCAGATATCTTTTATTTACTATTTTATTATCCTTTGCTATAACATCTTATGCACAGGAACCCCAAGTGGAAATGATACAACCGGCAGAGGGCAAAAGCATAGTGTATTTTATAAGGACATCCTCTGTCGGCTCATTAATAAGTTTCTCTATATATGATGGGGAAGAACTTATCGGCAAGTTGAAACCCGGGCAGTTCGTGGCCTATGAGTGTGATCCGGGATCTCATGTGTTTATCGGTAAGAGCGAAAATGCCGACTATGTGGAAGCAAACCTGGAAGCTGGAAGAATCTATGTTGTAGATGCTCAGGCTAAGATGGGCGCATTAAAGGCTCGCATAAAACTGGCTCCTCTGGATAAAAACTCGAAGAAGTACGAAAAGGAAAAGGAAAAATTTATGAAACTGCTTGCCAAGAACAAAGGAGAAAAAGTTTCTATGGAAAGTGACACTCCGGTAAATAATGAGGACAGTGATTCTATGGGCAAAGCAATGAAGAAATTTCAGGAAAAGAAAGAAAAGAATGATAAGATAACCCAGCTTACTGCAGATATGCATGTAGAGGCCTAAAATATATTATTATGAATAAAATCTGGTTAGTATGTATCCTCAGCATCTTATTCGGACTCGTTTCTTGTTCGAAAGATAACGATGAAGAAGAGAAAGAAGAAGAATATGAATATGAAATAGAAGAAACGGACATTGTCGGGAAATGGGTAACCACATCAGGAAAATATAACCTCACATTGTTAATAACCGCATCGGATTATGATTTTACGATATCTGAGCCGGGTAAAGGAGGCTCGTACGACAGAGGAACATATGATATTGCGAATACAGGCAAAATTACATTTACAAATACCTCCAAGACTATCTTGGCTATGGGGTATTTGCGAAACGGAAAACTTACGCTGTCATTCGTCAATTCCATTGCCCTTATCATGCTGGGTACCGCAGCCGGCAATATAGAGTTCACTCTTTCTGAAGATGTTGTGGAACCTCCGGTGGAGGAAGGTGAAGGTGCTTTAATTATTCAGAACCTTAGTGATAACTACGATATTGTAAAACTCGACCTTTACGATGGCGATGGAGAGCATCTCGGCTCCGATACGGATGTGCTTGAACCCGGCTATCAGTTTACCTATGATGTGGAAGCAGGCAGCTATGTCGCAAAAGTTACGGATAGCAGAGGAAAATCATATACATCCAAAACATTAAAAGTAGTAAAAGACAAGGTTACAGTATTGGCGTACAATGGTTCTGCACTGAATATATTGGCTACAGGAATAGATGAATCCCAATTGTCGAAAGCAGCAATTAATAACACAGCCGTAAAATATATTCGTTTTGAACTTCCTCTTCAACCTATTGAAAGAAAATGATTATCATGATAAAACTATCCCATAGATGAAATGGTTTATTAAAGTTCTTCGGCATTATGCCGATTTTAGCGGACGGGCACGCCGCAGAGAATACTGGATGTTTGTATTGTTCAACCTGCTGTTTTTCTGGGCGTGGACGTTTCTGGTTGCCTTGGTTATTGCCGGCATAGGCAGGGATATTCAAGATGCATTACCCAATGTATATCTGAGCTATTATGCCATGATGTTATTGCCGGGACTGGCGGTTGCCGTCCGCCGCCTGCACGATATCGGCAAGAGCGGCTGGATGTTGCTTATCGCGTTGATTCCATTCATTGGAGGTATATGGTTATTGGTACTGATGCTTACCAAAGGTGAGGAATCAGAAAACAAGTACGGACCGAATCCGAAAACCTCAGCGGAAATCTTCAGCGAACCACAGAAATTGAAAAGTGCAGGTGTGGTATTAACCGTAGCTGCTTCTCTGGGGATTATTTTTTTTATGGGAAACACTTTGCCGGCGTTGTTGGACGGTTATTGGTCTTTCGGGCAATTTATCAATGTCATTGGCTATGCATTATTGTTGGCGGCAGGTATTTTCCTTTTGGGCGGAACAAGTATATCCTACATGCAAGGAAAGGCAAGAAATGCGATGCAACTCATGTTGGCCGCATCAGCCGTATTTTTACTGATGAATATAAACAATATATTTTCGTTAGGGCCTACAGCATGGATCAGTTTTCTGTCTCTTTTGGCTTTGGTTATATTTACTGTGTGCTGCTTATATTTCCAACAGAATAAAGATCTTCTCCGTATTTTGGCAATAGCTGTTATTGTACTTTCAGCTATGAATTTTTTATGGTCTGCTTATTTCAGGATAAGTTATGGCATGCCGCTTAATAACTGGAAAGATATATTTTTCCTGCTTTTTTTACTTTTTCCTGTTGCCTATATTGTTTTTGTGGCAACGTTCTATCCGCCAGAAACAGTTCGACAAACAAACGTAGTGGAAAATAATATACATACAAATCTTCAGAAACCTACGGAAACCCTAAGCACGCCAAAAATAAAAGAGCCGGAAAAAGTATTCACATTATCTAATCTGGAGAAAGTAAGGATTAATACAAAAGAGAGTGATATAGTAGCAATGTTCGGGCAACCCGACTTCAAGATGACAGCCGAAACGATTTTTGCAAAGTTCGCCACTGTTCCGGCATCAGAGAGGGGTAAGGTGTACTGGACGTACAAAACTCCTTATGGCGATCTTCAGGTTGCCATAAAGGACAATTTATATGTTGTTGCAACTAACGGGCTTGAATCCATTATTGAAAAGATGAAAGCAGAACTTCCCGAAGAAAAGCCGGATGCAGCCGCTACAGAAGAGATATTAAAAGAAGACATTCGCTTTTCTATCGATGCTTTCAAGCCTCTTGTCACTACACCCGCATTTACGAAAGAAGAAGCGTACAGCATGCTTGAAGATTATCTTACCCACCTCAAACCTCAGAAAATGAGCGATGATGAAACAGAACTGCTGAAACCGCTATTCATGAACCTGCTGATACATTTCCGAAATGAAGCTTATCTGTATATGCAGGCAGGAAGAGGAATGGGCGGTATGTGCGATGCCTGCAGTGGATCAATCAGCAAAGATGAATTTTATCTTATGGGAAGTTGGGCGAGGTGCCGCAAATGTGCCTTGGATTCGATTGTGATTACTTTGGATTGGAATTACTATCTGGGCCACATCATTTCTGCAATAGGTCAGGTACCTCCCTCTATCGTTTCGCAGGCATATGACATTAAGGATAAAATTACTAAAAGAAGACAGGCGCTATAGTTTCATTCATTCTTTTAAAATCAGACAAAAAGGCTTTAGTATTTTACTAAGGTCTTTTGTTTATTTACTGGCTATTTATCCTTATAACGTTTCCTGTATTCACTTGGCGATATTTCCATTTGCTGTTGAAAGGCCCTTGAAAAATGAAAAGGGTCATAGAATCCAAGTCGGAAAGAAATCTCTTTTAATTTTAACTCCGAAAATTGTAAATAAGCACATGCCCTCTGAATCCGCAATTGATTATAGTAGACTATAGGTGAATAAGAAGTCTTTTCTTTAAAAAGAGAAATGAAGCGGGATTTAGAATATTTTACATGTTCTACAATATCATCCAATGTTATTTGTTCCTCGAGATTATTTTTCATGAAAACGATACTTTTCTGAATAACATCATCTACCTTCACCTTATTAATCTCCCTGTATTGATGTAAGTATTTGATCGAGGCAAAAAAATACATCAGGCAGTAACTGATATATTCAAGATTTTCCGGTCGGTACCCCATTTCCAGATTTTGATATATTTCTTCAAAAAGTTGTATCCGGTCCTGTTGGCGACTGGAGTCGGAATCATCAATAGTAATTACAGTATTAGTAATAGCAGCAAAATCCGGAGCGTTCTCTCCTTTGAAATGTATCCAGTATATACTCCATGGCTTTTGTTTGTCTGCTCCGTAACTATGCGGGTCTCCTTTAGGAATAATATATGCCTGATTCCTGTTCAAAATATGCCTTACACCGCCGTGCTCGATCCAGCCTCTACCTTTATTACAATAAATGAAGATATTTTCAGTTCCTCCGTTAGGTCTGATTCTATAGTGTTCTTTTGCATTGGGATAGTAGCCGATATGAGTTACATACAATTGTTTTGTGATATTATTTTTAGCTTGTAACTCTCTGATATTGTAGGGGGTAACGATTGCTTTTTCGTCTTTAAAACCTTCAGCTTTGGTATCGGTATAGTTATTCATAATAAAAATAGTCAGGTTACTTCTATCGCGAAAATAGTAATATTTTACATGCTAACAGTAAAATCTTACATTTTTTTGTATTTTGGATATTGTAATTTTACCATCGTGAAATTATATCTAATTTGAAAACATGAAAGACTATAAATCCGTATACCTACCGACAATTACTTTTATTTCTGCAATGGGAGGTTTGCTTTTTGGCTACGACTGGGTAGTCGTAGGAGGTGCAAAACCGTTTTATGAACTATTTTTCGATATTGCAAACTCTCCTGCTATGCAAGGCTGGGTAATGGGTAGTGCTATATTGGGCTGTATTCTTGGGGTGATGGTTTCAGGAAGTCTTTCCGACAAATACGGGAGAAAACCTTTGATGTACACCGCGGCAGTCATATTTATCGTGGCTGCAGTAGGAACAGGAATCGTCAATAATTTATCGATATTTATAGCTTTCAGAATTTTAGGCGGAATAGGAGTCGGTATAGCCTCCAACTTATCACCCATGTATATAGCCGAAGTTGCACCGGCAGAGCAACGCGGCAAATATGTTTCCCTCAATCAACTCACAATTGTTATCGGAATATTATCCGCTCAGTTGATAAACTGGCTGATTGCCGATCCTGTAACTGCAGGAGAAGATATCTTATCGTCATGGAACGGGCAGATGGGCTGGCGCTGGATGTTTTGGGCAGGTGGTGTCCCTGCCGTTGTATTCTTCTTTTTACTATTTCTCATTCCTGAAAGCCCGAGATGGCTGGGTAGTAAAAACAGATTTGAAAAATCGAATAAGATATTTACCCGTATAGGCGGTACAGAATATGCAGAAAAGCAGATTGATGTATTAAAGGCAACGAATGCTAAAAATACAGAAAAAATTAATTACAAAATGCTCCTAGAGGGCAATATGCCGAAAGTATTATTGATTGGAATCGTGATCGCTGCTTTTCAACAATGGTGTGGCATAAATGTGATTTTCAACTATGCACAGGAAATTTTCTCAGCAGCCGGATACGGTGTTTCCGATATATTGTTCAATATAGTTATTACGGGAGTTATTAATGTCATATTCACCATAGTCGGAATGTATACTGTAGACAAGTTGGGCAGACGATCATTACTCCTTTTCGGAGCGGTCGGTCTGGCATGCATCTATGCTGTTTTGGGTGCGTGTTATTATTTCCAGATTTCGGGCATTGCAGTACTTATTCTCGTATTGATGGGCATTGCATGTTATGCGATGACTCTGGCACCTGTGACATGGGTAGTAATTTCGGAAATATTCCCGACCCGAATACGGGGTATGGCAATGGCAGTAGCTACTTTTTCGTTGTGGACAGCCTGTTTCATCCTCACATACACCTTCCCTCTACTCAATAGCGGATTAGGTGCTTATGGAACTTTCTGGCTGTATGGTATTATTTGCGTACTCGGATATTTATTTATTAAATCACAATTACCCGAAACAAAAGGAATATCTCTTGAAGAAATAGAAGAAAAACTACAAAAGAAATAATATTAATTAAATAATAAAGCATAAGCTAAATGATTGATAATCAGGAATTTGGTTTCTGATTAAGGAAGTTGTATATTTAAAATGACCTAAAAATGAACGAATTGACTAAATATCTGATTGAATCTACAGTTACCCGAAAAGGAGAAGTTAAAGTATGGGAAGAGGATATTATGCTCCCGACCTATGAGGCAGGTGAAGAAGAAAAGAACCCGATATTTTCCGAAAAAAGAGTTTATCAGGGTAGTTCGGGAGTGGTATATCCATATCCGGTGATAGAGAAAATATCAGACGAGAAGATAAATAAAAAATATAAGGCCCTCTTTATCGAGAATGAATATATCAAAGTAATGATTCTGCCGGAGCTGGGAGGGCGTATTCAAATGGCTTATGATAAAGTAAAAAGCAGGCACTTTGTTTATTATAATCAGGTTATCAAACCTGCATTGGTAGGACTTTTGGGGCCGTGGATATCGGGAGGTATCGAGTTTAACTGGCCGCAACACCACCGTCCAAGTACTTATTTACCTACAGACTATACAATCGAAAATAACGAAGACGGCAGTGTCACTGTCTGGTGTAACGAAGTAGAGCGTATGTTTCGGATGAAAGCGATGCAGGGATTCACCCTTCATCCGGGAAAATCATATATAGAAATAAAGGTTCAGGTATATAACCGGACACCTTTCCCTCAAACGTTCTTGTGGTGGGCAAATCCGGCCGTAGTAGTAAATGATGACTACTATTCCGTATTCCCGCCTGATGTTCATGCTGTGTTTGACCATGGAAAACGGGAGGTCTCCAACTTCCCGATTTCCACAGGTGAATACTACAAATACGATTATTCGGAAGGAATTGATATCTCTAAATATAAAAATGTTCCTGTTCCTACCTCCTACATGGCTATAAAATCGAAATTTGATTTTGTCGGTGGCTATGAAGGAGGAAAAGTAAACGGAGGGCTTCTCCATGTTGCCAATAATAATATTTCTCCTGGTAAAAAACAATGGACTTGGGGACATGGAGACTTCGGACAGGCATGGGACAGAAACCTCACCGATCAGGACGGACCTTACATTGAGTTAATGACAGGCGTGTATACTGACAATCAGCCGGACTTCACTTGGTTGCAGCCTAACGAAGAAAAGTCCTGGTCGCAATATTTTATGCCTTATGCAGAAGTTGGATATGTAAAAAATGCCACTAAAGATGCCATTGTCAATGTAGATATTGAAAACGGAGAAGCAACCGTTATACTTTATACTACTTCTCTCTTTGAGGATTTAAAAATCATTCTGAAAGGAGTAGACGGTAAAATATTTATCGAGGAAAAGGCAACAACATCGCCGGAGGATATTTATAAGAAAACTGTCTCTGTTGGTAAATTACTACTGGAAGAGATTATATTTGAGTTATATACTAATGATGGCAAAGAGTTGCTTCGTTATCAGGCAGATAAACCGGATATTGTCCCTACCCCTGATCCGGCTAAAGCAGCTAAAGATCCTAAAGATATTGCATCTATAGAACAATTATTCTTAACAGGGCATCATCTGGAACAATACAGGCATGCCACATACAATCCGATCGACTATTATCAGGAAGCATTGAAGCGTGAACCCGGTGATATAAGATGTAATAATGCCATGGGGCTATTAATGTTGAGAAGAGGAAAGTTCGAAGAAGCAGAACCCTATTTCAGAACAGCAATAGAAACCCAGACCGAAAGGAATCCGAATCCATATGATGGCGAGCCTCATTACAATTTAGGATGGAGCCAGTTACTTCAGGGTAAAAAAGATGAAGCATATAAAGCATTCTACAAAGCAACATGGAATGCCGCATGGCAGGATGCCGGATACTTTGCTTTGGCTCAGATAGACGCATCAAAAGAATTATGGGAAGATGCTCTCGATAGAATTGACAGGGCATTGATCCGAAATTGGCACAATCACAAAGCACGACAACTAAAAGCATCTATCCTGAGGAAATTGGAACGTAAAGAAGAAGCCTTAGCCCTAATAGAAGAATCTCTTAAAATTGATACCTTCAATATGGGATGCCGTTTTGAGAAATATCTTTTGACTGATGATAAAGAGGTATTGAAGGAAATGGTAAAGTTGATGAGGCATGCTACACATCCTGCCATTGAATATGCTTTGGATTTTGCAACAGCAGGTATGTATGAAGAAGCAACAACATTGCTGGAAGCAAATATTGAAGATAAGAATAATGTATATCCGATGGTCTATTATACATTAGGATACTTTGCCTCTAAGAAAGATGACACTAAATCGGCAATTGATTATTATAAGCTGGCAGCTAAGATGTCTCCTGACAGATGTTTCCCAAACAGAGTTGAAGAGATATTGATGCTAAAAGATGCAATGGAGAAAAATCCGGATGACTCTTTTGCTCCTTATTATCTCGGTAATTTCTGGTACGGTGCACGCCAGCACAAAGATGCGGCAGAATGCTGGGAGAAATCGATAAAACTAAATGATAAGTTCCCTACAGCGTTAAGAAATCTGGCATTAGCATACTACAACAGACTGAACAGGCAGTCTGAAGCCGCTCCATTATTGGAAAAAGCATTTGAACTGGATAAAACAGATGCGCGCATATTCATGGAACTGGATCAGCTCTATAAAAAACAAGGGAGAAGTCATGCTGAACGTTTGGCAATGATGGATAAATATCCTGATTTAGTAGAGCAGCGCGATGATATGATTATCGAGCGAATAACACTCATAAACCATTTGGGCAGATACGAAGAAGCAATGAAATTGATCTCCTCTTACAAGTTTCATCCATGGGAAGGCGGCGAAGGAAAGATCACCAAGCAATATATGGTATGCCGTATTGAACTTGCCAAAAAAGCAATGGAAGAAAAAGATTATGAGCTTGCGATTAAATTGCTCCACGAAACAGATGAATATCCGTACAATCTCGGTGAAGGAAAATTAACTGTAGCAGAAGAAAATGACATCAACTATTATAAAGGAATAGCTTATCGCGGCCTTGGGAATGAAGCTAAAGCGAAAGAGTATCTGGTAAAAGCTACTATCGGCTCCAGAGAGCCAAAACAGGCTTTCTTCTATAACGACCAGCAGCCCGATAATATATACTATCAGGGGCTGGCATGGGCAGCACTCGGTAACCAGGCAAAAGCAAACGGATGCTTTCATAAATTAATCGATCATGGTGAGCACTATCTTTTCAAAGAATCGAGAATCGATTATTTTGCAGTTTCTTTACCGGACCTTGCTATCTGGGAAGATGATCTGAATGTGAGAAATAAAATTCATTGTTATTACGTTATGGGACTTGGACTTCTGGGACTCGGAAATAATCAGAAAGCAAAAGAATATTTTTCACGGGCACTCGAAATGGATAATAATCATCAGGGAATACTAACTCATAATAGATAATATAAACTTGATCTTAAAAACAGATATTATGAAATACACTATTATTGTAATCATGCTTCTCTCCCTTTTCTCATGTTCAAAAAACGGGGAGGCAGAAATTTCGCTGGCAGGAGAATGGCAATTCTCACTTGACGCGGAAAATGTCGGGATAAATGAAAATTGGTATTCTAAAGATTTTACCGAGTTAATAACGCTACCCGGTACCACCGACGATGCCGGAAAAGGTATCCCTAATACACTCGAGCCATCGATAGGTAAACCACAAATATTGCATCTTACACGTAAGAATAGTTACGTGGGTGCAGCATGGTATAAAAAAGAAGTGGTTATTCCTTCCGACTGGAAGAATAAAACTATCGCTTTAAATCTGGAACGTGTAATATGGGAAACTTCGGTATGGGTAGACGGTAAGGCCGTCCCTGTAAAAGGAGAGAGTCTCATAGCTCCCCAATACTTTGATCTGACTGAGTATCTTACTCCCGGGAAACATACCATTTGCTTACGAATCGATAACAGTAAAAAGTATGACATATCGATTAACGATAAATGCCATGCATATACCAATGAAACACAGATTATGTGGAATGGTGTAATCGGCGATATATCACTAAAGGCACATGATCCTGTATCGATTAAACAAATTGATGTTTACCCAAATGTAAAAGATAAAAACATACTGGTAAAAGTTCATTTAAACAATAGCGGTAAAGAAGTGTCAGGTAAATTATCGGCTTCTGTAAAATTGAAAAACAGTAATAAGTCTTTGAATGAAATCACATCTCATAACATATCGATTAACAAACAAGATCAAATCGTTGAAATGACATATCCGATGGGAGATTCTTTCCTCTTATGGAACGAAATTACTCCTAATGTGTATGAGCTTTCCGTTTCGCTAAAAGCAGGTGATTACAACTCGACAAGGAGCACCGATTTTGGAATGCGTAACCTGAAACAGCAGAATGCCTCTATTTTACTCAATGACAAAAGGGTATTTATGCGCGGAACTCTGGAATGTTGTATTTTCCCGTTAACAGGTCATCCGCCTATGGATAAACCAGGATGGGAAAAAGTAATGAAAACTGCCCGCGAATGGGGATTGAATCATTTACGTTTTCATTCATGGTGCCCGCCTAAAGCAGCATTTGAAGTTGCTGACGAACTGGGATTTTATTTACAGGTTGAATTACCTTTATGGTCACTCAGCGTAGGGAAAGATCAGCCGACAAATAGCTTTCTATACGCCGAAGCCGACCGTATAATGAACGAATATGGTAATCATCCGTCATTTTGCATGTTTAGTCTGGGGAATGAACTACAGCCTGATTTCGACTTTATGACAAAATTACTCTCTTATATAAAAGGAAAAGATAATCGTCGCTTATATACAACAACCTCTTTCACTTTTGAACGCGGACATGGAAGCTGGCCGGAACCTGACGACGACTTCTTTATTACCCAATGGACAAAACAAGGCTGGGTACGCGGACAAGGAGTATTTAATGAAGAACCGCCACGTTTCGATAAAGATTACTCTGAGGCAGTTAATAACATGCCAGTACCTCTGATTACTCACGAGGTAGGACAATATGCAGTTTACCCTAATATGAAAGAAATAGAAAAATACACAGGTGTTTTAGATCCTTTGAATTTTAAAGGAGTAAAAAAAGAACTCGAACAAAAAGGATTAATTGACAAAGCCGATGATTATCTTATGGCATCAGGCAAACTTGCCGCTTTGCTTTATAAAGAAGAAATCGAACGCGCCTTAAAAACCCCGGGATGTAGTGGCTTCCAACTTTTAGACTTGCATGATTTCCCCGGACAGAGTACTGCATTAGTGGGTTTGATAGACGCTTTCTGGGATAGCAAAGGTGTCATAGATCCTGCTGAATTTCGTCAGTCTTGTACATCTATTGTTCCTTTGATCAGATATCCGAAAGCGACCTACACAAATAATGAATCCTTTAATGCAAGCGTTGAAATAGCACATTATGGCAACGATGATTTAAAGAACAAAACGGTATTCTGGAATTTAAAAAATGCGGAAGGAAAAACTGTTCTTGACGGAAAAATAAACAATGTAAATGTAAACGTAGGACAATATGAAGTTGTTGGTAATATTAATTGTACATTAAACAGCATAAACAAAGCGGAACAGTTACTAGTCACGGTTGGCATTGAAGGAACTGACTATCTGAACTCGTGGAAAATCTGGGTATATCCGGCAGACGTAAAAATCGAAAAGAAAGATATCATCTTAACTGCCGATTATAATGAAGCTCAGAGAGCATTGAAAGAAGGAAAAAAAGTATTATTTAACCCTCCTTTCGAAAAACTGAAGGGCCTGGAAGGCAAATTCCTGCCTGTATTCTGGAGTCCTGTGCATTTCCCGAAACAAGCCGGTACAATGGGTATATTATGTAATCCCAAACACAAACTATTGGAAAACTTCCCTACAGATATTCATACTGACTGGCAATGGTGGCATTTGCTGACCAATTCGAAAACGATAGTTACCGACAGCATTTATACTAATATCGAGCCAATTGTTGAATGCGTTGACAATTTTGCAAATAACCGTCGGTTGGCAACCATTTTCGAAACGAACTGTGAAAAGGGCAAATTACTGTTTTGCAGTATAGATTTAATACGACAAAGCGATTCGATACCGGAGATAAGACAGCTTTTGTATAGCATTACAAACTATATGAATTCGAGCGACTTCAATCCGAAACAAACTATTGAAATTGAAAAGATACAATCCCTGATTGACAAAACACAAAAAGAATATAAGCGGGCATCAGCCATATCTGTATACTAATTACTATTTAAAATTTAACAACAAATAGCTTAAGGGTTTTACTTAAAATAGTAACTCCTCGATGACAACTGAACCCGTCAAGTAAAACCTTTAAGCTTAAGAGATTTTTATCAATATCATATATGACATTTAAGTTAACCTGCATTATTTATTATTTTAAATCTAAAACTCATTATGATGGAAACAAAAACAAAACAGAAAAGATTTTATTTTTATATAAAATCTTTAGCACTGCTCGTACTTTTCATGTGCTGTTATTTGACGGGTATACAAGCCCAGACCCAGCAACAGATAACAGGAACGATAGTTAACGAGCAAGGGGAACCTGTTCCCGGTGCCAGTATTGTAGAAAAAGGCACAACAAATGGTGTTGCAAGTAATAGTGATGGAGAATTTTCTATCAATGTACCGGGAAATGCAACACTAACAATTACATGTATCGGTTATATTCCTAGAGAAGAATATGTGGATAACAGGAAAAACATCGATATAACACTAAAAGAAGATTCTCAATTCTTGGATGAAGTTGTTGTAGTCGGATTCAGCACGCAAAAAAAAGTAAATCTGACCGGGGCGGTAGGAACCATCGGTGCAAAATCATTGGAACAACGTCCGGTAATGACAACCTCACAAGCATTACAAGGATTGGTACCGGGATTGAATATCTCACAGAATAATGGTATGCTTGAAAACCGGTCCAGCATAAATATCCGGGGTATTGCCACCATCGGGGATGGATCGAGTGGTAGTCCATTAATTTTGATTGACGGAATGGAAGGTGATATTAACGCACTTAACCCTCAGGATATTGAGAACATCTCAGTTTTGAAAGATGCTGCAGCCTCGTCCATATATGGGTCACGAGCACCATTCGGCGTAATTTTAGTAACCACTAAAACAGGTAGAAAAGGTAAACCTGTAATAAATTACAACAATAGTTTCAGATGGAATACTCCCGTTTTATTACCCAAAATGGCGGATTCTTATTCATTTGCGACTTACTTTAATGATGCAAATATAAATGATGGAGATGGACCACACTTTAGCCCTGAACATTTACAACGGATAAAAGATTATCAAAATGGAGTGATTTCAACTACCATAATAAAAAATCCAAATAATCCCTCCTATTGGGCAGATGGTTATAATTATGGAAACGACAATGTAGATTGGTTCGATGCCATGTATCGTAGCTGGGTTTTTTCACAAGAGCACAATCTTAGCATACAGGGAGGAACCGATGCGGTTACATACTATATATCCGCAAATTATCTAGACCAGAACGGCCTAATGGAATTTAATCAGGACACATATGATAGGTATAATGTGACTGCAAAAATAAATGCAACTTTAACTCCTTGGGCAAAGATAAATTATAGTGGACGTTTCAGCCGCGAAGATTATGAAAGACCTTCGGATTTGACCAACAATTTCTTTTATCTTTTAGGTAAACAGGGTTGGCCGACATTACCTCTATACGATCCTAACGGATATTTATATTCTTCTCCATCGCCTGCATTAAATATGAGGGATCGTGGACGTGATATTTGGCAAACCGATAATCATTATCAACAAGCCCAGTTGATTCTGGAGCCTGTAAAAAATTGGAGAACAGTAGTGGATTTAAATTATCGGATAGTCAACGCAAACCGACATTGGGATATTCAAAAAACGTATAATCATGATGTTGCGGGCAATCCAGTTCCGTGGAGTACTGATTCACATGTCCATGAAGATTACAGAAAAGATAATTTTATAAATTGGAATGCCTATACTGAATATACAATGAATTTGGCTTCGGGTCATAACATTAAAGGAATGGTAGGTTTTCAGTCCGAATCACTTAAAAGAAAAGCGTTCGGCCTTCAACGCGAAGGCATAATTATTCCCGAACAACCATACGTGGATATCACAAGTGGAACTGATGCAAATGGAAAAATAGTTCCGCCAAGTGTTTCAGGTGCTGATAATCATTGGTCTACTGCCGGATTTTTCGGAAGGATAAATTACGACTACAAAGAGAAGTATTTACTCGAAGTCAATATGAGGTACGACGGTACTTCACGTTTCCGTTCCGATAAACGCTGGAAGTTATTTCCTTCATTCTCAGTCGGCTGGAATATTGCAAATGAAGATTTCTTTAAGCCACTGCAAAGAAGCATCGGTCTGCTAAAACTACGCGGCTCGTATGGTGAATTGGGAAACCAGAATACAACCAGTTGGTATCCTACCTATCAGTATGTCGATGCAAAAGCATCGGCCGGCAATTGGCTTATCAATGGCGCAAAGCCGAATGTGGCCTATGCGCCCGGCTTAGTTAGTACAGCAATGACTTGGGAAAGAATAAACACATGGAATATTGCTGTAGATTTTGGCCTGCTTCGGAACAGGTTAAATGCCTCCTTCGACTATTATCAGCGAAAAACCTTAGACATGGTTGGTCCTGCACCTGAACTACCTGTTACATTGGGAACCGGTGTTCCCAAAACTAACAATACTGACTTAAAGACCTATGGATTTGAATTGTCAGTGTCATGGAATGACATTCTACCGTCTGGTTTCGGATATGGGGCCAGATTCATACTTGCCGATTCACAAACCGAAATTACCCGATATCCTAACGAGACAGGTGCATTATCAACCTATGTAGCAGGAGTTAAAATGGGTGAGATTTGGGGATATAAAACTATCGGAATTGCTAAAACCGATGAAGAAATGAAAAACCACTTAGCCAGTTTGCCAAATGGAGGACAGGACGCATTAGGCAGTAATTGGGGAGCAGGTGATATTATGTATGCCGACACCAACGGAGATGGCAAAATCGACGGAGGAGCTAATACGATAAGCGACCATGGCGATTGGGAAATAATTGGCAATACTTCTCCACGTTTCCAATTCGGATTGGATTTGACAGCAGATTACAAAGGATTTGATTTTAGGGCATTTTTTCAGGGGGTTATGAAACGTGACTTTTACCAGAACAGTTTCTATTTCTGGGGAGCATGGGGCAATATCTGGAACTCAACTTGTATGGAGCCGCATTTAGATTATTTCCGCGCAAGCCCCGACCATGAACTAGGACAAAACCTCGATGCATATTTTCCACGTCCTCTCTTCAATTCGACACGAAATCACCATACTCAGACCCGTTATTTGCAAAGCGCAGCATATATACGACTCAAAAACATCCAACTGGGATATACTTTACCTGAGTCTGTTATTAGAAATACACCTATCTCCAAACTACGTGTATATGTTTCGGGCGAAAACTTATGGACAGGAACAAGTATGCTGAAGACATTCGACCCTGAAACTATCGACGGAGGTTGGGGAGGAAATGTTTACCCGTTATCAAAAACAATATCATTTGGTGTTAGTGTTAACTTTTAATTCGAAGAATAATGAAAAAACATATATTAAAATACATAGTTAGTATATTCATTATAACTACCCTCATTGGCTGTAATGATTTTCTGGACAAAGAACCCCTTTCTCAGATAACTCCTGAAGTTTATTTGACGGAAGAATCACAATTGGCCGCCTATGCTAATGGCTTGTATCCCGACTTAATTTTATCTCACAGTATGTCTGGTAATTACGGCATTTTCGACATGGACAAGCATACTGATAATATGGCGGAAAGAAATTACGATAACAGGTATGTACCGGGACAATGGAAAGTGGAAGTAAACGGCGGAGACTGGGAGTTTTCTAAAATATTCAGTTGCAATTATTTTTTTGATAAAG
The DNA here is from genome assembly GCF_000711235.1 of Prevotella sp. 10(H). GTDB lineage: Bacteria > Bacteroidota > Bacteroidia > Bacteroidales > Dysgonomonadaceae > Dysgonomonas. Next base: position 362,135 of record NZ_JOMI01000009.1, on the reverse strand, counting down.
TAATGCCAAAGTATGAAGAAGGAAGTATAAGCGGCAATCCGGATAATATCAAACATTATATTGGCGAAATGCATTTTCTAAGAGCATTGGCTTACTTTGATAAATTACAAAAATTCGGTGACTATCCGATTATAACGACTGTATTACCCGATGAAAAAGCGCCTTTGATCGAGGCCAGCAAAAGGTCGCCTAGAAATGAAGTTGCACGTTTTATCATTTCCGATCTGGACAATGCTATCACTTTGTTACTCGATGATGCTCCCGGAGGTAGAAACCGTATTTCAAAACCGAGCGCCCAACTATTCAAATCGCGGGCGGCCTTATTCGAAGGTACTTGGCTAAAATATTTCAAGAATACGGCATTTGTTCCTAACGGTAAAGATTGGCCGGGTGCAAAAAAAGATTATAATTCGGGCTATACATTTCCTTCAGGCAGTATTGATAATGAAATAGATTTTTTCCTTACTGAGGCAATGAGTGCAGCTTCAGCAGTGGCAGATAAAATAGAACTGGTAGAGAATAACGGTGTACTGCAGCAGAGTGTATCCGATCCAGTCAATCCATATCATGATATGTTCGGTTCGGAGGATTTGTCCGGATATGACGAAGTATTATTGTGGCGGCGATATGATAAGGGGCTTGGACTCGTACATGGAGCAGTACAACAAGCACAACTTGGAAATGGTGACGTCGGCACAACGAGAGGTATGGTTAATTCATATCTAATGGCGAATGGCTTACCTATATACGCTCCCGGAGCAGGTTATAGCGGTGATGATTATATATCGGATGTAAGAAAGAACAGGGATGGCCGTTTATGGTTATTCTTGAAAGAACCGGGACAAATAAATGTATTATACGAATCGAGCGAAGGAACACATGCAACACCTATCGAAATTATTCCTAATATTACTAACAGGAATTATGCTTATTCTTTTCCGACAGGTTACGTTTTAAGAAAAGGGAATAATTACGATGCAAAACATTGCGGTAGTACAGCGTCATATACAGCAAGTATTGCTTTCAGGGCGGTTGAAGCATACCTGAATTATATGGAAGCATGTTATGAGAAAAATGGGACAATCGATGGTAAGGCTGATGGTTATTGGAAAAAAATAAGGAACAGAGCCAAAGTTGACCCTGATTATACTAAAACAATTGCCGCCACCAATATGAGTGAGGAGGCAAAATACGATTGGGGGGCTTATTCGGGCAATCAACTTATCAATCCTACTCTGTATAATATACGCAGAGAACGCCGCTCGGAACTTATAGCCGAAGGATTACGATATATGGATTTGAAAAGATGGAGGGCTATGGACCAGATGATTTCAACACCGTATCATATCGAAGGATTTAAGTTATGGGGACCTATGAAAGAATGGTATAATGATAAGGAGGGTAAAACTATACTTAGTTATGGATTGGATAACACTGCAGCAAATGTTTCGTCACCAACATTAAGCGAATATCTCCGTCCATACGAAATTTCATCAAAATCATTGGTCGTAGGTGGTTATAAATGGGCAATGGCACATTATCTGTCACCTATTCATATACAGCATTTTTTAATTACCTCTCAGTCTAATGATGTTTCTACTTCTCCTATATATCAAAATCCGGGATGGCCGATTGAGGCTAATCAGGGTGCTATCAATTAGGATGTATAATACAGAAGAGATGTACATACATAATGATCTTGTTTGATATCTTAAACGGTTTTGCAGGATCCGTATTCTGCAAAACCGTTTAAGAAATAGATGATTTATTTATACATTAACGAAAATGAAAAAAACAAATGTAACTGCAATTTTACTAGTTATCTTTCTAGTAAATTTTATACTTAAAAGCAATGCACAGGAAAAACCGACCCAATTGATGGGACATCGTTTTTTAACGATAAATACCATTATAAGGGTAAACCAGATTGAAGTAGCCCGCGATAGAAATGAAGGCCGGGACGAGCGTCATCTCCATACTCCCGAAAAGGTGAAAGCATTTCGCGAGGCGATAGCCTCAGAACTGCCCGAAGCAAGTATTACATGGGCTTTCAGCTGGTTGGCATTAGACGATCCAGCAGAAAATTATAAAGAAATACGCAGACTGGTAGTAGAGTATCATCACAAATACGGAGACGATATTACTTTCATTCCGGGCGCATATTTTGCAAATGCATACAATACCCGCGAACAGGTAAACAAGGATTTGCACGATGGTCTGGCAAAAGTAAGTAAAATGGTAGGTAACGGCTTCCGCCCTAAAAGCGTACTTGCTGGATTCCTGGCTGCCGAAAACCAGCAATATTTAGCCGAAAAGGAGGGTATACATGTATGTCAGGGTAACATTTTCAGCCAGTTTTCAATTGACAATCAGGATGGTGATGGAGCTGTTTCATATCCTTTTTATCCTTCGAAAGAGCATTTCTGCAAACCGGCGCAAGGTAAAAGCGATTTTATAGACTGTGTGAATCTCGATGGTTGGACACTTGATTTTCTAGCTGCCAGAAGACCGGGATTTGAGGGCGGATTTAACAGCCGGATGGGCGTTACTCCTATTGAAACAATCTTTGCATATGGGAAACTGACAGGTTTGACTCAAATGATGCATTCAGCGGCAATTCACTTCGACAAAGGCTTTGACCTGAACGGGTTTGCTTGGGTAACAACCTGCTGGGAACAGAGCTTACCTAATGATGGTCTGAAAGATTTGGTTAATGAAATAAAGCGAAACTGGCCTGATGTAAAGCTTATCACTCAAGGTGACTTCGGATTGCTGTGGAGAGAACATTACAAGGATAATTCTTTCAATTATCGTTTCGAACAAAAAGGTTCGGGGATTGGAGGTTCTGATAGTAACCTAAAAATGTACTGGTTTATGAATAAGGATTTCAGACTGGCTTTGATAAAGGACTGGCAGAAGAATTGGGGAAAAGAATACGTCATAGACTTTACCAATTACAATCTCAAAGCACAAGAACCTACAGATATGACTAGGAAGTGGAGCTTAATGGGGGATATCAACCAAAAAGGAACCCGCCCTCAGGACAAACCAAAATTAATTAATGATCTTTCACCACAAGCCATAACCTTAATAAAGAAATATTATCCTTATCTGTTCAATAACGACAGGCATAGAGGAGAATATATTAGTTATTAATGTGAATCAACGTTCGAAAGGGTAGAGAACTTTAGTTTGTTAGAAATTTGCTATGATTTGAACTTTATCAAGTTTGAATCATAGCATTTTAATTTCATAATGGTTTACAAATCGGTAAATAGCCAAAAGGAAAGTAAAGGCAAATATTCTCTAAGGCTAACTCTTAAAATCTTCAATGCCTGTTGTATTCTATAATCTATAGTTTTAGGTGATACGCCGAGTTCAGTTGCTATTTGCTGATAAGTTTTATTTTCAAACCGGTTTTTGATAAATGCTTCCCGATACAAATCGGGTAAATTGTTTATTGCATCTTCAATTTTTTCTGTAAGGTCTTGTAATATATAAAAATCGGGAGATTCGTATATATCCATCATTTCTTCATGTAAGATATTCATCGCCCTTTTCTTCGTAGAATTACTGTTGATAATATTCAGGCACTTATACCTCACCGCACCAAATATATAACTACGTACAGACTGCGATATTTTGATATTTTCACTATTTTCCCATACCCACATCATTACATCCTGAACAGCCTCATGCGTATCCTCAGCTTTTACATATTGTTTCGCATAAGCACATAAGGAAGCATAATAACGCAAAAAGAAAGCATCAAAAGCTTTTTTGTTTCCGCCTTTTACCAATGTTAATAAGTCTTCGTCGGATTCGTTGTTATACATAGTATCAGTTGTGTTTTTTCATGATAAACCAAAGATAATTAAAAAAAAATGAAAATCCGGTTAGGATATTTTATCTTAGGATTGCCATATATAAAAAGAATAATATGAAAGACCCATATAAAGAGCAAATAGAATCTGATCTTCTCCGGTATTTTGAAGGAAATCTCCCTGTTGATGAGAGAGAGGCTGTAGAAAGATGGATTCTGGAATCTGAAAAAAATAAGAAAATTGCTAAAGATATATATTACATATACCTTGCATCAGATACGGCTAATACCATACAATCTATAGACGGTGAATATGCATTGGATACATTTAATACAAAACTAAAAAGTAAAAAACGTAGAATTCTGCTACAACGTCTACAAAAGGTAGCTGCATTTCTACTCATTCCTCTGATAGGAGCTTTATCTTACATTTTATTATCCGACAACGAGCCATTAGAATATATAGAAGTTAAAGTGACTTCCGGAATGACCGCATCCCTGTATACGCCGGACGGTACAAAAATCTTTCTTAATTCGGGTTCAGTTTTAAAATATCCGAATAAATTCGATGAAAAAACCCGTACTGTTAGTTTGGAAGGTGAAGGCTATTTTGAAGTTAAAAAGGCTGATAAGCCCTTTATTGTGAATACAAAAGATGCAGTACAGGTAGAAGTTACAGGAACAGAATTTAATCTGGTAGCATATCCCGACGATGATTTCACGGCACTAACATTAGTTTCGGGAAGTGTAACTATGGCTTATAACAATGCAGCCAATCAACGAAAAAAGGTAAATGTTATTCCCGACCAAAAGGTTGTATTCGATAAAAACAATAAAACTATCAAAGGACAGGCGTGTATAGTAGATACCGATATTGCATGGAAGGACGGCAGAATAGTTTTACGGGATACACCTTTAGAAGAAGTATTAATGCAGCTTTCCAGAAGGTTCGATGTTCAATTTGTCATTAAAAACGAGAAGCTGAAGCAGCATCACTATACAGGTACTTTCGAAGGGCAATACCTATTCAGAATATTAGAACATCTTCGTTTTTCATCCGGAATACAATATGTTGTCGAAGCAAAACAATCTGAACCAAAAGATACATTAACCAAAAAACAAACTATAGAATTATATTAAATGAATTAACCTTTTTTCCACCTTAAAATTATAGTAAATATGAAAACACACACACCAAGGTCACCTTAGAAAAAAGTATACGAGAAAATATTGCTGTATTTCCTCGTATACAAGTTATAAAGCTTATTCAATAAGTTTAAATAAACGATTTATAACCAAAAACATTTAAAGTTATGACAAATAATCTTTGTTACCAAACTGTGTGGATTTTAAAAAAGATCCTCAACATTTCCCTTAAACTACCACTAACTATGAAACTCTTATGCTTTTTCCTTTCTTTTTTTGCACTTATGAGCTATGCTACAAATAGTTATGCGCAAAAAACAAGTTTGTCCCTGAAGATGGAGAATGTCAAAGTACAAGATGTATTGAATCAGATAGAATCTGAAACTAAAATGACATTTTTCTATGATAACCAGATAGATGTTAAGCGTGTTGTATCTGTAAATGTTCACAATAAGAATGTATTCCAGATCTTAAATGAAGTATTTGCAGGTACAGATGTTACTTATAAAATACTTGACAAAAATATTATTCTGTCAAAAAAAGGAATTCTCGATAAAGCCGAGCAGGATGCATTTGTGCAATATGCCCGCAAAATTACCGGATTGGTAGTCGATGAGGCCGGTGAAGCTATTATCGGGGCGAATGTTACTGTAGAAGGCCAGAAGATAGGTAATATAACAAATATAGACGGCCAGTTCACCCTGAATGTTCCTGAAGGAGCTACCCTTATTATTTCTTATATCGGATACACTACGCAGACAATAAAAGTAACGGCTCAGGACTATTACAAAATTGTATTGAAAGAAAATCCGAAATTGTTGGATGAAGTAGTAGTTACGGCTCTCGGTATTAAGAGAGAAGAAAAAGCCCTGGGCTACTCTGTACAGAAAGTGAAAGGAGAAGACCTAACCAATGTAAAAGGAGTCAATTTTGCTACTTCACTTACCGGAAAGGTTGCGGGATTGAATGTAAAAAACAGTACTGAATTTGCTGCCGCGCCTAGTATAGAATTACGTGGTTATTCTCCGCTTATTGTTGTAGATGGAGTTCCTTTTTACAATATAAGCCTGAGTGATATAGCCGCCGATGATATAGAATCTATCGACATCCTGAAAGGAGCCACTGCATCGGCTCTTTACGGATCGAAAGGTGCCAGTGGCGCTGTCATGGTAACCACAAAAAATGGGAAAAACAGCAAGGAAGGCCTTAACATATCAGTTAATAGTAATACCATGTTTCATGCAGGTTATCTGAAATTCCCGGAAGTACAGACATCCTACAGCTCTGGTTCGGGAGGTCGTTATGCACCCGGAGACTACGTATGGGGCGACAAACTGGACATCGGCCGCACTGCAAAACAATATAATCCATATACCTACGAACTGGAAGAAATGGAATTGGTCTCTAAAGGCAAAGACAATATAAAGAATTTTACAGAAGCAGCATTTGTCACCAACAATAATATAAGTGTTACGCAAAAAGGAAAGTATGGTAATTTCAGGACATCCTTGACCCATGTTTATAATAAAGGACAGTTTCCGAATGCAAAACAGAATAAATTCACATTCTCTGTAGCCGGAAATCTGGAATGGCAAAAACTCAGCATGGATGCAGGTATTACTTATAACAAACGATACCATACCAATACTAACGGTACAGGATACGGAAAAGGAAGTTATCTCTATAACCTGATGTTGTGGACAGGTGCCGAGTATGATATTCGCGATTATAAAAATTACTGGAAAGAAGGCAAGACCGATGTTGAACAAAACTGGATGGATCCCGATTGGTACGATAATCCTTATTTTCTTGCTCACGAAAGGGTAAATCCTTCTCACTACGACTATACCAACAGTTATGCCAATGTGAGCTATGATTTTACAAAATGGTTTAAATTGGTTACCCGTGTCGGGGTAGACATGTATCGTAACCGTGTAGAATCGCGTCAGGCTCTAAGTTCCCGCGCTAAGAAAGAAGGCTCGTACTCGATAACAAACAATACGGGATATAGTGTAAATGGTGATATGATTGCCATGGTTAATCGGAATGTCGGTGATTTCAATATAGATAGTTTCTTTGGTGGGGCAATTAACTTCTATGAGCAGGATGGACATTTCTCTTCAACCGAAAACGGATTGATGCTACCGGGTTATTATTCTCTAAAATCGTCTATAGACCCTGCAAGCACATCTTCATCCGTGAAAAAGCGCCAGATCAACAGTTTCTATGGAAAGGTAGGCGGTTCGTGGAAAAGTAGAGTGTTCCTAGAATTTACAGGACGTAACGACTGGGTATCGACTCTCGACGAATCCGAACAATCTTTTTTCTACCCGTCGGTATCGGGAAGTGTTATCATGTCTGAATTTTTACCGATGCCTAAATGGGCGGATTTCTGGAAAATCAGGGCTTCGTGGTCACAGACAAAACATCCGGCAGAAGTATATGAAATCAATCAGACATACAGTATTTCGGATAAATATTGGGGGCTTCAGAAAGCGGCATTCTATCCGAAATCAATCCGTGACGTCACTTTACGTCCAAAATCGACTGAAGCATTCGAATTAGGAACAAGTATGCATTTCTTCGATAACAGATTGAAATTCGACTTCGCATATTACAGAAAAAAAGAATATGATTTGCAAACTCATGCACGGATGAGTTCTGCTACCGGCTTCGGATCAACACTTATCAATTACGGCGAAGAGCAATTGAGCCGGGGCTTTGAAGTTGCTATAAGCGGTGATATCATAAAAACAAAGGACTGGACTTGGAATTCGGGTATAAACTGGGCATTGGACCGCTATTACTATCACAAAGTGGATGAAGAGTATTCTACAAAGAAACCTTGGGTACACGACGGGGCCAGCTGGTGGTGGCTGGATATGTACGAATGGGAAAGAGACCCGGACGGAAACATAATCCATTACAATGGTATGCCTAAAGTTAGTGACTATCCATCGTTTGCAGGACATACAAATCCGGACTGGATTTTTGGATGGAGCAACTCCGTCAAATTCAAAAATTTCAGGTTTAATATGTCAATAGACGGACGTATAGGTGGTGTGATGTTCAACTATATGGATCAAAGATTATGGCATGCAGGACGCCACATAGATTCCGACAATCAATGGAGATATGATGAAGTAGTAAACGGAATGAAAAATTATATAGGGCAAGGTGTTAAGATTGATTCTGGAACCGTAGAGTATGACTCAGATGGAAATATCACCAAGGATACACGCGTGTTTGTCCCTAACGATGTAGAAGTATCATACGAAACATATATGCGTAATTATTATATGAGCAACAGGCGTAACATACTGGATAAGAAAACATTCTTTAAACTCAGAGAATTATCGATAGGATATTCTTTACCGGCAAGTATCTGCGAAAAGGTAAAACTCAAAGGAGCTGATATATCTCTTGTAGGGCAAAACCTATTAATCTGGACGAAAGATTTCAGGTTTTCCGATCCTGACCGCGATACCGAAGACATCAATTCACCTTCTATCAGATATGTGGGATTCAATGTTCAGTTAAACTTTTAATACGAAAAAGAAATGAAAAAATATTATAGCTACCTACTCATTTTGCTACTCATCCAGCTAGCTGGATGCAGCGAATTTGAAAAAATAAATAATAACCCTGATGCGACTATAAAAGTAAAACCTTCTCTTCTGGTTTTAGGGCAATTGACAGATATGATGTATAAAAGCGGAGGTAAGGACTATGTAGACTATACAACCGTACCAAAGCAAATATTTGTTGCAGAAAAGTTGGAAGATCTCTATTATAACAGGTTCTGGAGGACAGGCTTCGGCGCATATGAAAGCTTGACTAATTCTCTTAAAATGGTCGAGCTGGCTGAGGAAATCGACAAGGATGCTTATGAAGCCCTTTCAAAATTTATCATTGCTTACAGGTTATATGACATAAGTATGTATTTGGGCGATATACCATATAGCGATGCCCTCAAAGGAGAAACGGGCACTGTGAAGCCGAAATATGATACACAAAAAGATGTGATGAAGCAAATACTGGACGATTTGGACAAATCTTATGCGTTGTTTTCAAATAAAAAAGGAACGATAGAAGGAGATTTCGTCTACAATGGCAATTTTGATAAATGGAAAAAAGCGATTTCTGTTATGCAATTAAGAGTTTTGATGAATATGTCGAAAAAAGAATCGGATACTGACATGAATATCAAGCAACGGTTCGCCAAAATTGTAGCAGAACAAAGCCTGATGGAGTCTAATGATGATAATCTGCAACTGGTATATGGTACAGAGTCATCTATGATATGTCCGTTATTTAAGAACAAGAATGTATTTACTAAATACTATGTGATTTCGGACTTTATAATCAATATGCTAAGAGATTATGACGATTATCGGTTGTTCTACTATGGCAAGCCGGCTCCGGTAAAACTTGAACAAGGATATAAAGAAGATGAATGGGAGGCATATCCGGGCACAAATCCGGTCGCTCCTTTCGACGAGATTAAAAGTAAACAAACTACAGAGGATTATACCTGTATAAATCTTAGATATACGGAGATTGAAACAGCAGAGCCATTGATCAGACTGGGTTATGCACTGCAAAACTTTATACTTGCAGAAGCCTGCCTGAGAAAATGGATAACAGGGAATGCAAATGATTATTATCTTAAAGGAATCAGAGCCAGTATGGAATTTATTGTAAAGCATACACCCGACGAAACGAGATTTCATCATGGACGTATGATGACCGATGCTTATATTAACAACTATTTGTCAAATCCGGATATTCAGCTATCTTTGACCTCCGCTTCATTTGAGGACGATTTGAAGAAGATTATTACACAGAAATATCTGGCGTCATTTATTCAGCATCCTTGGGAAAGTTATTATGATTACCGCAGAACAGGTTATCCTGTAATACCGATAAATCCGAAAACGAATCTTAATACAGATCCAAACAAGATGCCTATGCGTTGGATGTATGACCAGCGGGAATTGGATTACAACAGAGAAAGCGTAGACGAAGCGCTGAAACGCCAATTTGGTGGCAGTGATGATGTTAATGCTCTGATGTGGATTTTAAAATAAAATATAATGAGAAAGATTATTTTTCTTCTGTTATTTATGTCGTGCGGGATTTTGGCCGGATGCACCACAAAAGAAAAGACTCAGGACTTTAAAGTATTGCAGATAAATATCTGGCATCAGACGTTGACTGTTCCGGGAGGTTTTTCAGGCTTGGTTAGCATTATTCAGCAAACCGATCCCGATGTAGTATTACTGAGTGAATCCGGCGGGTCTAATAAGAATTTTATCCCGCAGTTGCTGGATACTTTAAAGAGCCTGAATAAGACATATTACGGGCAGACAACGAACTATAGCGCAGGATTCATTTCGAAATATAAGATCGATAGCCAGCAAGAATGCTGCCATACTCAAAGAAACGGCCCGATAATAAAATCATATATCACCGTAGCAGGCAACACTTTGGCTGTATATTCTGCACATCTCGATTATATGCACTATGAGTGCTATATGCCTCGCGGATATAGCGGAGAAACATGGAAAAAACTGGATGCTCCCGTTCTAGATGCCGATTCGGTGCTTAGAGCTAACCGGAAATCGCAGAGGGATGAGGCCATAACATTATTTGTAGAAGAAGCGAAAGCCGAGATAGCAAAAGGCAATCTTATTCTTATCGGCGGTGATTTCAATGAACCTTCACATATGGACTGGCAAGCCGACACCAAGGATTTGAGAGATCATAATGGAATGGTAATCAACTGGGATTGTTCGGTAATGTTGACCGATATGGGTATGAAAGATTCCTACAGGGAATTATATCCTGATGCTGTAAAATATCCCGGATTCACATTTCCATCGGCTAATAGCTCTGTTGATGTAAAGAAACTGGCATGGGCTCCCGAAGCAGATGAAAGAGACCGCATAGATTTTGTATACTATTATCCTAATCCGTTATGGACATTGACTAGTGCTTCAATTGTAGGGCCGGAAGAGACTATTGTCGAAGGAAAGGTAAAAGAAAAAGATTCTGAGGATTCTTTCATTATACCTAATGGCATTTGGCCTACAGACCATAAAGCTAATCTTGTTACCTTTAAGATTAAAGAGAAAGAGGTAAAATAAGAAATGGATTTATAATATCATAGTTAAAAGGGTTTAAATGCATAGAGCTTTAAACCCTTTTATTTATGATCTATAAGAGAACACTTTGTATATTTGTATTATGATTTCTAATAGACTAATCCTTAAAGAAATGTGGTCAAGGCAGCGGATAAGCAATCTTGATGTAGATTATGATTTCTGGAGACAAAAACGAGAATTAATATATCAAATGTCACGAATAAGTCAAAGTTGTTTATTTACTGTGGATGTATTCAAAAGCAGATACGATTTCGCTTCAGACAGCTTTTCTGAAATCTTCGGTTACAATCTTTCATGGATTAAAAATATCAGGAAACAAGGTGATCTTATAGAAGATAGAATCCATCCCGATGATCGTGATAAAATGACGGATATTCAAATAAAGCATAGCCGATTTATTTATTCCCTTTCACCCGAAAACAGAAATGACTATAAGAATAGCTATCAGTTCCGCATGCTGAACGCCAAAGGACAATATATGAATATCATAAGCCGACAGCAAGTAATACAGACAGACTGCAATGACAAGGCTTGGATGATAATGGGTGTAATGGATATCTCGCCGGATCAGACTCTATCTGATAATGTTAAATATTCGTGCATGAATATAAAGACGGGAGAAATTATAACTAATCTGATAACATCTGATACTGAAATACTACTTACAAACAGAGAAAGAATAATATTAGAAATGATCGGTGAAGGGCTATTGAGCAAAGAAATTGCCGATAAACTGGATATAAGTATTTATACAGTAAGTAATCACCGGAAGAATATCCTCTTAAAGTTAGGGGTAAATAATTCTATTGAGGCAATAAATAAGGCTAAAAGCCTCAGGATTATCGATTAATCAGTTTAATCATTTCTACCATTTCCAGATCGGATTGATTCTCATCTTTATATGTACTATGAACTTCATATCCTACAGATTCATATAATCTTATATTATGGATGCTCAATGCTGCGGTGAAGAGCTGAAACTTAGCTGCATCCGGATTAAGATTCTCAACTTCCGTTAATAATCTCCTCCCAATTCCCCGTTTTCTGAACAAAGGATTTACTATTAGCTTTCCCACCCATACTATATCGGTTATAGCCCTGTATTTTACCGAACCGATAATTTTGTTTTCATACATAGCCTTTAAAAACAGATGAGTCTGAAATTCAGATAAAATAGATTCATATGTTTGTTTCAACGGCTCAATATCGTAATTCCCATGTGATTCTGCTTCCGTTACGAAAGCTTCTTTCTGAAGTTGCAGTATCTCTTTCAGGTCTTGTAGATTTGCCTGTTCGATAGTTATATCAGTCATAGTTTTATATCCGTTTAAGTAACAAAGCTACACACTTCATAGCTATAAATAGCTATTTATGGCATATAAACAATCTTATAATTTTACATTCCCATTTACAGGAAGCCTGAAGTCAGCTTTCATTACCTTTCAAAATTTCACAGAAATGATATTTAATAAAACGGAGAAACAGGAAAAAGAGTATTTGCAACAAGTAATTTGTTTGCTGAAAAGTACAATAAACCACACAGATACATCTGTAAAAGAACATGTAGATACCTTGCAGGAATATAAAGAATATTTATGGTCGAATAAAGATATCGATCCCCATGAGATACGGTCGATGCGGGAAAGTATCCTCAATCATTTTGCTCAGGGCGAAAATGTCATTGAGAAGCGCAAGCGGCTTGGAAAGATTCTGGATATTCCTTATTTCGGTAGAATCGATTTTGAAGAAAAAAAGGAAGGAAGCCAAGTTATTCCTGTTTATATCGGAATTCATACATTCTATGACCCAATCAATAAATCAAACATAATCTATGACTGGCGTGCACCTGTTTCGAGTATGTTCTATGACAATGAACTCGGAAAGGCCCATTATAATACCCCCACAGGCGAAAGAATAAATGGAAATATTTCCCTGAAACGCCAATATCGTATCAGAAAAGGGATTCTGGAATATATGATAGAAAGTTCGCTGACCGTTCACGATGATATCTTGCAAAAAGAGCTCAGCGTTAATGCTGATGATAAGATGAAAAACATTGTGACAACGATTCAAAAAGAGCAAAACAGCATTATCCGTAACGAAGAAGCTAATACTCTCATTATTCAGGGAGTAGCCGGCTCGGGTAAAACTTCTGTTGCATTGCATCGTATAGCTTATCTTCTATATGCACATAAAGGAAGCATCTCATCAAAAGATATCCTTATTATTTCTCCTAACCGTGTCTTTGCTGATTATATATCAAACGTGCTTCCCGAACTGGGAGAAGAAACAGTACCCGAAGCAAGCATGGAACAAATATTATCGAAAATAATAGATAACAAATATAAGTTTCAGACCTTTTTCGAACAGGTAGCGGAGTTGTCGGGAAAACCCTCACAAGAATTTATCGAGCGAATCCGTTATAAGGCTACATTAGATTTCGTATCCCAACTCGATAAATTTATTCTGCATATCGAGAATAATTACTTCCATGCGGCAGATGTGAAAGTAACTAAATATATCACTGTTCCTGCAGAATATATTGCTGAACAATTTCGTAGATTCCACCGCTACCCTATGCGGCAGCGGTTCGAAATAATGACGGAATACATTGCCGACAGCCTGAAAACACAATACAGGGTAGTTTTATCTACAGCAGAATGTAATTTGCTGAAAAAAGAAGTTAAGAAAATGTTTGCCGGAAATAATGACCTACAAGTGTATAAAGATTTCTTCAAATGGACAGGCAAACCGGAAATGTTTAAAATACAAAAGGGTTATATTCTCGAATATGCAGACCTCGCGCCATTAGCATACCTGCATATTGCATTAGAGGGATTAAAAAATCATTCCGGTATAAAGCACCTGCTTATAGATGAAATGCAGGATTACTCTCCTATACAATATAAAATAATACAGAAACTATATCCTTGCCGAAAAACTGTTCTCGGGGATTCTAATCAATCGGTAAATCCTTATGGTTCGTCTACTGCCGATATGATTAGTAATTCTTTAGTAGGAGGAGAAGTAATGAAACTATGCAAAAGCTACCGCTCCACCTATGAAATTACGGAATTTGCACAAAAGATACGATATAACAATGAACTCAAGGCAGTCGAACGACATGGAGAAGAGCCTCAGATTGTAGATTATAAAAACCCGGAAGAAGAAATCAGAGGTATAATAGAACTTATCCAAAAGTTCAGAAAATCTGATTATAAGTCCTTGGGAATTGTATGTAAGAATGAACACCAGGCAGAAGAATTATATGAGCATCTTAAAGAATCTGTAAAGGAAATATATTTTCTATCCGCTCAGAGTATTGCTTTTGTAAAAGGTATTATTATCACCTCGACGCATATGGCTAAAGGATTGGAATTCGACGAAGTTATAATACCGCATACTGATGATAACAACTATCATTCAGAAATTGATAAGAATCTGCTATATGTTGCAGTAACAAGAGCCATGCACCGTCTGAGCCTGACTCATTACGGAAATCTGACAGGAATTGTCGAAAAAAATAACCTGTTCCGGTAAGGAACAGGTTATCAACATTTAGAATTGAGTATCCAACCATTTAGATAGCTGATCGGCGTTTTCTGTCGCTATTCCCAGCCCGGCATCAGATGCACGCTGGAAGTATTGTCTTGCTCTCTCGTAGTCTTTTTTCTTTATATAAGCTATAGCCAGATTGTTCCATGCCTCTGGCAAGTCTATTCCCTGCAATTGGGATATTGCCATATCGGTTTCTCCTCTTTCGAGAGCACTGCTCGCAGTGTTCATTCTGGCAATCGGGCTATCCGGATAAATTCTGGTTGCGATGTCGAACGTTTCCCTGAATTCACGGCTATCCTTTGGATAAGAATTTGCTACAATAAACATCTCATTGAGACTCAGTAGATTCGGCTTAGTCTTGATCTGTTCCTTAGCTTCATTCAAATCAAAGTTGCGGGCAATGTAAGATATAGTGTACTCATTCCTACGAAGTGGAGGGTAATAGTCACGAAGCAACATCCTATATGTTTCACCACCCGACAACTGTTTCAATTTATTTTTTCGTACATCGATATTCGATTCATTATCTATAATATCCAATACAGATTCTTTATCAGCTATATTCAGGTCGGCAACAACCTTTCTCAATCCATCCCAATCTTCACCTTTCCAGTCGACTTTAATCATCGACGGGTCGATATTGTAAGTAGAATTCAGATAATTTACAAAAGATTTCGCCCTGTTTTCGGAGAGCTTCATATTGCTGTTGAAATTACCTTCCGGTGAAGCATAACCTGTAATCTGAAATTCATTCACTGTCAGATTTTTGTCATTCCTTACTTCATTTATAACTTTATCAACTTCGGCTAATACTGCAGCATTATTCTCGAAATCGCGTAATATCTCGTATCTGTTGAGTCTGAAATTAAGACGTGCATTGTATGTTTCACTCCGTCTTTTCACTTCCTCTACAGGAGGTGTTATGTATGAAACATTATAATTCGGATTAAATATCGGCGGTAATATTGGCCTCAGCAGATCATATTCGTTAGTATATTCATTTTCACAGGCACAACCGATCCGCTCTTCTTTTACTATAAGCGTAGCATTGTGCAATTCTTCCGAATACGGCATGTTCAGCATGATCGGTATATCGTTTGTCATGCTTTCCTTTATTATCAGTTGAGGAGCAACAGGGAATTCGTAAGACCCGAAACCCAAAGCACGCGATAAGGCCTTAGCACGTACATCGCCTGTAATTACAATCGGTGGAAACTCACGGATAATACTTCCCGTTGCCGATTTCACGGCAGGTGTAAGAACTACCATTTCCTGTGTACCCAGATTGGCATTTATAGAGGAAATGGAGAATTTCATAAGTATTTCATTCCCATTGCGATTAACCTCTACCGAGGAAAATCTTATCCCACTATTGACTATCACCTGAGCCTGCATATAAAATGCCGGAAAGCTTATTAAAATAGCAAGAATGTATAATTTTAGCTTTTTCATGTTTATACTTGTTTAGTGGATAAGATAAATAAATGAGACTGTAGCTTTGGTCGGCCCCCAGTAATTATAATGTGACGATTCTATCTTAGGACCGCAATTCGGACATGGATATTTGTCATATTCTATACGGGCATAACCAACACCGATAGAGGCTTCAAAATTCCATCTCTTACTTAATATCCACTGATGACCTATACTGATGCCTCCACCGTAGAAATATCCTTCGTAACGATATCCTTCCAGATTAGGGAATATACCGAATGGAAGATGCTTGCCTGCAACACTGAACTCTCCCCCGTGTGCATGCACACCAAAGAACGTCCCGTTAAATTTTTCGCAAAACCAGTACCTGTATTCCGGCTGAACCAGCCAATGCTTAAACTTCTTATGGTCGCTGAAAGTAAACGGATTGTAACCTACATTCAGGTCGAGTGTTGACTTTTTACCCAAACCGATTTCCAAACCCAGATTGGGAGTCAGGGTAGCATCATAGACAAGGTTGTTTTTAATACCTATATGCTGGGAAAATGCCGTTACCGATAGTAATAATGAAACCAATATTATAATTCCTTTTTTCATTATATTCTTATTTTATATTGCTACTATTTATTCTATTTCCACTGACCCCGATGATGAACCATCCCAGTCACTGTCTAGATCTACTATAAAGTCCAGTTCTCCGTTATTGAAAGTCACAGCGATATCTATCAGCTGGTTTCTCAACACAGATAGATCTTCTGTGACCATACGTGACATATAAGGCTCGGGTTCTCCGTTGCGGTAGAGATTTATATGGAAAGCCGAAAACTCGTTTGTAGGAGTAGGGAACGTGCCTATCACATACTCTCCGTCTATCCAAGCTTGCTTTTTGCGCGGAGTTATCAGATATTTCATATTTGCTTCACAAATATTCTTATAGTCACCGTCTATCCATTTTTCGAGATATACGTTTTTCATTATTACCTCTATGTCAGACACTTCTTCAGGCATATTGTTGAATGTGTATCTTATGACTCCATTCGTACGCATTAGTCCGACTTCATATTCTGTATTTCTGTCATCCTTTATAGAAAACGGGAATACAGCTGTGAAGTAGTCTTCGTTGTCGAGACATCCCGGGAAGGTAAGTAGCAGATTTGCAGATTTTGCCGCTAATCCTGTCAATGATTTTTTTGCAGAATTGGCAATCAATACCATTTTATATTCGCCTTTTTCAAGATCGGATAGGCTAAAAGTATAACTGCTTGGAGCCGCTTTCGGGAATTTGTCTATAATTCCTTCATCGTGCAGTTCATTATTTTTGTATACGAAATAACGTAAGTGCGTAATTCTGTCTGTAAAAACCGCTTCTCTGTCATCAAGCGGATTTTGCGATTTGTTCCTGAATTTTTCGGCATACACATGTATTATTGCACTTCCGGTTAAAGATCTCGGTTCGGGCGGACATAAGTCTTCACCGTCTTTTACGCAGGCCGATAAAAGAACTACGAATAAGAATAAGCCGATTATTTTTATCTTCTTTGTCATATCTTTCATAAATTATTTATTATGTTCTGCGTAACTGTTGTAGATACCTAATGTATTGTCATGCACACCGCCGTTCATCTTCAACTCCATGTCGCTTATAGGCGGCCATGTAGGCTCCGGCGTGGTATAATAGCCTGGATTGAATACTATTCCATCTACATTGTTATGCTTTAGTGTAACTTCTATCGGATCACCCTTATATACGTAATAACGTTCGTTCGATTTAAAATTAACAAGGGCATCCGTGATGATTACCTTTACTTCATCACCGGGTTTGGAGAAAAAGTAAGGCGAGTGTACGCGTGGACCTATAGGTACACTTAAATAATACCTATTGCCGTTCGGATGTGAGTACATCGGGCTCATGGCCTCTGTACAGTAAGTCATCTTTTTATTTTCTATATCAGGATTATACCAAGGCTCTCCCCATATATCCAACCCGTCTACATATTTACCTTCTACTGCAGGCATCACTGCTTTTATAACCGGTGAGGCATCATTATATGCAAAAGCTTCAGTGCGGGATATACCTTGCGGATCTTCCAACAAAATGCGAAATTTTGTTACGCGCCGTTTGAGTTTGATATGTATATTATCCAGTGCCGGGTCGGGCTGAGAATGTAAATCTTCTGTTTTCCGTACAGTAAAAGTTGTAGTACCGGTGTGGATTTCTTCCGAAAGGTATTTCAGCCCATTATTAGAATAATCTTTTGTACCGGTTCTGTAAGTAGAAGCAAACGTATGACTACCATCGTTTACAGCATCTGCAACTACTCCGCCTCTTCTTATATGGCCGTTCCATGCCATGGCGCCTTGTCCTGTAAAAATGGAAATATAATATTTACCGGGAGTAAGTTCGAGATATAAGTCATCGAAATTTTGTCCGGCCTTAAAGCTTGCCAAGCCCCATCCTGCAGTTCTCATAGCTAAACCTGTAGCAATGGAATCTATAATGATCTTATCGTTTATTTTTTTCATTATTACGATCCTGTACTGATTGGTTATCCTAAGCTTTACTTCATTTGGATCGCTTTTCAGTGAGCCCATCGGTTCATAGCCCGTATTCAGATCAATATCATTGAGTGAAACTCCTATTTTTACAGGAATTCTTTCTTCTTTTGCCTGCCCTGTTCCTGATTGAAAATCAGCATCATCCTGCTGACATGATAGCAACCATACAGCCAAGCTCAATAATATTATTATTTTATGTATCATATAAGCTTTCATATTTTATTGATTATTTATCATTTTCCCAATCGGTATTGAACTCAAATGAAGTCTTTGTACCTACATCTATTATCCTGTTATATCTTATCTGGGCAGTATTCACTGTAAAGTGGTTCGGTATGATGCTTAACGGATCATGTGTTGCTGAATTTTCTTTCGGCAGGTTCAATTCTATAGATTCCTCAGGAAAGCATCCTACAGTATATATATACTCTTCCAGTCCGCATTTAGCAGGCACGTCATAACATTCTTTTCTGTGTGCATGCGATTCTTTTCCGCATGTCAGTTCGTCGCCTGTATAACATGATTGACTATGCATATGCGGCAATTTTCCACATATCGGATTAATGTCAGGATAACAATTACTTGCATGATAATGCTCCCTCTTATCGTTGCATATAGGCGTGGTATCGTAATAGTGGAATATGAGTTTGACTTTCATATTTTTATCGGAAGGCATACAATAGATACCTGCAATATGTGCGCTTCCTGCTTTTTCCTTCGAATATGTCAGGCTATCTACTTTTTGAGACTCATCTATCTTAAAATTACGGAACCATGGGTTTTCGCCCTGGAAAAGAATTGGTGTTATCTCTTGTTTATGCGACTCACCCCATATAGCCTGATGTTTCAATTTGTTGTTCTGATCGTATACTACACCCTGAGTAAGGTTCATATATTCTATTTCAATCTTATATACACGGTCCAATACATTGAAATGAGGCGTAGCGACTCCTGTGCTTACGTATTTATCATCTTGTTTTACGACTTTGTATATATCGAATTTGAGTTTTCCTACAATTCTCGTTAGAGTTGCATTAATATTTTTAGTGCTTAATATTTCTTCAGAAGTTTTATCTACAAATCCCTGATAGTTATTAGCCGAAACAAGTTTCTCATTAGAGTTGATCATAATATCGCTCCATTTGAGACCGAGGGCCAGAGCTGTTCCGTCTTTCTTTGTCAGCGAAACTTCTTCCAAGTTTTTTGAAGTGGCTATAAAAAGGAATCGATACGTTTTCTCTATAAGATCTATATTTTTTATTTCCAGTTTATTATCTCCATTAGGATTAATTGTTTGCGTAGCCTTCAGCGTGTATTCACTATCCTGAGCGGTTGAATTCTTCTGGAAAATATACATTTCACATTGTAAGTAATCCGGTAAAGGTTGACCCAAGACAGTCAGTGTAATAGGCTTATCGTCTTCGCTCTGTTCATTGCCCGGAATATTTTCTTCTACATAATCATCTGAGGAAGAGCATGAGAAAAATGCCATGCTAGCAAAGATGAGCAGGAAATATTTTATATATTTATTTTTCATATTGATATCTTCTTAAGCTTTGTTATTCCCATATTCCTGAATCTCCGTCGTGCACATCCGACATCGGTTCTACATCTACGCTTATATCAATCAATTGATATGTCGACGTAACGAGGAGTGTAATAATTATCTGTTCGTTTCTTTTAACCCTGCTTTCCACTTCTGTTTTCAAAATAGGGAAAGGGCTGTCGCTGGCAGGATTTACCGTTACTTTTATTATAGTTTTATTTTCATCGACAGTAGGGAAAAGGAATGGCCCTTCTAATGAAGCAAAGCCTTTGGCATCTATTTTTGCTTTTGTATTATCAAAAGTATAGAACGTTTTAACCGAGCCTTTGCCCTCTTTTATATTTATATATTCACCGATCCCTGATATATCCAATGTTATATCCCCTATATTATCCATTACATTCTGAGGTTTTGTAAATGGCAGGTGAGTTGTGTCGTTACCGTTTTTAGCTACACGATGCACATTGACCACAACCTGACCTACTGCTCTTGTCAGTTTATTTTTTACGGTAGTAGGGCCTGTGATAGTATATACTGAATCGGCAAGAAGAGTTGTTTCCGGAAAGTAAATTTGATCGACCGGCTTTACATAACCCGGATGCAGAGCATCATCATTCACTTTGATGTGAATATCTTCGAATTTAGTTGTAGCTTTTAGTTCTGTGGGAAAAAGTGTTGTACTGTCACCGGCTGTTTTAATAAACAAAAACTTATATTCCCCTAGTTTGAGCTTTGTCTGTACCTGATTATTTGCATCCCAGCCTGAACTTATCTTCGATTGATAATTGAATGCATCATCTTTTTCACCGAAGATTAAAACCGAAACGTCTTTTACCTGGCTCGAAAGAGTGACAAAATCACCTTTCCCTTCCAGCTTGGTATCATCATGTACTAAACGATTTTCATCCTCATTGCTACATGCTGTCATTAAGATAATCAACATATAAATTATATAATAACCTTTATTCATATCGTTTCGGTTTTTATCTTACGGTTTGAATTTATTATGGTTTGCAACCCGTGAGTCGGAATTATTCCAACTCACCTGTTACTTCGTGCGAACCAGCCCATTTAGTTTCTATTTCAACATCGAATTTTACTTTAGTAGTAAATACTGTAGGAGGAGGTGTATTAGGATCGTCTTCAATTACATATACCTTTACAATTGTTACCTTATTTCTTTCGAGAGGTAATTTCTTGTCAGCAGTAAGAGAAACATTGATAGTTCTTCCTACTTCATCTTTAGGTTTGATATATATTTCCAGAGAAGTTGCTTTTGAAGCATCGTTGTTTGGCAACAGGTAGTTACCGAATACGTGAGCCGATCCGTAAATTAACTGCTCGGAATTGATATTGTCATAGTCGAATGTATCGCCGACACCAATAGTCGAAGCGTTTTCGCTTTCTCCGATCATGATGATACCTTTATCCAGGTTCAACTCTATATTTTTATCAAAAGGAGTAGTAGTCTTGTTAGAACCGAAATAACTCATCAGATTATTCAAGCCTTTGTAACGCATCTCGATCTTTTCGATTTCAGCTTCACCGAATACATCTTTATTTTCAGGATAAGCTGTTTCTGTATAAGAGCCGTCTTCTTCCTTTTTAACTTTGATAAACATAAGGTCTACCCTTGAAACCGCTCTCTGCAATTTTGCAGTAACAGTTTGGTTAGGAGTACTGGTCAGACCCATCGGATAAGCAGTAAGAGCACCTGTATTGCCTACAGTTACAGGCAAGAAAATTTCTGTAAGATCCTTACCACCTTCGTAACCGATAGTATAAGTGTCATTCAGAGTTTTTCCTGCCCAATCAGGAGTTGTTAACAAAGTAGATTGGTTTGCAATACCATATACCGGAAGGAATTTATAATTTCCGATAGGTAGTATGTCTGTACCGGTCAATTTTTTTGTCGTTGGTGAATACGACAGTTTAGTTAAATCTATGGTTTTTTCATACTCATAAACTGAGCCGCCGTCTTGCTTGATACGGAATGCATAAATACTGAATGCATTCTTGGTATAAGAATTGGAAGGGGAAAACTGGTCGGCCTTTGTTTGTACGATATAACCCAGCGAACTTGCATCAAGTTCGAAATTAACAGCAGTTTTGCCCTCCATGTTCTGGGTGTCAACTGATCCTGTATCCATACCATCATCGCTCGAACATGATGTAATGAATAGGCCCATAAGTGCCATAAAATAAACAGCTAGTGAAGTTTTCATCATTTTTTTCTTTTTTTGTTATTACTCTTTTACTAATTTTTTTATTTCCCCCACTTCTCGTTATTTAATTAATCATTGATTCTTGATTTATTTAATAATTAGATAGTTAATAAATAATTAGCTATAAATTGACCTTTATAAAACAGACAAATTTCTCTAGGAAGCTACTTACATAAGTAGACACCTATAACTTCCAGAATCTTAGTCGGATTTACGATATCAATAACCGTAATCAAGATATTTTTGTTTTTTGGGAAAGAGTCCTGAACCTTTTGTGTATCAGGTTTGTTTGCTTAAGTTATCCAAGAGGCAAAATGCTATAAATGTAAATTATATAAAGGGCAGTCACATAAGTATTATTTATTAACATATACTCTTAATCCCAGCAAATATTTAAGTATATTTTTACCTGAAATAAGAGGATTCAACATCTCAAAATTCTATTGTCTAAAGGAATTCGCTGAATTATTAAGCAAATGGCTTTTCAAGGAGTGAAATAATAGGAGATAACTTATACTATCAATAGGTATTCAATGAACAACTAAACAAAAAGTAATTTGTTAATATATGTTTATTGAAAATAAATTTGTATAAGAATGTTGTTAATTTAGGAAGGAAATATAGTAAATTAATATAATAACCTATGAAAAAACAAGAGGTTATGTTAAAGTTATATGTCAATTTGTATAAAAAAAACTGTTTTTTAAATTATTTTAATGATTTTGTTTAATGCTCAAAGTTCTTCGTATTTATAAAAAAAACTGTCCATAATATTATGTTATTCACACAACATTATGGACAGTAAACAGATAGGAATTATTTTATTTTCTGTATTCTGAAAGCAAAGTTCAGAGGCTGATTTTCAGGAATCATATATTCCGGTAGCGGGAACGGCCCGCAGGTTGCATTTCCTAGACCTTGTTGTATACAATCCAGATTTAAATAAACTTGAGGTTCTCGTATCTTATCAAGATTAAAGTCATGTGTTGCTTCCCACACAGCCTTATCTGTGAAATGAAGAGCACTGAAACTCATTCTGTTTTTCGAAATGACTTTTAAACCTGCATTTTTCCATCAGATATTTCGATCCAGCGTACATCTTCCCTGTTTCCTAAACTTTGGGCACGTACGTAATGCTCATATTCCATGCCTTTAGGAGTTGTGGAATATAAACCTACATATGCAGATTTTATACGGTCGATATAGCTTTCGTGGGGCCCTTTCCCATAATATTTGATATTTTCAAATCCTTCCGGCAACTGCATCTGTAGTCCCAGACGGCGGATAATAGCTCCTGTTGACGGCTTGGTAAAGCTTCCTTCTACATCTATCATTCCATTACCATATACAGTGTATTTTACAGAATATGGCAATTTTACAGGAGTAGGACTATTAATTGTAGCAACAAAATCACTGATTAAAATTACAGACTTATTATCATCAGCAACCGAATAGATAAATACCGGTTTGTCTTCTAGTACCGGGTAATAGTTTTGGTCAGTAAATTTATCATTGCCCACACTCCTATACCAGTTCAGATTTAATCCGTTTTGCTTGTAAAGATATTCTGTATTTCCATATTGCAAAGATGTCATTTTTCCTGTTGCAGTATTAAATGCTGTACTGAATCCTGAGCCGGAAATAATCAGGTTACTACCTTCTGTTTTTACATTCAAAGCTGCCAAAACAGAATTGTCAATCGCTTCTATTGCAGGACGAGGTGTCAAAGCAAATTGAGCAGACGCAATCTGATGTCCTTTCTCTGCCCAGGAAGTTTTATTTTTTAGAGTAGCTGAAATATTCAGAAAATATTCTTTTCCCGGATCGTAACGGCGTTTAAATGGAAATTCTATTACTGTTTTTTCATTTGGAACAAGATTTAGTTCTTGCAGTGTGCCCGATTCGACAGGAATCCCTTCCCTCAGAACAATCCAAGATATATCGAATTCATTCAGGTTTAGAAAGTCATATTTATTTTCAATTTCGACTTTCCCTGCCGATAATGCTGTCGGTTTGAATTTTATATACTGGTATATTTTTTTCAATTCTATCAGCTTTGCAGTTATTTTCCTATCAGGGGTAACCAATCCGTTACATGAAAAATCTTCGTCATTCGGTATATCGCCATTAATAAGGTGTACTATTCTTAATACAGATTGATTCCAAAATTACTTAATGAAATTGTAAATTTTTTATTGTTTTTTTCTTTATCTAAAACTTGGGATCGCAACTATTCTATTTGAGAGACATATGCAAATGATGCTCCACCGTACGTTGTGAAAGATTACGTTGCCGTGCAATTTCTGCACTTTTTTCTCTTCAAGATATGCTAATTTGAGAGTGTAATTATATTGAAATAATAGATATTCAATAATCATCATTATCTTATAAAGATCTAGCAAATATAATAATATCAAAACAGATTTAACGAAATGAGTATTTGATCCAATCTATTTTTTCGATATCCGGCTCCAGTATATTCTTTTCAAAAAGGGAATGATTTAGGCCGTCAGGATGATACTGCGCTTCGATACAGAGACCCTCGAAAGGAATAAAATTCCCTGAAAGATAGTCTCCGGTATAAAACTGAAAGCCGGGCATGGAAGTATATAAATCCACACTTCGTCCTGAATAATTATCGGTAACGCTGGCCAAGGGCATATCACTTTTATTTGACTTTGTGCCAAAATATGTATTATATCCTTTTATGATTTCATTTTTCAATTGTAGCATTTGACCAATCTCTCCCGCCCTTCTAAAATCGAAAGCTGTATTATCTAAAGGATAAATATTGCCCGTGGGCAAAAAACTATCATCAGTTTCCAAATAATAGTCTGCATTTACCTTAAACAGATGATTAAGAATAGATTGTTTCTCGCCTGATAAATTAAAATAAGCGTGATTAGTAAAATTAACAGGGGTTCTTTTATCGGCCATAGCTTTATATTCGATATTTAATTCATTATTATCGCTAAATGAATATGAAACATCCAGTCGCAGATTGCCGGGAAAACCGCTTTCTCTGTCAACGCTTTCTGTTGAAAAGACTATATTGTCTTCATTAACTTTATAATCGAATATTTTCCTGTTTAATCCATTAAATCCTCCGTGATTTGAATTTTCTACATCGTTTTTATCAAGATAATATGTTTTTCCGTCCAATATAAATTTTGCATCTGAAATCCGGTTGGCATATCTCCCTACAGTACATCCTAAATAAAAGGGATCTGTAAAATAACTTTCTATATTATTATAGTGTAAGATGATGTTTTCTAATTTATTGTTTCTATCAGGAACTACAACAGATAGAATTGTTGCACCGTAATTCATAACTTCCACATAAGCACCACTGTTATTCTTTATACGAAACACGGAAACCACTTTGTTCTGATGTATTATTGAGTTTATCTTCGAAATCATAGGGTTAACATTGAATGAAAAACTGAATCCGAAGGTAGAAATAAAAAGGATTTTACTCAAGTCAAAATAAGTACAATTCTATCTTTTTATTCTAAAAATTTGTTAATATAAAAATTCTTTATATATTTGCATCTGGATAAAAAGAATACTAACCCTTAAAGATAAGAGAAAGGGTACAATTATGTTAGTCAAAAAATAAACACAGGACATTAGAAACTAATTTGGTTTATCGGGATGATGAACCTGACAATATTATGTATATCTATCACAATTAACAGCTACGAGGTTGATAGTCATTGGTTAGTTTCAAAATCATAATTCTAATTTATTATTTATCAATGTCGATTCATTGACAGTAAGTATCTATTCGTACGTCAGTGTATTCTAATGATGTATCTAGCATTAAAAGAAATACAACCAAACGACTATTGATAAAGCCTTCGGCATGGAAAACAAACCATGCAAAAGGCTCGGTTAATTGGAATAATAATAATCTTCAGCGGAGGAGCCCTGAAAAAATTATAAAGGAGCTGCTGAATAAAAAAATAAAAATATGTATAAAATAAGATTAGATCATGAAGCGCCGTTGGCAATCGAAAAATGGGGCTGGAAATATCATCATATGGGAATTCCAACAGATAAAGTGATGCCAAACGAAAGGTATTTACCTCACCTGAAAATGTCTGTTTTAGGATTCGACACAAGTCCATTCGGGGTTGAATGGATGAGATTTGACGATGACTGTCCAATATCAGAGATAATAAAAACAGTTCCTCATATTGCATTTGAAGTGGATGATATTGACGAAGAATTTGCCAGACATAATTTTGAAATCCTTTCTGAGCCGGGTATACCTGGTCAAGGAATTAGGGCAGCAATGATTTTGCACAACGGAACTCCGATAGAATTAATAGAATTCAAAATTGAAAAGAAATAATGACAAAACAAGATAAAAAGCGAATCGGAAAATAGTCTGGCTCACTGATTATGTAGATGTAAAATATATTTCGGCGAAAAATTTATCTATATAATTGGCTATTAGCTGATGACCAGCTCTTTGAAAGTTTTAGTAGATATGTGAACGAGTTGCGAGAGAAGTGGATAAGTATCTCGCAGCTTGTTTATTTGTCAACTATAGAATCCGTTACTTTTGTTACTTTTTAACTATATTATATTAAAATATGTAAATCTAGGAACAGATATCAATATGTTCTTTCAATATTAAATATTAATTCTTTTTAAAAAGAACCTACTTTAAAATATATTTGGATAACTTTAGCCTAATTAACATGAATTGCAAACCAGATTGAATATTTTGATCGAGAAATGCCCGATATAACTGACTTTCTAGTTAGCATTATCATTTAAAAATAATTAAGTGCCTTAACCAAAAAATTGAATGGAAATCTTATTTACATTCGTATAATTATTATATGGATCAATCTTTACAACTATTTTCTGAAAACTTGCTCCACATGATGCGCGGAGCGCTGATGATGATGTTTATTACAATGTGCCTAAGTCTTTATCCAAGGCGAAAAGAAAGCTCTATTCTGAATTATCTGTTTTGGCTATTCGTAATAATGCCGGCCTTTTTATTCCTTTCCTTCGGGTTTATGATCGAGGAATTGAGGGATGATGAGCGATTCAATATCTTTAATATATTGATAGATCTTTGTCTCATACCATTAATTGGCTCTTTTCTACTGAAAATCATAATGCCTGAATTAATCAACAAGCGGAAAATAATTTTGCTATTAACCCCTACCGTAATTTTTGTTATTATATATACTATTACCCATAATAGCCTAATGCTTACATTTTCTTTTATTTACACGGCTTTGGTAGCTCTTGTCATCTTTGTACTTATAGTATTTATTTCAATACGTTACGATCGCTTTCTTAAAAATAATTTTTCAAACATAGATAACAAGACTGTAGGATGGGTTCGGGTGGTGATTTTTGTTTTTGCCTCATGGTACCTGATATGGAGTATTATCGTCAAATATGATAGTAGATGGCTCGATTCGGCATATTATGTATTCCTTATCACTATCTGGATATTTATATACAAATATTCAATAAGGCATGTTGCCGTCTCTCAAGCAGAAGAATTATTTACATCCCCTAAACAAGAAGATACGAATCTGCTCCAGTCCGAGACAGTTAATAAGAAGCTCGGCTATAATTTAGAGCAATATATGAATCAGGGTCTTCCATGGCTAAATCCGTCCCTGAGTTTACAGGATTTGGCTATTGTTCTTAATACTAATCGCACCTATCTCTCCGAATATTTTCATAAAACATTAAATACTACTTTCTATGATTATATAAATAGCTTTCGTCTGGAATATGCTTGTAAAATCTTACTATCCCAACCGGATTTATCGATCCTTCAAGTAGGAGAAATGTCGGGCTTTAATTCATTATCAACCTTTAGGAGAGCTTTTCAACGACAGATAGGATGCACTCCCGCAAAATATCGCAGGCAAAATATTGATATTTAAATTGTCGATTTATTATCAGATTATCAGATGGTTATATATCCCTTTGAAAAATTGACACATTTTTTGAAAGATTGACACATCCTATTTCAGTATTATTTAATACTTTTGAAAAATAAATGCTAAACGATCATAACAAGCATAGAAGAAATGCCATTTTAATATAAAGGAAGAAATAACTTTAGTCGGATTATGTCCGGTTCAGCACTAAAATCAATTAGAATATTATTATTTGTAAAAGCAAAAATATTAACATATAACAATCTATTGATAAGATGAATTTCTTATTGAATTTTAACGCATATACCGTATATCTTTTGTAAGACTTTTTGAAGAGATTATACTTAGCATCAAAAAAATAATTGCCCAGTTTATTATATTTGTAGATGCTATGGATAATTTCCACACAATTTAATTGAGAATATTTTATATTTTGAGAGGATACATATGTGTCCTTCAACGGCGAAGCTTTTGCCAAATTTGAAGTAAGAGTCTGATTTGCCTAGACTTAAACACACAAACAAAACGATAAGGTGACTATAATTGTATCACCCTGTTTTAATGAGAAATCAAAAATAATATTATCATCTTTCCGGTCATTCTAATGATCTGAGCACCATTTGTTTTTAACATTTGGAACGAACAGCAAATGAAAGAAAATGCCCATATATTCCTATAACTTAACCATTCTTTGAATGTTATATTACAAAACAAATGTCTGGTTGGCTGCTCGTGTCCGGCGCAACCAGGAAAAATCAGTAAAAGCGAAACTGGAACAACTCGGAGTACAGAATTATGTACCATTCCGAAAGGAAATCCGGAAGCGCAAAGATAGAAAAGTTGAGGTCTGGATGCCGGTAATTCCTAATATTGTTTTTATATATACCGATTTTTATAAAGGTATGTCAATCGCAAATGATTACGGAATCGGGATTTCATATCTGAAGGCAATAGACGGTAAAGGCTTGCTGATTGTTCCTCAAAAGCAAATGGACGATTTTAGATTGATTTGTGAAAGCGGGATAAATTGCATAATGGAAGAAACTTTTGAAAAAGGAGATCGCGTACTGGTTGTCAGCGGATGCCTCAAAGGAGTTGAAGGAGAGTTGATAAGCACTAACAGGGATAATAGCAAAATGCTGGTAAGACTCGAAGGGATTGCAACCTTTAAATTAACAATTCCTGTAAATATGCTCAGAAAAACAACAGAATTAAGTGAAATCTACTGATCTTTTAAAACCAAATTATCAGAGATGCTATCATTAAAGAAAAGTTTCTTTTCTATATATACAAGTTATATTGATAAGTTACGTAATCTTCAATATCTGAATAGGGGTATTGTATTCGTACTCGATTTACTTTTGTCTTCTCTCGGAACGCTAAGTGCCCTTTTGCTTGTTTGGTTTATACAGGGAAAAAGCGTAGCAATGGGTTCTCTGGCTTACATTATGATTTTTGCCACGATAATAACCACTCTTTTATTCTTTTTGTCCCGGCAGTACAAAACAAGTATCAGGTTTTCAACGCTTCGGGAACTAAATGGAATATTTTTTTTGCTGATTATCAAATGCCTGTTATTATCATTGGTTGTAATAAAACAGGAAGTACTATATACAAAATATATTTTTATCTGTGGATTGCTGGATTTGTTAATATCCTCATTTCTTATGATTTCGTTCCGTGTTTTTATGGTAAGCATTTATCATTCTATACTGAACATAGACAATAAGCCACGAAATAATGTATTAGTGTATGGGAATGGCGATTATGCCCCACTGGTCGCTTCTCAGATCAATAGTAATGAGAAAGCTCCATATAATGTCGTGGGCATTTTAAGCCGGATTCAGCAAAAAAAAGGATTCAAAATAGCAGGATTACGAGTTTATACTTGGGATGGTGATTTAGAAAAATTATTACTTTCTGTTAAGCAGAATGTTACGCACATTCTATTTACCAGCTACGCCGATTTTAACCACGAGCGTAGCGATTTGGTATATAGCTGCATGGGTCGTAATATTCAAATGCTGATGGGAGGAGAAATACATTTGTTGAATAAAGAGAATGCCCGGCAACATATAAAAAATATTGATATAGAAGATCTGCTGCAACGCGATGAAATAACAATAGATACAGAGTCCGTGTCTCGGGAAGTATGTGAGAAGATTATACTGGTAACGGGTGCAGCCGGTTCTATCGGTCATGAGATTTCAGTACAGCTGGCACGCTTCGGCGTGAAACGCCTGATTCTGTTGGATAGTGCAGAAACACCCTTACACAATTTGGAACTTAACATGAAGAAAGAGTTTCCAAATCAGGATATTACTTTTATCCTGAGTGATGTGCGTTCATATGCAAGAATTAAAGATGTATTCGAACAGCATAAACCTGATTTTGTATTTCATGCGGCGGCATACAAGCATGTTCCGGTCATAGAGGACAATCCTTGTGAAGGCGTACTGACAAACATTTGGGGCACTGTAAATATAGCACGTCAGGCGCAATTCAAAAAAGTAGAGAAATTCATAATGATATCTACCGACAAGGCTGTAAATCCGACAAGTGTGATGGGGGCGACCAAACGTATAGCGGAACTGTGTGTACAGGGATTGAATAATGCATCCGGCACTCAGTTTATTACAGTCAGGTTTGGGAATGTATTGGGTAGTAATGGTTCTGTCATTCCGCTGTTCAGAGAGCAGATAGCTTGCGGCGGACCAGTGACTGTTACACACCCCGAAATGATACGTTATTTTATGACCATTTCTGAAGCTTGTAGATTGGTATTACAGGCGGCTACTATGGGTAAAGGAGGAGAAATCTTTGTTTTCGACATGGGCGAACAGGTAAAGATTGACAATCTGGCACGTAAAATGATACTACTCTCAGGGCTTATCCCTGATGAAGATATAAAAATAAAATATACCGGCCTTCGTCCGGGAGAAAAGCTATATGAGGAATTGCTTACTGAGATAGAATCTACCCAAATAACTAAAAATCAAAAAATCCGCATAGCGCATGCTGACGTAATAGATCATAAAGAGCTGAAAATCATGGTCAGGAAGCTAATAGGTTTTGCTGCAAAAACAGATATAACGGCCACCGTGCGAATGATGAAGCAAATTGTACCGGAATTCAAGAGCAACAATTCCGAGTTCGAAGTTTTAGATAAAGAGGCCATTATTATATATAGTGAAAGCTAAAAAAGTATGCCCGAAAAACCAATCAGAGTACTCATGCTTTTCACTATACTCAACAGGGGAGGTGCTGAAACGATGGTAATGAATTATCTTAGGAAGATAAATCGGAATGAAGTTATTTTCGACTTTATTGTACATCGTCAAGAAAGAGGAGCATATGATGACGAAGCAGAAAGCCTTGGATGCAAGATATTCAGGTTTCCTCCTTTAAGGATATTACATACATCTACATACAAGAAGCATCTATCCGATTTTCTTGATGCACATCCCGAGTATAAAATGATACATGGGCATTGTTCCGAATTAGGTTATTATATATATAAAGAGGCGCATAGAAGAGGGCTTAAATTTATTGCCGCACATGCTCATAACCAACCTTCGGGATACGATATAAAAACTCCTGCCAGGAATATACTCAAAATTGCAATGCGCCCATATCTGACTCACTATTTCGCTTGTAGCTGGGGTGCGGCAAAATGGCTATTTGGAAAAAAATCGTTGAAAGAAGTGAAGTTTTTTCCCAATGCGATTGATGCGCATTCTTTGGCTTTCGATCTAGTGAGGAGAAAAGAGATCAGAATTAGTAACAAATGGAACGGACGGCTGATAATAGGAAATATTGCGAGATTTTCCCACCAGAAAAACCATTCTTTCCTCTTAGATATATTTGCAGAAGTAGTTAAACTGGAACCCTCTGCTCTGCTCGTTCTGGTAGGTAGCGGAGGTGAGTTGGAAAAAAAGGTAAAGGAAAAAGTTAGACGCTTAGGTCTAAAGGATTATGTAAGTTTTATGGGAAGCCGTTCTGACATTCCCGATTTGATACAGGGAATGGATATATTCCTATTTCCTTCACATTTCGAAGGATTGAGTGTTGCCCAATTAGAAGCGCAGGCATCGGGACTGAAAATAATCAATTCGACAGGGGTACCTAAAGAAGGAACTATAATACCGGAGCTAGTAGAATCTTTATCATTAAAACTTTCTGCTGCAAAATGGGCACATAAAGTGCTACATTCTATTCATTACGAAAGAAAAGACCGCTCGCAGGAAATTGCGAAAGCGGGCTTTGATATAAATAAAAATGCACAATGGCTGGAAAATATATATCTGAGAGAAAGCCAACGCTAACCGTATTTACTCCGGCTTATAACCGTGCCCACACGATAGAATTGTGTTATAAGAGCCTGTTGCGTCAGACATCAAATGATTTCAAATGGTTGATAATAGACGATGGCTCCACAGATTCTACAGGAAATTTGGTCAGAAGTTGGATAGAGGAAAATAAAATACCTATTCAATATTATTATCAGGAAAATCAAGGTATGCATGGGGCACATAATGCAGCTTACCGTTTGATAGATACAGAATTGAATGTTTGCATAGATTCAGATGATTATCTTGCTGATAATGCCGTTGAACTTATTGTAAATAAATGGCGGAATGAAGGTTCTGATAAGTATGCAGGTATAATAGCGCTGGATGCAAAGTTTGACGGAACTGTAATAGGAACATTTTTTGATATATCACACACAACCCTTTCAGGCTTTTATATGCGGGGAGGTAACGGCGATAAGAAACTGGTATACCGTACATCGGTATTAAAAAGTGTACCTGAATATCCGCTGTTCGAGGGTGAAAAATATGTAGGATTAGGCTATAAATACCAACTTATCGATCTTAAGTATGAGCTGTTAACAATGAACGAAGTTCTTTGCTATGTAGATTATCAGGCAGACGGTTCTTCAATAAATATGTATAAGCAATATTTCCGGAATCCTCGTGGATTTTCATTTATACGCAAGGAATCGATGAAACATCACCCTTCATATAAACGCAGATTCATAGAAGCTGTACATTATGTAAGTTCGAGTATTATTTGCCATAATTCTAAGTTTATATTGGAATCTCCAAGGAAGCTTATAACCATTTTAGCTATTCCATTTGGCGTCATGCTATATTTATGGCTTTCATTCCAGTACAAGCGTAACAAATCGATGACGCTAAATTCATAAATAGCGATTAATACTTATTGTGAAAGAACGGGAACAATATTTGGATACGCTCAGGGCTCTGGCCTGTATATTAGTCGTATTAACACATAGTGTTCCGCCACTACGAACGGGGACAAGCAGTTCCCATGCATTTATTTCATTTGTATGTTCACCGAGTTCGGAACTTTTTCTGGCAATATCCGGAGCATTGTTATTACCTGTTCGCAGGCCTACCGGAGAGTTCCTGAAAAAAAGATTTATGCGGGTATTTCCCCCGCTGCTCTTTTGGTCGGCTATTATTGTTATTTACAGGTATTTTTCACAATCGGCCTCAATAGATGAAACATGGAGATCTTTAGCAACCATACCTATCAAACCTGTTTTGGGTGCCTATTGGTTTTTCTATGTAATTTCCGGGCTATATGTTTTCGCTCCCGTCATTTCGAAATGGTTGTTAAACACATCGAAAAAAGAGATCAGATTTTTTATGTTTTTGTGGGCTACAACATTATCTCTGGCATCTATAAACATACTTTTTAATATCAATCTGATAGATATAAACGGAAATTATTATTTCATCCTGAATAGTTTCGGAGGATTTTTAGGGTTCATGATATTGGGCAGTTATTTACGTAATTATACGGCTGAACGGAATTTTAAAAGCAATATTATTATTCCTTTTGTTATTCTGTTCACCTTATTGTTATTAGCTGTCGTCGGTTATAAAATGCGGATACTTACGGCCGATTTCTTCATGGAAAATCTGTCATTGCCTACAGCTTTGATGGTATATGCAATTTTTATGTTGTTTAAGAGTCTGAAATTCAACAATAAAACAATTATAAAAATCATATCCGAAGTAGCGCTTTGCTCTTACGGGATTTACCTTGTTCATATTTTTATAGCCAGAACTCTGGTATGGAGTCTATTAGAGAATTTAGGCATAATGAACTATCATGCTGCTATTACTATCTTTTTCTCATTAATATTGTCTCTGGCTATCTCATATGGTGTGGTAAGGCTGATAAAATGTCTTCCCTACAGTAAATATATTGTAGGATGATAACAATCAGATATTAATATATGATAGATTCTATTCCTGCACAGTTATATACTGATGTTTTTAACTATATAGTACTCGGTCTGATTGTTTTCGCCGTATTCGAAAGTTTTTCAGGCGTCTTGTTCAAACCTGAAATAAGAGGTGTTAATAACATCGTAGGCTGTATAGTTCTCATCGGTTTGATTCTGTATATGGGATTACGCCCTGTATCGGTTAATTTCGGGGATACCGTCGTTTATGCACAATCCTTTTACAGGCTGCAGATGGATACCGATAATTTCCGGATACTGAGCGACGGAGAATGGGTCTTTAATACTTTAATGCTGTGGTTTGCCAAGTATAGCAATATCCATATCTTCTTTTTGTTTTGCTCGACAGTTTATGTGGGCACCTTATGGTGGGCGCTGAAACGCATTTTTAGAGAAGATTATCTTATTCCGTTCATAGTGGCAATAGGGATGTTTACCTTTTGGAGTTATGGAGTTAACGGTATCCGAAACGGTATGGCAGCCTCACTTGTAATCCTAGCTTTGACCTACAGACAGAATATTACCGTGCTGGTAATATTATCACTCTTAGGAGTCGGGATTCACAAGTCCATGTATCTCATACTTGTTGCGGCAGCAATAGCATGGTTTGCCAAAGATTCAAAAATATATCTGGGGATCTGGGTAGCCTGCATCTTCTTTTCACTTATTGCAGGTAGTTGGTTTACAGATATGTTAGCTAATAGTAACTTGATAGAAGATGATCGCTTTACAAGCTATCTCTCGGGCGATAACACGCGTAATATCTTTAGCTCTACAGGCTTCAGATGGGATTTTCTGATATACAGTGCTATTCCGGTTGCAGTCGGATATTATTTCATATTCCAAGAAAAATATACAGACAAATTCTATATATGGTTGTTCAATATCTATTTAATGACCAATGCATTCTGGATTATGGTAATAAGAGCAAACTTTTCGAATCGTTTTGCCCAGATTTCATGGTTCCTTATACCGTTGGTATTAATCTATCCTTTCTTCATGAAGAAATTTTGGGATGATCAGCCTGTTAAGATCGGATCTATTGTGATAATCTCCTATTTATACACATTTTATCTTATGTTTTTCCGCTGATGAAGAAAATAATCAGGGTGGCGGCAATACCTGCTTCGCTTGATATATTATTGCGCGGGCAGTTACAATTTCTGAATAATTACTATGAAGTTGTAGGAGTTGCCTCACCGGACAAAGAAATGCACAAGAAAATAGCAGAGCGTGAGGGCATACGCACCGTAGAGCTTAATATAGAACGTAGAATATCACTTCTTAAAGATTTGAAATCATTAATCGATTTATACCTGCTTTTCCGTAGAGAAAAGCCCCATATAGTACACTCATTGACACCTAAAGCCGGCTTGCTTTCTATGATAGCTGCAAGGCTGGCAAAAGTACCGGTGAGGGTACATACTTTCACAGGTCTTATATTCCCTTGGAAGAAAGGCTACATAAGTAAATTGCTTAAAATAATGGACCGGCTGACCTGCATGGCGGCAACATCAGTTATTCCCGAGGGGGAAGGAGTAAAAAAGGACCTTATAGAGAATTGCATAACCAAAAAACTCTCGAATGTACTGGCCAACGGCAATATCAATGGTATAGATACAGAATATTATAAACCCATACCTAAGATTTCGGACAATACTGTTACACGCTTCGTTTTTGTCGGGCGGCTTGTACACGATAAAGGACTAGAAGAACTGAAAGAGGCATTTGAACGATTGGATAATGCGGAACTAACTCTTGTTGGCCCTTTCGAGCAGGAACTCGATCCTTTAAGTGAAAATTGCCGTAAATGGATTAAGAATGGAAACCGAGTTATGAGTGTAGGGTATAAAGACGATATCCGCCCATACCTCGCCCAAGCCGATGTATTTGTGCTTCCTTCTCATCGCGAAGGTTTTCCGAATACACCTATTCAGGCCGGAGGTATGGGGCTTCCTGTTGTAGCAACGAATATCTGTGGATGCAATGAGATTGTCATTAACGGAGTTACAGGATTGCTTGTAGAGCCCCATAATTCCGAACAGCTTTATCAGGCGATGAAATCGCTGGCAGATAATCCTCCCTTACGAAAAGAAATGGGATTAAAAGCCAGAATACATATCACTGAGAAATTTTCTCAGCAGAATGTCTGGAATGCATTATTAGAATTTTATCGGAATGTATCGTAAGTACTTCAAAAGAGTGTTTGATATTATGGGTGCTGTTTTAGGGCTTGTAGTGACATTTCCTATATTATTTGTTATGGGAATATTATTAGCTATAGCAAATAATGGTTCACCTTTCTTTTACCAATACCGGCCCGGCAAAAACGGGAAAATATTCAGGATAATTAAATTCAAAACAATGCATGATAAACGGAATGGTAATGGAGAATTGTTACCGGATTCGGAAAGAATGCATCGGATAGGAAAATTTTTAAGATCGACATCCATTGACGAACTGCCTCAAATGATTAATGTATTACTTGGCCATATGAGTTTTATCGGTCCTCGCCCATTACTGACAGACTATCTCCCATTATATACAGCTGAACAGGCTCGTCGGCATAATGTACGGCCAGGCATAACGGGCTGGGCGCAGGTAAATGGGCGCAATACTATTTCGTGGGCGCAAAAATTTGAATATGATGTATGGTATGTCGATAATATGAGCCTAAAATTCGATATGAAAATATTATGGATGACAATACAAAAAATAGTTATCCGCGATGGAGTTAATGCAAATGAAAATATTACGATGGTTCCGTTCGATGTGTATAAAATGCAGATGAACGAAGTACAAATAAATGAGTAATCTAGGACAATAATGAAAGACTTAATTGTTTTTGGTGCTGGCGATCTCGGAAAACATATTGTCTACAACATAGATATGTTTGAGGTAGAATACAATATTCTGGGCTTTATGGATGAAGATGCCAATAAAGTAGGTTGGGAACTTTGCGGATTACCAATATTAGGCATAGATTATTTGCAATCAAATAAAGCAGAAAATTTATGCATGGTCATAGCCATAAGCTCTCCGTCGGCAAAAGAAGCGATTTCTAAAAAATTGGAACTTTATAATATTGAATTCCCCAATTTTATTTCACCTCATTGTTGGTTATCTAAAGGAGTAAAACTAGGACAGGGAATACTGATATATCCAAATAGTACGGTTGATTTCGAAACGGAAATAGGCGATTTTGTTACCATTAATGCCGGATGCACTATCGGTCATAATGTTACAATAGGGAGATTCTCAACAATCGCCCCCGGGGTCAATCTTGCCGGATTTACTGAACTCGGAGAAAAAGTTAATATGGGTATAGGATGCTGTTCAATACAGAAGATTAAAGTGGGTAACAGTAGTATAATAGGAGGACAGGCCATGCTGATAAAAGATATCGAGTCCGGAAAAACCGTAGCCGGAGTACCTGCCAAAATAATCAAGTAAGCTACAATGGAATCAAAAAAAATATGGCTATCAATCGCTCACATGGGCGGACTGGAACAGCAATACATTCAGGATGCTTTTAATAGTAACTGGATAGCGCCTTTAGGCCCGAATGTAACAGGATTCGAAAAAGACCTGGAAAATTTTCTAGAGGGATGTAATGTAGTGGCTCTTAGTGCCGGAACAGCTGCCCTACATCTTGCTTTAGTTCAATTGGGCGTAGGTGCAGGGGATGAAGTTATATGTCAGTCCTTTACATTTTCGGCATCGGCCAACCCCATTGTTTATCAGGGGGCTACACCCGTATTTGTAGATAGTGAGCCCGATACATGGAATATGTCACCTGAATTGCTTGAAAAAGCTATCCTCGACCGAAAGCTTAAGACACGAAAATATCCTAAAGCCATTATTGTAGTTGACCTTTACGGAATGCCGGCAAAAATGGATGAAATACTTACCATAGCATCCCGATATGATATTCCGGTAATAGAAGATGCAGCAGAAGCCTTAGGTTCGGAATACAACGGACGTAAATGTGGTACATTCGGTGAATACGGGGTATTGTCGTTTAATGGAAATAAAATCATAACTACTTCCGGCGGCGGTGCCTTAATTTGTAAAACAGCGGAACAAGCCCGACAAATTACTTTTTTGGCCACTCAAGCAAAAGAAAACAAGCCATACTATCATCACGAGAGGATAGGCTATAATTACCGATTGAGTAATATTTGTGCAGGAATAGGTAGAGGGCAAATGGAGATATTCCCAAGACTTTTGTCTCGAAGGCGGGAAATCCATGCCTTATATACAGAACTATTAGCAGATGTGAGAGGAATAAAAGTAATGCATAGCGAAGATGAGAAATTCAATTGTAACTATTGGCTGACTTGTATTACTGTGGACAGCAAAATTTCCGGAGTGACAGCAAATGATATCCGGATACATCTCGATTCGGTAAATATAGAATCACGGTTGCTTTGGAAGCCATTACATATGCAGCCCGTATTTGAATTATATCCTGCATATACAAACAGAACATCGGAAAGAATTTTTAATAAAGGTCTTTGCCTGCCTTCTAGTCCAGCCTTGAGTGATGAAGATATAAAAAGGGTAGTCAAAGAGCTGAAAAACATATACCTAAGTTAACGTACAAGCAAAGCTCAACTTGCTTATAAACAACAAACAAAATATAAATTATGAAAACAGTATTCAAATTATTCGTAGGAATAATCATCACAATTTTGCTCGGTTCATGTTCTTCCAAAAAAGTAGCCTATTTTCAGGATATCGAAAAGCAGAAAGACCTCACAATCTATCATAATTACGAACCAAAAATTAAAAAAGACGATAAACTCAATATCGTTGTTTCAGCACCGGATAAAGACGTCGTCACACCTTATAATAATGATCGCATGGCTTATCTGGTAGATGCAAACGGATACATAAACTTTCCTGTACTAGGGAAAATAGAGGCGGAAGGTTTAACCGTGCGGGAGTTGTCGGACAAGCTTACAGCCGAAATATCCAAAGATGTAAAGAATCCTATTGTCAATGCATCCTTTACTAACTATAAGATAACAGTTTTGGGCGAAGTCCGTACACCGGGTACATTCACCATGACAAGCGAAAAAACAACTCTCTTGCAGGCGCTCGGTATGGCCGGCGATCTCAGCTTAGGCGCAAAACGGAGCGATATACTTTTAATCCGCGAGATAGACGGCAAGTACAAACATATAAGAATAGACCTTCGAAAATCCGATATTTTTTCCTCACCATATTATTACTTATGTCAAAACGATGTCATTTATGTTACCCCTACATCTTCCCGTACATTTTCAGGTTCGAGTCAGGCCACTTTAATACCGATAGTAACTTCTTCTATAGGATTGGTAATATCTATAGTAGCACTGGTATTAAGCAATAATTGATAGTAAAGATTATATTTTAATCAAATATTATAATTCAACCATGACCGATAGAGAATTTCTAAGAGATAAAGAGCGGGTTACCAAAGTAGATTTTCGTAAAATACGTATCATCTTATGGAATATTAAGTACATATTACTGGTATCGATTATAGTATGCCTGACAGGAGCTTATTTTTATCTTCGCTATACTACGCCAATCTACAAAAAAAGTATAACTGTTGTTCTTAAGAACCAACAGACCCAGTATCTCGATAATTATCAGCTAATATCCAATACTTTGGGTATGGGAAACAAATCGAGTTTTGACAACCAGATATTCATCATGAAATCGGCAAGACTGATGAGCCGTGTTGTCGAACTTGGCAACTTTAATATAAGATATTTCAGTATAGGAAGTTTTATCGATATAGAGCAATATAACGATTCCCCTCTCAGATTCTCATTCAATGCAAAAGAAAACTATGAGGAAATCGATGTCGATATGGAAATAACATTCTCAGGAGAAAAAGGAATAACAATAGACACACTGTTAATTAATAATGCTCCTGTAACATTACCGATAAAAAATATCAGTTACGGTCAAACTATCAACACGTCTGCGGGCAGCCTCAATCTGGCGGCAAAAGAGAAAATTAATACTTCAAAACTGACAGGTAAAATGCGGATTACCCGCTCAGGTGTGGAACGTGCAGCAAGAGGATTAGCCGAATCTC
The DNA here is from genome assembly GCF_000711235.1 of Prevotella sp. 10(H). Classification (GTDB taxonomy): domain Bacteria; phylum Bacteroidota; class Bacteroidia; order Bacteroidales; family Dysgonomonadaceae; genus Dysgonomonas. The sequence continues at coordinate 321,382 of NZ_JOMI01000009.1, read as the reverse complement.
TGGAGATAACCTCATCGACACAGCAGCCTGATGCTTTAATTATTTCGCTAAAGGGGAAGCATCCCAAGCGGATAGAAGATATCCTGAATATGCTGATAGATGAGTATAATATTCTGACTAAAGAGAATGACAGTCAAAGCATTCTCGGTACAATATCGTTCCTTGACGAACGCATCTTGGGATTAGAAAAAGAACTGAAAGAAGTAGAAGGATCGTTTACCAAATACCGGTCAGCGAATGAATTACTTGATCTCGGCTCACAATCTCAAATTGCAATGAGTACCGATCAGGGGTATAAAGAACGTTTGAATCTACTTACAATGCAACTCAGTCTTCTCGAAAGCATCAATGATTCCTTTCATAGTGATACTCATGAATTAATTCCGGTGAATATAGGTATTACCGACGGCACCCTGAATGCATCTATTTCTCAATACAACCAACATGTGATAGACAGGAACAGGATGCTTGCAGGATCTAGCGAAAGTAATCCTAAGGTACAAGCTATAAACGGCGTGTTAACCACATTAAGAGAGAATATTAAGCTATCAATAAATAATCTGGTATCAGGTTATAAATTTCAGTTACAATCCATCGCCAAACAACAAAACTTAAATCAGCGGGAAATGGTTGCCATGCCGTCAAAGCAGCTGGCGCTGACACGGATGTCGCGCTTGCAACAAGTGAAAGAACCGCTCTATATACTTCTGCAACAGAAAAGAGAAGAGGCATTGCTTATGTTATCATCATTGTCTAATCAAGCTTATGTTGTAGATAAAGCGTTCGGGTCGAATCTACCTATTTTCCCAAAAAGAGAAGACATTTATATGTTAACTCTGGTTTTAGCAATTATACTTCCCATAAGTGTTGTGTTCGTACTGAACGTGCTTCGTGAAAGAATTATCTTCGAAAAAGACATTGTAGACCGGACTAACATTCCGTTGTTGGGAGTGATACCTTCTTCGCCGAAAAACAGAAAATCTCCTATGAAGGCCGATATAATAACTGATACAGGGTTAGATCCTCTTACAGAAAGCTTTCGTATGATGCGCTCCAAGTTAGAGAATCTTAGTATTACAAAGAAAAAACAGGGAGCGCTGATTCTGCAGGTATCTTCATCCGGACCATGGGAGGGAAAGAGTTTTGTATCAATCAACCTCTCTTTATCACTGGCATATTTAGGTAAAAAAGTCTTGTTGATAGGGGCAGACTTACATAGGCCGGCATTGAACAGATACCTGGGAATAGACAATAACGAAATGGGGTTGTCCACATATCTGGCAGGGATGCAGGATGATATCCATCAGGTGATAATTCCTTACAAGGATACTCCCAACTTAAGCATTATCCCCGCAGGTCCAGTACCATTAAATCCGAGCGAATTACTCTCTTTCCCATTATTACAACAAACATTGGATAATTTACGAAAGGAATACGATTATATAATAATTGACTCTGCTCCGTTCCTGGTAGTTTCCAGTGGATTTATTGTCAGCAAATATGTTGATAGCACTTTATACATTGTAAGATCGGGCTATACCAAATTCGCTATTATCGATACTCTTAATAATATAATTCGGGAAGGTAGCCTGAAATCGGTAATGATTATGCTGAATGCTGTCGATTACAGGAGAAAATCGATTTATGGCACCGGCGGTTTTGGAGAGAGTTACAGCTATGGGTACGGCTATGGCTATGTGAACTACCACAGAAAGAAAAAGTAATTGCCGCATCCGTAAACAATAAAATACACCTTAATACTTTACATAAATTCTGGTCAAATAGAAAACGAAAATAGTTTCAATAAAAGTCTACGATTAAAAAACAAAATATAATAATAGAGGAATTACACATACTTGCTATTCGGATTAAACTCATTTTTAGGGTACTTATTTATATTAACTAAAACGAAGAAAAATGAAAAATGAAAAAATGAAAAAAGAGTATGTATCTCCTCTGATTGAAATCATAGAGGTAGAAGTGGAAGAAGGATTTGCCATGTCGACAGGCGTGGAGATAAGAGGTGCTTCACATAATTTTACCAGCAATAGCTTCGGCAACGGAGATGGCGGTAATACAATGGGAGATTTTTAACTTAAGTATGATAATTAAAAATTCGAAAAGTAATGAAGAAAGTAATATTTGCCGCACTTGTATTAGTAGCGGGGTTGTGGTCATGTTCAAGTGATGATAATGAGGGGCCGGATAATGTGCCTGATGGATTTGTAAAAGTAGAAATCGGAAGTGAATCCAAAGGACTGAAAAGTATTATAATACCCGGAGGCGGAACATCTTGGGATGTGATCGATGAAGTGAAAATTATTGATGCCGACGGTGCACCACGAACATTTACATATGGAGCGTCGGGTACTTCTCCGTCAGCTAAATTTAATGGAATGCTGTTGGCTAATCAAGGTGAGAAAATATACAGGGCATATCATGCACCTAAAAAGTCTAAATGTACACTGGAAAGTGGACATATTCTCATTGTAGAAAGAGAAGACCTTGATATAACTGAAGACGGAGTTAATTACAATTCGGCTCTGTTTGGCTCATATTGCCCTATGGTGGCTTTTCCTGTGAAATTCGATGCGCAAAGTAAGGACCCAAAACTATTTAGCTTCTCTCATTTGACCAATATGATTGAAGCAAGAGTGACTTTGAGGGAAACTGAAGAGAAAGAATTTTTGGATAAAAGGTTTGACAGAGTAGTGTTTGAACTCAAGGCAAATGGATCTAAACCATTCTATACAAAAATAAAATTTGATATGAAATTGCTTCAGGTGGGTAATAATGCAGAACATCTGGATGATTGCATAATAAATAAAGGTGATAAGTCAACTAATACCGACTTTATGTCTACTACTATGAATATGAAAGAACGTACTATAAGAGAACTTATGAACGAGTACGATATTAAAGGATTCCCTATCCCGATATTCGCTCTTCCAACTGATGATCCGTTTGATTATACAGCTACAATATATTTCTACCTGGGAGAAACAATCCAACTAAAGATGGAAGGTAGCGAACATTCAACCGGATTGAAACCTGTAGGTTTGAATACCCTGCCGTTCGATCACGAGGAAATTGTTCGTGAATAACTAATTCCATAATTTATACTATAAAGGACATGCTAATATATTGTTAGCAGTCCTTTATAGTATTATTATCTAAATGTATTAATATGAGAATTAAAAAAGGTTTTAAAATGCAATCTGTAGGGGGAGAAAATATTATACTCCTGCAAGGGACATACGGTGTTGACACTACAAAAATAGTATCGTTCGACGACACTTCTCTCTTTTTATGGAGCCTCTATGAAGATAAGGAATTCACCACGGAGCAAATAGCAGAATCTCTTATCGAAGAATATGGTATAGAAAAAGATCTGGCACTTAAAGATGCCGAAAGCTGGGTTGATACACTGATCCAAAACAGACTGATAGAACAGCAATGACGAATGTAACTGATATGTTCTTTACACTGCTCAGACTGAGTCTGAATATTGATAAAAACAGTACGGGGCATAATTCTTCTTCGTTTGTAGATGCAAAAGATGAAGATTGGGAACAATTGTTTAATCTTTCCGTAAGGCAAGGGGTATTGTTGCTATCATATGGTGGTTTGCAATTTTTACCGACAGAATCACAACCGCCCCGCAAACTGAAATTGCGCTGGTGTGTAAATGTGGTGAAGGGTAGCGAGCGCTACGATAACTACAAACGCGTTTTAGCGAAGTTATCGAACCTATTTTTAGATAATAATATAAATCTTCTTGTAATCAAGGGAATTACTATTGCCGAATTATATCCTGTACCGTATTTTCGCGAAAGTGGTGATATAGATATTTATTTACAGGATAAAACCAGACAGGCAAATGATCTGATGTTGTCTATGGGAATAAAAAAGGCGGCAGAAATACCGAAGCACTCAAGCTTTATTCTGGAAGGAATATCTATAGAAAACCACTTCACACTTTTCGATACCGCCTTGCAATTCCGAAAAGAAAGCCAATTATATAAAAGAATGGAAGATATCCTTAATGTAATGTGCACTGAGAACATATGTTTCCCTATACATTGTGGTAATATCTTCCAGTTATCACCACAAGCAGCTTCTCTTTATCTTATAGGTCATACTTTCAGACATTTTTGTTGCCTTGACATCAATATCCGGCAGATGTGCGACTGGACAATATTTTTCAGCAGAAACAAAAATGATATCGATAGCCAATTATTATCTTCACAAATAAAAGAATTAGGGCTGGAAAAATTTGTTCGACATATCAACTCTTTTTGCGCCAGTCGTTTCGGATTCGATCCATATTTCATATCTCCGGAAAAAACAGATAAAAAAGCAGAGCAGTTTGTCCTGAATACAATCATGCGTTATAGGCTTACTCCCAAAATACATATCCCTGTTTTTGGTGTATTGCGCTATCTTATCCGTAGAAATAATATATATAGGAAATATCTTGACAAAGTAAATATTTGGGAATTCTTACTTCCTGAGGTGAAAAGTTATTTTACTTATTTGCTTAAATACAGATGGTATCCTGCCAGTAAAAAGCAGGATTAGTTCTTAAATAGAACTTTGCAATGAGAAGTAAACAGTTTTTAAAATCCACTAGTAATTTTGCGTATCCTTTCGAAGATCGTAATATACAGAATGTAATATTTTATATTTGTATATTCATATGCTTTTCTTCCATACTAATACTAAACTATCTGTTTCCTGTTTTTGGGGATGATTGGGTTTATACTTTTGTTTTCAGGAGCGATCCCCCCATACATATTACAAATCTAAAAGAAATAATATATTCTCAATACACTCATTATTTGACATGGGGCGGACGTTTCGTAACTCATTTTATAGCTCAATTTTTATTAATGCTTGAGCCATGGGTGCAAAATTTAATGAATGCATTCGTCTTCACCGTTTTCATTTATTTAATCTTTAAGATTTCCAATTACAATAAAAAACTGAATCCGGCTTTATTTATATTTATATATTCACTTATTTGGTTTTTTCAACCTGCTTTTGGAGCTACAATCTTATGGATTACAGGGAGTTCGAATTATTTATGGAGTACGACAATTATTCTTCTCTTTATTTATCCTTATTATATTTTTTTTAGATGTCCCCAATATAATCCGAAAGGTATTTTTACCTGTATCTGCTTTTTCATAGGAGGAATTTTGGCAGGATGGACTAATGAAAATATGTCTGTGGCGGTAGTCTTAATGCTTTTGTTAATCTGTGGGTATTTTAAAAAAAGAGGAAGATTGCCTAAATGGGCTACCATAGGTTTTATAGGATTTTGTTTTGGATGCGCTTTACTTCTTGCGGCTCCGGGAAATTATGTACGGTTAGACACTATTAATGAAAATATCAGATCGATAGAGATGGCGGATATTTTTAAGAGCAGATTTTATACAATGTTATATCACTACTTTTATCATATTTTGTTATTGACAATCATTTATATAATCGGGCTTATTATTTTCATAAAAATCAAAGATAAAAAAGATAAAAATTGCAGAACTGCAATATCCATATCTTTAATTTTTATTATTACTGGTCATATTGCATTTGCTGCAATGATTATGTCTCCTCAATTTCCCGATCGGGCACTATTTGGTACAATCACCTTTACTATAATTGCTATTTGTATTTTGTATACAAATATCGGCATACCCAATATATATGTTAAGGTGTTGAAACGGTTAGGAGTAATATTGTTGATAGTCATATTAAGTTATGATTATTATTCCCGATATAAGGTTTTATGTTATGCTCACAATATGTGGGAGAAACGTTATGCATATGTAATTCAGCAAGTAGAGAAGGGGAATTTGGATATTGAGTTGAAAGAAGAAATAATAATAGAGCCTAAATATTTCTTACATGAATTATCACCTGACCCGAATATATGGTATAATAAAGCCTTTTCAAAATATATGGGTATTAATTCTGTGAAAGTTATAGAATAGCCTAAACCGGAGAGATACATCAACAAGCTCAAAGTTACTTTTGTATGAATTTAAACCTATACCTGAAACTGCTTCCGTATCGATTTCGAAAGAGAGCGGCCCGAATAGTTATCATCGGTATAATAAACAGACTGTTGGATTTAGTTGGATTAGCCTCGTTGCTACCAATTATCATAGTAATTATGAATCCGGCAAGTATTCAGTCAGACGGTTCTTTTATGTCACGCCTTTTCGAAATCATGGATTTGGAATCTCTGGCACAATTCGGCATTATATTAGGAGTAGTTGCTCTGATGTTATTACCACTCAAAAGCGTTATTACAATCTGGTTGGGAAATATTCAGAATAAATATTATCTGGAAATATATAAATATTATTCCTTAAAACTTTATAATTATTATCACGAGAAGGGCCTTTTATTTATACGTCAAACATATTCTTCGCAATTAGCGTTTCATATCAATGGTGCTTGTTACGGATTTGCAACCAATATCATCCGAACTATCTTGGACTCTGCATCTAACCTTGTGATAACACTTCTTTTAGCAAGTTTTCTAGTCTGCCTCGCACCTATGGCCTCTCTGATATTATTGGTGGCTATGCTGCCCGTATCTCTGTTATATCTGGCTGTAGTAAGGAATAAATTAAAAAAGATCGGATTGGATGCATACGAAGCCCGGCGCAGACAAGCGCAGATTGTACAGGAAAGCCTTAAGGGGCATGTGAGTCTGAGAGTTAACGATTCATTCGATAGAATAAGCGAAGAATTTGAAAACGGGCTGGATACAATATTCAAAGCAGATATAAAAAATTCGATTTATAAGCAAATTCCATCCGTAATCTTTCAGATATGCATTGTTGTTGCACTTATCATATTACTTCTTGAAGGAGTGGCTAACGGCACATCTGTCAATTCTTTTATAATCTTCGGATTTATAGCCATCAGGATAATGCCTTCGATACTGACTCTCATAAGTAGCTGGCATACACTTCAGAACAACCAGTATGTAACAAATGTCATTAAAGGTATAGAAGAAGATGATGATAACAGGAATGAGGAAAATGAAGAATGTCTGCAGCCGATAAGTCTAAATGAACAGATAGAATTAAGAAATATCACTTTTGCTTTCAATGCAGATGAGCCTATGTTTTCAAACTTTTCATTAAAAATAGGCAAGGGTGATATAATTGGCTTCAGAGGAAACTCCGGATCAGGAAAAAGTACTCTATTCAATCTGTTACTGGGTTTCTACGTTCCGCAACAGGGAGGTGTATATATAGACGGAGTAAAGTTATCTTCTCAAAACAGGAAAAGCTGGCACAAAATGGTAAGCTATGTAGAGCAGGATGTATTTATAAAGAATGATTCTGTGATAAAAAATATAGCGATGTCGACAGACAAGCCTGATAGAGGCAAGATACTTTTTATATTAGAACAAGTAGGACTAAAAACATGGTACAACAGTCTGAAAGACGGATTAGACACCATTATTGGAGAAGGGGGCACCACCATTAGCGGAGGAGAAAAGCAACGGTTAGGTATAGCAAGGGCATTATATAAAAACCCGGAAGTGTTATTTGTCGACGAAGCTACTTCTGCCCTCGATGCTAAAAGAGAAGAGGATATCGTTTCACTACTTTATTCTCTGGCTTCCGGCAATTTTACACTTTTGATAATATCGCATCGGGAACGTACGCTCCGGTTTTGTAATCGTATAATTGAGATATAAGTAATTGTCTTGATTACTTCTTTATAAAACAGTTTCACAGAGATAAAATGAAAAAAATATATTCTATCGCGGACTTGAATGTAGAACTGAATGGAGAACAAACCTTGCAGCGGGTAATTGACTTACCCGGATTCGATATATTCGAAATAGAGAATCCCGGTCAAGAAAATGTAGATATCCGTATACTGATGGACAGAGACATCGATACTGCTAATCTTATAGAAATCTGCCCTATTCATCGTTTTAAAGTATTGGATGTAGATCATTGTTTTTCAGCACACAGAGATGGATATTGCTTTGAGATGCATAGGCTAGACAAAAGCAGAATCGTCAGTATAACTTATAATCCTCATGAAAATATTGTTTTTATGTCTCCCTGCGATTGTAATATGTCTATTAAATACGCGGTATGGATTGCATATCTTCTTGCTGCAGTCAACAGGAATGTAATTCCTATACACGCTTCGGCAATAGTAAAAAATTCGCAGGCCGTTCTCTTTCTTGGTGAATCAGGGACAGGAAAAAGCACCCATACAAGGTTGTGGCTCCAATATATCGAAGATTCTCACCTGCTGAATGACGATTCACCTCTCTTATGCATTAAGAATGATAAAATATTAGCCTATGGTTCACCTTGGAGTGGAAAAACCGATTGCTACAAGCAGGAAATATTTCCCTTAAAAGCTATAGTCAGACTTAAGCAATATCCAGAAAACGTCATGACTCGTTTTGGAAAACTAAAATCGATCGGGGCTATTCAACCTTCTTTTCCCCCTTTCTTAGCTTATGATGAGTTTTATACTCAAAAAATAATTTTCCTGATAGATAGGATAGTTAGTTATATACCTGTATATGAATTTAAGTGCCTTCCGGACAAACAAGCAGCAGAAATGGCATATGCCGAAATACATTGATTTATATGGCTGTGAAAGAGATATCTAACAATTTGTTTTTTGCGAATGTCGAGAGCATAATTAATTCGGGTAACTCAGTAGAGCTCAAAGTTAAGGGAACGAGTATGTATCCTGCATTGCGAAACGGGAAGCATAAAGTGGTTCTTGTTCCTTATCGAAAAGAATTTCTCAGAATTGGTATTATAGCCCTTTTTATACATAATCAAAAACACATATTGCATAGGCTTGTATCTATCGATAACAATATTTTGACATTTCAAGGGGATAACCTTCCTTATGTAAAAGAATATATTGAAGAAAAAGATATAATAGCCATAGTGGAATTCATTATTACGCCCGACGGTAAAGTTACAGACTGTAAAAAGCAATGGTTCTTTATTAAAAACAAATTATGGCGGCCCATATATAAGAATCATATTTTGTTTATGAGAAAAATAAAGAGCCTCTTTTACAAAGCATTCGTTATCTCCAATTAAAAGAAGATATTATATGTTCAACAGGTGCATCAACTTTATAAAATCCCGCATAAGAAAATTTTTTTTGGATGAGTACTGGCTTGACGATTATATAAAATTAGGAATGAAAGTAGGCAACAACTGCTCTATACAACCCGGACTAACTGTCGATGTAAGTCATTGCTGGCTCATAGAAATAGCAGACAATGTGGTTATCGCACCACAGGTTTATCTGCTGGCACATGATACAAGTACAAAAAAATATACAGGATATACGAAAATTGGTAGGATAAACATCAAAAAAAATGTTTTCATCGGAGCACGATCAATGATTATGCCGGGTGTCACCATAGGTGAGAACTCTGTGATAGGTGCAAATAGTGTAGTAATAAAATCAATTCCGGATAATGTTGTCGCAGCCGGCAATCCGGCAAAAGTGATATGTTCGTTAGAAGAATATCAAGAGAAAACCGATGAGATTTTCAGAAATGCTCATATATTTTCAGATGAATATACTTTACGTAAAAAAATTGATAGGGATAAGAAACAGCAAATGAGAGTTCTGTTGACATCAGATAAAGCCGGTTTTGTAGAATAAATTATTTGTACTGAACATGGAGCCCAAAATAAAAGTATTGTTTTTTATAGAATCGCTTGCCGGAGGCGGAGCTGAAAAAATACTTTTTACAATCGTAAATCATATAGACAAAGATAAATTCGATATTACGGTGGCTACAGTAGTAGCGGATGGTGTATATGTGAATCAGATCAGCAGGTTGGCTAAGTTTAGACCATTGATAAGTACCCGTAATAAAATATTATATAAAATATTATATCATCTGATCTATTTTTATTTACCACTAAAAATGGTGTATAATTTATTCATGCCAAAAGGAAATAATGTCGAGATTGCTTTCTGTGAAGGTTTTGCTACAAAATTGCTGGCTTTCTCTCCAGCTAAAAAAAAGTTTGCGTGGGTGCATACCGATATGTTGCTCAATCCGTGGACACAAGGGATAGTTTATTCGTCGATAGATAAAGAAAGAAAAACATATTTAAGATATGACAAAGTAATATGTGTTTCAGAAACCGTAAGAAAATCCATTCAAACCAAATTTGAGATAGAAGCTAATACGATATACAATCCTATTGATAGTGAAGAGATTATTAATAAATCGAAAGAAAAAGTTTCTTTACCTACAAAAAAGAGACTTCGGTTTGTTAGCATTGGCCGTCTGGTTGAACAAAAAGGATTTGACCGATTGATAAAGGTTATCAATAAACTCAAAAACGAAAATCTGGATTTTGAATTATGGATACTGGGGGATGGACCTGAAAAGAAAGATTTAGAGGATTATATCGAAGATAATCACTTGATTAATTACGTGAAAATATGGGGGTTCATCTCCAATCCATATCCGTATATAGCAGCCAGTGATATTTTTATCTGCTCGTCACGATGCGAAGGATATAGCACAGCGGTAACAGAAGCACTAATTCTTGGAATCCCTGTAATTACTACTCTTTGTGCCGGAATGACAGAGCTTTTAGGAGATAATAAATATGGGATTATAGTACAGAATGAGGACATGGCCCTACTTGAGCCTATGAAAAAAATTATTTGTGATCGAAATTATCTTACTATGCTAACAGATAAGGCAAGGGAAAGGAGTAAAGATTTCTGCATATCGTCTTTAATGAATCCGATAGAGAAATTGTTGAGATGAAAAAGAAAGAGATTGCATTTGTAGTCAACGGTCTTTACGGCGGAGGTGCGGAGAAGATATTGCAGGTAATTCTAAATAATTTCGATTGGCAGAAATACAATATTACTCTTATTAATCATAGGGAAGAAGAGATTATCAATGAACTTTATCCTGCCGATATTAAATACAAAAGCATACTTAAGAATACAGAAAAAAGGAAATCGAAAAGAGGCAGGCTTTGGGTCAAAATATATAATAAAGTCAATCTTATTATATATGATAAATTTTCTTCCCGTATTTTCCGATGGCTTTATTTAAGAGATAAATTCGATGTTGAAATTGCTTTTATTGAAGGTTACGCTACACGTATAGTCAGCGGTGGCCGATCTGATAGAAAAATAGCATGGGTACACATCGATTTGAAATTATCTCCATGGACAGATATAGCATTCCGATCTAAAAAGGAACAGATTGAATGTTATACATGTTTCGATGAAGTAGTTTGTGTTTCTGATAGCGTAAAGGAAACCGTTGAAGAGTTGTTTTCCCGTCAGTCTATAGTTATCCATAACCCTATCGATACAAAAGAAATTCAAAAAATGTCTTCTCTTTTTACTGTTGAAAGAGAAAATCAACCAATACTTTTCATATCAGTTGGGCGATTAGTTCCACAAAAAGGATATGATCGGCTGATTCCTATTATCGGTAAGCTAGTTGCTGAGGATTTCGATTTAAGATTATGGATAGTAGGCGAAGGTACGGAAAGAAAATCTTTGGAAGAATTAATCCAGAAATGGCATCTTGAAGGAGTTGTTAAATTATTGGGATACAAAAGTAATCCATATCCATATATGGCAGTCTCTGATATTTTTGTTTGTTCGTCGCGAAGCGAAGGATACAGTACGGCCGTAACTGAAGCATTAGTATTGGGAATTCCTGTAATCACCACACTTTGCGCAGGAATGAGAGAGCTTCTGGAGGATGATAAATATGGGGTGATAGTAGAAAATGATGATATCGCTTTATTAGAGGGAATAAGAGATATACTGAAGAATAAGGATCAACTCATAAAATATAAATCACAAGCAAAAAAAGCTGCCGGTCGCTTTTCTTTAGAACATCAGATGAATAAAATATACAATTTAATTGATAGAAGTTCCTCTTCTGTTATATGAATATATCAGTCATAATCCCTGTTTATAATACTGAACAATATCTGGAGGAATGTCTGGATTCGTTATTATTACAGCAATTTCAGGATTGGGAATGCCTGCTTATTGACGATGGCTCTACCGATGGTAGTGGTAATATATGTGACCGATATGCTCAAAAAGACAGCCGCTTCCGTGTTTTCCATACTATAAATTCCGGCGTATCTGCTGCACGGAATCTTGGGATAGAACACGCATCGGCACCATATATTGCATTTATAGACAGTGATGATACAGTCGATAGTACATATCTTTCACAGCTTTATGAAGCAATCATAGAACAGAAAACGGAATTAGTGGTTTGTGGAATTAAGCTTATTCGTCAGTCAGGAACAGAAATAAATTGTGTAAATAAAGGCCTGATTACTATCGGAAATAAAGATGCTGACCGTTTTACCGAACTGAACGAGAAACACCTATTATATGGCCCGGTTATTAAACTCTACCGTTCGGATATCATCAAAGAAAAAGAAATAAGATTTCCTATTGGAATACAATATGGTGAAGATCTTATATTCAATTTAGAATATCTGGAATATGTAACTACCATTTCTACCATAGATTCATCTGGTTATAATTATCGGATTATATTGGAAGGTTCGCTCTCCTCTTCAGCTCAAAGACTGGATTTTAAAATGAATTATGAGCAATGGAAAATTATCTGTTCTTTTTTTGAAAGGAAAAAAATAGATGGTATAAATACTCAAATATATTTATCCAACCGCTTATGGGGAATTGCTTATGATTTGGTAATGAATAATAGGCTATCTGTAAATGAAATAAAGTATACTCTTTGTTGTGATGTAATACATAGTTTGAAAACCTTTGATAAGTATACTATTTGTATTCCCAAATGGCTGAAAATAGTTTTATTAAAAAGATTCTACGGGCTGATGTGGCTGATACAACGAAGAGTTAAATAAATAATAATATGAAGATCATTCTTTCACCGCACGGCGGGAGTGGTAATCACGGATGCGAAGCAATAGTCAGGTCTACATTAAGTATGCTCGAAAAAGCAGATTTTCATTTATTTTCTTCATCCCCTGAAGAAGATACCAGATACGGATTATCTGACCTTTGCAAAATATCTTCTCCCCAAAAACCAATCAATCGTTTTTCAATACCATATCTTCAGGCCCGTATAAGTGGAAATCAGGAAAGATTTGACAGGCTGGTGTTTGATCCGATTATCAAAGCTGCAAGGGAAAGCGATATGATGTTGAGTATCGGTGGTGATAATTATTGCTACGGAATCAATGATCATATTTTATTGGTAAACAGGGCAATCAGGAAGATGGGGAAAAAAACTGTATTGTGGGGATGTTCCATAGAACAGGATGCAATAGATAATAATGTCGTTTTTGAAGATTTATCTGCTTTCGATTCGATAATTGCGCGGGAGAGTATTACCTACAATTCTTTAAAGAAAAAAGGGCTAAAGAGAGTATCTTTATTTCCTGATCCTGCCTTTCAACTTAATCGGATAGATCTCCCTCTACCCAAAGATTTCAAAGACGGGAATACAGTAGGGATTAATATAAGCCCAATGATTATCAGCTACGAAAAAAATGAAGGTTCTACATTCAAGAATTACGTCAGACTGATAGAATATATATTAACTTCTTCAGATATGAATGTAGCCTTAATCCCCCATGTGGTCTGGGCACATAATGACGACAGAAAACCACTTTTGCAACTGTATGAACACTTTGCATATACAGGAAGGGTAATTCTCTTAGAAGATGCCACATCGCCCGAACTTAAAGGATATATAGCCCGCTGCCGTTTCTTTGTAGCAGCGCGTACACATGCTAGTATTGCCGCATACTCCGAAAGTGTGCCCACATTAGTTGTTGGCTATTCGGTGAAAGCAAGGGGCATAGCCCGGGATATTTTCGGAACAGAAGATAACTATGTAATACCCGTCCAGTCTTTGACAAAAGACAATCAACTGACCGAAGCTTTTAAATATTTATACAGACACGAAACTGATATTAAAAAACATTACGCTTCAATGATGAAGCAATATAAGGCAAAAGCAGCAGAAGCTGTAAATGATATTTTGAAAATATGATATTAGTTTTATCACTATTTACCATAATCCTTATTTTTATAGGATTTGACTTTGTCTTATTCTTCTATGAATGGCAAGCTAGAATACACATAGGCCGGTGGAACGATCGACTGGAGTGGCAGAAGGCTATAGAAGCTAAAGCCCATAAATGGTTGAGAAGGTCTCCTACGGTAAAACTGACTGATAACAATTACTGGGTTCTTTACGACGTATTGCGAGGCCGATACCGCAATAGAACAATACAAAGCTGGCAAGCAGCGGGACTATTAATTGCTTTTGGCAAAGAGGAATCAGCACAATATGCAAACCGGGTAATAGATGACGACACAAATGATTGGAAAGTAGAGCCTGCTCATATAGATGAAGTATTATTGGCATACGTTCTGAAAAAAAACGGAGTATTATCTCAAAAGGCTGAGGCATCAATTCTTTCGCTTTTGTTGAATTTGAAAGGTAAACAAACGACTATTCCTTACAGATCAACCATTCCCAATGTGAGGTTTGTAGATACTATAGGAATGGCTGTACCTTTTCTTTTCCACTGCGGAGAATCAGAGCTTGCTATGAAGCAAATAGTGGAATATGACAAGGCAAAACTATCAGGTACTTCTATCCCCTCGCATGCATACGACATAATCCATAATGTACCTTTAGGAATATATGACTGGGCACGCGGCATTGGGTGGTATATTCTCGGACTTGTGGAATCCAATACAAAAGGATTATTAAATAACCGTATCATTTCATTAGCAGAAGAACTATTGCCTTATCAAAAAGCAGAAGGAGGATTCGGGGCTATGTTTTTCAATAAAGAAGCTGTAAGCGAATCATCCGGTACGGCCCTGATAGGTTTGTTAATGATAAATGCGTACCGTATCAGTTCTGATTCCCGATTTCTGGATGCTGCTTTTCGTGCAGAAAAACAATTAATGGCATCAACCCGCAGAACAGGTGCAATAGATTTATGTCAGGGCGATACGAAAGGTATTGGTTATTATTCCACCACTTTTTCAGTTATGCCTTTTGCTCAGGGGATTGCACTAAAGTTATCAAAAGAGCTCAACGCATATGCGAACCGATAACTCCCGGAAGAATTTTATTGCCAGTCTTTCAATCATGTTTGCGATGACTCTTCTGGGTTTTGTCACCCGAAAAGTCTTCGTAGATAATATCGGTGTTCAATATCTCGGGCTGAATGGCCTGCTCCTAAATATTCTGGGAGTGGTTTCTTTACTCGAAGGCGGTTTCGGAACCAGCATTGTTTACAATCTGTACAAACCGCTAGCCGAAAAAGATGAACCGCGTATTATTGCGCTCATCCAATTATACCGGAAAATATATCGTTACATCAGTCTCGGTATACTGATTATGGGGCTGGCGATATACCCTTTTCTCGATGTCTTTATTAAAGACGGGGATTCACTGGAATATGTTTCTATAGTATTTTTCATTTTCCTTTTTAACAGTATAGTTCCCTATTTTGCTGCTTATAAATGGTCATTAATCAATGCAGATCAGAAACAATATAAACTCGCTGCAATCAATCTTGGATATCAGATAGGAGTAAATCTGACTAAATTAGCCATTCTCTATTATACAAAAAATTACATTTTATACCTGCTTCTGGAATCGCTCTTTCTTGTCGGATACAATGTTGCAATCACTCAAAAAGTTAATCGTTTATATTCATATATCAAAACTAAAGTAAGATACGAAGTCGATAAGTCTACGCGAAAGCAAATTATTACGAATTCCAAGGCACTTTTTTTACATAGTTTAGGCGGTTATTTAATGCATTCTACAGGTAATATAGTTATTTCTTCATTTGTCAGCATCGCCGTAGTCGGTTTATATTCCAATTATACATTGATAACAAGCTATATAAACAGCCTTATCACACAGACTCTAAATAGTTTTTCCGAGAGTGTAGGCAACCTTATCGCTACCGAAAGTGACAGCCGCGTGAATGAGGTTTTCAATACTATATTCCTGCTGAATTTTATCATAGTTTCTCTGCCTGTCATTATCCTTTCAAATACGATTAATCCATTTATTGTATGGTGGCTGGGTTCAGAGTATTTATTAGATGCGGCCACTGTAGCCATTATTCTGATCAATCTTTATATTATGGGAATGCGTGTTTCCGTACAAATTTTCAAGGTAAAATCAGGAATTTTTACACAAGATCGTTTCTCGCCACTTATACAGGGTTGTCTAAATATTATCTTATCACTTATCTTGGTACAATTCTGGGGTATAACAGGGGTCCTGCTTGCATTCACCATTAGCATACTATCTATAGGGTTTTGGCAATTCCCATATCTTGTTTACAGACATACATTCAAGAAGCCACTCCGGCTTTATTTCATAAGATATGCGAAATATACTTTGATTGCACTTATTTCATGGGCAGTAGCATATTGCTTATGTCATCTTATAAGTAACAACTCGCTTATCGATATTATTCTAAAAGGTATGATTTCTTTAATCACACCGGTGTTATTCTATTATTTGATATTTGGTAAAACCGAAGAGATGCAAAGATTTTTATTCACTTATATTAAACCGATGTTCGTCAGGTTATTAAAAAAATGAAGAAACGGTTATTTATTTCAATTCAATATATGGAGATCGGGGGAGTAGAACGTTCGTTGCTCGGTCTTCTGGATAGTATAGACTATTCACGCCTCGATGTAGATCTTTTTATATATCGCCATTCGGGAGAATTGATGCAGTTCATTCCTTCTAAAGTAAACTTACTGCCGGAGAATCCTATATATACAACACTTACACGTCCTATAGTCCAGATTGTACGCGAAGGATATTGGAAGATGGCCTTGGCTAGGTTATATGCAAAA
The DNA here is from genome assembly GCF_000711235.1 of Prevotella sp. 10(H). Taxonomy (GTDB): domain Bacteria; phylum Bacteroidota; class Bacteroidia; order Bacteroidales; family Dysgonomonadaceae; genus Dysgonomonas. The sequence goes on along the minus strand of NZ_JOMI01000009.1, from coordinate 304,435 downwards.
TTTCAGGCGAGATTTTTTAGCAAGAGAAATAAAAATAATGACGAAAATTATTCGATATATCAATATGTTGCCGATGCTACCACTCCTATTTTACCCGCTATAAACAATATCGTATACGATTTAGCAATAAGCTTCATAACTCCCCATAACATAGTAAAAGATAAAGTGAATGCTAAACGTAAAATTGCATGGATACACACTGATTACTCAAATGTCACTATAAATGCAGAGCGCGAATTAAAGACGTGGAGTGCATACGGCTATATTGCTGCTATTTCGAAAGAAGCGAAAAAAGCATTTATATCTAAATTTCCGTCTTTGTCTGAGAAGGTAATTGTGATTGAGAATATCCTTTCTGCAAATTTTGTCCGCGAACAAGCACTGCTGGAAAAACCGGAATTATATGGCCAAATAAAGCTTCTTACTGTAGGCCGCTTCTGTTATCCGAAGGCATTTGATCAGGCAGTGCGGATATGTGCGGATTTAGTAAAAAGGGGTATTCCTGTAAAGTGGTACGCTATAGGCTATGGAGATGAAGAAATTCTCCGAAATGCAATACAAGAGTGCGGAATGCAGAAGCATTTCATCATTCTAGGAAAGAAAACAAACCCATATCCTTATATTGCTGCCTGTGATATATATGTGCAACCTTCCCGCTATGAGGGAAAAGCGGTTACTGTAAGGGAAGCTCAGGTACTGGGAAAACCGGTTGTAATAACTGCATTCAATACTTCTGCAAGCCAATTGATAGATGGTTATGACGGGCTTATTGTTCCAATGGATATTGATGGTGCTGCCTCAGGAATTGAATATCTCATAAAGAATAAATCATTGCAGGAAGAGTTTCGCAAAAATATGGCTGCAACAGATTATAGTAACACCAAAGAAATCAATCTCATATATAATTTATTATGAGGTTATTGTATATAACGAATGGTTTTACGGGAATCGGCGGTCTTGAACGCGTCCTGTCTGTGAAAGCCTCCTATCTTGCTGAAAATCTAGATTACAATATCTGTATAGTTTCGCTTAACGAGAAAGGAAAAGAACCATTCTATAAATTCAGTTCAAAAATAGTTTTTCATTCGATAGATACGACCATTAGTCGTTTCGAATATTTTTCGGGTATACGTCGTATCGTGAAGGATTTTAATCCTGATGTTGTTTCTGTTTGTGATGATGGACTAAAAGGCTTCTTCGTTCCGCTCTGGGTCGGAGGAAAAGCTAAGATAATCTATGAAAGGCATGTCTCGAAAGAAATGGTTACCCAAGGTAAAAAACCTAATCTAAAACAAAGAATATCCTTTTTATTGATGAATATAGGGTGTAGGCTCTATGACAGGTTTATTATACTGACAAATGACAACAAGCAGCAATGGAAATCCGCAAATGTAGAAATAATACCTAATCCGCTCCCTTTTTATCCCGATTCGGTCTCTAAATTAGATAATAAACGTATCATTGCTGTTGGAAAAGTGTGTAGACAGAAAGGTTATGATCGTTTGGCTGAGGCTTGGAAATTAATTGAACACAAATATCCGGATTGGAGAATCGATATATATGGTTCGGTCTCTGATAATAGTAATCTGATAGAGGATATAAAGGGAATATGTATAAAAGAGCCTGTCAGCGATATACAAAAAGAGTATTTATCTTCCTCCATTTATGCATTGCCTTCCCGCTTCGAGGGCTTCGGAATGGTACTCATAGAAGCTATGGCCTGTGGAGTTCCCTGCGTGGCATTTGATTGTCCGTGCGGCCCACGAGACATAGTAAGCAATGGAGAAGACGGATTTTTGGTAGAAAACGGGAATATAGAACTATTTGCCAAACAATTATCAATATTGATCGAGAATGATCATCTACGCAAAAAAATGGGAAAAAATGCCCGCCTGAATGTTCAACGATATGATATCGACACAATAGCCCGTCAATGGGATAAGCTTTTTAAAAGTTTATGATAAGCATAATTGTACCTGTTTATAATGCAGGTCTTTATTTAGAAAGATGTTTGAATAGTTTGTTACAACAAACTTATCGTAATATAGAAGTGATCTGTATCGATGATGGTTCACAAGACGATAGCAATTCTATTCTGAATAAATATTCGCAGAAAGACCTTCGTATAAAAGTAATTACTCAAGAAAACAACGGTATAGCTTCCGCTCGCAACAGGGGCTTGGAGGAGGCGAAAGGCGAATGGATTATGTTTGTCGATTCTGATGACTGGATTGATATTACTACCTGTGAGAAAGCAATAGAAACGGCTTTAAGTAAGAACGTTGATGTAGTGTTTTGGGCATATATCCGCGAATTCACGGATGGCAGGAAGAGTCCGCGCTTTCTAATGGAAGAAGATAAACTATTCGACGAAAAGAATATCAGATCGCTACATCGTAAGATAGTAGGCCCCCTTGGACCAGAATTGCGTGACCCGACTTTGCTTCATTCGTGGGGAACAGTATGGGGAAAACTATATTTACGTAAAGTGATTTCCAAAATCAGATTTACAGATACGAAAGTTGTAGGCTCGGCCGAAGATGTCTTGTTCAACATGGAAGTATTTGCTGATGTAAAAAGGGCATATTATATAAATGAGCCTATGTATCACTACCAAAAGAATGCCAAATCATTTACCGGTGGTTATAATGAATATCTCAATGAACGGTGGCTAAATCTTTATGCTATGATGTCGGATATAATTATTAAACACAGTCTCCTTTGTGATTTTGTTGAAGCACTAAATAACCGGATTTTATTAGGAATAATAGGACAAGGAATAAATGAATGCAAATCGTCACATAACATACGAGGCAAAATAAATACAATAAAGCAACTAATAACACAACAACACTATCGACAAGCAGTGCAGAATTTGCGGCTTAATTATTTTCCTTTTCATTGGCGCTTATTTTTCCAAGCAGCAAAAAATGGTAATGCAACAATACTTTATCTTCTCCTACTTATAATTTACAGCAGAACTTAATTACATTATAAGCTTTAATCTATAATTAAAGTTTTCCGGAGATCGTTTTGATAATCCCACAAGAAGATTTTTCATGGTATCTCTTTGAGTAAATACATTGATATATTTAGACTTAGGTGTAATTTGTATCTCCATCACCATAACTATACCTTCTTTAGCCTTGTTGCTAATAACAGCTTTACGAACTACGTCTATACTTTCCACATATTTACCAATCTCAATTTGGCAAAAGCTCAAAATATTATGCTTTGTCAATATCCTGTCCTTTGAAGTTAAATAGAAACTGTTTATTGCCTTCAAATCTTCAAGATCAAAAAAATCCTTTCCTCCTGTAGTCGAGGTTAAAAGAATAGCCTCCGATTTATTAAGTTCGGGAATTTTATTAGCCATAAGTCGTGTGCCTGCTGATATCCCGTTCAGTAAATTTGCGTATGTGGTCCAATATGAAATGTTTACGGAAGAAACTTTTTCTTTTGGTATCAGTACTAACGAAGCTGCTTCCAGTTTTTCATTCAGCCTGTTAAGTTCAATTTTCTGAGTATCCTGGTCTTGTAATGAATATATTGAATTAAGAATGCCTATCACCTTATCGTTATCGATACCTGAAAATGCAGACCTTTCATCATGAATGATATCCGATAGACGCTCCAGATAATCTACTATACGTGGATCGTCAATATTTTTTCTTTTCGCAGCAATTACTGTATATTTCCCTTTCTCGGCTATATTGCTTATATTTTGATGATATATATTGCCTGCTGAATCGGTAACCGATTCTATATGAAGAAATTCCTGTCGTATAGCAGAGGATAATGAAATACTTCGTCCAAGGTCTTTTTCGTAAATCTCTAATTCATTATAATTCCTGTCCATAACCGGAAAGGCATTAAGCATTATAGACATTCTTTTTATATCTTCCTGTTGAAAATCAGCAGGGAATGAGAGTGATATCCAATATAATGAAGGTAACGATATAGATTCATATCCGATAATATCTGCTAACTCATCCGGAAGGCTTTTTTTATGGAGATCACGAAGATTTATTTCGGTTGCTATAGTATAGAAATGATCTTCGTAAAAATCAAGAATATCTCTTTCTCCCTTATTGAGGACTTTATTTTGTTTATCGGGAATTCCTTTTCTTACTTTGACTAACTGGTTATCGAAATTCCATCGAACCTCATTTAATATATCATAATATTCATGATGATTGGGCAAATGACAAAAATCCATATAAAAGCTTAAGTCTTTTAAAGACTTGATTTCCGGGTCGATATCCAGTCCAAGCCATATCGTATTATATTTTGCCCTATTGGAAGTATTGAATATATTTTTTCTTTCACCGGCTTCATTTATCACCCAAAGTTCTTTATCACAAAAGCAATGAGTAATTTTTATCTTATGTAACGATATATCAGTAACAGGAGTATAAGAAGCAGCGGTTATCCCCCTGCTTCTTATCTGCTCCGGCAGCTGTTTTAATACAAAGCCTGTGTGTTTATTCAATTTATAAACAGCTTCTGCCGGATCTATCTTTAATATTGCATGACTGGGACGTACATAGCTGAACATAACAGGAGATAATCGTTCAACAAGTTTACACAGAACAGAATAATCTATTTCTTCAAGTTTGTTGTCCAGCAAAAATAATTCATGGCTAGTTTCTTCAATCATCAACTGAACCAATGAATTCATATTATTGATATTATTTACGTCCCAAAGCAAATTGGCATAGTGTACTATGTCCTTCCTTATGGCTTCCTTACTTTTCATCTATCCTGCGCAATCCGTTTTTATGCCAACTTATGGCAATAATCTTCTGTCTACCCAATAATAAATCTCCCCGTTAGATTCAAACTTTTCGGCCTTATCCAACTCTTTTTTCATTTTTTTGTAATAAGTGATTAATTCATCTAAAGTTTTGTCGGATACTTTTTTCTTATCCTTCAAGTCTTTTATTTTGATAGTATTAAGTTCAACTTTAGACGTCGGACATCCCGTTATTCTGAATTGGGCCTCAGCCAAAGTAAGGAATTTCAAATTACCGCTCTTTTCTTTACATAGCTTACAATACTTTATCGGATCGATAAATGCCTGTTCCAAATGTTTACGAATCTTTTTCGTATTGATATAAGTCTTGGAAGACGCTTCATTATTAATTGTATCATTCATCATAGCTTCACGTTCAAGCTCTAGAAACAAATCATCTTCCGGACAATTACAAGGCTTACGTTTCGATGCGTCTCTTTTCTTTTGCTTGTAAACGTAATCGACCTCTTTTTCAGACAGACGAACTATGAACTCTTTTATTTCAGTCATCTCCTGCTCTGATAACATCAGATTGTAATTCTGTAGTTTATTCACCGAATCACTCAAAACAACAACCTTTGACGGGATATACCATCCGGGAACATCGTTAACAAAGCTTGTGACCAGTCTTTTACGCGATATGCCCAATGTGTCGATATTATTGCTTCTTACATAGAGACTGTCAAACTTTGTACGGTTATTACCTACCGAACGGAATGCCTTTGCCATATGTCCGACAACATCTTTATTGTCCATTTTCACCTGCTGAATAATGGTATCGACATTATTTGCCAGTACCTCCATTGGCAGCATTTCATTCTTCTGCGGGAAGAATAGAGCTCCCTGTGTTACACTATTATCAGGGAAATCCAAACGGTAACCATTGGTTTTTCCTCCGGCCGGGATATAATAATTCGCTCGTCTTATCTGTTCGGGTGAAGCCATTATTTCACGCTTTGTTTTAAGCATCTTTTTGGAATATGCACTGATTACATCTTCAATATCGAGCACGAAATTATTGTAATCATCTCCTTCTCCGCCATATACCTGGAATCCGATAAGACGGCAGTTATTTTTTATCATTCTGTTCACCAAGAGTGAATCTATTGCATTGTTGGTAACCCTCTTGTCGCCAACCAAGACAATCAGATTTGTAGCCTGTTTTTCCTTTTCAAATAATTCAACAGATTTACGCAATGCCATCCAGGAATTGCGAGCCAGCATTATCGGACGTAACTTTTGATGCTGATTAGCCTTGTGCGATAAGAAATTGATTAGTTGGGTGTAATCATTCGTAAATTCCGTATTTACAGGACGTAATATATTTCCTGATTCGTCAAAGGTCATTACAGTATTGAACTGATATTGATAATTATCGTCCGATTGTTCAAAAATAGATTTCATATTTTGTAAAGCATTTACAATCTGCGGGAATTGAGCAATTGTCTTTTCTCCTCCATCGAATACAAATGATATATTTATCTTATTCAGCTTCTTGGCAACTGCCTTAAATTTCTTGTGCGATACAGGATTCCCATCTACATTAAATACATAATTATCACTATAATCGAATATAGGCAATACCATGCGTGTTTTGAATGCCGTCAACATATTCTGGGAAGAATAAGAAGATACCGGATTATATTTTAATGTCTTGTATTGCTCTGCCAGCATATTTCCGGCATCGATCATATCTTCCGTTAAGGCAAGATTTTCGTTCTTCTTCAAAGTATATTCTTTTGCTTCTTCGGGCACACCTTTGAGATTCACATGTAATCCTGTGCCAATATCTTTTATCAAGGCATTATCTATCCAGCCCAATACGTCTGTTTTTACTTCTTCCGGTTTTATATAAGGTTTTCTTCCTATCAGTGTCATTGTATGGTCTTCTGACTCTTTCAACTGATAAACCACACTATACGGAAGAATAGCTGCAGACTGGGATTTATAGTCCAAGTCTTTATAAATTTTGATCAAATCGCTTGCGAAAAACTTTTCAGGTTCGTTAATAAATACAGTATCTGAAAATACAGCCAGCATTTTATTCTTCTTACCACTAGCAATATCAGTCACCGATTGATGATTGAGCAATAGTTTCGACATATGCATCCATCCGTAATATTCGGCATTTTTATACTCCAGTTTACCATTTTTAAGTATATCAGGGGTGTATTTTATAAGTTTAAGGTATTCACCTTTCTGGCCAATAACCAAGAACGGTTCAAGGTATTCCACATCTTTGGCTTTAACCTTGCCTCCGGCATTATGGAAAGACTGATTCTTATCTCTGTCGGAATAGACTATCCAGGGTTTTTTATTCAAGTCGGTTTTAGGGGCTTTAATATCGCCTCCACAATAGTTCAGGGAGTATTCCCGTGGAATTTTCTTTACGCGTGTAAAACGGTGTACATGGCCACATGAGGACATATATAATAAGATTCCTGTTAAGGCCAAAACGAATAATATGTATTTTTTGTAAAGCATTGTTTCAGTTAAAAGTCAGTTTGTACTATTATTAATTTCTTTATACAGGTGTCTGTATCCTCTATGTCTATCACTACCTTTTCTATAATAGTGCTTTGCTTACCAATAATCTTCAATCCCTGACAGTAAGAATAGAAATCGTTTCTCTTGTCATTATTTATAATTACCATAGTATTAGGATTGTTGCACAGGTAACTAGTCAATATATGATTGTAATTCTTATTAAACGGTTTTTGATCGATTATCGCCTGTAGTTTTTCTTTTATATCATTTGCTATGATTGAACTTACATCTTCTGTATCCGCTTCTGTATATTGAGGCAGGATTTCGATTGTATGTATGACCGGATATTGCGTATCTTCCGTTCTCAACGAAACCGTATAGCGCCCTGCAAGCTCATATTTATAGATAGCCGTTTTTTCCATAGCATCGACATCTCCTGTTTCGCCGAATTCCCAGCGCCATTCTTTAGAAGGGCCCTCACCTCGGAAAGTAATGTATTCTCCTTGTAAGGCTTCTTCCGGTGCAATAATTTTTACTAGTTCCGGAGCTTCCTCTTTTTTCGGAGCGCGGATATTGACTAAAAATCTCTTTTCCAGATTGTCGTTGACCGTTAGTCGTATCTGATATTTTCCTGTCTCCGGGAAATAATATTCTCCGTTCTTTTCAGATGATGTGTCTCCGTTTCCAAATTCCCAAAGCCACTTATGGGCTCCTTTGGTGCTGTCTGCATATGCGACAGGCATTCCTAATTCGATATCCATAGGGGTTACTCGGGCTATTATCTCTTTATTATACATCTGTGAACGTATAAAGAAGATAGCTGCAAGTAAAACACCAATGGCTATGATAATAATATAAATCCGATGGTTCAACAATTTACTCATATTCTATTTTTTTGAATTTTTTAGTTCATCTTTCTTTTTTTCAAGACCTATACGGCATTCTTCCAGATTCTTTTGAAAGCGGACAATATTTTGCTGTTTGCTCCAAAGTTCCTTTTTATCGGCAAACCACATACTATAAAAACCCGATACCTGAGAAAATATCTTATAACGTCCGTCATAACTATTGTCTTCATGTAGTTTTTTTATATCATTCAGGTAAAATTTTATATCGTTTTCTTCATAGCTGGCATTAACGCCAAGGTTAAAACTTTTTATTTTATTGTAGATAGAATCGACGATCATTATTTGTTCGGCCTGTACATTCTGGAATGCCCGTATGCGATCCATTTTAGCAATCACGAATTCTTTACGTGTTTCATTGCTTCCGTCGGTGTAATAGAATAGACACCACCCACAAATAAATGTGACAACGATGAATAACATACTTACATAGATAAGCCCGATTGTCTTCTCCCTTCTGTTACTCGTATTTTTAGTCTTCTGTTTCATACTTTATTTTTTTACAGTTATGCCTCCAATACTAAGCTGACGTGATGTTTGTTTATTTTCTTCTGTACACCTCAACAGATCGGCTTTCAACATATCTTCTTCTGCTTTTGCTGTACGGATAGAGTCTTTTGCTCCCAAAAAGACATTCACTTCACTCATCAGTTTCTGATATAGTCGTACATCACGGCCGCTCATATTGTCCATAATCGTGAATATGTCCTGCTTGCGACGGCTTACGAGATGTGACAGTTGAGCATCATTCAGATTGTTATTGAAAAGAGTAGTGTAATAATAGAGCGAATCGATTCGATTGGCCAGATCGATCTGGCGGACATAAATCTTATCATACTCTTCCGTTTTCTCCACTATCCTTGACACTTCTATACCCGAAGTATGGATATAACAGAAATAAATAAATACACCCAAAAATACCGTAGCGATAAAATAACCTGAAAATTTCCTGTAGCCACGATTGATCTCCTTGTAATTTTGTGCGCGCATAGATTAATTGATTAACATTTACTTGTTTTTTATAATTATATATTGTCAAAATTTTATTTTTATTCGTATCTGCAAATTGATAATAAACTGCTTCAAAATCGTGAAAAATATTTATTATATGCTTATTGATTCATTTTAATATTTCCGGCTTTCACATTCATTTTGCTTCCCCCGTCAATATTCATTTTTGATGAAGCTTTCATAGAGACCGTTTCGCCCTTCAGGGTAAATTCTCCTGTACTTTCTTGTGCAACAGTTGCCCCAAGAATTTCTACTTTATCGCCGCTTTCTGCGTGAAGCATGCTTTGAGCAACCATTTCGATTTTATCTTCGGCTGTGGCCTGAATCAGTTCAGCTTTCATGATGATTTGCTTTGCTTCCATCTGGATCAGTTCAGGTGCTTTTATGAAGATATCCTGAGTAGATTCGATATGGATAGTTCCTTTATCTTTTTCTACTGAAATGGAAACTGTATTGTTATCGTTATGTTGCAGAATGACTGTATATTTTTCTTCATCTTCTATATCGGCAAATTCCAGTTTGCTACCGCTTCGGGTAATAATACTCTTTTTGAAGTTCTTTTCGCCACCTCCTTCTCCATTTGTGCCATGGAACATGCTACCCATCACATATGGGCGGTTAGGGTCTCCAAATTCGAAGCCTACCATTACCTGATCGCCTTCTTCGGGAATAAATACGATGCCTCTGTTTTTATTCACAATGTCGCTTGAGCCCGCATGCGGAGTCATTACTCTCATCCATGTAGCGCTTACACGGTCTTTTGCAAAAGGAAACTCTACCCGAACCCTGCCTTGTCCTTCAGGATCGGCATTATTAATCACTGTGCCCAGCAATGAACTAGCTACCGGCATCTTAATTTCCTGAACAGGGAAGAATTTCAGACTTGAAGGGATTGCCTCAAATTCACATGAATAATGATGGTTCTCATCGATAGTATGAGTTACTTTCACTACACGGTAAGTACCCAGATCGCCAAACTCAGACATTCCCTGCGGCATTGATATGGTGATCAGGCGGCCAATACGCGGATCGCAGGTTTTTGCTATCCCTTTTATATAAACAGTGCGCGCAGCGGTAGAGGCTTTTCTCCTTTCAGCCATATCGTTCAAAGCTCCTTTATCTTCAACTTCTAATGAAGGCGGTATAAGAACCGGCCTGTCTTTTACCATAGTTTTAGCTTTTTGTGCTGCCAAATCGACATATTCGTTCGAATTTTCTATTTTATCCGGCGATTCCTGAATAAGAGTTTCATCTTTTTCCGGAAGATATTGATAATTAGTAAATTTATTGGCCAGCAAACGGGAACCAAACTGTATATGTGTAAGTTCTTTATCATACATGACATTTGTTGCCGCCCAGTCTTTATACTGTCCGAATACAAGATCTCTCCCCGTGTAAAACAGAGTTTCTCCGGATATAGCCGACAAGCGTTGCAAAAATTCCCAGTCGCTTTCATTGTATTGCATCAGAAAATTCAGAGGCACATTATACACCGGGCTATTTACTTTAGAGAGCGCTGAACCTTGTACCCCATCAGTAACTTCTTCAAATACTTCCTGCAATCCCATATCGGCAAAAATATCAAGTCGTTTACCCCTTTCCAGCAAATATGTAGGACTATATCCACAGATAACAAGATATCCGTGTTTACCTTCCCGCCCTTCCATATGGACATCATTGATTATGCCCCTGAATTCGTAGGCCTTTCCGCGCTCATTACCTTGCTGCAACTCTATATCGAGTGTCTTGCCGATCAGGTTTATCTGATCAGTAGGGTTACCTAAAAAGTTCTTCTTAATTATATCATAATCTAAGATTACCCTGAATGTATGGTGATGTCCAAATTCCTGATTCAGATACAATGAAACTTTATTCACTTCTTCACCTTCTATGTATACGATAGCATTGGTAATGTGTTTCTCATCGAGTAAATTCTGTGTTGCCATATTTTTTAGTTTTGTTTATAGTCTTGTGTTAATGCCCAGATATGCTGTATGATTTTTTCCGGATAAACGAAATTTTGCTTCCGACTCGGCTATTTCGTATTTTTTTACCGTATTATGATTAAAAGGAATTAATAAATCGATCAGTTCTGCAAGTATCAGATCGTTAGTCCGGTTTGCTTCGAATAATCTCATTTGGTTAAGGTTTATCGGACCTATATTGATAATTAAATCCAGATTACCATATTCCATAGTATTACCCAGTATAGAATTTACACCCAGTTTCCAGTCCCCGAGTTTTGCTTTGTCCTGCTTTTCGAGATGTAATCGCGATTTTTCTCCCTTCTCTATCTTTACCGGACAATCCAATATGATAGACATCACTTTTGCGGTGAGGTTCAAATTCCCCGGAATTTCATTTATTATAGATACAATTTTTATAAAAAGTAAAGCTTGTTCTGTGTTCAGATATTGTAGAATATTCCAGTATCCTTTTACAATATCGGTTAGATTACTATAAAAATTAACTTTATCATATTTCTGTTCATATTCCTGAGCATCTATCAATAGCTTATCGATAGCTATCTCGAAAGGCAGGAAGAACTTACGGATATCTTTTTCCCTTCCTCTTTCAGACCGGATCTCGCGGATAATATCTTCCTTATTCTTTTGTTTTCCTAAAGTCGACGATTGATGAAATAATCCTTCAGGTAAAGAATCGTATATACTTTCCCTATTGGTATATATATACAGATACTCCATCATATCGAAATAAGAATATTGATAGTCCAGTTTATCTATATCCTTAGATACTTCTTTTTTATTCCCTTTATGGCGTACAATAAGGAGCCTTTCGGAATCTACCGCATTACCGATCAGGTGAGAAGCTACAACTTCTGCCCGAAAATTAGTATCAATGGTATTTATGTCCGGTAATTTCTTCATTCCTTTTTAATCCAAAATTGTCCAACCTCCTGCTTTTTTAGCCTGTTCCTGCTGATATACTCTTTCCGATACAACAATATTTTCTTTGTGCTGACCGATATATTCCAGAGTGCTCAATCGTAGCCATAATTCTGACATAATCTGTAAGAAAGATTCGACCTGTATCATTGTCGAACGGATATTGTTGTGGTCATAAATAATGCTCAACGTATTCGATAATAATTCTTCGAAAGAACCGGGAGTAACATCACTCCATTCGTAGAAGTATTTCAGCAGTTCTTCTTTTTCGGTTTTACTGGCAAAGTCCAGACTGATATAACAAGTATGTGCCAATGTAGAAAAATAGTTTATAATTTCTACCGGCAGTGCATCTCTGCCGGTATTGCGGTAAGAGAAGTAAATACTAGCAATGTAGCGCATCATATTCTCACACATTACAGCAATGTAGTTTGCTATAGGAGAGTTCTGACTCCTATTCCGTATTTTTGAAATAATAATTTTTGAAGCCCTTTCGATATCATTAAGGCAACTTCCAAAACTCTCATAGTATTTCAGCAAATCAGGATGGCTGCACATACTGGTACACGGCGGTATATAATTTGTATCGACTTCGTATCTTCCTCCATACTGGCGAACTCTTCCGATTACCAGATGAAAACTTCCCAAACGTTCATAATTGACATGGCCTTGCGGTGCCAGCGATAACTGATAATGTTCAGTTACATCCGGGTGCCGTGGCGGGTTTTCTTTACTATCGGGAATGCCCGAAGGGATTCGTTCGAAAGGATCGACGGAGAGAATGACATCCCAATAGCTTGTATTTGAATTATCTTTTTCTTCATCAAAAGAGTGAGTATATAGTAAATATTCGGAATGCACCGGATTATAGGATATACGATAGCCCCCGGCAGTAATGCCATTGCAGCTTCTCAATCTTATCTCTACTTTTCCAGTAACCCTTTCACTAATATCAAATTCGCCAGAAGCCTGCTTACGGTCTAAAGAAGGTAAAAGCCCGTAATTATATCCTGTGAGGCGGCTCGCCAGATTATCACCTAAACGTTCAATAAAATAATTTTCAGTCTGTTGCAGATGTTTGAAATCAACATCCATACCTTCTGTCCAATTGACCAGCTTATATCTATTTTCACTCATTAGTCGATTCTCTTTATATTATTAATCTGTATAATCTTCGTATTGCACCCGTTTAGCTATAATGATTTTCTTTTCCTTTATTTTATTTTTACTAAAGGACAAGTCCGGGTCTATATATCGCTTCCTTCCCAAAAAAGACGTCACATAAAATATCCATCCATAGGAATCGTTATTGTCTTTGTATCTTATCGGGCTTTGCGGGGATTTCTTATTGTAATCGCTGATAAAAGTTTTGAACCATGGCCCGAAAGGTGTGATTTCGGATGACTTCGCTTTGATATTAAGAGGCTCTGTATCCTCTACCTGTTTGAACATTTCAAGTTCTACTACGATAATATTATCTTTGTCGAAATCATCTATAGTTATTTCCTTCTCTTCTTTGTCATAGGACCATATACGGTAAACTTCCAATGGTATTTCCATGAAAGATTCATAACTCTTAATAAAAAGAGTAGGAAAAATGAATGTAATAATGCATGTTGAGGCCCACAACCCATATTGCAATTCATTACATAAATTAAAGGCTAATGAGAAAAAGGCAGCACTAACAATCATTAGCACAAATGAAAAAAGAAACTCTACATAATAAGGTTTTTCATCATAATCGTCTATAATTTTTTCTAAGATACCTAAATGTACATAGCCCAGAATGAGGTATAATCCCATCAGTCCGATATATACATACGGCATAAACCAATAATCGATAAATCCTAAGAATGCAGGCACCACCATTATCACAACTGCCGACAGAAAGTAGAATATAATCTTTTTATTAGCCAGTAATTTGTTTTTCTTTGCTACAACTACCATTACTACACCCAATATCAATCCGATAATAGGCATCAGTAAGTATAACAATACAAATTTTCCAATAGCAAATTCCATTTATTATATGCTTATATTTTCTAATTTCAATTCTGTAATACTCTATCTATAAATATCCGGTAATTAAAAGTCGCCGGAGATTTTTCCTTCAAAGCCTTCAGATAATAATTCTTATCAGCCTCATTCATGTAATCCCTCATCGTTTCTATCGGTAGCAGATATACGTCGGTAGTTTCAATGAATCCGAATTTAGGATTATCGCTTTTCATAAAACCTTTCGATACTCTGACGCTTTTGACAGACTCTCTAAATTCTTCTGTGCAAAACTTCTCTATATCTTCGTTGGTCACCAGTAGATTATGTGACATAAGATTCTTTTTGTAGATTACCTCTTTTTCTGATGCCTGTGGTGCATATTTTCCTCCTGTGGTACGGTTAAGACTGTATATAGAAGAAGGTATTAATGCCATATCCGACAATATACTGAATACAACTCCCGATTTTATGTCATTTGCTTGTGTGCCGTTTGTTATCCAGTAATCCAGAAAATATACTTCATCTTCTTTTTCAGGATCAAGCAACAAATAGTTCTTTATTTCATAATTATATTTATTATCGGCAAGACTTTTATTTAATTGCCTTATCAATCGATTGATCCGGGTTTCTATCCTTTTCAAATCGTTTTTGATACTGTCTTTATCTTTAAAAAAAGATGTAATTTCCCTGTTCAAGTCATTTATTACGTTTATAAGATATTCTCTGGCATCCCGTCTATCGTAATGCTCTATCCCCCCTCTGCGCAATGCATAGACTCCATAAGATTGCGTGGATGTATTTTTGACCGGAAAATCGTAATACCTCTTTCCCGATGAATCAATGACATTGTGTACAGAAATAAAAGATTCTCCGTTTCCGGTATCGAGCGGAATAACAGGTGTAGTCTTTTTTATCCTAATTATCTTACTGACAAATCCTTTATTGACAACCGGAAATGCATTGATGTCCAACTGTATGAGATCTATCATTTCGGGGGCAATTTCCTGAGGGCAGGTTACTTTTATCCATACCAAAGGCTTATTAATCCCTGTCGAAAGATTTTCAGGGAAACTATCTGTTAGTTCTTTCGGAAAAGGCTCTTTTTTATCTTTTATAAAACAATCTTTATCTATTGAAAGAAAGCAATTATTATAGTGTTTCTTTACCGATTTATTAATTTTATTAGACAAATCATTATGAGCAAATAATTCCAGTGTGATATTCTCATATTCGTCTTTTGATGAGAATATTCCTTTACTTACAGGAATCTTCTTACCTTGTATGCTCCACGTAGTATGCGGTAATAAATTCAGATATTTGTCTTTGTCGAAAACACCATGAAAATCAAAATAAAAAGATAGGCCGCAGATGTTTTCTATATTCTCATTTAAATCCAACCCTATCCAGAAGTTGTTCTTATCCGGTGAATTTTTCTGATGGCTGCGATAATATAAGGTTCGGGATAAATCTCGCTCTATTGTATAAACAGATTCTTTATGAATAAAATAAGCTATCCGCCCGTTGTATACTCTGGTATTACAAACAGGATAAAACGATAAGTTTTGTTTTCCATTATAGTACTGAAAGCCTGATTGGGCTGTTATATCTGTAACAACATTCTGAGATGATGCATGCATAATGCAATAAGCAGGCTTTGCTATAGTGTCTAGTGTCGGCACAAGGATTGAAGATAGCTTATCGAGTATGCGGTTTTCAATATTGTCTATTTCTCCCGCTATTTTATAAATTTCTTCGGAAAGGGATTCAAGGAACAAGTTGATAACAGGATCCAACAGTTCGGTCTGATTAACACCGGACAGATTAGCTGCGAACTGGCGCATTCTGTCCAAAATTTGTTTTTTATTTGTATATCTGTTGTTCCTTATCATATTTTATTCTGTTGACAGAGGTCCTAAAAACAGTTTATACCTGAATTCACAATATCCACCCGAGGAAACGAGTATTCCTTTTACCTGAACTATTACTTTTTTCTTAATAGCTGTTGTCTTCGTAATACTGTCTTCTCTAGTCACTTCCATTACCTGAATGGCGACTTCAATATCTTTGATTCTCGACTCGAAACGTTGTATAGCATCCGCAATATGTCCTGTAAATTCTTCTTCCCATTTTTTGCGGAGAACGACTCTCTCAAAGTCCATATCCCAGATACGGCAACCAAAATTTTTATTGAATTTGTGCTCTCCCGGACAGGTAGTAATGATCAGTTCTATATGCTGGTCTATGGATTCTATTTCACTGCATGTATGCAGTTTTCCGCCATCTTCATCAAAGATGTTATCGAGATTCAATGGTAGTTTGTAGTATATAGTATCCATAGATAGATATTTATTTTTAATGTTTTCTTGTCACCGCGTTTAAAGGACTGGCATCGAATACAGCCCGGTTCGCCTTCTTTCGGAAAACTGATTTTCGCCTTCTTGCATGTTCCTGCATACCTGACATAAATGACGATAAAGTATTGAATTTATAGCCGGTAACCAACTTAAATGCATAAATACAGTTTTCTGCTTTCTGAAAATGATCTGATACAGAGATCACCATCATATAAATGTTTTTGGTAGCCTTGCTATGCAGATAAAAATCCAACAGATAAACATTATTGTATAATCTTACCATTGGAATCTGATTTTGATACTGCCCGCCCGGTTTTATCAATATGCAACCGCTGTCACCGGAAATGTATCCCCAACCCGTAATTTCACCGCCTGTGAATATGCCGAGTTTCAGCAGAGTATAAAAATCTGATATAGTGTGCATATAATTCATCTATATCAGTTTTTTATTCGCTCCAACTGTTACGAAACTCTTCATTTCCCATTTTTATAATGCGTGGCGATATCACTAAGGTTGTCAATACACCTGAACCTTTCGGATTCATTACTTTCCGGTAGTTCACGCAATAAGCTTCCTTGAAATGAATCTGTAATAATGCACCCTCTCTTATCATACCTTCATTACTCAGAAAATGAATCTCTCCATCTTGTGTCCGGTGAGTATCCATCATCCACGAATTTATATTGTCGTCAGGTATATCACTAATAGTTATAGCCATCTGCCCTCCATATGGGAAACTGTTTGGTTTACCACTGTCGCTAACATCCTGCTTGAAATCCAGATCAAATTCCTCGACAATATATTGTTTTCCTTTGAAAAGAAATCTGACTATCATTGTCGGGACTTCTTTTCTGCCGAAAAATAAATTACCTTTTCTTATTCTGTCGAAAAATCCCATTACCTACGATTGTTTGTATATTCGGATTCTCCGATAATCAGGTGTTGTGCGTTGATAGTAAGAAGCAGGATTACATTTGTTGTATCTCCCGGCTCGTAATGCAATCTGAAACCAATAGGACGTGCTTCCTCGAAATAGATCTTCTCTAAAGATTCTTCGTAAGCATCATTTATAGAGATTTCTCCATTATATTTCCGGCTAACGTCAAATACCCATGTCATGATATTATCATCAGGTAAAATAGGTAGAGCAACAACAATATTACCTGCACGAATATTCCCATTCACTTTACCTTGTTTGTTTACCTGTTTGCTGAGAGAATATTCGCAATGCAACAAGTCGTAACTTTCATGATAAAGGTTCTGGATATTATTTGTTAAAGGTCTTCTTAATCTTAATGTTGCTTTTCCGTCCATAACATATTAATATCACTCAGGGTATTTGTATCTAAAGTGTCGGATTTGAAAACACTTTAGATACCGCCCTATATATTTATGCCTGCTCAACCTCTGTATTCCAGGTATTTTCCTCTTCTCCCTTAGTTCCGTCGAGTTTGATTACGAAACTTTTTGCAGGGAAGAAAGGTGTTAAATGGATATCCAGATAGATACGGTCTTTCTGATTCGGGTCACGTTCGAAACGTTGTATTTTAAACTTCTCAATCAGCCGGTCGGGACCTTGCACTCCATCGAGGAATTTAATAATCTGTGAGCGTAAGTCTCTCTCTGTCTTATTGTTCCAATTTTCAAACGCTCTGCGGTTAAGGAAGTCAAACAATACTTTTGTTATGTAGTCGAATACACGTACTACAGAATAGGTCTGAAGTCCGAGATTGTCCCCGTTAAACAGCGTTTTTCCCGAGAATGCCATTACTTTTCCGTATTCGTTTACCATAGGTATCAATCCCATTTTATCCAATTGAGATATTTCACTCTTCTTCAATGGGAATACTACGCTATCTACTTCATTTATACCGCCATGCTTTTTACCTGCTGTGATTTGCGACATCAAAGTTGCATATACTTTTCCGGCTAATGCAGCCGAAGGCGAAACATGCAAATCGGCTTCTTCTCCCAATTCACTGTATTTACCGCGTCCGATTAGCCAGTTACAAGCCATACAAGTATTTGCCTTGAATGGTTCACCTCCAGCCAAATTGGAAGTAAAGAACATATCTACAACATCATCAGGATTTTCAAGGTCCATAAAGTCTGTATAGAGCATCGCTTTGTTATCGTATGCGACCTTCGACCATTTGTCCACTACTTTTGTACTTCCCAAATATCCGGGTAGTACAAGTAAAGAATAGTTTGAACGCAGATCGAGTTTATCGAAATTCTGTTTCAATTCGCTTGCCACATGATCTATAAAGCGTGAATTATCCAGATCGGAAATCTGCTCACGGGATGCATTCAGTATAGAAATATTGGTAAGTTTATCAGACTCGGTATTCTTGTAGAACAACATTACATTCCTGTATGATTGCTCTAAATCCCGGACTTCTTCAACTACCTTCAATTGATTTTTTGCCAAAAGTGATGATACATTTGTTGCATTCTCATTAGCCTTTTCCAACATTTCCGAAACCGAACTTGTTGAAGTCAGCAATTCGATCCAAAGATTTATGTTGTTTTCAAGACTTTTTCTGGCTGCTTTTCTGTCATTATCATTAAGAAAAGCTTTCTTACGGGCAGCTCTTTCCGGATTCATTGCAGCGATTCCATCTACTACCGATTCAAGAAAGTTAAACCCTCCAAAGCGGGCCAGATTATTTACAGCTTCCTGCACCGAATGTGCCGAGGCCGCTTTACCTTTCGTATTTTTAGAATCCTGTGCAATTGCTGCATCTTTAATTTCTTGTGCCATATTCTGAATAGTATTATATTATTTATCAGCTTCCTTTAATTCTGCCAATATTCCTTGTAAAGATTCAAGGAATGCTTGTTTCGACTCAGAATTTTCTAAAGCACGCTGAAGTACTTTATTGGATCGCAATTGTTTTTTCAGGCTTTCCCAAAATTCCTTTTCTCCGTTTATCTGGCTTAGGAAAGGACTTTGTTCTGTCATATTTTTAACAGAAAAGTCGCCTACATTAGCGAAATGGAAAACTTCCGATACAGATTGACCTTCTGCATTTTCAAGTTCCACTTCTTTTTGCGGCTTATAATGTTCAAAAACCTGTTCGATAGTGGATAAGCCCGTTACAACTTCGGGGTTGACAGGTTCGTCTGAGGTCAATTGCTCAACCATCAATGTTCTGTTCTCAGGAATTGCTGCAATAGATTCAGAAGAATCCACTCTCACTTCATTGCCTCCAATCCCATACTCAAATATTGCCATATTCGTGTTTTTTTATTAAGGTATGTATTCTTTATTTGCTATCTTTGCAAAAGTTTCCTAGGGGATATAAAAAATGCGTTTGATATTTTATATACCAATCGAAATCTCCTGAGAAATACTTAAGTAAGGACGGAACGGAGGGATTAATCATTCTTGGAAGGAGCTGAAGAATCCACTCCGCATCCGTTCTGTTTTTAATTTGCCGGCCAGTTTTGCTCAAATTGTGCACCGCCGATTTTCAACACTTGCGCTGAAACGACAAAAGTCAATGTCATTGGCTTGTTTCCGATTATATCGATATCTTCTTCAAATTCGATAATGTAACCGTTTTCAAATGTCAATTCTTTCATTTTAGCCTCTTCATCGCCTTTTTTGAAAACGATACTGCCCGAAATTGGTTTGAACTGACTTACCATACTCTCCAGAATAGATGTATCATCTGTGGATTCCACATGTACTCTTACTTTACCGCCGTAAATGTTAGATGATGGGCGTCCTTTTGAGTCTACATCTCTCTTCAATGAATAATCACAATCAAGGACATCGAACTCTTTGCCACCGAGTGATAGTGTTGCTCTGAAAGCCATAATTTTAATTTATTAAAATGAATAAATTACCGATACTGATGTATCAGCGTTAACTGAGTTTTTTGATGATTTTTTAATAGTCTGATTATATTTATTAGCTTCTAGTTTTATAATGTTAATTTGCCTCTATTTGTCGTTTGTCTCTATTCTGATTTTTTTATGTTAAGTTTTTTTAAAACCAGCCAATCTTTTTCTTGCAGTTATAAAAACGCAGATAAAGTTAATTCTTGTACGTCTGTGTAAAAATACGTGTGCTTTGTATATTAAGTGTCAAAGAATTCATTTCCTTTCGCTGACAAAATAAATAAATAAATTTTAGATATGCAATAAATCCATATTATTATTTATATTTGTCGTCACATACAAATGAGAACTTTAGCACACATAATATGAGTTATTTACTTAATGATTTAACCGTAAATTTGTTACTGACAAAGCTTTATTGTGTAATTTTTGACATTACTTAATTTTTTTGATGATTTAACAACTATTTATCAATTCCTATTAAAAAATATTCCAACGGCTATTTAACAATAAGACTGATGTGTTTTAACAAATAGGGCTATAAATTCCAATTTGCCAAGGCACTGATGCTTTAGAATCGTAAATTCTTTCTGAGTTATAAGTGGAGTAACTTAATAGAAAAATATCTTGACATATGAACTTTATAAATCTAAATGAATCTGTAAAAACTGCTACCAGAATTGCCGGGTCTATTGCCCGCGAGTACTACAATGCGAACTATGGCGCCCCGCATTTATTAAAAGCTTTGCTGCATAAAGAAATAGGCATCAGAGATTTTATCTTAAGTATGGATAAAGACCTCGGATATTTTGAAGAATGGGCAGAAATGCGTATCGAAGATTTTCCGAAAGCAGGAGTTGTTGCCGATATACAGCCAGATGATATAATACCCGTAGTATTTGAAGAAGCCGATAATGTCCGCCTCAAACTGGGGCTTTTAGAAATCAATCCCATATGTGTACTTGCAGCTTTAGCCCGTCCTAATATTGCTTTCACTTCGGACCAGTTGAAGTCGTTTCCATTACGGGAAAATGAAATATTCGACCTATATGTAAGTGGGAAAGAAACTGTGTCGGCTATCGGGATGGCTAATAATGCTTCATTTGTAACTACAGAAGATAAAGGTGCAATGCCTCTGATCAATTTGATGAAATACTGTGTGGATAAAACAGCATTGGCGCTGGATATGAAAGTACACAGCATAGTTAGCCGGGACAAGGAAACCCGTATGATGATGGAAATACTGGGACGCCACAGCAAACCAAACGTGATGATCATAGGTGACTCCGGTGTCGGTAAAACTGCTCTTGTAGATGGTCTGGCTCATGATATTGTTAACAATAAAGTACCACCTTACCTTCAGGGCACTGTTGTTTATGAACTGGATACAGGAGCACTAATAGCAGGAGCGACATATAAGGGTGAAATAGAGGACCGCATAAAAAATATAATAAAAGAAATACGCAATATTGACAATGCGATTCTTTTCATCGATGAAATTCACATTCTCCTCGATCCTAAACAAGGAAATTCAGGTGCAGCTAATATTCTGAAACCGGAACTGTCGAAAGGTGAACTAACGGTAATAGGTGCGACCACTATAGATGAATATCGTAAGTTAATAGAGCCGGATCATGCTTTCAGCCGGCGTTTCGAAGTGTTGCAAGTCAATGAGCCCGATATATCATCGGCAGTACTGATGATGCATTCTGTACTTCCCCGTTATGTAGAATTTCACAAATTGGAAGTGTCGAAAGATGCTGTGGAAGAATGCGTACGCTTGGCAAAGCGTTATGATAAAGATCGAAGACTTCCTGATTCGGCTATCGATCTGATGGACAGAACCATGTCGGCAACCAAAATGGTAAACGAAACAGCACAGGGAGATATACAATATTATACGCAGGAGCTGGCAAACATAGAAGCAGAAGTAGAAAAATCTGCAGAAGACAGGCTGGAGGATTTACGTTTTCTCTTATTTTCCATGCAAAACAGATTAAGTCCAATATTGCAGGGAATTATTAATGATGAAACGGACGTAAAAGAGATTGAAGATCCTCAACAACTCTTTGAATATATAGATAAAGCACTGAATACTCTGCGGGAATTTGCAAAAGAGAAAATAGTCAAAATTTATCCGCATGAAGTGGCAGCAATTATTTCTTCCAAGACTGGGATTCCGATAGGGAAAGTTCAGGCGCAAGAAAAAGAGCGTCTGTTAGGAATGGAAGATTTGCTCCGGCGTAGGGTCGTAGGACAGGATGGAGCATTGAAATCACTTGTTGATGCTATTCTCGAATCACGTAGTGGACTAAATAAGCAAGGCCAGCCTATCGGTTCATTTTTCCTTCTCGGACCAACAGGTACCGGTAAAACCGAATTGGCAAAATCATTGGCAGAGGTATTATTCAACGATGAAAAGGCGATGATCCGCTTCGACATGTCGGAATTTAAAGAGGAACATTCGGCTGCTTTATTATACGGAGCACCTCCGGGATACGTGGGATATGAAGAAGGGGGATTGCTGGTCAATAAAATCCGCCAACAGCCTTATGCGGTAGTTTTATTTGATGAGATTGAGAAAGCCCATTCATCCGTTTATGATATTTTTCTTCAGATAATGGATGAAGGGAAATTGCATGACCGTTTAGGTAAAGAAGGAGATTTCTCTAATGCAATTGTCTTATTTACTTCGAATGTGGGTAGCCAGTGGCTTACAGAGCAATTGAACAAAGGCATAACTCCGGAAACAACACAGCTAATGGAAGTAATGGGGCAATATTTTCGGCCGGAATTTTTAGCCCGTCTCTCTGAGATCGTTCCTTTTTCGCCGATTAACGAGGCAATGTTGTTGAAAATATTCAATATACAACTTCGTAGTATGGTGGATGCACTTGGTAAACAAGGTATAGAACTGGAAATCGACGAAGAAACGCGCAAAATGCTTGCAGAGAAAGGCTTTACACCAAAATACGGAGCCCGTCAGGTTGCCGGAAATATACGTACATATTTGAGAAGACCAATATCGAGGCTTATCGTCGGAAATAAACTGACCCATGGTCATAAGCTTATTGTAGGGAAAAACGATAAAGATGAATTGACGTGGAATATAGAATGATATTGTAATACTTCAAGACAGCATAGAGCAGAATCTATGCTGTTTTTGTATGCATCAATCCGATTAAATAATTACTTTTAAGCTTAGGCTTAAACCTATATTATGAAAATAAGAACAATGTGCATACTAATAATTATTTTAGTCAGCATTGACCAATTTATCAAGGTTATAGTTAATCGATTTCATATTTTAAACCGACTTTCAACCATAAATATTTTACCTGAATTCTCTTTATGATTTGGGTAATGGTTATTGGATGTATATCATCGGGTGCATAATATCAATTCTTATAATGATGGCAATTTATATTTATTATAAACGTAGAAATCAGGAAACTTTTATTCTTTCTGCTGGAATAACGATTGCTATTGCAGGAGCAATATCGGCATTGATTTGTACTATTTTCTGGAACGGTACACTCGATTATATTTACCTAAAACCTTATTTTGTTTTTGACTTAAAAGATATATACTTGAATACGGCCATGCCTTGTATAATAATACATGCTTTTCTTTTGTATAAGAAACAGAAGAAAGTATGATCAGTGTGAAAAAACATTTTTTACACTGATTGTTTATAAGCTATCGAAAGGGCTATTATAGACAATAGGCTCATCAAAAATAAGTTTATCAAGCTCGCAAAAAGGGACTCAATAATTAATTCTTTTTGACTTTGCAAAAAACATTATATTTGTATTAAAGAAAATATTCAGTAAGATAATATGATATTAAGGAATGATTTAAATTATAAATATATTCATTCCTTAAAGTTATTCTTTTAATATGCAAATAGAGCAGATAGATGAAACAATTCTGAAAAGGATTAATTTAGGCGACGAAAAGGCATTCTCTATGCTTTACAGGGCCTATTATGTTTATCTCAACACAATTGCTCTTTATTACATCAACGACGAAAATGTATCCCGTGAGATAGTAAATGATATTTTTCTTCAAGTCTGGAATAGACGGGGCTCTCTTACCTATCCGGTTCATTCTTATCTTATCAAAGCCGTGCAAAACGGGAGTATTGATCATTTACGTAGTGAACAATCTTCTCAGCGGGCATTAGAAAATCATAAAAAACAATTTTCCATATCATATCACGAAAGCTATATACGGTCAACACCGCAACCTTTGCAATATGTGGAATTACGTCAGGCTGAGGAAGAAATACAAAAAGCATTAGAACAATTACCAGCCAAATGCCGGCAAATATTTACAATGTATTTTTATGAAAATATGACGGCAGAAGAAATTGCCAAAAATATGGAGATTAAAGTCAGTACAGTTCGTGTGCAATTGAAGAATGCATTTGACCGAATAAAAAAACTTTTGGAACATCTACTTTTCCTCCTTTTTTAGTTAAAAACAAAAAAATTACATTTTTCTCTAAATTTTTTCGTCACGAGATACGTATATATTATTAAAGGGTAAAATATATATGGAAAACGGCGATCAGTTATTCGAATATTTTTTGGAAAAGTACTTTTCCAAAAATATATCTATTGAAGATAAAGAGAAAATGTTCTCCATGATTATGGAATCGCCTTCTTACAAAGATCAGTATGAGAAAGCTGCAAAGCTAAATACCTTACTTCATATATCCTCTTTTGATTCATTTATAGACGATGACTATCTGTTATTACAAAAGAGAGGTGCTATTTATTCTGAAAACCGGCTTGATAACAATAAGGCCGAAAGATTTTCACTATGGCGAAAAATTGCTGTTGCAGTTATCTTGATTTTGTTCAGTTCATCTGGATCGATATATTTATATGAAAGACTTAATAATCAGGGTGAAATAGTCAGTTTGATTGAAACATCTACACCATTAGGAGGCCAGACTAGACTTATATTGCCCGATGGATCTGTTGCATGGATAAACGCAAAATCAGAGTTGAAATACAATTCTAATTTCGGAAAAAATAATCGGGATCTTCTTCTAAATGGAGAAGCTTATTTTGAGGTAAATAAAAATGAAGAGTTACCTTTCTCTGTTTCAGCTGGTGATATGAAGGTTGTTGCAACCGGAACGCAGTTCAATGTTCGCTCATATCCCGATGATTACAAATGGGAAGTAAGTCTACTGGAGGGAGGAATAAATGTTTCCGTTTCCGATAAACACTTTGCTTTAATTCCTGATGAAAAAATTATTTACAATAAAACATCAGGAGAGCTTCTGGTAGAAAAAACAGATGCAGAAATGGCTACACAATGGACCAAAGGAAAACTTTCATTTTATCAGGCTTCAATATCCGAGATATATAAAATGCTGGAAAGACATTTTAATGTCCGGATTGAAATCGAAAGCGAAGAATTAAAAGAAGAATACTTCCTTGGTAGCATCAATCTGGAAATGAGCCTTAGCGAAATTTTAAGCTATCTGGATGTGGATAAGAAATACAAAATACAACTAAAAGATGAAGTCATTATTATCAGAAAAAAATAAAAGCCGAAGAAAATACAGGAGAATTTATACCTGACTGGCTAATTGAATGTTTAACCCTTAAATCTAATTATTGCTTATGCCAGACACTTCATAGACCCCAAAAAAGAAATCGGAGAAAATAGCCGTTTCTCCGATTCCATAAGTTGTTATTAAAAACACGTAGTTATTAACAAACAATCATAATACAAAAGTATGAAAATACAAATAAATAAGGAATTGAAATGCATGAATAATTTCAATTCAGGGCGGATTTTTGCCCTTTCCCGTTTTCTTTCATTAATCTTATTTTTAAATTTACTGTTTGCCTTACCCTTATTCTCTCAGAACGCGAAACTTACGATCAGGCACGACAATGTTTCTCTAAGTAAGATAATCTCTGATATAGAAAAGAAAAGCGGCTATTCTATAATTGTACGTCTCAATGACTTGGATGTACAGGAAAAATACTCGGTGAACGAAACCGATAAAAATCTTGACCAGATATTAACTGCTTTATTTAAAGGAAAAGATATCGGTTTTGAAGTAACAGCAAATACTATTTCCATTTTCAAATCACAAAGACAGCCGGATAGTAATGAACAGCAGACAAAGCGACAAATTTCGGGAATAATAACCGACGAAACCGGTGAACCGGTTATTGGAGCTAGTGTAGTTGAAAAAGGAACTACAAATGGAGTTATTACAAATGTAGATGGACAATATACTTTAAGCGTTTCAGAAAATGCTGTCCTCAAGATTTCGTATATCGGATATATCGGCCAGGAAATCAAGGTTGGCAATCAATCGAATATTTCAGTACAATTAATAGAAGATCTTCAGGCGTTGGACGAAGTTATTGTTATCGGTTACGGGACAGCCAAAAGAAGAGACTTCACAGGTTCTGTATCATCTGTCAGACTGGAAAATTCACCCATTGCATTAACATCAAACCTGAATGCAATGGAATCATTGAAGGGAAATGTATCAGGGCTTGACATCGGTTTTACAAATACGGCAGGAGGAGAACCAACTATGCAGGTTCGCGGACAAAATTCAATCAACGGATCCAATGATCCGCTGATAGTAGTTGACGGAGTCATATTTATGGGAAGAATGAATGATATTAATCCGAATGATATTGCTTCATACGATGTACTGAAAGATGCGACATCAGCAGCTGCATACGGATCCCGTTCGGCGAATGGAGTCATTATTATTACAACAAAAAAGGGAAGAACCGGTAAGCCTATTATTCACTTCACGGCAAAGGGCAGTATGCAAACCTGGCATCGAAAACCTAAAGTAATGAATGGCGAGCAGTGGCTCGATGCCGTGGCAGCAGCCAATTCATATTCCGATTATAGTTTTCTTGTACCTCAGGAAGAATTGAACTATAAGGCCGGGAAAGAAACAAACTGGCTGGATGCAATCTCTCGCACTGGTTGGATACAAGATTATCAGGTTGCCGTATCGGGTGCCGGAGAGAAAATGAACTATTATCTGTCGGCTTCATATACTGATAATGAAGGTATAATCAAAGGGGACGACTTTAATCGTACCTCTATACTCGGAAAAATCAATACGGATATCACCAGTTGGCTACAGATAGGAATAGATGCTGCATATACGCGCACAGACTATTCAGGCATAGGTGCAGATATGTGGTCCGCTACAATATTATCTCCGTATGGAATGATGTACAGGCCTAACGGCGAGTTAGAAGCAATTCCCGACGGTTCCCGCGGCCGTGGCAATCCTTTATGGGGAATAGATGACAAGTCTAAGAAAGAAAATATTGATTACATCGATAATTTTCGCGCCAATGCTTATGCTGTAATCAAATGTCCATGGTTGCCGGGCTTAAGCTATCGCATAAATTATGCCGGTAATCTGGCTTATCGGAAAATAGGAAATTTCACTCACGAATCTTATTTTGTTCCTAACGGATCTTATGATGATGATTCACGTTATTCTGTTGCAACTCAAAATAGTTATTTGAGCAGTGCAAATGGTGAACTCATAGACGAAAGAATCTCCAGTTACGTGATAGATAATATTTTGAATTATACTAACAGATTCGGCAAACACAGTATCGACCTTACTGCTGTTGCCACCCGCGACCGGAAAAAGTATGATTATCAGAAAGTAACCGGATCGGATTTCGCTGCAAACGGCAACACAGTATTGGGTTTAGGCGGATTGCAATATGCCACTACTCAAAAAATACCACAGACTAACTCCGATAATAAGTCTGTAGGAAAAGTAACGAATGTAGGCTATTTCGGACGTGCAAACTATTCATTTGACGACACTTACTACCTTACAGCATCTTACAGGCGCGACGGAGCTTCTGTTTTCGGAGCGAATAACAAATGGGGCGATTTCTTCGCCGTAGGAGGCTCATGGCGTATCTCTAATGAATCATTCATGAAAAAGATATCATCCCTCGACGATTTAAAACTTAAATTATCGTGGGGTAAGAACGGGAATCAAGGATTGAATCAATACTCTACACTCTCTAAGGTGAGTAATGGTCCGACCGGTAAAATATATTATGCTTTCAACAATTCAGGTAAACCGTCTTATGGAATTAACCAGCTGACAATAGGTAATTCGGATCTGGGTTGGGAAACCACCGAAGCATGGAATACAGGCTTTGAATCTGTCTGGCTAAACAATCGTCTGTTTGTTGATATGGATCTTTACTTTTCCAAAACATATGATCAGATTTTCGACCGTACCATACCTGTCATGACGGGCTTCCTAAAAATGCTTTCATCGATGGGTGAAGTGAAGAACAATGGGATTGAATTAACTGTAAGAAGCGTTAATATTCAAAATAAGGATTTTAACTGGACGACAGGTGTAACATTCTGGAGGAACCGTGATAAATTAGTTCGTCTTTACGGGGAAGACTTAGATGGTGACGGTAAAGAAGATGATGATATTGGAAACGGTAAATTTATCGGAAAATCTATACACTCAATTTTTGGATATGAACAGGATGGAATCGTTCAGGTCACAGATACTAAGTATATGGAAGTAAACGGTGTTTCTGCCGGTGTCCCTAAATATGTGGATAAAAATAACGATGGTATAATAGACGAAAAAGACCGATCGGTAATAGGCAATCGAAGACCTAACTTCAAACTGAACCTGAGTAATACGTTGCAATATAAGAACTGGGAATTGTACGTAATGATTGCAGGCGTATTCGGTGGTAACGGGTATTTCCAAGATGAAAATAAAAATGCGTTTATTACAAGTGGTGACAGGAAATGGTTCGCTTCCAACGGACTGCACATTCCTTACTGGACAGAAGAGAATCAAAGTAATAAGTATCCTGCTGCCACTTTTACCGGAGATGACTATTTTCTTGGTTTACAAAGCCGTGCTTATATCCGGCTACAGGATGTTACCTTGTCCTACACATTTAATCAACCATGGGTAAAAAAAGCAAAGATAAATGATCTTAAGGCATTTATCACCGGAAAAAACATCGCTACAATTACAGGATGGGATGGCGGAGATCCTGAATCAGGTGGCACGATGCTGAGTAAAACCTATCCGGTTATGACTAATGTTTCATTGGGTTTTAATTTTAATTTTTAACTTTTTATCTTGTATTATAATGAAAAAAACATATAGTAAAAACGTTTTGTGGTTACTGATTGCCTTTATTTCTTTTGCAGGTTGTGACGATTCCGGTTACCTGAAAGAAAAGCCTGATACATTTTATACCATCGACAATATATTCACTACTTCGGGGCAAGTAGAGCAGGTTTTAACAACTTGTTATGCCAAAGTTCGAAATATATATTGTCCTTACAATAATTTTTCAGAATTGAATCTCTGGTCGTACGGCATGGGCAACGGGACTGATGTTTTTGATGTGCCGACTATACGTTACAGTTATCGCTTCAATGATTATAGTATAATTAGTCCGCAAAATGGAGTGTTCAAGGATACCTACGCTGCTTTTTATCAATTAATAAGCACCTGTAACATAGCCTTATATGCAGCAAATATAGAACATATTGCATGGAATTCGCAGGAGGAGAGAGCATATCTTATCGCTCAGGCCCGGTTCTTCAGGGCTTTTGCCTACCGAAATTTGAGCGAATTGTTTGGCGGTGTTCCTTTAGTTACGGAAATGACTACCACACCACGTTACGATTACGCACGTGCTTCACGGATGGAAACTTATCAATATGCTATTGATGAAATGGAAGCTATATTGAACGATCTTCCGGTAACCACACTAAATGCCGGACGTTTGGTAAGGGCAGCAGCACAGCACAACCTTTGCCAGTTATATATAGATAAAGGAGTATTGCTGGAAAAAGAAGGAGGTGATGCAACCACAGCGTATAATAAGGCTCTTTCTTATGCCAATGATGTAATTGATACCGGCACATACAGCCTGATGACGGAACGCTTTGGTTCGCGTAAGAATGAAGGACCGGAATTCTATTATGCTACTTCGGTAATGGATCAGACACCAGAGCACAGCTACTCATCAGCAGGTTACTCTACCGAAGGAAATGTATACTGGGATTTGTTTCAGATCGGAAATCAGGACTATCAGGAGGGAAATAAGGAAGCTATCTGGTGCGCTCAATCCGACTATGAAGTTTTCAAATCGGATGGTAATCTTACTTGCTTAGACTATCCGGCTATTTACGGGCCGGTGTTCAGAGATCAAGGAGCTGGTAATATTACAGGACAGATGGAAGATGTCGGAGGTTTCGGATGTTCTCAGATAACCCCTACTGCCTATGCCCGTGACATGGTTTATGATGGCAAATGGAATGAAGATTTACGCAATTCGGAAGCTGCTCTTCGCCGTATTTTTCTAGGCAATGTAAAAACATCTGAATATTATGGTAAGCAAATCCCATGGGATGTATTATACAGAAAAGATGGTAACGGAAAATACGCAGATGCAGCTTACACACTACTATATCCAATATCATGTAAAATAGGACCGGACTTTTTCACTGTTGCGGCTGACGGAAGAGTACTCCGCAATATTTTCAGGGACGATTATCTGATCCGCTTACCGGAAACGATCCTTTTGCGCGCTGAAGCAAAATTAAGACTTGGCGATAAGGCCGGGGTTGTATCTGACATTAATATGCTTCGCCAAAGGGCAAAATGCAGTTATCTGGTGACAACAAATGATGTCAGTCTCGACTTGATTCTTGATGAAAGGACACGTGAATTGATGTATGAAGAAAGCCGCTGGAATACGCTGCTTCGTATGGGTGGAACTGTTGCTGTAGACCGGATAAAAAAATATTCGTATTGGGATTATCCGAGGACGACCCTTACAAAGCCATTTAATGTATGGCCCATACCTCAGTCGGTTATTGATACAAATAAAGATGTAGTATTAGAACAAAACGAAGGTTGGAAATAATTATAATGGAAACGAAAGAATAAAAATATGTATTTTAGTGAGGCTTTCTCATATGATAGGGAAAGCCTCCCTTTTTTAGTCATTATATAGAATATCAGAGAAATATAAAACTTTTATTTATGAAAAGAGTAATTGCCCTTCAGTTCTTTCTTCTATTTTTTCTTTTCTTTCCGCTTATTCATGCTCAATCACAGAAATATAAAGGATATCCGGAAAAGAATGCGGATATTCTTTCTGGATTTACCCGCCCTCCGAAAGGCTATGGGAATGTACCTTTTTATTGGTGGAATGGCGACAGCCTGAATAGGGAAAGGATGAAAGAACAGCTTGAAATATTATCCGAAGCTGCCATAGATGGTTTTGCCGTAAGTTATATACATATGGATACTGAAGTCGATATTGAAGAAATGAAAGACGGATACGGGCTTTACGGAAAAACAGAACCGGGAAGGCCGAAAGTTTTTTCGGAAGACTGGTGGAATATCTGGAGTTGGTTTGCAAAAGAATGTGCATCAAAAAACATCGGACTAGGCATGGATGACTATACTGTAGGATGGATAGGTAATGGTTATTATACCGATGAAGTATTGGAAAAAGAAAAGTTTAAGAATTATAAGGGAGAACTAGATATAATATCAAAAACCGCGCAGGGAGGAACAACTTTTGCTTACAATATACCAGAGAAATTTTTAGTAGCGGTAGCTTGGCCCGAAAAGATTGACCTCACACAATATATATCCGGAGGAAAACTTGTATGGAAAATCCCGGAAGGAAAAAATTACAATATATATATAATATCTACTAAGGATAGTCACTATTTACATCCCGATATTGGAAAAGAATATGTAAATGTTTATTTCGACCGTTTTGAAAAAAAGATGGGGGATGCTGTGCAGGGGGGAATGAATTATTTCTTTCAGGATGAACTGTCGTATCCTATAAAAATGGGCTCATGGTCGGAAGACTTTAAAGAAGAATTTGTGAAAAGAAAAGGATATGATATCACATTATATCTTCCTGCGCTAAAATATGACATTGGAGATATAACACCTAAAATACGTCTCGATTATTGCGATGTACTGATGGATTTAGCAGAAGAACGGTATTTCCGCCCCATTTATGACTGGCATGCATCGCGTGGGTTGATTTATGGCAGTGATAACTTAGGCCGCGGAATGGAACCGTTGGCATACGTAGATTATTTCAGAGCAAATTCATGGTATACTGCTCCCGGAAATGATGCACCATCGACAGGTTCCAGTTTTTTACAGACAAAGGTATCCAGTTCTATTGCCCATTTATACGATCGTCCACGAACATGGCTCGAGGCTTTCCATAGCATGGGGTGGGGAAGTTCCGGCTCATGGCTGACCCGGCAGATGGATCATCATTTCATGGCAGGTGGAAATCTGGTATGCATGCATGGATTGTATTATTCTACACATGGCGGTTGGTGGGAATGGGCTCCTCCTTGTTTTCATTTCAGGATGCCCTACTGGCCGCATATAAAAAAATGGCTGAAATATACAGAAAGGTTAAGTTATCTGATGAGTCAGGGAAATCATGTTTGTGATATTGCATTGATGTATCCTACCGAATCGATGCAGGCCTATCCGAATGCAGATGCTAACATAGCCTTTAATCAGGCTGTAAAACTCAGCAATGCCGGTCTGGATTACGACTTTTTGGACTACAGGTCACTACAACAATCCAAGGTGGAAAATGGCACTATAAATATAGCTGGTGAAAAATACCGTATATTGATTCTTGCAGATATGAAAGCAATGCATCATGCTTCTCTGCAAAAAGTTTTGGAATTTTATCAATCAGGAGGAATTGTATTAGCAACAGGAGATATACCAAAAGCGAGCACGCACATGGGAGAAAACGATCCGGAGGTGGATAAGATTATTCATGAAATATTCGGGCTTACTGCCCGGGAAGCTATTCAGAGAAAAAGTGCGGTAAAGCAAGTTAATAATTCGAATGGCATGGGCATATATCTACCGGATAGTGAAATGGCTAGTGAGATATGGAAGCTCATAACCCCCGATTTCAAACCTACTGGAGGAGTGGGTAAAGTTTTGCACAGGCATATTGGAGAACGTGATGTCTATATGGTTATGGACGTACCGAAAGGCACAGAATGTTTTTTCAGAGCGAAAGGTAAAGTCGAATTGTGGAATGCTTCAGATGGATCGATATCCGATTATCCGGTTGTCCGTCAAACTGAAGAAGGTACATGGCTTTTGCTTGAAAAAGAGCCGGATAATTCATATCTTTTTGTTTTCTCACCGGGCACTCCGACTAAAATGCTTAATCATAAAAAAGAGCAAAAGCTCGTTTATAACTCTCCAATTACTGGATTTTGGGAAACTGAATTATTGCCTACTTTAGATAATAAATGGGGAGATTATCGTTTCCCTCCTTCAGGAATTATTGGAGCCGAAGCCCGCTCATTCAAGCATCAGCCGGCAGTTTTTTCTCCACAAAACTGGATGCACCCCGATTTTGACGATTCACAATGGCCGGAAAGTATTTATGGTTTTGGCCCTCAGTTTGTAAGTGAGCTTGAACCTTCGGAAAATCCTCTGGTCAATGTAGAGAAAGAAGCTGATCGTGCAAAAGATATATTGGAATTTTCATGGCAATACGGTGTATTTGATAACCCCGGATCGCAGGGTTGGCATGGATTGAAAGGAAAAGTCAGTGACGGGTTTTTCATTTTGGATAAGGGTGCGCACCAGATATACAGAACTATGGTATATGCTCCCCAAAAAGATAATTACCGGATTGAAGTGTTTGGAACAGAGCCCGATTATCTATCGGTAGATAAAAAAGTTGCAAGTAAAAAGATTTTACTTGATAAGGGCTGGCATCAGTTAGTTGTTGCATATGCAAAAACACAACAGAATAATTATAAACTTCGAAAAGGAGCATACAGGGATTTCAGAGACAGAAGCGCTGTAGTGTTTTTCCCTGAATCATCTCCTACCCCGAAAAAGCTCTCTCCTTATGATAAAATAATTTCTACTCGCTGGGGGATAGGAAATCATTTATTATATGATCCTTACGGAGGTGAAAATCTTCAATGGAATTATCGGTTTCATTCGGTACCGGGTATGGAGGAAATGGAAATGACAATAGCAGGAAGTAATTTAAAAATCTGGTTTAATGGAAAAGAAATAAATCGGAAAAATATCCGGCTCATATCGAGTAATGCGTCGGGAATATCCACATATAAAGTTGTTTTCCCAAATATCCAAAAAGAGGCTGGCTTAGTTGCTTTTTCTATTAATCGTAAACCGGGCTATCAAGGAGCCGGAGCAATAAGTGAACCTATACGAATTAAGACTGGTAAAGGTGTATTAGAGGCAGGTAATTGGTCCGAAACAGGCGCTTTGAAATATTATTCGGGAGGGATGTACTACAGAAAAAAGGTTTCTATTCCCCAGATAGAGAAAGGATATAAAATAATTCTTGATTTGGGCGAAGTAAATGCATCGTGTGAGGTGAAGATCAATGGAAAAGATGCAGGGATAGTTATGAGCTCACCTTATCAGATAGATATCAGCAAATATGCTGAAACAGGAGATAATGATATAGATATTTTAGTATATAGCACATTATCCAATCACTACCAAACAATCCCCACTCCTTACAGAGGGGATGCAATTGCCGGCCTTTTGGGTCCTGTGTCGTTGAGTGTTATTAAAGCAGAATAATTGCTTATCGATTATTTAAAATTGAGAATAGATTTATAAATAAAATAGCCCCAAAACTCGGGATAGCAAAAAAACATTCCCTGAACTTTTTTATTGAAGTTCAGGGAATGTCAGTCTATAGCAGTATATTTTATATTACACGATCATTTTACTCTTATCGTCTTATTAAAAATTATATTATCAGAAGAATTTCCTATTTGAATTTCAAATTCGCCCGGTTCAACCACCCTATCCATTCTTGCATTGTAAAGTGCCAATTCTGAAACGGGAACCTCCAGTTCTACTTTCACTTTTTCTCCGGCTTTTATAAATTCTTTTTTGAAAGCTTTCAGTTGCTGAACAGGTGTAGCCACCGAACTTATCTTATCTTTTACGTATAGCTGAACAACTTCTTTTCCATCCATCTTACCCGTATTTTCCACCTCTAGGGAAACTCTGATAGTTCCGTATGCGGAGAAAATGCTGTCGTTCAATGCACAATTGGAAAATTGGAAATCGGTATAGCTCAAGCCATATCCGAAGTTCCAGAGTGCATAAGGCTTTTCAAATATATAGTGCCCCTTAGGATCTTCCGGTGAGCCGCCACTGTCGAACTGCTGCTCGCGATCAGTAGGCAGATAGTTATAAAAGCAAGGTAAGTTACCCGTACTGCGGGGAAAAGATACATTTACTTTTCCCGAAGGATTTACATTCCCTACCAAAATATCAGCCATAGAATTACCCTGTTGCTCACCGCAGTACCACTGAGTGAGAACAGCATCGGCATTTTCTTTTGCCCATGACATTACCATCGGCTTTCCGGCAATAAGGATAACGATCATCGGCTTTCCTGTAGCTTTTATAGCCTTCAGTAAATCCTGCTGTTTGCCGGGCAGATCAAGAGATGAAAGGTCGAAACCTTCACCTGTAGTCGATTTATTAGGGCCTCTACCCAGATAAGTACTTCTGGTGCCTACGGCAACAATTGCTATATCGCTCTGCTTTACCAGATCCACTGCCTTTTTAATATCATTTGCATTTTGGCTCCACCAGTCACAACCGTCAGCTTGGGTTATAACAGCTCTCTTTCCAATGACGTTTTTAAGTCCCTGATACAGAGTTACTCCTTCTTTGGTATCGCTGCCTGTCCATGCATAATCGCCGTAAATAGCCTGATTGCTGTTAGGCCCCACAACAGCTATTTTTTTATATTTATTCAGGTCGAGCGGAAGAATGTTATTTTCATTTTTCAGCAGGATAGCGCTTTCATCTGCCATTTCCTTTGCTAAAGCAACTTTTTCAGCATTACGGACAACGGTTTTAACTTTTTTAGGTTCTCCAAAAGGATTCTCAAATAATCCAAGCTTGAATTTAACCGTAAGAATACGGCGTACCGCCTCATCTATGTATTTTATATCCATTTTCTCATTCTTAACCAGGTCTGGAAGAAGTTCGTAAGTCCAGTCGACATTCAAGTCGACACCTGCCTCCACCGACATCTGTGCAGCCTCTTCCGGAGTCTCCGCTGCGTAGTGGAATGACTTCAGTCGCTCGACCGAGCCCCAGTCCGAATACACATATCCATCAAATCCCAGCTCTCCGCGAAGTATGTCCGTCATATAATAAGAAGAACCGGCAGTGGCAACGCCGTCATAAGCGCTGTAGGCACTCATTACCGATAAAGGTTTGGTTTCCGCAATCACCCTTTGGAATGGATACAGATAAAGGCTCCGCAATTCCCTCTCGCCGCCGCTTACATGCGCACAATTAAGACCACCGAGAGGTGTTCCGTGCGCTACAAAATGCTTCGGCATACAGGCAATACCCTTATTTTGATACCCTTTTACAAATCCTATTCCCATTTCGGCTATCAGGTAAGGGTCTTCACCAAAGGTTTCTTCCACCCGTCCCCAACGAAGTTCGCGGGCTATATCCAATACAGGAGACAGCACCTGACGGATTCCGATGGCTCTGCCTTCATCTCCGGCAGCTTCTGTCATCCGTTGTATCAAAGCCGGATTGAATGTACTGCCCTGAGCTATGGCATGAGGAAACAAGGTACATTCATTCTGCAAAATCCCCTGGATACCTTCGGCAGCAGTTAATAACGGAATGCCAAGGCGGCTATTATTGAGTACATACTCCTGAGTTTTATAAAATATATCGGCACATTCCTGAGCAGTTTTACCCATCTCGTGCGTAGTACCGAAACTCCTGCCATCGAATGTTTTTTCTATCTCGTCGATATTGCTGTTAGGCTTGTTCTGCATCTGCCAGACTTTCTCTTCCAATGTCATTCTGCTTAGCAGGTCCTCCACACGTTGCTCAATGGGGAAGTTTTTATTTTTGTAGATAATGCTATCCCCGTCTTTAGCTAGAATTAAATTAGATGCCAGAGTCAGGCCAATAGTAAATAATAAGGTCTTTTTCATATAATCGTTTTTATAAATTAATCTATATAAAGCATATTGCCGGATGGCAGTGTTTTTCAAAGTGATATAGTTATCTAATTAGTTATATATTAATTATTTATATTATCTCTTTGAATACAGTCCGGGGCCATCGAATTTATACCTGAACCAGTTAAAATCGGCAATGCCATTATCCGACAACGTATTATAAGAAAAAAGGCCTGTACGTATTCCTTTCCAGTCGGCGGTACGAAGAGAAAATGCTTCTCCTACAGGAATAAATTCTTTATTATCAAAGCTGTAAAACAATCGGTGTTGATTCTTCTCAGCATCCAACGATACTTTGAAATAAATTTTATCTGATGCGAAAGACGTTGTATTTTTAGCTTCCCCGTTACTTTCGTAATAGACGGAATTTTTTCCGTTATCATTAACAACGCCGACTGCATTGAACCTATCACCTATACAGAACAAACCGGCACGTTGCCCGTTTTCCATTTTACTGCAATCGACCACGGTAGATGCATTGCCGTGATAGCCCATTACTTTCTGGGTAACCATATTTTTTGACGAGCGCAGATTTTCAGCCTTCAATGCTTTAATCCTTAAATAGCCTTTCCGCTCTGTTAAAGACCAGTAGGCATTTATAGGATTATGATTGAATTGCCATTGAAAATTTAATTCCGGAGATGAAAACTCATCACTTCCCTGCGGAGCAGATATTTTGCCCTTTTTTCCTGTTTTCGGTTTATCTCATTCTTTGACAGGCTCTCCGAATCCATTGCCATCATAGTCTTTTCCGACTTCCGGCCAGCCGTTTTTCCATGTTACAGGTTGCAGATGCACTACACGGCCTAATGGATGCGTATCCTGAAAATGATAGAACCACCATTCGCCATCAGGTGTATCGACCAAAGAACCCTGATGAGGCCCGTTGATACTTGTAGAACCTTGCTCCAGAACAATCTTGCGCTCGTACGGTCCATAGATATTTTTAGACCTCAATACTGTTTGCCAGCCCGTAGCAACACCGCCTTCGGGTATACTCATGTAGTAGTAGCCGTTCATTTTATGAATTTTGGTTCCTTCGGCAACAGGGCCTTCATATACCGTCACGCCGTCATCCATCAGATATGTGCCATCCGGGCTCATTTTATGTAAGATGATGGGTCCGGCACCCAGCTGGCTTCTTCCTATATAAGCCTGCCCGTCTTCATCCCAGAAAGGACAGGGGTCTTCCCAGTCACTTACATTCTTTACATTCAATAGGGGAGACCACGGTCCTGCGGGATTTACCGCATTCGACATGAATAAACCCTCGTGAGGAGTACAAAAGAATACCCAGAATTTACTGTCATGGTGGCGAATGGCCGGAGCCCATGAGCCTCCCCCGTAACGCTCGTTTTTATCCCATTCGGGAAAATCGAATTTGTTATAAACCTGCGATATAATCTTCCAGTTGACCATATCGTCCGACTCAAGAACCGGCATACCTATATAGTGGAAATCCGAGCATACCATGTAGTATTTGCTACCCACCCGTATAACATCGGGATCGGAGTAATCTGCAGCAAGAACGGGATTCACATATTTACCGTTTCCCTGATCTCCCCAAGCTACCTCCTGAGCCTGAATACTGATTGATACAAAAATGCATATCAGGAGGTAAAACTGTCTTTTCTTAAAAGTTATAGTCATATACTTCAGCAAATAGATTATTATTCTTCAGTAAGCATTAGAGCCGAACTATCGAACGGATTTCCTATATTCAGATTGATACCGACTTTCATCAGATAATCACCCGTGAATACTTGTCCGTCACCGTAAAATGAACGGTTCCAGCCCCGCGTATTCAACTCAGTTATCTTATAGTTCTTTTGCGGATCGAGACCCTTCAGCTTTGTTTCCAGATACGTAGTGCGGCCATGATATTTAAGGCTGTAAGCAAAATATACGGCCTCTTTTTTATCTTTAGAAACAAACATATGAGATGCCCAGCCGTTTTTCCCATATGGAGATACCAGCCTGTACAAGTCACCTAAATGCACAATAGGGCGTATCCGCTTATAGTTTTCAATAGCTTTTGTCGCAAATTCATAGTCTTCACTGTCGATATCTTTTGGTTGCAATTCCATGCCGAGGCGACCCGACATAGCTACATCGAAACGGAACTTAAGAGGAGTCATCATGCCTGTCTGGTGATTAGGACTGGTAGAAACATGGGATGCCGTAGCAATAGTCGGGAAAAATATATTTGTTCCGTACTGGATAAAAATACGGTCGAGCGCGTTTGTATTATCGCTTGCCCAGAACTCGTCATGATATTTTAATGCGCCATATTCAAGGCGCCCTCCGCCCGATGAACACAATTGTATCTGGATATCAGGATGCTTTGCCCTTATCCGTTCATATGCCGAGTACAATCCTTTCACATACTCGTACCAGAAATGTGCCTGCTCACCGGCCGGAAGGTATTCCGAACCCACATTGTCCACATGGCGGTTTGCATCCCATTTTATATAGCTGATATTAGGCGACAAAGCAATCACATCGTCAAATGTTTTCACTACGAAATCCTGCACCTGAGGATTACTCAGGTCGAGCAACCACTGGTTGCGCATCGGTAAGATATCGCGTTTGCCACTTTTTACAATCCATTCAGGATGTTTTTTAGCCAGCTCGCTATCCGGGTTCACCATTTCCGGCTCTATCCATATACCGAATTTAATACCTTTGTTTACAGCATAATCGGCCAGATAGCCGATTCCTCTCGGTAGCTTTTTTGTATTTACCTGCCAGTCGCCAAGCCCGGCATTATCGCCATTACGCGGATATTTGTTACCAAACCATCCATCATCGAGGACAAACATTTCTACACCGAATTTTGCCGCGCTGTCTATCATATCTGTTAAGGTCTTTTCATCGAAAGTAAAATAAGCCCCCTCCCAACTGTTGAGAATAACAGGGTTCACTTCATTTCCGTGCATCATTCCGTATTTTCGTGCCCAGTCGTGATAATTGCGTGATATTTGTCCTGTTCCCTTTGCACTATAAGCCAATACCATTTCGGGTGTCTGCAATTTTTTGCCTGCTTTAAGGGTAAAGGTTGAAGCAAAAGAGTTCATTCCGGATATAATACCTAATTTCCCTGTTTCATCCAGTTCGAAAGATAATTTGTAATTACCCGACCATGCCAGCGTTCCGGCATATACTTCCCCCGTATCTTCATTTGCAGGGTTGTCGATGGATAGTAGAAATGAGGGGCTCTCCGACTGTGTGGCTCTTACCCCTTTTTTGGTTTCTATCACCTTTATCCCATGGGTCAGTTCCTCCTCTTCCATCAGCATTTCGCTAGACCACGTACCATTAAAGTGCGTCAGGTAATACGATTCTGCATGGAGAGGGATGTATGAAGATGCCAGATTTTCTACTTTTATATCCTTGTTTTCGTTGTGTCTTATTTCTACAGACTGACAAATGATATTTTCCCGCTGATAAGCAACGAAGCGCACATCTACAAATACCGGATACAGTTTATCCCTGAGATGTACTACTGTTTCTGTCCTGTTGTTGTCAAGTGCTTTATTTTCCGAATTGATATAAACTAACTCGGTTGTCAACACCCCATCGGCATGCGTCAGTTTAAGAGCCGGAGTAAGATAGTAGCGTCCGCCATAGGCCGGATAAAGCTGCGAAGCGAAATCGTCGCTTGTATCGGGCTGCCCTTTTATTTTGCGGTTTAGGAACGGGGCAGTGCTGTTAACTTTCCTTCCCCAATATTGGAAAATGACCTTGTCATCAGATTCTGCAGTGAGGATTATCGCCTGATCCTGCGTCTCTATCCGGATAACATCTTTCTGCTGCGCTGTAAGATTCAGGCAGAACAGATAAAGCGAAATAAAGATCAATGTGTTCTTTTTCATGCTATTATAGTTTATATTATTTCTTCATTAATTTGTATACATGTACGTCCTGTACGGGTACCGAATAAGAGAGTTGATTGTTTTTAACAGATACTTGTGCCGAAGTCCACAGTTCTTTTGCCTGCACATTATTCATATTGCTTTGACAGACACGGCTCATATCTAAAATTCCCGTTTTTTCATTCACTTTATCGAAGTTAAATACAGCTATATAAATGCAACTGTCATCGTCGCGCATAAATATGGTTTCGGTTTTACCCGGTGCTGCGGCTGTATATCCTTCTACGGGATAGAAAGATTTTCCTTTACGTGCTATTTCATTTATTTCCTTATTGGTGGCTACTGCAATCGCCTTGTCGCGCGCTTCTTTTGCTCCGGGAATACGCCCGGTAACGCTAAAGTTATCACCAAGCATATATATACCTGTTATGACGGCCGACGTGATTCGTGCCCTGTTTGCCCCTTCTTTATAATCGTCTGCTTCCTGAGGCTTATATAAAAGTATGTGATCGGCATCATTGAACGGATAAACGCGGTCGAGCCACCATCCGAAAGAAAGACTGTTGAGCATATAACCTGTCGTGCCCCAGTCTACCTCTGTCATTGCGCCCCATGCATCGCAGCTTATCCGCTTCGAAGAGCCGTACTGAGACGGAAAAGTGGGGGCAATAGAGAGTGCCATAAACATATCTTCTCCACACAAATCAGAAAGGTATTTCATTCCTTCGTTATATGCCTGAATACCGGTTGTTACTTCCGGGTTGTAGAATGAATCCGCTTCAAGTGTGCCGTTGTTTATAAAATCGAGTTTTACATATGAGTACCCCAGCCGTTTAAACTTGTTTATGTAATAATCCATGCGCTGCTTGGTGGCAGGGTGCGTCGGGTCTACGGCAAGCGATTCCACTTTACGCGGTTTACCGTCGGCGCGAAGATATATATCCTTGTATTTCCATTTCCCGTTTGTACCTTCCACATCACCGTCGGCATTTCCGTGCCAGTCGGAGAACGGGCACCAGTATATTCCTGCCTTTTGTCCGTTAGCCTTACAATGTTCCACAAACTGGCCCAGTTGTTCTTCCGTAAAGTTGTCCCAAAAAGAGTCGAGCCCTATATATACAATGTTATCGTTTTCAAAGCTTTTGGGCTGCAGTTCTTTTTTCATGAAGTCGGAAACATCCGTTGCTCCTTCATAATTCACTTTATCAGCCATAGCTCCCCAGCTGTTCCAACCGAAAGGAGTTCCGCTGTTCCATTTGCGCGGAGGTGCTATCTGTGCATTTACTTCGCCGAATGTTTCGAGCCCTCTTCGCCAATCGGTAAATACACCGAAAAATATTTTCGGCGATTTAAGACTCTTTCCTTTAATGCAGCCATGCTCTTTGGACGGGCGGTCGGGTTTATCACTAATATCCCTTGTCTGTTCATGCGCAACTCCGCCAAAACATTCCAATTCACTGATAAACCGGTTGTTTTCGGTCTTATAACGGATTCCCGTTTTCCAGATATCATGCTCTACCGAACCGATGACCAATCCGTCACGGTTCTTCCCGTTAAAGATTGCTGTTACTTCAAATGAAATATCTTCTACATCTAACGGAGATGACAGATAGTGAACAAAACTATCATTATCGAACGGCACGCGTAAAACACGGTTGCTTTCATCTTGCGGCAAAAAAGCATTTTGGGTGATTGTATAAACAGGCGAAATATAGTTACTCGATATATCCGTATCCGATTTTAAGAAAACTTCAGTAAGGAAATAATCTTTATCGGGATAAAAATAGAATATCTGTTCTATAGAGGCTTTCCCAGGCTGGGTATAAGTCACGGTAAATCTTTTTCCCCTGCCTGTATTATCACTAAAATCACTTTCTTTTATATCTGCTGATGTATAAGAAGTACTTTCTATGTATTCCCTATCGATCTTTGCCTTTACATATGTGTTTTTTAGTATGGCTTTGCCTTTATGTATAAAGTCCATAGTCATATCTTGGTTATGGACTATAGACCAGTTCTTATATCTTATACTTTTCTTGAAAGGAGCAGCCTTTGCCCCAAGGCAAAGGAACCCCACACACAGGATAACCAACAATCTTTTATTTACCTTCATCATTTCCCCTTTTAACTAATTACTAAATATATTTATTTCGACTGATTATTATATGGCGTCACGGTCAGCACCGGTTCTTCACCTGCTTTTAGAAGATTTTCGTCAAACTCTATCAGAATGTCCTTCGATTCTCCTTTCAACAAAGTAAAATAATTATCATTCATTATGGCAGGCAATATTCTTTCTTTCGTTTTCGAATTATGCAATTGTACCCAGACGGCAAAAGCAACGGCAGCAGACGAAGACGGATTGTTTATCTTCACATCCATAAAGCATTTGCCGTCTTTTCTTATCAATTTGCTTGTTGTCTTAAGATTGACTTTCGGTAAAGAATTGAGCGCTGTAAAATCAGTCCGGTTTGTGCCTCTCCAATATAAATTCTCACTGAGCAGCTTGCCGGATTTGTTTTTCAGTGTCAGTTTTAAGAAATGTACATCAGTCAATCCTTTTTGATGCTCTGTACCGCCATAAACTTTGAAATCCCAGAGAGAATAGCCCCACGAAGTACCCCTCTTTTCGCCAAGCATGCGTACATAACGTGCTTTGACATCATCGAAGAAGAATTCCTGTACTCCTACTTTTCCCTTTTCTATTGCCGCTACATCTTTCCATGTTTTTGCATCGTCAGAAACCTGTATTTTATACTTCTTGGCATATGCCGATTCGAAGTTGAGGCACACACCGAATACATTCTCCTGTTGCTGAAGATCGATATATATCCATTCATTATCATTTGATCGGCTTGCCCAGCGGCTGCCCAGATTATCATCTGTCACCTCCTCGGGCCTTCCTCCGTCAGAAGAAGATGCTGTTACAGGCTTATTCAGTGCTACATTTTTCAGATTTTTATAAAACGGAACAGTAAAGCAGTGTGTTGCTGTATTATATGCAGAATAAACCTCTTCTGTCTGACTTAATGATGTCACTTCCGAGCCGTCCATATTGTATACATGGGCTTCTGCAATAAGGTCTGCAGCATCTCTCGATGTAGTATTTACAACCTTTACCGAATTGTTAGCAGGGTTCCATTGTATATGCAGAGGTTCGCAAGCTTTCTTCAAGCCCCAATAGGCGCC
Organism: Prevotella sp. 10(H); assembly: GCF_000711235.1. Lineage (GTDB taxonomy): Bacteria > Bacteroidota > Bacteroidia > Bacteroidales > Dysgonomonadaceae > Dysgonomonas. The sequence goes on along the minus strand of NZ_JOMI01000009.1, from coordinate 259,935 downwards.
TGTCAGGTCGTAATAGTAATCATAACTTTGCCATACCATAGAGGGGTATGCCGACTGGCTCATCCAAGTCATAATACCCGAAGCATCTTCCCACATATTATCCAGCCAGCCTTCATACATAGACTGATTTGTCTCTATATTGAGCAATTGGGCTTTAAGACAATAATCTTCGATACCTTGCGGTTTACCGTAGCGCTGGCTGATAGATTCATCATATTTGTCGGGCAGGGCATTGAATGCCTTCTGGCCGAAGAAGTGCTGATCCCACATTTCGTTTCTAGGCCACAACTTATCTTCCGGCATGAACTTCTTCAAACTCTCATAATTCACAAACACTGCTGTTCCTATTTCGGTACGGAATCCCCAGCCTATGTCGCCGTGTGTGCTACTTTTTGGGCTGGCCGTAAAGTAGTATCTGGGATCGAAATTTCCCCACATACCACTGCCTGAAAGACCGTCATAGTTGGATGTTGCCTGATAATACCTATCATCACCGTCGAAAGCGGAGATATTCTCTTTCAGCCAGTTGCTGAGCGGAGGCTGAGGATAACCTTCATTATTTCCGCACCAAACAGCCACACTCGGATGGTGGCGGACGCGCAGTATCTTTTCTATAGCATTCCTGTTGAAGCTGTATATATCGGATGGAAGCACAGGGTTGGCATTCAGCCAGAAATCGTCCCATATCAGTATACCGTACTTGTCGCATGCTTCGTAGAACTCATCATCGGTAGTCGATCCCAGCCAGTTGCGTATCATATTAAAATTCATTTCTTTATGAAGGCGTATTTTCGTATCATACTCTTCATTGCGGCAACGCAACAGGTACTCGGACATACCCCAGTTTCCTCCTTTTACAAACACCCGCTTACCGTTGATAGATATATGGAAAACATTTCCCTCCTTATCGTAGCTGTATTTCTTAATACCGAATTTAAACTGTTGGGTTTCGGAGACTTTTCCGTCAACTTCTACAGATAGATCGCAGGTGTAAAGATTTGGTTCGCCATAACCGTTAGGCCACCACAGTTTCGGGTTGTTAATAATAAGTTCTGCAAATTTTGATTTGTCGAATTTCACTTCCGAGATACGTCCTTCCTGAACCCCGATATTCTGTGATAAAACTATATTTCCGGGATTGATCGTGATTTTTATAGTTCCGGACTTATATTCTTTTGAAGAATTCTTCACGCCTACAGATACGGATAATTCGGCCTTCGCATTTGTCGGCAAGTCTGTTCTTACCCAAGGGTCTTCTATCTGCAAAGCTCCGGTATTGCTTAAAAACACTTTATCGGTTATACCCGAATTCAGGCCGGGAACATAGGGCATCCAATCCCAGCCGCCGCTGGATATGTAAGTAGGGCTTCCATAATTGTTCAAAGGATGCTCCGGTATATGAACTGTTACTACTAAAACATTTTTTCCGTTTTTGTTAACATAAGGCGTTATGTCAAATTTGCCGCGATGCATAAATCCGTCGACTACACCCAATGATTTTCCGTTGAAGTAAACTTCTCCTTTGCGGTTGATTCCACGAAAGTTTAACCAGATTATTTTTTTATTGAAGTTTGAAGGTATTTCAAACTCTGCACGATATACAAACGGGCGGTCGTATTTCGCTCTGTCTACTTTATAAATATTATCTCCGAAATTCGGGTCTTTTTCCAGCCCTGCAGCAACATAAGAAGAAAAGGCTGTTCCGGGAATAACAGCGTCGACCCAGCCATTCATATTATACCCGATGGATGAAATCCTGTTGATGTCTTCTTTGATTTCTTGCTGTGGTATGACTTTCCATTTTACATTTGGGTTTTTGCTGTCGAGCGATTCCACTATCTGAGCACATAATAAAACCGGGATTAAATATATCCCTAAAAGCAAACCTGTAATTTTTCTATTCCTTACCATTAAATATAGTTTTTAAATAATTTTCATCAAAAGCAGAACCTGCATACTAAATCAATGCAGGTTCCGCAAGAGCAACCTTAAAGTCCTAATACCATTAATTTAACCCAATTAATGTGATACCATGTATTCGACCCCGGTATAGTCACCGTCCAGCCAAAAGTTATGATCTCCTCTTTATCGAGCTGGAAATTTATAGTATGGTTTCCTGTTACAACTCCATCCTTGCTTATTTTGTGCGCCAGGGTGTTACCTTCAATATCCTCCAAGTCAGGTAAGGTATTACCTAATGCCACTGCAAACATAGATGTAGCACTGCCGCCGAAACCGTCGCTATAATATTCGAGAGAATATTTACCTGCAGACAGGGTTATTGTCTGGTATATTTTACCATTTGTAAAACCATCTCCTCCCCAGTCGCGCGACTCTAAATGTATTGTCCCGTTCGCATCTGTAGACCATCCTCCGGCAGTATTGCCGTTTTGGTTAAGCACGTTCGATGTGTATTGCCAACCCTTTAGTGTACCCCATTTGCCATCGCCGTCATCTCCCCGCAGAAACGGATTACCCGGATTAACGATATATTGCCGTGTAATATTTTCGAGAGCGACAAGTTCATCTACTTTAGCCTTGAATGTATCAATCGCTATAGTATCAGGTAAATAATATGCCTGCAGCCTGACTAGACTCATACTTTTGTAGTTTTTAAGAACAGTAGTGTCATCTTTATTCACGGCTTTTACTGTATGTATCTGCCCGTCGGTATCTTCATAGTCGATCTTTACAAACGGAGAAGATTCATCTCCGTTATACCATTTGATGACTGCATCGACACCTACTTTTTCCAGACTTTTGATAGGTCTGTTGTACAATCCCGATTTATATTCCTCCCCATAAGATATACCAGCCTTAGACACAGTTATAGAAGGTATGCCTTTGTCGTCATACGAAATCACTTCAAAATTATATCTTCCTTCGGGTAGCGGTATCGGCTGAAATAAGGTATCTACCCCGCTTGTCCTGTTAATATCCAGTAGCAATGAGTCTTTGCGGTTATTCCAGTATATCATTACTTTCCTTATCTTAGGATCGGAGGTCAATAAGCCTGAAAAGACAACACGTTCATCGCCAGAGTGAAAGGTTGCCCGGTCCACAATGCCCGTATAAGTAGGGATTCCATTGTCCAGATATTTCAGATAGTCATCCATATCCGAACAAGATGTCATTTTGCAACACAAAAAGATTATATATCCTGAAAGCAGGAATTTGATTATATTTTTCATCTTAGTCATTTTTTAATTATCATCACCCCACAATGTGATTTCACTAATACACATATTCGTATTACCCGACCAGTTTTTAGTACAAACAATCCGCAGATATCTGACCTTAGGCATCTCTACCGGGATGTCCGCATCATCTCCGTTACGACCGGCGCTACGGTCGTCTTCTGTCAGCGTACCGACAGATAATCCCGATGGTTTTATATTTTCTATAGATACCAGCTTCGTCCATGAATCGAAGCTGCCCGACGGATCAGGATCTAAGGAGCCCCATATTTCGTAAAACCGTGGCGAAACATCATTATACCAGTGCTTATCGTCAGGCACTGTTTTCACATTTACACGGCTTAGCTTAGCCTCCACACCCATATCGAATGATATATGTTTAGGCATAGTACTTGCATCATTTCCGGTATGGGCGGTTTTATCGTTCACCACATCATCCCACATATAATCTAACGAACCCTCCCAATGTGTCGCAGGGGCATCGTTAGGGAAAATGATAGATCGGAACAGCGATTTATTAAGCTTCGTTTCATAAATAGGGGTAAGGGTCTGGTATAGCCCTTCTGAAGAATTCTCCCATTTGTCCTGTACTACGATTCCAAATAAACGCGGTTCTGCAGCATATCCACGTACCGCAAACTTTGAGCTTTTGCTCGATGTGTAAAACGTTTCGGCGGCAGTTTCCGTTCCATCCGCATCTGTAGTGAATACAATAAAAGATAGCTCTGCTTTTGTTTCATTTTCGAAAGTGAAACTCATCCCTCCGAAATCGGGCTGTACTTTCAGCGAGCCGGCAGTGAGTTGGACTTGCGGATCCGATGGGTTGACTTTGATAGCCACAGGTGCCGACCTGTTTTCGCTGCGGTCTACAGTATAAAGATTAACAGTATATTCTCCGGCAGCACCAAAACCTTCGACTTTTATATTATTGGTATAGTATGATGCACGGAAATCAAATACTTTGCCGTTATTGTTGGTATATTCGGCTATCACATACAGCAAATCATCGTCTGACGGCAAACTATAGGTTATCAGAGCGGCACCCGGAAGATTTTCAATCGAGGTATTGAATACCTGCCCCGGCGCTTTGTTGTCTTTATCTATCGGGGTGTTCTCATCATCTTTACAGCCCTGCAAGGAAAGGAAAGTGATCAGCGCCCCTAAAATTATTATATATAAATTATGTTTTTTCATAATCAGTCTGTTTTTGGTTTTTACCAATTCGGATTTTGTACCAGATTCTTATTAAAATAAAGTATTTCTTCCCTTAATGGTGAGAAATAATCGCGTGGCGCGACAAACTGCTGATCGAATAATACTTTAGGCCTGTAATAGGCTTCGGGTGCTTCCTGATCGATATCCCAACCATGTATTTTCTGGTTCAGTTCGGTAGCGGCCGTCTTCCATCTTCTCACATCGTAGTAGCGTTGTCCTTCGAATACCAGTTCGATTGTCCGTTCCTGTTGAATTATTTCGCGCAGGCCGGCTTTTGTCTTATATTTATCCGGTTTGGTAGAGTAGTTTTTCCATGATTCTTCCACACCTTTAAGTCCTGCCCTCTTACGAACCGGGTCTATCCAATCAAGTGCAGCTGTAGTCTGGTCTCTTTCGTTCAATGCCTCGGCATAAAGCAGATACAGGTCTGCCAGACGCAGTTCGGGCCATGGGAACCACTCTGTGGTAGAGCTGTTGTTTGATAATACAAATTTCCAGCTGATCAGCTTTTTGGGCCAGTATCCCGTTACGGAATAATTGTATGCACCCAGTTTAGCCTGTGGCTGTCCCATACGTGCTTTTACGGTAAATGCCTTTTCATCCGAGCCGTTCTTTTGCATATACCATACGGAGCCGTCGAAAGCCAGACTCGCATAATAACGGTTTTCGCGATGGTAATTCAATTTTGCGGTCTCGTAACCTTCTGCCAGATTGAAACGGTCTTCCGAGCCTGCAACCTGACTACTATACCTGCCCGAATAATCCCATACTTTATCTTCGTTTATCGGTACGCCATTGTCAGTATAAAAACTATTGGCAATCTCGATAGTCGGGTTCAAGCGTTCCTGCGCCGCCCACATATTTCCAAGATTTTCCGGATCGATACGCGCCATACAGAACGATTGCAGATCATTGACGGCTCTACCGGAAAGTCCCCAGATAAGTTCATTATTCCATTTCTCGCATATACTGTTTCTGATGCTCATCTGTATTTTGGTAACATCCGACAGCTGTTCATTTCGTTTTGAAAGTATATAATTCTATATTATTGAGTTTGCACGATTCTATAGCATCATAACACGCTTCTGCAGCTTTTACCCACTTGCTTTGGTCGTATTCGGTACTAAACAGATGCATGCCCTCTTTGTCGACAAAGTCTGCATAATCGGGATTTCCGTTAAATAAGGGACTGGCAGCCGTAACGAGTAGTTTGGCTTTCAGGGTAAGGGCAGCCGGTCTGGTTACGCGGCCTAATTCTTCGGTCCTATTCGTTACCTCCTGCGGTAAATATTCATAGGCATCGTCCAGGAGGTCTGCTATGTATTCCACAACTTCATCCACAGAACTTCGTTTTTTTTGCATTTCCAACGGTTGCGCATCGATAGGAATGTTTTTATCTACGATGACAATCGGGCCATAGATTCTGAACAGCAGAAAATGATAATATGCCTTCAGGAATTTAACTTCACCTATCCAGCGTTGCCTCATTGTTGTTGTCAGGTCGGGAACTTTCTCCGTATTCTCCACATTTTCGAGAAAGATGTTACAATCGTGTAAAGCATTGTACAATGATTTGCCGCCTCTCTTTCCTTCCCAGAAGTTCATATACGGATCGTTAGTGTTTTGACTTCCCCGGGCAATCATCCACGGGTCGAAGTCGCTTCCCGGATAGTAGGCCCATAGTTCGTCGGCACCCGTCAGGGCGATATTACCGGTATGCTGATGATGAGACGGAATATATGAATAACATGTCATCAGGTATTTCTCTGCTTCGTTCCTGTTTGCAAATGCGTTTTCGATAGTCGCTATTTTATCAGGGACGATATCCAGATAATCGTTGCATGAGAAAAAGCAGCACATAAGCAAGACAGAAAACAATATTTTTTTAGTAGTCATGATATTGATTGTTAAAAGTTAACTTGTATACCCAGATTTATAACGCGCTGAATAGGATAGCCTAAGCCGTTTCCACCCATTTCGATATCCCAGAGATCAAATCCGCTCCATGTTAAAAGGTTGGTACCCGATACATAGGCTCTGAAAGAACTTACATGAAGTTTTCTCAAATAATGTTCAGGAAAAGTATAGCCGAGTTCGACGCTTTTTAGTCTTAGGAATGCGCCATTTCTCATAAACCATGTACTGCGGGGATCGGTATTGTTGCGCACTAGATTAGGGCTCAGCCGTGGCCATAAGGCATAGATATCCCTATTCGTTTCCGACCAGTGATTGTCTGCATATGCTTTGATGAGAGGCACGTCGCGATGGTATGGATGGTCATTGTCAGGACTCTTATGATCGAAAGGACTTGTATCCTGAGCATTTATCCAGAACGACGAACGTGCCGAACCCTGAAAGAACATGGAGAAATCGACCCTGTCGTTTCCTGCCGAAAAACCGAAGCCATACACTATTTCGGGTACGGTAGGATAGCCTATAGGTACCATGTCGGCATTAGTAATCTGTCCGTCTCCGTTCATATCCACATATTTTATATCGCCCGGCCCGTATTTACTCCATGTTTGATTAGGCGAATTGGCAACATCGTATTCGTCGATAAACAGGCGTTCTGCTATCAAGCCGTATTCCTGATTGAGCGATTGCCCTATATGTGACCTGTACTTTTCATTATATTCGGGTTCTTCATATTTCAGGAATTCACTGTGAGCATAGGTAAAATTGGCCCTGCCCTGTATCCAGTAGTTCTTAGGCAGCATCTTATTATAATCGAGTGAAAGATCTACACCTTTTGCCTTAGCCTCTCCCACATTCGCCCTTACTTCTGCAGCCAGACCCATCGACGGGGCTATATGCCGTTTCATCAGAATGTTTGTTCGTTTTTCTGTGAAATAATCTACTTGAAATTCAAAGTCATTCAAGAGTCCCAGTTCTATACCGAAGTTTGATTTGTAGGATTTTTCCCATCCTATGTCGCGGTTTCCATACCGTTCAACTGTTATACCGTTTTTTACATATTGGAAATTTTCTCCGAAAGAGTAAGACTTCTGGTCATCATCCATCTTCACATTCGATAAATAAAAGAAGCGGTCGTTTTCGTTACCGATAGCATCATTACCTACGAGACCGTATGTAGCTTTAAGTTTCAACTTAGAAATGACACGGCTCATCGGTTCCCAGAATTTCTCGTTAGATACATACCATCCTCCCCCTACAGCAGGAAAAAATCCATAACGGTTTGTTTTATAGAAACGTTCCGAACCATTGTACCCGAAATTGAATTCTGCCATATACCTATTATCGAAAGCATATGTAAAGCGACCCGAGAGACCCTGATTTCTGTAAGGCAGCGATTTCTGCAAATCACCTTTATTTGCTTCCAGTTTCTCGCGGCGCTGGAAGACCAGCAATCCGCCTAAGTCGTGTTTTTCATCGAATTTTCTGTTATATGACAATGCCGCCTCTATATAAACGGTAGATGTTATATCTTTGTCTTTTTCGACGTAATCGAGATATTCAGTCGGATTGTCGTTCTCGTTAAGCTGTGATATTGTATATGAATCTGTTGGCTTGTCGTACGAGCCTACTGCATAAAAATAAGGTTTGTATTGGCGGTTTATCCTATAAAATGAATATCGGGATGTGTTAAACATAGCCCTTATATTCAATCCCTGTGTGATGAACCGTAAATCCTGCTTCAGTTCCATTGTGGCTTCCATTTGCGATCGTGAATAGTCTGTATAGCCTTTAACCATTTCAGCATACGGGTTTGTATAATCCGCGCTTGAACCTCCGCCTGCATATCCGCGCTTGGCATTCCCGAACAGGATATGATTGGTTTTAGGTTCGAGTGATGACGGATAATATGCCGGAAACAAAACAGGATTGGTTCCCATTATTTTTTTATACATGACTTCACCTCCGTCTATAGGCCCTGTATAGTCATCGAAAGTACCGCTTAATCGTACTATGGCACGTGTTGTCTTTGTCAGATCGAGATTAATATTCGATCTTAGCTGGTAAGTCTGAAGGTCGATATTGCTATTGAAATTATTTCGTTCATCCATCTTCAGATTCCCGTTATCCTTGCTATAAGAGGCAGCTACATAATATCGGCCTATGCCTCCCCCTCCGCTCAGATTTACATTGAGGCGGGGGTTATATGATGTATTTTTCATCAGCATTTTACGCCAGTCGTTGGCCGGATAAACATAAGGGTTTAAGCCCTGCCTAGTCCTTTCTATTTTATCATATGAATAAGGTAATGCTGCATTTAATTCTCCTTCTGCTCTTGTTCTGGTTGCTTCATTTGCCATTTTCATGAATGTAATGGGGTCTGCCAGTTTTATATTTTTGGTATTGGACGACCATGAATTTTCGAAACGTACAGAAACTTTTATCGGCCCTTCTTTCCCTTCCTTAGTCGTTATCTGGATAACTCCGTTGGCACCTCTGGCTCCGTACAATGCTGTAGCAGTAGCATCTTTCAATATAGAAAAAGCCTGAATGTCGTCCGGCTGCAGGCGTGCCAGATCTGTTGTAGTAGACTCGATACCGTCTATCAGTATGAGCGGGTCTTTTTTATATCCGAAAGTGGTTACCCCACGAATAAAGAAATCGGCATTGTCCATGCCCGGCTCTCCGCTCCGCTGATAAGCAATTACTCCCGATAAGCGTCCTGCCAAGGCGGTGGTGAGGTTGCTCGATGGAACCTTTAACTCTTCCGGGCTGACAGTCGAGATAGAACTGATCATACTCTCTTTTTTCTGCGTACCGAAAGCCACGACAACAACGTCGTCCATTTTTATGGCATCTTCTTTCAAAACAACATCGATAGATGTCTGGTGATTTACTTCTACCTCGGCTGTTTGCATACCTATAAAAGAGTAGACCAGAATTGCATCTACCGGTACACTTTTCAGTGTGTATTCTCCATTGGCAGATGTCATTGTTGCGTTTGTTGTCCCTTTTACCAGAACGGTAACTCCTGCCAGCGGCAAGTCAGTTTCATCCTTTACAATACCCTTTACGGATATCCGCTGTTGTAGTTCTTCGCGCGTCTCATTAATCCCATCGACAGCAAATAAGTGAAATGGGAATAACATCAAAAGTGAAATAAGGATATAAGTCTTACAAGCAGACCTAAATCTTATACATTGTGTTTTTCTCATAAGATTGGTAAATTATTTGAATTAATATAAGTGTGAATATAAGGCAGTCTATGTGAGCATTTATTAATATAATTCCATAATACTATTTTAAGGTTTGACAAAAAAGGTTTACCAAGCCAAAAGTACGATTTCGGTATTCTACTCCTTTTACAGATATCTTCCAAAAAATAGGAGAATTCTACTATTAATGCCTTAATATCTATGTTTTAGTAAATCTCTCCTATTTTTTGGAAGATATGTCAATAACCATTTACTTATATTTGCAACATATATTAATTCTCTGTCTATGAAAAGACTAATTTGTTTCAGTTTGTTATTCTTTTCTATTTTCGTCAACCTGTTTGCTTATGACTTCTATTTCTCGCAAATAGACGGCAGGGCGGGATTGTCACACAATAACGTAAAAGCCATAGTACAGGATAGTTACGGGTTTATGTGGTTTGGCACCCGTAACCGCCTGAACAGATATGACGGCATCTCGATAAAACAATTTGATTGTTACGATCCGCATCTTGAAAAACGAAATAACAATGTAGGTGCACTTTATGAAGACATAAACAAAATATTATGGGTGGGAACAGATAAAGGTATATTCCTGTTCGATCCCCTTAAGGAAACCTTTAGCTTCTTTGATAATAAGACAGAAGACGGATTGGGTGTTACTGACTGGATATCAGATATACAGGCCGACCCTGACGATAATATCTGGATAGTGTCTCCGAACGAAGGCGTATTTAAATATATAAAGACCGAAAATAAATTAATACGTTACACGGTTGTGGAAGACCTGAAGCCCAGTGTGAGCAATCCGCAGTGTATAACTATAGAAAAAAACGGTAAAATATGGATAGGTACAAACGGTTCGGGTGTATATTTTTATAACAAGCCGGATGAGACTTTTACGCAGTATCTGGGGAATAGCGACGGGAATAATTCATTGTCGGGGAAGAATATATATACTATTTCGCATGATAATGACTATATAATAATAGGTATCCACGAAAGCAAACTCTTGAAGCTGGATAAACGCCGGAACCTGATTGTGGATATGGGCATGAGTGATATCGATTATAAAATAATAAGAGATGTACATACATTCAACGATAATGAAATATGGGTGGCTACCGAAGACGGGGTATTCGTTATCGATCAGAAACGAAATACTGTATATCATGCTAAGGAAGATCAGAGCAACCCATATGCTTTGTCGGATGTACTTTTAAGGCATCGCGCTCTAACCTCTATGCATATAAGATGGAAAACATCGATGACGACTGGATATATACCCGAAACAATCATTCTGCCTCGTATGCCAAATTGCCTTCGGGAAAGTATACATTTATGGTAAGGACTTCGAATAACGATGGGGTTTGGAGTGAGGATGTGCGAACGATAGATATAGAAATACTACCGCCATGGTGGGCTTCTGTTTTTGCAATTATTGCTTATGTTTTTCTGTTCCTGATTATATCTTATCTCGTTATCAGATATTCTTTAAAGAAATACAAAAAAAGGAATAAGGAAAAACAGAAGCTATTCGAAATAGAGAAAGAAAAGGAATTGTATGAAACAAAGGTCAATTTCTTTACCGAGATCGCTCACGAGATACGGACGCCGGTCACCCTTATAAACGGACCGCTTGAAACAATCATGAAAACAGAGATAGCTGATAAGAAAGTTAGGCACAATCTTGAAATAATCGAAAACAATACCAAGCACCTGCTGAACCTGATCAATCAACTGCTTGACTTCAGAAAAGTCGATAGTGACAAGTTCATGTTACACTATGTACAGATAGACCTAGACCGCTTTGTAGAGGAGATAAAGAACAGATATCAGCGGGAATGGGCTGTCGGGAAAAAAGAATTCAGGGTGATCTGTAATTTTGCCGGAAGTCATATCATAGCAGATAAGAATGCTTTGACAAAAATCTTCGACAATATGCTTTCGAATGCTATAAAGTATTCACATAAGCAGATAGAGATGGAAATATCTTTAGACCAAACCTATCTGACGGTTAAAGTATCGAATGATGGGGAACTTATTGAAGATGAATTCAAGGATAAAATATTTGAGCCTTTCTTTCAGATCAACAGGACGTACAGCGAAAGTTCGGGCTCGGGTATAGGATTACCGCTTGCAAGATCACTAGCAGAACTTCACGGAGGATATTTATTATATAACATTCATGATAACCTGAATACCTTCACTCTGAAAATACCTATAAACCTCGATGCTGAAGAAGAAATCGAAGAAGCGAATAACAGTTCTCATCAAAATATACTGTCAAAAAAACATCGCCTTTCTATCCTTATCGTCGAGGATAATAAGGATATGCTGTAATTTATAGCAGACTCTCTGTCCGACGATTATATTATAAAGAAGGCTGTAAACGGGATCGAGGCGCAGAAAGTAATAGCATCTGTAAATATAGATATAATTGTCAGTGATGTCATGATGCCCGAAATGGATGGTTTCGAATTGTGTGAATACATAAAATCATCTGCAGAATACAATCACATTATATTCATCCTGCTTACTGCCCGTAACGATCTTGATAGTAAGATCAAAGGCTTAAAGCTTGGTAGCGATGCGTATATAGAAAAACCTTTTTCGCCCAGTTACCTCAAAACCTCTATTGCATCTTTGATAAACAACCGGCAGAGAGAACTTGAAATATTCAAGAAAAAACCTTTCCTGCCGATGATGGACAGTAATATAGGCAAAGGAGATAATGAATTTATAGGTAAAGTTGTTGAAGTAATCAATGAAAATATCGCAGATCCTAATTTCAATGTCGAGCAGCTTGCAGAAGCTTTATTGATGAGCAGATCAAACTTTCACCGCCGGATAAAAACTATAACCGATAAGCCACCGCTTGACTTAATACGCCTTATAAGAATGCAAAAGGCTGCACAACTTATCCACGAAGGAAAATTCAGAATCAATGAAATATGCTATTTGGTAGGAATAACAACCCCATCCTATTTTATCAGGCTGTTTCAGCAACATTATGGAATGACACCTAAAGAGTACGAAATGCAACGTAATAATTAATTATCTGAATTAATTATTACTACATCTTGCTTGACGCAGAGAATATCCAAAAAGAAAACTTCCGAATTCACAAATAACATTCTTGTAGGGCCTAATGCCATAATAGCATACAATTATTATTTATAAACTGGAAGACTGTTAAATAAATACGATGTGTTGTCATCTATATTCTACAGATATTGTAGCAGACTATAAAAATGGATTGATCTACGACTGTCAAACCGGAGATGTTTTAGACCTTAATCTAATTCTTAGTGGATATTACGAAGATTTTAACAACGGAAGAACCAGGTCAGTTATTTGGCTCTCTCGAATCATTAAGATGAACTTATCATAAGTTATTGAATGCGTCCTGCTGACTTTTTACCAATGCTGAATTATGTTAAAAATGGTCGTGTAACCAATATCTTACCAATTAAAGAAGATACTCAATTAAGTATATACACCTCTTCTTCTATTACTTTCGATGGAAAAATTGTTGTTGCTCTGCTAGTTTCAACTATTTTACCAAAGATCGCAACGTACAGCTTGTATTTACAGATTACCATAGGTAACTCACTGTTAAACATGAGTTTATTGAAAACATTATGATCAAGATTATTCCTGTAGTTGATGGGAAACTCTTTTTAATCATACAGGGAACCGCATTTTTGATTTGCGATCAAGTTGGTTACTGACTACTATAGATGAAAAGGTAGTAAAATCTTACAAAGCGTCTGAAGGATATCGTCATAACAAAAAAAGCATGTCTCAAATATGTCTTCTAGGTTTATTTCTGCAATAATACACTTAAACTATATCATAATTTTTCGGTCTTCAGCATCCAAGGTACAAAATTGGATATAAATCAAAAAGACGCAGCAACCTATTATCAGGAAAAAGTAATATTTCAACAAAATTTGTGACTCCTAGAGATTATTTATGGGCTTTAAAAGAGTTAATTTATTAATATGCTAAAGATATTCGAAAATGAAAAAAATATAAGTTATATATTTATTCTTGTATTTTCTTTGAGCTTTGCGCTATCATTTTCTGCAATGAGTGAATAAAAAGGTTTTGCAAATGGTGGTCAAATATCTTATACCGGAAAAATAGATTCGGTAGTTATATTTTCCGGAAACGAATATATATATTAGAAGACTGATTCATATATGTTAGAAGACTGATTCATATATGTTACACAACATATGGGATTATCTTGCTTATTTAAATCCGTTAGCATTATTTTGCATTTTTTAATAAAATGTTGGAGACTTTATTTATCTATATCATGAATCACTAATGTATCCGAATCACTTCAACAGAAGAATAAGCAATACTAAAAACATTTAATATAATTAACCTAATGAAAAGAACATTATTGATTCCATTTATGGTTATCGTCTTTTTATTGCCGTGCTCAGGGCAACTGAATAGAGACCACAACCATCTTCGCGCAGGAGACATACTGATCAAGCAACAAGTCGAATTTAAAGATTCTGGAAAGCCCGGCAAAAATATTACCTGGGATTTCAGTAAACTCAAAACAATAAATGATCAATACACCCTTGCTTATTCCCTTCCGCCGATTGAGGGAGACAGTGTTTATATACTGGGTGATGCCCTATATAATAAAAAGGATGTACAGGACAATGAACTGATAGTCGGTACGGAACACAATACCATGTATTATTATAGAATCAGCGGAAATTCCCTGTTGCAAACAGGACATGAGAATCCTGCCGTGGAACTGGCATACTTAAAGCCTATGGTATTAATGACTTATCCATTAAATTACGGACAGTCAATGCGATCTGAATATACATCGGAAGGTCTTTATTCGGGAACTGTCAGAATCAGAACGAAAGGTACAGTAACTACCACAGCCGATGCCTATGGGAAAGTCATACTTCCATCGGGAGATTCATTAAGCCCTGTATTAAGAGTAAAGACAGTGCAGACTATACTCGATGACAGCCTTGACATCCAGGGTAAGGCATTGGAGACCTGCCGTTGGTATAGTAAAGGTTATCGTTATCCGGTATTCGAGACGGTAAGGAATATCAATTTAGCAGATAGTACGGAGATATTCAGTACAGCATTTTTCTATCCGCCACAAGACCATCTGTATCTGGATACTGATCCTGAGAATCTAGCTTTACTCGAAGAGATGTGGAATATGGAACAGAAAGATAAACACCAGTCGGAATTACAGAAAACGGATGCAAAGACTGTAAAGCTGGAAGATATTATGGATTGCCGTATCTATCCTAACCCAGTGGAATCAATTATGAACCTGGAGTATGAATTGAAAGAAAATGCCAATGTATCTTTCGAATTATACTCGATGGACGGGATGCCAGTCAGGAAAACAAAGGTGCAAAGACAATCTGCAGGGACTCACCATCAGACTATCGACTGCTCGGCTTTGCATTCCAGGAATTATGTACTCAAGATTACGGCTAATGGTGTGGCTGTGAATCAAGTGATTATTAAGAAGTAAAATACATATACTATGAAAAAAGTAATAATTATAATTTTAATAAGCCTCATTTCAATCCAAAATTATGCACAAGACTGGAATAGTGAATTGAGTATGCACTCTCAATTCACAAAAACCCCCGAAGCAACAATGTTGGATCGTTTTCAAAATTATCCGGTAAGTAACAGTGTGGGTATTCCTGATATCAATATACCCCTATACACAATCAAAGTAGGAGATTTGGAATTGCCT
Source organism: Prevotella sp. 10(H) (assembly GCF_000711235.1). GTDB lineage: Bacteria > Bacteroidota > Bacteroidia > Bacteroidales > Dysgonomonadaceae > Dysgonomonas. The sequence continues at coordinate 244,624 of NZ_JOMI01000009.1, read as the reverse complement.
ATCAGCTTATCTTATCACCTCGGAGGACATAAAGTAAACGATATAGCTACATGGGTCGGGCTGGGTTGGAATCTGAATGTAGGAGGTATGGTCAGCCGTCAGATAAAAGGAATTCATGATGAAGAAAAATCTTATGGTTTTCTTAATAGTCCGGAATTGTCATTCAATGCAATATCAGGGGGAAAGATTACGGGTAAAGTCCCGTTCAAAGAGGAAATTTTTAACAAAATGAATGATTATGGCGAACAGGGATTTCTAAATATTAATGGATATCTCGAACAACTTGCGGATGAGGTTCATGATATGGGTTCAGATATATATACTTATAGTATGAATGACCTTTCCGGCTCTTTTGTATACGATATGGACAGGAATTTGGTAAATATCCCTTACTCCGATAACAAAATAGAGAGAAATCTGACAAATAATACTTTTACTATTACTAATCCTAACGGAACTATATATAATTTCTCGGATAAAGAAGAATTGTATCTACCCGATAAAAGAGTGAAAATAGGGATTCAGGCTGTTTCAAACTGGAAAATATCAACCATAACTTCATCTAGTTCATCCAATTCAATAAAATTTACCTATGGTAATCCTATAGGATATAAGGTCTATAATCGATCAGCTACTTTGAGCGCAGGGTATAGATCAGACGGAAGTGGGTATGAAGGAGGCGGAAGTAATTATAGTTTTTCTTATACAGAATTTTATGAAAGAAGCTTAACAAAAATAGACTTTGATAACGGTTCTATAGAATTTATCTTAAATTCTACAGAAAGGCAAGACAAAAAAGGACATTATAGTCTAAGAGCAATAGTAGTAAAGGATAAAAATGGGACAGAAATCAAAAGAGTCGGGTTTAACTATTCATATTTCCAAAGTTCGAATACTTCTACAGAAGATGCAAATTACAGGCTTAAACTTGAGTCTATAGAAATTAGTGGTAGCAGAGGAGGTACACCCATTAAATACAAATTTTCTTATAATGAGGATCGTTTACCTGCCCGGTGTTCAGATCAACCATCATTATTTTCATTAGGGCAAGATCTGTGGGGCTATTATAATGGAGTGAAGACTAATCGACATTTGGTAGGAAAAATATCCGGAATTGATTTGGAGAATTATGGTCCTTTCCTTCAAAATAATTTAGCAGACAGAACTTCCTCAGAAAGTTATATGCAGTCGTGGACACTTACAAAAATAGATTATCCAACGGGAGGTTATACAGAATTTTTTACGGAAGCCAATAGGGATAAGGATAATAAAATTGTAGGAGGCCTCAGGATTGCCAAAATGATATCGAAGCCTGATGCGAAATCAAGTCCTGTAACAACCGTATATACCTATGAAGATCCACACTATATGAAGTTATCTAATGATAATAAAGATTATGAATCATATAAATACAGGGTATATATTGGACTTAAAGGATTGATGGAGAATCAATTTACAAATCATCCCAGATACTATTTTACTGAAGAACCCTTTTCCGGATTATTTTTCAATCAGGGAAGCCCTGTTTTTTACAAGAAAGTTATAAAAAAAGAACAAGGGCAGGGTAAAGCGGAATATACCTATAGTAATCCATATATTTACAGGCAGGTGATTAGTGCAAATCCTACAACAGGGCAAACATATGTAACTCCAAGATATCCATATATTGAAAATTTGCAGTCATGGGTAATGGGCAAATTAGAACGGGAAGCCTTTTATAAAGAAAGCGAAAGTAAACCATTTAAAACTATAGATTATATATATAGAGTTGACCATAAAAAAAGAGTTATCATCGGGAAGCATGTCTATCGGAGGCATATTATTAATTATCCTCTTAATGGAGTATTGACCCATGCCAGCGGCCTTTTTGATATATTCTGGGAAGAGTATGAAACCGGATTTTATAAATTAGCAGAAACCGTTGAAACTATGGATGGAGTAAGTACCAGCACTAAGTATCAATATGGTAAAGTAAATACAACTACGGCCAGCAATATACAATTGACCCAGAAAGACGAAACTGTTAATAATAAGACTATCACTCACGAGTATAAATATCCCCGGGATTTTACTGATGCCGTTTCAAAAGAGATGGTTAAGAAAAACATGGTAAATGTATTACTTGAAAATATAACTAAAACGGGAAACACTCATCTTTCTACCCAAAAAAGAACTTTCGCAAAGTTTGGGAACTTTTATAAGCCTGCTACAGAACAATCTAAAAAAGCCACAAGTGGAACCTTCACGACAGATATTACATATGATTTATATGACAAAAGAGGAAACCTGCGGCAATATACTATGCCAGACGGGTTAGTTACAACTCTTTTATGGAGCTACAACGGACAATATCCTGTTGCGGAAATAAAAAATGCAGATTTCAAAACGAATATTGCAAATCTGATAGGAGAAAGCAGGATCGACAACATGCTTAACAGCACAACAATCAGCCAGCAGGAAAACGGATTAATAAACCTTCTGAGAGAAGGCCTTCCTGCCAGTTATATTACAACATATACCCACACGCCTCTTATAGGTGTATCAACTGTTACATCTCCTTCGGGAATAACCACATATTACGATTATGATCAATACGGTAGGCTTGTAAAGACCTATACAACAGAAGAAAACAAGGCAGTAGCAATCAATTCATTTTCATATCAATATGTTGATGGAGCTGGATGGTCTTCCACAGCCTTTATAGCTCCAAAGCCAAATTTAAATACATCTAAAGAAATCAAGTCTGTAATAATTCCGGAAACCTCCTCTGCCTATAAGGCTGCTTCTACCTTTACTGTAAAAATTGACGGAGGATCAGGTTATTATGATTATGAATGGTCGATAGGCGGAAGTATAAAGAGCAGAACCTCTGATTATAAGCATACGGCTCAGGACTTTAATAGTTTTACGCTGACTTGTAAGGTTACTGACCAGATATCAGGAGTGACAAAAACAACTTCTAAAACTATAAAAATAGACCCTTATGTTTTAAAATTTGAGGACAGGCAATATTCGACAGATTCCAGGGAAGGAGTGGGAACTATAAAAGCTAAAATATGGTCTCCTGTAGATGCCACTATTACTATCAGGTCTACATTTCTCAGAGCATCTGAAAGAAGAGAACCTATTAGGGCGACATTCTATATGCCTCCTTATTCGTATGAGCAAAATGATACGTGTGGCGCTGAATGTAAAAATGAAAGAACTATTACATTGAAGGCCGGAGATAATTATGCTACTATTCAGATTTTTAAAGGCACTCATATTTATCAGGGTTCGTCCAGGGCGGAAATTCAGATAATTAGTACTTCGACATCTTCTGTAACCATACCCAAGACACCCGACGTATTAAGCTTAATTTATTAAAACTATAAAATATGAAAAGATATATTTTATTTATAATATTAAATAGTTGTTTGAGTACTTTATGCTATTCTCAGACATTTAATGATAATTATATAATCAGTAAGACCTACACCGATGCCTCCGGTACACAGTCATTGGATGTCATCCAATACTTTGACGGATTGGGCCGACCTGTTCAGACCGTACAAAAAGGTATAACTCCGTCAAAAGCCGACCTTGTCACCTATCAGCAATACGACGCTACCGGAAGGGAGGCCAGCAGTTGGCTGCCTGCCGTAGCCTCCGGAAATAACGGTGCCTTCATACCGTTTGCTACCTATAAGACGAAAGCTATGACCACCTACAACAACGATTCGGCCTATAGCCGTCCGGTATATGAACCCTCCCCGCTAAATCGTGTACTGGAACAATACGGTCCGGGGAAAGACTGGTATACAGGTAAGAAAGCCGTCAAGACCGAATATACCACAAATAACCGGACAAGCACAGGAGCCTATACTGGCGCTCTTAGTTGTATGAACCTGCAAATAGAAGGTACCACAATCAAGAATAAAGAATACTATGCCGACGGAAGCCTTTACGTCACCAGGATGACCGATGAGAACGGCAATGAATCTTATGAATTCAAAGACAAGCAGGGACAGGTAATCCTTACCCGGCAGGTCAGTGGAGGCCGCTCGCATGCCACCTACTATGTATACGATGATTACGGTAACCTGCGCTATGTGATCCCTCCTAAGGCATCCGACCTCTACGACCTGAGGTCTTCCATATCGGAAAGCCAGACAGATGCCGCTGCCCTTATCTATATCTATAAATACGACAACCGCAACCGTTGCATATGGAAAAAACTGCCAGGCTGCGAACCGGTCTATTATGTCTACGACAGAGCGGATCGTTTGATATTAAGTCAGGATGGCGAACAACGTAACAGGAAAACAGGTGATAAATCGGAATGGACATTCAATAAATATGATGCCTTTGGAAGACTGATAATGTCTGGTATATACTGGACCGCGTCGGCTCATAGTGCCCTTCAGACAGCATATGCAGGGATTGCTGTCAAAGAATCACCGGGAAGCGGCAACTACGGGTACACATGGAATACGTTCCCGGATGTTGCTGTCAATGACGTATTGCTTATTAATTACTATGATGATTATGAGATGATGCTGAAGACGAATTCTTATTATAAGACAAATCTGGATTATAATGCAGAAACGGGCTATGGCACACGGTATTCCAATGCCAAAGGACTACTGGTGGGAACACGGGTAAAACTGATAGGCCCGGACGGTAAATCAAACAATACAATAGAAGGGCAAATCGTTACCGCCATGTATTATGACGACCGGGGCAGGCTGATTCAGACCAAATCGACAAATCACTTGTCAGGTGGATTGGAAAAGGAATACATCGCCTATAATTTCACAGGGCAGCCCACACAGAGAAAACATGTCCATTCTGCAACAGGAAAAACTACGGTAACGGAAATCTATAAATACACATACGACCATGCCGGACGGCTGACCAAGACTACCCATAAATTTAATTCATTGGCAGAAACTGTTATTGCCGAAAACACTTATGACGAACTGGGCAGGCTCAAGACCAACAAGAAGAACGGACAGGCCAACCTGACAACTACCTATGGGTATAATATACGCTCGTGGACGAAATCGATTACAAGCCCGTTATTCAGCCAGACATTGTATTACAATGAATCTTACGGGGGAAGTGCCAAACAATATAACGGCAATATATCAGCGATGAACTGGAAAGTGCAGGGGGAAACCACTCCTAGGGGTTATGCTTTTACATATGATAACCTGTCGAGATTAACTGTAGCATATTATTTGTATAACGGCTCTGTCGTCAATAGTTTTAATGCCTCATACGAATATGATAAACATGGTAATATGACCACATTAAAACGCAGAGGGCGAACAAGTGCCACACAGGCAGGAGAACTGATAGATAACCTGACGCTGACTTATAACGGCAACCAGCTGACCAAGGCGGAAGATGCCATAGGTACAATCAGCCTTGCCGAATCGGCCGACTTCAAAAACTACAGCAATGTAGCCGTCGAGTATACCTACAATAAAAACGGTGCGATGACCAAAGATTTGAATAAAGGGATAACCGATATTCAATATAATTCTTTAAATTTACCCAGACAGATGGATATTAAGAGTCCCGTTGCAGAGGCAAGGAACGAATATACCTATTCTGTTGGTGGTCAGAAGCTGAAAGTGGTGCAGAAATGGAACCCGGGTTATAATACCGCTCCTGTTATCGGTTCGGGAATAAATGTAAGTTCATTGACCCAAAGTAAGACTACCGACTATGTAGGCAATATCATCTATGAGAACAACTCTCTGAAAAGAGTTTTAGTGGACGGGGGATACATTGAAAGCAATACATACCACTTTTTCCTAACCGATCATCTTGGAAATAACCGTGTTGTAGCCAATGCTAGTGGAACCGTAATACAGAAGAACCATTATTACCCTTTCGGTACTGCTTTTGCAGAGAATACCGTAAGCGAGCAGGGTAAACAGCCGTACAAGTACAACGGCAAGGAATTGGATCAGATGCATGGGTTGAATATGTATGATTATTCTGCTAGGTTTTATGAGCCAAGTATAGGTAGGTTTAGTACGATAGATCCCAAAGCGGAGAAGTATTATAGTATCAGTCCGTATGCGTATGTGGCGAATAATCCATTGAAATTTATTGACCCAACAGGGATGGCCCTGGATTCTGTAATAGTAAATGTAGAAACTACAGGTACAGGACATACTTGGATTACAGTTGGAGAAAATGATAAAAAAACAACTTATTCGTATGAACCTGAGAGTAGAAGAAATATAAAATCAAAAGGAAATTTAATAGTCAAAACAGGAAGACATGCCCAATCTTATGAAAAGGGTAAGAAAAAAGAAACTTCGGTGAGTTCTTATGTGGTTAAAGATGTAACAGATGAAGATATGATTAAAACTATGGATGAGATAATTTCGAATAATACAAATAAAAAAGAGGGAGCAGGATCAAACGAAGAGGGGAGGACGGATATATATGACGTAGAAGGCTATAACTTCTTTATATTTAATTGTACAACATTTACTTCTGATGCGTTAAACACTGCTGGCTCTAAAATTCTAGAAAATAAGAATATGTATATCTTTGGTGGCCTTAAAACTGAAAATGACAGATTTGTGATACCTCATTCTTTTAAAAACTTTCTAGATCGTAAGTCAAATATAAATTCAAACATTATTACTAAAATTTATCCGATGAGAAAATGAAAAAGATTATATATTTATACATTTTTATATCAATCATTTTTGGAATTTTTACTTTATATCAGTATATAATTGAACATATTCAATTAAAATATGGTTCAGATGATTTTAATTCAATTGGAGAAAATCCTTATGATGTAATAAAGACCCAAAGTAATGATATAATTAATTACTTATATTTTGTAGGTATTTACGTAATTATTAGTATAATTATAGCCATATACATACTACGAAAAGCAAAAGACAAAATCTATGTTTAGAAATTATAATTGTATTTGCGTTCGGCTTTTGCAGTTGTGACAGGTGCGGATACCCAGCCCTACAAGTACAATGATAAGGAACTGGATCAGATGCATGGATTGAATATGTATGATTACAGCGCGAGGTTTTACGAGCCGGTTATAGGTAGGTTTAGTACGGTTGATCCATTGGCGGAAAAATACTACTCTATCAGTCCATATGTGTATGTGGCTAACAATCCATTGAAGTTCATTGACCCTACAGGCAAATCATATGAGTGGCCCCCTTTGGGTGCTAGTCGAGATTATTATCGACAAGCAGCTTCCTGTAGCTACACAGACAAAACCATAAGGGATAATGCGCATGTTTTCCAAGAAAAGGCACTATCTTTTACGGATGTCAACGATGCAACGGTTTTAACAACAACTGTAACAAGAAAGGGCAATGCTGTAAATGTGGATGGAACTCCAGCGGGAATCTCTGATATTGGCTTTGCTGCATTAGGTACAATTCTGCCTGCAGTTAGTGGGGCAGCGGTGAAAGCTGGTTTTAAAGCTTTAGGGGAAGCGCTCGGGATAGGAAAAGGTATAGGAAAAGGAGTGAAAGGTGCTGATGATGTGACAACTGTTTATCGTGCTGTCTCAGGGGCTGAAGCTGCCGATATCGCGGAAAATGGTTTTAGAAATATTCAAGGTTCATATGAAACTGGGAAATTATTTGCTCCAACAATAGAAGAAGCGGTTCAATTTGGAAAGAATAATTTTAAATTTGACGGAATTCCCAATTCTATCATGAAAGTAGAAGTACCTAATAGTGTAATGAAAGATGCTTATAAATTTAATGCTGATGGAATGAATGCAATTTCTATACAAAAAGATCAATTGCATTTATTAAAAGGAACTCCATTACCATATAGTCCTCTAAAATAAGAATTATGATTAAAATTAAAGCTGAAATTTTATTATATAAAGATGGCAGAACAACCCCATTTATAAGTGGATATAGACCTGCATTTGATTTTATACCAGGCGCAAAGACTTCTGGAAAGATTGAATTAATTGATTGTTCACATTTATATCCTGGACAAAGAGCAGAAGTATTTATATATTTTTTGACTAATAAATATTTAGGTGAAGATTTTTCCGAAGGCAATTTTTTTACTTTTGGAGAAGGAGGACCTCCATTAGGAGAAGGAATTATTACTGAAATTATCTCTTTAGCTTAGGAAAAGTGAGATAATGGGCTAAATTAGGAAATATACTCCCGTTGCAGAGGCAAGGAACGATTATACCTATTCTATTGGTGGTCAGAAGCTGAAAGTGGTTCAGAAATGGAATCCGGGTTATAATACAGCTCCTGTTATCGGTTCAGGGATAAATGTAAGTTCATTGACCCAAAGTAAGACCACTGACTATGTAGGAAATATCATCTATGAGAACAACGCACTGAAAAGAGTTTTAGTGGACGGAGGATATATTGAAAATAATACATACCACTTTTTCCTGACCGATCATTTAGGCAATAACCGTGTTGTAGCTAATGCCAGTGGAACGATCATACAGAAGAACCATTATTATCCGTTTGGTAGTGCCTTTGCAGAGAACTCAACAACAGAACAAGGCAAGCAGCCGTACAAGTATAACGGTAAGGAACTGGATCAGATGCATGGGTTGAATATGTATGATTACAGTGCAAGGTTTTATGATTCGGGTATAGGTAGGTTTAGTACGGTTGATCCATTAGCAGAAGAATTTTACTCTTGGTCGCCGTATGTATACTGCTATAATAATCCTATTAAGTTTATTGATCCAACAGGAATGGACACAATATATGCTTATAAAAATGGAGTAGAATTCGATAGAGTAAAATCAGATGGAGATGATGTTACAATATATGGGCCGGAACAAGATACCGAAATAACTGGTTTTCATATAAAAAAGATTGGAGATGATAATGGGCAGGTAAGAGAATCAATTTGTCTGGTTTTTGGGGATTTTTAGGTTATCATGTATTGGGGATAGGTAATACGCATACTGATGAAAATGGTGGAAAATGGAATGTCAATAGAGATGGCTATATTACTGGATTAAGACCTATTATGGGTACGCCACCATCAGTAGGTCCAATAAGAAATCTCAATGTTGCGCCAAGGGTAATTAATACTCTGTCGGCGCATTCTATTAATCAAGCATTAACAAGAGGCTTTAAAACAAAAGACATTGCCGATATAGTAAAAACGGGAACAGCAAATTTACGAAGAAGTCGTTTTGGTAATCCTCAATGGCATTATTCAAAAAATGGTAATACTGTAGTTGTTGATGCTACTAAAAATAGAATTATTACGATTTTCAGTAATAATCCTGGTACACGAAATGGTTTAGGTGCTGGAAATATTAATTTTTAATGTTAAGAAATGGTTGAAAAGATTAACGATTTACTCGCAGAGTGGGATCCTATTGGCATTGGCTTACCTATGTCTAAATACGAATATGTGCAATATGTACCTAACATAATATCACAGAAAGATAATTATTTAAAATTGAAAGAATACATTTTTACAATGTTAGACAATATGGGACTATATTATAATTCTGAATCTGAAGTTGTCCAAAAGGATATTGAGGAATTGATATATAAGATACAGGCTATTAAATGATTAAAAGCGTTTAGGATTAAATAGTCTAATAGCAAAAGTTGAGATTTTTTGCGCATATTCAGTTGACTGTAAGGATTTTAAGGCAGCCTGAAAATTGAATCCTAACTATAATACCGTTCCTGTTATCGGTTCGGGGATTAATGTAAGTTCCCTTACCCAAAGTAAGACCACCGACTACGTAGGTAATATCATCTATGAGAACAACGCACTGAAAAGAGTTTTAGTGGACGGGGGATACATTGAAAGTAATACCTACCACTTTTTTGTGACCGATCATCTTGGCAACAACCGTGTGGTAGCTAATGCAAGCGGAACCGTAGTACAGAAGAGCCATTATTACCCTTTCGGTACTGCTTTTGCAGAGAACTCCACAACCGAGCAGGGCAAGCAGCCGTACAAATACAATGGTAAGGAACTGGATCAGATGCATGGGCTGAATATGTATGATTATGGGGCCAGGTTTTATGAACCAAGTATAGGAAGGTTTAGTACGGTAGATCCGCACGCGGAGAATTATTATAATATTTCCCCACACGCATACGCAGCGAATAATCCAATTAATGTAATTGATCCAACAGGAATGGATACTGTATATGTTAATCATCAGGGTGAAAAAATTGAAAGTATTGCAGGAAAAGGAGAAGATTATATATTAGCACCTGCCTTTTCTCCAAGTATAATTGAAGCAAAACGAATTCAAAAACCGAGAAATGGAACTGTTGCTATAGGATGGACTGTCCTCTCTTTTGATGCACAAGGAGGTATTGCGGGGGATATAAGTAATTCTCATGTAAAAATATTGAAAGGTCCTGATGCAGGAAAGACTCTCTCTTATGAAAATATTACTTTAGGTGCAGGAGGATTAGGTGTTTCAGCAACTACAGGACTTACTTTGTATAATTACCATGGAGATATAAATAACTTTAGGATGGAAGTCTTTGAAGGAGAATCAAATATGAATGTCACATCTATAGATGCAGTTGTTAGTGTTGGATTTGGAACAACAACAGCAGTGAATCAGGCGACAGGAGAAAAAACTTGTTGGAAGAACATTTCTATTGGCGCGGGCATTGGAGTTCCATTAAATGGATATGTTGGCAATACCACATCTACTCGGTATTTAACAGGAACAGAGACAATCCAATATTATAGAGAAACAGGAAAATCAGGTGGTTTTATAAAAGCAAAATAAGATATGGATAATAAAAAGATTATAGTGGGAATCATTTTTTTAAGCTTGTTCTTGTTTAGTTTATATTATTTTGTCGTATTAGATAGGCAAAATGCTCAACAAATAGCTACCGAACAGATTGATAACTATCCTCTATTAAAAGACATTAAAAAAAAATCGCTTATAAATGGTGTCATATTAAGAAAAAATCTTAGCCTTAATCGTTACAATAAAGGAAGTTACATGATTGAACTATCAAATGGCGTAAGATTTGCATTATATGAAACATCCAGAAATTATGAATATGAACCTGAGCCAGATTTAAATAGGTTTATAAAAGAAGGTGATTCCATCTCAGTTCGAGTAAAAAATGATTCTATTTTTGTTTACAGGGAAAGCCATGAATATTATTTCGTCTTGGGAAAAATAATTAATAAAAAGGAATAATTTGTTGTAGTAATCGAAACAGCAGACTATGTAGGCAATATCATCTATGAGAACAACGCACTGAAAAGAGTTTTAGTGGACGGGGGATATATTGAAAATAATGCATACCACTTTTTTGTGACCGACCATTTAGGTAATAATCGTGTTGTGGAAAAACAAATATCAAACCACGAAAATCAATGAATTTGTAAATACAATCCTTAGTGACAATGCAGGATACAGGACAAAATAAAACGACTGACTTCTATTTCTGAAAGTCAGTCGCATCAAGTGATCCGAGCGGGAACACTAAATTTTGTATCTAAATGATTAATAATTAACTATTAAGACACACCCTGTTTTGGTTGTGGCACCGATTAGGTACCGAATAAAACGGTGTGTTTTGTCTACCCCTGACAGCGTTCTGTCTTACAAGATTTTGTATATGTAAATATATAAAATAAATTGAAATAATAGCCTGTTTTATGTTCAATAAGTCAACCCTAACTGCCAAAGAGGGATAACATTTAAAAAGCCGTACTCAATATCGTCTTTTACGATATATCCGTTATCGACTTCTTTAATCTGTTTTTGCCCCTTATTCTTTCCTCCAACTTCAAAAGTGCTGTTGTCAATTAAGAAATCGGCAACGGGAGATGAAAACACATCATATTTAACCCGCATCTGGTTTAAGAAGAATGTTTCCCGAATGTTTCCGATATTTGAAGTATCTTCCGCAAGATTGTAAATCAGATTCGTATTATCCAAATATATCTTATCGACTTTACCCAACCCGCGAATACCTCCGGTATTATCTCTAAGCTGGGCTATCATACCTGCTTCTTCGATATACAGACAATAGTCTGATATATTATTGCGGCTGGCAGATAACATCTCTGCTATCTTACTCATGTTCGGTTTGAATGGTGCGCTTTTAGATATTATTGCAAGTAGTTGTTTCAGTTTTCTGCCTGTTGCCACATTCATATCGGCATACATTGGAATATCATTTTCCAGGGTTTGGTTTATTATCTGTCCTAAACGTATTTCAAAATCTTCTTCCAAGGCAAAAGGATAATAACCTCTTTTTAAATAATCAGCGAAAAGGGGTAATGGGCGTTTCAAATCGGAAATTTCTACTTTGTGCTTTACAATCTCTTCTAATGAATATGTTTTAGCAGGAATTTTATGAAACAGCATCAAATATTCCCGGAAAGATAGGCCTTGCATATTATAAATAACGGCTCTGCGACTCAGGTCGGAAGCTCCCTTCTTAATATCTAAAACAGAGGAACCCGTAAAAACGACTTTTAAGTCTTTATGATAGTCATAAATTAGTTTAAGCTCCTTTGCCCAATCTTTATACTTATGAATTTCATCTATAAATAGGTATTTTCCACCATACTTAGCAAAGGTTTCTGCCAACGTTGTTATTCGATTGTCTACGAAATAGAAATCCTCCGCCGTTACATAAAGTGTTTCGGAAGGATTTAAGTTTTGTTTGATATATTGCAGAACAAGGGTAGTTTTACCTACTCCACGAGGTCCGATAAGTCCTATCATACGACTTTGCCAATTAATCTCAGCATACATATAGCGCAAAAAACTCGTATCGGCTTCTTTTATCAACTTATTAGAATATTCAAATAGCTTTTCCATATTCTCTGTTTTATTACAAAGATAACGCATTTGCACTCAAATAGTGCAAATGTTTAATGTTTTTGTATTGTAACGGTGCTATTTATTGAATATAAACACTAAAAGCCATATCAAACATAAGTTTTAATACTGCCAGTATTATATACAAAATATATTCTTGCCCTGATATTTTAATTATACGGGACAAGAATATAAATAAAACAAACCAAAAGTGAAATGCTATCTTAAAATAGTATCTTTTTTACTTGTTCAGTAATTGATTTACTTTTTTCGAATATACCAGTTGCAGAAAAGAAATCATGTGCTATTGAATTTGAGGAAGAAAGAATTAGTTTTTATGGTGCTGATTCTCCTTACTGTAAATTTGAAAGTGAACCTGTACAATTACATCATACGCCACGCCCTAAGAAAACAGAATACAAACTAAACAAGAAGAAAGTGAGAGAAAAATGTTCTGCTTTCTTCGGGCTGAAACAATCTAAAAAGTTCTTAGCATTTTATTCCATATCCTTTCCAATGGGCTTCCCTGACGAATTCGCCTATCAATGCCTTAATACAGTATTAACCCGAATGAGAGAAGAGTGCGGTCTAAAATCGTATTTATGGATAGCAGAACGCCAAAAGAAAGGAACGATACACTTTCATATGCTCACCAATACATTTATGCATATCAGGAAAGTAAATTCTTTCATGGGAACGGCTATTAACAATCGAATCAAAGACAAAAAGAACAAAGGAAAAATAAAAGTAAACTTTGATATACGGAAGTATAACGGTGTAGATGTGCGCCATGTAAATAATAACAGAAAGGCATTGAATTGCTATCTTACCAAATATGTATCAAAGAATACCGCTTTGTTTCATCGCTTGCCTTATTCGTCCAGCCATGATATAAGCGAATTGTTTACAGCCGAAACATTCATCAATGAAAACTGCTCTGACTTCCGACCAGTCAAAGAAGCACTAAAACATATCACAACCTTTGTAGTGGATAATGAATGGTGTACAATAGAATATCTCTGTCAAAAACAGGATAACGGAAAATTCTTTAATCCGCCTGATGAGTGGTATTGGCTTCGTGATTTCCTAAACGAGCAAATATATAAGAATCACTATGCAAAAGTTAAATTTGATAAGATGCCATTAAGCTAAATTATCTATTCATACAAAACAGTAATAATCTTATAATATTTATAAACAACTAATTGAAATAATTATGAGCAACAAAGAAAATGAACCAGTATTGAAGTTAATTCGTTTCTGTGGAGATGAGATATATCCTGTAATAAGTGCTACATGCCATATAAGTGAGGATAAAGAAGAATCTGTATATAGATTGCATCTTAATATAGATGCCGATTATGGTCTTGTCATACATAATGATATAGAGCCGTTTGAATCACAACCGATTTGGGATTTGACTTACATTGTAGATGCTTTAAATGAAAGCGATTTACAGAAAGGACTAAAAATTGAAATCCCTATTGGAGATGATGAAGAAAGAGTAGAATTTTTATCTATTCTACATTATTGTGAAGCCGAACAAGTAGATAATAATGTGATTGAAATATTGGATGTTAAAGACGATAAGTTACTTATTCGTATTACAGGGGAAACAATAGATGTAAACTACCTCAGCCGTTCAAGACCTAAAATGAAACTATTCATTGAAACATGGTTTGAATGCCTTAAATAAATCTACTTGCATAGTTACTGATGCTATGAAAAACACACCTTAAAAAATACCCATAAAATAATATAACTATGTTTAGAAGCGTTACACTAAAAGATTTAATAAAATACTATGAATGTAGTATGACAACTGCAAAAACACGCTTAAAAGTGATAAGAAAAGCCTGTAAAAAACATCGTATAACGATTTATGACCTCGCTATGTTTGAAGGTTACCCGCCAGAAACGATAAAAGATTATTTAAATGAATATTAGAGGTTCTTATTCACATATTTATTTGGTTCTGTTCTAAGCAAGTCCAGCCATTGCATATACATTTCTTCGGGCATTTGTCGATAACCTGATTTATGTAAATGAATATATATGGATTCCATTTCAGCATACATATTTTTTATATTTTCATCAGAGAAAAGGGCATCGGGCTTTTTCAGGTTCTTGGCTTTCATTAGCGAATGAATATAATGCTTTTGCGCTTCGGCTTTAGTCAGCATAGCATTTACATTAGTAGGGTGGTATTCTAAGACCTTATTGCAGCATTTGATAACAAATTCGGGGTTATCCTTGCCATATTTATGTTGATAGCCCTGCGCTAAATCTACAAGGCAATTAGCGACAGCTTGTTTATTACTAAGGGTATCCATGTAAAGACCGTTGCGAATAGCATCGATAGTCACATAACCCGAAGCGATAATCCATGCGTCAATGGGAAATGTAGCGCTTGTCAGTTCTGTATTATACCATCCCGATTTTTCTGAAAATAATTTGATATAGATGTGGTTCGGAGCAAAAGCAAGATTACAGGGTACATCAAATTTATCGGCAAGAATTTTATATAAATAAGGCAATGAATGACAGTTGCCTTTTTCTGTTTTCAATAGCTTTGATACAAACATTTTTGTCCAATTTGTTTGTCCTAAAGGATCTTCGAAGTCATAGGTTAATGGTTTATGCTCATAGATAAGCATAGAATCAACAGGAATTAAGATTGTGTCTGTAAGGACTTTAAATATGGCTGCGTGTGTGGTAATTATATCTTTGTCTTTCTCGGCATAGGCAATCAATTCAGAATTGGAGAGACCTTTTATTAATCGGCAAAGGGTTTCATATTTCTCATTTATTTGTTGAGAATCTAATTTCCCATCAAAGTAGACATATTCTGTCAATAATACTGCATCTTTAAAATTTAAGCTAATTTTGTCTGAAAGCATATTATCTATATGAGAAAAGGCTTCCTCGTAGTATGTATCTTGGGCATGTGCGCCAATATTAACTATAAACAAAATACTTAAGAATAATACTGTTCGTTTCATATAACTATTTACATCTTACATTATACTTCTGTTTATCTTACCATGCAACGCACCAATAAATAATCATGTCATCAGGAGTTCTATAAGCAACACCACTTGTATATCCATGTTTTAGCCCATCTGGCAATATAGACCAATTGTATTTCATATATTCGGGTAATACAAAATCTCTTCCAGATTTCATTATTAATATTTCATAATCTGTTGGCAATCCACAAATTGATAAATTACCTTGGCTTTTTCTATGACGAGATTCTGTATATCCAGAAAAGGAAGGAAGTATATATTTTGACTTTTGGTATTTCTCTTTCAAAAATAAAGTATCATAAATATTAAATAAATCTTCTTCATTTCTAACAATAAAGTAATTGTCATCAGTCAACATTAAACTATCTATTGCGCAATCTCTATATTCTTTAACTAGTTTATTGTAGGAGTATCTGCTTGAGGGTAGCTGCGCCCGAATATAATAAGATTCTATAAAAATAGGTGCTTTTTCATTACCAGACTTTTTTCTTGCATTCGTTTCAATATAACTGCTTCCTGTAAAATCGGATGACTCCTTTATAGGATAAAACGAATATAATGAATCTGGGATCACTAAGCTATCTTCTTTTATATTATTCTTATTTTTGGGTGTGCAAAATTGAAAACAGAATAAACATATTAGGATGTAAAGAATTTTTATAAATCTGATTACCATGGCTAATTAAGTATTTTACTTAGAAAATTTGAAATTGTTTTTACTATTGGACTTTGAGGCTTTGGTGCTGAATAATGATATGTTTCTGTATATTTAGTAGTTTGATACCTACCCCCTAAATGATTTCTGACATCTTTTTTTATATCTAATGGAGCATAAGAACGGGTGCTACGTACATCTGTAAGCCCTTTTGGGACATATTTATATTCAATCCCTGCCGATTCAGATATAACTTCACTTGGAAAATCTCCTCCTCCTGCACCCTGTTTCATACCTCTTTTTTGGGTTTTTAAAGGAACACGCTTACCTCCACCACTTCCCGGCGATGGCTCGGAAAAGTATTTTATATGTTCTGTTATTTCTATATGTTCTTTGGATATCTGTTTTGAATATCCCTGTAAATCCATAAAGTTTGCAGACAAGTCATTAAAACTATAAGATTCTCTATCTAATACATTGAAAGATCCTCCTTTTTCTCCATAAATTCCCCATATAACATTATCCCCAAACATATTATCCGCACCCATACGGTCATAATAAGATATATCCCCTATCGCATATTTCTCCAACTGTTCTTTATTTAAAGATGATAAATCTTCAACACCTCTAACAAAAACTACATTTCCATTTTCTCGATTAGTAAACCAATCCATTCCAGTCGGGTCTGTTCTTAAAATTGGATTATTTCCTACATACACGTACGGCGACCAAGAATAATATTTTTCCGCCAGCGGGTCAACCGTCAAAAAACGGCTTGTAGCCTCTGCCCTGTAAGCATATTTTGTTGTATCTTCTTCTAAGAACTTAACGACCTTGTTTGTACGGGTATTAATTAATACTGTTCCTACCTGCATTACCTCTTTGTTGATAAAGGTTTCTTTGTATTTTCCTTTACTCAATGTAAGCGGCTCTTTTGTTACTCCATGCTTCTTAAAAATATCCTCTTGTGCCTGTGTGACTAAACAGGTAACAAATAAAATAGCTAAAAATAACGCTGCCTTTTTCATATATGGTTGATTTAAGTTATTCTATTAATCTTAATGCGTTCTTATATCTTATATCATGTTCGCGCCTTTCTTTTTCCTCATTGACCGAATTAAGCCAACTTTCATAGACTTCTTTAGGCATTTCAACATAACCTATTTCATCTAATTTGCGGTATACTTTATTCCTTTCTTCAAACAATTTATAAATATAAGGATAATTCACTTTCAATGTGTCAGGCGGTGGGCTTCCTACCTGATGGGCGGCATAACTCAAGTGTATAGAATGATAATTAGATTTTATCGCTAAAGCCGTTGTATTTGTCGGGGCATAGGATAATGCTGAATCAACGCATTGAATAACGAATTTGTCATATCCGTATTTATGAATATAACCCGAAGCTAAATCGGACAAACAATGTGCTATAACTTGTTTCTTTGTCTGG
Organism: Prevotella sp. 10(H); assembly: GCF_000711235.1. Taxonomy (GTDB): domain Bacteria; phylum Bacteroidota; class Bacteroidia; order Bacteroidales; family Dysgonomonadaceae; genus Dysgonomonas. Next base: position 226,664 of record NZ_JOMI01000009.1, on the reverse strand, counting down.
GGTTGCATATAAACTCCATGCTTTATAGCTGCTGCATTTATAAAACCCGAACCGATAATAAAAGCATCTGTTGTCATTATACCTTGTGTCAACTCAATGTTATACCAATTATTATCCCTATCCTTAAACTTAATATAAGAGTGTTGAGGTGAAAAAGCAAGGCTTGCTTCTGCGCCTACCTTTTCGCATAATATAAGATAAAGCAACGGTAAAGAATGGCATTGTCCTTTATGAGATGATAAGAGTTTAGTCACAAATAATTTTGAAAAATCCTGCTCTCCTCTAAAGTCGTCAAAGTCATATTGCATAGGAAAGGATATGGATGTTCTTTCCCGCATCGGAAATTTAATCTTTAAAGTATCAGCCATAACTCGATATAACATAATATTCTTTGTTATAGGATTATTCCAATTTAAACCATCTTGTCCTGCTTTTAACTTTGCAATGGTAGCCATTTGAGAAATAATTTCCTCATATTTCTTTTTGTCTAATAATCCCTCAAAATAGGCATTTTCGACAGCGAATACAGCATCTTTGAGATTAAGTGGTGTTTTGTCTTGAAGCATATTGAGCAACTTCTGTGCAGTCTGATAATAGAGGTCTGTGCCTTGTGTACCAGTCCAAGAGGGTAAATCATACTGTATCGATGGTGAACCAAATAAATCCCTGTCAGACATTTGCTGCATATCCATATTCATACGTTGAACAGTTAATCTATCCTGTTCATACATATTCAGTTGTTGCTGATTGCGATTGTTGGTAGTTGGAAAAGTAGGAATATTGGGAGTTTGATTATTTTGGTTATGAGAATTACCGATAATGATACTACGTGACATTGTTGCGGGTTGCGGTGTTTTCACAACAATTCCCTGTCCAAATATACTAATTATGCTGATTGACAGAAGCAAAGAAATAGTAAATATGTATTTGTATGGTATCACGTATTTTCAGATTTTAAGGCAATATCATCCTTTGTAAAATTAAATCTTTTTTACAACTAAACAAGCTGCTTGTTAATCTTTTATTTTGTTATTTATACTAATGAAAAACACACCTTAAAAAAAGAATGCCCCCTTTAATATCGGGAGCACTCAAAAGCTTATTTACAATCCCATTGGGTAGTCTATATCAGTCATTTTAAAAAAATATACATTGATACAAATATTGTTTACCATTTCGCAGCTAACTACACAATTTTTCTGTTGGAGTTCAATTATAAATTTAGTCCTGTCTTTTTTACAAGGATACAATACTTTTAAATCTGTGAAATTGTTTATAAAGTCTGTAAAGTGCATTCCGTTAAATTGGTCTGTTACTTTGTGTTCAGGTTGGATAGTCGTGAGTAAATAGAGTTGTATCGCTGTATGTGTGTTTGATGCTTTTCCCATTAGTATAAGTTTTATAACGACAAAAGTAGGTTCGATATTTTGCATATAGAATAATTGACAAATCATAAATACATATCTGATACATAGGTAAATAAAATAAGAATTTATAAAAAACAATTATGAATGTTGATTTATACATATAAAATGTTAATTTTGAAGTGTCATAACTCATATCGTATAAATTATGGATGAAATAGTTGAAAAGAAAAAAAATAATACATCAGGGTAGAAATGTCAAAATAGTAAGAGAATCGAAAGGACTTTATCAAAAAGATTTAGGATATAAAATAAATAAAGAGCAAAGCGATATTTCTAAAATAGAAAATAAAGAGATTATAGAGGAAGATTTATTGGAACAAATAGCTTTAGCTTTGGAAGTTCCTGTCGAATTTCTAAAGAACTTTGATTTGGAAGGTGCAACAAAAGCTTATTATAATACTACTACTGTAAATTCCGAAAATTCCCGTGATATGGTTAATAATCAAGGAACAATATTTTATCCAGTAGATGAGTTAACTTCTCTTTCTGAAAAGTTCTTAAATATGCAAAAGGAGCATTATGAAAAGGAGCAAATGTTGGCTAATAACTTTCATCAAAAAGAAATTGAGCTATCTACTGAAATAGCATTATTGAAGCAGGAATTAAACTTATTGAAAAATAAGAAGTAAAGATGTAAACTATATAAAATGAACTACCCTCCGAAGTATCAGAGGGTATTTTTATATCTACTTATCTTAAAATCATTAACAAGGTATATAGAGTATATCCTTAAAAAACAAAACACACCGTTTACTTCCTAAATTGGTGTGTAAAACGGTGTGAAATCTTTGTATGTTGCTGATTTCCAGCCTTATCAGTGATCCCGCTGGGGCTCGAACCCAGGACCCCATCATTAAAAGTGATGTGCTCTACCTGCTGAGCTACGGAATCTCCCTATTGCTTTATCAAAGCGAGTGCAAAGGTAGTAGAAAATATTTATTCTCCAAATTTATACTCTCAAAAAATACACATTATTACAGTTTTCCTCATTCTGTATGATATCTGTTGGTGCTCCCGTCAATAAAAATCGTTATTGAATTACTGATTTTAAAACAATTACTCTTTTGCTCATTAAAAAAGTAATAGTCTACTCAGTTTAATTTTTATTAACAAACATAATTTTCTTATCAGATTACAAAATCAATTCAAATATCGTTTATATATAGATAATTGAAATATGAAAAAACACAGAAAAATGAATGTTAAGAGAAATGAAGTTATTATCTTCGTTCAATATTTGACCTTAAACCAATACCGGTCTTGCAATTCAATCTCATTGCAAAACATCGATAACGATTATAATCTTAATTTAATAATAAAAGACCTATGAATGCAGGAAAACACTTTTCTTTCGACGGACAGGTAAAGGAAATTCGTCCGCTTGGCGAAGGACTTATTAATGATACTTTCTTTGTAGAGACTGTCGGTGACAGTCCAAACTACATCTTGCAGAAGAAGAATAAAAACATCTTCAAGGATATTCCGGCAATGATGGACAATATCCATAAAGTAACCTCTCATCTTAAAGAAAAGATTATCAAAAAAGGTGGAAATCCTTTACGTGAAGCTCTTACAATAACACCTACCAAAGACAATAAATTGTATTATCTCGATGAAGAAGGTGAATACTGGGCTGCCTGCCTGTTTATTGATAATACGCTGACATACGAATATGCCGATTCTCCCGAACTCGCTGCACGCGGAGGAAAAGGTATCGGACAATTTCAGGCAATGCTCGCCGACATGAATGAACCGCTAGCTGATATATTGCCCGGCTTTCATAATATGAAATACCGTTTCCAACAATGGGACGAGGTATTAATGAAAGATCCGGTAGCAAGAAAATCGCAGGTACAGAAAGAAATAGAATGGATAGAAAGCCGACGAAACGAAATGCTTGCCTTATGGGAAAAATTCGAAGCGGGGGAAATACCGGTAAGAATTACCCACAACGATACCAAGATAAATAATATCCTGTTCGATAAACAGGGGAATGTCTTGTGCGTCATCGATCTCGATACAGTGTTGAGCAGTATGTGCCTCAACGATTACGGTGATGCTATACGATCATATACAAACGCCGGAAAGGAAGACGATGAAAATCTTGACAAGGTATATGTTAAAATGGATATATTCGAAGGATATACCAAAGGATATTTATCCGAAGCAATCTCATTCTTAACTCCGGCAGAGATAGAAAATCTGGCTTTCTCTGCCAAATACATTACTTTCGAACAAGTACTGCGTTTCCTTATGGATTACATCGACGGCGATAATTACTATAAGGTAAAAGATGAAAAACACAACCTCGTTCGCACCCGTGCTCAATATAAGCTTCTCCGATCGATGGAAGAGAATTACGATATGATGTGCAACATTGTGAATAAACTTGTTGCCGACCTCCGAAAATAACCCAAAACCATTAACCCTCAAATATCAATAACAATGAGAAAAAACAATCTGACAATCTTATCATTATTCAGTTTATTACTCTGTTATTCAATGACGATGGACGCTCAAAAACAATTTACGCTAAAAGCTCCTGATGGAAAGCTGCAAGCCAATATCACTATCGGCAAGACTATAGAGTATTCTGTATCTCATGCCGGAGATCTGATGCTCGATAAGTCTCCTCTTTCAATGACACTCGTTGGCGGCACTACTTTAGGTCTCGAACCCAAGTTATCCGGCTCATCTACAAAAACAGTCAATCAAATAATAGATGCACCTGTTTACAAACGCAGCAAGGTAATAGACAATTACAACGAGCTTACTCTCAGATTCAAGGGAGATTATAATATCATATTCCGCGCCTATAATGACGGTATTGCCTACCGCTTCGTATCCATTTCTAAGAAACCTTTCATCGTGGAAAACGAGCAGGCAGAATATAATTTCCCTGCCGATCACAAAGCTTTTATAGCATACACAAACCGCTCCGAGAATACACCTATTGAAAAGCAATACATGAATTCTTTCGAACAACCCTACCACAATATATCCTTATCGGAATGGAACAAAAAGCGTCTCGGCATTTCACCATTGGTTGTCGAAGGAGCGAATGGTAAAAAGATATGCATCGCAGAAGCCGATCTTATGAACTATCCCGGAATGTTTCTCTATCCGGGTGACAAAGCCAACAGTCTGAAAGGTGTTTTTGCGCCTTATCCTAAAGATACACGTCAAGGAGGTCACAACGAATTACAGATATTGGTCGACACCCGCGAACCATACATAGCCAAGTTCGATGCCGGAACAAGCTTCCCGTGGAGAACTATCATAGTAGCTGAGAAAGATTCGGAACTGGCAGACAGCGATATGATCTTTAAACTTGCTACTCCTTCTCAGGGCGACTATTCATGGGTGAAACCGGGCAAGGTAGCCTGGGAATGGTGGAACGACTGGAATCTGTACAATGTCGATTTCAAAACCGGTGTAAACAACGAAACATATAAGTACTACATTGACTTCGCATCAAAATACGGCATCGAATACGTCATTCTCGACGAAGGCTGGGCGGTTAATAAAAAAGCCGACCTGTTTCAGGTAGTACCGGAAATAAACCTGCCGGAGCTTTCCGCCTATGCTCAAAGCAAGAATGTAGATCTCATACTTTGGGCGGGATACCATGCTTTCGACAGAGACCTTGAAAGGGTATGCAAGCATTACAGCGAAATGGGCATCAAAGGATTCAAAGTAGACTTTATGGATCGCGACGACCAGATCATGGTCGACTTCCACCGCCGCGCTGCCGAAATGGGTGCCAAATATAAGGTGCTTATCGATTTCCACGGGACATACAAGCCGACAGGACTTCAACGCACTTACCCTAACGTAATCAATTTTGAAGGAGTGAACGGTCTTGAACAACTGAAATGGTCGGGGCCTGAACTCGATCAGGTAACATACGATGTCACCATGCCGTTTATCCGTCAGGTAGCCGGCCCTGTTGACTATACACAGGGAGCGATGCGCAATGCCACAAAAGGTAACTACAGAAGCGTATATAGCGAAACTATGAGTCAGGGAACGCGTTGCCGTCAGCTAGCAGAATACATCATATTCGAATCCCCGATTAATATGCTTTGCGACAGCCCGTCTAATTATATGGCCGAACCTGAATGTACAGAGTTTATAGCCAAAGTACCTACCGTGTGGGATAATACAATATCTCTCGACGGACAGATAGGCAAATACATCGCTATTGCACGGCAGAAAGGCAACGAATGGTATGTAGGTACCCTGACAAATTGGGATGCCCGTAAAATGGAGATAGACCTGTCATTTCTCGGCGAAGGAAACTTCAAAGGCGAGGTATTCAAAGACGGGGCAAACGCTCACCGTGCTGCCCGTGACTATAAAAAAGAAACGATAGACATACCTGCTAACAAAAAGTTACCGGTATCTATGGCTCCGGGTGGCGGCTATGTCATCCAAATCACTAAAAAGTAACACTTCGATACAGAAATTGGCAATAGGGGTTATCCACTCGGGTAATCCCTGTTTTTATACCTACACTATTTTAACAGTATCCATTCCTAAACCAAATTATTATTTATACTTATTAACCATTTATTGTTAAAAAGTAACAAAAGTAACGGATTTTACAGTTAGCAGTCAACAGTTAGCAGTTAACAATATTTCTTTGGGGCCTTGTGACTTTGCGAGAGGCAATGTTAAAAAGTAACAAAAGTAACAGGAACTAATTAATAATTAAAAATGAACAATTAATAATCCGTAACTCGTAACTGCCCGCAGGGCGAAGTAACTTGTAACTAAAACCTATGTCAAAGAGCTAATGGCTAACGGCTAAAAGCTATCAGCTATTATTATATAGATAAAATTATAAGCATAATAAACGATATCACTACTTGATATATTATATTTGTATAAGAGTAAATTTATTATGACCAAAGTCGATAAAAAAGATTTTACAAGAGCCGTAAATGAGATTGTGAGAATGATTCCATACGGGCGGGCTACAAGCTACGGCGCTATTGCCAAAGCGATAGGTTATCCCAATATGTCGCGTATGGTAGGGCATTTAATAGGTGGAGACGACGGAGGAGGTGCTGTTCCGGCATATCGCGTGGTTAACAGCAGCGGAGTATTGTCGGGAAAAGAATCTTTCGGAAGTTCGGGCGAAATGCAACAGCTACTGGAAGCCGAAGGTATTACAGTCGTAAACGATAAAATAAAAAACTGGAAAAAAGTATTTTGGAATCCATTGGATGAGATAGAATTATAAATAACAAGAGCCGGCTTACTACCGGCTCTTGCTTTTCTTATTATTCTTATGTTACTTTTTCTTCGATTGGGGACGTGGCTTCGGTTTAGGCTTATTTGCCGCCACCTTTTGTTTGCCTACACGTAGTCCGCTTGCAGGTTTGCCTTTATGCTTCGGTTTTACCTTTCCTGTAGCGTTTTCTTCCGGAGCAAATGAACCCTTAGGTTTATCTGTTTTCTTCTCCTTAGCATATTTATTTGCAATGCCGGCTTTCCGGCGGTCGGTCTTTATATCGGATTTTTCAAGTTCCCTGTTGAATGACTTATTGCTGCCGCCTGTCTTCTTACTCTTTTCGGTTTTCTCCGAATCTTCCAGCAAATCGAATAATCCTTCCAGTTCAGCATTAGTCAGGTCTCTCCAGTTCCCTTGTCCCAGATTACCCAGTTCTATATTCATTATCTTAATGCGCTCCAGTCTGGTAACCTCATAACCGAGATATTCGCACATGCGTCTTATCTGCCTGTTCAGGCCCTGAATAAGCGTTATTTTGAATGTGTAGGGATTTATTTCCGTCAATTCGCATTTACGGGTAACACGGTCGAGGATAGGTATTCCCTGCGACATCCGTGTAATGAAATCCTTTGTTATTGGCTTATCAACCTTTACTATATAGTCTTTCTTATGGTTGTTCCCTACCCTGAGTATCTTATTTACAATATCACCGTCGTTTGTCAACAATATCAGACCTTGTGAATCTTTATCCAGACGACCAATAGGAAAAATACGCTGCTCATGCCTTATAAAATTCACGATATTGTCTTTCTCGAGCGGGTCGGTCGTACTCACAATGCCCACAGGCTTATTGAAAGCAATATATACGGGTTCAATATCATTGACAATAAGTTCGCCATTCACCCTTACCTTTTGCTTCGGCAGTACTCTCATGCCTACCGTGGCACGTTTTCCGTTTATAGTTACCTTACCGTTTTCGATAAGCTTATCTGCTTCGCGCCGGGAACAGAAACCCGAATTACTGATATATTTGTTAAGCCTGTATTCCATTTTATTTTACTGATGTAAGTATATTGATGCATTCTTCGAGGCTCAGCAACTGCTGCTCGCCCGTTTGCATATTTTTCAGTGTCATTTTATTTTCCGCCATTTCATTTTCGCCGATAATGGCTACATACGGTATTTTGTTCGAATCGGCATACGACATCTGCTTTTTCATTTTCGCAGCTTCGGGGTAAATCTCTGTAGAAATGCTTGCCTGACGTATTTTTGTAATGACAGGAAGGATATATTTTTCTTCCGCTTCACCGAAATTGACAAACAGTACCTGCGTATTTTGTATAGAATCTTTCGGATATAAATCCAGCTGGTTCAATACATCGAAAATACGGTCGGCACCGAAAGAGAATCCTACGCCCGATACTCCCTGCAGCCCGAATATACCTGTCAGGTTATCGTAACGTCCGCCGCCTGTGATGCTTCCTATCTGCACATCCAAAGCCTTGACTTCGATGATAGCACCTGTATAATAGTTCAATCCGCGGGCGAGCGTCAAATCCAGCTCTAATTGTGAACGGATGCCCATAATTTTCAGTCTGTCAAGAATGAATGCAATTTCTTCCACCCCTTTGACACCCGTTTCAGATTTTTCGAGAATTGTCCTCAGCGTCTGCAGCTTTTCTTCATTCGAACCCTCTAAAAGGATTATCGGCTGAAGTTGTTCTATAGCTTTCTGCGAGATACCTTTTGATGCCAGTTCTTCATTTACCTTGTCCAGACCTATCTTATCCAGCTTGTCTATGGCAATGGTAATATCCGTGATTTTGTCCGACTCACCTATAATTTCGGCAATGCCCGACAATATTTTGCGGTTGTTCAGCTTGATACATACACGGATACCGAAACGGTGGAATACCTCGTCGATAATCTGAATAAGTTCCACCTCATTTATCAACGAATCTGAACCTACTATATCGGCATCGCACTGGAAAAACTCGCGATAACGCCCTTTTTGCGGACGGTCGGCACGCCATACAGGCTGTATCTGATAGCGTTTGAACGGAAATGTAATTTCATTGCGGTGCATCACCACGTAGCGTGCAAACGGCACGGTGAGGTCGTAACGGAGACCTTTTTCGCTCAGCTTGGTAGCGAGCCGGTTTACATTCCTTTCTGTCAGTTCTTCGTCTTTGATATCCTTCAGATAATCACCCGAGTTCAGAATTTTGAATAAAAGCTTATCCCCTTCTTCGCCGTACTTACCCATCAGTGTCGAGAGGTTTTCCATAGCCGGAGTTTCTATCTGGCGGAAACCATACAATTTGAATACTTCGCGGATAGTATAGAAAATATAGTTACGCTTCGCCATTTCTTCAGGCGAAAAATCTCTTGTTCCTTTAGGAATTGAAGGTTGCGACATAGCTTTATATTTCAAAAATGTAAGTAACTGTTTATTTGAGGTGCAAAGGTAAAAAATTAGTTACAATTTACGGCTTGTATCAGGGCATTAACTTTTATCGTACAAATTATTAGCCGGCTGTACCTACCGCATAAATGCTTATACGGCAGCCGTCGCATTTAAGTAATTCCTTAGCGCAGGATTCTAATGTAGAACCTGTTGTAATTACATCGTCTACCAAAAGGATATGTTTATTTTTAAAAGTTTCTGTATCGGTAAGTTGAAAGATATCTTCTACATTCTTCCAGCGGTCGAAACGCGAATTCTTAGTCTGCGATTTATTGTTTACCTTTCTGATTAAGGTTTCATTATCGATTGCAATACCCGTTACTTTCGATATTCCTTTGCAGATTTCTAGTGACTGATTGTATCCCCTTTGCTTTTCCCGCTTCGGATGCAATGGCACGGGCACCAGATAATCGATACTTGCAATAAAATCGCTGTCTTTTATATTTTCTCCGCAAAGTTCACCGATAAAATTCCCGATTTTGGGATTACGCTGATATTTCAGTTCATGGATAACAGACTGGATGCTGCCACCTTTCACAAAGTACGCATATGCCGCAATATGCTGAAAAGGAATACGTCCGGCAAAGAACTGTTCCAGACGGTTATCGGGTTGCAGATGAAAGTTTGTTTTAGGAAGCAGAAATAGACAATCGGTGCAGATGTGCAGTTCTCCCTCCGATAGCCTCTCTTTGCAGACCACACAAAGGTCGGGAAAGAACAGATTCAGGAAATTACGAAACAGATTCCTCATAATCTCCACCCAGAAGTTTATTTACACACTTGATAGTTAAATCAATGGGAAAGCCTCGTCCGAGCGCAAAGCGAATGAGTTTCGTCTTTCTGTCATAGTCATTTTTCCCCTTTACGGATTTTGCTTTTATTGTGAGGATATGCATCAGCTGTTCTTCAAATTCATCTCCGGAAAGTTCTTCAAATACAGGATTATAAATAGATTCGGATATCTTTTTTTTCTTTAGTTCAAAAATAATTTTAGCCTTTCCCCATTTGTTAAACTTCATCTTATCGTTTATAAAGCTTTTGGCAAAACGCGCATCATCGAGATATCGTTCTTTTTTCAATCTATCGATAATCCGTTTTATAGCATCACTTTCCAGTTCCCATGCAACCAGTTTTTTGCGCACATCATATTCGCATCGTTCCGCTTTGGAACAATAAGCTGCTACGCGATTGAGGGCTTGGGGTTCGGTAAGTTTCATACTATCTCAGGATTTTGGTGTAAGCAATATCAAAAATAGATAAAAATTCGATAGTAGTAAATATAAAAAGCGGTCACTATCGCAACCGCTTCCTTATGCTAGATACTAAAGACCCGATATTTTACTTCAATGCTTTTAAAATTTCAGGTATAAGTTCGGGAATTGTGTTCTCAGTCTGTGCCGTATAAAAATTACCGTCTACAACTGTTTTCTCATCTGTTCCTATACATCCTTTCACCGCAGTTTTAGCATATGGATGCAAAGCAACTTTGCGACCGTCAACAATACCGAGATTATCAAAAAACATCGCTGCAGCACAGTGTCCGATCATAATCTTATCCTTATCGGCAAAAGCTTTTATTACAGCCAGCATGTCCTGATTGAACTGCTTTTCTGCATTTTCATTATACTTAGGAATAGCATCTCCACAACCGAAAACTAATGCATCGTATTCATCTTCATGCCCTTTAAGATTAGTAATTACATCATCCAATTTGATGCTGATTCCCGAATTTGTTTTAATTTCACTTGTTTCCGACACGGCATAGGTCTTGTACTGAATACCGTTTTCGTAGAATGCTTCCAGATACTGGAACAATCCGGCCCCGTTTACAGGGTTTACCGCTAATACTGCAACTTTCTTTCCCATGGTTGTTAATTTTAATGGTTTATATTAGTTACTAATAGTAATTATATTACTTTTGTTATGCAAACATATAATTAGTAATCGGATATTGCAAGAACGAACTTATTGATAATTAAGTTACACGGATGTTAGTAATGCTGATTATCAAAGATATAAAATTAAATAAAAATGAAAACTTTTTTACATATCGAAGCTTGCCCTATCAGGGATATTATCAGCCGGCTGGGAGATAAATGGTCGCTTCTGGTACTTGCTACCTTAAATGTAAACGGTACAATGCGCTTTAATGATATCCACAAATCTATCGGCGACATTTCGCAACGGATGCTCACCGTTACGTTAAGGTCGTTAGAGGCTGACGGACTTGTGGTGAGAAAGATTTATGCCGAAGTTCCGCCACGGGTAGAATATAAACTGACCGAATCGGGTAGTGAGTTGATGCCTTATCTCAATAATCTTGTAGAATGGGCTGTAAAGAATATGGAAAATATAGAAAATAACAGGAAAAAATACGAAAAGATAAAAGCCTGATAAAAATCAATTCTGCTTTTCCGCTCTTACCATTCGGTCTTTTTTACTTAAATCCTGAAACAGAGCGATATTTTTGAATCCTTTCTTTTCCAGCATAGCAACAGTTTCCTTTCCTTTTGCCTGATTGATTTCGAAATATAGTTTTCCGTCCGGATTCAGTAAATCGAGCGCTATATCTGCAATGCGTTCATAGAAAATAAGAGCATCATTATCAGGGACAAATAAGGCTGTATGAGGTTCATAAGCCAATACATTTTGTTCCATTGCCGATTTCTCGCTTTCCAATACATAAGGGGGATTGCTGACTATGATATCGAATTTTTTATCCTGAGGATAATCAACCAATACATCTACCCTTTTAAAAGAAATATCTACCGAATTAGCCTTTGAATTTATTACCGCTACATCCAGAGCCATAACCGATATATCCCATGCCGTAACGTTGGCATTATTCATTTGTTTGGCAAGGGCGATAGCAATAGCACCGCTGCCTGTGCCAATATCCAGTACTGTAAGATTCGGTTCCTTATTTTCATTCAGGATAAGTTCAACTAATTCCTCAGTCTCGGGACGTGGAATAAGTACATTCCGGTTGACAAAAAACGGTAATCCGTAAAATTCCGTTTCTTCTGTTATGTATTGTATGGGCTCGTATTTCTTCAGCCTGTCGAGTATGGAATCTATTTGCGCATAAGACTCCTGTGAAAGAATAAACGGGTCGATATATACCTGCTGATAAGGCTTCTTCGTAATATATTCTATTATAATACGCGTAAATCCCGAAATCTCACTTTCGGGATAATACGCTTTTAATGATTCTTTTATGTATGGAATTGCTTTACGCATGGATATTATTTTGTTGCCTTTTTTATTTCTTGTATTCCCGGCAACAAATATACATTATCGATGCCATATATTTTGCGTTTCCCGAAATTCAAAAGAGGCAAAACGAAATCACATCCGACCGATTTATTTATCGCTAAGGCTACAAGTTCGGTGCAATAAACCTTACTGTCGTCCGAAGCATCGAAATCGAGGTCGAATGGAGTCTTCCGGTCATAATAAGTTTTTGCATGCATTGCTATAAGATTGCGGATAGAATCCTGAGCATCGATACGGTATATTCCCCAAGTCTCGATATCGTCCAGGAAGACAGATACAGGCTCCCTTTTTACATAGCCGATACCCGTTAGTTCGCTGGCTTCGGCATGAATTACAAATAAAGAATCGCCCAGGGCCTCTATAATGCCTACATGGGAATATAGCTTCTCCGACAAAGAATAATCTTTAAACTTATCAGAAAAGAAACCTCTCCCTAAGCGACATATTATATCCCCGTTCTGGATTCCTGATAAAGAGAAAGGCTGAGTTGTTTTCCTCTCCGCTTCACCACACGACGCAAAAATAGAAAGACAAAAAAGGAGTAAGTATATTACTTTTTGGATTCTATATTTACTTTCCAATCCCCGTCTATTTTTACAAGATGAAGAGTCTGCTCTCTATCTGTATTTTTATCTTTGAAGGTAACCCAAGCCCTGTTGTCTACAACAGAATCTTTTACAAATTCGAATTTAAAGTCCGGATCTACCTTACTTGTACCCATGCTGGAAGCAAAATCCAATAATTTACCGGTTGCTTCTGTTGCATATTTTTTCGCTTCTTCAACTTTACCTTTCGAAAGGTTTTCAGAGAAACTTTGCGCAGCTTTTTGAGGGCCCGAAGAGCATGAACACATCAGTGCAACTGCAAACAATGTAAATAATAGCTTTTTCATTTAAAGAGGTGTTAAAGTTTATATCTTAACAAAGGTATATCTTTTAGATTGTAAATCAATTATTTTACTCCGTTTCTTCATCATATTTCTGAAACAGGAAATCGTTATAAGGATAGCGCTCGATATGGATTTCTTTTACTTTCTCGTAAACCTTTTTCTTCAACTCGTCGATATTAATTTTTTGTTTTGCAGAGATAAAGATGCAGTCGTCATGCATTTTGTTCATCCACGATTTTTCCAGTTCTTCCAGCGATACATTCTCTTTTGTTGCAGGCGTCAGGTCGTCTTCATCTTTAGGTGTGTAGGTAAATGCATCCACTTTATTGAATACGAGTATAGTCGGTTTCTCTTCCTTATCGATATCGGCCAGTGTATTCTTTACAACCTCTATCTGTTCCTCAAAGTTAGGATGCGAAATATCTACTACATGGATAAGCAAATCGGCCTCGCGCACCTCATCCAATGTCGATTTGAACGATTCTACAAGATGTGTCGGCAATTTACGGATAAAACCTACCGTATCGGATAACAGGAAAGGCAGATTATCAATAATCACCTTACGCACTGTTGTATCTAGTGTTGCAAAGAGTTTATTCTCTGCAAAGACATCCGATTTGCTCAATAGATTCATCAGCGTCGATTTACCCACATTCGTATAGCCGACAAGCGCTACACGCACCATTTTGCCACGATTTTTCCGTTGCGATGCCATCTGACGGTCAATATCTTTCAACTCATTTTTAAGGAAAGCTATCTTATTGAGGATAATACGGCGGTCGGTTTCCAACTGGGTCTCACCCACGCCACGCATCATCACGCCCCCGCCTCGCTGGCGGTCGAGGTGAGTCCACAGACGGGTTAGTCGCGGCAACAGATATTGATATTGTGCCAATTCTACCTGTGTCTTGGCGTATGCCGTTTGTGCACGCATAGCGAAGATGTCGAGGATAAGACTGGTACGGTCGAGGATTTTTACCTGCAATTCCTTTTCGATGTTCCTGATTTGCTTTGGCGATAATTCATCATCGAAAATAACGAGGTCTATCTCATTGTCTTCCATATATTGCTTTATCTCCTGCAATTTCCCTGTACCTACAAAGGTTACGGGATTAGGATATTCCAGCTTCTGTGTGAAACTCTTAGCAGGAATGATACCTGCCGTTTCGGCAAGGAATGCCAGTTCGTCGAGGTATTCGTGTACCTGCTCTTCTGTCTGGTGCTGGGTGATAAGCCCGACAAGGACAGCTTCTTTATTTTTTGATTCGGATATTATAAAGTCTCTCATATATTTTAAAATAATTGGCAATTAAGTTATAACACTTAATATAGCCTCGTTAAAGTTATAAATAAAAATTACGCTGCATCAAAAGCAGGCAATAATCCGCTGCATTTTTATTCAATATGTTTATATGCTTTTAATTTTTTTACTCAAAAGTAATTGTATGTCATGCAATATAGCTCCATTATCATTTATCGGCTTGTCTACAATTTTTACTATAGTCGAATCATACAAAGAGATATAGTAATCTGAACTAAGATGAAATCCTTTCATATTTTTGAGTCCGATTGTATCGATATCCCGTATTTTATCTATATCTATTGTATTTTCTACCCTGCCTTCATCTGTTGTCACATTCATTCTTCTATTATTCAAATCTATCATAATTTTATTGCTCTTAGGATAGAATAAAATTAATGCAACAATATACAGTAGAAAAATGTATTTATTAATAAATAAACTTGCTGCGAAAAACAGGATAAATCCCATAACAAAGAAACCGGATACTCTACCATACATTCTATATTTACACAAGTATACATTCGGTTCTATTTCTTTAAATAACAGGCACCTGTCTGTATTGGTATAATTTTTACCAGAATGTGATGAAACAAATTTCTGTAAATTATCATATGCTTCTTCTACATTTTTATTCGGTATATTTATTTCCTGAGTGAGCTTAAGCAGTTTTATATTATTTCCATGCCGAACATGACAATAGTATTGTGCTCCTTTAAGGGTCGGGTGTGTAGATATACCCAAATCACAAATATCAGATGCAGATGCAATGCTTCTCTTTATGCCAAATAATTCATAATATACCGAGCCGGAGTCTTTATCGACAACTATCTTTATTCGACCAATGATATACAATAACAACAATATGGAATATATAGCTGATATTACATAGAATAAATATTCTATTCCATTCGTACCTAAATCTACTACAATGGCCCAAAAGACTATAAGTAACGGCACGGTTATGAAAAGAGAAAAATAAACAGCTATTTCTTTCAGATTTCCGAGAGGATAGAATATTATTCTTTGAAGTTCTACTTTTGCATGTTTAATTTTAAACATCAGCCTTAATTTACTTCTTAAGCATTATTAAATTGACTTCCTATATACTTAAGCATAACAGACAAAAAAAGAGCCTGTTTGTAGACAGACTCTCCTATATCTTTCTGCGTGCAAGCTGCAGAATAAGAAATTAAGCTTGTTGTTGCTTTGTAACTCTTTTTTCTTTGATTCTGGCTTTTTTACCTGTAAGACCACGTAGGTAATACAGTTTAGCACGGCGAACCTTACCTACTTTATTTACAGTGATACTGTCGATAAATGGAGATTCTAGAGGGAAAATTCTTTCTACGCCGATGTTATCAGACATTTTGCGAACAGTGAAACGTTTCTTTTCTCCGTGTCCGCCGATTTTGATAACTACACCGCGGTATTGCTGAACACGCTCTTTGTTACCTTCTTTGATACGGTAAGCAACTGTCACTGTGTCGCCGCTCTTAAATTTAGGATGCTCTTTTCCTGTGGCGAATGCTGCTTCTGCAACTTTAATTAAGTCCATGATTATATATGGTTTATTGTTAATATACGCAATATACACGAGTCTCTCCCGTCAGAGATTACGCAAAGCGGATGCAAAGATAAATATATTTCGCAAATTTGCAAAGGTCTTAGTTCCTTTATTTTATCATTTTTCCACGTACTTGTTAATCTATGTTTAATTAATGATTCAAAGCCTCTCTCTAAAACATATTCGTTATACTTTTGTATATGGGTGGCAAACCCCGGCAAAATTTTCTTATATAAGAATAAAATGAAAATCAAATATATTATAGCATTGGCTGTCTGCTGCACAGTTTTTTGCTCATCCGGTATGGTCACCGGAATTAATAAAAAGACCCCGACCCTTAATCAGACCGCCGATTCCATTAAGATAAACCGTTGGGTCGACTCTGTATACAATCAAATGTCGACCGACGAACGTATTGGCCAGTTGTTTATGCCTGTAGTAACAGGAGATAATACCGAAGCCAATAAAAGCAGAATATCTTCATTAATCAAAAACCAGCATATAGGAGGCCTCCTCTTCTCAAAAGGAACACCTAATAATCAGGCAGACCTTACCAACTGGGCGCAAAAAGAAGCTAAAGTCCCAGTAATGATTTCCCTCGACGGTGAATGGGGATTATCGATGCGTCTTGCTAATACTACCCGCTTTCCGCGTAATATGATGCTGGGAGCTATACAAAATGATTCTCTATTATATTATTACGGACTGGAAGTTGCCCGCCAGTGTAAACTGATGGGTATCCATGTCAATTTTGCCCCTGCATTGGATGTTAACAGCAATCCATCCAATCCGGTAATCGGCAACCGTTCGTTTGGAGAAGATCCGGAAAAGGTTGCCCGTTTGGGAATAATGTATTCTAAAGGACTCGAAGCCGGAGGCATAATGGCTGTTGCCAAACACTTCCCCGGACATGGAGATACTTCTACCGATTCGCATAAAGTATTACCGCTGATAGCACACAATCGTAAACGGCTGGATGAAGTAGAGCTGAAACCTTTCAGAGAATATATAAATAGCGGATTATCGGGAATGATGGTGGCACATCTTAATATTCCGGTACTCGATAATAGAAGTCAGCCAAGTTCCCTCTCAACAGCTATTACCACAGATCTTCTGCAGAAAGAACTCGGATTTTCAGGACTTATATTTACCGACGGACTCCAGATGAAAGGTGTGTCGGGAGAAGATAATTACTGCGTACGTGCATTACTGGCAGGAAATGATATTCTGGTCGGCCCGCTGAATCCCGCAAGAGATTACGAATCGGTAAAAAAGGCTGTAGAAGACAATGTGATGACGGAAGAACAGCTGGCTGCAAAATGTAAGAAAGTACTTGCTTATAAATATATCCTCAGTGTAAAAGATGCGAAACCGATAGATACAAACGGGCTGGTTCAGAAGCTGAATACATCCAACAGCGAATGGATAAACAGGGAGTTACATAAAGAAGCGATAACCTTACTGAAAGACGATCAGAAAATCCTTCCGTTAAAAGGTCTCGATAAACGTAAAATTGCAGCTGTATCTATAGGCGAATCTTCAAATAATACTTTTCACAATACATTGAAAATGTATGGAGATGTAACCACATTCACCGTATCGGGCGGTGACGAACTATTGAAACTGAAAAAAAATCTGGAAAGCTTCAATACCATTATCGTATCTATCCATAACAATAAAGGCAATGCCAACCTAGCTATACAAACGGTTTGTGCGGGAAAAGAATCTGTTATGGCTTTTTTTATAGTACCATACCGCATGACGTCATATGCTTCATCCGTTAAAGCTGCTAATGGAGTTATTCTTGCATATGAGAATTCCGATTTGGCACAGGATTATGCGGCACAGGCAATATTCGGAGGCTATGATGTAAACGGCAAAATACCTGTATCAGTAAAAGGTCTGTTTAATCTCGATACCGGTATCGATACTAAGAAAACAAGGCTGGGATATGATGTTCCCGAAGTGGTGGGTATCGCATCAGGGAGATTCAACAAAATAGATTCCATTGCCCTGGAAGGTATAGAGGCAAAGGCTTATCCCGGATGCCAGATACTTATTGCAAAAGACGGAACTGTAATATACAACCGTTCGTTCGGCTCATTCGAATACAATGGCAACAGGAAGGTTACTAACACTGACATATACGATATCGCATCCATGACTAAAGCTTCGGCTACTGTTCCAGCCATTATGAAATTATATGATGAGAATAAACTCAAACTTACTACTCCGATAAGTAGTTATGTGTTGGAACTGATAGGAACAGACAAATCACGCATTACCATCAGGGATGCTCTCTTGCATGAAACAGGGCTTACGTCCTTTATTCCTTATTATATGAATGCGATAGATAAATCGAGTTATGAGGGGAAACTGTTTAACCGTCAGCGTACAAGTATCTATTCGGCACAGTTCGATACTGATACATGGGCTCGCACCGATTACAAATACAAGCCGGCCATGGTATCTACTACTCCCAAAACAGGATTTCTCCCTTTAGCTGACGGATTGTTTATAAATAAGGTATACAATGATACTATTATAAAAGCTATTGCCGACTCAAAACTTCGTAATAGGAAAACTTATCTGTATAGCTGTCTCAATTTTATGCTGCTTAAAGAAGTAATAGAAAAAGTAGCAAAACAGGATTTGAATACTTTCGTCCAGAATAATTATTTCAACAAACTCGGTGCAACCACCACGACCTATAATCCTCTGAAAAGATTCGGCAAAGGGCGCATTGTACCCACCGAGAAAGACGACTTCCTGCGCAAGCAACTTGTTCAGGGATATGTGCACGACGAAGGGGCTGCCTTTATGGGCGGCATATCGGGCAATGCGGGCTTGTTCTCCGATGCCAACGATCTGGCTAAGCTATACCAGATGTGGCTTTATAAGGGAGTTTACGGAGACGAAAGATATATTTCGGAGAAAACATGGCAACTGTTCACCAAAACAAAAAGTGCCTCATCGCGCCGCGGACTGGGCTTCGACAAACCCGAAATGCGTACTAACAAATCGGGGCCTACTGCCGCAAGCGCTCCCGCCAGTGTTTACGGCCATACGGGATTTACGGGAACTTGTTTCTGGATAGACCCTGATAATGATTTAATTTTTATATTTTTGTCAAACAGAATAAATGAAAAACGTACGCATAAACAAATATCGGGTTTGAGCATACGCCAACGCATACAGGAGGAAATCTACAGGGCTATGAGAAAAGGATCATCCCTGACAGAACCGACCGAATCGACTAACATAAATACTAATACTAACATTGACACGGATGACGACGACCAGACTGACGCTGAATGATGAAATAAAACCATTTTTTGAAACAGAGGACAAACAATTGTGGGACCTGATCATCGAAAACAATACAGACGAAGTGCTTGCTATACTGCCACGCGAACATACGGAAGATGAAAATCTTGACCTGATAATAAAAGAATTGCTGGCGACAGGTAAAAGTGAAGTACTGGAATCGTTCGATTTTGTCAAAATAGAAGAAGGCAACAGCGCACTTTTCAGAAATCTGGTACGCTTGCTTTTTGCCTTGGATATAAACGGAAATTATGAAGAAACCCGCTTAGTCATTGCCGATAAGCTATTCGATTCTTTGCCCGATATGGTCGAACAAATCCAAAAAGAAGCGACAGGATATCCTATGACAAGGAGAGTAGACGAACTGACAATATCCGAAGCAGTAGGATTAAGAGCATCATTAATAAATCTGATTTACTATTACCGTCTGAAAGATGATATAGAAGCCCTGCATTTTGTCACCATTTTGCGGTCGAAAATTACGCTGGCTATTCTGGGCAACTATAAAAATGTGGTAGGACATGACATGATAGAATCTGCTCAAATAAAAGAAAAAGTAGGAGAGACTGATACTGCCCTGACTTTTTATAATCTGGTAAAAGATAATCTCAAAGGCGAACTGCACTGGTTTATAGAAAGCCCCGAAATGGGAGCCAATGAAGACGATACAGTGATGCTGAAAGCTTTAAGGGAGGCCTTTTCTTCTATAGACCGCCTGAAAAGCACGGCAGACTTTGAGAGAGAATGCGCTATAATCGACGAAATACTCAGTAGGGAATACGAAGAGTTCAGCTTCGATGACGACGAGGATGAAGAAGAAGATTAAAATTATACACTGCTTACTTCTGCTTCTCCCCCTGACAATTGCAGGACAGCAGAAAGGCAAAACATCCGGACTTGAACACTACTTGCAAACGAAAGAACTTGTAAATGTTCATACGCTGGATGCAACTATCCGTATGGATTTGAAATACGCTACTACCGACAACTTTACCAAAACAATTCTTTACGATACCTTGTTTAATATATATCTGCATCCCGTTGCAGCAAAGAAGCTGGTGAAAGCGCAGCAATATCTGAAAACGCTCGATCCGGATTTATCTTTGCTGGTTTATGATGCCGTGAGGCCATTGAGCATACAGAGGAAAATGTACAAAGTTGTACAAAATACGAAATATGCCGCCTATGTAGCAAATCCCGAGCGAACAGGATTGCACAATTACGGAATGGCCGTGGACCTGACCATCTGCGATAAAAATGGTAAACCTCTTGATATGGGCACACCTTTCGATTTTTTCGGCCGTGCAGCCGGAATAAACAAAGAAGCAGAACTCTTGGAGCAGGGTGTACTGACCACACAGCAGATAAAAAACAGGCAACTGCTGCGCAAGGTCATGACACATGCAGGCTTTTTGACAATCAGGGGAGAATGGTGGCATTTCAACGCCGTGTCTCTCAATCAGGCAAAACAATCGTATAAAGTAATAGAATAGCGGTTATGAAAAAAACTAACACAATCTTACTCATCTTTATCCTGAGTGCTTTTGCATATAATGCATCTGCTCAGTTTGTAGTAGCGAACGATACAATAAGGGGAAGTATAGACTTCTGTCCCCGTCTGGGAGATTTGAAGAATGCAATTAACGTACCTAACGACTCCGTATTCTACATGTTTCCTATCACTCCCGGAACCGATCCCTGGCGTTATGCCGACTATTATACACCATCCCGGACAACTCAAAACGGATATCTACAAAGTTCGCTGATAATGCGGGTGGAAGATTACGATATTATAGAAGTGGAACGATTGTCGGCTCATGGTTACGTTTCATTCAAAAGCGATAAAGTGCGCGCCCGCGTAGACGTGGCAAAAATCACATCTAAAGATACATCCATAAAAAATTCATCATCCGGCTATACAGTCAATGGAAAGGAAGCGAAAGGCGCAGGTAAATGGCGCTCTCCACAGCTTCGGTATCAATCCATATCTGTTACTATTAAAGGAAAAACTATTACATTTCCGAAAAAATTTTATGAACATTTGTTAGAACCGGAAATCGATAATATGGCCATATATTATAACGAGAAAAAAGACATTGTTTATGTCATTGCAAATAACGGTGGTACAGACAATTACTATCAGGCAATGTGGCAGGTTTCACCGCGTGGCGTAGCCAATGTATATATCTTCGATCCGACGAAAAAATAACGGATAATTAATAAAAATTTAATTATTGCGTCGAAAGAACACCTGACCGTGAACATTTATTCACGATCAGGTGTTGTAGTTGTATAGGGATTGAATTATATAAATGCCATTAAAATCAGAGGAAATTAACACTGTCGTTTGACACTAATAAAGGAAAGAAAGAGAGACAAATACATCCGTAATTAAATTTCTATAAAATTTATGTATAATAAATTCTGTCTGTATCATTCAGTTTAAGGATTAAATTATACACACTTTCGGTCTGATGAACGAATCAGGCAAAAACAGTTATCTCTTTATCAGAGGCCCATCGTGGAGAATCAATATAATCTGTTTAATCTATTTAAATTATTTTGCATCATGACAGAAAAAGATGTTGGAATTAATGCCGGTAACATTTTCACATTATTGTCACACAAAGGAAGATTGACTATCAGAGAGATCGGAGATCATACTCATTGCAGAGACCGGGTCATATTTATGGCTTTAGGGTGGCTGCTCAGAGAAAATAAGGTCCGTTTTTCTGACAGGAACGGCCTGCTGTGTGTCGAACTGAATTCACTGATGGTAGAAACCAGCTATTAATTCTTTATCTGATACCATTTAACAAATGAGCACTAAAAACAAACGGGCCTGGCAGATGATGTCAGACCCGTTCGTTTTATATATACTCAAAATATTTTAGTTCGGAATATCGATCAGTTCAACTTCAAAAATCAGGTTGGAGAAAGGTTTGATCTTACCCTGATCTCTAGGCCCGTAAGCCAGATCGTATGGAATATACAACATCCATTTCGACCCTACAGGCATCAGCTGCAGCGCTTCTGACCATCCTTTTATCACCTGTCCTACACCAAATGTAGTAGGTTCTCCCCGTTCGTAGCTACTGTCGAATACAGTACCATCGATGAGAGTACCTTTATAATGTACGGTTACGCGATCGCTCGATGTAGGTTTAGCGCCCTTACCCTCTGTAATAATCTTATATTGCAAACCACTAGGAAGTATAACAACACCTTTTTTCTTTTTATTGTCTGCCAAAAACTTATCACCTTCAGCTATCTGGGTTGCATACTCTGCTTTAGCTGCTTCAGCCTGAGCCAGTTCTTTAGCTTCCTGCGCCTTCTGTGAAGCATCCTGAATTATACTCTCAGAATCCTCGATAAGCAATTGTTCATCTTTCAGACTGCTCGAGAACGCTGCAATAAAAGCCCCGGTACTGAAAAGGTCGGGAGTACCAAGCATCTCTTCCGAGAATTTACCGGTCATAGCCGACAACTGGCTTCCGATAGCTGCTCCGGCATTATATGCCGATTTACTCTTATCCTGATATATTGTTTGCGTAAATCCTGTGAGAAACTCGCTGAGATTTACCGTATTTGCCACATTCAGTGAATCTAATTTCACATACAGTTCTCTTTTCAGTTTATCTTTTTTTGCAGCATCGGCTTCCTTCTCGATTTTTGACATATAATCTGTCCTAACTGCAGCCGTGTCGGTTATAACTCCCATCTGGTTCAGATATGGCTTTAGACCACTCTGTACCATAGTAACTCCCAAAGCATACGAAATCGTATCGGCCTGGTTTTTAAGCACCGTCTGTGCAGATAAAGCCATTGGGCTTAATAATGCACATGCTGCCAAAGAGAAAAGTAATTTTTTCATATTATTATTGTTTATTTATTGATATTCTGTTTATAGTTTCTGAATAAGTGAGCGTTATCAATAGAAATGCAAAAATAGCATTTTTTAAGCTACAACTTCCATACTTAGATAAAGTTATTACTAAATGTTTTAAAAAACTGAAAAGTAATCACTACCTTTGCGCGTCCTTTTTTGGCGGACTCTTTTATGTCGAATGTTTTTGGGGTGGGAGTTGGCTATTTTTAGAGGGCTTAATTACCACATAGTTATTTGAAAATTTTTAATGAAAACATTTGAAGAATTAGGGGTTGCCGCGAATATACGTAAGGCAATCGAAGAAATGGGATACGAAAATCCCATGCCCGTGCAAGAAGAAGTGATTCCGTATTTGCTGGGCGACACGAGCGACGTTATTGCACTGGCGCAAACAGGAACAGGAAAGACTGCGGCTTTCGGTTTACCTGTATTACAGAAAGTTAATGTGAAGGAAAATGTACCTCAGGCACTTATCCTTTGTCCTACACGCGAGCTATGCCTGCAGATAGCAGGCGATCTGGCCGATTATTCCAAATATATCGATAATCTGAGGGTATTGCCTGTATATGGCGGTTCAAGCATCGAAAGCCAGATTAAATCACTGAAGAGAGGAGTACAGATTATTGTTGCCACTCCGGGACGTCTGATAGACCTTATCAACCGTAAGACTGTCGACTTGAAGAGCGTGAAAAATGTTGTGCTCGACGAAGCGGACGAAATGCTCAACATGGGCTTTACCGAGAGTATCGATGAGATACTTTCCAAAGTGCCCGAAGGGAGAAGCATGCTTCTCTTCTCGGCAACCATGCCTAAAGAAATAGCGAAGATCACCAAAAAATACATGCAAAATCCTAAGGAAATCACCATAGGACGCAAAAACGAAGGTTCGAGCAATGTAAAGCATGTATATTATATGGTGCATGCCAAAGACAAATATCTGGCACTGAAACGCATTGCAGACTTTTATCCGAATATTTACGGTATCATTTTTTGCCGTACCCGCCGCGAAACGCAGGAAATTGCAGATAAACTGATACAGGACGGCTACAATGCAGACTCACTGCATGGAGACCTGTCACAGGCACAACGCGATTATGTAATGCAGAAATTCCGTATCCGTAACATACAGCTGCTTGTTGCTACGGATGTTGCAGCACGCGGACTGGATGTAGACGATCTTACACATGTAATCAATTATGGATTGCCTGACGATATAGAATCGTATACACACCGTAGCGGACGTACAGGACGTGCCGGAAAAACAGGAACTTCCATCTCTATTGTCCATGTAAAAGAAAAGGGCAAGATCAGAGAGATAGAAAAAATAATAAACAAGAAATTCGAACAGGGAACTATCCCATCGGGAGAAGCGATATGCGAAAAACAATTGCTCAACCTTGTTGACCGTATTGAAAAAGTAAAAGTAAACGAGGACGAAATATCTAAGTTACTACCTTCTGTATACAGAAAACTGGACTGGCTCGAAAAAGAAGATATTATCAAACGTGTAATGGCTCTCGAGTTTAATCGCCTGATCGATTATTATCGCGATGCTCAGGAAATTGAATCCCCTTCCGACCGATATACCCGTGAAGAAAAATCTTATCCTCGCCGCAAAGACCGCGAATATTCAGACCGTTCTTCGGGTGGAAGCCGCGGTGCCGAAAGAGGATATTCGCGCCTGTTTATCAATATCGGACGTACCGATCATGTAAATCCTGCCACATTAATGGGATTGGTAAATGATTTCGTACCGGAGAAAGTAAATATCGGCCGTATCGATATCATGCAGAATTTCTCTTTCTTCGAAGTTCCCGAGAAAGATGCCCAAAAGGTAATAAAAGGCATGAGCAAACAGGAACAGAACGGACGCCGTATTTCGGTAGAAGTTGCACAAGGCGGAGGTGGTGACCGTGGAAACACAGGAGCTTCACGTTATGGCGGACGTGTAGGAAAGAAAGAATATAGCGATTCCCGTCCGGAACGCGGATCAAGAAGGAATTCAGATTACAAGTCATCAAAACCTTCCGATAAAGGACACAGGAAAGGTGGCCGGAAGCCGAAATATTCTTAAATATTATAAATGGTATAGGATAAGCAGTCAGAGGAATTTCTGGCTGCTTTCTTTTTAATGATATTAAATATATAGACTACATTTGTATTCTTATAATTATTACAAAAAGTATATGAAATTTGCATTCAAAATCGTAGGATTGTTATTGTCTACTCTTATATTTTCATTAAATACAAAGGCGAATGAAAATCTTATAAAGACTGATACTATCATATATCTGGCTCACAAAAATAAACTTTACCACAATCCCGTTAAATCTAACACCAATGAATTTGTAGATGAAGATCCTGAAATAGCAGGTGGGGACAAAATAATGGAAGAGTTCTTTGACAGTAACTTAAAATATCCGGAAGATGTCAATCCCGATTCTTTAACTAATAAAGGAGTACTGCTTAAATTTGTAGTAACAGATAAAGGGAGAATAAAAGACATTGGAGTAGTTTGGGGATTGAATCCGGTTTATAATGCAGAGGCAGTCAGAGTCATGAAGCAACTACCCAAAATGATTCCGGGAAAAATAAAAGGCAAGGCTGTCAATACTTTGACAACATATATGGTCGTCTTTAAAAAAATAGACCTAAAGCCTCAGGAAAAAATTGTAGAAAGAATGCCGTCTTTTCCGGGTGGGGAAGCAGGGCTTATTGAGTTTCTTAAAAATAACTTGCAGTATCCTCACAAAGCAATAATCGATAAGGTAGAAGGTAGGGTTCTTGTCCGGTTTGTTGTTGGTAAAGATGGACAAATTCGTGATGTAGAACTTATTAAAGGAATTAGTCCTGAATGTGATGCGGAAGCCATGTGGGTAGTAAAGGCGATGCCTCCCTGGGAACCGGGAGAATTGAAAGGAGGGGAACCGGTTTCAGTATTTTTCACTATTCCAATGGTATTCCGGCTACCGAAAGAAAGCCCTTCAATTATACCTATGCGTCGCAGATAGAGTTATGACTCTAAAAAAAATCTATTTTAGTTAAACATAGAAATTTAGCAAAATATCACCCTTTAAATAGCTTTTCTTTTATATATTTGCTTGTTTATTTACGCCTGTAAAAAGGCGGTTCTGAGAAGAAGAGAACAATTATGAGCGAACAAAATAATATATCGGTATTAGACAAGATAAATTTTCCTTCAGATATGAAGGATCTCAGCATAGATGAGTTGGAAACTCTATGCTCCGACTTGAGGACATTTATTATCGATCAGTTAAGCAACAACCCCGGGCATTTCGGTTCCAGCCTTGGTACAGTCGAACTTACCGTTGCCCTTCATTATGTATATAATACGCCTTACGACCGCATCGTATGGGATGTAGGACATCAGGCATACAGCCATAAAATACTTACCGGAAGAAAAGAAAAGTTTCATACCAACCGCCGTTTCGGGGGACTAGCAGGTTTTCCAAGTCCGACCGAGAGCGAATACGACGCTTTTATTGCGGGGCATGCTTCCAACTCGATTTCTGCAGCATTAGGTATGGCCGTGGCATCAAGCCTGAAACATGAAGACAGGCATGTAGTGGCCGTAATAGGAGACGGTTCTATGACAGGAGGATTGGCTTTTGAAGCATTGAATAATGCAAATTCACAGCCTAACGATATGCTTATCATATTGAATGATAACGATATGGCTATCGATAATAATGTGGGAGGCATCAGGGATTATCTGGTAAAGATGACAACATCGCAGGCATATAACCGCGTGCGTAACGATGTATATCAGAAGTTTAAAAAAGGAAACCTTATCACGGAAAAAGGTAAAAACTTTATACTCAGGTTCAACAATAGCTTAAAATCTCTTTTAACTAAACAGCATAATCTTTTCGAAGGATTTAATATCCGCTATTTCGGGCCTGTAGACGGTCACGATTTGCGCGGGCTGATACGTGTACTCCAAAATATAAAGAATCTCAAAGGTCCTAAAATGCTGCATATCCATACCATAAAAGGTAAGGGATTTAAGCCGGCCGAAGTGTCTGCCACCGTATGGCATGCTCCGGGAAAGTTCGATAAGGAAACCGGGGAACGCATCATAGTAAGGTCGAAAGACCAGCCGCAGTTATATCAGGATGTATTCGGACATACATTAGTAGAACTGGCCCAAAAAGATGAAAAGATAGTAGGTATCACCCCAGCCATGCCGACAGGTTCTTCGATGACATATCTGATGAAAGAGTTCCCCGAAAGGGCATTCGATGTGGGCATAGCAGAAGCGCATGCAGTAACTTATTCTGCAGGCTTGGCAAAAGAGGGTTTAATACCGTTCTGTAATATATATTCTTCCTTTATGCAGAGGGCATACGATCAGGTTATACACGATGTCGCCCTGCAAAAGCTCCATGTAATTATGTGCCTCGACAGGGCAGGCCTAGTCGGTGAAGACGGCCCTACGCATCACGGGGCATTCGACCTAGCTTATATGCGTTGTATCCCGAATCTGATTATAGCATCTCCATACAACGAGCATTATCTCCGTCATCTGATGTATACAGCTGCTTATGGCAATAACGGGCCGTTTGTTATCCGGTATCCTCGCGGACAAGGTGAATTGTGTGACTGGGAATGCAAAATGGAAAAGCTTGAAATAGGAAAGGGACGAAAGCTTAAAGGCGGGAAAGACCTTGCAGTACTGACTATCGGCCCGATAGGAAATGCAGCAAGAGAAGCTATCGGCATACTCGAAGGAGATACAGGCTATTCTATAGCCCATTATGATATGATGTTCCTGAAACCTATCGATACTGAACTATTGAAAGAGGTTGCGGAGAATTTCACGGATGTGATGACTATCGAAAATGGCGTCATAAACGGTGGTATGGGAAGTGCTGTACTTGAATACCTTTCCGAAAATAATTATCATAATGTCAATGTAACCAGAGTAGGTTTGCCGGACGAATTCGTTACGCATGGTTCTGTCAAAGAACTGAACAGGCTATGCGAAATAGATGCTTTAGGGCTGGCAAAACGTATGCAGGAAGTTTTGAGTGAAATAAAGTCAACTCAATCGAAGCACGAAAAGGAATATAAATAGATACAGGTATCGATGAGAATAGTTATCGCAGGTGCAGGAGCCGTAGGTACACATTTGGCTAAATTACTATCGGTGGAAAATCAGGACATTGTACTGATGGATTCCGATAAAGAGAAGCTGAACTTCTCCAGTACCAACCTTGAAATGATGACCATGACAGGCTCATGTACCTCATTAAAAGACCTCACCGAAGTAGACATAGATGAAACCGACCTGTTTATAGCCGTTACCCCCGACGAATCTGTAAATATTACCGCATGCATGCTGGCTGCCAATATGGGAGCGAAGAAGACCTTTGCCCGTATCGACAATTACGAATATCTGCTGCCCAAGAATAAAGAATTCTTTGAAAAGCTAGGCGTAGGCTCTATGGTATATCCTGAGATGCTGGCAGCTAAAGAGATCGTTACAGCCCTCAAGCGTCCGTGGGTACGCCAATGGATCGAATTATGCGACGGCAGTATTATCCTTGCCGGTATTAAAGTTAGGGAGAATTCGGAACTCGTTAATAAGCAGTTGCTTGAATTAGGAAAAGAGGATAAAAAGTTCCATATAGTTGCTATTAAGCGAAAGAATATAACGATTATACCTACCGGAAGCGATCAGGTTCTGGCAGGGGACATCGTATTTTTTACCGTTACGAGGGATAATGTGAACGAGTTGCCCAAAGTAGCAGGCAAAGCAACCTTCGACGTCAAAAATGTAATGATAATGGGCGGAAGCCGCATCGCTATCCGTACCTGTCAGTATCTGCCGGATACCACAAATATAAAATTGCTGGAATCGGATAAGGAAAAATCATATCAGTTATTGGAGAAACTTCCTAAAAACGTCACGGTATACCACAATGACGGACGGAATGCTGAATTCCTGTTGCAAGAAGGGATAAAGGATATGGATGCGTTTATTGCTGTTACTGGAAATTCGGAAGTTAATATCTTAGCATGCATGGCGGCCAAACGTTTCGGGGTAAGAAAAACTGTGGCCGAAATTGAAAATATGGATTATTTCTCTCTGGCAGAAAATCTGGATATCGGTTCTATTATTAATAAGAAACTCATTACTGTAGGGAATATATACAGGTTTTTGCTGAGTGCCGACGTATCGAATGTAAAATCGTTGACCGTGGCCAATGCAGATGTGGCTGAAATCATTGCACGGCCAAATTCTAGAATAACAAAAAAGGAAGTAAAAAAAATCATATTACCAAAAAATGTGACATTAGGAGGACTCATCCGCAACGGCGAGCCTATGATGATCGATGGCGATACCCTTATAGAGCCTTACGATCATGTCGTTGTCTTTTGTCTTGATGATACATTACGCGAAGCAGAGAAGCTTTTCCACTAACCGGTAAAGATCAATGAGCAACTTTAATTATCGTTTCGTATTAAAAACAATCGGCTTTCTGCTTATCATCGAATCTATTTTCATGATGGCGGCAACCATTGTTTCCTATTACTGCCACGAAATATCAGGCGATTCGATACTTTTAAGTGCAGCAATAACTTTTCTTGCAGGTGTATCTATCCGTCTGACGGGTACCGAATATTATTCGAAACCGATAGGAAAACGCGAAAGCTTCTTGATGGTTGCCATGTCGTGGATTGTGCTCTCGGCTTTCGGGATGCTGCCGTTCTATTTCAGCGGTTCGATTCCCCATATCAGCGATGCCTATTTTGAGACTATCTCGGGCTTTACGGCTACAGGCGCTACCATACTCACCGATATAGAAAGTATGCCTAACGGATTACTCTTCTGGCGCAGCATAACGCAATGGATGGGAGGCTTGGGAATCGTGGTCTTTGTGGCTACCATATTACCCATGGGCGGCAACGCATCGGTATTGTACGATGCAGAGGTTACTGGAATAGGCTACGATCGCTTCAGACCGCGTATATCGCAGATAGCAAAACGGCTCTGGATGGTGTATGTGCTCTTAACAGGCGTGCT
The DNA here is from genome assembly GCF_000711235.1 of Prevotella sp. 10(H). Classification (GTDB taxonomy): domain Bacteria; phylum Bacteroidota; class Bacteroidia; order Bacteroidales; family Dysgonomonadaceae; genus Dysgonomonas. The sequence goes on along the minus strand of NZ_JOMI01000009.1, from coordinate 196,232 downwards.
CATCTTCTTACTTTGGCTCGGCCCTATGAATTTATTCGATTCGGTGTGCCATGCATTTACCACTATATCCACTGCCGGATTTTCGACTAAACAGGCCAGTATTGCACACTGGAATTCTGCTTATGTGGAATACGTTATAACTATTTTTATGTTTATCGGAGGTATAAATTTTCCTCTCATTTATTTCTTTATGAAAGGCAATCCGATGAAATTATTAAAAAACGAAGAGTTTAAATGGTATGTCCTTATTATACTGCTCTTTGTTGCCATAATATCTTTCGGACTTTATTCTTCGGGAAAAATTGAAGGTGTGGAGAAATCTCTACGTACATCCTTGTTTCAGGTAGTTTCCATGATTACTACGACCTGCTTTTCTACCGAGAACTTTATTAACTGGGGATCATTTTACCAGTTTATCATGGTTATTTTTATGCTGACCGGAGCCTGTGCAGGATCTACAGCCGGAGGTATTAAGATAGTGCGTATAATCATACTTTTCAAGAACTCTATCAATGAATTCAAACGGCAGGTACATCCTAATGCCATTCTGCCAATCCGCCTCAACGATCGGGTGATTTCGATAGATATCGTAACTAAAGTACTGGCTTTTATCTTCCTCTATCTAGGTATTCTTATATTCAGTTGCTTACTGCTATCCCTGTCGGGAATGGAATTTGAGAACTCCTTAGGCGCTGCCATTTCCTGTATAGGAAATGTAGGGGGAGGTCTGGCCGAAATAGGAACCGACGGACATTTCTACGATGTACCAACAGCCTCTAAATGGTACCTCAGTTTCCTTATGCTGACCGGACGTCTGGAATTATTCACTGTCTTGTCTTTATTCATGCCGACTTTCTGGAGAAGATAATATAAATTCTAAATAATACTGTCTCTCAACTCCTGTAGATTCCTTGTATCTACACTATATTTTTCTCCGCTATTAATTATATCCTCCAGCATCTTTGTTATTTCTTTGTGCGAAGAGCTTAGATATCCGTCAAGCATGAGGCTCATATCCTCATTACTGAATATCTTTTTCATTATCGGGATACAGATAAAAAAAGGTAGATAGTATAACTTATTTACCTTCTCTTTTTTAGGGTCTATCCCCCTTCTACATGATATTTGAAAGCCTTCTCTGATTGCTTTTACCGACTTCTTAATGAGAGTAGTATTTTTCAGAAATCTTTCCATTGTACCTCCCGCACTTAATACTCCGGCTGAAAGCGCTGCAATAAATACACAATGAGGAACAAGCCAGTCGATAATTTGGGATGAGATAAAAGGCTTCATATCGGCTTTCTCTAATGCATCTGAGAGTTTTTGTATGCGCGGGCTTACTTCTCCGTTAGATTCTCCCAGCATAGTTTTTGAATACTTCGAACCGGAGATGACAGTATTCACAGTATCAGAAGATTTACCCCCACCCGCCATAAAAGGAAAGCCGAAGAAATATTGCTCAGAATTAAGATGTTTCGCAATCTCTTCAAAATCATCCCATATATTCTGAAAAAACAGTATGTGCGCTTCCCCTGCGCAATCTTTCAATACAGGTAGCACTTCTTTTAGATTCAGATAATTCACACATATAAGGATGTATTCGAAGCCGTGATCCGGAGTCAATGGATCTGTTACTTTCGGGAAAAAGGTTTCTTCGCCAGTTTGTTTTTGGCCGTTTCTGTAATCGGTATAGTGGATAGTAATACCGTTTGTTTCTACTTCACTTTTTCTGTCTTCTCTTACAAGCATTGTTATATCATATCCGGCTTTGCATAACTGCCAGCCATAAGTAACGCCTATTACGCCTGCTCCGTAAATCAATATTTTCATAGCATATCTGTTTTTATAATCGAGTGAGTAGGAGCATCCAAAAACGCCGACCGAAATAAGGAATGATAATCCGAATAAGGATCGCAAAGGGATAAATATTCCCTAGGGGTATAACCTGTAAAAGTTTTAAATTCCCTGATAAGATGGGATTTATCGGTATATCCGGTTTCGATAGCCAGTTGCATTAAAGCTATATCCGCACATGTCTGTATAAGACTTGCCGCTTTCTGAAAGCGCACTATACGTATAAAATCATTGGGATTGATTCCTATATATTCTTTAAAAAGACGGCTGAATTGTTTATATCCCAGACAAGCTGTTTGTGCCAAATTTGACATATTACTCTCACCGCTATCAATTGATTTTATAACTGCAGATAAACGGTGATGATGATTAGTAAACCGATAAAGTCTTTTCAATAGGAAATCTTCAATTATACGGATGCACGTATCATTATCTGCAGTCTCTATCAATTGGTCTTTCAATTCTGTTACTTCTGAATCGGACAATGCATCAATCTCAATATAGGAATTACAAAGTTCATAGATAGGTATATAGAAAAAAGCCATTGCTCCGGCAGGCTGGAAAACTATGGAAATAAAATCAACATTCCCCGAATAGGATAAATCTATATATTGCATGCCCTGCCCTGAAAAGCAGGAAATTGTATTATTCGTACCTGTTTGCCTATTCCGGTGAATAGTCAGCATCGTATGGCCGAAAGGGATAAGCCGTTGGGAACTTATTTGTGCATCCTCCAACGACAAAAACCAATATTGCTTTACATAGGGTGCAAGTAATGGTGAGGGTTCTATAACCTGAAAATTATCCATATGTCAACAAGCAAAAATAGATGATATATTTCTGTTTTGGGTGTATAAAACGGACATCTTTGGTGAAAAGGATATAGTACAGATACAAAAGCAAAAAAAACTTTTTATATCAAACATTTAGCTTCTGTTATGCGTTAACAAACAAGTCTCTTATTTATAGGTGACTTAGATAATATCCCCCGAGTTTATATTATTTTTTAACAAACAACATTTTAGTTATGAATATGAAGAATAGAAATTTAGCTATTGGCGGGATAATACTGGCCGGAGCAGCTCTGGCAATATATAAATCACTTAAGACAATACCTAAAGGCGCAGTGCCTGTAAGGCCATTCAATCTGAAAAAATATCTGGGAAAATGGTATGAGATTGCACGGCTCGACTACAGATTCGAAAAGAATCTGAACAATACCACTGCCGAATATTCACTGAACGAAGACAAGACAGTAAAAGTGGTAAACAAGGGCTATAACCCTAAAAAGAAGAAAGAAGAGGTAGCTGTAGGCGTAGCCAGATTCGTAAACGAACCGGACGAAGCCCGCTTAAAAGTGTCATTCTGGGGACCTATCTACTCCGGATACAATGTTATCGCTATCGATTCTAAATATAAGCATGCGTTGGTTGTAGGAAAGAACAGGAATTATATGTGGCTCTTATCGAAAGAGAAATCAATGCCGGAAGATGTAAAACTAGAATATCTTCGCCGAGCTATCGAATTGGGTTATGATGTTTCGAAGCTTGTATGGGTAGAGCATAACAGATAGTCTCACTTCAATAAACCGAAATAAATGTACAACGATCTGAATGGAAAGACCGGTGTTGTAACCGGCTCTTCCTCTGGTATTGGTGCGGCCATAGCCGAACGATTCGCTAAGGAAGGCATGAACGTGGTAATAAATTACTATCACGACAAAGATTCTGCAGACAAAATTGTAGATAAAATTGAACATATAGGCAGTCATGCTATAGCCGTGCGTGCAGATATGAAAAACGAGGAAGAAGCTGCCTTATTACTACAAACGGCTATCGAAGAATATGGCGATGTAGACGTATGGGTGAATAACGCCGGAAAGCAGAAGGCCTTTTCTTCACACGAAATGCCGTTGGAAGAATGGCAGTCGGTTATCGATACGAACCTTACAGGGGTATTTCTGGGATCGAGAGAAGCTCTCAAATATTTTCTTAGTAAAGACAAGAAAGGAAATATAATCAATATATCGAGCGTGCACGAAATAATACCACGTCCTACGTATGTGCATTATGCAGCAAGCAAGGGAGGAGTGAAATTACTGACCCAGACCCTTGCCCGCGAATATGCAAAAAAAGGAATAAGAGTGAATGCAATCGGCCCGGGAGGAATAGATACTCCTATCAATGAAAACAGCACTTCCGATCCTAAACAAAGGGAGAAGGACGAAAAAGCAATTCCTTTGGGATATATAGGTTCGCCCTATCAGATTGCCAATGTAGCGGCATGGCTGGCATCCGACGAATCGAGTTATGTTACGGGAACAACAATATATGCCGACGGAGGACTTTTATTATATCCTTCGCCCGACGATATCTTTTTAGACATATAAATATGAACGACGTATTACATCTATTTGCCGGGACATACACTTCCGGAAGCAGTAAAGGAATCTATATATACAGGTTTAATCTTCAGTCCGGAGATTCGGAGTATACCAGCATGATAAATGTGGAGAATCCTTCGCATATGGTTGCCTGTAATAGTCGCAGGTATGTCTATGCCGTATCGGAAAATGAGGAAAAGCCCTCATTTGTAAATGCATTCTTTTTTGACCAGAATAAGGAGAAACTGACGTTGCTCAACAGGAAGCCTACCATCGGAGAAGGCCCATGCAATATAACAACCGACTGTTTCCGCTCACGTATTCTTACTGCTAATCACAAAGGAGGAAGTATTAATGTATTCGATGTGAATACATACGGGCCTATATATGAAGCTTCTCAGGTTATCGAATTTGAAGGAAAAAATATCACTGCAGAAAACAAAGAGGAAGCACACATTCAATGTGTTAACTTTTCCCCCGATCAGAAATACATTTTTGCTACTGACCAAGGTACCGATAAGATCTATCGGTTTGAAGTTAATCCGAATGAGAAAGATAATTATATACGAAAGTCTACCCGTAAGCAATACAATGTACCGGAAGGTTCAGGCCCACGGCATTTCATTTTTCATCCTTGCGGACGGTTCTTTTACCTTATCAATCAATTGTCGGGAGCAGTTATGGCATTTTCTTATAAGAACGGCAATCTCGAAGAGTTACAGATTATCAGGGCAGATAAGTCCGATGCCAAAGGCGGAGATATAGCTATTTGCCCGAGCGGTCATTTCCTATATACCTCAAACAAGTTGGAAGGAGACGGAATTACTATATTCTGTATCGATGACCTCACCGGAAGGCTGACTAAAGTAGGTTTCCAATATACCGGAATGCGTCCGCAAAACCTGCTGATAACCCCTAACGGTAAATTCCTGCTTGCTGCCTGTCGCGATAGCGAAGTAATAGAGATATATAAGATAAACCCGAACAATGGGACGCTTACTCATATAAAGAAAGATATCTACATCGACCAGCCGGTATGCCTCAAATTTATATAATATATAATCAATAAATAGAGAACAGATGGAAAAAAAAGTAATGGATCTGGCCACTGTATTGGCTAATTGTCAGGCAATGTGTAACTACTGTTTCGACTCATGCCTGCATGAAGAGGATGTAAAGATGATGGCAAAATGTATAAAGCTCGATAAAGAATGCGCAGAGGTCTGCAGTGTGACTTTATCACTGCTTGCATCCAACAGTTCTTTCACAATGGATATATTGCAGGTATGTGCAAGAATATGCAGTGAATGTGCTCAAGAGTGTAAAAAGCATAATAATGAGCACTGTCAGGAATGTACTAAGGTATGCGAGCACTGTGCAGAAGCATGTAAAGCATACGCGGCTTGATTATTACAGGAAATATTGATATAAGAAGTAAGGCTTTGACAGTCTTACTTTTTTCTTTATATAAGGTTAAGCCTATAGGAATAGTACATATTGATAAATATTAGTTATATCTTTGCAGACTTTTTAAACTATCCGCAATGAATACAACTTCCCGTACTACCGGTACGGCCTTCACTATACTCTCACTGCTGGCAGTATGCCATATGTTCAATGACATGCTGCAGTCCATTATTTCGGCTGTTTATCCTCTTCTGAAAGATTCTTTGTTACTCGACTTTACGCAGATAGGATTGATAACACTCGTTTTCCAATTATCATCTTCGCTTTTCCAGCCTATAGTAGGTCTTATTACCGACAAAAAGCCTCAACCATACTCATTGCCCGTAGGCATGACATTCACCATGATAGGTATTCTGTCATTATCTATGGCTAACGATTTTATACATGTACTCATTGCCGTATTCATTACCGGAATGGGCTCTTCTATCTTTCATCCCGAAGCATCGCGGCTCGCCTACCTTGCATCCGGCGGAAAACATGGTCTGGCACAATCGCTCTTTCAGGTGGGAGGCAATTTCGGCTCTTCGATTGGCCCTTTACTCGCTCTATGGATAATAACCCCCTACGGGCAACGCAATATCGGTTGGCTGTCCATTATTGCCCTTGTATGTATCGGCATTATGCTTGTCATCAGCAAATGGTATAAGGCCAATTTATACCGCTTAAAACCTGTATCAAAAGATAATAGCAATATAAATAAAACTTCTGTCTATTCCCCGCGAAAGACAGCCTTTGCTATCTCGATTCTACTGATACTTATCTTCTCGAAATATGTATACATGGCCAGCCTAAACAGCTACTATATGTTCTATCTCATCGATAAATTCGGACTGTCAGTACATGATGCACAGCTGTATCTCTTTGCATTCCTCTTTGCCGTAGCTTTGGGTACCATAATCGGAGGGCCTGTTGGTGACCGCATCGGCCGCAAATATGTCATCTGGGTATCTATACTGGGAACGGCTCCCTTTGCCCTTATTATGCCTCATGTAGGGCTGATGTGGACATGCATACTGAGCATCTTTATCGGGCTTATATTATCTTCCGCCTTTTCTGCTATACTGGTGTATGCACAGGAACTGGTACCGGGAAAAGTCGGATTGATCGGAGGCCTGTTTTTCGGACTGGCCTTCGGAATTGCAGGAGTAGCCTCTGCCGTATTGGGAAAGGTAGCCGACAATACAAGTATACAATACGTATATGATATCTGTGCTTATCTGCCGCTTATCGGACTGGTGGCGGTATTCCTACCGAATACCAAAAAAATATAAGTATCAGTGTTTCAGATTCTTAAATAACGTACGGGCTTCACGAGCCTTGTTAAGATATGAAATAAGCATTTTGCGGTCAAAATTTTCTGGCGACTGGGGCGTGTACATCAGTTCGAATAAAGTCATCAATTCCTTATCTGTAAACTGATCCAGTATAATATTGAATTCCATTTCATCTCCCAATTCGAAATACAACAAGGCCAAACGTTGTTTTATTGCCAGATTATCTGCATCCAGTTCCAGTAATTTCTCGGTATAATAAGCGGCTTGCTGGTAATCTTCCTCTTTGATATATACCATAGCCAGCCTGTCGAGCAGTTGGAAATTATCCTGATTCTGATTGTAAACGCTTAAAAAATATATTTCCGCCTCTTTGTAATTCTGCTGATCGAATTCTATCTCGCCCGCAATCATATTCAGATCGAGCGAATAAGGACTTTCCCTTATACCTTTCTCAGCAATAGACATCGCCTTTTTATAATCTCCCTTTTCAAGATAAACATATGCCTGCTTGGTAAGTAATTCTACGCTTTCTCCCTCTGCCTTTTCATATTGAGCGAGACAATGCAGGGCTTCATCATACATTTCCAATGATTCGTAGCATTCCGATAATAAGAAATAAATAGAGGTATCTTTCTCATCGTTACGCAGAAGTTCCTTAAATATTTCTATAGCTTCTTCTACCCTTCCTGATAATGAAAGACAGTGCGCTTTGAGTTTGAGGACATTCGTATCAGAATCTTTGATAGTCAGTGCAAAATCAAAAGCATCTATTGCTTTCTCATACTCTTCCGTCAATGAATATAGTTTACCGAGATTAATCCACGCCTCATAAGTATAAGGCTCTATATCGAGTATCTTATTAGTAGTCTGAATAGCCGATTCGAAATCGGACAGCATTTCATGTGCATATGCCAGATCGGATAATACTTCTATATTTTCGGGATCGTATTTCAGGCTTTCATTGAAATACAGCACAGCTTCTTTGAAGCAATCGGCCTCGACATGGAGAAATCCCAATTCGGCAAATACATTATCGAGTATTTCGGTATCTTCTTTTTCAAGTAATTCTTCCGAATAGCGGAAAGCATCGGCATATTGTTCCAGTTGGAGATAACACTCTATACGCAACAGGTATAAATCGAAATCGTATTCCGTTGAACCGTCCAGTAATGAAAGGGCAAGTTCATACTCCCCGTCATATACGGCAAGCTTGGCTTTCTTTACAATTAAAGGAGTATTATTCGGATGAATGGCAAGCCCTGCGTCTATGACTTTTCTGGCAGTATCCAGATCATCCTGCTGATCGAAATAATCTGCCAGATCGCTGAATTCATCGGCATCGAAATAGGCATTCTTTCCCGATTCCAAAGCCTGTTTGTATCTTTTTACAAGTGTTGATATATCTTTATCCGGCATGCGTGGTGCTGTTTTAATTTAAAAAAGTAACAAAGGTAACGGGTATCAATTAATAATAATTATATCATTGAATTTATCCTATCATCTTAAATTACAAAACAATTTACAAAGCTAATGTAATGAAATAATTCTTTATTAATTTACATTAATTAACAATATATAGTTAAAAAGTAACGATAGTAACGGAAATCAATGTGCTAATTAGTAGATATGCCAATGTGCCAATGACGAAAGCGATCAAATAATGAACAATTAATAATCCTGTAACTTATGACTAAAAAATCTATACTAAAGAGTTAGTAGCTATCGGCTAAAAGCTAACAGCTAAAAATAATATAGATAAAAATCTTTACTTATCTTTTGCTTTTGCCCATGAATCTTTCAGCGAAACCGTGCGGTTGAAAACCATATTGTCAGCAGTTGAATCACGGTCGACACAAAAATATCCGGTACGCTGAAACTGGAACTTGTCTCCTGCCTTCGCATCTTTCAGATAGGATTCCATTTTGCAGCCCTGAAGCACTTTTAAAGAATCGGGATTGAGTAATTCGATAATATCGCGTCCGTCATCTGCCGGATTCTCCACCATAAACAGACGGTCGTATAGGCGCACTTCGGCATCGAAACAATCTTCTGTCGATACCCAATGGATAGTGCCTTTTACTTTGCGGCTGCTCTGAGGCATACCGCTCTTGGTCTGGTCATCATATTCGGCATATACTTCCGTAACATTGCCGTCCTCATCTTTTTTGCAACCTGTACATTTTACGATATAGGCATTTTTCAGACGAACTTCGTTGCCGGGAGTCAGGCGGAAATATTTCTTAGGGGCATCTTCCATAAAGTCGTCACGCTCAATAAACAGTTCGCGGGAGAATAATACGTGATGTGTACCTGCACTTTCGTCTTCCGGATTATTCTGAGCCTCCATTTTTTCAGTCTGCCCTTCCGGATAGTTCGTGATAACCAGTTTTACAGGGTTAAGTACTGCCGATACACGGTTAACCCGTTTATTCAGATCTTCACGTACGGCATATTCCAGCAAACCTATGTCTATCACACCGTCATATTTGGTATAGCCGATGCGGTCTATCAGGTTATGAATCGCCTCAGGCGTATATCCCCTGCGGCGGAAGCCGACAAGCGTAGGCATACGCGGGTCATCCCATCCTGTAAGTATCCTCTCTTCTACCATACGGCGCAGATTACGCTTGCTGAGAAGGGTATATGTAAACTGTAACTTATTGAATTCGTACTGATGCGGGCGATAATCGTCTGATGCCAGCTGATCTATAAACCAATCGTATAAAGGGCGATGTACTTCAAATTCGAGTGTGCACAATGAATGTGTCACTCCTTCGAAGTAGTCGCATTGTCCATGGGCAAAGTCGTACATCGGATATGCCTGCCATTTATTTCCCGTACGGTGGTGCGGATGCTTGATAATCCTGTAAATGATCGGGTCGCGGAAATGCATATTCGGTGAAGCCATATCTATTTTGGCACGAAGCACCATACTTCCCTCTTCTAATACGCCTTCATTCATCTTATTGAAAAGGTCGAGACTTTCCTCAATCGGGCGGTCGCGATACGGGCTATTAACTCCTGCCTGTGTAGGAGTACCTTTTTGCTTGGCGATTTCTTCAGCCGATTGTTCATCGATATAAGCTTTACCCTCTTTTATCAGTTGAACGGCAAAATCCCACAGCTTGCCGAAATAGTCGGATGCATAATATACATTCTCCCACTTGTAGCCCAGCCACTCTATATCTTCTTTTATAGAATCTACATACTCCACATCTTCTTTTACAGGATTTGTATCATCGAAACGAAGATTACAGACCCCCTTATATTCCTGAGCAATACCAAAATCTATGCATATTGCTTTTGCATGTCCTATATGCAGATAACCATTCGGTTCGGGTGGGAAGCGTGTCTGCACCCGTCCGTTATTTTTCCCCTCTTTCAGGTCGTTTTCTACAGCCTGTTCTATAAAGTTGAGGCTTCTTTTAGGTTCTTCCACGTTCAAAACATTTTCAGACATATGATTAGAAATATATTATATTTTTTATTCTTCTTCAACCTTGCCATACATATACGTACTGTAGGCCTTACTGAATTCATTATATTTTTCTGTCCCTTTGTAGCGGGAAACTATTTCTTTCGATTCTTTATATATTCTCTCTGCTTCCATCAGATTACCCGCTTTTACATATTCTATAGATTCCTTATTGAGCTCTGCCGCCTTTTTAGCATCGCTGTCGACAGTAGAACAAGCCATAAAGAATAAGGAAGAAAAGATAACGATCAATAAAGAAGCAAGTTTCATATCAAAATAAATCAGGCTACAAAGATAACTCTTTAGTTAGAAGTTGGACGTAAGATACAGCAAGTTTTTAGCAGTTTATAGGGCTCTTAAGGTAAAAAAGTCAATATTTACAATATAAGAAATAAATGTTGAGTATCGGCGTTAATAATAAAGATGCACAACATATTAATTTCTATTATTCAAAATCTTAATCCGATATCCCATGAGACTATTCATTTACCTTTTTCTGTCCGTAAGCCTGATTGGATGCAATACACCCCCTTCCGACACATTCACACTGGAAGGCTATGTGAAAAACGCGGGGGAATCGGAAACCGTTACGCTGTATTATTTATCATTGAAGAATAATAGATGGCAGGTAGTAGGCGATACATCAAAAATAGTAGACGGTAAATTCTCTTTTGAAGGAAAAATCGATGAATTAACCGGTGCCGATGTATGTTTCGGAAACCAAATCATCATGTATGATTTTCGCATATATCTGGAACCCACCCACATGAAATTAATTGTTGATAAAAATAATCCTTACAGCTATGAACTATCAGGAACAAAAGCTGAAAAAGAAAATATTGAATTAAAAAAAGAACTAGAGCTTGATGAAAAAAATATTCAAGAAAAAATAGATTGCCTTCAGGATATTATAAATCAAATGATTTTACTCAATGATAATCATGTAGCACAAGACAGCTTAAGGAATATACATGGGCAAAAGAGACCCGAATTAATTGCTGCCAATGAAAGGATAGATAAAAAACGCCTTGATTTTATATCGAAACACCCTGATTACCATATAGCGCCCGATTTACTATATATAGTCGCAAAAAGAGGGCTAATAAGTATAGATACCCTCAATAAGGTTTACAATAGTTTACCCGATGCGGCTAAAAAAACATTAGCCGGTAAGCTCGCTAAGAAGCAAATTGAACATAATGAAAAGCAGCAAAATAATAAAATATACGAAGTAGGAGATACTGCACCTGATTTCGAAAGAGAAGACACTTCCAGAAAAATAATCAAATTTTCTGATTTGGCACAAGATAAGTATGTTCTCATCGATTGTTGGGCAAGCTGGTGTGCCCCTTGCATAAAAGAAATTCCTAAAGTAAAACAATTACATAAACAATATAAAGATAAAGGATTAGCAATAATCGGAGTTTCGCTGGATGGAGAAAAAAATGACTGGCTGAAAGCAATCGATAAATATAAACTTGATGACTGGCCACAGGTACTCAGCAAACCAGACATAGATGAAACAGTCTTTATAGAAAATGACATATCCGATTCCTATGGTATAGAAGCTATTCCCTATTACGTTCTGATAGATAAACAGGGTAAGATTTTAGCTAAATGGCAATATCTTGGCGATGAACAGTTAAGTGAAATTGATAAAATCTTAAAATCCAAACAGTAAATTAATGGTGAAAATTCATAATTTACCGTCATTAATTTTTACAAAGTTTCCCTCTTCGCGTTAACTTTATTTACGATTTTGTATCTTTATGCCTTAATTAAAAACACACTGATAATGAAAGGGAAAATACTTGTAACAGGAGGAGCCGGATACATCGGTTCGCATACTGTTGTTGAACTGCAGAATGCAGGGTATTCTGTCGTGGTTATCGACGACTTATCAAATTCTACAGCCGATTCTATCGACGGGATAGAACGCATCACAGGCATAAGGCCCGTGTTTGAAAAACTGGATTGCAATGACCTCGAAGGATTAAAAAAACTGTTTACCGCACATCCCGACATCAAAGGGATTATACATTTTGCAGCAAGCAAGGCTGTAGGCGAATCGGTACAAAAGCCTCTGCTTTATTACAGGAATAATCTGAATTCCCTTATCAACCTTTTGGATCTGATGCCTCAGTTCGATGTTAAGAATATTGTTTTTTCATCGTCGTGTACCGTATATGGCGAGCCGGATGTAAACCCGATAGATGAAACTGCTCCGGTGAAGCCGGCAGAATCTCCATATGGAAATACCAAGCAGATAAACGAAGAGATAATAAAGGACTTTGTCCGCTCGGGAGCAGATATCAAAAGCATCATACTGCGCTACTTTAACCCGATAGGCGCACATCCGTCTGCTGAAATCGGCGAACTGCCTAATGGCGTCCCTCAAAACCTTGTTCCGTTTATCACACAGACAGCAATAGGCGTCCGTGAACAGCTGAGCGTATTCGGAGATGATTATAATACGCCTGACGGTTCGTGTATCCGTGACTTCATCAACGTGGTAGACTTAGCTAAAGCCCATGTAATTGCTATCGATCGCATGCTGGAAGACAAATCGCAGGATAAGGTAGAGATATTCAATCTGGGAACAGGCCGCGGAGTTTCGGTACTTGAACTTATCAATGTATTTGAAAAAGTATCAGGCAAAAAACTAAACTATAAGATAGTAGGACGCCGTGCCGGAGATATAGAAAAAATATGGGCAGAGCCTAAACATGCAAACACAGTACTCGGCTGGACTGCCAAAGAAAACATTGACGACACAATGGAGTCGGCATGGAAATGGCAATTGAAATTAAGAGAAAACGGGATAATGTAAGATAAATCCTGAATTGTATTATATCAAACGGAGTGAAGTATTTCTTTTTACGGGATATTTCACTCCGTTCTTTATAATTTAAGCTAGAATCTATACTTCTTTAATCTCTATTTCATTTATTACAATTACTTTTGCTTTCCATAATTTAATTTTAAAGAGACAAATACTATGAAGAAGACTTTATTTATTGTGTGTTTACTATTATTTGTAATGAACCTATCGGCACAAGAGCAGGTTATAGAAGGTGATTTAACAGCAACGGGAGAGATAAGAATAGGAAAAGATATCTCTAATAAATGGGGGCTGGGTAACAGATTAATTTTGAAAGGTACCGCTTTGAGTAATGATCCTGTATGGATCGCTAAATATACACCTCAACAGGAGACAACGGATTTAAGGATTAATGTGGGAGATGGCTTTGCAATTGAAGACCGTTTGGTTGTTGGTACTACCGAATGGGATACCAAAGTTTTTCATGAATGGTTTGTAGTAAGAATGGACGGTAATGTAGGTATAGGCACTCCCCAGCCGACTTCCAAACTGGATGTAAATGGCAGAATTAAAAGCACAACTCTTGATGTCAGTACATTAATCCGTGCCAAAGAAGTAAAAATCCAGATACCGGACTGGAGTGACTTTGTTTTTGCTCCCGATTATAATCTTATCAGTCTTTCAGAAGTAGAAAAGCATATCAAAGAAAAACAGCATTTACCCGATATTCCTTCTGAAAAAGAAGTGAAAGAAAACGGAATAGATTTGGGAACGATGCAGGCTAAACTTTTACAAAAAATAGAGGAACTGACTTTGTATGTGATTGAGCAAGATAAAAAAATAGTGGAATTACAGGAAAAAGTGGAAGAATTACAAAAATAAATGAATATTGACAAACGGAGTGAAGTATCCCGATAAATAGATACTTTACTCCGTTTTGCATTATATAACTCTATTGGTGAATTTTCAAACCATCGAGCGCTTTGCTTACTTTTCTATTCTCACCATATATTATCATCCCTGCAAGCACCTGGTTCTCATCGGTATATTTACCTATTTCGATATGATTTTCTTCTTCACATTTTGTAGAAAATAGCGGCTCGGTATAGATACCGATAGATAAATCTCTGTCTTTAGCTCTGTTGAATGCTCTTTTTATCTCCTCATCATTATTGGCTGCATATATCATCATCGGTTGTTTTATAAAAGGCAAATAGCTTGTGCCCGATGCATTTACAAAGGGTTCTCCATGTATTTCCGGAAAACGTATAGCCACAGAAGAGGCCAGAAAGGAAACGACATTCAGTTTCTGCCAGTCCTTCAGGTCGTTTTTGATTACAATTGCAATCTTATTTTCGTATATCATTTTTTGCTATTTTAGTGTCAATTCCATTTGTATATTGCATCTTTTATAAGGCGTGGAATGCCCTACAACCTTTTTAAAACCCAATTTTTGATAAAGGTTGATAGCGGGTTTGAGTATGGTATTGCTTTCCAGATAGACATTAGATGCTCCCAGTTCAATAGCTTTGTTTATAGCAGCCCGTCCCAGCAGGAAACCTATATTTTTACCTTGAGCATTAGGACTGACAGCCATTTTTGCCAGTTCATAATCATAATGTTCGTCTTTCATTTTAAGTAAGGCACATGCGCCTACAGGCTGGTCTTTATACAATGCAATGAAAATATATCCGCCGTTCTTTAAAATATATTCCTCAGGATTATCCAGTGCCTTATAATCGGCTTCCTCCATTTCGAAATAAGACTTGATCCATTGTTCGTTCAGGCTTCTGAATATCTGCTGATAGTGAGGCGTATAAGAGATTATCTGTACATACTTACTTTCACGTGCTTTTTTCTCTTCTTCCACACGTTTCAGAAGCGACTTTTCGGATAAAAGAAATTCCCATTCTTCTATCGCTTTCCATAAATCGTTTTTAGTCTGACAGGAAATGCTGTCGATAGCAGCGGTTACATCAACATATTGTTCAGTGAGTTTTTCGGCAACGAGCTTGCCTTTTGCCGATAGTCCTACAACATTCCGCCTGCCGTCTGTCTTGTCTTTTAATTCTTTCACTAAGCCTTTTGCCACCATTTCTTTTATTATATTGCTTACCGAGGGGTGAGAATGTCCGATTTCTTTGGCAATGGCAGTTATTGTTTTAGATTCCCCTGCCGACAAGACAAAAAATACGGGAAACCATTTGGCTTTTAGATCCACATCATATAGTCTGTAAATTTGGGAAGCATTTTCAGTTATCAAGTCGGTGAGCATCCTCAGCCTGCTACCGATAGCCATTTTACCTGTTTGGTTGAAAAAATCCATTTATTTATTGTAATTAATTATGTAACTAGTTACGCAAATATAAAAGAAGTGTTTTTATTGTGCAAATGTTTCGCATATTTTTCAGTTCGAAATTATATAAGTCATATCAAAAGCCCCGAAAAGTAGTTTAACTTTTCGGGACTTAGTTCTTTGCTGCTTTATCCTTATTCTATAGGAATATACAATTCTGTTTTCAACTTGTCCGGAGTCACTCTATTGGGATCATTTATATATTTCTCGAATCCCTGCTCCATACGAAGCTTATATCCGCTTTCAGGCAGCCATTTGCGGTAAACAGTATTGAAAACATTCTCGAGGTCATCATATGGTCCTACATAAGTAAATATAGCAAACTTGCCTCCCAAAATTTCCCGCACGCCTATTTCTCCTTTCGGTTCTACAGGTTTGGTTATTACAAGGCATACATCTGTGCGGAGTTTTTCAGTTTCGGTTACTTTAGGATCGTCATGCGAGATAGATAGATGCTCGATTCCGGCGGAATATAGCCCGTTTTCTTTTACAAATGCCCATAGTTTCTTAAAAGCACCGGCATAATCTACTGTACGGTAATCGCCCTGTAAGCGTACGTATATTGCTTTTTTAGTTTCCAGCTCTACTATTTTAGGAGCTTTCAACTGCACATCGGAAGTCGGTTGTAATGGTTTCATAATGGTATAACTTTTATTATTTCTATAATCTGTCGGTGAAATATTATAGAACTGACGGAAAACCTTTGTCAGAGAAGAGGGGGTAGCATATCCCACATTATAGGCTATATCCTGAATCGGCAAAGATGTGTACCTCAACAGTCGGGCTGCAGTCTCGACACGTATCCTTACAATAAAAGCACCTATAGGCTCACCTACAATGGCACGGAATATTCTGTGGAAATGATAGACAGAAAAATTTGAAACGCCGGCCAGCTCGTTCAAATCCATTTCCTTATCCAGATTACTGCCTATATATTCTATTACAGTATTTATGCGTTTGGCATATTCTTCTCTGGTAATTGTTTTCTGTTCCATTGTCTATAGTTATTTCATTACAAAAGTATCTACCCTACGATTTATAAACTTTTCCAATCTTGCTAACTTACAAAAAAGATTATACTAATATATTTAATGCTGCGGAAACCCTATTACAAATGTATAATGTACTCACTTTCTTAACATTTTTTTGTTTAACAAAATTATTTATATAATTTTAGGATGTCTTAGAACATAGATTATTTATTAAATTAATTGATATTATGAGAATTATAAAAATTTCTTTTGCATTACTTATCAGCCTTATTGTCAGTACGAGTATGTTTGCACAGCTTCCCCTGACTTTCGGAGTAAAAGCCGGAATGAATTTATCTGAAATACAAAAAATGGAAGATAAAATTAAGGTGGGCTTCAACATTGGAGTAACTGCAGAACTTGCTTTGCCAAGCAATTTTTACCTATTGTCTGGTCTTGAGTTCACAACTAAAGGTGCTAAAGGCAAAGAAATGTCGCTCACTCTGCCCGGCGGAAAAAATTCTGTTACAGACAAAGCTTCATATAATGCCATGTATCTTCAGTTACCTATACATGCAGGATACAAATTTGATATTGCTCCCGGCACTAAACTTCTTGTTCACCTGGGACCATATTTTGCATATGGCGTAGGAGGAAAGATAAAATGGGATAAAAAAGAAATCGAAGATCAGGATTTTTTCCATGATGACAGTAACAAATTCGATTTTGGTATAGGCGGAGCTGTAGGAGTTGAATTCTTTGAAAGAATAGAAATCAGTCTTGCTGCGGATCAGGGTCTGACAAAAATATATAAGGATACTAAAATGAAGAACAGAGCTGCATATATCAATCTAGGATATAAATTCTGATACGATTGTAGAATAAATTAATAAAGAAGGGGTTCAAATGAACCCCTTCTTTATTAATTTATTCTATTTATCACTTCCTGCATTATATATGCCATTTTCGGTTGTGCAATTTTAGCGGCTTCCTGTACATCTTCGTGTGTTACTTCCACTATCTTGCCGATAATACCTATATCGGTAATTATAGAAAAAGCCATCACTTTCATTTTAGCATGATTAGCTACGATAACTTCGGGTACGGTAGACATTCCTACAGCATCGCCACCAATGATACGAAACCAGTTGTATTCGGCAGGGGTTTCGAATGTCGGGCCTTGTGTTCCTACATATACGCCGTGCTGCAGTTTTATATTGTTCTCCCTCGCTATTTCCATAGCCATCAGGCGAAGTTCCTTATCATATGCATTACTCATATCCGGGAAGCGTGTACCCAATTCATTATAGTTCTTTCCATGCAGAGGATGCTCAGGGAAAGTATTTATATGGTCGTCTATAAGCATGATATCGCCTATATCGAAGCTGCCATTCATACCACCTGCTGCATTAGATACGAAAAGGTAACGAACACCCAGTAATTGGAATACGCGGATAGGGAATGTTACTTCCTGCATGGTGTATCCTTCATAATAATGAAAGCGTCCCTGCATAGCAATCACATCCTTACCGCCGAGCTTTCCGAATATAAGCTTTCCGCTATGTCCTTCTACAGTAGAAACAGGAAAATTAGGTATACTTTCGTAAGGGATATCCCGTTTATCTGTGATTTCATGTACCAGTTCGCCAAGGCCTGTGCCCAATATAATGGCAATTTGTGGAACTACCGGTACGCTATTTCTTATAAAGGCGGCGGTTTCCTGAATTTTCTCTAACATGTTTAAATATCTTTTCTTTAAATTCTTCTTCCTTATCCAAAAATGAAACTTCGATAGGAAGATAATATATGTGTTTCTTTATATCCTCGTCTATATCGGTGAATAAAACCAGGCGTGTAGCATCTTTTTCTGTTACCAGAATTATTTTATTATCCGATAATGTATTCGTAAACCTGCTGACGAGATATTTTACATCTTTCGGTTTAAAATTATAATGGTCGGGATAAATTACCGTATCAATTTTATCTGTATATTCTTTCAGCTTTTTTAGTATAAGGGTAGGAGAGGCGATACCTGTTGCCAACAGAATATCTTTATCTTTCAGGATATCTAAAGGCTGCTCTTCGGCAACATCTTTAAATACCGGTTGCAACTGATTATATTTAAACTGAGTGAAATAAAGTCCCTGATATGGAAATGCATTTATATCATGCGAAATGATACGGAAATCTATCGGCTGCATATCGTCAGGACACTTCGTCACCATTATAATATTGGCATTACGGAGAGCCGAAGCCGGTTCCCTAAGTCGTCCGGCAGGCATAAGAGTATCTTCATATACCGGACGATTGAAATCCGACAGAATAATAGTATAAGAAGGTTTTACATATCTATGCTGGAAAGCATCGTCTAAAATGATTACTTCCGGCGCATTATCCAGTGCCAACATTTCTTTTATTCCTCTTCGCCTGTTGCCATCTACAGCTACAATAGCATCGGGAAATTTCTTCTTAATCTGGAAAGATTCATCGCCAAGATCGAGGCTGGTAGATTTTGCATCGGCAAGAACGAAACCTTTCGATTTACGCTTATATCCACGACTGAGAACCCCTACCCTATATTTTTGCTGCAGTAACTGCACAAGATATTCGGTATGGGGCGTCTTTCCTGTTCCTCCGACTGTCACATTTCCTACGCAGATAACAGGTATATCGAACTCTTCGTGTTTCAGTATTCCCCAGTCGAAAAATTTGTTACGTATAAACACAATCAGCCCGTACAACCATGAAAACGGCAGCAACCATTTATTGATATGTACGGACGGAATTTTTATCATTCTTATATAGTGCAGACTTTATCGCACATCAACATCGTAAGGCATACGCGCCTGTATAAAGTCCTGCTCTTTAATTTCTTTTATTGTTTTGAATAATTGATAGTCACTGCCGAGATATTCTTTCATTACCTGTGTGGCGATTTCTTCTTTTTGGTCGCTCATCAACGATTGGAAGAAATCTCTCTTTTTAGGAAAACTATTCAGTGAATAATTTTCGAGATCGGCCAATTTAGCTGCTTCTTCTATTGCCATATCCAAATCGCCGAGAGCATCTACAAGACCAATTTCTAGTGCTTGTCTTCCTGTCCATACACGACCTTGTGCAATAGAATCGAGTGCATTCTTAGCTATATTGCGACCATCAGAACAACGGGTAAGGAACAAGTCATATCCACGTTCTATATAATTCTGCAGGATAGCCTTTTC
This sequence comes from Prevotella sp. 10(H), assembly GCF_000711235.1. GTDB lineage: Bacteria > Bacteroidota > Bacteroidia > Bacteroidales > Dysgonomonadaceae > Dysgonomonas. Next base: position 176,410 of record NZ_JOMI01000009.1, on the reverse strand, counting down.
ATCTTCTCTCATCGGGCGTGTCAAGTCACCGAAATCTCCATGCTTATTTGTTTTTACATTATCGAATGTAAGCCCGACTTTTTTAGTAAGCCCTTCTACATTCGGGAACATCCCGAATATACCTATCGAACCTGTCAAGGTATTAGGCTGCGCAATAATTTTAGATGCACTGCAAGATATATAGTAACCTCCAGATGCAGCATAGTCACCCATGGATACAACTACCGGTTTCTTTTCTTTCAGGTCACTGACCGCTTTCCATATCTGCTCGGATGCATACGCGCTACCTCCGGGAGAATTTACACGGAAAACTACAGCTTTTACCTTATCATTATCTTTCAGTTTCTGCAATTCTTTTACAAATCGTCTGCTGGTAATTCCGTCGTAACCCGAACCGTCGGTGATTGACCCTTCAGCATACAATACGGCTATCACATCGGACGATTTAGTTCCTTTTGATGTAGGTACAGTTACCATATCTTTTACAGAGGCCAACTTCAAATTCTTCACATCGTCCAGTCCTATAATAAGTGAAGTGATATATTCCCTTACTCCCGTTTCATACATTAATGTATCTACCAAGCCGTCCTGAACGCATACCTTCGGTTCTTTGAACAAGGCGAGTGAATCTGTAATAGTATTCAGTTTATCGACCGATATACTCCTTGAATCCGATATTTCAGTTGTAATAGTAGACCACATATCATTTATATAAGAGGATACCTGCTGTCTGTTAGCATCGCTCATCTTATCGAGCATGAAAGGTTCTACCGCAGATTTAAAAGTACCTACCTTGAATATCTGCATTTCTATACCTAACTTTTGCAACAGACCTGTATAGAACATAGGAGAAGATGAAAGTCCGTGCAAATCGAGATTACCCTGCGGATTCATGATCAACTTATCGGCTACAGAAGCTATATAATAGCATCCCTGTGTATAAACATCGCCATAAGCTACGATAAATTTACCGCTTTCCTTAAAATCGACAAGTTCATCCCTTATTTCTTTAAGAGACGCATTGGCAGCAGAAAATGCTCCTGCATGAATATAGATACCTTTTATCTTATCGTTATCCTTTGCTTTCTTTATAGATGAAAGAATATCATCCAAGCCCAGTTGGGCTTCATTGTTCTGGCCCAATATTGCCAGTAAAGGATTCTCTTCTTCTATCCTTTCGGCCAAAATGCCGTCGAGCTTTAGGGTGAGAACCGTATTGTCTTTTAATGTATATTGTTCCTTTGTAGACATTGCTGCCAACGTGACAAAGAATATCAGGAAAAGAACACCTAATACTATAGAGCAGCCTAAAATAGAGGCCAATAAACTCTTAAAAAAATCTTTCATCCTTCAATTTTTTTATTTAATAAGTAACAAAATTATATATTTATCTGGTAATATGCTATTTAAAATGATATAAATCACTTTTATTTATAAATATGAAAACATGTTGATAAGCTGTTGAAAACTGTTGATATATTTTTTAATTAAAATGTAGCATTTATTCAACAAAAACTTCATATATAAAATATGTCGCGAATAACAATTAAAAATCACATCAATTTATTGTATAACATTTCATTGGTTTATCAACAGTAAAGTGTCATTTCTTATTTGTCTTTTTTTCAACAATTATAGTTATCAACATTATTTTAATAAAGTTCACAAGAGGCTAGATACAAATAATTTGCCTAATTTTATCACGTTTAATAACTCGCACATCTTATACAAACAAATTTTAATAACGGAATATACAAGTCTTTTTATAGAAAACAATGAACATAATTAACAGCCAATAATCACCACAATGAGTTTTTTAAAGTTTTAAATAAAAAGAATAATATTAATATCATTTGATGATAACATTCAGTTTGGTTTGTATGTTTAAATAATTAGAGTTTAATTACCGGATACCATATATGAAAAGAACCTTTTTAAAAGTAATATTTATTTTGTCTTTGATTGTAAATGTTGTAGCCATAGGATATATCGGCATCGATTATTACAAGAATAAAAGAAATAGAAATATTTTCAAACTGAATGCCTATGCATGGGCGAACAGCCAGATGAAAGAACCTCAACCGGAAGAAAACAGGGTTATATTTATAGGTAATTCCATTACCGAGAACTGGGTACATCTTCGTTACAAATTCTTTAAGGAGAATAACTATACATGCCGGGGCATCGGAGGACAAACAAGTCCGCTGTTATTGCTTCGTTTTCGTCAGGATGTAATAGACTTGAAACCGAAAGTTGTTGTTATTAATGCAGGAATAAACGATATAGCTGAAAATACAGGAGAATATGACCCTGTATTTACTATTGATAATATAAAATCTATGGCTCAGCTTGCGCAAATCAATGGTATTAAAGTGGTGTTGACAGGTGTTTTACCTTCCGACGGATATGGTTGGAAAAGCCACATAAAAAATATTACCGAAAAGATAAAAGACCTGAATTCGGAAATGAAAGCATACGCTGATGAAAACGGATACCAATTTGTGGATTATTATTCAGCAATGGTAAATGAACAGGATAAAGGTATGAAATCCGGATATACTTTCGACGGATTACACCCTAGTGAGCAAGGCTATGCCGTAATGGAGCCTCTGGTACAGAAAGCTATAAATAATGTATTAAATGAAAATTTATAAGATATGAAAAAGATATTTTTATTGTTTATTTTATCTGTATGTGTATGTCTTACGGCCTTTTCACAGATCTATGTAGATAATGACGGGAATGTATATGACCAGCGTAGAACAACTACTACCCGAACTCAAACAACAACAAGGTCTAATAACAATCAACGATCCGGTTCCGGATTCGATATGTCGAAACTTTCGATAGGCGGTAATTTCAGCCTGCAGTTTGGTGATTATACTGTTGTAGGTATTTCTCCGCAGGTAGGGTATGATTTTTCTAAATACTTTACTTTGGGCGCCGGTTTAGGATATACTTATTATAAAGATAAGTATTACGACTATAAATGGTCGAGCAGTTATGCCAGCTTTGATATATTCGGCCGTTTCTACCCTGTCGAATATATTGTATTGGGAGTCCAGCCCGAAATAAGCCGTATGTGGCAGACTATAAAATATAACGACGGATTCGAGTCGAGTGAAAGTAAATTCGTACCTTCGTTCCTGGTCGGTGGCGGATTACGTCTTGGAGGGATGATAGCCATGATACAATACGATGTGGTTCAGGATAAAAATTCTCCGTATGGCGATAAGATATTTTACAGCGTAGGATATACTTTCAGATTTTAAAATAATATAAACTTAAATCAGCAATGAAGAAACTTATTTTAATGGCTTCGTTTTTTTCTTTTTTCGGTTTGTTTTCTAAAGCCCAGCAATTTAATGAAATGATAGGTTTGCAGAGGTATGCAAAGGCAAACAGCGAATTAGCACCACCTGCCAAAGGTGAAAACAGGGTAGTATTTATAGGTAATTCGATAACTGACGGATGGCCGGGACAGCGTCCCGATTTTTTCAAATCAAATAATTATATAGGCAGAGGGATAGGAGGGCAGACAAGTCCGCAGTTGCTTTCCCGTTTTCGTCGGGATGTAATAGATCTCAAACCTGTAGCTGTTGTGATCAATATTGGGACAAATGATATAGCACTCAATACAGGGCCTTATGATCCCGATTTCACACTGGGAAATATTAAATCTATGGCCGAACTGGCAAAAGCTAATGGCATCAAAGTAATCTTGTCTTCTGTGCTTCCTGTATACGAATATCCATGGAGAAAGGAAGTAAAAGAAGTGCCTCTTAAAATAGCAGAACTGAATGCCGGTATTAAAGAATATGCTTCATCTAACGGATTTGCTTATATAGACTATTATGCTGTAATGCATGATGAGAACAGAGGATTAATAAGCAGTTACGGTAGCGATGGTGTACACCCTAATGCCGAAGGATATGCCGTAATGGAGAAAGCGGCAAAGGCTGTAATCGATCAGGTTTTGTGCGATAATTAAATAATACTGGCAGATATTGAATAATTATGGATATTAAGAAATTTATTTTAAACGGAAATCTGGTTATTCAAATATCTATCGGATTACTTTTAGGTATATTATTGGGAATATTTCTACCTGAAGCTGCTCTTTCTGTCGGCTTACTGGGAGATTTATTCCTTTTTGCTTTGAAGGCAGCTGCACCTGTTCTGGTTTTCTTACTGATAATATCTTCTATTACCAATCATAAATCAGGACAGAAAACAAATATAAAATCTGTCATCCTTTTGTATTTATTAGGTACTTTCCTCTCAGCTTTAGTTGCCGTTATTGCCAGTTTTATATTTCCGTCTTTTCTGACATTGAGGGGCGGGCAGGAGATAGATATACTTCCACCTTCGGGAATATTGGATGTATTGAAAGATATTTTATTTAAGATAGTAGATAATCCTGTTAATGCATTAATGAATGCTAACTTCATAGGAATACTGGCATGGGCTATAGGGTTAGGATTTTTTCTTAGGAAAGCATCGGATAATACTAAATCTATTTTTAACGATTTATCGGATGCCGTTATTTTCATAGTTAAGACTATCATACGGTTTGCACCTGTAGGTATTTTCGGATTAGTAGCTGCTACGGTTGCTTCCACAGGTTTGGGTACTTTACTGGAATATCTGCATGTTGTGCTTGTTTTAGTAGGTACAATGTTATTTATAGCATTGGTAGTTAATCCTATAATTGTATTCCTGAAAATAAAACGAAACCCCTACCCTCTTGTATTCACATGTTTAAAAGACAGCGGAATTACGGCATTCTTTACCCGTAGTTCGGCTGCAAATGTTCCCGTAAATTTGGCTTTGGCTAAAAAACTTAATCTTGATGAAGATACCTATTCGGTAACTATACCTTTAGGTGCAACTATAAATATGGAGGGCGCTGCAGTAACTATTACAGTTCTCACTCTGGCAGCTGTACATACCTTAGGTATAGAAGTCGATATTTTTACAGCTATACTTCTCAGTATAGTTTCAGCTTTAGGTGCTTGCGGAGCATCCGGTGTGCCGGGTGGTTCTTTATTACTTATTCCTGTTGCTTGCAGCCTTTTTAATATTCCTACAGATACGGCTATGCTTGTAGTCGGAGTAGGGATGACGATAAGTGTTATACAGGATTCGATGGAGACCGCACTCAATTCTTCAACCGATATTTTATTTACTGCCGCTGCTTCTATGGCGGAAGAAAGTAAGTGATAATCTGAATGCTTGTTTATTAAGTTTTAATGCTACACAAAAAAGTCTTACCTTTGTAGCCAAAATAATTTAAAACTGAATAATGGCATTACAATGTGGTATAGTAGGCCTTCCGAATGTGGGAAAATCTACTCTTTTCAACTGTTTATCGAACGCCAAGGCTCAATCGGCGAATTTTCCTTTTTGTACAATAGAACCCAATGTAGGTGTTATCACTGTTCCCGACGAACGTCTGAATAAACTTGCCGAACTGGTAAAACCGAATCGTATAGTACCCACTACTGTAGAGATAGTAGATATTGCAGGGCTTGTAAAAGGTGCTAGCAAAGGTGAAGGTCTGGGAAATAAATTTCTTGCCAATATCCGCGAAACGGATGCTATATTGCATGTGCTGCGTTGTTTCGATGATGATAATATTACTCATGTGGACGGTAGTGTAAATCCTGTGCGCGATAAGGAGATTATCGATATAGAACTTCAGTTGAAAGACTTGGAAACCGTACAGTCACGTATTCAGAAAGTAGAGAAACAGGCGAAGACAGGTGGAGATAAAGATGCTAAACGTGCTTATGAAATCCTGTTGCGTTTCAAAGAAGCGCTGGAGCAGGGAAAATCTGCACGTACAGTCCAATTCGATAATAAAGAAGACGAAAAGATAGCGAAAGAAGTATATCTGCTGACTTATAAGCCTGTACTATATGTGTGTAATGTAGACGAAGCCAGCGCTGTTTCGGGTAATGCATATGTAGAACAGGTGCGCGAGTCTATCAAAGATGAAGATGCCGAGATACTTGTTGTTGCCGCAAAAATAGAGTCGGAAATAGCCGAATTCGAATCCTATGAAGAACGCGAAATGTTTTTAACTGAAATAGGACTTCAGGAATCGGGTGTGGCACGTCTGATTAAAGCAGCCTATAAATTGCTTGGACTTCAGACCTATTTTACTGCCGGAGTACAGGAAGTACGTGCTTGGACATTCACTGCCGGATGGAAAGCCCCGCAATGTGCAGGAGTAATTCATACCGATTTTGAAAAAGGATTTATCCGTGCCGAAGTAATTAAGTATAATGATTTTATAACTCTTGGTTCTGAAGCTGCAGTGAAAGAAGCCGGAAAGATGAATGTGGAAGGTAAGGAATACGTAGTACAGGACGGTGATATTATGCATTTCAGATTCAATGTATAAATAACCTTTAGGTTATGATTGTAAATTATGATTCTCCCGGTCAGTTATGCAACAGGATATGGTCATTGTTACCGTCCATAGCATACGGGCTTGAATATAAAGAAAAGGTGCTTGTTATCAACTTTGACGAATATTCGGAGCCCTTTGAGAATCTGAACATAAATAAATATATTAAATTTGCATCGAGAAAGCTTTTTAAGAGGCTTTTGATGTCCATGAAAGCCAGAGGGCAGATACAAAACGGAAAGCCCAATCTTTTTTCGAAATTATTTAAACTTAATTTAATAGAGGGCTGGTCGAACCGTTTAGGTAATGTTGAACTGGTAATAAAGCAATCGGATGAAATCCGTAAAATATTCACATTCAGGAGTGAAATTGTGAATCCGGTAGATAATGTTTTTGCATCGTTAAATAATCAGATTGTAATCGGCGTACATATCCGGCGCGGCGATTATGATGTATGGAATAATGGCATTTTTTATTATTCCGATGAAGAATATCTGTCGGTGATGAAAAAGTTAGAGAAACAGTTTTCTGACAAAGGGCAAAAAGTAAAATTCTTATTATGTTCGAATGAAAATCTGAATCTTAATAATTTTAATGAACTTGATTGCTTTATCATTCCCGACTCATCCGGACCTAAAGATTTATATGCTTTATCAAAATGTTCATATATTATCGGGCCGCCTAGTTCTTATTCTCAATGGGCCTCATATTGTGGAAAAGTGCCTGTGAAATTTATAATGAATGCCGAGGAAGACATGAATGCGGATAGTTTTTCAAAGATCGTGGCACTGAATAAATTTGAAAACGAAAAAGTTATTAATATTGATTGAATACTAAAAAATTATATGATATGATTAGTCCGGCAGACAAAAAAGATTACCCTGCATTGATAGCAATATGGGAAAGCGCTGTAAAAGCTACTCATGATTTCTTGTCAGACGAAGATTTTGAATTCTACAAACGGCATATCCCTATCTATTTTCAGCATGTAGATTTGTTTAAATATACGGATGATAAAGGTGTTATCAAGGCATTTCTCGGTGTTGACGATGATAGTATAGAAATGCTTTTTGTAGATAATGAAAGCAGGGGCACGGGCATAGGAAAGATACTTCTCGACTACGCAGTGAATAAACTGCATGCCATACATGTCGATGTAAATGAACAAAATACGCAGGCTTTGAATTTTTACTACCACTTCGGATTTAAAGAAGTCGGTCGCGACGAATACGATGGAGAGGGTAAGGGATACCCTATACTTCATCTCGAAAAAAGTTGACAAGTAATTTAAATATTAACTCAAACATTAATTTTTTATGAAAAAACTACTACTTGCGCTGGCCTTGATACTATCTTGCAGCTTTACAGTAAATGCACAATTCGGTAAACTAAACACAAAACACATCGATGCAGCCAAAAAAACTGCAAGAGCCTTAACAGTATCTGATGCAGAGATAGCACAGTATTGTCAGGAATACATCGACTGGATGGACGAACACAATCCGGTTTGTAATTCAACTGATGAAGGCCCTAAAAGAAGCGGCTTCGCTCAGCGCCTCGAAAAAATAGTAGCTGAGATCCCTGAAAGTGAAAGAAAAGGTCTTGATATCAAATCTTATTTTGTAGTAGACCAGAATGCCTTTGCCTGTGCTAACGGCAGTATTCGTGTTTTTGCAGGGTTAATGGAGTTGATGACAGATGATGAAATATTGGGTATAATCGGCCATGAAATAGGACATATCGTAAATAAAGATTCTAAAGACGCTTTCAAGAAAGCACTGCTTACATCTGCACTGAAAGATGCAGTAGGTTCTACAGGCGGTACGGCTGCTGCACTTACGGATTCACAGCTAGGTGAGTTGGGTGAAGCTCTGGCTGGTGCTCAATTTTCGCAAAAAGCAGAATATGCAGCTGATGATTATGGCTATGAACTATTGAAAAAATGTGGTAAAGACCCGCAAGCAATGGCATCTGCCCTACGCGTTATCCAAAAATTACAGGATGATGCAAATGTAGATAAAAGTAAGGTAAGACAACTTTTCTCTACTCACCCTGAAAGCGGAAAGAGAGCAGAAAGGCTGGAAAAGAAAAAATAATACATTATTTATTACATAATGAAAAGGAGGGGTAATCATTATCCCTCTTTTTTATTTAATATGAATTTGCTGGGAGAAAAAAAATACTTTACTTTGTCTGTCTTAGTGTTGAGTAATAATGATATATGATTAGAAGAAATGACAAAAAGTAAGATCAGCACCATTTTATTTGGTTTGGACGGAGTAGTAGTCGATACAGAGCGTGAATATGACAAATTCTGGAATAAGATTGCTTTGGAAAATGAAATCAAAATAGAAAATTTTCCGGCTGTAATCAAGGGTATGACTCTCAATTCCGTTATAGAACTTTACTTTGCCATTTCTTCCGCCGAAGAGAAACTAGCAATAAGAAAGGCTTGTTTCGATATGGAGCAATCTATTGATTATACTAAAAAAGTTATTCCGGGAGTATTGGAATTCATAGCATATCTAAAGAAAGAAGGCTATAGGGTAGGTTTGGTAACCAGTTCTCCGGCCAGTAAAGTGAGAGTAGCTCTCAGTCAGTTATCGCTGGAAGATACTTTCGATACTATCATAACTTCCGACAGTATAAAAAAAGGTAAACCCGACCCTATGGGCTATGTATTGGCAAAAAATAATCTTGGAGTCCTTTCCTCCGAATGCGCCGTTTTCGAAGACTCTTTTACCGGGATCAAAGCGGCTACATATGCTTTTATGAGAGTGATAGGTATAGCTACAACTTTACCCGCCGATTTCCTGAAAGATTATACTTATGCAGTCATTTCCGACTTTTCGGACAAAGAAGTTGTTAAAGCTTATTTAGAGTAATATTAACTTATTTTACAAAAGAGCAGCGGTTCAATGCTTTTTTTCTTTTATTAAGCTTTAATAAATGTATAATAAAGACAATTTAAATAAATAATAGGTTTTTTTATATTAAATAATAAAATATTTGTTATATATTACACTGTTTTTGAGACTTATATAAACTACCTGACGTATGTTGGAGAATGTACACTGAATCGATGCACAAATTTACATTAAAAAAAACTTTACTATTCTTCTTTTTTTCTTTCTCTGCTCTCGTAATTAACGGGAACACTACTGATAGCGCCTATATCGAGAAATATGATAAAACGATTTATTATAATTCCGATACAGTCTTTGCTAACTATGCCTGCAAAGGGTATCTGCCAATACTGGATGATATGTATGAATACTACGAAGAAGTTTTCCAGTATCTCCCAGATGACAAAAAAGACTATGAGGTATCAAAAATGCGGCAGGTAGCAAAGATCTATGAAAGCAACGAACTCGAGAATGAAGCTGACTTTGTAGCTGTACTTTCATTGCCGGATGATAATGAATACGAATTAAAGACGAAGGTAAAAAAGATGCAGGCTATCGTAAACAAAGCAGAAGAGGAGAATAACATCACTATGCAATTGAGAAGCATGGTATCTGTTTTCGATATCTACTGGTCGTCTATGAAGTATGCCAAAGCATTCCATCAAATAGGATTAATAGATAAGATTTTACAGAAAGCGACGGACGATCAATATCCCGATAAAGGACGCATATATTTCAAAATAGGGGAGGCTTACTTTTTTTTCAGGGACTATGAAAAGGCGATACCTTATCTCCGTAAGGCGATGAAGCCCTCGAAATATTTTTACGACCGGTCGAATATAAAAGCACGAAATACGCTTGGTACTTATTATAATCTGAAAGGGCAGATCGACTCTGCCGAGTATTATTTCAGGTCGGCATTTGCCAATGAAGATGTTGTAAAAGATAAATCTTTACACGATGCTATTTCTTTGTGCAACCTTGGACACAGCCTTATTCTGAGGGAACAATACGATAAAGCCATACCATATTTTGAAGCAAGTATTGCCCGTACACTATTAGACTACGATTACCGTTCTGCTTCATACGGTTCACTAGGTCTTGCGCAATGTTATATCGAAAAAGATGATGTGAGGAAGGCCAAAAGTATGATAGATTCTACACTTCTTTACATCGAGAAGTCTGATTATCATGACCTTGAAAGATTATTGTATCCGGTTATCTGCAAGTATTATTTTAAAATACGCGACAATAAAATGACTAAAGCCTACCTTGATTCGTCATTGGTAGCTCATAAACGATTCCTCGATAAATATAATAGCCTCCATATCCTGCGGGCAGAACAAGAGCTTTTTGAAGCAGAAACTTATGCGAAAGATGAGGAACTTAAAATAAAAGAAGAAAATTACAGGCAAAAGCTTCTTTTTAGTATAGGTGTTATATGCTTTATCTCATTGATACTCCTTGTAATCGCATTATTGTACCGGAAAAGCAAAATAGCTTATCAGGCGCTTGTATTGAAAAATCAGGACTGGGCGGCAACCAATCCGGTGTTTGAATCGTATCATCCTGTTGCAACAGTTAGAATAAAAGAAGAGGATGATGTATCTTCTGCAACGGAAGAAGAAGTTGATGATGCTGGTAATGAGCCTGATGAAGAAGATATACAGCTGATTCAGAAAGTTCATGATCTGATAAAGAAAGAAAAGATATATAAAGATTTAGACCTTACTCTCGAAGTATTATCAAAACAAATGAATGTAAACAGGAATTACATGTCTAAAGCGATTAATAAAACTACGGGCAAGAATTTCAATACATTTATTAATGAATACAGGATTAAAGAGGCTATCAAAATAATGTCTGATGAGAAATCCGACCTGATATCTTTGGATGCTATTGCACTCGAAGTAGGTTTTAGCAACCGTACAACATTTTATCAATCTTTCAAAAAAGTGACTGGTCTTACTCCTTCCGATTTCCGGAACAACAAAATAAAAAATGAATCTGATCAATGATTTAAATAATTGATTATAAGTTCATTGAAAATTAAATTTAAAACTTGTGGTTAAGAATTATAAATGTTAACGAATATGCAGAATTCGTGATATACTTTTGTATTATACAAAGCCGGACTACCCAATCTTATTACATACAGAAACTACACAAAACAAAGCCCTCGAGAGTACCAGACCTGGTGCTCTTTTGTTTTATATTAACTTAAGAAAGCGGTATTAGGGGAAATAGATATCGAATTTAGTCCATCCGTTTTCGGATTTCAGATCGAATTTGCAATTGTGGTTTATCAGTACTTCGCGTACAAACATCAGTCCTATTCCCTGTCCGGATGCTTTGGTAGTAAAGAAAGGCGTGAATAATTTCAGTTTTACTTCATTTGGTATTTCCGGGCCGTTGTTTTCTATAGAGATCGATAAAGGATGCGATTTAGTAACTATTCTTATCTTTCCGTTCTCTCCAATAGCCTCATAAGCGTTTTTAACGATGTTTACAAGCACTTGTTCGAATTGTATACCATCTATACGCACAAGATTGCGATCTCCCGTTAAATCCAATTTAAACTCGATATTTCGGTTTTTGCATTCGAGGCATGTAAGTGCATCAACCGAACGGGCAAGTTCATTCAGGCTGGTATCGGCAACGACCGGCTCAGGTATTTTAACCACATCGGCAAAGTTACTTATAAAGTGGCTTAAATGGTTACAGCGGTCGAAAGAAGCATCCACAGCCGGAAGAACGTCTGATAATTCATTATTTTCGTTTTGTTTCAGTATATCTGAGATAACATTCAGTGTTGAACTTACAGCACCTACCGAATTGTTTACTTCATGAGCCATCATGCGAATGATATTTTCGTACGATTTTTTTTCTATTTCCAACAGTTCATGTGTAAGTTCTTCGATGAGGATAAACGGGTGTGAAAAGCCTCTGTCAATGAACGAAGAACGTACACAGCGGTACATGGTGATACCCGAACTCCTGATAACTACATCTTCGTTAGGCTTTAAAGTTTCCAATTGTGCACCGATGCTTATCCCCGACAGGGATAGCTTTTTTCCTATCACTCCATTTTTATTTTTTATATCAAGCAGACGAACTCCTGAAGGATTGATTTCAGATATATTATCATCAAAATCAAGGATGATTACCCCCTGAGGGGATGCCTGAATAAGCAAATCCAGAAAATGATTCTTCTCTCTTACCTGCAGGCGTTCTTCCTTCAGCTGATCCATCATTTTATTGAAGATTTCGATAAGTTTATTAGCCTCACTGTCGGATATAGGTCTTAAACGGGTCGAAAAATCCTGTCCTTTAAGTAATTCCATTCCATCGGAAATTATCTTATACGGTTTTATAAGCCTGTAATACATGATAATGAAGAGTATAACAGCCAGGATAGCGATTCCTTCAATCATCAGGAACTGATAAGGGTTGGCCTTATAATATACCACCCCGTTTATTATCATGTAATTATATATATCTGTCTTATAATAAACTACACCAATGGAAAGGAGTGCCCCAAATACTAAGATAGCCAATAACCAGAATAGAATCTTTGATTTCATAGGCTTATTGTCCGCTGTTTATACCATACTTTTCCATTCGCCGGTAAAGCGCTTGACGTGTAAGGCCGAGTGCTATAGCTACTTTCGAATGATTATTTCCGTATAATTCGATTGCTTTTAATATCATGTTTTTTTCCAGTTCATCCAACGGATAGATTGAATCGGACATGGTGGAAGAGCTTGGTATTTCAGTATATTGTTCCTTAAAGTCCTTATCGGTTATCAGGCTTTTACCAGATACGAGGATAACTCTGTCGACCAGATTTTTCAGTTCGCGTATATTTCCGGGATAGGGCAGGCGTTTGAGATATTCTATAGCATCCGAAGATATTTCTATATTATCCATTCCGTTTATCTCCTGCTGTTTTTTGGTAAAATGATCGACAAGCAGCGGTATGTCTTCTATCCGTTCACGCAAGGCAGGCACGCGTATTGTTATCAGGTTTATACGATAAAATAAGTCTTCGCGAAACAACCCTTTCGATACCATTTCCGCCAGATTTCGGTTTGTAGCGCTTATAACCCTGACGTCTACCTGCTTTTGTTTGCTGTCGCCCAGCGATTCGAATGTTTTATCCTGTAATACCCTTAATAGTTTTACCTGACAGGCGGCATCCAGTTCGCCTATTTCGTCCAGAAAGATACTTCCTTTATTGGCGAGTTCGAAGCGCCCTACCCTATCGTAATGCGCATCGGTAAAGGCTCCTTTCTTATGGCCGAACATTTCGCTTTCGAACAAAGATTGTGAAATACCTCCGAGATTTACCTTTACAAAAGGATTTTTATTGCGGTTGCTGTTTTCGTGTATGGCTTCTGCTATAAGTTCTTTTCCCGTACCGCTTTCTCCTGTTATGAGTACTGATGCATTGGTCTTTGCTATTCGCGAAATCGTATTGAAAACGTTCTGCAATAAGGGTGATTTTCCTATTATTTTATCGCTACGGAAAACTTTTATTTCATCTTTTTCTCCCGATTTTATTTCATTCCTGTTTTCTTCTTTCAGCTGGAGAGCTGTTTGTATAGTATTCAACAGGGCGAGGTTATTCCATGGTTTAGTCACAAAATCGAATGCGCCTGCCTGTATTCCTTTCACAGCCAGATTGATCGATCCCCATGCCGTAATCAGTATTACAGGTACATCGGGAACAAACACTTTCACCTGCCGCAGCAGAGTAAGTCCTTCTTCACCACTGGTTCCTTTGGTATAGTTCATATCCATTATGATGAGATCGGGTATAGTGGTGCGGACGAAATTTATTGCTTCCTGCGGAGAAGACACATTTGTAGTTTCATATCCTGCCCGTTTCAGAACAAGAGTTAATGAAGAACGTATAGCGACATCATCGTCACAAATCAGTATCATAGGGCTTTATATCTTTTCGTTCGATAAATATAGTTATTTTCACCGGACAAGGGGCGAAAAGTGACAAATGTTAGGAGTTTTCAATATTTTTTGATAGTAGAGACTACGAAATCAATTTGTTATATTCTCATAATCGGTTGTTATCTCCCTGTCGGTAATAAAGTCATATAGAGTAAGGCTGCGTATCTGGTAGTAATATGACCAAAGCAGATACATTTGCTCTATATAATTGCGGCGTGCTTCGTCTTTCGACGACTGCGAATCGTTCAGGTTGAGAACATCAATTTTACCCAGTACAAATGCTTCTATCGATGTATTATAACGCTGCTGGGCTATCAGGTCTGTTTCTTTGGCCAGTTCCAATTGCTTAGACTGACTATTGAAATTTTGCACACGTAGGTAGATATTCTGGTTAAAATCCATTTGTTCTTTTTCTATCCGCGACTTTTCCACGTCTCTTTCAGCTTCAGCTATTTTCACTTTTCCTTTTCCTTTTCCCCAGTCAAGGATTGGGATTTTTACCCCTACGTTTACTATCTGGTTACTTCTCCAATGGTTACTGTTAAATGCCTTGGAGAAAGTATCATCTTGCCCCGACATACCGAATGAAAGGAACAGTTTTGCATTCCAGCGGTCGGCTTTTGCCTGACTTACATTACGGGAGGCCTCAAGCATTCTTTTCTGTACATTCTGAGTGAATGAGTTATTTTCTCTAGCCAGCCCTATAACCTGCGGATAAGATAATACAGGCAGTCTGGATGCCAGAGATTCGGGTATCATAGGTTTTAATATGGCATCTTCACCGTAGCCCAAGAACGAACGTAACTGGAACATGCGGGCGTTTAGCGAAGCTTGTGCATCTGTAAGATAGGATTCTGCTTTCAGTAAGGATACTTTTAGCTGTAGCAAATCATTTTCGGATATCTGGCCTATTTTGCGTTTGGCCTCTGCTATAGTATACAGCTTTTCTGAGTTTTTGAGGTTTTGCTGGGCTATTTCCATATTTATTTGCCCCAGTAACAGGTTGAAATAGTACTCGATAGCCGTATTAGACACTTCTTCCATATCTCCTATCAATTTTTGCCTTGCTTCTTTAAATTTAACAGGTTCTATCTTTTGAAGCCACTTTACACGGTTGAATCCGAAGATAGGTTGCTCAAGTGTGATTGAAGCAGGTATACCCATATAACGTGTAGAGCCATCCTTACCATATTGCTGCAGACGCTCAAAACTACTTTCGATAGATAAGGTTGCACCTGTGAATGGTATATTTTGATTTATGGATAAGCCCCCGTCGATACGGCTGTAATCATTACTTACATAGGTATATGTACCGTCAGAATTCTGGAATTGGTTGTATGATTTAGAATAATAAGGCAAGGTTGTATTCAGTATTACTTCCGGTAATAACTCAGCCTTATAGGTGCGGTAACCCCAATAGCTGGATTTATATTGGTTACGTGCTACAACTGCATTTACCGAATTGGATATACTGCGTTGAATAACATCCGACAGGCTTACAATAATGGTATCCTGTGCTGATAATCCGGCAGATAATACCCAAAATGCTAATATAATTGGAAGCGTTTTTCTCATAACTTATTATTTTTATCACTTATTTTAATCCTCTATGATACAGATATATAGATGTAAAGATTTATAAATTTTTACACGATTATTCATCTCTCAGGGCTATTGCCGGCTGGGTTTTCGATGCCCTCCATGCAGGATACCATACCCCTGCAACTGCAATGATTGCTAATATGCCCAATGTTGTTCCATAATTGATAAAATACTGAAATATATCTATTGATTTTTGTTCCCTATTGATGGACGGTACACCTATTTCTTGTAATACATCAACAAGGGAAATATTAATGCATATAATCGTTGCTAATATACTTGCTATAAAAAGTAAAATTAAAGTTTCGCCAATAAACATGCTTTTTACATTTTTGCGTGATGCACCCAACGCAATACGTAAACTTATTTCACTCCGGCGCGCCTGGGTGCGGAACCAGAAAGTTCCTACTACCCCGAGAAAAATATTGATAAGTATAAATGCTGAGATTGAATAAATGCTTTTCAGGTTATTATCATATTCCCAGCCTTTCATATATGAATCCCTTATATCGTTCATCGACTGCACGGAAGATAAGTAGAACTGGCCTAATGACAACTGGTTTTGCATATTCTTTGTAAATCTTTTTGCAAAATCCTTATCGGCTTCCGGTTTTACCCTTACACATAGCTCTCCGGTTCCCAGACGTTCATCGTCTTTTTTCAGCGGGTAATATACTACCGGTTCGTAATCGGCATATTCACTCCATTTAGCTTTTGTTGCAACACCACAGACTTTATATGTATTTTCAGCATCTGCTGTATCTCCCAATCTTCCTTGAACGAATTTTTTTACTTCCTTAGCCGGCATTTTCATGAAATTATCATTTTCATCACCACTGATAACGGCTATGTTTTCTCCTACAATATCATCCCAGTTAAATGCCTGCCCGTGTTCAATTTTTATTTTGAATACTTCGAAATATTCCGGGGTTACGTGTTTCATCCTGTTTCCCTGATCTACAGTATCTAAAAAAACTGATCCACCCCAATAGGAAGCAGAGTAGGGAATAGATGCCAGAGACAAGCTGGCATTTTCAATTTCAGGATATTGTTTTATGCGGTCTAGAATAGACCAAATAGTATAAGTTTCAGCATCGGAGTTATTATCTTCAGTACTTTCTTTCTCATTTATATTAATGCGATAGACGTGGTTCGTATCGAATTCCGTTGGTTTCATACTTTGCCCTATAAGAAACGTTATATAATCGACACAAAACCACAGGATACAGAAGACCAATATAAGTTCGACCAGTATCCAGATATTAATCCTCCGTTCGTTGAATATTATTTTAAAGATGTGTCCGACCATAGCTTACATATTTTTCTTGTTAATGGAATCGACAATAGACTTTTTACATGCCCAGTAAGCCGGCAATCCTGCTGAAAGCAGATTGAGTAAAAAACATGCCAGAAATACTCCTATAAATACAGGTATAGATACCAGTGCGCTTACAGGAATGGAACTATCGGCTCCTATATCCAGCAACCAGCCTTTTAGAGCAGTAACAGTAATATATGAAAGTACCAGTCCGATTATTCCTCCGATAAGCGATGTAATAAAATTTTCGTATAATATCTGGATAAGAATTATATACTTCTTCGCTCCGAATGCTTTCCTTATGCCTATTTCTTCTGTTCGCCTGTTTACACGCGACAAGCTGAAACTGGATAAATTTACAGCAGGAATGAGCAGGAGTATGCTTAATATGAATATCATTTTCCGGTTGGCTTCCCCTACATTCGGTGCTAGGTTCGACCACCTGTTCAATATTTGCAGGCGATGGTTATACGGCCCGAACAAAGTAAGATTCCATTCCGGGTCGGCTGCATTGAATTTCCGTTCGGCAGCCCTTACTTCTTCTTCCGCTTTATAGATATCGTTTTTGTCTTTAATAAGGAACAGGACAGCATAATTTTGATTATTATATCCTTTTTTTGAAGTATACGGAATAAAAGCTTCGCCATATGCAAACTTGAAAGCCTGTGAGACATCCTTTATTATGCCTGTGACTTTATAGGGTTTGAAATCTATTTCTATAGTCTGGCCTAAAGCCTCGTTATTACCGAAAAGTTTTTTGCCCATACTTTCTGTAATTACCGCATTTTGTATTCCCGAATTAAAGTCTTCCTCGGTAAAAGGTTTTCCCACTATGAAATTGAAAGCCATTATTCTCCAGAATGCAGCATCTGTCTGCTTTACTTTTGTGAGTATCTGCTCTTCACTTTGATCTGAACTTACCATAAATTCGGTTTTGGATACATTTATAGCCGATATATATTCCGGGCTTTCGAGATCAGATAAATAGTTTTTATACAATTCATAAGGTATTTTATCACTCATCATCCAGTCCGTATTTTTCCCGTTTTTCACACAGTTTTTTATATACAGCGTTTTGTCTCTGTTTATTTCGGGTGCGATACTTATATGATTTATCGATTCGGTAACCACTAATACCATTATCATCATTATGGCTAGTGCGGTACCGATGATAGTGATCAGACTGATAAACTTATTCAGTTTCAGTATTTCAATTGCTTGTTTGAGATATACCTTATACATTTGCATATAAAGATTTATAAATTTTATTTGCCCTATTCGTCCTTCAGCGCTTGTGCAGGCTGGATTTTCGATGCTCTCCATGCCGGATACCATACTCCCCCGATGGCAATTATGGCAATTATGACGAATGTTATTCCGTAATTGATAAAATACTCCGATGTCTCTATCGGGTTCCATTTCCTGTTGATAGAAGGTACTCCTATATCATTCAGTACATCTATTAGAGATATATTGACACATATAAATGCAGCTACGATACTGGCAATGAATAGTAAAATAAGTGTTTCGCAAATAAACAGGTTTCTTATTCTTGCTGCAGATGCACCAAGTGCAATCCGTAGCCCTATTTCGCTCCGGCGCGATTGAATACGGAACCAGAATGTACCGGCAACAGCAAGAAATATATTAATAAACAGGAATGCACTGATAGAATAAATACTTTTAAAATTGCTATCCCACCCGTTCTTTATAAAATTTTTGCGTATATCTTTAAATGATTGTACCGAAGAAAGGAAATATGGACCGACAGCAGTCTGCTCCAGCATATTTTTAGTAAACCTTTCTTCAAAACCTTTGTCTGCTCCGGGCTTTATGCGAACACTGATTTGAATGCTGCGAATAAAGATAAGAAATGTCTCCTCACCCAATAAAGCCTCACTCTTCGCCAAAGGGAGATATAATATATTAAGAAAACTCTCAAACTGGCTCCTTTTGGACTTCCGGGCAATGCCTGTAATCTTGAGCCGCTTATAATCCGTGGCGCTATGATCACCATAGTTTATCGTATCTATCTGCATGACATCTTTTTGCAGGAATATATTATCTATATTGCCTGAAATAACCGCTTCATTCATATTATCACCTGAAAAGACTTTTCCTCTTTCCAGATTGATTTTGAAGACATCAAAAAACTCAGGAGTGACACTTTTTATCTGCGGGTATTCTATTATTGTATCGTAGAAGACTTCTCTGCTCATATTTGAACCTGAGTAAGGAACTGAAGCAATAGACATACATGCATTCTCTACCTCGGGGTAACCTTTTATCCGGTCGAAAATAATCCATATATTTTCGAAGAGGTCGTCTTTACTAATTTCCCCTTCTGAGTTGATATTCTCCTGTCCGTTATCTTTTATACCCAGATTTATACTATAGACATGCTCTATGTCGAATCCCTCGGATTCAAAATATTTCTTAACAAAGAAATACATGTAATCGACACAAAACCACAGGATACAGAAAACAAGAAAAAGTTCGACTAATATCCAGATATTTACTTTTTTTTCAGTCCAGATTATTTTCAGTGTATGGAGTATCATATCTTATGCATTTTTTTGATTAAGGGAATCGACTATTTTAGTTGCTGACGCGCGGTATGCAGGTAAGCCTGCAGACAGAAGGTTGAGGAGAAAACAGACTACAAATACTCCTATAAATACAGGTATCGATACCAGTGCACTCAGCGGTATGCCACTTTCCGCACCTATGCCCAGAAGCCATTCCTTAAGCCATATAACTACCACATAAGACAGAATCAATCCTATAATTCCTCCGATAAGGGAAGTAATGAGGTTTTCATATATTACCTGGATAAGGATTATATATTTTTTAGCACCGAATGCTTTTCGTATGCCGATCTCTTCCGTACGCTTTTTGATGCGGGACATACTGAAACTCGACAGGTTTACAGCCGGTATCAACAATAGAATAGAAATAATAAAAATAGTTTTCCGGGTTGCCTTACCATAATCAGGATCCACATTCGAATAGACGGCTATTTGCTGTTGTTGATGTGTATATGGCCCTCTCAGGGTTAAGTTCCATTCCGTATCTATTGCATTGAATTTTCGCTCGGCCTCCCTGAACTCTTCGTCCAGCATTGGAAAATCTTCCTTGTTTTTCATCAAAAAAAGCAGACGGTAATATCTGTTCTGATAGCCGGGCTTCGATGTATAAGGTATATAGATTTCGCTATACGCATACCCGAATGTTTCAGGCACGTCTTTCACAACGCCTATCACTTTATAATCTTTGAAATCGATTTCTATATTTTTCCCTATAGGGCTTGTATTACCATATATTTTCTTAGCTGTTTTTTCGCTGATCACAGCATTCAGTATCCCTGAATCAAATTCTTCCTGAGTAAAAGGCCGCCCTTCAATAAATGAAAAAGACATTACTTTCCAGAAATCGGCATTCGTCATCTTCGTATTTGTCATGAAACGTTGATTTCCTTCATTTTCCTTTACCATAAAATTTCCTCCGTTCCATGTATTATCTATAACAACGGTATATTCCGGACTTTTCAGTTCGGATAAATAGTTCTTGTAGTCAGCATATGATACACCTCCGTTCCATGCACGTTCTTCCTTTTTGCCTTTCTTGGAAAGATCTTTTATATACAAGGTTCTGTCCCTGTTATTTTCGGGTGCTATACTTATATTCTTTATCGAATCGGTAACGATAAGTACCATAATCATCATAATGGCAAGCGCTGTACCTATAATAGTTATTATACTCACAAACTTATTCAGTTTGAGTATTTCTATAGCTTGTTTGAAGTAGGTTTTATACACGGCTTTTAATATTTAGTTTTCAAATCTATTCGTCTCTCAAGGTTTCGGTAGGCTGTATATCGGATGCCCTTTTTGCAGGGTACCAGACGGCGCCGATAGCTATTATGGCAAGGAAAAGGAATGTTATTCCGTAATTGATGCAATATTGCACGATGTTTACATCTTCGTTCTCCCTGTTGACAATAGGTACATTAATGTTTTTAAGCAGGTCGGCAGCAGTAATATTCAGGCAAATAAATGTTGCTATGATGCTAGCTATCAGTAATAATAGGATAGTTTCTCCGATAAACATTTTTTTAACGCTCGATTTGGAAGCTCCCAAGGCCATACGCAGGCCTATTTCACTACGGCGCGACTGTACACGAAACCAAAAAGTACCTATCACTCCCAGAAATATATTGATGATGAGGAAGGCCGATACCGAGTATATGCTTTTGAAATTGCTACTATATCCTGCAAACTTCATGAACTCATGCCTTTCTTTTTCTATGGATGAAACACTTCTGAGATAGTAAGGGCCTAATTCGAGTTGGCTACGCATATCTTTCGAGAATTTACTGATAAAATCCTTGTCGGCTTCCGGTTTCACCCGAACGCACAATTCATTGTAAGATGCTGCGATACCATTTCTTTTCATCGGTTTGTACCGTATGCATTTGTATTCTTCGTATTCGTTTATTTTCGTTTTGTTAGCTACTCCGACAATCTTATTAGTATCGCTGCCTGTACGCAGATAATCCATTTCTTCGGCGGGTTTTTTACCAAACAGGTTGTCTTTGCCCGAACTAAGTATGACCGGATCCTCTGTCATTATATTCGCATCGGTGAAATTCGACCCTTTAATTATATTTATTTTAAAGACATCGAAGAATTCGGGCATCACACTCTTTTCCCGTATCTCTACCGTTACAGAGTCGATCATGAATGTACTCGTAGACATCGTGTTCGTATATGGATATGCTCCACTGGAATAGCTCACATGTTCTATTGCCGGATATTGACTGATGCGGTCATATATAGTCCATGTATGGTCTTTTATCCGGGCTATTTCTGTACTGTCCCCCGAGTATCCGATATTCCGGCTTTCCGGTTTCAATCCTATAATGATTTGGTATGTGTGTTCTATATCGAAGCCTTTAGGTTGAATATATCTTTTGGTCGTATAGTATATGTAATCTATGCAAAACCATAATACACAAAATACAAGTATAAGCTCCAGCAATATCCATGCATTCACCTTACGCTCCACCCAGATGATTTTAAATATATGCTGTATCATGGTTGTTGGTGGTTTTGGTTAATAGAATCGACAATTGAAATTTTAGATGCACGGTAAGCCGGTATTCCGGCCGATAGCATATTTAACAGCAGACAAACGATAAATACACCTAAAAAGACCGGTAGTGATATGAATGTTTCTAACGGAATACTACTTTCATCTCCTAAATTGAGAAGCCATTCTTTCAGCCAAATAACTACGATGTATGATAATATGAGGCCAATTACTCCACCTGTTATAGATGTTATAAAGTTTTCATACAACACCTGAAAAAGAATAACATGCCTTTTTGCTCCGAACGCCTTTCTGATCCCTATCTCTTCCGTCCGTTTTTTTATGCGCGACAAACTGAAACTGGATAAATTTACAGCAGGAATGAGCAGCAGGACACAAAATATGAATATCATTTTGCGGTTCTCTCCTGCTGCATCAGGTTCTTCAGCCTTTGTATTCAGTATTTGCGTTTTATGGTCGTAAGGACCGAGTATGGTAAGATTTTCATCGGCACTTGTTGCATTAAATTTGCGCTCCTGAGCGCGCACTTCTTCGGCAATAGTATTGAAATCATCCTTATCTTTAGCCACAAGCAGTAAAGAGCATGCTCCCCCTTCATACTCTTCAAGACTAGTAATCGGTAAATATATTTCTGCCTGGGCAAAAGTAAATACAGGTGATACGTCTTTCACAATCCCTGTAACGGTGTAAGGAATAAAATCTACTTCTACAGTTTTGCCTAATGCAGGATTATTTCCAAAAAGCGAATGTGCCGTACTTTCTGATAGTACTACTTTCTTCAACCCCGAATCGAAGTCTTCATTTGTGAATGGTTTTCCTTCGACAAAAGAGAATGACATTATTTTCCAGTAGTTATAATCACTGGCGCAATAGCCTACCTGCTGCAGTTCGGGATTACCTTCTGTAGTAGCCATAGCTACATATTTTTTTACTACAGAAATGTATTCCGGAGTAGCTAGTTCGGACAAATATTCTTTATACGTCTTATAATAAAGAGAACCCATACTCCAGCTACTTCCGTCCTTACTTTTCTTTATTTCATGTTTTATGTACATTGTCCTGTTTCTGTTCACCTCCGGGGCTATGCTGGTATTTTTGATGGACTCGGTAACTATGATCACCATGATCATAGTTATTGCCAGCGCCGTACCTGCAATAGTTATTATGCTGATAAACTTGTTTTGTTTCAGCATCTCCAAAGCTTGTTTGAAATAGATTTTGTACATAAGCTTTCAGCTATTTTTTATTCGTCTCTCAATGCTTCTGTCGGTTGTATATCCGAAGCTTTCTTTGCCGGATACCATACGGCAACAATGGCTATGATGGCAAGGAATAAAAATGTTATTCCATAATTGATGAAATATTGCACGATGCCTGCTCCATTTTCGCCTCTGTCGGGTATCGGCACATTTATATCTTTAATCAAATCTGCTACGGAAATATTTACACAGATGATCGTTGCAAGTATACTTGCCAGAAATAAGAGTAAGACAGTTTCCTGCACAAACATATTTTTTACATTCGATTTGGAAGCACCTAAAGCAATTCGCAAGCCGATTTCGCTTCTGCGCGACTGAATACGGAACCAAAAAGTACCAATGATGCCAAGGAATATATTTACGATAAGAAAGGCAGTGATTGAATATATACTTTTGAAATTGTTATCATACCCGTTCCATTCCATATACATTTGCCGTTCTTTCTCCATAGGGACAATCGAAGACAGGTAGTAGTGTCCCACTTTGAGCTGGTTGCGCATATCATTAGTAAACTTTTCTTCGAAGTTTACATCGGCGTCGGGTTTCACTCTTACACATAATTCCCGAAATTCAGTAATATAACGATGATCCTTTTTCAATGCTCTGTAGAGAGTGACATCATAGTCTTCATATTCATTTCTTTTGATTTTTTCTGCTACTCCCACCACTTTCTCTTTGTGATCGCCGCCATACTCTATATATGGTACATCTTGCGGTTGCTTATTCCCCAATAATCCGTCTCTACCCGTGCTGATAACAACAGGATTGTCAGCAACCATATCATCCCAGGTGAAAGATTTACCGGAAATTATATTTATTTTGAATACATTGAAAAATTCAGGGGTAACAGTTTTAAATTGTGTATAAATCGATACCGAGTCAATAATTATACCTCCCTGAGACCATGAGCCGGAATAAGGATAAGCCGAAAATGAATAGCTTATGTTTT
This sequence comes from Prevotella sp. 10(H), assembly GCF_000711235.1. Classification (GTDB taxonomy): domain Bacteria; phylum Bacteroidota; class Bacteroidia; order Bacteroidales; family Dysgonomonadaceae; genus Dysgonomonas. The sequence continues at coordinate 151,881 of NZ_JOMI01000009.1, read as the reverse complement.
CTATTGCCGGGTATTTTTTGATTCGGTCATAAATAGTCCATATGTCGTCACGCATTTTACTTTTTTCCTCTTCACTTCCCGAAAAGAGGACTTCCCGCCCTTCGTCTTTCGCATCGATCCCGATCCTGTAGGTATGCTCTATATCAAAACCCTTAGGTTCCAAAGAGCGTTTGGCCATGAAGTACAGGTAATCAGTACAAAACCATAATATGCTGAATACTACAATGAGTTCCAGTAATATCCATCCGTTTATCCTGCGGTCGGCCCAAATTGTTTTAAGAATATGATTTATCATGGGTTAAATGTTATTTCGGTTAAGAGAATCGACTATATTGACTTTAGAGGCCCTGTAGGCCGGAATACCGGCAGAGAGAAGATTCAGCAGCACACATGCTAAAAATACAGCAATGAAAACAGGCGCAGATACAAGACTATTCAAAGGTATTGCTGTTTCCTGACCTACACCCAGCAACCATTGTTTCAGCCATATGACTACTGCAAAAGACAGTATCAGTCCTATAATCCCTCCTATAAGTGAAGTAATAAGGTTCTCGTATAGTACCTGTATCAGGATGATATATTTTTTTGCCCCGAATGCTTTTCTTACACCTATTTCTTCCATACGCCTTTTTATCCTCGAGAGGCTGAAGCTGGATAAATTTATAGCAGGAACAAAGAGTAAGACAGCCAGAACAAAGACAATTTTCCGTGTATTTCCTTTTACATCTGGGCCGTCCGTAGAATTCTTAAGTAAATGTGTAGAATGACTGTAAGGGCCGTTCAGGGTCAGATTCCATTCTTCATCTGTAGAATTAAATTTGCGTTCGGCTGCCCTGACCTCTTCCGATATTTTGTCAAAATCGTTTTTATCTGCTGCTAAGAATAAGACTTGGTAAGACCCCTCTTCATATTTCTGGCGGGATGTATACGGTATATAAATATCAGAAGTGGCATATTTAAATATCGGAGCTACATTTTTTACAATACCTGCTACAGTATAATTTTTAAAATCGATGTTTATCGTTTTCCCCATAGCACTTTCATTTCCATACAGCCTTTTTGCTACTTTCTCCGATATTACAGCCTTTTTCAGTCCTGCCTGAAAATCCTCTTCAGTGAAAGGATTCCCTTCGATAAAAGAAAGGGACATCAGTTTCCAGAAATTGGCATCAGTAGACTTTAATTCAAATGCAACCCTATCCTTTGAACTTTCGTTTGCTGTAACCTGACTTTTATTCCATGCGTTGTTTTGGATACTGATAAGTTCGGGAGTCTTTATTTCCGACAGGTAGTTTTTATACACATAATAACTGATTACTCCGTTGGTATTTGTTCCCTGTCCGTTTTTCCTGTTTTTTATCTCGTGCCAGAAGTACATAGTCCTTTCGCGGTTAGCTTCGGGGGATATGCTTATATTTTTGATAGATTCGCTGACAATAAGAACCATTATCATCATAATAGCCAGTGCTGTTCCTGCAATAGTTATTATGCTGATAAACCTGTTTTGTTTCAGCATCGATATGGCTTGTTTGAAATATACCTTGTACATGTTTTTGTTCTTTAATAGTTAGTCTTCGTATCTTAAAGCAACGACCGGCTGTGTCCTGCTTGCCGCATAGGCGGGGAACCATACAGCAATAATAGCTATGATGGCAAGGAACGAGAATGTCAGTCCATAATTGATAAACGACTGGATAGTAATCAAACCTTCTTCTGAGCGGTCGATTACAGGTACTCCAATTTCTTTCAGTAAATCGGTAGCCCCTATATTCAGGCAGATTATCTGGCCTATTATGCTGGCGATGAAAAGTATCATTACCGTTTCACAGATATACATACGCCTTACATTGGCTTTACTTGCACCAAGAGCTATGCGCAGGCCTATCTCGCTGCGCCGCGATGACATCCTGAACCAGAAAGTTCCCAATATTCCGAGGAATATGTTTATGATGAGGAATGTAGTTACAGAATATACGCTCTTCAGTTGATTGGCGTATCCGGTCCAGTCCAGATATTCTTTCCTTATATCACTCATAGGCGTTACGCTAGTCAGAAAGAAAGGTCCTACATCGAGGCGTGTTTCCATATTCTCGGTGAATTCCTGAACGAAATTTTTATCCATGCCCGGTTTTATCCTGATGCAAATATCTGAATAGAAAACTCCCGGTGATTTCTTGTTTATAGGTTTATAAAGTATTCTGCCGGCTTGCTGGTATTCACTTCTTTTAACTTTATTTGCCACACCCGAAACATGGAAGGTAGTTTTTTCGCCTTCTTTACCTTCGGAAACAATCTCGACCTGATTTACAGGATGCCCTATGAAAGTTCCATCGCTGTTTGCGCTTATGACTACTTTCTTCTCGTTCAATTCGAATGGTTTGCCTTTTTCGAAATTGATTCTGAAAACATTGAAAAACTCAGGCGAAACTATTTCTATTCTGGCATGTTCCGAAACCGTATCTACAGTAACCATATTTCCGCTATAGGCACCGGTATAAGGATAGCTGAGATTTGAAATGCATACATCTTCTACTGCTTCATAGCTCTTTATTTTATCGAGTAATGTGTTGAAATCTTCATATAGCAGCGGTAGTTTTTCTTCATCTGAGAATTGGTGCTTTGCATCGTTGCGTATACCTATATCTACCTTGTAAGTATGTTTTATGTCCAGACCTAATGGCTCCATTGCCCTTTTAGTCATGAAGAAAAGGTAGTCGGAGCAAAACCACAGGATACAGAAAATTATAACTAACTCTACCAGCAGCCAGATATTCTGATAACGTTCTGTCCAGATTATTTTTAGTATATGTTTCAGGTTCATTGTGCTTCTTTTTTGGTGAGTGAGTCTACAATTGTCATTTTAGATGCCCTGTATGCAGGTATGCCGGAAGATAAAAGATTTAACAGCATGCACGCACAGAAAGCGGCCAAGAATACCGGTATAGAAACAACTGTGGAAAGAGGTATAGTGGCATCCGCGCCAACTCCAAGCAGCCATTCTTTAAGCCATGAAACAGTGAAGTAGGATAGTATCAGCCCTATAATTCCTCCAATGAGTGAAGTCACCATGTTTTCATAAAGCACTTGCATAAGGATTGTATATTTCTTAGCTCCGAATGCTTTTCTTATACCTATTTCTTCTGTCCGTTTTTTGATACGAGACAGGCTGAATCCCGAAAGATTTATGGCGGGCACCAATAGCAATACAATAATGATGAAAACAAAGCGTCTGTAATATCCTTTTTCGTCAGGGAATACATTGGAAGTATTGAGTTTCTGTATTTCCTGATCGTAAGGCCCCATAAATGTAATAGTATGCTCGCCGTTGGGTACTGTTGCATTGTATCTCCGTTCGCAGGCTCTGACTTCTTCCCTGATAGCATCAAAGTCTTTTTTATCCTTTGCCAGCATCATAGTCATAAAAGCCGATTCCTCATATCCCTCCTTAGTTGTATAAGGTATCCATATATCGGCATAGGCAAACTGGAATACTTTCGAGACGTTTTTCACTACTCCTACTACCTTGTAAGGGACAAAATCCAGATCGAATGTATTTCCTACAGCAGTATTATTACCGAACAATTTACGGGCTAAACCTTCTGTTATAACCGCATTTTTTATTCCTGAACTGAAGTCTGCCTCTGTGAATGGCTTACCTTCGATGAATGAAAGTGATATTAATTCCCAATAGACAGCATCAGTTTGTTTAAGATCGGCAGCTATTCGATTTTTGGTATAGGAAGATTTTGTCAGACCTTTATTATTATAATAATTTGATATGACTGATATCTTTTCCGGAGTTTTCAATACAGAGAGATAGTTCTTTACAGACTCGTAATCGAGCCCGCGGCTCATCATAGTTTCACCTTTAGGATTGCTCCTGAGAAGTATTTTCGAATACAACATTCTATCCCTGTTGTTTTCGGGCGCAATACTGATACTGTTAATAGACCGCGAAACAATCACTACCATTATCATCATGATAGCCAAAGCTGTACCTGCAATACTTATTATGCTGACAAACTTATTCTGTTTCAGCATAGTTATGGCTTGTCTGAAGTAGGTATTATACATACGATATATTGTTTACGGTCTGTTGATAGTAATTTGATTTAAGTTTAGCACTACGATAGTGTTTATTCTACTCTTCTTCCGTCAAAGAAGCGAACGATTCTTTTAGTTGTTTTGGCAATATGCTCATCATGTGTAACCATTACTATGGTAGTTCCTTCGTTGTTCAGTTCGAAAAGCAGATCCATAATTTCCGCTCCCATTTTACTGTCGAGGTTTCCGGTAGGTTCATCGGCAAGTATAATCTGGGGATTTCCGATAATAGCGCGGGCGATAGCTACACGCTGGCATTGTCCTCCCGAAAGCTGCGAAGGAAAGTGTTTCATACGGTGCGACAGGCCTACTTTTTCAAGCACTTGTTTTGCCATTTCGTGCCGGCTGTTATCACCCGATTTGCGATAAAGAAGGGGGAGTTCCACATTGTCGAGTACATTAAGTGAATTTATCAGATGGAAACTTTGAAATACAAAACCTAAAGTCTTATTCCGGAACTCCGCCATTTCCTTATCCTTCATATTGTTGGTTTCGGTATTATTTATCAGTACTTTACCATTACTGGCTACATCCAATAGTCCCATGATATTGAGCATCGTACTTTTCCCGCATCCCGACGGGCCCATTACAGAAAGGAAATCTCCTTTTTCTACTTCAAGATTCACATTTTCCAATGCGACAGTCTCGACTTCTTTCGTGCGGTAAATCTTAGTTATACCCTGTAAATTGATAATTGACATAAAGCTAAATGTTTTAGATTATTTTATTTTCAGTGTTTTTTTGCCTTTATATTCACTCATATCGGAGATGATGACCTTCTCTCCCACTCCGAGTCCGTTTAATACTTCCACATATTCGAAGCTGCTTTCTCCCAACTTTACTTTACGGTTTTCGGCCTCTCCGTCTTTTACTATCCAGAGATCATATTCTCCCGCCCCGATGTAATAAGAGCCGTTAGGTATACGTAGCGCATCTTCCTGTATGCCATGCGACACGTAAACGTCCGTTTTCAGGCCGCTTCTGAGTCGCGGGTGTCCGGCTTCTTTCAGCATAACGGTAAATGTGATGACTCCATTCTTAACGGAAGGAGTAATATTTACCACTGTTCCTTCGAGCTGAAGTTGTCCGATTTTAATTATTGCTTTTGCACCTGAGCTGAGTTTCTCTGCATAGCTGTCGGCAATATCCGCTTCCACTTTGAAATGGCTTAAATCGGACACAATTGCTATCTGTGTACCGGCCGATACCTGGAAACCTATCTGGTTATTCACAAATGTCAGCGTAGCTTTCTGTGGCGAGAGGATACGAGCATCTTTCAGCAGGCGCGCGCTTTCGGCGAGTGATTTTTCAAAAATGCTGAGTTCCAGTTCCTGAACTTTTGTTTCGGCAGTTGCTGTTTTCTTCTGGTTTTCGATTTGTTGTTTAAGTTGCTGAAGTTCCAGCTTGGCAACTTCATAATTGAGTGCTGCCTGACGTACTTTATCTGCTGTACTCGCTCCTATGCTGTCCAGATATTGCTCGTTCTTCAGTTCGGTCTGCATTTGTCTCAGGTTCATTTCTTTTACCTGCATCTGCATCTGCATTTCCGATATTTTATTATCGAGTGTGATTTGAGACTGGATAAGCTTACTCTTCTTCATCTCCTTTTCATCCAGTTTCTGCTTATAATCGGTTTCTACAGAAGCTAGTTCCAGTTTCAGAATTGGTTCACCTGCATCTACCGAATCGCCTGCATTCTTATAGACTTCCAATATACGGCTGTTGATCGGGGAAACTATTATTTCTTCTGACAGTGGTATAACCCTGCCCGATGCATTGACGGTTATTTCCAAAGTTCCTCTGTCTACTGTTCCTACGGAAATACTTTTCAGTGAAAGCGATCCTTCAAGCATATTGATGAGGAAAATGATAATAATTACAACTGCTACGAAAATGCCTCCGTATTTCAATATTTGTTTTCGCCTTTCTTTTCGTTGTACGCTCAATGGTATCTCTCTATCCATTCGTCGGTGTGTTTAGTGTTTACTATTTGTTATCAATCGATATGCCGTTTTGGTAACTGTTTATTATTCAGTGTATATATTGTTTTTAGAGTGTCCGTTTTCGGACAGAGATGTCCGAAATGATGAAGTTAAGTATAAGAATAATTAAGCAAAGGTTGATTCAATCTCTTGTGGGCAGATGAGGCTTATGAAATAGGATAGAGGAATACCACTTATTAGCGGCTAGTTAACAAGGAATGTAAAAATAAGAAGCGGCTACATTTCTGTAATCGCTTCTTCATCAGAGCGGAAGACGGGGCTCAAACCCGCGACCCTCAGCTTGGAAGGCTAATGCTCTATCAACTGAGCTACTTCCGCAAAGTATGGTGGGCAGTGAAGGATTCGAACCTCCGAAGACGTAAGTCAGCTGAGTTACAGTCAGCCCCAGTTGGCCACTTTGGTAACTGCCCTTGCATAATTGCGAATGCAAAGGTAATATATTTATTTATTCTTCCAAATTTCTGCGATAAAAATCTATCATTTTTAGTGCTGTAACCGCGCATTCATCCCCCTTATTGCCATGACGGCCTCCGGCACGATCTTCGGCTTGTTGCATGGTATCGGTAGTTAAAAGTCCGAAGATAAACGGGATATCGTAACGGATGTTCATATCTGCAATGCCTTGCGTTACTCCGCTACATACATAGTCGAAATGCGGAGTATCGCCTCTTACTACACAGCCGAGGGAAATCACTGCATCCACTTCTTTGTGTTCCACTATATGTTTCGAACCGAAAATAAGTTCGAAGCTTCCGGGAACAAAGTCTATAATGATATTTTCTTCCTTTACACCATGTTTTATAAGCGTTTTAAGTGTGCCTTCGAGTAGGGAAGAGGTTACTGCCTCATTCCACTCCGAAACGACGATTCCTACTCTCATATCTTCTCCGTTCGGAACTTTTTCGGGATCGTATGACGATAAATTGTGATAAGCTGTTGCCATATTATTGTTTTTTTATTTATTGATAAAGATATTCAATATTGATGATATATAATTATAAAATGGTTAGATACTAATTTTTGGATATAAATATTCTATTTACGATTTTGCCTATTTTTCTTATTTCAGTTATTGGAATGCAGTCTCGAGATAACAAAATATCATTATTATCCATTTCGAAAATGATACTGCTTACTTCTTTTTTGCATATTTCCTCTCTTAGCAATGAAGCATCATTCAACTTATCTTCAAAAGAATAATATATTTTCAGCTTGTTATATCTAATTTCTTTTCTATTATCCTTAAATAATTTATAATCAAAATAATGTTCTAAGGATTCTTTATTTATGATAAAGATTTCTCTTCCGTATCTATTCCAAAGATATAGTCTCAATAAATATGATGATACTCCCCAAAATATTAATAATGAAATAAAATACCCAAAAACTAAAGACTCATCATCTGCAATGATGAATGACATAATTAATAATGGCAGCAAATATCCTATTATAGCAGTAATTAATAACAGATTAAGAACTATTTTATTTTTACTTTTACCATAAATTTCCAAACGAACAGAACTGTTTATTCTTATTTTGTAGAATTGGTTATTTTCTTCCAATATGTTCATTTACAGGTAATTTATTTTATACTTTCTAATAAATTGTCCGCTAATCTGCTTGCCCCAATCCTGAAATACTCATTATTCAGATAATCCTTCCCTAAGACCTCTTGTACAATTGTGTAATATTTAACAGCCTCTTCGGTAGTAGAAATACCGCCGGAAGCTTTGAATCCGGCTTTACGGCCTGTCTTTGCTTCATATTCTTTTATTGCCGTACACATAATATATGCAGCTTCGAGTGTAGCGCCTTCATAACCTTTTCCGGTCGATGTCTTGATGAAGTCAGCACCGGAATAAAGAGCTAGGAGAGAAGCTTTCATTATATCTTTAGCTGACTTTAGTGCTCCCGTTTCCAGTATTACTTTAAGCTTTGCATCACGGCAGGCATGCTTTATTTCATCGAGTTCTTCGGCCAGTTCTTCGTAGTTTTCATCCAGATAGAATCCGAGATTGAGAACAGTATCTATTTCGTCCGCTCCACTTGCCACAGCAAGGGCTGTTTCGGCTATTTTCACTTCTGTAAAGGTCTGCGAAGAGGGAAATCCGCCTGCAACGGATGCAATCTTCACATCGGCAGTCAGTGCATCTTTTACTGTTTCCACAAAGTTTGGAAATACACAAATCGCCGCTACATTGGGAATATCTGATGCGCCGTCCTGTTCGTTTACTTTTTCGGCTAGTTTCCAGATATCCTCTCTTGTATCAGTAGTATTCAGTGATGTAAGGTCGATGCACGAATAGATCCTTTTATAAACTTCTTTATTATTATTCTGAGCAAATTTTTTACTGATAATTTCATTCACTTTATCGGTGATATCAGCGTTTTTAAGGTCTGTTTTATACTTTTTGAGCGTGTCTGTATATTTGTTTATTTCTGCCATGATTTATTTTAATTTTTCGTTATTCTTATGTCTGTTTTTATCTCTGTTTGTTTTCTTTTCCAGATTCTTTCTGAATGCTTCGGTGAGGTCTATGCCCGTCTGGTTAGCAAGGCATATAAGAACCCATAGCACATCGGCCATTTCATCTCCGAGGTCTTTTGCCAGATCCGATTTTTTAAATGACTGGTCACCATATGTACGCGCCATAATACGTGCCAGTTCACCTACTTCTTCGGTAAGGATAGCCATATTGGTGAGTTCGCTGAAGTAACGGACACCGATCGTTTTTATCCAATTGTCAACTTCTTTCTGAGCTTCTTCTATTGTCATCATTCTTTTACTTTAGAGTCCATCCATATTGTTACGGGCCCGTCATTTATCAATTCTACCTGCATATGAGCGCCGAATTCACCTGTTCCTATATCTTTGCCTAGTTTAGCCCTTAAAGTGTCGCAAAAGGCTTCGTAAAGCGGAATAGCCGTATCCGGCTTAGATGCGCGGATATATGAAGGACGATTTCCTTTCTTTGTAGAAGCGTGCAAAGTAAACTGTGAGACTAGTAAAATATCTGCATTTCCATCCATTGCCGAAAGATTCATTACCCCTTCTTTATCATCGAAGATGCGAAGACTCACTATTTTATTACTGAGCCACTCTATGTCGTCCTTGGCATCGCTGTCTTCTATCCCAATCAGGATAAGCATTCCGGCTCCTATTTGAGATTTGATTTTGTCGTCTATTGTAACCGACGCCTGAGATACGCGCTGGATTAATACTCTCATTTTTCAGTAATATTTTTACAGATTGAACCTAAAAGGTAACAAAGGTAACGAAAATCAATTAGCAAATTAGTAAATATGAAAATTTGACAATTTCGCAAAGCGATAAATACAATTCATCATTTCTTATTGCTTTACATTAGTTAACTATAATCTGTTAAAAGGTAACAAAAGTAACAGATTTTACTGTGTAAACATTTATAAATATTTACAGGCAGGAAATGTATTAGATATTGTATTTCAGAGAACTACATCGATGCCTGCGATGCAGCATCTACATTATATTGATAAATTTTTTACGGATATTTATAAAGAAAAAGCTGTATATTATATTAAAATATACAGCTTATAACTTAAGTATTCCGGTGAAATTATTCTCTGTTCATTTTCTCTATTTCGTCCATATCGTTATGTAGAGATTTTAATTTTACTCCTAAATAAATGCGGAATATTCCATATGCTATAAATGAAATACTAATCAACGCAATTATAAATCCTGTAGTAAAAGCAGGACTTAGAATAAAAACAAATGACATGATTACTCCCAATATGGCAAGTGCCATCAGCCATCCCCAGCCTTTTACTCCGTTTCGTTGCAGTTCCGCCGAAGTTCCTATTGCCCAGATAGACTGGAACATAACCCAAAATCCTACAAAGTATACCAGTACTAAAGCAATAACTTCGACCGGCATTGCTATAAGTATAATACCAAAAACCAAATCGATAATACCACTGGCGAGTGTCCATCCCCATGCTTTAAGGACTTTTTTGTTTGATATTGCAAAAGCGATTTCGAAAATACCGCTGACAAAAAATGCAACTGCAAAAACCATAGTCAATGCGACCAAAGTACTGAGCGGTGTAATCAGACACCAAATTCCGAGGCCTACAGCCAATAACCCGATAAGTATCGAAACCCACCAGTATTTTACGGCCTGTTTTGCCGAATAAAATAGATCATTCTTCATAATTCTATAGTTAATTATATTATATATTTTGTGAATTTTCAACTAATTATATATTAACGCTTTTCTTCTTTAAAGAGTTCGTTAAATTTATTAGCTGCTCTTTTGAAAACGGGATTTTATAAAAACTATAGATATAATCAAATAGGCTTATTTACTGTTCAGCAAATAAATGATAGAGGGTATATATTTAATAATTAGATAATTATATTAAATAATCCATTTGTTGAGTACAGGAATTTTCCTGATTATCAACACAACGCCTAAAGAACACAAGTACACGAAAAGTGCAAGTAAAGGAACAGATATTATTGCCGGAAAAGTACCGGTATTTATATTCAACAGACCTAACAGTATATTAAAGAAATCATGAACAAGATATATTCCAAGGCTGCAGTTTGCAAACAAAGTTATATACTTGTTATTCTGATACTTCTGTAATCCTTTGCTATTACTTATCACATTTTTTGCAAGTACAAAAACAAAAAATGCAAGAATCATAGTATGAGGCCCCATATTTTCAAAGAATTGTGTACTTGCATAACCTTGTAATCCCAAATAAGTAGAAGTTCCCAGCATATACAATAATGTAAGGATGCCGGCGGCATATAAGATCCTCTTTTGCAGAGTACTAAGATCATATTTAGCGAAGAAGTAACCTGCTATAAAATATCCGGTATACGAGTAAAGTTCATATATGCCGAAGCTAATGTGCACATTATAAGCAGCATTGATTTTAGGAATTACCGAACCGAAAACAAAATATAGAATCAAAAAATAGAAATAATGCTTTTTTTCGGCATTGGCAGTAAAGATGCGGATGAGTGGAGCGAGAAAATATATAGCGATAATGGCATACATAAACCAGAGGTGGTGCCACGGTGTGCCGAAAATAATTTCGGTATAAATTCTGTGCCAATCATCCATTGTTACTTCTTTGATATTCAGTATCATCGATGTAAGAGGAGAGAGGGTTCTATACAAGATGCTCCAGAAGACAAGTGCACAGATAAGTCGGGGTAATGATTTGGTATACAGCTTTTTAAAAGACAGATTATAATTTGGGTCGAGTACTATAATCCCACTGAGCATGAAGAATACAGGTATGCACCATCTCAGCATTGTCATATATGTATTGAGTACAAACCATTCCGAGGTTCCGACGGTTGAGTACCATCTTACTCCACATACATGAATTATAAAAACTGCATAAATTGTTAATGTTCTGAGTATGTCGGCGTATAATATGCGGTCTTTGGTCAGTTTATCTGTCATATTTCAAAAGATAAATTACTATGACAAAGTTAAGAAAATATTTAACTGTTTTTATCTTCGAAATACTTCCTGATTAAGGCAGTCTTATGTTTACCTACAATTTTTTCTACTTCTTCATCACTTGCCAGTTTTATTCTTTTCACACTCCGGAATTCTTTCAGAAGAAGGCGCTTCGTTTCATCCCCGATTCCTTTGATATTGTCCAGTTCCGATTTAACCTGACTTTTACTTCTTTGATTACGGTGAAAAGTGATTCCGAATCTATGTGCTTCATCTCTAAGGTGTTGAAGAACTTTCAAAGATTCAGAGTTTTTATCCAGATAGAGCGGAATAGAATCTTCAGGATAATATATTTCTTCAAGGCGTTTAGCGATGCCGACTATTGCCACTTTTCCATAAATACCAAGAATTTTCAATGATTCGCAAGCTGCACTCAACTGGCCTTTTCCCCCATCGATTACAATAAGTTGGGGTAGGGGAGTTTCTTCATCCATCATCCTTTTGTAGCGGCGATATACTACTTCGCGCATGGTGGAAAAATCATCCGGGCCCTCTACCGTTTTCACATTAAAATGGCGGTAGTCTTTTTTCGAAGGCTTTCCCATTTTGAAGACTACACAAGCCGATACGGGGTTGGTTCCCTGTATGTTAGAGTTATCAAAACATTCGATATGTGTTGGTAACTCTTTGAGGTTTAAGTCTTTTTGAATCTCTTTAAGTATTCTTACGCTTCTTTGTTCAGGGTTTAGGCTTTCTGCTTTTTTTATTTTATCTATTTTGTATTGCCTTACATTTTGCGTAGAAAGAATTAATAACTTTTTTTTATCACCCCGCTGAGGAATTACAAATTCTACGCCCTCGAGGGCCATGTCCGGATAGAATGGTACTACTATCTCTTTGGCTTTTGAGCCGAAACGTTCTCTAACTTCCAGTATACCAAGGCCTAGTAATTCTTCTTTTGCTTCATCCAGTCGCTTGCGGTATTCGAATGTATAGGCCTGAATGATTGCCCCGTTGTGGACATTGAGGTAATTTATGTATGCAGCATTTTCATCTTCATCATAGCTATAGACATCTATGTTATATTTAATACTGCTGACTACTGTCGATTTATTTTTGAAGTTCTCGATAAGTAGATATTTTTCTTTCAACCTGTTTGCTTCTTCGAATTGTTGCTGCTCGGCAAGTTCCAGCATTTTTGCATAGATGTCGTCACTTACCAGATTTGTGTTTCCTTTAAGGATTTCTTTTATAGAGTCTACATTTTTTATATAATCCTCAGTAGCTTGCAATCCTACGCATGGACCGAGACATCTTTTTATATGATATTCCAGACATACCTTATATTTCCCTTCTGCTATTTTTTCCGGTGTAAGATTTAGGGAACAGGTACGTATAGGAAATAATTTATGTATAAACTCCAACAATGTTTTCACACTGGGCACATTTGAGTATGGGCCGAAATATTGTGACTTGTCTTTCAGTATCTTACGTGTCAGTTCTACTCTTGGATAATATTCGTTGCGGATGACAATGGATGGGTAGGACTTGTCGTCTTTCAGCATTACGTTGTATCGCGGCTGAAATTCTTTTATCAGATTATTTTCTAATAATAGGGTGTCGGCTTCGGTATCTACAATAATATATTTTATATCCCTGATCTTACTAACAAGAATTCTTGTCTTTGGGCTGTCATGCCTCTTGGTAAAATATTGACCTACTCTTTTTTTCAGATTCTTTGCCTTACCAACGTATATAATAACGCCCTTGTCATCATAATATTGATAACAACCCGGTTTTTCAGGAATGTTCTGTATAATATTTTTTAAATAATCATTCATTTAAACTGAAAATTGAATAAGCGCTTTAATATCCACATCTTTAGGGAATAATGCACGTCCTTTTAAATCTTCCAATTCAATAATAAAGTTAACATAAATATTTTTGACTCCCATCTTTTTAACAAGATTGTATGCAGCAAACATCGTGCCACCGGTAGCGAGTAAATCATCATGTATCAGTACAATATCATCTTTTGATAGAGCATCTTTATGAATTTGAATTTTGTCAGTTCCGTATTCTTTTTCGTATTCTTCTTCAAATACTTCAGCAGGAAGTTTTCCGGGCTTCCTTATAGGAACAAATCCGGCTCCTAATTCTAACGCCATTATCGGCCCCATTATAAATCCGCGAGATTCTATACCGACTACTTTTGTTATTCCTTTATTTGTATATTCTTCTAGGAGCACATCGGTTAAGGTAGATAATGATTCTTTTTTATTAAAGAGTGGTGTGACATCTTTAAACTGAATGCCGGGAATTGGAAAATCCGGTATATTTCTCACGGTATTTTTTAGAAATAATAATTTTTCTTCTTTTGTTAATGGTTTCATTTCGTATTATTTTTTTGTTCCACGTGAAACAATTCTTGTTTTTCGTTTTGTTCCACGTGAAACATGGTGGGTTTATCTTCCTAAAAGTACTAAAAGAATTGAGATATCATTGGGCGAAACGCCCGGTATTCTGCTCGCTTGGGCGATTGTTTCGGGGTTTATTTTTGCTAATTTCTGGCGTGCTTCTGTTGATAAAGATAAGATATTCTCATAATCAAATTTGTCTTTAATCCTAATATTTTCCAACCTTGATATCTTATCGGCTATCAATTGTTCACGTTTTATATAGCCGTCATATTTGATTTTTATCTCGCATGCCTCAATGATTTCATCTTTTCTGTTCGGAATTTTATCTAGCTCGGCCTTGAATGCTGGCACTAATTCTGCAATCTTTTCGATGGTGATTTGTGGCCTTGTTATCACATCTTTTAGCTTCATTCCATGCTTTAGCGGGGGTGTTCCGAGCTGTTCTAATCCGTTGTTTATATACTCCGGTTTCAGAGAATAATTGCTTGCGAACTGAATAATCCGTGCTATTTCTTCCTTTTTTTGCTCCAATAAATCGATGCGTTGTTGTTTTGCAAGTCCTATTTTACACGCTTTTTCTGTGAGCCGCATATCTGCATCATCCTGTCGAAGTAGGATCCTGTATTCAGCTCGCGAAGTAAACATGCGGTATGGTTCATCTACTCCTTTTGTTACAAGATCATCGATTAATACACCTATGTAGGCTTCGTCTCTTTTAAGGATAAATTCCTCGCCACCATGTGTTTTTATATGTGCATTTATACCTGCAATCAGGCCTTGTCCACCTGCTTCTTCGTATCCTGTAGTGCCATTTATCTGCCCTGCAAAGAATAAATTATCAATAAGTTTTGTCTCCAGCGTATGCTTTAATTGAGTAGGATCGAAAAAGTCATATTCAATAGCATATCCCGGCCTGTAAATATGTATATTTTTAAATGCCGGAATTCTTTGTAATGCTTTTATTTGGGTGTGTAGTGGGAGAGAAGAAGAGAACCCGTTCAGGTAATATTCCTGCGTATTTTCTCCTTCAGGTTCAAGGAATAATTGATGTGAATTTTTCTCTGCAAATGTTACTACTTTTGTTTCTATGCTTGGACAATAACGCGGTCCAATGCTTTTTATTTGACCGTTGTATAATGGAGAATCATCCAATCTATCACGTAATGTAGTATGTACTTCTTCATTCGTATATGTAATCCAGCAACTCAATTGTTTCAATGGGCGCGGCTGAAAATCGAGATATGAAAATTTATGAAAATCGTTATCTCCTTTTTGTTCTTCCATCAGGCTGAAATCAACACTTCTCCCGTCTATTCTTGCAGGAGTTCCTGTTTTCATTCTATCTGTTGCAAAGCCAAATTCTTTTAATTGTTCGGTGATTCCAAAGGATGAAGGCTCGGAAACACGTCCACCTTCAATCTGTGTTTTGCCTATGTGCATCAGCCCATTCAGGAAGGTCCCGTTAGTCAGAACGACCGATTTAGCCGAGAATTTCACACCCATAGCTGTCTTTACTCCGGTCACTGTTTTATTCTCTATAACAAGTGAAGTAACGGTATCCTGCCAGACAAACAAGCTGTCGGTATTCTCGATGATTTCGCGCCACTTCACTATGAATTTCGCGCGGTCACTCTGTGCGCGTGGGCTCCACATTGCCGGGCCTTTCGATTTGTTGAGCATGCGAAACTGTATGGCAGTAGTATCGGTAACAATTCCCATTTGACCGCCTAAAGCGTCTATTTCACGCACTATCTGGCCTTTTGCGATTCCACCTACAGCAGGGTTGCAGCTCATCTGGGCAATCTTATTCATGTCCATTGTTATCAGTAGGGTCTTCGATCCCATATTGGCGGCTGCTGCCGCTGCTTCACAACCGGCATGTCCTGCTCCGACAACAATTACATCATACTTGAAATTCATTTTTATATAGGAAAATTAATTAAAGAACAAAGTTAGTATTTTATTATATCTTATTGGCGTTGCCTAGTGCGAGTCTTATTTTTTCCGGGTCACTCTGTAAAGTGGAATATTCTTCATCTTGATTAATAAAGACTGGAGACTTATATTTCATACCTCCTGTATATCTGCTTCGAAACGATCCGTGAAACTCTTTAAGTCCTGTAGCGTTTACCAGTTCCGAAATATTAATTTCTGTAATACCTCCACCCGGCATAATTATAATACGGTCGTCGGCTTGTCCGATCAATTGGCGTAATATCTCTTTTCCTTCAAGTGCTGTTTGCATACCTCCTGATGTAAGGATACGATCACAGCCGAGTTCAATAATATCTTCAAGGGAATCGAATAAGTCGGCACATCTGTCAAAAGCCCGATGAAAAGTTACCGACATGCCATATTCTTTAGCAATATCTACTAATTCTTTATTTCTCTTTTTATCGATGGAACCGTCGGGGTTCAGTATGCCGAATACAACACCATCGCATTCTAGATTTCCACAACACATTATGTCCCGTTTCATGATTTCGAACTCCAAATCACTGTAGAGGAAGTCGCCTTCACGTGGTCTTATTAGTATATTTAATTGTATATCAATATGTTGTCTTACTGCTTCTATCTGCGAATATGACGGGGTAGTGCCTCCTTCGCTCAGATTGTCGCAAAGTTCTACTCTTATTGCCCCTCCTTTTTGAGCATTGATGGCCGATTGTGCCGAATTGGCGCATACTTCTAAGGTAATCATAAGTTTAACTATTTGATATATAATGAATTATATTATTTCTAAATATAACTTGTATTGATAACCGATTAATATACAGACAGTTTTTTTAATAAATCATCTCTTTTCAGCCTTTTTAGCGATTTTATTATCTGTGGCCTGTAATTTCTGTCGTACCAAAAGAAATATTGACGTTGAGCCAATTTCTGTTCTTTGGTCCTTGCTGTATATACTTTTTCAAGTGTATAAGGATGGTAACCGGTATAATATATTTCCGTCGCCACAGTCATAGGGGAGGGGGTAAAATCCTGAATCTGTTCCAACTTAAATCCCATCGGTTTTGTTTCGGCTGCCAACTCGGCCATATCTATTTCTGTACATGCCGGATGCGATGAAATGAAATAGGGGATAAGTTGTTGTTTCATTCCGCTTTCCGCATTGATTTTATCGAATATTTTTTTGAAAGTATGAAATTGCTGAAAACTTGGCTTACGCATACAATTGAGAACTTTATCCGATGTATGTTCCGGAGCAACTTTTAGCCTGCCTGAAACATGGTTCAATATTAGTTCTTTTGTATATTGATTGGATATTTTGTTCAGCTTTTCATCGTCATTTCTGTGCAGTAGCATATCGTAACGCACTCCACTTCCTATAAAAGATTTTTTTATTTTAGGTAAGGAATCAACTGCTTTATAAATATCCAATAGAAAAGAATGATCAACATTCAGGTTCTTACAAATCTTCGGATGAATACAGGAAGGGCGCTTGCACTTTTCGCAAATCCGCTCATCTTTTCCTTTCATCTTGTACATATTGGCAGAAGGACCTCCCAGGTCACTCAGATATCCCTTGAAATCCGGCATATCTGCGATTTGCTTTACTTCTTTCAATATAGAATCTTTAGAACGTGAAGCTATAAATTTCCCCTGATGAGCCGATATCGTACAAAAGGCGCATCCTCCGAAGCATCCGCGGTGCATATTTACCGAAAACTTTATCATCTCGAAAGCGGGTATGGTTTTACCCTTATATTTCGGATGCGGAAGCCGGGTATATGGCAAATCGAAAGAGGCGTCTATTTCTTTTTCGGACATTGGTGGATACGGCGGATTTATTACTACTGCCTTTCCATCGCACATCTGTATAATGCGGGATGCATGCATCATATTCGACTGTTCTTCTACAATACGAAAATTCTTCGCCTGCTTCATTTTATCGCTTAAACATTCTTCGTGGGAAGACAGATATATGTCTTGTATGCCTTTTTGCTGTTTTAAAGCCTTTCCTTCGCTTAAATATGCTGTTTGTGGTATGTCTGTCAGTTCGCGGAAAGATCCTCCGTTTTTGAGCTCTAAAACGATCCTTTTCAGCGGGCTTTCTCCCATACCGTAAACAAGCAGATCGGCTTTAGAGTCGATAAGTATCGATTTATGAAGTTTATCATCCCAGTAATCGTAGTGTGTAACCCTTCTCAGGGAAGCTTCGATACCTCCCAAAAGTATGGGAACATCCGGGAATAAATTTTTCAATATATTTGAATAAACTACAGATGCCCTATCCGGACGCATCCCCGCTTTTCCATCGGGTGTATATGCATCATCTGACCGTAGTCGCTTATTTGCCGTATAGTGATTTATCATCGAATCCATTGCTCCTCCTGTTACCCCGAAGAAAAGGCGAGGTTTTCCCAATTTCTTGAAATCGCGCAGGTCGTCGCGCCAGTTAGGTTGGGGAACAATAGCTACTTTCAACCCCTGGGCTTCCAGTATTCTTCCTATAACTGCAGCCCCGAATGAGGGATGGTCTACGTAAGCGTCACCCGAAAAAAGGATGACGTCGAGTTGATCCCAACCTCTGAGTTCCACCTCTTTTTTGGTGGTCGGTTGCCAGTCTGTAAGGCGGTATTCTTTCATAATCAGCCACAAAGGTATTGCTTTTCCCTGATTAATACAGCAGCCCGCGTATATTCTTAACTTTTTTAGATATTGTTGAACATTTCATCGTATCTTTATTTTTTCAATTAAGAATTGTATAAAGCACGTCATGTATAACGAATTTCGGCCCAATCCGCTTCTTAGTCCTTATATAGAAACATATTGGACTTTGTTTTCCTTTCTGGAACATGAAATGGAGTACCGCGTATTACCGGACGGGTGTGTAGATATCATTTTCTCCCTTTTCAAGCCGGATAGCCCTTATATTGTAGGAACAATGACTACTTTTCTGAACATTCAGAATGTAGGGGAAGTAAAATTAGTGGGCGTGCGTTTTCGTCCGGGAGGGATTACCGCCTTTACCCGTGTTTCTGTAGATAACTTTACAGATGTGCATACCGATCTTTTTTCTACCGAATCGATATTAGACAAATCGTTTTATGAAAGCCTGCCGGAAAATTGTAGTATTGACAACAACATCGTTTCATATATGGACGACTACTTCCTTCATAAGTTATCGCGTTTTTACATCCCGGATAAACGAATTGATTATGCCGTTTCATTAATTGAAAAATGTAAGGGGAACATTTCTATTCCTCTTATAGCTGAAAAATCGTGCCTGAGTAAACGGCAGCTTGAACGCCGGTTTTTAAACAATATAGGTGTTTCGCCAAAAGCTTTCAGCCGTATTGTGAAATTCAAAAGTACTGTGCAATTTTTGAAAGCTACTTCCAGTCAGAGCCTTTTCGAAACAGCTGTCGACTGTGGTTATTACGATCATGCCCACTTGGCAAAAGAATTCAAGAGGCTTTCGGGATATTCTCCTTCCGAGTTCTGAAATGTCGTTTTCTTGCAGCAAAATTCAAAATAAATAAAAGGAATAGTGATAGGGAATTTTAAGAATTTCCTTTATTTATCCACTCTTTATTGAATATTTTCTAATTTTGAATTTCTTCATAGCTGCTTTTAGAGAATAATGATATTATGAAAAAGTTCAAATTATTAATAGTACTCCTCGTTTTCTTTTATTCAATCGCCGTTATTTTATGGCTGGCTCTCGATGAAATCTTTTATTTATATAATTTCATCATCATCGGTACATCAGTTGGCCTAGGTGTAGGTCTTTGGCCTGTTTTCTCGAAAAAGAACAAATATATAGCGAGACTGATATCCCAGTTTTTAGTGGGAGGTTATATGTTTTTCGGATTGGGCTGTGGGTTTATTTACATTATATTCGGGCATATAATGCCTGAAAATATGCAGATCGAGGGCTTTTGGTTTTGGCTATTGTCCGGAATGTTTATGGCCGGGGTCATCCATTATGCAATAGCGAAGATTATCGGGCCGTTGATTTTCAACCGCGCCTGGTGTGGCTGGGCGTGCTGGACTGCAGCTGTATTGGATGTCTTGCCATGGAAATACAATAAGCAAAAAAGATCGGAAAAACTTTGGAAAGTAAGATATGTATACTTTTTTCTCACTACAGCTATTGTGTTTATATTGTTTTTTGCTTTTGATTATGATCTGAGCGATACAGTTGTCAGATTGGAAATAGGGGAAACTGCAACTTTCCCCGGAGTGATGAGCGCTATGGTTCAAATACCTGAGTTGTGGTGGTTTTTGGGAGGAAATCTGTTATATTATTCTATCGGAATTATACTGGCTGTGGCATTAAAAGATAACAGGGCATTTTGTAAATATATTTGCCCAGTATCGGTCATTATGAAAGTGACTTCCGGTTTTGCTCTGTTGAAAGTGGATAAGACAGAAAAAGACTGTATCGACTGCAAAATTTGTGAAAAACGCTGCCCTATGGAAGTGAAGATTCTGAATTACATAAAATCGGATAAAAGGGTTTCATCAACTGAATGTATTTTGTGTCAAAGTTGTATCAGTAATTGCCCGAAAGATGTATTGAGAATATCGTTTTCATTATCAGATAAGTCCACCCTGAGGGGTCAAGGCAAGTAAATTGCTGTTGGTGAATTATCATTCCAAAAGCAGGACTGAAATAAATTATTCAAAAAATCCGTTTATCATAAGTTAACGAAAACATTATATATTTGTGAAACGTTAATATTCTTGATGAAAAAGATTACACTCATATCCCTGATCTTAATCCTTGCGGCATGTAACACTACAAAAAACATTCCGGAAGGACAATATCTTTTAGATGATATTAAAATAAAGCACGACACAAAGAATGCAACTTCCGACCTGAAAGACTTTGTTCGTCAGCAACCGAATTCAAGTGTTCCACTACTGGGAAAAGTTCGTCTGGGTATATACAATATGGCCGGACAAGACACCAGTAAATGGATTAACCGCACAGTTCGAAAACTAGGG
The DNA here is from genome assembly GCF_000711235.1 of Prevotella sp. 10(H). Lineage (GTDB taxonomy): Bacteria > Bacteroidota > Bacteroidia > Bacteroidales > Dysgonomonadaceae > Dysgonomonas. Next base: position 130,929 of record NZ_JOMI01000009.1, on the reverse strand, counting down.
CAGGCACCGGTAATATACAGTGCAACACAAACTGCGATATCAGAGAATCAGCTGAAGAAAGAACTGAATAATCAGGGTTATCTGAATGCTGAAGTAGACACTACATTGGAAATAAAAGACAAAAAGATTAAAGTTACATATACTATAGATGGCGGCATCCCTTACCTTATCCGTGACTATAAGTATGATATCACCACCGATACTACGATGAAACGTATTATGGGGCTTATACCGTTCGAGCCCATTCTCAAAAAGGGCGATATGTTCGACATGTCTATGCTGGAAGAAGAGCGCCTGAGAATAAACAATATAATGCGAAATGTAGGTTTTTCAACATTTTCTAAAGAGTATGTATACTTCAAAGCCGATACTACCCTCAATTCTCATCAGGTAGATTTGTATATGGACATATATCCCCCTAAAGACAGTTTGCGGTATCCTAGGTACAAGATAAATAAAGTAACCGTTGTTTCCGGAATTAATTCTATAAATATCGACCGGAATCAGGACGGACAGATGAATACAAACAGGTGGTTTTTCAGAAATGCCGACACTACCCAATATCGTGATCTGACTATTGTACGTGGACGGAACAAGTTCCTGCGTAATTCCAGTATAGCCCGTAATAATTATCTGAAGAAAGGAGGCTATTATTCCGACTATAATATTACACGGACATACGAAGCATATAGCAAGATGGCCGCAATCAAACAGGTAAATATAGCAACCAGTCCCTCACCGGAAGACAGTACAAAGTTGCTGGATGCTACAATAATATTACTGCCGGCCAATGCTCACTGGTTCAAGGCCGGACTGGACGGAACAAACTCAGCCGGAGATATCGGTGTGGCTCCGAGTATTTCCTATCAGCACCAAAATCTGTTTAATGGCGGTGAACAGTTGAGTATAAGGCTTAAAGGGGCATATGAATTTATTGCAGGCAGTAAAAGTACTGATTTACTAAACTCAAATTATTACGAGTACGGTATAGAAACAAGCCTGACTTTTCCTCAGTTTCTTTTCCCTTGGCTCAAAAAGAGCTGGAGAGAACAGCCTTTGGCTACTACACGATTTACTCTGGGATTGAACAACCAGCACCGATCCGAATATACACGCCAGTTTTTTAATATGGGTGTAGCTTACGGATGGAATTCGAAGAGAAACAGGCTGAGCCATTCACTCGACCTGCTAGATATAAACTATATCCGCATGCCGTGGGTATCCGATTATTTCCGTCAAAATTACCTCGATTCGACGAATAATGTTGTACTACGTGAAAGTTACAGTGATAAACTGGTTGCCCGTACTGCATATACAATTACATATGTAAACGGACGACGTCTTACTTCTCTCTATCCTACATTCACACTGAGAGGATCGGTTGAAGTTGCCGGAGCATTGCCTCGGTTGGCAACCACAATAGGCAAAGCTAGTGAAAACGAACTGGGAGAAAAGAAAATACTCGGTGTTGCCTATGCCGAATATGTAAAAGGCAGTATCGATTATGCCCGCACTTTTTATTTCTCGAAAAGGCATTCTCTCGCATATCATATGGGATTGGGTTTGGCACATCCATATGGCAATTCATCAGTTCTTCCTTTCGAAAGGCGATTTTTCTCCGGAGGAGCAAACAGCGTCAGGGGCTGGAGCACCCGCTCACTCGGTCCGGGTGCCTATAAGCGCTTGGGTAGTGGTGACTTTGTAAATCAGGCGGGAGATATGAAACTGGAATTCAATATTGAAAACAGGTTGAAGCTTTCCGATTTGTTTGAATTCGCCCAATTTATCGATGCCGGTAATATATGGACACTGAAAAATTACGAGGAACAGCCGGGCGGACAATTCAAATTCCGTTCATTCTATAAAGAACTTGGAGTATCATATGGTATAGGATTGCGTCTCGATCTTAATTTCCTGTTGCTTCGCTTCGATACGGGTATGAAAGCATACGACCCGGGAAGAGATCAGTCTAAGCGTTTTATCCTGTTTAAACCAAGGCTGAATAACATGGCTTTCCATTTTGGTATCGGCTATCCTTTCTGATCCGTATTTTCTTCCTTTTCTCCGGTAAATTCCGGTGTTTGTTTTTGTCAACTGTCTGGCAGTAGGAAATCCATTCCGGGTAATAAGAAATCTGGAATAATGAGAGTATTCGAAAATTAATGGAGTAATATTTCCTTTAATCTTTTTCTCTTTTCAGGAGTGAGCCGGAGTTCGTTCAACATATATTCGTCTATCGATCCGCTTTTTTCCCGTATGCATGAAATACCGTATTTCAGATAAGAGAGATCCGTCTTGGTCAACATGGTCAGTGCTTCCTGACGGGATTCCGAGAGGCTGTCGGCATCACGTACAAGTTTTGTCCGGTTGATACCTATGGCCGATCCCATGTAATCGTCTTCAATTATATCCATAGGAACATCCAATGCGCGAAGCAAAAAGTATGTAGCAAGTCCGCTTTGGTCTTTACCCAGATAGCAATGGAAAACTACAGGATAGTTGTTCGGATCGCAGAGATAATCGAAGAAATGGGCGTATTCACGGGCAAAATTATTTACCATATCCTTGTATGTATCCTGGGTATAGATAATTGCATCGCCACGTAGAAACTGCCCGTCCATTACTTTTTGAGATATAGAGCCGTATCCTTTCATTGATATAGGTATTCGGACATTGTTAGCAGACTTGAATTTGTCGAGGACATTTCTTTTTACATCTTCCGAACGTAGATCTATTACTGTTTTTATTCCCAGTTTCGACAATTCCATACTATCGTGATCGGTCATTCTGTAAAAGCTTCCCGAACGGAATATTTTTCCCCAGCGTATAGTACGGTTATCATTGGTTATATATCCGCCGATATCCCTGAAATTTTGTATACTATCGAGTTCAAAAAAGCGGTTTGTAATGATGTTTGACACTGTTCCCCCGATTTTAAGCCGGAAATATTTCCGCTTTTCGATTGAATCGGACACATTGTCTATCATGGCAATGTAATCGTTTGAATTCACCGTAATGGAAGGAGTGGAAGGGAAGACACTATCGTTATCCGAAATAAATATTTCGGCAGGGACATTATCCGCTTCGGGAAATATTTCCCACTTGAGGATATAGTTCCCTCTCGTATCTCTTTCGCAAAGAGCCGTTACGGTTGGCTTGGATGTGCAATTGTAAAGAGATGCCAGCCCTGCTATACAAGCTAATAGTTTAAGTTTTATATGCATGTCAAACGTCTAAGTTACTCTGCTGTCATAGCAAAGATACATTAGTCAATCGTTTTTTTCAATAGTCTGCAGGCTTTTTGCAAAGATTTACCTTTTTTTATACTTTGAGGATTTAATACCATAATTGAAAATATATCAACTAATTGCGTATATTTGCTCTTCCTTAGCTATATGAAAGGGAAAAATATTCAAACATCACGACAGGGGTACCAGCGTTAAAAATGGATAAAGCTATTCGTAAAGCTCAGATAATACGGGAGAAGTATACAAAGGAAGCCAGCCTTAAAATAGAGGCTAAAGGTGCTTGGTCTTTGTATGCGGGAAGTTCTGTGGATAATATCAACAGGACGACGCCGATATTGTCAGCTAACGGAAGCGGCACCTTTTTCCTGAGTGTTAGCACATCTATCCGAATTTATTTCGAACTGGTTTCCGGTGATGAAAGAATCACATTAGCCGATCGCCATTTACCTATGACAGGGGGCTATAATTTCCGTGATCTTGGCGGCTTTAAGACAAAGGACGGACGTTATACTAAATGGGGTGTCCTGTTTCGTGCCGATGAATTATCTAATCTGACCGCCGAGGATGTCAAATATTTAGCTAGTATTCCTATTGCTTCGGTGATAGACTTTCGTGCACGTGCCGAGGCACGCCGGTCGCCCGACAGGTTACCTTCGACAGTCCATTTTAGATATCCTATTGCCATTACTCCCGGCAACCTTAGTCGAGAGGGCGTGCAGGCCAACATGCTGAAGACGAATATCGATTCTCATATGAAGAATATGAATCGCTTGCTGGTGAGCGATCCTGTTTGTGTGAGGGCATTCAGAATTTTTTTCGCAATTATCCAGAATAATCTCAGTTCTCCTTTAATTTTCCATTGCTCGGCCGGCAAGGACAGGGCGGGAATGGCTGCGGCACTCGTTTTGTTTGCACTGGGAGTAGATGAGGAAACGATAATGGAAGATTACCTGATGTCGAAAATATACCTTAGTGATAAATATGATGCTTTTATCGCAAAATATCCCCGTGCTGAATCTATATTTACCGTGAAGCGAACTTTTCTACAGGCAGGCCTAAACCAGATAAAAAGAGATCATGGCTCGATAATGAATTTTCTCACCAAAGAGCTGAAAGTAGACATCATAAAGATGAGACGGCTCTATCTCGAAAAATAAATCCTTTAAGTTCTTATTAACAGGCTATTAAATAAAATCGTCCGGACTCTATAAACAAATGGGAACAATCCGTTGTTTATAAACTGTATGTATTATATATAGATTCAACTAAAATATCTTATAGATTAAATTGATATTAACATTTAAATATTCAATTGTTAATATTTGGATTTAAATTTTACAAACATTATCTTTGTCTATATAATAAGAAACTAAATAAATAAATTTTATAATTATGAGCACATCTACATTAAAGGAAAAGAAAACTGCTACAACAAAGAATGCAGAAATCGGAACATTTTTAGGTAAATTATTTTCATTCAACAGTGCGTTGAAACTTCATCACTGGCATATTACAGGTCAGGGAAGCTATGCTGCACACATCGCTTTGGATCAGGCTCTCGAGGACTTGCTTGACGTTACAGACCGATTGGTAGAAACTTCGTATGCAGTGAAAGGTGATATCGAAATCGTTATCCCTGAAACAAAAAATCCTTCGAATCTTGTGCAGTACGCAGAAGATTTCTTCAAATACACTGAAGACGGAAGAGAATTGTTTGCAGAAGCATTTACTCAGGCAATAATCGATGACTATCAGGAAGCAATCCAACAGTTGTTGTACCGTCTGAAAAGATTACAATAATCTGTAATCAGAAGATATTCGAGACAGGGGCTATTTTATAGTTCCTGTCTTTGTTATATAATGTTATGTCGCAAATTTACATAGGGCATGCGGCTGATAGACATGATAAAAATTTATATCTTTGTTGACCTAAAAAAATGCAATAATATAGAATGAAAACGGACATTGAAATAGCGAGAAGTATAAAACTGGAACACATTTCACACATAGCGGAGAAAGCGGGAATCGATGAAGAAGAAATTCATCAGTATGGTAAGCATATAGCTAAAATACCTGTATCTCTTATCGATGAACAAAAGGTAAATAAAAGCAATCTGATTCTTGTAACAGCTATTACTCCCACTAAAGCCGGTATCGGAAAAACGACAACCTCTATAGGCCTTGCCTTGGGATTAAACAAGATAGGTAAAAATGTAGTTGTAGCATTACGCGAGCCTTCACTCGGCCCATGCTTCGGCATGAAAGGCGGTGCAGCCGGAGGAGGATATGCGCAGGTGTTACCAATGGAGGATATTAATCTGCATTTCACTGGTGATTTCCACGCTATTACATCTGCTCATAATATGATTACCGCATTACTCGATAATTACCTTTACCGCAGCAGAGGTACGGATCGTTATCTGAAAGAGGTTGTTTGGAAGAGAGTTTTGGATGTGAATGACCGTAGTCTACGTTATATAGTTACAGGACTGAACGGCTCAGAGAACGGTGTACCCACTGAATCGGGCTTTGATATTACACCGGCTTCGGAAATTATGGCAATTCTTTGTTTGGCAAAAGACCTTGAAGACCTGAAAAGACGAATCGGAAAAATTATCCTCGGTTACTATGCAAATGGAGAAGTGTTTACAGTGAACGATCTTGAAGTAGCAGGCTCCATCGCTGTCTTGCTAAAAGATGCAATAAATCCGAACCTTGTACAAACAACCGAACATTCGGCTGCAATCATTCACGGAGGCCCTTTCGCGAATATTGCTCATGGCTGCAATTCTATAATAGCAACTAAAATGGCAATGTCACATGCCGATTATGTTATTACAGAAGCCGGATTCGGTGCGGACTTAGGTGCAGAGAAGTTTTTCAATATCAAATGCCGTAAGGGAGGTATCAGCCCGAAACTTACTGTAATTGTTGCGACGACTCAAGCTTTGAAAATGCATGGAAATGTTCCTGTAGAAAGTATCAAAGAAAATAATATGGAAGGCCTTAAACGCGGCTTTGCAAATCTGGATAAGCATATCAGTAATATGAAATCATTCGGACAAAGCGTGATGGTGGCCCTTAACCGGTATGGGTTCGACTCCGATGCAGAGATACAAGCTATAAAAGAACATTGTGAAAAGCAAGGAGTAGGCTTTGCATTGAATGATTCTTTTACAAAGGGTGGGGAAGGCGCAGTAGATTTTGCAAAAAAGGTAGTTTCCCGTCTACTAGAAAACCCTTCTGATAAATTGGATTTTACATACGAAAATGCAGATTCCATCGAAGAAAAAATTAATAAAATTGCTAAGAATATATACGGAGCAGCTTCTGTAAGAATAGAGAATAAGGCGAGAAAGAAATTGGAGAAACTTGAAAAGCTTGGATTTAGTGAATATCCGGTATGTATAGCTAAAACTCAGTATTCTTTTTCTGATAATGCCCACGCTTACGGAGTCCCGACGGATTTTGTAATAAACATCAATGATATAATTATAAATAACGGAGCAGAGTTTATAGTTGCTGTAGCAGGCAGCATCATGCGTATGCCGGGGCTTCCGGCTGTGCCGCAGGCAAAGTTTATCGATATAATCGACGGTAATGTTGTAGGATTAAGTTGACATGAGAACAAGTAGGTTAATGATATTCATTTCTTTTGTTTTGACTTCTTTTTCGGTCAAAGCGGGAGATATTATATCCACGCCTGCCGATATAAATATCTATAAGTCCTATGTAAAGCAGTTTGAGGGACAGAAGGAAAAGCCGATAGCTGAAATATTGATAAATACCGCAAAATATTTTCTGGGAAAGCCATATGTCGCTTCTACATTAGAAGTATCGGGCCCGGAAAGAATGGTTATAAACTTGCGTGAATTCGATTGTACTACCCTTGTTGAAAACTGTATTGCTCTATCTCAGGTAATAAAGTCGGGAGATACATCATATAAAAACTTTATTGATAAATTGATGATAATCCGCTATAGGGGCGGAGAAGTTTCCGGATATACCTCACGGCTTCATTATACTACCGATTGGATATATGAAAACGAAAAACGGGGTCTATTTAAAGATATCAGTGTTGAGGTAGGAGGTAAGAAGACAGCAAAAGCAATTGATTTTATGACTACTCATCCTCATTTGTATAAACATCTTGAAGATGATACAGTTAATGTTAGTAAGATGAGGAAAATTGAGAATGAAATCAATGAAAGAAATTCATATTCTATTATTCCGGTGTCTGAAATAGAAAACAAGCAGGAACAAATTAGGAATGGCGATATTATTGCTTTTGCCACATCTATTTCCGGTCTCGATTATTCACATATAGGCATAGCTTTTTGGCAAGCCGGAGAGCTACATTTTATCCATGCATCGAGTAAATATAAAAAGGTAATTATAGAGAAGAAAACACTTTTATCGTATTGCCAGGATATCAAAAGCTGTATGGGAATAAGTGTACTTCGCCTAAATAATTGATTAATAGTTATGGAAGACAACAAAGGCATATTGTATAATATGGGAGGCTGGTCACAGTTTTTCTTCTTTTGCTTCTTGTCCTTTAGTGGAATGATAATGTTTGCACTTGTTGCAGGGCTGTTTATGAATACCGAACAGATGCTTAGTTCGGCACCAACGTTGAGATTGGCGCAGACTCTGCAGACAATTTTTATGTTTTTGTTTCCTTCAATAATATTTGCATTTTTTTATTATGGTAAACCTAAGATTTATCTGAAGGCAAATAATAATCCGAATCCTTCATTCCTTATTTTTGCTATTTTACTTATTCTGATTATCCAGCCTCTGATCAGTTGTTTAGGATATTATAACCAACAGATAATTGTATCTTATCTTCCGGAATCTTTCGACTGGATTATAAAATATGAAGAATCTGCTGAAAAATCATTTAATCTATTGTTTTCAGACAGATCCGTGAATGGCCTGATATTTAATTTGCTTGTAATTGCGGTTGTAGCGGGGCTTGCCGAAGAGTTATTTTTTCGGGGGTGCTTGCAACAGATTATGCAACAGATAGTAAAGAATAAGCATGCTGCTATATGGATAACTGCTATAATTTTCAGTGCTATTCATTTTCAGTTTTTCGGCTTTGTACCGCGTATATTACAAGGTGCGCTTCTCGGTTATATATTTATATGGTCGGGGAGTATTTGGGCTCCAGTAATTGTACATACAGTTAATAATGCTTTTAATGTGATACTTCTTTACTTACTTTATGGTACTCCGGAACTGGAACAATTGAATAATTTCAGTTTTACTCAATACATATGGTATGTAATTCCAAGTCTTGTATTATCGTGTTTGCTATTGTTTATTATATACAGAAAGAGAATAATTAGTCCGGAAATTGAGAACTAAATGTTATCTTTGCGTTTTGTAAGATTTACACTATGAATAGTGCCGATAGAAAAGAAGGTTATGGATATCTTATAGATTGGATAATTCGTTTTGGCGATTTATTCATCATAAATATTTTCTTTTTGTTAGCCTATCTCTTTGCCCACAATAATAATGAAATATTAGATAATCTGCAGTACAGGGAAAAGATTACAGCTTTTCTTATGATCAATCTGTGCTATTTCTTAGCTTCTTCTTTTGTACGTTTTCATATAACTTCTAATATCGCATATTTGGATAAAATTGTGCAGAGGTCGTCTGGTTTTATCACTTTATATGCACTTTTGATTACTGTTGGTTTTTCTATTTTCAATATAATCAGCATACCCGTGATTCCATGGATTGTCGGCTTTTTTATTCTGGGAGCATTAGTAATCGGATGGCATGTCCTTTTCAGGGTGACGTTGAAATCTTACAGACGGAAAGGATATAATTACAGACAGGTCGTAATAATCGGAGCAGGATCTAGTGCGGTAAAAACATATGAATCCCTTATTTTTAGCGATTTTGGATATAAAGTCTTGGGCTTTTTCGATGATGATGAGAAAAAGAGGAATAATCTCCCTAATTATTTAGGAAAAATATCAGACCTTGAGTTATTTATTGAAAATAAACGGGTTGATGAAGTATTTTGTACTATTACCGGTAATGATGATGATTTGATCTATGACCTTATTAGATTTTCAGAAAAAAACATGATACGTTTTCATCTGGTACCGGAATTTCATAAATATATAAAAAGACGTTTTTCTCTACATTTTATCGACTCTACACCTGTATTGAGTTTACGTTATGAGCCTTTACAGCATTTCTCCAATAGGTTTATAAAAAGAACTTTCGACCTCATCTTCTCCGGACTTGTATTAATATGTGTATTTCCTCTTATTTATCTTATTTTCGGAATAATAATAAAACGGACTTCTCCCGGACCTATCTTTTTTAAGCAAAAAAGAACAGGTATAAAAGGGAAAGAATTTTATTGCTATAAATTCCGCTCGATGAGTTTAAATGAAGAAGCAAATAAAAAGCAAGCTACTGCAGATGATCCCCGTATAACTAAAGTCGGGGCTTTTATGCGAAAAACAAGTATAGATGAACTTCCTCAGTTTATTAATGTTTTCAAGAACGATATGTCGGTAGTGGGACCGCGTCCGCATATGCTTCAGCATACCGATCTTTACAGTTCGCTAATAGATAAGTTCATGGTACGCCATTTAGTTAAGCCGGGAATCACAGGCTGGGCGCAAGTTACAGGTTGTCGTGGAGAAACAAAGACTGTCGACGAAATGGAAGAACGTGTAAAAAGAGATGTCTGGTATCTCGAAAACTGGACTTTCTTCCTCGACCTGAAGATTATCTACCTCACTATTGCAAATGTCTTTAAAGGCGACGAAAAGGCCTTTTAATTATTTATAAATTTCTTTATTAATATATTCCTCGTGCATTTAACGCATTCCGGTATTTTGTGGCATTTCTTTGATGTTCGGCAAATGTTTTGGCAAAATTGTGCCGTCCTGAGAAATCTTCTTTTGCACACATATACAAATAATCGCTTTTAGTATAATTAAGTACGCTGTCTATTCCTTTTATAGACGGTATGCGGATAGGCCCGGGTGGTAGCCCGGTTTGCTTATAGGTATTGTAAGGAGAATTCACTTCCAGATGCTTATTCAATATACGGCGAAGACTGAAATCCCCGACTGCAAATTTTACGGTAGGGTCAGCCTGCAAAGCCTGTCCTTTCCACAGGCGGTTAAGGTATAATCCTGCTACAATCGGATATTCGTCTGCATAAGTACATTCTTCTTCTACTATAGAAGCAAGTGTTGACACATCGAGCGGAGTCAGATTAAGTTCTTTAGCCAGTTCCTGCCGTTTAGGATTCCAAAATGAATCGTATTCTTTTTTCATCCGGTCGAGAAATTCGTTTATAGTGATATCCCAATAAAATTCATAAGTATTCGGGATAAACATCGCTACGATATTTTCATTCGTAAATCCATATTTCTCTTGTATTGCAGGGTCGTTTAATGCATATAACAGCCCTACTTCTTTTATCATCAACTGTCCGGCAATCCGTTTCGCAAAATCCTCTTTTGTCCTGATATTATTAAATTTCAGTTTTAATGGAGTTTGGTTGCCGCTCCGTAAATTACGTATCAGGTCTAAAATATTCATTTCCGGTTTTACTGCATAACGACCGGACTTTAAGTTATCCTTGTAGCCCATTATCGATGAAAGCATTTCGAAATTAGACAGACTCTCTACTTTCGCACTATCCTTCAGTTCGCCGATTAAAGTGTTATAATCTTTATTTTCGTCAATATAAATGTATACGGTCTTATTAATATCGAAGCCTGTATTAATAATACTGTAGCCATATACAGCCGCTCCGATACCCACAATAATAAGGGTAATAAGTATATACAATAATTTTTTCTTCATCTTTTTAGTCTTTTAGCAATAACGAACTATCCCCGTAACTTAAGAAGCGATAGTTATAATCGAGTGCATGTTTGTAAATTGTTTTCCAATTATTGCCTTTTATAAATGCAGATACCAGCAACAATAATGTGCTTTTAGGCTGGTGAAAGTTAGTAATTATTCCGTCAACTATTTTATAATCATATCCGGGAACAATAATTATCTGCGTTTCGGCAATAAGCGTGTTAAGGTTATGTTTATTTAGATATCCAATTATATTTTTTAATGCCTTTTTTGCGGTGAAATCTGCAACTTTATCATTTTCATAGGGTTGCCACTGAAACACTTTTAACTCTGTATTATGACTTTCCTCTCCCAGTATTTTCCCTATATAATAAAGGCTTTCCAGTGTGCGTACCGATGTTGTGCCTACTGGAATGATTTTACCTTGGTGATCAAGCAATTGTTCGATTACCTCTTTTTTTACAGAGATAAATTCGGAATGCATTATATGGTCTTTTACATCCTCTGTCTTTACCGGTCTGAATGTTCCTGCACCGACATGCAGGGTTACTTCGTTTGTTTTTATCCCTTTATTTTTAAGAGCCTCAAAAACTTCGGATGTAAAATGCAGGCCTGCCGTTGGTGCTGCTACCGAGCCCTCAATTTTTGAGTAAACAGTCTGATAAGTCTGCTTATCCTGTTCTTCTGTATTACGGTTCAGATAGGGTGGGATAGGAAGTTCTCCTGCTACATCCAGTATTTCCGAAAAGGTAATATTTTCGTTATTCCATTCAAATTCTACGATGTGTGAATCGCCGTTTGTCTGGGTGCGCTTTGCACTAAACTTTATAGTATGATTATTTATAGTCAATTCCCTGATTAAATCACCTTCTTTCCATTTTTTGAGATTACCAATCAGGCAAACCCACGAACACTTATGTGTTTGCTGAAAATTAAGCTGGTAATCGTTCGGAAAATGTGGTTCAAGGCAGAATATCTCTATCCGTGCACCGGTGGATTTCTGAAAGTGCACGCGTGCCTGAATAACTTTTGTATTATTGAATATCATCAGGCTGTCGTCTGGTATATAATCGGGCAATTCCTTAAAATGGGAGTCTGTTATCTGTCCTTCTTTATAGACAAGGAGCTTTGATTCATCCCTTTTTGCCAATGGATATTTTGCAATACGATTGTCTGGCAAGTCGTAATTATACTCGTCGATTCGTATATTTTGTAGATCTGATACTGCCACTTTGATTTTTTTTATCCGACAAAAATAAGCAACTTTGTGTGAATAAAAAAGCTGAATGTGAGCTTAGAAAGATAAATTAAGATTTATGAAAATAGGAGATAAAGTCCGTTTCCTGAATACGACAGGTGGTGGTATAGTAAAAGGCTTTCAGGGGAAAGACATCGTATTGGTGGAAGACGAAGAAGGATTCGATATACCTGTCCTTATACGCGAAACAGTGGTCATAGAGCCCGCTAAGGATGTTCAGGTAAGACAAACTTCCAAACCGACAGAAGAACTGCAGCAGAAAGCCGTAATCGGCAAAGTGGAAGAACAATATGAGGATTATAAGATAGAGGAAACGAAAGAAGGTGAGCAATTATCCGTTTATCTGGCTTATTTGCCTGTGGATATAAAAAGTCTTAGTACGACCACATTCGAATGCTATCTTGTAAATGATAGTAATTATTTTCTCTCATTCAATTACATGAGCAGGGCAGATGAAGGATGGAAAAGCCGGAATGCCGCTACAATCGAGCCAAATACGAAGCTTTTCATCGACGAATTCGATAAAAGTGAATTGAACGATTTAGAACGAGTCTGTCTGCAGTTTTTCGCTTATAAAAAAGATAAAGCTTTCGCACTGAAAAATTCTTATTCTGTAGAAGTGCATCTCGATACAGTAAAATTCTATAAACTTCACAGCTTCAAAGAAAATGATTATTTCGAAGATGAGGCGATAATTTATCCGATAGTTCGTCGCGATCTTGCCGAACGGGAACTCATTATTTCTGCAGAAGAAATAGAGAAGGCGATGAAACAAAAGGAAGAAAAGCGGCCGCGTATACAGCCTATTGAGAGAAAAGAAAAAAGTGCAATTCTCGAAATAGACTTGCATGCGGATGAACTTTTAGATAATACGAATGGTTTATCATCTGGTGATATCCTCGAATACCAATTGAAGAAATTTAATGAAATAATGGAGGAAAACAGGCGGAAGAAAGGGCAGAAAATCGTTTTTATACATGGTAAAGGCGACGGAGTGCTTAAAAACGCCATATTGAAAGAACTAAACACAAAATATAAGTCGGTCTACTATCAGGATGCTTCATTCCGCGAATATGGATATGGGGCCACGATGGTAACGATAAAATAAGATTGATTTACTACACAAACTAAATTATTGAAAATGAAGAAGAGAATTTTTGCGGCATTAGTTGCTGTTTTTATATTGGTCGGTTGCGATAGTGTACAGCAGGGACTCAGAAGTACTTATAATTTAATCAATTGCGAATATAGTTATAAATCGATTACAGGACTGAGCGTGTCGGGAATGAACCTTTCCAACGGCCTTTCTGTTACTGCAATCCCTAAAATAACATCCATTCTATCGGGAACAGCTACATCCATTCCGCTGGATTTTACACTAAATCTGAATGTAAAAAATCCGAACGAATCGGCTGCTTTACTTCATGGGTTACAATATATAATCAGCATCGACGATATCCAGTTTACTACAGGTGCCGTTAATCAAACGCTGAATATAGGTGCGGGGCAAACTCAAACCCTACCGCTCACGATCGGAGTAGATCTGGCAACACTCATGAAAAATAATTCGAAAGATGCAGTTGTAGATATCGCTAAGAATTTTATCGGGATGGGTTCTAAAAAATCAAATGTTTCTCTACAGCTAAAGCCAACATTTATGATTGGCAACACTCCGGTTTCATCACCGGTTTATATACCTGTGAATTTTAGTTTCGGAGGAAGTAAATAATCATATTTAAACTTGTGTCATATGGAATATAAGGTAATACATAATGAAGATAAAAGCTGTTTCGAAGCCGAAGTAGAAGGTATGGTTTCGGTAGTGGACTACACAAAAAGGGAAAATGTTCTAGTCGTTACACATACGGGTGTTCCTCCTCAACTGGAAGGACGCGGAATAGCTGCGGCAATGACTAAAACCATGCTGGACTATGCCCGTGATAAGGGATATAAAGTGCGCCCGGTTTGTTCATATACAAGGACATATATATTGCGTCATCCTGAATATCAGGATATAGTAGCGGATTGAAGCGATTTTAAAAAAATCACTAAGTCGATAAAGGCAGATAAACTAATTATCTGCCTTTTCTTATTTCGAGTAACGCATCACCCAATCTTGTTCTTCTTTTGGTAATTCGGATAAAACGGCTTTATAATTTGAATCAGGTTTGTACCATATTTGTCCGGAATAATACTCTTTCAATTCGGGAGATGAAAATATATATCCCCTGCGGGCAAACGGCAGGTTTTTCAATATTTTTTTAGACGTTTCGTCTGTAGTTGAAATACTATAATCTTCAGATTCGATAAGGGTATATGAAATATATGGTGTTTCTTCATAATTGAAAGGTGTGGGAGTGAAAGCAATGGCGCGGAACGATCTGATTGCCAGTTCTGCTTTCGGTCTGAAATTCTCAGCTTTATATATAATCTCTCCGTTTCTGATCATGAATCTGGTGCGTGTTTTTTCCTGTTCCGGTGTTTCCCTGTAGTCAATATACGGCTCGCTTGTTATACTTAGCTTATTGCCGTGAATATCCCATTTTGGATTATCTCTAAAAGGATTATCATCAATGTAAAAGTCCTGAAATTCGCCCATATCGATTATCAGGGTAAAATCATCTATTTGTTTGTTCCCCCAGCGTATGGCTGCTGTCAGTATATAGTCAAAAGAATAGGCATAATCTACACTAGTGGACAAATCGCAGGTATATGTGTGCTTTAAAGTATTTAATCCTTTCTTAAAATCTGCGTTGAAATGATAGACATAAAAGAAATCTGCGCTCATCCATCCATGATCTTCCAGTGATTCATTCATCTGTTTGCGTGTTATTCCTTTAAATTTTCCATTTTGGTAATAAACGCTGTCCTTTACCATTGCGACTTTATATGGTAAAGATGATTCATTCATCTTCACGGTAAAATCATATATATTGGGATGCCGTCCGTTTTTTGGATTAGGGTTTACATCCCCGCCGGGGGAAAAAGCCTCAAAGCCTACAACCACTTGTTTAGTATTACCCGGATTGTAAAATTCGTAATATACATCTACTTCAACCTGCTTTCGGTTTTTCCGCTTTATTGAGAGTATTTCTTTTTTTACTGTTATGTCGGTTTCAGTTACAGGTATAAGCTGGTTTCCACTGACATAGTAGGCTCCGTCATTAGCATATGCTATAATCGATAAAAAGAAGAAAAGTAAAAGATGTGTAAGGTATTTCATGCATTATTTTATTTGTAGGAAGATTTATCCCAAGTCAGTATCTTGGGCTTTTCGGTAAGGTATGGTTCTAATTTTTTATAATCTTCTTCCGACAGATAACTCTTTATATTGTATGTAATCGTCAAATTGTTGTCAGTAGGGGATAAGTCTATTTTCATAGGGTTCATATCCAGAGCGGTGTAAGCATTTATAAAATCCTGACTATTGTGGTCTGTTCCCTCTTTAATAAACCAGTTTTTATCTTTACCGGGGAACAATTCACTTTGATTTATCGGCAGCCATTTTGTAGTATAGAATTGCATACGGCTGTCGCATACACTGTCTTTAGTACACACTGTTTTTACTACACAGATTATTTTTGAGTCATTGATCAATGGTAATAATTTTATTTGTGTAGTGCCCGATTCGGACGTCTGTAATGAAATAAAGTCCGGTGAAATGGCTAATCTTTTTATATCTGCATAAGTTCCCTTGTCTATAGTTATTTCGGTGGTGTCCGAAGGATCGGATATCAATAATTCTTTTTGTGCCGCTTCTAATCCGAGAATAATGTCATCAGGCATTGAAAGAATAACATCTTTGATCTCCTGTGCTGATAAGGAAGTTATGCCTGTTATTAGAAGAACTATTGTGAAGAATAATTTTTTCATTACTATTTATTGTAAGATATTTACTGTCAATTAATTTATTTTGTCCCCAAATATAGGAAAAACATCGCTATAATTATTAATACAAGGTCGATAGCCTTTCCTTTTAAGTTTTTTTCATGGAAGAATATAACTCCGCCCGCAAATGAAACCAACACACTGCTTCGTCTCACCATAGACACAATCGAAATCATAGCATCGGGATATGTAAGTGCATAAAAGTATACAAAATCTGCGATGGTAAGGAATAACGATACCAGTAGAATGCTCCATCTCCATTCGAACGGGGTATTCTTTTCGCGCTTAGGATACCAAATTACAAGAAGCACAATCAGCATCAGTATGCACTGATATGTATTGAACCAGAATTGTACGGCAGTAGAACTAAATTGCTGCATTAGGAACTTATCATACAAGCCGCTAACTGCTCCTGCAATTGCAGCGAGTAGCATAAAGAATATCCACTTGTTTTTATGGAAACTAATGCCCTCTTTCTTACCTGATAAGGATAATAAAAAGAACGATATAATGGTAATAATTACTCCTATCCATTGATAAAGATTTAACCGTTCTCCAAAGATAAATAAAGCGCCCAACAGGGTCATTACAGGGCGTGTCGCATTAATTGGTCCGGTAATAGTAAGAGGTAAATGTTTTATGGCAAAGTAGCCGAATATCCACGATGTGAGTACAATAACTGATTTAACAAATATATATCCGTGTGTTTCCATTGAAACGGACGGGACATAACCGATTGTGCCGTTAAGTATATCCGGTGAAATACTCGAGATAAGTACAAGTGGTAAAAGTAATAACGAACAGAATAATGTATTCAGAAATAAAACGGGAATAACAGCGTTGCCGTTTACCGATTTCTTTTTACATATATCGTAGCATCCTAAGAAGAACGCCGAAACAAAGGCTAGAGCTAACCACATATTTTTTCTTCAACTAATCCTTTTCAGCGATCTTTTTCTCCTTTTTCAATACAAAGTTGAGCCAGGTATATCCTATAATACCAGATGTAAGCGATGCTAACAGTATCATTAGTTTCGACTCGTTTATATAATGCAGGTTGCCTTTGAATGCCAATAAGGTTATGAAAATGGACATTGTAAACCCGATTCCTCCGAGCATCCCTGCACCTAGTAACTCCTTCCATTTTACCCCTCTCGGAAGAGAGCATAGGCCTGTTTTCACCGATAAAAAGCTGAATAATGTAATACCAATAGGCTTCCCAACTATCAGCCCCAGAATGATACCCATTGCAAACGGCTCGCCTATCGACTGATCCCAGTTGCCCTCTATCACCATAGCTGTATTTGCCAATGCGAATATCGGTAATATTGCGAAGGCGACAGGATAATGCAGTGCGTGCTGCATCCTGTTGGACAAGCATTTTGCATCGCCTTTCTTGAATGGAATTGTTATTGCAAGCAAAACACCTGCAATAGTTGCATGTACCCCCGAATGGAGCATGCAATACCACATGATGATACCGCCTATAAGATAGGGGATAAGGCTTGTTACATTGAATTTTTTATTTAGGATAAGAAGCAAAGCAAACATGCCTAAGGCTATCAGTAAATAAACCCATGCTAATGAAGTTGTATAAAATATTGCAATCACTATTATCGCTCCTAAATCATCTATCACAGCTAAGGCAGTCAAAAATACTTTAAGTGAAGTAGGTACACGGCTACCGAGCAACGAAAGTACGCCCAATGCAAACGCAATATCTGTTGCCATAGGTATACCGAATCCTGCATGTGTATCCGTTCCGAAGTTCAAAAACATATATATTCCCGCAGGAATAAGCATTCCTCCTAATGCTCCGGAAATAGGAAGCATGGCGCGTTTTACGTTTGCGAGTTCCCCCTCGTAAATTTCCTGTATCAGTTCCAGTCCGACCAAGAGGAAGAATATAGCCATCAGTCCATCATTTATCCAATCGGCTATTGTATGGCTTCCCGCCTGAATTTCCCAAAAATCGCGATAACTTTCTCCGGCAAAGCTGGAATTAGCCAGTAGTATCGATATTAATGTGCAGACAATCAGAGTTAGGCCTCCCGATTTCTCACTTTCCATAAATCCCCGCAGGGTTCTTCCACTTAAGATTCTGGGTATTTTCATCACTTATATATGTCGTTGTTATATTCAATTTCTTCGAGAAAAAGGGCGTTTCCCGGCACCGAGGCGCCTGCTTTACACCGGTCTTTGGCTTCTATTATTTTTCTGAAATCTTCCGGAGTAATTTTTCCCCGACCAACTTCCAGTAAGGTACCCACAATCGAACGTACCATATTACGCAAAAAACGGTTTGCTTTAATGGTAAAAATATAGTCATTTCCTTTTTGCTCCCATTCTGCCAGCATAATCGTGCAGTTGTTTGTCTTTACATCTGTATGTAACTTGCTGAAACTGGTAAAATCCTCGTACTCGAAAAGTATTTTAGCGCAATCGTTCATTGCCTGTAAATCAAGGTTGCCGTATATTTTATATTTCAGAGGATACAGAAACGGGTCTTTTTCTGTGGTGATATAATATCGGTACAATCTGGACGTGGCATCGAAACGGGCATGCGCATCCGCTTTTACTTCTATTATTTTCTGTATAGCTATATCTTTTGGCAATAGGCTGTTCAGTTTATTTGTCAACATCGGCAAGTCGATATTCTCTTGTTCGCTGTCGAAATGCGCTGTCATCATGCGGGCATGTACACCGGCATCGGTACGTCCGGCACCGACGATCGGGGTAGGAGTGCGCAACAGGATACCCAGTGCATTCTCTATTGTTTCCTGCACCGATATTCCGTTTGGCTGGATTTGCCATCCGCAATACTTTTCTCCGTTGTATGACAAATATATGAAGTAGCGTTTCATCGTTGTTAATTAGCGAATTAGCAGATTCGGAAATTAGCAAATTGTAAAGCATTTTATTTTTGCATTTGCTAATATGCTAATTCTCAAATATGATAATTGATTTTATCTTACCGTTATATGAAAACATGACTGTTTTCTCTCGTGCTTTATATAACATCTTTCGCGTTGCTTAAGGTCGAAAAGTACCTGAGCCAGTACTGCCTTTAGCTTCCCGTCGTCGAGTGTTCTAGAATCGGTAGGGTCGACCTTGTCGAAACGTGTCCATGCTATGTCGAAAGTAGTACCGTAGCGGTGTGCCGAATTATCACTTGCATTTCTGTTGCGCTTCGATAATCCTTTTACATCATCGTCGGTACGTGTGATGCTCGTTACAATCGGTTTGTACAGAGCCATTTTTTTACTTACCAGCGAATCTCTGAAATTAAGGCATATATCCGAGAGTAACGTTGCGGCTTTAGGTACAAGAAAAGGCATGGAATGTTTTAGCCTGTCTACCTTATATATCTCTAGCTCGCTTGGAATACGTATCAGTTCTCCTGCATAAAGACTGGTGTCTGCCCTGCATGTGAGTGGGCCCACTCCATTATTTGTGGCAGCTTCAATATGCAAATCCTGCAGGTCGGCAAATGCTTTGGCATAACTGCCTGCAAAACGGCTGTATTTTTTTACTTCTATTACTTCTTTTTCTTCTTCGATTTGTCCTTTCGAACTACAGCTTATAAGAGTCAGAATACTTAGAGAAAGTATCCACACGTGCTTCATATGTCCTTTGAATTTAATTTTCAGGTGCAAAGGTACAAAATAAGGGTTAAATCCCTATTTTTGTATCTCTCTTTAAATTACAAAATTATTAAAAGCCTGTTTAAATTTTATACGAATCTTTTATTACGCATAAAAAGCAATTAGTCTTCGTTCATTTTTAGTTTGTTTCCGGCTAATTTTCCCTATTGCTCAGCTCACGTAGCCCGCTACTATCGCTTCGCAGAAGAAAAAATTATCTCAAAAACAATTCTAAAAATGAAGACGAATAAAATTTAAACAGACTCTTAAAGAATATCAGAATGGAAAAAATAACAAGCCTGCAGAATACCAAGATAAAGAATATTGTAAAACTGTCTAAAAGCAAAGAGCGAAAGGAACAAGGTCTATTCGTTATTGAAGGTGCGCGCGAATTCAGCCTCGCACTTACAGCAGGTTATACTATAGATTCGGTGTATGTATGTCCTGAATTATTCGCTAAAACGGATTATCCCGAAGTACTGAATACTATTCCGGAAAATAAGATGTTTGAAGTATCGGAAGCGGTGTTTGAAAAGATAGCCTATCGTGAAGGTTCGGATGGACTTCTAACATTGGCAAAATCTAAAAGCCATACTTTAAATGATTTAAAATTATCTGAAAATCCTTTTATAATTATACTCGAAGCTGTAGAAAAACCCGGAAATTTAGGGGCGATACTCCGTACTGCGGATGCAGCACAAGTGGATGCGGTAATAGTTTGCGACCCTGCTACCGATCTGTATAATCCCAATGCTATCCGTTCCAGTGTCGGCTGCCTTTTCACCGTGCAAACGGCTGTCAGCACATCACAGGAAGCACTGGATTTTCTCCATGAAAAGGGTATAAAATCATTTGCAGCCGAGTTACAGGCATCGCAGTGGTATCAGGATGCGGATTTTACTGTGCCGTCGGCTGTTGTAATGGGTACGGAAGCTGATGGTCTTACAGACTTTTGGCTGAATAACGCCGATGCACGAATAAAGATTCCGATGCGCGGAAAAATAGATTCACTGAATGTGTCTGTTTCCACCGCCGTAATTACATTTGAGGCGATGAGGCAACGCGGATTTTAGAAACCCGATTAAAGTTTATCTTTCAGGAACTTTCCGGTATATGAATCTTTACATTTGATAATTTTTTCGGGAGTACCCTCACAAACCACATATCCGCCTTCTTTACCACCTTCGGGACCTATATCAATAATATGGTCGGCACATTTGATCACATCCATATTGTGCTCGATAATAACGATAGTATGACCCCTTTTTATCAACGAATCGAAAGCTTTCAGCAGGGTTTTGATATCGTGGAAGTGAAGGCCTGTAGTAGGTTCGTCGAATATAAATAAAGTCGGCTCGGGTTTTTCATCCACAAGATGGAATGCCAGTTTTACACGTTGGTTTTCACCACCGGATAAGGATGACGAAGATTGTCCGAGTTTTACATATCCCAGTCCTACGTCTTGCAGTGGTTTCAGCCGTTTTACTATTTTCTTTTCAGTAGAGCCTTTTCCTGATTCGAAGAATTCGATAGCCTGGTCTATAGTCATTTCCAGTACATCATGGATGCTTGCACCTCTGTATTGTACATCCAATACATCTTGTTTGAAACGTTTGCCTTTACATACTTCGCATTCTAGCATTACATCTGCCATAAACTGCATCTCTACCAAAATCTTGCCTTCACCTGCACATTCTTCACAACGCCCGCCTTCTACATTGAAAGAGAAATAGGCCGGAGTAAAGTGCATTTGCTTGGCAAGAGGTTGCTCAGCGAATAGTTTACGTATTTCGTCGTATGCTTTGATGTACGTTACAGGATTGGAGCGGGATGAACGGCCGATAGGGTTCTGATCTACCATTTCGATCTCTTTTATAAGGTTGAGATCACCTTCGAGTCCGCTGTACTGGACTATCTGATCGCCCTTTCCTTTATAGTGACGCTCGAGCGCTGTATATAATACATCGCAAACCAATGAAGATTTCCCTGAACCGCTGACCCCTGTTACAACTGTCATTACGTTTAGTGGAAACTTTACATTGATATTTTTCAGGTTGTTTTGCCTTGCGCCTTTTACCTCTATATAGTTATTCCATTTACGTCTTACCTTCGGGATGTCTATCTTTTCTTCCCCGTTGAGGTAGCGGACAGTATAACTATCGGTATGTTTCTGCAGACCGGCAATATCTCCCTGATATACCACTTCCCCACCTAAACGACCGGCTTTAGGGCCTATATCGATAATATAATCGGCAGCGCGAATGATTTCTTCGTCATGCTCGACTACAACAACTGTATTTCCGATAGATTTTAGCTCATGCAATACTTTTATCAATAAATCCGTATCGCGTGAATGAAGACCGATACTCGGCTCATCAAGTATGTAGAGTGAGCCTACAAGACTGCTGCCTAAAGATGTCGCTAAATTGATGCGCTGGCTTTCTCCTCCCGAAAGAGAATTAGAGAGGCGGTTGAGGGTTAGATATCCCAGCCCTACATTCATAAGGTACTGGATACGTACATTTATATCAGTAAGCAAGCGTTTGGCAATGGCTGCATCTGTCTCGTTAAGTTCTAATCCGTCAAAAAATACTTTTAATTCGGATATCGGCATCAGTACAAGGTCGGCAATTGTCTTTTCTCCGACTTTTACATAGAGTGCCTGAGGCTTTAACCGTGAACCTTTACAAGCCGGACAGGTTGTTTTTCCTCTGTATCGAGCAAGCATAACACGGTATTGTATTTTGTACTGGTTTTCTTCCACCATTTTGAAGAAGTCGTCAATGCCATGCAGGCCGCTTGCACCCTGCCACAATAATTGTCTTTCGAGGTCGGATAATTCGAAATAAGGGCGATGAATAGGGAAATTATACCTACCGGCAGCACGGATAAAGGATGTTTTCCATTCACTCATTTTTTCCCCTTTCCAGCATACTACAGCGTCTTCGTATACCGACAGGCTTTTATTCGGAATAACAAGATTTTCATCTATGCCTATCACACGGCCGAATCCTTCGCATACCGGACATGCACCCACTGGACTGTTGAAGCTGAACATCATATCGTTCGGTTCTTCAAACTGGATACCGTCGGCTTCAAAATGCCTTGAGAAATCGAAACTCTCCGGTTTATCTCCTACATAGAAGCGGATGATACAATCACCCTCTCCTTCGAAGAATGCCGTTTCTATAGATTCCGAAAAACGGCTTATATTGGCTGCATCCTTATCACAGGTGAGGCGGTCGATAAGTAGAAGAAGTTCATCTGTTTTATATTTCTTTTTTGAAGCAAGAATATCTTCAATCCGTTCGAATTTCCCGTCGATTTCTACCCGTGAGAAACCTTCCATAAGAAGTATTTCCAGCTGTTCATTCAGTGTCCGGTTGTCACGTAAAATAATTTTAGTAAGGATGGCCAGCCGTGTTTCTTCCGGATAGGACTGCATCTTTTCCACAATATCGCTTACCTGATGCTTTTTCACTTCCTGACCCGACACGGGAGAAATTGTTTTTCCGATACGTGCAAATAATAGCCTCAGGTATTCATATACCTCTGTGGATGTTCCTACCGTCGAGCGCGGATTACGCGCGCTTACCCGTTGCTCGATGGCGATTGCCGGCGGAATGCCTTTTATATAATCGCTCTCAGGTTTGTTCATTCGCCCGAGGAACTGCCGTGCATAAGCCGACAGGCTTTCTACATAACGACGTTGGCCTTCGGCATACAGTGTATCGAAAGCGAGTGAAGATTTTCCTGAACCTGAAAGTCCTGTGATTACCACAAATTTGTTGCGGGGTATCTCTACATCTATATTTTTGAGATTATTGACCCGTGCGCCTTTTATGAATATATTTTTTTCTTCTGACATGATCTCTCCAAAAAATGGATACAAAGGTACTAAAAAAACAAGTATCTATACTCTATTATAATAGCTTATGTTTATAATAGATGAAAAGATATATTAAAAAATTATATTTTGACTTTATGAAGAATATACAACTCTTAGGAGGCCTTTATTGAATTGTGATATAGATGATTATAGCAATTGTATAGCTATCTCAGCACAGGCTTCTGCATCGGCAAGTGCATTGTGGTGGTTTGTGAGTATATGTCCGCAATCTTCGGCTACGGTGTTCAGTTTATGATTGGGTAAATGGCGCAGTTGCCGTCTGGCTTCGGCTAGTGTGCAATAGAATTGGTAGTCGGGATAATCCATCTGATAAGTTCTGAATACAGCTTTCAGGGATGACTCGTCAAATCCTTTATTATGTGCTACAAGGGGTAATCCTTCAATTAGCGGTTCTATTTGTTGCCATACTTTGGGAAATATTTCTGCATTGGCAGTGTCTTCATAACTTAGCCCGTGAACCTGACTGTTTGAATAATTGTAGTAATCCGGCTCGGGTTGAATGAGGCTATAGAAACGTTCTGTAATAATCCCATTCCGGACTATTACAATACCAACACTACAAACACTGGATAATTGCTCGTTGGCTGTTTCAAAATCAATGGCGGCAAAATCCCTAATCATCGAATAAAGTTAGAAAGATTTTTTTACAAAATTCATAATTTCTGCCTGTTTTTTACATATTCGTGTACTCTATCTTACATATTTTTATTCATCAGGTTGGAAAGGTATATGTCCAGATCGTCGTTATTGCTCAATTTCAATTTCTTTTTTATGCGATATCTTACCATATGAACAGTATTAAGTTCAACGGAGAAGCATTCGGCAATCTCGCTATTAGTCATATTAATGGCAATGCACATGCAATACTTTATGTATATAGGAGAAATATTATTGAATGTAATTTCTTCCAGTTGCGTGATAAAGTTTTCATTCAGTGTATTTAATTTATCCAAATATATATCTTTATTCTCTCCGCCTTTCCTTTCCAACAGGGATTTTAATTCCTCGATGAGCAGGTCTGTATTCTTTTTATTTTTTTCATATTTCTCACCGATACGTTCTTCATATTGCCTTAATTTTTCGCTATACGTTTTCAGCTGTTTGTCAAGTATTTTTTTATTATTCTTAAGTTCTTCCAGCTCGGCCTCTTTCCCTTCTATTGCAAGATCTTTGAAATGAACTTCGAGCAATGCTTCGTATTTCTCTAGTTGTATGCGTTTTGCCTGTTCTTCTTTTAGTTTTACCTGCAATTCCACTTCATGTTTTTCCATTTGTATCATTTCCATATTTTTGATGGTTGCATTTCTTTTCATAAGATATAACCTTACAACCACAATCACAATTATTATCAGTAGTATACTGATTCCTGCATAGAGGGATTTCATCTTTTTCTGATATAAATTATATTCGTTTAAGAATTTTATTTCCTGCTGTTTGGTTTTTAAATCATACCTGACTTCCATATCTTTCAATGATTCGTAGACTTTATCCAGCATCATTTTGTTTAAGTATTCCAATTGTGTTTTCCTGTATTCCAAGGCTTTATTTATATCTCCTTTTAATTCGAAAGAATATGATAATTGATCGTAAAAATGATTTGCGTAAATATTATATTTAATCAGCTGAGTAGAGTCTTTTCTCATCTCATCCAATATTTCAAAGGCTTTATTGCTTTCTGTAATTGCCCTTGTGTAGTCATGCAGATTATTGTATGCATTTACTTTCATCAGAAGGTTTTTTATATCATTCACGGTGCCCAGAAAGGCTAAGTCTTCAGATTTGTCGATCCATTCCAGTACTTTTTTCCATTTGGGATTCTTTCTGCTAGATTCTGCTTCGGCCAGATTTCTGTAATTTCCTCCCATTAATTGGTTCAGATGGGGGTAAAATTCCTTGTTAGGAAAAGTATCGAATATATTCATCGCCTTATAGCTGAACATAGCGATGGAGTCTAAAAGAAGTTCATCAGAATAATTTTTATCTGTCAATATATTTTCATACTTATTAGAATAGTAGTATCCTTTCATACTATTTATAAAAAAAGAACCGAAAGGTGTTTTATCTTTTTGTCCTTTCTCCAACCTTTCTATAATATTGTACATTGTCTTTGTTTCATTTCTTTCTTCATACGAAGAGAACAGATTATAGGAGATCATAATTATCTTTTCTTCCAGTCCCTCTATTTTTTCTCCATATTCTATGGCCTTATAGTAATAATAATGCATTTTTTTATCATCATCGATTTGGGCATAATATTTTGCTGCACAATCATATATAGCAAAAAGGAGTCTGTTGTCGGTGACTCTATTTTCAAATGATAAGACAGTCTCCACATATTGTCCTGCTTTGTAGAAATTCTGATCGATCACATTAATAACAAGCAACAGGTTGCATAGATATATCTGTATGGAATCGTTTCCCTGCTGCCTTGCTTCGTTCAGTACATTTGCAAAATATGGTTCTAAACCGACGCATGCATTTAGTTTTGTAGCCTCTTTCAAGATTTGGTATTTATCCGTAAGGGGCACGTTTGGGCTGGATGTCACTGCAATAAGAGAATCTGCTGTCAATCCTTTCGAGTTAAGTATAAGATTGCCTGTATTTTCCTGGGCAAGAAAATTGATGTGTAGAGAGATCAATGCGAAAAATAGTAATTGTTTCATTAATCAATGTTGTATATGTGATATAATAAAATTTGCCACATTATTCACCCTTTGAATACAAGAAAATCTCTTTGTACTAATAATACGAAATACTGAAGAGATAATGACTTATTACCTTTCAGTATAGCTTAATTCGTATTATTAGTGTAGATGGAGAGATTAAAAATGTATAAGTGATAATAATGCAATTTGCTTCATTCTTTGTGTTCTGTTAACCACTACAAATATATATCAACATAAATTTACCTTTAGTTAATTTAACATTTATTATGACCTATACAAATTTTAATTTATAGATTATCAGTCTATTACGTGTGATGTTAAAATAATATAGACAAATCGAAACTTGTAGAGGCGTGTATATTGGCAGCGGAATTAATAGCAAATATCTTTGTGCCGGGTTAATACCTGATACATCGTATCCATATTCGTTTTGGATAATTAAATCTGATAGTAATCTTGACTTGAAAAGAGATCAACATTTCGCGATAAACAAAACAATATATATCATGAAGATTAAAGTAAAATATCAAGCATCGGCATTTTCTTTAATGAAAGTTAGGAACAAACAAACTGAAAAGTATTTTTATCGATTTAGTATGACTTCCGGCTTTTATACACAAACATTTACTGGAGCAGACGTCCTTTCGCTGAATACACGTATTCCAGGCTTTACGAAAAGGATGTAAATAGTTTTCCAAGCAGCTTTCCAACCTTAATACAAAGACAAGACAATTACACATTCCTTTGTTTCATAACTTTTAAACGAACAAAACAGGCATATGATTTTTAAATATCAAAAATATTCAAAGCCGTTAAGATTAGGTTATACCTACAGGGAATACCAGATTTGTCTTATTTGTCTTCACTTTTATTATCCTGTTTGGGAAAATAGGAAATATATATCGTTAATGGATATTCCCTGCGGCTTTAGATTGGATACGAAAAAATCTCATTCTAAAATTACATATTATGAAAGCTTACAAACATACATCGCTTAAATTATTAATCATTTTAGTCGTGCTGGCTCTTGCCGGATATGGCAATGCACAGGTGACAATAGGCTCGAATATTCGCCCTAACGGTGGGGCACTTTTAGACCTGAAAGAAAACGACAATGAGGAAGAGAACTCTACAAAAGGATTGCTTTTCCCTCGAGTAGAACTGGAAGACATAAACTCTTTGGTTCCATGTATAAAGACGGTTCCTTCCGATCCGAAGATATACAAAGGACTTATAGTCTATAATGTAGAACCATCTTTCGATAATAACAGAGGAAAAGGCGTATATATCTGGGATGGTGGTAAATGGGTTTATACTCCGTGTAATCTAAAGCGGAAAGAAATCTCTCAATAGAATCTTAAAAACAAATTGCCTTGACACAAAACTTTACATCTGCCAAAGATTATATAAAGACAAAACATAAATTTGAAATGAAGACAATACCAATCATCCTTATATCTATCTTTTTTCTGCTTTTGCCTGTATGTATAACAACGGCTCAGGTAACGATAGGCGATGAAAGCGAACCTAACAGGGGAGCCTTACTCGACCTGAAAGAAAGTGACTCAAATAATATGAACAATGCAAATTCGACTCAAGGGATATTGCTGCCCAGAGTGAACCTCACCACCACCAACCTTGTTACCATAAAGGATAATACAAATAACCTGATCGGAGAAGAAAAAATACATGTAGGCATGGTAGTATATAATCTTAAAGATAATGGAACCGACCTTTGCGAAGGCCCTTATGTATGGAACGGGCAAAAATGGATACGTTCGTGGGGCGATTGCGGCGATTGCGAATATACTGTTATAGGCAAAGACGGTAAAGAGTATCATATCTATTGTCTGCAGTTTATAACTGCTCCGGAGCAGGCTGCTTCACGTTGCAAGCAGCCTGATGTGACTAACCCCGGCGGATCGGGGGGATACTACACATATCATCTGATGACTGCCGATGAATACGGGCAAATCGAGCCCGATAAGAAAAAAGGTATAACTAATGATAAGTTCAGTGCCAATAATAATCATTTCAACAGCACGCCACCTTTTTCCGATAGAGCGCTAAAAAATACCCTTGTTGTCCGTTGTGTCAGGGATTGATACCAGTATTAAATTATTCCGATGTAAACAAATACGTCAGTGAAAAGTATCCCTCTAAAACTTTAGAATCTCTGGTATAACCGGACATAATAACAAACTTTTGGTTTTTTTTAAGATATACTAATCCTGATAATGACTGGTGTATAAGTTTAGTAGTAAATCCATACCAAACATTTATAACGAACTCCCTTGTATATTGCATTACATCATTGCCATTTACTATACCTAAATAAGTTAATAATGTGCCATCCGTTTTATTCTGCTCATTATTAGGGAATTCTACATCCACCTTGCTGTAAATGTTTGCTACATAATAACCATCTTTTTCTACTGTGAATTCTCCTTTATCTTTATTGTACTTAAAACCGATCATGAGCTCCGGTTCATCATAATATATGACATAGTTCTTTTTCATCGGTAAAAGCACGGAGGGTTTTGTTTGCTTAGCAAATAAAGTGACAGAAGGTACATTCACTTTCGCCAGGTCCTGCCATTGTGGTGCTTTGCCCTCGCCTTTCGAAATAAGCACCTGTGCCTGCGTGCCGGGGTCATCTGTGGCAACAATCAGTTTCCACATCTTTCCGTCCCAGCTATATATGCCTTCGGTAAGCCCGCCTGAAGGATTGGTATTCTGTACTGTCAATCCTTTATATTGGTCTCCTTTCGAATCGTCATCGACGGTAAGTGTGTTTGGAGAATCTATATGCACCCGTGGAAGGCTAAATCCTTTCGTTGCATTTTTTCCGGTTTCATTATCCTGTTTTAGTTCCAGTAAAGAACCATCCCGAGGTTCAAAATCGGAACCAATAGTAACCTGCGATTGTATCGGTAAGAGTATGTGTAATGTTCCGAGAAAAAGCAATATAATTTTTATTTTCATGATCTTATCCTTTCGTTTTATGATAAATAAATTAGACCTTTAGCTCAGAAAGCCTGTTTTTGGTCATAAACTTCGTATGGTTAACTACCGCCCAGATAAGTAAAGGAAATTCCTCCTCCATCGACTTTAAATTTTTTATTATAAGTTGTCCTGATAACGTAATCCTTACCGGCTGTAAGATATATTAATCCCGAAAGCGGCTGATGGATCAGCGTATCAGTTCCATTGGGATAATAGGCTGAGAAAGATAATAGTTCAGTATAATTGGCGCCCTCTCTAAGGCAAAGTGTGATAATTGCTGTGCCTTCATTGTTTGTCTCATTAGTTGTTGCTTTGGTAGCATCCATTTTATTGTATAAATTTATTTGATAATAACCGGGTTTGCCGGGCGTAATTGCTCCGTTATTGTACGAAAAATTATTATTGTGGAGAATCGTATATAATAGATTGACTTTAGAATCCTTAACATTAATAGTAGGTATTAAATCTCCGGTAGCAACAAAATCGACGGTTGGTATATGCAATTCCAACTGGTTTTTCCATTCGGCAACAGAGTCGGTACCATTTGATGTTAGTATCTGCCCGTCCGTACCCTGTCCTTTTGCGGCAACAAGATATCTCCAGTTTTCTCCATCCCAAGAGTGAACACCTTCGGCAAGGCTGTCCGAATCAGAACGATTTGTATTTTGTATTGTCAATCCTTTGTATTGATCTTTCTTCGAATCATCGTCGACAGCCAGCTTTTTTCGGGATTTCAATTCGACACGCGGAAGGCTGAATCCTTTCGTCGAATTTTCATCGGCACTCTCATTTTCTTTCAATTCCAGCAATGAGCCTTTTCGAGGTTCAGAAAGCGAGCCGATAGTAACCTGCGATTGTACCGGCAACAGTATATAGAATGTTCCGAGGAGAAATAGTATAGTTTTTGTTTTCATGTTGGTTATTCTTTCATTATGTCAAATAAATTGGATTGTTCCCTATTAAAATAAATCCTTGCCTATCACCACCGCATGCAGATATAGCTAATCGCGCAAATAGACAAAGGCAATTCGTCCGGCGGTAACTCGATACTCTAGTGTATAACTTGTTCTTATAGCGTACTTCTGGCCTTGTTCAAAATAAATTAATCCCGCAACCGGATGACATACATAACTGGATCCCTTATAATAATAGGCGTTCAAAGATAAAATACTTTGATAACTGCCATCAGGAAGTCTTTTGGCTAATGTGCTTGTGGCTGTGCTGCCATTATCGACGGGTCCTCCCGTTTTGTTAACGTCCAATGTGTTGTATATATATACCTGATAATAAGCGGATTTTTTCGGAGTGAAATTTACATCAGCTTTATTGTACTCGAAATCTTTCATGTAGATAGAATCAAGTTTTACGGTCCTAAAACCTTTAGGTACATATGTAGAACCGGTTGTTATTGTATTGGCAATAAAATCAACGGTAGGTATGTTCAATTCCTGTTGGCTTTTCCATTCGGGAGCATTGCCTGCACCTTTCGAAGTAAGCATCTGCCCGTCTTCTCCCTGTTCTTTTACGGAAACTACCAGTGTCCATTTCTCTCCGTCCCAACAATAAATACCTTCGGTAAGCCCGTTTCCGGTAAGGGTATTTTGTACTGTCAGTCCCTTATATTGACCTTTTTTCGAATCATCATCGACAGTAAGCTTGGTTGGTAATTCCAATTTGACCCGCGGAAGGCTAAACCCTTTCGTAGAATTTTCACCGTCTGCATCATTCTCTTTCAATTCCAGTAAAGTGCCTTTTCGCGGCGAAATTCCGGAACCCATAGTGACCTGTGATTTAATAGGGAGAAGAATATATAATATTCCGAAAAGCGGTAGTAAGTATTTTGTGTTCATGTTTTTATTCTTTAATCTATAAACAAAGGAATTTGATTTCAAGCTAAAATTTTTAATTTTATGTATATTCCTCAGGCATTATTCGAGAAAAATTGTTCATATGTGAAACACTTGTTATTATGGAAATTCAGGAATAGTTTCTTATCACTGATAATAAGATTTTTTTCATGATTTTTATTCTTTTATTTAAGAAGAAAGTAATCTTATTTTAGGCTGAGAATACGTAATTTTGTCTATATCCATCAGTTATGCCCGGAAATAATAATTTATATTTGAAAAGACTCCTAGCCTTTTGATATCAAATTGTCTCATTGCTAAATTTTGTATTAATACCCATTAAAAGTTATCAAGATGAACAAAAGAGAAAAAATAAGGAATGATATTATTGATAAGATCATAAAAAATACTCCCGAGAATGCAACCGCTACAAAGTATATTATGGAAATACTTGGTATAAGCAGGGTTTCAGCCTATCGCAGAATGAAAGGACTCATTCCTTTTACTTATGAGGAAATTATTTTGTTAGCACGGGAGATGGATTTCTCTTTGGATGAAGAAATTGAATTGGATTCGAGGAGAAAATATATTATTGAATTTGGTAATTATTTTTACGACGAGGTGTCGGATATTATTTTTAAAGCTTTGCACAGATATTATACACATTTGAGCATAAATCAAAAAATGAAGAAGGTTATTAATTTTGAAACGACCAATAACTTATGGTTTGTTTATACCCTTTTTTCCGATAATCTGTTTAAGTTCTTCTATTATAAATACTTTCAGCAGTATCACATACCTTCTTTAAAATTGAAAATGAAGGATATAAAGATACCTGATTCAATACTAGATATTAAAAAAGAAATTGTAGATGTAATAGTCAATACTCATAATCGCACTACAATATGTATAGTCGACCGGAATATTTTTTTCAATACCATAAATGAAATACAGTATTATTACAGACGGGGCCTTTTGGATAACCAAGAGTTGAAATCGATCGCCAACGACATAAAGCATCTTTTGACTGACCTTGAAAAAGGAGCCATTGAAGATGTGTACGATGGCAGGCAATACCAGTATTATCTCGGCATGAGGAATATATATTCGAACACATCTTATATCCAAAACGATAAGCAGTCTTACTCTTTCTTCTATCAGGATAATCTACATCCCATGATATGTTATGACCAACAGATGTGTGAACTACATCATAACTACTTACAGGCACATAAAAGACAAAGTGCACTGATATCGGGATCGAATGAAGAATTACAGATTGATTTTTTTGAAAAGCAATATGGGTATATAGAGAATTTGGTGGAGGATAAAGACTTGATAGTCTGTTGAAAATCAGAAATTAGTAAATAAATCCCAAGAATCAATTGATTCCCGGGATTTATTATTTTTGGTTTTGTGCGATAAGGTATCAGATTACCGAAGACTTTTTTGAGGTTATTGATTTTATGAAGTATACAAACTTTCCGGATAGGAATCTATCTTTGAGGAAGGTAATCATTATTATGTATCTGGAGTTAAGAAGGTGGTAGATAATGAGAATTATACAACAAAGTATGTAGAAAGAAATGGTGTTGCATTGACGAATCATGAAATTTATTAAGATATATTTTTGCAGAACATATTTATTCTTAAATACTCAAACTAATTATAAACTATAGCTGTTCACAGTAGACAGTTTAAAACATATAATTATGAACAGAGATGTATATATCAATCTCCCAGTGAAAAGTCTTGAACGTTCTGTGGAGTTTTATACCAATATCGGATTTACATTTAACCCCCAATTTACCAATGAAAAAGCTACGATGATGATTGTCAGCGACAAAGCTTCGGTAATGTTGCTGACTGAGGAATTCTTCCGGACATTTACAAAAAAGCCTATTGGAGATGCAGTTAATTCACCCGAATTACTTACGGCATTAAGCGCTAAAAACAGGAATGACGTGGATGATATAGCTGAAAAGGTTGAAAAAGCGGGCGGAAGGATTGTGGATAAATTTGAAGAAATGGAAGGTGCGATGTATGGTATACGCTTCGAAGACCTCGATAATCACCTATGGGAAGTGTTTTATATGAACATGAAAGCGATGTAGCAATAATACTTGCGGTAGATAATGAATTAAACGATATTCCTTGCCTAGAAATATCCCATTTTGCTTCGGTCAAAAATGGTTAAGGATGAGCTACAAAATAGTATTGCATTTTGCGTTTTATTACCGTTCTACTAACATTTAGTGAATAAAAAAATCCCTGAAATCAATTGATTTCAGGGATTTTTTTATTTGGCTCAGTGCGGATGAAGGGACTCGAACCCCCACGCCTCACGGCACCAGATCCTAAGTCTGGCGCGGCTACCAATTACGCCACATCCGCGTAGCTAATTGCGTTAGCGGGTACAAAGGTATAATTATTTTTGTTATTGCAATGTTTTATATTGAAAAAAACAAAATTTTTTAGTTTTCGAAGGATAAAGTAATTGCATTTCATTGCAATTACTTTGTTATATAGATAAATTTATCTCAAATAAATTGTTAAAAATGATATGGTTTCGCTAGGCTTTTTTACATTTTTTCTTTCCGTTTTTTTTCATAGCTTTGTACTGCTAAAGGAGAAAAATAAGAATGGATAACTATATTGTTTCGGCACGCAAATACCGCCCTATGACTTTCAACTCGGTTGTCGGTCAGAGGTCATTAACCACTACACTTAAGAATGCTATCGCTTCGGGGAAACTCGCGCATGCATATCTTTTCTGTGGGCCACGTGGTGTGGGTAAGACAACATGTGCACGTATTTTTGCCAAGACGATCAACTGCCTTTCTCCGGCGGCCGATGGTGAAGCATGTAATCAGTGCGAATCATGTGTAGCATTTAACGAGCAACGTTCTTTCAATATACACGAATTGGATGCCGCATCTAATAACTCCGTCGATGATATACGTTCGCTAATTGAACAGGTGCGCATTCCTCCTCAGATAGGAAAGTATAAGGTTTACATCATCGATGAGGTGCATATGCTTTCGCAGGCAGCATTCAATGCTTTTTTGAAAACATTGGAAGAACCGCCGCACCATGCTATTTTTATCTTAGCTACAACCGAGAAGCATAAAATACTGCCTACCATACTTTCCCGTTGTCAGATATACGATTTCAGCCGTATAACGATTAAGGATACTGTCGAGCATTTGCAATATGTGGCATCTCAGGAAAATGTTACTACCGAACCCGAAGCATTGAATGTGCTTGCTCAAAAAGCCGACGGGGGTATGCGTGATGCACTGTCTATTTTCGATCAGGTAGTTAGTTTTACCGGTGGAAACGTCACATATAAGGCCGTTATCGAAAATCTGAATGTGCTCGATTATGAGTATTATTTCAAGCTTACAGACTGTATACTGGCAAATAATGTAGTAGACGCATTGCTTATACTCAATGAAATATTAAGCAAAGGCTTTGACGGCAACAATGTTATTACAGGCATTGCTTCGCACTTTCGCGATCTGTTGCTTTGCAAAGATGCAAGGACAGCCGATCTTTTCGAAGTCGGGGCTTCTATCCGTGAACGATATATAGATACAGCAAAGAGATGCAGCAATGAATTTCTGTATAAGGCTATTGATATAGTCAACCAAAGTGATCTCAATTACAGATTGAGTCGTAATAAACGGCTCCTTTCCGATCTCACAATCATCAGGCTTTGTCAGTTATCTTCCCCGCAATCAGGAGAAGATCAAAAAAAAAAGCAGGTAATTGAGCCTGTTTTCTCTAAAGCCAATGCAGAGTCGAATCCGGTTCAGCAACAACCGCAACAACCGGTAACTAGACCACAGGTACCGGTAGGTAATCCGCAACAAGCAAATAAACCGGTAATATCTACCAGAAACA
Organism: Prevotella sp. 10(H); assembly: GCF_000711235.1. Lineage (GTDB taxonomy): Bacteria > Bacteroidota > Bacteroidia > Bacteroidales > Dysgonomonadaceae > Dysgonomonas. The sequence continues at coordinate 95,696 of NZ_JOMI01000009.1, read as the reverse complement.
TATCAGAAAGTGTTCCTCAATCTGCTCCGAAGCCTTTATCTTCTAACCCAGCAAAGACTACAAGCTCTTTAGGCTTAGGAATATCTATTTCTGCGTTCGGGCAAAAGAAAGAAGAGGAGAAGACGGAGGTAGAAATCAATACGGAATCTCTGAATGAGCGTTTCACTCCACTACAGCTAATCAACGAATGGAAATCATATGCAGAAGGGTTGATAGAAGAACATCATTTAAAGAATACGATGCTAAACTGCCTGCCTAATCTTTTGGAGAATACTTTATTCGAGGTAGTCGTAAACAACCCTGTACAAGAGCAACGACTCGCAGAAAACAGAATGGCTATTCTGACTAAATTGCGGGCACAGCTAAGGAATACACATCTGAGGATGGAAATACGCATAAGTCAGGATAACGAAAAGAAACTGGCTTTTACTCCTGCCGAAAAGTTCAATCTGATGATGGAAGAAAATGAAAGCCTGCGCCGCCTTAAAGACGAATTCGGGCTCGAACTTTCTTAAGCTTATCTTCTTATTTTTCCTTTATATATAAGGCTTGTACCAACTTTTGAGCATCCAGCTCTATATTTACAACCTGTTCGGTAGTGACTTTTTTCTTTTTCTTATCGGTAAATACCGTCTCCGATTTAACAGGAACACTTACAAAATAGATTCCTTTATTATCCTTAATTACTTCAGGCAGAGTATCCGGTAGCGCGTAAGAAATCTCTTTGATCTTCTTAGTCTTAAAGGTTGCCTTTACAGAATCCACTATATTTTTGCTTTCCTGATTTTCAGTCTTATATAATTGCTTCAATACGGGAGCCGAGTACTTTTGTATATCTTTATTATCGATTGACGATAAAGCCTTAAAAAAACCTTCCACCGTCTCCTTCACCTCTTTCAGTTCATCGCCTTCCACCACTTTCATCTGGCTTAGGTAGTCGTATTTTTGGCGGGCAACAGACTCGTATTCCCCGGCATAACGCCCGATTTTTACATTATCCATATAAGCCTGATAGGCGGCTGTGGTATTTTGTTCTGTTGTCTGTAGCCAGCCGAGCGAATCTATCACGCGCTTTATTTCCCGCTGATAGGGTGTCTGCGGGTGGTCGGTAAGGAAGGCGAAGAGAGCATCAATATTCTTCGAGTTACGCAATTTTTGCCATTCATTACGTTCCTCTTCGCGTAATGTTACTATTTTCACCTGAGCTTCTACACTATATTTTCCGTCGGGATATTGCACCAGATATTTTGAATAGGACAGTGGCGTGTTTTCTTCGATACATTTATTCCAGTACGCTATTTCCGTTTCCTCTGCATTCTTATTCTGAATGAAAATATAGGAACTTATACCCCCGATAATTACCAGTAAGATGAGTCCGATAATAAGGAATATAATCCATTTTCTATTGCTTTTTACGGGAGGAGCCGGTGGTATAGGGTCTATCATATCATGTTCCGGAACCACCTCCGTTCCGTCTATATTTAATGATACGGGTACTTCCAGATCGTCTTCGCTGCTGATAGTTATAAGTTCGGATACCTCTGTGTAATATAAGAAGTCTTCGGAATATGTATTTTTAGCAATTTCCTGACAATTGCGACAAAAAACTTCTTCTGCGTTTGTGTCCTTTCCGCACAGCGGACATTTGTTTTCGTTGTCGGTCATATACTCTGTTTTATATTGATGTAGTTAGTTCTCCGCATACAACAAATACTTTTGCCTTATTGTTCTGTACTTGTTCAGGTCTTTTTCCCAACTCTTACGGATATTATCGGCATTCAGCCCTTTTGTGATCTGCAAACGTAAGGTATTTGTACCTGCTAGCAAATCCATAAATTTCGGACTGGAAAAGAACGCTGAGCCCAATGCCGACTTCTTATAAAAGCTTAGCAGGAAGTTCAGGTCTATTCCTTTCTCATGCTCATAATATCTCAGATCGACCCCGTAACAGGTCTTGCCCATATTCAATGGTGTTTTATTCCCTTCGTTAGGTCTCGGCACGAAGGTAAAATCTCCGTACTTCCGGCTTGTACCTCCTATCACCTGAAACGGGAAATCCGTACCCCGTCCTATGCTTATTTTAGTCGCCTCGAAAAAGCAAAGCGAAGGATATAAGCTTACCGATTGTGCATTAGGCAGATTCGGCGACGGTTTTATCGGGATTATGTAATGGTCTCCGTGTTTCCAGCCTGTCATGGCAATCACTTTCAGATTACACTTTTTGCCTCCTTTGAGCCACCCTTCCCCGTTTATCATCTGCGCCAGTTCCCCTATTGTCAGCCCGTGGAGTACAGGAATCGGATGCATCCCTATAAACGATTTGTACTTCGGGTTTAATACAGGGCCGTCTATCTGATCGTTCGGATTTGGACGGTCGAGTATAATGCATTCCTTTCCGTTTTCGGCACATGCCTCCATAACATAATGCATCGTACTGATATATGTATAGAAACGTGTGCCTACATCCTGTATATCGAACAGGAGAATATCTGCATCTTCCACCTGAGAGGGGAGAGGCTTATAATTCTTCCCGTATAAGGATATTACGGGTATCTGCGTTTTCTTTTCTTTCTCGTCTGCTATTGTCTCCCCCGCGTCGGCCGTACCTTTGAATCCATGTTCGGGAGCGAATATTTTAATAATGTTCACTTTGTTTGCCAGTAAGGCATCCAGCAGATGCGTTCCGTCGGATAAAACAGAGGTCTGGTTAACGATCAGTGCTATTTTTTTACCTTTAAGTTCGGGAAGCAAGACGTCGAGCCTGTCAGCACCCAAAGATAAAGTTTGCGCGAAAATTCTTATATTTGGAATAAAACTGAGAAGAACAACAAGAAGGATATAGAACATTTTCATTTGTCTGTCTGTTTTAAAGCGTGCTGTCGTTTTACAAATTTACATATTTTTGAACAAAAAAGAATTATACTGTATGAATACATTAGCTATCATCGAGAAATATTATACAAAAGATTCGGATTTATACAATATTCTTGTACGACATAGCACAGATGTGACAAAAAAAGCGCTCGATATAGCAGGAAATCATCCCGAATTGCATATTGATACCAAATTTGTGGCAGAAGCTGCTATGCTTCACGATATTGGCATCTTTATGACTAATGCGCCTTCTATTAAGTGCTTCGGTATAGAACCGTACCTTGCTCATGGATATCTCGGATGCGAATTGCTCACTAAATTGGGCTATCCTATTCATGGACTGGTCTGCGAGAGACACACAGGCACAGGTCTATCCCTTGAAGAAATTATAGAAAGCAAATTACCTCTCCCTCACCGCGATATGCGCCCTGTCAGCATGGAAGAGAAGCTTATCTGCTTTTCCGACTGCTTTTTTTCGAAAACAAGGCCGGGCGAAGAACGATCGATAGACAAAGTACGCCAAAGCCTTTCCAAGTTCGGGGAAGATTCTGTAAGACAGTTTGATAAATGGTGCGCGATGTTTTTGTAATTCCTGATAAATTCATATTTGTTAACTAAGTTTAGTTAAAAGGTAACAAAAGTAACGTTTTTTTCAGTTATCAGTCAGCAGTTATCAGTTAACAGCATTTTTAGCAAAGACGCTAAGTCGCAAAAAGTAACAAAAGTAACAGGAACTAATTAATAATTAAAAATGAACAATTAATAATCCTGTAACTTATAACTAAAAACTATGTCAAAGAACTAATACTTTATCTTATATAGATAAAATTTGATATCGATAACAATCCTGCGTAAAGAAATTTTTAAGATATAAGTTTTTCATTTTACATCGGATAATACTATTTTTGTAGGAATTGAACCACTATTCGTCTCAAATTGCTGCTATGAAATACACGCTATTCTCATATAAATTTCATTTTCCCTTTTTCGTAAAGTGTTGTTTATTAATCTTTTTTCTTCTTGCTCTCACATTTCCAGCGTCAGCTTCTTACAGCTTGCACAGGGCAGATAAACTGGACTTATCCAATAATGCAATACTTTGCATGTATCAGGACAAGGATGGATATATGTGGTTTGGCACTTACGATGGACTAAACTTATATAATGGGAAAAAAACATTTGTCTACAGGGCTGAGCTGGATAAGGAATTCTCATTATCCAGTAATATTATCCATAATATAACACAGGCCGATGAGGATAATCTTTGGATATCGACTTTTCTCGGACTGAATAAATTTTCACTGAAGGAAAGGAAAATAACCGCATCATATCCCGATCTTCCCGAAGCAAAGCTTATTGCATCCGATGGAAAGGGCAAAACATGGGTTATCAGCAAGAAGAACTATATCTCTTACTATATTCCTACTAAAAAGACATTTACGGACATTCATCTTCCCGGTGCGGATATGGAAAATGTCAAATCTTTATTTTTCGACGATAACGGTAATTTATATATGATTACTATCGATGGCAAATTGAAAAGTATCGAAGCCATCGGTGAAGATGATACCGAACTAACACTTCAGGTTTCCGAAACCGAATTGTATAAAGGCAATATTGTCACTGCTTTCTATGAAGATAACAGCATATATTATGTAAATACAAAGCGTGAACTATTTCAGTATGATCTGTCGGATAGAAAAAGTCGCTTTATAACTGATCTTTTATCTCTTACAGAGAAATACGGCGGCATATCGAAGATTGTAAACTTCAAATCAGACCTCTTTATCTCGTTTAATAATAACGGGCTTATCAAGCTCGATGTGGAAGATAATTATAAGCCCGAAGTGGTTTATCTGGGTATAAGGGTATTCTGCCTGCATAAAGATAAAAATCAGGATATTTTATGGATAGGAACCGACGGTCGGGGTGTGCAGATGTATTATCAGGGTCACGACCTGTTCGGTAATATTACTTTCGACAATTTTACATCCAGTACCCAAAAGCCTGTAAGGTCTATCTATACAGACGAGGAAAATAATCTGTGGATAGGTACTAAAGGGGACGGTATAATGCGTGTTAAGAATTACGATGCTTACAATCAGGGAACAATTTCCCAGTCACAATCTATAAATTATACGACAGATAACGGTTTGTCGAGCAATCTGGTATTTTGTTTCCTAAGGAGCAAATACAGGGATGTTCTCTGGCTGGGAACCGAAGGTCCGGGCTTCTCTTATTATTCATACAAAGATAATAGAGTTAGAAGTTTACCGGGTAAGTCTGCCGATATGATAGGGCGTGTTCATTCCATTTGCGAAATTAATGACTCTACATTGTGGATGGCAACAGCCGGGCAAGGGCTGCTTGAGGTTATTATTAAAGAAGAAAATACAAGGCTTACGGTTCAATCTGTTAATGAATACGTATTAAAGAAAGGAGATAAAACCTGTGTAGAATTTCATTCTATGTTTTACGACGGAAAATCTACACTCTTTATAGGAAGCCGTGGCGGTTATGGAGTAGCCAGATATAACATACAGAATAAACAATACGAGTTTCTTCAAATGAAAAATGCCGAAAACTCGGCAATTGGTGATGTATTATGTGTTTATCAGAGCACAGACTCTGTATTCTATATCGGTGCCAGTTCCGGAATGACGCGGATACAATTTTTGAACAACGGAACCAGCAAGGTTAAACAATTCGACCGCAGAAACGGAATGATCAACGATATGATTCATGGTATACTCGAAGATTCCGATGGCTGTATATGGTTGAGTTCCAATAAAGGATTGATAAAATATAATCCGCATAACGACTTTTTCCATAATTACTCCTTTCCCGATCTTAAGGTGACGGAATTTTCCGACGATGCTTACTGGAAATGTCCATATACAGGCCGGTTGTTTTTTGGTGGAATAAACGGTCTTACATGGGTAGAGCCGAAAGAAGCCGATACACAGAGCAATTATTACAAGCCCGGACTGAATTTCTTCGATCTGCAAATTGCAGGAGAAAGTTATACTCTTTATGACTATATGAGCAAAAAGGACGGTAGTTTGGAGATTAAAGCTAATATTCCGTCTTTCACCATATCTTTTGTAGCAACAGATTACATAAACGGAGATAATTATGAGTATTCTTATCTGCTCGAAAATTATAATGATGAGTGGACCGAGTTGCAGAAGACCAATGAGATAACTTTCACCAATCTTCCTCACGGTGACTATCTGTTGAAAGTTAAATATAAAAATGATGTGTTCGATTCCGAAGAAAATTTCTTTACTCTGCGTATCAAAAAATTGCCGCCATGGTATCTTACAAGCTGGGCATATTTGGCATATATAATCTTATTCGTTCTATTAGGTACACTTATCATATATATTGTGCGCAAGCGGATAATCGACAGGCATTTACAACTTTCTCAGAAAATAAAAGAAGAACAGAAAGAGAAGTTGATGGAATCGAAGCTCAATTTCTTCACCAATGTTACGCATGAATTTTGTACACCGCTCACAGTCATAAAGGGAGTGAGTGATTATATTGAGAAGTCGGCGAAAACAGATCAGAATCTTAAGAAGTATACTGATATTTTGAGAGATAATGTAGCCAATCTGAATCATCTGATACAGGAAATACTCGATTTCAGAAAGATGGAAGAGGGAAAACTTAACTTTAGCGACATTGAAGAAGCATCTATATTATCTCTGATCGAAAGGCAAATCGAATGGTTTATCCCTATTGCCGAACAGAACAATATCAAACTGGAGATATCCGTACCGCAAGACCTCAGGTGGAATACCAATATATATGGTTTCAACCGTGTATTAGTCAATCTTATTTCCAATGCTTTCAAATATACAACGAACGGTGGATACGTAAAAATATCAGCGAATGTTGAACAAGAATGTCTTATGCTTAGGATATATAATACAGGGCAGGGAATAGAACAATCTAAAATGTCTTCCATATTCGATCGTTACAGTGTGCTTGATAATATGGAAACGAACAGCTCTTATTCGTTGATGACTTCACGAAACGGTCTTGGGTTATCTATATGCCACGATATAGTTGAATCACTCAATGGCAGTATAACCGTACAGAGCACAGTAAATGAATATGCGGAGTTTACTGTCAGGCTTCCTATGCTTGAGACTACATTATCAGAACAAGAGGAAGAAGAATCCGTGGTTGTTACCATGGAAGAGGAGGTTGTTAATAAAGGAGATATTCAGGAGGGCAAGAAGATTATACTGGTTGTAGATGATAATAAGGATATATCATGGCTTATTGCAGATGCTCTTTCCGATCTTTACACAGTGAAAAATGCTTATACGGTCGATGAAGCCATGAAGATCATAGAATCCGAAACACCGAGCCTTATTATTACCGATATCATGATGCCGGGTGATAGCGGACTGGAGTTTATAAAACGTCTCAAAGCCGATAAATTTACCAAACACATACCAATCGTAGTCGTTTCGGCAAAAATAAGCGAAAAGGAACAAGCGGAAGGTTTGGATTTAGGGGCGGATGTGTATCTTACCAAGCCTTTTTCTCCAATTGTTCTCCGCTCGGCTATAAATCGTTTGTTGGTTGTGAAAGATGAACTGAAGGATTATTTCTATTCACCGGAGAGTGCATATAAATATTCCGAAGGGCAATTGATACATCAGGAGGATAAAGCTTTCATGGATTCGGTCATTGCCATTATCACAAATAATCTTGAAGAAGAAAATCTGCGGCCGGAATTTATTGCCGACAGACTCAATATGAGTACAAGAAGTCTCTATCGCCGGTTTAAGAAGATATCAGCCTTATCCCCTAACGATTTTATAAAGGATTACAGGTTTACTTTTGCGGCAAAATTATTAATAACTACTAATTTGACTATTCAGGAAGTTATATATAAAGTGGGTATAACTAACAAATCATATTTTTATAGGGAATTCCTGAAAAAATACAGTATGACTCCTAAGGAATACCGTTCCAGGAAATAGAATCAGCCATATACCCGTCGAGGTGCTTAGCATATATTAAATAGTATCCCAATGACACTTTGGCAACTCAGGATACTTCTTTTGACGAACAGGATAACGCTAAATGTTTTTATAATAATTAATATTGTGCGTTAATATATCTAAACAATTGTGTTTTTGTAGTGTTATATATATAATAAAAGGTAAAAACCATGAAAGACGGGATGTGTATGTCTTTACAGTTTAAATATTTCAACAAAATAAATTTGATTTTAGCTCCTGAAAATTTGGGGGTTAGATTCATTTTGTTAGAGAGAGAGAGAGAGAGAGAGAGAGAGAGAGAGAGAGAGAGAGAGAGAGAGAGAGAGAGAGAGTAACAAATCTAAACATAATTTTGCGACAGATAAGAAAAATATCCATCTGTCCAAATTTTTATACCCATATAAAAGCCTTATGCCGGAAAGTTTCTGTACTTACGGTATAAGGCCTTTTTTTGTGCGCTGATTTCTAACAGGCTTTCGGGCCGGCGCACATACAAACATCACAGTTATGAACCCTTAAAAATCTTTGCAATGGAAATTAAACTGATTCTTTATTTATGATGCCTGTTTTATATATCATATAAACAGAGCAATTATTTAGTTAACTTAAAATTTATATTATGAGGAGTAAGTCTACTTAGTAATCATTGTATTACTACCGAAAGACCGATAAAAAGGGTCTTTTTACCTCAAAATCAATTTAAGGAAACAGTGTGTTATTTTTTTTAAAATGAATTATTAATTTAAAATCTCATTTTATTTATGAAGTATTTTAATCTAAAGGGCAAACAAGTTCTTAATAGAATGAAAATGTCCGTGTTGGCTATTTTGATGGGGCTGTGTTTTACCCCGACAATTTATGCTGATACAATGAAAGCACAAAGCGTTCAACAAACAAAACAGGTAAGTGGCCTTGTTGTAGACCCACAAGGTGAGCCTCTGATCGGAGTTACTGTCCGTGTTAAAGGAGGAACAACCGGTACTGTTACCGATCCTGACGGAAGATATAATCTTCAGGCATCGGCAGGCAGCACACTTGTTTTTTCATATGTAGGTTTTCTTCCACAGGAAATTGTAGTTGGAAACCAGTCGGTTATTAATGTAACATTGGTAGAAGACAGCAAAGCTTTAGATGAAGTTGTAGTTGTTGGTTACGGTACAATGCGTAAATCGGACGTGACCGGTTCTATCTCTACTGCTAAAGGTAGCGATATCATTAAGAATCAGTCTTTCAACGCTCTCGACGGATTGAAAGGTAAAGCTGCTGGTGTAAACATTTTCTCTAATACCGGTCAGCCGGGTGGAGAAATGCGCGTTATTATCCGTGGTATCTCTACAATCAATGCTTCTGCAAGTCCGTTATATGTAGTTGACGGAGTAGTTATGAGAGATTTCCAATTGGTAAATCCGAATGATATCGAGTCGATTGAAGTATTGAAAGATGCTTCTTCCGCTGCTATCTATGGTGCCCGTGGTGCCAATGGAGTTATCCTTGTAACTACCAAACGTGGCGACGGCGGAGGAAAGAAAGCAACTGTTTCTTATGCCGGTTCCCTATCAATAGGTACAATGGCTAAATACATGGATGTGATGGATGCTTACGAATGGATGGATGCATTCAAACAGGGTTTGGAAAATGCTAATGCTTGGCAAGGTACAAACTTCGACGTAAATGGAATGTCGCAAATATTTACAGATCCACGCATCTTTAATTCTGACGGTTCTCCGAAGTATAATACAGACTGGCAAAAAGAAGCATCACGTACATCTGTTTCTCACAACCATCAGTTAAGTATTCAGCGTAGTGGCGAAAACTCATCTGTCGGAGCATTTATCAACTATACAGACCAACAGGGAGTCTTGGTTAATTCTTATATGAAACGTTTGAATGCCAAGTTGGCTTACGATGATAAACCAACCAGTTGGTTGTCAACTTCTGTTAACTTAATGGTAAACCATACATGGGGCAACAGAACTTCCGATAATCCATACGGACAGGGAGCTTTACGTACCATGATAGAACTATTGCCGTTTTTACCAGTGCAACTGGATGGTGAATATCTTCAGACAAACAACTTTGAATCAGGAGGACTCCTAAAGGATAAAGACAATCCAAACAGTGGTAAGCAATCATTCAGTCCCGAAGGTGTAGGTAATCCTGTTGAACAACTTAAACGTATTCAGGCGTTACAGTATAAAACAAAAATTTTCGGTAATGCAGCCTTGACTTTCCACCTAACTCCTGATCTTTCTGTAAAAACCCAGTTTGGTATCGATTATACAAATAATCGTGACAAAAACTTTACTCCGGTTACTCCACATCCGATAATTGGTGCTTCTTCAACAGGAGAGGCCTTTGCAGCTAATCAAAACGAATTGTACTGGCAGGAAGAAACATTCCTAAACTATAATAAAGTTTTCGGCAAGCATTCTCTCAATGCGATGGCCGGTTTGTCTTGGCAACAGTATGATAGAACGCAGTTTGAAGTTAAAGCTAAAGAATTTGAAGATGATTTCTTTGGCTATTACAATTTGGGGAATGGTATTGCTCTTCCGGAACCCAAAACTGCCTGGGATAAATGGACGATGAATTCTTATTTCCTCCGTGCAGCATATTCTTATGACAGCAAGTACATGGCTACTGTAACAGGCCGTTATGATGGTTCATCCAAATTCGGAACAAATAATAAATATGCAATCTTTCCTTCGGTTGGTTTAGGCTGGATGGCTTCTAATGAAGACTTTTTGAAAGATAATAGCATTATCAGTAAATTGAAACTGCATTCGTCTTATGGTATAACAGGTAATTCAGAAATCGGAACATTAAGATCTTTATCTCTTGTAAGCCAGTCGAAGACAATTATAGGTAATGAACTAAAAATCGTTTCTTATCTGGATAATATGCCTAACCCGAACTTGAAATGGGAAAAAACAGGTCAGTTGGATGCAGGTTTTGAACTGGGTTTATTCAAAAACCGACTCAATTTCGATATCTCATATTATTACAAAAGAACAACAGATTTGTTGATGGAGCGTCCGGTACCTGAATCGACTGGTTATTCAAGTATATGGGATAATATCGGCGTGGTTTCAAATCGGGGACTGGACATTCTGGTTACTGCTCATCCTATCGATAACCACGATTTCCAATGGACTTCTACTGTTAATTTAGGCTTTAATAAAAATCGTGTTGATAAACTGGATGAAAGTGCATCTGTTGATCCTATCAGCGGAAAACGTCAGCTAACTAAGGACGGTTTTGTGGGTTATGATATCCTGATTCGCGAAGGAGAAGAACTATCTTCGTTCTATGGCTACAAACGTATCGGTATTTATGACGGTGTTCCTTCTAACTGGGATCCTGAAACAATGAATATACCGGGAACTATCGGAGAAAAAGTTACATCGAAGAATCGTGAAATCATTGGTCATGGTCTGCCTCGTTGGATGGGTTCATTTATTAATACTTTCAACTATAAAGGATTTGATCTGACTCTGGATATGCAATTTACATGGGGAGTAGACGTTATGCAGGAATTTTTCCATTCTGCAGAAGCTCGTTTCCTTACAAATGGTATAGATCGTTTATATAAGGAAGCATGGCATCCGACATTAAACCCTAATGGCAAAGCGCAGGCCATTCGTTTGAATAACTTTGGTATGGGAGCTAACAATCAGGCTGATGATACATGGGTTTGTTCCGGAGCTTATCTGCGTGCTAACCTGATCCAACTAGGCTATACATTTGAGCCGTCTCTGATCAAAAAAGCTGGACTCTCTGCATTGCGCCTCTATGGTAGTGTGAACAATGCTTTCCTGATTACTTCATCTGATTATTTAGGTTTCGATCCGGACAACTCATCGCGTTTGGGTGACAACAAGTGGGGAGCTAATCGTCAGTTCTTTACTTATCCGCGTCCAAGAACATTTACGTTCGGAGTTAATCTGACATTCTAATTCGTAGTTATAAAATATAAAATCATAATCATATGAAATTCTATAAATTCTATATATCCATATTTTGTACGATTGCATTCTCATTACTAATGAGTTCATGCGATGGTTTTTTGGACGAAGAACCTGAAAATAGAAAAAGTACCGATCAATTTTGGGCAACGAAGTCTGATGCCCAAACAGCTGTAAATGCGCTTTATTTCGGTGGGGTTCCATATTTGCACAGTACTGATGTCGATGGTGGCTGGACGCCTAAAGCGACTATGTGGGGTGGTATCATTTCAGGATTGTATGTAGATAAGCGTAAAGACAGAACGTTTACTACTGCATCGGAAAGTTGTAACTTTAATGTTCCGGCATTTGATAGCCCGGCTATGAAATTATGGCATGAGTTTTACAAAGGTATTTCCCGTGCAAACTTTGTTATTGCCAATATCCCGACAATGACCGGCATATTATCTGATACAGAGATGGCAAATTATGTTGCGCAAGGTAAATTCTTCCGTGCTTATGCTTACTTCTATCTGGTAAAAGAATTTGGTGGTGTTCCATACGTATCCGAACCTTATCTGGCACCTGTAGATATGTATAAAGAACGTATTCCTGCAGAACAAGTATACAAAAACATTGAAAGTGATTTACTTAGCATTATTCAGGGAGACGCATTACCTAACAAGGCGTTTTACGATAATGGCTGCTATGTAACTAAACCTATGGCGCAGACTCTGTTGGCAGCAGTATATTTGCAATGGGCTGGTGAGCCGGTCAAAGGTGGAGATCCGTACTATACCAAAGCTGCTGAAATGGCTTTGGAAGTTGTAAAAGGTGGACAGCATGCTCTTGAACAGCCTAATGGCAGTAGCGATGATCTTAATTCTGCATTTAATGTTATTAAGACCACCAAATCGTCTAATGAAATTATCTTTGCTAAGGAATTTAATCAAGAAGTTCTACAAGGTAATTCTTATCCTTCCCGCTCAATGGGAGCCGAAGCAAGTCAGTGGAAAGTCTTCGGTGGAGGTACTTTGTATAATGCATACCTGCCTTGCGATATGATAGTGCAAAGTTATGAAACAGCGGATATCCGCGGACATGAAAAACAAATGTTTTTCCGCACTTGGACTGAAGGTGGTAAAACCTATACATTAGGTGATGTTGGAAACTGGCAATGGTTTGATGAAACTGCCCTGAAGACGGATAAAAGCGGAAGTTACAATATGCCTACATTCCGTTATGCCGAAGTGCTTTTGATCGCTGCTGAAGGTCTGGCTCGTACAGGAAAAGAAGCTAACACTGAAGGTGGAGCCAAGTTCTACCTCAACCAGGTACGTAAACGTGCGGGACTGGCCGACGAAACAGCTACTGGTGATGCTTTGATAAAATCTATCTTGACCGAACGTTTGCATGAGTTTCCATTGGAATTCAAAATTTGGGATGATATTCGTCGTACACGCTTATATCCTGAAGCAGATGGTGTGAACTCAGGTAAACTGAAATGGACTCCTCTTGCATCAGCAGTAATCCAGAATAAACCGGATGGAAAGACCAGAGTTGGTGCTATTCCGGAATTCGCTTTATTGTGGCCTCTTCCACTTGATGAAATCCAACGTAACCCATCTCTGCAAGGACATCAGAATCCGGGATGGAATTAAGATAAACTGACGAAGGTCTTATAGGACTAAACTATAACATTTAAGCGGATACTCACTTATGTAAGTATCCGCTTATTCATATAAGGTTATCAAAAGAAAATGTCGAGTAAACCAGCCATTTTAGTATTCAAGATACCTTTATTGAACTTCAGGATATTTCATTCTTAGCCGACAATCACTATAATTGCATTAAATTTTTAAACACACACATTTTCTAAATAACCGGAAAATCATGAAAAAGTTAATTCTATCCATTATTACCCTTACCTTTCTCGCCTGCCAAGGTCAATCCGTAGTCGTCAATCCGCATGAACTGACAGACAATGACCTGACTACAACTTATACAGGAACTAAAGATTTGAATCAGATCGTATTCGACACTGATTTCTCAGCACCTGTATTAAGTTATAAAATTTACTCTTCAGGGGAGCTCCCTGCTTACGATCCATCCCAATGGACACTTAAAGGCTCTAACGACGGCAAAGAATGGGTAACAGTAGACGAACGCAGCAACCAGACTTTTTTTTCCCGTTTTCAGGAAATACTATGCGTAGTTCAAAATCCACAGACATTCAAGACATATAAACTGGAAGCAAGCACCCTCAGCAAAGACACTTTGAAAATTGGGGAAGTAGTTCTTTCAGATAAGAATCTTTTGGCAGGCTGGGAAGATTTCAACTATCCGAATATCCAATTCGAATCCTTATCTCCTGATACCGAAGGTAGCAAAGTATATCACGAACTGGTACAAAATCCCGATGAATACATAAAATTCCATGCACGTAAGGTTGCCGAAATTTTGTACTATACAGACAAAGACAGCATAAACGATGTAAGAAATATCAAATATACGCTGGAAGACAAACCGGGTGTATCTGCAAAAGGAGGCAACACTCCTAATATCCATATATTCTACAGCACACAGCATATCGAAAAATCGGCAAAAGAATCTCTTTTCAAACTAGATTTCGAAACACGCGGCGTACTTTACCACGAACTCACGCATGGTTACCAATACGAACCAAAAGGAATCGGGAACTATGGCAATAATAAGACATTCTGGGCATGCATCGAAGGTATTGCCGACGCAGTAAGAGCAGAGGCAGGCTACTTTGATATGAGCACTCGCAAACCGGGCGGTAACTGGATGGACGGATACCGTACTACAGGATTCTTTATCCAGTGGCTTACAACCAAAGATCCGGATGCTATCCGTAAATTCCATGCTACGGTAGAAAAAATGGATGTATGGAGTTTCGACGGAGCTATAAAATTAGTTTTCGGACCCGAAGCCAGCATCGAAGGAATGTGGGAAGAATACCAGACTTTTTTGAAAAATCAGTAAACTAACATACTCAAATACTCAAATGAAATTAAGCACTATCACTCTTTCTTTCTTACTTATGGGCGGAATAGTATCTGCACAGAATAAGGTCTCCTACGTCAACCCGATGATAGGAACGGTAAAAATGGGTCATACATTCCCCGGAGCATGCGTGCCCCACGGTATTGTCCAGTTGAGCCCGGATACGGATACTATCCCCCATAGTATAAACGGTGTATACCAAAAAGATACTTATAAATACTGCGCCGGTTATCAGCATGATGACAAAACGATTGTAGGATTTAGTCATACACACCTTAGCGGTACAGGACACTCCGACTTGGGAGATTTCCTTATCGTTCCGGTTACGGGAGAACTGAAGTTCAATCCGGGTACTGCAGATAATCCTGATTCGGGCTATCGTTCACGTTATTCGCATGATACCGAAGTTTCGCGTCCGGGCTATTATGAAGTTGTTCTGGATGACTACAAAGTAAAAGCGCAGTTGACAGCTACCGAAAGAGTAGGGGTGCATAAATATACTTATCCAAGTAATGAAGTTCAGAAAATTCTGCTCGACCTTACCCATGGTATTTATAACTACGACGGTAAAGTATTATGGGCGAGCCTGCGCGTAGAAAATGATACCCTGATTACAGGTTATCGTATTACAAACGGATGGGCTAGGGAAAACTATACATACTTTGCTATTTCTTTGTCGAAACCGATAAAGAATTACGGATATGTAGACAGGGAAAAACCAAAATACATGGGATTCTGGCGCAAATTCAATCTTTACCAAAACTTTCCCGAAATAGCAGGACGCAAGATAGTTACCCATTTCGAATTCGATTCGGATGCTTCAACTCCTCTCATTATGAAAGTAGCCCTGTCGGCAGTTAGCACAGAGGGTGCACTGAAGAATCTGGCAGCGGAAGCAAAAACAAAATCTTTCGAAAAGATCGTTGCTGAAGCTTCTGCTAAATGGGAGAAGGAACTGGATGTAATAGAGGTATCGGGGAATGAAGATAAAAAGACAATGCTTTATACATCCCTGTATCATACAATGATCAATCCGTCGGTTTATCAGGATGTAGATGGACAATATCGTGGTATAGATCATAACATTCATCAGGCAAACGGATTTACCAATTACACGATTTTCTCTGTATGGGATACGTACAGAGCACTTCATCCGCTTTTCAACCTTATCAACAGAGAAAGAAGCACAGACATCGTAAAATCGATGATGGCTCATCACGATCAAAGCGTACATAAAGCATTACCTGTATGGTCGCATATGGGAAATGAGAACTGGTGTATGATCGGTTATCATTCTGTATCTGTACTGGCCGATGCAATAGACAAAGGACTGAATATCGACAAGCAGCATGCCTTACAGGCGATGATAAATAGTTCCAATGTCGATTACTATGACGGAACAGGCGAATATAAAAAACTTGGATATGTTCCGATTGATAAAGCGGGTAGCGGTTCGTCCATTACTCTCGAATATGCATATGACGACTGGACTGTTTACAATACTGCATTGAAAATGAATAACCAATCTGTAGCAGATACATACAAAAAAAGAGCATTAAATTATCATAACGTATTCGATCCGAGTTTGAAATTCGTTCGCGGACGCAAAAGTGATGGTAGCTGGAAAACCCCTTTCGACTTACTGAATACACATGGCGAAGGCTTTATCGAAGGCAACTCATGGAATTATTCATTCTATGTGCCTCACGATGTGAAAGGCCTTATAGCCCAGATGGGCGGAGACAAGCGGTTTGTGGAACGTCTTGATTCATTGTTTACAATGCATTTGCCTGATAAGTTTTTCGAAGATACAGAGGATGTTACACGCGAAGGCCTTATGGGTAATTATGTACATGGCAACGAGCCGAGCCACCATATAGCATACCTATATGCATGGACTTCGCAGCCATGGCGCACGCAGTATTGGGTACGCGAGATCATGAATCGTATGTATCTTAATTCTATCGACGGGCTTTGTGGAAATGACGATTGCGGACAGATGTCGGCATGGTATATATTCACCGCTATGGGATTCTATCCTGTTTGCCCGGGCTCGAACGAGTATGTGTTAGGTGCACCTTACTTCCCATACATGAAGGTAAAAGTAGGCGACGGCAAATATCTCGAAATAAAAGCTGATAAAGTAAGTGATAAAATGCGTTATGTGAAATCCGTAAAACTGAACGGTAAACCATATACTAAAGCTTATATCACATACGATGACCTCAAAAACGGTGCGGAACTGACATTCGAAATGTCTGCTACTCCTTATAAGAAGAGAACATTCACCGAAGACGAGAAACCTTATTCTTTATCGAAATAAAGAAATAGACTATAGTACCATGAGAAAACGGCTTTCTTTAGTTCTTTTAATATTTCTGTCATTGTCTGCCATCGGGCAAACAGGGAAACCATTGACGCAGCTACAGCAGGAGTTTGTAGACCTGAGGTTCGGAATGTTTATCCATTTCAATATTCCTACCTTTATGGATGATGACTGGGCCGACCCCGATGCATCTCCCGCAATATTCAATCCTGTAAAACTGAATTGCGGACAATGGGCCAAAACAGCTAAAGAGGCCAACATGACTTATGGCTGCCTCACAACAAAGCATCATAGCGGATTTTGTATCTGGGATACCAAGACAACCGACTATAATGTAATGAATAGTCCTTTCAAAAGGGATGTGGTAAAAGAGTATGCCGATGCTTTCAGAGCAGAGGGATTGAATGTGATGCTTTACTATTCGATACTGGATACACACCATAAACTGCGTCCGGGATGGATTACACCGAAGCATATCGATATGATAAAAGCCCAACTAACCGAATTATTGACGAACTATGGTGAAATAAAGGCTTTGATTATTGACGGGTGGGATGCTCCGTGGTCGCGTATCTCATACGATGAGGTTCCATTCGAAGATATTTATTATCTGATAAAATCCTTGCATCCGAACTGTCTGGTTATGGATCTGAATGCAGCGAAATATCCGGCAGAAGCCTTGTATTATACAGATATCAAATCTTACGAACAGGGAGCCGGACAACATATTTCGAAGGAAACCAATAAGCTTCCTGCGCTGTCTTGCCTGCCTATCAATACAGCGTGGTTCTGGAAGCCCGATTTTCCTACCACTGCGGTCAAATCACCCGAAATGCTTGTCAATGATAATATCGTTCCGATGAATGATGTTTACTGTAATTTCATTCTGAATGCTGCACCTAACCGCGACGGCCTGATAGATAATAATGCAGTGGAAGCATTCCGCCAAATAGGAAAGATCTGGAGCAATAAAGGTCCTGTGGCTAAACTGCCTGCTTATCCGGCACCGATTATTTCGAAGAATATAGCGAAGAATAAACCTGCAAATTCCAGTTGGGGCAACGATATGAATATCATGGACTTCGCGGTCGACGATAGTTTCCGTTCGGCATGGGAATCAAACAGGGCGGTGAAGAAACCATGGCTCGAGATCATTCTCGATAATACCGAACAGGAATTTAACTTGATTACTATCGCTCAAAGAGGAGAGAATAGGTTTAATAAGT
Source organism: Prevotella sp. 10(H) (assembly GCF_000711235.1). Taxonomy (GTDB): domain Bacteria; phylum Bacteroidota; class Bacteroidia; order Bacteroidales; family Dysgonomonadaceae; genus Dysgonomonas. Next base: position 77,275 of record NZ_JOMI01000009.1, on the reverse strand, counting down.
ATCGTCTCGAGTATTTCCATAACAATGAATGGGTACCTGTTTTCTCCGGTGAAAATAGCGATATTATAAAGGTGCACCGATTTGGGAATGTACGTGGAAATAAAGTGCGTATCCAGATAGATGAATTTAGTAAACCTCCTGTTATTGCCGAATTCGGCGTATATAACGAAAGGAGATAAGCTACACATAATAATAAATTTAATAGATATGAAAAGTAAACTGTCCATAGGACTCCTTCTCTCGGCGTTATTGTTTGTTTCGTCCTGTAAGGAAAATAAAGTTCAGGTTGCGGACGAATCTGTCGACCTGTCGCTCAATGCTTATGTAAATCCTTTTGTGGGTACATCCGGCTTTGGGAATGTTTATCCCGGCGCGCAGGTGCCATTCGGTGGTATACAGATTAGCCCCGATACCGATAAGGATTACTACGATGCGGCTTCGGGCTATAAGTATAACCATATGACTATTATGGGATTCAGCCTTACGCATCTTAGCGGAACAGGGATACCCGATTTGGGAGATTTCCTTTTTATTCCGGGAACAGGCGAAAAGAAATTTATTGCAGGTACTCATGAAAATCCTGACGAAGGCTATCGTTCACGTTATAGCCACGACAGGGAATGGGCATCGCCTAACTACTATGGCGTCGACCTGCTGGACTATAATGTAAAAGCCGAGATGACATCGGGAGAACGTGCAGGGATATTCAAATTTACGTTCCCTAAGGCGGACAGCGCATTTGTAATGGTAGATATGGATCATGTACAGTGGTTTAAAACTGCATGGTCGCAACTAAGAATAGAAAACGATTCCACTATTTGTGGCTTCAAGCTTGTCAACGGCTGGGGCCCGGAACGTTATGTTTACTTTGTAGCACAGTTTTCAAAGCCTTTCTCCCGCTCCGGAATTATGCAGGATGGCAAACCCGTAATTTACGACACGAAACGTTTCCGTAGCGATCGTGTTGCTTACGGTAATAAGATTATTGGATGGATGGATTTTGATGCAAAAGACGGAGCGGAGATCGAGGTTAAGGTGGCAATATCTTCTACAGGCACATCGGGCGCTTATGCCAACCTGAAAGAACTGGATAAGCAAAACTTTGAGAGCGTTAAGAAGAATGGCGAAGTGCTTTGGGCAAAGGAATTGAATAAATTCAATGCAAAAGGAAGCAAAGAGCAGCTGGAGACATTCTACACGTCAGTGTATCATGCATCCCTGCATCCTTTCATTTATCAGGATGAGGATAATAAATACAGGGGTCATGATTCCAATATTCACAAAGCTGAGGACTTCAAGAATTATACGGTTTTCTCGTTGTGGGATACTTACCGTGCACATCATCCGTTACTGAACCTGATCAATCCCGAGAGGAATGCGGATATGGTTAATTCTATGCTGGCTCATTACGACCAAAGTGTAGAACATATGCTGCCTATCTGGTCTTTCTACGGAAATGAGACATGGTGTATGATCGGTTATCATGCCGTATCGGCGATTGCTGATGCTATTGTAAAAGATGTGCAGGGATTCAATTATGAAAGGGCTTACGAGGCGATGAAAACCACTGCGATGAACCCTCACTACGATTGCCTGCCGGAATATACACAAATGGGTTGGGTGCCGTTCGATAAAGAACGTGAATCCGTATCCAAGACATTGGAATATGCTTATGACGATTATTGTATCGCCATGGCTGCCAAAAAGCTTGGCAAGGAAGACGACTATAAATATTTCCTTAATCGCTCGCTGGCTTATCAGAATCTGATTGACCCTGAATCTAAATTCATGCGCGGACGCGACTCACAAGGTAACTGGCGCACGCCTTTCGATGCTGTAGCGTATACAGGGCCGGGATCGGTACACGGTTGGGGCGATATCACCGAAGGATTTACGTATCAGTATACATGGTATGTGCCACAGGATGTACAGGGATATATCAACGAAATGGGTGAGGAAAAATTCATTAAAAATCTCGATGATATGTTTACAATGGAACTGCCGGAAGATATACCGGGCGCCCACGATATACAGGGACGTATCGGTGCATACTGGCACGGAAACGAACCTTGTCATCAGATACTTTACCTCTACAATTATGTGAAACAGCCGTGGAAAGGGCAGGAAAAGATACGTTACGTACTCGATACCTTCTATGGAAACAAGCCTGATGCGCTGAGCGGAAACGACGACTGCGGACAGATGTCGGCATGGTATATATTTAATTGCTTAGGTTTCTATCCTACATGTCCGTCAAGTAATATATACGCTATAGGCTCACCGGGACTTGAAGCTGTGGAAATGACCTTAGGCAACGGTAAGAAAATATCGATGACTACCGAAAATTACAGCAAGCAGAATGTATATATCCAGTCTATGACTCTCAACGGAAAGGAATATAACAAGACTTATCTTACTTACGACGATATAAAGAATGGTGCTGAAATCAAATTCGTATTGGGAAGCAACCCGAATAAGTCATGGGGAACATCCGACGATTCTGTTGCGCCTTCTATATCCAAGCCTAATGAAACAGTACGTTATACCAAAAATCAATAAACAACTATTACTAAAATGAAGCGTTTAAAGTTATTTATTTTAAGTTGTATCATCTGTGCAGGAAGCATATATGCTCAAAAGACTACGTCTTTGGTAGATTATGTGAATCCGCTGGTAGGTACACAATCGAAAATTTCATTATCGACGGGTAATACCTACCCTGCTATTGCTCTTCCATGGGGTATGAACTTCTGGATGCCTCAGACAGGCAAAATGGGCGACGGATGGGCTTATACTTACGATGCAGATAAAATCCGCGGCTTCAAGCAGACACACCAGCCGAGCCCGTGGATGAATGACTACGGCCAATTCGCTATTATGCCTGTAACAGGTAAAGTGGTATTCGATCAGGATAACCGTGCCAGCTGGTTCTCTCACAAGGCGGAAACAGCAAAACCTTATTATTACAAGGTGTATCTGGCCGATCATGATGTAACCACAGAGATTACGCCGACCGAACGTGCGGCTATGTTCCGTTTCACTTTCCCTGAAAACGACAAATCTTATGTTATTGTAGACGCTCTCGACAGAGGATCATACATTAAGATTATCCCTTCTGAAAACAAGATAATAGGTTATACTACCCGTAACAGTGGAGGTGTACCGCAGAACTTCAAGAACTACTTTGTAGTGAAGTTCGACAAGCCGTTTACTTATATGGCAACTGTTGGGAACAATGAAATACGCAGAGGCGATACCGAAGCTCAGGAAAACCATACAGGCGGTATTATCGGTTTCTCTACTAAAAGAGGAGAGATCGTGCATGCACGTGTAGCTTCTTCATTTATCAGCCCGGAACAGGCTGAACTGAACCTGAAAGAACTTGGTAGCGATTCATTCGATCAAATCGCTGAAAAAGGTAAGAACGAATGGAATAAGGTATTAGGACGAATTGTAGTAGAAGATGATAATATCGACAATCTGCGCACATTCTATTCTTGTCTTTACCGCTCGGTGTTATTCCCGCGCTCATTCTATGAAATAGATGCTCAAGGTAAAGTAATGCATTACAGCCCATACAATGGCGAGGTGCTTCCGGGATATATGTTTACAGATACAGGATTCTGGGATACATTCCGTTGTTTGTTCCCATTCCTGAACCTGATGTATCCGGAGATGAATACCAAAATGCAGGAAGGCTTAGTCAATACATATAAAGAAAGCGGCTTCCTGCCTGAATGGGCGAGTCCTGGTCATAGAAGCATCATGGTGGGTAACAACTCAGCATCTGTAGTAGCTGACGCTTATATGAAAGGTCTTCGCGGATATGATATCGAAACACTTTGGGAAGCGGTTAAACATGGTGCGAATGCAGTACACCCTCGCGTAAAGGCAACCGGACGTTGGGGCTGGGAATATTACAACAAACTTGGATATGTTCCTTACGATGTGAAAATCAACGAAAATGCAGCACGTACTCTTGAGTATGCATATGACGACTGGTGTATTTACCAACTGGGTAAGAAACTCGGAAAGCCTGAAAGCGAACTGGCTCAATATAAGAAGAATGCAATGAACTATAAAAACCTCTTCGATCCTGAACATAAACTCATGCGTGGTAAGAACGAAGACGGTACTTTCCAGAAGCCATTCAATCCGTTGAAATGGGGTGATGCTTTCACTGAAGGTAATAGCTGGCACTATACATGGTCGGTATTCCACGACCCGCAAGGGCTTATTGACTTGATGGGAGGTAAAGCAGGCTTCAACCAGATGATGGACTCGGTATTCAACGTGCCGCCATTATTCGATGACAGCTACTATGGCGGTGTTATCCACGAAATCCGCGAAATGCAGATTATGAATATGGGTAACTATGCACACGGTAACCAGCCGATACAGCATATGATCTATATGTATAATTATTCAGGTCAGCCATGGAAAGCGCAGTATTGGAACCGCGAGGTAATGGACAAACTGTACACGCCTAATCCTGACGGTTACTGCGGAGATGAAGATAACGGACAGACTTCGGCATGGTATGTATTCTCTGCCCTTGGTTTCTACCCTGTATGTCCGGGAACGGATGAATATATACTCGGCTCGCCGTTATTTAAATCGGTAACGCTGAATCTGCAAAACGGAAAGAAAATAACTATCAAGGCGCCTGAAAATAATAAGGCAAACAGATATATTCAGTCGATGACAGTAAATGGTAAGAACCATACCAAAAACTATCTGACACATGAAGTATTGACAAAGGGAGCAACTATCAACTTTAAGATGTCTGCTAATCCTAATATGCAGAGAGGAACTCAGGACGCAGACTTCCCTTATTCATTCTCAAATGAATTGAAACAGAAATAACACTTGTTTTGTATAAATTGATTATTTGAGGTTGTTAGCGCCTTTATCGGTTTCATCCGGTAGGGGCGCTAATTTTATTTGATAAGTTGGAAATGGCAGGTTAAGACGTTCGATTTATCCTCAGGCCAGTAATGCATCCCGTTTCCACCGCAGTATTTGTATTCCTTGCAATTGGCGCATTGTCCCCTTTTGGTCCACGATCTGTCGCGATACATCTCGTATCGGTTATTCCACACATCCATAAAATTGTCGGTATAGATATTCCCCTGAACGAAACTGCGGTCGATATTCGGACATGCCCCGATGCTTCCGTCTATCAATACAGAAGCTACATTGATTCCTGCCCGGCAGAAAAAGTAATCTTCGCGTACCTTTCCTTCGTAAGGGCCGACATATCCTTCACAGCTGAATTTCACATCCATTTCACCGCTTTTTCTCTTTTCCTTGATGAAATCCATTAAACCGGTAAATTCATCGGCATCGAGCAGCATATCTTTATTATCCTTTGCCCGGCCGATAGGAGTTATAGTAAATAGGCGCCATGCCTTGCCGCCATTTTCAGCTATCAGACGGTAAATATCTTCCAGTTGATGATAGTTTTGTTTATTCACACAGGTTACTACATCGGAGAAAAGACGTTCCGAACCGGATATTAATTGAAGTGCATTCAGTGCTCTGTCAAAACTCTTCGGATTATTGCGCAGCCAGTTGTGTTTATCATCCAATCCATCGAGGCTAAGTGTTATTGAACCCATGCCGGCATTTAGCAATGTTATATGCCTTTCTTTCGTATAAGCATAGCCATTCGTAACGATTCCCCAGCGGAATCCGCGTTTGCGTATTTCGAAGCCGCATTCCTCTAGGTCTTTGCGCAATAGGGGTTCGCCTCCTGTAATAATTACCGTCGTTTGCTCATGATCATGTTGATTGATATTATCCAATACTTTGAAAAAATCTTCCTTTGGCATGTCATTATATTTCGAATCCGACAGGCAGTCACTCCCGCAATGCAGGCACGAAAGATTGCATCGCTGGGTACATTCCCAGAACAGGTAAAAAAGGTTGTGCTTTTTCTCTGCTTCCCTTTTTCTTTTTACGTGTAAAGATTGCTTTATTTTGCCGAGCATCTATTCTTTATCGAGTGTGACTGTTATAAAAATATCCCTGCGGCGGTCTTCTACAGTGGTGTCTTTTCGTTCTACCATGGTATTTCCTTGTTGATCCGCGAATGTTATTTTGTATTCTTCCTGCCGCGGAACAAAGAAACGGAACTGCCCCTGTTCATCGGATTTTGTATACTGGATGGTATCGTTGTTTATGGTGACATATATATCTTTTACAGGTTGCCCTTCTGCACTCAGCACGACTCCCTCTATATACTGATCCATTCCGAAATCGCGCGGTGCGCCGTAGCAGGCCTGAAAAGCGATAGCCACCGTAGCTAGAGAAGCTCCTTTAAAAAGTCGGATAAGCCATTTAGTCGAAAATAAAGTAGTTTTCATCGAAGTTTGTATTTTCTTCAAATATAGTGATATATCTTTTTTTGAGAAAGAATAAACGGCTTTTTAATATTAATGCCTGCTCTTCGTTGTCTGCTGAAACTCTTTACCTTCGTTTTCTTATACATTGTTAATAGACGTTTCCGGTGACAGTATTTTTTAGGATAACATGAAAAATCGTATTATATTTGTATGCTCAAAAAATAACAATTCCAACAAATTCTCACAGGAGGAGATCTTTATATGACAGAGCCTTTGAAGCATGAATGCGGTATCGTTATGATACGTCTGCTAAAGCCGCTTGACTACTACCAGAAGAAGTATGGAACATGGCAATACGGACTGAATAAGTTGTATCTGCTAATGGAAAAACAGCACAACCGCGGACAGGAGGGTGCGGGATTGGCTGTAGTAAAACTCGACTCACCTCCCGGAAGCGAATTTATATTCAGGGAGAGAGCTACAGGCTCCGGTGCAATTTCTGAGATATTCTCAAACGTTTACAGCAATTACGAAAAAGTTCCTAAAGATAAATTGAATGATCCTGCATATGCCAGTCAATACCTGCCATTTGCAGGTGAATTGTTTTTAGGGCACCTGCGTTATAGCACAACGGGCAGAAGCGGCATATCATACGTTCATCCTTTTTTGCGCAGAAGTAACTGGCGATCTAGGAATCTTGCTTTAGCCGGAAACTTCAATATGACGAATGTAGATGAACTCTTCGCAGCCTTGGTTGCAGAGGGGCAGCATCCGCGCGATTATGCCGATACTTTTGTACTGCTGGAATCCTTAGGTCATCATCTCGATAGGGAAGTGCAGTTCCAGTATGATAAGTTTGGTAAAGACCGTAAAGTGAAAGGCGAAGAACTGAATGATTTGATAGAGAAAAATCTCGATATTCATTTTATGCTTAACAAAGCCAGCGAAAACTGGGACGGCGGATATACTATCGGCGGCCTTATCGGCTGTGGCGACGGTTTTGTTTATCGCGATCCTTCGGGCATCCGTCCGGCATTCTATTATCATGACGATGAAATAGTGGTAGTAGCTTCCGAACGGCCTGTTATACAAACTGCATTATACCGGAATGTATCGGATATAAAAGAACTGAACCCCGGACAAGCTATCATAGTTAAGAAGAACGGTGAAGTGCAGTTTTCGCAAATACAGGAGCCTCGGAATGTTTCACCCTGCTCTTTCGAACGCATTTATTTTTCGCGTGGTTCCGATGCGGATATTTATAAAGAACGTAAGGAGTTAGGTAAGCTTTTGCTTCCGCCTATCCTCAAAGCTATTGATTCCGATATCCAGCATACGGTTTTTTCATTCATCCCTAATACCGCCGAAGTTGCTTTCTTCGGTATGTCAGAGGCTTTGAATAAGCACATGAATGAAGTGAAGCTGAAAAAGATTACAGAGAAAGGGGCTTCAATATCCGAAGAGGAATTGAATAAAATACTTTCGATGCGTGTACGTACCGAAAAGGTAGTCATAAAAGATATCAAGCTTCGTACATTCATTGCGCAGGATGGAAGCCGAGATGATTTGGCCGCCCATGTTTACGATGTTACTTACGATTCGGTTCGCCCATATGAAGACAATCTGGTGGTGATTGACGATAGTATAGTAAGAGGTACGACGCTCAAGCAAAGCATAATAAAAATACTGGATCGCCTGCATCCTAAAAAGATTGTGATAGTATCATCATCCCCGCAAATACGTTATCCCGACTGTTATGGAATAGACATGTCGCGAATGAGCGAGTTTGCAGCGTTCAGGGCAGCTATCGAGTTGCTGAAGGAGAGAAGTATGCAGTCGGTTATAGATGAAGTGTACCGCAAATCTTTTGCTCAGAAAGATAAGCCTAAGGAAGAGATCGTAAACTATGTGAAAGAGATTTATGCTCCGTTTTCCGATGAAGAAATTTCTGCTAAAATGGCCGAAATGCTGACCCCGCAGGGAACAGAAGCCAAAATAGAAATTGTTTTCCAGACAATCGCCGATTTGCATAAGGCAAGTCCTGATCATAAAGGTGACTGGTATTTCTCAGGGAATTATCCTACACCGGGTGGTAACAGGATGGTAAACACTGCTTTTATTAATTACATCGAAGGTATAGATAAGAGATCCTATTAAGAACTATAGCTGAAAAGCAGGAGAAAATACCATTCTCTTGATTTTTGGCAGATTATTAAAAACAAATTTTATATATCGATAAATCAATAAATTATTTATCTTTGCTTTGTATAATTTATTATTTATTGCACAAAATAGCAAACAAGCTACAAAATCTTAACCAAAATATTTTATGAAACAAATTTTCAAAATCTCACTGATTGCAATATTTTTTTCTGCTGCATTGATAACGAATGCTCAGGAGAAAAAATTAGTTTTTGGGGCTAAAGCCGGCTTTGTTTTTTCGGACCTGAGCGGATATCAGTTCGATACAAAGATTAAGTATGGCTTTACGGCCGGACTTACGTTCGATTATTTTCTGAAACCGAATATTTTCCTGACTACAGGATTAGAAGTTGCGAATAAAGGGTCTAAATTCGAGATCGTAGACAATTATCCGGAAATTAATACAAAAATTACATTTAAGAAGTCTACGGCTGCTGCTATATATCTGCAGATACCTGTACATGCAGGATATCAGTTCGACCTCTCTAAAACAACAAGACTATCTGTTCAGGCAGGTCCGTATGTTGCTTATGGAGTAGGAGGCCAGACTGAACTTGGCGATAAAGTGGAAATCCAGTCTCCCGACGGAACATCTACTATAGGACTGGCTGAATATATGAAAATGACAAACGGTTGGCGAAGAGGAGAGGAAACTTTCAGCGATACGGGTTTCAGAGATTTCGATTTTGGAGTAGGAGCAGGTGCTGCTATCGAATATGAGCATGTCAATATCGGGTTGAAATTTGATTTCGGCTTGTATGATGTGGCCAGAGGAGAGGAAAAAGTAAAGAACAGGAACGGTTATATCACATTAGGATATAAGTTCTGATTTAAAAAGATATAGTATAAAAAGACCGGCTTCTGTAGCCGGTCTTTTTAATTTTAGTTCAATAAAAAATCTTTGAATTCAGCAAAGCTGTTGTTCATACTTATACTCTGTTTTCTCCCTTTCATGAATTCTTTCAGTTTATCGGGTATATCAACTGAGTGCCCAATGATTGATTCTACCGTTTCAAGGAATTTTGCCGGATGGGCGGTTTCAAGAAATATCCCCGTTTCATCTGCAGACAATCCGTCTTTCAGAGCCTGATAGCCGCAGGCGCCATGAGGGTCTAGCAGATATCCGGTATCTTCAAATGTGTTTTTTACTATCTGTTTTATCTTGTCGTCATTATACCATTCAGCTGAGATATCTTTCCTTATTTCATCAACTGAATTATTATACAGGTCGAGGATACGGGCAAAATTACTCGGATTACCAACATCCATTGCATTGGCTATAGTCTGGACAGACGGTCGGGGATTATATTTGCCTGTCTGCAGATATTCGTAGAAAATATCGTTGCTGTTATTGGCTGCAATAAATCGCTTTACAGGCAATCCCATACGTTTCGCTATCAGTCCCGCCGTGATGTTGCCGAAATTGCCGCTAGGCACGGAGAAAACGATGTTATCGGCCTTTTCTTGTCGTACCAGCTGCGCATATGCATTGAAATAATAAAATGCCTGCGGTAGGAAACGTGCTACATTAATCGAGTTGGCAGAGGTCAGGTTAAGCTGATTATTCAGCTTTTCATCGAGAAAAGCAGCCTTAACCAGCGCCTGACAATCGTCGAATGTACCATCGACTTCAATTGCAGTTATGTTTTGCCCTAGCGTTGTGAACTGGCATTCCTGTATATTGCTTACTTTTCCTTTGGGATACAAAACATATACATGGATGCCTTCTACACCTAAAAAGCCGTTTGCTACAGCGCTACCTGTATCTCCCGATGTGGCGACAAGCACTTTTACATCTTTCTGGCCCTGTTTCCTGATAAAGTAACCCAGCAGCCTTGCCATAAAGCGTCCTCCCACATCTTTAAAAGCGAGGGTAGGGCCATGGAAAAGTTCGAGGCTGTATATATTATCGTTTACATGTACTAAGGGAGTGTCGAAACTTAAGGTGTCGTTTACGATGTCTTTTAAAATCTCCGGCTCTATATCCTCTCCGAAAAATGCATCTGCTACTACATAGGCTATTTCCTGAAAACTCATATTGCCTATATTGTCATAGAAAGACTGAGGCAGCTGTTTTATTTTTTCAGGCATAAAAAGGCCGTTGTCAGGAGCTAGCCCTTTTACTACAGCTTCCTGTAGACCTACTTCCGGCGTTTTCTTATTTGTACTGTAATATTTCATTATATCTTCGGATTTGAGGGGTCAAAAATAATAAAATGAAAGCAAATAACCAATATTTTTGACAATGTAATTAAAATCTGCTTATTATTGTAGCGACTTAAAGCTTTTTATAAAAAATAAACGCTGATAAGGAATTCTTACCAACGTTTAAGTATATCAAAATTATTTTTTTATTTTTTACTATTTCCAGTCAGTTCGTCCATTTTCTTAGTTACGGCAAGTATCGATAAATCCCTTTCAAGGATAGTTCCGGTAGGAGATATCAATATATTATAAGGGATTTCACGGATGTAATAACTGTCGAACGGTTTGGCAGCCCAGCCTCCTTCTACGGGCACTATATCCCATTTTACAGTATCGGATATATTTTTCGGTATGGGAACTATTTCCGAATCCTTTACGATGGAAATAAATTCTATATTTTTCTTTTGCTTCTTCAATTCGTTGTAAACTTTGACAGCATCAGCTTTTTCTTCCTTACATGCTTCGCAGTTTGTTCCGGCAAATAAGAGAAGTACATATTTACCCCTGAAATCGGATAACTGTACTTTCTTCTCCTGTGTATTCTTCAATGAGAAGCCCGGTGAATAGGCTCCTTTTGCCGAAGCTTTTACTTTATCCCTGTAAGTTCTCAGTTCGGCTGTGAGTGGAAAATCAACCGCTTTACCCCGTAGCAGAGACAAGTTCTCATCTAATCGCGGAATAGATGTTTCATCTTTGAAAAACATATTTATAAGCATTACGCTTGCTATCTTATCCGGATTTGCCTTTACATAGGATGCAGCTACATTTGATAACTCAAAGTTGAGATTCTTCAATTCTACAACATAATCTTTTACGCCTAGGCTGTCTTTATTATTTATATTATTTTCTGCAGTATTCAGGATATCGGTACGCGATTTGAGTAAGTCTTTGTTTTTATCTTTAAAGGCTGTAAGGTCGTCGTTTACATCACCGCCTTTCACATCAATAAGATCAGGGTATAAAACATCTCCTTTGAGTTTTACATCCCAGCCTTTGTCAACCATTAGGAAAGTGCCTTTAGTGTTCTTATTGAAATATAAAGAAACCTCTGTCAGCGTATCGGTTTTTCCTGTATATGAAAATTCTCCCTTAGTATTTATCTTAACTGTATCTATTCTCACCGAATCACCTGACTGACGCGACAGGAAGAAATAATCACCTGTAACATTTTCCAGTTTTCCCGTAATTTCGTATTCATTAGGCGCCTTGCTGCACGACATAACCAGCCCTGCTAATAATGAGATAAATAGCGCGCAGGACAATATATTGATATTAGACATTCTCACGTTTTTTAGTTGTATTATAATACTTCCACCTTGATATAATTAATAACGCAAAATTATAACTTTTATTTTTAAAACGTTTAAAAAAATAAATTGTTCTAAAAAAAAATTAATTCGACATGAATTTGTTTTCATTTTGCCCCTGACCCGATACCAAATGCATTAATATATAAACCAAACAAATCTGAAATGCGGAAATTCATTATCTTTGTTCACATGAATAAATTACACATATAAAGATATGAAATTTCACGTTCCCGTTTTATTAGCTTTAAGCATTTTGCTTCCAATGAAATCATACAGCCAAGACATTCCACTCACACTGGAAGACCTTACTCCCGGTGGTAAAACATTTTACAAGTATCGTGCCGAAATGCCGCGCCAACTCGCATGGTTTGGTGATAAACTCACTTACATAAAGGGTGATTCTGTAATGACTGCACCCCTTACGGATAATGAACAAGCACACTTACTTTTTAGTTTAAAGGATATTAATGCAGGACTTGGTCTTAGTGCGGATGAATCGCCAAAAAGCCTCAATTCGATGCGGTTTGTTTCCGCGCAGTCAAATGATTTATTAATTGCAACACCAGATAAAATCTATTTTTATGACGTAGTGTCAAAAAAGAAGACGGCAGAATTCCGGTCTTTGGATAAAATGGATAACCACGACTGGTCTGAAAAGAGCCGTATGCTTGCCTATACCAAAGATAATAACCTGTATGTACAAGATTCGCAAGGTAAAGAATATGCCGTAACTAATGAAAGTGATCCGGGTATCGTTTGCGGACAGGCTGTGCACCGCAACGAATTCGGAATCAATAAGGGAACATTCTGGTCGCCTGAAGGAAACCTCCTTGCATTTTACAGGATGGACGAAACAATGGTGACGGATTACCCGCTGGTAGACGTTTCTGCCCGAGTAGCCAAACTGAAAAATATAAAATATCCGATGGCAGGGATGAAAAGTCACCATGTTACAGTAGGAGTATACAATCCTTCTACACAACAAACAGTCTTTCTGAAGACGGGTACTCCGAAAGAGAAGTACCTCACAAATATTTCGTGGAGTCCCAACGAAAAAAGTATTTATATTGCTGAGGTAAACAGAGGGCAAGATACCTGTATTGTCAGAAACTATGACGTTGCAACAGGAAAACTGCAGAACACATTATTTACAGAAACTCATCCGAAATATGTAGAACCGGAAAATCCGCTTCTATTCTTAAAGAACGATGCCGCAAAATTCCTGTGGCAAAGCGAGCGTGACGGATATAATCATCTCTATCTGTATGATACGGCCGGTAAGCTATTGAAGCAGGTTACTTCGGGAAAATGGAATGTACTTTCTGTCCTCGGTTTCGATGAAAAGGGTGAAAACCTGTTTTTTGTATCTAATGAGGTTAGCCCGATAGAGAAGCATCTTTATAAACTGAACCTGAAAAGCGGTAAAAAGGAGCAATTATCGAAAGAAGAAGGGGTACACAGCGCTATGCTGAGTGCTACCGGTAAATATATCAGCGACAGATATACCTCACAAAATAACCCGGGAAAAGTAGCTGTAACGGATACAAAATCGAATAAAACTTTTGTTTACTATACAGCTAAAAATCCATACCGTAATGTCCAATTGCCGGAGATTACACTCGGAAAACTAAAAGCGAATGATAATATTACCGATCTGTATTACCGTTTGGTGAAACCGCTGAACTTCGACCCGAATAAGAAATATCCTGTCATTGTATATGTGTATGGAGGGCCTCACTCGCAGATGGTTGACAACTCATGGATGGGACAGGTAAGAGGCTGGGATATTTACATGGCTGAAAAAGGCTATATAGTTTTCTCGCTCGACAACAGAGGTACATCTTACCGCGGACTCGATTTCGAAAATATCACCCATCGCCGATTAGGTGTAATAGAAACGCAAGACCAAATGACAGGTGTAAACTATCTGAAATCGCAGCCGTATGTCGATGCAGACCGTATCGGGGTTCATGGCTGGAGTTATGGAGGATTTATGACGCTGAACCTGATGCTTCGTCATCCCGAAACATTTAAAGTAGGTGTGGCCGGAGGGCCGGTTACCGACTGGAAATATTATGAAGTCATGTACGGTGAGCGCTATATGGATAGCCCGCAGGAAAATCCCGATGGATATAAAGAAACCAGCATGGTGGAGCGTGCCGGAGACCTCAAAGGTCGTGTGATGCTGATACATGGCGATGAAGACCCTACGGTGGTAATGCAGCAAAGCCTGCAATTCCTCAATTCTGCAATAAAGAAAGGAACACATCCCGATTTCTTTATCTATCCGGGTCATGGGCATAATATGATAGGTCGCGACAGGGTGCATCTGCATGAGCATATCACGCGTTACTTCGACGATTTTTTAAAATGAGAAGATCAAGATTACAATATAAAACAGGCAGTCGATATCGGCTGCCTGTTTGCTTTTATGTATTCTGATTTATTAATTACAGTAAAAATTTGTCCATGCATTCGGTACTTTCGTGGTTCCATCGGATTGATACTGCGGACATACATATGCCGAAGATCTGTTTGCTAATTCGAGGAGGTTATCAGGAAGTTCCCCTGAAAGCTGATTTCCCGCCAAGCTGAATGTACTATATCCAAACGTAACCAGCCTTGTAAGGTTGCCGAGTTCGGCAGGTATAGTACCGGTTAATTTATTATTACCTAATTCAAGCCCGATAATACCTGTTATCTTCCCCAGTTCTTTAGGTATAGTACCTGATAACTCGTTGCCACTTAAATGAAGTCGTGATAGATTCGAAAGATTTCCTAATTCTTTCGGTATAGTTCCTGTCAATTTGTTATTGCCTAAATAGAGAGTAGACAGATTTACCAGATTAGCCAATTCTACAGGTATGGTGCCTGTCAATTCATTGTTGTCTAGCCTGATGTCTCTCAGGTTGGTGCTGCCAAATTGCACAGGAACGGTACCCTGCAGTTTATTAATACTCAGACGAAGCCATTGCAGGTTAGGTATCTCAGCCAATTCTACCGGAATATTTCCGGTTAACTGGTTATTATCTATATAAAGAGTTGTTAAACTTCCCAGTTTTCTAAATTCCACAGGTATATTTCCGGTTAACTTATTACTGGATAATTCAAGAATTACTAAACTCGCCAAACTACCCAGTTGAGCCGGAATAGAATTTTCTAAAAGGTTGTTATTCAAATAAAGATGTCGCAATCGTGGAAGGCTGCCAAGTTCTGTTGGGATACTGCCGTTAAGTTGGTTGTTGTTCAGAAGAAGGTATTGTAAATTTTGCAGATTACCCAGTTCTACAGGAATCTTTCCGGTAAGTTTATTGTGTTCTGCACTGAGTCTTTCCAGGTTTGGCAAATTACCTAATTCTACAGGAATATAACCGGTTAATTGGTTATTATTCACGCTAAGCTGTTTCAAAGCGGTAATCTTACCGAATTTCACAGGAATATTGCCTGTAAATTGATTGTTCCCCAAACCGATTTCCTCCAAGCCGGCAATTCTGCTTAGCTCTTCCGGAATACTTCCCGATAGGTTGTTGTTTCCCAAATGGAGCCGCTTTAGATTTGTAAGATTTTGGAATTCTTCAGGGACGCTACCTGTTAATTGATTATTATTTAATTCGAATCTCGCCAAATTTGGCAGATAGCTTAATCCAATAGGAATGGTACCGTTTATTTTATTTTTAGTCAGATTAAGTGTTTCCAGATGAGTCAGGTTGCTCATCTCTTCAGGAAGCGGTCCTTCCATATTATTCTCACTTAATATTATTGAGACTACTCTCTTATTTCCGCATACATCAGGGGTAGAAGAAAGGATAATTCCATCCCACTTATCTATCGGTTGTGTAGTACTTTTCCAGTTTGTTTTCTTTGTCCATGTTGGCCCTTTTGTAGCATCGTAGAGGGCTACCAGTGCAAGACTATCGGTATGCCTGTTTCCTCTTACGGCCGTTCCCGTATTTGCATATAAAGCTTCCCAAAAGTTTCCATTCCATACGTATAGGCCTTGATCTATACCGTCGCATATACCTACATTATATACCAAAAGCCCGGTATGGATATTTGCATCGGCTGCATTAACTTCAGAGATGTCTTTGGTAATATCATTCAGATCGGTCAATCTTATCCGTGGTAAGCCTAATCCTTTGCTTGCGGTTGTGCCGCCGGGGGCGTCGGGCTCATATTCTTTTAGTTCGAGCAGACTACCCTTTGCAGGTTCTTTTGCCGATCCGATTGTGACTTGCGCTTCTGCGCCGGCACTAATTGTCAATAGCATAAAGATGGCTAAAAATAGACTGTAATTTGTTTATTTGCATTCATAAATGTTTTGTGTAAGTGGAAGTGTTGTATTATTTAATTTTATTTTTTGGTCGGAAAAGATGGAATGACTGGATACCTACAATATTACAGATATGTATATTCTGTACTATTGAAGTATTCTTTTTTATTATAATAGAAATGACTCCCTGAATAAAATTGTAGTTGTGAAATATGTCTTTTTGTCTTCTGTGCATCCTTACTTTGTATCTCAAGCGGGGCAAAAGTAATAATTATTTGTTAAAAAAAATAGAATGAAAAATAAAAAGTTAAAATTTTAGCTGCATAATGGATCGAATATGTGATAACCCGGAGTAAGATTTTATGATTATGGAAAACTGTTTTTCCTTTTTGTGTATCTTTGTATTTTGATTTTTAAGTTATTGTTTCTCTGAGAAAATAGGACTGAAGAATAATTCTTTTGTTGCTTTTAATAAAATATCGGTCATAGAATTATGTATAAAATAAGTAAACAATTTTCTTTCTCTGCTTCACATATCCTTGAAGGCTTGCCGCAGGAGCATCCCTGTTCACGCCTGCACGGACACAATTATGTCGTTACAGTTCACCTGCGGGCTAAGGATTTAAATAATGTCGGTTTCGTAAAAGACTACAGGGAATTGTCGGTTGTAAAAGAATATATAGACCAAAGACTGGATCACAGGCATTTGAATGATATCGTTCCGTTCAATCCTACTGCCGAACTATTAGCTAAGTATCTGTATGATGTTTTCAAGAAGTATATTCCTGAACTTTATGCTGTAGAAGTATCCGAAACCCCTAAAACCACTGCGATTTATGAAGCTGACAGTGAATGAGATATTCTATTCACTGCAGGGTGAGGGAGGACGTGTTGGTGAGGCATCTGTATTTATCAGGCTTACCAAATGCAATCTGGCATGTAGTTTTTGCGATACCGATTTTGCCGATGGAAAGGATATGACTACGGATGAGATTCTTCTGGAGATAGGGCAATATCCATGCAAATGGATTATCTGGACAGGGGGTGAACCTACTATCCAGCTGAGAGACGAGCATCTAGCCGTATTTCGTGATCACGGTTATAAGCAGGCAATAGAAACAAACGGCACCCGCCGCGTACCCTCGCTGATAGATTATATTACCTGTAGTCCAAAACAAGATTATGAATCGATAAAAACGCGTATCCCTTTTGCTAACGAAATACGTATGCCGATACAGGTAGGGGACGAGATACCCGATATATCGGTTTTCCCGAAAGCGGATAACTATTTTTTAAGCCCTGTATTCGATTCAAATGAAGTCAATGCGGAAAATGTAAACTACTGTGTCGAACTCATCAAGAAGCATCCGCAATGGCGTCTGAGCCTGCAAATGCATAAACTGATACATATAGAATAAATGGACAGATTCGAACTCGATATATTAGGTTGCGGTTCAGCTACGCCGACAACATTGCATAATCCTTCATCGCAGGTACTGAACATCAGGGAAAAGCTCTTTATGATAGACTGTGGGGAAGGGACACAACTGCAGTTCAGACGCAGTAAGCTGCGGTTCGGTCGTCTTAACCGTATCTTTGTCTCGCATCTACATGGCGATCACTGTTTCGGATTGATAGGACTGATATCTACTCTCGGACTTCTTGGACGCACGGGAAGCTTATTTATCCATACGGTTGCCGGACTCGAAGATACCCTCCGCCCCGAAATTGATTTTTTCTGTAAAGACAATCCATTCGAGGTAAAGATAGAAGTTTTCGACCCAAAGAAAAATGAAGTTATTTACGAAGACAGGTCGGTGAAAGTTGAAACCATTCCACTTGTGCACCGGGTACCTTGTGCCGGATTTTTGTTTCGCGAGAAGCAGAAAGAAGCACATCTGATTCCCGATATGATAAAGTTCTACAATATACCGGTCAGGGAATTGGCGAAAATAAAACAGGGAGCCGATTTTCTTACCGAAGACGGACGGATTATTCCGCATTCCCACCTTACTACACCTGCCGAACCGGCTCGCTCATATGCCTATTGTTCAGATACGGCTTACAGCGAAAAAATTATACCTATCATAGAAGGCGTCGACTTGCTATATCATGAGGCCACATTTGCCGATATAGATAAAAACAGGGCGCGGGATACAGGGCACAGCACTGCGCGGCAGGCTGCAAAAATAGCAAAGATGGCTAATGTTAAAAAATTAATGCTGGGACATTTTTCAGCACGTTATCCGGATAATAAAATCCTTTTGGAAGAGGCTAGAGAGGTGTTTTTTAACACTGTACTTGCTAACGAAGGACTTCGTGAAAAATTGTGAAACAAGTCACTTTTTTTACTTTTTTTATTCTTTTATAAGGTTTAATCCCTATATTTGTGAATATTAGGAATAATGGATAATGGTAAATTTGAGAGGCATACTATTCCTTGTATTGTTTGGCGGAGCCGCTATATCTGCTTATGCAGGTAAGTTGGACTATCTGTCGAATATATTTGCGTCTGAAGCAAAAGAACCTCAGGAGAATACAAAAACCATTGAAATAACCCTTAATTATAACAGCAAAATTAAATTGGAAAATGTTCCGGTTTCGGGCTATCTCGAGGTATATAGCATACTGGGAGTGAAGGTCAGAAGTATAAACCTTAAGACTATTGTAGCAGAGACTAATCTCGATCTTCAGAAAGGTGTTTATATATTAAAGGCCGGTAAAGTAGCCCAGAAAGTAATTGTTAAATAACATCCAGAAAAAGTATAATATGAAAAGCCACTGATTCAGTGGCTTTTTTAGTGTGTTATCACATGGTGAATTCAAAGATTGAATTTGATTGGATACAAATATATTACCCTTGTTCTAGGTAAAATGTTTTTTGTGTTCCGAGAGATTACAACCGGAATCCCATATCCGAGAAGTTACGGATATTATGATTGAATAAATAATCATATGGAATCTCTATAGCTCAATACTTACTTGTCTCGTCTTTTAGACGATGAAAAGAGGTGCTTTGCTGCACGAAATACTGTTTATAAAACTTAAAAATGTTGCGGGGTAGTTTAATATTGAGGCTTATTGATTCTTCTTTCTCTGAAGTTCATCTCTTAAGAGGGAAGCCAGTTCGTAATCTTCACCTTCAATTGCATCTTTGAGGAGTGTTTCCAATTCGTCTTTATCAAGCAGGGAATAATCCAAAGCCAGATTGTCTTTGTCATCTTCGGATGCACCTGTATCCTGAATAGAACTTTCATCGAAGATTATTGCTTGCTCCTGCATAATGGCTTCGGTAGTATATATGGGAGATTTAGTCCTCAGGGCAATGCCGACGGCATCGGAAGTTCTCGATTCTATATAAATTGTCTTATCTCCTTGGCTGAGTAGCATTCTTGAAAAAAAGACCCCGTTTTCGTATTTATATATTTCTGCTTCACGTAATGTGATGTCAAGCTGATTAAACAAAGATTTGAATAGATCATGTGTGAGCGGCCTCGGCGGATGCGACCCCTGCAGTTTGAATGCAATAGATTGCGCTTCGGGAGTTCCCACAACTATCATCAATCTGCGCGCGCCGTCTTCTTCTGCCAGCACCAAACCATAGGCACCGGACTGTGTCTGATTAAAAGAAAATCCTAAAACTGATAATTTTACCCTCTCGTTCATATTCACTTAAATATCGGATCAAAATTACTTATTTATTTTTCATTTCGTAGACAATATATCTTTGTTTTAAAACATTTTAAACTATTCTATGGTTTTGTCTGTTTCATATTTTCTGATTTATCTTTGCAGCATTGTTTCTATATATTTAGTACTCATTTGATAACGCGGGAAAAATAAAAACTTATCTTTGTGTCAAATATCGGTGTGTAATATGAAGAGATCACATTTCCTGCAAACACTTTATTTGCAAAAACCGCTTTTACTTATTATTCTCATAGCTACTTTATCTACTTTACCGTGGATCGGATTGGGTGAATTCTATACCAAGGGCGAACCTCGTGAGGCTGCTCTGGCTATATCTATGATAGAAAAGGGAGAGTGGATAATACCTTCTAGTTATGCCGACGAGTTTGCTTATAAGCCGCCATTAAATCACTGGTTGATTGCGGGCTTTTCGCTTGCCTTGAACAAAGGTGAGGTTACTCCGTTCACATCGAGGTTGCCGTCTACACTGGCATTTATTGGAATTATAGGCATTTGTTTCATGTTCTTTGCCCGACGCCGTCCGGTATTGGAGGCGTTTGTTTCCTGCCTTATATTAATTACCTGTTTTGAAATACATCGTGCGGCAATGACCACACGTATCGATATGCTATTGACTTTCCTCATGGTGGCAGCCATTATACAATTATACCTCTGGCATGATAAGCGCAGGCTCGGGCAGCTTGCCGCTGCATGGATATTGCTCAGTCTGGCTACACTGGCTAAAGGGCCGGTAGGTGCATTGCTCCCGTGCCTTATATTTGGAGTATATCTATTAGCCCGTCGCCAAAATTTCTTCAAATCGACATTTATATGCCTTGCCATATTGATAGCTGCCCTTCTGCCGCCGTTGATATGGTATTATGCTGCATATCAGATTCAGGGAGAAGCTTTCTTGGATAAGGTCTTTGCAGAGAATGTCGGACGTTTTCTTCGTATCGAGTCTTCAAATCTCGATATAAGTTATGAGCTTGGAGTGGAGAATCCATGGTATTATTATCCGCTTTCCCTTGTCGCCGGATTCCTCCCATGGACTATTTTACTGGGTATATCTTTGTTCTTTATCAGATATAAGCGGCCTTCGGTTTCAATAAAATCTTTTTTCAATAAGTTGCTTTCTCTGGAGCCTGTATTATTGTTCAGCCTGATGGTAATAGTCGTTGCTTTAATCTTTTTTACTATTCCGTCGTCTAAACGAAGCACTTATATAATGCTAACATATCCTTTTATTGCTATATTTGTTGCGCGATTTTTTATTTACCTTGCAGACGCCCGGCCAAAAGCGGTACGAATCACCACATCAATTTTTCTGATTATAGGTATTGTAGCCCTGATAATTGTAGCCTTGGCATATACAGGAATAATAAATGAAGATATTGCAACCTCGATATCGAAGCGTGAAAAAACAATACGCGATATCAAAGTGTTCTTTAATATATTTCAGCATCCCGGCTGGTTGGGTGTATTTGGTATAGCTGTGTTGCTTTGGGCGATAATCAACAGTATTTATCTGTTGAGGAAGAATATGAATATAAAAGTTTTGATGGCCGGATTCGGCCTGATACTCGCGATAAATCTGTTTATGGACGCGTATTTACTCCCCGGGTTTAAAGACGCTTATTCGACAAGGCCTTTCGCCGAATTGCTGGCTAAGAAATACGATTTGAACGGGAATGTGTATGTTACTAATTATTTGAAATGGTACAGGAATCTGTATTCTTTAAATTTTTCGATGCACAACCGTTTCAAGAATATAGCGATAGAAAAGCCCGAGGAAGGTTATTTTATAGCATTAGAACTTGATATAGAAAGAATAAAGGAGCAATACAGTGATTATGATTTTACTTTATTGGAATCGAGTGACAAGATGAATGAAAATAAGAATGAAATACTTTTTTTCAGAATAAAGAAAAAGCATTGATCACGCCAAACAAACTTGAGAGTTACACATGAAGCAGCAGCTGGAGGGACTGGTTAAACGGAAATCTGTCAGACAATTAGTGAAATACGGTCTGGTGGGTATAGTAGGTTTAATTATCGATATGGGAGTATATTATCTGCTGATAAACAAATTCGCTGTGCATTATCCTTTTTCGGCAACGATAAGTTCTTTATTGAAAGGGAATATGTCGGTAGGGATGCTGGATATACTTATATCCAATGTTATCAGCCAGACACTGGCAGTAGTAAATAACTTTATACTGAATAGTTATTTTACATTCAGGGTTACCGATAAAAAGTTGAAGCGTTTTGCTTCATTTGCCTCCATAGCGATAGGAGGCATGGTTATAAGCTCGATGCTGTTGACCTTGTTTATCGGGGTAATGAAGATAGACGATATGCTGGCGAAGGTATTTGCTATATTTATTGTAGCTGCAATACAATTTGCTGTAAACAAGTTCTTTACATTTAAAGAAAAGAAAAACTAAACACTGGGGAGCAATTTATTTTACAATAAATGCGAATAATATAGAACAAAGTTCTTATAAAATTGTTTAATTGGTAATAGAGTACGATGATTTATGATGAAACTACGCCTAATAGAGTAACCTTTGGTTAATAGCCGGGGCTGCAACAATATTTGAAAAATGCTACAAACTCACATAACTCATCATTGATAATAGGAAAAAAATGCTAAGTAAAGGTATAAGGAAACATATCTCCAATCCGGTAATAGGGTTAGTTCCGTTCATATTGTTTATTATCCTGCATATGATGAACGTACCGGAACAATATGCATTAATTGCAGGTATCAGTCTTTCCATTCTCGGAGAGTTATTCCTCAGATTATATTATAAAAGCCGTGGATTTAGTGTAACATTTTACATATCAGGCATTTCTATGCTGATAGGGTTTGTTGCATGGATATTCAGCCACGAACATATAGAAGCCATAAATAAGCCTAACACTTATGTCGTGCTTTGTGAGGTATGTATGATCTGTCTCTTCATGCTACTAAGGGTGAGTAAGACTTATGTGGCTACGCGTTTCTTCCGGCAGAAAAGCCTGATGCAGAAAGCACTGCTGAATGAATTCTACGATTCGGCGACACTCATTCAATACGGGCTTACCATTCATGTATTTGCCATAATACTATATCGCCAGTTTACATTTCAGGGTGAAGATGCGCAGGTGCTTGACGTAGTCATGTTCTCATTGCTTCCTCTGCTCATTCTTTTATCTATAGGGATTTATCAGACTCTCAAGATAACGAACCTTGTATCGCGGTTGAGGAAAGAAGAATGGCTTCCTATCGTTACCGAAAAAGGTGAAGTAACCGGTAGGATAGCTAAGAGCGTTTCCATGAATATGAAGAATAAATTCCTTCATCCGGTAGTCAGGGTAGCTTTGATATCCGATTCGAAGGTATATCTACAGGAGCGTCCGATGGATGATATCTTGAATCCGGGCAAACTGGATTATCCGTTCGAAAAATACATGCTGTTCAATCATGAGATCAATCTGGCTGCACGTAACAGCATAAGACGGATGATAGGCGACGAAATAGAATTCTCTATAAAATTTCTCTTGAAATATGTCTTCGAAAATGACGATACGAAGCGCCTGATATTCCTTTTCACCGCAACAGTCGAAGATGAAGATCTGATAAGGCGGGACGGTAAGATGAAGGGGAAATTCTGGACTGTAAAGCAACTTGAAGAAGGATTCAGCGATGAAATATTCAGTGAATGTTTCGAACTGGAATTCGAATATCTGAAGAATATGGTACTTGTTCCGCAGGATATCTTTGTTCAGAACCGTGCCAGTGCAAATTAAATTCTTACATGTTTTTACGGTTTCGCCACACCTGATACGAATTCACAATATTTTGCCATAATACATAGGCCCCGGGGCCTATAGATGAAATAGGATTGAGATAAGTTTGTGCCATCCATATAGCAAGGATGGTATTTTTTTGTCCTAATCCCTGCCCTCCGGCAATAGTGTCATCGTAAATTCTGCCGAGCCGTCGGCCAGTCAAAAACTGAAATATACAAACAATTAAAGCTAGCAGGGCAATACTGGTTTCTATGATATAATTCGGATTTTCCTGATCAATAATAAACTGGACAATCTTTCCTGTAATTATTACTAAAGCAACCGACCATATGTAGAAAGACAATCCTTTGGCCTTCTGTATTTCGTAGTGAACTCTCGGTAAAAATTTTCGCAGTAGCATAGCACCAAAAAAAGGTAGGAACAAGAGAATGAATACCTTTTCAAATACAATCCACAATGAATCGGTAAAAGATACAGCTTCCACTTCGCCGATGAAAGCGAAAATTATGGGAGACACAATTACAATTGTCATATTACTCAACAGGCTGTAAGCAGTAAGGCTTTCTATACTACCTCCAAGCATGCCTGTTATAACAGGAGCAGAAGTGGCGGTAGGAGCCATTATGCAGATCATCGCTCCCTGTGCAATAACGGGATAAATAGGGTAGAGCAGGAGGTATACCCCGATGCTTCCGCATATTTGGATGATAATGAGCCACAGATGCAGCCGTTTAAATTTAATATCGCGAATGGATATGTTGCAATAGGTGATAAATAGCATCAGGGCAATAAGATAAGGAGTCAAAAAGGATAAGCTACCCATATACTTATGAAGTATAACTCCGGTAATCATTGCAATGGGCATCATATATGACTTTATCTTATTCAGCATATCTTTAAAGATACAGAAAAGGAGCTGCTTCGTTGCAGCCCCTTTTATATTATAGATTGGTAACTATTATTTACTCAGGCTGGCAATGCTTTCTTTTATTGTTTTTATCTTGCTTTCTGCATCTGCCTGCTTTTTACGTTCGTTTTCCACAATTTCGGGCTTGGCATTGGCTACAAACTTTTCGTTGCTTAATTTGGCTGTAACCGACTTAAGGAAGCCTTCCAGATACTTCAATTCATCGTTCAATTTGGCTAGTTCAGCTTCGATATCTATATTGTTGCCCAACGGTACGGAAAATTCGGTAGTACCGACAAGGAAAGAAGCTGCCGTCGCATCTTTTTCACTGACATTCTTTATCGAAGAAAGATTTCCCATCTTGTAAATAACACTGTCGAAAGAATCATCGTATTTTCCGACAATTTCAAGTGACAATTCTTCTTTATTTGCAATATTCTTCTGCAGACGGATTGTACGTATGCCGGCTATTGCCTCCTTTACCTTTTCGAATTTATCGATTAAATCACTATCGAAATCAGTCGTTTGAGGCATGTCGGATACCATGATGCTCTCGCCTTCTTTACGATTGGTAATTGCCTGCCATAATTCTTCCGTTATAAACGGCATAAACGGATGAAGGAGACGCAGCAGAGAATCGAAAAATCCGAGTGTAGCTTCATAAGTTTTGCTGTCTATTGGTTTCTGATATGGCGGTTTTACCATTTCAAGGTACCATGATGAGAATTCGTCCCAGAAAAGCTTATATACGGCCATTAAAGCCTCTGATAAGCGGTATTTGCTAAATGAATCATTGAGTTCGCCTATGGTCTTAGCCAGGATATTTTCGAACCATTTAATCGCGATTTTAGCTGATTCGGGTTGCTCTATATCTTTACTTACTTCCCAGCCTTTAACAAGACGGAATGCATTCCAAATTTTATTATTGAAATTGCGTCCCTGTTCACATAGGCTTTCATCGAAAGGTAAGTCATTTCCGGCAGGTGATGTGAGCAGCATTCCCATACGTACACCGTCAGCGCCGTATTTCTCCATTAATTCGATAGGATCGGGAGAATTACCGAGCGATTTAGACATTTTACGGCCTAGTTTATCGCGTACGATACCAGTAAAATATACATTCCCGAAACAAGGCTCATTTCTGTATTCATATCCTGCCATAATCATTCGTGCTACCCAGAAAAATATGATTTCGGGAGCGGTCACCAGATCATTGGTTGGATAGTAGTATTTAATATCTTCATTATCGGGATTATTGATGCCATCGAAAACCGAAATCGGCCATAACCACGATGAAAACCATGTATCCAGACAATCTTCATCCTGACGCAGGTCTTCCATATTCAGGTTCGGATTTACCTTTCTGGCTTCTTCCAATGCTTCTTCCGGAGTTTCTCCTACCACAAAGCCTCCTTCAGGCAAATAATACGCCGGAATCTGATGTCCCCACCACAACTGACGGCTAATATTCCAGTCTTTGATGTTTTCCATCCAGTGACGGTACATGTTTTTAAATTTTGCCGGATGGAATTTAATTATATCGTTTTCTACCGCATCCAACGCAGGTTTAGCCAGTTCATCCATTTTGAGGAACCATTGCATCGAGAGTTTCGGCTCTATAGGCACATGCGTACGCTCCGAATATCCCACGCTGTTAGTATAAGGCTCGGCTTTTTCCAGTAAGCCTGCGTCCTGCAAATCCTTTTCTATTTTTTTGCGCACTTCAAAGCGATCCATGCCCTCATATTGAAGTCCATATGAATTCAATGTACCGTTATCGTTGAATATGTCGATTCCATCGATATTGTGTTTTTGGCCCAGCATATAGTCATTTACATCGTGCGCAGGAGTTACCTTAAGAAATCCTGTTCCGAACTCCATATCTACATATTCATCTTCTATGATAGGTACAACGCGGTTGGCAATAGGTACTATGACCCTTTTCCCTTTCATATAAGCCGTTTTCGGGTTGTTAGGGTTAATACATACAGCTACGTCTCCGAAAATCGTCTCAGGGCGTGTTGTAGCGACTACAATGTAGCCGTTTTCACCGTCTATCTTATATCTTACATAATAAAGCTTACCGTGTTCCTCTTTATGGATAACTTCTTCGTCGGAAACTGCTGTTTTAGCTGCAGGATCCCAGTTTACCATACGTATTCCGCGATAAATTCGGCCTTTTTTATACAGGTCGACAAATACTTTCATCACACTCGCAGAGCGTTTTTCATCCATTGTAAAGCAGGTACGGTCCCAGTCGCAGGATGCACCCAGCTTTTTCAGCTGCTCGAGTATGATTCCACCATGTTTGTGAGTCCAATCCCATGCATGTTTGAGGAATTCTTCGCGCGTGAGGTCATTTTTAGCGATTCCATCGGCAGCTAGCTTAGCTACAACCTTTGCCTCGGTAGCGATAGAAGCGTGATCAGTACCGGGTACCCAGCACGCATTCTTACCCATCATGCGGGCACGGCGTACAAGTATATCCTGTATGGTATTGTTGAGCATATGGCCCATGTGGAGCACGCCTGTGACGTTAGGAGGGGGAATTACAATGGTGTAGGGTTCACGACTATCGGGTTCTGAATGAAAGAACCTGTTTTCCAGCCAGTATTTATACCATTTATCCTCTACTTCTACAGGGTTGTAAGTGCTTGCAATTTCCATATTAACAGTTAATGAGATTTTGAGAGAACAAAAATACGAAATAGTTTTCTATTTAGGTACCTTTTTTGCTTTCTCAGTAACTATTTACAGGCAAGGCATTCTATTGACTGAAATATGGAGAATTAAGCCCAAAAATCGGTGTTTTTATCTATATTTTAGGATATAGAAATCTACTGCACTCCTTTTGGGGTACACTTTAAGAAAATACGTTGTATTTGGTACTAATTATATATTGTCAAGCAGATCAATCTTGTTGGTTGCAAGTCTTTTGTCTTTAGGAATAAAGATCAACAGACGTTGTCTTACCTTAGCCATACCTGTATCAAGATTGTTCCAAGCAACAATATCGTCTTTCGAAACCTTGTAACGGGTGGCTATCTGTGTAACAGTTTCACCGATTCTTACTTTATGATAAAGTTTTACCAGATTTTCGTCTTTAGCAGCGATGTCAGCCGCCGTAAGTATGGCTTCCCTTTCAGGAACGGCAGACAATCCATTCTTTATTGCAAATAAGTTAGTCTGCTTAACTTCAGTGACAGTTTCTTTAGGTACTTCTGCCAGTAATTCCTGTTTAGTTACATCTGTATCTGTATCCAAATTCTTCCTGACAGCTTTAGCTTTGATGTTTTTAGAAATTGCCTCAGTGGCAGATTCACCCCAGTTTTTCACGCTGTTGAAAGCCAGAGTCGCAGTATTTGTAATGCGTCCCCATATATTCTTTTTCCTGCCGAAATCATTATTTCTGTAATCGATTTCATTTGCTATGGCAAGCATTTTCATATTATAAGAATTCGTAGCATTGTCAAATTCCCTTTCTTGCTCTATAGCTATATTCGTTTTCTTCAAATAACCACCCATTATATCGAGGGTTATATCAGATGACGGAGCAATGGCAAGAAGTGCCGGCTCTTTATACTGTGTTTTTATAGCTTCCTCTACCGAGATAAATTCAACTCGCATTATTTTGAGTTTCATACCCATCTTAACGCTGTTCGATTCCAAGTCATTCCATCTCCTTAATTCTTCGACAGTAACTTTATTCGCTTTAGCTACCCGGTACAATGTTTCTCCTTTTCCTATTTCGTGATAAGAGATAATTGTCTGCGCCTTTTGCACAGTGACGTATTCCTGCGCAACAGGAGATGAAGGTTTTCCTACTTTTGATAATTCGTCAAGGAATGATCCCTGATTATTTTTAGTATTGGCATCTGCAAGAAGCGGATTCGATAAGATATCATTTCCGACTTTCTCCATATTTATATCAGGAAGTGAAGCGCCCGATTTTTTATTTTCAGAATCTATATATGCCAGAACATTTTGGGTAGGTAAATTAAGCGTATACTCTTTAACGTTTCCCGGAATGATGTCCCCTTTAAATTGAGGATTAAATTTGCGCAGGTCTGCGACTGAAAGATTTACTTTCTCTGCAATTTCCCTGAAGTGCATCCGCTTGTTGATTTTTATAGAATCCATTGACGACGGATAAGGACATTTTGCAGGATGGATATTATGTTCGTGGTGATAATTCATGATATATACAGCTGCAATAAATGCCGGCACATATTCTCTTGTTTCTTTCGGCAGGTAAGACTGGATTTCCCAGAAATCCGTTTTGCCTCCGCTACGCTGGATCGCCTTGTTTACATTACCGGCTCCGCAGTTATATGCAGCAAGAACAAGATTCCAATCGCCGTATGTATCATATAGTTCTTTAAGGAATTTTGCTGCGGCATATGTAGATTTTACAGGATCGCGACGTTCGTCTACCAGACCATTGATTTGAAGGTTGAAGTTTTTCCCTGTCTTATCCATAAATTGCCACAACCCTGTCGCTCCTGCTTTTGAACGGGCGGTAGGGTTGAGAGCTGATTCTATAATTGTCAGATATTTTAATTCGAGGGGTAATCCTTCCCTGACGAGAATTTCTTCGAAAAGCGGGAAATAATATTTGCCTTCTCCCAGCATATGGCTGACATGGCTCTTTCCCCGTTTGGCATATCTTTCTATATAGCCGCGAACCTTCGGATTGAAAGATAACTCCATTTTTGTGGGTAGGGAGGTAAGCCGTTCGATGTAGACCGAATCGCTACACGTTACTACGCTACTTTTTTTCGGGGAATAAATTTCGGAACTTGAACCCGATGATGATGTGTCTTTATATTCCAATAGTCGTTGATAATAATCCTGATTGGAATCAGTAGAAACTTCATACGAACTCTCCGCAGCCGAATTGTTCGTTTGTGGTAGTTCGTTGTTTGTTTGTCCCGTAAGTGCCAGCGTCATGCTGACGAATAGTCCTGTTAGTTTTATCCGCATAGTGTTTTGCAGTTGTATTTCTAGGTGTTCTGTGTTATATACATTACTATATATAGCAAACAATTAAAAATATTTCAAATCAGAAATCCAGGCCTCTGATTTAGTGATTTCCTCTAAATTAGAATCTCGTGTCGTATGTAATTTCTACAAAAGTAAGGGTTCGTTTTGACAATTCTGTTAAAATTTATAATTTCTAACAATAAATTATTAACTATTTTGAAAATAGTAATAATTTGAGAAATAAGGTCTTCATCTTGATTGTCAGACGTTTACTCTATTTTGTGTAAAATCAGAATGCAATTTATTAAATTTTTTTTAATTATTTGCCAATTAGGGTAATAATTATTAATCCGGTGACTACTGCGCCAACGGTTGCCACTAGTCCCGGCAACATAAAAGAGTGGTTCAGTACCCATTTTCCGATGCGGGTGGTACCGGTACGGTCGAAGTTAATAGCCGCGACTACGGTCGGATAATTAGGAAGGAAAAAGTAGCCGTTGACTGTGGGGAAAAGTGCGATCAGCATCCACGGTGATATACCTAAAGCGATACCTAAAGGCATCAATGCCCTGACGGTTGCCGCCTGACTGTATAGCAAAATGGACATAACAAATAAGGCAATTCCGAATATCCAGGGCATGGATTTTACTATGCCTTCTATCGATTCACGAAGCTGATCCATGTTGCCATGAATGAACGTATCGCCCATCCATGCTATACCGAATATGGCAACAACGGCCTGCATGCCTGCTACAAAAACGGAGCCTTGGGCAGCTTTTATTCCGTTGGTTTTTGTTATAAGAAGGATAAGCGCGGCGGCAGAAAGCATCAGAATTTCTATGATAATAGGCATATTTAAATCTCTTCCGCCTATGTTTCGTAAGCTCTCGACGGAGCCGAAAAGTATAATAAAAACAGTGGCAAGTATAAAAATAAGGACTGATAAACCAGCCTTACTTTTCATTTTGTATTGGGTTTTTTCCTCTGAAATGTCCTTCGCGAACATCCCGTTTTCGAGACGCCTTTGGTATTCCGGATCGAGATGTAATTCTTTTCCTACACGCATACTGACCAGTGCTCCTAATAGTACACCGACCAATGTCGCCGGTATAGTTACCATTAATATATTCAAAAGGGAAATATCATATCCGGCCAACATGCTTAATAGTGCAACGGTAGCTGCCGAAATCGGACTTGCTGTTATCGCTTGCTGCGATGCAATAACTGCAATGCCCAGCGGGCGTTCGGGGCGTATTTTTGTTTCGCGGGCAACTTCGGCTATCACGGGTAAAACAGAATAAGCAACGTGCCCTGTTCCTGCAACGAAAGTAAAAAGATAAGTAACAATCGGACTAAAGAGTGTAATCCGCTGCGGATGCTTTCGCAGGAATTTTTCAGCCATCGACACCATAAGGTCGAGACCTCCCGCTGCCTGCATACAACCTGCTGCAGCAATTACCGCCACTATCATCAGCATGACGTCTATAGGCGGGGAAGTCGGTTCCAATCCGAATCCAAAAACAAGTACCGCCAGTCCAAGCCCCCCCATTACCCCAAGTCCGATACCCTGTATACGGGCACCTATTATAATAGCTGTAAGAATAAATAGAAACTGGATTAGCATGATACTTTATTTTCTTTATTATATCATATAACATCAAAGGAGATGCAGATGTTTTATGGGGAGTGCAATTATAATGTCAAACTCATATTTGTATAATGAGGGATTTCGAATCCTAGTTTTTCATATAATTCTTTTCCGTCTTCCGTTGCTAATAAACTGATGTTGGATACATTCATTTTTTTAGCTTCATCTATTATATAATGTATAATTTTTGTGGCAATTCCCTTTCTTCTGAATTCCGGATATGTGATTACATTCAATAAAGTTCCTGTAATCCCTGTCAAAAAAGTCGGGTTTGCCGGCATCTCCTGAATAATCAAAAATGCCGACGAAGCAATTATATTTTCATCCGTCCGCGCAATTACTGCTATAACTTTTTCTTCGGGAATGTATTTTTCAAAATATTTTTTTAATTGAAATCGGATTGCTTTTTCTTCCTCTTCTGTTAAAAATCCTCTGTCGATTTTTAGGAAATCGATGCGCAATTTTATCAAATCTTCGAGATCGTTAATCGTTGCTTTATATATTTCCATATGTAATATTTTTAGTTCTTTTTTATTACAATATCTCAAATATTTTTCTTAATTTGTGTCATATATTTAACTAATGAAAGATAATTATAATAAATCTTTTTACACTTAATTATCCACTTATTTACGGATGCCCAACCCGAAATTTCCGGTAAAGGTATGCTCAAAACATAATCTCTTTAAGACAAATCAGCCCAATATTCGACATTATTTTATCTTACAATATACCAAAAAAACACATAAACAACCTATGGAACTCCAAACTAAATTTTATCCGCAGCGAAATATAACTCTGGATTACTTCAAACTAATATTAACTATATTAGTTCTTACTATACATACTCCTATATTTCCAAACGCCTTCATAACAGATCTCTTTAGAAATGGAATTGCCCGAATTGCGGTACCCTGCTACTTTATTATCAATGGATTTTATTTTGCTTTTTTAAAGAATGATGATAAAAAGGTTTTCCGCTATTTAAAAAAAATCTTGATTATGTATATCACATGGAGCCTGATTTATGCCGGTATCAGTGTATATTATCACTATCCGGTTTTCACCAGTGTTTTTTTTGGCTTTCACCATTTATGGTATATCGTTGCCCTTTTTGGTGCATCTCTTATAATATATCTGATTCATAAGATAGCAAAAAGAGTAAACAGGAAAATAATCTTGGTATCAGCGATTATTATTTATTTGTCGGCATGGGCGATATTGCGGATATTTACTAATGATACATACATCCTTCAAAATGGCATTTCTCTTTTCCGCAATTTTCTGTTTATGGGATTTCCTTTTGTTTTTGTAGGATATTATATTTCTACATTACTGACTCAAAAACCTATCGAAATACGGAAAAGCCTTTTGCTATTTTTCATCATATCAGGTTTCGTTTTGCTATTCGCTGAAAAAACTATTTTGAATTATTTTGAGATAAAGTTTCTAGGCGATTTTTATTTTTCCCTTATTTTTCTCTGCCCTGTCTTGTTCCTCTTTATTTTAAAAATATCCAGATATAAGGAATCTGACGGATATATGTCGAGTTTTTCCTCCGGGATCTATTTAATACATATCCTTGTTATCTTATTATTGAAAATGTTGTCGAATGATACTTATCCAAAAGACTATCTGTTTGTTCCTATTCTTCTGTTATCTGCAATATTATCGGTGGGCATTATCAAACTAAACTCTCGTATAAAAATATTCTTGTAATAGGCAGCTTAAAGAATTCGAAACGACTGACCTCATTATTAATGTGATCGAAAATTCACATTGGAAAAATAAAGTTTCCGAAACTGGAATTTGTAAAATTACAAATTTGTGTACTTTATTACGAATTTGAGTACTCGGCGAAATTTCGGGTTAGTTTAATAATTCAATTTTAATTTTCACAAAAAGCCGAATAATATTTTGAAGTGCATAAGGGAAAAACTTTCAAATTTTTTAACCCTCTTAGAATTCCTTTATTTCGATACAATACACAAGCCGTTTTCAAATATTCAATTCTCAGAGAGTTAATTCTGCCTTTTCTTAACCCCTTTTATTTGTCATAATGCGGAATTATACGCATAATTATACTAATTTTGCACCTAATTTAAAAACTTGTACCTATGCGTACACTTCAGGAACTTGTCAATACGGTAGATCCCGGCTGGCCCGTTATTAAAGAATGGATAAAACTGGCAAAGAACAAAGTGGAGGTTTTACCATGTAATCGCCAACAGGCGGAAAATGCCCTTGTCAATACTCAGGTAACTACACGTTCGCTCATGGGGGCTGTCATTTACGAAACAGGAGGGATGCTCATCGATAACGGCTGGATAAGAATACTCGGCTCAGGATCGGACAAAATGAAAAGAAGCTTACCCGACTGGAATCAGGGCAAAACCTTCGAAGAATTCGGCGAACCCGCACCTTATTTATTGATTGCTGATGATGCAATCGGGGGATTTTATGCGATAAACGGGGGATTTTTGGGTACTGATGCAGGCAATATATATTACTTTGCACCCGAATCATTGAAGTGGCTGCCTATGAATATAGGATACAGTCAGTTCTTGTTGTTTTGCTTCGAAACGGACATGAACGATTTCTATAAAAACCTGCGTTGGAAAGGGTGGGAAAAAGATATAAAAGAATTGAATCCCGATTATGCATACAGCTTTGTCCCTTTCCTTTGGACAAAAGAGGGCAAGGATATCGATGCCGTTTCCCGTAAGGTAATTCCTGTGGAAGAGGTATACGATTTTAATATGGAAATGAAGAATACATTAGGTTGATATAATTACACAATAATAATAAGTTCATGCAAGTTACAGAGAAAGAAGCGGATGAAATTATCCAACCCATACGCAAGACAGACCTGATATACCAGATAGAGGATAAGCCGCCTTTCAGCGAGGCCATGTTTGCCGGATTCCAGCATCTGCTGGCCATATTTGTAGCTATCATCACGCCTCCGCTTATTATTTCGCGGGCATTGGAATTCAGTGCCGAAACGACCGGATTTCTCGTTTCCATGGCATTATTGGCATCAGGTATTTCTACTTTTGTGCAGTGTAGAAGATTCGGCCCTGTAGGTTGCGGACTGTTATGTATACAGGGAACCAGCTTCTCATTTATCGGCGCATTGACCGCAAGTTTTGCAGCCCGAGGAGATATGGCTGAAACTGCTATTCTAGCCGCTATATTCGGTGTGTGCATCGCTGCTTCTCCCGTTGAAATGGTTGTCAGCCGCTTGCTTAAATATACAAAGAAGATAATAACTCCGCTGGTTTCGGGCATTGTAGTAACCATGATAGGGCTATCACTGATAAAGGTCGCTATCATCTCTTGTGGCGGTGGATTCGCTGCAATGGGTACCGAAGGAGAGAGAAGTTTCGGTAGTCCTCTTAATCTGGGAGTGGCTGTGCTTGTCCTTGTTTCCATACTTATACTGAATAGTATCCGGAATAAATACATCCGCATGAGTTCTATTATTATAGGCATAATCATCGGATATATCGTTTCTTATTTCCTAGGGTGGATAGATTTCTCAAATATGGGTGAAATCGGTGCTATTACAATTCCCCAGCCCTTCAAGTACGGATTGAGTTTCGACTTATCCGCATTTATAGCCGTGGCACTTATCTATTTCATCACTTCCATCGAAGCTTTCGGCGATATCACCGCCAATTCGATGATTGGGGGAGAGCCGATAGAAGGGCCAAAATTTATGAAACGCGTACAGGGTGGAATACTTGCCGACGGTATAAATTCGGCTATTGCAGGAGTTTTCAACTCTTTCCCGAACTCGATATTTGCACAGAATAACGGACTGATTCAATTGACCGGAGTAGCTAGCCGCAGAGTAGGTTACTATATTGCCGGATTCCTCGTTGTTTTGAGTGCTTTTCCATTCATCGGAGGAATTTTTTCTATTATGCCTGAGCCTGTTCTGGGAGGTGCAACTTTGTTGATGTTCGGAACAGTAGCAGCGTCAGGAGTTCGTATTATCGCCTCGCAAAATATCGATAGAAAGGCGATTCTTGTACTCGCAGTGAGCTTTGCATGCGGACTGGGTGTTGAACTTGTGCCTGATATTCTCTCGCAAATGCCTGCCATAGTAAAAGGCATCTTTTCATCGGGAATTACTACCGGAGGTGTAGTGGCTATAATTGCCAATGTTGTTATCCGTATTAAAGACTAAATTTTATCATAATGAAGTTACTCAAAGACCGCATACTTAAAGACGGAAAAAGTTTCGATGGGGGAATCCTCAAAGTGGACAGTTTTATCAATCACCAGATGGATCCTATTCTGATGAAATCAATAGGGGTGGAATTCGTCCGCAAATTCGGCAATTTACCGATTAATAAGATTATTACGATAGAAGCCAGCGGAATTGCTCCGGCTATTATGCTTGGCTATCTGCTCGAATTACCCGTTGTTTTCGTGAAAAAGGCGGTGCCTAAAACAATGGTGAATATGGTTTCTACGATTGCCCACTCTTTTACTAAAGATAAAGACTATACAATCTGCGTAAGCAAAGATTTTCTGAACCCGAATGATAAGGTCGTTTTTATCGATGATTTTCTTGCGAACGGAAATGCTGCTATAGGCATCTATAACCTTATTAAAGAGGCAGGTGCCGAACTTTACGGAATGGGCTTTATCATCGAAAAGAGTTTTCAGGACGGAGGTCGCAGACTGAGGGAACTCGGCATTCACGTAGAATCGCTTGCCCGTATTAAGGAATTAGGCGATAATAAGATTATATTTGAAGAATAATCTAAAAATATCAGCCTGATGGATAAGACAATCTTTTTTACACCGGATATCCTTTCCAACGTGGAACTGCCCGTTGAAGAGGCGCAACATTGCATAAAAGTGCTGCGTAAGAAAGAAGGAGATGAAATTCTCCTGACCGATGGAAAGGGATTTTTCTATGATGCTGAGATTATACAGGCCAATCCGAAACATTGCATTGTCAATGTACTAAGGACAATTGAGCAACCTAAAGGCTGGAACTTTAATTTACAGATTGCCTTTGCCCCTACAAAAAATATAGACCGCATAGAATGGTTTGCCGAAAAAGCGACGGAAATAGGTACCGACCGTTTTTCTCCTATTCTTTGCCAGCACTCCGAGCGGAAAGAAATAAAAGCGCAGCGTATCGAAAAAATACTGGTTTCAGCGATGAAACAATCAGAAAAGGCGTTATTGCCGCAACTCGATGAAATGATATCTTTTTCGAGATTTGTCACTCAGGAATTCGACGGGCAGAAATTTATCGCTCATTGTTATCTTCAAGAAAAACTTTCCATTAAGGAAGCATATAAGAAAGGAGACGATGTACTTATCCTGATCGGACCGGAAGGAGATTTCTCGGAAGAGGAGGTAGAGTTGGCTGTGAAAAACGGATTTCAGCCGATTTCACTGGGCCAAAGCCGCCTTCGTACGGAAACGGCAGCCCTTGCCGCCTGCCATGCTATCCATGTTTTGAACTGGTAATCAGAATTTATATTCTTCCAGTTTCTTCACTATTTTAACCGCTTCCACCGCCTCTTTTACATCGTGCACACGTAAGATATTCGCACCGTTTTGAAGAGCAAATGTATTTAATACCGTAGTTCCGTTAAGGCTTTCATCGGTATTTATATCTAGTAAGTTTGCAATCATCTTTTTTCGGGATATTCCGACCAATAAAGGTAATTCGAAAATTGAAAAGCCTTTCAGGGTAGCCATTAATTCATAATTCTGCTCCATTGTTTTACTGAATCCGAAACCCGGGTCGACGATAATATCGTTTACACCGAGCAAATGCAGTTCGGCAATCTTCTTTGAGAAATAGTAAAATACCTCCTGAATAAAGTTATCGTAATTTGTCATACTGTTCATTGTCTGTGGCGTTCCCCGCATATGCATCAGTATATAAGGCACATTCAGCTTGGCAGCCGTTTCGAACATCGATTTATCCATTTCACCGCCCGAAATATCATTTATAATAGCCACGCCGTGCTCTTCTACTGCAAAACGGGCTACATTGCTATAGAACGTATCCACCGAAATAATTGCATCCGGGAACTCGCGGTTAATAATCGGCAAGGCAAATTTCAGGCGTTCGATTTCTTCTTCCGCGGATAAAAGAGTCGAAGCAGGGCGTGTAGACTGCGCACCAATATCGATAATCGCTCCTCCCTGATCAATTATTTCTTTTACCCTGTCTGTAATCTGTGCTTCTGTTTCTTTTCTACTACCGGCATAAAAAGAATCGGGCGTAATATTTAATATTCCCATTACTATCGGAGAAGACAGGTCGAGTAGTTCGCCTTTGATATTAATCGTTTTCATAATCTTCAAATTTAGCCGTTTTTAATAATTTGCGAAAACGGATGAAGTGATAAGTTTGTAATATAATCAGAGATACCGGTATTGCTGAGAATAACAGTACGGAAATGAATTTGGCACTATAAGGTAATACAAGTATAAAAGAAGGAATAATAGGAATATAAAATGTCAGTGCAGATAATATGCTGTTTTTCTGCACATATTTGTTCTGGTTGAGATAGGCAATAAATGACATTACTGCGGATACTATTGCGATTAAAACGGATAAAAAGAGAAAAAACTGACTGGCATCAAAACTGTCATACATCTCATTTTCCTTTTCAATACAACTATCGAAAATCAGGAATGTTATAATCGATATAAATGGAATCAACAGAAAAACTTTCAGCGGTATCCAAAAACAAAATCGTCCTAATTTCCCCATTTTTTCGCCTGTTTTCTATGTGATATAAAATTGTATAACTGAGCTGCTATGTATGGCAACGGCATCCCGAACATCGCAAATTCCCTGTTGTGCTTTGCGATTATCCCCATCCAAGGAATATATATTATCACAGGCAGAAAAAATGAAATAAAAGACAGTATACTGCTATCTCTTACAGCTTTGAAAAGATTTAGCTCAATGGTGAAAGAAAAAAGCGACAGAATAAAATTGAAAATCATCAGCATGAAAAACAACATTAGCCAGTGTATATCTTCTACGAATCCGAAGACCGACGGCAAAAGGCTGTTCAACAGAGGTAACAGAAAAGAGAATACAACAGATAATATACCGGATAAAAGGATGACCATTATCTGCAAACTGAGAAAATAACGTGCATTCATCTTTTCTTTCATAGCTGCAATTACAGTTCGATTATTTCTTCTTCCAGTACAGTCAGTTTCTCTATTCCCGTTTCGGTTACCAGATAGGTGTTTTCGATGCCTACGGCACCTACTTCGGGGATTACAAATTTAGGCTCTAAAGCGAAAACAATATTTTTCTCCAGTAATTCCTTCGAGCGTGGTGTAAATACAGGCGGTTCGTTTATTTCCAACCCAAGCCCATGGCCTATGAATTTTGCCTGTTGCTTCGTACCCATAAAATAAGGTTCCAAATTGTTTTTAGCAACCGTTTCCATCGCTATATTATATATATCGGCACAACTTACTCCCGGTTTTGCGATATCCATTATATGATTATGGATATCGATAGAAACCTGATGCGCGCGATAAGCTATATCCAACGTTTTCCCTGCTGAAAATACGCGGGTCATATCTGTCATCCACGGAGTGTAATTTCCTGCCATGTCTACCATGATGGTTTGTCCTTTGCCTATTTTCTGACCTGATGCTCCAAGAGGCAAAACAGGAGTTGTTCCCGCGCCCCCCAACGCATAATCGTAAGGAGAAGGTGCTTCTGCATTCTCGCCCACAAGAAGGCTTCCCATATAGATATCCATGTTTTCACCGTAACTTCTGAATATTCCCATAGACCCGTGCAGGCGCATAAGCCGTTCTATTTCTATCTGCAGTTCTACATCGGTCATCCCCTCTCGGTAAACCGATGGAATCAGTTTATATACGGCTTCATGCTTACGGGCACAGGCTCTAATTTGCTCTACTTCGAAGTCGGTTTTCACACTGCGTATTTTACGCATGAGTAGCGATGCATTCGATGCTTCCGATATATTGAATGTTTTCAATAAACGTGTGCATTCACTGAAAGAAATTACATCCGTTTCCAGTAAAAGGGTTTTCGGTAATGCAATATTCCTCTTTTGCAACTCTTCAGTAATTTGTTCCGGCTTGCGGATATATATTGTATTATCAAATTCGATTCCTTCCGGCCGTTTAACAAAGTGTATCGGACTGCCTTCTGCCGGTAAATAAAAGTATCCGTTATAGACCATACCGGTCATATAAAAGACATTCACGGGCGTACTCAATGCGCATGCTTCGATATTCATCTGCTGCATTGTTTTCTGCAACTTACCGCAACGGATAGCCAAATCTTTTGCTAATGATTCCTGATAGTTCATGATTTTATTGTCGATTTATTCTTTTGAAATATTGTTATTGGATTTATCAGATACTGTATGATTTTTTGCTTCGATAAAAATAAGCAAATAAAGATGATAATGAGAAAAACGATGAAATCGATAAAAATGTTCGTATTCCAATGATAGGTTTCAATCAGTTTTACATACACCAGATAGACCAAAGGCGCATGCAGCAGGTAAATATCCAGCGTTCTATCACCCCATTTGGCAAGTTTAGTAGTAACTAGAGAAATTATGGCACAGGATACTATTATGGAAATTATATAAGTTGATAAACGGCATACAAGTCCTAACGTTTCTTCTCCGGGGAATAATTGGGTGTATGGAATAGTGCCATAAAAAGAAATCGCTTGCTGAGATGGCATTGTAGTATATATTAAGCCTATGATAACAACTATAATAGCTACCGAAAATTCTTTATCCATCTTCCTTATTTTTTCTATACTCTTTTTCGGACAGTAATAACCCAAAATGAAATAAGGCAAAAATACCAATATTTTAGAAGGTGCATAGAAAAGCGGACTCGGATGATATTGATATCCTATGAGTAGCGATAAAATCAAGGAAATAATAAATATTACAGGAAAACTCAGTTTTAATTTCGGGATGAAGCAGAATGTAAAACGCCATACCAGTAAAGCTGGAATATACCACATTACTTTTTGAGGGTAGAAAAGGTAATATCGCAGAGAAAATGTACCGTTAACTATATAAGGAATAAAAAGTATAGTTTGAAAAACGATATATGACATTACTAATCCCCAGAATTTTGGTTTATATCTACTCCATGTTACATTTTTTGAAAAATAGCCAGATACAAATACGAACAAGGGCATGTTAAATGTATACATAAAAGTGTAGGCCGCAGATTCTATATGATAAGTCGAAAAATGAATATGATACTCCATTGTATGCCCAAATACGACAAATAAAATGAGCACAAACTTCAATGAATCGAAAAAGGGATCTCTTTCTGCCATAAGCACCCTATTTATATATTCCTTTCTGTAAAATATAATCGTATACATCGTCCGGCAGGAATGCACGGATATCTTTTCCTTCTGCAATATGTTCCCGTATAAATGTCGATGAAATCTCGATAATTGGCGAATCTAACGCTTCTACACGGTTTCTCACTTTATTGGGAATGGTAATGCGATGGCCTAGTCGTGGGTAAACTTTCAGCTTGTAGTTATCTAGGATTTTATCGTATTCACGCCAGTTTTCGAAAGTAGTCCAGTTGTCGCTTCCTATAATGAGCGTGAAATTATGCTTCGGATACTTTTCCTGCAATGCATCAAATGTATTGATAGTATAAGATGGTTTAGGCAGATGAAATTCGAAGTCCGAGGCTTTAAGTTTGGTATATTTTTCAAGCGCCAGTTTTACCATTTCATAACGAATATGCTCATCCGAAAGGTTGCTTCCCGCTTTCAACGGGTTGCACGGACTAACCAGAAACCAGACTTCCTCTATTTCCGTAAATTCTGCAATATAGTTTGCCAGAATCACATGACCGATATGAACAGGGTCGAAAGAACCTGAAAAAATTCCTATATTCATTTTGCAAGAAAATCTGTTACCACTTTCAATGCTTTTGCTTTTGCTTCTTCCAGATTATCATTTTTGATAACGATATCGAACTGCGGTGCAAATGTCATTTCATATTCGGCTTTTGCCACACGCGCCTCGATAATTTCCGGCGAATCCGTTCCTCTTTTTTCAAGCCGGCACCTCAGTTCTTCGATGGAAGGGGGCTCGACAAAGATAGATAAGGCTTTGTCGCCATAATATTTCTTTATATTGCATCCGCCTACTACATCTACATCGAAAACAACATTTCCGCCTTCGTCGAGAATTCGCTGAACTTCCGATTTCAATGTGCCGTAAAATTTATCTTTATATACCTCTTCGTATTCAAGGAATTCTCCTGCTGCAAT
The DNA here is from genome assembly GCF_000711235.1 of Prevotella sp. 10(H). Taxonomy (GTDB): domain Bacteria; phylum Bacteroidota; class Bacteroidia; order Bacteroidales; family Dysgonomonadaceae; genus Dysgonomonas. Next base: position 35,597 of record NZ_JOMI01000009.1, on the reverse strand, counting down.
TTTCTGCCGGAACTCTTCCGGACTGTGAAAATAATATTCTACGCCGTGTCGTTCCATTCCGCGGGGCAGGCGGCTGGTGGCAGATATGGAGAAGCGCAGATTCAGGTTTTGAGAAAGCAGGTAATTAACGATGGTGGATTTACCTGCACCGGATGGAGCCGAGAATATAATTAATTTCCCCATTTTAACGGTAATTCTTTATAATACGTTTAAAACCTGTTCTTTGATTTGCTCCAGTTCGTCTTTCATGCGTACAACTATCTGTTGCATTTCGGCATGGTTCGATTTCGAGCCCATTGTATTTATTTCGCGTCCCATTTCCTGAGAGATAAAACCGAGCTTTTTCCCTTGCCCCGAACCTGCCTTCATCGTTTGCAGGAAATAACTCAGGTGATTGGTCAGGCGTGATTTTTCTTCATTTATATCGAGCTTTTCTATATAATATATCATTTCCTGTTCGAAGCGGTTTTTATCGTAATCGAAATCCTCAATTTTCTGAAGTGCTTCCGTAATACGGATTTTAACTTTCTCTACACGTTCGACTTCATACTGTTCTATTTCGGAAAGAAGAGAAGAAATATTTGCTATCTTATCTTCGAATAATTTTTGAAGCATAAATCCTTCCTGTCTGCGGAAATCAAGTAATTGTTTCTTTGCTTCATTGATTGTTTTCGATACGGCATTCCATTCGGCTTCGTCTACTTCCTGAGATTCGTATTTCAGTACATCTGGCAGGCGCAGTAGCGTTGCAAACCAATCGGACGGAGTATCCACACCCAATTTACGGGCAGATTCCTTTATCTGGTTATAATATCCTTCGAGCAGGTTATGGTTGATCTGTGAAACCGTTTCATTTCCTATATTTTCCACATAAATAAGAAAGTCCACTTTTCCCCGTTCCAGTTCACGGGAAAGCATGTTGCGTACTTCCATTTCGTGCTCTTTGTAGAGGTTCGGCATACGTACCGAGAGGTCTAGTTGTTTGCTGTTAAGGGATTTTATTTCTACAGTAACCTTTCTTTTCTCAAGTTCGGTCGAGGCTTTACCAAAGCCTGTCATTGATTGTATCATGCTGCAATTTTTAGATTCAGCAACAAAAATACACAAATATTACGCGTTCCGGTCAAAAAAAACGAACTTTAAACACCCGAACAGCGTTAATCAATAGTAAATAATTATTTTTGCAACTAATCGAAGATATAAAACAGACTATTATATGAGCACAAAATTGTTTCTTCAATATCCCAAATGCAGTACATGTCGTAATGTATCCAAATGGTTGAAGCATAATAATATAGAAGTAGAAAGTCGTGATATCACCACTGATAATCCGACTAGAAAGGAACTTGCTGCATGGATAAAGAAGAGCGGGCTTCCCGTATCGCGGTTTTTCAATACATCGGGAAGGATTTATAAAGAACAGAACTTGAAGGATAAGGTTAAAACTGCATCGGAAAACGAACTCATAGACATACTTGCGTCAAACGGAATGGTTGTGAAACGTCCGCTTGTTATTACCGGCGATTTAGTCCTTGTAGGATTTAACGAAGAAGAGTGGGCCGACAAACTGAAATAAATACTTTTTATGGCTGAGGCTGAAAACACCAAAACTACTCCGGAAGAAACTCCTGTGAAAAAGAAAAGCTTGCTGAAAAAGTTTTTCAAAATAATTATGTACATTGTTCTGTCCTTGATCGGACTGAACGTTCTACTATACGTGTTACTATCTATTCCCTACATACAACAAAAGGTTGCCAATTTTGCCGTGGACAAATTGAAAACGGCTATGCATACCGAAGTGTCGATTGACGAAATCCGTCTCAGTCTTTTTAATAATGTAAAGCTGAAAGGAATCTATGTAGAAGATCAGGCGAAGGATACGCTGCTTTATGCGAAATCGCTCGATGTTTCGATTAATCCGTTGAAACTTATAAAAAGCAGTACGGTTCAGATAACAAGCGTCGATCTCGAAGATTTCCTTATAAATGTAAATCAAAAGGATAGTATAAGTGATTTTAATTTCCAGTTTATTGTCGATGCTTTTGCGAGTACCGATAGTGCTGCTGTGGATACTACCGGCGGTTCCCTGATAATCGTTATCGAAGACCTCAATCTGAAAAACGGGCGGTTGAATTATGATGTACTTTCCGCACCTTATACTCCGGGAATGTTCAATGCATCGCACATATCATTATATGATTTCAACGGAAATGCAGACCTGAATTCTATCAATCCTGATAAATTCGATATTGCTCTCAACGGTCTTTCTGCAAAAGAGAGATCCGGCGTTGAAATCAAGGATTTGAAAGGACATTTGTTCTCTGAAAAATCGCAGTTATGGGTGGATGATTTTTCATTAACATTGCCCGATTCCCATTTGATAACGACTAAAGCAAGATATAATCTGGCATCCGGTGCTTTTGAACTGGGTACAGACGATACAGAATTATCTGCAGCCGATTTGCTCGCTTTCCTTCCCAATCTGAAATTTTTGCGGAATAAAGTTGTATTAAGGACAAACATTGCTGGTACGCTACCCGCTGTAAATGTTCAGAATATCACACTTACTTACGGTGAAGACCTGATACTTGAAGGTGGTGCAGGATTGGCAAGCTACGAAAGCTACGGTACTTCGGATATTAATCTGAATATTGATAAATTTAAGGCTACGACCAATGCAATAACCGATTTTGCACGTGTCGGCGATTCTACTTTCGTTACTCCCGACATTTTGAAAGAATTGGGTGATATTTTCCTCAAAGGTACACTGACCGGTCAACTAAGCCGATTTAAACTCGATGCCGAGGCATGGTGCCGTCAGGGCGCACTTACGATGCTTGCTACAGGAGGAGTAGATACTACATTTACCAACTTCAATGTAACGGCAGGATTGAGAACAAATAATTTCAATCTGGGCAGGCTCTTGGGAGGCACCTCGGGACTAGGATTATTATCGGCGCATGTAGATGTAAAAGCAGCCCAGACCGAAAAGCAGTCGCTCAATGCAGTCATGCGCGGAAATATCGATGCCCTGCAATACGAAAAGGAAACAATGAAAAATGTCCCTTTCACCGGATTTTATAATGCATCGAAAATGGGCTTGACGGCAAAAGCCGATTGGAGTATAGGTAAAATACAGCTTGCCGCCGATATGTCGCAGGCACGCGTGCCGGATATCAATGTAAGGCTAAGGCTGGATACGGTACATGTAGACAAATTCTACAAGAATCCCGACTGGACAAATCCACGTCTGACAATGGCGCTTAACGGCAGTGTCAAAGGGCTTGACATAGATAATATGACCGGAAAAGTCGTTATTGACAGCCTTAGTTTCCGGGATAGTACTACCTTATTCCAGCCGGGAAAATTTACACTGGAAATGGGTAAAAAAGAAACCGGCGACAAATTCATAGCACTGAATTCTTCGATAATTACGGCCAATATTGAGGGTCAGTATTCTTTTACTACTCTTTCCGATGAATTTACAAACCTGATGAACGGCTACTTGCCTGCGGTATTTGTGGAAACAAAACGTATCAGGAAAGAACAGAATAATTTCACATTTAATATTACAGCAAAAAATACAGGAGAGGTAAGCCGGATTTTTGCCCTGCCTGTAGATATTATGCAGCCTGCAATAATTAACGGGCAGGTGAATACGATCGATAATCTGATTACAGTAAAGGGAAATATTCCGCATATACGTTATTCCGGCTGGGATGTGACCAATACCACAATCGATATAGCCAACCGTGATTCCGCATTTAATATAACTGCCGGTAGCGGTGTGCTGATGAGTGAAGGGCGTTACAAGCTGGCACTAAATCTCGATGGCGCTAACAATATAATACATACAAAAGTAAATGTCATAGGCGACAGTACAGAAGTAAAAATAAACGGAACACTCGATGCGATAGCTCAATTTAGCCGTAATGAAGCCCGGGAGCTTGTCTCTTCACTGAAAGTAAGCCCGTCCGATATTATGGTAGACAGGCTTGCGCTGAATCTGCTTCCGGCAGAAATTATCAATGAAGGGAAGCGTACCGAAGTGCATAATGTGGGTTTGGGAGTGAATAAGAAGAAATATTTCGGATTCGACGGAGTGGTTTCCGATCAAAAGACGGATACATTGCGTGCCTATTTCGATCATGCCGAAATAGGCGACCTGCTCGAAGCTTTCGACGTGAAGAATATCAGGGGTGAACTTGATGGGAATATCTTACTCACTAATCTTCTCGATCAGCCGGAACTGTACACTAAAGGTTTCCGTATATCTGATATTATCTTATTCAGTGATACCTTAGGTACACTCGATCTGGAAAGCCAATGGAGTGACGAGTACGGTGGAGCAACTATGGCCGCCACACTGCAAAACAAAGGGCAAACATACGCCGATCTGGATGGAACGATATACACCAATCAGGACTCGCTCGACCTGCAATTGCGTATGCAGCAGATGCCGCTAAGATGGATGCAGCCTTTCTTTTCGGGAATGCTGAATAAAGTAGACGGAAGCTTAAGTACGAACTTAATAGTAGAGGGAAGCATGAAGGCTCCTCAGGTAAGAGGTTTCATCGGATTTAACGATACACAGATAGGTATCGATTATACGAACGTAACTTATACCATATCTGATACTATCAGGGTAAGCCCCGACAGAATCGGTCTTGATAACCTCACTTTGAGAGATAATGAGGGAAATACGGCGCAGGTGAGTGCTACCGTCACGCATAAGAATTTTGCGGATATGCATTATGCGCTGAATATGCAGATGAATAAACTTATGGTATTGAATACCGAACACCGTACAGACAGTTTATTCTATGGCCGTGTATATGCTTCGGGAAGTGTCAGGGTAGATGGTAGCGATAATGGCATAAATGTGAATATGCAGATAAAGAACGATAAGAATTCGACGCTGAATATTCTTATTCCACAGCATTCCGAGGCTTCCGATTACAAGAGTGTTGTGTATATCAACGTTCCGGAAGAGAAAAGGAATCCGCTCAAAGAGATGGCTCCGAGAGAAGAACCGCTGCCGATAAAACTGAATGTCAAGCTGGATGTAACACCCGATCTGAATATCGGTATAGTAATAAATCCTCAGACGGGCGATGCATTGCAGGCAAAAGGTGCGGGAACCATCAATTTCAACTATGATATGGTTACCGAGAACATGGGGGCATATGGTAATTATACCCTTAATGAGGGCAATGTGAGGCTGAATCTGCAAAATGTAAAACGGCTGAACTTTACTATCCGGGAAGGTAGTAAGCTCAATTTCATAGGAGACCCGATGAAGACCCAGTTCGATATCACTGCTTTCAGAAGGGTGAAAGCCGACTTGAAAACTCTTGACAGTAGCTTCGGTATGGGGGATATTTCGTCCAAAGTACAGGTGGATTGTGTGCTGGGTATAACAGGAAACATGGATAAGATGGAACTGACTTACGATATCAGTTTGCCCGATGCCAACGAAGACCTGCAGCAAAGGGTAAACAGTTATATCAGTACCGACGAACAAAAGATCAGGCAGTTTGCCTATCTTGTTGCCGTAGGTTCGTTCTATTCGAGTTCGGGTAGCAGCGGTGTCAATTTCGGTGACGGCTTGTGGACAAATATTGCTGCCAGTGCCATGTCTTCCGTGCTTAACATGATGGTAGGAAATATATTGGGCGATAAATGGCAGATAGGTGCAAGTGTAGAATCGAATGACGGTACATTCAACGATCTGGATCTGGGCGTAAATGTTTCCCGTAAGTTCCTGGATGACAAACTTACTTTCAGGACAAATCTGGGATACCGTACCGACCAGTCGGCAACGAATGATAATGCTTTCATCGGTGATTTTGATCTAGAATACCAGTTAAATTCTGTGTGGACATTGAAGGCATATAGCCATACCAATGATAAATATTACCGTCAGGCGCCTACTACTCAGGGTGTAGGTATCGTATATAGTAAGGAAGCTGCTACCTTAAAACGATTGTTCCAGTCGTTCAGACCTAGGCGTTTCAGAAGAAACCAGAATCAGGCTTCCGATTCTATACAGACAAACGGGCAACAAAGTAACAGGAACCAAAGGAGAAACCAGAACGGAGATCAGCCGCAACCTGCGCAACCGGAAATAAATCCGGCTCCGCAACAGACAGTTCCTGTACAACCGTCTGATTCAACACAGGCAAATGTGAATAAGCAACCGGCTATAAACGACCAGCGGAAAAAATAGGCATATTGTTTCCGGTTTTGGCTCGTGTATCCGAAAGCCTTATCTTTGCATTTCTAACAATAAAAAATTAACAGAAATGGAAGGAACTCCGAATTGTCCGGTGTGCAGCATGGAAAATACTTATTTCGATGGTACGGCATATGTATGCCCCGATTGTTTCCACGAATGGACAGGCGAAGCAAACACAGAAGCAGAAGACATGACTCCGCGCGACAGTAATGGTGCAGAACTTGTAGACGGTGATGCGGTAACAGTCATCAAAGACCTCAAGGTAAAAGGTTCGTCGATGGTTATCAAAAGGGGAACAAAAGTGAAAAGTATCCGATTGACCGAAGAACCGACAGAAGTAGATTGTAAAATAGACGGTTCGAGTATCGTATTGAAGACTTGTTTTTTGAAAAAGTAATATTAAAGAAATATATAAAAGGTGTTCATAACTTTAACTTTATGGACGCCTCTTTTTTTGAATATACTCTTTACCTTTGCACATTATGCAATACGATCTGTTCACACAATACAAATATAAATTCTTTAGTTTAGGAAGCGGCAGCAGCGGTAACTGCTATTATCTCGGGACAAATGAAAACGGAATACTTATCGATGCCGGAATAGGTATACGCAGTGTACACAAGGCTTTGCGGGAATACGGCGTTTCTTTTGATAAGATAAAAGCGATACTTATTACACACGATCATGCCGACCATATAAAGACTGTCGGATGTTTCGGAGATAAATACAACATCCCCGTATATGCTACCCAAACAGTTCACGAGGGCATACAGCGCAACAAGATGGTACAAGCCGACCTTTACCAGTCGAAAAGAATTATAGAAAAAGAAATACCATTCACAATCAGCGATTTCACAATAACGGCTTTCGATGTGCCTCACGACAGTATAGAGAACGTTGGATACCATATAGAATTTGACGGGCAGACCCTCGTACTGATAACAGATATTGGTTGCATAACCGATAAAGTACGCAATTATGCCTGTCGCGCCAATCATCTTGTAATCGAATCGAACTATGATGAATATATGCTACAGTCGGGCAGGTATCCATATTATCTGAAAGAGCGTATACGCAACGGGATGGGACATCTCAGCAACCGTCTTTCTGCCGAATTCATCGCCAGTATCTACAATAATAACCTGCAAAATATCTGGCTTTGTCATCTCAGTCAGGACAATAATCATCCCGAAATAGCTTTTAAGGCAGTGGAACAGACACTCGCAGCCAACGGGGTAGTAGCAAATAAGGATGTGAGAATTGAAGCGCTCAGCAGGCATAAAGTTTCCGGTCTCAGGGAATTCTGAAAAGCTTTCTTATTAAAACTTTATCTATATTGTTTTAGCTGTTAGCTATTAGCTGATGGCTGTTAGCTCTTTAACATAGGTTTTTAGTTACAAGTTACTTCGCCCTGCGGGCAGTTACAAGTTACGGGATTATTAATTGTTCATTTTTAATTATTAATTAGTTCCTGTTACTTTTGTTACTTTTTGCATCTTTCCTGTAATAATGCTAACGGCTAAAAGCTATCAGCTAATAGCTATAAAATCGTTACTTTTGTTACCTTTTAACAAAATATGGTTAATAAATATAAAATTCAGAACTGCGGACACATGGAATTGAATGTTATTTTTTTTTATCTTTGTTTCCTTATAATTTTTCTGTAGAATATATCTAAATAAGCAAAACTGTGTCGAAAAAAATAGTCGAAACTCCTTTGATGAAGCAGTATCTTGAGATCAAGAGTAAACATCCTGATGCCATTTTATTGTTTCGCGTGGGAGACTTTTACGAAACATTCTCACAAGACGCTATCGATGCAGCCGAAATACTGGGTATCACCCTTACACGCCGGGGGAATGGTACTGCTCAGTTTATCGAACTGGCAGGATTTCCGCACCATGCGCTCGATACCTATCTGCCGAAGCTGGTTCGCGCAGGAAAACGGGTAGCGATTTGCGATCAGCTGGAAGATCCGAAACAGACAAAAACGATAGTTAAAAGAGGGATTACCGAACTTGTGACCCCGGGTGTCTCTATCAACGATAATATACTGAATCACAAGGAAAATAATTTCCTTTGTGCTATTCATTTTGCAAAAAGTAATTGCGGTATTTCTTTCCTCGATATTTCTACAGGTGAATACCTTGTAGCAGAAGGAACGAAAGAATATATAGATAAGCTTCTTACAAACTTTTCACCGAAGGAAGTTCTGGTGGAAAGGAGTAAAAAGAAACTTTTCGAAGAGTCGTTCGGCACCCGTTTCTTTATCTTCGAACTCGACGACTGGGTCTTTACCGAAGATACAGCAAGGGACAGGCTATTGAAGCATTTCGAAACAAAGAACCTGAAAGGCTTCGGAGTAGAACATCTGACAAATGGTGTAATAGCTGCCGGAACAATACTACATTATCTGGATGTTACGCAACACAACCATATAGGTCATATAACTTCCCTTTCGCGGATCGAGGAAGATAAATATGTCCGTTTGGATAAATTTACGGTACGCAGCCTTGAGCTTATTTCTACTATGAATGAAGGTGGTAAAAGCCTGCTCGATATCCTCGACCGTACTGTGTCGCCGATGGGTGCGCGCATGCTGCGCCGCTGGATGGTATTTCCGCTTAAAGATGCCAAGCCTATAAACAGTCGCCTATCGGTAGTCGAGTATTTTTTCAAGGATTTGGAACTGAAAAACCTGCTCGAAGAACAGCTTTCACTAATAGGTGATTTGGAGCGGATCATCTCTAAGGTAGCCGTAGGCAGGATAACTCCCCGTGAAGTCGTACAGCTTAAAGTTGCATTGAAGGCAATCGAACCTATAAGGGAGGCTTTCCTTGCTTCGGATGAACCGAGCCTGCGGGAAATAGGAGAGAAGCTCAACCCTTGTCCGGTTATCAGGGAACGGATAGAAAAGGAAATACATCCCGACCCTCCGACAATGCTCAACCGTGGGAATGTTATCAATAAGGGAGTGAATCCTGATCTTGATGACCTGCGCGAAATCTCTTATTCAGGCAAAGATTATCTGTTGAAAATACAGCAGCGGGAAACCGAAGCGACGGGTATTTCTTCGCTTAAGATAAGCTTCAATAATGTATTCGGCTACTATATAGAAGTACGTAATGCACATAAGGATAAAGTTCCGGCGGAGTGGATACGCAAACAAACGCTTGTAAATGCCGAACGCTATATAACACAGGAACTGAAAGAATATGAAGAGAAAATTCTGGGCGCAGAAGAAAAGATTTTAGCGTTGGAAACGACGCTTTTCAATGATCTTGTGCTTAGTTTGGTAGATTATATTCCAACTATTCAGGTAAATGCAAACTTGATAGCCCAGACCGACTGTCTCTTGTCTTTTGCCAAAGTGGCTAAGGAGAATAAATATATCCGTCCTGAAATCAACGATTCGGATGCATTGAAGATAAAGAACGGACGGCATCCGGTTATTGAAAAGCAATTGCCGTTGGGCGAATCTTATATAGCAAACGATGTTTTTCTGGATAGTAATTCGCAGCAGATAATTATTATCACCGGGCCTAATATGGCGGGTAAGTCGGCGCTTCTTCGCCAGACTGCACTGATTACATTGATGGCGCAGGCAGGAAGTTTTGTCCCTGCCGAATCGGCGCAGATAGGATTGGTAGATAAGATATTTACCCGTGTAGGTGCATCCGATAATATATCACTTGGTGAATCTACCTTTATGGTAGAGATGAACGAAGCGGCAGATATCCTGAATAACTTGTCTTCGCGTAGCCTTGTTTTATTCGATGAATTGGGAAGAGGTACGAGCACCTATGACGGTATTTCCATTGCATGGGCAATCGTAGAATATATTCATGAACATCCGCGAGCCAGGGCTAAAACATTGTTCGCCACCCATTACCATGAATTGAATGAAATGGAAAAATCATTCAAAAGGATAAAGAACTTCAATGTTTCGGTAAAGGAAGTCGACAATAAGGTGATATTCCTACGAAAACTTGTTCCCGGAGGCAGCGAGCACAGTTTCGGTATCCATGTAGCCAAAATGGCGGGTATGCCGCAAAGTATAGTGAAGAGAGCAAACAATATATTGAAGCAATTGGAAACGGATAACCGTAAGCAGGGCATCTCCAAGCCTATAAAAGATATAAAGGAAAACAGGGAGGGTTATCAGTTGAGTTTCTTCCAGCTGGACGATCCTGTACTTAGTCAGGTCAGAGATGAGATAAAGTCTCTGGATGTTAATAACCTCACTCCGATGGAAGCATTGAATAAGCTTAATGATATAAAGAAAATAGTGTCGGGCAAATAATATGAACAAAGAATTTAAAATACACTATATTTTTCGTTCCTTTGTATTATAAACCAGACTTAAAAACAATCTTACAAAGAATTTAATGAATCGAAAAAAAATATTAGTGACAGGTGGTGCCGGTTTTATCGGCTCCCATTTGTGTGAAAGACTACTGAAAGAAGGCAATGAAGTATTGTGTCTGGATAACTATTTTACCGGCTCGAAGGAAAATGTTATCCATTTGCTTGAAAATCCTTATTTCGAACTAATAAGACATGATGTCGTTCATCCTTTTCATGTAGATGTCGATGAAATCTACAATCTGGCCTGTCCGGCTTCTCCGGTTCATTATCAGTATAATGCGATCAAGACAATTAAAACATCTGTAATGGGTGCTATCAATATGCTTGGTTTGGCAAAACGCCTTAAAGCAAAAGTATTGCAGGCATCTACCAGCGAAGTATACGGAGATCCGCATGTGCATCCGCAGCCGGAATCTTATTGGGGAAATGTAAATCCTATAGGTATCCGTTCGTGTTATGATGAAGGAAAGCGTTGTGCCGAAACATTATTCATGGACTATCACCGTCAAAATGGAGTTAAGATAAAGATAGTACGTATCTTCAATACTTACGGGCCGAATATGAATCCTGCAGACGGTAGGGTTGTTTCCAATTTTATTGTTCAGGCACTAAAAGGGGAAGATATTACAATATATGGAGATGGTACTCAAACCCGGAGTTTCCAATATGTTGATGACCTTGTGGAAGCCATGATAAGAATGATGGGTACAGGCGATTCGTTTATCGGACCTGTGAATACAGGCAATCCGGGAGAATTTACCATGCTGGAACTGGCAAACCTTATCCTGGAATTAACAGGATCGAAATCAAAACTGGTTTTCCGACCTCTACCGAGTGATGATCCGAAACAAAGGCGGCCTGATATTTCCTTGGCGAAAGAAAAGCTGGGCTGGGAGCCTAAAGTTCCTTTGAGAGAGGGGCTTATTAAAACAATCGCTTATTTCGACGATAAACTGAAGCAATAATATTCTGATCAGAAGACAACATAACGATAACTTTAACATGAAACTTTCAATTGTAATTCCTGCATATAACGAAGCCCGCACGATTCATCTGATATTGGATAAAGTGTTGGCTGTAGATTTGATCGGTAATTTCGGGAAAGAAATAATAATCGTAAACGACTGCTCTAAAGATGATACAGTTGAAGTTGTTAAAGCATATATAGCAGCTCATCCACGGGCAGATATCAAATTATACGAGCAGCCTGTGAATATGGGTAAAGGAGCTGCATTGCACAGAGGCATAAAAGAAGCTACCGGTGACTATATTATTATACAGGATGCCGATCTGGAATATGATCCGGAAGAATATAATATATTGTTAAAGCCTGTTGTCTCTGGTTTTGCTGATGTCGTTTTCGGCTCCCGATTTATGGGAGGCAAACCTCACCGGATACTTTTCTTTTGGCATTCGATTGGAAACCAGATATTGACTTTTGTGTCTAATATGTTCACCAACTTGAATTTATCCGATATGGAAACCTGCTATAAGCTTTTTCGTGCAGATATTATCAAGTCTATTCCTCTGCAGGAAAGGCGTTTCGGTTTTGAGCCGGAAGTGACTGCCAAGGTAGCACGCTATCCGAATGTGAGAATCTATGAAGTAGGTATTTCATATTACGGTCGAACATATGAAGAAGGAAAGAAAATAGGATGGCGCGATGGGGTGAGAGCCTTTATCTGTATGCTTAAGTACGGATTGTTCCGCATGAAATAATCCCACATTATTATAATGAAGCAAAGAAAGCTTCGATGGAATGGGTAAAATTATCCCAGGATAATAGCTTCTTCTCTTTCTTCAGATTTTCCTGATATAGTTTGGAATAATCCGACCCGAAGAACTTTCTGATGCCTTCGGATACATTTTCAGGAGTAGCGGATTCTACCACCAGTCCGGTTTCGGAATCTTTGACAGTGGTACCAAGTGCTCCCACATTTGTCGCAATCATCGGGGTTTCCAGCTGATAGGCCAAAGCAACGACCCCACTTTGCGTGGCAGATTTATAAGGGAGAACGAGTGCATCCGCAGCCGAAAACAAGGTTGTCACCATATCATCGGGGATATACTGTTCAAATACGATTATGTTATCTTTTAACGGAGATTGATTTATTAGTTCAGTATATTTGTCGAAGCTTCCGTAGCTTTCTCCTGCAATGATTAGTTGATACGAATTATCTAACATACCCATCGCTTCGATAAGGATATCCAGTCCTTTGTAATCCCTGATAAGTCCGAAGAAAAGGAGATTTTTCTTGCCAGCCTTTATTCCCAGTTTTTCACATGCAGCTGTTTTGTCGTAGCGTTCGGCGTAGTGATCATATATGGGATGAGGCTGTAGCAAAACTCGGGCATCTTTCTTCAATGATAAAAGGTCCTTTTTTACAGGTTCGCTCATTACAATGAAGGCATCGCATCGGTTGAAGAAGAATTTTGTAAGGGGCTTATCTATAATTCTTCGTTCATGGGGGATTGCATTATGAACCAATGCTACCACTTTTGTCTTCTTATTCAAAAGGCGGCATACCGAACCATAAGCCGGAGCGAGGAAAGACATCCAGTAAGGTATTATCAACAGATCGGGAGCATACTTATTTATATGTTTGGCAGTGCGGATATATGAAAACGGATTTATACTGCTGAGTACCCGTTCGCTCTCTATCACCGTAACGGGGTCGCCCTCCATTACATACTGCGTCTTGCCGGGGAATAAAAAATCTGGATATAGAGTGGTAAACGTAAATGCTTTTACTTCGTTCCGTTTCGAGAGTTCTGTATACAGCCTTGCATTCAGCTGCGCCAACCCTCCTCTGTAAGGATAAAACGGTGAAAGTATCGCTATTTTCATCAACTTTTATTATCTAATACCTTATGTATCCTGCTGATTACCATTTCTTCGGTGATACGTTCCAGACATGCATAATCTTCCCGTTGGCACGGAAGTTCTCCGAATACGGAACAAGGCCGGCAATCGAGATTATTGATCTGCACAGCATTTGCAGAATCCTGCCTGAAGCCGTAAAATCCCATTGAAGGGTGAGTAGCTCCCCAAACAGATACGACCGGAATCTGCACTAATGACGCTAAATGCATATTTGCCGAATCCATAGACAACATTACGTCGAGATATGAGATCAGCAGAAGTTCCTTTTGAAGGTTTAGCTTTCCTGTTGTATTTATCACATTCGGATACTTGGATACCCAGTGTGATAATACTCTTTGCTCTTCTTTTCCCGAACCGAAAAGAAATATGGTAACGTCTTCTTCTTTGGATAATGCTCCTATCACCCTCGACATTTTTTCCAAAGGATATATCTTGCCTTTGTGTTTCGAAAAAGGCGCTATGCCAATCCATTTCCCTTTCTTTTCTTTGGCAATGGCTTTTAAATCTTCAAAATTCCGGGGAACGAAGTCAAAGAAATTGTTGAATACCATCGGTGCCGGAAATCCCAGTGTATCGAATACATCCTGATATCGTTGCATCGTATGTTTAAGCGGTATGTCCACTTCCTTGCTTGCAATCAGGTTGTTTTTCTCCTTGCGGCCTTTATTTATCGTTGCTGTTTTTCGTCCGCAAAGTTTCATTACATAGCGGACTCCCTTCGATCGTAATACATCGTGGACATCTGCTACATGGGAAAATCTCATAGCGGACAGTCTTCTCATCACCCTGAAATAGCCGATCAGTCCTCTGTGTCTCTTTTTTATATCGAGAGGGATGACATTAATATTAAACCCCAGATTTTCGAACAAAGGTGCGAATGCTTTTCTGGTCATTACAGAAAAACGATCCTGAGGATATTTAGCTGCAACGGAAAATACTACCGGAACGAGCATTGCTACATCACCGAAAGACGATATCCGTATAACTAATACTTTTGACATGACTCAATTGTGTAAATTTATAGTGTAGTTTTGTTTATGATTTCCCATATAAAACGGGGTTAAGGCTCGGATCATTATACATCTTCATCTGTTTGTATACTTTCATATATTTTCTGCCCAGACTGATGTCTTCCAATAACTCTTCAATAGCTGCGGAAAGGTCCTTTCGCTGTGTAAGCAGTACCTCAAGTTTTTTTGAGGCACCGGCTTTGTGTTCGTCCGATGCATCCTTGCGGTTGGCCTCCAGTTCCATGTGGTATATTTTTAGGGCAAGAATAGAAAGACGGTCTACGGCCCATGCCGGACTTTCTGTGTTAATACGGGCATCGGATGAAGCTTCGATATCTTTATATTTGTCCAGAAAATAACTGTCTATCAACTCGACCAGATCTGTCCTGTCCTGATTGGATTTGTCTATGCGCCTTTTAATGACAAGGGCGTCTGCCGGATTTATTTGCGGGTCGCGGATAATGTCTTCTAAATGCCATTGAACAGTGTCAATCCAGTTTTTAAGGTATAGAAAGTATTCTATAGATTTTTCTGGATAATGATTACTGATAGGAGTATCTACATTATCCGTTTTGTGGTAATCATCGATTGATTTCTGAAAAATAGAATTACTTAGTTCTGTAAAATCCATGGCTTGTCTTTTTATTTTGTATTTACATTATTTGCCTGCCCAGCTTTCCCTGTCAAGATTGCGATAATTGATCGCTTCAGCCAGATGTTTAGGCTGAATATTTTCCGAATTGTCGAGGTCTGCAATTGTACGGGATACTTTTAGTATACGATCGTAGGCCCTTGCCGATAAATTAAATCTATCCATCGCTGTTTTCAACAATTCGAGCCCTGCGTTATCAGGGGAAGCGTATTTCGCTAAAAGCTTCGGAGTCATTTGTGCATTGCAATAAACACCCTCCTCATCCTTAAAACGTATTTCCTGTATTTCTCTTGCCCTTATCACCCTTTTTCTTATCTCGTAGCTCGCCTCTGCAGGTGTTTTATCTGAGATTTTCTCAAAGGGTACAGGCACGATTTCTATATGTATGTCGATCCTGTCCAATAGCGGTCCCGATATCTTATTCAGATATTTCTGAACTGCTCCGCCGGGACAAACACATTCCTTTTCGGGATGATTATAATATCCGCACGGGCAAGGGTTCATCGAAGAAACAAGCATAAAGCTGGCTGGATATTCAACCGAGAATTTCGACCTTGAAATAGAAATACATCTGTCTTCAAGCGGCTGGCGCATTACTTCGAGTACGCTCCTGCTGAATTCGGGTAATTCGTCCAGAAAAAGAACACCGTTATGAGCCAGACTTATTTCTCCCGGCTGGGGATATGCACCGCCGCCTACGAGGGCCACATCTGAAATCGTATGATGCGGACTCCTGAACGGACGCTGTGCCATGAGGGAAGTTTCCGACCCTATTTTACCGGCTACACTGTGTATCTTTGTCGTTTCCAATGCCTCATGCAAGGTAAAAGGAGGCAGAATAGACGGCATACGCTTAGCCATCATTGATTTTCCTGCTCCCGGAGGACCTATCATTATAAGGTTGTGACCGCCTGAAGCGGCAACTTCCAATGCCCTTTTTACGTTTTCCTGTCCTTTAACGTCAGCAAAGTCAAATTCGAATACCTGCTGAGCGTTATTGAATTCGTTACGGGTATCGATAACAGTCTTTTCTAATTCGGCCTCTTCATTGAAGAAACGGACTACCTCACTTATATTATCTACTCCGTATACATCCAGATTATTAACTACTGCTGCTTCCTTTGCATTCTTGTTCGGAAGAATCAGTCCTTTAAATCCTAGTTCCCGCGCCTTAATGGCTATAGGGAGTGCTCCTCTTATCGGAAGAATAGTACCGTCAAGGGATAATTCTCCCATGATGATATATTGTTCCAGTTTCTCAGATTTGAGGCTTTCCGATGCAGCCATAATGCCTATCGCTAAAGGCAAATCGTAAGCAGTACCTTCTTTACGGATATCGGCAGGCGACATATTGATAACTATCTGCTGACGCGGAAATTTATACCCGTTTACCTGCAATGCAGAGACAATGCGTTCATGGCTTTCTTTTACGGAAGCGTCCGGTAGTCCGACAAGCATAAATTTTATACCTTTCGAACAGTTAACTTCTATTGTGATCACACTAGCTTGTATTCCTTGTACCGCCGCTCCAAAAACCTTAATCAGCATTCTTCTCTTTTGTGATATCCTTTAAATGGCAAATGTAAGAAAAAACTATTAATTTTTTATGCTCTTAATCCGCCTTTTTAGGTATTTAGAGGATGCATGTATAATCGAAATTATATCCTCTTCGCAAAAATTTTGTTTGTTCTATCAGATATTTATCAGAAATATTGTTTTTTCTCTCATTTTGTAAATTAATATTTATTTATTTCGGAATGTGTAAATAATAATTCATATGTGTCTATAGGAGTGATAATGATAATGTTTTAGGCCATTTTCTACAAATATTTAAGCCAATATTTTTCTATTATTTCACTAACTTAATGAAGGAATAATAAAAAGAGCATTATTCATACAAGGATAAAATTTATTAAAAAATATTAACGGAACTATTCAAGGATAGCAAAATACCGTTCGACCGTTAATTTTTTTGTAATATTTGTAGATATTCTCTGCCGGAAATCGGGAGAAGATGTAAACACTCAGATTTATGAAAAAAGTATTATTTGTATTAGCCTTTAGCCTTCTAATAGTAGGTAAAATTTCTGCTCAAAATCAAATGGGTAGAATATCTTTTTCTGGTAATTTAAGTTACGGTACAGAAGTTGAATCGTTGGGAATAGGCCTCCGCACACAATACGGTTTTACGGATTATATACGTGCAAGCGCCGAATACAAATATTATATAGACAGGCACAACCTGAGTGCATGGGGTATAAATATCGACGGACATTATGTTTTCGGCATATCCGGCGCAGTTTCTTTATATCCTCTTGTTGGTATTAACTGTACACGGTGGACATACGATCCGGGCAGATCGGATGTGGAAGGTGCAAAATATTCCAACAACCGTATAGGTATGAATCTCGGATTAGGTAGTCAGGTGGAACTGAGTTATAACACATTTCTTCAAATAGAAGCCAAGGAAGCTTTTATAAAAAACTATTCACAGTTTGCCATAACTGTTGGATTTATGTATCAGTTTTAACGTAAACAAACTTAATATTTCTATATGAGGATAATCCGATAAAGGGTTATCCTTTTTTATGTGAAATATTCGGAACAACGGTAAACAAAAATATCTGTTGTGGTGTTCTCATTAAACTATTAATTAATGGTGTAGCTTATCGTCACCTATATTATCACTTCAACAATACATAAACATGTCCGCCAATTTAAAAATAAATAAGAAAGATCACATAAAAGGCAATGAGAATGCTTCGGTAGAAATCCTTGAATATGCAGATTATCAGTGTCCTTACTGCAGGGATGCCTATTTCATCTTGAAAAAATTGCAGAACGAATTTGGTCAGGATATTAAATTCGTTTTCCGCAACTTCCCGCTTACCGAATTGCACCAATATGCCCTTCATGCAGCTTTGGCTGCAGAATCGGCTGCACTTCAGGGTAAGTTTTGGGAAATGCATGATATTCTTCTCGAACAGCAGGAAAATCTGCAGGATGAAGATATATTGAAATATGCGCAGGAAATCGGACTGGATATAACAAAGTTTAAGCACGACTTTGAAAGTGATGAGGTATTTAATAAAGTTGAGGCCGATTTTGAGTCGGCAGAAGAATACGGGGTAAACGCTACACCTACCATTTATATTAATGGCGAAAAATATAAAGGCGACTGGATGAATGCCGGATTTTTCAGATATATAAAATCACTTATATAAATTCATATTGTATGTTCAAACAATTATTATCGGTCATTATTCCCTCTATAATGCTGTATTCGTGCTCTTATACCACAAAGCCGAATGAAAATTTAGCGGAAGGGCTTTCTCAGAAACCGCTTATGGCAATGACCCAGACTACACCGGCTATGATTCCGTCAGAGGCGGGGATAGTACGTATGAATATTGTCGATGGAAAGGGAAAAATAAAGGTGCAGAAGAAGAAAGACCAGACTGTCTATATCGAATTCGAATCGAAAGGATATAAAAACGTTTCGGCTCAACTGTTTTCCATGGATTCTCTGGCTAATATAAGATTCTCACAGATAATATTGCCTAACGGTTCTCAGGACGGGCCTTTCGGTAGGGAATTGAAATACAGGACTACGAAAGATGGCATATACAAGATATCGGTTCACGAAAACATGATGGCCGGAGATCCTTGGGGCGGCACTTTCGATGTAGAAGTTTCGCTGACGAAATAAACATATATAGGCTATATATAGCCATGAATTTCAATTCTCTTAAGGCTTACCTTGGGAGGATTTTTATTTATATATACCACAAAATGAGACAGACTACTGTTAAAATATTCTTTTTTTTCTTTTTTAGAACTATCTTTGTATAAACTAGTGAAACATCCTTAACTATATTATTCCGGTATGCAGCGAATAGACTTACTGTTATTATCTTTCTTTCTGTCTACACAAAATAAGACATTTATATCGGCATAAACTTAGTATCTGTTCTACGGCGGAGACAGGATGGGCAAATCAAAAAGAACAGGGTTATTATAATAAAATCCCCCAATAATTTACACAAAGTACAAGAGTTATCCTATACGTTAGAAAAAAACAAACGGTTTTGAAAATGAGAACACACAAGCTTTATCTCTACAAACGTTATGCACTGCTATGCGTATTAATGAATTTAATGTTATTTTCATTTGCGCAGGAAATACTGGTTTACAATCTCAATGAGATGGAGAAGGCAGGCAAAGCCTTATATGACGAAGGGCGATATCTTTCGGCAGACTCTATATACACACGGCTCATCGGATTGCAAAAGCAAAAAGGAAAATATAAGCTAGCCGGTTATGCCACGGCATTGAACAGTCTGGCAAAGATAAAACATAGGACAAGTCAGTACGAAGTTGCTAATACATTATTTCTCGAAGCCTTAACTATAAGAAAGGGCGTTTCCGGTGACCGTAGCCGCGAATATGCCGAAACATTAAATGACCTCAGCGAACTTCGTATGGAGATGGGAGATATGGCGGAAGTGGAAAGTTTCCTAAATGAGGCTATCGATATCAGGAAGAGATGGTTTGGTGAAGCGGGCGAACTATATTCTCATTCACTTACAAACAAAGCATACTATTATATTTTGTCGGGTAAGAGCGAACAGGCAGAACCTTTACTCGAAAAAGTTTCCGAAATGCTTATAGTCTCAACCGGTAAAGAACATCCCGAATATGCGCGATTCCTTACGATTTCTGCAATGAACAGCTTTCTTAAAAAAGATTATGACTATGCAAAAGACTATTGCTCGGAGGCTGTCGATATTTATAAAAGTACAGTAGGGGAATCCCATTACGATTATATCAACAGTGTACTAAAATTGAGTATGATTAAAAAGGCGGTCGGCGAATATGTGGACGCAAAACAATTGATTGAGGAAGTTCTCCCCTCTGCTGAAAAGAATTACGGACGGATAAATGGCATGTATGCAGGGGCTCTTGCCGATCTCGGGTCTATATTGATGCTATTCGGCGATTCGCAAAAGGCGGAAATGTGTCTTCATGAGTCGCTCTCTGTATCTGAAAAAGTTTTTGGGAAGCAGCATACTTATTATTTCAGCGTGCTGAACAGCCTCGCGCAGCTTTATCAAGGAGAGGGGTATTATGAAAAAGCAGAAGGGCTATATCTGGAGTCGCTTGAATTAAGGAAGTCTTTGCATGGAGAAGATAATCAGAGTGTTGCTGATGCTTTAAATAATTTAGGTATGTTTTATCTGGAGATGGGTAATTACGAAAAAGCAGATATGCTGTTCCAACAGGTGGGGGATATATATAAATCGACACTGGGTGAAAATACTTCGTTCTATGCCGGTTCTCTTGCTAGTCAGGCACTGGCCTATGAAAAGAAAAACGACCTGCTTAGAGCGCTTTCGCTTTACGAGCAGGCATTGCCTGTGCTAAAGCAAAATAGTGGAGATAAACATTCGGATTATCTGAATGTTTTGGAACATATGGTTAGAGTGAGACAAACTTTCCCCGAAGTGGACTATGCTTCTGTAGAAAACTTATATAAAGAGATATTGGACAAGAAAAAAGAGATATACGGTGAAAAAAGTTCGGACTATATTGGCACACTTTCAGCTTTAGCCGGATTTCAGGATTTGAGAGGCAGGTATGATAACGCTTTTGAAACCTATCAGGCTATAGAAAGGCTGCTGAATAAAAAACATCCGAAATATTATATATATCTGACGAATGCGGCATTAAACAGGGAAGCTGCAGGGGAAATAGAAGCAGCACAGTCTTATTTCAATCAGGCATTTGAACTGTTGAGAGAGCAAATAAATCAAAATTTTGCCTTTTTATCGGAAAAACAACGTACCTTATATTCCATATCCTTACGTAATATGCTGGATGTATTCCATTCCTTTGTCAGCAGAAACAAGGACGCGAATCCGGAGCTTGTAGCATCTGCTTATAGTAACGAACTTCTGGCAAAAAGCCTGCTGTTGAATTCATCCAACCGTATACAGCTGTCTATAAAGGAAAGTCGCGACGAGAAACTTATCGGGCTGTGGGATATTGTCAGCAATATGAAGCACAGCCTTGCAGAGATGGAGAATATAATTTTACAAATGGAAAACGGAATTGTGGAAAGCTTTTCCGTAAGTAACTATCAGCAGGTCGAAGATATTATAATGAATAGTGGTGATGACGAACTGCTCGACCTCTTGAAACAGGTAAATGATTTGAGGGACGGTTATGCTGAATCGGAGAAAGAGACTCTTATGTTTGAAAATGAAGTCCTGTCCGAGTCGAAAGTTTATCGTCGGCAACGTCAGGATTTTACGCTGAAATGGGAATATATCAGGGAAATACTCGAACCGAACGAGGCAGCAATAGAATTTATTTCATTTAAAGAAAGCGATATTTCAAATTCATTGACCGGAGGTAATGTTTACTGTGCAATTATACTCCGTTCCGATTATGACTATCCTTTGATGATTCCATTATGTGGAGAAGAGGAATTAAAAGCGGCAATCGAGACTTCTCCCTATGATTTCAGAGATGCATATCCTCTGATATGGGAACCTTTGGAGGCGTACCTGAGTAATACCGGCCGTATTTATCTGGCTCCGGCAGGTTTGCTGCATGGCGTTTCTTTTGCGGGTATGAAAGGGCAACAAGGTTCTCTCAGTGATAAATATGTTATACACAACCTGCTGTGTACAAAAGATATTGCCGAACTTAAAAGCGAAGAAGAGAGTGTTACTTCACACGAAAGGGCAATTATGATAGGGGGTATTAATTTCAGTTTTCCTTTAGAAGGTCTCGATAGCTTAAACGACGGACATCTTCTGAGAGGTAGAGATCAGAATCTTACCGGTGGCATGTTAGCCGAATTCGATAAAAATAAAACGCGGGGGCAAGGCTTTATCCAATCTCCGGGTTCGCTTACAGAGGTAGAAGCCGTACAGAGACTGCTATTGGAATTAGATTGGGGTACTATTCTTCATACGGATAAGGATGCAACGGAAACACGTCTAAAGTCCTATTCATCGTATCTGTCTCCCGACTTATTGCATATATCAACTTATGGATTTTATTTTCCACAGCCGGAAACAGCCGGTAAACCAAAATTAAACTTTGCCGATAAACCGATCTATCGTCTGGCAAATAATCCTCTGATGCGCGCCGGACTTGCTATGGCCGGAATAAATGATGCATGGAGCGGAAAAGATATAAGAGACGATATAGATGACGGTATACTGACAGCTTATGAAATTTCGCATATGAACCTGACTAACACTCAATTGGTCGTACTCTCCATGTTAGATGCCGGACTGGGTGATATCGACGGAAGCGAAGGTGTATATGGAGTACAGCGTGCATTCCGTCTGGCCGGAGCAAAAGCGATAATTACCAGTCTGTGGAAAGTTCCGGATATGGAAACAGACGAATTTATGGCGGAGTTTTATCGTCAATGGTCTGACGGGATAAAAATAAGAGCGGCATTTTCTGCTGCACAAAATAAATTGAAAAGAGCATATCCCGATACGCCACGCAAATGGGCAGGGTTTGTATTGATCGAATGACCTTATCTTATAATATTTTGAAATTAAACCCTTTTCCGGAATTTTGATTCCTTAACTTATTTTGTACCTTAGTGGTTTAATATATCGATAAATCAAATGTTAATTTGATTCATGTTATACTAATTCCGGTAATAAGAGAGGGTGTTGATAATAATAAAGATCTGACCATGAATATCTTGGCGATTATTCTGAGTTTTTTAACAGAATAGTCCCGAAAACCTGTGAAATATGAGAAGGTACTTTGCTCTATTCTTCCTTTTAAATGTTTGTATAGCTTATACTTTCGCGGTAAGTTCCGACAGTATAAATGTACTCCTGAAAGAACTCGATGAATATATAGATAAAAAAGACTACTATATCCAGTTGAGAGAAAACCGCATAGAGACACTGAAGCAAAAACTTCCCACGGCAGCCGACGAATCAGCTAAGCTGAATATTTATAGTTCGCTGTTCGACGAGTATAAATCATATGTATACGATTCGGCCTATGTATATGCCGAAAAATGCCTTCGCCTTGCCGATAAAATAGGGGAACCCAATAAAATAATAGAGGCGAAGCGGTGTGTCGCTTTCTGTTATCTTTCTTCGGGCTTGTTTAAGGAATCGTATGATATAATGACGAGTATAGATGTTTCCGAGGCGCCCGATCATGTAAAGAGAGAATATTACGCACTTATTGCACGGCTCTATTACGATATGGCCGATTATAACAATGGCGAACCTTTCAGTGCGGGATATATACGGCAGGGTATACAATATTGCGACTCGGCTATTACCTATCAGTCGGTGGAATCGCCCAATATGTGGAGTACGGTAGGGCTGAAAAGGATGCAGCAGCGCGATTTCCCCGCGGCTATCGATGCATTCCAGACATTGCTGCACTCTCCCAATCTCGATGAACATACATCTGCCATAGCTACATCCAGCCTTGGATTTATATACTGGTCTATGGGTGATGTGAATAAGGGCGCCTTATACCTTATCAAAGCTGCGATAAGCGATATCAAATCGGCGACTAAGGAAGCTGTGGCTTTACAGAATCTGGCCAATATTTTATATACGACAGGCGATGTAAGCCGTGCCAACAGATATGTCCGTCTTGCAATGGAAGATGCTAACTTTTATAATGCCCGTCACCGCAAAATCCAGATTAGCGCTATTTTGCCCATTATTGAAAAGGAGCGGCTCGGCATGGTTGAGAACCAACGGAATAACCTTATGGTATTCGCTATCCTTGTTTCGTTTCTATTTATATTATTGCTGGTAGCTACAATCGTCATTTACAAACAGGTGAATCGCTTGCGAAATGCCCGAGGAACTATCCGCTTACAGAATAAGAGCCTGAAATCGACTAATATCAAACTTACGGAAGCCAATGCTATCAAGGACGAATATATAGTGCAGTCGCTCTATGGTAAATCGGAATATATAGACCGCATGGAAAACCTTTACAGGACTATAAACAGGAAAATCACAGCCCGTCAGTACGATGATATCCGCTCCTATCTGAAAGAATCCGACCTTAAGAAAGAGCGTGAGAATATGTATTCCTCCTTCGATGAAACGTTTTTGAGAATTTTTCCTGATTTCATAGAAGAATATAACCAATTATTCCGGCCGGAGGATGCTATAATACTGGATGCAAACAGAGCATTAACCCCTGAGCTCCGCATTTTTGCACTTATACGCCTTGGTATTAATGAAACGGAACGTATAGCCAAGTTTCTGGATTATTCGGTTAATACTATAAATACCTACAAGACCAAAGTAAAGAATAAATCGATTATCCCCAACGAACAATTCGAGCAAAAAATAATGGCTATAAAGTCGGTTCGGATTACTCCCCATTGACCACTGTTTTTGACAATATGTTATTAAAGGAGCTTAATAAAGCTCTTTTTTTGTTTATATTAAGGTTATATTTTTGATTTTCATCCTTTGTGTTAATTGTCTAATATACAGTGGTTTTAATTTTATATTTTCAGAAAAGTCATTATATTTTTCATAGGCAATTTCTTATTTTTATTAACACACTCTACATTTGCATCGATACATTACGATACCTGTTTTTACGGGTATATAAATTATCAGATTAAATCTAAATAACCATATTTTTCTAACCAAAACTTGTACCTATGAAAGTCTTATTAAAGCATCTCAGTGTTTTATTTTTACTGACTATCATGTTTTCGTTTACCGGGTGTAACGATACTGATGACGGGCATTTTGTAGAGCCTGTTACTCTTTATGAAAAAGTAAAGGGTAGCTGGGATCTGTCTGATGTCCTGCAAATTGACGAACTGGCTATTACTTCGGGTATCACACCTACCGAAATCAGCCTTTCCGGACAACTTGGTTTTGATAGTTTTAACCTTGCCCTGAATGTAGAGGGTAATAATATTCCTACTACTTATTCAGTGTCGGGTACTGCTCCCGAATTGTTCCCTAAAAGCGGTTTCTGGGATATGAGTTCCACTTTCCAGATGGCCGACGGCACGATACCGGTAATCTGGCTGTATTCTGATGCTGCCAAAACCACCTTGATAGGTAAGCTGTCAGTAGTTTCTATGCCGGGGTCAAAACCTGAAATGGAACTGAAGTTTACCCGCAGTACAGACGGAATAGCATACGTGTCTTATCAGTATAAATTAATTAAGAAAACCGAACCTAATCAGTAAGTATCATGAAAAGATTATCAATAATATGTCTTGTCAGCGCATTATTCATTGCAGTTCCGCAGATATTGCAGGCTCAGAAATACGCTGTCAAACACTGGTCACAACCTGCAGCATTTCTTCCTGACGAGAAGGTCTCCCTATTCTTTGATGTATCCAATACAAATCTGGTGGGAGAGAAAAGCATCTGTATTCACTCATGGTTTCCGGCCGATCCGGGACGCCCTACAGAAGAAGTCTTATTAACACATGTCGAGGGGAATATTTATCGTTTTGATATGGTTCCTACCGAATTTTATAAAATATCGGCAGAGGAAATTTATGAAAAAGGAGCCTTTTACGGAATGCTGAGGACAGCCGACTGGTCTAAGGCTGATCAGGTATATTTCGCTCCCGATGTAGAAGCAAGTCAGATAGATGTCTATAATCTAACTACAATAAAAGGCGATGCGGTAATAGATGTATATCCGAAGAGCTTTTTGCAGGATAAACCAGTATCATTCCTTATCAATGCGGGTAATACATGGTCGACAAGCGGTACTGAATGCATAAAAGGTGAATTGAATAAAGCAAGTGGGGTTGTAGCCAGTGCAGGTTTGAACAACTGGGAATATTCAGTAGAGAGCAACGATCCTAAAGCCAAGCTATCTAAAATAGCCGAGGGAATCTGGCGTCTGGATATGACCATAGACGATTATTTCAATCTGCCGGAAGATACCGATGTAGACGATGTCAACCTCTCTTTCAGCAGTCCTGATGGAAAAATAAAAGGACTGAATGTGGGTTGTGCCGAATTTAAAATTTTGGCTCCGGGCCGTCCTGTACCGCCTGCGCCTGTATTCTCTCTTTTCCCTATAAAAGTCAGCTTAGATGATATCTTTATTCTCTCACGTCAATATAATGAGAAAGGACAACAACTTTCGTATAAGATAACAGGAGGGGATAAAGTAATAGAAGGCGACCTTGTCGGAAACAGGGATTTGCAGCGCGCCTTTATCGATATGAAGAAAGAATTTGGCGGGAAAAATATCACTAACATACATGTTCTTGTGAGCGATGAAAGGGATAGAATCATTTTCAATGAAAGCATTCCATTGGTAAAAGTCGATAACCTTATTAAATAGTATCATGATGAATTTTAAGAGATTTTCTAAATCTGCATTACTGATTGTAGTATCACTTGTTTGCTTCATCAGTACAGCATATGCACAAGACCAGATAACAGTGAAAGGAACTGTTGTCGATAAAGATAATGAACCTCTTATCGGAGTCAGCATCATGCCGGCTTCGGGACAAGGCGGGACTGTGACCGACGTAGATGGAACTTTCACATTGAAAGCGGCTTCGGGAGAAATAATAACTTTTACATATGTCGGTTATAATCCGGTGAGTGAGCCGGCAGAAGCTGTAATGGACATAAAGATGCAGGAAAATATGGTTGCTCTGGATGCCGTTACTATCGTAGGGATAGGATATGGTACAATGCGCAAATCCGATCTGACAGGATCGATTAGCTCCGTTTCAGCCGACGACCTGAGAAAAGGTGTTATCACCTCTGCCGAACAGGTACTACAGGGAAAGATTGCCGGACTAACTGTATCGCAGGCAACAGGCGACCCTACACAAGGCTCATCTATACGCCTGCGTGGCGGTACATCACTTTCGGCAAGCAACAGCCCGCTTATCGTAGTAGACGGGATACCGGGAGTGGATATGAATACTATACAACCCGGGGATATCGTTTCCATCGACGTTTTAAAGGATGCTTCTGCGGCCGCTATCTATGGTTCGAGGGGTGCCAACGGTGTTATTATCGTAACAACAAACCGTGAGAATGCAAGCCTCTCGATGAGTTACAACGGTTATGTAGCAGTCGGCACAGTGGCTAAAAACCTCGATATGCTGTCGGCTAATCAGTGGAGAGCATACGTCCGCGACAATAATATCGGTGGTGCAGTCGATTACGGCGGTGATACCGACTGGCAGAAAGAACTACAGCGCACTGCTGTTTCCCATTCGCACAATCTTTCTTTCTCGAATGGTACCAAGCAAAGCGGATTCCGTGCATCGGTAAGCTATATGGATACGGAAGGGGTAATTAAGACCAGCTCATTGAGCCGTCTGGCAGGAAGCCTTACCGCATATCAGTACGGACTAAACAACAGGCTTAAAGTAGAAGCCAGCCTGCATGCCAACAAGGATAAATATAATCCGGTGGATATAAGGATATATGACAGGGCGTTGAATCAGAACCCGACCCTGCCGGTAATGCAAAACGGCGAATACACCCAGATAGGTGGTACAAACAGTAATAACCCTGTGGAAACACTGATGAACCGTAAAGACGATCAGACACGTACCCGCCTATTCGGTTACCTGAAAGCAGAACTCGATATCATTGACGGATTGAAAGGTGTGGCAAATACTTCTTACGAATACAACTCGCAACAAGGCCGTTATTACCTGCCGTCATATTCTTTCTTCGGACAGACAGATAAAGGTTATGGCAGACGTTCTGTGGCTGACTATGAAAATAAGCAGATAGAAACATATCTGACTTATGACCGCACATTCAACGATATACACAAGATGAATGTAATGGCAGGTTACTCTTATCTGAAAAATATGTATGAAGGATTCGGATCGGAAAGAAGAGGCTTCGATACCGATGCATTCCAATATAACAATCTCGGCGCAGGATTCGATTCCCGCTTAGGAGATGTATATTCTTACAAGGGTCAGGCTCAGCTGATTTCATTCTTCGGACGTGTTAACTACGTATTGATGAACCGTTATATGTTTACAGGAACGCTTCGCCGCGACGGTTCATCACGTTTCGGGGATAACCACAAATGGGGAACATTCCCGTCGGTATCAGTAGCATGGAGAGTTTCCGACGAGGCATTTATGGAAGGAAGCCGCAGCTGGCTTGATAATTTGAAGCTGCGTGTGGGCTATGGTGTAACAGGTAATCAGGATGGTATCGGTGAATATGCTTCGCTTTCGCTGATGGGAACTATTCCGGGAGGCGCATACTACAATCAGACATCCGGCGACGGCTCATGGAAACAGTCCTATGGTATCACACAGAATGCTAATCCCGACCTGAAATGGGAATCAACAGCGCAGACTAATATCGGTGTGGACATTTCTTTCCTGAACCGTTTTAATGTGACTGTAGATGCATATATCAAAAAGACATCCGATCTATTATACAGATATTCTGTTCCTCAGCCGCCGTACCTATATAATGAAATGATGGCAAACGTGGGCGACCTGGAAAATAAAGGGATAGAATTCTCTTTTGGTGCAAATATCATCAACCGGAAAGATTTTTCATGGAACGGAAATCTGACACTGGCATACAACAAGCAGAAAGTAACAAAGTTGTCGAATGATAAATACCAGACTGATGCTGTTGCAACAGGTAATCTTCACGGATTGACCGGAATGACAGGCGTATACTCGCAAACATTGAGAGAAGGTTATGCAGTAGGTACTTTCTGGGGACCTAAATGTCTGGGAATAGATGAAAGCGGCAATTATATACTGGAAATGAGCGAAGACGGAGAGACTCCCCTTCTACAGGACTTAGGAAATGCACAGCCTAAATTCACAATGGGATTGTCATTTGATTTCACATACCGCGATTTCGACCTCAATGTGGCCGGTTACGGAATGTTCGGACAAAAGGTGCTGAATGCGCAGGCAATGAACCTTGCAAGCCTTGGCCGCCTTCCGGGAGCAAATATTTTGGACTCATGGGTAGATAAAGGTGTGAAACAAGACCCTGTTTACTCCGATTACTGGATTGAGAAAGGCGACTTTTTCCGTCTCCAGAGCCTGACATTAGGTTATACTCTGCCTATCAAAAATGAATGGTTCAGCAAGATCAGGGTATATGCTACGGGCGAAAACCTGTTTGTTCTCACAGGATATAAGGGAATCGATCCTGAAGTAAATTCCAGCGGATTGTTAAGTCCGGGTATAGATAAATCTATCGGTGAAGCGAGAGACGGCGATAACTTCTATTATCCGAAAGCCAGAACATTCTCATTCGGTGTAAATCTATCCTTTTAACTAACGAATCAAATTAAGATTATGAAAATCAAATCAATAATATCCATATTAGGCGGTATACTGCTGCTAAATGCATGTACCGACCTGTCAGAAACACTTTACGATAAAGTAGGATCTTCTGACTACGGAAAAACACCCACTGAAATAGAAACAATAGTAGGACGTGCGTACTCTTCCCTGAGAGGAGGGGCAGCAGACGGGGTTAACTATTACCCTACCTGCGAATTTGTATTCTTTGCCAATGCCGTAGCATCCGACGAGTGTGTTATCCCTACCCGTAATCCCGGAAACAACTGGAACGACGGTGGAGTATACGTTGATATTCATGAACATACATGGAAACCAGGTAATGAAAAGTTGTGGTCACTGTGGAAATATGCCTACAGCGGAATCGCTTCTACCAATGCTATCATATATCAGGTACAGCAATCGGGTCTGGATGCCGAATCGAGCAAACCTATCTTTGCCGAGCTGAAAGCACTGCGTGCCTATTACTATTACAATCTTCTCGACTGGTACGGTAATGTGCCTATCGATACATCATATGTGGTTACTCAGACTCCGGGAACTTCTCCGAGGTCCGAGGTATATAAATTTGTAGAAAAAGAACTTCTGGATAACGTAGATTATTTACCGGAAAAAGCATACGGGCGTTTTACTAAAGATGCAGCGAATTTGTTGCTTGCCAGATTATACCTGAACTCTGAAGTGTTTATCGGGCAGGCTCGCTGGAATGATTGTTTGGTTACATGTAGCAAAATAAAGTCGATTCCGGGAACTCTGGAACTGGAATCGGATTATTTTGCGAGTTTCAAAACCGATAATCACCTTTCGAAAGAAATAATCTTCAGCATCCCTTACGACGGTAAAAAGGGTACAATCGGTAATTATCTTGCTTCGATGACATTCCATTACGAACAGAAATATGCTTTCTCTGCCGCAGGCGATTATCAGTGGTGCGGAAACGGTATTGCTGCACAGCCGGAGTTGTATTCATCTTACGATGAAAACGATATACGCCGCAAATCTTTGCTGATAGGGCCTCAGATCGATTTGAGGACAGGCTCTACTATAATTATGCCTAATACAGGTGAGCCGCTGATATATACCGAAGATATCTCCAATATAAGGGATGCTAAAGAAAATGAGGGCGCGCGCCTTATCAAATATGAAGCAAAGGCCGGAGAAGCATGGGAAAGAGATCATGACCTTGTGTTGATGCGTTATGCGGAAGTGCTTATGATGCAGGCTGAATGTAATGTCCGTCTGGGAAATGCAGGAGCGGCACGTCCGTTTATCGAACAAGTGCGTAGAAGAGCAGGACTGGATACGCCTGATGTAATCGACCTCAATTTTATAGATGAGGAGCTGAGAAGGGAATTTGTATTCGAAGGACACCGCAGGACAGATAATATCCGTTTCGGTACGTTCTTTAAAGAATGGTGGGGTAAAGAGAGTGAGGCTGATAAACATACAGCTCTCTATCCTATTCCTTCACAGGAAATTGCAAAAAATAATAGGCTGGAACAAAATAAGGGTTATTAATAAACTGAATATATTCATCCGGTGATTTTTTCACCGGATGAATTGCAATCGCTGCACGAATACTAATAAACCTGACGATATTCTTCTGTATTCCTTGCAGAGTAATCAGTAAAGTGGAACTGATAACTATTACAATATAATTATGAAACTATTTTTGAAATTATTCCTCATTGTCTTTATCTTCCTGACTGCATGTGGCAAGAAAGAATCCCCTGCGCTCACATCTCCCGACGGAAGTATTTCCGTTATGGTAGGCGCCGAGAGCGGGAAGATTTATTATAAGGTTGCCAAAAACGGGAAAGCTGTATTAAATAAGTCTTTTCTTGGGTTTGTATTGAAAGACAATGATTTCGATAAAAATATTACCATTAAGGATATCCGGCATACATCTTTCAGTGAATCATGGAACCAGCCTTGGGGAGAAGAAGCCAGCGTGAAGAACGACTATAATCAGATGACGGTAGACGTGGAAGAAGCAGGAGGCATGAAACGTAAATTTTCTGTTGTATTCCGTGTTTTCGACGATGGATTGGGTTTCAGATATGAATTTCCCGAGCAGGAGAATCTGAAAGACTTTGTCATTATGGACGAACTCACAGAGTTTGCACTGGCCGGTAATCACAAATCGTGGTCGATACCTGCCTACCATACAAATTATTATGAAGGCCTTTACCGGAATATGACGCTAAGTGAACTGGATACTGTAAGCACTCCGTTGACAATGGAAACAAAGGACGGCCTGTATCTGAGTATTCACGAGGCTAATCTGACCGATTATGCAGCAATGAATCTGCTTCCAGTAGGTAAAGCATCGGTTTTGAAAACTGATCTCACCCCATGGTCATCAGGTGAAAAAGTAATGATGAAAGCACCCGGGGTTACGCCTTGGAGAACGTTGATCATAGCGGATAAACCGGGAGATTTACTCCTCTCGCGTCTGATGCTGAACCTGAATGAGCCAAGTAAGATAGAAGATACTTCATGGATAAAGCCCGGAAGGTATATCGGTATCTGGTGGGGAATGCATATGGAAAAATATACATGGCATCAGGGGCCGAAACATGGTGCAACTACAGCTAATGCAAAAAAATATATAGACTTCGCTTCGCAGCATGGATTCTCGGGAGTATTGGTCGAAGGGTGGAATGACGGTTGGCAAAACGACTGGACGAAAGAAGGAGATAAATTCAGTTTTACGAAAGCATATTCCGATTTCGATATAAAAGAGATTACAAAATATGCCGCCATGAAGAATGTAAAACTTGTGGGTCATCATGAAACAGGCGGGTCTACACTGAATTACGAAAAGCAACTCGACAGCGCTTTTGCCTTTTATCAACGGTTCGGGGTGAATGCCGTCAAGACGGGATATGTCAGTCCTTTACTCGATGGAAAGGAAAGGCATAGCAGCCAGTATGGTGTGCGTCATTACCGCAAAGTAATAGAAACGGCAGCAAAGTATCACATCATGATCGATAATCACGAGCCTGTGATGCCTACCGGTCTGCAACGTACATGGCCAAACCTGATGACACAGGAAGGTGTCAGGGGACAGGAATATGATGCATGGTCTGCCGACGGTGGCAATCCTCCGGATCATACGACGATTATTCCGTTTACACGGGGCTTGGCCGGGCCGATGGACTTCACACCGGGTACATTCAGTTTTTCAAATCCTGTGTTCCCGAATACGCGTGTGCAAACTACTCTTGCGAAACAATTAGCATTATCCGTTATTATTTACAGTCCATTACAAATGGCTTCTGATATGATTGAAAATTATGAGAACAATCCAGCTTTTGAATTCATCACATCATGTCCTGTCAACTGGGGCAAAACGATTGTCCCTGATGCAAAAATAGGGGAGTATGTAACCATTGCACGAAAGGATAGGAACAGTGAAAACTGGTATGTCGGTAGTATTACCAATGCAGATAGCCGCAAGCTGTCCTTACCACTTACATTCCTAGATAGCGGGGCAAAGTACAAAGCAAAAATATTTAAGGATGGTAAGGGCGCTGAATATAAGACGAACCCTTATCCTGTAGAAATAGAAGAGATAGAAGTAACTTCAGATAAGACAATTGATCTGCAGTTAGCAACAAGTGGTGGTGCAGCTATAATATTCACTAGACTATAGACAATATATCACTGTTTTTATAGCATTTTGCAGTATATATGGGTCTGAAAAGCAAGCGTGTGTTCCGGGAAGGAACACACGCTTTTCTTGTGGTGGTGCTATATTATTGCTTCTCGAAATATACTAGCCTGTTAAGAGGAATATCCATTGTTATGGTTTGACCGCCTTTATATGTTTTTCCCAAATCGTCGCGCCACTTTCCTTTCGGAAGTTTTATAGTACGGCTGTTTTCTTTTGTAATAACCGGAGCCACCAGATATTTGTCGCCCAGCATAAACTGGTCTTTACATTCGGCAAAGCCTTCATTCGGAAATGCGTATTCCATGTGACGGACAATAGGTTCGCCTGTTTTTGCCGACTCCCGGGCACAATTTATTATATAACCCCCAAACTTCTGATGAAGATCGGCCATTTCACGAACCATATCCATATGTTCTTTATCGAGAACCCTCCACGGCGCTACCGAAAACTGCATCATCGGCATCAGGGCATGAACCTGTGCCGACCGTACTATCAAATTCTGATTAAAGTCCTTTTCATCGAGGTTAACGAAAGAAGAGATTTGCCCGCCGCCTATCATATCAGGGCAGGTATAGGCATAACCGAGTAGTCCGGCAGCTATCATTTCCGGTATCAGCGATTGCAAGGCACTGTATGAATAATGCTTGTCTCCCAGCCGCTGGACAAGTGGCTGACCTCCCATTTTCCAGCCTGCGCGGTATTCATTGAACGGGAATTCCAGCCCTACTTTCATCCATGCAAATGTATGGTCTACCGATGTAGCGTCTTTTTTATAGCTGTCGAGATACCGGGTATTATAAAAGCCATTATCGCCTGCATCGAGTTTAAATCCGTCTACTCCGTATTTCTGCTGCATTTTTTTAAGTATTCCGGTGAAATGGTCAAAAGCATCGGGATTAGTAAGGTCGTAGCATGCGCTTTGCCCGTTCCACCAGTTTATAATTGCCGGAAGCCACGAACCTTTACGCTTTATGAGGTATCCTTTTCCAAGAAGTTCACGGTATTCTTTGCTGTCGGCACTCACAAAAGGACATATCCACAGTATTACCTTAAATCCCATATTGTGCAGCTTATCTATCATCCCTTTAGGGTCGGGGAACTTATCGGGGCGGAAGTCGAAATTTCCGTAATTCTGCTGCCAGTTATCGTCTATCATAAGTACCCCTCTCGGAAAATTGTTATCGATTACAGACTGTGCATATTTCAGTATATCTTCCTGATTTTGGTTGTACATGAGTTCTATCCATGTATTATACTGGGGCATGGTGAAAAAAAGTTCATCTGGTAAAGTTCCTGTTGGCGGGAAGTATTTTTGACAAGCTGTAATGTAGGCTTCCCGCAGTGTACTACCACCTTGCTGAATCATTATTTGCTCGTATTCTGACTTTATTTTGACCGTATTATCGGTAATTTCGAAAAAGAATGGCTTTTCACTCCATAAATACCGTCCTTTATTCGATAAGAATAGTGGCACTACCTGATTGTTATTGTTATCCAGTGCAAGATTGAATTCTTTCACAGGTTTCAGATACGGCATCTGTGCCCCGTAAGCGACAGCACCGCCCCACCAGTATTCGTCCTGTGCGAGAGGGATGTCGGTTTTAAAGAATTCCTGTGCGAATATGTCTAAAATTGAAATGAATAATAGAACTAATAAAACGACCTTTTTCATTGTACTTTAAAGTTAGATTATATATTCAATAGACATTTTAAAACCGCTTTATGTACTCAAAGTATAAAATAAAAAGTGCCCGTTAAAATATAACGGACACTTTTAAATATGTATTTTCTTTAATTTACTCCCACTCGATAGTAGCTATATATTGATTACTAAATACATACATATGCTTTTCATTCATGGGGTTCATTTTTAGGGGACGATTCATGTTTTTATACTTTTCTTTTAGTTATTTCAACAAAGCAAATATAATTCATTTTAGATTATTCTGAATGTTAAAAATCGCTATCTTTATGTTTATTAGAAGTTACTAAAGTAAGAATATGAAATGGAGTTGAATTTGGAGTATATTAATAGCCTTATTAATAATAAAATAGAAGAAAATCTTAATTTAGATTATAAGGCAGCAGCATCTTTGCAAAGAGATGATAAGAAGACAGCTGAGATTTCAAAAGATGTGTCTGCATTTGCCAATTCTGACGGTGGAGTCATTATCTATGGATTAAAGGAAGATGAGGTTAATAGACATTTACCAAGTACCATTGACCCTATTGACAGAAATACTATATCGAAAGAATGGTTAGAACAGATAATACAAGGAAAGGTTAGACCACGAATTGATGGAATCAAGATAACTCCTATTAATGTCGATGAATCTAATAGGGTTATTTATGTGGTTGAGATTCCTAAAAGTAATACTGCACATCAAGCAGATGATAAACGATATTATAAAAGATTTAATTTTAA
>NZ_JOMI01000008.1 GCF_000711235.1 Prevotella sp. 10(H) | reverse complement strand
TCGGTAACAATAAATACGCGTTACTTCGAAGTGAAAGGGAAAGACAGCAAAACGGTTGAAATCGCTTTACCTAAAGTTGAAGGACGTATTCAGGTACAAGGAATAGTAGATCCGAATACTGTGGTTACACTAAACGACGGAACTAGTAAATCACTGAAAGAACTTACGAATAAGAAAGGATTGGTAATTTGTTTCGCCGACCCTGATAAAGAACCGACTAAACACATCTTGCAAGACCTTCCGCCGTACAGCAGTCAATTGAAGAATGGGGAGGCGTATTTTATTTGCCATACCTGACGATAAGTTAAGCAAAGCTTTCGATGCATCTGTATTCAAAGGACTACCTAAACAATCACTGTGGATGACGGATAATAACAGAGCATTGCTGAATAATGTTGCAAGGGCGTTACAGATTGATTTTTCGAATAATTTCCCTCTCACAAATCTATTTGTCCACCAATGGAGGAATCCTTTATTCCTCGCAAGGCTACAGGATAGGAATAGGGGAGAGTATTATAAAAACGATCGAAGAAGAGAAGAAGACTAAATAGAAAATAAAAAGGCAATTCAATATGAATTGCCTTTTTATTTACTTTTCTTGCTCCGGTTCGTTATTCATTCATATCTCAATGCCTCCGAAGGGCACATCTTTATCTGAGCTATCAATTGCTCGGTTGTTGCATTCTGCGGTTTTACCCACGGTCTTTCATTCGGATTATAGACCTGCGGCAATGTCCTAACACAAATGCCTGAATGCTGGCATATTTCGGGCCTCCATATGACAGTGACTTCACCGTTGGTGTATTCATTTTCTTTTCCATGTTTCGTTTTGTATTATTTAGTTGATCTTAAATTCTATCCTCGAATTACCAGACGCCTCCAATCGGGATGCCTGTCTATATATGCTGCTACGAACGGGCACAACGGCACCAAACGCAGACTTTTAGTATCAATATCTTCTAAAACCTTCTTTACTAATTGGCTACCAACACCTTGTCCTTCGAGGTCTACAGGGACTTCGGTATGAGTAAGATAGATTTCGCCATTGTTAGTTTTTATATATTCTATCTTAGGAAGGTATCCGTCGACATGAAATTCATATTGATTTTCATCAACATTATCTATTAGATCATAATTTTTCATTGCTGATATTTATTTCAGTTTGTTACTTATTTGTTAACAATCCCGAAAGGTAATTTGTTTAGTGTGCATTCTTCTTCTCCCTGTTCTTTCTCGAATCTACGATCTCATAAATGCTAATAAAGACAAATATCGATACAGATAATGCGTTGGCTACAATAAGATTAAAAAAAGGACTCAATGGGATCATTAGCAACAAGGCAAAAACCGCTATAATATGTGATTTTATTATACTATGGCAAGTAAACCATCTGTATACCATATTCGCTAACAAGTAAATTACCGGGCCGATAATTACCACAAAAACGGCCCCCATAGACATATGTCCTAATGGATGGTTTACAACCGTTCGTCAACCTACAGCACACAAAATCAATGCACCTACCAGTATTACATGTATCGAATGATATTTTAAACCGAGCAAACCGGGATTATCTACTTTCATTATCTTCTCCGCACCTGCCTCACTACTGCTGTCAAAAATATATCCACCACATAGCCAGACTGCTTATAAACGATATTAGTGCCGCCAATACGATCGGCGTAGTCCATACTTCTATTTCACTTAAGGATGCTCCCGACATCAATATTGTTTCACCAAAAGCTATAATAACAAACAACTGACTGCGTTCAGCCAGATGATGTCCGTCTATAGTCCAGTCTGTCTTGGAATAGGAACGCCCCAGAAAAGGCAGATAAAAACCGAACATCGGAGCAGTATAATCGCAGATTACGGCAATCGCCCAGAATAGCAAACGCATCTCACTTTCCTCAAATGCCCCGATTATCCAAAATACAGCTGAAATAATAAACCAGCCGAAGATACGTGTATAATTAGGGGTCAGTTGATGCTTTCTTCCAAGCATGAAAAGTATTGAACCTGTTCGTCCTACCTGAATGGCAACATAACATAAAGCAAAAATCCATCCCCTTTCCCCGAATGCTTCCGGAATAGCTGCTGCCACAAATTAGCCCCAGCATCATAAGCACAAATAAGATAGCCCGGATACTTCGTATGTTAGGATCGAACCAGTTTGTCATCCATGTGGTATGCTGCCAGCCCAGCCATACAGCAAACCACAGTACCGTACTTTGCAGGAAACCCGTAACATTAAGATGGTGTAACAGATAATGAGATAACTGGGTGACGGCGAATACATAAATCAAATCGAAAAGCAATTCCGAGAACGAAACCGTAGCTATGCCTTCACCGCGTTTGCGAAGGAGGGAATGAGAAGTATGCGAAGATTGAGACATATAATTCCTGCCGTTATTTTATAAGTTATATTATAAACGGCAGTCAATTATTTTTGTTCGAAAAAGATAAAAAAGAAAGAGCAGATCTTTTTCAAAATCTGCCCTTAATTTATATTTAGATTGGTATTAAGCTTCTCCGCCAAATTCCATAAGATAGGCCTTTATAAAATCATCCAGATCTCCATCCATCACAGCATTAACATTAGATGTCTGGTAATTTGTACGATGATCTTTTACTCGGCGATCGTCAAATACATAACTGCGTATTTGTGAACCCCATTCTATCTTTTCTTTCCGGCTTCTACTTTCGATTGTTCGCGGCTGCGCCTTTCCAATTCCATCTCATACAACTGAGACTTCAACAAACGGATAGCATTATCTTTATTCCGAACTGGGAGCGACTCTCCGTGTTTCAATTACAATCTCTTTATCTTCTCCTGTTTCAGGTCTTTGTATTTATAATGCAAACGTACTCCTGTTTCCACCTTATTACATTTTGCCCCCCCGCACCGCTGGAACGGAATGTATCCCACGTGATATCCGATTGATTGACTTCAATCTCGATAGAATCGTCCACCAATGGCACCACAAATACAGAAGCAAAGGATGTCATACGCTTACCCTGTGCATTGAAAGGAGATACACGTACCAGACGATGTACACCGTTCTCTGACTTTAAGTAGCCATAGGCATAGTCGCCTTCTACCTGTAATGTAGCTGTTTTGATTCCGGCTTCGTCACCGTCCTGCCAGTTGGTAATGGTTGTTTTATATCCTTTCGATTCGCACCAGCGTTGGTACATACGAAATAGCATAGAAGACCAATCCTGTCCTTCAGTTCCACCGGCGCCACTGTTTATTTTTAATACTGCCCCAAGCTTATCTTCTTCACGACGGAGCATATTTTTCAACTCCAGATTCTCCACCAGTTTGAGGGCATTTTCATATGCAAGTCTACTTCTTCTTCCGAAGTTATTCCTTCTTTCTGAAAATCAAATGCAAGCTGCAGTTCTTCTGTCGCACCCTTTACTTCATTATATCCTTCCAGCCATCCTTTAATCCCGCGGATAACTTTCGTTTGGGCTTCAGCAGATTTGGCATCGTCCCAAAAACCGGGAGCGTGAGTTCTTAATTCCTCTTCTTCGAGTTGTATTTTTTTCGCATCGACGTCAAAGATGCCTCCTTAACGCATCCTCGCGTTCCAACACTTCTTTGAGCTGGTCTGTTGTAATCATAAATTACCTTTTAAGTTATTATTAATTCGAGGTGCAAATTTATGAAAAAAGACCGAGCAGGCAATTTTAAGTATATAAAATAACGATATCAATAAGGGTTTTCATTTCAAGGTGCTTTATAATCTTTTCTGAAACTTGCGGATGTAGCTGTTGGAAAATCTTTTGGAACAGGTTGTGTAACTTTGCCTGTTGCCGGCCCATTCACTGCCCCGAAGCAGTAAAACCTGAAATCCTGTGCACTGCATGGAAGGGTTATTTTCAGGACTATCACCTGCATGTCCGAGCATAATATGGAATATTTTTCCTTTGCCGTATTCTACGGTAAATATAAGCGGTTCCTCTCTGTCCGAACCTCCCAGAGACGGCTCGGAATAAGCGGTATATAATAAATCTTTAATATCACCGGGACCGCGCATCCGGTCATATAATTCATCTTTACCATGTTTCCATTTAGGAGGCAGACCCTTTACAATCGGATGTTTTGTATTCCTAGCATTCAGGACATATTCGCTTTGCTGTCCATGCGATCCTCCAACCCCGGGAGAATTATCTCTTACAAGTTTATTATCTTTCCAGTATACCCAAGGGCCTGAAGATTCATTACGATTATTCCATCCACCCAAAGCAATTATTTTATTAAATTCCACCCAATCAGTAAAAGCATTATTTGCAGCATGATATACCACTACTCCTCCT
This sequence comes from Prevotella sp. 10(H), assembly GCF_000711235.1. GTDB lineage: Bacteria > Bacteroidota > Bacteroidia > Bacteroidales > Dysgonomonadaceae > Dysgonomonas. Next base: position 13,633 of record NZ_JOMI01000008.1, on the reverse strand, counting down.
CCATTACGGACATATTCCAAAAATCGGTCTTGTGTAGTCTTAGGCCAGTTATCACCGTTATAATCAAGGACAACCAGTTGATATGGAGAAAAGTCTATAATATAATTATTCATTTTTTCACCATGTTTGGGAGAAATTGAAAAATCAACAGTAAATAATCCGGAATTTTCCATAATATTCTTCAGAACAACATGGCTTACCTGCCAGTTATGATTATTTTGTCCGGTTATTATCAGCGCTTTAATAGGCGCTGTAGCAAAAGTAGATAGGGCTATAAAAAATGAAAAGACAAATAGTAAAAACTTTCTATGGGCAAATATTTTCATATGATAAAGATTTAGTTTCTACAAATATAAGAAATTCATTAAGACATTGCTATCTTAAACCTTTTCTTTGTAGAAGGATAAACTCCAATATGAGACTTTATATATAACAAAGAAGGGAGTTCTTAATAGAACTCCCTTCTCGATTTAAAACGGCGGCAACCTACTCTCCCGCTTTCGCAGTACCATCGGCACGACCGGGCTTAACTTCTCTGTTCGGAATGGGAAGAGGTGGAACCCCGGTGTTATAACCACCTGAATAACATGCAATTAATAATTATCAATGAACAATTAATAATTATCAATCGTGTATGTTAACACGATGTAAAAGAGTAAGTAAAGGTTCGATTATGATTATCTGTTCAAACCGTTGTTTTGTCCTGGGCTGCTAGCTAATGGCTTTGGGCTATAAGCTAACAGCTCCTTTTAGAAAGCGTCCGGGCAATTAGTACTACTCGGCTATGACATTGCTGCCTTTACACCTGTAGCCTATCTAGGTCGTAGTCTACAACCACCCTTAATGGATATCTTATCTTGAGGCCGGCTTCGTACTTAGATGCTTTCAGCACTTATCCGATCCGCACTTAGCTACCCGGCGATGCTCCTGGCGGAACAACCGGTGAACCAGGGGTGCGTCCAACACGGTCCTCTCGTACTAGTGTCAGATCCCCGCAAATATCCCGCGCCCACGATAGATAGAGACCGAACTGTCTCACGACGTTCTGAACCCAGCTCGCGTGCCACTTTAATGGGCGAACAGCCCAACCCTTGGGACCTGCTCCAGCCCCAGGATGTGACGAGCCGACATCGAGGTGCCAAACCATTCCGTCGATATGAGCTCTTGGGAATGATCAGCCTGTTATCCCCGGAGTACCTTTTATCCTTTGAGCGATGGCCATTCCATACTGAAACCACCGGATCACTATGCTCTAGTTTCCTACCTGTTCGGCTTGTGAGCCTCTCAGTCAAGCGTGCTTATACCATTACACTCTGCCGACGGTTACCAATCGTCGTGAGCACACCTTTAGAAGCCTCCGTTACTCTTTTGGAGGCGACCACCCCAGTCAAACTACCCACCATACACTGTTCCCGCAACTGCGGGTTAGACGTCAAACAATCAAAGGGCCGTATTTCAAGGGTGGCTCCACAAACACTGGCGTGCCTGCTTCACGGCCTCCGGCCTATCCTACACATCAAGTGCCCAACGTCAATGTAAAGCTATAGTAAAGGTTCACGGGGTCTTTTCGTCCCATCGCGGGTAATCGGCATCTTCACCGATACTACAATTTCACCGAGATCACAGTTGAGACAGTGAGAAGATCATTACACCATTCGTGCAGGTCGGAACTTACCCGACAAGGAATTTCGCTACCTTAGGACCGTTATAGTTACGGCCGCCGTTTACTGGGGCTTCAATTCAAAGCTTCTGACCCGAAAGCCATGACTTCTCCTCTTAACCTTCCAGCACCGGGCAGGTGTCAGACTGTATACTTCTTCTTTCAAATTTGCACAGCCATGTGTTTTTGTTAAACAGTTGCCTTCTCCTATTCTCTGCGGCCGACCTTTCAGCCGGCACCCTTTATCCCGAAGTTACAGGGTCATTTTGCCTAATTCCTTAACTGTGAATCGCTCGAGCGCCTTAGTATTTTCAACCCGACTACGTGTGTCCGTTTGTGGTACGGGTGCTAGACAGATTAGCGTTTAGCGGTTTTTCTAGGCAGTCTGTTTACCTGTATTATCTACGCTCCCGAAGGATTGTAGTACTATCAGTTTCAACTCTCCCGGCGGATTTGCCTACCGGAATCAACGTCTACTTCCTTTAACCAAGTAATCCGTCACTTGGCAACAGTGTCACTCCTGCGTCCCCACTTCACTCTGTATAACAGTACCGGAATATTAACCGGTTCGTCCATCGGCTTCGCCGTTCGGCTACACCTTAGGGCCCGACTTACCCTGATCCGATTAGCGTTGATCAGGAAACCTTAGTCTTTCGGCGAGGAGGTTTCTCACCTCCTTTATCGTTACTTATACCTACATTTGCTTTTCCACACGCTCCAGTAAAGCTTACGCTTTGCCTTCAAGGCGGAGTGGAATGCTCCCCTACCGATAATATTTTATCCCATAGCTTCGGTAACATGTTTATGCCCGATTATTATCCACGCACGACCACTCGACTAGTGAGCTGTTACGCACTCTTTAAATGAATGGCTGCTTCCAAGCCAACATCCTAGCTGTCTTGGTAGTCATACTTCGTTAATTCAACTGAACATGTATTTGGGGACCTTAGCTGATGGTCTGGGTTCTTTCCCTCTCGGACATGGACCTTAGCACCCATGCCCTCACTCCCGGTAATCACTTATGCCCATTCGGAGTTTATCTGGACTTGATAGGCGGCGAAGCCCTCGCATCCAATCAGTCGCTCTACCTGACATAAGTTATAAGCCGAGGCTGCACCTAAATGCATTTCGGGGAGTACGAGCTATCTCCAAGTTTGATTAGCCTTTCACCCCTACCCTCAGGTCATCCGAAAGCTTTTCAACGCTTACCGGTTCGGTCCTCCAGTTAGTGTTACCTAACCTTCAACCTGCCCAAGGGTAGATCACTTGGTTTCGCGTCTACTCCTACTGACTAAAATCGCCCTGTTAAGACTTGCTTTCGCTTCGGCTCGGAACTTCCTAGTTCTTAACCTTGCCAGTAAGAGTAACTCGTAGGTTCATTATGCAAAAGGCACGCCGTCACACTTACGTGCTCCGACCGCTTGTAGGCACATGGTTTCAGGGTCTGTTTCACTCCTCTGTTCGAGGTGCTTTTCACCTTTCCCTCACGGTACTGGTTCACTATCGGTCTCTCAGGAGTATTTAGCCTTACGGGATGGTCCCCGCAGATTCACACAGGATTTCTCGTGTCCCGCGCTACTCAGGATACTGCTAGGCTTACTGTCGGAGTCGTATACGGGATTGTCACCCTCTGTGATCGTTTTTTCCAAAACGTTCTACTTCCAACAGGTCGTGCCACGACGCAGTCCTACAACCCCAATAATGCCTAAACATTATTGGTTTGGGCTCTTCCCGGTTCGCTCGCCACTACTTCGGGAATCATTTTTATTTTCTTTTCCTCCGGGTACTTAGATGTTTCAGTTCCCCGGGTTAGCTCACTGATTAATCAGTGTAGTAACTTCTTCAGTTACTGGGTTGCCCCATTCGGAGATCCGGGGATCAAAAGTTATTTGCACTTCCCCCAGCTTTTCGCAGCTTATCACGTCCTTCTTCGCCTCTGAGAGCCTAGGCATCCCCCATGTGCCCTTTCCTACTTTCTTTATTCTTTTTTCAAAACAGTTACAAGTTACAGGTTACAGGTTACAAGTACTGATACTTGTTAGCTGTTAACTGCAAGCTGTTAACTGGTTTGTGGGTTTGAGAAGATTATTTCTAATCTTTTCTTTACTTGCTCTTGTTTTACATCATGTCAAAGATCTTCTTTTTAGTTACAAGTTACGGGTTACAAGTTACGAGTGATAATACTCTTTATTCATAATCCTTAATTCATAATTAAATCTGTGGAGAATAACGGATTCGAACCGTTGACCCCCTGCGTGCAAGGCAGGTGCTCTAGCCAGCTGAGCTAATCCCCCGTTTGTCAATTAGCTAATTGGTACATTTGCTAATTGCGATGCTATCGCATCGCGGTAGTCCCAGGCAGATTTGAACTGCCGACCTCTACATTATCAGTGTAGCGCTCTAACCAACTGAGCTATAGGACTGGCTTTACTTTCTCCCTGAAACTGAGCTGTCAGCTTCCTGGTTTCTCTTGTCAGTTAGCAGTTAACAGTTAGCAGTCATCAGTAATTTTAAATACTGGTAACTTATAACTGGTAACTCGTAACTGAGTTATATTTTTATAACAACTTCGACAGAGTGCAATACTTTCTAAAGTATTACCTTTTCGGACAGGTCTCCAGAAAGGAGGTGTTCCAGCCGCACCTTCCGGTACGGCTACCTTGTTACGACTTAGCCCCAGTCACCGGTTTTACCCTAGGACGCTCCTTGCGGTTACGCACTTCAGATACCCCCAGCTTCCATGGCTTGACGGGCGGTGTGTACAAGGCCCGGGAACGTATTCACCGCGCCATGGCTGATGCGCGATTACTAGCGAATCCAGCTTCACGGAGTCGAGTTGCAGACTCCGATCCGAACTGGGAGTGGCTTTGGAGATTGGCATCCGGTCGCCCGGTAGCTGCCCTTTGTACCACCCATTGTAACACGTGTGTCGCCCCGGACGTAAGGGCCGTGCTGATTTGACGTCATCCACACCTTCCTCGCAGCTTACGCCGGCAGTCTTATTAGAGTCCTCAGCTTGACCTGTTAGTAACTAATAATGTGGGTTGCGCTCGTTATGGCACTTAAGCCGACACCTCACGGCACGAGCTGACGACAACCATGCAGCACCTACACAGAAGCCATTGCTGGCTAACAAATTTCTTCGTTATTCTTCTGCATTTCAAGCCCGGGTAAGGTTCCTCGCGTATCATCGAATTAAACCACATGTTCCTCCGCTTGTGCGGGCCCCCGTCAATTCCTTTGAGTTTCACCGTTGCCGGCGTACTCCCCAGGTGGATTACTTATCGCTTTCGCTTAGTCACATACGGTATATCGCATACAACTAGTAATCATCGTTTACGGCGTGGACTACCAGGGTATCTAATCCTGTTTGATCCCCACGCTTTCGTGCATGAGCGTCAGTTATGGCTTAGTAAGCTGCCTACGCAATCGGAGTTCCTCGTTATATCTAAGCATGTCACCGCTACACAACGAATTCCGCCTACTTCATCCACACTCAAGGCTACCAGTTTCAACGGCAGTGTTCAGGTTGAGCCTGAAAATTTCACCGCTGACTTAATAGCCCGCCTGCGCACCCTTTAAACCCAATAAATCCGGATAACGCTCGCATCCTCCGTATTACCGCGGCTGCTGGCACGGAGTTAGCCGATGCTTATTCATAGGGTACATGCAATAGCTTACGCGTAAGCCTTTTTATTCCCCTATAAAAGAAGTTTACAACCCATAAGGCAGTCTTCCTTCACGCGATTTGGCTGGTTCAGGCTCTCGCCCATTGACCAATATTCCTCACTGCTGCCTCCCGTAGGAGTCTGGTCCGTGTCTCAGTTCCAGTGTGGGGGATAAACCTCTCAGTTCCCCTATCCATCGTTGCTTTGGTGAGCCGTTACCTCACCAACTGGCTAATGGAACGCATGCCCATCTACAACCGATAAATCTTTAACAAATATCTCCATGCGGAGCCCCTGTTTTATGCGGTATTAGTCCGGATTTCTCCGGGTTATGCCCCTGTTGTAGGTAGGTTGCATACGCGTTACTCACCCGTGCGCCGGTCGCCACCAATGTATTGCTACACCGTGCTGCCCCTCGACTTGCATGTGTTAGGCCTATCGCTAGCGTTCATCCTGAGCCAGGATCAAACTCTTCTTTGTATATTCTTTCTTTTTATACCTTCTGATCCTGTCCTCTTTCATTAAACTTATATCCTAAATCTAATTGACGGTAATACCCTGATACTATCTCTAGTATCTTGTTGCTAATTATTAATTGTTAATTATTAATTAGCATTCCTGTACTACACTCTATCTTCTGTTGTCATTTTATCAAAGATCGCTATCTCGCTCTAAAACTTTTTATATAACTGATTTGTTATATCAAATATCTAAGCTTTTTATCTCTTAAATCAGCCGCCGCTGAGTATCAAAGCGGGTGCAAAGATATGTATTTTATTTATCTATCTCCAAATATTTATCGAAGAAAAAACAAAGAAAAATAAAGTAATTTTTCAATGCTCTATAAATAAGAATATTGCAGTCTGAATATTCTTCTAATATATCGTGAAGAAATTCGGTTTAATTACGAATCCCAGCCGAATCCGTTGTCTGTATTGTTTATAATCGAGCATAGATTCTCCGTACCCATTATAGTATTGAAGAAAGAGATATTGATTATCGTCACTAAAAAGACGAATCGAAAAATTGAGCTCGATATTAGCACTCAAATTCGCACCTCCTCTTTTAGTAACAACAGCTCCTATATTGTATTTCCTTTTTGCACTGGAGTAGTCAAAAGCGAATAATCCCCATCCCGAATAATGAACAATATCCTTATTATTGGATCCGTCAACTATGGGAATCCATAATTTTGTCTGGAATGTCATACGGTCGTTCAGAGTTAAGTAACTACCAAATGATATCTTATTCCAGCTACGGGAAGCATCTCCATCCTTTCCGTTCGATTCATGCTCAAACTGCATATTTATAGTACCAAGGAATCGATTATTCCGGACCAAAGCTTTTCCAAGCCCCAAAGTTGGATTGAAGTTTAAATCCCGAAAAGGGAAAGAATCCTGAAAAACATCCCAGTAAGCTTTTTGAGTATAGGTTAAAAACAAATATGTTTTCAATGGGAGTGTACTATTCGTAATCCTGTGCATCACACTGATCTGAAATTTAACGTCAGAATTGTATTTTGTAGGCTTATGGAACATTTCGGTTCCGAGCACAAAATAGTTATCCTTGTAAATCCCAAAAGAAGGCTGTGAATCAAATTTGTTTACGATGCTGTCGGCATTACTTAGCTGCTTAGAAGGCCCAAACACCGAACCTATCAATGCATCTGTTTGATGTGAGATAAACTCCTTGACACTTTTGGTTGTATCAGAAGTATGTTTATTTACAGTAATCGTATCCTGCTGAACTGTATCATTCTGTGCATGTAGTGAAGTGAGCGCTAAGAATATTAACGCCAACAAGAGATAAAAACTCTTCATATATTCTATTAATCATTTTTTCACCAACCGAAGTAGCACCTCGTATGCTATCGGGCAAGTTTCTGTATTTTTAACAGTTAGTTTGAAAATTTGTTCAAACTTTTTTCGGTCGGTGTGAGGATATTCCCGACAGGCTTTAGGCCGGGATTCATATATGGAGCAATAATTATCGGGAAGTAAAAAAGAACAGGGCATACTTCTGAAAACATAATCCCCGTCTTCATCTATTCTAAGATACGAAGATACAACCTCAGCCGGCTTTATTCTCAAAGCCTTTGCCATACGTTCGATATCTTTATCATAGAGAGCAGGCCCTAATGTCCTGCAACAGTTAGCGCATAACAGGCAATCAATTTCATCGGATACTTCATCATGTATTTCCTGAACTTCGGTATCCATTTTTGCCAAACGTTTCTTATTCTTCTTGTAATATTGCAGAAACGATGGTTGTGCTTTTTCGGCTAAAAGCCGCAGGTTCTCATATCGTTTCATTAACCCTGTCTTCGAAACGTGTTATTTCACCTATTAACGGTACCCGCATCCGTATCTGAATATCTTCTTTGCTATATTTGTGGCCTATGAGAAACATCAATTTAGCTACGGCTGTTTCGAATGTCGCATCCGAACCGCTGATAACGCCGGCTCTCAGTAATTCGCGACCTGTCTCGTATCGCTGCATATCTACCATACCTGTATTGCACTGAGTGATATTGACGATAACTATGCCTCTTTTGACAGCTTCGCGTATAGAATCTATAAACCAAGAGGATAGGGGTGCATTTCCCGATCCGTATGTTTCGAGAATAACTGCTTTAATATTCTTCTGCATTAAAACAGCCTCTACCGTATGAGGGCTAATACCCGGAAATAACTTCAATGTAGCTATACGAGTATCGAGAAAGTAATGAAAGACCGTTTTCTTATCATAATCGGGCTGGTGGATAACCTTGCGGTCGTACCTTATCTGTATTCCCGATTTTCCAAGATTGGGGTAGTTATATGATTTGAATGCATTGAAGTTATCTGCATTTACTTTGGTTGTCCTGTTGCCTCTCAATAAGTCATTCTGAAAGAATATGCACACTTCGGGCACAATAGGATTTCCCAAAACATCTTTATCTGCAGCAATCTCAAGAGCCGTAATAAGGTTTTCTTTAGCATCAGTACGTAATTTACCGATCGGCAGTTGTGCACCGGTAAGAACAACAGGCTTATGAAGATTCTCGATCATAAAGCTAAGCGCCGATGCTGTATAGGCCATAGTATCAGTACCGTGAAGAATTACAAAGCCGTCATATTTATTATAATTACTCTCAATGACATATACTATTTTCTTCCAATGCTCCGGTGTGATATCCGAAGAATCGATAACCGGATCGAATACGATATGATCGACATGGAATCTAAAGCGTTGCAATTCGGGCAAATGGCTGTTTAGATGTGCAAAATCGAAAGGCTCAAGCGATCCTGTTACAGGATTCTCGACCATCCCGATCGTTCCGCCTGTATAGATCAATAATATATGAGCATTTATATCTATCATGTCAATTTGTAAGCTTTAGACTGGTAAAAATAATAAAATCAGGAATACACAGATATACTTTTGTAAATTATTTGATATATTTTTTGATATTATACTCTATTTTTTCGACAAATTGATTAATTTCAATATGAAGTACATCCGAAATCGAACTATATACCTTACAAATTGTAACTTCTGATGTATCCGTTTCACAAAAAATAGATTCGATTGGCAAAGAGCGTAATGTTTCTTCATTGAAATGTTCACCAAATGAAAACTTAAATCCGATTTTACCGAGTTGTGCAGCTTGCTGTGCATTTCCTCTATAGCCATGAATTATCCAGGGAATGTCTGTCTTATATTCTTTATGTAAAGCAACCAATTCATCCCATGCTTTTACACAATGAATGATAAGAGGTTTACCAACTTTTACAGCTAATTCTATTTGCTGCCTAAAAACATCTATCTGAATATTAATATCCGGGCCTTTCATTTTATCCAGTCCGGCTTCACCTATCGCTACGACCCTTTCATCAGATGCTATTTCTTCTAAAAGTGATATCTGACGTGAAATATCATCAATATACCATGGATGTATCCCGCATGAAAACCATACATCTTCATTCTCAGAAGATTTCTTCTCAAATCATCCGGGAAGGTATTTAATATATAACGGAATTTATAGCCTTCTATTTCCCGTGATCCAATGTTGTGGGTATGGATATTATACAAATACATATTTCTCTTCTTATCTCAACAAAAAACGAGGTTATTCTTATTCAGAAAACCCCGTGAATATTTAGCTATAAGTTATCATCTTTAACGGATAAGATTTATAAACTCTTCGCGGGTTTTTGCCTGATTAAATACTCCCGTAAAATCGGAAGTAGTTGTTGTAGAATTCTGCTTTTCCACTCCCCGCATCTGCATACACATATGCTGTGCTTCTATTACAACCATGACTCCTAAAGGGTTAAGCGTTTTTTGTATGCAAGCTTTTATCTGCAGTGTCATCCGCTCCTGTACCTGCAGACGGCGGGCATATACATCCACTACCCTTGCAATCTTACTAAGACCGGTGATATGGCCATTCGGAATATAAGCGACATGCGCTTTACCCCAAAACGGGAGCATATGATGCTCACAGAGTGAATAGAAATCGATATCCTTTACAATCACCATTTGCCGGTAATCTTCCTTAAAGAGGGCCTTCTGTAATATTTCCTCCGGACTTTCACAGTATCCCTTCGTCAGGAATTGCATTGCTTTTGCTACCCTCTGCGGTGTATCGAGTAAACCCTCGCGTTCCGCATCTTCTCCCAAAAGACTTATTATTTTCTTATAATGATCTGCCAGCAACTCTGTATTTTGTTCTTCTTGCATTGTGAAGATATTAATTCATCTTATAAATTAATGTACAGGACGTTTTACAACATCATCTACAACATACATCTCCCGCCCAAATCCGGGAAATGCTTTTTTCATCTCTTTCAGCATTGTGTTGGCATCCTCTCTCGTCAAAAAGTTACCTACCCGCAGACGCCAGAAAGGAGAAACAAAACTCACGACTGATTCCAGCTCAGGAAACTGTGTCCTGACCTGTGCTTGTTTTGATTCGGCTTCCCGCTTGGAACGTTGTTGATTGTTGCCTGAGAATACCTGTATCTTAAATCCTTTTACTTTTGTAAAGTTTGCCGCCGGATCGATAGCGCCTATAGTTTTTGTAGTGTCCGGAGCAATAACAGCAGCAGTCTGGCGTATGCCCAGAACATTCTGCACTGCTTCGTCCTGCATAACTTTCACATTTCCTTGTCCCCATTTGGATGTATTCAGATCATCTATTATCGTCCTGTTCCCGTTCTGTGCCACCGCAAATCCGGAAATTAGAGATAAAACAAGAAAAATATAAAGACTCTTTTTCATATCGTCCATTTTATAAAGAAAATCAATTGCAGGGAATTCTTATTCCCCTGCAATGTATATGTAGGAAGGATTAGAATCCTTCGATCACAGGGATAAATTTCTCTACATCGAGAGAAGCGCCACCGATAAGACCACCATCGATATCAGGACATGCAAACAATTCTTTTGCATTACCGCCGTTAGCACTACCTCCGTAAAGGATAGATGTATTGTCAGCTACTTCTTTTCCGTATTTATCAGCAATTGTCTGACGGATATAAGCATGCATTTCCTGAGCCTGAGCAGATGTTGCAGTAAGGCCTGTTCCGATAGCCCAAACCGGCTCGTATGCAATAACGATCTTAGAGAAATCTTCAGCTGAAAGTTCGAAAAGTGCATCTACAGTTTGTTCTTAACTACGTCGAAATGTACATTCTTTCTCTTTCGTCTTTAGTTTCACCAATACAGAAAATCGGGCTGAGTCCATTAGCTAATGCCAGCAATACTTTTCTTTAAGGATTGCATCTGTTTCACCGTAATATGTACGACGTTCAGAGTGTCCCAATATTACATATTTAGCACCTGTAGAAGCCACCATATCAGCAGATACCTCTCCGGTATAAGCACCCGAAGCCTTGTCCGCACAGTTCTGAGCGGCTACTCCCAATTTTGTAGATGATGCAACGCTAGCAAGATGAATAAACGGAGTTCCGATAATTACATCCCATTTCAATGCTTTACCGGCAAGAGCAGCTTCAAGGTCTTTTGCAAAAGCAACTCCTTCCTGTAAATTCTTATTCATTTTCCAGTTTCCTGCAACAATGTTCTTTCTCATGATTAATGTGTTTTTATTATATTTATTATAGTGTAAACGTATTTTATTCCTGAATATTCTCCTCTTCCACAGCAGCAGCCTCTTTTCGCTTTCTTCTGAAAAACAGCAAGTCTAATCCTTTAAGCCCTAATAACGGTACTAAGAATGTTAGGCATACATAAAAGAGATGCTTTCTATCCTGACTTCCTTCGTCAATCAACTGACCGTAAGACAATTCATTTAAAGGCTTAACCAGATCTTCTTCTGCAGGAACATCTATATCAGGCCATTTGTTGATAACGATACCGCCTTTTAACAATACCAGTCCGGGGTTTGGAACGGATGACGGTTTTTATTGCCCGCTCATCCATCGAGCAAAATCTGAAATTGATCACATTCTCATCCGACCATTTATTATCTCATCGGTCGTGGGATGATGTAACGCAATAGAATTTATAGCCGTCATATTTAGCATATTCATTCACATCTTCGAAACTACTGAGATATGACATATTGATATCTTCCAGAGATGATGAGAACATCAGGAAAACATAATTGCTGTCCGATAAAACTTCCGTAGTAATATCATTCTGTGCAATTATCTCTGTTTTTTTTGCATCGAAAACCAGTTCATTTATAACAAAGTCCTTTATCGGAGATTCCTCTCCTTTTTTCAATACTTCGGTTTCCATCCTGACAAATACCCATGTACTGTTTCCCATGGATGTTATCTTCGGTAAACTCCTTTTCTACTCCGTCTTTAGCATATAACAACATTGTCTTTTCCTCGCGTCCTTTACCTTCGTCTATTCCATTTAGTTCGGGAATATTTGCGCCGATTCTGTAAGGACGGAAGTCGAATAATGGTTCATATATATAATTACGGAAAGTGAAAAGACTGATAAAGATGATGATATATAAAAAGGCCAGCCAGTAAGTTTTTCCTGTAAAAAGATTGCTAATCTTTTCGGGATATATAAAGACAACAGCAGCACATAATAACAGAACTATATTCTTATAGAATGTCTGCCAGTTGGTAATAATAAGGAAATCTCCGAAACAGCCGCAGTCATCTACCGGATTAGCTATTGCAAGATAGAAAGTGAGAAAAGTCATAAAGACCATTACTATCAAAGTCAATCGTGAATTCCAACGACGGTATATTCCGAATAACATACAGGCTCCCATAGCAAATTCAATAATTCCCTGCAATGCAGATAGAGGAAAAGACATAAAAGAAAGAGAAGTAAGACCGAAGGCTGCAAAATAATCTTCTATTTTATAAGCAGTGCCGAAAGGATCGACAGTCTTTACAAAGCCCGAAAATATAAAGGTAGCGCCCAGAATGATTCTGGAAATCTCAACTAATATCTTTATACCTTTATCTCTCATCTTTGTCCGCTAATCAATTTTCTTCGTCCGGAAATTCAAGCTTTATAAGGCCGAACAATGAATAATTGATCATATCCATATAATTGGCCTCTATTCCTTCCGACACGATTGTTTTACCTTTATTCTCTTCTATCTGTTTTGTGCGGTATATCTTTGTAAGTATAAGGTCTGTATATGAACTGATGCGCATAGAGCGCCAAGCCTCGTCATAATCATGATTTTTGGCATACATCAGTTCTTTTGTCTCGGTCATATGTTTATCATATAACGCTAAGACTTCGTTTTCGTTCATATCAACACTATCGGCAAAACCTTCTTCCAGTTGAATAAGGCCTATAATACCATAGTTTACAATACCGATAAACTCCGGGGCGATTCCTTCATCTATCAGGCTCATACCCTTCTCTTCTATGCTCCTGATACGCTTAGCCTTAATCAGTATCTGATCTGTAACCGACTGAGGGCGCAGTATACGCCACGAAGCACCGTAATCCTTTAATTTCTTTGCAAAAAGGCTACGGCAGATTGCAATTACATGCTCAAATTGCTCTTTGGTTTCTGCCATGTTGATATCTCATTTTTCAGAGCACAAAGGTAGGAAAAATAGTTTAATGTATTGTTTTGTTCGTTTGCCAATTAATGGTGATCAATGTGCCAATTAGCAAATATGTAAATATGCCAATGGCGCAAAGCGGTGGAAATAATTCACCACCATCATTTATTAACATTAATTAACCATATTTAGTTAAAAGGTAACAAAAGTAACGTATTTGTCACTTTTTCTTCCATTCTAAAGATTCTATAATACCCTTATATCGTCCCGCAAGAATTCCACAATGGGTGCCACAGAATCGG
>NZ_JOMI01000007.1 GCF_000711235.1 Prevotella sp. 10(H) | reverse complement strand
AATTCAAAAATGAATAACATTTGCTGTTTTTCGAATTTGCTGATCGATTAATTAATTTTTCCTTTTATTATTGAATAATTCATCCCCTCACTTTTCTCCATCAGCTTATTCAGGCACACATAGCGTTGCGCATCGATAGCATGATTAAATTTGTCGACAGGTGTATTCGTCACATTGCCCAAGTCGTCCATTCTCCAATGGTAATTACGATACTCATTGATTATATTAGCACTACGCCGCGTGACATGCTTCCGGTAGCGATTCAATATCGAAATCCCCGTACCGATACTGTCTTTTCCTTTCTGCGCAGGCTCCACTTTCCAGCCTTTTGCCTGTATCTCGCGGATACTTTTTGGCTCGGCGCTATCGGCTATAATCGGGATATTCCGTGAAATACCTGAATTCTTCAGGTGGGCGGCTATCATGAGATTGTCGTAACCTTTAGCATATAATATTTCATCTATCCACAATTCACCCTCGGCAAGACGGATATCCACAATTGCCGTCGGGTCGTTCGTGAAACCAAAGTCGATACCAATCCAGCGTTTCTTATAAGTTTCGGGCAGAGAAGTCACTATATCCCAGTTGCGAACAATTACACCCTGTCGCGTACCTGTCAGTCCTTCGCCGTATACCCGCCACCAGTCTTCATCGTTGCGGTTCGATTCTATCTCCCTTACCTGCGCACTGGATAGGAATTCGTTGTCGCGGTAAGTAGAATGTATAAGTTTAGCTTCGGGCAAAACAAGCACCTTCTCATCGAGCCAGAATTCGAAGCAGGGATTGCAGTCGAGGATAATATATTCTGTAGTGCGGATTGCCAGTTGTCGGTATACTTCATAATCTATGTTGATGCACTCATTTATATATAGTATATCACGCGACGGGCCATGTACTTTGCCCGGATTATCAGCCGAAAAGAATTCTATAATAGAATTATTCACCTTATAAATCTTATCCGTTGCATTCCAGTTTTTCTGAATCCACATCTCTTCGCATTGCAGCATATCCATAAAATCACGTATGCATCCCCGTTTCAGATGAGGCATCGATTCGGAAACAACAGATATAGTTCTCGGAGTTTCAGATTCCACGGCTATAGTATGCAATAGTTGCAGAATACTATAAGTTTTGGACGAACGAGTAGAGCCCTTATTTACAATATAGCGCATTCTCTGATTAATAACTTCGAGGTTGCGCCTGAATACTGATGTTGTTTTCATATGACTAAAATTTGTTTTTATGGTATAGATAAAGTTTTCGGATTTTATTGAAGAAAAAAATAATATTATTCCCATCCTTTTTATTAAAGAATTGCATATATGGGAAATTTTAAGAAAATAAAATCATAAATGAAAAAATCGCCTACTTTAAGCTGGAAAACATGTTTTTGTGAAATATTTTTGTTAATTTTCTTTCTTAAACGAAAAATGTTATTATCTTTATCGTATGAAGGAAATTAGTTGATGCAATTCCTGTGATATTTTTTAACTCTTTTATTGTACAATGCCCTCGATGGATATAATATATCCGGAACATTCTATATAGTTTTTTTGACAAAGACATTTTTAATCTAAAAGTTTATTGCTATGATTGATAATGCGATCGGAGTTAAAGCCGGTGACATATGGCAACTCCTCTCTAGTAAAGGAAGTCTTTCGGTAAGACAAATCGGAGATCATACCCACTACAAAGATTCATTAATACTCCTTGCAGTTGGATGGTTATCCAGAGAAAATAAGGTACAAGTTGTTGACAGAAATGGGGCCTTATATATAGAACTAAGAAATATATATCCTGAAACATTCTATTAATACCTAAGAATCCAACTTTATTTCAGACCTGAAAGAGAGATACTGTAATATTTTTACAGTATCTCTCTTGTTATAAATAATAACTTAAAGAAATACATATTCCCTTCATCTTATTAACATCTGATCATTTGATATTACATATTAACATACACAATATCCCAATTAACAAATTATCATTCTAAAAGCACAAAAATTTAGCCTTTAAAACTTTACTAAGCAAACTAAATGACTTACTTTTGTACTGCAATTTCAAAAAGTATAACTATTTGAGTATAAGCACTTATAAATAGCATTTATGCAGATATAGATAAAGATCACATAATCAGCTAAAAAACAGCATTATATAATAAAACCTATATACATTAAACAATAAAAATTAATCATGGCTAATCAAAAAGAAAAGCTTTTCTCAGACTTTCCACCGATTTCGACCGATGAGTGGATGGCTAAGATTACGGCTGACCTGAAAGGGGCCGACTTTGAGAAAAAACTCGTTTGGAGAACAAACGAAGGGTTTAAAGTAAACCCTTTCTACAGAAGTGAAAACACCGAAGGTATGGCTGCAACTGCTTCCCTGCCGGGCGAATTTCCTTATGTACGCGGTACCAAGAAAGATAACGACTGGTACACACGTCAGGATATCTGTGTAAACGACTTCAAGGCTGCAAATGCCAAAGCCCTCGATATTCTGAATAAAGGTATTACATCGCTTGGTTTCAATATCGACGGAGATGATGTAAGTGCCGAAAACATCAAAACATTACTTAACGGCATTCATCCCGAAGCTGTGGAACTCAATTTCAGCACATGCTATCGTAAGTCTCTCGAACTGACCAAAATATTGGTCGAATATATCAAGGGAACGGGTGCCGACATTATGCAATGCTTTGGTTCGGTAAACTACGACCCTTTCAAGCCACTTTTGAAGAAAGGCCGTGATGCAGAAGGATGGGTAGAAAAAGCCGCCGAAATAGTAAAAGCTGCCGCACCGCTTCCACGCTTCCGCGTATTGGCTGTAAATGCACACACGACTAGCGATGGTGGAGCATACATCTATCAGGAACTGGGCTATGCATTAGCTAACGGAAACCAGATATTAAGCGCACTTGTAGAAACAGGTTTGGATGCTACACTTGTTGCTAAAAAAATCAAGTTCAACTTCGGAATCGGCGGCAATTACTTTATGGAAATTGCCAAATTCCGTGCTGCACGCTGGTTGTGGGCTGAAATAGTAGATGCCTATAAACCTACCTGCAATCATGAATGCCCAAACAAAGCGGGAGACGGAACATGCCGTTGCGCTGCTAAAATATATGCCCATGCGCAGACATCTACTTTCAACAAGACTGTATACGATGCTCATGTAAATTTACTGCGCACACAGACTGAAGCTATGTCGGCAACTATTGCGGGAATCAATTCACTTACAGTACGTCCGTTCGACGAAACATACAAAACTCCGGACGATTTCTCGGAACGTATTGCACGTAACCAGCAATTGCTGTTGAAAGAAGAATGTCACTTCGATAAGATTACAGATCCGTCTTCGGGTTCATATTATATTGAAAACCTGACTAAGTCTATCGCCGAACAGGCATGGAAACTGTTTCTTGAAACAGACGAAAAAGGTTTCTACGAAGCACTGAAGGCTAACATTATACAGACAGCTGTAAAAGCATCAGCCGACAACAGATTTAAAGCATTGGCGACCCGCCGCGAAATACTATTAGGTACTAACCAGTTCCCTAACTTTACTGAAAAAGCAAGCAGCAAAATCGTAGAGAAAGAGGCTTGCGGATGTGGCTGTGGAAAAGATGCGCCTTATATGCCGCTTCCTACCGACCGCTTAGGTACAGCATTTGAAGAAATGCGTTTAGCTACTGAAACACATGGCGCGCCTACCGTATTCATGCTTACTATCGGAAATCTGGGTATGCGTCTTGCACGTGCTCAGTTCTCCAGTAACTTCTTCGCTTGTGCAGGTTACAAGATTATCGACAACTTAGGTTTCGAAACTGTTGAAGCCGGAGTAAAAGCCGCACGCGAAAAGAATGCCGACATTATCGTTCTTTGTTCGAGCGACGATGAATATGCAACACTTGCCCCTGAAGCTTACAAGCTGATAGAAGGCAAAGAACAATTCGTGGTAGCAGGGGCTCCTGCTTGTATGGAAGAACTAAAAGCACAAGGTATAGAGCACTTCGTAAATGTGAAGAGCAATGTATTGGAAACGCTAAGGATGTTCAATGCTAAACTGGGTATAAACTAATTCGGAAATTATTCAATTAGCAAATTAGCAAATTCAAGGCTAACAGCTAAGGGCTAATAGCTAAAAGCTTAAAAAAATATGAAACCAAATTTTAAAAATATAGACATTAACAAAGCAGGTTTTGCAGCGACTGACGCTACAAAATGGGCTGCTGATAATGGTATAGAGGCTAACTGGATGACTCCTGAATTGATTCCCGTTAAGCCTGTCTATACAAAAGAAGACCTCGAAGGCATGGAACACCTGAACTACGCGTCTGGTATTCCTCCATTCCTACGCGGACCATACTCAGGTATGTACGCAATGCGTCCGTGGACAATCCGCCAGTATGCAGGGTTCTCAACTGCTTCGGAATCTAACGCATTCTATCGTCGTAATCTTGCATCGGGACAGAAAGGACTTTCCGTAGCATTTGACCTTGCCACGCACCGTGGATACGATGCTGACCACCCTCGTGTAGTGGGCGACGTAGGTAAAGCAGGGGTATCTATTTGCTCGGTTGAGGATATGAAAGTATTGTTCGAAGGTATTCCCTTGAATCAGATGTCAGTATCTATGACAATGAACGGTGCCGTACTTCCCGTGCTTGCATTCTATATCAACGCAGGGTTAGAACAAGGCGCCAAACTGGAAGAAATGGCCGGAACAATCCAGAATGATATTCTGAAAGAATTCATGGTGCGTAATACATATATATATCCACCTGAATTCTCTATGAAGATTATCGCTGATATCTTCGAATATACATCTCAGAAGATGCCTAAGTTCAACTCTATCTCTATCTCGGGTTATCACATGCAGGAAGCCGGAGCAACAGCGGATATCGAGTTGGCTTACACCCTTGCCGACGGTATGGAATACCTGAAAGCGGGTATTGAGGCAGGTATCGATGTAGACGCTTTCGCACCACGCCTGTCGTTCTTCTGGGCCATCGGTATGAATCACTTTATGGAGATTGCTAAGATGCGTGCCGGACGTCTGTTATGGGCTAAGATTGTGAAGAGCTTTGGTGCCAAGAACCCGAAATCGCTTGCACTGCGTACTCACTCACAGACATCTGGTTGGTCGCTTACAGAGCAAGACCCGTTCAATAATGTTGGCCGTACTTGTATAGAGGCTATGGCTTCAGCACTGGGACACACTCAATCACTGCATACAAATGCACTGGATGAGGCGATTGCACTGCCTACCGACTTCTCTGCCCGCATCGCACGTAATACTCAGATATACATTCAGGAAGAAACATATATTACCAAAGAAATCGACCCATGGGCCGGTTCTTATTATGTGGAAACACTTACAAATGAGCTTGTACACAAAGCATGGGATCTGATCCAAGAAGTACAGAAACTCGGCGGTATGGCTAAGGCTATTGAAACAGGTCTTCCTAAGATGCGTATCGAAGAGGCAGCTGCACGTACTCAGGCTAGAATCGACTCGGGTACTCAGACTATAGTCGGTATCAACAAATACCGTCTCGAGAAAGAAGATCCTATCGATATTCTCGATGTGGATAACACAGAAGTACGCCGTCAGCAAATCGAGCGTTTGAACGATCTGAAATCGAAACGTGACAATGCTGCTGTAAAAAAAGCACTGGAAGCTATCACCGAATGTGTGAGAACTAAGAAAGGAAACCTGCTGGAACTTGCGGTTGAGGCTGCACGTGTGCGCGCAACATTGGGAGAAATCTCCGATGCATGCGAAGAAATAGTAGGACGTTATAAGGCTGTAATCAGAACAATATCAGGCGTGTATTCATCAGAAAGTAAAAAAGACCCTACTTTCCATGAAGCCCAAAGGCTTGTGGAAGAATTTGCGAAAAAAGAAGGTCGTCAACCACGTATTATGATCGCAAAAATGGGTCAGGACGGACACGATCGTGGTGCAAAAGTAGTAGCGACAGGTTATGCCGACTGCGGATTCGACGTGGATATGGGACCATTGTTCCAGACTCCGGAAGAAGCTGCCCGGCAGGCGGTAGAAAACGATGTGAACGTACTAGGAGTATCTTCTCTTGCCGCAGGACACAAGACTCTTGTGCCTCAGGTAATAGCAGAACTGAAAAAACTTGGACGTGAAGACATCATTGTGATTGCCGGTGGTGTAATCCCTGCTCAGGACTATGACTTCCTGTACAAAGCGGGTGTGGCTGCCATTTTCGGCCCGGGTACTTCGGTAACTAAGGCTGCGGTGCAGATGATGGAGATATTGCTGGCTGATTAAGTAATTATGAGTTATAAGTTATGAGTTATAAATAGCTTAGTAATAATATTGGAAGAATCCCGTTCGGTAGTGAGCGGGATTTTTTTGTTTATTCATATTTTAATTCAATCCGAGTTGAAACTACATATCTTTGAGATATAAATTTTAAACCAAATTCTACTTCTAGAAATTCTTTTAGTATATTTAAGACTGTATTAACATATTGAGGTTCTATACTTATACTAATAGAAGAATCATCAAAAGAAATCCCATTCTTTATCATTTTATATAAAAAAGAATGTAATTGACTTACAATAGACTTAATAACATCCGCAGGTCTCTTAATTAATATTCTACATGAAATAAAAGGAGCATCAAAACTAGGTTTATTTTCTAATACAGATAACCGATCAATCTTACTATTCATATTAGTAAGTTCAGAAACAATAAATTTAATAGCATCACTTTCAGGCGAATTACTACCATCTAATCCCAAATTCTTTATTATCATCTTTTCTTTCGCTACTCTATATATTGGATTATCAATTACTTTATCTTCAGGAGGAATTACCTTAATCATTTTTGTTAAGGAGTTTTTCAAATCCTCTACACCTTTCATATCATTGGTATAAAATATTGTTCTTTCTCCAATAACATCAAAAGGAAGATTAGTTCCCTCTTCTGCTAAACAGATAACAGGTTTTCCTGTGGCATGGCGCACTGCTAATTCATACATTACATTCGGATTCAATCCTGTTAAATCTGCAATAGCCAGTTGGTCATATAATATATGCTCTATTATCTGATTTGTAATAGAACCAAGACTATCTATACGATGGGCAACTTCTAGGTCATAATCAAATTCTTTCAAGACTGGACCTATGACAGAAGTAAGCAACCCTTCCGCTTGTCGACGAATATCTGAGTTATCTTTTCCAATGGGCGTTATAATAAAGCATTTCTTACAACATGCATTCTCTGATACATCCTTATTTTTGTCTACTTGTGCTTCCTTTATTTCCTCTTTTTTTGCCATATTTATTAATATTGAATAACTAAATTTTATCAAAAATAGTAATTATTTTTAATTCAGCAATTTAACAAATTATATTTATCATTCACCAACAAAGCCTCCATGCGCGAACGCGTTGTCAATAAAAGATATTGCGAACCTTTGACCTGATCCATATATTATTCTATTCCCCTGCTTTTAGCTTTTCTTTCATAAAATTATGAGTCCGTATTTGGTATTAACTCATAACCATGCTATATTTATAAATTATACACACTAAACAAACACAATAAAAACATTATACTATGAAACTTGGAGACGAAGCTTATAACAAACCTATAATAACCACCCGATATGTATTGGATGGAAATTCCCTGATTACCTATGTTGTATACGATGAAGACGGGGACTGGCAA
This sequence comes from Prevotella sp. 10(H), assembly GCF_000711235.1. Taxonomy (GTDB): domain Bacteria; phylum Bacteroidota; class Bacteroidia; order Bacteroidales; family Dysgonomonadaceae; genus Dysgonomonas. The sequence goes on along the minus strand of NZ_JOMI01000007.1, from coordinate 888,773 downwards.
TTCTTTAGCGATGAAGATGTAACAGAAAGCGATGCCTGTGTCATTTCCGTAAAACAGATATTGGAAATAGACGAAAGCCTTTACAACCTCAATCTCAATCTAGGACAGGCAGCTGAACGTAGCGATGCCGACTCATCGTGGCAAACGGTTAAAGTACGGGGAGAAGATAATCATCTGTTTCCGGATGACGAAGACAATTAATAATAAAAATCATATCTCATAAAAAGCGTTACCTCCGCACGACATCACGTCTGTGGAGGTAACTTTGTAAACACAATCAATATATTAGTTACCCTAATATTATGACTTATTATTTTTTTGCTCCCGACATGATTCCGGCATCGCTGTCGTCATTATTCAATCGCTTATCTGCTGCTTTATACTGACGTCCGAAATTAAGATTCAGTCCGAAATTGAGAACAACTACCTGCTTTAAGTTCTTTGAATAAACTTCGGAGACATTCGGTGTCAAGCTCGAATAGTTCTTACTGCCCATCGAATAGTTTTTGGTGAACGGATTGATCATCATTACGCCGACATTCCATTTTCCGGTGTTATAAGTAGCCATCACTACATGTACGCGCTCCCCTATCTCCAGAGTTTCTCCCCAAAAGTAGTTCCAACGTGTAAAGACTTCACCGCCAAGCATCCATTTTTTATAATTCAAATACAAGGATCCTCTAGCAAACCAGTTATTATATGTATGAGTAAAATCATTGCCAACACTTATATATCTGTTTAGCCCGGGAGTTATACTCAGATTAATATAATCTTTCCATGGCTTCAGTCTGAATGTAGTTTCTAAATTGATACGGTGAAATGCCTTATGATTGATATTTGTCCGGATAAATTTGCCATCTTCAAAGAATACCTGTTCCATATTAGGCTTGTGATCATAATTATATCGCATAAATAATTCAACGCCAAACATGCCTTTGTTATATCCTGCATTCACTGTATTGGTAAAGTTCCTGACTGTTTTAAGATTCGGATTACCCCTGCGGATTTGTAATGAATCTATATTCTGCTCTACATTATTCAGATCGGAAAGAGATGGAGAATATCCCGACATATGCGCGTTGTATCTTACATATGCATTATCATTGATATTATAAGTAACCCTTAAAGTCGGGCGGAATATATATTTATCATCTTTACTGTCTCCCTGACTGTTGTATATACGCATGGCACCCAGTCCGAAAGTATAGCTGAATTTATTCTTACGTAGCTGTAGTTCGGCATATCCGTATGTTTCGGCAAAGTTCATGCCTATATCTGTCGATACGTTTCCACCATATATATTATTTGTATAGCTTTGCGTATGTTTCATCCCCGCAGAAAGCTTACCTATATTCATTTTCTTTTCGTAAATACCTTCTGCAATGAGGGAATACTTATCGCCGGAAATGGATGAGAATATATCGGTATTAAGATCCTGATCGCGGCGTTCCTGATATGTACGGGTAGACTTAGAGTCCATATATGTACCTACTACATTAAATATAATCAACTGATCATTCTTGAGATTCCGCTGATAATAGAGGTCAAGAGATGTATTACTGCTTCTCCACGTACTATGGTCGAATATAGAAAGCGGAATACTGTTGTCCGATGAATATATAGCACTTCTACGGTCGGTATATTGTTGCGGTGTATTCTGATAATTATTACGAAGGATAGCATTAAACTGATATTTATCCGGTTCATTCAAATTATAGTTCAAAGCGACATTCAATTTATTATCTTTAAGATCTGTAGGATCACCTTTTTCTATACGCTCTAATGTTTTATCCGGAAAAACAAAGGTTTCTCTATTTTCTCGTGTCCATTCCAGTTTACGATGCGACCAATATGCATTTACTCCGAATTCGGATTTTTTGTTATTAACTTTAGCCGACATGAAATTTTCTCCCCATCCTATTACCCAAGGCAGTGCATCTTTCAGGTCCATAGAAAAACTTCCTCCCGATTCTCTACGGCGGACGATGTAATCTATAACTGCCGCTGCATTATTATATCTCATTCCCGGTTCATCGTGATATTCGATACGGATTATATCGGCGGGCTGAATAGCTACGATCTCTGACATAGTTACCTCTACACCATTGACCCTTAGCTGAACGCCCCCCCCTCCGGGTACAGTTATCGTATTGGCTATAGGATTAATTATTACACGCGATAGCTGAAGATTACGAAGCAATGTAACACCTGTGCTGGATGCTCTTATCTGTGCATCCGACGGGATTATTATTTTCCTGTCGGGTTTCTGAATCACTGCATTTGCTGTCACCGTAACATCCTTTAGTGCGATGTCGGATGCTTCGAGATGAATATTCCCCGTGTCGGTATCCTCGTCTACACCATTTATCGGATGATATGCTTTTAGGTAGCCTACGAAAGTAGCAGAGAGCAAGTAATCACCATTGGCTATATTATTAAATTCGAAAAAACCATTCGTATCGGAAGAAGTTCCGGCTACAAAAGTTGAATCCTGCTTTAATAAAGCGATGTTTACAAATTCAATAGCACCTTTAGTGTCGATGTCGACTATTGTGCCGGATATTTTAACCTGAGCAGTTGATATAATTGATATAACCGCAAGTAAAACGAGTAATGTTAAGGAACGTTTCATAATATTAATATATTTAGTTTAATTCTTAATTTAGTAATATGACGAAACGACCTGAAAAAAAGTTACAATTGAAAATAAATAAAAATAGTTCAGAGCAATACATTCCTAATAAACAACACTTTATAAATATCAAAACAAACAGATACATATTAACTTATCTAAATTCTACCGATTATATTCAGTAACCACAAGTAAAACTTCCTACCTTTGACATCTTATTACCAAAAACAGATGAATACGGAATTATCCAATATAAAGAATACTTTTCCCAAAGAAGAAAAACTCTGTAGTACTAAAGCTATAGATAAACTTTTTTCATCCGGACAATCTTTTATTGCATATCCGTTGAGAGTAGTATACACTGTCGAAAATGAACCGGAAGTAAACCACCAGTTGGCAGCCATTCTCACCAGCGTTTCTAAAAAGAAATTTAAACGTGCCGTTAAGCGTAACAGGGTAAAACGCCTGATAAGAGAAGCATATCGTCTGAATAAGCACGAACTGAGTGCATTATTGAAAGAGAAGGGTAAAAGAATGGATATTGCTTTTCTCTATCTGAAAAACGAGTTACCGGAATATACCGAGATAGAAAAAGCCATTTTGAAAACGGTATCCGTATTGATCTCAAAACTAAGGGAAGGGGTGCCGGAATGAAGAAGGTTTTATCATGGATACTTCTATTACCTGTCTATTTTTACAAGTACAGCATATCCCCTATGCTACCGCCTTCGTGCAGATATACACCTACCTGCTCAGAATATGCTATACAAGCAATAAAGAAACACGGGCCATTTAAAGGATTATGGTTGGCAACCAAACGTATTGTGAAGTGTAATCCTTGGGGTGGACACGGATATGATCCTGTCCCTTAAGGATGTTTTTTACATCTTATTTATTTTCCACATATTCTTTAAGTGATATTTGTATGAGTTCCTTCCATGCATTTTCGAAAGTCGGTCTGGAAAAATCCGGCCTGTCCTGAGGAAAAGATTCAATTCCTGTATGGGTAAGCTTTACAGAAGTAATGTCCATATTTTCCGACAATTCTATTCTGACGACCGATTCTCCGTCCATATCGTCATATGCCAAGCTATAGGATAATAATTTATAAGGCTCAACTTCCAGCACTTTACATACATGCAAAAATTTCTGTTCCTCGCCACCGCTATAAAACGAGAATTCAAATCCGACTGCAGGCTTAAATTCACTGACTTCGAAAAACCAATGCTGCATCTCTGCTGCATCCGTAATTGCTTCCCACACTTTTTCTACGGGAGCGTTAATATCTGTTTCCACTATTACAGGTTCACTTTTCATTTCTGTTATTATTTTGTGTATAATAAAATAATAACAATATAAGAACGGCTATGTTTACAGGAATACAGATTTGAGTTCCTTATAATTTAATCTATCATCTCCAATAATTGCAGCATACCATTTGTAGATGCCCGCATAATATTGGCTTCGCGGAATTTGCCTAATTGATATTTCTTTACTACGCACTTGTCTTTATATGTGGTACATATCCATACCGTGCCCACAGGTTTCTCATCACTTCCTCCATCAGGGCCTGCTATTCCTGTGGTGGCTATAGAGCAATCCACATTGAGTATCTGTTGTGCTCCGCGTGCCATCTCAATAGCAACCGCTTCACTTACAGCGCCGAACCGGTCTAATGATTCCTGCTTTACATGCAATATATTAACCTTCTCCTCATTGGCATACGAAACAACCGAACCTTTAAAATAGCGTGACGAACCGGGCATGGATGTTATCATATGGGCGATATTTCCTCCTGTACAGCTTTCCGCCGTGCCGATTGTCAAACCTTTTTCAAAGAGCCGCTGACCTAGAATCTTTTCTACGCTGATATCCTTCTCGGCAATAATAGCATCTCCAAGCAAGGAAACCAGTTTCTTCTCTTGTTCTGCCATTTCAGCTAAACGATGCTCTCCCCTCACAAAGAGGCGCAGTTTCATCAATCCAAGCGAAGGAAGATAAGCCAATCCGAAACCGTCGGGCAGATTATCCTCAAAGTCGGCAATATACATCGCTAAAGCCGATTCAGTATACCCCTTCAATATAAATATACGTTTGAGATATGCATCGGGATCGTATTTTGCCTGCAGGCGCGGGATAATTTCATTTTCCATTACGTATCGCATCTCATGAGGTACACCGGGCATAGACACCAATACTTTACCTATGTGGTCGAACCATGTGATAGGCGCCGTCCCTACCTTATTTTGTATTACTGTGCAATCTTTAGGGACGTAGGCCTGATTACGTGTTAGTTCGTTAAGGGACATAGCATTGGACAGCACGTTTTGAATATTTTCCAATACTGCATTATCAAATACCAGTGTAGTACCAAAAAAATCGCAAAGTGTTTTCTTCGTTATATCGTCTTTAGTAGGGCCCAGTCCGCCTGTCATCAGTATCACGTCCACACGGGCAAAAACGTCATCAATCGTAGCCTTTATCTGTTGGGCATCATCACCTATCGACAACATTTCTTCTACTTCAAAACCCGCAAGTGTAAGTTTTTGTGCTATCCATGCCGAATTGGTATCGACAATCTGACCGATGAGGATTTCATCGCCTATAGTTACGATTGCTGCTTTCATTTATTTTATTGCTAAGTGATTACAAATATTGTTTCGTCTGCTTATTATAAAAAGTAACAAAGGTAACGTTTTTTTTAGCTATTATCTGATAGCCTTTAGTCATTAGTTTTATAAAATAAAAAGTAACAAAAGTAACAGAATTCAGCTAATACATAAATACAAAATAAAGATCACCGGACTATAATATAAACCAATGTATAGATAAACTTAGAGCGTACTTATAATATATCAGAAGCCTGTAGTCAGTAATCCCCGTGCACCTTTTATCCCGCACTTCTGGAACTTGTTATATGCCTGCGCGGCACTTTCCCGTATAGCGGTGGTAGTTCCTCCCGATATATATGTAGCTATGGCATCATGGAATGTATATGCTTCGGGACTCATCAGATGGGTAGACCAAAGTAAAGGATTGGCTTTTGCCGAACGAAGATAAGGAGTAAAATACCTTTTGCTGTAGCAGGCTAAGATTATTGCATCGCGGGTTTTGCCATCCGTATTATCATATTTATTAGGCAAAGAAAAATCCATTAGCCCGTTGTGTCCTACATAAGCCACCAATTTGGCATTTCCATTAATGCCTACAATAGTTTTACCAACCATAACGGTATCTTTTTTACTTCCAGCACAAGACTTAAAGAAATCTTCGGTACAATTTTTTATATACTGTCCGTCATAGGCATCTGCTACAAGATAATAATCCTTTGTCTTATGCTTGAATATAATTCTTTCGAGGCGGACATTATCTGCCTTTATTCTTCTTATTTCTTTCCAGTCAGCACTTTTACGGAAATAGGTACCTATGCCATAACCGCATCCCCAGTAAAGGTTTGTATGAGGGTCTTGCCCGTTCCCGATACCTTTGGGTACTTTCACAATTCCCTGATATTTGTTATCGCATAAGGCAACCATTACATGGATAGTTTGCACTTCCTGCGCAAAAAACGGCAGGAATAAAGAAGATAGAAAGCTTATAAGAAGTAGTTTTTTCAGCATGATTCAACGTTTTGTTGTTATGAATATCGTTCCGATATTAAATGGAGTTGAAAAATGGTGAAATTCCATAAGCTACAAATTTATTTATTAAAATAAATAGCGTTGAACCATATCGATAAATGCTCTTTTTTCTGAACTGTATTTGCGTTTTGTTTTCCTCCAGACATCTTCCGAATAAGTCACTTTATTCCCTTTACTGTCTTCATAGACCATTTCGTCAAATATATTTTTTGAGAAAGATGCTTTTTCGTTTCGGTTATTACTGAACTGAAGATGATCGAATATATCGACTTTATATTCTTCTTTATAGTTCTTCAACCCACGGCATACATCCATCAGCCAAAAGAAGATCTTTTCCTCATCTCCCCTGAAATCCTTCTTAATATCCACCCAGAATTCTTTCGAATATTTTAATTCGTTACCATTATCATCTGTAAATATCCATGCATCGAAAATGTCTTTTTCCAGATAAGCTATCTTCTTGTTATTTACCTCATACTGCAAATAACCGAATATATCACGTCCTATCTTAGCTTTTCTGCCATTCGTCTCAATTACTGTATTATCAAAAATATCTTTTCCTATTTTAGTCTTGTTACCCTTATTATCTTCAATTATCGTATTATCAAATATGTCTTTCTTTATGGTCGTTTTATTGCCTTTGTTGTCCTCAATTATTGTATTGTCGAAAATATCTTTTTTGATAGTTTTCTTATACCCTTTATTGTCTTCCAATACTTTATTCCCAAAAATATCTTCACCTATAGTTGTTTTATTGCCTTTATTATCTTCGATAACTGTATTGCCGAAAATATCTTCTCCAATCGTTTTCTTATTTCCTTTATTATCCTCGATTACGGTATTCCCGTGAATATCCTTCTTTATGGTCTTCTTATTTCCCTTATTGTCTTCGATAACAGTATTACCGAAAATGTCCTTTTTAATGGTTTTCTTATTACCATTTTCATCTTCGATGATTGTATTACCGAAGATATCTTTCGAGATCTTTTCTTTCTTCTTATCTTGTGCATAAGCATTTGCGGCAAATAAGATAGAGCAGGATAATATAACTATATAATAACTTTTCATAAGAATTAATTTTTTAATATTAATATGGCATTCATTCAAGGACAATTCTACCGGATATATCAGTCTTTACCTTCTTTTTATTGCCTTTTTCATCTTCGACGTAGGTATCACCAAAGATATCTTTAGTTACTTTGGTTTTCTTACCATCTTCATCTTTTATGATAATGTCCCCAAAAATATCTTTCTCGACCTTCCTCTTTTTCCCTTTTTCATCCTCTATTACCGTCTTGCCGAAAATATCTTTCTTGATTTTTATTTCCTTGCCATTTTCATCTTTTATAATACTATTTCCGAAGAAATCTTTCTTTACTTCAATCTTTTCTCCCCTGCCATACTCAATAATAGCGTTCCCGAAAACATCTTTTCTCACTTCGGTCCTATCATTTTTATCCCCTACAAGCTCATCCAGATTGTACTCCTTTATGATTTTTTGCTTTTCCTGCTGTATGTCTGTTTCGGTATCTGCATATACCGTTCTACCGGTGGAACTTCCATACGGATAGGCAACATTACATTGATAAAATATAAATGAAATAATGGGAAGTATTGACAATATAAAATAATTCTTTTTCATAGCAGTAAGCATTTATCATATAATATATGATAGCATTGCAGCCAAAAGGTTTAATGATTTTATGAAAAAAGTGGCTTTTAGCTGTCAATTTTCCTTAATGCATCCATCCGCTGCAGTAAGGTAGGATGAGAATAATAGAAAAAGACATAAAGAGGGTCAGGATTCAGATTACTCAACGATTTGACAGATAGCTTCTTTAACCCGCTAATCAACGGTTCTGACAATCCGAATCCGGCAGCATAAGCATCCGCCTGATATTCGTTCATCCGGCTGTGAATGCTAGAAAAGATACCGATAATGAGTGATATAGGGGTAAATAATATTGAGAAAGCAATAATTCCGAGATGGAATGAAGGCTCTGTTCCACCCAATGCTATAGCAATCTCTTCATTATCCAGGAATAAAGACAACAGAAAGAGAATAATACCTGTGTAGAAAACAGAAATTACCATACCTTGCAATGTATGTTTTTTCTTATAATGCCCTATCTCATGAGCAAGCACAGCGACTATTTCATTTGTATCCAGATCGTTAATCAATGTATCGAATAATACGATGCGCTTTTTTGCGCCAAACCCCGTAAAGTAAGCATTTGCTTTGCTCGATCGTTTCGAAGCATCCATCACATAAATATTCTTGACAGCAAAACCTGCTTTCTTAGAAAAAGATTCGATAGCATCCCGCAATTCCCCCTCTTCAAGAGGTGTCTGTTTGTTGAACAAAGGGACAATAATATTAGAATAAAACAAAGTCATAAACAAAGAGAAAAGCGTTACCAGTCCCCATGCATAAAGCCACGCATAGTCTCCAAGCGCTTCATAGAACCAAACCAATAAGGCAAATATAATACCTCCTAAAACTATTGTAAGGATAAATCCTTTCAACTGGTCGAGCCAAAAAACAGCCTTTGTAGATTTATTAAAACAAAAACGTTCTTCTATTACGAAAGTGGCATAATAGTCGAAAGGAAGGGAAATTATACTATTTGCAATATACACAATACCAAAGAAAGCCAATGTAAGAGTGACTTCATTTGTAATATACTGCCTCAATATCTCATCTAGCCATCCGAAAACACCTAATAACAGCACAAGCAGCATGATCAGAAACATAATGGAACTGGTCAGCAAACCGAATCTGCTGTTAACCTTCTGATACTCTTGTTGACGGGCATACTCCTGTTTATCGTAAATACCATCAAGTTGCGCGGGTATCTCAGGACTCATCCGTTTACGGTTGCGATACGAAAGATATTGCGTCCAAAAAAAATCTAGTATGACAATTAATAGTATTACGATAAGATATGTCGACATAATTTTTAAAATTATATAATGAACCGGACATGTACTCAAAAGCCCTATATTATTATATGCATAAAATAATGAGTGTAACGTCTTTACAGTTTATCAATAGTTAAGATTTTTCAATATAAAGTTTATTTCCACGTAAGCCTCCATCGTCTAGCTTGTCTTTAAGGCTGTTAAGATAGTCATTTTTTTAAAATAATTACAAAAATTAGCTTTATTCTATGCTTTATATTTCCTCTTTCATAGTTTAATTGTCATATAATTAATAAAAAAAGTTTGCCTGATTGCATTCGGATATTAAATCCATATATCAGGCAACCCTTTTGGGCATATTATAATGACGTCAGATTTTTACGGCAAATCGTAAAAGACGTCCCCTTACCGATCTTGTATTTCTTTATATTGTCCATAGGAACCTTAATGCTACCTGCTTCCAGCATTTTCTTCAAACGGCCGGAAGAGATATTAAGACCCTTTCTTATGACGGAAAGCAATTTTATATTGAGATGATAAGCCGCCCTTATTTCAAATTCTATAAAGTTTTCTTCCATATTGGCAATATCTTCTAAAGAAATATTATCTCCTACTATATCAAATTCAATATTATCATAATCGGCTTCCATTTTGTTTTTCCTGATTATATCCATATCAAAAGCGTATTTCCATGCAGTTTCTTCATCATTCATACTGAATTTTCGATATAATTCTCTGTCTATCAGTTCGGGCTTCGTTCTCGACAATATTGTAATATTGCATGTATTATCGCATATCTGACATTTATAGATCAGCCATACATCTATAGTCCTTTTCTGCGAATTCATACGAAACCTGTCGCTACTGTAATAATAATCGCTGCTCTTACATTTAGTGCATTTTTTCTTATATAGAGGTGTGCCGGCAGGTATGACTGTCCAGACAAAGTGTTTTGTTGTTCCCATATTTTTAAATAATCCTTAATCTTCGACGTGTACTGTTTTCTCAAGCTGTACCTCTGTCGCTTCGGGATTTATTTTTTGCTGAAAATCGGACAATAAGAATCCTATCTGAGCAGATTACCCAAACGAAAAGAATATTAGTCCGAAGTACCGGGAACTAATATTACAGTGAAGTATATAAAAGGATTACTTTCAAAATATAGAGATTTTCGTTTTACATTTATTCAAATTACGTATGTCCTAAGCATAAAGCATACATAAATACATCGGTTGATGACCGATTATAACTGTTTATTATAAAATATAGCAGAATCTGTCCGAAGCCGTTCAGACAGAGATTGGAAAGTCAGCCGGTATAGGCAATACCAGACCCGAAATTATATATACAAAAGAATAGTTTCCAAAATACGGCTGTTTATAATTGAATTCAAAGATAAGGCTTTTTGCTTTATTTGAATAGAATGGGAAGAAAAATCTATTTTACATCACTACCCGTGAAAACGGAGCGGCATCCATCGGGCAGAAATCCCCATCCGGATATTTAAAATAGCCTGTCATGGCAATCATTGCTGCATTATCGGTCGTGTAACCGAAAGGCGGTATATGTATTTTCCAGCCTAAACGCTTGGCATGATCTTCGAAAGCTGTGCGTAGTCCCGAATTGGCCGATACGCCGCCTGCTACGGCAACTTCTTTTATACCTAGGTCCTTTGCAGCCTTTCGCAATTGCTCCATCAGTACATCTATGATTGTCTTCTGAAGCGAAGTGCAAAGATCAGCTTTATTTTTTTCTATGAAATCAGGATCTTTTTTCAACTCGTCGCGAAGAAGGTAGAGGAAAGATGTCTTCAATCCGCTGAAGCTATAATCATAACCTGCCATGTGCGGTTTATTCAGTTTGAATTTAGTAGCATCACCCTCTTTAGCCAAGCGGTCGACAACAGGACCTCCAGGATATCCCAATCCCATTACTTTAGCACATTTATCGAAAGCCTCGCCTGCAGCATCGTCGATTGTCTGGCCTATAATCTCCATATCCTTATACGATTTGACAAGAATTATCTGGGAATTTCCACCCGATACGAGTAGGCAGAGAAAAGGAAATGCAGGCTGATTGCTATCGTCTTTATTTTCCTTGATGAAGTGCGCCAGTACGTGTGCATGCAGATGATTCACATCTATCATTGGAATATCAAGGGCCGATGAGAGGCCTTTGGCGAAAGACGTACCTACAAGCAGAGAACCCATAAGCCCCGGACCGCGCGTAAAGGCAATAGCCGTCAGATCGGCCTTGCTTACACCGGCCTTCTTCAATGCCTGATCTACTACAGGGATAATATTTTGCTGATGTGCACGCGAAGCTAGTTCAGGAACAACCCCGCCGTAGCTTTCATGCACTTTCTGGCTCGAAATTATATTTGATAATAGTACACCGTCCTGTATCACTGCGGCAGCTGTATCGTCGCAGGATGATTCTATGCCTAATATGGTCGTCATTTATGAGATATGATTTGAATTATAAGCTATAAAATTCCTGAATGCATAGAAACTTATAACATATTCCTAATTATATTGTTTGAAATGCCTTAGACAACTTGTAGAATTCATTTTTCACCTGATTCACACCTATTGCCCCACCCGACAGTCCTGTCGTATCTTTCGACACGGTTACTTTTACTTCACCTTTGTCGTAGTCATCTACATATACCCTGAATTTAAAATATTTGCAAAATGCCCCGAAAAGCAGACGCATCACTCTGTTTCCTTTTTCAAAAAGTCCCTGTCCTAAGTGTTTATAACCGAGAGACAGCATAAGCGTTTCTACCTCTTTTTGCATATCTGTAACAGTGATATTCTGATAAATATAAATCAGTTTACTGTCATTGTTGGGGATATCTTCTTTAAAATAAAGCATAATTTTGTACGTTTAAATTATATGGCGTAGTAAAAGCTACGCAAATTTAAGAAATATAAGTTACCTTCGCAAAGAAGAAATATTAAAAGGAAACAAATGAAAAATCTATTTTACCCCATAATATTTGCTATTATATGTTTTATTGGTTGCTCGGGCACGACAAAGAAAAGCGGAGATGAGACGCCACAGAAAAAAATTACGATAACCCGCTTCGATAAAGATTTATATTCTTATCTTCAAAATCCTGATGCCGTAAAAGAATCGGGGCTGAAAGAAAAATACCCGCTCCTTCTGCCTGCATTCGGTCGTATAGCAATGGATAACAGCGACCCGGGAACTTTCTTTCCGACATTGAGGGAGTACTTCGCTCATCCTATGTTGATAGATATCTATAAAGAGTCCCTGAAAACATTTGCGGATATTACATCCTACGAAGAAGAACTAGGTGAAGTCAATGATCGTATCGCAGAGAAATTCAGAGGGAGAAAACTACCGGAACTGGCTATGCATGTATCAGGGTTTAAAGAAAATGTGATCATTTTAAACAACCTCATTTCCATATCGACCGATAAATATCTGGGTAGCGATTATGGTGCTTATCAGGAGTTTTTCCAACCTTTCGAGCGCCAGCAGATGCAACCTCAGTTTCTGGTCAGAGACTATCTCAAAGCATGGCTTATGAGTGACATAATTAAAGCTGATGAGGAAGATCAACAAAATCTCCTGTCGGCAATTATTTATGAAGGGAAAGTTCTTTATATCCTGTCGGCATTGCTTCCTGAGAAGAAAGCTGAGGACCTTATCGGATACACCACAACGCAATATGAGTGGAGTAAACACAATGAGAAATCGACATGGCAAACTATCGTTAAGCAAAATTATCTCTATTCTACCGACCATATGGTTATCACCCGTTTCATCAACGACGGTGCCTATACCGCTGCGATATCAAAAGATTCTCCCGGACGTATCGGCAGTTGGATAGGCTGGCAGATAGTAGACTTGTATGCAAAAAAGAAAGGAGTCACCCTCACAGACCTTATCGGAACGGATGCACAAACGATTTTAAAAGAATCAAAATATAATCCGTAAAGCTTATAATATAAATCTTTACATTTTAACTAATACTATATCCACGCTTTCGTAAGCATAGAACGGATGTAAAACATAGAAGTTATTAACATAGCTGTTCATAACTTAACTAGCCTGCTAGCATTATTTCTCTTATCTTTGAATAATAATAGAAGAGAATCTAACAAAAGCAATGGCTGACGCAAATAATAAAACCCAGGGGAGAAGAAAGCCCAAAGAAAACAATTTATTACCGGATATAGGCAGAGTGCAACCTCAGGCCCGAGAACTTGAAGAAGCTATTCTCGGCGCTTTAATGCTCGAGAAAGATGCCTATTCTCTTGTAAGTGATATTTTGAAACCCGAAAGTTTTTATGATAATATACACCAGATAATATACCGTGCAATTGTCGATCTGGCAGTCCGTCAGGCACCGATAGATATGTTGACTGTTGTCGAGCAATTGAAGAAAGACGGCGAACTGGAATCTGTAGGCGGTCCTGTCTACATTGCACAACTGACAGAAAAGGTAGCATCGGCAGCACATATAGAATTTCATGCACGCATCATTGCACAGAAATATCTGGCGCGCGAGCTGATATCTTTCTCGTCGCTTGTTACCAACAAAGCTTTTGATGAGACATCCGATGTGGATGATCTGATGCAGGAAGCCGAAAGTAAGCTCTTCGAAATATCTCAAGGCAACGTAAAAAAGGACGTAACCCAGATTAATCCGGTTATTAAGGAGGCGTTAAATCTGCTTGAAATAGCAGCTAATCGTCCGGAAGGGCTAAGCGGTTTGCAAACAGGATTTACTCCATTAGACAAAATAACATCCGGTTGGCAGAATTCCGACCTCGTAATCATTGCTGCCCGTCCTGCAATGGGTAAGACAGCGTTTGTACTTTCAATGGCTAAAAATATGGCGGTCTCTTACGGTTATCCGGTTGCACTATTTTCACTGGAGATGTCGAATGTACAGCTGGTAAATCGTCTGATAGTAAATACGTGCGAAATACCGGGCGAAAAGATAAAGAACGGGCAACTGCTTCCTTATGAATGGGAACAGTTAGACTTCAAAATAAAAGAACTATACGACGCACCGCTCTATATTGATGATACTCCGAGCCTCTCCGTATTTGAGTTGAGGACAAAAGCGCGCCGTCTGGTACGCGAGCATGGCATTAAGATGATTATTATCGACTACCTTCAATTGATGAATGCAAGCGGGATGAACTACGGTAGCCGTGAGCAGGAAGTAAGTATGATATCGCGTTCATTGAAAGGGCTTGCAAAGGAATTGAATATCCCTATCATTGCCTTATCGCAGCTAAATCGTGGTGTAGAAGGGCGTGCAGGTGCCGAAGGAAAGCGACCGCAACTATCCGACCTTCGCGAATCAGGAGCCATTGAGCAGGATGCCGATATGGTTTGCTTCATCCACCGTCCTGAATATTATAAGATCTTTGAAGACGATAAAGGTAATTCTCTTATCGGACTGGCAGAGATTATCATTGCCAAGCATCGTAACGGTGCCACAGGAGATGTTTTACTTCGATTCAAGAGTGAATTTGCCCGTTTCCAGAATATTGATGACGATTATAATTTCGGTGCAGGGCAAAACTTTTCATCGAAAATTAACTCATCATCTCCTGCTCCTGCCTCCGGTCAGGATTTTCAACCAATGCAAGGATCGGGGAATGATTTTGTTCCGTTCTAAAATAAATCCTATATCATATTATAAAAAGACATTCTTTATAAGAATGTCTTTTTTATTTTGTATCGAATTTCGTGTTGAACAAAAAAGGAGTTGAAATCATTCAACTCCTTTTAATATTATAACTTATCAGTTTTATTCTTTCACTTGTTTCTTTTTCAACATTGCCCATGCTACCGGAGTACCAATGAACAATGATGAATATGTTCCGATAATGATACCTATAAATATTGCAAAAGTAAAGCTACGTATTGTATCCCCACCTAGTAAGAAGATGATGAATACACCCAGCAATGTACTGAATGCAGTATTTACCGTACGTCCTAATGTCGAGTTAAGAGCTTCATTGATAGTTTCGGTTACGTCGCGTTTAGGATATAATGTCCTGATCTCGCGGATACGGTCGAAGATAACCACTTTATCATTGATAGAGTAACCTACTACTGTCAATATCGCTGCGATAAACGATTGATCGACTTCCATCGAGAACGGCATAATCTTATATAATATAGAATATAAGAAGATTACCAGAATAGCATCGTGCGCTACAGCAACTAATGTTCCTACAGAGAAAGCTATATCGCGGAAACGAATCAAAATATATAGTCCCATACATAAGATAGCTAAAACAACTGCTATCGATGCAGACTTCTGAAGGTCTTCTGCGACACTTGGCCCTACACGCTGAGAACTCTGAATAGCATCATCTATAGTACTTCCCGACGGCAGGTATTCCTGAAGAGCCTTAGTCATTTTATCTTTGATCTCAGTTTCTACCTCATCGCTGTTATCCTCGATTTTATAGTTGGTAGTTATACGTACCTGACTTGCACTGGAAGCCTGACTTGCAGATCCGCTTGTCAATACCTGCACGGTAGACCCCTCAAATTCAGGGACTAACAATCTTTCAACATCACCGGCAGTAACTTTCTGTTCAAAACGTACTAAATAGTTACGTCCACCTGTGAAATCGATACCCCAGTTCATACTGTTTATAAACATGGAAGCAATACCAGCTACCAGAATTACTGCTGAAATAATAATGATCTTCTTAGTCATTCCCAAGAAATTGATCTTAGTATTTACAAACAGGTTCTTAGATATAGGAGTAGTAAAGGTAAGATTTCTGAATTTACCCTTGTTCAGCATATAATCGTAGAACAGACGGGTAAGGAATACTGCTGTGATAAACGATGCAATAATACCTATAATCAAGGTAGTGGCAAATCCTTGGATTGCTCCTGTACCAAATATAATAAGTATTGCTGCAGTGATAACGGAAGTCAGGTTGGCATCGAATATAGCAGAAAATGCATGTTTATAACCATCCATAATCGCAACCTTCGTATTCTTTCCGGCTCTCAGTTCTTCTTTCGCACGCTCATATATCAACACGTTTGCATCGACTGCCATACCTAATGATAATATAAGCCCCGTTATTCCCGGCAAGGTAAGCACTGCTCCGAATGAAGCAAGTATACCCATCGTAAAGAAGAAGTTTATTAATAGAGCAGCATCAGCAACCAAGCCCGGAATAAATCCGTACATAAGGCACATATAGGCCATTACAAGAATGATTGCAAGTATAAATGAAATCATACCGGCTTCTATTGCTTCCTGACCCAATGACGGACCTACAACATCTTCCTGTACAATACGCACTCCTGCTTTCATTTTACCCGATCTCAATACATTCTCCAAGTCTTTCGCATCCTCAGGAGTAAAATTACCTGTTATCTGAGAGCGTCCGCCATCGATCTTACCATTTACGTTAGGCGCTGAATATACAGAACCGTCAAGCACAATAGCTATAGACCGACCTACTTCTGCTCCTGTAATTGCAGCCCAACGCTGAGTACCGACTGTATTCATTTGCATATCAACTTCCCATGCAGCACCGTGCTGAGATTGATCGGCTTTTGCAGAAACTACAACCTCACCGTCCAAAGCAGGTCCTTTCTTAAGACCATCTCCACGAAGCGCATACAATGTTATTTCTGTTTCTCTTAGGTCTTCTGCTTTGAATCCCCATGCAAATTTCAAATCCGGTGGATACGCATCCTGATATTTCCGCAGAATTGCATTTACGGCCGCAGTATCATTTTTATGAACAATACCTACCATAGCTCCCATACCACCACTTCTGAAGTTCTCCATAAATGGTTTAGTAAAGCCAAGAGTACGTGTATCCAATGCCTTTACAGAGTCACTTACTAAAGTGGAGTCAGTCGCATTCAAAGATTCTAAAGCTTCCCGCGAGCGTTCGTTCAAGACATTGATATATCCTTGTATTTCATTTACGGTATATGTTTTCCAAAACTCAAGGTTTGCACTTCCCTGCAATAGCTTTCTTACACGATCCGGTTCTTTTATACCCGGAAGTTCAATCATAATACGCTCAGCACGATTATCAAGCTTCTGAATGTTCGGAGCAACAACCCCAAAACGGTCAATACGTGTACGAAGTACATTAAACGAGTTATCTGCTACACTCTGTAGTTCTGTTCTTAAAGCAGCGATAACTTTATCATCCCTGTCATTCGGTTGTATCTGGTCGCGTAATTTTGTAGTAAATATTCCGGCCAGCCTGTCGTTTCCGTTAGCTGCTCTGAACTTATCTACAAAAATAGTGATATAGTCACGGTTGCTACCTTTTCTGTTTTCTTCAGAAGCTTCAGCCAGCGCTGTATTGAATGCTTCGTTGTCAGGGTCTCCTAACGAACGTAATACGGCCGCAGCGTCTACTTCTACAATAACGCTCATACCACCCTTAAGGTCGAGTCCCAGTCCTATTTCTTTCTCACGGCACTCTTTCAGGGTGTAACCCATGTCTTTAGCACCAAAGATGGAAAAAGTAAACCAAACCCTTTCGGTCGACATAGAGTCGAGGTAGTGAGTGTATTGTCTGTTATACAACTCGTCTTGCAGTTGTTGATCACCTTTTGCATTCGCTTCAGCATAAGCCGTTGCGTATTGTTCCGCCTTTTTGTCATAACTTCTTGTTACAAACGTAAAAGACAGATAATACAAACAGACTAATGTAAGCAGAATGGAAAACGTGATTACAAATCCTTTGTTTTGCATTTTAGATTTTACTTTTTGTTAATTTACTTATATTATTTCTATTTCTTTAAAAATAAACAAAATACGAGTATATCCGACGACCATTATTAGAAAATAAGGCTAGTCTTAGACATACACACACTTTTAGGCGTGCAAATATAATCTTTTATTCTTTACAAATCATAATAATATATAAAGAAAATAGCTAATTTCTATATTAGCAAATTTGTAAATTAGCAAATGAAAAATCAGTCAAATATATCATTTTTAAATTTGCTAATTTCCGAATTTGCTAATTACTCCTGTTTCCTTATTTCAGCCCGTTTTATCTTACCGCTGATTGTTTTCGGCAATTCGTCTACAAATTCTATAATACGCGGATATTTATATGGTGCTGTCACTTGCTTTACGTGATTCTGTATTTCCAGTTTAAGATGATCGTCTGCCTTATCCTTATAGTCCTGTGCCAATACAATTGTAGCTTTTACCACCTGTCCCCTGATCTCGTCCGGAACACCCGTTATAGCGCATTCTACTACTGCCGGATGTGTCATCAGTGCACTCTCGACTTCGAATGGCCCGATGCGATAGCCTGAACTCTTTATGACATCGTCGCTACGGCCGACAAACCAGTAATATCCGTCTTCGTCGCGCCATGCCATATCGCCTGTATGGTAAACATTATCGTGATAAACCTGCTTAGTCAAAGCCTCATCCCTGTAATATTCTATGAATAATCCGAGAGGCCTCCATCTGTCCGTCTTAATTACAACCTCTCCTACTTCCCCGTCTTCTACCGAACGTCCGTCTGCTGCTATCAAATCCATATCATAAGCTGGATTCGGTACGCCCATTGCTCCGGGCTTAGGTTCCATCCATGGGAAGGTTATTATAGTAGGAGTAGTTTCGGTCTGACCGAAAGCTTCCATCATCTTTATACCCGTAGCTTCAAGGAAAGCATTGTATACAGAAGGATTGAGCGCTTCGCCTGCTGTAGTAGCATACTGGAGTGAAGATAAATCGAATTGCGATAAATCTTCCCGTATCATAAATCTGAAAATGGTAGGTGGCGCACAAAAAGATGTCACCTTATGTTTTTGTATTATCTGCAACATCGACTGCGGCGTAAATTTCTCATGGTCGTATACCATTACTGCAGCTCCTGCAATCCATTGCCCGTAAATCTTTCCCCATACTGCTTTTGCCCATCCGGTATCCGCAACAGTCAGATGAAGGCTATTTTCATTCAGGTTGTGCCAGTATTTAGCTGTGACGATATGTCCGAGCGGATATGTAAAGTTATGAATTACCATTTTGGGTTCACCGGTAGTACCCGATGTAAAATAAAGGAGAGATATATCATCATTCGTATTTACATATTCAGGCCTTACAAAAGGTTTAGCATTTTTCATACCCTGATGAAAATCTTCCCAGCCCGAAGGAACATTTGCACCGCATATAATACGATGTTTGACTGTTGGAGATTCTGCCTGTGCATCATTTATATGCCGGATAACAATTTCATCATCTACAGAAAGTATAGCTTTTATATCTGCAGCATTGTTCCGGTATATTATATCCTTCTTTGTAAGTAAGTGTGTTGCCGGAATCGCAATTGCCCCTATCTTATGAAGCCCGATGATTGCAAACCAGAATTCATACCGGCGTTTCAGAATCAGCATTACCATATCACCCTTGCCGATACCTATCGACTGGAAATATGAGGCAGCACGGTCGCTGTATTCTTTCATATCTGCAAATGTGAAGTCTATATGCTCATCCAGATCATTAGTCCAGCACATTGCCCTTTTATCCGGATTTGTTTTTGCCCACTCATCTACAACATCGTATCCGAAATTAAAATTTTCGGGTATCTGAACATGGTAATTCTCTGCAAAATCCTGAGTGGATGTAAAATGCGTTTGTTTCAAAAATCTTTCTAACATGGGTTAGTTAAGAGTTAAATATGAATATTAGAGAACAACTACTATCATGCGGACTTTTTCGCCGTCGAGTGCTTTCATCCCGTGCGGCAGGCTGGAATCGAAATAAATACTGTCTCCTTCTTCCATTATTAAGTCCTTGCCGTTTATCTGCAATAGCATACGGCCTTCGAGTACCATATTGAATTCCTGCCCGTTGTGTGAACTGTAATGCATTTCGACATCATCAGCCTTAGGTTCGACGGTCACTTCGAATATCTCGGCTTTACGGTTGTTAAATCCTCCCGCAAGCGTCTGATAATTATATACTTCTACCCTGTTTACAGCCAAGCCCTTGCCCTTGCGGGTAAGAAAATAGCTGTTCATCCGCGGCTCGTCGGCAAACATAAGTACAGACATATCCACGTTATGAATGTCTGCAATTCCTTTAAGCACACTTATGGTAAGGTCTTTATCTCCCGTTTCATATTCAATATATTCATTCAACGGAATACTGCAAGAAGCGGCAAACTCTTCCTGAGTCATATCTAATGCCTCACGAAGTCCTTTAAGCCGCTGACCTATCTCTTTTATATCTATATTCATACAGTATATTATTTGAAGGTTTATTCCTTATTGTCAGTTTGTTTCGAAGCAGGTTCCTTAGGTGGAACTGTCAATAGCTGCTGCATCGCTTTAGGTATAGGGCTTTTAAATTCAAGTAGCTGCCCTGTAACAGGATGTTTCAATGCCAGTTCGCGCACATGAAGTGCAAGACGTTTAATAGGATTATTTGTCGCTCCATACTTTTTATCTCCGACAACCGGATGTCCCAGCACCTGCATGTGTATACGCAACTGATTTTTCCGTTTTGTTTCCAGATCGAAGTCGAGTAGCGAATAGCGCCCTGTAGATTTTATCACTTTATAATGTGTGACAGATTTCAACCCGCCATTATCATTAAGTGAAGACATCATTACAAAATTCTTGTTTTCACTGAGCCATGAAGTAATTGTACCGTTTGTTCGCTCCGGCTTTCCGTTTACAACGGCTGTGTAAACATATTCTTTCACAAGATTATTCCAGTTTTTCTGAAACATCTCCTGCAATTCGGCACTCCGCACGAATATCATTAACCCCGAAGCTTCCCTATCGAGACGTTGAAGCACGAAAACGCGTTCGTTCTTATTTTTTTTCTTTACGTATTCATTAAGCACACCATATATCGTACGTAGTTTTTCCTTGTCAGTTGAAACCGACAAAAAACCAGCCTCTTTATCGATGACAAAGAGATCGTCGTCTTCAAATACAATCTTTAAGCCTTTCAGTTTTTTTTCTTTCCGAGACTGATCGAATTTCATTACTGAAACCTTGTCTCCTTTTTCCAGTGCATGATTGAATTGGGTAACAAGTTTTCCGTTTACTTTTATTTGCTTGTGGGCTAATAAAGATTTAATAGCGCTACGGCTTTTTCTGACTTGATTTTCGATAAGAAATTCTAATAGTTCGCCCGGCTGTGTAACTTTTAATTCCTGTAATGCAATATCTTTTCCTGAAGTATTTCCCATTTGATCTGTTCAATGTATTAGGGGCAAAGGTAAGAGTTTTATAAATTCAAAAGGGCTTTAGCCTGTATTAATTGATATTAAATTTTTCATGCCCGATATAATTCAGAAATACAGAAGATTGCCGTTTAAACAAAATTATTATCTTTGTTAAAATCTTAAATACCGATAAATCATGAAATGCCTGCACTTGCTTATTGTTTTTTTTACCCTTGTTCCGCTAACGATTCAGTCTCAATCCAAGGTAATAGAGCGTCCTGATGTGGAAAACACAAATACTGAATTTGTTTTTATCAACAAACTGGAATTGAACAATAATGAAACCGTCCTTCACTGCGATGCATATAATACTCCCGGTTATTGGGTAATGGTTCCCTCCGGCAGCTATCTGAAAGGCAAATCAGGCAAAAAGTATAAATTACTTCGTTCCAACGGATTCGAACTGGATAAGAAGGTCCACATGCCCGAATCGGGAACGATGGCTTTCACCATGCATTTCGAACCGCTGGACAGTGATGACGATACTTTCGATTTCATACAGGGCGACGACAAAGACCCTTCCAATATATCGGGTGTTAAAACCTATAAAACAATGTCTTCGGCTCCTATAAAGTGCCTGATAAAAGGCGAAGTGATAGATCGTCCGAAAAGCAATCTATTGTACCTTAAAAAGAAAGGCGCTGATGCCCGTGTAAATAGAATAGTTATCCCGATTAAAAACGGAAAATTCGAACACGAGCTAAACTGTGATGGGATTGAAGTTTACGAACTGACGTTCAAGGATGAGATGATGGATGGTTCATGGGTTCCGGTTCCTTTTTTCTCTGAAAACGGAACTATAGAAATGAAACTTTATCCTTATGAGGAAGCTTATGAAAAGAATATAATAAAAGGCGGCCCATTGACAAAAGAATATGTAGAATACGGTAAAAAAATAGAAAAAGTTGCTGATAATTTTTTCTCCAGGCCGGACTACAGTTTAAACTTGGATAATCTGGACAATAACGCCTATACACAAGAATTAAGAACTGCATTATCAAGTGAAAACGGTAAAATTATAGACTCTTCAGCCGATATCCGCAAAAAGGGTTCCTTGTTACATAAAGAAAACCGTTTTCTGAGCGAAGAAGCCAAAGAATTACTGAGAAGAGGAGAAGAGCTAGAAGATAAAGATGAAGATGAAAGAAATAAAGTAATGCAACAATTTTACAAGCTACAAGAGGAGATGAAACATATGTCGCCCGAAGCCGAAGCCCTTGTAAAACAAAGTTCTGTAATAGAAGCATTAATAGGCGACTGGGAAATACTTTATATGAAAGATAATATATCGCTGGTAAGTTACGAGCAGTTGCTGCATAATATGAAATTATCTTTATCTACTTATCCTATATACCATTCAGCATATGGGAAAACGGGAGAATATATCAGTCTATATAATACAATCTACTCTAAAAAATATCCCGATCACACCTATACAAAAGAGATGGCGACAATTATAGATAGCCACCTCTCCATAAAGCCCGGAGGAAAATATATTGATTTTACTGCTCCCGACTTTGAGGGGAACCCTGTAACATTGTCTCAACAAATAGATGGCAATGTAGCGCTTATAGACCTGTGGGCATCATGGTGCGGTCCATGCAGGCGCCTGTCGAAAAGTATGATTCCCATTTACGAAGAATATAAAAATCACGGATTTACTATAGTGGGTGTAGCCCGTGAAGAAAAAGCCCAAAACGGTATCAATGCTGCAAAAAAAGATAATTATCCGTGGCTCAATCTTTTGGAATTAAATGATAAAAATGAGATTTGGAAGAAGTATGGAGTTGGCAATGCCGGAGGTTCAACTTTCCTTGTCGATAAAGACGGTACTATTCTGGCAGTGCATCCTACCGCGGAAGAAGTGAGGACGATATTGAACGAAAAAATAAAAAAGTAAATATCAAATTATATGAGGTTATTGTTCATTGCTGTCTTTCTGATTATATCAGCACTGGTGTCGGCTCAAATCCGAATTATTGATAATCCCGACACAGGCAGCAGTAACACCGAGCGTTTTCATATACATAAATTGGAACTGAAAGATTCAGAAACCATACTCTATTGTTGTATATATGGTTTACCCAATGAAGACATTGTTATGAAATCCGGATCTTTCCTAAAAGGAAAATCAGGTAAAATATATAAGGTACTAAAAACAGAAGGAATAGAGCCGGATAAATCCATTCTTATGCCTGACTCATGCATTATACCCGTCGTATTTCATTTCGAACCTCTCGACAAATCTGAAACGGCATTCGACCTTATCAACGAGCAGGAATACGGCTACTGCCTGCTTGGTATAGAAACAAACAAGGAAAAGACCGACACCCCAATAAAATGTTTTATATCAGGAATTATAATTGATCGCCCTCATACAAAAGCCCTATTCTTATACGAATTGGGCGGCAGTTCCCGAATGAATAAGAAACGGATTATCCCTGTTAGAAGCGGGAAATTCGAATATCAGTTAAATTGTGATGAAGAGCAAATGTATATGCTATCGTTCAATGATGAAGAATATGAAGGAGGAATGCGCCCTGTATACTTTTTTGCCGAAAACGGGAAAGTAGAAATGGAATTATTTCCCATGGAAAAAGATAAAGAAAATAAAATCAGAGGTGGAAAGTTAAATAAAGATTATACGGACTTTAATGCCCTGCGAGATTCTATTTTCGATCCGAGCGAATTATTGAAAGAATGGGATAAACTCGAGAATAGAGGGTTAACAGTAAAAGCTGCATCTTTGAAAAAATTGTTTGAAGAAACAAAAGCCAGAGATATCGAAGATAGCCTCTACATGCAAATAATGAGGCTTGAGATAGATGGGGAATATTATACACCCGAAGCACAAGTCCTAAGTAGAAAAATGACAGAACGGAATAACGAGTATGAAGAATGGACTATTGATTATATAAAAAACAATGTTTCAATGGCTAGTTACAGCGAACTGATGAGATTCTTGTCTTATGGTGATCGGGAGAAAATCTTAAATTCTGCTTCCCTATATAATACTTACAAAAGCAAATATCCTGAACATATCTATACCCGACAGTTCGACAAATTATTAGGCAAACGTGCAAATATCAAAACAAAGTATACCGATTTCACGGCACAGGATTTCAACGGTAATATAGTAAAATTTTCAGAGCTATTGAAAGGAAAGCTTACTTTACTGGATCTGTGGGAATCGACATGCGGTCCGTGCAGACGCTTCTCTATGGAGCTTATTCCTATCTACGAAAAATATAAAGATAAGGGATTTAACATTATCGGAGTAGCCCGTGAATACAATATAAATCATGCAATAATTGCTGCAAAAAAGGACAAATACCCGTGGGTTAATCTTGTTGTAGAACACGATAAGGAGCAAGTATGGGAAGCCTATGGCCTAACCGGATCAGGAACTACATATCTTATAGATAAAGACGGAAATATAATTGAAAAAGGTCTGATGATCGAAGGTATAAAATCACTCCTTGAAGAACAACTCAAAGAATAAGTATCCGCTAATGCAGTCAGAAACGCCCTGTTATATTTTATTTTACCTTATCTTACGATATCATATTTTATTTTTTACTAATTTTGCAGGCTGAAATTAATCGCTTATTTTAACTTTTAAATATTGAAAATGAAAGCATTTGTATTTCCGGGGCAAGGAGCTCAATTTGTAGGAATGGGTAAAGATTTGTATGAAACATCTCCTGTTGCTAAAGAAATGTTCGAGAAAGCAAACGAAATTCTGGGATTTCGCATCACAGACCTTATGTTTGCCGGAACTGACGAAGACCTTCGCCAGACTAAGGTGACCCAACCGGCAATTTTCCTTCATTCTGTAATATTGGCTAAAACAATGGGGGCGGATTTCAAACCTGATATGGTTGCAGGCCACTCTCTTGGAGAGTTTTCAGCATTGGTTGCTGCTAACGCCCTGTCTTTCGAAGACGGTCTTAAACTGGTATACAAACGCGCACTGGCTATGCAGAAAGCCTGCGAACTAAACCCGTCTACTATGGCTGCAGTTCTCGGATTACCGGATGCAAAAGTAGAAGAAATATGTGCATCGATAACTGACGAAGTGGTAGTTCCTGCTAATTACAATTGTCCGGGACAAATCGTTATCTCAGGTTCTAATGCAGGTATCGATAAGGCTTGCGAACTTTTACTGGCTGCAGGTGCAAAACGTGCATTGAAGTTAAAAGTAGGAGGTGCTTTCCACTCGCCGTTAATGGAACCTGCCAAAGTAGAATTATCGGAAGCTATTAATACTACAGCAATTAATGAACCTTGCTGCCCTGTTTATCAGAATGTATCGACAAAAGGTGAAACTGATCCGGCAACAATTAAAGCCAATTTGATAGCCCAATTAACTGCTCCGGTAAAATGGACACAGTCTGTACAGAATATGGTAGCTGACGGAGCAACTGATTTTATTGAACTAGGGCCGGGTAATGTACTTCAGGGACTTGTTAAGAAAATAGCTTCTGATGTAATAACAAGTGGAAAACAGTAAGAAGAATAATTATATGTTATAAATTATGAGTTATGAATTTTCGTAACTCATAATTTTTTGATTTAGCAGAATTTATGCAAAAAAACATCCTTATCACCGGAGCAAACGGCCAACTGGGCAGCGAAATAAGACGAATAGCCGATAACTATAAAAGCACTTTTCGTTTTTTCTTCACGGATGTAGCCGAGTTGGACATAACTGAACAGCAGGCTATAGACGGCTATCTTAAAGAAAACAATATCGATTATATTGTTAATTGTGCGGCCTATACTGCCGTAGATAAGGCTGAAGATGATTCTGACCTGTGCTATAAAATAAATCGCGATGCTGTCGCTAATATAGCTTCTGCTGCTGCATCTAACGATGTCAAAGTTATTCATATTTCTACAGATTATGTATACGATGGTACTGCATCAAAACCATACATAGAAACAGATAAAGTAAATCCCCAATCGGTATATGGCAAATCGAAATTAGAAGGTGAAGACGCTTTATTAAAAATATGCCCGCAAAGTATTATTATCCGTACAGCATGGTTGTATTCTATCTTCGGAAACAATTTTGTGAAAACAATGATAAGATTGGGCCGAGAACGTGATACTTTAAATGTTGTAGCTGATCAGACCGGAGCTCCCACTAATGCTGCCGATCTGGCTGATACGATAATGAAAATACTGGTCTACAGTGAATCAAATAAATTTGAATCCGGTATTTACCATTATTCCAATGAGGGAGTTACAAATTGGTACGATTTTACTCTTGCCATACATAAAGATGCCGGAATCACAACGTGCAAGGTTAGCCCTATAACTACTGACCAATACCCGGCAAAAGCCACCCGTCCAAAGTACAGTGTATTAGATAAAAGCAAAATAAAAGCTACGTTTGGAATTTCTATTCCCAAATGGGAAGACAGCCTAAACATTTGTGTGCGAGAATTGTTATCTATATAGTAGTAAATTATATATACAATTCATCTGTACAACGCCGAAATGAAAAAGATTTATCTTTTTGCCCTTATTATATTTATCCTCCCCGTTTCATGTCAAAAAAAACAAGTAAATCTTTACGAAATGGAACTTAATCCGCTTCGTATCGATTTGGCTGATATTTCATTAAAAGGAAATTTCAATAGCATCGACATAACTAAAATAAAAAGACTGACCCAATCAGAGTATGATCAGCTTCAGTTGGCTAAAGTTGAAAGTCTTGAAGGTTACGGCTGTAACGACCTCAGTACCGGGCAAACCTTGCTGAAAAATGAGAACGGTAAAATAATCACAATACAAATTATTTCAGACGGGGAAGTTTCCGAATATTTGCTCAGTTATGACAGGAATGGAAATCTTGTAGACAATCTTATCGTAGCATACGAAGATATGGTAGAGTATTACAGTGAAGTTTCATCGCGAATAAACGCCAATGAAATAACTGTGCAAACCATCAATTACACTTATGATGAAATGGACGAAGATACCGACGGACGGGCAGATACAGCAGTAGTAAGATATAAAATAACACCGGAATTCAAATTCATAAACGATTAATAAAACCGGCTTACTTATCAGTAAAAATGATAAACATAAATAATAAAAACAAATATATCAGCTAAGCGAAGATTATTACAAATTGTCTTCGCTTTTTTTATTACTTTTGCATCTCATAAGAAAGTAATTAATGAGCGAACTGGAAAAAGAAATTCATAAGAGACGCACCTTTGCCATTATCAGTCACCCCGATGCGGGAAAGACTACCCTCACCGAAAAACTCTTGCTCTTTGGGGGAGCAATACACGTAGCAGGTGCCGTAAAATCAAATAAGATAAAGAAAACCGCCACATCGGACTGGATGGAAATAGAAAAGCAACGTGGAATCTCCGTTGCTACATCCGTTATGGGATTCGAATATGACGGCTACAAGATAAACATACTTGACACGCCCGGTCACCAGGACTTTGCTGAAGATACATATCGTACATTGACCGCAGTAGACAGTGTCATTATAGTCGTCGACTCTGCAAAAGGTGTAGAAGCCCAGACCCGCAAACTAATGGAAGTTTGCCGTATGCGCCACACTCCTGTTATGATATTTGTCAACAAAATGGATAGAGACGGCCGGGATCCTTTCGACCTTCTGGATGAACTGGAAGAAGAATTGAAGATAGGCGTACGGCCATTGAGTTGGCCTATCGACAGCGGACAACGTTTTAAAGGAGTATATAATATATTTCAGGAAAAACTCGACCTGTATACTCCAAGTAAACAAACCGTTACCGAATCTATTGGATTTAAAGATATAAACAATCCCGAACTGGAAAATCATATTGGTGAAGAGCTTGCTGCAAAATTAAGAGAAGATATTGAACTGATAGACGGCGTATATTCCGAGCTAGATTTAAATACTTATCTGAAAGGTCAGGTAGCTCCGGTATTTTTCGGCTCTGCTTTGAATAATTTCGGAGTAAAGGAGTTATTGGACTGTTTTGTTCAGATTGCACCCTCGCCACGTCCGGTAGAAGCTATCGAACGTGAAGTAAATCCAGAAGAAAGTAATTTTACCGGTTTTATTTTCAAAATACATGCGAATATGGATCCAAACCATCGCTCATGTATAGCATTCGTAAAAATATGTTCGGGCAAATTTGAACGGAATGTAAACTATAAACACGTACGCCTGAACCGGCAACTTAAATTCTCTTCTCCTACTGCTTTCATGGCACAGAAAAAAGAAACCGTGGATGAAGCATATGCAGGAGATATAGTAGGGTTACCTGATACAGGGAACTTTAAAATAGGGGATACACTGACTTCAGGAGAAGAACTCCACTTTAAAGGTCTGCCTAGCTTCTCGCCTGAGATGTTTAAATATATCGAGAATGCCGATCCTATGAAATCAAAACAATTGCAAAAAGGCATCGATCAACTTATGGATGAAGGGGTTGCGCAGTTGTTTACCAATCAGTTCAACGGCCGTAAAATTATCGGCACTGTAGGGCAACTTCAATTTGAAGTTATCCAATACCGCCTGTTACATGAATATGGCGCGCAATGTCGTTGGGAACCAGTCAATTTGTTTAAGGCATGTTGGATAGAAAGCGAAAATAAACAGCAACTGGAGGACTTTAGAAAGCGAAAAGCTCAATATATGGCACTAGATAAAGACGGTCGGGATGTTTTCCTTGCCGACTCAAATTATGTATTGATGATGGCGCAACAGGATTTTAAAGATATTAAATTCCATTTCACATCGGAATTTTAAGATTATGACTAAAATAAAAATGGTTATAAATGCAGATTACAGCCAATTGGAAGACTTTATAGAAGGGCTCCCGTTAGCTTTTCTGCAATCGGGCGAAGTAATTTACTCCGGACGTAATATAATCAAAACTTTTGATGTGGAGGGAGTTAAATTGAATGTAAAATCATTCAAAAAGCCGCTGTTTATAAACCAGATAGCATATTCGACAATCCGCCGGTCAAAAGCCAAACGCTCCTATTTATACGCCTTCATGCTGAAAAACAGAGGTTTTCATACTCCCGATCCGGTTTCTTATATGGAACTGAAACAATATAATCTGTTAAAATACAGTTTATATATATCAGTACATGAAGAATTTGACGGCATGATGCGTGAATTGCAGCATGGGGTAATTAACGGACGGGAAGAATTGCTGAAACAATTTGCTTTATATACAGCTCTGTTGCATGAAAAGCAAATATTACATCTCGATTATTCTTCAGGGAATATACTATATAAGAAAAAGGGGGGAAACTACACCTTCTATCTCGTAGACCTGAACAGAATGAAATTTGATAAGCCGATAAATCTCAATACCGCCTGCTTTAACTTCAGACGCTTATGGGGAAGTGACGAAATGATAAGCTTCATCGTAAAAGAATATGCAAAAGCCCGAAACTTTGATGAAGCAGCCTGCTTGAAGAAAACATTTGAATATCGGAAAAAATTCTGGGATACTTATACAAGACAGCATCCCGGAACAACGCCTTATATTGGTTAATATTAACGCCTGACTATGAGAATTGGATTTGATGCCAAACGAGCAGTATCTAACTTTACAGGATTAGGAAATTATAGCAGATTTGTAATTTCTAATCTGATGAAATATTATCCTGATAATATTTATAAGCTTTTTATACCCAAATTACCGGATGAAAGTAAGATAAACGATAAACATAAAGATGAGGCGGTTTATTCTTTGAAACATACCCATAAGCCATTTTGGAGGACGATGGGTATCGTAAAGGATATAAAAAGGGAGAGTATAGATATATATCACGGACTAAGTAACGAATTACCTTTCAAAGTAAATAAGACCGGGGTTAAAACTATAGTTACAATACACGATCTCATTTTCTTAAGATATCCTGAGTTTTACTCCTTATTCGATAGGACAATATATAATGTAA
Source organism: Prevotella sp. 10(H) (assembly GCF_000711235.1). GTDB lineage: Bacteria > Bacteroidota > Bacteroidia > Bacteroidales > Dysgonomonadaceae > Dysgonomonas. The sequence continues at coordinate 858,384 of NZ_JOMI01000007.1, read as the reverse complement.
AAGCCAGATATGCATGCAAAGTTGCTGACAGGATTATTGCTGTCAGCGAATGTACCAAACGTGATATCGTAAAATTCTATGACATCGATCCTGCTAAAATAGATGTTGTTTATCAGGGTTGCTTCCCTGTTTTCAAGGAATGTTCCGAGGATCAGAAAAAGAAAGAGGTAAAAAAGAAATATATCCTTCCTGACAATTTCCTGCTCTCGATCGGCAGCATTGAGGAAAGGAAGAATATTTTGCTAATAGTAAAGGCTCTGAAACAAATACCGGACATACATTTTGTAGCTATAGGAAAACAAAGGGAGTATGCCCAACATGTTATAAATTATGCAGCGGAAAACGGGTTATCGGACCGTGTTCATATCATAAGTAATGTACCGTTAACCGATCTGCCTGCAATATTACAATCTTCTAAGATATTTATATATCCATCCCTGTATGAAGGATTCGGCATACCTATTATCGAAGCGCAAAGTTCCGGTGTACCGGTTATAGGTGCAACAGGGTCATGTCTGGAGGAATCCGGAGGCCCTCATACTATATATGTAGATCCACGTAATGAAAACGAACTGGCTCAACAGATAAAAAGATTATTAGCTGATGACCAATTAAGAAAAGAAATGGTCACTAAAGGATATAAATATGTTGAACGTTTTTCTGACGAAAACTGTACATCTTCGCTCATGAAAGTGTATGAAAAACTATATGCCGAGTTATAACTAATACTAGCAACAATTCGGATATGAAAAAGATAGCGGTAGTAATATCGAGGTATGGTAAGGAAATCAACGGAGGAGCGGAACTTCATGCACGCAATGTAGCCGAGCATCTGAATGAAAAATACGATGTTACAGTACTTACTTCATGTGAAAACGACGATAGCCAGACACAAGGTGTATATTATCTCAAAGGCAACGATAAAATTAACGATGTTAAGATTTTGCGGTTCGAATCACAGCAAAAAGATAAGACGAACGAAAATAAAACATTTCGATATCTGCATAAGAACAGCATCTTTAGAAGAGAAAGATTTTCTTTACCAAACTTCATAAAGCTTGCCGTAAAAAAAATAAAATATAGAAGTAAGAAAAACTTCGATCGAATATTTGAAGACTGGATTGAAACACAGGGAGCATATACCCCCGATTTGATAACGTATATAAAGAAAAACCAAAATAATTACGATACTTTCATTTTCTTTCTGTATTACCATTACACAACATATACCGGAATAAATGAGGTCGCAAACAAGAGTATCCTTGTACCTATTGCTCACGATGATCCCGCTCTATGCCTGATAAGTTTCGATAAAGTATTCGCTTCTGCACGTTTTATAATGTATAATTCCTTATCGGAAAAAGAATGGGTCGAGAAATTGCATCCTGTTGCAAAAAATGCAATATCAGATATTGTGGGAGTAGGATGTGAAAGACCGAGAATATCATTGGCTAGCGAAGAACAACCAAAAATTAATTTTCCTTATTTTGTGTATATAGGTCGAATACATGAGTCAAAAGGTTGCAGTACAATGTTTGAGTATTTCAAATATTATAAACAGCAATACAATAATGATATTAAGTTAGTACTCATTGGTAAGAACTTTATGGGACAGGTCGATAATTCCGAAGATATTATATATACAGGTTTTATAAGTGAACAGAAAAAATATCATTATTTACAAAATGCCATAGCTCTCATTATTCCTTCCCCATACGAAAGCCTTTCCATAGTAACATTAGAAGCTATGGCTATGGGTAAACCTGTACTGGCAAACGGCCATTGTGACATTCTGAAAAAGCATATCGAGCTTAGCCATGCCGGCTATTTTTATTACAATAAAAAGGAATTCTGTGAAGCCCTGTACAAGCTTGCTACATTGAACGAAAAAGAAAAAGAGGCAATGGCTCAAAATGGAATATCCTATGTCGAAGGCAATTATGACTGGAAAGTAGTGATTGGTAAATACATTAAAGTAATAGAAAATATAGGTAAGTCTTAGAGATACTTATTCAATCCGTTTTCACAATAAACCGTCTTATTTTCCACAGCTTTTTTGAAAATATCTGAATTTATCGTTTTGCGGTCGTGACTGCTCAAAGGATGGAATATGTGATAAACAATACCCCCAAATTTAAGATACTGTTTTCTTATCCCTAAATTTATCAGTCGTGCAGCTATCTCATTGTCTTCATATCCCCAACCTGTCATATCTTCGTTATATCCGTTGACTGCGATGAGGTCTTTTTTCCAAAACGCCATATTGCATCCTTTCATATAATAAGGACTATCTTTTTTGTATCTGAAGCGGAAATAATTTGAAAGTAACGAGAGGCGACAGGCATTCTGTCTATTTCTCAACCCTTTAGTAAAAGGGGTGATATTTGTTGTTTTTTCTTTAAGCAATTTATGACTCAACTCCTCTGTCATCATAATACGGCTTCCAGTAGCAAAGCAATTCTCAAGAGCCATTTTCAGATGATCTTGGATAAAATGATTTTCAAGAATAACATCACCGTCTATCTGCAGAATATAATCTCCCGAGGCCCTTGCTATTGCCCTATTTCGTATAACGGTAAGTCTAAAACCAATATCCTCATGCCAAACATGAACAACGGGGCATGGAAACGTCTTTCTCACTTTTGTAATGAAGTCAGTTGTCTCTTTATTTGAACCGTCATCGGCAATCACTACCTCATCAGGCAGGATAGTCTGACTAGAAATGCTCATCAGGCACAATTCTAATGCCTGTGGCCAGTTGTAAGTGGCAATTATAAGGGATACTGTAGGCTTATTCTTCATAAATATCTGTTCTTTCGTATATCTAATGAGGAAAAATTCAACAATTTATCCAGTCCGTACATAAGTACAGACAATCTGCTGATTTTGAGATAATTCATTGCATCTTTTAAAACATCTTTTTTCACTTCTTCCGATTTAAAATCTTTAGAAGCTATAATACGTTTCAAAAAGCGTCCTTTTATAATAGAAGCCTGTAATGGAGTAAGTTCCAGACTCTTTATCATGTCTTCTATCACAATCTTTCCCTCTGTAAATATCAGTCCTTCAGACTTTGCGCGGGGCGTAGCCTTATTGGAATGCTGCCTGAAATAGTTTAATTTGTCACAATACCGTATTACATTTCCCTGCATGCAAACATGGCTCCAAAAAAACCAGTCGCCACAATAGCGATAATCAGCAAACTTCTCTCCTACTTTATCCAATACCGAACGTCTGAACAAAACCATTCCGGCATTATAGATACTGTTATTAAACAACATCCGTGCCTTTACAAATGCCTTTCCATCGAAACGATTTACAGTATATGGTTTTTCTCTGTTCCTATCCCAGTCGTCAGATAAAATATTTCCTTTTTCGTCTACTGCATAGGAACAACAAAATGTAATATTACAATCAGGATCGGATTCAATAAGAGGAACCATTTTTTCAAGGAATGTAAGTTCCGAATAATCGTCACTCTCGGCAATCCATATATACTTCCCCCTTGCAAGAGATAACCCTTTTCTCCATTGTGCAAAAGTAGAGCCTGTATTTATGTCATTGAAAACTGTATATGTAACTTTTTCCGAAACGGCGTATTCCCTAATTATTTCGCGGCTATTGTCCGTCGAACAATCATCGAGCAGAATAAGTTCAAAATTCTGAAAGGTCTGGTTAAGTATACTTTCAATCCTTTGCCTCAAATACTTTTCGTGATTATAATTCGGCACGATGACACTAACTTTCGGAGTTTTATTTTCCATATAGCAGCCGGGTTATTTCTTCGGAAGACATAATATCTTCTTATAAATATTGAGCCTCACTTCAGCTAATTGTTCAGCATAAGGGCGCGCTTCGAATTTTTGCTTCGCATTCTTGCGAAACTTGTCACAGAGTTCTTTATCGCCAGACAGTTTCAATACAGCTTCAGCAAATGATATATTATTATTCGCAATAAGGCAATCCTGACCATTTTCCAGCCCGATGCCCTCACTGCCCACAGAAGTAGTCACAATCGGGCAACCATACTCCATAGCTTCCAGCAACTTCATTCTCACACCGCTGCCTATGCGGATAGGTGTTATCATTATGGCATCTTGCAATTCATCCTGCAAATTTTCCACAAACCCTCTGAATTGTATATTTGAAAAACGTTCTGTATATAGCTTTTTCAACCTCGATTTCCACTGGCCAACAATATGTAATTCTAAATCGGGATTCTTTCTTTGTATATTTTCCCAACAGCTCTTCAGGAACCAATCTACAGCATCCAGGTTCGGGAAATGGTCACTTCCGCCAAGGAAAATAAGGCGATTATTAAATTTGAAGTTATCCGTAAGCACCATATTCTTACTTTCAATTATGGCAGGTGACGATTCTATGAACATATCTTCTCTTAGCTCCTCTTTCAGCTTTTCCTTATCAACATCGGTTACTGTTACCACCGCATCATAATTGTTTAAACAACCTATCTCAAAACTTTTAGAATAATTGTGTAAAAAGTAATCCATTGGCTTAGATTTCTCAAATAGCCTCATCTCGCATTCTTCACGTACATACCTTAACTCGTGATGTATAAATACTTTCTTTATATTAGCAGGTAATGCATTGACCATATTTATATACTCGAAGAAATCTACTTGAATTAAATCATAATTCTCACTTTTTATCACATCATGAATGAAATTTACATAGCCTTCTTCTACAGGCATATAAAAATCAGATGTAGTTATTGTCGAATATTTACGCACTAAATCATTAGAATTAGCTTGTTGGCGCTTTAGTTTACGTTCAATAGAAGACCTCAAACCCTTCAGAAAATTATAATAAGAAGGCTTCTTCACATCCGGTTTAAATTCCCCTTTATGATAAACATGAAAACTTACATTATTCCATAAAGCCCGAAACTTTTCTATATTATCAAGATCAGATGGCTTTGCCGAAAGCACAATAGAAATATCGACTTTCTTTCTGAGTCTGTCTATAAGGCCGAAAAAGCCTTGATTGCCACCTGAGTTTACCGGATAAGGAATATATGGAGTAAGTATCAGTATCTTCATCATCATTTAATTTACAGGAAAATTCGCATTCACTCCGAAAATTTCATCAAGTTGCTTGTAACGCACAACAGGATTATAATATGTCTTGTAAATATCATATCCCTGTGTACTTTGCTCTTTATATAGAACCTTATTGTTTAATAAGCGTACAATATTATCTGCAAATATTTGTGCATCATCACTTACAAGACACCCATTATTTATTTTATTTGGCAGGCCGTCTATTCCTCTCAGCGTGCAAACAACAGGCAAACCAAAAGACATAGCTTCAATAACCTTTAGCTTTACACCTGTGCCACCCAGCATAGGACATATAGATATACGTGAACTTGCATAAGCATTGCCTAAACTTTCCACAAACCGGATTTTAGTTACATTCGGATATTCTTCTTGAATATGGTCGTTAATACGCCCAATAATACATATATTGAAAGATGCCGGCAACAAAGGATAGACCTCAGAAAAAAACCATTTTGCAGATTCCTTATTCCAGTTATTATCGCTTGCCACATAGATAATATCATATTTCTTTGGAGAATCAGACGATTCATTATACATATCCATTGTAGATAAAGGAATATTCGGTACTAACCGTATATAATTGTCTAAAAACTGTGAAAATACGTATTGCTCTTCTACCGATACCGCCCACACCTCATCATAAAGGCTAATACGCTTCATCTCTTCTTCGAAAATGCGCCCCATACGTTTCCTTTGCGTATGATATTCGTATGCTGACAATAAATCCTGTGTATCAATAATAGTACGTGCACCATTCTGAAATTTCTTATACCTGATAATATTGGCCCACCACGAATAATTTACTATTATGTAATCGTATTTATTTTCTTTAAGTACCTTATTAAACTGCTTACACAGATAGAAAGTAGACATATTCTTTATGGCGGCATTATCAATCCCATAATATTTCCGTTTAAAATATTCGGGTATCTTATATAATAGTCTGTGAAAAAACTGACTTTTAGGCGGCTTACCCAAACCCACAAAGACCCGGTCGACAAGTCCAGTCTGCAACATCCGCTCATCATCACCGTCCTGCCAGCGAATCCAACCTTTCACCCCGAAATAATCAACTTTGAAATTCCGTTGTTTAAAGTATTTAAGTAAGGATATTACCCGCGTTTTGTTACCTGCATTGTTTTCCAATGATAAATCGGGCATGAAGTACAGAATCCTCTTCATCAGATGTTATTTTTCTTGATATGCAAAGGTAATAAATAAAATGCAGCTGTTTTCATTCCAAAAACACATATGTCAATTATATACTTTCCTCGCGAAAAATCCTGTAGTGTATATCTAAATTGAGATGTATTGTAACACCGTCTTCCTTATGTAGAAAAGAGTCCTTAATCTTCTTCAGCAAATCGTTCTGAATACTTGTCATTTCTTTGGGCAGAAAAATCAGTAAGCCGGAATAAAATTCTGTTTTCTCTATTTCTTTTGTAAAAGGGAAAAATCCGGTAATTCTATCCTCATCATCTATTTCTACAATATGATTCTTGAGAGAGATATCAGGATATATAAATGTATAATGGGAGTAATAACGTTTCATCTGTCTATTCCTAGAAAACTGAAGATGTGGCAACATCCTGCTTTTCGTTATCAGCAGCATTTTGCTCCGATAATGATGCATCTTTAATTTGAATATCCGGTGGTAAAGTACTTGCCGTTATTGAATCATTATAACTGATGTTATACAAAATCACATCCGGAGATATTCCTTTGACTTTATTATCGAGATGTACATAACCTGATATATTCTTCAAAAGACTATCAGCGAGTTCAGGTTTAGCAATTGCATAATGCGTATTCTCCATTACAGGTACAATTATTTTTACTAATGTATCCGTATATGTAAAGAAAATTCCTGCCTCGACTGTCTGCAAAGAATTTATTCCCTGAACATCGAAACTTAAACTAAACTTAGGCAAGTCGACCGTTTTTAATCTTAACGAATCGATATTAAATAGCAATGTAGGCTTCCGGTCACTCAGATAGTAAAAAGGAGGAATAAGGTAATTAGAAAAGTTACCGGATGAAGCCATATTCCGAACAGCCATCAACGCGTTACTATTAGCCCTTAAACGCGAAGCAACCGAATCGTTAATCGTGTTATATATTTCGATATTGTCGGAATACCAAAGAAGCGATGAGTCGAGTTCTGCTTGTGTTATATTATATTTTTTCAGGATGCCGTTGAGCAGGGCATCTTTTTTTTCATCGGTACTAAAATCTGTATTGCTACGGTATATCGCCTGCGCCAGTTGTATATCGTAAAGCACATTCGCCATTTTATCTTCATCTATTACATAACGTGGCTTCCTTCCGCATGCACCGAAAAGAACCGTAATAATGATAATGAGATAAATGACTGGACGTCGCATAATCAGGCTTTAGCTTTATCCTTTTTTTCCAAAGATACAGATAATGTCTTGCGATAAAAAATCAGAAGAATAAAAATACCGACGGTAATAGCCGAATCGGCAATATTGAAGATCGGACTGAAAAAGATAAAATCTTCTCCACCCCACACAGGGAACCATGAAGGAAAAGTCCCGTTTATCAGTGGAAAATAAAGCATATCGACGACATTGCCATGCAACCAGCTCGAATATCCTTCACCCAGCGAAACAAACGAGGCCACATGCCCCTGATAGCTAGCCGAGAATATTTCGCCATAAAATACACTATCGATAATGTTACCGAATGCTCCGGCCAGAATCAAAGCAATACAGGCAATATAACCTTTTTTATATCCTTGCTGCACCAGCCTGTATAAATAATAACCGATAAAAAAGATAGCTACAATACGGAATAGCGAAAGAAAAAGTTTTCCTCCGAATTTCCAGCCAAAAGCCATCCCGGGATTTTCAACAAAATAAATTTTAAACCAATTGGTAATTTCTATACTTTCATAGAGCGACATATGAGTCTTCACCCAGATTTTAGATACCTGATCTATGATTATTACCAAGACTATAACAAAAATGGCAATCAGTCCGCGGTTTTTATTATCCATATTATATTTTACTTGTTCCCGTAAAGAAAGTGAAGAAAAAACAGAGCATATTTATATCTATTTTTTCTTCCCCCTCGTTTGTCTTCTCGCACTTATTATTTTACTCCGCTGTTTTTAGCTTCTATACTCAATGTAGCATGCGGAACAGCGCGCAAGCGTTCTTTCGGTATAAGTTTACCTGTTTCGCGACAAATACCATATGTTTTATTTTCGATGCGGATAAGCGCCGATTGTAAATTCTGGATAAACTTCATCTGACGTTGTGCCAGACGTCCGGCTTCTTCCTTCGACAGTGTAGATGCGCCCTCTTCCAACACCTTGAATGTAGGTGATGTATCGGTTACGTCGTTACCGTCGGCATTAGTGATAGCCGCCCTTAATTCGTCATATTCTTTTTTAGCCTTGTTCAGTTTTTCAAGAATAATATCGCGGAATTCGTTCAATTCCTCATCAGAGTATCTAGTCTTTTCTGCCATAACTTTACATTTTAAAAGTTAAACATCCTGTTTTATTTTTACTAAAGATAATTCTTTTATCCGACTTTCTCTACTGTGAGATGTAAAATATAGTCGTCCATGTCAATTTCCATGCCGTTTTCCACATTTGCAAACTCGATATTATCGGCAAGCACCTGTGAGGCAATATATTCCTTATATTCCAAAATAGCGCTTTTTATTTGCTCATTTTCAGAAATTCTTATATTTATCCTGTCTGTTATTTCAAAGCCGCTTGACTTCCGTATATTCTGTATACGGTTTACCAGTTCGCGGGCAATACCCTCTTTGCGCAAATCGTCGGTTATTGTCACATCAAGCGCTACGGTCAACTTTCCTGCAGCAGCAACCAGCCAGCCTGGTATATCAGATGTTGTGATTTCAACATCTGATAGATGGATTACAGCCTGTTCGTTTCCTACCGTTAAAGGATAAGTTCCACCCTGTTCTAAGCAACGAATCTCTTCTTGGCTCATATATTCAATAACAGCCGCCAGTGTTTTCATCATATATCCATATCGAGGACCTAACATTTTAAAGTTAGCCTTAATCTTCTTTATAAACACTCCGCTCGAATCGTCAACATATTTGAGTTCTTTTACATTTACCTCGTTCAGTATTAGATCGCTTACAGCTTCTATATCTTCGCGCTGCCTGTCGTTGAGTATCGGTATCATTATCTGCATAAGCGGCTGACGGACTTTCACACTTTCTTTGCGGCGAAGCGCAAGTACAGCAGAAGAAATATCCTGTGCAATTTGCATACGTTCCTCTAAACGCTTATCAACTACCGATGGTTCATAAGCAGGGAAATTAGCGAGATGCACGGATGACATGTTCTCCCTTCCAGTAACCGAAATGAGATCACAGAACAATTTATCCGCATAGAACGGAGATATCGGCGACATAAGTTTTGCAATTGTTTCCAGACAAGTATATAAAGTCTGATATGCAGAAAGCTTGTCCTTCGTCATTTCTCCACCCCAGAAACGTTTACGGTTGAGGCGTACATACCAATTACTAACGTTGTCATTCACAAAATCCGATATAGCACGTCCGGCCTTGGTAGGCTCATATGTTTCGTAATACTCGTCCACATCTTTTACAAGTGTGTTGAGCAATGATATTATCCAACGGTCTATTTCCGGCCGTTCAGCAACAGGTATTTCCTTTTCTGCAAAAGAAAACTTATCCACATTGGCATACAAGGCAAAAAACGAGTAAGTATTGTATAATGTTCCGAAGAATTTACGGCGCACTTCTTCAACTCCCTCTATATCGAATTTGAGGTTATCCCAAGGTGAAGCGTTGGTTATCATATACCAGCGCAATGGGTCGGAACCATATTGCTCTATTGTCGCAAACGGGTCTACTCCATTGCCACGGCTCTTCGACATCTTATTGCCGTTCTTATCCAGTACAAGCCCGTTGGAAACTACATTTTTGAAAGATATGCTATCTTTCACCATTGTAGATATGGCATGCAATGTAAAGAACCATCCGCGGGTCTGATCTACACCTTCGGCTATGAAATCGGCAGGATAAATCTTTGCAAATTCGTCTTCACTGATATTCGGATAAAATACCTGTGCAAACGGCATAGCTCCCGAATCGAACCAAACGTCGATAAGGTCGGTTTCGCGTTTCATCGGCTTGCCCGAATCGGAAACCAAAATGATATTATCTACATACGGACGATGCAAATCTATCTTTTCATAGTTTGCCTTATCCATATTTGCTATTTCAAATCCTTTCCAAGGTATTTCGTCCATTACTCCCGCATCAACAGCTTTCTGCATTTCTTCGTAAAGTTCCTTTATCGAACCTATGCATTTTTCTTCCTTGCCGTCTTCGGTGCGCCATATAGGCAGCGGAGTACCCCAGTAACGGCTGCGACTGAGATTCCAGTCTTGCAGGTTTTCGAGCCACTTGCCGAAACGTCCCGAACCTGTAGATTCAGGTTTCCAGTTGATAGTCTTATTCAATTCTATCAGACGTTCGCGGGCAGCAGTGGTACGTATAAACCAGCTATCTAGCGGATAATACAATACAGGCTTGTCAGTACGCCAACAGTGCGGATAATTATGCACCTGACGCTCTATTTTGAATGCCTTATTATCCAACTTGAGCATTACGCTGAGGTCTATATCCAGCGTATTGGCATCGACAGGCAATGTGTCATCATATTCATTCTTCACATAGCGGCCTGCGTATTCTTTATATAAATCTACGTTTACTTTTTCTTTTACAAAGGTAGAATCTAAGTCTTGCAGTTTGAAATACTTACCCGTAAGGTCTACCATCGGACGTCGATTGCCGTCCTTGTCGAGCAGCATCATAGCGGGTACATTATTTTCCTTTGCTATCTTAGCATCATCAGCGCCGAAAGTCGGTGACACGTGCACGATACCCGTACCATCCTCAGTTGTTACGAAATCTCCGACAAGCACTTTAAAGGCGTTCTCTCCCGGATTAATCCACGGGATAAGTTGCTCATATTCCATTCCGGCAAACTCCTTACCTTTCCACTCTTTTACGATATTGTAAGGTATAAGTTTATCACCCTGCTTATAATCGTCCAGTGCGATATCTTTTGCCTTCTCATTGAACATACTGAAAACAAGCGATTTTGCCAATACGGCAGTCATCGGCTTGCCAGTATACGGGTTGTAGCTTTGCACCGCTACATATGTTATATCCGGCCCTACAGCCAAAGCTGTATTCGACGGCAATGTCCAGGGGGTAGTCGTCCAAGCAAGGAAGTAAGGATCACCGAACTGAGCCATTTCGTCTTTAGGCGTTTTTATCTTAAACTGCGCAACACAAGTTGTATCCTTTACATCGCGGTATGCACCCGGCTGGTTCAACTCATGTGTACTGAGTCCGGTACCCGCAGCAGGCGAGTATGGTTGTATCGTATATCCTTTATAGAGATACCCCTTCTTATATAACTCTTTCAGCAGGAACCAAAGAGTTTCCATATATCGGCTGTCGTAAGTGATATACGGGTCGTTCATATCCACCCAGTATCCCATTATGCGGGTCAGGGTTTCCCACTCTTCAGTATATTTCATCACCTCCTTACGGCAGGCATTGTTATATTCTTCAACTGATATCTTTTTACCTATGTCTTCTTTGGTAATACCCAGTTTCTTTTCTACAGCAATTTCCACAGGTAAGCCATGGGTGTCCCATCCGGCCTTACGGTTTACAAGAAAACCTTTCATTGTTTTGTAACGGCAGAAAATATCTTTTACAGCACGCGCCATTACATGGTGAATACCGGGCATTCCGTTTGCAGACGGCGGTCCCTCGTAGAAAACAAACGACGGAGCTCCGGCACGTACATCCAGACTCTGCTGAAATATGTTCTCTTTATCCCATTTCTCTAATATCTCTTTATTGATATCGGAAAGGTTAAAACGATTGTATTCAGAAAACTGCTTACTCATAGTGTGATTAATACATGCTTTTAAAAAATTGAGGGCAAAGATAATGAAAAGTTATGAGTTACAAGTTACAACAGACAAGTTTATTAGTATACCTTAAGAACTGTTGAACAGTTTTAATCCGTCCTTAAGAGAATAATTGATCTGACCTTAAATTATCTTAGTGTTATATAGTGTTATTGATATTCGAAATTTCATAATGATTGACTATTTTTGCCATTATCAGAATAATTACGGCACATGAAATTCCGCTTCAAATTTATAGCTTTCGTCATTCTTGGCCTACTGGTTCTTGTATGCAGTTATCAGGTCTACTGGCTTGTTAATTTTTACAACGAGCAGTATAGAAAAATGGAAACAGCTATTATGCATGCTATGAACAATGCCGACTTTAAAGAAATAGCTATACGAATCAATGACATACACGCAGACTCAGATTCTTTACCAAAGCAAAACATGAAAGGCATCATGGCACGCCAACAGGAACGTATGCCCGATGTAGTGGTAAGGATACAAAACAATAAAAAAGACGGGAAAATTATCTGGAGTGATGCCAACACAATGAACGTTTCGGTACAACAGGGCTTTCACCTTACGATAGATTCCCTTAAATCTATCGATATTGCAAGGTATGACAGCCTTTTGAAAGCCGAATTTAAACAGTTGGGTATTAAAATACCTTATTATCTGGTATATCGTACCAATATAAATGACAGTTCGCCAAATCCTAATATTAAAGACTTCGATCAAAGCAAATATGAAAAATATGTATTTGCCTTTACTGATGAGAACAAAGAAGCATACATCGTATACATGAAAGAGCCTAAATGGCATATTTTCAAAGATATGCTGGGACTTGTGAGTATTTCCGTACTGATGATTGCATTACTGATTATCTCCTATTTGTATCTACTGAAAATTATATTAAAGCAAAAGACAATAGACGAAATAAAAAGTGACTTCGTTAATAATATGACGCACGAACTGAAAACCCCTATATCTGTAACATATGCTGCTGTAGATGCCTTACAGAATTTCGGAGCAAGTGACGAACCAGAAAAACGGGATAAATATCTGAATATATCTAAAGAGCAACTGATGTATCTCAACAGCCTTGTAGAGCAGATACTGACCATGTCGGTAGAAGAACGGAAAAATCTCCGACTTTCTCTCGTAGATATAGAATTGAAAAGCTTGTTCGAAAACAGTAAGAATCAGATATTACTGAATACTTCGAAACCCGTATCATTCGAAATAGAAATAAAACCTGAAAACTTATTAGTTAAAGCCGATCGGCTTCATTTCGGTAACCTGATAAATAACCTTGTCGAAAATGCAGTAAAATATTCTCCTGAAAGTGTGAATATAAAGCTATCGGCATATACAGAAAACAGACAGACGATCATTTCTGTATGCGATGACGGAATAGGAATCCCTGCTAATTCGCTAGATAAAATATTCGATAAGTTCTACAGGGTGCCTACGGGAAATATCCACGAAGTAAAGGGATACGGACTAGGCCTGTATTATGTGAAAACAATAATAGACAAACACGGGTGGAAAATAAAAGTGGACAGCACAGAGGGAAAAGGCACTTGCTTTAAAATAATAATACCATGAACATAAAAGTATTGCTGGTAGAAGACGAGCCGTCATTGGCAATGATAATTAAAGAAACTCTGGAAAAGAGGAAATTTAAGGTAGATTGTGCTACAAACGGAAAAGAAGGACTGGAAATGTTTTACAAACTGAATCCGGATATTGTTGTTGCCGATATTATGATGCCTAAGCTTGACGGTTTCAGTATGACTCAACTGATAAGACAAACAGATAAACAGACGCCTATCCTTTTCCTCAGTGCAAAATCGAAAACAGACGATGTAGTTCAAGGTTTCGAAATCGGCGGTAATGATTATCTTAAAAAGCCTTTCGGAATGGATGAACTTATTGTGCGCATAAAGGCTTTGTTAAACCGTGTACACAGCAAAGAACCGGAAAACAAAGTATATCAGATTGGGGAATATACCTTCGACCCTCTGATGCAAAAACTTATCCACCCGCAAAAGACCGAACTCCTCTCACACCGCGAAGCGGCGATATTGGAGCACCTTTGCTCAAATCAGAATAATATAGTGGAGAATAAAGCTGTACTGCTCGAACTGTGGGGCGATGATAGCTTTTTCAATACCCGAAGCCTGCATGTATTTATTGTAAAATTACGCAAGAAACTCTCACTTGATTCAAGGATACAAATAATAAACATCAGGGGTATAGGATATAAAATGATATTTTAACAACCAATTCATATACAAACAATTAAACTTTTACTGAATCTCTATTGTTCTATTTCAATAAATAATTAAAATAGAATAGTATGAGCAGTTACCCAAAGAGAGACCCGCAAACTGACCCTCTCATTTCACCAGAAAATTCAGTTCTTCTTATCATCGATTACCAGCCGATTCAGATTACATCCATTAACTCAATGGATAAAAGGGATTTAATCATGAACATGGGTGTATTGGCCGAGTTGGCACAAGCATTTAACCTACCGGTGATATTATCGACAGTGAATGTAAGAACAGGAGCTAATAAAGATACAATACCACAGATAAAAGACAAGCTGGGAGATATCGTATCTTACGACCGCACTACAATAAATGCATGGGAAGACAAAGAATTCTACGAAGCAGTGCATGCAACAAACAGAAAGAAAATACTTATGGCTGCACTCTGGACAGAAGCATGTCTGACTTTTCCTACTATCGATGCTATCCGCGAGGGCTTCGAAGTTTATCCGGTCGTGGATTGTGTAGGTGGTACTTCAGTCATTGCTCACGAATGCGGTTTGAGGCGTGTTGAACAAGCAGGAGCACATCTGACTAGCCTTGCACAATTGGCATGTGAACTGCAAAGAGACTGGAACCGGCAAGAGACCAAAGAAGACTTTGTGCGAATAATGGAAGAGGCACGGTGGTTTCCCAATCTGAATAAATAGATAAATTATCTTATAAATAGAAATCGTGACAAAATAAATCTTTCTGTCAGGATTTTATATGCGTTAAAAAGACACTGCATCAAATCAATTTAGTATATTTGTTCATGTAATTATTGCCCATATAATCCGAGACAATCATGAATAAATTTTCATTACTAAACCTTGCATTTACTTTTGTAATCTTGGCTATTGTACTAGTTATTAACCATAATTTTTATCTGACAAAAACAGATTTTTATTCTGCTTTAATTTCCAGCAGCATAATATCTATACAGATTCTGTTTTGTCTCTATTATGCACTAAAGCATCTGAAAGAGTTTACAATACTCAGTTTTGTATTGCTCTCAGCTGCTATATTATTTCAGATATTGGTAATACTGTTTATTATAAACGGTATATTATGGAGTACCGATACCGGACAATGGGTATATTAATCCATTGTCTTTCTTAACATTGCATTAAGTATATATTAACTACCTACCAGAAACCATTTAGTGTTGAATGTTGTTCTCTATTAGTAATGTAATTGTATTAATCATAAATTTTAGAGACATGTCAACATTTCACCAAAGACCGACTGAAGGTATGCCCGATATGATGCCTAAGGGCACTGTAGATAATCCACCGCAAAAGGAACCTCAAAATATTCCGCTCAAAATGGTAGACCAACCGTATAACGATGATAATCAACCTGAAAGGAAAGAGCCGCGTGTTCCGGAAGTACCTGTAGATCCGGATAAGAAAAATCCTGAGAAAATTGATCCGGAAATAGGTGACCCTAAGATACAGGAACCGAAAATGAAGGAGAATAAAGATGAAGATTTCGGCGTATGCTAAAGACAAAATATAAAAATGTTGTAAGAAAATTCCTTACAACATTTTTTATAAAGTCAAAGCTTCCCGATAAATCCCTTATCAGAAAGCTTTATTGAAAATTGTGTTTATATATAAAAAGTACTATCTTCCGAAACGGGATGTATCAACTTCCTCTATTTTCGGTTTCTTATAATTGCCGAAACGGTAAGTAAATGATAATCTGAATACCGGGGCATTCGGTTTTATATGCATAGTGCTGTATTGATTCATATAGTCAATCTTAGTTGTTTGCTTTCCGCTTTTGAAAACATCGTCTACACGGAACATCAGCTCAGCATTCTTACCTGCAAAAGTCCACTTAGCACCTGCGGAAACATTCCAAATACGACCTACATCGTATATGCCCTGCACTGCGCCGGACATATAAAATCCTGAGACATCCAGCTTAATGTCAGGCTTTGACGAAACATTAAAAGTATTACGTAGCTGACCGACAACCACATTTTTACTCCTGCTGTAAGGTATATTATAGAAATCATCGTCTTTTTCTTCCTGCCTTATCAGATTCACAGTGGCGCTTGCATCCCATATATTTCCTATTTTTACAGGCACAACAAAGTATAGCCCGTATTGTCTCTCATAATTCAGATTTACCATTTGGAATACGTTCTGCAAACTGTTTTGAGATTGGTAGGGCAACTGAATATAACGGTCCGGCCGAACGTTTATATATGCCCCGGCAACATACTTTTGGTTCATTATAAAATTCAGTTGTGTATTATATTTCTTCGAAAATTTCAGTTCGGGATTTCCCTGTACCTGAGAATAAGCATTGATTTTAAAAGCATTGCTGCTCAAAGCCCAATATGGCGGGTAGTCTATATCCGAAGAAAAGGAAAGCTGCACAATACGTTTAGGATTATATGTATAAGTCAGATTTGCATTTACGAAAGGCTGAAAGTCATCCCAAAGCGTCTTACTGATATCCGTCATATCTATTGTCGCTCTGAAATAATTAGCCGACAATGAAGCCTGTAACGAAAGTTTCTCACCAAATGATTTGGAAAAGCCGAAAAAGACCGAGCCGGAATACTCTTTTTGCCTGTTATCGCTGACTGAATCGACGTGATTACTATCGGGATTTTTATAATAATTATATATATTATTGTTCTTGGAGAAAGAAAAATTAGCTCCATAATCCAATTTCCAACCGTTAATAGCGGTATTATGATTGAGGAATGCAACAAGTTTATCTACTTTTTGATTCGTTTTCGTTTTAAATGCTGTTTGCAGCTGAGTACCATTCAAATAGTCATAATATTTTTCATCTGCAGGGTCACGATAGACAGTATAATCGATACCTGCATTAATTTTCTTATGTGAGTTATATTCAACTTTTATATTATGAAGAGATGTATTACCTTTTATATCACTACCGGAATGCACATCAGAGTATGGATTTGAATCTTCAAGAAAAACCGTACGGGAAAAAGGTTTCGAATTCGTATCATCCAGATTTGATGTATATACAAAGCTGATTTTATCCTTGTTAGAAAATGTATAACCCATGCCCAGACGGATATTGATATCTTTGTAGTCAGATCGGGATTTATTCGATTGGCTAATATCATATATGTGATTATTAAGCTGATGTATTGCGTACATATCACTTTCGCCCCACCCTTTCGATTTATTTGCGCCGACAATCAGATCGGCATTAAAAGACGACTTGCTGTACATCAAGCTCCCTCTGAGCGTATAAGCGGCGTAAAAAGCCTGCTTGTACTCTACTGTACCTTCTCCCTGCAATACAGGTACGACATCGCTGTCTTTTAATATTACATTGATTGCAGCTCCTCTTATATTATATTGCGGCGGGGCGCTATACATCACTTCAACATTTGTTACGCGGGAGGCAGGCATCGATTTCAGCATACTGATAAGTTGCTCTGCGCTCATACTTGTCAACTGTCCGTTTACTAATATAGTATATTCTGTTGTACCTACTAATTGCAGGTTATCCCCTGTTCCGGTAATACCGGGAACATTCTGCAAAGTTTCAAAAGCGTTCGATACGGCCTTATTCCTTATAAGTTGCGGCACATTATATATAAGCTTCCCCTCCTCAGCTTTTACAGTAGGACGTTCTGCACTTACGACCACTTCATTTAACGATTTATCTAAAGAAATCAGGACAAATGGCAATAATTCAACATCAGTATTTTCTAACCTTACAGCCTGTTCTTCTTTTTCATAAGCCATATGCTGTAAAGTGAGCATATAATCACCTTGTTGTAGTTCATTGAAAATAAACAGACCATTTGTATCGGATATAACCGTTTTCATATAAAGTGAATCTTGCACATCTTTCAATATGCAGGTGACCGCCTCGACTGGCAGATTGGAATCGTTCATCACCACTCCTTTCAAAGAATAGGATTGGGAACATATCGAAAGAGGAAAACATAAAAACAAAATGAAATGTAAATACTTCATAATAATGAAATGGCTTATATCACAAATTTAGCCACTTTTCAAAGTAAAGAATGTTTCCTTATAGCTATTTAGTGTTACCAAGTGTTATCGATATTTTCTATTGTTAAATAAAAATTTAACAATTGTTAGTATGTTAATTTTAATTACTTATCTTTGACTACTGGTTCATAACACAAAGACAACAAGTATGTATATGCAAGATTCTTTTAAAAACAGAGTCGTGAAGTTCTGGAATTCCTTTTCAGAAGAAGAACATCAGATCCGTGAAATGATGGATAATAAAGTGGAAGGTGAAACACTTCTTAATTTTGTGGATAGTATACTGCAAATTGCTTTCAACAAGGTATACTTCGAAATGGGAGTTAATCCGGAAGGAAAGTATGAACTTATACTTACACCTGAAGGCGACCGCACGCGGCTGATGCAGATTCATTACTGGCTCCAATATGCCCCGGAATATTTATGGAAGAAGTGGAATTTTTATTCGACTAAGCCTGCCCATGGTAAAAAAGGCTACGCTCTGAAAATGTTCGGTACAGAATTGAGTGATGAAGATATTCTCATTTACCCCCAAACAGATAACGACAAAAGTAAAATAAATATAAAAGTCTATAGTCCTGCACTTATGGAGTTAGACGAAAGCAAGCGCTATTCCATGTTCTTCATTTACCTCGATCAGTTTATAGGTGAACTATATACAATGGAATATATCGGGTTTATAGATTTCATCGGAGAAGAACAAAAAGGCAAACCTATAAACATTGCAGAGTTCAAATCTTTCATCGACGATACCATTAAGACTTGTAGTTGGTCAAAATTCGAAAATCCGTGTGAAATATACAGCGGATACAGAATGGAAGTAAATAATAAAGAAGGGTGGAAATTACGTGAAGATATCTTTTCAGGTTACACTTCGTGTATGCCACTGTTGAATGATTTCTATAATGGTAAGAGCCACTGTTTTGACGAAGCAGAGAAAAACGGGGTTATTTTCGGGTTCCTGTTTTTTGAGAATATAAATGTACCCCGCGAGAATGTCGTGAATTTCAGAGGAGATATAGAAGATAAGATAACAGCGGTAGTTGGTCCCTTCGGCATAGCTAACTGCCTCGGAGGTGCTACGGGCTTCCATTTCTCGTATATTGATTTCATTGTATATGATTTTGAAGCCTTTTTGTTAACTGTTAAGGAGATAATATCCGGTTATAATTTTGAAGAAACAGGATTTTCTTATTTCAAAGCTGATACCGACCCTATTATTTTCACTTAACAATACTTTAACAAAACTTGCCTTAACAATTAAAATAGTCGGTATTTATTAAATAATATACGCATAAGCCCGATAGAAAAGCTGATGTTCAAAAACTTTTATTCTGCTTTTTAAAACAAATTCATTACTTTTGCGGTTCAATAGAAAAATAACTTTTGGGAAAGTATACTTTTTTTACTCTCCTGAAAATAAATGATAAGAGCCTTAATAGATGCAAAAAAATTTAGTAATCGTCGAATCTCCGGCAAAAGCCAAAACCATAGAAAAGTTTTTGGGTAAAGATTTTAAAGTAATGTCCAGTT
Source organism: Prevotella sp. 10(H) (assembly GCF_000711235.1). Classification (GTDB taxonomy): domain Bacteria; phylum Bacteroidota; class Bacteroidia; order Bacteroidales; family Dysgonomonadaceae; genus Dysgonomonas. Next base: position 838,459 of record NZ_JOMI01000007.1, on the reverse strand, counting down.
ACGGGCATATCAGAGACCTGAAAAAGAAAGATCTGGGTATAGATTTGGAGAACGACTATACTCCATTATATGAAGTTCCGGCTGACAAGAAAAAAGTAGTCGATGAACTGAAAAAAGCGGCTAAAGAAGCCGACACTGTATGGCTCGCTTCCGATGAAGACCGGGAAGGAGAAGCTATATCATGGCATCTTTTCAAGACATTGAAGCTCGATGAAAATAAGACCAAAAGAATAGCTTTTCACGAAATAACGAAAGATGCTATCATTCACGCAATAGAAAATCCAAGACAGATAGATATAAACCTCGTTGATGCGCAACAGGCACGAAGGGTGCTCGACCGTATTGTGGGATTTGAACTATCGCCCGTACTTTGGAGAAAGGTAAAGCCGGCCCTATCTGCGGGACGGGTACAATCGGTTGCGGTCAGGCTAATCGTAGAACGCGAACGGGAAATACAGAATTTTAAATCAGAAGCTTCTTACAGGGTTATTGGCATATTCACTAAAAATGATAATGGTAATACGACCGAAATCAAAACCGAATTGAGCAAAAGGCTGAAAACAAAAAAAGAAGCCCTCGATCTCTTAGAGAAATTAAAAGAAGCGACATTTAAAGTTGAAGATGTAGAAACAAAGCCTGTTAAGAAATCGCCTGCAGCACCGTTTACTACTTCTACGTTGCAGCAGGAAGCATCGCGCAAATTGGGATTTCCGGTATCAATGACTATGATGGTTGCCCAAAAGTTATATGAATCGGGGAAAATCACCTATATGCGTACCGACTCGGTAAACTTATCAGGTCTGGCTATCAATACCACTAAAAACGAAATTGAGTCGGTTTACGGCAAGCAATATTCTAAAGTACGTCAGTTCTCCACTAAGAGCAAAGGAGCGCAAGAGGCCCATGAAGCTATTCGTCCTACATACATTTCTGAGCATACCACAACAGGTACAGCTCAGGAGAAAAAATTGTATGAACTGATCTGGAAAAGAACAATTGCTTCTCAAATGGCTGATGCCGAACTGGAGAAAACAACCGTAACAATAGGAATATCGAACAATACAAGCCTTAAATTTACGGCTGTAGGCGAAGTCATCAAATTCGACGGATTCCTTCACGTTTATCTGGAAGGTACCGACGATGAAAATACAGACAGTGAAACCAGCCTCCTTCCTCCTGTAAAACCCCAGGAGATTATGAATCTGAAAGAAAGCACTGCTACTGAAAGGTTCACTCAACGTCCGAGTAGATATAGTGAAGCTGCACTGGTTCGTAAACTTGAAGAACTGGGAATCGGCCGCCCGTCGACTTATGCCCCTACAATTTCTACGATTCAGAACCGTGAGTATGTAGAAAAATCAAATTTAGAGGGTACCGAACGCAAGTATAATGTATTAACGTTGAAAAACGGTAATATCTCAGATGCTGAAAAGACTGAAATCACAGGAGCCGACAAAGGAAAACTGATCCCTACAGATACAGGAACCGTTGTCAACGATTTCCTCACAGAATTCTTTCCTGATATCCTCGACTATAATTTTACAGCTACTGTAGAAAAAGAATTTGACCAGGTAGCCGACGGCGAAGAGAACTGGACAAAAATGATCGATAAGTTCTACAAGGTATTTCATCCGGTAGTAGAATCGGCCAGCAATATGCAGACCGATCATAAGATCGGCGAACGTATATTGGGTATCGATCCTAAATCGGGCCGACAGGTTTCGGTAAAAATAGGACGATTTGGACCTATGGCTCAGATAGGCGTACAGGAAGATGCAGATAAACCTCAGTTTGCCGGCTTACAAAAGAACCAGTCTATAAGCACAATTACGTTGGAAGAAGCATTGAAATTATTCGACTTACCACGTTCTATAGGTGAATTTGAAGGTAAAGAGGTGAGTGTGGGTGCCGGACGATTCGGCCCATATATAAAACACGACAATAAATTCATATCTTTACCAAAAGGATATGATCCTTTCAGTGTGGATATAGACGATGCTATTCCGTTGATTCTTGACAAAAGGCAGAAAGATGCTGAAAAAGTCATAAAGACTTTTACGGAAGATACTGATCTTCAGATATTGAATGGCCGTTACGGGCCTTATATAGCTTACAAAAAAAATAATTTTAAGATTCCAAAAGGAACTACTCCCGACAGTCTCGATTTCGAAGCGGCAATGAAGATAGTAAACGCCACTGATGAAAAAGCGACTAAAACTAAAGGTAGAGCGAAGAAAAAATAGGGCATTTATGTAGAGAATCTATAGTAAAAGTGAATGAATAAATTTTTGGAAAAGATATTCGGATACAGGGGATACAGAATAATTATACCTCTTATAGATTTAAGCGTTATATACGGCTCCTATATATTATCTTTCTATCTTTTAAAAGATTCTCTCGATAATTTTACACTCAACTATAATGCATTCTGGTCAAGTTTACCTTTTATCATTATAAGTTACCTTGTATTAAGTCATATCTACGAACTTGATAAGCCAAAAGACTTTACATTCTTTGGTGTAGGATATACCGTAGCCCTCGCATTAGGCTCCCTACTGTTTATTACAATGGCAATCAGCTTCTTTATAAGGGAATTTGCATTTCCACGAAGTATACTACTTTTAAGTACACTTTTCCAGTTGATTGCTATTACAATTTGGCATCTGTTTGCTAGTCGGATGTATTTCAGGGTGAATAAAGGTAAATCCGTATTGGTTATAGGATATGAGAAATCACAGGCACTTGCCTATAAGCTTTTGGAGTCGAGAGGTATGTGGTCTAGGATAAAGCATGTTTGTTCACCCAGATATTCTAAAGTATATGATCTTATAGACGATTGTGATATAACTTTTTTAACCGAAGATGTGGAAGAATCCCTTAAACAAGAGATTATTCTTTATTGTATCGAAAAAGACCATACAGTACTCTATCAACCCAAAAATCTAGAAATCCTGCAGTTTAATTCCGATTTCTTACAGATAGATGATTCTCCTGTGCTGGATGTTAGAGAGCTAGGATTATCACAAGGAAGTGAAACTACAAAAAGAATAATCGATGTTATCCTTAGTTCCATTTCTCTAATTATATTGTTTATCCCTTTTGTATTTATATATCTGGCATTAAAGATCGGAGGTGGAACTGCTTTCTACGTCCAGGAACGTGTGACCCGCGATAATAAGATATTTAAAATATATAAGTTCCGGACAATGGTCGAAGATGCAGAAGCTTTATCAGGTCCTGTTTTGGCACAAGATACAGATAAGCGCATCACTAAACTTGGGCATATACTCAGAACTACCCGGCTGGACGAAATACCCCAGATATTTAATATCCTCGTTGGCGACATGAGCATTGTGGGACCACGCCCTGAACGACCTTTTTTCGTAGAACAATTTTCGAAAGAGATACCTGAATATAATTTGCGTCACAGGGTAAAAGCCGGCTTAACAGGACTGGCACAGGTACAGGGAAAATACAACACCTCTGTGCAGGATAAACTAAAATATGACCTGCTCTATATCAACGGATACTCTTTAGCTCTGGATATTAAACTTATAATGCAGACCCTGAATATCCTGCTCCGCAGAAACAGCACGCAAGGTGTAAAAAGCGTACAGGAGTTGGGTGACGAAATAGAAAGCCTTACAAGGCGTTAATTATACAATTCTGATGAAAGATTTTCAACAACTGATAACAAATCGTCGCAGTACTCGCAAATTCACAGACGAACCATTAAGCCCGGAACAAGTAGAAACAATAATGAAAGCCGCGCTCAAGTCGCCGGCATCGAAAAGCGCCAATCCATGGCAGTTCGTTTTGGTTGAAAATAAAGAAGTGCTTGAGAAACTATCTCAATGCAAAAAATCGAGTAGTAAACTAATAGCCGGATGCGCTCTCGCTATTGTTGTACTAGGCGATCCGATGACTAGTGATGTATGGATTGAAGATACCTCTATCGCATCTGTTATGATACAACTACAGGTTGAAGACCTTGGTTTGGGTAGTTGCTGGGTGCAGATTCGTGAACGGTTTACTGCCGATGATACTCCGTCGGACGAATATGTCCGTGTTTTATTGGATATCCCCCTCCAATTGCAGGTACTGTCTGTAATAGCTATCGGGCATAAAGCACAGGAACGGCCGCCTTTTGATGAGGAAAAATTGCAATGGGAGAAAATACATATCGGTAAATTTAATATTAACCAGTTAGGTGAATAGATTATGGCAGCCAGTTCGAATAAAGCTTCTAATGACCGCTTATCATACGGGATAACTATACTTATTTTCGGGGTATTATATCTTCTGGATAAGTTAGGCTTTCTCAATCAGATACCTTACGGACATAAACTAATAAGTGTAGGCGCCTTCTTCCTTATCGGAGGCATCGTTTTTCTTGCCACACAACCTAAAAAGATACTCGGCTGGATTTTTCTCGGAGTAGGCATTATACTGAATGCCGATATATTCTTCGGCTGGATAAGTGATTATTCCAATTTGATTGTTCCTTTAGGGCTCATCATAGCAGGCATTGCAATGGTATTGACCGCAAAGAAGAACTGATGAAAATAGTATTTATAGGGGCAGGAAACGTAGCCACACATTTGGCTAAGGAACTGTATAAGAAATCATTTGATATTATACAGGTATATAGTCGTACGCTAGAATCAGCTTCTTATCTTGCGAAAGAGGTTAATGCTGTAGCTATAAATGATATTAGTGCTATAATAGATGATGCCGATTTATATATCTTTTCAGTAAAAGATTCTGTGCTTGAAGATATTCTGTCGCAATTACCAACCAATAAAGGGATATGGGTACATACTGCCGGAAGCCTGCCATTAGATATATTTGCTAAATACACATCGAAGTACGCTGTATTATATCCTTTTCAGACATTCAGTAAACACAGAGAAATAGTTTGGCAAAATGTTCCGATATTCATTGAAGCATCTGGCTCGCAAAGCCTTTCTGTAATAAAAGTTGTTGCAAATCAATTGTCTGAAAATGTATTGGAATTATCATCTGACAAGAGACGATACGTACATCTTACCGGAGTTTTTGCCTGTAATTTTACGAATCATATGTACGCATTATCTAAATTGTTTCTCGAAAAAGCCGGACTTCCATTCGAAACGGCACTCCCACTCATCGACGAAACAGCATCAAAAGTACATATACTTTTACCAAAAGATGCGCAGACAGGACCAGCTGTCCGCTTTGATGAAAACATCATCAATAAACATCTGGAAATGATAGAAGATGAGAAAATTAAAGAATTATACAGGCTTATAAGCGAAGATATTCACAGAATGAGCTAATATAAATTACCAGCCAAAAGCCTCTTCACTCATCCAGTTGCCCTGCACTTTCAATACCTGTTCTATGATATCACGTGCAACCCCGTGACCTCCACGGCAATGGGAAATATATTTTGCAATCGCTCTTATTTCATGCGCAGCATCCGCCGGAGCAACAGATAAACCTACCGTCTGCATTACATGATAATCAGGAATATCATCACCTGCATACATTATCTCTTCAGGTCTAAATCCGCTTTTTTGCATATAATCGTTCAAATCACGTATTTTGATTTTCGACTTCATATATATATCCTTCACGCCTAAACGGGCAAAACGAAGCCTTACACCTTCTGTATCCCCTCCTGTTATAATCGCTACACCATAACCATGCTTCACAGCCAGATTTATAGCATATCCGTCTTTTATGTTAACCATACGCATAGGCTCACCTTCCGGAGACAAAGGAATAGAGTCTGGTGATAAGACACCGTCTACATCAAAAATAAATGCTTTGATCTTAGTCAGATCATAGTTTATAGTACTCATAATACAATTATAAATTAGTTTGGAGCCCGTGTATACAGATAAGCGGCAATAAAGATGAAGACTATATTCGGTACCCATACGGCAAGCATAGGAGGCATAGTTCCCGATACGGCAAAAGATGAGCTCACCGTCTGGAACATAATATATGAAACGCTCAGTCCCAAGCCGATACCGATATTAAGCCCCATTCCCCCTTTAACTTTACGGGCAGATAATGATGCGCCTATAATCGTCAGGATAAATGCTGAGAAAACAGAGGCAAAACGTTTGTGAAACTCAATTTCAAACTGTGTAATACTCACATCTCCCACACTGGCAATTCCTTTTGCTTTCTGGCGTTGAATATATTCATAAAGTTTTGGGGTAGTCATTTGCTCGAAATCGTTAACAGATACGAGAAAATCGCTGGGAACAACATTCAGGGTCGTATCTATTTTATCGCCTTTGCTTATAACCTCTTTCATACCCTCAAATTCACGTATTGAATAATTATACAGTTCCCAATGGAATGCACTGTCATATTTTATTCGCTGGGCTATAAGGCGTGATTCGAGTTCTTTTTCGTTGAATTTGTCCAAAGAAAGATTATAGCCCTCTTTTGTTTTATTATCGAAACGTTCTATATACAAAATAACTCCTTCCTTTACCTGCAATTGTATACCGGATGCGTATGCAACACTCTTATCCCTTATATATCTGTTCTGAAAATTAATGCGCGTTACATTGGCCGGAGGAATGATAAAACTGCTTAATACAAATGAAAAGATTGCAATAATCGCTGCCGAAATCATGTAGGGTTTCATCAGTCGTTTAAAGCTCATACCGTTCGATAGCATGGCTATTATCTCAGAATTATCCGCCAGCTTGGACGTAAAGAATATAACTGCAATAAATACAAATAACGCACTAAACAAATTAGTATAGTAAGGTACGAAATTGACATAATAATCGAATATGATAGCTGTCAAAGGCGCTTTCTTATCAAGGAACTTATCCAGTTTTTCGTTGATATCGAATACTACGGCAATGGATATAATAAGAACGATTGAGAATATATATGTTCCCAAAAACTTCTTAATTATATATCTGTCGAGTATCGATAATATTTTCATACAAATGGTTTAAATCCGTCTTGAGATATCTTCTATAAGCGACTTCTTCCAAACAGAGAAATCGCCTTCGATTATGTGCTTCCGCGCCTCTCCTACCAGCCACAGATAAAAAGCCAGATTATGGATAGAGGCGATTTGCAAAGCCAAAATCTCATCCGTTATAAACAGATGACGAAGATATGCTTTTGTATATAAAGTATCAACAAATGAAGCACCATTTTCTTCAATCGGAGAGAAATCATCCGCCCATTTCCTGTTACGCATATTCATAATACCATTGCGGGTGAATATCTGCCCGTTGCGACCATTACGCGTAGGCATGATGCAGTCGAACATATCCACGCCGCGCTCTATTGCTTCCAAGATATTGGCAGGCGTACCTACTCCCATCAGGTAACGGGGTTTGTCGACAGGAAGTATTTCGTTCACTACTTCAATCATTTCATACATCTTTTCGGTAGGCTCACCCACAGCCAGACCACCGATTGCATTACCGTCTGCACCTTTCGAAGCTACATTTTCGGCAGCCCTGCGGCGAAGGTCGGGATAGACACATCCCTGTACGATAGGGAAAAGTGTCTGCTTATATCCGTATTGGCACTCTGTACTGTTAAACTGTGCAATACATCTGTCGAGCCATCTCTCGGTCAGATCAAGAGATTTCTTCGCATAATCATATTCCGCATCGCCCGGTGTACATTCGTCAAAAGCCATGATGATGTCTGCACCAATCACTCTCTGGATATCCATAACAGATTCAGGTGTAAAAAAGTGCTTGGAACCATCAATATGCGAACGGAATATAGCACCTTCTTCGGTCAGTTTTCTATTTTCGGCTAATGAAAAAACCTGAAAACCACCGCTATCGGTAAGTATCGGTTTATCCCAGCTATTGAATTTATGTAAACCACCTGCTTTTTGAAGTATTTCGAGTCCCGGACGCAGGTATAGATGATATGTATTGCCAAGAATAATCTGGGCTTTGATATCCTCTTTCAGTTCGGTCATATGCACGGCCTTAACCGCCCCCTGAGTGCCTACAGGCATAAAAATGGGAGTTTCTATCTGTCCGTGGTCGGTAGTAATTAGTCCTGCTCTGGCCTTTGACTGGCTGTCAGTATATTGAAGTTCAAAATCCATTATTAGTCCTTAATCAGATTTGAGTGGTCTTGGGCTGCTCGCTATCTTCCGTTTCCTCTTTATTTATCAGGTCTTTAACCTGCACCACTACAATCGATGTTTTGTTTTTCTTTATTACCGTAAACAGGTAATCTTCTGCTTCCAGTTTATCATGAGTATTCGGTATACGTCCGAACTTATCTATCAGATAGCCTGCAAGGGTATCGTATTGCTTTTCTTTATCGATAGGATGTGGAAGTTCATCGTTTATATCGGATATGGCTGCAGTAGCAATCACAGAATAAGTATCCTCCCCTGTCTGCTCTACAAAAGGTATTTCATTATCGTATTCGTCCTGTATCTCGCCGACAAGTTCTTCCAGAATATCCTCCATAGTTATTACACCCTCTACTCCGCCATATTCGTTCAACACCATGGCAATTTGCTGATGTTTTACCTGAAATTCTTTCAGTAGCTGGCCGATGCGTTTTGTTTCAGGTGTAAAGGATACAGGTCGGATAATAGAACGTATATTCACATTTCCACTGCTGATGCGCATCTTTTTCAATATATCTTTCAGATGAACGACTCCGATAGTATTATCTATATTGTCTTCGTAACATGGGACACGTGAATAACCTTCTTCTATTACAAATTCCAGCGTTTTTTCATCGTAATCGTTCACATCTATCGCCACCACTTGCGTACGCGGCACCATTATCTGTCGGGCTGTACGTTCCGAAAAATCGAATGCATTCTGGATAATATCAAATTCAGTACTGTCAACCCTCCCGCTCTCCATAGCTTGGTCGACAAGATAGCGAAGTTCATCACTACTATATACCTCTTGTTCAGAAACCGTATGCAAGCCAACCAACTTAAGCACAAGGTTTGCTATCCCGTTCAGCAACCAGATAAAAGGACGGCATAGCCAGTAAAACCCGTGGAGAGGATATGCAACTGCGAGTGTAGTCTGTTCCGACCGCTGGATTGCAAGTGATTTAGGTGCTAATTCACCCAAGACGATATGTAAAATGGTGATTATTACGAAAGCTGTAATAAGCGATATAGTCGATAATGTAGTAGGCGCCAATTCAACATTGAACAAGCCGATCAGTTCCTTTATTATCTTGGAAACAACCGGCTCACCAATCCAACCTAATGCCAGACTGGCTATTGTGATACCAAACTGGGTTGCAGCAAGATAGGAATCCAAATGTGTAACAATCTTCTTTGAGAGGGCAGCAGCACGGCTTCCGGCCTGCGCTTTCAACTCCAGCTGTGAGGAACGAACTTTTACGATTGCAAACTCGGCCGCAACAAAAAAACCATTAAGAAATACAAATAATAAAGTGATTAAAATCGATATGACGATGTCCATCTTTTAATATGAATGATAATAGTGCAAAGATAATATAATTGTCTATTTGGTTAACAAAAAACGAACTAAAGAGTTGTGAAAATCCAAATAAATATTAAATCGGGATATCAGAACTGCATTGAGTTACAGCCAACTTATGTTTTTTTCAGGCGGATTTTACCTGATTTCATATCCAATTCACCTTTATCAGCTAAAAATCGAATGACAGCTGTTACATCCTTTTGCGGATAATCAGAAAGCGAATCTAGTATACTTTCAATTGCTTGCTCTTCTTTTAACAACTCTTTTATAGATAAGGCTATCTTATTATATTTGACATTTGTCAGCCCCGATTCATTCTTTGCAAGACAAACATCACATTGCCCGCAATCCGCTATATCCTTTTCGCTGAAATAGGATAGTAATACACGATTACGACATACTTCATCCTGCTCCGCATAATGGCTCATGGCTAATATACGTTTTTCGAAACGGTCTTTGCGTTCTTCATTCACCAAACGTGGAATGCTCAAAAGTTTTCCATCTACACGCGGCCGGATATAGGAGATCAACGGTGTTTTCTTATGCGGTATATAATCGATGATATTCCGCTTATCCAATATTTTCAGCATCTCGTATACTGCCTTTCGGCTTTTATCCAGTTTCAGACCGATCTCTGCCTCATTGATTGTGGCATAATTGGTAAACAAGCCTGTATAAAGCCTCAGTATAGTATTCACAAGCTGCTCATATTCCTTGTCGAAATCATAATGATACAACTCGTCACGATAGACGGTAAACATCAGCCGTGAACGGTTATCCACCTCATCGGTATATTCGATATATCCTGCAAGGTCGAGTATCTTCAATGCATTATGTGTAGGTAAAAGCGGTAGTTTATATGTTGCGCAGAACTGTTGGATATTAAAGTCATATACCATTCCTACTCCGAAACCTTCCGCTATCTGAAAGAAGTATGCGAGCGAATTATATACATGTGTTATAAACTCCCTTTCCGGAAACTCATCCCTTATACGCTTTTTTAGCTTTGTACTGTCATTCTTATTATATAGAATTACAGCATATGATTTCTGCTCGTCGCGACCTGCCCTACCCGCTTCCTGAAAGTACTCTTCAATGGAATTGGGCAAATCGGTATGAACCACCAGACGAACATCGGGCTTATCGATTCCCATACCGAATGCATTTGTACAAACGATGATACGAATTTCATTATTCTTCCACCGGTTCTGCTTGCGGGTCTTATCTTCACTACTCAATCCGGCATGGTAATAATCAGCAGAAAATCCGCTCTGAACAAGGAAGTCCGACATCTCTTTCGTCCGCTGTCGGCTACGCACATAAATGATTGTTGAACCTTTTATTTTTTCCAATAAGTGAATCAGTTCTTCCGGTTTATTCTCAGTATTTTTGACTATATAGGCAAGATTCTTCCGTTCGAAACTCTTATGGAAAACATTTTTCTGCCTGAAATGTAGTTGTTTCTGAATATCGTCTATAACTTCCGGTGTAGCCGTCGCCGTAAGCGCCAACACAGGCACATCAGGCAAATGCTCCCGGATAACAGCAATTTTGAGATAAGACGGGCGAAAATCATAGCCCCATTGCGATATACAGTGCGATTCGTCCACTACCAGCAGACAAACTTTCATATCGCGCAACTTGGCTAAAAACAACTGGGTAGCCAGCCGCTCGGGAGAAACATAGAGGAATTTATAATCACCGAATATGGCATTTTCAAGGGTAGTGATAATCTCCTGACGGGTCATACCCGAATAGACAGCCAGAGCCTTTATATTCCTTTGGCGAAGATTATCCACCTGATCTTTCATCAGCGCAATAAGCGGAGTAACTACAAGGCAAAGACCTTCCATTGCCATTGCCGGCACCTGAAAGGTCAGTGATTTACCGCCGCCTGTAGGCATCAGCCCAAGCGTATCTTTCCCATTGCTAACAGAATGGATAATATCTTCCTGTAACGGGCGAAACTGGTCGTAGCCCCAATACTGTTTGAGTATTTTGTGATAAAGATCCATATTAATTAGCAAATTAGCCGATTAGCAAATGTGTAGATGAACTCTGTTTGCTAATTTACTAATTCCCGAATTTACTAATTATTCTTCATCGGACGTATTTCAATCTTAATATCCGTCCCCTCCAAAGCTTTTCCTATTTTATCCTGATCGAATTCAGACATATGGTAAGGATACAGTACTTTAGGCATTACCTTCTTCGCTGCATCGATAAACATATCGTCTGTCATCGTATACGGCAAGTTTTTAGGCATAAAAGCGATATCGATTGTGCCTTTCAGCTTATCCATTTCAGGAATGTTTTCTGTATCGGCTGCAACATATACTCTCTTATCTCCGAAAGTAATGATATATCCATTGCCACGCCCTTTCGGATGATAAGCAACTCCATCAGGCTTCTTGTTTACGATATTATAAGCAGGTACGGCTTCTATTGCAATATCGCTCCAAACCGTATTATCTCCGTTATTCATAACTTGACCATAACCTAGTATATCTTTACACACATTCGATACAATGAAATGTGTACCCGTTTTCTTTACAAGGCTGATAGCTGCCGTATCCAGATGATCGCCATGTTCATGGGTGAGGATAATGAGGTCTGCCTTAGGCAATCTGGAATAATCTGCCACTTTCGAATAAGGGTCTACCTGAATTACCTTTCCGGCAAACTCAAACATCACCGATCCATGACCGACAAGAGTCACTTTAAGCGGCCCCTTATCTGTCTCGTAAGTATCTGCTTTTATATACTCCGACTCTTTCATACTCAACGAATCTGCCGCCTTATCGTCCGTTTTTGCTGTACTGGCTTTGTTTCCGCAAGCTGCAAGAGAAAATAAAGCGATTGTTAATGTTAATGCTACTGATTTCCTCATATCATTTATATTTAATGTGAATCTGAAAGTTGCCCTGTGTCTATATCCTTTACATACAGCTGTATATTTGTTTTGCCATTGTGGACATTCTCTTCCAGTGTATAACAAATATCGAACGGCTGCCCGCTGTTTACCATTTCGTAATAGGCACTCTGACGAAAAGCAATACCATTAACAGGAATTGAAGTCGTCTTGTCGATCATTTCCAGTTTCAGATGGACATTATCTTTACCAACCGGCTTGCTGGTACCATAATCGCGTACATCCCATGTTACAAAAATAGGATTCAGGTTTTCGGGACCGAAAGGTGCAAAGCCCGCCAGATCGCTTATAAACTTCGAATTTATTTCTTTGAATGTTAGTTCGGCATCGATGTATATTTGCGGCTTCATCATTTCGGGAGCAATCATCTCCAACGAGAGCGCTTCGAAGCGGCTTTTAAATTCAGCCAGATTTTCTTCTTTCAGAGATAAACCTGCAGCATAAGTATGTCCGCCGAAGTTCTCCAGTATATCTTTACATGCTTCAATTGCCTTATACACATCGAATCCCATTACCGAACGTGCAGAGCCTGTAATAAGCCCCTGCGACTTAGTAAGTACTACCGCAGGACGCAGATATTTTTCTGTCAGACGTGAAGCCACAATACCGATTACACCTTTATGCCATGTTTCGTCGTAGATAACAAGACTTTTTTTCTTGGCCATATCGACAGTATCGTCGATAAACTGAATAGCCTCATCGGTGATGCGCTTATCCAGTTCGCGGCGGTCATCGTTGTAATGGTCGATATTAGCGCTCTTTTGACGGGCATCTTCTATTGTATTAGCCAGCAAAAGATCGACGGCTTCTTTGCCTTTCATCATACGTCCCGAAGCATTGATTCGAGGGCCTATTTTGAAGATTATATCATTAACGGTTATACTCTTGTATGTTAGTCCGCAAATCTCTATTATACCTTTCAGTCCTATGCTGGGATTGGAATTGATCTGCTTCAAGCCGTAATAAGTCAGAATACGGTTTTCCCCTGTAATGGGCACTATATCCGATGCTACACTCACCGCAACAAGGTCGAGCAAATCTGTAATTTCGGAAAAGTCGATCTTATTATTCTGTGCCAATGCCTGCACCAGCTTAAATCCTACCCCACAGCCCGAAAGATGTTCGTAAGGATAAATAGAATCGGTACGTTTGGCATCGATAACCGCAACTGCATCGGGCAGGATATCATCGGGCATATGGTGGTCGCCGATAATAAAATCAATCCCTTTTGCCTTGGCATATGCTACTTTTTCGACAGCCTTAATACCACAGTCGAGGGCGATAATCAACTTTACACCGGTTTCTTCGGCATAATCGATTCCCTGCTCAGATATACCGTATCCTTCGTCATAACGGTCTGGGATATAATAATCAAGATTAGTTGTAAATTTCCTCAAAAACTTATACACCAATGCGACGGCCGTAGTTCCATCGACATCATAATCACCGTATATCAAAATACGTTGTTTTTGCCCCAATGCTTTTTCTATTCTTCTGATTGCCTTGTCCATATCGGGCAACAAGAAAGGATCATGCAAATCTCTCAGGCTCGGATGAAAGAATTTGTATGCATCCTCGGATGAAGATATTCCTCTCTGTATCAGAAGCTGGCAAAGAACAGGACTTATGCCTAATTTCTTAGCAAGCTCATCTTTCTGCTTTTTTTGCTGGGTTGTTAGGGCTTCGTAATTCCATCTGTAAATCATTTTATATCGTTTTTTCTTTCTTCTGTCTCAAAGAGGTCTGATTCACATATCTTCAAACATCGCAAGTGTTAATATGCCCTCTCAATCAGCCTCATATAGCATTTCCGCATGTTAAAACCGGTAATTTGCTATGGATTTGTAAAGATAACACATATATGTGAAATCGTTATAAGCCAATCTTATTTTTATTTCAGACAATATCATAATAATTTATAAAGAAAACTTATTTATAGTCAAATTCTATTTCAATAACATGATTTAATATTCAGATAAACAATAAAAAAGCCCTGAATCGAATTCAAGGCTAAATATATATTTAAGCATAAAATTTATTTAACATTACTTGCTTTCAGCCCTTTTATGACTGCTGAGGTGAATCCGGCATGATCCATTTCATTCAGACCTTTTATGGTTATCCCCCCTGCAGTTGTAACCTTGTCTATTTCCACTTCCGGATGATTACCGTTTGCTTCAAGTAAATCGATTGCCCCGCGAAGCGTCTGCAAAACAGCCTCTTTTGCCTGATCAGGATATACGCCCATTTCTATGCCTCCTTCCATTGCCGCTCTGATATACCGGAAAGCAAATGCTATACCGCAAGAGGTCAGAGATGTAATAGCAGGAATCTGCTTTTCATCGACAAATTCGGCTTTTCCCAATTGGGAGAATATACGGAAGACCTGCTCTTTCTGCTCCTTATCTGCATTTTGAGATGTAATATATGTCATACTCTGGCGCACTGCTATCGCCGTATTAGGTACGACACGGAATACCGGTTGTGTAGGATTTGTCCATTCTTGCAACTGCGATAAGGTAATAACAGCAGCTACGGAAATAATCAGTTGCTTCGGATTATTCAGCAAAGATTTATGCGTTTTCAATACATCTTCGATCATCCACGGCTTTACGGCTAAGATAAGCACATCGGCAGAAGATATTGAAGAGTAATCGGCAACGACTATGTTCATATCTTCACTTACAGCTTTCAGCCGCGGCACATTCTTACCTTTGTGATCGATGACCGTTATATCCTGCGGCCTGATACATCCGCTTATAGCTAAACCGCAGGCTATGGCTCCTCCCATATTACCTGCTCCGAGAATGGTTATCTGCATATTATATCCGTTTTTTGAAGAAAAACAAAGTTAGCAAAATTATTTCTTCGCTAAAACTTTATCCAGATAAGCCTTTAGTATAACAGCGTGATTATGTACGGGCTCACGTGAAGCATAAAGCAATGTAACTACATCATGCGTCTTTATTTTATCTATAAAAGACTTCACGGCATCCGATCCGCTCAATTCTTTTTTATACAT
Organism: Prevotella sp. 10(H); assembly: GCF_000711235.1. Taxonomy (GTDB): domain Bacteria; phylum Bacteroidota; class Bacteroidia; order Bacteroidales; family Dysgonomonadaceae; genus Dysgonomonas. The sequence continues at coordinate 823,026 of NZ_JOMI01000007.1, read as the reverse complement.
AGTTGCAAAATCATCCCAACGGTCTTGCATATCGTCATGGAACCATTCGCGTAGTCCGGTAGAAGGAGTAATATCTTTCTCCCATAGATCGTAATGTAACCGTTCTTTAGTTATCCCCCGTGGCCATAATCGATCGACTAATACCCGAAGCCCGTCACTATCTTCCGCATCGTCATAAGCTCTTTTCAGTTTGATCTGTGTCATATTGTGAAATTTTTATTTATTCAATTAAAGTATATACAGTTAGAACAATAGTATTCACTTTTTGTTTGAATATGTGATAGCATCCCATATTCTTATAGATAAAGTTCTTTTCTTAATTAACAGATACAAGAATAATTTTTGGTATATAATCCGTAATTTTGTGCAAATTTTCGCCCATGATAGATCGATTGTTCAAGAAAAAAGACATCTCAATTGTATTAAATGAAGCTGGCAGTTCAAACGGCGGCCTGAAACGCAGTCTTACCGCAACAAACCTGGTTGCTCTCGGCATAGGTGCCATTGTCGGCACCGGAATCTTCGTCATCACCGGACAGGCAGCAGCCAGCTATGCAGGGCCTGCGCTGACCATTTCGTTTCTTATCTCGGCATTAGGTTGTGTAATGGCCGGATTGTGTTACGCCGAATTTGCTGCTATGATACCGGTAGCCGGAAGCGTTTATTCGTATAGCTATACCACAATGGGTGAGATACTCGCATGGTTTATAGGCTGGATATTGATACTTGAGTACCTGTTCGCTTGTTCGAGCGTTGCAGTAGGCTGGTCGGGATATATGATGAGTCTTTTAGATGAATGGGGACTGCATCTTCCTGATCAAATATCATATGCCACATTCGACCATATTGGTGATAACTGGGTATGGACAGGAAGTATTATAAACTTCCCTGCCGTATTCATTGTAGCTGTTGTTTCAGCTTTCCTTATAGGAGGGATTAAGCAATCGGCTTTGGTAAATAATCTCATAGTGGTTGTTAAAGTAAGTGTTATTCTTCTGTTTATAGGCTTCGGCATATCATTTATAGATACCGGAAACTGGCATCCTTATATTCCCGAAAATACAGGCGAATTCGGTCATTACGGCTGGAGCGGTATATTGAGAGGTGCAGGTGTTGTATTTTATGCTTACTTAGGATTCGATGCTCTGTCTACTGCAGCACAGGAAGCACGCAATCCACAAAAAGATATGCCGAAAGGAATACTCATATCCTTATTGGTTTGTGCCCTTCTATATGTTGCCGTCACAGCAGTGTTAACAGGAATCGTAAACTACAAAGAACTGGATGTACCCGCACCGATAGCTTTGGCTATAGACAGTACAGGCAACGGGCTGTCTTGGTTAAGTCCTTTTATAAAATTAGGTGCTATAGCAGGTTTAAGTTCTGTTATATTGGTAATGATGCTCGGTCAATCACGTATCTATTATGCCATATCGAAAGACGGATTATTACCCAAGACCTTCTCGAAAGTACATAGCAAACATGGAGTGCCGCACAATGCAACGATTTTTGCCAGTATAATAACCGGGATATTCGCCGGTCTGTTCCCTTTGCATGTATTGAGCGAACTGGTATCTATAGGCACATTAATGGCATTTACTATAGTATGTATTTCTATCGTTGTTCTTCGTAAAACCCAGCCTGATCTTAAACGCCCTTTCAGGACACCATGGGTACCATTCATCCCATTACTTGGAGCAGCTATCTGTATCATTCAAATGGTAGCGTTGCCATGGAGTACATGGGTAAGGCTGATAGGTTGGACTATCATAGGCTTCATCATCTACTTTACTTACGGCATCAAGCATAGTAATCTGAATAAGAAGCTATAAGCTATATCAAATAAAGAGAAACAAGCCCGTGATGAGTTTCATCACGGGCTTATTCTTATTACTTATTGAGGTTTATTTAAGTTCTTTGATCTTCACATTCTTGAACCATACTTCATCACCATGATCCTGCAAGAGGATATTCCCCTCTGCTGCATTTCCGAAGTTAGGCCAGTCACGGTATTTACTGTAATTTACCAATGCGTTCCACATCTGGTTATTACGTTCGTATTCAATGATTTTAACCCCATTGAGCCAATGCTCTACTTTATTTCCTTTTACGATGACAAGGGCAGTATTAAAGTCATTCTTCTTAAACGGCTTATTTTCAGGAGCGGGGATTAAATCATAAAGAGAGCCGAGTGTCCTGTTGCCTTTGACCCCCAGCTTAGCATCGGGATGTTTGTCATCATCCAGTATCTGGAATTCACAACCGATAGCAGAACCTGCACCTGTATTCAGATCGGGATTTACAAAATACTTGATACCGCTGTTTGCGCCTTCGGTAATCTTGAAATCCACGCTCAGCATAAATTTTTTATACTTGCGGGTAGTAACTATATCACCACCGTTGGTCGATTCACCTCCATCACTTTTAAGAACTTTTAGTATGCCATTATCTACAACCCAGCCTTTTGCAGGGAATGTAGCTATTCTTGCCCCGCGCCAGCCATTAGTTGTCTTTCCGTCCCAAAGAAGAGCCCAGCCGTCTTTTGCTTCGGCAGGCGATATGGTATTAGGTATGCAATTTACCATAGGCGCCTCTTTTACATCCGGTGTCTTATATCTCTCAAGATCGGTTGTACATATCCTGATATTTTTCCAGCTGACGGTTTTACCCTCCTCATTCTTATTCCCGATTTCGTGTACCTGCAAAGCTATAAAGCCGCTCAGGGTCATATCATCCCATATATTTGTACATTGGATACCGTTTACCCATGTACGGATAGAACTACCGATAGCCTCGATACGCGCTTTGTTCCATGCTCCATTCTTAAATGTTGTCTGAGCAGGGGGATTGATATTCATCGGATAAAGCCAGCCGCGACGTGCCTCATCATACACACCACCCGTCCATGCACGAGGTGCAGGGTCTATTTCGAACTGGTAACCATGTACACGTCCGTTCTGATAGTCTTTAAGGCTCAGGCTGCGAAACTGTACACCAGAATTTAATCCGTCATCTACTTTAAAATCGAATTCAAGGATAAAGTCCCCGTAATTCTTATCCGTAGCGAGAAAAGTATTAGGCGTGTTCATCTTAGAAAAGCCTACAATGGCACCGTCTACAACTTTATATTCAGCCTTTCCATTCAATTTTTTCCAACCTTTCAGGTTTTTACCATTGAATAAAGGTTCCCACTTTTCCTGTGCCGAAACGGCTGATGCAAATAGGAAAAGGACTGCTAATAATATATTTTTCATTTGATTTATCCGGTCTTTATTATATTTTGTAAAAATCTTCCCAACCCTTACGCGGCGGAATATCCGTAAGCATAGCGTTTGCGAAAGGATTATTTGTAATCTGTTTAGTACGGCTGTCGAAATGGAATTTAGCATTCAACCGTTGCGCCATCACTCCCAGAGAGAATACCTGACTCAACGGGCCATGTATTTCGAATGGTGAGCGTGTCTTTTCTACCCCCGTACAAGCCAGAAGGAAGTTTTTGAAATGGTTGGACGGACTCTTCGGTACTTCGGGCAGTTTCGATGCCATTTCTTTAGCTTTAGACTCAGGGATGATAGAAAGCGTACTTCCATGCGATGCACCTTTAAATATCAAATCTTTAGTATATATAATCTTACCCGGATTGATAGTAGTCTTCTTTATCTCACCCGCACCCGATGCCGGAATGTTAGGGTCGAGAGCCGATTCGCCATAACCTTCTGGTATAGGCGGCAGGTTATCCACACCATCGTACCACATTACGTCACAAGCCGGCATTTCACCTCTAGGTCCGAATTTAAACTGTATGGTAGAAGATGTAGGGAAGAAATAATCGTTATGTCCGGTCAGTTTAACAGGATTGATTTCATACGGCAAGCCTAAATCAAGAAACTCATGTGCTGTATCCAGTATATGAGCTCCCCAGTCACCCAGCGCACCCATGCCAAAATCGTACCATGAACGCCATTCGCCGTAATGATACTTTTCGTTATATTCGTGGTATGGTCTAGCACAATGCCATGTCATCCAGTCTAATGTGCTCGGTATCGGCTGAGCCTCGGGATATTTATAAATATTTACATCCCAGCCGTGCCATCTGCGCGGATTATTCATATGGGCAACGACAGAAGTTACATCCTTGATAATACCTGCATCCTGCCATGCCTTGAACTGAAAATAATTAGCATCGGAATGTCCCTGATTACCAACTTGTGTAACCACATTCGGATATTTACGGGCAGCCTGCATCATCAGTTCTGCTTCGAGGAAAGTACGGGCCATCGGTTTTTCCACATATACATGCTTACCGTAAGCCATAGCCATCATAGCTATCGGGAAATGCGAAAAATCGGGTGTCGCCACAGCTACCGCCTCAAACTCATTCCCTATCTTATCAAACATTACTCTGAAATCCTTAAACTGCTTTGCCTTAGGATACTTGGCCATTACCTTTTGAGTATGTTTAGCTCCCATATCCACGTCGCACAGGGCAACAACATTTACCAGATTAGTATTAGCAAAATCGCCTATTATCTGTTCACCCCTGTTACCGATTCCAATGTATGCAATATTTACTTTTCTATTGGCACCTACAACCCTATTGTAGCTTTCGGCGTTCATTGTGCCTATGCCGCTGACAGCGAGTCCGGCAGAAGCGGCTGCCGCTCTCTTCAAAAAATTTCTGCGTGTTACCATGATAGTATTTTATATTTAGTATTAATTCCTTAGTTATTAGGGCAATAATTCCAGTATCAGATATGGAAATAAAGAGGGATTAACTGTTCCCATGTTCCTTTATATATCAATCCCACCCATATACATCTCACAAAATAACAAATATACTATTAAATATCAAAATGTGTGTGCGAACACACATTAAATAAACAAAATTTAGTTTATTGATTTTCAACAGTTAACACAGAACAAAGAAGCGTAAACACAATATATGTTTTATAACATATCAATTTTATATTTTTTGAATATCGACTTAGTGTTACCTAGTGTTACACAGTGTTATAGCTATTTGCAAAACCTTTTATATATCATATTTTTGATACAAAAGAAATATTAAGTCAAAACTATAAAACTAAATATCATGAAAACTGCATTCATTTTTTTACTTTTAGTTCTAATCAATGTAAATTCTATTTTTTCTCAGATCAGCATTCCTGCAGATACAGCAAAAGCTTATTATGATGAAGCAAAAGCCATATCGGATAAAGATAATGGCCGACTTTGGGGAATCTCCATTTATGCTCCTACCCTTTTTATCGACCCTGATACCCGTGATTTAGTATCGAATGTAACAGATAATGAAGGATTATTGAAAAAATATGGAGATATTTATTTCGGAAAATTTCCTGAAGATAAAATTATCGCAAATTCAACAACCCGTTTCGGTGGAAAAGATTATACGATGGTTATGTATCCTCTACCTATAGATAAATATATGCGGAATGTATTAATAATACATGAAATGTTTCACTACCGTCAACCGGAATTAGGTTTGTCAATCCCTAAAGATGTCAATAGTTACCGGAATAAACATGCGGATGATATGCAAGCCCGGATATATTTCAAACTGGAATGGAAAGCACTGGAAAAAGCTGTGAGGGAAAACAAAGCTAATCTCATGAAGAAATATATCAGAGAAGCATTAATATTCAGAGCTTACAGACAATCGTTATTTGAAAAGGCGGCCCGTGATGAAAGTATGTTCGAACTGCATGAAGGTTTACCGGAATATACAGCACATACATTATGCTCCGAATCGGAAGAAGCATTGAAAGAACAGGTATTAATTGCAATAGAAAGAATATATGATCATCCGTCATACATCCGTTCGTTTGCATACTCTTCCGGTTTTGCTTACGCTTACCTTTTAGACAAAGTAAAAGTTGAATGGCGCAAAGGTTTGAAGTATGACAACGACCTGAGTAAGTTACTTCAGACTGCCTGCAAAATTGAATTGCCGAGTGATATCGAAAAGGCTAAAGACGGGATAAAGAACAAATATGATTTTGAAACTATCAATAAAACCGAGTCAAAAAGGAAAGAAGATAAAGATAAATTGCAAACTTTGTACCGTGAAATGTTTACACAAAAACCGGTACTGATAATTCCGCTTACACAGCCAAATATAGGATTCAACCCTAATGGTGTGGAATCGCTAGGCGAACTTGGCTCGGTATATGCAGATTTGTATACGGCAATAGATTTATGGGGAAAGCTAAACATTTCGGAAGGTGCATGCCTGCTTGGTAATGGCTGGCGTCAGCTTACTGTTCCGGCCGAAAATGTATCGATAGAAGGCAATATTGTAAAAACTTCGGACTGGACATTAGAACTAAATAACGATTATATTGTTGAAAAGGTAGGAAATAATTATACCCTGAGGAAAAGATGAATCTCAAACTGTCATATATCTATCATAGCGGTTATGCTATAGAAGCAAAAGATTTTACGATCATAATAGATTACTACAAAGACTCTGCTGATAATCCGGAGGACGGTATTGTCCATAAAGAACTATTGAATAAAAAAGGAAAGCTCTATGTCTTATCCACCCACTCTCATTCCGACCATTTCAACCCTGAAATACTGAGGTGGAAAGATAAGAAGAAAGATATACAATATATATTCTCAAAAGATATACTGGACAATCAGAAAGCTGCTGCCGAGCATGCCATATATCTCGATAAATTGGATGATTATAAAGATGATTCATTGATAATCGAGGCTTTCGGTTCAACCGACCTCGGCGTTTCTTTCATCATTCATATAAAGGATAAAACCCTGTTTCATGCCGGAGACCTCAACAACTGGCATTGGAATGAAGAATCGACGGAAGATGAAATACGGGAAGCCGAAGCATTCTATAAGAGAGAACTGGATTTGCTGGCAGCAAACGTAAAGTATATAGATTTTGCCATGTTCCCCGTCGATCCCCGTCTAGGCAAAGATTATATGAAAGGGGCACAGCAATTTATATCTGCTATCAAAACCAAGCATCTTGCCCCTATGCACTTCGGTGAAGCCTACGACAAAGCGGCAGCATTTGCAGAATATGCCTCTTCTAAAGGAACTAAAGCAATCCAATGGCGGCGTAGAGGCGAGTTCATTGAATTATAAGGTTAATAGAGTATATTTGCAGTTCATTAACAAAATAGCAGCAATATGGAAATAAAAGGAAGATTCGACCACTTCAATATCAATGTAACCAATCTCGAGAAGAGTATAGAGTTTTACAATCAGGCACTTGGCCTTAAAGAAATAAGACGAAAGGAAGCAAGTGACGGCTCTTTTATACTTGTCTACCTCGGTGACGGCGTATCATCTTTCTCCCTTGAACTCACATGGTTGAAAGATCACACAGAAGCCTATGAACTGGGCGAAAATGAAAGCCACCTGTGCATACGTGTCGAAGGGGATTACGACCAGATACGAGAGTTTCACCGCGGCAAAGGTTGGATTTGCTTCGAAAATCATAGCATGGGGCTTTACTTTATCAACGACCCTGACGATTACTGGATAGAAGTACTCCCTGTAAAGTAATGAACTAAAGGCCAATGCCTTCCCTTAGGAAATCAATCGAATCAAATATCTCTTCTTTATTAGCGGTCCGATTGATTTCTATTTTACCCACATCTGACAAAAACGTGAAATTGATTGTATCCGATTCGTTTTTCTTGTCATGCTTCATATACTGATAAAGTTTTTCATAATGTTCGCAATCAAAGTAGAAACCATCATAGTTTTGCCTGATAAAATGAACGGTCTTATATAGCTTATCTTTAGGAAAACCGCAGTGCTTTATTGATAAATACAACTCACAAATAATACCCCATGCCACAGCATAACCGTGCTGGACAGGCTTATTTATTTCATAAGAAAGGCTTTCAAAAGCATGACCGATAGTATGGCCGAGATTCAATGCTTTACGTATTCCCCTTTCATAAGGGTCTACCTCTACAATCCGTTCTTTCACCGCAACTGAATCGACAACCAGCTGTTTCAGCTTTTCATAATCGATCTCTTCGGTATCGAAAGACAAAGTAGCTTTCCATTCCTTATCGCTGTCTATCAGCCCATGCTTGATCATTTCGGCATAACCCGACATAAAGTTCTGATGATCGAGACTACGGAAAAACACCGAGTCTATCAGGACGGTTTCGGCAGGAGCAAAAGAGCCTATCTCGTTTTTCAGTCCGTTGAAATTGATTCCTGTCTTGCCTCCTACTGCCGCATCTACCGCTCCCAATAAGGTAGTAGGTATGTTAATGCATTTTATACCACGTTTGAATGTTGCAGCCGCAAATCCGCCTATATCGGTCAGCATGCCGCCACCCAAATTGATAAGTAAAGAGTGACGTGTAGCACCGTTCTCAGATAGATATTGCCAGATAGAAGACAACGATTCTATATTCTTATTGTTATCCCCCGCCTTGATAATTATCTTATCGGCTTTGGCAATCTGCTCATTTTCGGCTATGTATGGATAACATAGCTTATCCGTATTCTCATCGGTAAGGATGAAAAGTTTATCGAAACTCAACTGCCCGAGTATATCGGTAAGGTCTTTATTGATGTCGGTCGATTTTATTACTTTCTGCATTCGGCTCTTTTTCTTAAAAGGTAACAAAAGTAACAGGTTTTTTACCTGTTTTTCAAAAACTCAAGAATATGGCTGCATATTGTATCGCGTTGCGCAGGCGATCCCTTATCGTCCATATCTCCGTGCTTTATATCATTATAACGTATTATTTGTATTGAATATTTCTTCTGATCGGCTGCAGAAGGTAAAACTCCTTCATCCGCTTCGAAGTTACAACCCCTTAACGATAATAGTCGTGGTTTATCTGTCAATGGAACCGGCATCCTTCGGTGATCTAAAGAAATCGCTCTTTTTACGTATTCGGGATGCTGAGTAGCAAATAGCATAGACATATCGCCGCCATTGGAATGCCCTATCAGGCTTACATCTTCCCAGTCCAGATCGGGACGTATCTTTTTTATTTCATTGATAGTGAATAGAATATTATCAGCCCCGCGTTGCCAGTTAGGCATTCGGGTTTTATATAAATTACCTTCCATAGCCAGAAAATGATCATCGGCTAATTCGTGCTGGATACTTATTACATAATATCCCTCAGAAGACAATCTATCGGAAATATAAGAATAATCCAGATATGCATTGCCTCTGTTACGATCATAGCCATGGCTTACTATTACAATAGCAGGTTTAACAATATTATTCTTCGGCGGATATATAGCCAAAGGTATCAACCTTTCTCTTGAACGGTCATAAATATTGAAAATATACTTCGATTCCTTTTCTGTTTGTGACGACATCATACAAGCAGGAAATAAGATCAGAAATAGAAGGAATCGCAATTTATATATATCCATTATTATTCGATTGATTTAATAGACTGTTCGCAAATATCACTTTACATTTATTAACCATATATTGTTAAAAGGTAACAAAAGTAACGTTTTTTGCACTATTTCTACAGTTGTTACTTTTCTTACGCAACTAATTGCATTACTATACTATAGATAAAGAAACCGAGCTTTTTTACTTAAAATATGAACCTTCTTCAAATTTATATCCGCGAAGCAGTTCATCAATTTTCATAGCCTTTTTTCCGGGAAGCTGTATTTCAGTGATACTTATATAGCCATCGGTACAAGCCACATGTAGAGATGATTTATTATCGGTCATTATCTTACCTGCTGTATACTGATTATCAGCCGATATTTTTTCCGATGCATATATTTTCACAGACACAGGTTCTTTGCCTTCTATTTGCAATTCTGTCCAGGCCGTCGGATAAGGTGACAGACCACGAATAAAATTATATATATCCGTTACAGTATTACTCCAGTCGATGCGGCATGTTTCTTTAAATATTTTAGGAGCGGTCTTAAGGTCTTTTTCATCTATATATAACTGTTCCTGAGCAACTGCATTTACTTTATCTTCAAGTATCAGATCAACTGTCTTTTTCACCAAGTCTGCACCTGTATGCATTAACGTGTCATGCACAATACCCGCATTATCAGTTTCTTCTATTGAAATTCTCTCACTGAGTATGATCTTTCCTGTATCTATTTCATGTGTAAGGAAAAAAGTAGTAACGCCTGTTTCCTTTTCACCGTTTATTATAGCCCAATTGATAGGTGCGGCGCCACGATATTGAGGCAATAAAGAGCCGTGCAGATTGAATGTTCCCATACGTGGCATATCCCAGACCGCTTCAGGAAGCATACGGAAAGCAACCACAATCTGAAGGTCTGCATTCCATGCTTTAAGGTCTTTAAGAAAACATTCATCCTTTAATTTTTCGGGTTGCAAAAGAGGCAAGTTATGCTCCAATGCATATTTTTTCACTGCCGAATACTGGATTTTATGCCCCCTTCCTGCTGGCTTGTCGGGCATGGTAACCACACCTACTATATTGTATCCGTTTTCAAAGAGTCCTCTAAGGCTTTCCACAGCAAAATCAGGAGTTCCCATGAAAACGATTCTAAACTCATTTTTATTCATCAGTATGTATTTTCTTTGTCACAAAAGTAATTAAAAAACGAATCTCCCGCAAAGACACAGAACTACAAAGTTTTCTTCGGTTCTTATGTCTTTGCGGGAGATTGTATATCCAGTTTCTTTCTCAGTTTATCCTTTATGGCCTATTCTTCTTGTCTCCATTGAAAGGTTCCTTTTTGAAAAAAAGTATGCGGATAAGCCACAGAATAAAAAAAGTGATACATATGATAGCGATCGTTGCTCCCGAACGCAATACCATCCCTAATGAAATAGGCTGAATATCCCAGAGTGCCAGTACTGTAAGAGTAGCACCCGTAAGTATAATAACAGCCGATAATATACCGATAAATGCTTTCATATTCTTTTCGATTATTTTTTGGACTTAAGCAAAGATATAAAAGTATGAAAAAGATAATTCATATCTTCTCATAATTTTGATTAAAAACGGAAAATCAGATTAAAATATCTACTAGTCTTCAGCAAAGTTATCCACAAGTACTTCCCTGTATACATCCAATATATTCGATTTGGATATAAAACCGAGATAAATATCGTTCTCGTCTACCACGGGCAGATTCCATGCTTTAGTTTCATCAAACAATTTCATAATCCTTTCCATTGTCATACCTACCACAATAACGGCAGGCGGAGAAGTCATAAAACGTGAAATTTTAAAGCGGTTGTATAATTCGGGACGGAACATGATGTTCCTTATATTATCGATCAGCACAATACCCATAAAACGTTTTCTGTCATCCGTTACAGGGAAAACATTACGCGAAGAACTGGATATCACTTTGACCATCTCTCCCAATGTCATTTCGGGATGTACAGTCTGGAAATTAGTTTCTATCAGGCTGTTTATATTCATTAGTGTAAGTACAGCCTTATCTTTATGATGTGTAAGCAATTCTCCTTTTTTTGCCAGACGCATCGAATAAATACTATGTGGTTCGAATACCTTCATAAAGGCATAAGAACAGATAGATACGATCATCAAAGGCAATAACAACTCATAGCCTCCTGTTAATTCTGCAATAAGGAAAGTTCCCGTCAGAGGTGCATGCATCACTCCCGCCATAACTCCGGCCATCCCCATCAGTGCGAAGTTCTCCTCAGGCAATAACGGCAGATATTCACTGAATTCGGAATTATTGGCGGCATATGCAAAGACAAATCCGGCTATTGCTCCCAGAAACAAAGACGGTGCAAATATCCCTCCTGTTCCTCCGGCACCATTGGTCGAACTGGATGCAAATACTTTCATCAACAATACTCCGGTGAGAAAAATAATTATAGTCCAGCGATAATCTTTAAACTGAAAAAAGACACTGTTATCAAGCAATGCGGAATAATCTTTGGAACCGTCTATCAATGCATTAATGGTGTCATAGCCTTCACCGTACAAAGGAGGTAAAAGGAATATCAGAATACTAAGTATTGTTGCACCCAATGCGTATTTTTTCCAGTATGTAAGTTTACGGAAGATATCTTCTATCCAGTTCATAGTCCGGGTAAAATACAGGGAAACTATACCACAGAAAATCCCCAAAAGGATTACCATCGGGATACGTTCCAAAACAAAAATATCGGTATGCGCATAACTGAACATTGCCGTGGTACCCATTGTCAGGTATGATATGGTAGCTGCCGTTACCGATGTTACCAGTAAAGGTAACACAGTAAAGGTAGTAAGATCGAGCATCAGTACTTCCACTACAAATACCAGCCCTGCAATTGGAGCCTTAAAGATACCCGCAATGGCTCCGGCTGCACCGCAACCTATAAGAAGCATCAGATAACGTTGCTCTACTTTAAATAATCGGCCAAGATTTGACCCGATAGCCGATCCGGTAAGTACAATCGGTGCCTCGGCTCCGACCGATCCCCCAAATCCGATAGTAATAGAACTGGCTATGATAGAGGTATATACGTTATGGAGCTTTATAAAGCTTTTTCGTTGCGATATGGCATATAATATTTTTGTTACCCCGTGTCCGATATCGTCTCTGACAACATATCTGACAAATAATCCAGCAATAAGGATACCCAATGCCGGATATATCAGATACATATAATTGGCTCCTTCTGTCAGGAAACTGGAGGTAAGGACATGCTGTATAAGATGTATCAAAGATTTAAGAAGATATGCAGCCAATGCTGTGAATATCCCGATGAGGAAACTCACAAACAGCACCATTTGCTTTTCCTTTACATTCTTTGTTTTCCAAACAAGAAAATTATTATATAGCTTGTTAAAATCCATTCCACTCGTAATTGCATCGCAAAAGTATAAAAAATTGGCTAGACAATTAAATAAAACAGCAATGATGATGTTAAAAAGAAAAAGTTATTATTTAAACACCTGTAAATGACTTGATTTTTGTTTTTTATGACCGGATTTTATCCGGCTTTGGCATTACCACAGATTAAATTTGTAACTAAATCTAAGCAAACCATGAAACAACAATCTTCCATTATCCCTAAGAAACGTATCAATAGCATAGATGCGCTGAGAGGACTCGCACTTATCGGTATTTTAATATGGCACTGTATAGAACATTTTGATCTTGTACACACACCTGTTCTGGATTCTCCTTTCTGGCAGTCTGTCGATGACGGGGTACATACAGTCGCCCGGTTCATTTTTCAGGGAAAAGCCTATGCTATTTTTTCCTTATTGTTCGGACTGAGTTTCTTTATCCAAATGGATTCTCAGGCTGATAAAGGCTACGACTTCAGGCTGCGTTTTCTCTGGCGCCTTTTCATATTACTTATATTGGGATACCTGAACGGATTAATATATATGGGTGAATTTTTCGTGATATACGCAACCGTAGGGGTTATACTTATCCCGTTATATAAAGTTCCTACCAAATGGCTTATTGGCTTAGGCGCTATCTTATTTCTGCAGGTACCTCAGATCATGGAATTCGTTTCCCTGCTGAATAATAATGTGCCTAACGAACCCAACAAGCTGAATATTGAGATGAGCGACCTGTTCAGCCAAGCTGCCAATGTTTTCATAAACGGCTCATTTTGGGATGTACTATCTTTCAATACAGTGAAGGGGCAAACGGCAAAACTACTTTGGTTTATCAACGAATACCGTTACCTGCAACTTGCCGGGCTCTTCATCTTCGGCATGCTTATCGGACGAAGCGGGATTCACAAAAGCGAAGAAAAAATGGTGAAATACAGTAAAAAGGTGATGCCTTATGCTTTCGCATGGTTTGCTGTATTTTATGCTATCGTTTTGCTTCTACCTATGTTTGGTGTGAAAGATTTTGCACTCGAAGTAGGTATCGGGCTATTCCAGACATATGCCAATTTAGGAATGTTGCTGGTATATGTCAGCGGATTTACTTTGCTTTATTACAAATCCAAATCGGGTAGAAAAGTAATGGATAAGATTGCTCCTGTAGGGCGGATGAGTGTAACAAATTATATGGCGCAGTCTTTTATCGGAATATTCCTGTTTTATGGCTTCGGATTGAATATGGCAGTAGAATGCAGTTACCTGCAAATAGTAATTGTAGCATTGTTTGTATGCGCATTTCAAATATTTTACAGCAACTGGTGGATAAAACGTTTCTACTATGGCCCTATGGAATGGATATGGAGAATGCTGACATGGCTAAAGCCTGTACCGCTGCGCAGGAAAGAGTAATAATATAAAAAAGAGGTGTTGAATTCTCAACACCTCTTTTTTATTTATATACTAAGATCTCTTCTTATTGCTTTACATATTCTACAATCCAATCCCCGACTTGCGATGTAGAATGCATTTTTCCGCCTTTCAAGGCAATATCTTCTGTAACAACACCCGCATCCATCGATGCAGCCACAGCCTGACGGATTAGTGCACCTTCTTTATGTAAGTCGAAAGCATATTCAAACATCAGAGCAGCTGAAATAATCGTAGCTAAAGGATTAGCAATATTCTTTCCTGCCGCCTGTGGATATGAACCATGTATAGGTTCGAACACAGATGTATGAATACCGATAGAAGCTGAGGGAAGCATACCAAGTGAACCTGTAATAACAGAAGCCTCATCGGTAAGTATATCGCCGAAGAGATTTTCAGTAACTAATACATCGAAGCGTTTTGGCCACTGGATAATCTGCATGGCTGCATTATCCACAAACATATATTCGGTTTCAACATCCGGATACTGTCCTTCTATCTCCTGTGCTATCTGACGCCATAGGCGTGAAGTACAAAGCACATTTGCTTTGTCTACCACAGTGACTTTTTTGCGGCGCATACGGGCGTATTTATAGGCAAGATGTAATATCCGCTCCACTTCTTCACGTGTATATACACATGTATCATAGGCTGTATCCCCGTCTTCGCTACGCCCCTGCGGACGACCGAAGTAAAGTCCGCCTGTGAGTTCACGGATACACATAAAGTCTGCCCCGTCTACCAGATCGGAACGAAGAGGCGATTTATGTACCAATGACGGAAATGTTGTTACCGGACGAATATTCGCATACAGTCCCAGTTTTTTACGCATAGCCAGCAATCCCTGTTCAGGACGCACTTTAGCCGAAGGATCGTTATCATATTTAGGGTCGCCGATAGCTCCGAACAATACGGCATCGGATGCCATACACAACTCATGAGTACCGTCAGGATAAGGATTTCCTACCTGATCGATAGCAGAGGCTCCGACCAAACCATATTCGTAGGTAAGTTCATGCCCGAATTTTTCACAAACGGCTTCCGTTACCCTCAAAGCCTGCCCTATAATTTCCGGGCCGATCCCGTCACCGGGTAGTACTGCGATGTTTAGTTTCATATATTGTTTTTTGGTTACAAGTTACGAGTTACTTAGCCTTTTGGCAGTTAAAAGTTTTTTAGTATACAAGTACTAAGTATGTTAATTTACCAGAGATTTAAATCTTCCATTGTCGCATTATATAATTAGCTTATTAGCTTACATTTCCTCTATCATGTTAAGCATTTTTTCCGTTGCTTTTACAGCCGCTTCCGTCTGGTCGGCATCGAGTCCTCTGGTCTTAAAGCTTTTGCCGTTGAATTCCCAGGTAATAACGGTCTGTACCAAAGCATCGGTACGACCACCCGGTGGGATATATACGGCATAGTTAGTCAGTGTCGGAACAGGTTTATTCAAGCGGTTATATATCTTATACAACGCTTTCGAAAATGCATGGTACTGTCCGTCTCCCGGTGCTGTCCATTCATGTTCCTGCCCGTCTATCTCTATCTTAACGGTTGCCGTAGGGCGCAAACCTTTAGTAAGTACAAATGCAAAGGAAAGAATTTTTATCCGTTTTTCCTTCTCATTATTCTTTAATACGTCCGAAATAATATATGGGAGGTCCTCCTGTGTTATTATTTCTTTTTTGTCGCCAAGTTCAATAACCCTGTTGGTCACTTTCATCATATCCTCTTCTTCGAGTTCTATGCCGAGCGCCTCGATATTTTTACGGATATTCGATTTACCTGAAAGTTTCCCTAGTGCATACTCACGTATCCGGCCGAAACGTTCAGGAAACAAGTCATTGAAATAAAGATTATTTTTATTGTCGCCGTCAGCATGTATGCCTGCACATTGCGTAAAGACATTATCGCCTACAATCGGCTGATTTGCAGCAATAGTAATGCCCGAATAACTTTCCACCACACGGCTGACCTTATTAAGTTTATCTTCCTTGATAGATGTTTCCAGTTTAAGCTGATCATGGAATACTGCTATCACGCTCGAGAGAGAAGCATTACCCGCACGCTCCCCCAATCCGTTCATCGTTACATGCACACCTTTTACCCCCACTTCGGCAGCAACCATAGTATTAGCCACAGCGAGGTCGTAGTCGTTATGCGCATGAAAATCGAAATGCAGATCCGGATAGCGGTTTATCATCCTCCGGCAACAACGCCAGACACTATGCGGATTAAGAATTCCTAAAGTATC
This sequence comes from Prevotella sp. 10(H), assembly GCF_000711235.1. Classification (GTDB taxonomy): domain Bacteria; phylum Bacteroidota; class Bacteroidia; order Bacteroidales; family Dysgonomonadaceae; genus Dysgonomonas. The sequence goes on along the minus strand of NZ_JOMI01000007.1, from coordinate 806,541 downwards.
GGGAAGCATAAAGCGTTTGATAGGCAGGTCTTTCAGTCCGTCCATCATATAGTAAACATAATCTTCGGAATTGATAATCCCGTTCGACCAGTCCTCAAGATAGAGATTGACATCGATACCCATCTTTTGAGCCATTTCCACTTCGTATCTGATATCTTCAAGATGCTGCTCCGGAGTCTTTCTCAACTGCTCGGTCACATGCTTATAGGAACCTTTGGTCAGAAGATTAATAACCTTACATCCAGCGTCTTTTATCCATTGAAGAGAAGCCCCCTTATCAATAAATCCGAGTATCTCAATTTTATTTATATGTCCCGTTGCTTTTGCCCACGATGCTATTTTTCGTACAGTATCGAATTCACCGTTCGAGACGCGCGCAGAAGCAATCTCGATACGGTTGACACCGAGATCTACCAAAAGAAGATGTGCTATACTCATTTTCTCCTGAGCCGAGAAAGACACCGTCGATGTCTGTTCACCGTCTCTCAGAGTAGTATCCATTATTTCTATCATCGTAAATTATTTATACTTTGTCAAAAGCGGTTTGTATAAATTCGTTTATCTTAGTAATAAAATTCTCTAAATTAAATGTAACAGGTCCATTCTCACCACCATGTTCAGCACCTTCAACTATCCATTTATCCTTTTTTACATCACCGGGTAAAAGATTGTATATATTCTCAGTCATGTATAAGGGGGTCCTGTCGTCCTTGTCTCCTACAATAAGGAAGGTCGGTTTGTGAAATTCCGGTGCGATGTAGACCGGCATCTGTCGGGTCGGAAAATCTTTTGCTACTATCACTTCTTTCTCTTTATCTGTTTGTGCTCCCCAAACGATAGGCATTAACTCTTCGAAACTGGAAGGAGTAGCTATCCCAATATAAGCACTAACCAAAGGATTATTGTAAGCAGTTATCATCGAGAGGTAACTTCCCGTAGACCATCCCATGACTATTATCTTAGAGGCATCTACGACTTGTTCTTTTGCAACGGTATTTACTACAGCATCATAGTCCCAAAGCATTTCTGTGTAAGACATATAATCGGTATTCATCGGCCAGTCTGAACTTTCTCCAAAATCCCGCCAGTCGAACGTTACCACATTTATACCCCGGCTTGTCATTTCCTGAGCAATGTGCAGTTGTACCCATGACATATTACCTGCATCACTATTACTGATAATTAGAGTCGGACGTTTTGTGTGGTCTAATGTCTTATATTCTTTCTTTTTATTTTCATTCCATGCTTTTTCATAAGCTTCTTCCGATAATTCAGGCTGAGCAGGGAAAAACCATGTTTTGATCTTCAGGTTATCTTTCGTCGTAACATCGAGATCTTTATATATCAAACCTAATTTTTCAGGGTAAAAGCGATATTTCTTTTCCGGCCTGATCGCATATAAAGATGAGAGTGAGATGCATACCGATGTCATTAGTAATAATATTCTTCTGATCTTCATGATTATATCTTTTTTATTTACAATACACAAAATCTGATAAATGTTGAATAATAAAGAATTATAAACAAGGTCTATTTTAATAAAGATCAAATTTATAGTGTATGCTCATTTTCATACTCCTCTGTCATATCTTTTTTAGACAATAGGTAATCTATATCGTCCAATCCTTTCATCAAACATTCCTTTTTATAAGGATTGATATCAAAAGTTTCCGATTTACCTGTTGCATTGTTAGTGATCGTTTGCTTCTCCAGATCGATAGTCAGTGTAGCTTTCGAATCAGCTGTTACACTGGTAAATATTTCAGACAGGAACTCCGGAGAAACAACCACTGGCAGCACCCCGTTGTTCAACGAGTTATTTCTGAAGATATCGGCAAAAAAGCTGGATACTACTGTCCGGAAACCATATCCGGCTACCGCCCATGCTGCATGTTCACGGCTGGATCCGCTGCCGAAGTTCTTTCCTGCAACCAATATCTGACCGCTATATGTAGGATCATTGAGTACAAAATCAGCTTTCGGGCTACCGTCTTTGTTGTAACGCCAGTCGGCAAAAAGATTGTTTCCGAAGCCTTCTTTATCTGTCGCTTTCAGGAAGCGTGCAGGGATTATCTGGTCTGTATCCACGTTTTCGATTGGTAGTGGAACGTATGTGGATGTAAGTGTTTGAAATTTTTCCATAGAAATCAATTTGTAAATTAGCGAATTAGCATATTAGCAAATGGCTTTAAATATCAGCCCCTTGATTTTGCCGTTCCGATAATTTTATTAATAATTTTTTGTATGACTTTAACATCTTCTAGTAATTGAGGATTAAAAGGATAATTCTCGGAACTTTTGCAAAGCAACAGCCAATACTCTGTTTCATCAGCTTCTTTAGCTGCAATTTTTAATTTATGAATAAAGTCTATTTTACTTTCTCCATTTTGTGCTTCGCGAACATTTGCTCCGATAGAAGTACCGCTTTTTAATATCTGGTTAGCAATAATAAATTTCTTATTTTGTTCTAAGTTTTCAACAAAAACAATGATGTCTAAAGCAAACTTAAAAGACAAATCTACTATTGCATTACCTGTTTCCCTCGTCATGTATTTTCAAATTTCCGAATTTGCTAATTTACTAATTAAAATAACGGGGATCCGTAATTTTTCCAGTTACCGCAGCAGCAGCAGCGACCAAAGGCCCTGCAAGAATAGTACGTGCACCCGGACCCTGACGGCCCTCAAAGTTTCGGTTTGATGTGGAAACGGCATATTTACCAGCCGGAACCTTATCATCATTCATTGCAAGACAAGCAGAACATCCCGGCTGACGTAGCTGGAAACCTGCATCGGTAAGTATTTTATCCAAACCTTCTGTCTTTATCTGATCGGCAACCATATGGCTGCCCGGAACAAGCCATGCTATGACATTATCTGCTTTCTTCTTTCCTTTCACGAAGTTGGCAAATGCACGGAAATCTTCGATACGACCGTTTGTGCAACTGCCAAGAAATACGTAATCGATAGCTTTACCTTCGACCTTTTCACCCGGAGCAAATCCCATATAATCCATAGATTTCTGGAACGATATACGTCCGGCCTCATCGATTTGTTCCAGTGTTGGTATCGTGCCGTCGATAGACATACCCATACCCGGATTAGTCCCGTAAGTAATCATCGGTTTGATATCAGCAGCATCGAAAACCAATTCTTTATCAAATTTAGCACCTTCATCTGTCTTCAATGTTTTCCAATATGCCAGGGCTTTATCCCAAGCTTCGCCTTTCGGTGCAAATTCGCGTCCTTTCACATATGCGAACGTAGTTTCGTCCGGAGCAACAAGTCCTCCGCGCGCACCCATTTCTATACTCAGGTTACAAAGAGTCATGCGCTCTTCCATCGACATATTGCGGATAGCTTCACCCGCATATTCTACGAAATATCCTGTAGCGCCCCCAGTAGTGAGCTTCGAAATCATGTACAATGCTAAATCTTTTGCAGTAACACCTTCACCCAGATTTCCGTTAAAAGTGATGCGCATAGTCTTAGGGCGTGTTTGCAAGATACATTGTGTAGCAAGCACCATTTCTACTTCGCTGGTTCCTATACCGAATGCAATTGCTCCGAATGCGCCATGCGTCGATGTATGGCTGTCACCGCAAACAATTGTCATCCCCGGCTGTGTAAATCCGTTTTCAGGCCCTATGATATGAACAACTCCGTTCTTCTGATGTCCTAACGGATAGAACAAGCTGATACCGAAATCGTTTGCATTCTTAGATAATGTATCAAGCTGATTTTTGGAAATCGGATCCTTTACAGGCTTATCCTGATCCATTGTCGGCGTATTGTGGTCCGCTGTGATTGTTGTTTTCTCAGGACGAAACACCTTCAACCCCCTTGCCCGCAATCCGTTAAAAGCCTGAGGGCTTGTTACCTCATGGCAGAAGTGACGGTCTATGTACAGCTGTGTAGGACCGTTTTCTACAGAAGATACGACATGCGCATCCCAGATTTTGTCGAATAAAGTTTTCATACTTATTTAAAATTCTATTTTTGTTGATCTAATTTTTTAATTAATTTCCTACCCAGATTCTGACCGGGCATTTCTATAAGTCTATATGTAATATTGGATAATAAAAAACTCACCGCAAACAGGCATATGTAGCCAAAGATAAAAAACAAATAAGCTGTGGTTTTATCTTTGATATATGGTTCTACCCATCTAAAACAGCCGAACATATTAAACACTGTCATCATAGCAAAATGTACGAGATAAAGGCTAAAACTTACTTTACCTATCTTTGCCAATATCTTATTAGAGAATAATTTATATGCTTTTTGAGAAAGAATTATCAGTAATAGGAAGAATACAATGCTATAAAGAAAGTCATATGAAATAGCTGTATAACAATAAACAAAGATAGTTACAGCCAAAAAAGACAGTGAAGAAAGTTTTACGTTCATTATTTCCTCCTTAACACTCACCAACCGATATGCTAATATACCCAGTGAAAATACGGGTAGTTGTGCCACAATATAATATCCCAAGAAGTTATTTATATCTGCGCCGGTTCCCTTTAGCAAAAGATTAAACACTGTAGATATTAATAACGAAATCAACGTAAAAGATATAACTTGATTTATTGTTTTCAGCCTGGCAAATAATAAGGGGAATAATGCGTAAAAAGTAAACTCTACAGTTATTGACCATCCCCCGGGAACATAGTGATGGATATATTCGGGAAAGAATCCGTTAACAAACAACACATTCAGTATAAGTTCTTTCTTGGGTACATTTGACCAATCTATATTTGCAAAATCAAATCCGACAAAATAAGCGAATGTAAAATATACTATGGCTAAATAATACATGGGCGCTATACGAAAAAACCGGCGTATGAAAAAATTCCTGTTTGCATGATCCTCATATTGTCGTCTCTGATGAGACATCATCAATGTAAATGCGCTTACAATGAAGAATAAACTGACGCCTAAGTGACCATTTGCCATGAACTGAAACGCTGTAGTAGAGAAATAAGATATTGATGAAGTAAAACCCTCAATATACTGGACGTGTACCAACACAACCAATAATATGGCTATGCCCCTTAGACTATCAATATATTCGTATTTCTTGACTTCCATGAATACGCCAATCCTATTTTACAAATTTATTTACAGCGTTTATAAAAGCTTCTGCCGAAGCAGCAACTATATCTGTGTTAGCTGAGAAACCATAGTAGTTTACACCTTCATGTTCTACCTGCATATGCACTTTCCCTATATCGTCGCTACCTCTGTTGATAGCCTGAATAAGAAATTCTTCGATTACTGTCTGTCGGCGGATGATTTGTTTTATCGCCTGTATAGCGGCATCTACAGGACCATTACCTGAAGCCGAGGCTTCGAACTTTTCGCCTGCGATATCTAAGCCTACATTTGCCACATTACGTACACCTAAACCGGATATAACCTGTAGGTAGTCCAGTTTGATACGACGCATTTTATCAGTTTCCTTACCAGCAAGAATAAGGATATCCTCGTCGGTAATATCTTTCTTACGGTCGGCCAGTTCCAGGAAACGTTGATACATTTCCGCCAACTGATCGTCACCGACTTCTATTCCCAACAAATTTAATCTATTTTTTAATGCCGCGCGTCCACTACGTGCAGTGAGTACTATTGCGTTATCATCTATACCTACATCTTTAGGGTCGATGATCTCATATGTAGAAAGGTGTTTCAATACGCCATCCTGATGTATGCCCGATGAGTGGGCAAAAGCATTCCTCCCGACAATAGCCTTATTCGGTTGCACAGGCATATTCATCAGGCTGGAAATCATGCGGCTTACTGGATATATCCTCTGCGTATTTATATTTGTTTCTATATTCAGTTCCTTGTGGCTTCGGATAGCCATAACCACTTCTTCCAAAGATGTATTCCCGGCACGCTCGCCTATCCCGTTTATGGTCACTTCTACCTGACGCGCCCCGTTGAGCACTCCCATAATAGAGTTAGCCGTAGCCATACCCAAATCCTGATGACAGTGTGTGGAAAGAATAGCATTCTTCATATCCACATTATCTATCAGATATTTGATCTTTGCCCCATATTCCGTAGGCAGGCAGTATCCTGTGGTATCGGGAATATTAACGACGGTAGCTCCTGCATTTACAACAGCCTGCACTACCCTTGCCAGATATTCATTATCTGTACGTCCGGCATCTTCGGCATAAAACTCGACATCTTCTACAAAGCGTTTTGCATATTTCACACATGCCGCCGCACGTTCGAGAATTTCTTCCTGTGTAGAATTAAACTTATACTTTATATGAAACTCCGATGTACCGATACCGGTATGTATACGCTTGTTCTTTGCATATTTAAGCGCTTCTGCCGCTACTTCAATATCTTTTTCCACGGCACGTGTCAATGCACATATGGTAGGCCAGGTCACGGCTTTGGATATTTCGACAACAGAGTTGAAATCTCCGGGACTCGATATCGGAAAACCAGCTTCTATTACATCTACACCGAGGGTTTCGAGGGCTCTGGCTACTTCGATTTTCTCGATAGTGTTCAACTGGCAACCCGGAACCTGCTCTCCGTCTCTCAATGTGGTGTCAAAAATAAATAACCTGTCCATAACTTTTAATTGAATTATAAAATCATTAGTGTATATTATACAAAAAGCCTTTCTCATCTTCTGGAGTGAGAAAGGCTCATGTTTATTTTATTTTATATATTACATAGCAATGCTCACCCTAAATTTCTCCAGAGGATAATGAGTGAACTAAGAATAATATTACTATGCATTGACATAAGTTTCATTTTATGATTGACAAAGTTATTTCATTTTTTTGTAATAGCAAATAAAAAGATTGATTTTTTGACTTTTTGTGACATTTATTCATTTTAGTTTATATCGTATAGATAATGTATATTTGTATCGTTTTTTCAAAGTCGCAGCTATCAGTTTATATATGAAAGAAAACGATTCCGAATTTAAAATAGCTATAATTATTCCGGCCTACAAATCCGAATTTCTGTCATTCACATTAGATTCGCTATCTAATCAGACAGACAAAAATTTCAGGGTTTACATCGGCGATGATAATAGCCCTGCTAATCTATATGAAATAGTCAGCCGGTATGAGGACAATCTGAAAATCTTTTATAAGCGATATAAAAAAAACATGGGAGGAAAAGACCTCGTCGCTCATTGGAACAGATGCCTCGAAATGATACAGGATGAGGCATGGTTCATCATGTTCTCTGATGATGACCTGATGGATCCGGATTGTATAAAGTTATTAAGGGAAGAAATACAAAAGAGCGATAACGATGTCTTTCATTTCAATCTGAAAATTATAGATACCGAAGGAAATATTACAAATACGCCTCCCCAATACCCCGGGAATTTATCATCAATCGATTTCTTTAAGCAATTGTACTCATACAAGATAGATGCACGAATGCCGGAATTTGTATTCCGGCTGTCACATTTCAGAAAGACAGGAGGATTCATACCTTTCAATCTGGCAATGTGCTCCGATAATGCCACAGTAATGAATTGTGCATATGAAAAAGGAATCAGGACAATAGAAAATGCCTATGTGCAATGGCGGTATAGTGGAAAGAATGTTTCGTCATCTACCGATTCTGTTCCCGTAAATGAAAAGATGTTCAAAGCACTGATTGATTTTTTTAACTGGACTATCCGGTTTTGTAAGCGATACAATATAAAATACCCTTTCACTTTCAGGCAAAGAATGGCTTTCCTTCTCGAACAAAGAGAAATTAAAGCACAGATAATAGATATAGAAAAGTCATGGCAGATATTTTTCAATTCGGACGGCGCTAAGCGATACCGTTTATTTTTGCCTTATATCAATATGAGAAAAAGAAGAATATGTCATAAATTAAGGCGTTAAAGCATAATAAAGAATCAATTATAATGATGAAAACCGCATTTAAAGATTATTTGAAAAAACATAATTATACCAGCTTCGATCTCAAGGCCGTACTCTTCGATATGGACGGTGTCCTCTACGATTCCATGAAATGGCATGCCAAATCTTGGAAAGAAACAATGGATGAATTCGGTATACCGAGCACTCCCGAAGAGTTTTATCTATATGAAGGAATGATAGGTAACAGCACTATCAATCACCTTATGAAGAGGGAAAAAGGACGTGACGCAACACCCGAAGAAAAGGAAACAATATACAAACGAAAGACCGAGCTCTTTACCGAATACAACGACGGCAGCCTTATACCATTCGCATACGATTTTGTAAAGAAAGTGCACGATGAAGGATTTACCTGCGTGTTAGTCACCGGATCAGGACAACCCACACTGATAAACAAACTCGAACATAATTTCCCGGGACTGTTTGCCAAAGACAAAATGGTAACAGCCTTCGATGTAAAACATGGGAAACCGCATCCCGAACCATATTTCATGGGTCTGGAAAAAGGAGGAAATCTGAGACCCAATCAGGCAGTAGTGATAGAAAATGCACCGCGCGGCGTGGAAGCTGCTGTAGCAGCAGGTATATTTACTATTGCCGTTAATACAGGCCCTATGGATGATAAAGTATTGCAGGATGCAGGGGCGAATATAGTGCTTCCATCGATGGCAGCACTGTATGAAAACTGGGATAGCTTCACTCAGGATATGAACGAATCGTATTGATTATATTTAACTTAAAGAGGCACTAGAAACCAGAACAATATATCCGTTGCGACGTTAAAATAGTATTATAATTAATACTTCACTATTATGCTAGACGGAATTATGGACCTGATAAAAGGTCAGGCTCGAAGAGCCATAACAAATAATGCAGATATACCCGCCGAAAAACAAGAGGCGGCAGTGGAAACGACTGCAACTACAATAGTAGACGGACTCAAGGAACATTTCACTCCCGATAATTTATCGAATGTATTAGGATTATTTGGTGGAGGCAGTTCAAATATCGGAAACCCTATGGTTAGTTCTATCCAAAACTCAGTAGTATCTGCATTGAGCAAGAAAGTCGGACTAAATCCGGCTGTAGCCAATAGCATTGCATCTGCAGTAATACCTGCGTTGATGGTTGCACTCTCTAAGAAATCGAACGATCCGAATGATTCTTTCAGCTTCGAATCTCTGGTACAATCTTTTACGGGCAAAAAAGAAGGCGGAATATTGGGCTCTTTAGGAAGCCTGTTTGGAAAATAAAAATATAGATAACATGTTAAGATGCCTCAGAAATTTATAAATATTCTGAGGCATCTTCATATTCCATCAATAGTGTATTTCAGTTCCAACCGATTGTCTTCTATAAAGATAGTAAGCAGATATAAATTTTCCGACAACTTATCTATTGCTGTCTGCTTTTCAATAATCTTTCGATTTATATTATGCTTCAATAAAAATGTCTTATCCTGCCCAATCCGATACAATAATTGCTTCCTTAATTTCTTATCCAATGTATCTTCCCAAAAGCCTTGCGGCCTACGAGTAAAATTGCCGTAATAATCGGCCCGCAAGGTATGAAACAAATCAATCCCTTTTGAGATTAAAAATTCGTGCAGATAACGGAATAAGTCTTCGAGTTGGTATCCCCGGTGAGGATATTGCCGATTTTTATAATACTGACCTACTTCATCGAACAGTTCAAAATACCGATCTTTATAATACGTTCCGGTCAGCCTATCCATTGTTTGTTTAAATCGCCCGCTGTTCCAGAATTTCTCCAGAGCATGTTCGGCTTCATGTATTCTGTCTAGTTCTTCAGCCGATATATCAGCATTATATTCTATTTCATATGGAGCTTCTTCAGTATACCTATAGCCATACATCACAGCATTTTTTCTTAAATTAGTTCCACGAAGCATTTTCAGAAAACCCAATTGCACTTCTTTAGCTCCCAATCGAAATACATCGTTAAAGGATTTTATAAATCTTTCTAACGTCTCAAATGGCAAACCGGCTATCAGATCGAGATGCAAATCAATCTTACCGCCATCCATTATTTTCTTCACATTGGCCGCTATAAGCGGAAAATCCTGCTTGCGCTTTACGGCAATATTTGTCGGCTCATAGGTAGACTGTATACCGATCTCGAAACGGAAATAATTTTCTGGTAAATGTTGATTCAGATAATCGATAGTTTCGTCTTTCAATAAGTCGGCATATACTTCAAACTGGCAGCTAAGCCCCAGCCGATAATTCCTTATAAGAAAGTCAAAAACTTTATATGTATGATCCTTATTAAGATTAAATGTGCGATCAAGAAACTTGATTTGCTTAACCCCGTATTCAATTACATGCCTGAGATTATTGAATATAAATTCTTCCGGAAAATACCGTACTCCTTTTTCCAGTGATGATAAACAATACTGGCATTGATAGGGACATCCTCGTGATGTTTCGAAATAGAGCAGCCTGTTTTTCATGCTTTCCCTATCCTCTTCCAATGTATAAGGAGAAGGTAACTCTGCCAGTTTGTTAAGGTCTGCCTGCACTATCATCCTGCTTATCTGTTTGCGGGAAGATACGCCACTGATATCGACAGATAAATTATTCTCTATCGCGTTCAGTAATTCACCCAGTACAAACTCACCTTCGCCACCTATGATATAATCGACCGGCCAGTTATGTAAAAAATATTCAGGCTCATACATCACTTCCGGCCCTCCGAGGATGATAATCATCTCCGGTCTTTTTTCTTTCAGTTGTATAACTAGTTCCTTAAGCTGATTAACGTTCCATATATAAACACTAATGCCTATTATATCACTTCCGGTTAATAACAGTTCGTCTGCAATCTTCCTTATATCCTCTTTTATTGTGTATTCCTTAAATGATATATCGAACCGCTCTCTATTGGCAACATAGAGCCAGCGCAAAGCGAGCGAAGTATGAATATATTTAGCATTAAGTGTTGTCAGGATCGTTTTCATGGGGCAAAGGTAGTAATTATTTAGGCTTGGACACGCGGACTATTATTGCGCCCGATAAAGAAAAAATCGAAATATTTTTCAAAAAAAACGAAATAATTCAATTTAAATAACAAACTATCTTTGTATTTAATTATCGACTAGAAAGAACCGATCGATAGCCGGAGACAAAAATATTATAGTTATGAGACCTTACATACTTACAATATCAGCTTTTCTGATGCTGTCCGCATCGCTTTCCGCCCAAGTAACTGTAGGATCGAATCATCCCCCCGAAGAAGCAGCTATACTGGATATGAAAAGTCTGAAAGTAGAAGATTCAAACCCGTTAGCTCCTACAACCGATAAAGACGGTGGCGGACTATTAATACCGCGCGTCCAGCTTAGCAGTAAAACAGATTTGTATTTCACCGATAATAGTATTCCCGAAGAGATGATCAGGAAACTTCGGTATACAGGGCTGGTGGTTTACAATATAGGACCCACAAGCGACAAATTAGGTGCCGGGGTATGTGTATGGGACGGAAGCCAATGGAAAGAATTCACTGCAGCTCTACCACAAGCACAAGAGGCATGGTCATTGACCGGAAACAGCGGCACGAATGCCCTTACCAATTATATCGGGACACAGGAAAATACAGCCTTATCAATCAGGACAAATAAACTGGACAGAATATATATTACCGGTACAGGAAATGTAGGTATAGGAACCAAATCTCCATTGGCTACCCTGCATGTAAACGGAAATATGATATTGACTAGGGCCGATATATTGTCCAATAACCCAAAGGTTCTGGTTATAAATGATGAAGGGCAAGTGGGTACGGCTGCCTCGATACCCGCAAAGCTTATGTTTGCCGAAAGCGCTACCGAGCAAAGAATGACTCAGGCAAACAGGACTGCACTGGATAATGGTAATGAAGTTATAGTTACATGGGCAAGCGGAGATATCTCTACTAATAATCTGATGACTATCAATTCGGACAATACTTTTACATTCAGAGAGAATGCGTTGTGCGAAATAAGCGGATATATAATCTACCAACCGTATGCTACTCCCCCGACTTCTTTTTACACCGCCTTTCAGAATTCAGGCGCTGCACTAAACGTTATCATACAATATAGAAAGGGAGGAGGGGCTTGGACTGACTTTACTGCAGCGCGTGTCATATGGGTAGGCGGAGCAGTAAAAGATGTAGCGAAAACCGTTAATGTACCTCCGGGAATCGACTCATTCAATGCCGGCGACCAGATAAGGATGATAATCAAACGTCCGGCAGCTACTTTTGGCTTATACCATCATACAGCGGGCCTTGGCGGAATATTTGCAAACACTACATCCAAAGTTAAAGGGTTGAAAATTATAGCCATGTAAAAAGATATGATTATGAAAACCTCTATATTTTCACTCTTGCTTTTTTGTGTGTTATCACTATCTGTTTCCGCACAGATAACAATCGGTTCGGACACCGATCCTCAAGACGCTACGCTACTCGATATAAAGACTAATGAAGTTGAATATTTCGACCCGCAGTCTGCCACTACCGATAAAGAAGGAGGAGGTATATTATTACCCCGCCTTGCATTAACCGGTAAAAATAATTTTCCTTTTATAGTGGGTAATACGAGTGGCGATATTATAAAGAAATTGCGTCATAAAGGATTATTAGTCTACAATTTGAATAAATCGATAGCAGATCTTAAAGCAGGAGTATGTGTATGGGACGGAACCGAATGGAAAAATATTTCCCATATGGAATTACCGACAGCACCACTATGGCTGCTTGGCGGTAATGCCGGAACAAACCCTACTACTAATTATCTCGGAACGCAGGAAAACACCCCTTTATCATTTAGGACAAACATGTCAGACAGGCTCTATATTACCGGTACAGGGCTGGTAGGTATTGGAAGTAAATCTCCCCTTACTACACTTCATATAGCCGGAGATATGAGAATCGGTGTGACTCCGATTATAAACAGGGCGGAAGTACTCGGTGTAGATGCTGGCTCTAAAGTTGGTAAAGTACAACTACCGGTCATTCAGGCGAAATATGTATATGCACAAAGCAATGCTTATCAATGGCCTAACAAAACAAGCCTTAATAATGGAGATAATATTGTCATCACATGGGGAAGCAGCGAGATAAAAATTAATACAGTAGACGGCAAACAGTTGATGACATTCAATCCGTCAGGCAATACATTTACATTCAAAGAAAAAGCTTTATGTGAATTCAACGGATTTGTAAACTATGTTCCGTTTGGTCCCACAAACCAGTTTGAAGGCGACCGGAATAAAAATGTTGTAGCTCTTGAAGTTGCTATACAACAACAGGTAGGTTCAAGCTGGGTTGATTTAACAAAAGGAATCGGTGTTTGGGAATGGAGTTCCGTCCGGAATATCTGTGAATCCGTGCTTACTCCTTACTCTGTAAAAGAATTTAATGCAGGCGATGTAATACGTATGGTTATAAGACGTCCGTCAGCCACTTTCGGGTTACCGCATAATGACCCTGCAACTATTGTAGACCCTCCTGATCCCATTACAGGCAAAAGTGCAGAGGCATACATAAACAAGCCTACAGGCTCCAACTTTTCGAAAGGACTAAAAGTCAGACAGATATTAGATAGATAATTAATTATAAAAAAATATTCAAAACAAATCATTACATTTACGATGTAATAAGCCCTGTTTTAATATTATGCCCATATATTTATCTTTTAAGATTCTCAGTATATATCTATATTAATATAAGAAAAATAGAGTTTATCCTTTAACGAAAGATATTCTAATTATTCTAAATTCTACAACTATGGATAATAACGAGATCAGCTTGCAGATCGATATTTTCATTAATTATTACAAGGAATATAATTTACCTCATATTGATAAAAAGTTTATTCTTTTTGATAACCCACATAATTCGGAGAGTTATCATATGAAATATATAAATAAAGATGGTTTGCTGATAAGTTTTATCAAGGAAGGAGGAATCGAGATACAGATAAATTATCAAAAATATTATGTTAAGGCTCCGGCCATTGTTTCTATTTCTCAGAATGCGGCATTCGAATATTACAGGGAATCAGAAGATGCAAAAATTAATTCGATCTACATATCTTCGAGTTATATCAATAGTTTTTATTTCCTTCCCAATATTGAATTTCTATGGCAGGCCGCTCTCAATCCGGTTTTAATGATTTCAGATCATAAGATGTACTACATCCAGTCATACATACGGCATCTGCGGGAATTATATAAACTAAAGGATTCTCCTCTCCATGCCTTGATAATAAATACCATGTTGTATGTACTAATTACTGAAATAATATCCGGTTATTCTTCGCAATTTTCTTTAAAAGAATCAAAAAGCGAAGAGCATAAAGAGAATATAACATTCCGGTTTACCCAGCTTTTGACCCATATCCGCCCTGTGCAAAGAGGTGTAGCATTTTATGCCGAAAAACTAAATATATCTTCGTACTATTTATCCGTTTCTGTGAAAAATGTAACAGGTCATCCGGCTATCGAGTGGATAAACAATACTATAATAATGGAAGCAAAAAAGATGCTACGTTTTACCGATTTCCCAATTCATCAGATTTCGGAAGAACTCGGCTTTCAGTCCCCTGCTTATTTTGCATCTTTTTTCAAAAAAAAGGAAGGGTTAACTCCGTTATCTTATCGAAAAAGACAGGCAGAATTAATAATTCTTCCTCAGATTTCTGGTACTGATGATACCGGGTATAAAATAAAAGCCGATACTGAATCCTAAGTACCGGCTTTCTAATATTTTTGTTTCTTTATCCTACTTCTACAACTAAGAACTTAGTAAGGCTCCAGAATCTCTTAAAATCCGAAATCTTCACAACCATTTTACCACTGGCATCTTTCTCCAATGTATAGCTGTCTTTCGGATGATCAGACAATATCTTAGCTTTCTTGTCATATACAGGAATATTCTGAGTATCACGAATATCTATTTTGATAAACTTGCTCTTTTCGATACCTTCGTTTAATATTTTGTTAGATGCAAGAAATCCACCTGTAACAACTTTAGCTTCCTTCAGTTCTTTAGATGTGCCGAACATGTAATATGCCGTGTTCAGTTCTTTATCCTGCTCTTTGATTTTAGAAGCCTGCTCCGCAGTCTGTGCAGCCAGATTATCAACATTGTCTGTCAGCGCCTTTACATCGGTCTCCAAAGAAGCTATCTGAGCATCGCGTGTAGCAAGGGACTTTTGTAATTCGCTAATAGTAGTAGCTCTTTCTGTCAACTCATTATTCAATCGTTCGATAGTAGACTTCAATCCCGACATCTGTCCTGAATTGTTTTTCAGGCGATCGTTCAGTTTATCGATATCAGCTTTATTCTTCTTCAGAATTTCGTTAATCATTTCAAAGTTGTCTTTCACACGCGTTTTAACGTCGTTAGACATTTCTCCTTTAGTTTTCGACTGGAGAGCCAAATATTTTTCAGCTTCCCTTATTTGCCTGAAATTTTCCTCTACATCATTTATAAGGCTGTTCATCTCTGTCAGTTCTGCATTTCCCTGAGAACTTACCTGCATCAATGAATCTCTTTCGGCCTGCAGGGCCTTATATTCATCCGAATTTTTCACATTACATGAAGCCAGTGCTAATAAGCAGAAGCATCCCACAAATAATTTTTTCATATACAAATATTTAACTTGTTAGTTTTATTATCTATTTATCAATTTATTCATTTTTACCAGATAGGATTATAACAAATTCCCCTCTCGGTTCGTTCATCGAAAAATGAGATATTAGTTCTTTAAGCGTTCCTCGGCGGGTTTCCTCATATACTTTCGATATTTCGCGGCAGGTAGCTGCATACCTTTCCTCTCCCATATATTCGGATAGTTGTGTTAATGTTTTCAATACTCTGTGTGGCGATTCATAAAAAACAATAGTACGGGTTTCTTCTGCCAATGCCTTAAGGCGCGTCATGCGACCTTTTTTCTGTGGCAGAAATCCTTCGAAACAAAATCTGTCACACGGGATACCCGATGATACCAGTGCAGGCACAAAAGCAGTTGCTCCCGGCAGGCACTCTACATTTATTCCGGCTTTAACACATTCGCGTACGACAAGAAATCCCGGGTCGGATATCCCCGGAGTACCGGCATCCGACACCAAAGCTATATTTTCTCCGGCATTCAGTCTGTCTACAATATGTGAGACGGCTTTATGTTCGTTAAATTTATGATAAGACTGCATCTTATTCTGTATATCGAAATGCTTCAGAAGGATACCTGTAGTCCGTGTATCTTCTGCAAGGATAAGTTGCGCTTCTTTCAGTAGTCGTACGGCCCTGAACGTCATATCCTCTAAATTGCCAACAGGCGTGGGTATGATATATAACTTTCCCATTTCCTTTCTTTACTATACCAATATACGCGTTGCAAATATACGAAAAAAATAACCTACAGTATATAAAACGTTAAATATGTGAATTTCTTATATTATAATCCGTCTATAATACACTTTTCTTCTATGGAGATACCGAATAGTGCAAAATCGTATTTGACAGGGTCGGATGGATTGAGCATTTTAAGATTATTTGTTAATTCCACAGCCGCCTGCCAGTCCGGTTTATCACGTTGCAGCAAGCATAGTTTACGGGCAGTGCGTTCTACATGCAGATCGAGTGGGCAAATAAGATCGGAGGGCTTTATTTTTTTCCATAATCCGAAATCCACCCCGTTACTATCATTGCGTACCATCCAGCGCAGAAACATATTCAGACGTTTACATGCCGATTTACGGGCAGGTGAAGGAATATGCTTGCGTGTACGTATGGGAGCATCGGGATGAGAAAAGAAATATGCCTCGAAATAATTCAGCGCTGTCTCTACATTCATATCCGGTTGGGGAAAGAAAGCATCTTCCAGCGTATCACATGCTGCATAGTGCCGTTTCATAAAATCTATACAATAGAGCAAATCCGTATCATTGAAAGTACGGTGCTTAAATTGAAGCAGTTTTTTTAGATCAGAATCACTGTGCTGAGTAATAAACTGATAAGGGCTGTTATCCATCCTACTGCTCAACTCCCGGCATTTATTAATAATGGTTTTACGCTGTCCCCATGCGAATATTGCAGCAAAGAAACCCATAATTTCCCTGTCCTGCTTAAGAGTAAAGCTGTGAGGTATGGAGACCGGGTCGTTCTCTATAAATGAAGGATTGTTGTATTGCGCTGCCTTTTTATCTAAGAAATCTTTTAATTCGAGAATATGTATATTTTTCACTAATTCAGCCTGATTATATTTTGGATTACAAAGATATACAATTTTGAAAGACCAAATCCGTAAAAAGCAAAGCAGGCCACCATAATTACCCGCGGCTGCCTGCTTTTTAGAAAATTTATAGAATAAACCTCTCCTTTTATTTATCTATTCTGAGAAACTTTCCCTCGGAATCGAATTCCAGTTCTAACCTTTTGTTCAATTCGATTTCATATCCGAGTCTTTCCTTATTTATTTCTGTAATGAACTGATCAGGATAGTGTTGCGCTACATAATCAGATATAGCTTTCGGCATCAGATCAATGATACCCTGAGGCAGCTTTTTGCCATGTCCGTCAACATCGTCCCAGTCTCCGGATATAGTAAAATCTATCTCATAACCATTTACCAGATATACATCGTAGCTGTCATTATCTTTTTCAACCAATCGTACTTCTTCATTCGGAAAATGAGTTTTGATAAACGATTGAGCCGCCGACGGCAAATCGTTGAATGAAGTAGAAACATCATCCTTGTCTTCACTATCCACTCTGAGGAAATTTCCTTCAGTATCGAATTCAAGTTCAACCTTGTTTCCTAACTCTATTTCATATCCGAACCTTTCCTTATTTATTTCTGTAATGAACTGATCAGGATAATTTTGGGTAACATAGTCAGATATAGCTTTCGGTATCAGATTAATAATACTTTGCGGCAGTTCTTTCCCATGTCCGTCAATATCATCCCAATCGCCTGCCTTATCAAAGTCTATATCATAACCATTCACAAGATATACATCATAACCATCATTGTCTTTTTCAATAAGCCTTACCTCTTCACCCGGAAAATGGCTCTTGATAAACAATTGTGTAGGTGATGGCAGATCATCGAACGATACAATAACATCGTCATCGTCGCTGCATCCGACAAAAACAAATGATGCAACGAATAAACTCAATACAAAAAATACTTTTTTCATTTCTACCTGTTTTTAGTTTAGTCTATTATTTCTTTTATAAAATTCCCATCTTCTTTAAACAATGCCTTTACATCCCGCTTATCTTTTTCTCTTTCCAACTCGATCTTGTAAATTATTCCAGATCTCCGTACAATTTTTTCTATATCCTCAAAGTTGTGCTTCGGATAACGTGCCTGTGCAGTATTCTTTACAATTGCCGGTAAATCGGATTCGCGTATTTCAACAACATACATAAACAAACCGGCATTATTATCATAATAAGCTTTATAATCTGTACGTCCGATTTCAAATTCGGCTTCATACACATCAGAAGCTGTTTCCCAATCTATACGTTTGGCATCGGGAAAATCTTTCATCAATTGCTGATTGAAAAGTTCTGTAGGGCGTATATCTTTCGAATGTGACCTTTTATATTTTTGGGTCATATTCTCTGCTTCTATCCCACTATATTTTGTCGCAAATGCCGGATTTGACTGGGCAATAACAGACTGAGTAGCAATAAAAGCCAAAAATGAAATTGCCAGAAATAACATCATATTCTTCATAATTTTATAATATTATCAGGTGTTCCAAAAAATATAGTACAAATATGAGCTGCCAAATCTGAAAAGATTTGGGAAAAGTTAAAGTTTATAAGCAAACTTTTGTTAAAATTCAATTAATTAAACTGCAAAAGGATGTGATGTTTTTTCTCTTTGTACTGATATGTAATATGGAAGTTATAAATATTGGCGATAGATTTAACAATCGACAATCCCAGTCCGGTAGATTTTGAATTTCCTGTAGCAGATACATAACGTTCGAAAATATCTAAATCCAGATTTATATTATTACCGTCATTCGCAATTGTCAATGAATCTGTATCGAACACGATCTCTATGTTGCCTCCTTTTAAATTATATGAAACAGCATTTTTAATCAGATTATTAGCCAAAATATATGCCAGATCCTTATTCATCTGCGCTATAGTATCATTGTTTTTCCTTATAGATACGGTAATATTCTTATGATCGATAATGTCGCTAAAGTTGCTGAGCACGTCCTCAAATATATACCTAAGGTTTACGTGCTCGCTATCAGCAAATTGTTTGTTCCGTATTTTCGAAAGTAAGAGTAAACTGCTGTTCAGACGCTTCATCCGGTTGAGGCTGTTAAGAATGGCATTCAACTCTTCGATCTGACTCTTTGTAATATCTTCCTTTGCCATCAGTAGCTCGATCTTGCTTATCACTATTGTCAACGGTGTTTGTATTTCATGCGAAGCGTTTTCTATAAAGTTCTTTTGCTCAGTGAAGGCATTTATGTTTTCTTCGAGCAGACTTTTAACCGATGCATTAAGCTCTGTATATTCGGTTATATTGGTGTCAGGCAACTCAATCATCTTTGTATTATCAAGTCTGAATCCTTTAAGATTATCTAAAAGCTGATAAAACGGACGGTTGCTTTTATTAATAACCACTTTGATTACAACAGCAATTGCTATTGCAAGACAAATCCACAAAGCCAATAAAAGGTAAATCATATTTTTTATCAAATCCTCGCTTTCTACAGTCGATGTAAAGAATTTTACCTGATAGTACTGATTGTCCTGCTCGCAGAAAAAAGCAGTAGTGAGCATACGCACTTCTTCCTCTTCCTCTTCGGTAGTAAAATAAACTTTGGTATTGGAATATATTTCTTTAAAGTCACGGGCTTGCTCATAGCTTATTTTTTTAATAATTATATTCAACGGATTATGCTTTTCCATATCGGTAACAAAGCCGGGAGAACGATTTGCCTTATACACAAACTCCTGCTTGAGGTTATTAAGACCCTCGTCTATTCCGTCGTGAATTTCTGTCATCTGCAGATAGAAATATATCAACGACCAAGCAAACAGGGTTATTATAAATATACCCGACAATCTGATTGTAATATGGCTTTCCAGTTTCATACTATCATTTTATAACCGACCCCGTATACATTTTCAATAATTACTCCGGCATCGTTGTCTTTCAGTTTTTTGCGAAGATTCTTCATCTGCGCATACACAAAATCGAAATTGTCTGCCGCATCTATGTTATCTCCCCAGACATGCTCTGCCAACACTTCTTTGGTTATAAGCTTATTGGCGTTGACAGCAAAAAAACTCAGGATATCAAATTCTTTGCGATTGAGTTTCAACTCCTTTTCCGCGATATACACTACATGTTTATTAAAATCTATACTCAGACTTCCCAATTTCAGTATTTCATTACCTCCCTGCTGCTTCCGGCGCAGCACTGCCTTGATACGGGCATGTAGCTCCGCCAGATGAAAAGGCTTGGTTAAATAATCGTCAGCCCCCAAATCGAGTCCGGTTATTTTATCTTCCAGTGAATTTTTAGCAGAAATAATAATAGTGTTTCCGCTCAGCCCCGCCTTCTTCATCTCCTCCAGTATTCTCAATCCGCTGCCACCGGGTAAAGAAATATCGAGTAGTATACAATCATATTCATACATCAGTACTTTTTCAATACCTGATGCATAATCGGTAGCTTTTTCTACAATATAACCTTCCGATATCAAAAAGGATTCTACCGACCTGAGTATTTCGTATTCATCTTCGATTATAAGAATTTTCATACTTTCGCGATCGTTTAGAGATTAAAATACGGACTTTTCTTATTTCCAAATATAGTGATTTATGTTGATTTTTTCTTGAAAAAGTTAAATACTGCAATTATCTTCTTATTTAACGGTTAACATAATCTATCTAAAAAATATTGTTAATTTTGGTATAAAATAAAAGAGTATGTTTTTAGATATTATCCCAGGAAATACCCTCCAAGAAGCAGAGTTATCTATTTCTTCTTTAGACAGTTTACTCGGTAAGCTTTTCGATTACGCCGTCTCTTTCGGATTGAAAATAATAGCAGCCACTATCGTTTTTATTATCGGACGATGGCTAATCAAATGGTTGAGGAAATTTATTGACCGTTTCCTCGATCGGCGCAACGTAGAAGGTACAGTAAAAAGCTTTCTCGACAGTCTTGCCAACATTACATTTCAGATTGTCTTATTCCTGATGATTGTAAATATACTCGGCGTGTCGACAACATCTTTTGCCGCGATTCTCGCTGCTGCAGGTCTGGCTGTAGGCATGGCCATGAAAGACAACCTGTCAAATTTTGCCGGCGGTGTAATGATACTCATTAACAAGCCGTTCAGGTTGGGCGACAGGATAGTAGCTCAGGGAATGGACGGTACAGTACAATCTATAGGAATATTATACACCGTATTATTAACAGGTGATAATACAACCATATATATACCAAACGGACCGCTGTCAACCGGGAGCATCACAAATTACTCGAAGCAGCAAGAAAGACGTATCGACATAACATTCTCAATCGGCTATGGCGCAGATATAGACAGCATAAAGTATATCCTGAAATCGGTAATAAAAAGCAATAACCTTATATTGGATACGCCAGCACCTTTTATTGGAGTGACCTCTTTAAGCAACGGCTCGGTAGATGTGACTATCAGAGTATGGGTAAAAAGTAGTAATTATGGAAGTGTTAATGTCGACCTGAATGAAAAAGTGTACGCCACTTTCCGCCAAAACGGAATTTATGTACCCTCTGTTACAAGTATTAAGATGATTAAAGATTAAAAAACATTAAAACTCTTTTTTTATACCTATAAATCACATATAGACTTTTTCTATTCAAAAAGAAAAAAGGTAGATTTGCATGAAAGTAAGAAATGTCTATATTAATATAAAAATCAAAAAATTTTTAAAGAAGCTATGAAAAGGCAGAAATTACAGCTATTATTTTCATTAGTTACTATCGTTGCTATATTAGCAACATCTTGTAGCAAAAAGACGATGACCCCGTTGGCCAACTCTTTATTTACAACAAACCCTTCTCCCCTTGAACTGGTAGGAACAAAAGTTCCGGTAACCATAAGCGGAAGATTCCCAGCCAAATGGTTCGACAAAAACACAACCATTGTTGTTACTCCTGTATTGAAATACAGCAACGGAGAGGCACTTGGTACTTCTTACACTTATCAGGGTGAGAAAGTAGCCGGAAACGGTACGGTAGTAAATTATGAAAGCGGAAGCGCAATCACTTTACGCTCGGAATTCGATTACACTCCGGCAATGAAGAAATCTGAACTATTCCTCAGATTTGAGTTTATGAAAAGTGGCAAAACTATCCCTAGTTTTCCTGATGTAAAAATAGCTGACGGTGTTGTAGCCACACAAGCTTTAGCAAGTGCTGCCACAACTACCCCTGCTGTAGCCCCTGATGCTTTCCAACGCATTATCAAAGAAGCTTACGATGCTGACATCATGTTCCTCATTCAGCAAGCTGAGTTACGCTCGAGTGAGTTAAACTCAAACAATCTGGCTGCATGGAAAGACCTTGTAAAAGAAGCTGACTCTAACAATCGTAAAAATGTAAATGTAGAAGTATCTGCTTATGCATCACCTGACGGAGGTTACGAACTGAATGAAAAACTGGCGGAAAAACGTGAGGCAAATACCACTAACTATCTGTCAAAAGAATTCAAGAAACAAAACATCGATACAGAAATCAATGCTAAATATACAGCTCAGGACTGGGAAGGCTTCCAGAAACTGGTACAGGCATCAAGCCTGCAGGATAAGGATATCGTATTGAGAGTATTATCTATGTATCCTGATACGGAAACGAGAGAAAGAGAAATCAAGAACATCTCTGCTGTATATTCCGATCTTGCAGAAACAATCCTTCCAAAACTTCGTCGTTCACGTCTGATCGCTAATGTTGAAGTAATAGGTAAGACTGATGAAGAACTGAAAAGAGCAGCGACTTCCGATATGGCTGGCCTCACAGTAGAAGAACTGTTATATGCAGCTAATCTGGACGGAGTTTCTAAAGAAAAAGTATATACTCATGTAACACAGAAATTCCCTAACGACTATCGTGGCTGGAATAACTTAGGCGCTTACTATTACAGTAGCGGACAGAACAGCAAAGCTATTCAGGCGTTCAACAGAGCTGCCCAGGTTTCTTCAAGAGCACCTGAAGCAAATATGAATCAGGCATTATTATCAATGGCTGACGGTAACCTGACTAAAGCAGAACAATTGCTGGGTAATGCATCCGGAGCCAGTTCTCTAGGCGAAGCGCTTGGATTGCTTTACATCCAGAAGGGTGACTACAACAGAGCTGTACAATCGTTCGGAAATGCAAAAACCAATAATGCAGCCCTTGCTCAGATTCTGACTAAGAATTACAACAAGGCTCAGCAAACACTCGACGGAGTAGCTAATAAAGATGCTACAACTTATTATCTGGCTGCTATCGTAGCTGCAAGAACTAATAACACATCAGGTGTAGTTGGTAATCTGCGTTCAGCTTTAGATAAAGGACTTCCTACTTCTGAAGTGGCTAATGACATCGAATTTGCTAAGTTCCTTACAAACTCGGATGTTAAAAATATGCTGATGAGATAAGTAAAGAAGAATATACATATAAAAAAAGGCTCAGCTTTTAACTGAGCCTTTTTGTTTATTGTAAACAGATTATAAATCAACAATTATATACTACACCGTATATTCTGCTCCTTATATCTATGATATCCTTTTCTACATTCATATCACCGTAGGTCATCAGTTTCATTGGAATAGCAATGCCGTCATCCAGGTATGCAGGTTGCTGGTATTGTACATTTTCCCATAACTTAAAGCCAATGCGCTGATAGAAGCCAATCCTACGTTCTGAAAGAATAGTCGTTGGAAGTTCCACTTCCAGAATAATCGGCTTTGTCATATCCTTCAGGAACAAATCCATTACTTTCCTTCCATATCCTCCATTCCTATACTCGGCAGAAATAGCAAAATGTTCTGCAAAAATAAAGTCATCCAGATCCCAATAAGTAAGAAAACCTACTATCTGATCATCTTCGATTGTAACAACTATGTAAAAAGGGCTGTCTCCTCTATATAAATCAAGCATTTTACCCACAGGACGCCGTTCACTCAATGGAAAAGATTCTATATAAAGATTCTCCACGAATGTTAATTCGTGGCTATCATCGAGGTTCAGCTTCCTTATTTCCATTCCTGTCCTTTTATTTCAATCAATTACCTTGCGAATGTTGTACAGGAGTCCCCATTTTCACATCCTTAAGATAGCCGTCTTCGCATTTGATAATCCGGCCCGGATATCGTTGAACTACTGCATAATTATGAGTAGACATAATAACAGCCGTTCCGTTCTCCGAGATAGTATGTAGAAGCTGTACAATCTGGTTTCCTGTTTCCGGGTCGAGGTTGCCCGTTGGTTCATCGGCCAGTATTATTTCCGGAGAGTTCAGTAATGCTCGGGCAATAACAATACGTTGCTGCTCTCCGCCTGATAATTCGTGCGGCATTTTATAGCCTTTGCTTTGCATGCCTACTTGTGCAAGCACCTCTTCGATACGGTTATCGATAAGTCCCTTGTTATTCCAACCTGTAGCCCGAAGTACAAATTCGAGATTCTTGGCAGCAGTCCGGTCTATCAGCAATTGGAAATCCTGAAATACTATTCCTACTTTTCTGCGCAGATAGGGTATATCTTTTTTCTTAATACTCTCTAATTCGTAATCAAGGATACGGCCATGTCCCTTTTCTAAAGGTATTTCATGGTAAAGACTTTTCAAGAATGTGCTTTTACCGGCTCCGACCTTACCTATCAGATATACGAATTCACCTTCACAGATAGATATAGTTATATTGCTGAGTATAGGGTTACCATCCCTGCTCAAGTCTACATCCTCGTATTTTACAATTATATCTTTAGTCTCTTTGTCCATGATTTATAAGCTTTTATAATCTATCGGAGATAATCCGTACATAACTTAATAATTACTTTTTATGTCTTCTCTGAAGTTCCTTTGCAAGATCTTCAATACTTAATCCCTTAGAAGTTAATAAAACAATGAGATGATAGAGCATATCGGACGATTCGTAAATCAATCTTTCATTCGTTCCGTTACATGCTTCAATCACCGACTCCAGAGCCTCCTCTCCTACTTTTTGTGCCATACGGTTCACACCCGACTGAAACAATGATGTAGTATAGGAGCCACCCGGCATTTCCTGATACCTTTTATTTATAAAATGTTGAAGATATTTAAAAAACATGACATCTTCTTTATTTTCTTCATTAAAACAGGTATCCGCTCCCGTATGACAAACTGGACCAACTGGATCGACTTTGATCAGTAACGTATCTTTATCACAATCTTCTTTAATGCTGATTACATTCAAAAAATTACCGCTTTCTTCTCCTTTAGTCCATAATCGTTGTTTCGTCCGGCTATAGAAAGTTACTTTACCTGTTTCCTGAGTTTTGTCAAGAGCTTCCTGATTCATGTAGCCCAGCATCAAAACTTTATTAGTTACATTATCCTGAATAATGGCAGGTATCAGACCGCCTGTTTTTTCGAAATCGAGATTCATTTTTAGTTACGAGTTACGAGTTACGAGTTACGAGAACTTACGACTCAAAATTATCTAACATTTATATTATTAACCTGAAGGTATTTCTTTAAATCCTGAATATTTATTTCACCGAAATGGAAAACACTTGCTGCCAGTGCCGCATCGGCTTTACCCTCTACAAATACATCGCGGAAATGCTCCATTTTGCCGGCGCCTCCGGAAGCTATTATAGGAATGTTCAACGTTTCGGACAATTGACGTAATGCTTCGTTTGCATATCCGGTCTTCACTCCGTCATGGCTCATACTCGTAAACAGGATTTCGCCTGCCCCCAGATTTTCCGCTTCTTTAGCCCATGAGAATAGTTCCTTATCCGTCTTGTTACGACCTCCGCTGGTGTAGCACATCCACTTATCACCCTCAAAGTTAGCATCTATGGCACAAACACATACCTGCGAACCAAAGTTTTTTGCAATTTCTTCTATTATTTTCGGATTCCTGATAGCGGTCGAGTTCACGGAGATTTTATCTGCTCCTGCATTCAGTAACCTGTCTACATCCGAAAGTTCGTTAATTCCACCGCCTATTGTAAATGGAATAGTTATATTGGCAGCAATACGCTTTACAAGTTCGGTAAATGTTTTCCGCTCTTCATGCGTTGCTGTAATATCGAGAAATACAAGCTCGTCAGCACCCTGTTCACTATAGCGCACACCCAATTCTACCGGGTCTCCGGCTTCACGTAGGTTGACGAAATTAGTTCCTTTTACAGTCATGCCGTCTTTTACATCGAGACAGGGTATGATTCTTTTTGCTAGCATTGATGCTGAAATTATATAGTTATATTTCTATAGTCATGGTTGCTGTACTCTCAGAGCCATAATCACCTTCTCCATATTTATTCAGATAATCATCTGATAAATAGTATTCTTTGTGTGTGGCCTCTTTATTTACTACACGTCTGAATCCGGCTTTTTCATATGCCTTAACAGCCCTGATATTTCTCTCTGCCGGACGAATTATAAATTTCGTCTTTCTCAATTCTACTTGTAAATGCTCAATTAGCATTTTCAGGGCTGTTGTCCCAAAACCTTTTCCACAGCAAGCTTCCGATTTCATCCAAATATCGAGTTCAGCGCATTCCTGTTTCAGATGAAAACTGGAGTGACAGACGCACCCTACCTCTTCTCCGTCGTTTTCTATTATCATTACAGAACCTTTCTCTTTCTCGTCCTCTATAAAATAGAAATCTTCAAAATCATCCAGATATTCTTCCCATGTAGGGATCGGATGGTCAGGGAAATATGGGTCGCCCATAAATGTAGGAGTCGTATCTGAAAGGCAAAGCCATTCATATACTTTTCTTTTTTCACCTATGGTTGAATATCTTAGCGAAATCATCGGCTCAATTCTTTAAGAGTAATTCTATTTTCATAAATAGCCTTTCCTAGTATAACAGCAGGCAATCCGGCCGCCTCTAAATCCAATATATCCTGAAAGCAACTTACACCACCGCTTGCTATCAGGTAAAGGCCGGGATAAGTGGCCAATATCTCTTTATACAATTCAATGGACGGGCCTTGCAGCATACCATCCTTACTAATATCGGTACATACGACTTTCGATATTCCTTCTTTTATATAACCGTCGATAAAGGGAAGAATATCTACAGATGTTGCTTCCTGCCATCCCGATACTGCTATCTTATGGTCTTTACAGTCTGCACCGAGTATGATCTTGTCACTGCTGTATTTTTTTATCCATCCGGTAAATAATTCCTTATCGTGCACAGCTATACTCCCTCCCGTAACCATTGCCGCACCCGAATTGAAAGCAATTTCCAAATCGGAATCACTTTGCACACCACCACCAAAATCGATAATAAGAGATGTATTCGTTGCTATTTTCTCCAAAACGGCCTGATTGACAATATGCCGTGCTTTTGCTCCGTCGAGGTCTACCAAATGAAGACGCCGTATACCTGCATCCTCAAACATCTTGGCAACCTCCAGCGGGTCTTCGTTATAAACTTTTTTAGCATCATAATCGCCTTGAGACAGGCGTACACATTTTCCGTCGATAATGTCTATAGCAGGAATAATCTCAATCATACTCTGCGGTTATGAAAAGAATTTAATAGATAAAGGATATTGCCAGTATTCGCCGTTTGCAGCTTTTATAGCAGCAATTATAATGAATACTATTTCCAGTATCCCAATTATTATAAGCATTGGCAATCCGATTACCATACCTATTATAGTTATGCATAATATAACTGCTATAGTAATATAAATAAGCATACTTATCATAAAATTAGCTATATTTTTACCATGACGATCCACTTCGGGATATTCTTTGGAGTTTACCAGCCACAATACAATAGGCAGTATAAAACCTAATCCTACAAGCAAAAATCCGGCAAATTGCGATAAATGCATCAGCACCAGATATGTTTTTGGTTCTATACCACCCAGTCCCCTGCGGTTATTATTATAGGGTGTGCCGAGTATCCTGCTTTTTTCCTGTTGAAACTCTTCTTCTGTAATGGTTCCCTGAACCCTAAGCTCTTCGAGCTTCCTTATTTCATCGTACTTATCCATAATAGTAATTATTTAAGTATTTGATAAAAAGTTCTTTAATATTCTTTCGCCCACGCTTCCACTCTTCTCGGGATGGAACTGTGTAGCATAAAAATTATCCTTATGCAATGCTGCGCTGAACGGATGTATATAATCGGTAGTAGCAGCCGTATCTCCACTTGTTGCTACATAGTAGCTATGTACAAAATAAACAAACTGGTTCTCAAGAGAGTTGTCGAATATTTTACTTTTCACATCAGAAATTGTATTCCAACCCATATGTGGCACTTTATCTTCGTGCTTTTGGGGGGCAAATCGTTTTACTTCCGCATCGAATATATTCAGGCAATCGACATCACCTTCTTCGGAATAGGCACACATCAGTTGCATACCAAGACAGATGCCTAATACCGGTTGCTTCAGGTCGGGAATAAGCTTATCCAAGCCTGTTTGTCGCAGATAACTCATGGTAGAACTGGCTTCCCCAACTCCCGGAAAAACTACCTTATCCGCTTTTTTTATCAACTCTTTATCGCCTGTTACTGTAGCTTGTATGCCTAAACGCTTAAAGGCATGCTCTACTGAAAATATATTTCCCGCGTTGTACTTTATTATTACAATATTCATCTTATTTTTCGAGTAAAGAGTCTATAACCTTTACCATTTCATTAAATTCTTCCATTTTGAAAAGGCGGGTCAGCATCACGATTTTCCCTTCCTTATCGATTATAATATTTCGGGTTATACCCGCTCCCTCCTCAGCATATGTATGGAAAATACCAGCATCAGGGTCTAAACCGATAGGATAAGTAACACCTGTAGCCTTTGCAAATTTCAGAACGGTTTCGACTGGTTCTTCCCTGTCGATACCATAAAGGGCAAAATCGGGATTATCTTTATGTTTTTTCCAGATTTGCTTTTCTATATACGGCATTTCTCTGCGGCATACTCCACACCAGCTGGCGGTAAATTGCAGCATAACAACTTTCCCCTTGAGTGAGGAAAGGTTTACTTTTTCACCGGATGTTAGGCTCATTTCAAAATCGGGAGCCATATCGCCCACTTTTACTTTATATTGGTAATTCTCCTCCTGAGCAAATATATTTGCGGATAAAAATATTAAAAACAGGATAAATGAAATCTTCTTCATACTTCTTCTTGCAATTGTCTGTTTAACATAAAACGTCTGAACCAAAGCGATACCGGTAACGACGCCAGCGCTCCGAGCACATCGGCCAGAAAATCATACCAGTCGCCGCTTCTTTCGGGGAAATATTCAGCCTGTATTATCTCTATCAGTCCACCGTATACTATTGGTATAAGAATGGCGAAAACGATAAGTTTCAGGATAATTATATGTCCTTTTTTATAATAGATATAATTAATAGATGCTACACCCGCCAATCCGAAATACATCAGAAAATGGACGAGTTTGTCGGTAGGTATAAAGAACTCAAACCCTACTTCCGGAATGTCATTTACCGGAATAAGGCAGCATAGGTAAAAAATAATAACAGCTATAACTGCGGGGGGCCAGGTATACCTTATAATTCTCTTAAACATAGTATGAAAATATTGAATATTTTCAATATAGCCTCAAAGATACAGAAAATATCAATATGTATATTATTAAGAACCGGATTCGTTAAATACTTTCATTTCGCAGTTCTTACAATCGAAAGATAGTCGCAGTTTCGTATTATTATATACCAAAAAGAAAGGTTCCTTATACGGGTGTTTTTCGTTACTTTCCTTAGGGCACCATCCGAGTGATTGTTTAATGCAATGGCGGGTAAACATCAACGGGACACCTGCCTGTCCTTTCTTTTCAAAAGCAGGCTCAACAACTGTCGATTGATGTTGCTCATAAAATTGTTTACTTTTCTCATTCATCACGTTCCCAAGATAAGTAATATTCTTTACGGGGAAAGGATGAGTGGTTTGTTTATGTGAAACGATATCCTGACAATAGCGGATTTTCCTTACCGATAGTAATTTATCTGTCAATTGCCTCCGCCATTCAGAAAGTACGGATGCAGGTATAAACCAACTGTTAGAGAAATTGATATTTATCTGTTCCACTTTGAAAACAGTAGTTCCCGTTTTACTCAGATTATTTTTTATATTATCCGTCTGGTCTTTTTGAGCAGGTTGCTTTTCGGTTTCGAAATTGAGGACGGCGTAATTATCATCTTCATCTGTAATCTGCAATGAGAAACCGAATGGAATCTCATCAATATCTATTGTTGTATTTATCTTTCGTTCGGCAGATTTTTTCGACAATAGCTTTTCAAATTCATGGTCATAATTACGATATATAAATGTTCCTTTCTTTATATCAGGAACAGTGGCAGGAAAAATCAATTCCCCTTCAACACGGTTTACATGTATGCCTTCCAGCTCTTTCTTATTATTGAAATAACACAGGCCGTCGCCATTGTGTATCTTTTTAGTGCTGTTGATTTTTATATACCTCGTAGTGATATCTGTTATTTTTCCAATAGGCTCTCCAATAGATTTGGGAGAATCGATCGACCATATATTATTACTTCGTCCGTCATGGAAATATTTGGTAAAACCACGATTGAAACTCTTATTTACATCCGGTTCGAATGTATAAGTAGCCGTACCCGATGAAGAATGTATGTATTGCGGATGTTTCCTGAATATAGCATCCAGTTTCAGGCGGTAATAAGCCACTATATTTTTTACATAAGTGACATTCTTTAGCCGTCCTTCTATTTTTAATGAACTGGCTCCTGCCTCCAGTAATTCTTCCAGATTATCAGACAGATTCAAATCTTTCATTGACAGAAGATGCTTTTTTTGCAGAATTTCTTCGCCGTCTGCATCCTCCAAAGTGTATGGCAGGCGACAATATTGGGCGCATGCACCTTTATTTGCACTGCGTCCCGACAGAACCTGACTCAAATAGCAATGTCCGCTGTAAGAAACACATAATGCTCCATGTACAAAGACTTCCAGTGGAGTTTTTATCTGTTCGGATATTTCCCGGATTTCATCTACAGTTAATTCGCGCGGCAATACAATTTGGCGGAATCCGGCATCTTCCATGAATTTTACCTTATCCGGTCCGCGGTTGTCCATCTGCGTACTTGCGTGTAAGGCTATCGGTGGCAGATCGAGCATGGTGATACCCATATCCTGAATAATCATGGCATCTACATTTGCTTCATTATATAGTTGCCAGATTAATTTTTCTGCATCATTCAATTCATTATCTGTAAGAATAGTATTCAGTGCAACATATACCTTTGCATTATATTGATGTGCATATGCAGCCAGCGTCTTTATATCCTCCAATGTATTTCCGGCGGCGGCACGGGCACTGAATTTCGGCGCACCGATGTATACGGCATCCGCTCCATGATTAATGGCTTCGATACCGCACTCCAGATTTTTGGCCGGAGCGAGTAATTCTATTTTCCGGGCTTTTATCAACTGTACAGGTAGGTTTTGTTTAGATACTCTTCGGCAGTTACTACCTTTGCAAAACTGCCATTTAGAGCAGCGAGAAATGCATAATGAACATTCGCGGCATTAATCTTTCTTCCCTCAATCTCCAAATCGAGCGTAGCGCAGGCATCGCCTATCAGAAGATTGATAAAACCAAGGTCATTTGCTGCACGCACAGTAGTATCGATGCACATATGCGTCATCATACCACAGATGACAAGTTCTTTGATTTCTAGAGAGTTGAGATATGCCAAGAGTTCGGTTTCCCTGAAACTGTTAGGCCAATGCTTGATAATGATTTTCTCACCATCTATCGGCTTCACATTCTCATGAATATCGATTCCAGTCGTTCCCGGCAGAAAAAAACGGGCTCCCTCCCTGTCGTTAATATGCTGGACGTGTATTACAGGAATATTATCCTTTCTGCAATCGTGCAAAACAGCTTTTGCATTCAGACTGGCTTTGTCTGCACCGACCAGCGTTTTTCTTCCACCTTCGAAATAATCGTTCTGAATATCTATTATGATTAATGCTTTTTTCATCTTAATTTATTCATTTACAGGCTTTATCTCACCCAAATCCCTGATTTTCGTTTTGTCGTAAGGTGTTTCCTGATAGACAAAGTAGTTGAGCCAATTGTTGAATAGCAAATTCCCATGTCCCGACCAGCGTACTACTGGCTGATTGTCAGGATTATTGTTTTTATAATAATTCAGAGGAATCTTTATTGGCAGCCCCTTTTCCACATCCCTCACATATTCGTTGTGAAGCGTATATGGTGCATATTCGGAATGACCTGTCAGATAGAATTCACGTCCCCCTCGTGAAGCTACTATACCTACACCCGAATCGTCGGACTCGGAAAGTATTCTTAATTCATCATGCCGCAGGATATCTTCCCGTGTGATGGTTGTATGCCTGCTATGTGGAATATAGAATTCATCGTCGAATCCCCTGAACAGAGGAAACTTTTTATCGTGTACAATGTGCTTGAATATACCGAACATTTTCTCCGGAAGTGGATACTTTTTCACTCCGTAGAAATGATATAATGCAGCCTGTGCAGCCCAACATATATACAAAGTAGATGTTACATGGGTGCGTGCCCAATCGAAGATCGAAGAAACTTCCGGCCAGTATGTCACCTCCTTGTATTCAAGCATTTCCACCGGCGCGCCGGTTATTATCATGCCGTCATAAAAATCTTCCTTTACCTCACTGAAATTCTTATAGAACATTTCGAGATGCTCTTCCGACGTATTCTTCGACACATGTGTCTCCAGTTTGAGAAACTCGACCTCTACCTGCAAAGGATTGTTTGACAATAGCCTTATAAGATCAGTTTCCGTCGTAATTTTTATTGGCATCAGATTAAGAACAAGTACACGAAGCGGACGTATATCCTGTTCTTTTGCCCTGAGTTGATTCATTACAAAGATGTTCTCTTTTTTCAGAAGTTCTATTGCCGGAAGATTGTTAGGTATATTTACTGGCATCGTCTATAACTTTATTCAAAATAAGTATGCAAAGTTATAAAAATAACAGTAAAAAGATAGTAATTTTTGGCACTCAACACATATTAACCAAGTTCACTCCTGCTAATTGGAAAACTTTATTTGTAAAATATAAAATTTTAATTACTACCTTTGATTTAATGTCCGGGGCAAACTTCCCCACAAAAAGTTTTTTTAATATATAACTTTCCACTATTATGGCCTTTAAAAGAATTTCGTTCAACCAAGCTAAAGAAAAGCTTAATGATCCTGAAACAATACTTGTAGATATAAGGGATTCCGATAGTTTCATTGAAGGGCATATCAGGGGCGCCATCCATCTCCCTCAGGAATCTTTACCGTTATTTGTAATCAGCACGAATAAAATAACACCTATAATGGTAATGTGTTATCATGGGAATAGTAGTCAGGCCATTGCTGACTTTCTTGTTCAGCAGGGATTTTCGGAGGTATACAGTATTGACGGAGGTTATGAGGGATGGGGAAAATAATTATCGTAATTCTAAAATTTTAAGAATATATTTATAATAATAAAAGTCGAACCAGAAGAAAAACACGCGTTTTATCAAAACAAAGGGAAGTAATATGAATAAAAATATTACTTTTATATTCAGTTCTTCCGTATATTTTAAAGTTTAACCACACCTCAATTTCAGAATTATGAAGATCAAACTCACGATTTTAGCTCTTTGCCTAGTTCTGCCTGTGGTATTATCTGCACAAATAAGCGCCACCAAGGCTTACTTATTTGATGAATTTACAAAAGGAAAAGTTGTATACAAAGCTGGAGCGTCATCAGAAGCACTTTTTAATTACAACTCGGTCAACGAAAAGATTTTATTTCTTTCAGATACGACTGTTATGGAACTCGTTAAGCCTGATATTGTTGCATACGTGAGTATAGGTGACAGGATTTTTGAACATATAAAAGGCAATACATTTTACGAAAAAGTGAAAGCAGGTGACACTGATCTATATATACAATGGCGATCAACCGTTGTTTCGAAAGGTAAACAAGGTGCTTACGGTGGTACTCAAAATACTTCCGGAGTACAGCATATAAGTCATCTTACTACAGATCTGCAAACACATAAAATAAAGATAAAAGAGGATTTTGAAGTAAAGCCGCAAAATGCATACTATATTAATATAAAAAATAAATTTAAACGTTTTGGTTCTGTCAATGCACTCGCTTCACTATTTAAAGGTCATGAAGAACAGATAAAACAATATGCAAAAGATGAAAATATCAACTTCGATGATCCGCAGAATGTGGCAAAGATTGTCGCATATTGTGGACAATTCTATTGAATTATACTCTACCTTAAATTAAAACCTGCTTGTATGTCAGTAAAACAAAAATTACTTTTTTTGCTCTTGTTATTGATTGTTTCTATTTCGTATTCTTTAGGGCAGACGATTGATAAAGAATGTCTTTTTGACCAATTTCAAAAAGGGAAGGTAATGTTTACTGACGGAAAAACGGCAGAACGTCTCTTCAATTATAATATGGTTGCAGAAAAATTATTGTATTTATCTGAAGATAGCACTGTTATGGAACTTATCCATCCCGAAACGGTCGTATTTTTGAAAGTCGATGACAGAACTTTTGAACATATAAAGAACGGAGTTTTATACGAAAGGGTAAGCGCCGGAAAAAGTTCTGTATTTTATATTCGATGGCGAAAGACTATGTTATCAGAAACTAGAAAAGGCCCGTACGGAACTGATTCACCCACAGGAAACATCAGTAACATCAGCCATATATACAGTCCTAGCGGCAATGTTATAAAACTAAAGAAAGACCATGATTATACTATTACTCCTGATAATGCATATTTTCTTAAAGTAAAGAAAACTTTTAAGCGTCTTTCATCGGTTAATGACCTCGCAAAATTTTTTAAAGGTCATGAAAAATCCATTAAGAAATATGCAAAGGACGAAAACATTAAGTTTGATCATCCCCAAGATATAAAAAGAATTATTGCATATTGCGAACAATTGTACTAAATGGACCAATTATAATCGAGATGGATAAAAAGCGCTTTGGATTTAGAATTTCTTAACTATATTTGTTATATAATTATTTACAATCTAAAAATCAGCTACTATGTCAGTAAAACAAAAATCACTTTTACCACTCTTGCTGTTTGTTATTTCTATATCATATTCTTTTGGTCAGACAAAGCAAGGATACCTTTTTGACGAATTTCAAAAAGGAAGAACTGTATTTAGGAATGGAAGTGCTGCCGAAACCTTTTTCAATTACAATACGTTGAAGGAAAAACTATTTTTCGTGTCGCAGGATAGTGTGACAATGGAAGTGGCAAATCCAGAAAATATTGTAATAGCAAAAATTGGTGATAAATCCTTTGAACATGTAAAAAATGGTGTATTTTACGAGAGAGTAAATGCCGGCAATAATTCTGTTTTTTATATCCAATGGCGTTCAACTTTGCAATCAAAAGGAAAAAACACCGGATATGGAACAAAATCAACTGTATCATCTATTGACAATGTTAGTCGGATAACAGATGAGTACGGTGACACATACATGCTCAGGGTAGATAAAGAATTTGATACATTACCTAATAATTCATATTATCTCAAAATAAAAAATCGCTTTAAACGTTTTACTTCAGCAAATGACTTGGCAAAATTATATAAAGGTCATGGAGAAAGCATTAAAAAATATGCAAAAGACGAAGATATAAAATTCGATAATATAGAAGATATAAAGAAAATTATTGCTTATTGTGAACTATTGAATTAAATAATAATTTTTATTTTACAATTATTTCGTTAAAATGAATAATTAAAGAAAAATGCCACCATTCATTTTAACTTGACAAGATTTTGTCGCAAAAAAAGTATCATTTTGATATTTTTTGTCAAAATAAGTTCTTATATTTGTGGATACTTTTTCCTTTATTAAGATTAAATATACTATCTGTTATTATAGAATAAGTAAATGCAAAACACAGTAAAAATTAAGGACGTAAAGGACATAGTCATACGTTTTTCAGGTGATTCCGGAGATGGAATGCAATTAACCGGAACCATTTTTTCAAACCTTTCCGCAATCTTCGGAAATCAAATTTCTACCTTTCCCGATTATCCGGCTGAGATCAGGGCTCCTCAAGGAACGCTTTCCGGTGTTTCGGGTTTTCAGGTACATTTAGGAAATCAGATTTACAATTCAGGCGACAAGACAGATGTTCTTGTAGCAATGAATCCTGCGGCTCTGAAAGTAAATGCGAAATTTTTGAAAAAAGATTCGGTAATAGTTATCGATACCGATTCTTTTGCAAAAAGAGACTTGGAAAAGGCATTATTCACAACCGAAGAACCTTTTAATGAATTGGGCCTCACTACGCAGCAAATAATTTCTGTACCTATAACCTCCTTGACCAAAAACAGTCTGGAAGGAATGGATATGGATATGAAATCGCGCCTGAGAAGCAAGAATATGTTTGCCTTAGGATTGGTTTGCTGGTTATTCAACAGGCCGTTAGACGTAGCTAATCATATGTTGACAGCTAAATTTGGAAAAAAACCGATATTAGTGGAAGCTAATCTCAAAGTGCTTGCCGACGGATTCAATTACGGGCAAAATACGGATACTACCATATCATCATATCGTGTAGAAACAGTAAATGTCGATAAAGGCTTTTATATAGACGTAAACGGCAACACGGCTGCCGCATACGGATTAATTGCTGCATCTGAAAATTCAGGGAAACCACTTTTCTTAGGTTCTTATCCGATTACACCGGCTACCGATATACTACATGAACTTACAAAGTTTAAACAGCTAGGTGTTAAAGCCATTCAGGTCGAAGATGAAATTGCAGGAGTATGTACAGCCATAGGTGCCAGCTTTGCCGGAAGCCTAGCTGCTACATCTACCTCCGGGCCTGGGCTTGCACTTAAAGGCGAAGCTATCGGACTGGCCGTAATGGCAGAATTACCTTTAGTAGTTATTGACGTTCAGCGTGGAGGTCCATCCACAGGACTACCCACAAAAACAGAGCAGACCGATCTTCGACAGGCTCTTTACGGAAGAAACGGGGAAAGTCCGCTGGTAGTAATGGCTGCTGCAAGTCCTACCGACTGTTTTGATATGGCATATTGGGCATCGAAGATAGCACTTGAGCATATAACTCCGGTTATACTACTGACAGACGGATATATTGCAAACGGATCATCGGCATGGCGAATACCGGACCTCGATAAATATCCTCCAATCGTACCTCACGACGTAAGTCAATATAAAGGCAATGAATGGCGGAGCGCACTACGCGACGATGAGACAATGGCGCGTTATTGGGCAGAAGCCGGACTCGAAGGCTATACCCATCGTATTGGTGGACTTGAAAAAGATTACAACACAGGTGCAATATCCACCGATGCTGCGAATCACCAGAAAATGGTAGATACACGTCAAGCAAAAGTAGATAAGATTGCCGATTACATTCCTCAACTAGAATTAATCGGAGGAGAAGATGCCGACTTACTCGTAATAGGCTGGGGCGGCACATACGGACATCTACGCGAAGCGGTAGAAAAAATGAACGAAGCAGGACAAAAAGTTGCTTATGCTCATTTTCATTTTATCAGTCCGCTGCCAAGAAATACAGCCGCAGTGTTGAGTAAATTCAAAAAAATAATTGTAGCCGAGCAAAACAACGGACAACTAGCCGGTTACCTAACAGAAAAAATACCGGGATTAGCAGTATCCCGTTACAATAAGGTTGAAGGACAGCCTTTTGCTGTGTCAGACCTTATAGAAGCATTCACACTGAAATTAGGAGAATAAACAGATGGATACAAATTTTAAAATGGCCCCGACACATTCGGCCAAAGATTATAAGAGTGATCAATATGTACGCTGGTGCCCCGGATGCGGTGACCATGCTCTTCTCAACTGCCTTTATAAGGCAATGGCAGAACTTGGCATTTTACCTCATAAAACCGCAGTTATATCCGGTATCGGTTGTTCTTCGCGATTGCCATACTATATGAATACGTACGGTTTTCATACCATACATGGTCGGGGTGCAGCTGTAGCCACAGGGGTAAAAACAGCCAAACCCGAATTATCTGTTTGGCTGGCAACAGGAGACGGAGACTGTCTGGCTATCGGAGGCAACCACTTTATACATGCTGTTCGCCGGAATGTAGATATAAATATATTATTGCTAAACAATAAGATTTACGGATTGACTAAAGGTCAGTTCTCGCCGACATCCGACAGAGGATTTATCTCCAAATCCTCACCTTATGGTACAGTAGAAGATCCGTTTCGTCCGGTAGAGCTAACGCTGGGTGCACGAGGAAACTTCTTTGCACGTGGTATAGATGTTGATCTTGCAAATACTACTGAGATATTAACACTGGCAGCGAGGCACAAAGGAGCATCGGTTGTAGAAATTCTTCAGAATTGTGTCATTTTTAATGATGCTATCCACGATAATATTGTGGATAAGGCATGGAGAGCCGAACGTACAATACTACTAAAGCATGGTGAAAAAATGCTGTTTGGAGCCAATAAGGACAAAGGTCTCGTTATGGATGGATGGCAATTAAAAGATGTCATTATCGGCCAGAACGGCTATACAATAGATGATATTCTGATACATGATGCAAAATCAATTGATAATACCCTACATATGAAACTTGGAATGATGTCACCCGAAAACGGCTTACCATTAGCTTTGGGAGTTATCAGAGATGTCGAAGCATTGACTTACGATCAGAGTGTGGAAGACCAGATAAAAGAGGTACAGGCAAAAAATCCGGTACGAAAACTCAGAGACTATTTGATGACAAAAGATGTCTGGGAAGTAAAATGACATAATTTTATATCTTTTGTCCCGTCCTAAAATAGGTTTACAGGATTTATATTAAAATAGTATAAGAACCGATGGATTTATGTTCATTGGTTTTTTGTTTCAGATGGATAAAGTTAGGCGTTTTCATATTCAGAGCCAAATGTGGTCTTTTATTGTTATAAATATCAATAGATTGTTTAATTAACAGGCTTAATTGCTGATAGTTATTGCATTTTGTAAATAAGAACTCATGTTTTAGTATTCCATTAATTCTCTCAGCCAGTGCATTTTGATAGCAATCATAGCCATCAGTCATCGATGGAGTAATTTTATTCTTAGCTAATATTTTCTGATATAATTCAGAGCAATATTGTAATCCCCTATCAGAGTGATGAATCAAAGGGTTATGGTAAACTCTAGTCTTTATCGCCATTTTCAGAGCTTTAGATACACTTTGTGCACCCAAATCATTACTTAGATGATATCCAACTATTTTTCTGGAACAGGCATCAGTAATCAAAGACAGATAATGTGTCTTTTGTTTTG
This sequence comes from Prevotella sp. 10(H), assembly GCF_000711235.1. Lineage (GTDB taxonomy): Bacteria > Bacteroidota > Bacteroidia > Bacteroidales > Dysgonomonadaceae > Dysgonomonas. The sequence goes on along the minus strand of NZ_JOMI01000007.1, from coordinate 767,012 downwards.
ATTTAATATAGGTTATATCACTCACAAAAACCTGTTCGGGGCGATAGACAATCATATCCTTTAACAGGTTGGGATGTTTATGTAGCCAATGTTTTGACATAGTAGTCTTGGTATATGACCGAACAGGACTTATTAACATTTTATTGGCCCTGAGGATACTGAATAGTTTATCTCTGCCAATATTCAAAGAAGAACCCAACAGGTAATATAATTTGCGAGTTCCAAGTCTGGGCATAGCCACTCGAACATCCTGAACTTTGGATATAACATACTCGCCATAAGCTTGTTTCTGCTTAGCTCTGTCAACTCGTTTATAATAAGCCTGTCGGCTGATCCCGAAGACATCACATGAATAAATCATGGTTGCTGTCCTTTCTTCTTTGAAGCGTTCGATGCTTCGGGTACAGACTTTTTTCGGACGGGAATATTAAACTCTTTTTCGGCTATGTCGATCATAATATCAAACATGATTGCCTTATCCTGTTGAAATTCAAGCTGCTTCTCTAAACTCGCCTTTTGCTTTTCAAGCAGACGAACTTTAGCTTCCAGTTCCATTAACCGTTGTTCAGGAGTCTTTTCCATAGTAAATTTGACTTGTAATTCTCGGTCTAAGGTACCAAATTTTCTGAGCCAAGTGCGAATTGTGCTGGTTGATTGAATGCCATACTTGAGAGCTGCTTGAGTTAAGTTGAGCTCTCGGGATTCAATTTCTTGAACCACTTGAAGTTTAAAAGATAGGCTGTAGTCTTTTTGAGTACGTTTGACATAATACTCATTTTCTTGATGTTCCATAATAAGTTGTTTTTGTTGTAAACCTATTTTAGGACGGGACAAATAAAAAAAACTGTTCAAAATACAATTGAGCAGTTTTTTTCGTTTCATTATAACATTAACATAAATATGATATATTTACGTTTTAATCCGGAGATGAAGTAACATTAACAAAATTAACCTATGAAAAAAGCAATCTACACACTCTTGCTATCATTATTAGCTGGAGTATTATTTCCTTTGCATGCCCAGGAAAATTCACAATCGGTAAGAAGAACCGTTAGAAAAAGTTCTGATAATCAAAAAGTAGACGATGCTATTGTCTATCGGGATTTTCGGTTTGCGGTAGGAGGCGGTTATGCCCATCGGCTGGGTAAAACATTAAGAACAGGGGATGCTGCTGTAGATAAAATTACAGATGAATTAAAAAACGGGTTTAATATCGATATGGAAGGGCAATACTTTTTTAAAGAACATTTTGGATTGGGACTCAACATCTATTATAACCGGCAGACAGCAAGTGGGTCGGGTATTCTCACCAGTGGAGATATTCTAATAAATAATGCGAAAGAACATACAACTTTTATCTATGTCGGGCCTACTGCAAACCTTCGTTACAACTTAGGTGAAACCTTTACTTTATATATGAGTATGGGTATAGGCCCCGTATTCTTCAAAGACGAGGCAAATATGGATGGAGGCATTTATACTATGAATAAAACAGCTTTTGGTTCATACGCATCCATTTCGGGAGATTATAATATTAATCACTATATTGGATTAGGATTGAAATTATCTGCAGGAGGAGGAACCGTTTCAGGAAAAGATTTCGGACAAAAGGATCGATTGAGCTTATCCAACTTTATGGTAACTGCTTATGTTAGCTTTCGTGCTTCAAAATAAACTATTTCGAAACTAAAAAGAATTTTACCATGATCAAACATCTTTTATTTTTCGTTTTATTATCCTTTTCCTTAGCTTCTCTTGCTCAGGAACCTCAGGTCGAAATAATAAAACCAGCAGAAGGAAAAAGTATGGTATACTTTATAAGGACATCCTCTGTCGGAGCATTAATAAATTTTTCCATATATGACGGAGAAGAATTGGTCGGAAAATTAAAACCCGGAAAATTCGTTGCTTATGAATGTGAACCCGGCTATCATGTATTTATTGGCAAAAGCGAGAATACCGACTATGTGGAAGCTAATCTGGAAGCTGGAAAAGTCTATGTAATAGATGCTCAGGCCAAAATGGGAGCCTTAAAAGCCCGCATTAAACTCTCTCCTTTAGATAAAAACTCAAAGAAGCACGAAAAAGAAAAGAAAAACTTCCTGAAACTGATTGCTAAAAACAAAGGGGAAATAGTATCTATAGAAGATGAAACTGAAGTTAACAATGAATACAGTGATGCTTCACCAGGCAAAACAATGAAAAAATTTCAGGAAAAGAAAGAAAAGAACGATAAGATAAACCAACTAACTACAGATATGTATATAGATACTGATCTATGACACGGGCAACTGCAAATATTTTGAAATAGTAGTGACCAAAAATTTTGATAAAATAAAAAATGGTTATATATTTGCAGACGCTAACGCGAAAGTAGCTCAGTTGGTAGAGCACGACCTTGCCAAGGTCGGGGTCGCGGGTTCGAATCCCGTCTTTCGCTCTAATGTGACAAAGGTCACATTTTTTGTTTAAAAGTAGGCGCACGTGGTGGAATTGGTAGACACGCTACTTTGAGGGGGTAGTGCCGGTAACGGTGTGTGAGTTCAAATCTCGTCGTGCGCACAAAGGATTTCAAGGAATTGGAGTCCTTTTTTATTTTTTATGACTTGGAATACATCTTCTACGATTTAATATTCTTCTATAAACCTTTTCTATAAAAATTATTGCGGACACCTTATAGGTCACAGTTGATTTTTCCAGTAAAAAGAGTATTAACTGCAATAAAAATGACGATTATATAATAATCTTTATTTATCTTGCTATTATATTTAAAATGCCCAATATCTGATTAATACTTTATTTTATGAAAACAAAAATCTTAATCGCCCTGTTTCTCTGTTTTAGTTCAGTACTTTTCTCTCAAAATACTCCGTTTAAGAACTGGCTGCAGGAAAATACCATTGCCACTACATTTATTACAAAATCGATGTTGAATATGACTCCAGATATGCAGATTGGATCTATAAATATTAACGAATTGAATAATTCTCTTGAACAGGTAGAAATTTACACGAACGACAAAACCACAAAGCCCTTTATTTCAGGTAATTTTATGAAAACTGATGCAGAAGGAATAGCAAGTACACAAGGCTATGATTTGACGCTAAAGATGAATGTAGACAATAGAGATATAATTATTTATACAAAAAAATCAGCAAAAGACGAGAGCCTAATTTCAGACTTTATCATGATAACTTCTTACTTCACAGGAAATGACTACAATGACACAAAAAGAAAATGCACCATTGTGAGATTGTTGGGAGAATTCAAACCTGATGATATACAAAAAATGACAGAAAGAAAATAATCATTGTTTATAAATATTTTCCTTGCTGTAGTGCGAATAAATTTCATTTAATATACAGGATATTCAAAAAATGTATTAATTTTACACCACCAATTGCGAAAGTAGCTCAGTTGGTAGAGCACGACCTTCCCAAGGTCGGGGTCGCGGGTTCGAGCCCCGTTTTTCGCTCGAAAAAATAAAGGCGCATGTGGCGTAATTGGTAGCCGCGCTGTCTTCAGGTGGCAGTGACCTACGGTCGTGGGGGTTCGAGTCCCTTCATGCGCACCGAGAGCGACAAATTAAAGAAATCTTTAATTTGTCGCTTTTAATTTATATTGTAATTAATTTTTCATTATTCTTCAGATATTCAGTCAAGAACTGCCTCATATATCTTACATTTACGCCCATTTTTAGTAAAACCTCCGAAACGTTAAAATTATCACAACAATCCTTACAGGCTTCCACCGATATTCCATTTTGCAGCATTTCCAAAACTTCTGTTTGAACCTGTGTATCATTTCCTACAAGTTTTACGGAAGCACCCCATAAGATAACATTGACTTCTTTCCACCAACCTCTTTTTTTAGAATTGATAGCATACATAGAGATCATATTAAATATAGTATCTTTATTATCAGTAGTCCATAATATATTTATCTTTTCCATAACTTAAAAAGTCAATATTAGTTTTTATTATTTCTTTAATTAAGAATCAAATTTATCATCAATGATTCTATCTAAAATAGGATGTTTGATTTATAATAGAGATATATTCGTTTCTTATTGCATAATATATCCTCAGTTCCCCATTATAATATTACAAAAATACAAATTTTGATTTTGCGAATGGTGAAACCCATATAAAAGCCCCTGAAAGATTATCTTTCAAGGGCTTTTATATTAAACAACTTTAATCCTATTTACTCTTCTTTTTCGCAGTAGGTTTCGATGCCATATCCTCAAGTTGATTTTCACTCATACCATCTGCTACTTTTTTCACTTCTTCACTGGGCTTCTTATTCTCTCCTCTTTTATAAGAAAGGGCAGCACCCATCAACCGTCTTTGTTTCTCACTTTTTGCAGGCATAATATCTAATTATTACTGATTAATAAATTCGAAGCTGTCTTCTATAACTTTCGCACCCTGAATATCAAGGTTTTTCTTTTCTATTTTCCCATCCTTTGAAATAGCAATTTGATACTTAATACTTATCGAATTCTTACATCTTAAGCAATCATACTTCAATTCCCAAACGGACTCACCTTCATCATTAGTCTTTTCTGTTTCAATGAACTTTACGTCTTCTTTCAGAAAATCATAAGTTTTCCCGCACCTTTCGCAAGCAATAGTCAATTTTCCATTTACTTCCATATTGATATTTTTTAAAGTGATTACAATTATTTAGTTAACAATAATTTCAAATCAAAGGTTTGATTATAATCTAAATAATTACATATCTCTTTCAAAATCAATACAATCCATATAAATGACTTTGAGATAATTTACTATATAATAAAAAAATAGACTTCCTAAATGGGAGGTCTATTTTAATAAATTCACATTATTTTAATTAGTAAGTTTCAATCTTATTAAAAAGCTTTTAAATTATCCGCAATAAAAATAAGTTTTCACCAACTCCTGCATTTTTCCTGAATTATTCTCCAGTTCCTCCCGCAAAGAAGCGTCGTTATAAGATTCCAGCTTGTTTATTATACCATCTATAAATCCCGGACTGAAAACGTTAAACTCTTCGTATGCGGCACGCTGTTCCCGCAATTTCTCAGCTGAGGCCATACAACTGTCAGGTAAATGTTCAAGGTTAGCGGTCTGCTCTTTATATTCGGCACGATGTATATTGACATTCACATATGTGCGCTCAGCTATTTCCAATGCATCCCGCCGTTCAAAACCAATGCGGCAGGCTACCGCAAGCCCTGCCAACAACTGATAAACATCTGCCGACCCGTCAGGCGAACGCATTTCTACGGTTTGTTTCTGTAAGCTGCTAACGTCAATAGGTTTTTCTAAAGGGTTTACTTGAGATGACATATCTTTCTTTGATGTCCATCCTAATGGCACACGGACTAGTACCGATCTGTTGCGGTCACCCCAGCAGACACTGGTAGGCGCTTCCTGATTAGGAACTAACCTTAAGTACGAACTTGGATTGGTATTGCCGAATGCGGTAATTGACGGAGCCAAAAGCATCATTCCTGCGATAGCTTTTTTTGCGGTTTTGGACAATACACCATTTTCAAGCATCTGGTTCTTACCGTCTTTCATTATCTGCATATGGACATGCATCCCTGACCCTGCTTTTCCTACAGTAATTTTAGGTGCAAAAGTAACGTCTACTCCATACTCATAAGCAAGATTCCGGATTATCCATTTTGCCAAAACTAACTGATCGGCAGCATCTTCTGCATTGGTCGGTAAGAATTCGATCTCGTTTTGCTCATAGATCTTGCCATCTTGTGTAAAGTTCCCTACTTCGGAATGCCCGTATTTGACTTGCCCGCCTGTCTGTGCAATATATTGCATACACATCATGCGAAATTGATTATATTTTGCAAATGGACCCGATTCATGGTAACCTTTCTGATCGGTGGCTGCAAAAGCTTCATCGTCATCAGATATTACATAATATTCCAGTTCTCCCATCGCTTCGAAAGTCATTCCTGTCACCTCTGTAAAAGCTTTAGACGCTTTATGCAGCGTATATTCCGGAGAATTATCAAGGCGATCGCCGTCTTTATTGAAGTATGAACATAAAAAGCACATGGTCGGCAATTCCGAGAATGGATCTATAAAAGCAGTACGAAAACGGGGTACAACATATAAATCGCTACTTCCGGCTTCTATGAAAGGAAACAAACTTGAACCGTCGACCCTCTCACCATAAGATAGAATAATATCCAGGTACTCGCTATCGTTGACAACAAAGTTCAATGTCTTTAATCGACCATCAGCAGCCGGATACATAAAATTTACCATCTTCACATCGTTCTCTTCAATGTATTTAATGATATCTGCCTTTGTTAATTCCGATGCCGGTTTTCCTATTGCTTCTGTCAATGGTTTAGTGTACATTTTTGGTTCTGTTTCCATAGCTGTTAAGTGTTATTGGTTTAGTTAATTTTAAATCAAAACTACGAATATAATAATTAGACACGAACAGGCATACTAAAAAGCCGGAATATCTAAATAAAAAAGCAATACCCTTTGGAATATCGCTTCTATACTTTATATCATTTTCCTTTAAAAGAAGGATCAATATTAATTATCTCTCACACAGCGTATAGACTGTGTATATGTCTTAGCCAACGTTACATTGTGCATTGCCACATTGCCGTAATCGAGATATAATCTGTAAGCATCAGTCGTACTTGTAGCTGTTGATGTCCACCACTGGCCATATTGACGTATCTCGTTGAAAACACCAGTATTTGTACGTCGCCCTCCTGGCAATCCGGTAAAGCCACTCACATTGTTATTATTATTCAGATTACTCCATAATGTATTTGCTTTCATCTTACCTCCGGCATCCGGTCTGAGATATTCATATATAGTAACAAAATCATTATTGACAGGTACATGCCAGCCATCAGGGCAGATGCCTCTTGCATCTGTTGCAACAGCCCATGTATAAAGTCCTCCGTAAATTTCTTTATTCGTAATATCATTATTGTAATAATAGTACGTAAGATCTGAGCCATCACGGTAATGCTCTGTTTTCAGATTTTCCGACATCCAGTACTGATTGCTTACCTTGACTATCGAATATTCATTGTTGTCAACATCATGCAGGACATACGGAGATAAAGCCAATATACTGATTGCGTTATCATTGGCTATACTAATTCCAGTTTCGGTTATTTCTACTTTATTTATCAGTGCACGTCCACCAGCCGTATATGAACTGATAGCATTACTGGTATTGAATGATACCGAACCGCCATGCACATTTGCCGTATTAAGATCATATTCATTTGTCGACATATTACGGTTACGATTATAAACACGGGCAATTAATGCATTAGTACGAACAGGAAGCCCATCGCTGCCAATTTTATATACAACTATAGCCGGATAGTCTACCGTACCGGTCCTATATACATATTCCCTGCTTATCTCCGCCAATGGTATACCATTGTCATATACTCTGTATACAAGAGATTGATTCCAGTCGATGTCTGCTAAATCGACTACTTTCGGTAAAGGCTTCCCTATTTCACCATGAATTACATCAGATGGTTCCCAATCAGTAATTTCACCGACTGCTACGGAAATTCCCGTACTTGTAATTGTAATATTAAAAGTACGCTCTTTTCCTGATTCCAGTTCAATTATATTCGTAGGTGAATAATTATATCGCGTTCCGGTCGTAGGAAAATCTACACGAATAAAAGGGCTACCACTCGCAACGGTTTGCGGAATAACAATAGCTTCAGCACTCATACTATAGCCCAAAGCCGCACTGGAATGACGGTATGTAAATATTTTGGGACGTGTATCTTGTTCGGAGACAGTTACTCTACCTGTAGAAAGGTCAATGATTGATTTATCTTTCAAATTCAATATACTGACTATTGCAGACTGAAAGTCCTCATCCGAAATATTGATTATAGACCGGACGTTGATCCTGACTTTGCTCAGCTTATGTGAAAATAGCAGGTCTATAGGATCTCTTGTCGGAGCTACGGAAGTTACCTCAGACCAAAGGAAGTCACTATTTGTATATCCGGCTTGTGTCCGCTGGTCTGCCTGAACAGAGAACTCAGCTGCATGTGGATCGGGGCTCCCGAATCCGTCCATATAAGGATAATAAGAAAATATATCAACATTCCGCTCAGGATTAGGCCAAGGAATTTTGATACCGTTATTTGTCAGCCAGCTTGTACCGTTGTATGTATGTTCTACATTTACAGCATAATTCGATGTGCCTATGTCACCCGGTATAGTACCGGCTTCATCTGTATATGGCACTACAAATACTCCTATCTTATCTCCTGTATCGAAATTATTCCCGCTTATACGTGCCGGAGAATGTTCTACCTTCGGAAATAAGGTAATATATTCTGTTTCCGGCTGCCTGTCATCATCGTCATCATTCGAACAACTCCAGAACAAGACAGCGGAGACCAATAATATATATATGGGTATATTTTTTATTCCAATCATAATCTTCTGTTTATAGTTGCGTCACCAACTGTCAGGTTAAATGTATAGAGGCTTTGAGGCTTTATTACAATTTCCGTTTCGGTCACATATTGTAAAATTTCCGTTCCGTTGTTCACCGTAAATAAAGGTGTACCGGAAGGTATTGTTTGTGGTAAAATAATCGCATTATAGGTAATATCAAATCCCGGTTTTGTATTCAGGTTTACAAATGGCTTTATTGCTTCTGTTCCTGAAACCGGAGTTACAGAACCTACCCGTAAATTTATTGTCGCATTTGTTTTTGTATTGTAAATTGTCAAATCGGGTTCCCATGTGATTTCCTGAGCATCATTGAACTTCAGATTGATTTCACATCGGCTCATCAAATGCCGGAAAATAATTATTGCCCGGTTGTTGGAAGCAGAAAGCTGTTCGGTTTTCCCCCATAAAAAATCATTTTCCTCGGAAGATATTCTTTGGTCGGGTTGAATAGAAAAGGGATAAGCTGTAAGATCAGTTTTACCGGAAGCGCTGCTCATCTCTTCATCATATGGATAATATACATACAAATCACTGTAATTATCTTCCAGGAAAATATCTTTTCCGGGCTCTGCATACCAAAAGGAATTATCATAAGTATATTTTATATTAGTCGCACGGGCAGTGGATGCATTACCCAATATTCCGGGAGAGCCATTGGCATAATCAACCAAATATAAGCCTATATTGTCTCCTTGGTTAAATTCCTCCTTGGCTATTCTCGTACTTTCTATAGATATATTCAATACAAGTTTCTGCGGATCGGAATCACAATCGTCCGATGTACAGCCAGCCAGTAATAATATACCAAGAGACAAGACTAACCAGTTTATTTTCATATCAAATCAATATTTTAAATAATCACAGGCAAAAGATTGCATTATCTTTCACCCATGATCATTATATGTAATATATTTATTCAGGTGTACCTTCTCCTTCTGTATCGTCAGTAGCAAGCCAATCCTCAATTTTAGAAGTAACACTCAGACCGTTATCCCTTATAGTTATCCGGTAATTATACTTCTTTCCCGTTTCAAAATTTATATCAGCAGAAGGTGTATAAAGGAAATTTGTAGCCCCAAGTGTAAATCGGAATAATGGTTTACCTACTGCCGAAGAAAATAATTGAGGTACTATTATTGCGGATATACCTGTCACAGTCGTTTCACCGGAAGTACCGGCACGCACTCCATATGGATTGATTGTTGTAGGAGAAGAGGTAGAAGCAGACAATACGCCGTCTGACAGACTCATGTTTATCTGACTTTCCACATTCAGTATCTCAATTGCATTTAACTGTGTCAAATCTCCTCCGGGGCCTTGTATTACTTCAAATGTTATCTTCGATAATTTATGTGCAAAAATCAGGCCAATTGCTCTTGTTGATTTCTCAACCTCTTCGCTCTTTGTATAAAGCAAATCCGAATTAAGGAAGTCAGTGATAAGGGACTGGTTCTGTTTCACCTCAAAACCTAAAGTATTGGATAAACTGTTATTAACCGAGTAAGGATGAATCGCATAAAAATCTACCTTTGAATTATCCAAAGGATAATACAATGTATTTTCACTGCCATAAGAATAGGTAAAATTTCCACTGCCGTCTGCTGTAAGAATAGCATTATTATATACTATATCTGCTGCATTGCCTGCCTTAGTTACAAAGAAACTTACCTGCTGACCTGCCGCTATCTGTGTATCCTGACGGGTTTCTCTCGGTTCGACTACTAATTTACTATTTAAGGAAATAGGTACCAACTGGTTATCCAGATTGTCATCATCATCGCTGGAACATGCCGCAAAGAGAATTGCCAATATAGATAGAACAAAAATCTTCTTCATATTTTGCTTAGTTTACTGAAGTTTATAAATCAATTACAATTCACATAATTAACACCTTAGGCATTGCTTTTGTTTAGAATCAAACTGGTACAAAAAAGAATAAAGCCCACTTCGATCGGAAGGAGGCTTCATTTTTCATTAACTAAACTCTTAGAACTTTCTTACATATGGAAAACAATAGAATTGACCAATCCTATATTTTTATTTTCGGTTTATACATATCACTTGCCGTCAGTCCACATTCATTTTTCATATAGATACTGTATTCGAGTTTACTCACTTCCGGCGTTACATTATTCGATCCGAAAGTGAATTTTACGCCTGCGGCTTTGGCCTTCATTATAATTGCTTTGTTCGGTATCTGGTAAAGTTCATTTATTTCCAATGCTTTACCGCTCTTTGCCAATGCATCAACAAATTTATCCATTCGTGCTTCCGTCCAGAATTCATCATAACGTTGATCCATAGGCTCAGGTAGGAAACAAGGATTTACATATATATCGACCGGTTCCTGCAATACATCACATATTTTATCTACAATCATATCCATATATTCCTGCTCATTCTCTATCCATGTTTCTTCTTTAATCCAAAGACGAGTCCGACGTCCTTTTTTGTCTGTAAATGTCAATGCATCGGTAAATACGAAATCAAATTCATCACGTGCTTCCTGCGAAAAAGTAGTTAGCCATTCCCTTCCTTCTGCCTGCATAGCCAAAATAAACGGCTCTGTACGCATGGTTTTAAGAAAATCGTATATTCCTTTATCATCGGTGATCGGGAAGCCTATGCCGCAATTAGGTGCTATGGCATAATTAATTCCCAGTTTACGCGATTGTTTTGCAGCATTTTCTTTTGTCAGTCCACCTTTCAGATGTACGTGATAATCAAGTACAGGAAAATCTTCCTGATGCAGACGAATAATATCATCTGATTGCTCATCTTTAGCAACTTCAAGTTGGGCAGGAATGTTTATAATTTTCCTATCCAATGCTTCTACATGGATATTTTTAAATTGTATGGCGCCTAATCCTGTACTAACTAATGAAAATGTTCCCTGAGAAAGAATTGAGCGTATATTTTTCTCTGTTCTGAAAGGTCGTGAAGGCTCGATATATTCAACAACCGGCTCGTCATTTATCCTTACTGTTACCGATTGACCTTCAACGCGAATGTTCATCTTAAACCATTCATTTTCTTTCACAAAACTTTTTGTTAGATTACGAACCGACATAAGGCTGCCAGTCATTCTCCACCAAACAGGGTCGAGCCTGTCATTATTGATCGCAACACGGTGTCCCTTACCTTCAGAATCGGTATGGAAAGCGATATATCCTTTTCCGCCTGTTGTGGTACGTAAATCCATGCACAGATCGAAATCTTGGTATTCGGCGTTTTTCAATACAGCATAAGATTGCTCCCCTTTTAGAGAAAAGATGCTGTCTTTCATAGTGACATTGCCTGATGTGTCCCAGTATTTATTTGCAAATCCATTGAATAGATCTTTACTCTTCGAGGAATCGCAAGAAGAAAGAAAGAATGAGCAAAGGCAGATTAATATAGCGAAAGCCTTATTCATAGTTTTTATTATTACAGATGCTTGTTTTATGCAAAAAACAGGAAGCAAAGGCTGTATGTCTGGTGAACGAAATACCTCTGCTTCCTGTACAAATATATTATTTAGCGTAAGAAGTCTTAACGAAAGGCGCTTGCTGTAAATAATCATTGCTTATTTTAAGGCAATCTTCTATAGAAGTAGTATATCCTTCAAATTCTACTACGATATCTTTTACTCCAGCTGTATCAGCATTTTTGAATATTGCATCAAAGCCTACCATTCCACTCTGACCGATTTCCCTATGGTCTTTGATATGGAGCATTTTGAATCTGCCCGGATATTTCTTAAAATAATCTACAGGGCTACTCTTACCTATAACAGTCCAATACACATCCATTTCAATAAAAACATATTCAGGATTTGTATTTTCTATCATATAGTCTAACATTTTCACCTGATCTTCTACCTTTTCATATTCATGAGCATGATTATGATATCCGTATTGTAATCCATATTCTTTACACATTTTGCCCACCTGATTGTAGTAGTCGCAATATGTTTTTAAGTCTTTCACTGTTTTAGGTATTTCCAGCCACGGAGTTACGATATATTTCATTCCGGCTGCCTTGTGCGCCTTAATAGCAGTATCCCACCATTTCAACGATTCGGTAAAATCTCCGGAAGCTAATTCTTCAGCAGATAACCCTTTAGTACAATGAGATGATAAAACTTTCATGCCCGCAGATTCTACATCTTTCTTAAATTCTTCAGGAGTACGGTTGTAAAACATGCCGTTATTATAGCCGGCTGCTTCAACTGCCGTATATCCTGTTGCTCCAAGCAACTTTAATACCGCTATGTATCCGCTATTGGACTTGCCCGGTTCATTAGCATCGCTTTTTATCCTTTCTCTTACAGAATAAAGCTGAATAGCTATATCTTTTTTCCCCTTTCCTTTATTCTGAGCCAAAACAGCTACAGGAGATAAGAAAGTAATGCATGCGAATATTACCGCAAAAAATAATTTGTTTCTCATTATATGTTTATTTATTGGTTCTTTAAGTATGCTGTAGTAAGCCGTATCCGTTTTTCATAGTTCTCCTGCGTTCGATTATCTTTTCTAGGGTCTGCATATCACCTATTGCAGGCAGATCGTTCCCTTTTGCATTTTCAAGGAACTCCCATGCATACTCGGATGCGATAGCGGAGTCTTTCAGTGTTGGCAGATTTGGATGACGCACACCGGATTCGATAGAATCGGCAAACAAGTCACACAATACATCTATATTCTTTCCGCCGAAAGGTCTTTCTTCCCTGATAGTCTGGTTAACGCCATGAATCTCTACTACAGCTGTTTTGAAATCATGCGTCATACGGGCTATACCTTTTGTTCCGATAATATCTATATAAGAATTGTGCGTCTGATCTTTTGACAGTTGTCCGTAAACATGCCCCTGTGTAATATCAAATACTACCCCATTTTCGAATGTTCCGTGACATTGAAGCCACCACGGGTCTTTATAATCCCACATACGTACGGCCTGAGCATTCCATGTCTTAAAATTACATCCTGCATACCAACGGGCGATATCTACATAATGCATACCGCAATCGTGGAAAGACGGGCCTTCATATTCATGTCCTTCTCCCGGAGCCAGTCCCGGAGTAAGATGACATACACGAATAATAGCCAGTTCGCCTATCTCACCCTGCGAAATATATTTCTTTATGAAGTTATGATACCATGAGTTGCGCAGATAAAGATTCACTGTAGTAAAAAGCTGGGTATTTTCTGCAATATATACGGCTGCCCATTCCCGAACTACTGTGTCGGCTATTGGTTTTTCCGATATGACGTGTTTACCACCTTTGATTGCTTTTTCTATTTGTTCTTTCCGTGAATTGGCAAGGGCAAACAAGCCTACGACTTGAACTTCAGGATCGTTAAATATTTCATTTTCGTTCTCTACTACTTTCGTTCCGGGAGAAATTTTTTTAGCTAATTCACGTGATTTTGGATTTGTATCGCAGATATAAGCGATGCTCCACCGTCCGCTTTTCTGCATTTCATCAAAATAGAACCGGCCCATTCTGCCGAAGCCTATTAACCCGACTTTAATTAAAGAATTCATTTTTCTAATGATATAAGATTGGTTTATCAAATTTTCTAGCTGTGGGAATAATCCGGACTTGAAATGTAACTTATGAATGTTTTTTCATGATAAAAATTACTGCGGTCATTCCCTTATTACAAAGCTAAAAAGAATAAAAGCCCATCTTTAATCGTAAAGGCATCTTTGTAGATACACAAAACAGATATACATCTATTAATAAGGCGATTATAAAAATAAAAAACAGAAAAAATGTAGATAGTTTGGAACGAAATCAGTCTTCTTTTTTGCTTATAACACCTATCTTCATAACGATATTTTCAAACTCATCGCGAGGTACTATCGCTTTATTTCTGATTTTGGTCCTGTAATTATATACAGTACTTATCGAACAGCGAAGGAAAGAAGATATTTTCACACTATCGGTAATTCCTAAACGCAGAAGGGCATAAATACGAAGTTCTCTGTTTAGTAAATCGCCCGATTTAAGGATTATCTGTTCGTCTTCCGCTAATAAAGAATTGAAATCGGAAACAAAGGTAGGATACAGGTTTAAAAATACAGAATCGAAGTTTTTATAAAGTTCATCGATTTCACTGTCAACCATAGCTGTGGATTTCAGCATCTTGAATAATTTATCCAGCTGGTTGTTCATAGCTATTTTACTCAGATTCTTGCGATAATCTTCCATTTTGGTAATGTAATCGGAGCATAAATCCAAGAAATGAACAATATACTGTTCTTTGATATGATTTGCCTCTGTCAATTGGTCGTTGCTTTCATTCAATTCGTTATTGAGTGATGTCAGTTTATCATTTGTAAGAGAAAGCTCCTCCTTTATAACTGACATTTTTTTCATCTGTTTGTAAACGTATATGACAAGCAAGACTAAAAATATAGACAGTATGCTGATAAAGACCAGATATAGTTGCAATTTAGATTTCGATCTGGCCTGATCCTGCTGATAAGAAGCATTAATAATGGAATAAAACCGAGACATCTGCGCAGTACGGAATTGCACTCCTGAAAAAACTGCATCTTCTATTGCCGACTGGGTATATTTGAATGCCCGGGCAATATCACCGCTATCATAGTAGATAGTTGCCAGCCTCTGAAAAGAAGCATTTTCCTTTATCGAATTCTTAATATCTGCTATAGCAGAAAGGGTATAATATTTCTTTTCTAACAAATATTCTTTCTTTCTACCGTTGATCGCCCCAAGATAGTAAGTTATCACTGCATAGTTGGGTGTATCAATATCTTCTGTATCCAAAAGTTCGTAAAGCAAATCTTCAGCCAATTCTGTTTTTCCTGAGCTTAAGTATCTGTGGGCTTGATTTATCCTGTAGTTGAATGAAACCGGATCTATTACAGACATCAAAGAATCGCGGTATAATTCATTCTGGGTTAGATATTTATTCTGATAGCTATTCGCCCCGTAATGCTCGAAGAAACGGCAATAGGTTTCATAATAGTCCGGAAGTAATTCCTTGGGCAATAGCTTCCTGTTGATATTATTCAGTATTTCTTCCGATTCGCGATACATCCCCGAATAAGAATACAAGGATGCCATTTGTATTTTAGATGTATAAATTAGCTTTTTATTTTTTAATGAATCTGAGATTTGAAGATTTCTTTCTATATAATATCTGGCAGAATCAAGTTTAAACTTTTTATATTCCTGATATAATTTGAGGTTGATGCCATATTCATACTCCAACGAGATATCCTCATCCTCAAGCATTTGTTTCAGATCGTAAATCTTATGTTCTTTTTGTTGAGTAAACTGCTGCTTATTATTTATGATATAATCCAGATAATCAACTAATGATTTCAAATCATCTTTCCCGTATGCAGAAATATTCAGGAAGAAAAGTATGAGTATAAAAAAGATTTTTTTTAATTGCGATATACTATCAAATTTCATTATTTGTGGCATTTTACTTATGTAAAATTACTCCGTTTATTATTTAGTTATGTATTAATTTACCACAAGATAGTAAACTTCTGAATAATACAGGTCTGAAAAAAACTTAAATTCTTGCAAGCATATCAATAAACAATTATCAAACAAATAGTTAAACATCCCCCTTTCACGACGAATTTAATTCTATTAACAAAAATGGCAAACCTCCCCTCGATTAACATCAGGGGAGGTTTAAAATAAAGACAAACTAGTGTGTTCCAGTATTGATTAAGGTTATTTCAAAGAATGTTTATACTGTTTAAAAAGTATCTTTCACACAACGTACAGAACTCAGCTGATATTTATTAGACTGTGCTACTACTCCAACAGTTTTCCCGGTATTAATACTACGCCTCGAGTCAGTCGTTGGCGTTGTACTGCTGGCACTGATAAAATAGCCTACATGCCCAAAATTAACAGCAGCACCAATCTGGTGAGGATAAGCATTTGAAGGATTGGCATGACCGGCCAGTAGTCCCGAAAATCCTCCTGCTATAAGGCGTTTCGATGTTCCGTAATTACTAAGATCAGTTCCTGCCGCTATAGCTTCACAATTATCTTTCATTGCATTTCCATGCAAGATGCCGCGTGTTCCGTATTGCTGGTTTTCATTAAATACATCTCCGCCGGGTACATCGATAATATTCTCTGTATATGTAGAGTATTTTGTCGTATTGTTTATAATTTCTTTTTCCAGTCTTGTCCATTCCCAATCACTTGGTAAATGCCATCCGTTAGGGCAAATTCCCTGTACTTTTTCCTGTGTACCGCCCTCATGGGTATATTTTTGGTTAAACTCACTTCCTGCAGGAGCAGGACGTCCGCCCGTCGCTGCAGCATAGGTATACAATACGCCATAATGAGGATTGTAGATATAGAGATCATCCAGTGTAGCATCCGTACCACCGTTTCTTGTAGGATATCCCCAGCTGGCTCGGTTAATATCCTGTGTTGGATTATAATCATTATACATTGTAATGGTAGGGAATGGTTTCCCGTCTGTACGAACCGGATCGTATGTCAAGGCCGACATATTTGTGGTCATCCAGCGTCCGGCCGGTCCGAAATCTGCCGAATAATAATCATAATCGCCATTCGGCCCGCGCGTATCTTTATGTCTTATTACTTTATTTACGCCATACTCGGTCTCATAAGGAAGGGCTTCTATTGCCGTCAGGTCTTCTGTTCCCTGACATTGCCTCAACTCGGCAGTTATATCATTAAATCTTTTAGGCACATTTGTGTCTGAAAAAACAGCATACGCCTTGAAGAACCTCACACCTTTACCTCCTTGTTTTGCCGTTAGCCAAAAGGCGAATCCTGGATTAATAGTTCCGTCAGACTTATTATTACCGGTAATTGTTCCGCTGGCCGGAGTATAAGTTTGTAAAATATTATCCGGATCACTTACTTCTACTTTCCATTTTACATTTGTCTGAACCCCTAATCCATGTGTCTGATTAATGCCATGAAATGTTATCAGGGTATCCCTTGTAGTATTGACAGTAGCTGTTCCTATTTTCATAGCGTAATTTGTCTGGTTGAGTATTACGTCACTTGTTCCGCATTCCGACGTGAAAGACAATTTTGTTTCCTTCGAAAACCAAGGGCTTTCCCAAGTAACTTCGCTGGTTGTATTCATCATATCAGGAAGCAATTGCAAAGGAGTGGTGGCAGAAGGTAAAGTCGCAGGAAGCGGATTAGCTGTGAAATCGATAAGCCCCAGAGAACCATTAGTCAATTGCGATAATGTCGCCGTATTATTATCGGGCCCTACAGTTACATTAACTACTGTAGGTGAAAGCGGTCGCAAGTCCTTTCCACTTGGTAATTCTATAATAGTAGCATTTGGATCAAGCGTTACTCCGGGCAATACCACCTTACCTATTTTAGACCATCCTTTCTCCTCCCATACATAAACACCCTTGCCATGCATGCTACAGTTATCCACATGGAATACTACCAACCCCACGTGTGCGGGATCGATCGTGCTTTTATCAGTGGTGTATTCTGCTGTAGGTGTTACTCCGTCACTTTCGGCAAACATCGGATACAGGTTGGTAAAATCCGTCAGTTTCACACGCGGTAATCCAAGCCCTTTACTGGCATTAGGGCTACCATCATTGACATTAGGATATTCTTTCAGGTCTAACAAAGCACCTGCGTTTGCAGGCTCAGATATACCAATTGTAACCTGAGCCTTAGATCCTGTTGATAAAAAAAATAGAATAAAAAATAGTAATAAACTACAAGTTTTTTGTACACTGATTTTCATATTTTGAAGTGTTAAGATGTATGTATATTTTCAAAAATTGATACAGAGCTTTATGTTAATATGTGTCTGGGATTTTTAGTATGAATATTTGTCTTCTTAATAAAAAAGTTACTTGTTGACCGCAAGGTGTATATAGTATCGAGGGGCGAAATTAGATGATCGGAAAACAATATCAAAGGCTGTGGGATGTATGGCACAGAATCTGGGATACTTTATACAAATATGATTACAGACGGACATTTCAGCAGATTATATACTATTTACTGCTATCTGTATCGTACCTTTTCACAAGATGATATATGAACACTGTAAATATATTGTGAGATTAATCTGTCTTGACTTAAAAGGCAGATTATTTTATTAAGAAAATAGTAGGATAGATAAAATTGTAGTAAAGCCGATAAGGATTAAGAACATATAAAACGGAAAGCTGGTAAATTCAGATATCCAGTTTTTCTTTTATAGCTTTTGTATAAGATTTGGAAACAGGAACTTTTACGTCGATATTATTTAACGTTAGTTGATAGCCATGCGAATTGCCCCTAACATCGGCTATATTCGTAAGATTAACAATAAATGCCCTGTGGCAGCGTACAAACTGTGGATAAGGTTCTAATACTTCCGTTATCTGCTGCAATGTAGTACGTAAAGATTTTTGTTTGACTATATTTTCTTCCTTATAATATATAGAAACGTAGTTTCTTAAAACCTCAGCATATAATATATTATCAGCCGGAATAGTGAGTGAATCTTTCGTGCTTCCCGACAAAGAAATGATATCCTTATCATCTTCGTTATTATTTATGATTTCATTCTTTTTATCACTTAAAACAATATCATTCCGCTGATTCCTGCCTACCAAAAAAAATAGGAATGTAGGAACAGCTGCAACAAAAGAAGCTCTTGCATACCAGACAAACAACCTGTAAAAAGGATGCACATCCATTACTTTATTTTCCTTTACACTAAGAAAATAGACCAAAAAAGCACAAATGGGAGCTATAATAATTACTATTGAAAGAGGGATAGTCAAATACTTGCCGACAGTCCAATTGTCCGGATGGTAAAAGTTTTTAAAAATAAAAGGCAATCCGTACATTACAAACGAAACAACTATTATCGTAACAACTGTAAATATGAATACGATTGCATGCTCATGGTCAGACAGGCTTATCCCCAATGGCCTCAATACAATGGCTACAAGGAAAACCCATGCGGAAGAGATCACTACGACAAGCCATCTTCTGTGAATATATTGAAACGGCTGATTGAAAAATCGTATTAGTTTTCTGGCTTTTTCTGGCATACATATAATAGTAGGCAAACATCCTGCTATCTGATATTTATCATAAATTAGATAAAATACCTTGTTGCTTCGATATGCAAATTTTGTTCTGGTTTATGAATTAGTCCTCACTCAATACAAAGATAACATCAAATTTCGATTGAATCAGAGGTAAATGTCAATTGGGAATGAATGTGTAATAGAAAGGCATGTTTATGTAATTTTCCCTTAATTATGTAAACTGTTTATAATATAGTAAATAGATTTTTCAGTATCACTATATATTGGTATCACGATGAGGACATATACCTACATATGGTGATTGTAGAACATGCCGCCTAATACTACTTTTACGCCTGCAAAAACAACTTCAACAATGAATATCAAACGACCTGCGACTTACACATTTAGCTATTTCTTATTTTTATTTCTCTTCTTCGGAAGTTCTTTTCCTTCATTATATTCACAAAATACTGTAACAGGACGTGTTATCGATACACAAAAAAAGCCCGTCTATTCCGTGGCTGTATCTATAGAAGGTACTACTATTGGTGAATATACTAATGAACAAGGTGAATTTCTACTAACAAACGTACCTGCCGGAAATCGTACTGTTACAGTATCGGGACTGGGATTGAAAACTGTAAAAGCAAAAATAAATGTACTGTCGGGTAAAACTACTGTCATTCCTGACATTGAAATCAGCAATTCACTGGAACTTGACGAGGTTGTAGTTACTGGAAAAAGTGAAGCACGGCAAAAACAAGAACAGGCTTATGCCGTAAGCGTACTTGATTTGAAAAAATCATATAATACGGTTGCCCCGTTGAGTAAGATGCTGAGTAATGTTTCCAGTGTACGTATTCGTGAAGACGGCGGAGTAGGTTCGAATTATAATTTTAGCCTAAATGGATTTTCGGGTAATCAAGTTAAATTCTTTTTGGACGGCATACCAATGGATAACTTCGGTTCGTCTTTCAATCTGAGTAATATTTCCGTGAATATGGCCGAGCGTATCGAAGTATATAAAGGTGTCCTTCCTGTCAGCCTCGGGGCCGATGCTCTAGGAGGTGCCGTAAATATTATAAGCCGCAAGGATGCCAATTATCTCGATGCATCTTATTCTATCGGGTCATTCAACACACACAGGATTTCACTCAACGGAGCATATACCGATCTAAAAACAGGTTTTACTGTACGGGCAAATACTTTCTTCAATTATTCGGACAACGATTATAAAGTATTCGTACCGATAAAAGATTTGGAAAGCGGTAAAACAATTGAAGAAAAGTGGGTGAAACGTTTCCATGACGATTACAAATCGATGGGAATAAAATTCGAAACGGGAATTACCAATAAATCGTATGCAGATTATCTTTTGGCAGGCATCATATTATCAAAGAATGACAAGGATGTGCAGACGGGAGCAGTAATGGATGCTGTATACGGCGGGGTAAGAGCCAAAAGCGAATCGATGATACCATCTATACGCTACAAAAAAGAAGATTTGTTTGTGGAAGGACTATCTGCCTCGTTATATGGGGCATACAGTATGGTAAACTCATTCAGTATAGATACACTTGCACGCAATTATAATTGGCTGGGAGAATGGGCAGAAAAAAAAGCGAAAGGAGAAAGAGCATATACCGATTCGAAGATAAAAAACAGGGAATGGCTGGCCAATGCCAACCTAAGTTATATGATAGATAATCATCAGTCCGTTACACTCAATCATGTATTCTCTTCTCTCAACAGGAAAATCCACGATGCAGTAGACCCTGAAAATGAATCAAACAAAATTCCTCAGAAACTGACTAAAAATATTACCGGACTGGGCTGGCAGATAAAATATGACAGATGGAATGCAAATGTATTCGGAAAAATGTACACCACGAATAGTTCTACTTACAAGATAGAGAATCAATATTTGAGCAACCAAAGTCTGGAGAAATTGACAGACAGTAAAACCAATTTCGGCTACGGGGCAGCTTTTACATATTTCATTTTACCCAAACTACAAGGAAAACTATCTTATGAAAAGGCATACCGTTTGCCCGAAAGTTCAGAAATGTTCGGTGACGGCCTTGTTCAGCAACGCAATCCCGACCTGAAGCCCGAAAGCAGCAATAATGCCAATCTTGGCTTCATATTCGAGCAAATCTTTAAAGAACATACTCTCTATGTGGAGACTAATCTTATCTATAGGGATACAAAAGACTTCATTCTGAAAGATGTATCTACCGCCACAGCCGTTACCAGTTATAAGAATATGGGTAAAGTGCGCACAAAAGGTGTAGAAGGCGGATTAAAATATCAATTCAAAAGACTATTACAGGCTGGAGTAAACTTTACCTATCAGGATATTAAAGATGTGCAGAAATATGAAAAAAGAGAGGGTTCGTATGTAGGAAACGACGTGTTTGAAAATGTAAATTACAAACGTCGGATACCTAATATACCTTACATTTTCGGACATGGAGATATAGGGCTTCGCTTTCAGGACATTGCAATGAAAGATACCGAATTATCTCTGGATTATTCATTAAATTATGTATGGAAATATTATCTCTCATTTCCGGGAATGGGAGCAAAAGCCTCTAAGAAAGTTATTCCGGAGCAGACTTCGCATGACATATCCTTGGGATATACCATGCAGGGGGGAAAATACAGCGTAATAGTAGAATGTACCAATTTCACAGACACGAAACTATATGACAATTACAGATTGCAGAAACCGGGACGTGCATTCAATCTTAAATTGCGTTACTTTTTGAAATAAAACCATTTAGAAATTAGAATGATGAATAATAAATATATAAATAAAACACTTTTACTTGCTTTCTCTTGTTGCATAATGCTTTTCACAACATCATGCGACGAATTCGATGATAAAGGGGAAGATATACCGAACCGGCCCTATGTTTTGGCACTGGGTATAACAACCGGAACTACAACCGCTTACTATATTGTTACCACCGACGACCTTATGTCCGGTACTATAAATGCAGTGAATAAAGGTATCGAACAAAACGGATTCCATGACTATGAACAAGGTAACCAAACTATCTTTTGTGTGGGTGGACTAGGCGTTACCAACGCCACAGGAGTGGTAAGGGGAACTGACGGGTTGCTATATGAAAAAGATCAGTTCAGCTTCGATGAATCTTTGAGATTATTTTCGCAGATAGACAATCAGTCGATGCTTGGCATGGAAATACCGGATAATGCCGAAAGCGGTGACATGATAACATTTTATGAGGTAGATATCGACGGTATCTCGATATCCAAACGCACGAGCACACCTATAGCGCCTATTTCATCACTGGAATGGCCAAGCCCTACAGGACTATGCCGCAGTGGAGATAATATATATATGACCTATTTTCATATGAATCCAAAAGACTATGAAACAAAGTATACCGACACAGCATATGTAGCCGTTTACTCATATCCCGATATGACATTTAAAAAGTTGATGAAAGATACCCGTACAGGGCCTGCAGGTTCGTGGTATGCCCATAACGGCTTATTTAAAGATGAAACGGGAAATGTCTATATCATGTCTAATTCTTCCATTGCAAACGGTTTTTCACAGGCTACAAAGACGGCTGCTTTTCTGCGTATACCTGAGGGAACAACTGAATTTGACGATTACTATTTCGACTTTGAAGCCAAATCGGGAGGATTGAAACCAATACATATAAAATATATAGGCGACGATCTGCTATTTGCGGAAGTCAGTACTATAAAAAATATGACGGCAAAAGAACATCGCTGGAAAGATAATGACTTGAAGTGTTGCATTATCGACTTGAAGAATCAGACAGTAACGGATATAAAAGAAATACCTGTCCATAACGGAAATGGGGGACGCCGTTTCGCTGTTTTGGTAGACGATGGATATGTGTATGTACCTATAACAGAGAATTCCGGCAGGACTTTTATATATAAAGTAGACCCAAAAACAGCAACCGCTGAAAAAGGAGCGGGAGTTTTGACTAACTTTGTCGCCGGATTCTTCAAAGTAAAATAATAAAAATGCCGGTAAACAAAACGTTGCGGAAAATTTCGTTCGAACTTCATCTATGGCTGGGCTTACTATCTGGTATCGTGCTGTTTATTGTCTGCATAACGGGATGTATATATGCATTCAAGGACGAGATAAACGATTTTAACCAGCCATGGAAATTTATTTCGCCACAGGAAAAAGAAATCATAATGCCCACCCGTGTCCTCGAAATTTCAAACAATGAAATAAAGGATGCTACCCCTTCGGCAATTACATACGGTGAAGCATCGGATGCGGTCTTTGTAGATTATTTCAGTCCAAAAACAGGAATGAGTACGGTTTATATAAACCAGTATGACGGCCAAGTACTCAAAACCTTAGAAAAAAAGCCGGATGATTTCGACTTCTTCCGCTTTATTCTCTCCGGACATCGTACATTATGGCTACCGACTAATATAGGGAAACCTATTGTTGGATATGGTGTATTGATTTTTGTAATAACACTTATAACGGGCGTTATCTTATGGTGGCCGAAAAAATGGAATAAAAAAACAATAAAGAAGAATTTCACTTTCAGAAAAAATGCACCCTTATCCCGCATCAATTTCGATATTCATAATGTATTGGGAGGATATTCTGTTCCTATATTGTTGATACTTTCCCTTACCGGATTGATATGGAGTTTCAGCTGGTTCAGTGAGTCGGTCTATTACATTACATCAGGCGGAAAAGAATTGAAACCATATACTTTACCTAAATCCGACACTTTAAATATAAATAACCGTATTCTCGAACCGCTGGATAAGCTATATCTTCAATTACGAAACGATGAGCCTAATGCCACAACTTTCTATTTTGCCCTACCCCGAAAAAATGACGGAGTAATCCGAGTAAGCGTGGTTCACGAAAGAGGTTCATATTATAAAACCGACAACCTGTTTTTCGACCAATATACACTCAAGCCCTTAGAAGGTTCAGGCCCCTACGCAGGAAAGTATACAGAGGCATCCGCTGCAGATAAATTCCGAAGAATGAATCTGGAAATTCATGACGGCAGGATATTGGGTATTTGGGGTAAGATTCTGGCATTTTCAGCCAGCCTTATCGGGGCATCTCTGCCTGTGACCGGATTTATTATCTGGTACCGGAGAATAAAGAAAAAGCGTAAAAAGGCCTTAAAGCTATCATAAAGCTTCGAAAGGTAACTCGGCATCTTTTCTGTATCCTGTTGCATTAAAAGAAGCAATCAGTTCACCGGATTCGTTTGTTATATTGACTTCACAATTAGCGAGGCGATTATGTGAAAACACTTCCCGTGCTTCGGCATATAATACTCCTTTGCTCTCCGATTTAAAGAAATTGATATTAGACGTTATGGAAAATGTGAGCCGTGCATGACTGTTTGTTGCTACGGCAAAAGCAAGATCAGCCAGCGTAAAAATGGCGCCTCCCTGACACACGCCTCCTCCATTCAGATGTGACGGAGTTATCTCCATACAAGCTTTAGCATAACCGTTTCCTGCCTTCATTAATTTAACGCCTGCCTGTAATGCAAATTTATCTTTTTCAAAAAACTCGTATATTGTCATAGTCTCTTTATTTTGATCGCCACACAATAAAAGTGGTATTTTCCAATTCTTCTGACGGGTCGGTTCCGTATTCAGTTTTATTACGCTGTTGGTCGTAATACCAGCCATAGGCATTATTTGTTCCAACAAGATATATTGCCTCGCTTACACCTATGTCTATCAATGCCTGTGCAAAATCGTGGAACGATTCGGCACTTCGGCTCTCTATCATTACCACTTTTCCCGAACGGATAGCTAAAGCCCTGCGGATCGATTTATTCTTCGGATTATTCTCAATTAATTCTCCTTTATCTACGAGCGGATATTGACGGAAGAAATATCCTCCTTCTTCTATAGATTCCTGCAACAATGGTGTTTTATCTGCTACACCGATTGTAATTTCTCCGTTAATTACAGCACAGAAACCTTCTTTGGCCACGCCTCGTGACAAGCGTTTACCTGCTAAAACGAAGTCTCCTACAATATCTTGATTATCACCTCTTATATCTGCAGCCTGCGTAATAAAGACAATCGTAGAATCGGTTTTATCCTGTACTCCCACCGCCAGTGACATTTCGGCATGATGTGGAACATATACAAACATAGGAACGTCATTTACTGTCTCTTCCAGTACTTCGATATAGCTTCTGATTGTATCAGACTGTGAAATGCTATCCGTTTTGACAATAACCGTTTTAATAACCTTTTCCTTTACCGGTTCGAAATAGTATTCTTCAGTCGGTTTACGTAGCAGAAATACAAGCAGAATGATGATAGCCAATACAGCTAAGCATATACCCAGCACCAGCCATTTCCGATTCTTTTCTTTCGGGCTGTTATCTCCACCTTCTTTTGAGCCAAGAAAGTAGACTTCATTTTCTTTGTTTATATCTTTCTTGCTCATCTCTATAATTTTTTATTATTCAAACTTTCTTCCAGTACCATTTTCAGTGCTCTTAAAGCTTCTTTTGATGCCGAAAGAACAAATTTATCAGAGAAACTTATATCGGATAATATGATCTGCTGCCTCGACACACTCACATAATAAATATAATCTGCATTTATTATCAGGCTTTTTCCCAAACGGATAAACACTTGTGCTTCAGAGCCCAACTGCCTTTCAATCACCTTTTCGAACGTGCCCAGATTGAAAGAAAATACATGCTCTTCGCCATTGACAAGCACCATAGTAGAATAGTTTCCGTCGGATGAGATATAGGCTATCCTGTCTGGCGAAACCCTGACTAATTCATTGCTGTTTGTCAATACGAGATACTTTTGCATCTATTTAGTTTGTTTCGGATAAGCTACTAATATTTTTTCAGAAATAGGATTCTGTATTTCAATATTCATGAACCTGAAATTGTAGTCGGGAACCCATTCTTTCAGTACAGCAGGTATTTCAAAGAAATCCTTGCCCGTATGATAAAGGGAAATTAAAAGTACAGGCTTATCTCTTTTTATAGTTTCCTTTCCTCCTTGTATAGCTGAATATTCGGCACCCTCAATATCCATTTTGATAAGACCTACCTTCCGGTCTTTACATTCTTTGTCTATCGTTGTTATATGTATTTTTTCTTTAATGGAAGATGTGGCAGCAAGCGCATCATTGGTCGAACAACTGGACAATTGATCGGGATTAATATAAATATCTATATCCTCTTCCTTATCTCCCATTCCCCTATTTACTACAATGATTCTATCCGTATTATTCATACGTATTGTTTCTTTCAAATGTTCTGCATTCGCAGTAACAGGCTCGTATGCATAAACTTTTTCCGGTTTGTATTTTTTCAAAAGCATTATGGAAGTATCCCCCAGATAAGCACCTATATCCAGAAAGTCTTTACCGGCAATAAATCCATGAACATATGCAGGTAGATATTTTAAGCCATATTCATGTATATAAGTGTGCTCCTGAAACGAGTTGGAAGGCAAAAAATAATCATAGCCGTCCAAGGCAAGAGAATATCCATTTTCGACTTTTCGGGTTGCATCCTCAATAACTTTCTTTTTCTTTAAAATATCTTTATGTTGTTCGTTTGTTTTCAGATAATTGTAGCCCGGTATAACAGATTTGAGGCGGTTGTCGATAAACTGAACGATTTCACTCTCATCTTCTTTGGGATAAAAACTTGAAGGATTGAAATTGATATCTTTTTGAAAGCAATATTTCACGAAATCAACTGCAAGCGGATGCAATGCGCCTAATGCCATAAAATCATTCTTAGATTTATTGCGGCTGGCTTTTCGTTGAAGATACACAGAATACGCCGGGTTGAAAGGATGAAAAACCATAATTCGAAGCCATTTGGGAAAACGCATTTTTATCCGGTACAGTTTATCGGCATTCTCCTTTTCGGCTTGTGCACTATTTTGTTTTTCCTTGATTAAATCATCCAGCCTCTTGTGAATATATGCATTGTCGATGAGCATTCTGTATTTTGTTTTGTTAAAATGCAAATGTACTAACTTTGAGCAATTATAAGACACCTTATCGATCATTTTTATATTAAAATACACCCCGTCAGAGATTTTGAATTCACACCAAAAAAAACTATCTTTGGTCGAGTTTTGAAATAGCTATTAAAATCATATTACACGCATGTTCCCCGAAGATATCATCGACGAACCAGAGAATTTAGACAATGACGAACAAATACAGGACGAGGAATCCGGTAATGACGGCTCCCATTCCGATTATAAAGTTCCGGTAAAAGATACCGGAGACAATCAGCTACACCTTTCGGGCATGTTCCAGAACTGGTTTCTGGACTATGCTTCATACGTTATACTCGAGCGTGCCGTTCCTCATATATCGGACGGACTGAAGCCGGTACAACGCCGTATCATGCATTCCATGAAACGTATGGACGACGGCCGTTACAACAAGGTGGCTAACATCATCGGGCATACCATGCAGTTTCACCCGCACGGGGATGCTTCTATTGGGGATGCTTTGGTACAATTGGGACAAAAAGACTTGCTGGTAGACTGTCAGGGTAACTGGGGAAACGTATTTACAGGGGACGGTGCCGCTGCACCACGGTACATAGAAGCACGGCTATCTAAATTTGCACTGGAAGTACTATTTAATCCTAAGACAACCGAGTGGAAACCGTCATATGACGGACGTAACAAGGAACCGATTACGCTTCCCGTAAAATTCCCGTTATTACTTGCTCAGGGAGCCGAGGGTATTGCCGTAGGTCTTTCATCAAAAATACTTCCGCACAACTTCAACGAACTTTGCGATGCTGCCGTTGCACACCTGCAAGGCGAAGAATTCACATTATATCCCGATTTTCAGACAGGAGGATATATAGATGTCAGCAAATACAATGACGGTGAACGCGGCGGCTCTGTAAAGGTACGTGCAAAGATTTCGAAACTGGATAATAAAACACTTGTCATCAGCGATATTCCTTACGGAAGAACATCTTCATCGGTAGTAGAATCGATATTGAAAGCAAATGACAAGGGCAAAATAAAAATACGCAAGGTAGACGATATCACCGCACAGAACGTAGAAATACACGTACATCTGGCTCCGGGAGTATCATCTGACAAAACAATAGATGCGCTTTATGCATTCACCGATTGTGAGATAAGCATATCTCCGAATTGTTGCGTTATAGAGGATAACAAACCATATTTCCTTAATGTTAGCAGAATATTAAGGGATACAACCGAAAACACCCAAAGGCTGCTTCAACTCGAATTAGAAATACAAAAGAGTGAACTCGAAGAAAGCCTGCACTTCTCTTCTCTGGAAAAGATTTTTATCGAAGAGCGTATCTATAAAGATAAGGAGTTCGAAAATGCTTCCAGTATGGATATTGCAATAGAGCATATCGATAAACGGCTGACAAAATTCGCAAAATTATTCATCCGTGAAGTGACGCGAGAGGATATCCTCAAACTGATGGAAATAAAGATGGGACGCATTCTCAAATTTAATTCCGATAAGGCTGACGAGCTGATCGCCCGATATAAGGAAGAGATAGAAGAGATAAAACATAACATAGAAAATATTGTAGACTTCACTATTTCGTGGTATGTAATGCTGAAAGATAAATACGGCAAAAACTATCCACGCAAAACAGAAATCCGCAGCTTCGATACTATCGAAGCTACAAAGGTGGTAGAAGCTAACGAAAAGCTTTATATCAACCGCGAAGAAGGATTTATCGGCACAGCATTGAAAAAGGATGAGTTTGTCTGCAACTGCTCCAATATCGACGACATAATTATTTTCTATAAAGACGGAAAATATAAGATTGTGAAAGTTGCCGATAAGATGTTCGTAGGCAAGAATGTATTATATCTGAATGTATTCCGCCGAAACGATAACCGGACTATCTACAACGTAGTTTACCGCCATGGGAAACAAGGTCCCGACTATATAAAACGCTTTGCCGTGACGGGAATCACCCGCGACAAAGAATATGATGTTACACAAGGTAAAGAAGGCTCGAAAATCGTTTATTTCAGCGCAAACCCTAACGGGGAGGCCGAAACTATCCGCGTGATACTGAAACCGAAACCCCGTCAGAAAATACTTGTTTTCGAAAAGGATTTCAGCGACATAGCTATCAAAGGACGCCAGTCGATGGGTAATATTCTTACAAAGGCAGATGTGCATAAGATTTCATTGAAGCAAAAAGGAGGTTCTACCCTTGGTGGACGCAAAGTATGGTTCGATCAGGATGTGCTTCGCCTCAATTACGACGGACGCGGCAAATATCTCGGTGAATTCCAGAGCGACGAACAAATACTTGTTGTAAATCAGAATGGGGAATTCTATACATCCAATTTTGATTTGAGCAACCATTACGAATCGGGCATCATCTATATAGAAAAATTCAATGCTAATAAGAATTGGACAGCCGTACTCTTCGATGCCGACCAGAAGTTTATGTATATGAAACGCTTTACATTCGAAGCATCGGCTAAGAAACAAAACTTCTTGGGAGATAACCCTGAATCGAAGTTGAAATTACTGACGGATGTTGTTTATCCTCGCATTCAGGTTACATTTGGCGGACGTGACAGCTACCGTGAAGCATTGGAGATTGATGCTGATGAATTTATAGCAGTGAAAAGCTTCAAAGCCAAAGGTAAACGTCTTTCTACATTCGAAATCGGCGAAATAAAGGAATTGGAACCGCTTCGCTTCCCTGAACCGGAAGACGAAGAGGAAAAGAAATTTGAAGTGCAGATAGATGACGACGACGACGATGTGGATAACCGCCCTATCTCGGATATTATAGATGAAATTACTGGCCAGCAATCATTGTTTAAAGATGGTGATAAGGAGGATGAAGAGTAAATATATATTCCTGTTATTCAGCTTATTGTTTTGGGGTAATTTATTAGCTCAAAACAGAGTGGATACAGTATATATTTATAAAACAGACACAATAATAATAACACCTGTCTATTCTTCTTTTCCAGGCTTGGGTGCCTGCCCTCTCCCTGAATTAAAAACCAACAATGCTATTTCGGCATCGATAGGCTTCGCCAATATGTACGACACCTACCTGTCGCCCCTTGAATACAAAGGATTCTCTATTCACCTGATGTATGAACAGATGCGGCGGACAAGGTGGTTCAACTACAAATTCTACAAACAACAAGTCTTCGAACTCGACTTTTCCAAAGGCGATAATCCAGCCAAAAACGTTACAGAATATTGGGGGCTTCTCTCCTACCGCATCGGCGGGCATTACAGCCTGTACAATACCGATGCATTCCGGCTGGGAGTCGGCGGATTATGGGATATCAATGTGGGAGCGTTATATAACGAGCGTAACGGAAATAATCCAGCGACAGCGCGCGGATACACCAATCTCAACCTGTCGGCTATTGCCTCCTATAAATATAAACGGTTTGCAGTACGCTGGCAATTAGATACACCATTTATGGGGATGCTTTTCTCTCCGCGATACGGACAATCCTATTATGAAATTTCACTAGGTAATACGGTAGAAATAGTGAATTTCGCCTCGTTCCACAATCAGAGGGCATTGCGTAATTATCTATCCGTAGATATCCCGATAAACAAATATACTATACGTGTAGGCTATCTCGGCTCTTGGTATCAAACAAAAGTACACAATATACAAACACATCATTACACCAACAGCTTTGTTATCGGCTTCCCTATCGAGGGTGTCAAACGGTCACGGGAAAAGGCAGAAAACAACTATTGGAATAACCACTGACTATGGTTCTAAAAAAAGAAAAACTAGGGAATATTGCAATCGCAACCTCTTTGCTTATGCTACAATTCCCGATTGTTGGGATAATAAGAAACAGCTTTGAGTATACAGGCAGTGCAATTATCAGTGTAATCTTGTTTGGTATAGGCGCTTGTTCCTCTGTTATTCTATATAGGTATTGCCGATACAATTTGTTATGGAAAGAAGAAAGTATCTGTCGCAAGCCAATATGGATTTTACGCCTGTTCGGACTGATAACATTCATACTGGTTGCATATTGTCATTATTATATTTAATAATAAAATGTTCAGAGAAGTAAGACGACAAAACAGAATACTGGAAGATGAGGAACGAATCAAAGAATTGCTTCTGACTTCTGAATACGGATTTCTTAGCCTAGGCATTTCCGAAAATGGGTACAGCTATGGCATACCTCTCAATTATGCATACGATGAAGAGGAAAACATCCTTTATTTTCATTGTGCACCCGAAGGCGAAAAACTGGATATACTGAAAAAGCATAGCAAAGTTTCTTTTTGCATTGTCGGCGTCACGCAACCGATCCCGGATCAATTTTCTACAAAATATGAAAGTGTAATAGCTTTCGGTCGAGCCGATATAGAATTATCCGATGAAGAAAAACGGAAAGCCTTACGGCTCATTGTCAAAAAATACTCACCCGAATACGAGGAGATCGGAGAGAAATACATGGATAAATCGTGGGAACGGACTATGACTTTCAAGGTAACAATAGAACATCTTACTGCGAAAGCTAAATATTGATAATGAAATTTCATCATGCCTTTAACCTGTTTCGTACAGTAAGAAGCAGATTTCACACAGAGGATAGAAATGCATGATGATTATATATAAATTAGGTTTATTTTTGTATCAGCAGGCAGAGGCCTGCTTTAGGAATTAAGATAAAACAGATTGTGTAAAAGTAAATTATCGGAAAATATTTTTCCATTGCCTTTATTTTTGAGGAAAAGTGACTAGCTTTGCACAGTTTTTATTAAAATATTTCCTAACACAAAAATTTTTGTTTAAATTGCTGATTGTGAGTACATCTAATAATTCGTATTTTGTTAAGGCAATAATATTTGTCGCCTTATCTGTGGTAATCTTCTTAACATTCAAGTTTTTATTGCCAGACCGTCTTTTTTCGGACGAAGTAGGGGCTAATGAGAATATCCTGATGGATAGTATGGCACTAGCTGCCCAAAGCGATACTACGGCTGATGGAATAGTTCCTCTGCAAACAGACAGTACAATGTCAGGGGATACACTACAAATCGATGAGAACCTCGACCCCACTTTATCGATAGACGGCTATAAGAATCTAAAACGTTTCTATGCTAAACTTCGCAAACTCGAAGAAACAGGTACCGGAAAAATAAGAATTGCTTATTATGGTGATTCGATGAACGACGGCGACTATATAGTACAAGATGTACGCAGCGAGTTTCAGGAAAATTACGGGGGTGAAGGTGTCGGCTTTGTAGCCATATCATCATTATCAGCAGGCGCAAGAGCATCTGTATCGCATCAGTTTTCTAAAAACTGGTTTTCCCAATCGTTTGTAAAAGTAAAGAAACCACGACGTCCCTTTGGAATAGACGGGCAGGTATTCTTCGCTAATGATCCCGGACAGACATATTGGGTGAGATATAAGGCGCAATCGCAACCGCATTCGACTCAGTTGAATTCCCCTACTCTTCTTTACGGAAGAGGAAATAACAGTAATGCATATGTGACCATTGCTGCCGATAAAGATTCGGTGATAAGTAAAGGACTGAATCCTTCCAACTTAGTAAATACGCTGTCATTATCATCGCGAGATCCGAAATCGCTGCAGGTGAATTTTAATAAAGCTGACTCTATTCCTATCTATGGCTTTAACTTCGATAACGGAAAAGGTATACATGTAGATAATTTTTCTGTACGCAGCAACTCGGGACTACCTTTATCTATATTGAATCCGTCATTGATGAATGCGTTTGATAAAGTACTGAATTACGATCTTATAATCCTGCATTACGGAGCCAATGTATTAGGATATGGCTCGCTAAATTACAGTTGGTACGAAAAAAATATGACTACTGTCGTGAATAACCTGCATACATGTTTCCCTAACGCTGATATATTAATTATATCTACTGCCGACAGGGCATTGAAAATAGAAGGAACGATGCAGACCGACCCGGCTGTAGTACCATTAGCCAATGCGCAGAAGAATTACGCCCGCAAAACGGGATCGGGATATATTTCATTATATGAAGCAATGGGCGGAAAAGGCTCAATGGTAAACTGGGTTAATAACAAGATGGCCAATAAAGATTATACCCACTTTAACGGAAGCGGCTCCAAAAAGGTAGCTAAGCTTATATATGAAGAAATTGATAAAGGTTACACTAAATTTAAGACAAATCAGTAATAGAAAGATAACGGATTGATGAAGTTCATAACAAGAATAATACGTCTAAGTCTTATTATTCTCTTATTAATGCCCTCGCTGAATATACCGGCAAAATCTATCAAAAATAATAACGATATTTTTGATGGGAAGGGTGATATTTTCGCAAATCAGGCACTTTTATCAACCGTTTTTGAGAAGTTATATAATTTAGAAAATAACAAACAAGGAAAAATAAACATTGTGCATATAGGTGATTCTCACATACAAGCTGATTTTTTCACGAATGCTATCCGTGAAGCCCTCCAACTGAAATTCGGGAACGGCGGATTCGGGTTTACTTTTCCTTACAGACTGGTGAGAACTAACGGCACGAGTCGTGTGAAGTATATTTGCAATGCTTCGTGGCAAAGTCTGCTCAATGTATATCCGGTAGCTGATGTAGGCGTAGGATTGAGCGGAATAGCATTGTATACATCGGCTGAAGATTTTGTATTGCAATTATATACAGAGGAAGGTTACGAATTCAGTAATGTAAAAATAATATATCCCACTGTCGAGCCTCATTACAGAATGTCTGTTACTGCAGATCCACTCGAAGTTTCTTCCAGTGGTACAGTTACCGCTTCTACCATAGGCATGAGATATCACACGGTGAAAAGCGGGGAAGGTCTTTATGGCATTAGCCGTAAGTACGGCGTTACCATAACGCAGATAAAAAATGCAAACGGGTTGAAATCGAATCTTATTAAACCCAAGCAAAGGCTGAAAATACCTGTAAAAGCAGGGGCTAGAAGCACTAAGCTCGTACAAACTAAGGCCTCGACATCGAATATAGAGAAGGATAGTATTGATTATGTGAACTTGGAAACCAAACCTTATTATTCTTCATATACAAGTGATACGCTTCTCAACAGGATTACAATACTTCCCGCCGACAAACAGGCAATGTACAACCTTAACGGGTTTGTAATTGAAAACGACAAACCGGGTGTAATTTATCACTCGATAGGAGTTAATGGAGCAAAGCTATCTGACTATAACAAATATCCGTTATTTTTCGAGCAGCTTCCTATCCTGCAACCCGATTTGGTTATCCTGTCATTCGGTACAAATGAATCGTTCGGCAGGCTTTCTCAAACGGAATATATCTATCAGGTACAGGAGTTCATTGAGAACATCAAGAAATTAAATCCTTTTGCTACTGTCCTTGTAATGACCCCTCCTCCATCCATGTTTCGAAATCGTCGTATAAATACATATATTATCGATTACAGCGATGCCCTGATGGGTATGAATAATGTACCGGTATGGGATTTATATACCCGCATGGGGGGAGCATCGGGCATTGCTCCTAAAGGTCAGTATGCCCGTATGATAGCCCGTGATAAAGTCCATTATACAACCGGAGGATATCAGGCTCAGGGTGAACTTTTTGCTTCCGACTTCATTGACGCATACAATAACTATAAGAAGAATATAAAAATTGAAGACACCGTTGAACATAAGTGATTCATATCTTCCTGATTATATTGCCGGATTATTCAGTGATCTGAATATATCCTCATGGTTTATTTATAATCCGGAACATCCGTTATTGTTCAATAGCCCGCTATTTCTCGGTCTGTTCCTTGTTTTCTATGTTATTTATGTACTGACAAGAACGCAGAAGCATGATTTGTTCCGCAAGATATATGTCATCGTATTCTCTCTGTTTTTCTATTATAAAGCCGGAGGAAACTACTATATACTGCTGGTCATATGTGCGGTTGCTACCCATCTGCTTTCGAAGAAAATGTATGAAACGGAAAAGCAATCATCCCGCAAGTTATTACTGATCTTTATTATTATAGCCAATCTGGGAATGCTGTCGTATTATAAATATACGAACTTTCTTATCGATAATATAAACGCGATATTTAACGGTGATTTGTCATTCCAGAATATCATACTGCCTATTGGTATCTCTTTCTTCGTATTTGAGGCTATCAGCTATGCCGTAGATCTCTATCGTCGACAAATGGAACCGGCCAGATCGACGCTCGATTTCTGTTTCTATATCAGCTTTTTTCCTAAACTGGTGGCAGGCCCGATTATCAGGGCGAAAGACTTCCTGCCGCAGATGTATAAGAAGCTGCACCTGACACGCGAGGAGGCTAGTTCAGCTATATTTCTTATACTTATCGGATTGATTAAAAAGGCTGTGATATCGGATTATATCTCAACAAACTTTGTAGACCGCGTATTCGATTCACCGTTAAGCTATACATCGTTCGAAAATCTGATGGCTGTATATGGTTATACTTTACAGATATATTGTGACTTCTCGGGTTATTCCGATATGGCAATAGGACTTGCTCTATTGATGGGATTCACTATACCTCCCAATTTCCTCACTCCGTATAAATCGCAATCGATTACCGAATTCTGGCGGCGCTGGCATATTTCATTATCTTCTTGGCTGCGCGACTACTTGTATATCTCGTTAGGCGGAAACCGTAAAGGAAAAGTAAGAACTTATATTAACCTGTTCCTGACCATGCTCATCGGCGGTTTGTGGCACGGTGCATCATGGAAGTTCGTCATCTGGGGAGGGCTACATGGCGTTGTATTAGCTGGCGAACGTTTCTTCAAACAATACATAAAGGTACCCGATGACCGTATAACACGTATAATCTGCATATTTCTTACATTCCACTTTGTTGCATTTTGCTGGATATTCTTCCGTGCAGGCAGTTTCGAAGTTGCAGGCGATGTTATTACCAGCATCGGTGATCTGACATTTGCTCCGCACGACTGGTGGGTTGTACTGGAAGGTTACAAGAATGTATTTATACTGGTAGCTATCGGATTTATAATGCACTTCCTGCCTGAGAACTTTGTTAATAAGGTAAAAGCAGGATTCAACAGTAGTCCGCTTGGAGTGAAGGCAGTGATTGCCGGACTAGTTTTTTGGTTGGTATACGCTACAATGTCGAGCGGTCCTCAGCCGTTTATATACTTCCAGTTTTAAAGGTTAGGCTCAACTAATTGCAAATTCCTCATAATGCAAATATAGTCTGTAAATCATAAATTGTATATTTGCCTTATCACTCTAAACAAAACGCATTATGAAAAAAGAAGATATTGCAAATCATCTGATTGCATTGGAAACCGCAGCGCTTGAAGCATGGAATAATGGCAATCCTGACAAATTTCTGAATATATATGCACAGGATTTCACCTATTTCGACCCGCTCACCGAAAAGAGGATGGACGGCTTCGACTGGATAAAAGATTTTTATGAAGGCGCCAGAGGAAAAGTAAAAGTAGACAAATACGAAATGATAAATCCGGCAGTACAAGCTACAGAAAATATGGCTGTACTGACATATAACTTAATCTCACAAGTAGGCGATACTATTTACAGATGGAATTGCACGGAAGTTTACAGGCTGGAAGAGGATAATCAATGGAAAATTGTCCACAACCACTGGTCAATTACCGAATCGTTGAAAAAATAAAGATTGAGTGATTACTCTGCTGTAACATCGAACTCCCGTTCTAAATCTTCCAGTTCTTTCTTTATCTGTTCCAGTTTACGGATGACCTGCACTTTACAGGTTTCTTCATCCATTTTTAGATTGAGGGTTTGCCGCGCACCTTCGAGTGTCATACCTTTTACCTTAACCAGATTGTAGACAACTGCTATATTTTCAATATCTTCTTTTTTATACTGGCGCGTGCCTCCTTCAGTTTTACGAGGACGGATGGTATCGAATTCTTTTTCCCAAAAGCGAAGCAATGATCTGGCAACCCCGAAATGGTCGGCCACTTCCTTCAGGGAATAGTATAAACGGTTACTGTTTTCGAAATCGATTTTCATAAATATCAGTCCATTACCTGTCCGTGATTTGCAGCAATCTGCAGCATCTTATCATACTCTTCAGGCGATAAATCCATAAAATAATACTTTGCAGGATTATCAGGCACGCCTCTCACATGCACTTCATAGTGTAGATGCGGTCCGGTAGATTTTCCTGTGTTACCAACTTCGCCTATCTGCTCTCCGCGGGTTACCCGCTGCCCTACCCTCACTTTATAATCATTAAGATGTGCATATAAAGTCTCGTAGCCGAAGCCATGATCTATCGTTATACATTTCCCGTATCCCTGCTTCCAATCGGCAAGAGTGACTACTCCGTCTCCGGTCACATATACCGGAGTGCCTATATTTGCAGAAAAGTCCATACCTGCATGAAACCGTGCCGTACCATATATCGGGTCTACACGCGTACCATATCCGGAAGCTATCTGCTTCAGAAATTTCTCCGGCACAGGCTGTATACTCGGAATATGCCGTAGGCGATCGCGCTGATTCTTTGCAATATTAAGAACTTCGTCAAAAGAATTCGATTGTATATAAATCTGTTTGGCAATATAGTCAATCTTTTTGGAAGTCTGTATAATCATTTCAGAATTAGACAACTCCATAAGATAATCGTACCGCGCCGGAGCAGCTATTCCCGATGTCCGTATGGATGTAGGAATAGGATCGGCATGAAAAATTGCCCTGTAAAGATTATCGTCACGCTGTTGTATATCCCTGAGCACATTCGACATTTCGTCGGCCCGCTTCGACAATAATTCATACTGTGTACGTATAAGTTGTGTTTCTTTCTTCTGTGCCTCGCCCCAAGGAGTACCGACAAAATAAGCAAAAGCGATTAAAGCACCTATACCTACAACAATTCCCGATATCATATGACGCAGGACAGTAAACACTTTATCCTTCATGCTAGGATAAATTCTGTCATATGTAAGAGTTTGAGGGTTGTAACGGTAATATACTTTACGCTTCATTTTTAGCCATTCCCTGATATTTTACTTCGAGAGTTCGACAAAAGTAAAGTTTTTGAACTATTTTTGCAAATTGTTTATATTTAATTAATATGGCGACGGGGCGATGCCTTGCACGCGAATGATGAAACTAAAAAATTATAACTTGTAACTCGTTTACTTGTAACTTGTAACTAAAATGATGACTTCAAAAGAAATCCGTGACTCTTTCAAATCTTTCTTTGCTTCTAAAGGACACCAGATAGTACCGTCGGCTCCGATGGTAATAAAGGACGACCCCACGCTGATGTTTACCAATGCGGGTATGAACCAGTTTAAAGATATTATCTTAGGCAATGCACCTATTAAATACCCACGTGTAGCAGACTCGCAGAAATGTCTTCGCGTGAGCGGTAAGCACAACGACCTCGAAGAAGTGGGGCACGATACATACCACCATACAATGTTCGAAATGCTGGGCAACTGGTCTTTCGGCGATTATTTTAAGAAAGAAGCTATCGAATGGGCATGGGAATATCTTACGGAAGTTATCAAACTGGATAAAAACCGCCTGTATGTTACCGTCTTCGAAGGAAGCCCCGATGAAGGCTTATCGCGTGACGATGAAGCAGCAGGATACTGGGAGAAATACTTACCGAAAGACCGTATTATAAACGGAAGTAAAAAAGATAACTTCTGGGAAATGGGCGACACAGGCCCTTGCGGCCCTTGTTCGGAAATACATATAGACCTTCGCCCTGATCAAGAACGCTCAAAAGTAGATGGACTTACTCTCGTTAACGAAAGCCATCCGCAAGTGATAGAGATATGGAACCTTGTATTTATGCAATTCAACCGCAAGGCAGATAAATCGCTGGAGCCACTTCCGGCAAAGGTAATCGATACGGGCATGGGACTCGAGCGCCTATGTATGGCTGTACAGGGTAAACTTTCCAATTATGATACGGATGTTTTCCAGACTATTATTAAAGCAATCGGAGAACTGACAGGCAGCACTTACGGACAAGATGAGAAAAAGGATATCGCTATGCGCGTTATCGCCGACCATATCCGTACTATCGCATTCTCGATTACCGACGGGCAGTTACCGTCGAATGCCAAGGCCGGATATGTTATCCGCCGTATTCTTCGCCGTGCCGTTCGTTACGGATATACATTCCTCGGACAGCACAAAGCATTCATGTATAAACTAATCCCTGCGCTGATAGAAACAATGGGCGAGGCTTATCCCGAGCTCATACAACAGCAGACGCTGATTGAAAAAGTTATCAAGGAAGAAGAAGAATCATTTCTTCGCACACTCGATACAGGTATCAAACTGCTGGACAAACAGATAGCTGATACAAAAGCTAAAGGACAGACTCAACTTAACGGAACGGATGCTTTTACATTATACGATACATACGGTTTCCCGCTCGACCTTACGGAACTTATTCTACGTGAAAACAATATGACTGTCAACATCGACGGCTTCAATACGGAGATGCAGAAACAGAAAGAGCGTGCACGCAACGCTGCATCGGTAGAAACGGGCGATTGGGTGGTACTGAAAGAAGGTGACCCCAAATTTGTCGGTTATGACTTTACGGAATGCGAAACTGAAATACTCCGTTACCGCAAGGTAAAACAGAAGAATCATGAATTTTATCAGATAGTACTCAGCCTTACACCCTTCTATGCCGAAATGGGTGGACAGGTAGGCGACAGCGGCTGGCTGATATACGAAAATGAAAAGATTGAAATTACAGATACAAAACGTGAAAATAATCTGGCAGTTCATATGGCTAATAAGCTGCCTCAAGATGTGACTGTTACTTTCACAGCCCGTATAAATACTAAGAACCGGACGGCTACCGAGTGTAATCATACGGCAACGCATTTATTACATGAAGGACTGCGCGAAATACTGGGTAGCCATGTAGAGCAAAAAGGTTCGTTTGTATCTCCGAATGTGCTTCGTTTCGACTTCTCACATTTCCAGAAACTTACCGATAAGGAAATTCGTAAAGTGGAACGTTATGTTACATCTAAAATCCGCGAAGACATTTCACGCATAGAGATGCGTCACGTACCTATCTCCGAAGCAAAAGGAATGGGAGCCATGGCTCTGTTCGGAGAAAAATACGGCGATGATGTGCGTGTGATACGTTTCGGTGAATCGGTGGAGCTCTGCGGTGGAACACATATTTCTTCGACCGGAAGAATCGGCTCATTCCGCATCATCAATGAAAGTTCAATTGCTGCGGGTATACGCCGTATAGAGGCTATTACTGCCGAAGTGTGTGAAGATTATTTCTATACACAGCAGGATATCCTGAACGAAATGAAAAGCCTTTTAAATAACGCTCCCAACCTCGCCCAGACGCTTCGGAAATTCTTTGATGAAAATGCAGAGATGAAAAAACAGATGGAAGAGTATGTAAAGGAGAAGACAGCACTGTTAAAAGCTGCGTTAATAAAGAAAAAGCAGATTATCAACGGTATCGATGTATTTGTACTCAACAACTCCATTCCAGCCGAAGTAGTGAAAGACATTGCATTCCAGATAAAAGGACAATTCCCTGAAAATTCGGCATTTGTCGGTATTACCGATAGTGAGAATAAGCCATTACTCACATTAATGCTGAGCGACGACCTCGTGAAAGACCACGGACTAAATGCCTCGCAGATAGTGCGCGAAGCAGCCAAGCATATACAGGGCGGCGGTGGCGGACAGCCTCATTTTGCTACAGCAGGTGGCAAGAATGTGGAAGGCTTGTCAAATGCTTTACATGAGATACTGGAGAAGATAAAATAAAGGATATTCCATATATAATATTAAAAGAGTCGGCATTACTTGTCCGCTCTTTTTTTGCGTTTTACAGGTATATTTTTATCTATACAATGAAGCCAAAAGCTTATTGTTCTTTGAGTACAGTATTAATATTAGCAAATCAAAAACAGTGCAGAATCTGTTACTTTTGTTACTTTTTAACAGAGCATTTTTAATATATAAATATTGAAAACTAGATTAAAAATGCTAATGGCTAAAAGCTATTGGCTAATAGCTGAAAAACGTTACTTTTGTTACTTTTTAACTAAATATAGTTAAATTGTGTTTAGATTATCTTTCCTCTTGTAAAGGAGAAAGAGGCCGAAAGCAGTAAGTAAGCCATTGAATAACAATATCTCATACCCTACCTTATATTCATAGATACTAAATAAGGCATATTCTAAAAGGTAACTGAGAATCGGGGCAAGAATACATACTACAGGCACAAACTTGTCGCGGATACTTATCTTGGTGAATAACCCGAAAAAGAACAAGCCCAGCAACGGCCCGTATGTATAGGATGCTACTTTATATATAGTATCGAGGATATTATCCTGCTGTATATAATTTATAGCAAGAATAACGAGTAGGAATGCAACTGATACAAGGATATGCACTTTCTTACGGGTCTTCTTTGCTGTGACAGCATCCTCTTTCTTTATATCAAGTATATCCACACAAACGGATGTAGTAAGGGCAGTCAGAGCAGAATCGGCACTTGAGAAAGCTGCCGCAATGATACCTATCGTAAAGAAGATAAGTACAGGCAATCCCAGATATTCTGTAGCGAGGATAGGTAATATCTGATCGGAGTTTTCCGGTATCGCAATATTCATTTGCGCCATGAAGATAAACAGCAGGACGCCCAGCGAAAGGAAAAGGAAATTGATAGGAGCAAAAGCAAAGCCGTAAGTCACCATATTCTTCTGGGCATCTTTCAGGCTTTTGCAGGTAAGATTCTTCTGCATCATATCCTGATCGAGGCCTGTCATAACGATTGTGATGAATACTCCACTAAGGAACTGCTTGAAGAAGTTCTGCCGCGAAGCCCAGTTGTCAAATACAAAGATGCGGGAATGCTCGCTAGTACTGATTGCATCTATCATTTGCGGGAGGTTCATATCCATTTTAGTGGCAACCTGCCAGATGATAAGGATTACGCCCAGAATAAGACAGGAAGTTTGCAGGGTATCAGTCCAGATGATAGTCTTTATTCCACTGCGGAAAGTATAACCCCAGATAAGTAGTATAATGCCCGTCACCGTAACGTAAAAAGGAATACCCCACTGGTCGAAAACTAATGTCTGTAAAATCATAGCCACAAGATACAGTCGCGCGGCAGCACCGATTATCTTGGAAAGGATGAAGAACGAAGCTCCGGTCTTATAGGAATATAAGCCGAAACGTTTATCCAGATAGCCATATATCGTTGTCAGATTCAGCTTATAATAAAGAGGCAACAGTAAATAAGCGACAGTAAGATAGCCGAAGAAAAAGCCGAATACCATTTGCATATAGGTCATGTCGAACTTCCCTACCATACCGGGTACCGACACGAAAGTCACACCCGAAATGGAAGTACCGACCATAGCAATAGCTACGACAAACCAAGGCGACTGTCGGTTACCGAGAAAGAAAGCTTCATTGTCCGTATGCTTCTTACCGGCAAAATAAGAAATGAGGAGTAAGGTTGCAAAATAAGCTGCTATAATAATTAGAATAGAAGTTCCCATATATCAGTTAAATGTATATACATTCAGCGTTTTATTGGAATAGACCGGCTTTCTTTCTACCGTTCTGTCCCACGGTTTATCTATAACAATATAGTCATAATTCCCTTTGAGGGTATCAGTATCTACGAGCCTGAAATCTTCGAAGTCGATGAATATTCTATCGTATTTGGATTTGCTGTAATTATAACCACGCAGCATCATCTCAAACTTATGACTTTCGATATTCAGCCCACTAAGGATATAAAAAGTTTTACCTTCTTCTATATACTTTTCACTTACATCGTGAAAATCGATGTTAAAGCTTTCGTATTCTACAATGCTGTTTTTGAAATTGAAGAACAGGCCGACCTGTAATACTAAAAGAACAATAGTCAATACCAGTTTCGGAACTTTCTCAATATACGCCGATAAAGTTATTCCGATTAAAAACATGACA
Source organism: Prevotella sp. 10(H) (assembly GCF_000711235.1). Classification (GTDB taxonomy): domain Bacteria; phylum Bacteroidota; class Bacteroidia; order Bacteroidales; family Dysgonomonadaceae; genus Dysgonomonas. The sequence continues at coordinate 723,455 of NZ_JOMI01000007.1, read as the reverse complement.
ATAAATCCATAATAAATAAACGTCCGCGGAAAAGGTATTACCGAATGTATGGCCAAAAGAATCACAGGCGCTGCTCCGAACAGCATCCATAAAACCAATATATCCTTGTTCCTTTTAACCAATGCAATAACAAACGATACCACTATTATAAGCAAAGTAAGAGGAAGATACAAACCGAATATCTCATTAAACGTATTCCGGAAGAAAAGCGGGAATAAAGACAATACTCCCAAGCGATCGCCCGGTGTTATGGATAAAACACCAAATCCCTGATGTAATATTATCGGCATATAACAGAGTAATGTTGCAAATGTTATGAACAAATTGAATAATATCTGCTGCTTTATATTCTTATAGTTATATATTAGTATGAGTAAATTTAGTGTGAGGAACGGATATAGAAAGGAAGGCATTGTATAGAAACCGAGAATGTTACTGATAGAGAATATCACCCAATCTTTGTTCCGGCTGCCATACTTTATAATATTATAAGATGCATAAAGAGAAATAACAAAGAATAGAGTGACCAAAGCATATCCTCGCGACATGTAACTGTAATATACAGACATAAACAGCATGGATGCAATAGCTACAGAAAACAGTGCTACTTTAGCAGAGTAAAACCTTTTTACAAAGGAATATGCAATAATCCATGTGGATAAAGATACTATGATAGAGGAAATCCGTAGTTTAAAGAGAATATCGAAGAAAGGCAGATGCTTTGTTATGTGTGTGATTACGGAATGAAAAACATGATTGTTCGGATAAGGATATGAAGATATGCAATACAATATCGGATTGTTGGTAAAGTCTACATATGTCAACGCCTCATCGTAAGATATTGGGAGTACTATTGCGAAATATACGGAAGATATGAGGGGGGGTAATAATATTAGCAAGGCACAGGGGTCTTTCACATCTTTCCATATAGTACGGCAAGCTTTACCTATATAAGAGAAGAATGAGGAGAGATGAACATAAAACAAATTTATCTTTATAATAAGAAAGACTGACAAAATAGCAAAAAGAAGAAATATGGATATTAAAACGAAAAAGCCTGTTGATGATAGTGAATTCTCAATGAGAAAAAATTCTTTTAATGCCGGACTATCTTCATAACTTGATAAAAGGCCGGTTCTTATGAGTAGGAAAACAGAGATTAATGTGATGAAGAATATGGTGACTAATATCAGAAAGATATGTAAAGCTTTTTTCATTCCCTGTTTGGTTGCGAATAGTTATAGTAACTGCTATCTTTATTGTTTTATCGTTCAAAGATACGATATAAAAAAAATTTAATGGATTTCTGTTAGTACATTTTCAGAAAACTGACAAAAAGTCCGACGGATTTGTTAAAATTGCAATAAAGACTTTCATGTGGGTTAAAAGTGTTAAAAATTGGAGTCAACCCGTACTAAGTGTACAATTTTTGTGTTTAAATTTGAAATTAGAAATAAACAGGATAAAATAAATAATTAAAACATACTTGCATATGAAAAAATTTTGGAAAAATATTTCAACCTATGTTGTGGTTGCATTAGTAAGTATCGGGGCAACATACGGTATGTATAGCTTCATGGATCACCAGAAAGGCTACAGTACAGCCGATACTTATAATTACGGAAATGAATTTAACCAGAAGGGTGTACATCTTGCCAGTCTCACAGCTGACGGATACCCCGATTTTACAAAAGCAGCCGAGAGTTCAGTTCATGCTGTAGTACACATCAAATCGACAGTTAAGGCTCAATCCTCACAAGGTCGTCCGCGAATGATGGATCCGTTCGAATACTTCTTCGGATTCGGTGACCGTGGCGGACAAGATTACAGACAACCTCAGCCAAGTGTCGGTTTCGGTTCGGGTGTAATTATTTCGGAAGATGGTTTTATCATCACTAACAACCACGTGATAGATAAAGCCGACGAAATAGAAGTTACATTGAATGACAATAGTAAATACACAGCTAAACTTGTAGGCACAGACCCTCTAACAGATATTGCTTTACTTAAGGTTGAAGGAAAAGGCTTGCCATATATTCCTTTCGGAAACTCCGACAACCTTAAAGTAGGTGAATGGGTATTGGCTGTTGGTAATCCCTTCAACCTTACATCAACAGTTACTGCCGGTATTGTAAGTGCCAAAGGCCGCGGAAGAATCAGCGCAGGCGGAAGAAACGGTGTGGATATGAGTATCCAGTCTTACATACAGACAGATGCCGCTATCAATCGTGGTAATAGTGGTGGCGCTCTTGTAAACACAAATGGTGAGCTTGTAGGTATTAATACCGCTATCTATTCACAAACCGGAGATTTCTCTGGATATGGATTTGCTGTGCCTATCTCCATTGCCGGAAAAGTAGTAGCCGACATCAAGGAATACGGAACAGTTCAACGTGCAGTATTAGGTGTTCAGATAGGTGAAGTTTCAGTTGCTAAAGAAGCTGATCCGGAAAAGACTAAGAATCTTAAGATAAACGAAGGTGCATATGTTGGCGGATTTGCCGATATGAGTCCAGCAAAACAGGCCGGAATAGAAGAAGGTGACGTTATCACAGCAATAAACGGAGTGAAAGTAAGAACTGTAAGCGAATTGCAGGAACAGGTAAACAGATTCCGTCCGGGCGATAAGGTGAAAGTAGATGTAATGCGTGGTACAACAAGCAAGACATTCGACGTTACATTGAAAAATAATGCCGGAAGTACATCCGTAGTGAAAAAAGAAGACGGTATAGCTAGTGTGGGTGCTGCATTCAAAGACCTCACAGCTGAGAAGAAAAAATCGTTGGGTATCAGCTATGGTGTGGAAGTTGCGGGAGTAGATAATGCAGGCAAATTCCATAAAGAAGGAATTATGAAAGGATTTATTATCCAGAAGATCAATAATCAGCCTGTATCATCTGCGAGCGATGTGGAACGCATTATTACTACTACTGCCAATAGTCAGGATAAAGCATTGTTCGTCACAGGTATTACTCCTAACGGATCGAAGAAATATTATGCAGTCGATTTAAGCGAATGATATTAACTTAACTAATAAAAATAACGCTTAAGTAGTAAACATAGATACTTGCTTAAGCGTTATTTATATATAGAACTTGAATATGAACTTTATACTAATTATACCTAACAAGGAAATTCTATAATTGAGTATTATTAACTAAAGCCATCTGTTAATAAGCCCAAACGGATGGCGACGTATAGCAATTTTTTTACTATATTTGCAGACATTTTTGGGACATTATAACATATATATTTATATATGAGGCAGTTAAAGATTACAAAGTCAATTACAAATCGTGAGAGCGCATCTCTAGACAAGTATTTGCAAGAAATTGGTCGTGAAGATCTGATCACAGTCGAGGAAGAAGTAGAGTTGGCCCAAGCCATTAAAAAAGGCGACAGGGCTGCACTTGAAAAACTTACCAGAGCTAACCTCAGGTTTGTGGTATCTGTTGCAAAACAATATCAGAACCAAGGACTGAGCTTGCCCGACCTGATCAACGAGGGAAATCTGGGACTTATTAAAGCTGCAGAAAAATTCGACGAAACCAGAGGGTTTAAATTTATCAGTTACGCAGTATGGTGGATTCGCCAATCTATATTGCAGGCATTAGCAGAACAATCGCGTATTGTACGTCTTCCACTCAATCAAGTGGGCTCGCTGAACAAAATCAGCAAAGCCTTCTCCAAATTCGAGCAGGAAAACGAGCGCAAACCTTCTGCAGAGGAACTTGCCGAACAATTAGACATACCCGTTGATAAAATCGCCGATTCGCTGAAAGTTTCAGGACGACACATTTCGATGGACGCACCTTTCGTTGAAGGTGAAGACAACAGCTTGCTGGATGTACTTGTAAATGACGATGCCCCAATTGCTGACCGTACGTTGATAAACGAATCGCTCCAACAGGAGATCGAACGTGCATTATCGACACTGACAGAAAGAGAAAGTGAAATTATCAAAATGTTCTTCGGTATCGGATATCAGGAGATGACCCTCGAAGAAATCGGCGATAAATTCCAACTCACACGTGAACGTGTACGTCAGATAAAGGAAAAGGCAATCAAGCGTCTTCGTCAGAACTCACGAAGTAAATTATTAAAAAGCTACTTAGGTTAAAAGCTTTTAGCCTACAGTTTAAATGATAAAGAGAGCAGGAATATCTTGCTCTCTTTTTTGTTATTTAAATCCGTGGTAATTGCGGGCATAATTAAGATCGATAGTTCCCTGCTCTATTTGAACAACGATAGCTTCTATTGCAGCATCTTTATCATACGGGTCATATTTAGCTTTTAAGCTATTTCCGAAAAGTCCGGCAAAAGCATTATATACTCCGGCCTTAAGGCTTCCGACCAAGGCTTTTACTATATTATACGAAGAAGTATTACATTCTCTATCGACAAGCTTAACCAGTATCTTACCCTGATTTTTTGTCATCCTCTTCATTTTAGGCTTATACTCATCCATCATATATTTCTGAACGTCTTCCAGATACTTCTGCTTTGCTTTCTCATCAGGCATCGTCTGCATATATTCATATGTTTCGATGATAGAGTACGCTATCTTCTTTGCATAAGGATAGGCGATCTTAACATCGCGAACTAATTTGGAATACTCCTGTCTTTCTTTATTATTCTTAAACTTAATGGGAGCAAATATGTGAACAGGCTTTAGCTGCACCACAGCAATTGTATCACCTTCATATATAGCGGCAATATCTATATAAGTCTTTGGCTTCTCATCCTGCGACTTTACCGTCACCGAAAGAAGCAAAAGAAAACATATAACAGATAAAAGCCTCTTCATAATCATAGGGATAAAACATCCAAATATACTAGAAAAACGAACAGAGAGATTTATTTTAGGATAATTTATCAGAATAGGGATAATATTTTCATTTTTTCAAGAGAGGCTTTTACTATTTAAATCCTTTCAACTTAGAAAATTGCCTTATTCTTTTTGTATGGTAAGCAACTAGGATGCTCTTCGGATAAATAGTTTTTACTACCTCCACTATCCTTTTATCCAAATTTTCCCGGCGGGCCTGACGGTATATCCTCCTATTATTGTAGAAATCTTTGTGCGCTCTGATTACCTCTTTTGCATTTCTGTAATTACCTGTCAGAGTAAACTGAATAGCGGCGACGTAATCCAGAATCAAACGGATAATTATTACCCGTTTCAATCTCTGTTGCGGAAGGTTCTTATAGAGCATAATCAGGTTATTCCTGAAATTGAGGAAAGTCTTACGCGGACTTTCTTTTTTTAGTGTTGCTGCCCCTACATGGTAAACAGTGCTTTTCGGATAACACACAACTCTCCTACCACGACAATTCAACCGCCAACATAAATCGATTTCCTCCATATGGGCAAAAAATGAAGAATCAAAACCACCTGCACCGAAAAAGTCTTTGGAACGAATAAACAGGCAGGCACCCGTAGCCCAAAGTACATCTATCGGAGTATCATATTGTCCTTTATCATGTTCTACCTTCATAAATATCCGGCCACGACAAAAAGGATAACCGTACTTATCGATGAATCCTCCGGCAGCTCCGGCATATTCAAAATAAGATTTATTTCGCTGGGCTAATATTTTCGGCTGCGCAGCGGCAATATCTCTATTATTATCTAAATGTTCTATTACAGGAAAAAGCCAATTATCCGTAACTTCAACATCAGAATTAAGCAGTACGAAATATTCGGCATTAATATTTTCCAGTGCTTTATTATATCCTCCGGCAAAGCCATAGTTTTCAGGCAATTTAATAAGAGTAACCTGTGGATATTGGGCGTAAAGAAAAGATACGGAATCATCAGTCGAGCCATTATCAGCTACTACGATCTCCACATCTGAGTGTGTAGTATATCGTATCACATACGGCAGGAACTGTTCAAGTAATGTCTTACCGTTCCAATTGAGAATGACGACTGCTACTTTCTTCATTTATTCTGTTGCATTGCTTCTACCTGCTCGCGTGTCCGTTTCCAACGTTTGTGCGTCCAAAGCCAATAAGCCGGATTGCGGAGAATCGTTTTTTCCATAGCCCTGATATAAGTTTCAGTGATACTATTTTCCGGTTCATCTTTCGGCTTATCGGTAATCAGGCGAACTGTAGCTTTATAGTGTCCTCTTTTCCATTTCTCCATATCCAGATATATAACTGCAAAGCCTGTCTGTTTTGCAATGCGCTCTACCCCTGTAAATACAGGAGTTTCCTGATTAAGAAAAGGAGTCCAATAATGAATATTCCGCCACGCAGGAGTCTGGTCGGCCATAAAACCGATAAGAGTCTGCTTGCCTTCATTGCGCAATTTGACAATTGCACGCAGTGTATCCTGCTTGGAAATAGCAAGAGAACCGAAACGACTGCGTATTCGCAGGAATAAATCGTCCATTGCCTTATTCTTCAACGGCTTATATATTTCTCCCAAAATCTTATTTTCACCCTTAAAATTAAGGGTTATAGAAGGTATCCACTCCCAGTTGCAATAATGCCCGAGAAACATCAGCACGGAATTACCGTCTTTCATCAATTCTTTTATCTGTTCCACATTTTCAAACTGCATGCGCTTTTGCATCTCTTTATCAGAGATATGAAGCAGTTTGAGCGTTTCCACAAAGTAATCACAGAAATGATGATAGAATTCCCGTTCTATCTTTCTCCTTTCTTTTTCCGTTTTATCAGGGAAGCTGGCTTCAAGATTTTTCCGAACCACCTTCAGACGGTAACCGGCAATCTTATAAACAAAAAAGTAAAGAATATCAGAAAATACATAGAGTACACTGAATGGCAACAGCGCATGCATGTACATCCAAATAAACATTATATAATATAGCAATCTATTCATTATGCTTCTATGAGTGCTGTTTTTACTTTGTTAAACATACCGAGTCTAACTACCTTTATCTCATTCGCCTTATTTTCCTGATAGGGCGTTTCTATTTTAACGTAGTTTTCCGTAAATCCGTACATCATACTATCGTGCTGCGTATGTTCAAATAACACTTTGCGTTCAGTTCCCTGCTGTGACTGATAAAAAGCCTCCAGCTTCTTATCGGATAAATCCAATAAAGTTTTGCAACGCGCATGCTTTATTTTAGGGTCCACTTCATGTTCTATTTTCAATGCCTGCGTATTCGGACGTTCGGAATAAGTAAACACATGCAACTGTGAAAAATCAAGGCTTTCGAGGAATTGACGGGCTTCTTCAAAATATTCGTCTGTTTCACCTCTTGTGCCGACAATAACATCCACACCGATAAAGGCATCGGGCATAATGCGCTTAATCGTTTCCACCTTGTGACGAAACAATGCCGTATCGTAACGGCGACGCATCAGTTTGAGCACAGCATCGGAACCCGATTGTAGCGGAATATGAAAATGTGGAGCAAAGCGCTTCGACTTTGATACAAATTCTATTATCTCGTCCGTAAGCAGGTTAGGCTCAATGGAAGATATGCGGTAACGTTCTACGCCCTCAACATCATCAAGTGCTTTTATCAAATCGAAGAAATTCTCTCCGGTCGTTTTACCGAAATCGCCGATATTCACTCCCGTAAGTACAATCTCTTTACCACCTTTTGCTACGACTTCACGAGCTTGATTAACCATACTCTCTATTGTTCCGTTCCGGCTGCGTCCACGTGCAAACGGTATTGTACAGAACGAACAAAAATAATCGCAGCCATCCTGCACTTTCAGGAAGTAACGGGTACGATCGTCCTGCGAACAGGAAGGAACAAAAGATCTTATCTGATTTGTTTTTGTTGTATAAACCTGCCCCTTATCCTTTTTCTTTAGTTCGTCGAGATGCTCGATTATATCCAGCTTCTGCTCGGAACCCAATACAATGTCAACCCCGTCGATACCAGCAATGTCTTCCGGTTTGAGCTGTGCATAGCAGCCCGTCACTATTACATAGGCACCGGGATTATCCTTTATCATCTTGCGGACTGCCTGCCTACACTTCTTATCAGCAAGCTCAGTAACCGAACAGGTATTGACTACACAAATATCAGCTACCTCTCCCTGCCTGACCTTACGCACACCTACTTGCGACAACTGCCTACCTATAGCAGATGTTTCGGCAAAGTTGAGCTTACAACCTAAAGTGAGATAAGCCGCTTTTTTATTCTCGAATATTGAATTATCTATCATTGTATAAAAGAAAGACCAATTTAATTATAATGAACCAGATACCGTCAGTATATGAAGACCATATATATAAACGAATCTAAAAGAGTACAAAATTACAACAATTGTATCAATTTTAAAGATAAAATACTTGTAGAATATGAACCGACTACTTACTTTTGCACAAATCCATCCAAATTGAGCAATATTTATGATTAAACAAAACCTAATCGAATTATACTCCAATAGCTTTAAAAACAACTGGGATCTGAAAGGACTCTCCGATTATTCGGAACAAAAGACCTTATATTATAAAGACCTTGCTTACGAAATAGCCCGTGTACATATCATATTTGAAGAAGCCAAAATAAAGAAAGGTGATAAAATTGCACTTATCGGTAAAAATAATATCCCATGGTGCGTAACATATTTGTCGGCAATCACATATGGAGCAGTCATCGTTCCCATACTACAGGATTTCCATGCCGACAGTGTACAGCATATAATCAATCATTCGGAGGCAGTATTACTATTCTCCAGCAGTCAGATATGGGACTCGTTGGATGAAGATCACCTTCCTCGCGTAAGGGGTGCATTTTCTGTAAACGACAATAGATACAAATGCCTGTATGAGCAAAAGGGAGAGAAACTGTCTCTCATTACTGAGTCTTTGGACGAAAAAATGACAAAAAAATATCCTAACGGATATACCCGCGACGATATCAAATATGCCAAAGTTGACAACTCAGAGTTAGTACTGATAAATTATACATCAGGTACGACCGGATTCAGCAAAGGCGTGATGCTATCAGCCAATAATCTTGCCGGAAATCTTACGCATGCACATTATCTGAAGTTATTATTCAGGGGCCAGAATATCGTATCTTTCCTACCGCTGGCACATGCATATGGTTGTGCTTTCGAGTTCCTGTATTCACTTACCGAAGGCTCACACACGACACTTTTAGGGAAAGCTCCTTCGCCCAAAATACTATCAGAAGCTTTTGCTGAAATAAAACCGCACCTTATTATATCAGTACCTTTGGTAATAGAAAAGATATATAAGAAATCCATTCTACCGAAAATAGAAAAACCGGCCATAAAAATGGCGCTTAAAGTGCCTATTGTAAGGGATCAGATATATGCAAAAATACGGAAAGGAATGATGGACGGACTCGGCGGCAATTTCCATGAAGTAATTATTGGAGGAGCAGCCCTGAACAAAGAAGTGGAAGCATTCCTTTACAAAATAAAGTTCCCGTTTACAGTAGGCTATGGAATGACAGAATGTGCACCTCTTGTTTCCTATGACCACAACTATGATTTTATCCCGACCTCATGTGGCAAAATACTGGATAACATTATGGAAGTGAGGATTGATTCGGATGACCCATACAATACAGTTGGAGAAATACAGGTACGTGGCGAAAATGTTATGATGGGATACTATAAGAATGAAGAAGCTACGAAAAATGCATTCACTGCTGACGGTTGGCTCAGGACAGGTGATTTAGGCACAATCGATGAAAACAACAGGATATTTATACGTGGCCGCAGCAAAACCATGCTTTTAGGTCCGAACGGACAGAATATTTTCCCCGAGGAAATAGAAGCCAAAATGAATAATATGCCTTTTGTACTCGAAAGTCTTGCTGTAGAAAGAAACGGTAAACTGGTCGCACTTGTACACCCTGACTATGAAACGATGGATGCTGCACATGTAGAACAGGAAATGCTTCCCGCAATAATGGAGGAAAATAGGCGGAATCTAAATAAACAGCTGGCAAACTACGAAAACATATCGGCAATACAAATATATCCGAGCGAGTTTGAGAAAACTCCTAAAAAAAGCATAAAAAGGTATTTATATGAAAATTAAAATATTAAGCTAACGAAAACAGATTAAAAATAGAATTATAAAGCAAAGCAAATAAAAATACTAAAAAAAACATAATTATGCTATACAACATATTCGGAAATATGTATATCTTTGCATTGTGTTATTAAATAACGCATATACATTTACCGTTTAAGTTTTTAATAGAAAAGAAGAAAATGAAAAAATTAGTATTATTTGCTGTTGCTGTTATAGCAATTTCTTTCGCATCATGTGGTAACAAAGCTGCCGAAGAAGCTAAGGCTAAAGCTACAGCTGATTCTATCGCTGCCGTACAAGCTGCTCAGGAAGCAGAAGCTAAAGCAAAAGCTATGGAGGATTCTATTGCTGCTGCAACAAAGGCTATGGAAGATTCTATTGCTGCTACGACTAAGAAGTAATAATCCGAATCGACAGCAAAAGGTTACAAACCTGTATGAGCCATCTCATATAGGTTTTTTTATTAATATATACTCACCCTTTATGGACTAGGAGGATAGGTTTTCTGTTATATAGTTCAGCAAAAAACACTATCTTTGTATGTCGTAACAAGTAGAGGACACAAACAGACATAAATCATACTGAATGGAACCAGAGAAAGAGCATTGGGACATAATAATAAAACCTCGGGGTAGTAACTTCTCATTGAATTTTAAAGAAGTCTGGCAATATAAAGATTTGCTTCAAATGTATGTCCGCCGCGACATTGTTACCATATACAAGCAGACTGTACTCGGCCCTCTATGGTTTGTTATCCAACCGCTATTTACGACTGTGATGTATATGTTTGTATTCGGCAGTATAGCTAAAATCCCTACTGACGGACTACCTCAGTCATTGTTTTATCTGTCAGGAATATTATGCTGGTCTTACTTTGCCGATTGTCTGGGCAAAACATCCGGAACATTTATCAGTAATGCAGGCGTATTCAGTAAGGTTTATTTTCCCAGATTAGTGGTACCCATTTCAGCTATTATCTCTAATCTGATAAGATTTGGAATTCAACTAGCTGTATTTCTTAGTTTTTATTTTTATTACTTTTTCTCCGGAGCACCTATTGCGCCTAATCTTTATTTACTGTTATTTCCTTTATTGTTATTGATGCTGGCCGGACTGGCACTTGGCTTCGGCATTATTATTTCATCGGTAACCACCAAATATAGGGATATGGCTATATTTTTCGGATTTGTCACTTCTCTGTGGATGTATGCTACACCTGTTATATATCCATTATCAGTGATGAAAGAAAACTACGAAAAGTATATGTGGATAATACAGCTGAACCCCCTGACATCAATAGTAGAAGCGATGCGGTATGGCTTTATGGGTGAAGGCACATTCGATTGGTTCTGGCTTGCATACAGTTTCATATTTACAATAGCCGTAGTTATTATCGGCTCGTGGGTATTCAACAAAGTAGAAAGAAGCTTTGTTGATGTAGTATAACTTTGAATAAATAATTATATGTCCGATATAGCTATAAAATTTGACAATATATCTAAACAATACCGTCTGGGAGTAGTAGGTACAGGAACTATTACACATGACCTCAACAGATGGTGGTATACTGTTAGGGGAAAAGAAGACCCTTATCTGAAAATAGGGGAAGTAAACGACCGTTCTTCTAAGGCTAAAAGTAATTATGTATGGGCGCTACGGAATATAACCCTTGATGTAAAACAAGGTGAAGTACTTGGCATCATTGGTAAAAACGGCGCAGGCAAATCTACCTTACTTAAATTATTATCCCGCGTTACATCACCATCAACTGGTACTATAAAAGCAAAAGGACGTATAGCCTCCCTGCTGGAAGTAGGGACAGGTTTCCATCCGGAGATGACCGGAAAAGAGAACATCTTCATGAATGGCGCTATCATGGGGATGACTAAGTCCGAAATAAAGCGAAAGCTTGACGAAATAGTTAATTTTGCAGGAGTCGAAAAATATATCGACACTCCTGTCAAACGTTATTCGTCGGGGATGACTGTGCGCCTAGGTTTTGCCATTGCAGCACATTTAGAACCCGAGATACTCGTAGTGGATGAGGTATTGGCTGTAGGCGATGCCGAATTTCAGAAAAAAGCCATCGGTAAAATGAAAGAAGTCTCAAGCGGCGACGGAAGAACTGTGCTCTTTGTAAGCCATAATATGGCCTCTATCCGCAGGCTATGCACATCGGGCGTTTTCTTTGAGAATGGTACTGTTAAAGAAATCGGGGATATTGAAAAAATTACCGACTTATATATAAGGAGCAATGGCGGAGATAGCAGAAAAACATTTAGGCAGAAAGCTAATCCTCTTAAAGAAATTTCTATCACAGAAGTTTCAGTTTCGGCAGAAAACAAAAACGAAGACGATATTTACGACATCAACGATACTTTACGTATCAAGATAAAATATACAGTACACCGCGATATCAGGGGAACCAACCTGTCTTTTTCTTTGAATAAAGACGCAGCATTATTATTCAGGTCGTGGGATATAGATTCTGATAAAGACCTGTACGAAATGAGAAAAGCCGGAGATTACGAAACAGAGTTAGTTCTCCCTGATCTCCTCAATATTGGCACATATAGTATTACTATAGCCTGTGGCATTGTTGGTGTAGGCCCCATCCAGATATTAGAAGATATTATTGTATTTGATATAGATAATATTATTCAGGATGGTCTGACATTTGGTTATAGCAGAGGGGGAATGATAAGAACTTCAACCTCTTGGAATACAGAAAAGATAAAATAAATACATTTCCTTCTTAAACAAGAAAGGCATTATATGAATACAAGACTAAAGAAGTTATTGAAATATCCGTTAAAAATGGCTATTCAGAATCGGGTAGAAGAACTATCTCTTCCTCATATATTGCCTCATAAAGCAGTAAATACTGCAAAAAAAATCGTTCATTTTACAGCATTTACCTATGGAAATGCCGGAGATGCCATTCTACCTACAAATGTAAAAGACAGTGTCGAATTCGGCCTGCCATATGAATATGAATGGAAAGCTATACATGCTCATAAATTTGTAGATGAAAAAATCGTAAAACTCTGCAACAACAGTAATGGTATAATTATTGGGGGTGGAGGCCTCTTTCTAAAAGATACAAATCCCAACAATAATAGCGGATGGCAGTGGAACTGCTCTGTCGACCAATTAAAAAAGATTACGGTTCCCATTACTTTATTTTCAGTAGGATACAACAGATTCCGGGACCAAGCCGATTTCGAACCTATTTTTAAACAACACCTGAATTTACTCGCTGAAAAGAGTCTGTTCTTAGGGTTAAGAAATACAGGATCTATTAATAAAGTAACTGAATATTTAATACCCTCAAATCGTAACAAATTGAGATACCAGCCGTGTCCCACAACAATTATATCGCAGTTGTATCCGGGATTAATAGAAACTTTTCCAAAAGAAGAGGATAAATTCGTTGCCCTTAATTGCGCTTTTGACAGGAGCCGGCTACGCTATGGAGAGCATATTGGGGATAAACTGACATCGATAGCCCGAGTTATAAAAAAACTTAGTCTTGAGTATAAAATAAAATATTATGAACATGTAGGTACTGATAATTATTTTATTCCATTTCTCGATTCCTTTGGTATTAAATACGATCTTATTAAAATCGAATCTCCTTTAAATATAATACAAGAGTACTCTAAGCCCTCATTAGTAATAGGAATGAGAGGCCATTCCCAAATGATACCTTTTGGCTGTAAAACACCTATTTTATCTGTTATCTCCCACGAAAAAATGAAATGGTTTCTGGAAGATATAAATCATCCCGAGTGGGGATGTGAAATAACGAATCCGCACTTTGAATCCGATTTGTATGAAAAATCTATATATATGCTCAATAACAGAAATTCGGTTATAGAAGATATTAAAAGTATTCAAAAAGATCTTTTTAACATTACAATTAATAATGTCTTAGAAATCAGAAAAAACTATAATCTATGAAACCTACAATTATAGCAGAAATAGGTGGCAACCATAAAGGAGATATGGCTATCGCTAGAGAAATGATAATCACGGCTGCTACATTTTGTAAAGCCGACATCGTCAAATTTCAGAAAAGAAATGTAAAGGAGTTACTTACCGAGGAAGAGTATAATGCCCCACACCCAAACCCCTCCAATTCATATGGGCAGACATATGGCGCTCACCGTGAATTTCTGGAACTCGATCTCGTACAACATAAACAATTAAAGAAATGGTGTGAAGAATATGGTGTTATATATTCTACTTCAGTATGGGATCTTACTTCAGCAAAAGAAATAATCAGTATCAATCCTGAATTAATAAAGGTACCTTCTGCATGTAACCTGAACAAAGAACTGTTAGGCTATTTGTGCGACCATTTTAGCGGAGAGATACATTTGTCTTTTGGGATGACAACATTGGAAGAAGAAGAACTTATTGTACAATTCTTTGAAAAAAAGAACAGAGCAAAAGATCTTATCATATACAGCTGCACATCTGGATATCCCGTTCCTTTCGAGGACATATCGCTATTGGAAATAACACGATTGAAGCACCTGTTTGGCAACAGAGTCAAATCGGTAGGATTTTCAGGTCATCATTTAGGCATAGCAGTCGATTCTGCAGCTGTGGCACTAGGAGCAGAATGGATTGAAAGGCATTTCACTCTCGATCGCACATGGAAAGGCACCGACCATGCCGCCTCGTTAGAACCGGATGGATTACGCAAGCTCGTCAGGGATTGTAATGCCGTATACAAAGCTTTAACCTACAAAGAACAGCAAATTCTGGATATAGAGAAAGTACAGCGCGATAAGCTAAAGAAAAACCAAATAAAATGGTAATAAACAACCCAGAACATTATAGAAAGATGACTACTGTTGCATTTATACCAGTAAGAGGTGGTAGTAAATCCATTCCGCATAAAAACATAAAGCTTTTTTGTGGCAAGCCCCTTGTTTACTGGACGTTGAAATCATTAACAGATTCGCAAAAGATCGATAAAATCATTGTTGCCACTGATTCTGACGAAATAGAGGATACTATCAACAATTTCAATCTGGCAAAAGTAAATGTTTACAGACGCTTAACCAAGAATGCTACCGACACAGCCAGCACAGAAAGCGTAATGCTGGAATACCTGAAAAAGGGTGAACTTTCGGATGAGGATTACTTAATACTAGTTCAGGCAACGTCGCCTTTTACTCAAAAGGCCGATATCGAAGGAGGTATAGACATGATAGAGAAATCCGGCTATGACTCTGTTGTAAGCTGCGTCAGATTCAAACGCTTCTTATGGAACGAGAATGGCATTTCTAAAAACTATGACTATAATAATAGGCCCCGAAGGCAGGACTTTGAAGGCGAACTGATGGAAAATGGAGCTTTTTATATAAGTAAGGCAGGCAACATTATAAAATATAAAAACAGATTGTCGGGGAAAATTGGCATATACGAAATGTCGGAATTTACTGGTGTCGAAATAGATGAACCCAACGACTGGGACATTGCTGAAAACCTGATGCGAAAGCACATTCTAAATAAAGATATAAAGCCTCGCAGACATATAAAACTCTTCCTTACCGATGTAGACGGCGTTCTTACCGATGCAGGAATGTATTATTCGGAAAATGGAGATGAAATCAAGAAATTCAATACCAGAGATGGTATGGCCTTTGAATTATTGAGAAAAGCCGGGATTAAAACCGGGATTATAACTTCAGAAATCACTAAGATAGTTGAAGCTCGTGCAAGAAAAATGAAAGTTGATTATTTATACCAAGGCAAAAAAGAAGGAGGTAAATTACAGGCCGCTTTAGATATTTGTGAAAAAGAAAATATAACTTTACAGGAAGTTGCTTATATCGGCGACGATATTAATTGTTACGAATTACTATCGAACGTCGGATTGGCGGCTTGTCCTTCCGATGCCATAGAGAAAATTAAAAATATACCCGGTATGAAAATTCTGACTAAAAAAGGTGGGCAAGGCGCTGCAAGAGAATTTATTGATTACATATTAGACTTATAAAATGATCGATAAAATAAAATTTTGGTTAATACCCCAAGGCTGGCTCGATTTGTATAGAAAAATAAGATATGGAAATACGTTCTCTAGCCGGAATGAAACAGAATCAAAATATATAAAAGTTACAGACAAACAAAAACTTTCTTTATTAAAGAATAAACATAAAGGAGAAAGATGCTTTATTTTAGCTTCTGGACCTTCTATTAGCCGCCAAGATTTGACCAAGCTCCGAAACGAACATTGTATTGCAGTCAGCCAATTTTTCCTGCACCCGCAGATAGATATCATACAACCCGGATATCATTGTTTCGCACCTCAGCATGCACCATTCGATGACGAAACAAATAAAATAATATTCGATAATTACAAAAAACATTATACATTTCCCGTAAAAACTTTTATCGGCACTACCGATTTTCAGTATTCGTATTACAATTTTCTTAAAAGAAATCCGGATTATAAGGTTGATTCCTATTTCATAGACTATACAGGAAATACAGATATCGATGAAAATAACTATAATAATCCCGGCATATGGGATATAACCAAAAACCCTTTCTCGATAAGGACTGTTATATATGAAGCTATACAGGTTGCGGATTATATGGGATTCCGTGAAATATATTTACTTGGGGTAGACCACGATTACCTTAAAGATATTGACCGCACTACCAATCATCATTTTTATGATGAGGCTAGGAGTTTCAGTGATAATGACCATCTCAAAGCTATCACACTCGAAGACTGGTTTTTGATATATCATTCAAGGTGGAAGCATTACAGGTTGATGAAAAAATATCTGAATTCGAAAAATGTACAGATATTTAATGCCACTCCTGATAGTATGGTTGATGTATTTCCGAGAGTTTCTCTCGAGTCCGTAATTAATAGCTAACAATACAATGGGTATCAGAAGTTTTACATTTAAAATATTAAGAAAGATTATAAAGCCGGTAATAGAGGGGATATATAGCAACAACCCTCGCGTAACTGACCTGCTCAATAGTACGGATGATGATAATTTATTCTTCAATAGGAATAATCTATCAGAATCTGTTTTGAGTAGAAATGTAAAACTAACGCCTCCATATAAAATACAAGCTTCGACTATTGGGGAATACACTTATATATCGCAGAATTCGTTAATAATTAATACGACCATCGGCAAATTCTGTTCGATAGGACCCAATCTTGTTTGCGGATGGGGAATACACCCTACAAACGGCATATCTACGGCCCCCATGTTCTATTCTACACTAAAGCAAAATGGAATAACATTAAGCGATCAAGATAAGATAGAAGAATTAAAAAGTATAATAATAGGCAATGATGTTTTCATCGGCATGAATGTTTCGATATTAGATGGCGTCAATATAGGCGACGGAGCAATTGTCGGGGCTGGATGTGTGGTATCGAAAAATATTCCGCCATATGCAATCGCCGTAGGAAATCCGATGAAAATCCTCCATTATAGATTTGGAGAGGAAACAATCCGCAAAATGCTACATATCAAATGGTGGGATTGGAATTTTGAGGAGTTGAAAAATGTTGAAGAATTGTTTTTCGATATCGAAGATTTTGTAGGGAAATATTATAAAACACAATCAGAAGAGTGAAGCTATCCATCATAACAATAAATTACAACAATGCTACCGGGTTGAAAAAGACTATAGCAAGTATTGTAAATCAAAGTTTGAACGACTTTGAGTATATTATTATAGATGGAAATTCTACTGATGAAAGTCGGGCAATCATAAAAGAAAATCAGGGATTTATTACTGATTGGATAAGCGAACCCGACAATGGTGTTTACAATGCCATGAACAAAGGGTTTAGAAAAGCAAAGGGCGAATATATCCTGTTTCTTAACAGTGGTGATACTCTCCGACCAAATGCAAATCTTCATAGTATTGTAGAACAGCTGTCAGGTGAAGATATAATTTACTTCGATTTGGAGATATGCGATACAATAAATAACAATTCTTTCGTAAAAACCTACCCCGATTATATCGACTTCAAATATATGGTAGAAGACGGGCTTCCGCATATGGGCAGTTTTATTAAAAGAGAATTGCTATTAAAATATGGGGTATATAACGAGAACATGAAAATTGCCTCCGATTGGGCTTTCTTTATAGATGCCATATGCCTGCATAATTGCAAATATAAACACGTCGACGGTTGTTTTTCAACTTTCTATTTAGACGGAATGAGTTCCAATTCAAGCAATAGGAATATACTTATAGAGGAACGGGAAATACATATAGCACAATCATTTCCGTTATATAATTCCATATATAAAGATTGGTTGAATAAAAAGCAAGAATTATATAATCTAAAAACTTCTTCGAGTGTCAGATTCTTAAAAAAGATTGGATTGTTAAAATGGCTAAAACTCTGAATACATCAAATATAAAGCCTGTTATATCTATAATAGTTCCTTGCTATAATCAGGCCGAATATCTTCTGGAAACTCTGCAATCCGTTTTGGAGCAGGATTTTCAGGACTGGGAATGTATTATTGTAAATGACGGTTCACCTGATAATACGGAAGATGTTGCCAAAGAATGGCTAAGCAAAGACTCACGTTTTAAATATTTCAAAAAAGAAAACGGCGGGTTGTCCGATGCCCGTAACTTTGGTATCCAACAGGCCGTGGGTGAATATATACTCCCTCTTGATTCGGATGATAAAATAAGCGCTGAATATATTAAAGAAGCATTAGAGACTTTCAGCAACAATCCTGATGTAAAGGTTGTGTATAGTAACCTTATTCTCTTCGGAGCAAAGAACGAAAAGCTTATTCCTCCTCCGTTCGAATACAAGAAGCTTTTTACCCAGAATCTTATCTTCTGTTCGGCAATATACCGCCGAAGCGATTTTTTTAAAACCGAAGGCTATAATACGAATATGAAAGGAGGACTAGAAGACTGGGACTTCTGGTTTAGCTTTATCAAGGAAAACGACAAAGTTATCAAACTCGATAAATTCCATTTTTACTACCGGATTAAAGAGAATTCCATGCTCTCATCTTTGAATGAAGAGAAAAACGAGGAATTACTTCTCCAAATCTTTAAGAATCATGTACCTTTGTTCTTGGAATACACCAATCCGATGAGAGATCATATTGAGGCGACATATTACAAATGGGAAGCAAATCTCTATAAGAACTCCATCGAATATAAAATCGGGGATATAATTTGCTTTCCGGTAAAATTTTTAAAGAAAGTATTCCGAAAGAAATCTTCCTGAGATGAATCCGGTCGATACAAACTGTTATGAAAATAAACGTTATACTCATTACATATAATCACGCTGCATATATTCGTCAGACACTCGAAAGCATTCTGATGCAGAAGACTGTAAATGATGTAGAGATTATTGTGGCCGACGATTGCTCGACCGATAATACTATGA
Organism: Prevotella sp. 10(H); assembly: GCF_000711235.1. GTDB lineage: Bacteria > Bacteroidota > Bacteroidia > Bacteroidales > Dysgonomonadaceae > Dysgonomonas. The sequence continues at coordinate 704,010 of NZ_JOMI01000007.1, read as the reverse complement.
GTATAATAAAAGAATATGAAGATAATAGTCCATTTACGTTTACATACCTCCCAAAGGCCCATAATACCGGCTATATAAAAAACTATCAACAGGCATTTGCAGCTTGTACCGGAGAATACGTTGCCATTATGGAAGGCGACGACTATTGGTTAGAGCCGAATCACCTGCAAAATCATATCGACCATCTCGAAAGTCATTCTGAATGTTCAATGAGTTACAACAGACATATACGGTTGTTTGCAGACCAGAACAGACAAGAAATATTCGACTGGACTGCCGATAAAGACTATGAGTTGGTAACTACTGAACAACTGGCTACAGGCAACCGCATCGGCAACTTATCTTGCTGCGTTTTCAGAGGAAAATATATAAATACACTCGATGCCAAGCTGTTCGATATGGAAATAGCCGACTGGATGCTAGGCATGTATATGGGACAATTCGGACCGCTGATGTACCTGAAAGAAGTAACTACCGCATACCGTATTCACGACAGCGGACAATGGTCGGGAATGAGTGAAGGAGAACAGAGTATCAGGGTGATAGAACTGATAAATGAATACGACAAATATTTCGATTATAAATATACAGAGGCATTTACAAAACATAAACAAAGGCTCGAAATACTGCTTTACGGCGACAAATCAATAAAAGGCCGGATAAAAAGTATTACACCGGAGTTTATAAGAAGAATATACAGGAAAATTTAGACACGAAGATTATGAGCAAAAAAATAACGGTCACACAGCCCGCACTTCCACCTTTGGAAGAGTTTATCCCCTATCTGCAAAAGATTTGGGATAATAAGTGGTTGACTAATAACGGTCCTTTCCACGAACAGTTTGAAAAAGAACTTGCCGACTACCTCGGCGTAAAATATATTTCGGTCTTTTCAAACGGGACTCTGGCTCTGATAACTGCTCTGCAGGCTTTACGCATCACAGGTGAGGTGATTACAACACCTTTCAGTTTTGTGGCTACAACCCATTCTCTTTGGTGGAATAATATCAAGCCGGTATTTGTCGATATTGAAGACAAGCATTACAATATAGACCCTGAGAAAATAGAAGCTGCCATAACCCCTCAGACTACGGCCATTATGCCCGTACATGTATACGGCAACCCTTGCAACGTGGAAGAGATACAGCGCATAGCCGATATATACGGACTGCGGGTAATATATGATGCAGCCCATGCTTTTGCCGTGAAAAAAGACGGACAATCAGTAATGAACTGGGGTGATTTGTCGATACTCAGTTTCCATGCAACAAAGGTATACAATACAATCGAAGGCGGGGCAATTGTCTGTCAGGATGAAAAGACAAAACAACGCATCGACCTGCTTAAGAATTTCGGCTTCCGCAATGAAACGACCGTTATCGAGCCGGGTATCAATGCAAAGATGAATGAATTGCAGGCTGCTTACGGCTCGCTTCAACTGAAATATGTAGACAGCTATATAGCTAAGCGCCTTGAAATAGCCAAATTATATGACAGTTTATTAAAAGATATACCAGGATTTACGGTTATCGATAAAATGGAGAATGTTACACATACTTATCCATACTATCCGGTGCGTATCAATACGCAGGAATATGGTATGACCCGTGACGAACTCTATTTCAAACTGCAGGAATACAACATTTTCGGCCGCCGCTATTTCTATCCGCTTATAAGTGATTTCCCGACATATAAGGGATTGCCGTCGGCGAGTGCCAGCAACCTGCCGGTGGCTACGCAGGTAGCAAAAGAAATCGTTTGCCTACCTATGTATGCAAACCTCGAATTTGAAGACGTGGAAAGAGTTTGTGACCTGATTAAAAATAAGCCTTGGGAGAAATGAAACTGGGGATAATGCAGCCTTATTTTCTGCCGTATATCGGGTATTTTCAATTGCTGAATGCAGTTGACAAGTATGTAATATACGACAATATACAATATACGAAAAAGGGCTGGATTAACCGAAATCGGATTTTACAAAATGGTAAAGACTTAATGATAAGCATTCCATTGGAAAAGGATTCTGATTATCTGGATGTGAAAGACCGTTTCGTTTCGGCGGGTTTTGATAAAAAGAAGCTACTGAACCAAATACGGGAAGCATACCGCAAAACGCCATATTATAATGAGGTTATGCCTATAATAGGGGATATAATTAATTACGAAGAGAATAATCTTTTTTTATACATCTACAATTCAGTACAGAAAGTATGCGGATACCTCGGTATCGATACTGAAATTATAATATCATCTACTATAGATATCGAACATTCGCTAAAAGGACAGGAAAAAGTTTTAGCTTTATGCAAGGAACTAAAAGCCAGCGATTACTATAATGCAATTGGAGGACAAGAATTATACTCACCGGAAGATTTCAGGAGAGAAAATATAAATCTGCATTTTCTTTCGACAAATCCGATTGAATATAAGCAGTTTTCAAACGAGTTTGTTCCGTGGCTTTCCATTCTGGATGTGATGATGTTCAATACTTTGGATGAAATAAAGAAGATGTTAGATAATTATAAACTAATAAGCCCCCTGACCCCCAAGGGGGAAATATCCTCCCCTTCGGGGAGGCAAGGAGGGGCCAATATATGAAAGAAATAGGCGGATACTTCGAACTCCAGTTACGCAAGGGGGAGCATTACCACAAAGGTGCTGTGCAGTTGAATACGGCGCGTAACTGCCTTGAATATATATTGAGGGCAAAGAAGTACAAAAAGATATATATCCCATACCTCAACTCGGAAGTGATATGGGAACCTATGAAGAAGCTGGGTATTGAATATGAATTCTATTCCGTAGATTTCAGGATCAACCCTATATTCGATAAAGAACTGGTGTCCGACGAAGTTTTTCTGTATTCCGATATATATGGCATAAAGTTCAATACGGTAGGAAATCTTGTAAAACGCTTTGGCAAGCAATTGATTGTAGACAATACACATGCTTTTTACTCGGAACCATTTGACGGTATAGATACAATATATTCTCCTCGTAAGTTCTTCGGCTTACCCGACGGGGCATATCTCTATACGGATATATTGCTGGACGATGACTTCGAGCAGGATATGTCTATCCCTCATATGACACATCTGATGAAGCGGATAGAATATGGAAGTGCCAGCGCCGCATATCAGGATTATCTCGATTATTGTGCCAGTCTGGTAGGTCAGCCGATAAAAAGAATGTCTAATCTGGCAAGTGCCTTATTGGCAAATATCGATTATGAAAATCTGAAGCAGCGGCAGATAAATAATTTTAGATACCTGCATTCTGTTTTAGGAAAAGATAATATCTATCAATTCGATAACTTTCCGGAAGATACCTGTCCGCTCAGCTATATGCTCTATTCGGAAGATGCAAATCTGAGGAAAAGGCTTATAGACAATAAGATTTATGTATCGACTTACTGGAAAGAAACGCTGAATCTGGTTGAAAAAGATTCGGCAGAATACAGGATTGTAAATTACCTGTTACCTTTGCCTTGCGACCATAGATATGATGAGGAAGATATGAAGAGGATTATAGATGTGATTCGTTCTTAAGGATTACATTATAAGAGCCCAAAAGAGTATAAGCAATACAATCAAGGCGCAGGCAAATATAGCAGAAACTAAAGCCGTAAATTGCAGATTTTTAGATCTTGTATTTTTATCTCTCTTTTTCATACTCTAAATATAATAAAAATATAGAAGAAAACCTATGGATAAGTATGCTTAATTGAAGGATGAACGATAGAAAAGATATAATGGTGTCCGTTTCCATGATTACATACAATCATGAGAAATTCATTGCCGAAGCAATCGAAAGTGTAGTGATGCAGAAAACTACCTTCCCTTTCGAACTGGTCATCGGCGAGGATTGCAGTACCGATAATACACGGGCCATATGTATCGAATATCAGAAGAAGTATCCAGAAATTATTAAGTTGAGATTGCCCGAAACCAATCAGGGTATGATGCTCAACTGGATTAATAATATAAACTACGGGCAGGGGAAATACACCGCCCTCTGCGACGGCGACGACTTCTGGACAGACCCTTGCAAGTTGCAGAAGCAGGTCGATTTCATGGAAGCCAATCCCGATTTTGCCATGTGTTCCCATAAAGTACATACACTGATGTGTGGTGTATTGGATGAAAACATAGAAATGGAACGGGATATACTTACCACGGAAGACCTTATCAGCAAAGACTGGGGATTACTCACGGCCTCAATCTTTTTCCGTAAGGATGCCCATAATACACCCGACTGGTATTTTACGGTGAAGAATGGCGATTATGCGCTGCAACTTATTGTATCGTTGTCAGGTAAAATAAAATTCCTGCCTGAATATATGGCAGTTTACAGGCAGCATCTGGGTGGAATGTCGTCTACATTGAAGCCGCTGAACCAAACCGCATGGATGGTATACTTATTGCATGAGTTTGATAAGTATACAAGCCATAAGTATAGAAAGACAATTATCGGACGGATAAAAAGGATGTACCGCATACAGATCTATTATGCCAAGGGCTATAGCTTGCGTAAAGCAGCGGCCATACTCGCTTTGTACCGTAAACTGGTATTTATCAGTCCGTTCTTAATAGAATCGAGAAGAAAGTAATTGAGAGTGGAATATTTAATTCTCAATTGACTTGTAACTCGTAACTTGTAACTCGTAACTAAAAAATGAAACTGTCTATTATTACCATAAACCTCAATGATGAAGCAGGGCTGCAAAAGACAATCGACAGCGTTGTTTCTCAAACATTTACCGATTATGAATTTATCATCATCGACGGCAAGTCTACCGACGGAAGCGTAGACCTTGTCCGCAAATATGAGGATAAGATATCCTATTGGGTAAGTGAAAAAGACAGCGGCATATACAATGCCCAGAATAAGGGCATTAAACAGGCTAAAGGCGAATATCTCTTCTTCCTCAATTCAGGCGATGCCCTATATGAGAAAGATACATTGGAGAAAGTCTTTGCCGGTGACCCGCACGACCCGTTTATCTGTGGCAGTTTCTATATGGAAAAAGGCGGTGAACTTGAAGCAGATACTTCATATAAATATAGGGATTGGCATCTGGCTATCTATGAATTGTTCTCGGGATTCCTTTGCCACCAGGCATTTTTCATTCACCGCAGTAACTTCGACAAATTCGGATTATACGATGAATCATTTAGAGTTATTGCCGACTGGAAGCTATTCTTTCAGGGAATAGCGATAGAACAACTACCTGTGAAATATGTAGATACTTTCATTGTCATTTATAACATGGAAGGTTTCAGCACTCAAATAGGCGGCAGTGTTATCTACCCCGAAAAGCTAAGGGTATGCCGCGAATTACTCAACGAAAGCGCCGTAAAGAAACTGGAACGGCTTTACTTCCTCGAGCAGAATGGCTTCGTTACCGATATTATGAAGTCCAAAAAGTGGATTTACAATGGATTCCGTGCATTCTGTAAAATTGGCCGTTTCTTTGGCTTTGTAAAAGGTTAGATTATTACCCTCAATTCTTCGTTAGGTACATTTGCCGAGCGTATCCGCCATTCCTGTGTATACAGATTATTGGCGCGATTCCCTATATTCTTTACAAAGCCCAACGGAATATCTTTATATGTCAGAAGAATATATCCTTTAGGCTGGTCAGATAATACAAGCGCTTCTTTCCGAAGATAAGTAATAGCAGTTTTCCAGTCTACATCATAAGTCGGAAAAGCACCTGTATTTAGATGATTACTCAATACGAGTGACTGATTAGGGATAAAATCTTTCCCTTTAAACTCTCCGAGGCAAATCCCTTCCGATATGATATTGAGATGTGATTTCAATAGAAATAAATCATGATATAGCTTTGTTGGAAATGCAAACCATGAATCTCCTTTCGGATAAAAAGTAAACTGTTCCTTGTCAGACATATAACTTTTATAAGATGCTGGTAAATCTGCCTTGCTGTATTTCTCCTTATTATTCCTGTTCTTTTTTGAAATTTTTGCATCATCCTCTTCCTCTTTCTTCCTCAACACTGCCATAAAGAACCCCTCGCCTATTGTCTTATGAGGGAAAAAGCGATACGCAGGCATATCTTCCATAAATGAGGGGCTTATCCCCCACTCTTCCTTCGTATCAACAGGCAGAACTTCCGCGCCCAACTCATCACGAATCCACTGCACATTCTCTTCATTCTCTTCCAGATTGTAGGTACAGGTACTGTATATTAATATTCCGTCAGGCTTCAAGGCAGGCCATATATCAGCCAGAATCCGCTGCTGCCGTTCCTTACATAGTTTTACATTCTCTACCGACCATTCCGATATGGCACCCTCATCCTTGCGGAACATACCTTCTCCCGAACATGGTGCATCGACTAGAATAATATCAAAAAATCCTTTCAACTTACCAATATTTGCAGGATCGTTATTTGTTACAACCACATTCGGATTCCCCCATTTAGTCATATTCTCCGCTAAGATATTTGCCCGTGAACGGATGACCTCATTAGAAACAAGTAGGCTGTCTTCACTCAATAAATCAGCTATTAAAGTAGACTTACCACCGGGAGCCGCACATAAATCAAGTACTTTTACATCCCCTTTTATATATTGTTTTATAGCCTGCCCGACAAACATAGAGGATGCTTCCTGCACATAATAATATCCTGCATGAAACAATGGGTCGAACGTAAATTGTGGCCTTTTCTCCATATAATAGGCACTATCACTCCACAGAACGTTGTCTGTAGGTGCTATCCGATTGGTATTGTTCTTCCTTTTATTCAGACGGATACTTACCGGAGCATCACTATCTAATGCTGCAAGGAAGTTTTCCCATTCATCTTTCAGAAGAGGCTGTGTACGCATTATAAAATCGGCAGGTAAATTCATTTAATATTATTTTGAATACAAAATTAAGACAAAATACACATCATCAGCTAACAATATTGAACGTTTTCGTTAAACAATGAGCAGAAGCAAAATAAATTTTGATTATGCCATTGCGAGAAAACGACTAATGTAATTGAATGAATAAGTAAAACAATGCACTGTCAGTAATATTTTTCATATTTTTGTTATTGATTTCAACTCAATATATATAATGATAAAGAAAACGCTGATTGATGAAAAGAACATATTCATTGTTCTGGCTATATATGCTTTCGTGCTGCTTTTCTTCTGTTCATTGATGTCGCCTCTCTATCCGTTTAATGACTGGTCGGATATAAATCTGTACTTCAATATCGGTAAAGCTATATTCCACGGACAAACGCTATATACTGAAGTGTTCGACCATAAAGGCCTGCTAATCTTCGTTATTTACGGATTAGGTTCTCTTATTTCATCCGATTCATTTATTGGGATGTACTTTATCGAATCCCTCGCTTGGGTCTTTATGATATTCGGGGCATACCTTATTGCACGCTTATACCTCGATAAGGCTTATGCATTCATTGTGGCACTTTTCTTTCCGGTACTTATGCTTTCCCATTCATCGGAAGGCGGTTCGGCAGAAGAGTTTATTGTATTATTCGAAGTCGTCAGCTTATACTTATTTATCCGTTATTTTAAGGATAAACACACTTCGGTTCATAAGCCGTCCTGGATGCTTGTACACGGTATGATGTGTACTATTGTGCTCTTAATAAAGATAAACCTTGTCGTATTCTGGTTCTTTCCGCTACTGGCCGTCCTCATTAATCTACTGGTAAAAAAGGAATATAAGAACCTGTTTCATAATATCCTTACATTTATTGCCGGAGTAATGATAGTTATATTGCCCGTCATTCTCTATTTCTGGCTCAACAATGCCCTCTCATATGCATGGGATACTTATATAGTACTGAATAAGACGTATGCACGTCTGGGCGATTTCAGTCGCATCATGGAAAACCTGATTGTCCGTTTCTATCAACGCCTGAAATACGACAACTACGAATTCCTTATCATCCTTATCGGTGCTATCTATTTTCCTGTAAGATATATAGGAAACATATGGGGAAAAATAGGACTGATACTATCCTTTGCAGCTTTGTATATCGTAATATTTATGCCTGCCAACTATGTATTCTACTATTCCATTCCTTACTATATCTTTTGCATAACGGGAATTATAGCTATCCTCGATATTGTCAGCCGATATCAGAAATTACAGTCGCGTTGGTATGTATTTCTTCCTCTTTTTCTAGTCGCTCTTAGTTGTGGAATTGCCACAAAAGGCTTTTTCGGAAAATCCAAAGAGGTAATTTTCAGGGAAAAGGCAAAAGATGATACCGTATTATACAAGTTTTATAATGTAATAGCTAAAGAAAAGAACCCTACTCTGATGATACTTGGACTGGATGCCACAACAGGCATTTTCACCAAAGCCAATATTATGCCGACTGTCAAATACTTTATCTCCCCTAACCTGCCGTATGATATCTATCCCGATATGCGCGACGAGCAAACCCGGTATATCAGGGAGAAGAAAGTACAGTTCGTCATTTTATCCGGTGGCTCATTCAGCTACGATTATTATATGGAACTGCCCGTATTGCAGGAAAATTACGACTTGGTGAGCACATTCGAAGAGAATGGCAGATCAACTTACTTTTTATATAAACGAAAAGACTGACAAACAATATGCAACCATCCCTTTACCTTATTCCGGTAACATTAGGCGAAACAAGCCTCGAAAGTGTATTGCCCTCATACAATAAGGATATTATTCTGCAAATTAAGCACTTCATCGTTGAAAATATCCGTTCTGCACGTCGTTTCTTAAAGAAAGTAGACAGTAACATTAATATTGATGAACTGACATTCTATGAGCTTAATAAGCATACAAAGCCGGAGCAAATAGAAAGCTACCTTCAACCAATGTTAAATGGGCTTCACGTCGGCATCATCTCCGAAGCCGGATGCCCTGCGGTTGCTGATCCGGGAAGCGATATCGTAGCTATTGCCCAAAGAAAGAACTATAAGGTGGTTCCGCTGGTTGGCCCGTCATCTATACTTTTATCCCTTATGGCATCGGGCTTCAACGGACAAAGCTTTGCTTTTCAGGGTTATCTGCCTGTGGACGGACAGGAACGTGTGAAAAAGATCAAACAACTGGAACACTTTATTCACCATGATAACCAGACGCAGATATTTATTGAAACTCCTTACCGTAACCAAAAGCTGGCGGAGGATATTATAAAGCATTGTACTCCTTCTACTAAGCTATGCATTGCCATGAACCTTACCTTAAAGGATGAGTATATCAAAACATTGTCTGTAAAGCAATGGGCAAAGCAATTACCTGATATGGCAAAACAGCTTTGTATATTCTTACTCTATAAATAAATTTACATTTATTAAGAATATATTGTTAAAAGGTAACAAAAGTAACGGATTTTTCAGCTATTCGTTCGTATCACCGATTTCTTTATCCAATAATTGAATTATAGAATCAATCAATCCTCCAACCTGAGTAAAAAAGAGAAATTGGTCAGATGATATCTGCGCAGTTTTTGTATAGATATAGACTGCCTCTTTTTTCTCCATAGCAGTATCAAAATATTTAACCGGATCAATTTCATAAACTTTTGCTTTTTCCTTATCATCATTATAAGTGCCCCTATAATTATCCTGAATCCTTGTGAGCCAGAAATAGCAACTACTTAAGTTGAGTAGCAAATCTTTATTCGGCATTTTTTGTATCACTTCCGAATTTTGAAAAATCTCCCACGCCGTAGTAGTCAGTTCGTGCTGTGGAAATCTTGTGGCAACAAAATAATAGTAATTTAATGTATCTTGCGGAATTGATTCCCATTTATCTTTCGATTCAAGGATCTTACCATATACACGTGAGTCTTCTTGCATGAGTTTTCGTATATCTTCGACCCACACTTTATTTCGGTGCAATTCGCTACTTAATAATGTAAGCATCTCCTTTGTTTTCTTCTTTTCTTCATAGTTTTGCCATAATGTATTTCCACCGAAAGTAATCAGAATACCCAGAATAACACCCAAAAAATTAGGAAAGAATCCGTCCCATGACATCTTACAAAATACTTCTTTTATTTTTTTCATAATATCAGTCTAAATTGAAACAAAGTCTAAATATATTCTTTTTATTTCTTATCGGTCATAAAAATAAAAATTCATTTATATATAGATAAATATATAGTCCCATTATACTAAAGAAAGCAAATCGCATATTTTATTAAACTTTTTATCACCAAAACTTGCCAATTAAAATATTTTGACATATTTTTGTCACCATAAATAATAAAAAGAAACTCCAATACCATTTTTCTAATCAAAAAGAAATAATAAAGAAATCTTTAACATCTTTAAATATTTTTGATTATGAAAATTTCAGATTTAAGTAAAAAAGTTTGTTCGTTTATCATTTTATTCATTTCATTTCCTGTCATTTATACGAATGCCCAGTCGACCCTCGAAGTCGATTTAGGCGCAGACCTCGTCAGTTCATATGTATGGCGTGGTGTTAAACAGGCAGGAGCCAGTGTACAGCCGTCATTAAGCGCCAGTATAAACGGCTTTTCGCTAAGTGCATGGGGTTCGACAGACTTTACCGGAAACGATGGTAAAAAAGAAGTCGATTTTACCGCAGCATTCGAAAACAGCGGGTTCAAAATTGCAGTCACCGATTACTGGTGGGACGGCGAAGGTGCTCATCGTTACTTCAGCTATCCGCAAGACGGAAATAGCGGGCATATGCTGGAGGGCACAATCGGTTATACATTCCCCGACTCATTTCCGCTAAGCATTACATGGAATACTTTCTTCCTCGGAAAAGGTAATAAAAAAGCAGACGGCGACAACAGCTACTCTACTTACATCGAATTGGCCTATCCCTTCTCAGTAAAAGGCGTGGACATGGGGATAGCAACGGGATTCAGTCCGTGGGAAAATGCTACGCTGGGTATAGGTAAAGGTTTTAAGGTTACCTCTGTCATGCTCAATGCATCGAAAAGTATAAAAATAACAGACTCTTTTTCACTTCCCATTTTTGCTAATATAATAGCCAATCCGGCTGTTGAAGATATACATTTCGTATTCGGAATATCAATCCGTCAATAATCAGCAGAGAGTAACAGCCTTCTAAGCTGTGGGTCATAATTACTAAACAAATACTCTATAATTCTAAAAATTTTCAGTATGAAAAAAATCGAAGCGATTATCCGCAAATCAAAGTTCAATGAAGTTCGTTGCGCCCTGCACGAAGCAGACATAGATTTCTTGTCGTGGTGGGATGTTAAAGGTCAGGGCAGTGCCCGCCAAGGGTTAATATTCAGAGGCATAGCATACGATGTAAATGCTATCGACCGCATCTTTATTTCTTTCGTAGTGAGGAATATGAATGTTGAAAAATCAATTGATGCCATTTTAAAATCGGCATATACAGGAGAAAGCGGCGATGGAAGAATCTTTGTTTCCAGCATCGAACAATCCATACGTATACGGACAGGCGACCACGGAGACGAATCGCTGTACGACAAAGAAGACGAAAAATAAAGAGTTTGATTATAAGATTAAATTAGGTAAAAATAAAAGATATGAAACGAAGATTTACAACATATATTATTCCTTTATTATGCATGTTACTTTTTCTTCCCGTTGCCGCCTTCGGGCAAGAATCAGCAGCCGTCGAGCAAACTGCTACCCTCGATTCAGGAAATACGGCATGGATGATTGTCGCCACCATACTGGTGATGCTAATGACAGTACCGGGGCTGGCACTTTTCTATGGCGGACTGGTCAGGCAGAAAAACGTGTTGAGTATAATAATGCAATGCCTCTTCATCACAGGTGTTATCAGTATATTATGGATAGCTTTCGGATACAGTTGGGTATTCGGTACAAGTTTTATGGAGTCTGATAACACCTTGGGGGCAATTATCGGTGGATTCGATAAAGTATTTCTATGTAGTTTATCGCTCGACAAACTCACAACCGGAAATATACCGGAAATACTATTCGCCGTATTCCAGTGCATGTTTGCAGTAATTACGCCTGCTCTTATTATCGGCGCCTTTGCCGAGAGGATTAAATTTTCAGGTTACGTAGTGTTCATCATACTTTGGTCGATTATTGTTTACAACCCGATGGCTCATTGGGTATGGGGTGGCGGATGGCTTCAGGAAATGGGAGCAATCGACTTTGCCGGTGGTACTGTGGTGCATATCAATGCCGGTGTTTCGGCGCTTGTAATGGCAATTATGCTCGGACGACGCAAAGGATACAGGACAATAGGTCATCCGTTCACACCTCACAATATACCTTTTGTATTTATCGGCACAGCTTTGTTATGGTTAGGATGGTTCGGCTTCAATGCAGGAAGCGGATTGGCAGCCGACGGACTGGCGGCAAATGCTTTCCTCGTCACACACCTTGCTACCTGTGTTGCTGCCGTAGTATGGATGTCGATAGAATGGATCATGTATAAGAAACCGACAATAGTAGGCTTCTGTACGGGGGCGGTAGCCGGACTTGTTGCTATTACACCTGCTGCAGGAACAGCCGATGTGCTCGGAGCATTTGCGATAGGAGGAATCTCTGCACTAGTCTGCTTCTTCATGGTCGCTTATGTAAAATGTAAATTGAAATACGATGATTCGCTGGATGCATTCGGCGTTCATGGTGTAGGAGGAATAGTAGGCTCGCTACTTACAGGCGTATTTGCAACGCAGGCCGTTACAGGAACCGATGGTGTACAGGGAGCACTATATGGCGACTGGAACCAACTGTGGATACAAACCATAGCAACGGTGGCTGCTATAATTTACAGTGCGGTACTTACCTTTATCCTGTTCTATATTGTTAACAAGACAATCGGGCTCAGGGTATCGAAGGAAGATGAATCTGTCGGGCTCGATATCTCACAGCACGGAGAGTTTGCCTATAGTGAAAACGAGTAATAAGCAGATAATATTAAAATAAAAACGGGGTATAAGCAATGATCTTATTCCCCATTTTCTTTTATCTAAACAAAAATCATTTCTCAAATTTTTTCATATCTTCCTGTAAGTCCTCATCCCATTTGTCAGTAGGTAATGCAGTATACAATTCGATAAGGTTGCCTTCAGTATCTCTAAGGTGTACGGTACGCATACCCCAACCTGTCATATCTGTAGGCTTGTTTACAAACTCCACTCCTTTCGCCGAAAGTTCCTCATACTTTTTATCTACATCGTCCACTTCGAGTACTATGGCGATCTTTTCCCTGCTATTTGCGGGAAGATCCTGCTCTTTATTACCGACAGCCTCAGCCATAATATCAGACGGGAAAATTGCAATGCCTTCGCCACTACCCACGTCGAAACTGGCATATACTCCTCCTATTTCACCCCATATTACCTTAAGTCCCAGCTTTTCGGAATAAAACCTGAAAGATTCGTCGAAGTCTTTTACTAATAATCTGATACCGTTCAATTTCATAAATAGTATATTTAGTTGTTAATTACTATTACAAAAATATGCAATATAAGATTATTACTTGTGTAAAAAAACGACATTTATAATCATTTCAATCCTATAACGACTCGTGTCAAATGGTCTTCTTCGGGAGTTTCAGGCCCGTTATAGTAATACTCGTAGCATGTGCCACTACTTTTATATCCGTTTTCTTTTATCCAGTTATCCATTTCTGCATACAGTGGAATCATATCTTCATATCTGCCCCGGTACATGCAGAAAATAACATTGCTCTCCGGTTCAGTCATAAACTTTATCTCGTCTTTTTCCGGCAATGGTTTGGATATAGGAAAGCCTATAATAGCTTCAATATTGCTTTCATCCATATTTTCATAGTCCGGAAAAGAGACAAAAGGAAGATCAGTCAATAATTCTCCTTGTTCTTTCAGGTACGTTCCGATTTTCATGAAACTGCTTCCGATGAGAGGGCCAAGTCCGGCAACATCTGTTTTTTCTCTTATATACAAAACCGGTCTTTCCCTTTGTTTCAGCATTTCGATATTGGTTACTCTAGGCATAATAAATCCTCCTTATATTTTTAGTTTTTAAATAATTATTTCTCTTTTGAAACAAATGCGGGAAGCTGATCTTTGGATAACGTTTTCTCCATTGTCTTTGTGTTCACATTCCAATAGCTCGGAATATGTACAAAGCGCAGTTTCCCGTTTTCCAGATAAAACCTTATGTCGGCATCGAACGCCACAGCCCTGTAGCTATCTGCATCTGATGTATTATCACGATAAAGCAGTTGTTGTTCTTTCCACTTTAATTCACCATCTGTCAGCATCACATCGTAAACTCCATAGACAACAGCTTCCATCGTATGATCTCTTACGGTTGCTGACAGCAGCCTCATTACGCCTGTCATCTGCCCGCTGCTTCTTCGTTCTGCCAGTTCGTAATGATATACTCCCGCTCCTGTATAATCCCTTACCAGATCTCCTTTATCACCGGCCTCATCCCGTGTATATATTTGCTCTTCGGTTACTACGGTCATATTAAACTGAAAGCCGTTTTCGGTAACAGCCAGATCGGAAAAAATCATTTTATCGGAATAAATTCCTTGCAGTTTACCTTCTTCCAGTAAATAGGACAATTCGTCGGTAACCAGTTGTTTGCCTAATACATTATTCCTTATAAATTCTATAATTTTATCTTTCATATCGATAATCTGATAATATCAATTTGTTTTTCTAAATTCATTACTTATTTTTTCCACAGGTATATAAACTTCCGTTATTAATTCTTCCGGACGGGCTTCCAGCGGAGTATTAATATAAACTTCGAACGAAAATGTATTTCTCAGTTGGTAATCGCTTACAGGCAGCCATTCCAGATAAATATCGTGATATAGTTTATATAAATCACTATACGCACCTTTATAACGAAAAACAGCATAAAGCCCTTGCGGAATTTGCATTATTCCAAAGCGTCCATTTGCTTTTACATCTTCACAGATAGTCATTCCGATATAAAATCGGCATTGCCTGATCGGAGTAATCGTAGGATCATCGAAGCTGATGCTAACAAATTTACTATAATCATTTTTCAGATTATTACGGTCAACATAGCTCATTAATCTCTGCCATACGCTACGATACCTTGATTCGAAACGGTATGCATCACGAATATTAATATATATAATATCCATCTGTTCAATCTTTACAATACGCGGTATCAACTTTGGCTTTCCGGCATATGGTCTATTATCCGCTGCCACAAGCCCATTCGTTTGACTGCGATAAACCGACGGCGATACACCGAAATGATTTTTGAATGCCCGCGATAAAGTATATACACTATTATAAGAAGTCAGCTCGGTAATTCGGGTAATAGACATATTGGTTGTCAAAAGCTTATGGGCTACATATTCAAGCCGTAAACGCTGGATATATTCTCCGGTATTTTCTCCTGTGATAGCCCTGAATATACGATGAAAATGAAATTCAGAAAGACAGGCTATACCTGATAGCACCTTCAAATCGAGCGCATCGAATAAATGCCCGTTGATATAAGCCGTCACATTATTTATTGCCTGATGATACGTATCTGCCGTTTCACTTTTTCGCCGCCATCTTTTCAATTTCGGAAGCCTTTTCCTCAATAATTCGCCAATCTCTTTTTTAGACAGTTCGCTTTTAGCATAATTATTAAACTCATCCGAATATTTAATCCATATATCAATCATTTCATCCATAGACACATCGACAATATACTCCCCGTCTTTGAGACAATAATAACAATACTCGTCACTTTTCGAAGAATCATTATTAGTCCCCAGCCAGTCGGGGTTATTTAACGGCATTCCGCAACTCTGGCAGTATCTTTTATCCATAGATTATACGATTTTCTGTATTAGCAAAAATAGTAATAGTTTCTAATACGATATTTAGCAAAAATTGCTAATTACATACAAATAAAAAAGCCCCGTGAAATCTAATTCACGAGGCCACTCAATATAGTTATTTTCTCAGATAATCTTTTCCAGATATTCAGCCATTTCAGCCTGTATCTTTTTCGCTTCGGCAGTTGCAGCAAAAGCAAAATCACGCGTATTGTCTGCATAAATAATAGCACGGGAAGAGTTTACAAGAAGTCCGCATTGCGAATTCATTCCGTATTTTACCACTTCTTCGAGGCTGCCACCCTGCGCTCCCACACCAGGAACGAGCAGAAAATGATTTGGTGCAATCTTACGGATATCACTGAACATCTCTCCCTGAGTGGCTCCCACAACGTACATCAGTTGTTCGTCTGTAGCCCACTCCTGTGATTTCCTTATTACTTTTTCAAACAATCGTTCTCCTGTTTTATCTTCCGTTAACTGGAAATCTGCCGAGCCCTTATTTGATGTAAGAGCAAGGAGTATAACCCATTTATTCGGATACTTTATAAAAGGTTTTACGCTGTCTTCACCCATATACGGGGCAACAGTAACTGCACCGGCTTTGATATGCTCGAAAGCTGAAGCTGCATACATTTCCGACGTATTTCCAATATCTCCGCGCTTTGCATCCAATATTATGAACTGGTCGGAATATTTGGTACGGATATATTCTATAGTCTTCTCCAAAGCCAGAATGCCTTTTATACCCAGACTTTCATAAAAGGCTGCATTCGGCTTATAAGCGACACAATATTTAGCTGTAGCATCTATTATAGCCTTATTGAAAGCATATATAGGATCTTCTTCTTCCAGAAGGTGAGAAGGAATTTTCTTTATGTCGGTATCTAATCCTACACATAGGAATGATTTCTTTTTCTTTATATTTTCAAATAGTTGCTGCTTTGTCATAACTCACTCTCTTTTAGTCTTTCTGTATTTTCTGCTATGATTAACTGATCTATTATCGGCTGTATGTCGCCGTCCATTACTCCCGCCAGATTATAAAGAGTAAGGTTGATACGGTGGTCGGTTACACGTCCTTGCGGATAATTATATGTCCTGATTTTTGCCGAACGGTCACCTGTCGATACCATTGTTTTACGTTTCGAAGCTATCGATGCCTGATATTTCGATAATTCGATATCGTATAGTTTCGTGCGTAGCATCTGCATGGCCAATTCGCGGTTAGCCAACTGCGAACGCGCCTGTTGGCACACAACCACGATACCGGAGGGCTTGTGCGTCAGTTGCACCTTAGTTTCTACTTTATTTACATTCTGACCTCCTGCACCACTCGAACGGGCTGTCTGCATTTCTATATCTGCAGGGTTGATCTCTACATCCACCTCCTCGGCCTCAGGCAAAACGGCTACTGTTGCAGCAGATGTATGTACACGTCCCTGTGTTTCGGTAGCAGGCACACGCTGAACGCGATGTACGCCCGATTCATATTTAAGAATACCGTAAATACCATCACCCGAAACCGTAAATATAATTTCCTTGTATCCTCCCGATGTTCCTTCAGTAAGGCTGGTAACTTCCGTTTTCCATCCTTTCTGCTCGCAATATTTCATATACATGCGATAGAGGTCTCCGGCAAATATGGCAGCTTCATCGCCACCTGTACCGCCACGGATCTCTACTATGGCATCCTTGCTATCTTCAGGGTCGGCAGGAACAAGTAAAAATTTTATCTCTTCTTCAAGTTTTGGTAAACGCTCATTGGCCGCTTCCATTTCTTCTTTCGCCATTTCGCGAAGTTCGGCATCATTTTCTGTATCGAAGATGACCTTTGCTTCTTCTATATTTGTCAGCAACTGCCTGTATTCATTGCGTGCATTGTATATCTTCTCCAGATCGCGATATTCCTTATTCAGCTTCACATATCGCTTCATATCAGCTATCACGGCAGGGTCGGTTATCAGTTTGCCGATTTCTTCGAAACGGATAACCAACGTATCAAGTTTTTCCAACAAAGATTGTTGACTCATAACGGTTTTATGTATCTCTTTTAAATTCGGGAACAAAGGTAATTAAAAAAAGGGTAAAATGGGTAGTAAGATTGTCCTTGCTCATAAAAAACAGAAAGTCCGCGAAATCACCTTCGCAGACTTCCCAACCTTAACACAAACTTTACAAAACTACACAATAGAGCTGATTGCAGCCTGATAATTTGGTTCATTAGTAATTTTCAGGAACCAACTCTGTGTACGATATATTTCTTTTGGAATTCAAGACCGGATAGGGGTTTATTCAACCTAAAAATTATCTGTCTCTATTATTCCGTATTTTTTATAAAATTATTTTATGTAAAAGCAATAGTCAATCGATGTAATCTTAGGCGAAGTAGTTACCATATGTCTTCTACATCTTACTTTTAATAATATAGCTGCTATTGATCTTTATACTTTTTACGTAAACAAAGATAGCAAATATTACACATTGGCAATAGATTTTATCTATTTTTTTTAAAATTTTATCTTTTCTTATAAATTTATTTTAACTCATCTCGCAGGTATTCAGCAGTAAAGCTATTCTTTACTTTAATTACCTCTTCCGGCTTTCCTGTTGCCACAACTGTGCCTCCGCCCACTCCGCCGTCCGGCCCCATGTCGATAATATAATCTGCACTCTTTATTATATCCTGATTATGTTCTATGACGATTATCGTATTACCTCTGTCAACAAGTTTATTTAAAACACCAAGCAACACGCGTATATCTTCGAAATGAAGTCCGGTAGTCGGTTCATCCAAAATGTATATGGTATTGCCGGTATCGACGCGTGCAAGCTCCGATGCCAGTTTTATCCGTTGCGATTCTCCACCCGACAGGGTTGTAGACGGCTGTCCCAGTTTGAGATAACCCAAGCCAACTTCCTGCAATACTTTTACTTTATGTAAAATAGTAGGTACATTTTCGAAAAATTCAACGGCCATATTTATTGTCATATCCAACACATCGGCTATCGATTTTCCTTTGAAACGAACCTCTAACGTTTCCCTGTTGTAGCGTTTCCCGTGACATTCTTCACACTGTACGTATACATCGGGAAGGAAGTTCATCGCTATGGTTTTATACCCGTTCCCTCCGCACACTTCGCATCTGCCGCCTTTCACATTGAAGGAGAAGCGTCCCGGTTTATATCCTCTTATCTTAGATTCGGGAAGACCGACAAAAAGATTACGAATATCAGAAAATACTCCTGTGTAAGTAGCCGGATTGGAACGCGGCGTGCGACCGATAGGCGACTGGTCTACACTAATTACTTTATCCACATTGTCTATCCCATCCAGAGACTTATAAGGAAGAGGATCTGTTAACGACCTGTAGAGGTGTTGACTAAGTATCGGCTGTAACGTTCCGTTAATCAAACTCGATTTTCCACTACCCGAAACGCCCGTTACACAAATGAAAGTATTTAAAGGGAAGGTCACTGATACATTCTTGAGGTTATGTCCGGTAGCGCCTTTTATTGTTATTTTCTTGCCGTTGCCTTTTCTTCTTTTCTTAGGCACTTCAATTTTTAGGCGGCCGTTCAGATAATCGGCAGTCATTGTATGTGCATCCAGCATTTCTTTGGGTGTGCCTGCAAATACAACCTTACCTCCACGGCGTCCCGCATAAGGACCAAGGTCGACAACATAATCAGCATCGAGCATTATATCTTTGTCATGCTCTACTACAATGACCGAATTACCGGAATCGCGCAGCTTCTTCAACGAATCGATCAAACGGTTATTGTCCCGCTGATGTAGTCCGATACTCGGTTCATCCAGTATATATAATACATTTACCAATTGTGAGCCTATCTGGGTCGCCAGCCTTATACGCTGGCTTTCTCCTCCCGAAAGCGTAACCGATGCCCGGTTCAGTGACAAATAATT
The DNA here is from genome assembly GCF_000711235.1 of Prevotella sp. 10(H). GTDB lineage: Bacteria > Bacteroidota > Bacteroidia > Bacteroidales > Dysgonomonadaceae > Dysgonomonas. Next base: position 684,281 of record NZ_JOMI01000007.1, on the reverse strand, counting down.
CAAACCGACATCGAGAAGGAAAGATAAACGTGAAACGATTTCTTTCTTTATCTCCGCAGCAATCACCTTCTGTCGTTCCGAAATATTTACATCCATATCCTGTATCCATTCATACAGGCGCTGGATATCCATTTCGGCAAGTTCGGCAATATTTTTTCCGTTTATTTTATAATGAAGGGCTTCTTTATTGAGTCGCTGACCGTTACATTCGGGACAAACATCAGTTTTAATAAACTGTTCAGCCCATTTCTGAGCCGATGCAGAAGAGTCACTATCCTGCTGCATCTCGATATATTTAGTTACTCCTTCAAAAGCAACCACATAATTGGATGTACCCAACGATTCATTTTTTATCTGTAAACGTTCATCGGTTCCGAACATGATGTCATCTAAAGCTTCCTGTGGGATATCCTTTATCGGAGTCTTTATAGATACGCCATGTTTCTCACAAATAGCTTCTATCTGCCAGAAAAACAGTGAATTTTTATATTTGCCCAAAGGCGCTATTCCTCCTGCATATATACTGAGTTGCGGCTTCGGTACAATCTTATCCATATCGATCTGATTGACAACACCCAGACCCTTACATCTCGGACAGGCACCATGAGGCGAATTGAACGAAAAGGTATGCGGAGCCGGCTCACTGTATGACAGTCCGGTAGTAGGACACATCAATTGGCGGCTGAAATGGCGCACTTCGTCCGTTTCCACTTCCTGAATCATAATCAGTCCGTCGCCTTGCTTCATAGCAGTACGTAAGCTATTTTTAAGATTATCGGCAAACTTATTGGATACCATTAGTTTGTCGATCAATATTTCAACACTGTGCATCTTATAACGGTCGAGCCGCATACCGGGAAGTATCTCGCGAATAGCCCCGTCGACACGTACTGTGAGATATCCTTTCTTACTGATCTGCTCGAAAAGTTCTTTATAATGCCCTTTACGGTTACGAACTACCGGAGCCAGTAGATATATCTTTTTACCGATATAACGCTCCATTATAAGCTCAAGAATCTGCTCCTCGGTATATTTCACCATTTTTTCGCCTGTGAGGTATGAATAAGCTTCACCCGCACGTGCGTAAAGCAGACGCAAGAAATCATATATCTCGGTGGTAGTACCTACTGTAGAACGCGGATTCCTGTTTGTAGTCTTCTGTTCGATCGAAATAACCGGACTGAGACCTGTTATCTTATCCACATCGGGCCGTTCCATATTGCCCAGAAAATTGCGGGCATATGCCGAAAAAGTTTCTATATAACGACGCTGGCCTTCGGCGAAAATCGTATCGAATGCCAGTGATGATTTTCCACTGCCACTCAAACCCGTAATTACAACAAGCGAATCGCGGGGAATCTCAACATCTATATTTTTCAGGTTGTGAACGCGTGCTCCATACACGCTTATCGTCTCTTTAGTTTCCTGTGTATTTGTTTCCATTAAAATTAAAATGCTCCTTCTTTCTTGATAACATTTTTAGTTCTGATAAATCCATGCCCTGTTATGCACTTTTACTCTTTCTCCTTTTTTGTAGTACAAAGATTCCTGTGTCGGCAAAAGGATTGTATATGCACTCTGACTCTTTGCTGAAATAGTAAGTTTCCTGTCACGAAGCCATGAATTGAAATCCTTTAGTTGTGCATAAGTAAGACCGTTTTGTTTAGCAAACGCTGCTAAATCGGGAATTGTTTGTGTAACTTCCGTTTTTGTGAATTCTATCGGTTTATATAAATCGTTTTCAGTGAGTACGAAACCATATTTTGCAGGTTCTTCCAGTATTTGCTTTATGGCCAGCATACGGTAATAGTAACGGGTAGTTTCGTTAACCAGCCAAAGATCGAGGCTATCGTCTGCCTGTTGCTTTTCCAGCTCGGTACTGATACGTCCCTGCCCTGCATTATACGAAAGCGCCACGCTCGCCCAGCTACCGTATTTAGCATATGCTTCTTTGAAATAGCGGCATGCTGCCTCCGTAGATTTCTCTATTGAATATCTTTCATCTACTTCCGGTGAAACTTCCAATCCGTAATTAGGTGCAGTTTTCGGCATAAACTGCCATAAACCTGCTGCACCTGCTGATGATACCGCTCTGTGATCGAGACTGCTTTCTATTACAGCTAAATATTTAAAATCATCGGGAATCCCGTTTTCTTTCAAGATCGGTTCTATCAGAGGAAAATATCTGTTTGCTTTCTTTATCAGAAGCAATGTAGTAGAATGAAGATAGGTGAAGCCGTTTATTTCACGGTCGTAGCGCTCGTGCAAATCATATCTGTCCAGCACAAGTTCTTCTCCTGCAAATGTGACTTTGTGAGGTACTTCGATCGACTTTGTCATCGACAATACATAGGGTGCCTTAGACTGCACCTCTTCCTGACTGTTGTTCGCCAGCAAAAGGAATGCAGCGAAGCACAGAGAAAAAGCGGACACAAAATATATAATATATTTTTTCATTTAATTAATTAGCCTGGATTTTAAATAGATAATAACTATCAAAGGTACGGTTTTATTTTCAGAAAATAAATATTATGCAGTTAATGCGTTTATGTATATTCATAAAAAAAGTAAATGTCAGAAATATCAAATTCATATATTCCCGACATTAAACAATATTCTTTACGCCTTACAGAAATTGTCCTTTCCAGACAAAATATCCGGAATCCGAAAAATCAATATTATCAACGTTTTTTTCAAAGATTCCAAAAACAGAAGAACCCGAACCAGTCATAGAAGCATATAAAGCTCCGCGATGGTACAATTTATCTTTAATATTCTTTATTTCAGGATATTTCGCAAATACGCTTTTTTCAAAGTCATTGATCATTAGCTCCCGCCATTCTGTAACCGGACGTTTGATAATTTCTTTTAACGATAAACCCGGCTGCTGTGGCTTTATCTCGGCAAAAGCATCTTTAGTAGGTACATGTATATCAGGCTTTACCAGAATTATATGATATCCTTTTAACGATAATTCAATATTCTGAAATTTCTCTCCAACTCCCTCTGCAAAAACAGGTTTGTTGTAAATAAAAAACGGGCAGTCGGCTCCCAGCTGAACGGCCAGTGCAGCCAATTCCTCATCTGAAGTTCCCAATTGAAAGCTGTCATTGATAAGTTTCAACATAAAGGAGGCATCCGCAGAGCCACCCCCAAGACCTGCGCCGAAAGGTATTTTTTTAAGGAGATGAACCTCAAGAAAAGGAAAGTCGTATTTTGTCCGCATGAGTCTTAAAGCCTTCATCACCAGATTATCTTCTGATGCGGAATCTATTTTAATACCTGCTTCGATAAATACATCTTTCTCCAACCCTTCTTTAATTACTATTTCAAGAGCATCTTTTATATCGATCGGATAAAATATAGTCTCCAAATTGTGATATCCGTCAGGACGTTTGGAAATGATATTCAATCCTAAGTTTATTTTGGCATTGGGAAAACAGATCATATTTTTGAATTACAAATTATAAGTTACAAGTTACGAGTTACAAGCTTTTGGCATATCTACTGCCAGCTTGTAACTCGCAACTGTCCACAGAGGACAAAGTAACTTATAACTGATTTATACCAGTTTCTTTATCAAAGCTTCCTTATCACCGTAAATATAATCGATAACAGGCACTTCTATCATCGTATATGCTCCCGGCTGCTGCTTCATACTTGCACGCGCCGAAGCCACAAGCACCTGAGCAGTAAGCGCAGGGTTGTTTATCTTCATATTGAAGTCCAGAAGCTGGTTCTGAGTATCACCTGAAACACCTTTACGCACCATATTCACGCCGTGTCCCATATCTTTGAGGTCATCCACAGATTCTACCTGCATAACATGTGTTTCATCATGGGCGAAATAGTCATCAGCTTTTATAGCGGCAGCTACATCGGCAAATTTATGCCCTTCTTCTACTTCAATATATACCATACGACGATGAATTCCTGTACCAACAGGTATAGTCATAGAAAGGGCTGCTTTCACTCCTTTTATAGCTTTCACTGCAACAGTGTGCCCCATACTCATACCCGGACCGAAATTAGTATATGTAATGCCTTTAGGCGCCATAAATTCGAACATGGAACGAACGATAGAATCTGTTCCCGGATCCCATCCTGCCGAGATGATAGATACCGCCTTATATTCCTTAGCCACAGCATCCAAAGATCTACGCAGATCGACAATTCCTCCATGAATATCGTAACTGTCGACAGTATTAATACCCATAGCCAGACATTTCTTTGCGTATTCTTCTACACGGCGTGTAGGCGTGCAAAGGATGGCCACATCTACATTCTCGAGCTCGTCAACTCCTGCTACTACATTATATTTTTTTAGTTCGTACGGAACACTGGTCGGGTCGCGGCGGACGATACCAGCTACTTCAAAATCGGGCGATGAAAGAATCGCATCCAATACATATTGTCCGATATTTCCGTATCCGACAATTGCTGCTCTGATTTTTTTCATTGAGTTTTATTTTAGTTTTAAGTTTTAAAAAATATGATAATTAGTTCTTAATTTTATTCTAATGTTACTTCTTTCATAAAATTGTACAGCCATTCCATAGCCTCGAAGTCTTCTTTCATCAGGTTGGCAAAATCAGCAGAGAATAATTCTTCCCCTACAGGTCTTCTTTTGCTTACCCATATACCTTTGCGGTGCATCCATGGTTGAAAATATTCAGGTAGATCGTTCGGTATGGGGCGTTTATATTCCTCACCGTTTATTTCATACCCCCTATCCAGTACAGCTTTTTGCGTTACACGTTGAAATTCTTCGGCATCATAAGTTATTTCCTCCCTGAAAGCATCCATTACTTTTTTCTTCGGCTGGAAAAGACCGAGTCCGAGCGCATACCCCTCACCGGATATTTCAAGATAATAACCCGGGTAATCTTTCCAGATATCGTTTGTTACGGGTATCTGGAACGCCATCCACATAAAATCTTTATAAGGGTCTTTGTTTTTTGAAAAACGAATATCCCTGTATATTCTCGACAAGCAACGGTGCGGCCGTAATTCGAATGCAGGGTCGATATTATACATGGTCGGCGACAAGGTCGTTACCAATGCTTTCAAAGGATTAAGTACCACCTTTTCGTATATATGTTTATGGGCGTCGAACCATTCTTTATAATTATTCTCTTTCAGGTCGTTGAAGAACCTGAAAGTTTCGGGAGTAAAGCCCTTAAATACCTCTGTCTTTGCCATATAGTTTCATTTTATACATAAAAAAAGGATAACAAATCTATAAAGAAAAAGATTGTTATCCTACTATTTTATTTATGTAATAGTCATCATTTTGCTAACTGTCGGATTACTTCCATTATCTCACCGCCAATATCTTCGGCCTCTTTCATACTATGCGCTTCGGAGTATACGCGGATAATAGGTTCGGTATTCGACTTACGAAGATGTACCCATTTGTCGGGAAAATCAATCTTTACACCGTCGATATCGGTTACATCATACTGGATGAACTTTTCTTTTACAGTTTTGAGTATACCGTCAACATCGAGCCCCGGTGTAAGTTCAACCTTTTGTTTAGCGATAAAGTATTGCGGATAAGAAGCCCGTATTTCGCTTACTTTCTTCTTTTCGTGCGCCATATGCGACAGGAATAGGGCGATACCCACCAATGCATCTCGTCCGTAATGGCTTGCCGGATATATGATCCCGCCATTACCTTCGCCTCCTATAACGGCATCAGTTGCTTTCATCTGAGTAGTTACATTCACTTCTCCTACTGCTGCAGCATTGTATTCACAGCCGTATCTGCGGGTAACATCGCGCAATGCACGACTCGAACTCAAGTTCGAAACAGTATTGCCCGGTGTATGTTTCAATACATAATCGGCTACCGCTACCAGCGTATATTCTTCTCCGAACATATCGCCGTTTTCGGAAATAATCGCCAGACGGTCGACATCCGGGTCAACTACGAAACCGACATCCGACGATGTTGTTTTCATCATGTCGGATATATCTTTCAGATGTTCGGGTAGTGGTTCAGGATTGTGTGGAAATTCCCCGTTAGGTGTGCAATACAATTCGTTGATTTTGTTTACACCTAAAGCTTTCAGCAACTTAGGCAGAACAATTCCACCAACTGAATTGACGCAATCGATAGCCACTTCAAAATCTGCTGCTTTAATTGCCTCAACATCTACAAGTTCAAGGCCTAAGACAGCCTGAATATGTTTATCAGTATAATCTTTTTCTTTTACTTTTCCTAAATGGTCGACATGTGCAAAAAGAAACTCTTCGCTTTCTGCAATTTTAAGGACTTCTTCTCCTTCTTTTGCATTCAGGAATTCGCCTTTTTCATTCAGCAGCTTCAATGCATTCCATTGTTTCGGATTATGGCTGGCGGTAAGGATAATACCCCCGGCAGCATTTTCCATAGCTACGGCCAGTTCGGTTGTCGGGGTGGTAGCCAAACCGATATTTACCACGTCGAAACCCATACCCATCAGTGTACCGACAACAATCTGCTCCATCATCTTACCCGAAATGCGGGCATCTCGTCCTACGACAATCGCATTCGAACTGTTTTTTACATTTTCCCTTATAAAGGCTGCATATGCCGATACGAATTTTACAGTATCGAGCGGATTGAGGCCTTCCCCGGCTCTACCGCCGATAGTACCCCTGATTCCTGAAATGGATTTAATTAAGGTCATTTGTATTTTGTTTTCTATTCTTCGGTTGCTTCAGGCTCATCTACAATAAAATTGTAAATCAAACGCTTATAGAAGAACGGTATATAACTTCTTTGCTGTTCTGTAGACCCGCTTGCAAAGGGTACGATAAGACTTACCTCTGCTTTGTTGCCCAAGCCTTGCTCGAGCGGCAATACACATGCAGGAGACAAGAAGTAATACATCTGTGTAGCAGCAGTAGAGGCTGTCGAATTACCGGTATAAGTAGACGGGCTACCATATTTGAATGTCATTAAATATCCCTGAAAATTATTACTGGCTACAGTGTCATTTTCATTCAGCAAGTTAAGAATAGTTTCGTAATTCAGATATACATCCGTTTTTCCTTTCACGGGACGTGTTTCATCTCCCGGATCGATAACCCGGATGTATACGCCCGTATTAGGATCGAGATAATATTCATTTTCGGCAAACTTATGATCTGCCGGATATGTGCCTCTGGTTGTTATTCTATTGTCGTTTATAAAACGTTCAATCCCTTTTTTCTCTTTTTTCAGCTTATCTGCGTATGTTTCTCCGCCACATGCTGAAAAAGCGAGAGCCAAACCAACGAAAACAAATATTATACTAATAATCTTCTTCATGTATTTTTTATTTAGTCGTATATAGCTTATTTCTTTTTTAATAAATCGGCATATTCGGGCAATGCATTTTCAAATATGGCTATCGCCTCATCCATTGTCCCGTAAAACTCGCCTCCGGCAGCATTCAGGTGCCCTCCCCCATTATAACATTGCGCGGCAAACTTATTACTAGGGAATGTTTCCTGTGAACGAAACGAAATTTTTATCATTTCATTGTCTTCACGGATAAAAACTGAAAAAATAATTCCCTTTATATTTAGTGGCAGATTGGCAAAACCTTCGGTATCACCTTTCTTTACATGGAACTTGTTCTGCTCTTCATTAGTCAACCAAATCAATGCAGTCCGGTATTCGGGATATATTTTCATCTTCTCCGACAGGGTAAAACCCAACATCCTGTAACGGTCTTCGGAGTAGTTATGATATACATTCGAATATATCTGGTCTTTATTTATACCTTTTTTCAATAGTTCGCCGATAATATAATAAATCTCCGCACTGTTAGAATTGTAAGTAAATGCTCCCGTATCGGTCATCATTCCGGTATAAATAGCCGTTGCACTTTCATAACTCATCGCCTCAAAATCACCCATACGGCAAATAAGGCGGAATATCAATTCACTTGTCGATGATATTTCAGGATAAGAAATCATCACATCACAAAAGTCAGATGGCTCGGGATGATGATCTATCAGCACTTTTTTTGCTTTCGACGCCTCGATAAGCGGGCCTAGATGGAATGCTCTTTTAGGTATATTAAAATCGAGACAAAATATAAGTTCAGCCTCTGCTATCAATTTCTGTGCAAATTCAGGATATTTCTCATAATCGAGTATCTCTTTTGCTCCGGGAATCCATTTCAGGAAATCGGGAAAAGAATTGGGTACAATTACATTTACGTTATTGCCCAAATCGTTCAGATAATGATATAACCCCAAAGACGAACCGATGGCATCGCCGTCGGGCGATACATGCGTTACAATAACAATCTTTTCATATTTGTCGAGTAGTTCTTCTACCGCTGTTATCTTCTGGCTCGCTATTATCTTTGAAATCATTTAATTACTCTTTCTCTTAAAATCCTGTTCATTGCAGGCACAAAAATACTAAAAAAACGGACTTGAAGCATCATTTTCGGGTATATTCATATCGATTAAGATTCAATTTTTGACATTCTTTAGAATATATTGAGGTTATTAAGAATGTGTACTATGAGAATAGACAAAACTGAAAATAATGCTGCAATCAACCCCTTTGCCTGCTTATAAATCATAAAAACAAGCAACCCTATTATAAATACATATATAAATATCATATCGGCAAAGGATATCTTCATCTCATTTATAAGGGCAAAAGGCAGGCTTTCGAAAAAACGGATAATTGTAGTCATAACCTGCACCAATATCTGAAGTATTTTTACCGGCAGGTAATAAAAATAGTAACTCCACTCTGCAAAAATCAACGTTAATAACCTTGCCAGAGCAATTCCGGCTACCGAATAAGTAATAAGAGTGACCAATGGTACTATCAAAAGATTCGTCACAAAGAAATAAGTAGGGAATGTGCCGAAATAATACAAACACAATGGAAATGTGGCAAGCTGCGCAACTACCGACAAGGTAAACATTTGCCATATATTTCGAAGTAATTTATTATCTATCTTGAGCAAAGATGATGCTTTCGGCTGCAAATATAGAATGGAAAGCACCGACACAAAACTTAGCTGAAACCCGATATCAAATAATGTAAAAGGATTTATCAGCAGAATAAAGAACGCAGCGATAAACAGCGCATGCATAGAAAAACTTTTCCGCCCGAAAATTTCCCCCGCACAAAAGACTGTAAGCATTCCACTAGCCCGCACGACCGAGGGCGGTAAACCTGTGATGAAAGCATAAACCCAGAGCAGCAAAATAATAAATACAGGCTTCAGCCAATAATATTTTGTGCCCTTGCGAATAAAACTTAACAGAAAGCTTATCATCAGATAGATTATCCCAACGTGCAAACCGCTGACCGAAAGTACATGTACCGTACCTGTAGTCCTGAATCCTTGCTTTATATCATCGGTCAGATCGTTCTGATACCCGAGCGTCAAAGCTGAGAGAATACTATATTCGGTATCGGTAAAATCCAACGATTTATAAAAGTCCATTATATGCTGCCGGCAACGCAATGCGGTATATTTAAGCGAGGATGAAACCCCTCCCGCCGATTGCCACGAATGGTTAGGTAAATAGACAGAACCGATAAAGCCCTGATCGTACATATAACGAACATAATCGAAATCTCCTATATTCTGAAACTCCTGTATCTTTCCCCGAAAATTAATTATTTCTCCGGGTTGAAGCCTGTGCACATTAAGTGAATCCCGTTGCAGATAGCAGACAACCTGCTTATCTTCATCCGGCAGGTATACCCTGTAGGCTGTTGTTTTTTGCTTCTCCTGCGGCGTATCGGTTATTATTCCTGTATAATCTTCTATCTCATCGGAAAGAGTAAATGAAGATTTTTCCTGCCGGAAAGTAGTCGATACCATTCCGACACCGATCAGAAAAAAAGCGGCTCCAACGCCAAAAAGCCAGCGCCAGCTAAATTCTTTATCTTCGGGTATGAAGTATGAAAAAAGCATAACCGATAATCCTGTAAGAAAAAAGGCTATGCTCAAATATGCTGTCTGAAAATAATATTGTAATAATATTCCAGCTACAAGCGGAAACAGGAAGAACAGAAAAGGTAATTTAGAGAACGGATTCTTCATGCCCGCAAATCAAAATATTACGCGAGACTTTTCAATTTATGTATCATCTCCGTCGGGTCAGGGTCAGCAAAGACTGCGTTACCTGCGACAAGCACATCGGCGCCTGCATCCACCAATAGCTTGCCCGTTTCGAGGTTCACTCCACCGTCTACTTCTATCAGTGTGTGCAGATTTCTCTTCAAAATCATTTCTTTTAGCCGGGCAACTTTTGTAAGGGTATGCTCGATAAATCTCTGGCCCCCAAATCCCGGGTTAACAGACATCAACAACACCATATCCACATCCTGCAGAATATCCTCGAGCAACGAAACCGGTGTATGCGGATTCAGCGTCACCCCTGCTTTCATCCCTGCATCATGGATTGCAGATACCGTACGGTGCAGATGTGTGCAGGCCTCGTAATGCACATTCATCATATATGCGCCTGCGTCCTTTACTTCATTGATATATTTATCAGGATTGACTATCATCAGATGTACATCCAACGGTTTCTTCGCTATTTTACTGATTTGTTTTATGATAGGGAAACCAAACGAAATATTAGGTACGAATGTCCCATCCATTACATCGCAGTGAAACCAGTCGGCCTCGCTGTTATCGATCATTTCTATATCAGCCTGAAGATTCAGGAAGTTTGCCGAAAGAAGGGAAGGCGCTATTTTGTGAGCCATGTCTTTTTAATTATAAGATATGAGTTATAAATTATGAATGTAAATATAGTAAAAAAAGAGACGGGTAGAAACTGACAGCCCTGAATTTGACATTCTATGTATTTCTTGCTTATAAAAAAATAAAAAAATCTTCCTATCTATTGTTTTATTAAAAATATACTCTACATTTGTAGAACAAATATTCAAAATGTAGAACAATGAAGTTATCCAAGACAGAAGAGCAACTGATGGAATATATATGGAATCTGGGCAAAGCATTCACTAAAAATATAATGGATTGCTACCCCGAACCCAAACCGGCGATAACAACAGTCGCAACCTTATTAAAGAGAATACATGAGAAAGGTTTTATTTCGTATAAGTTATATGGAAATTCGAGAGAGTATTATCCGTTGATTTCGAAAGAAGATTATTTTTCAAAATATGTAAACGGTATAATAAAGAACTTCTTCGGCGATTCGGCTCTCCAGTTTGCGTCTTTTTTCACCAAAACCAGTGACCTGTCTGCATCCGAACTGGAAGACCTGAAAAAAATTATAGAACAGGAAATTAAAAAGAAAAAGTTATGATTATATATCTTTTAAAAATGACCCTATGCGCATCATTGTCGCTTCTTGCATATCATTTCTTTCTGGAAAAAGAAAAAATGCATCGCTTCAAAAGGATATTCTTATTGGGTAGCCTTATATTTTCTATTACTATTCCTCTTGTAGAAATAGAGGTTGGCTCAAGCATACCAGCTATAATTGAACCGATAGTAGTCGGATCCGAACCGGAAAATATAGCTCAAGAAGCTTATATAGCTACTAATAAAGCACAAATTACAGCTTCCGGCGAACGGGGCATAGTCAATCCCAAATATCTGACCCTGATTACATATATTGCTGTATGTCTGCTTTTATTGACTAGGTTTTGTACAAATATCTACAGGCTTATATCTTCTGTAAAGAAATGCGAGAAGCTGGATTATTTCGGGACAAAGCTTGTTTTGACAGAAAGGGCAACAGTTCCATACAGTTTTCTCAACTATATATTCATAGATAAAGAAGAATTCCAAAACAGAAATATTGAAGAAGAAATACTGCTTCATGAGCATACACATGCAATGCAAAAACATTCAATAGACATCCTCTTCGTTGAATTATTATCTGTTATTTTCTGGTTCAATCCGGTAGTATATTGGTATAAAAATAAGATAAAACTTAACCACGAGTTCTTAGCCGATGAAAATGTAATATTGAAATGTAATGATATATCTGCCTATCAGTTGATGCTAATTGACAAAATAGGCGAAAAAAATAAATTGACTCTGGCCAGCAATTTTAATTATTTAATAACTAAAAAGCGACTAATAATGATGAAGAAAATAACATCTAAAAAGAAAATTATATGCAAAAAAGTTATGACTATTCCGCTGTTTCTGATTGCATTCTGCATTTTTTCAGCAAAAACGACAGCCGGAGGATTTGAAATCCTGACCAAAATATCCATCGAGATACAGGATAAAAAGATTATTCCGGAAAGTGGTATTTCGCAGGAGGAACTAAATGAATACAAACGTATTGTCGATAAATATAAAGAATCTCATGTTGGAACTAAAGTAGAATGGAAATCATTCGATTTGACAGACGAAGATTGGAAACGCTTGTATCCTCTATATTTACGAATGACGAAAGAACAACGCGGAACAGTAGATATTCACTTCAACGGCCCTCTGAATGCTATTAAGTTAAGAAGTCCCAATAAGGATGAATGGAAAGCATGTATAAGAGCCGAGAATCAGATCTGGCTGGATGGGAAAAAGGTAGACACATCCGAGTTCACTAATTACAGCCGTCAGAATATCGTTTTCTTTCTTTATCGATGGGCAAAAAAAGAGGGAGGTATCTCAAAATCATATTTATGGACAAAAAAAGGGTATGATGCATATTTGGAAAAGAATAAAAACGGAATCTCCGAAGTTGACCTACTGGAAATAAAACCATTTTCCATGTTCATGATAAAGAGAGATACTAGTGACGGAAAACGACTTTATATGTCGAGGCTAGGTGATTATTAATAAGGAGACAAAATTATTGTATCTCGATTTTTCAAGTAATTACTTAGGTGAAGAATAGCCTGAGCCCGGAAGAAGAGGGAAAATACCATGTCTCTCCAGACTTAGGCTATTCAACAAAAAAAGTACAAGCCATTATAACTTGTACTTTATCTTTCATTTTTATCCGGACTTAATTTATACAAAGTCCATTTATCATATCCGGCAAAGCCTTTTCAACATGATGTACCCGTGCAAATTGTCTTAAAAAGTCTAATGTCTTTTCGGAAGGTGCGACAACCTTCTCTTCTTTTTTATCAGCACGATGATAGTGTTTAGGAGTAAAGATTTTCTTCATAGGCGATTTCCGTTTCTTTTAGTTGTATAATTGAAACGCCGGTATGAAAATCTTATTGTCTACAATCTCATTTTTAACATTTTAAGATTAGTTACAAGTTACTTCGTCCTATGGGCAGTCACGAGTTACAGAGTTAATTAATTATTCATTGTCAACTATTTCAACTCATTCTATTTTTGTAATCTTCGTAAGTAAATTCCCTGTATATTTCCAGTTGATTATCCTTATTCCATAGGGCAATAGCCGGATGAGATATACCGTTAAACATCGTGGTTTTGACAATAGTATAATGTATCATATCTTCGAAAATAATCGTATCTCCTATCAGAAGCGGTTCATCGAAAGACCATTCTCCTACGAAGTCACCACTCAGGCAACTGCTTCCACCCATTCTGTAAGTCGGAAGTCCTTCTATCGGCTCGTGATATGCCCCGCGAATACGCGGCTTGTAGGGCATTTCGAGGCAATCGGGCATATGGCAGGCAAACGATACATCGAGTATAGCCGTCTTTACTCCGCCATTATCAACAATATCCACCACATTAGAAACCAATATTCCGGTTTGCCATGCAAACGCGCTGCCCGGCTCCATTATTAATTCCAGATTCGGATACTTTTCCTTAAAAGATAATAACAATTTGATAAGATGTTCCACGTCATAGTCTTCGCGTGTCATCAAATGACCGCCACCCATATTCAACCATTTCGCCTGCTTGAGAAGATGTCCGAATTTCTTTTCTACCTGTTCCAATGTTTTCTCCAAATCATATGAAGATGATTCACATAAAGAATGGAAATGTAACCCTTCGATACCTTCCGGCAATTGCTCCCCGAAATGGGAAGACGGAACCCCTAACCGTGAATCGGGCATAGCCGGATTATATAAATCCGTTTCCACAACTGAATATTCGGGATTGATACGGATACCGCAGGATATCTTTTTCCCATACTTCAATGTTTCCGGATAAAAACGTTCGTATTGAGAAAGCGAATTGAATGTAATATGGCTGCTGTATTTCATAAATACAGGAAATTTTTCATGCGTATAGGCTGGGGAAAAAGTATGAGCAAGGCTCCCCATTTCTTCATAGGCCAGTTGCGCTTCATATATCGAACTGGCTGTGGAATACGGAATATACTCACGAATGATAGGAAAGGATTTCCACATGGCAAATGCTTTGAATGCCAGTATTATATTCACTCCGGCTCTTTCTTTTACCGACTTGATAAGCGAAAGGTTTTTCCTAAGTAATTCCTCTTCCATGACAAAGCATGGGGACGGAACTTTATTTATTTCTATCATCAATTATTCTTATTTACTTTTTGCTTGCAAAGGTCGTTATTTTTATCGAACTATAAATATCTGACCTTATAATATAGATGAAATAATAACATTTTGCCAAGCATGAATGTTGATTTCCGGTTTAGATTTTTATCTATATTACAGAATTACATATCGAGCGTTCTTTGATTTTTTTAATTTATAAAATTCAGAAATTCGTTACTTTTGTTACTTTTTAACCAAATATAGTTAATTAATGTAAATAATTATGATTACCCTCCGTTTTATCATTGGCACATCGGCATATTTGCTAATTGATACATTGATTTCCGTTACTTTTGTTACTTTTTAACCTTATATACTTAAGAAGTGTGAAATATATTCAGAGAATTATTCGTTATTTATAATAGCGAAAATCATTTTTTAGTATATTTGGGAAGCGAAATCAAACTTAGGACACAAACACACTTTAACATGAAAACCAAAACTTTGAAATTTGCATTTTTCATTAGTAGTGCACTTTTCGTTTTTACAAGCATTGCAGCCCAAACCGGATACACTGAAATTTACCCTAATTACAGGGTGGAGATCAGTAATGAAAGATTGGATGTAAATCAATACAACAGTAAATTTAAAGGGTCGATGCTGGACTATACCGAAACCAGACATGACGGCACGCAGATTCAGGTGAAATCGTATCAGAAAAATTCGAATTTCGAGGTCTACGAAAGGCCTGCACATCCGGCCATACATACTGTATATAAAGAATTTTATGCCGACGGACGTCTGAAACAAAAAGGAGTACTCCTTCCCTACCAGGTAAAAATAGGAAAATGGATAAGATGTGACAACAGAGGTAATTGTTCGATAACCGACCATGAAAACAGACCCGACACATACGGATACAACAAGATACTGCAATATCTCGAAAGTGAAGGCATCTATCATAAAACGGGCGGCACTACATGGAAATGTACTTTTTGGTATACTCCCGCCAGCTATACATGGGGTGTACGTATAGACAAAAACGGGAAGCAATATAAAATGCTGAACTTCGACAGCCGCGGAGAAAGGGAAATAAGAGAATACGACTTAACTGAATACACAAATAAAGTACCCGTATACAAGTCTTTCAATCAATAAGGAAATCAAAGGGGAGATAAAAAACTATTCGTTAACTTTGCTGTTTAAAAGGATATAGCATATTCGAAATGAAGAAATATTATCTTCCGCTTCCCGACCGGGAAATGGAAACAGTGATACTGGCGAATGGCGAATTCCCTTCCCATTCTGTTCCGTTGGCGATATTAAACAATAGCAAATATCTTGTTTGCTGTGACGGTGCAATCGACAACCTGATCAAAACCGGAAGGATTCCGGATGCCATTGCAGGCGACTGCGATTCCTTGTCGAAGGAAAACGCGGTAAGGTTTAAAGATATCATTCACCGCAATCCTGATCAGGAGACAAATGACCTCACTAAATCCGTACAATTCTGTATAGAACAAGGCAGAAAGAATATTTGCATCTTAGGTGCTACAGGAAAGAGGGAAGATCACACGATAGCTAATGTAAGTCTTTTGTGGGAGTACATGAAAGAAGTAAATGTAGAAATGATTACTGACTACGGAGTGTTTGTGGCTATAGATTCAGATTCGGTATTCGAAAGTAAGGAAGGACAGCAGGTTTCTCTATTCTCGATAGACAACAAGCCCATTACCTTAAAGCATGTGAAATTTCCTGTGAATGACCATGTGTTTACTAACTGGTGGCAAGCTACCCTAAATGAGGCTACCGGCAATGAATTTTTGGTAGAAACCAGTGGCCGGACTATTGTTTACAGAGCTTTCTGATCAGCCCTATTTAATAAATAGTGACTTTATATCTGTTCTTCTGCACCAGCATATTATGGCTACCAGTAGAACAACCATAACATGATTTATATCGGAAGCTATACTTTTACCTATAAATATAGAACCCGAATAATCCGGATAATGCCACGGAAAGATCTTATCGGAAAGAGGGATATCCAGATTCAGATACTTATTCAATATAGAGGGTAAAAGATCCACAATATCGGGAAATATGCAGCCTGCAAATGACAAAAAGGCGAACAATCGGTATCCGGATTTTATAAAGTATATAAATGCAGCGATAAGCAAGAGACTGATTCCCGCATCTACCTTAGCCGATAATGGATAGCAATGAGGCAAATAGTCCAATATTCCATGAATGATAACGCCAGCTACGAATGCGCAGCCTCCATATAAAATCCGGCCTTTGGCAGTCTGCATATTCGGTATGCTCACCAATGTTGCAACCGCGCCAACACCTGTTGCTACATGGAATATCACATTCATAATCAGCTTTGCTCTTTAGCCTTGTAGGCCATAGCATAAAAACGGATTTGCTTTATCATCGATACCAGACCATTCGAGCGTGTAGGACTGAGGTTTTCCTGCAATCCTATTTTCTCGATAAAGTAAAGGTCGGCATTAATTATTTCATCAGGAGTACGGTTCGACAATACTTTTATTAATAAGGCGATAATACCTTTTACTATGACTGCATCACTTTCTGCCTTGAATACGATTTTGCCGTCGATATATTCGGCCTGCAGCCACACACGGCTCTGACAACCCGCTATCAGATTGTCTTCCGTTTTAAATTTAGCATCCAGTTTGTCGAGAGAATTACCGAGTTCGATTAATAATGAATAACGATCCATCCAATCGTCGAACATTGAGAATTCCTCTATTATTTCGTCCTGTACTTCGTTTATTGTCCCCATTTTTATTTCTCGTTATAAATAACTTCTAATACCGTTTGTCCCACAGCAGTTAATGTTTCCTTGCTGACATTCCTCATATCGTCCTGCTGTGTATGCCAGTAAGAAGCAAAGCCATGATCCGATTCCAGATCATATTGGATTATATCTATACTCGGAATCCGCCGTATTTGGTTTACAGGAACATGATCGTCAGTAATCATACCGCCGTCCTTTCCTATAAAGTATTTACCGTAACCCATTTTACCTGCTGTACTCCATACTTTTTCGACAACATTGGCTGCATACTCTTTCGAATAAGCTTCTTTATAAAACTTCGCATCTATACCGCCTACCATATCCAGTAAGATTCCATACTTTGCTTTATAATCTTTTACATGCGGATTGTTAGCCCAATATTGTGATCCGAGGCACCACCACTTATCGCTAAAGTCTGCTTTCGTCTTAAATACCGGAGTACCGTAATCCTCTGCGTCGAAGAATATAATGTCTATACCTACTTCCGGTGCTTTCGACTGAACTATTCGTGCCACTTCTAAAAGGACGCCCACACCGCTGCCTCCGTCATTTGCTCCGAGCAGAGGCTTATTATAATTAGCCTTGTCGGCATCCCTATCTGAATAAGGACGTGTATCCCAATGTGCGAATAAAAGCACTCGTATTGCTTTATCTAATCCATACGATCCGATAATATTACGCGCATTCAGTTTTGTTCCGTCATAAGCCGTTACAACCATCTTCTGCTCCTGTACATCTGCGCCAAAGCGTTTCAGTTCCGAAACCAGATAATCACCACAGGCAACATGTTGCTGTGTATTCGGTACGCGTGGCCCGAATGCTACTTGCTTATCAACATAGGCATATGCACTATCTCCGTTAAAATCGGGCGATATTTTCTGGTATGCTTCTATCGGCTTGCTTGTCGATGTCTTGTTATTACATGCACATGCAATCAACGTCAGCATGGAGCAAATGGCAATGATATTCTTAACGGTCATATTGTTTTTGTTAAAAGTATGGATTGCAAAGATATAGATTAGTTGCGAGTTATAGTAGCCTGCTACCAATTTTTTCGATAAAGCCTTAACGAAATAAAGTACTTGCAATCCATACTATTTACAGAAATATTTATCTATATACTGAATGATATTTAAACAAGTAAGGACTGTTTATTGTTATCCTTATGAATAAATAATTAAAAATAATTTATACAAACTACGATTATGGAAAATGATAAAACTTACCAATCTCACGAAGATTTTGAAGGATACGAAGAAGCAAGAAAAGATAAGGATTCTGCTTTTCCTAAACAAGTTAGCGACAAGGAAGTAGAAGCCGCTAATGACTGGATAAATCCAGACGAAAATACAAAAGACAGGGGATAACCGCAGGTAATCCCCAATTTGCTCTTATATCGTAAGTTCCGATAAAGAAGACACTATATATTTGTGTGGAAAACGCAAAAATTCATCTTTTAGAGTGGCACCTGTCGTTACTGCTATAAAATCGACATTAGCAGCTTCTGCTGTTTTGGCATCGATAATGCTGTCGCCTAAATAAAGTACCTTATCTGCAGGCATATTAAGATGTTGAATTGCTAAGAGCAACCCTTCGGGATTTGGTTTTGTATACTTAACATCTTCAATACCGATTATTACATTGAAATAAGAGATTGCATCTTTACTTACCAGAAATTCCCTGATCATATGGCTTTGTTTGGTTGATACAATGCCTGTGAGTTTGCCTGACTGCTTCAGATTTGTTACAAACGGTAAAGACGCATCATAGAATACAGTATTAGCATTCATTACCTTATATGCTTCTTCTACATACTCATATTTTAGTGTTGTTAAGATATCTGCATCAGTAAGTCCTGTGAGTTGAGAGAAAGAGTCTTCCAATGTCATTCCTATGGTTCTTTTTATTGAATCATCGGAAATATTGATATAACTATGGCGGTTGAGAATCTTACGGAAGCAATAAACAATACCTTTTGAAGAATCGGCCAAGGTGTAGTCAAAATCGAAGATAAAAGCGGAGTAGGATTGAAGTAAAAGAGTCATAAGTGCAACTTTTAAGTTAAAATTGCACACAAAGATACTAAATGAAGAAATAAAAAAGGCTACATTTCTGCAGCCTTTTAAATAGTCGAGTATATTTTTTATGCATCGATATTTGCATAAGTCGCATTCTCTTCGATAAACTCACGGCGCGGAGCAACGTCTTCGCCCATAAGCATTGAGAAGATATGATCGGCCTCTGCTGCATTCTCAATTGTTACCTGACGCAATGTACGGTGATCCGGATTCATGGTTGTATCCCAAAGCTGGATAGCATTCATTTCTCCAAGACCTTTGTATCGTTGGGTATGTATCGAGTTCTCGTCACCATCACCATACTTGTCGATAAATGCACGACGCTGTCTGTCATCCCAGCAATACTCTTCTACCTTCCCTTTCTTACATAAGTAAAGCGGTGGAGTAGCAATATAAACATAACCTTTCTCCAAGAGGGCTTTCATATGGCGGAAGAAGAATGTAAGAATCAGTGTGGCAATGTGGCTTCCGTCCACATCGGCATCGGTCATGATCACTACTTTGTGGTAACGGAGTTTCTCAAGATTAAGCTCTTTAGAGTCCTCTTCAGTTCCTATCGTTACACCAAGTGCCGTATAGATATTCTTGATTTCGTCGCTCTCAAGTACTTTGTGAGGCATTGCTTTTTCCACATTCAGTATCTTACCTCTCAACGGAAGAATAGCCTGAAACATACGGTCGCGGCCTTGTTTTGCCGTTCCACCTGCAGAATCCCCTTCGACAAGGAAAATCTCGCAGCTTTCAGCATCTTTACTCGAGCAGTCGGCCAGTTTCCCCGGAAGTCCGCCACCTGTTAATGGAGACTTACGCTGTACCATTTCGCGTGCTTTACGTGCTGCAGCACGAGCAGTAGCGGCAAGGATTACTTTCTCTACAATAGTCTTGGCCTCCTTCGGATGCTCTTCGAGATAATGCCCCAAAGCTTCACCTACAGCCTGATCGACAGCACCGATAACCTCGTTGTTACCCAACTTGGTTTTCGTCTGGCCTTCGAACTGAGGTTCGGCAACCTTGATCGAAACCACTGCAGTAAGGCCTTCGCGGAAGTCATCACCGCTGATTTCTATCTTCACCTTTTCGAGCATCTTCGTGTCGTCCGCATACTTCTTCAATGTACGCGATAAGGCACGACGGAATCCTGTAAGGTGAGTACCTCCCTCTATTGTATGTATATTGTTTACATAAGAATAAACATTCTCATTATAAGACGTATTGTATGTCATTGCCACTTCTACAGGAGTTCCCTGCTTTTCGGTAACAATATGTATCACATCGTCTATCAGTGCTTCTTTCGAAGCGTCTATATAGCGGACAAATTCTTCGAGCCCTTTTTCTGAATAGAATACATCGGAACGATATGTCCCGTCTTCTTTCTTCTGACGTTCGTCAGTCAGTGAAAGAGTCACGCCTGCATTCAGAAATGCAAGTTCGCGAAGGCGCGAAGCCAATGTGTCGTATTTATATTCTGTTACGGTAAATATCGTATCGTCCGGCTTGAAAGAGATGATCGTACCCGAATCATTGGTAGCGCCCTGCTTTTCTACACCTGTTAAAGGTTTCCCGCAAGAATACTCCTGCGTATATATAAATCCTTGTTTATGAACTTCGGCTTTCAGAAAAGTAGAAAGCGCATTTACACATGATACACCCACTCCATGAAGTCCTCCGGAAACCTTATATGTTCCTTTATCGAATTTACCTCCGGCATGCAACACTGTCAATACTACTTCGAGTGCCGACTTCTTTTCCTTTTCCATGATATCTACCGGAATACCACGGCCGTTATCTTTAACAGATATAGAGTTGTCCTCGTGTATTGTAACTTTGATATCGTTACAAAAACCAGCCAAAGCTTCATCTATGGAATTATCTACTACTTCATACACCAAATGATGTAATCCTTTTTCACTTATATCACCGATATACATCGCAGGTCTTTTTCTTACAGCCTCCAAGCCTTCAAGCACTTGGATGTTCTGAGCAGAATAAGACTCGCTCGCAATTTTTTGTTTCTCAGTCATACTATATATTTTGCTGTTTTTGAGGCGGATATCCACCCATTGTTTTGCGTTCAAAAATCTAACAAATATACGAATTTTTATCGGGAAAAACAAGAAAAATGAGTATGCTTTTCCCTTCCTTAAAATACCATCGGATGTGCCTGATATTAACGTAAATATTTGCTTATTCAGTATTCTTTCGTTTCTTTGTAAGTAGAGAATAAAACACTAAATCTAATATCCATGAAAAAACACATCTTTCTCCTTAACTTTATCATTTTCCTTTCATTGATTATCAGCGGTTGCTCGAGCGATGACAAAACAGTAGAGCCTAAAGTACCCGAAACACTTACAGTCGATAAACCCGTACTCTCATTTGAAGCCAAAGGAGGCAAACAAAGCTTCTCCATTAAATCGAATGCAAAGTGGGAAATATTGCCTGAAAACAAAGAGTGGTTTAAAGTGAGCCCTCTAAAAGGTGAAGGAGATATGACAATAGAAGTGGAAGTGATAGAAAACAAGGATGATATCCCTCTTTCTACGAAACTTACCATAAAGGGAAACACTAAGACTGCCTCTGTTGAAATAAAGCAGGACGAAGCTATATTACCTCCACCTGAAGGATTCCACTTTCCGTTGCTAACCATAAACACTGAGAACAGAGAGCCGATCATTGTGAAAGAAAAATATCTGAATGCAACTATCACGCTTGAGTCCAGAGATGAGAAAGGAGAAGTTACAGAAAAACTTTTCGAAGCAGAAACTGAAATTAAGGGACGCGGTAATAGCACATGGGGAATGGAAAAGAAGCCGTACAGGCTTAAACTGAATAAATCCTCCGAAATATTAGGCATGCCGAAAAGTAAGCATTGGGTATTATTGGCCAATTATTCTGACAAGACATTACTTCGTAACGAACTTGCTTTTGAAATCAGCCGTCGTATGGAATATCCATATACTCCGCGTGCAAAATATGTAGACGTAATACTCAATGGAGATTATATTGGCAATTATATGTTATGTGAACATATAAGAATAGATAAGAACAGGGTGAACATAGCAGAAATGGAAGCCACGGATACAAATGTCAGTGGTGGATATTTACTGGAAATTGACGAACGTGAAAGCGAACCTGTCTTTTTCAAAACAAGAGAAGCCGATATGACCTTTTGTGTTAACAGACCGGAAGATATTCCTCAAAATCAGAAGGATTACATCTCAGCCCATATACAGAAACTTGAAGATGCACTATATGGTAAAAGCGGTAATCCAATAGATGAATTACCAAAATACCTCGATCTGAAATCATTTATCGATAATCTGTTAATAAATGAAATATCGAAGAATGTAGACGGTAATCTCCGCTTAAGCACATTTGTATATAAAGACCGTGATAATGATGTAGTATATTTCGGTCCGGTTTGGGATTATGATATTGCATTCGGGAATGTCGATTATAATGGTTGTGAAACAGTTAATGGGTGGTATACTATGAACGCCGATTGGTACAAAGAATTTGTATCTCATCCGGAATTTATGCAAAAGATAAGAGACCGTTGGAGTGTATTACGGGGTGGAGAATTAAACGACCTAAATCCGTATATTGATGATTTAGCCAAACAAATGGAAGTCTCTCAAATAGTGAATTTCAGACGCTGGCGTATATTAAACAAACATGTATGGCCTAATAACGTAGTTACTGGAAGTTATAAGGGAGAGATAGACTATCTTAAAGACTGGTTGAAAAAGAGAATAGAATGGATGGATCAACAGTTAAAGTAACTATAATGAATATCATTGAATAAAAGAAAGGGAGAGTATTTTTATACTCTCCCTTTCTTTATATATTACCATCTCTTTATGAACTTATTAATAATTTTCTTGACCCTTAATACAAACTTCAATTCCTTATATTTCTTATCATCGATAAAGCCGTATTTATGTTTTATCCTATAATAGTCCGCATAAAAATCAAAGTAAGAAGAGGATATGCCGCCTAAACGGAAATTAGAAATTACAACATCAACTTCCTGAAGTTCCACTCCCTGGCTTGCACATCTGCAGATGAAATCATAATCGGCTAAGACTTTAACAGAAAGATCAAAAGCACCGAATTTTTCGTATACTGCCTTTGCCACGAAAAAAGTCGAGTGCGGTAGCACGCTCTCGGATATATATGCGGCACCACGGCGTTGGACATTAAATATTTTGTCATCTTTCCATACGCGCTCTATACCATATATCATGCAGTTCGAACGGTTCGTTTTTCCATCAGAGAATTTATTCCACATCATTTCTAAAGCATTATCTTCATACCAATCGTCAGAATTAGTAATGCCTATAAGCTCTCCTTTTGCAAGAGAGATACCCTTATTCATTGCATCATATACACCCTTATCAGCCTCACTGATAATCCTTACATCGACACCTTTAGCCTGAAAACGGGGAATATAGCTCTTTATCTTTTCTATTGTCCCGTCTTTCGAAAGTCCGTCTATTATTATATATTCAAAATCGGAAAAGGTCTGGCGCAACAAGGCTTCAATTGTTCCCTGAATAGTATTTTCTGAATTATATGTAGGTGTTATAATGGAAATTTTCGGCATAATATGCTTTATTAAAGATCTACAAAGATAACCATCTTTTCATATATCTTCTAGCATTCGCTTTTACAATTAATTCAGGTTCAAAGAATCTAATTTCAATGAAAAATAAAAAACAAAAAATAACATTTTTTAATAAAACAAAATCTAAATATCCTTGTTATTAAGTTATGAAATGTCGTGTGACATGAATCCTTCAATTGGTCATAAGATCAATTTCTTTCTCATTTCACTAAGCTGCTCGGCTTGCCATTAAATAAAGGTGGGATGAAGACTAAATTTTTATTATTTTTATTATTGTCCGTAGTAATTTACGGATGTAGCAGTGATGATGTGGATATCTCGAAGCAATGTTTCTCCATTTCTTCAAAAGATATCGCGGATAATTCATTAGTTAATGGAGGAGAATACAAAATTGTAGATGCTCGGGGTAATACTGTTCAGACATATACCCTCGACAATGGAACCATTGAAATTAATAATTTCCCCGGAGGAATTTTTACTATAGAAGAAGTAAAATCTCCTAAAGGATATATCAGCGAAGAGAAAAAAAAGAAAGTTGAACTATTCGGTTCTTTACAACCGACTGTGGTGTTTTATTACCTGAATGAAGATTCAAGAGAATTGCCGGAGACTCAGCCTTTAAAATTTTATGGACCAGTTAATCATCAATCTAAATTATTAGGTGAATATACTGCCCGAAAAATTGGAGAGTATTATTGGGTCGATCAAAATTTCAGTCATGTAGTTCCATGGGGTGGTGATTTTGAGAATTCACATCCTATCACTCAGGCATTACTGGACAGGTATGTCGAACGAATTCGAATAGATCCGGCACAATATCAGCTGGAGGACATAGCTGATTTCGAAAAATATTATGGACGTCATTACAGCTACCCAAGCGTATTGTATATGAATCAACATGGAAAGATGTATGATCAATACGGTCAGGTAGCAGAAGGCTGGAAACTTCCTGCACAGGAAGATTACAGACAGCTGTTTGCCATGTGCCCGTTCAATACATCTTACGACCGGATACATGACAGGCTCAATGAACGGGATGTACGATTTGCATTAAGTGCAAAGAACGGAGAAAATCCTATGGCATTCGATATTGCGAATCCAAGTGCCGGACAATTCAAGACATATTGGTTTGACGGATATAATACGAACATGTATAAATTCAATCTGATGCCCGGAGGAGCACGTCTGAATGGTGACGGCGCATGGTGTAACGGGTTGGGACCAAACAACGGCTGCTATAGCGATGGAAAAAAAGGTGATATCTACCATTTATTTTATACGGCTATGTTTGCAGTAGTCAGGCCTGATGATCCATTAAGGATTCAAGCTATCATCTTGCACGACTATGTAGATACTGCACCATTGACGTCTTACCATTTATTGAATGTCCGCTGGTGCAGAAGATTAACGGATTTCGAACTCGGATATAAATTATATATAAACAACGAACAGACAGACATAAAAAAATTAGGGTTGAACGACCCTGTACCTCAGGGATATGTAGAACTTCCAAACGGTTATACGCGCGGATTCTATGTACAGTATATATTGAACAATCCTACACCTAGCGTTACAGTAAAGGATATTGTTCATTATGCACGAAATGTTGAAGATCACTATGTATATAACAACCGCCAAAACCAAAATATTATTTTCTAATCTGTAATTGTAAGTTAAGCTAAGAGCCACAAAAGGATACACCTTTTGTGGCTTATTATTTAGAAGGAAACAAAGATTGCTTATATTTACATTCTTTTTAGAAATATATAAAATGGCGAATACATTAATTGTACGGTATCACCGAATTGGTGATGCTTTAATAGTTTTACCGTTGATTGCTGCAGTAGCGGCTAAATATCCCGACGATACATTCACTGTATTGACAAACGAAAGATTTGTGACCTTTAAAGATGTTATGCCGTCAAATGTTATACTAAAGCCTATGATTTCTAAAAAGTCAAAAGGCATTTTGAGAGGCCTTACATTCTCTTTAAAAAAGCGTCTCTTTTCTCTAAAAATGGAATCTTTCATATCATCTTTCGATAAAATAGCACTTTTGCAATACGACGTTATCGAGCAAAAAATGTATCACAAGGTCTTAAATAGTAAAAGAAATATCCAAATAGCTATCACAGACGAAAATATATTTATGTCGGAAGACAGAATCCTGAATAAATGCAATGACGGAATAACAATGATCGGATTGCATAAAAAAACTTTTTCTGAACTAGGGTATATAGGAATAAATCCAACATTCAATACAGATAAAATAAAAAACAGAAACTTTACGAAATTATTTAGTCAACTCAATATCAATACAGAAAAGAAACTTATCGCAATATCACCTTTTTCGAGAGAAAAAACCAAAATATATCCATTAGATAAAATTGAAAAGATAATATCCCATTTTGGTAATGATGATGAATACCAGGTCCTGATATTTGGAGGAGGAAATAAAGAAAAGAAAGTGGCAGACAGATGGGTAGAAAAATATCCTTCGTTACGATCTCTTATAGATTGCATCTCCTTCGATCAGGAAACAACTATTCTGGCGAAATGCAATATTGCACTCACCATGGATTCGGCCAATTTACATTTAGCTGCGTTATTAAATATTCCTATAGTGTCTGTATGGGGAGCTACAACACCCGAAAACGGATATTATTTAATAAACCCGGATAAGGATTTTGCTATTATTAAAAGATTAGATTGCCAACCTTGTTCCATTTTCGGAAATAAACCTTGTTATAATCCTAAAATATATGACTGTCTGGATATAGAACCTGAATTAATAATTGAGAAAATGAAGGAATTGCTTCCCCCACTAAAAATTGACCTTCGAGAAGCGTAATCTATATAGATTAACTCAATCATATAAAATCGTTGAAAATATTTACCTATAAATATCCCCCAACGAAAGAGTCCCCTTATGATTCATATCACATAAGAGGACTCTCGATTTAAAACGGCGGTGACCTACTCTCCCGCTTTCGCAGTACCATCGGCACGACCGGGCTTAACTTCTCTGTTCGGAATGGGAAGAGGTGGAACCCCGGTGTTATAACCACCTGAATAACATGCAATTAATAATTATCAATGAACAATTAATAATTATCAATCGTGTATGTTAACACGATGTAAAAGAGTAAGTAAAGGTTCGATTATGATTATCTGTTCAAACCGTTGTTTTGTCCTGGGCTGCTAGCTAATGGCTTTGGGCTATAAGCTAACAGCTCCTTTTAGAAAGCGTCCGGGCAATTAGTACTACTCGGCTATGACATTGCTGCCTTTACACCTGTAGCCTATCTAGGTCGTAGTCTACAACCACCCTTAATGGATATCTTATCTTGAGGCCGGCTTCGTACTTAGATGCTTTCAGCACTTATCCGATCCGCACTTAGCTACCCGGCGATGCTCCTGGCGGAACAACCGGTGAACCAGGGGTGCGTCCAACACGGTCCTCTCGTACTAGTGTCAGATCCCCGCAAATATCCCGCGCCCACGATAGATAGAGACCGAACTGTCTCACGACGTTCTGAACCCAGCTCGCGTGCCACTTTAATGGGCGAACAGCCCAACCCTTGGGACCTGCTCCAGCCCCAGGATGTGACGAGCCGACATCGAGGTGCCAAACCATTCCGTCGATATGAGCTCTTGGGAATGATCAGCCTGTTATCCCCGGAGTACCTTTTATCCTTTGAGCGATGGCCATTCCATACTGAAACCACCGGATCACTATGCTCTAGTTTCCTACCTGTTCGGCTTGTGAGCCTCTCAGTCAAGCGTGCTTATACCATTACACTCTGCCGACGGTTACCAATCGTCGTGAGCACACCTTTAGAAGCCTCCGTTACTCTTTTGGAGGCGACCACCCCAGTCAAACTACCCACCATACACTGTTCCCGCAACTGCGGGTTAGACGTCAAACAATCAAAGGGCCGTATTTCAAGGGTGGCTCCACAAACACTGGCGTGCCTGCTTCACGGCCTCCGGCCTATCCTACACATCAAGTGCCCAACGTCAATGTAAAGCTATAGTAAAGGTTCACGGGGTCTTT
The DNA here is from genome assembly GCF_000711235.1 of Prevotella sp. 10(H). GTDB lineage: Bacteria > Bacteroidota > Bacteroidia > Bacteroidales > Dysgonomonadaceae > Dysgonomonas. Next base: position 656,309 of record NZ_JOMI01000007.1, on the reverse strand, counting down.
TCGTCCCATCGCGGGTAATCGGCATCTTCACCGATACTACAATTTCACCGAGATCACAGTTGAGACAGTGAGAAGATCATTACACCATTCGTGCAGGTCGGAACTTACCCGACAAGGAATTTCGCTACCTTAGGACCGTTATAGTTACGGCCGCCGTTTACTGGGGCTTCAATTCAAAGCTTCTGACCCGAAAGCCATGACTTCTCCTCTTAACCTTCCAGCACCGGGCAGGTGTCAGACTGTATACTTCTTCTTTCAAATTTGCACAGCCATGTGTTTTTGTTAAACAGTTGCCTTCTCCTATTCTCTGCGGCCGACCTTTCAGCCGGCACCCTTTATCCCGAAGTTACAGGGTCATTTTGCCTAATTCCTTAACTGTGAATCGCTCGAGCGCCTTAGTATTTTCAACCCGACTACGTGTGTCCGTTTGTGGTACGGGTGCTAGACAGATTAGCGTTTAGCGGTTTTTCTAGGCAGTCTGTTTACCTGTATTATCTACGCTCCCGAAGGATTGTAGTACTATCAGTTTCAACTCTCCCGGCGGATTTGCCTACCGGAATCAACGTCTACTTCCTTTAACCAAGTAATCCGTCACTTGGCAACAGTGTCACTCCTGCGTCCCCACTTCACTCTGTATAACAGTACCGGAATATTAACCGGTTCGTCCATCGGCTTCGCCGTTCGGCTACACCTTAGGGCCCGACTTACCCTGATCCGATTAGCGTTGATCAGGAAACCTTAGTCTTTCGGCGAGGAGGTTTCTCACCTCCTTTATCGTTACTTATACCTACATTTGCTTTTCCACACGCTCCAGTAAAGCTTACGCTTTGCCTTCAAGGCGGAGTGGAATGCTCCCCTACCGATAATATTTTATCCCATAGCTTCGGTAACATGTTTATGCCCGATTATTATCCACGCACGACCACTCGACTAGTGAGCTGTTACGCACTCTTTAAATGAATGGCTGCTTCCAAGCCAACATCCTAGCTGTCTTGGTAGTCATACTTCGTTAATTCAACTGAACATGTATTTGGGGACCTTAGCTGATGGTCTGGGTTCTTTCCCTCTCGGACATGGACCTTAGCACCCATGCCCTCACTCCCGGTAATCACTTATGCCCATTCGGAGTTTATCTGGACTTGATAGGCGGCGAAGCCCTCGCATCCAATCAGTCGCTCTACCTGACATAAGTTATAAGCCGAGGCTGCACCTAAATGCATTTCGGGGAGTACGAGCTATCTCCAAGTTTGATTAGCCTTTCACCCCTACCCTCAGGTCATCCGAAAGCTTTTCAACGCTTACCGGTTCGGTCCTCCAGTTAGTGTTACCTAACCTTCAACCTGCCCAAGGGTAGATCACTTGGTTTCGCGTCTACTCCTACTGACTAAAATCGCCCTGTTAAGACTTGCTTTCGCTTCGGCTCGGAACTTCCTAGTTCTTAACCTTGCCAGTAAGAGTAACTCGTAGGTTCATTATGCAAAAGGCACGCCGTCACACTTACGTGCTCCGACCGCTTGTAGGCACATGGTTTCAGGGTCTGTTTCACTCCTCTGTTCGAGGTGCTTTTCACCTTTCCCTCACGGTACTGGTTCACTATCGGTCTCTCAGGAGTATTTAGCCTTACGGGATGGTCCCCGCAGATTCACACAGGATTTCTCGTGTCCCGCGCTACTCAGGATACTGCTAGGCTTACTGTCGGAGTCGTATACGGGATTGTCACCCTCTGTGATCGTTTTTTCCAAAACGTTCTACTTCCAACAGGTCGTGCCACGACGCAGTCCTACAACCCCAATAATGCCTAAACATTATTGGTTTGGGCTCTTCCCGGTTCGCTCGCCACTACTTCGGGAATCATTTTTATTTTCTTTTCCTCCGGGTACTTAGATGTTTCAGTTCCCCGGGTTAGCTCACTGATTAATCAGTGTAGTAACTTCTTCAGTTACTGGGTTGCCCCATTCGGAGATCCGGGGATCAAAAGTTATTTGCACTTCCCCCCAGCTTTTCGCAGCTTATCACGTCCTTCTTCGCCTCTGAGAGCCTAGGCATCCCCCATGTGCCCTTTCCTACTTTCTTTATTCTTTTTTCAAAACAGTTACAAGTTACAGGTTACAGGTTACAAGTACTGATACTTGTTAGCTGTTAACTGCAAGCTGTTAACTGGTTTGTGGGTTTGAGAAGATTATTTCTAATCTTTTCTTTACTTGCTCTTGTTTTACATCATGTCAAAGATCTTCTTTTTAGTTACAAGTTACGGGTTACAAGTTACGAGTGATAATACTCTTTATTCATAATCCTTAATTCATAATTAAATCTGTGGAGAATAACGGATTCGAACCGTTGACCCCCTGCGTGCAAGGCAGGTGCTCTAGCCAGCTGAGCTAATCCCCCGTTTGTCAATTAGCTAATTGGTACATTTGCTAATTGCGATGCTATCGCATCGCGGTAGTCCCAGGCAGATTTGAACTGCCGACCTCTACATTATCAGTGTAGCGCTCTAACCAACTGAGCTATAGGACTGGCTTTACTTTCTCCCTGAAACTGAGCTGTCAGCTTCCTGGTTTCTCTTGTCAGTTAGCAGTTAACAGTTAGCAGTCATCAGTAATTTTAAATACTGGTAACTTATAACTGGTAACTCGTAACTGAGTTATATTTTTATAACAACTTCGACAGAGTGCAATACTTTCTAAAGTATTACCTTTTCGGACAGGTCTCCAGAAAGGAGGTGTTCCAGCCGCACCTTCCGGTACGGCTACCTTGTTACGACTTAGCCCCAGTCACCGGTTTTACCCTAGGACGCTCCTTGCGGTTACGCACTTCAGATACCCCCAGCTTCCATGGCTTGACGGGCGGTGTGTACAAGGCCCGGGAACGTATTCACCGCGCCATGGCTGATGCGCGATTACTAGCGAATCCAGCTTCACGGAGTCGAGTTGCAGACTCCGATCCGAACTGGGAGTGGCTTTGGAGATTGGCATCCGGTCGCCCGGTAGCTGCCCTTTGTACCACCCATTGTAACACGTGTGTCGCCCCGGACGTAAGGGCCGTGCTGATTTGACGTCATCCACACCTTCCTCGCAGCTTACGCCGGCAGTCTTATTAGAGTCCTCAGCTTGACCTGTTAGTAACTAATAATGTGGGTTGCGCTCGTTATGGCACTTAAGCCGACACCTCACGGCACGAGCTGACGACAACCATGCAGCACCTACACAGAAGCCATTGCTGGCTAACAAATTTCTTCGTTATTCTTCTGCATTTCAAGCCCGGGTAAGGTTCCTCGCGTATCATCGAATTAAACCACATGTTCCTCCGCTTGTGCGGGCCCCCGTCAATTCCTTTGAGTTTCACCGTTGCCGGCGTACTCCCCAGGTGGATTACTTATCGCTTTCGCTTAGTCACATACGGTATATCGCATACAACTAGTAATCATCGTTTACGGCGTGGACTACCAGGGTATCTAATCCTGTTTGATCCCCACGCTTTCGTGCATGAGCGTCAGTTATGGCTTAGTAAGCTGCCTACGCAATCGGAGTTCCTCGTTATATCTAAGCATGTCACCGCTACACAACGAATTCCGCCTACTTCATCCACACTCAAGGCTACCAGTTTCAACGGCAGTGTTCAGGTTGAGCCTGAAAATTTCACCGCTGACTTAATAGCCCGCCTGCGCACCCTTTAAACCCAATAAATCCGGATAACGCTCGCATCCTCCGTATTACCGCGGCTGCTGGCACGGAGTTAGCCGATGCTTATTCATAGGGTACATGCAATAGCTTACGCGTAAGCCTTTTTATTCCCCTATAAAAGAAGTTTACAACCCATAAGGCAGTCTTCCTTCACGCGATTTGGCTGGTTCAGGCTCTCGCCCATTGACCAATATTCCTCACTGCTGCCTCCCGTAGGAGTCTGGTCCGTGTCTCAGTTCCAGTGTGGGGGATAAACCTCTCAGTTCCCCTATCCATCGTTGCTTTGGTGAGCCGTTACCTCACCAACTGGCTAATGGAACGCATGCCCATCTACAACCGATAAATCTTTAACAAATATTCCCAGGCGGGACCCCTGTTTTATGCGGTATTAGTCCGGATTTCTCCGGGTTATGCCCCTGTTGTAGGTAGGTTGCATACGCGTTACTCACCCGTGCGCCGGTCGCCATCTAAAGTATTGCTACTCTTATGCTGCCCCTCGACTTGCATGTGTTAGGCCTATCGCTAGCGTTCATCCTGAGCCAGGATCAAACTCTTCTTTGTATATTTTCTTTTTTATACCTTCTGATCCTGTCCTCTTTCATTAAACTTATATCCTAAATCTAATTGACGGTAATACCCTGATACTATCTCTAGTAGGTTGTTGTTAATTATTAATTGTTAATTATTAATTGTTAATTATTAATTAACAAGCTTGTACTACACTCTATCTTCTGTTGTCATTTTATCAAAGATCGCTTTTTTAAATTCACTTTTCCCCGTTTCCGGCCCACCCTTTGGTGGTAAAGCGGGTGCAAAAGTAGAAAACATTACCTTACACTCCAAATATTATTAGAACTTTTTTTACCTTTATTTGTTACCTCAATTTCTTTGTGATAACTCAATATACATTATTACAATGTGTTATAAAACATAATTTGGAGAAATAAATTTATCGTCCTATGCCAAATTCATATGTCAGTTTAAATGCAAGGCCATGATAAGTAGGCTTTACTTTTATCCTTTCTTTTGGTTCTTCTTCCGACCATTCATAGTATTTTGCATACTGAAGAGAGTAAACCAATCCTAAGTTTAAAGCTCTTTTGCCTTTCTTTGTCAGACTAACTCCTAAAGACGTGCTGAAATAAACACCCTGCCCCATTGCAACAGAGTACCCAAACTTAACATCCCAAAAAGGCGTCGTATTCTCATCAAGAAAATTGATACGGGGATTTATAAATATAGGTAAAGACGAATCTTTATTATTAAGAGTGAGGCTGTAGGCAGTGCCTATACCGGTATAAAAAATAGGATTGAACTGGAAACCTAACGAAGTACCCCATTCCAATCTGTGATTCTTAGGTTTCCCGATACCTTGTATATAAGCATAGTCGAGAAATACACGAAAACCTCTGATCTCCCTATTCCAAATCCTTTCGCGACGCTTTGGCCTCGGTACACTGAACGGATCAAAATATTCATCGGGATCAGCACTTTTTGCTGCATTGATTATTACAGGCTGGTCTGTCAACATGGGCATCGGTACATTTCCTTTCGGTTCGGGCATTTGCCTAAGAATATCACTCTGAGGCGATTGTTCCGGAATAAGATTCTGAACAGGATCGGAAGACAGACCGGATAAAGAAGCATTACTTGATTGTCTTTTTGTATTACGGGCATTAGAGGGATTACTCTCTGCATATCCGTTTACATCTTTATTAGAATTCTCTTCTGCAGCTTTTGAAATACTTCCCTTTTCTATCTTTTTTATATCGCCTTGCTGGTAAATCTGTATTTTATCTTTTTGGGAGATACTATCGGTTGTTTTTACAGTAAGTGTTCCTAGTTCACTTTTAACAACAAGTCCTTTTAATACCTTTCCATTTTTTAGATAAATAATATCCAGCTTATCGACCCTTATGGAATCCTGAGCATGTATAAATAAGGTAAAACTGATAATGAAGATAGAAAACAGGAATTCTCTTTTCATATTCATATTTTATTTAATGGCATTTCAACAAAACAGTCCGGAACAGACCTTAAATTTAACTATTATACGTAAATATATATATCTTTATTATATACCACGTCATAATATATCATATTTTATAAAATCCTGCACGTTCACATTTGATTATAATTAATATCTTTGTTCCGTAGAATAAGACTTAGAACATAATATATAATAAACTGACATAATACATGAAAACGTTTCCTTTTTCGAAATTCACAATCCTCGCTATTGCTTTGGTTGCATTTATATCTTGTAAAGACAAAAAGCCTGAATTTACCATCGAAGGAAAAATCAGCAATGCCGACACTACCATATTATACCTTGAAAGAAGATCGCTGACAGAAACGACAATTCTGGATTCGGTAAAACTGGATAGTGAAGGTAATTTCAGATTCACCAAAGCCAGCCTTGAATATCCCGAGTTTTATTTGTTGAAGCTGAAAAACCAAACGATCAACTTAGCCGTAGATTCGACAGAAACCATAACAGTAAATGCACCGGCGGCGACTTTTGCATTGGATTATACAGTAGAAGGTTCGAACGGATCGATAAAGATAAAAGATATCGTTCTGGCACAAAACAAATTAAGCAATACTTTTTCCGATCTGAAAAAGAAGTATGATAGCAAATCCATATCGCAGGATAAATATGTTGCAGATGTTCAGGAAGCTGTAAATGAATATAAAAACAAAGCAAAAGACCTTATATACTCCGATTACAGAAGTCCAGCTGCTTATTTTGCTTTATTCCAGAAAGTAGACAGTTATCTTATATTCGACCCGTATGATAAAAAGGACATAGCGGCTTTCCAGGCTATAGCGACAGTATGGGATACACAATATCCTAAATCGCCGCGGACAGAAAACCTGAAGAATTTTACGTTGAATGCATTGATGGAAATTCGTAAAATGGCTAATGAAGAAGCAGCAATAAACAAAATAACTGCAACAGAAGTAACAGACCACGCAACATATTATGATATCACATTACCGGATATGCAAAATAAGAAAGTTAGCCTGTCGTCTTTAAAAGGCAAGGTAGTAATCCTTGACTTCACAGCATATCAGACCGACTTTGCCCCGGCTCATAATATATTACTGAATAAGGTATATGAAAAGCATAAAGGAAATGTTGCAATCTATCAGGTTTCGGTAGATACAGACGTGCATGCATGGCAGAACAGTGCTGTAAATCTTCCTTGGGTATGCGTAAGAGATGACAAGTATTTAGCTTCGGATATTTTGATGAAATATAATGTTCAGGGTCTTCCTACAACTTTCCTGATTAACAAAAAAGGGGAGATAGCTAAAAGACTTTTATCCACAGACGATTTGTCTGCAGAAGTGCAAAAATTATTGTAAAAGTATCGGAAAATATTTTGATAATATAGAAATTATATACTATCTTTGTTTGTAACGATTTTAAAAGGAAAAGGAGTTCTGGCCTATACGGCAAGGATTCTTTTTCTTTTTGTTACTTTAAAAACAACAGAAAATTTATAGTCATTAACTAATTTAATCTTTAATTACCATGGCTGTCACTTACATGACCGAAGAGGGTTACAAAAAGTTGAAAGAAGAGATTAACACGCTGGAAACCGTGGACAGACCTGCTATATCGAAACAGATAGCAGAAGCCCGCGACAAAGGGGATTTGTCGGAAAATGCTGAATACGATGCGGCCAAAGAGGCTCAGGGGCTGCTGGAAGCAAAAATTGCCCAGTTGAAAAATCTGATGGCGAATGCACGCCTGATAAATGAAGATGCTATAGGAACCGACTTTGTACAGATACTTAACAAAGTTACTATACGTAATACAAAGAATAACCAACAAATGACCTACACACTTGTTGCTGAGAGTGAAGCTAATCTGAAAGAAAATAAGATTGCAGTAAGCACACCTGTAGCACAAGGACTGATGGGTAAGAAAGTAGGTGATATTGCCGAAATAAAAGTTCCTTCGGGGCTGATGAGTTTCGAAATCATGAATATTTCACTCTGATAACGGATGGCAAGTATTTTCAGTAGAATAGTTGCAGGTGAGATTCCGTCATACAAGGTTGCAGAAGACGATAAGTTTTTTGCTTTCCTCGATATCAACCCGATGACAAAAGGGCATACACTCGTTATACCCAAACAGGAAACAGACTATATATTCGATCTGGATGATGCTACACTCGGCGAAATGAATATTTTCGCTAAGAAAGTAGCTAAAGCGATCGAAAATGCTGTCCCATGTCAACGTATAGGATTGATGGTCGTTGGAATGGAAGTTCCTCATGCACATATACATCTGATTCCTATTAATAAAGAATCGGATATGATATTATCAAATCCGAGAGTAAAACTGCAACAATCCGAATTTGAAGAGATTGCTCAAAAAATAAAGGCGCATATTTAAGGATATCGCCATAAGAGAAAAGAGGTGCCAAAAGCATCTCTTTTTTTATTTCCGATATTTCCATTCTACTATAAATATATAGGATAAATCAGACAAACAAATACTCATGTTTTTGTGTTGTAATAAGAAGTGAATATCTATATAGTTTTATTATGATAGACGGAAGAGAATTAAGAAAAGGAAATATAGTAAGGCGGCTTGTTCATTTACCGATAGGATACAACAGGCCTATGCTGCCTTTTACCGAAATTACGGAAGTAAAAAGCGGTTATGTGGAAACTACATTCGGTACGGATAAATATAGTGAGATAGCCCCGATACAATTATCAAAAGATATACTGTTGCGGTCGGGAGGAAAAAGAATATCCGACAAGGAAATCCTGTTTAGTGAAAACAAGGCAGACACACCGAATTTCTATATTCTGATGGATTCGGATAAGTTTTATTTCAGTAAAGAAAACGGGGAAAAATTAAGTATAGCAATAGCCTCACTGCATCAATTTCAGAACCTGTATTATGATATTACGGGTAATGAAGTAAAGATCATTTTATAATAATCCCTAAAATACTCTTCAAACAGATATAGCGCTTATTTGATTTTACTATACTTCTTTATCCAGTCTAATAACAAAAGGCATCCCGGGCCGCCTACGGCTCCATGATCGAAACCCTGCACTTCATACATTGTCACTTCCTTGTTTCCAAGTGATTTCAGAATAGCCTCCATGTGTAAATTCTCTTCATAGCGGGCTGTCATCTCCAGATGTCGGTCACCCGAAATAAGTAATGTCGGCGGAACTCCTGCACGAGCCTGATTCAACGGTGCATATTTGTCGATTATGGGTATATTTTGTGGTATGTTACGTTCTTTCCGGATTGTATAATGCGTATTGGTTTGTCCGCTTATCGGTACTAATGCCTTAATCTTATCGGCATCGACACCGTATTTTTGCATATAGCTTTTATCAAGTCCCACCATTAGCGTAAGATATCCTCCTGCCGAATGTCCCGACACATATATATCATTTACACTGCCCCCGTAAGATGCTATATTTTTAAAGACCCATGCTACGGAAGCTGCGGCATCGTTGATATAAGCAGGGTTTTGAGCTTTTGGGCTAAGGCGATAATTAACGGCAACTACAGCAATGCCTTTTTCTTTCAGTTCATTTGGTATATGCTTACCTCCGACCTCTAATCCTCCGCCATGAAACCAAACAACTACCGGAAAATCTTTCTTACCGACAGGATAATATATATCCAGTTTACACCGTTCTTTGCGGTATGCATCCGTTTCAGAAGTAGATATGTACGGTATATCCTGTTTCAGTTCATATTTATCTTGTGCGACTAATACAACAGAACATATCAGAAAGAAAGTAATAAGAAAGCTACGCATAATGGAATGATTTTAATTTAACAGTCCGCTAAATTAGAAATTATTTTGCAATTCCACCACCTAAAGCCTTATATAAAGCAACAACGGAGGTCAATTCATTACGTATTGCAGTATTAAGCGCAATCTCTGCATCGAACAACTGGCGTTGAGCATCAAGCACGTCTATATAGTTAATATAACCATTTATATACTGCAATTTAGCCAGTTCATGATATGACTTTGCCGAATTATAAAGAGCTTCCTGCGAACGGTATACTTCTTTCATCTTATTATAAGTCACTATCGAGTTATTGACCTCTTTGAAGGCTTCCAAGACCGATTTTTCATAAGTATATACTTCCTGTTCGTAAGCCGCTTTTGCAGCTTCATGACGGGCTTTATTCTTTCCCATATTGAAAATTGGGCCTGTCAGCACTCCTGAGATAAACCAAGTCGGGCTTTTCAGAAAATTAGCCAGTTCGTCATTCTCTGCCCCAAGCCTTCCGGTCAACCGCAATGTAGGAAACATATCCGTATAAGCAATACCGACCTGTGCATTTGCTTCAATCAGTTTCTGCTCTGCCTGTATCATATCAGGGCGACGCTTCAGTAGTGAGGAAGGTAGATCGACAGGCAGGCTTTTCGGAATCAGTTGATGATCGATATCCTCTCCTCCCCTTCTTATTGTACCCGAAGGAAATTCACCAACGAGCACGAACAAGTCATTTTCTTTCAACTTTATCTCATTTTCCAAGTCAGGGATAAGCGTTTCAGTACGGGCAAGCTCTACTAGACTCTGACGATACGGAATCTCGGATGTCAACCCTCCTTCGAAACGTAGTTTGGCAAAACGTACCCCTTCACGGCGGGCTTCCAATGTTTGTTTTACAATCTCCAGTTCTCTATCCAATGCTTTCAGTTCGAAGTAAGACTGCGCTACCTGCGCAATAATCGTCAAACGTAATGCCCGTTGAGCCTCTACTGTCTGCAAATACGCAGCCACACCTGCTTCATTTGCCCAACGAAGATTACCCCAGATATCAAGCTCCCACGATACATTCAGGTTTGCGCGGACTTCAGGGTCGTAGGTTTTATTATTCCCTCCATAATCCAAAGATTCTCTTTGTCCCGCGACTTCTCCTCCTATTTCAGGGAAAAGATTAGCAAAGGATATCCGTTTGTTCGCTGCCATTTCTTTTATACGGGCGACGGCAACCAGCATATCTTTATTATGGAGAAGTGCATTATCGATCAAGCTTTGCAATACGGTATCCGTATACAACGTACTCCAACCGATATCCGAAATATCTCCGGTCGACATATTACCGCTATCGAAAGTTTGCGGGATACTCATTTCGGGTTGTTTATATTTCTGTCCTATTTTACAGGAAGATAGGACTATAAACATTACCAATATATATTTGAGTTTACTCATTTTCATTCTTTCTTAAAAACCTTTTAACTTTCAGATATTTAGGGAACTTAAATTCAGGAATTCTTAGTTTTTCCTTTGCCTTATACACCATTACAAAGAAGAACGGAACCAGAATAATACCGAATGTAATAGCCACAATCATACCGAAAAATACACCTGTACCGATAGAATGCCTGCTTGCCGACCCCGGCCCTGTGGCAATTACCATCGGCAGCATACCTAGAACGAAAGCCAAAGATGTCATCAATATAGGGCGGAAACGGAGTTTAGCGGCCTGCATGGCTGCAAATATCGGCTGCATACCTGCATCTACCTGCTCTTTGGCAAATTCGACTATCAATATAGCATTTTTGGCTGCCAGACCAATAAGCGCCACCAAGCCTATCTGGAAATAAATATCATTATCCAATCCTAAGACCCATATACCCAGAAAAGCACCGAGTGCCGCTACCGGCAAAGACAATAAAACCGAAATAGGAACTGTCCAGCTTTCGTACAATGCCGCCAGAAACAGGAAGACAAATAAGAATACCAATCCGAGTACAACTCCTGTTTGTCCGCTGGCTTTCTGTTCCTGAAACGATAGACCACTCCATGCAACACCGATATTATCGGGCAGATGTTCTTCGGCTATGCGTTCTATTTCGTTCATAGCCTGTCCAGAGCTGTGCCCTGATGATGGGGTTACCTGCAATGAAGCAGAAGTATACATATTAAATCGTGAAATATTACCCGGCCCTGTAGTATAACTGGTTTTACCTAAAGCTGTCAGAGGCACCATTTCGCCGCTCTTTGTCCTGACGTAAAACAAGTTGATATCGCTTGCCGTAGCACGGTACGACTGGTCGGCCTGAATATATACTTTATATATACGGTTAAACATATTAAAGTCATTCACATAAACCGAACCCAGATATGCTTTCATTGTAGAAAAAATATCTGACATAGGCACGCCAAGAAGCATGGCCTGATCCCTGTCAACATCGAAATACAACTGAGGAATTTCCGACTGTAATGATGAAGATACATTCGATATCAGCTTCGATTTATCGGCATAATATAAAAATGTATCTGTAGCTGCCACCAGATCGTCCCACTTGGCATCTGACCTCGCCTGCAATTTCATTTCCACACCTCCGGCAGAACCTAAGCCGGGAATAGCAGGCGGACGGGTGACGAAAGCCCTTATCTCAGGGTAATTATAAAATTCTTTCTGAACATCGCGCATTATTTCGTCGACACTTCTTTTGCGTTTTCCCCACGATTTGAGAATTACAGTCAGTGTAGTACGTCCCTGATTCGTTCCCACACGCGGACTCGAACCGGTTACATTCTGGACATATTCTACATCTTCAAGACTGTCCAGATATCCGATAGCCCTGTCGCTGACTGTACGTATACGTTCGAGTGTCGTTCCTTCGGGCATCTCGAGTTCAACGGTGAAAAAGCCCTGATCTTCCTGTGGAATAAAACTGGTAGGAACAACCTTATTGAGTACAAAAATGAAAACCAACACCATGCCGAATCCGGCTAAAATACGGCGTGGGTTACTAATGATTTTCATCAATATATTAGCATATTTGGTATTTCCTTTTGCCAGCCAGCTATTTATCTTACGGAAAACGACGTTCTTCTTTTTACCCTCTTCCTGCGGACGAAGTATCAAAGCGCACATAGCCGGACTAAGCGTCAGTGCAACGACTGCCGATATCAGAACAGATACAACGATTGTTACCGAAAACTGCCTATATAATGACCCCGTGATACCATCGAGAAAACTTACCGGAACAAATACTGCCGCTAAGACTAATGATGTTGCAATCAATGCTCCTGCCAGCTGGTTCATTGCTAAATGGGTTGCTTCCCGTGCCCCTATCTTCTTTTCTTCCATGATACGCTCAACATTCTCGACGACAACAATCGCGTCATCGACGACAATACCGATAGATAATACCAAACCTAAGAGAGTAAGCATATTCAATGAGAATCCCATTGCCAGCATAAACCCGAATGTACCTATAAGTGATATTGGCACAGCAACTATAGGTATCAATGATGCACGCCAATTCTGCAAAGAGAGGAATACAACTACGATAACAAGAAATAATGCTTCGAACAGCGTCTTATATACTTCATGGATAGACTCTGATATATATTCCGTCATATCGAAAGGCGTCAAATAATCAAGCCCTTCGGGAAAGTCTTTCTTTATCTGTACCATTGCAGTTTTCACCTGATCAGCCACCTCCATGGCATTTGCCCCCGGAAGCATGAAGACACTCAGCATAGTAGCATATTTTCCGTTCAGTCCGCTCTCGGTATTATATGAAGATGCCTCAAGCGAAACACGGGCTACATCGCGCATACGGATGAAAGAGCCGTCATTGTTAGCTCTTACAACTATATCCTCGAACTGACTTACTGTAGATAAACGTCCTTGTGCGGTAATAGGCATTGCAACATCTACATCTATAATCGGTTGCTTACCAAGTTCTCCGGCTGCTGACTCACGGTTCTGATCCTTTAAGGCATCCTGTAAATCCTTTACCGTTAGTCCGAAACTTGCCAGACGGTCGGGATATACCCATATCTGCATGCCATAATAACGGCTACCGACATTCGATACACGCCCTACGCCCGGAATACGCCGGATAACATCCAATATGTTGATTGTAGCATAGTTGCTCAGATATATCTCATCATATTTCGGGTCGTCGGAAATCAGGGCAATTGTCAGTAGTTGTCCGGGAGTTTGTTTTTCTACCGTAATACCATTTTGCAGAACTTCCGCAGGCAAACGGCTCTCTGCTAGTTTTACCCTATTTTGTATTTCAACCGCTGCTAAATCTGCATTTGTGCTCACATCGAATGTAACCGTAATGGATAAGCCTCCTGAGTTGGAACTGCTGGATTCCATATATATCATTCCGGGGGTTCCGTTCAACTCCTGCTCTATCGGGGTTGCCACTGCTTGCGAAACAGTAGTGGCACTGGCTCCGGGATAAGATGCTCCGATCTTAACCACAGGGGGCGTAATCTGCGGGTATTGCTCTATAGGCAATAACACCAGACCTATAATACCAATTATAACGATCAGCAAAGAAAGTACGGTAGATAAAACAGGCCTCTCTATAAAAAATCCGGGCTTCATTTATTTATCCTCCTTATTCGTTTCCCTATCCTTTTCCTGATCTATTATTTTCTGCTCTTCCTCACGTGTACGCGGGATAGCTTTTTGTCCGTGGGTAAGCTTCTGATAACCTTCTACTACAATATTTTCATTGACTGTCAGTCCGCGGGTTACCACAATCTGGTTTTCCTGCTCCGGTCCGGTTTCAATGAAACGTTTCTCAACTATACTATCGGGACGGACAACATATATAAATGCTCCGCCCTTTTCTATCGAAATAGCCTTACGGGGGGCAACGACTACATTTTCCAATACATCAAGTAACAGTTTTACACGGGTAAACTGTCCGGGCAAAAGCACCTGATTCGGATTGGGCAATTCGGCACGTACTCCAAATGTTCCTGTCTTGGGGTCTACTAAAGGAGAAGCAAAATCGACTACGCCTTTTTCACTGTAAACCGAGTTATCAGCTAAAGTAACAGTAACTGTCGGTTGCCATGAACGTGTCGTATCCAGTTCGCCCAAATGTACATTCCGCCGCTGGCTACGAAGATAATCCAGTGAAGTCAGTTTAAAATCGACTACTACCGTATCGCGTTTAACAACTGTTGCTAATAAGGATTTGGAATTACCAACCAATGTACCTATATCCACATATTTCTCACTTATATAGCCGGACAAAGGGGAACGGACGACTGTGTAACTCAATTCGAGCTCGGCCTGTTCCAAATCCGCTTTGGCCATTGCCACATCAGCCTTTGCCATATTCAGGGCGGCAACAGCGTTATCGAGGTCTAAACGGCTGGCAGCATTCAGATTGTATAAAGGTTCTATACGTGCCAAGTCGCTTTCGGCTTTCAGTTCCTGTGCCTCATCCCTTTTCAGTTGGGCTTTTGCCTTTTCTACTCTTGCTTTATAAGGCTTGTTGTTGATATAAAACAATGGTTCGTTGATCTTTACTTCTTTCCCTTCGCTGAATGTGGCCTTTTCCAAAAAACCTTCTACCCGAGCATGTATTTCTACATTGCGGGAAGCCTTTATCAGTCCTACATATTCTCCGAAAATCTCAATATTATCGGTTCGCACCGGCTCCACTTCCACTATGGGAGAATCTACTGAGGGTTCTTTACATGCACTGAAAAGAAATGTGCATAGTAAAGTGATCGCTAAAGTACATCTAATGTTATTCATATATAATAAGTTGCAGCATGTCTTTGGGGGACAAACAATTTTACTTTCACTTATAACGCCAGGTCTCCTATTAAAGAAAGTGCCCAGGCATTGTTTTATAAGAACACTTTCTCCTTACGAATTGTTTTTATTTTCTAAATTAACTAAAAGACGATGCAAATGTATGTATTAACATTGGGTTTTAACTAAAATCTAGTGTAAATAAAAATGATGAAATGATAAAAGGATTTAAAAACCGGATAAAAAGAATCATTCTCTCAGATTTATTTGCAATCGGATACATTATACGATAGGTTATAATACATAAATGACAATATGTCATATAATGGGTAATTTATATAATGGCTTAGTTTTTGATTAACAATAGAAGATAATATTTCGTATATATCCACTAAATGTGAAAGAATAATTAAAGACGATTTAGAATGTATTAGTTTTAAATTAGTTAGATTTAACTTTATACTGTTAAGTTTTCACGCATATTCGAAATAGAATCTAAATAATGTTAGGCAATTTGTTGAATATGAAACCTGATATTATTTTTGCAAATGAATAAAAAGGAGACAATAAAATGCAAGCGACACGAAAGAAGACAATGATAGTTCGCACTATTAAAAATTTCTACGATAACAAACTTTTAAAAATTATCACAAGATAATCTCATTATCAAAATGGGTAACCCATATATTCTCAAAGCTTTGTCTTGAGTAATATCCCATTTCCACCACTATTATTTATAAACAACAACTTAGTATGCTTCTTAAAGCATGCTGAGCAAACAAATTACACTTTAAAGAGTTCAAATTATGATCATTAGAAACAAAAACTTCGCGAAAAATCTTTCCGGCGTTTTACTTCTTGCAGCTGCGATGGTGGGTTGTTCCAACTCTGACGAGCTGTATGAAAGCGGAAGTACAGACAACGAAATTCTACTGACTAGCAAAGTAAGCTTTGCCAAGTCAACTTATGACACTATGCTACACGACGGGAACAAAGTCGGCTTCTATGTTACTGAATGGACAAATGCTTCTACTCCGGGCGATCCTACTGCAACCAATCTGTACAGCAACGTTTTGCTCACATCTGATGGAAAAGGAAACTTCGAATATGATACGAAGATGTATTATCCGCTTAGCGGCAACAAGGTAGACTTCTATGCCTATCATCCATATCAGTCGACAAAACCGGCCGATATAACCGATATTCCTTTTAGTATTGTTGAAGACCAAACCTCTCTTACTGACTATCTTGCTTCAGACTTACTGTGGACTAAAAAGGACGAGGTAAGTAAGAGCAATAAGAAAGTACCTATCGAGTTTAAGCATAAACTGACTAAACTTGAATTTACCATAAAGAAAGGTAATGGTACAGACTTACAAAATCTCAGCAGTGTAGAAGTCCTGAATGTATTGCCGGAAACCTCTCTCAACCTAACAAATGGTTCTATTGCCAGAGCTACGGGCACACCTGTCAATGTAACTGCTTTGGGCATAAAAGGTACTACAGAAAATGAACTGACCGGCGGTGAAGCTATTATCGTCCCTCAGGCAATAACAGGCGGCTCTAAGTTGCTTCAGATATCTGTAGGCGACGTTAAGTTCTCTTACGCTCCCAAAGACGCAACCACTTTCGAATCGGGTAAGAAATACAACTATATCATCACTATAAATATGGGCGGTATAGAAGTAACCTCAACGATTTCGAACTGGGCTGACGGCGGCTCTACTTCCGGTGAAGGAAACATGGATTAATCAAGCATTCCGGACCTAACATATTACATATAATAATAGCTCTTGTTTCGATTATAATTAAACACTATTTATTGAGTTCTACTTTTTATTCTACCTAAGGAAACGGAGCTATTATTTTTTACGATTAAAGACTTTCTTAAACCTTATTATGCAGGGAACATTCATTTGTTTCCTGCATTTTTTTAGAATAGCCCTTTACTTTCATTCATACCAATATTTAGTTATATTTGTAGACAACTTAATAACTTCAATATAAAACAAGTACGTTATGAAGAAAGCTGTCATCATACTCTTCGCCTTTTTATTCTCAATCGGATTATCTCATGCTCAGGAGAAACAAACCGCTAAGAAAGGAAAACCCGAAATAACTCTCTGTGAAGTAGCCCATAACTTCGGTAAAATAGAGAAGAGCAAAAAACTTGTAACCCACGACTTCATATTAAAGAATACAGGCGACGCACCTCTTATTGTCCAGCGTGTAATCACCGGATGCGGATGTGCCAAAGCCGACTATCCGAATGCTCCGATATTACCGGGAAAAGAAGGTAAAATTACCATTAAATATGAAACTACCACAACCGGTGTATTCAATAAGACAATGACCGTCTTTTCCAATGCAGAAGCTGTAAAGACACTAAATGTCAAAGGTGAAATTATTGATAAATAATATCTTATTCGTAACTGTAGGTATCAAGCAACTTAAACATAGCTTCTTTGTCACCGGGTAGCAAATACCACTTGTTATCGAATTTAGCTTTATTCAACTCTTTCCAGATCGATATCCAGCTGTTTTCATCCTGTGTCTTACCACGGTAATGCAGACTCAGCATATAATCGGGCGCAACCATCTTTACCATAATACCGCTATTATTCCAGGCTGTATCATTTACAAACTGAGTCAGATAACCTATTACTTTTTCCCTGTCTGCCTTTTCAATCTCTCTTTTCCCTTCGCTGTCTGGGAACATAAGTATCATTGAATCGACAGAGGCAAAGTCGAGGTTTAACTTCATTGTATCTACGGCAGTTTTTAAATCTCCATTATCTGATTTCGTATTATTCTGAGCCGAATTACATGCATTAAAGGCGAGTATACCTAATATACAAACAGGTAATATGGCTTTCATTATTCTATTTACTTTCATCGTTATCTTATTTACTTGTCATTATTTTCAAAACCAGCTTATCGGTTTCCTGCATTCCTACAGCGCCTATACTGGTCAGATTTTCAATCGTCTTATCCACATCATCGTCCACAATACCTTCCATAGACGATACCACCTTATGCTCCATGGCCATGATAGCCGAAAGCACTGCTGTAGAAACCCCGCTGGATATTTTAAGTGCGCAACTGGGCTTTGCCCCGTCGCAAATCATCCCCGTGATATTGCCGACCATATTCTTTACGGCAAAAGTTACCTGACTGTAATCTCCGCCCATAAGGTGCGTTATTCCGCAACTGGCGCCTGTAGCCGCTGCCACGCAACCGCAAAGAGCGGAAAGCCGTCCGAGTTTCTGTTTAATATAAACCACCGTAAGATGACTGAGTATCAAAGCTCTTATAAGTTCTTCCTCGCTGCAATTGGTATCCTCCGCAAAAGTTAAAACCGGAAGCGTTGCCGTAATCCCCTGATTACCACTACCCGAATTACTCATCACGGGTATCATCGCCCCGTCCATACGAGCATCACAAGCCGCTGCCGTATACGACAGCATATGCGAAAGCATCGAATCGCCGAAAATCTTCTTTCCTAAAGTTCCGGTCACCGTTTTGGCTACATTATGCCCGTAACTTCCTTCATTCGACAGCTTCGAAGCCTCGCGGTTGATTTCAGCAGCATCGAGTATAAAGCGTATACATTCTATTTCGACCGTCGTAGAGAATTCGTATACTTTAGAGAAAGTAAGAAGTATCTCTTCGTTACAACAAGTATCGTCGCTGCAAAGTTCTTTATCACAGGTAACATCCCCGTTTTTAGCGATGTAAGAAAAATTGGTATGCGTTCCTCTGATAACAGCCACCGCTTCATCATTGCCCAGAATACAATGTGTTTCGATATAAAGATTTTCTTCAATATCTTCTTTCAATGCTATTTCGATGCGTTTTTCAGCTATATATTGCTTGCCCTTTTCCACATCCTCAGGAGTGAGGTCTTTCAATACCTGAAGGCAATATTCGCTTTTCCCGATAAGTGCGCCTAAAGCTACAGCAATAGGAAGACCTACCATTTTTGTTCCGGGTATTCCAACTCCCATTGCATTTTTCAACACATTGGCGCTAAGTAATACTTTAATTTTTTCAGGTAGCCGCCCGAGCGTCTCCGTAGCCTTAGCTACACATAATGATACGGCAACAGGCTCCGTGCATCCGATAGCGGGAACTACCTCTCTTTTTATCAAATTGACAATTTGCTCTTTTTCCGACAAATTCATCATAGTTTTTTCATCTATTACAGGTTATATACACAAAGGTATTCAATTTATGGTGTCATTAATTCAAAAGGTAACAAAAGTAACACTTTTCAGCTGTTAGCTGATAGCTTTTAGCCATTAGCCTTTTTGCTCCGCCATACTGAGAGTATACTAAAATCCCTCTTTAGCATTTCACATCTGTTAACCATATTTAGTTAAAAGGTAACGAAAGTAACGGATTATAGCTATTAGCTGATAGTTTTTAGCCGTTAGTTTTCATTCAAAAAGTAACAAAAGTAACAATATTCAAATGATTACTCTGTAACTTGTAACTGTCCGCAGGGCGAAGTAACTTGTAACTATTATTTATTTCAAAGAACTAAAAGCTATCAGCTATCAGCTAACAGCTAACAGCTACCTCTATATAGATAAACATATAAATGAACTATGCAGTATATTACATGATTAATGTAATCACCCTCTTTTTCTTACCAATACACAGAACAAACAATAAATTGATTACTTTTGTGTTTTATTATTATAATAATAAGACGTCGATTATACGTGTCACAAAATAAAACGGTATGTACGCTTTTTCTGCTGATTAGTGTACTGTTAGTCATTATATTAGGGTCGTGTTCTAACCAAAAGAATACTTCCGTGACACGCTTTTACCATTCCGTAAACACTCGCTACAATATTCATTTCAATGCGAATGAGGCCTATAAAGAAACTTTAAAGAACCGTAGTCTGAATCAGGAAGACAATTTTTCGCAGATGCTGTATGTCTTTCCCGACAATTCCGATTCGGCTGCAATGCAGGTTCCCGGAGGTGATTTTACTACTACTATCGACAAAACGACCAAAGCAATAAAACTCCATTCGATAAAAGCTAAGCCACGCCGCGACCCTAAACGCCGCAACGATGAAAAATATCAGGCATGGCTGCAGCAAAAAGAATATACGCCGTTTATGGATCAAGTATGGCTTCTGCTCGCAAAAGCGGAGTTTCACGAAGCAAATTACCTGCGGGCGATAACTACTTTCATGTATATTACCAAAATATACAGTTCCAATCCGGATATTGTAGCCGAATGCCAGTTGTGGATAAGCCGTGCATATACCGAAATGGGCTGGATGTACGAAGCGGGAAACATTCTTCACAAAATGGAAATTGCAGGCGGTGCTCCCGAAAGTCAGCAGGCTCTTTACTCGACTGTAAAAGCTAATTATTTGATAAGAACAAATGAGTATGCCGAAGCTGTTCCTTTTCTGGAATATGCCATAAAAAAGGAAAAAGACAGGCATCAGAAATTACGGCTCAAATATCTTTTAGGGCAGATTTATGCAGAAACGGGAGATAAGGTAAATGCCAATAAGGCTTTTGCTTCGGTGCAGGGAATGAATACCCCTTACAACTTTACATTCAATGCAAAACTGCAGCAACTTCAACTCGACCCGTCCAAAAAAAGGGAAGATATCATCTCATCTCTCAACCGCATGGCTAAAAGTTCTAAGAATGAAGAATACAGGGATCAGATATATAATGCGATAGGAAATACTTACCTACAATATCAGGATACGACAAAAGCCATTGAAAATTACAAAAAAGCGATAGAAGAAAG
The DNA here is from genome assembly GCF_000711235.1 of Prevotella sp. 10(H). GTDB lineage: Bacteria > Bacteroidota > Bacteroidia > Bacteroidales > Dysgonomonadaceae > Dysgonomonas. The sequence continues at coordinate 635,293 of NZ_JOMI01000007.1, read as the reverse complement.
TGTCCGTAATGGCTTTGACAAAGCAATGGCGCAGGTTTCGTTAGGCGATATATATTTCAACCGCCGCGAGTTTATTCCTGCACAGCCTAATTATTCGGAAGCACTGCCTCTATTGAAAAAATCGAATCCCGATTATCCGCGTGTGGCTTTCCGTTCCGAAGTTCTCGACGAACTAGTTATCCATGTAAGAACGGTACATGAGCAGGATAGCCTGCAATACATCGCACAGTTACCCGAAGAGGAAAGGCTGGAAATTATAAATAATAAAATAGAAGAACTCAGGAAAGAAGAAGAGGAAAAACTCAAAGCCGAAGAACGGCTACGGCTCGAAGAAGAACGGGAAGAAAGAATCACGAGCTGGAGCCAGTTGGAATCGGCCTCACACCTCGACCCTACGTTTAACCAACCTGTTCAAATCCCCCAGCAGGGAGAAGCCAACCAATTCTATTTCTACAATGAACAATCAGTTGCGCAGGGAAAAATAGCATTCCGCAGACAATGGGGCAACCGCAAACTCGAAGACGACTGGCGCAGAAGAAGCAAGTCGGGAATATCTGCACTGGACGATTGGGATAGTGCTAACCAGTCCGATTCTATTTATGTGGAGGAATCGGATATAGGTTTGGAAGATATGGAAAATCAGGCTGTAATCGATGATATATATTCCGTTGACTATTACTTACAGCAACTGCCGTTTACAGAAGAAGCAATTCAGGAGTCGAACGACCTGATAGAGAACGCCCTGTTCAATATGGGAAAAATCTACAAAGACAGGCTGGCAGATATGCCTCTGGCTATTGAAACTTTCAATACGGATATAAGCCGCTTCCCGGACACACCTAATCTGGAAGAAATATATTATCAGTTATTGCTGATTTACATGCAGACAGGCGACCGCGATATGCTGGCTGTATACAGAAACAAGCTCTTGACGGAATTCCCGAACGGACTGTATGCCACTCCATTATCCGATCCTGACTTCGAATGGAACTTCAGGCACATGCCACTCCTACAGGATTCACTCTATAATGCCGCTTACAATGCTTATCAGCAGGCAGATGTAAATACGGTAAGAGAGAATTATCAGGCAATGAAATCGAAATACCCGTTGACGGATATGATGCCTAAATTTGCATTCCTCAATGCATTATCCTATGCGCAGACCCGTGATGTAAAAGGATTAGGCGACAACCTCACCGAATTGATTAACAAATATCCGAAAGCGGATGTAACACCTATGGCTACCGAAATACTGGAACGGATAAAAGAGGGCAAAATCATCTTATCCGACGGCACCCCTATAACCCAGTTCGATTGGAGCAAGGCATATCTAGGGGATAATGAACTGACGGATGAGAAAGGAAAAGTGCTGGCTTACAGCGACAGTCTCGATACCGAATATTTATTACTACTAATGTCTAAATCGAATACAATAGACCGGAACGAACTGTTGTATCAGGTGGCAGATTATAATTTCTCCAATTATGTGATACAGACTTTTGACCTTAGCTTCGATACCGATCCGCCATATGATATCCTACAGATAAAAGGCTTTGAGTCGTTTGCCAATATTCGTTCGTATATGAATAAGGCATTCGCTGCGGGCGGACTGATGCATAAAATGGACACATCTATCCTTGCATTGCCTATTTCAGTGATGAATTACACGGATATGCTGCCTCGCCTCGGACTGAATCAATATATGGAATTCTTTGCTGAGCATTTCCAGAATCAATTACCGCAATTAATTGCTTACTGGAATGATAAGGGTACGATAGAAAATCTGGCTGAACAACAACCGGAAGTAGCTGAGGAAGTAGAAGAACCGGAAGAAACACTTGAACCAAAAACTCCAGTAAAACCTGTAGCTCCGGAGAAAGAAGATTTAGCTAAGGCAGAACCGGAAAAACCTGTCAACCACAAACAAATAAATGCCGATGATCTTCTCAGCAGGGAACAACTCGATAAACTGGGAGATGTAAATGACATTATAGAATCGGTTGAAGATATTGTAAATAATCCTGTCGACGGGCTAAGAGGTCTGTTTAACCAGTATAAGAACAGAAATAACCTGACCAAAGAAGAAAAGGCCGAGTTGAAGGAACAACAACGTCAGGAAAAACAGCGGAAAAAAGAATTGAAAGCTATAGAAAAGGCTCGCACAGACTCGATCAATAAAGTAGAAAAGTTACGCGCCGATTCTATTTCAAGGGCTGAAAAGGTTATCGAAGATTCTATAAAAGCCGTTGAAAAACAGAGGCAGCAGCAAATTGAATTGGAAAAACGACAGAAAGAAGAAGCTGCTAAAGCAGCCATAAAAGCCAAAGGAGAAGAACGTAAGCAAAAAGAAGAAGATCGCAAAGCCCGTATCCGCGAGCAGGAAGAACGCCGTCGCCAACTTGAAAAAGAAAGGAAAGAGAAACAAAAACAACGGGAAGAAGAGCGTAAAGAAAAAGAACGACTGCAAAAGGAACGCCGACGCCAACTCGAAAAAGAGCGTGATGAAAAAATAAAAGCCCGTGAAGCCGAACGCAAAGAAAAAGAAAAACAAGCGGAAGAAAAGAGGAAACAATAGACAAAAAGAAAAAATAAATTCCGTTTTTGGTTACCTTAGTTAAAAAACTTTGCATTAATAGTTGAAATGACAAAAAAAAATGATTAATTTGCCATGCGAAAAACATAAGGTATTACCTTCATCCATAAAAAACTGAGTATATGAACGAGAACCTAGAGCCCAAATTGCCTGCGGGAAACCCTTCTGACGAAATCAAAGCTGAGGAAACAACACCACTGGAAGCAAAGATTGATGCGGTAGACGATGTATCTGCTGAAAAAGAAGGGACGGTTGAAGAACCACAAGCAGCAGAAGAAGTTCAGCCTGTAGCTGAAACTGTGCAACCACAAGAACCGGAACCTGCAAAAGAAACTACCGATGCAACAACTACAGAACCCGCATCGGAAGAAGAAGTTGCGCCTGTCGAAAAAGAAGAAGAACAGGCCGAAACTACAAAACCTGCAGAACCTCCGGTCAATAATGCTGAACCTGCGAAAGAAGAATCGAAAGAAGAAAGCAATCCTGAACAGGAAGAGACCGGCCTAGAGACTCCTTCGGCAAAACATGCGTCTTTGTCAAAGGATGAGATAATTGAAAAACTTAAGAATCTGGCTTCGCAGCAGGAACTACCTTCACGTGCAGAAGTAGAATCGCTGAAACAGGCATATTATAAGCTGCGTTCGGCGACTGTTGAGGCAGAAAAGGCTGCCTATACAGAGGCCGGCAACGATGCCGAAAGCTTTACCCCTACCCCCGATCCAAGTGAAGATGTGGTAAAGACTTTCCTGAATGACATAAAAGAAAAACGTGCAAGTCATGCAATAGCTGAAGAGCGGCAGAAAGAAGAAAATTATACCAAGAAACTTCAGATAATAGATTCGATCAAGAATATTACAGAGAGTTCCGACGATTTCAATAAACTGTATAAAGAATTCAAGGATCTGCAACAACAATGGAACGAAATAACGTTGGTTCCCCAGTCGAAGGTTAAAGAATTATGGAAATCATATCAGATCTATACCGAAAAGTTCTACGACCTGATAAAGATCAACAATGAATTCCGCGATTACGATTTCAAGAAAAATCTTGAACTGAAAAATTCCATCATTGAGGCGGTAGAAAAATTACTGGACGATGCAGATGCAGTATCTGCTTTTCATCAGTTACAGAATTTCCATCAGCAATGGCGCGAAATAGGCCCTGTGGCAAGGGAATTGCGTGAAGAAACATGGACACGTTTCAAAGACGCATCAACTGCTATCAACAAAAAATATCAGACTCATTTCGAATCTCTGAAAGGTAAGGAAGAGGAAAATCTGGCTGAAAAGACGGCTATCTGTGAAACGTTGAAAGCAATCGACTACTCCACTCTCAACTCATTCAAAGACTGGGATGAGAAGAGTAAGGAAGTAATTGCTTTACAGGCTAAATGGAAAACAATCGGATTTGTTCCTAAAAAGGTAAACACCCAGATATTTGAAGAATTCCGCGCATTGTGCGATACTTTCTTTGAGAAGAAGAGCGAATTCTTTAAGGGAATAAGGGATGAAATGGATATCAATCTGGAGAAGAAACGCTCTCTCTGCGAACAGGCGAAGATGCTTAAAGACAGTACCGAATGGAAATCTACTGCCGACAAGCTAATAGCCATTCAGAAAGAATGGAAAAAGATAGGCCCTGTTCCGCGTAAATATTCAGATGCTATCTGGAAAGAATTTGTAACGGCATGCGACTATTTCTTTGAACAAAAGAAGAAAAACGAGTCTACCCAGAAAACTGAAGAACTCGAAAATCTGGTAGCAAAGAAAGAAATCATCGAAAAAATAAATAATATAGACCAGTCTCTGGATGCGACCGAAGCAATAGCACAGGTCCGCGCCCTTGCTGACGAGTGGCACAAGATCGGATTCGTTCCGTTCAAAGAAAAAGACAAAATCTATAAAGAATTTCATCAGGCTGTAGATGCTCATTACGACAGGCTTAAAGTGGACAAGACTGAACGCAGGTTCGAATCCTTCAAATCCAATATGAAAGATATGTCGAAGCAGGATAATCCTAAGCGGGCTTTATACAAAGAAAGAGACCACCTGATGCATCAGTACAATAAGGTGAAAACCGATCTGCAGACATATGAGAATAATATGAATTTCCTCTCTATCTCGTCTAAAGGCGGCGGCGGTTTGTTGAAAGACATTACGCTCAAAATCGAAAACCTGAAGAATGAAATGGATTTACTGGTGAAGAAAATCGAAGCGATAGACGAAAGTCTGAACGAACTGGAGAAATAACAAATACTCTTCTATAAAATTAAGGGATACTTCAAGAAAGTATCCCTTTTTCATATACCGGAATACCGTCCTGTTCGGAATATTATTCTATATTTGCTTTCTGTTAATATTATAATATTTTGAAATCTTATGAAACAAACATCTGTTATTTTATCTTTATTTGTGTTTCTATTCTTACTATCGTGTAATACCAAAAATAAACAGTCGGCTGAAAGCACTTCCGCTGAGCCTGCAGCTTTTCAAAATCCTCTACCCGTAGCATTCGGCGATCCTTTTATACTGAAAGCTTCTGACGGGAAATATTATATGTACGGCACAGATAACGTAATGGACGGATACGGTGTCAGTATATCTACAGACCTTGTGAATTGGGAAGACGGAGGACGCATCTACAGGGGAAATACTCCCGAATCGTGGACGGTTTCCAACTTCTGGGCACCGGAAGTTTATGAAATAGACGGGAAGTATTATATGCTGTTCAGCGCCGACTGGAAACATAATCCGACAAACGAACTTGAAAATTTCCGTATCGGAGTAGCTGTATCGGATAGTCCGACAGGACCTTTCAAAGAAATGATGGACAGACCTATATTCGACCCGGGCTATCCTGTAATAGACGGTAACCTGCTTTTCGAAGATGGTAAAGTATACCTGTACTATTCCCGTTGCTGTTACAAACACCCTGTAGAAAGTGAAATTTCGGAATGGGCAAAGAAGCAGGGATGGTATGATGAAATAGAGGAAAGCTGGATATACGGAGTCGAAATGAAGCCTGATTTCTCCGATATTATCGGCGAACCGCAATTGCTACTACGCCCGCCTGTAAAAATGGACGACAAGCAGGCCGAATGGGAAAGCAGATCGGTGACATCGCATGAGGTAAACCGCAGATGGACAGAAGGCTCGTATATTTTCAAAGAAGGTGATACTTATTATATGATGTATTCTGCCAATTACTTTGGCGGTAAAAATTACGCAGTAGGTTATGCTACTTCAAAAAGTCCTTTAGGGCCGTTTACAAAGGCTGATAATAATCCCGTTCTCCAGAAAAACACCGAAGCAGGAGGTGTAGTTACAGGAACCGGACATTGCATGATGTTCAAGAACAATGACCAGATGTATTGCGTTTACCATGGACGTACCGAGGCTACAGGAGAAGAGCGGCTTGTGTTTATCGATAAAATGGAAATACTTCCCGACGGGAAACTGGTAGTACATGGGCCTACGACTTCCCCGCAATCGATAAATCCTTAAAAATTACGGCGCAAAATATAAGAAATCAGCCTTCATCCGAGCAAAACTTAGATCGGTATTTAAGATATTATAAGATATAAAATCTTATATTTTACTTACATTTGTATATATCACTTATTAGAACTGTCTGTATGGAAAATAATAAATTTCTCACTCTCATCCGCGACGGAATATGTAATAACTGGGAGCGTCCCGCATTGACTGATTACAATGGAGAGACATACTTATATAAGGACTTTGCAAAGAAGATGGCTCAACTACATATCTTATTCGATAATCTTGAAATACAGAAAGGCGATAAGATTGCTATATGCGGCCGAAATTCGGCTAACTGGGCTGTAGGCTTTTTCGCTTCTCTTACCTATGGAGCGGTTATTACAACTATACTCCACGATTTCAGCGGCGAGAGTATCCATATGCTGGTAAACCACTCCGAAGCCAAAGTTCTCTTTGCCGACGAATATGTATGGTCGAAACTCGATCCTGTAAAAATACCCACCGTGTCGACAATCATTATGATAGATGATTTCTCGGCGCAAAAATCACGTTCTGCCAAATTTTTGGAATCCTGTTCCAATCTCGAGCAGGCTTTCACCCGTAAATATCCTGACGGATTTACACAAAACGACGTGGTTGTACATGACGAGTCACCTGAAGAACTGGCTGTCTTGAACTATACATCGGGGACTACAAGTAATCCGAAAGGGGTTATGATACCTTATCGCAGCCTGTGGTCAAACACCCGTTTTGCTATCGATATGATCCCGTTTGTAAAGGAGGGTGACGGTATCGTGTGCATGCTGCCGATGGCGCATATGTACGGGTTGGCTTTTGAGGTATTACTCTCGATTGCCAAAGGATGCCATATCCACTACCTTACGCGTGTTCCTTCACCGCAAATTATCATGGATGCCTTTGCTAAGGTAAACCCTACGCTGGTGCTGGCAGTGCCTCTTATCATCGAAAAGATTATACAGACAAGGGTATTTCCTCAATTCAAGAAGCAGCCGGTAAAATTCCTGTTGAATATTCCTTTTGCCAGAAAGAAAATATACAAGAAAGTTGCTGAGAAACTGATACCCGTCTTCGGAAATAAGCTGGTAGAAGTAGTTATCGGCGGAGCAGCTCTGAATAAAGAAGTGGGTGCTTTCTTATCAGAAATACGTTTCCCATATACTGTGGGATACGGCATGACCGAATGCGGCCCGCTAATCTCCTATGAATACTGGGAAACATACAAACCGGGTTCCTGCGGACGTCCTGTAGACCGGATGAGTGTACGCATAGAATCATCGAATATGGAAACCGAAGCAGGTGAGATCATCGTAAAAGGACAAAACATTATGCTCGGTTATTACAAGAATGAAGAAGCTACCAAGCATGCATTCGATGCAGGCGGATGGCTACGTACAGGCGATCTCGGAGTGATGGACAGGGATAATTTCCTGTTTATACGCGGACGTAGCAAGACAATGATACTTAGCGGATCGGGGCAGAATATTTATCCGGAAGAGATAGAGGATTATTTCAATAACTCGCCATATGTTGCCGAATCGCTTATTATAGAGGAAAATGGCAAGCTAATAGCACTTATTTATCCTGATAAGGATTATTTCAAAGCTCACGATGTAAAAGAAGAAGATTATTCTGCTATTTTTGTGGCGGAATTGAAAGCGATAAACAAACGCCTGCCCGGATATAGTCAGGTGGTGAATTTCAGACTACAGGATCAGGAGTTTGAAAAGACGCCGAAAAGGAGTATTAAGCGGTTTTTGTATCAGAAATAAGTATATGAGTTATAAGTTATGAATTATAAGTTATGAGTGTAGTAAAAGACAAAAGCTTTACTTTCGCAATTCAAATCGTCGATACTTATAAATTCTTAACTGATAACAAAAAAGAATATATACTTAGTAAACAGTTGTTACGAAGCGGTACTGCTATCAGAGCGTTGATTCGGGAGGCTCAAAATGCAGAAAGTAAAGCCGATTTTGTACATAAAATGGGTATTGCCCAAAAAGAATGTGATGAAACGATATATTGGATTGAATTACTAAAAGAAACGGAATATTTGGACATAAACAAATTTAAAACTTTGCATTATAATGCTACCGAAGTATTAAAGATGCTCCGAAGTATAATAGTAACAACAAAAAAAACTTATAATTTATAATTCATAACTTATAACTAATATAATGTCTGACGATAAAAAAATTATTTTTTCAATGATTGGCGTAGGTAAAATATACCCGCCACAAAAACAAGTATTAAAAAACATTTACCTTTCTTTCTTTTACGGGGCAAAAATCGGTATCATCGGTCTTAACGGATCGGGTAAATCAACTTTGCTGAAAATGATAGCCGGACTCGATAAGGAATATCAGGGTGAAATAGTATCTGATAAAGGATATTCGGTAGGATACCTTGAACAGGATCCGAAACTCGATCCCACCAAAACAGTAAAAGAAATTGTTCAGGAAGGTGTGCAGCCAATCATGGACATTCTCAAAGAATATGAAGGCATCAACGAAAAATTCGGATTGCCTGAATATTACGAAGATCCTGACAAAATGGATTCCCTTTTTGCCCGTCAGGCGGAGTTGCAGGATAAAATAGATGCTTCCGATGCATGGAACATAGATAATAAACTGGAACGTGCCATGGATGCATTACGCTGTCCGCCGGAAGACCAGTTATGTGCAAACCTCTCGGGGGGAGAAGCACGCCGCGTAGCACTTTGCCGCTTGTTACTACAAGAACCGGATGTATTACTACTCGATGAGCCTACCAACCACCTCGATGCTGAATCTATCGACTGGTTGGAACAACATCTGCAACAATATAAAGGCACGGTTATCTGTATCACGCACGACCGTTACTTCCTTGACCATGTAGCCGGCTGGATTCTCGAACTCGACCGTGGCGAAGGTATCCCGTGGAAAGGAAACTATACTTCTTGGCTCGAACAGAAGACCAAACGTATGGAGCAGGAAGAAAAGCAGGCCAGCAAACGCCGTAAGACACTGGAGCGGGAGCTCGAGTGGGTACGCATGGCCCCTAAAGCCCGTCATGCAAAAGGTAAAGCCCGTCTTAACGATTACGAAAAGATGCTCAATGCCGACCAAAAGGAACGCGAAGAAAAACTCGAAATATTCATACCTAACGGCCCACGCCTTGGTAATAAGGTTATCGAAGCACATGGTGTAAGTAAGGCTTTTGGTGATAAACTGTTGTTCGATAATCTCGAATTTATGTTGCCGCCTTCCGGTATTGTAGGTATTATAGGACCGAATGGTGCCGGTAAAACTACATTGTTCCGCCTGATACAGGGATTGGAAAAGGCAGATAAAGGTACTTTCGAAGTGGGTGAAACGGTGAAGATCGGATATGTAGACCAGTCTCATACCGATATAGACCCGAATAAGAGTGTTTATCAGGTTATTTCAGGAGGAAGCGAATTTGTCCGCGTAGGCGGAAAAGATATAAATGCCCGTGCCTATCTGTCGCGTTTCAATTTCTCGGGAGGAGATCAGGAGAAGCTGACAGGTGTACTTTCCGGTGGAGAGCGTAATCGTCTGCATCTCGCTTTAACACTTAAGTCGGAAGCAAATGTACTTTTACTCGACGAACCTACCAATGATATAGACGTAAATACTTTGCGCGCATTAGAGGAAGGTTTGGAGAACTTTGCAGGCTGTGCAGTTGTTATATCTCACGACCGCTGGTTCCTCGACCGTATATGTACGCATATTCTGGCATTTGAAGGGAACTCGGAAGTCTTCTTTTTCGAAGGAAGTTACAGCGAATACGAAGAGAACAAAAAGGCCCGTATGGGTAATGTGGAACCAAAACGTATCCGTTATCGCAAATTGATAAATTAAAAAATAGTAACTTTGTGCAGCTATATCAGAGTTACGGACATCTAATATATATGAAAATCAAGGGCGGATTGACTTATATTTGCTCTTGATTTTTATGAATTATAAATAGGACAATGGCTAAACCTGTTTCAAACTTTATTATGAATATATCCCGCTCCCGGCCCATCGGTTTATACCCGGCCAAAGAGAACGGATTGCCGATGCAGGTAAATTATCCAACTATTCTTTCAGGAAGACAACATTTACATTTTGTACGGTTAACACTTAAGATGCGAATCTTAACATAAATAAAAGCAACAGATAATCAGATGATTTATACATCACAACATAATATGAGCAGAAAGATGATACTTTTATTATCTTTCTTTTGCATTGCCTGTTGTACCATGTTTGCGCAATCGCTTACTGTAGTGCGTGGTGTTGTCCGCGATGCAGTAACAAGAGAGAAACTGCCATTCGTAACCGTATCTTTCGACGATACATCTATCGGCTCTTTTTCAGATGAAGACGGAGAATTCAGAATAAGCAACAGGGGAAATCATACATCTATTACAGCAAAGCTCCTTGGCTATAAAACAGAAAGAATTTCGGTACCTGTAGGAAAGACAACCAGTCTTGAAATTAACCTTATACCTGAAGACCAAGAACTGAAAGAAGTAGTCGTACGTCCGCAGAAGGAAAAATATTCGAAGAAAAACAATCCGGCTGTAGAACTCATAAAGAAGGTAATAGCCCGCAAAAAAGAAAACAGTATATCGGATCTCGAATACTATCAATATAAAGAATATGAACGGATATTCTTTGCCCTGAACGATTATCACCCGGATATGCCGTTGCTGAAAAGGTATAAATTCTTACCTAATTATGCGGATACATCCTTAATCGATAAAAAGATCATACTTCCTTTTTCGGTAAGGGAAAAAATAACGGATGTATTTTACAGAAAAGAACCGGAATCTGCCAAACGCATTGTGAAAGGCTATCATATCGAGGGAATCGACCAGACTTTCGACACGGAAGGTCTCGATGCTATTATTAAAGAAGTATTTAAGGATGTATCCATATATGATAATTCCATTAATTTGTTATTACAACCCTTCGTAAGCCCATTAAGTGACCACAATGCTATAAACTTTTACCGCTGGTATATATCAGACACTGTAAAAATAGAGCAGGACAGATATGTAAAACTGGACTTTGCACCATTCAACTCACGCGATATCGGTTTTACAGGAAACCTCTATATATCTCTCGATAGCATGTTTGCAGTAAAACGCGCAGTAATAAGGACGCCTAAGAAAATGAATATAAACTTTGTTCAGGAGCTTATTATCTGGCACGATTTTAAAAAGACGGCAGAGAACAAATGGATTCCTATGGAAGAGCGGATGGCGATAGATGTCACGCTGGTAGATGCAATAAAATTCTATATAGACAAGACTAAAACCTATCAGGATTTTGCTGTAAACCAATCTATGGAACCTGTCTTTCTTCTATCGGCACCGGAAGCTTTCGAAAAGGATTATGAAAACAGACCGAAAGAATTCTGGACTGAAAACCGTCCGCCCGAGCATAAAAAGGATTACAAGATGGACCAGATGCTCGAAGATATCAATAAAGTAGCCTTATTTAAAGTTCTATTGAAAGCCGGGAATATTATATCCAGCAGCTATTTCCCTACATCTAAAAATCCCGATGACAGTAAAGTAGATATAGGAACTATCCCTACTTTCTACAGTTATAACAAGACAGAAGGAAACCGTTTCAGATTGACATTATCCACCACGAAGAACCTGCATCCTCATCTGTATTTCTATGGCTACGGGGCATATGGAACCCGTGACAAGAAGTTCAAATATTATGGTGAAGCTACCTGGGCTTTCAATAAGATAGAGAAGCATAAAGACGAGTATCCGAAAAACAACCTGATCGTAGCCTATAAGTATGATATAAATACACTTGGGCAACGGTACACGCAGGCCGAAAGGGATAATATACTCATGTCGATACAAGCATCAGGCAAGTCGAAAATGACCTATAACCGCCAGACACAGATAGCATGGGATAAAGAATTTTACGGAGGATTTTCATTCAAGCTTTCAGGGCAGACATTCGACGAGCGACCAGCCCGTAATATCATCTTTGAGAAGAGGGATGAGAACGGTAATATCTATAATGTGGACAGGGTAAAGACTACAGAAGCTATGCTTGCCCTGCGTTATGCCCCTAACGAGAAATTTTTCCAGCAACGCAGGAAGAGACATTCTATTCCTTCTCCGAGGCTGGTAACCAATCTGACCCATACAATGGCCTTGGAGAATTTTCTTGGAGGCGATTATCATTACAATAAGACTTCTTTTTCTTTAGCCAAACAGTTTTGGGTAGCGCCATATGGTAAGTTGTACCTTAATGTGCAAGGTGAAAAAATATGGGGTGAAACTCCATTCCCATTCCTGATTACTCCGAGTGCAAACAACTCATATACCATCCAACGCGGTAATTACTATCTGATAGAGCCGCTGGAATTCGTCCACGATGCACAGGCTTCGTGGGAGATCTATTATCATATGGGTGGGTGGTTATTCAACAGGGTACCTTTGCTTAAAATGCTGAAATGGCGCGAAGTATTCGGATTCAGAGGCTTTATCGGTTCTTTGAGCCATAAGAACAATCCGGAATACAACAATAATCTCTTACTGTTTCCTCAGCATACTTTTACAACATCAAGGGGGCCTTATATGGAATACAATGTAGGTATAGAAAACATCTTTAAGCTCTTCCGTATCGACTATGTACGCAGGCTCAGTTACCTGAGTCATCCCGATATAGACAGGGACGGCTTCAGAATATCATTCGAACTGAACTTCTAGCAAAATGGGATCTATATTGTCTCCTCAACATTTGCCCTATGGTCTTTGTTTAGGCTTAGCAAATTTGCGACAATTGTAACTATCAAATATTCAATTTTCCTTTGCGCCCTTGCCTAATCCCAAATTATAATTAAAAATGTTATTCCTTTACCAATTTACTGATTAATCGCTGTGCTAGCTCTGTGTTTCCTTTAAATATTAGCTTACCCTCTCTATCAAAAATAAGAAATGTTGGGAAACATGGGATTTCGATTTTTTGCATAACTGGGTCTTCAATATCAATTGATAAAGAAGGAATCTCAAACCCACTCTCAGAAAGAATTTTTGCGCCTGTATATGTATTTTCACCTTCATTTTCCATCCTGAAATGCAGGGCATATATCTTAACAGATGGATTATCTTTATACTTCTTACTTAGAGTCTCAACTCCGGGAAATTCCCTATAACAAGATCCGCAATAGGTATACCAGCAATCTAAAAGAACATACCCACCCTTATAATTAGCTAAGGATAAGGTATCTCCTTGCGGATTTTGAAATGTCAGTTTATACTGCTCACTGTTCTCAACTTTCCCGGTATATGTTTTAAAATTCCATTTATTATCCCACATATTATTTCCGTCAACTGACAACCATATTCCACATATAAACCCTACCGTACCAATTATAAAACGATATTTCTTATTTGAGACATATGTTAAGAATCCAATTAAGATACCCAATTGATGAATCAGGTAATCTAAAAAAGTTAAGTATGTTCCATAAAATGAAATAATACGCATTGGCAGTTGGAAAAATGAGCCTCCAATGAATATTGCTAAAAGGATATGTGTTTTTGGTAATTGTCCACTATATTTATATAAAATATAGAAAGTATAACAAAAATATAATGAAAAACCAGCTAGGGAGCATATATTAGAGCCATTTAAAAAGCCTATTCTGAAATAATCTCCTCTCAATGGTGAAATTACCACCATAATAATAAGAGAAAATAATCCAATAAGGAAATAGAGGTATTTTTTCTTTTTTATCATATTTCTTACATATATAGGTACCCGGTTTCGGGTACCCGTGAAAATTAAAACTTAAGCTTATCAATTTTAGTCATATATAATACGGGTAATAACACATTTCTTATCACATGTTCCTAACCATAAAAAACCACAACCTTTTGTTTTGCAGGTGCTTTCTTGACATTCATAGTAATATGAAGGATTAATTGGACAATCGTTTGCCAATGCACCTGTACCACAGTCTCAATCTTTTGTTTCTGGACCTTCAGAGCCCGTTTTTAAAATGGGACCATTTGAAGTATATCGCTTCATTTCACCTCTAATATTTACCATTTCAGCGCCATCTTGAGCAATTCCCCAAATGATATCATTGTTCCAGCCCAATTCTTCTTTTGCATACTCCATCCATTTATATGAAAATATCTCATCTTCTTTTGTTAGTTCTCTTTCATATATATCTTCATTTTCAAGTAAGAAGGTATAAAGTAGCTGAATATGCTCTTTTTCCTTTTCCTTCCATTCCAATGTTAATACCTCTTGTATTTTTTGCTTCCAGAAATTAACTTTTTGTTCAGGAGTAAATGCTACAAAAGCAGCCTTTTGATACGAGCCATCACTTACATTCAGCCAATCATCTGAATTTTGACTATAATGTGTTAAGACCTATCATGTTCATGTCTAATATCTCCTGTCATATCTAATGTTCTGTTTAGGAGTGTGGGGTTAAAGTTTAAACAAGATGTCAACAATGAGAAGTCTAAAACCAAGTATAGGTATTGATCTTTTATAATTCTCCACATATCTTATTATAAAAATCAGTTATACAGTAAACTGAGGGCATTGTATTTACATTTGTAAATATAAGTAAAAATAATTAAAAAAAGAGTTATTATAATATTTAGGATTTAAATTCAAAGAGGAATGAAGGAATGATGTAATGGTCCATATGTGTTGAATAAGGTTATCGATTGTTATAAAAAACTGGTAATGAGCAAAACGCATTATTTATCTTCACCGCTTGATAATGGTAGTACAAAACGTTGGTATTTCAAATAAAATGGAGCCTGTTTTTGATCCATCATATTAATATTACAAATTAGAAGAATGTATCTGCTACCCGCATCAGTATTTCTTGCGGGTCGAGTGGATTTTTCTTAGGCAGGTCTTTAGGAACAAGCACTTTCAAGCCTTTGGGTATTATTTTCACGTGTATTTCAGTACCCATTTCTACAGGGTCACCGTCGATATGCATCACTCCGGCCGATTCGCGTTTTATAGTAGCTTCATTGGTGATAAGCTCAATCATTTTATTGTTCTCGTCTATCTTTTTTGCAAACAATTGTAGTGAAGTCTGCGGAACATCCAATATAGATAAAGGCTTGAGTATGGCAATATTCATCATCCCATCCTGAATATCGGCATGGGGAGCTATATGAGCATTGTATCCGTACTGCGAAGCATTAGCACATGTAACCACAAAAGCTTCATCCTTTATTGTTCCTTCAGGACAAATGATCTCATATGTCTGAGGCTTTTGCTTTATAAATGTCTCCAGCATATTTTTGATATACATGAAAGAACCCCGACTCTTCTTACCGGAAGACATGGCCGCCACTTCGGCATCGAATCCCATTCCACAGGTACAGAAGAATATACGCTCATTATTTACCTTTCCATAATCTATCGAGATTATGTTTTCTTCAAGAATGGTATTCATAGCTTTCTTGGCATCGACAGGAATATTCAGATCGCGTGCCAAACCATTACCTGAACCTAAAGGAATGATTCCCAAAACAATATCAGAATCAACCAATGTACGGGCAACCTCATTTACCGTCCCGTCGCCACCGACAGCAACTACATAGTCCACTTTGTCTTCAATTGCCTGCTTGGCAATTTCCGAACCGTGGCCTGCATAGCCGGTAATAAATATATGAACATCAAACTTATGAGGATCAAAAGTTTCTGCTATCTTCCGCGGCAGATTTTGCTTCGACGATGTACCTGATTTAGGGTTGATTATTACATATATCTTCTTCTTCGCACTCATTTTCTGGAAACTTAACGAAATTATAATACAAATGTAATATATTAACAACGACAGTCCAAATAGTAAGTCTGCTTATAAACGAGAATATCAGGATAAATACTCATCTATCCTGATATCTACTATTAAATTGAATTTATTTATTCATTATAACAATCTGCTGTCTTACAGACTCTTCATGTATAGCCTCTAATACAACGCGCATAAATTCGGGATTCATGCCCATACCTTCCGCCTGCGAAATGCGTTTACTCAATATTTCATCATACCGATCGGTTTGCACGATAGTCATGTTGTGCTCTTTCTTGAAAGTACCGATCTCGCATGAAATGCGCATACGTTTTGCAAGCAGTTCTAACAATTGTTCGTCGATTTCGTCAATCTGCCTACGCAATATAGACAAATCTTCTGTCGATTGTTTGCCGTCGCGTATAATAAGGCCGTCAAGGATTTCCTTAAGCCTTTCTGGAGTCACCTGCTGCGAAGCATCGCTCCATGCGTTATCAGGGTCACAATGTGTTTCAATAATCAATCCTTCGAAGTTCAGGTCCATAGCTTGTTGAGATAATGGCTGGATAAGGTCGCGCTTACCACCGATATGGCTCGGGTCACAGATGATCGGCAAATCTGGGTAACGGCGTTTCAGTTCGATAGGTATATGCCATTGCGGCAGGTTGCGATAAATCTTTTTATCGTATGAACTGAAGCCGCGGTGTATAGCACCCAGCTTAGTAAGCCCCACATTGCTTAGGCGCTCCAATGCTCCGATCCAGAGTTCGAGGTCTGGATTCACCGGATTCTTTACCAGTACCGGAATATCTACTCCTTGCAAAGCCTCTGCTATTTCCTGCACAGCAAAAGGATTAGCCGTAGTACGGGCACCTATCCAAAGCATATCGATGCCGTATTTCAGAGCTTCGTAAACATGCTTCTGTGTAGCTACCTCAGTAGAAACATACATGCCTGTTTCCTGCTTCACTTTTTTCAGCCATGCAAGACCTTCGCTACCCACTCCTTCGAAGCCTCCGGGCTTTGTGCGGGGTTTCCATATGCCTGCACGAAGAATTTTTATACCGTCAGCCGCAAGTTGACGGGCTGTATTCATTACCTGCTCTTCTGTTTCGGCACTGCAAGGCCCTGCAATTACCAAAGGACGTTTCGGGTCGATACCCGGTAGTAAGATTGATTCCAGTTTCATTGTTTCTATTTTTTATGATTATTATTTTACATTTAATGACATTAATATATTATCTGAATAGTTCTCATTTCCATTCCTGAAATAGTTTTTGCGTACACCATCAACAGTAAATCCCCATTTTTTATATAAATTTATTGCAGTCAGGTTATCGGAGAATGTTTCTAAAACCAATATCTCCAATTCAGGATTCTTTTTTGCCCATGATATCATACTCTCGAAAAGTATATTCCCTAAACCATTTCCGCGCCAATCTTCCAATATACTGATACCCAAAACAGCAACATGCTTCATCTTTCGGTTTTGATAGCCTGTAGCATTGAATGTTGCCAGAATCTTTTCATTATCTACAGCAACCAGTAAAAGGCTGTTCTCTTTCTGATGAGATTTAATCCAATCGGCTTCTTCTTCCGGTGTAGGATTAAATTCATTTTCATACGAACACATATAATCGCTGGTTCTCAGATAAGATTTTGCAGCGTCAATTAAAGCCTGCGCATCTTCGCAAACCGCTTCACGGATTACGATATTCTTACCATTCTTAAGAGTGATATGTTGTGGTGCAAATCTCATTCTTCCAGTTTCTTAATTCTGTTTAAAGCCTCTCTAAGCATATCTTCATTACAACAAAGCGAAATACGGATATACCTCTCTCCTTTACTGCCGAAAATAAACCCGGGGGTAAGAAATACTTTCGCATTATATAATATGTTATCTGCCAGTTCTTCGCTACTTTTTAGGGTATCCGGAATTTTACCCCAAAGGAACATCCCTACCTGATTTTTATCGTAAGTGCAACCCAGTACATCCATTATTTCGCCCGCATATTTACGGCGACGGGCATAGAGTTCTATATTATTCTTCCTATGCCACTCGTCCGAATTGTTTAAGGCGGCAATAGTAGCCAATTGCATAGGTTTCAGAATTCCGCTTTCTATATTGCTTAATACTTTCAGAATCCAGCTTATAAATTGTGCATTTGCTACGACCAATCCTATACGCCAGCCCGGCATATTATGCGATTTACTCATCGAGTTAAGCTCTATACATATATCTTTTGCCCCCTCTACCTGCATAATGCTAAGCGGATTTTCGTTCAGTATCAGGCTATACGGATTATCATGAGCAATTATGATGCCATGTTTTTTACCAAAGGCTACCAGTTTTTCAAACAGTTCTAATGAGCCGTTTGCCCCCGTAGGCATATTCGGATAGTTAACCCACATCAGTTTAATACCTGACAAATCCTTATTTTCCAACGCTTCGAAATCGGGTTGCCAGTTGTTATTCTCATCCAAATCGTATGTATGTATCTTTGCACCCACCATTTTACTTACCGATGTATATGTCGGATAACCCGGATTCGGTACCAATACGCCATCGCCCGGATTGAGGAATGCCAGCGAAATATGTAGAATTCCTTCCTTAGAACCGATAAGCGGCTGAATTTCTTTTGAAGAATCAAGAGTCACATCATACCATCTTTTATACCAGTCGGCAAAAGCTTCTCTTAGTTCGGGCAATCCTACATGCGGTTGGTAACCGTGAGCATCACTTTTTGCAGCAGATTCACTCAATGTATGGATTGTTTCTTCCGAAGGTGGCAGGTCGGGGCTGCCTATTCCCAGACTAATTACATTTTGTCCGGCGGCATTCATTTCCGCTACTTCCCTTAGTTTCTTTGAGAAATAGTATTCCTGAACGGTATTAAGCCTGTCGGCGGGTATTATTCGTTTCATATTTTTAGCTGTTAGCTATTAGCCTGTAGCCTCTAGTTTTTGTTTTACAATAATTAACTATATTTAGTTAAAAGGTAACAAAAGTAACGTTTTTCGCACATTTCTGTATTCCATTACTTTTTAACTTAATTATCTGTTTTACATATAGATAAATATCTTTTTTATTCTTTACTAAGTTTTTCTTTATAAAAGACAGCCTACATCTCGCTTTGTCTGCCTTCGGGATATTCACCCAATGTTTTCAGTTCGCTAATCAACGGACGAATAGCATCGAGAGACTGATGATAACGTTCGATATCGGTGAATTTAAGGTCTACATAAAACTGGTATTCCCATTCGTGACCGACAATCGGCAACGACTGTATCTTTGTAAGGCTGATACCGTAAAAGGAAAATACAGATAATACTTTCGACAGGCTGCCTTCGCTATGAGGGAGTGTGAATACGATAGATGATTTATTTATAACATCATTCTTTTGTATCTCTTCCACAATCCACTTATTACCAAAAACAAGAAAGCGAGTAAAATTGTGCTTATTCGTCTCAATTCCCCTCGCCAGTATATTCAATCCATACATTTCTGCCGCTCTCACCCCACATATGGCCGCCATGCCGGGCAACTGCTTCTCTGCAATATCTTTCGCAGCAAGAGCCGTATCGCCATATTCCACAACCTTTACACCCGGTAAGGTATCCAGAAAGTTTGTGCATTGCATCAGTGCGATAGGATGCGACTGTATTTCTTTGATATCGTGTATAGTCTGTCCTGGAAGAGCAGCCAGACAATGGGAAATGCGCTGTTTGAACTCACCTGCAATGGGAAGTTTATTCTCTTTCAGCAAATCGTAATTACCTAATAGGCTGCCTGCTATGGTATTCTCGATAGCCATTACACCGACTGTATTCGGCTCCTTCTTAATGGTGGTAAAGATATCCCTGAAAGTTGCGCATGGCACGATTTCAACTTCCTCTTCGAAATAATTCTCTGCGGCAATGCCGTGATAGGCTCCTAATTCTCCTTGTATCGCTACTCTTTTCATATGGTTGTGTAATTGTCAAAAAAAAATCCCGTCATATCTGACAGGATTCTATATATCTGATTGTTTTATTTCACTCTCATTTATTACATACAAAATCCTGTTTCACCTTGCTAAAAAAGTAAAAGTAAAAAAAGAAAAAGTATGTAGAAAAGTTCTTCATTTCAATAGTTGTTATTCTATTATGGATACAAAAGTAATATTTTTTTGAATAAAACAAACGTTTTATCTTTTTTATTTGACAAAAATTAAAATATGGCAGTTATAACGCTCCTGAGTAGCTTTTCACTTCCACTTTGCTACATGCTGCACTCTCTGCCCGTCATCATAGGTATACTGACTTAAAGAATGCTCTTTGGACTGTATTACCATATAAATCATCGGTTCGTCGGAAGAATTCCTCATACTCCTCTTCCCAGCCGGCGCAACGCGAATCACACTACCTTCGGTAACAGGAAAGCAGTCGTCATCTACCTGAAAATCGCCTGAGCCTTTCAGTATAATATAAGTTTCCTCATCCTGCGTGTGTATATGAAAATAATTTAAATCGGCATGTGGCGGAAGCGAATTGAAGGAGATTTCGGTTCCCGTTGCTTTCGTTGCATCTTTGAGAAATACCTTACCTTTAATCTCCTGTCCTATCTTCGGATGCATAAGAGAATAATCAGCTAACTGTTCAAGACTTCCGATATTGATAGCCGTATAATTCGGATTTTCCGATAGTTTCTTTATTTCTTTCATATTTTCTGGATTAAAAGATAGAACTAAGTTAAAAACAATAATCGGATAATATAGAAAGAATAATTGCTTTATATGCAAGTGAAATAGTAAATTAAACCAAATGTGACAATATTTAAATATTTATCTAAATAATTTGCTATTTCAAAAAATATAATAACTTTGCATTTCAAAGTTCTTTTTAAAACATAATATAAAATGAAAGTAAAACTAATACTTCCCGCTTTAACAGAAGCCGAGAGCCCGTTCTGGAGACCGATAAAATACTCGCTATTTCCTCCATTGGGCTTAGCTACACTGGCTGCATTCCTCTCGCCCGACGATGAAATCGATCTGCAGGATCAACATGTAGAACACCTCAATCTGGACGATGAACCCGATTTAGTACTTATTCAGGTATATATTACAAATGCATTCCGTGCATACAAAATTGCCGACCACTATCGCGCAAAGGGAGCATATGTACTCCTCGGCGGGTTGCATGTAACTTCATTGCCCGACGAAGCTTCACAACATGCTGATACAATATTTCTTGGTCCTGCCGAGGAATCTTTTCCGCGCTTTCTGGAAGATTTCCGAGCAAAAAGGCCGCAAAAAGTATATCGTTCATTTGTGCGAACTTTGCATGGGTTACCGCCTTCCCGACGCGACCTTATTAAAAGGAACCGCTATCTGGTGCCGAATTCGTTGGTAGTGACACGCGGTTGTCCGCATCATTGTGATTTTTGTTATAAGGATGCTTTTTTCGTTGGGGGAAAATCTTTCTATACACAATTAGTGGATGATGCCTTAGCTGAAATAGAGCGGTTACCCGGAAAGCATCTCTATTTCCTCGATGATCACTTGCTGGGAAATCCGAGGTTTGCCGATGAACTGTTTGAAGGGATGAAAGGTATGAACCGTGTATTTCAAGGGGCGGCAACAATAGATTCGATACTCAATGGCGACCTGATAGAAAAAGCAGCGGAAGCCGGACTAAGGAGCGTGTTTGTAGGGTTTGAAACTTTCTCTCCCGAAAATCTCCGTATGAGCAATAAGAAGCAAAACATAGCCAGAAGCTATACCGATGCAGTCAACCGCTTGCACTCACTCGGCATTATGATAAACGGTAGTTTCGTCTTCGGGCTCGACCACGATGACAAAGATGTATTCCGCCGCACTGTGGACTGGGGTGTGGAGAATGCTATAACCACTTCTACATATCATATTCTTACGCCTTATCCGGGCACACGCTTGTTTAACGATATGGAATCGGCAGGGAGAATCCTTTCCCGCAATTGGGATCGATACGATACGCGGCATGTTGTATACAAAACGAAGGGATTGAGCGCAATAGAACTTGAAGAAGGTTATAACTGGGCTTATAAAGAATTTTATAGCTGGTCAAATATATTTGCAGCCTCCGGTAAACACGAATCGATAAAACATCAATTCAAGCACTTATTCTATACGGGAGGATGGAAAAAATTCGAGCCGTTATGGAATTTCATTATTAAAACGGGAGGGCTTAATACTATGTTGCCTTTACTGGAGTCATTATTAAGTAAAGTAAATAGTAGAAAGACAGAGCCTGTATTTGAGAAAAAGCTTATCGGTGAAAAAATCTGATAATAATCTATTCTACAGCAACTTCTTTATTTTTCAGGAGTTTAGAGAATTCTTCCTTAGTCCCGTTAAATACATTCAGGTCTACCACTGTATGTATTCCTTTAACCCTGCCGCGATTGGTAAATTGCCAGAACATCCAGTCGCGCTTATCCGGTAGATTAGGCTTGGATAATATATTACGTATCCAAATAGGATTATCAGGAAAGCGGTTTACAAGATAATTACGGTAAAATTCGTTGGTAGTATATATAATAACTTTCTGTTGATAATGATCTTCGATTATTTCAAAATACTTTGTTATTTCACCTATCAGATCCTCCTTACGGTTTTCAGCTGCACAATTACCTCCATATTCCAGATCGATTATAGGCGGTAAATCTATACTATCGCGCGGTACATAATGTATATAATTGCGTGCCTGCTCTTCACCGTCTTTACAGAATGTAAAAAAATGGTATGCACCCGAAAGTATTTTGTTCTGACGCGCTTCGCGCCAGTTGAGCTGAAACATGGAATCCTTGTGATTACCTCCTTCGGTAGCCTTGATAAAAGCGAACTGCACCGATTTTTTATCCAGCTTGTCCCAGTCTATCTTTTGCTGATGGTGTGATACATCGATTCCCTGCACCGGATATTCGGTGAACGAGGGATAATTAAGGCGTATATATCCGTTCATGAAAGCCATATATACTCCCGCGCCGATGACAACTATCATAGCAACAACCGATATAGAGTATAATGTAATCTTTACTCGCATAAGGGATTATTTCATTGAACAACGAAGTTATGATTATTTTTTCTTTTCGCATATTATATTTTTGTATATATTTGAAGAGTATTAATAATCTTTTTTAACAATAAAATTGTAATTCCATGACAGAATACAGCAATCAAGGCTATCAGGAACCTGTGCAGCAGACTAATAGCTGGGAAACTCCAACTAAGCCGCCAAGGCCTAACAATAATTTAATCTTAGCTATACTAGCAACAGTTTTCAGTTTGATCACCTGTTGCGGCTATGTTAGTTGCATCGGATTCATTTTAGGGATCATTGCAATAGTGTTCTCTACGCAGGTAGATTCCAAATATTTTGCAGGCGACTATGCCGGAGCCGAAAGTGCAGCCAAGAATGCCAAACTTTTGTCATTGATCGCTATCGGTACCATAGTACTTTCAGTAGTATGGATCATTGTTTCCATTATTCTTGCAGGCGGTATCTCTGCTATAATGGATCAGTATCAGACCATAATGGATCAATACAGCTAATCAACATCTTAACATTTTAAATACAGAAAGGTAATTTCATCGGAATTACCTTTCATTTTTTTATGAAGAAATACATCCTGCTTATACTTGCCATATTATTCCCTATTATTATAATTGTCGTATATTACGCCATGTATAATATAGCAGGAGATAATTCTGCCTGCACATTCAAATCAGCTACAGGATTGGAATGTCCGGGATGCGGCGGGCAGCGGAGCTTACATTTCCTGTTACACGGTGATGTCCTACAGGCTATAAGATACAATGTGTTTTTTGTGGTTGCAGGGCCTTTCCTTGCTTATTTTTACTATCTGGCTGTCAGGGTATATATATTAGGACAGGAGAAGTATTTGAAAAGCTTCATGTTCAAACCCTGGTTCGGCTATACATTATTGATAACGGTTATCTGCTTTTTTATTTTAAGGAATATCCCCGTATGGCCGTTTACTTATCTGGCACCCCCACAATAAAAAAAGTGGCCGAGGCCACTTCCTGTTTATATTATATTACTTTCTTAAATCTTTCCAAAAACACTTTAGCCTGATCAATGGTGAGACAGAGCGGAGGAAGCAAACGGAATACATGAGTTCCGGTAGCACCTGTAAATACTTTCTCTTCGAATAAAAGTTTCGTGCGTTTTTCTTTTATCGGTTCATCAAACTCCATACCTATCATAAGCCCACGACCGCGCACTTCCTTTATTTGAGGAAATTTTCTCAATTCTTCCATCAGAAACTGACCGACATTGTAGGCATTCTCAACAAGTTTTTCTTCCTTCATAATATCGAGAACCGCAATTGCAGCAGCACAGGCCAGATGATTCCCCCCGAATGTAGTTCCCAGCTGCCCGTATACAGCCTTAAACATCGGATGAATAAGTACGCCCGACATAGGGAAACCGTTACCGATACCTTTTGCTACTGTTATAAGATCGGCTTCTATTCCTGCATATTGATGAGCGAAAAACTTACCGCTACGCCCGTATCCGGATTGTATTTCGTCTAAAATAAGTACCGTGCCTGTTTCGGTACAAACTTCACGAAGTTTTCTCAGAAAATCATCGTATGGAATCTGAATACCTGCAACTCCCTGAATACCCTCGATAATTACCGAACAGTATTCTTTACTTGCTAGTTCTTTACGTACAAATTCGATATCATTGAACGGAGCAAACACAACATTATCGGACTGGTTCACCGGAGCAGAGTATGCCGGAATATCCGTCGTAGCTACTGTAACGGATGTACGTCCATGGAATGCTTTTTTGAAAGACAGGACTTTCTTACGCCCGTTATGAAATGAAGCCAGTTTTATAGCATTTTCGTTAGCCTCCGCGCCCGAGTTTATCAAGAACAGGTTATAATCAGGGTAACCGCATTGTTCTCCTAACTTCTGAGCTACTTCTCGCTGAAGCATATTTATAACGGAGTTGGAATAAAAACCGATTTTATTCAATTGCTCCGTAACCTTTGCAACATAATACGGATGTGAATGTCCTACAGAGATCACAGCATGCCCCCCGTAAAGATCGAGGTATTCATCACCCTTATCGTCGTATACATAACATCCCTCGCCTTTTACGATATTGATATCGAACAGCGGAAATACGTCAAATAGTTTCATTTCTTTATATGTTAGTTATTGATTTCTTTTATTGTTTCTATAAGTTTTTCCTGATTTAAAATATACATTCCCAGTCTGTCTTCCGATATTCCGTCTTTCAATTTGTATGAATAACGAGGTTGGTCATCCTCTCCGGTTATTTCCATATACCTGAATTGAATATTCGAAATATGCCTCAATTTATCTGCCACTTCAACAATATGCGTAGATATTGCAGAATAAGAATTTTGAACTTCTGTAAAGGCGGAAATAACAGCCAGAGAACCGTCATATGCATCTTTTACATTTGTCCCGCGAAAAAGTTCGTCAAAGATAACCAGCATATTATTACCCTTTAGCCTTTTTGCTATATGTTTTATCCTCAATACCTCTGAATAAAAATGGCTAAAGCCGGTATTCAGGCTATCGGATATATTTATAGTCGTATATAATCCCGTAAACGGACTGAAAATCATTTTAGCAGCAGGAACGGGAAAACCCGTATGAGCCAGATAAAAAGCGATTCCTAAAGATTTGAGAAATGTTGATTTGCCTGCCATATTAGGACCCGAAATAAAGAGCAGATTATTTTCAGAATTAAGCCTTACATCGTTCTTTACCGGAGACTCGATAAATGGATGAAAGATGCCTTCAATATAAATATTATACTCTTCATTTAATTCGGGGTATGAGAAATTATACTTTCGGGCGGCTTTTGCCACTGCCCTGAATACATCGTATTCGTATATCAAATTCAGGAAAAAGAGTACTTCTTGTTTATGAGTATAACGAAACATATAATCGAACTGTGCTATCTGGAACATTCCCAGCTTTTCCATGCTCCCGATTTTCGCTATCTCCACATATTCATCTAATTTAAACAGACGAAAAATCTCCTCATTATTTTTGAGGATAAGAGCAGGACATTCCTTTTCGGAGAGCGTCTTTGCAAAATTGTGCAAAGTATTCATCAACTCGATGAAATAATCAATCCCCCTCTCTATAATATAATAATCATTATTGGGTTTGATTTTATAGGCTATTCCTTTCTCGATAGCAAAAAATCTAGATGGAGCCTGTGTCGGATAATTGCCGTAATTGAGGTAATGTTCGATAAAGTCAAGCGAATTTTTATCTATATCTAATGTTTTTGCCTCTTCCGAAAACTGGAAGAAAGCAATAGCGCCTTTTCTTTCCTTTATCTTATCATAATCACTTAAAGGAGCTTCAAGAAAGCTGTAAAGCTTATTTTTACCACCAATACTGACCGCAAAATTGAGCATATCGAACAGAGATTTATTATTTTTAATTGTCTTAAAAATTTCCAAATCCTTCAAAGTCTGATTGTCAACTTCAAATCCCATGTCTAATTATTATTTACAGAAAATATTATTTTTCTATCCCGTCGATGAGTTCTATCAACCCTTCTTTTTTAATTATATACATGCCTAAACGCACATCTGATATACCGTCCTTCAGTTTGTAAGTATACACAGGATGACCGTCTTTTTCCAGT
This sequence comes from Prevotella sp. 10(H), assembly GCF_000711235.1. Taxonomy (GTDB): domain Bacteria; phylum Bacteroidota; class Bacteroidia; order Bacteroidales; family Dysgonomonadaceae; genus Dysgonomonas. The sequence goes on along the minus strand of NZ_JOMI01000007.1, from coordinate 608,686 downwards.
ATCTCGAAATAAGAAAACTCGATGCCTTTATTTGATTTCAGTTCTTTCGTTACTTCTACAATATGTGAAGAAACCACAAAGAATGAACTTTTTATCTTGGTAAAAGCATTTACTACGGCCAATGTACCGTCGTATGCATCTTTTACGTTCGTACCCCTGAATAACTCGTCGAAAATGACGAGCATATTTCTGTTCGTCTTCAACCCATAAGCTACATCTTTTATCCTCATCACCTCGGCATAAAAATGGCTATAGCCCGAACTCAGATTATCGGAAATATTTATCGTAGTGCATAGTCCGGACAACACGCTTAGCCTCATCTTCTTGGCAGGAACGGGAAAACCGACATGTGCCAGATATGCCGATAGGCCAAGTGCCTTAAGAAATGTGGATTTGCCCGCCATATTCGGCCCTGATATAAATAAAAGGTTCGAAGGCTGTATAAAACCCATATCATTCGGAATCGCATTTTCCACAAACGGATGATAAAGACCTTCTATTTCGAATGTGCTTTCATCCGCGGGAAGCATTTCTGCATATGAAAGCCCGTATTTCTCTGCAGCTTTGGCTATGGATAAAAATGCATCGTATTCATATATCAAGTCGAGAAAGAATAAAATCTCTTTCTTATGTGTCGAACGAAACATATAGTCCAATGTAGAACTGTCATATGCCTTTATCTTCTTTATATTAAGCACTTCTTTAAATTCCGGTCGTGAGAATATCTTTAAAACCTCTTCATTGTTTTTTTCCAGTAACTTCGGAAAATTGTTATTCTTAATAACTTTTGCCAGTGTCAGTGAAAATTTATGAATAGTCTTCAATAGGTCCACTGTCGACGTTACCCCTTTCTGTACCAGATAATATTCCGTATTCGTACTTATCTTATCTGCAATCATACGCTCGAAAGCGGTAAACCAAGTAGGTATACGGGTAGGATAATCACCGTGCCGGATGTAATATTCCGTAAAATCCAATGAATCTTTATCCACTTTTAATCCTTCAGGCAAATGCTTCTGAAAAAAAGCGATTGTATCCGTACGTTCTGTTATCTTTTTCAGGTCGGTCAAAGGATTAGATAAGAAACCGTAAAGCACTCTCCGCCCGCCATAGCACTGAGTGAAATTGAACAGGCTGAATACAGATGTACCGTCCTTGACTGTGTCAAAGATTTCCATATCTTTCAGGGTTTGTGAGTCTACTTCGAATTTCATATCAATAATCCTTTCATATATTTCGTTATTGTATCCATGGTAACATCCCAGTTTAAACGGGATTGGGAATCAAGGTAAGCAGATAATGCCATTTCTTTATAGAGTATCTCATTATGAAATATTCCATAAATTTGCTTAGAATATTCTTCCGGATAGACATTCGGGTTTAAGATAACACCGTTTGATTCGTTGATAATAGACGCTATTCCACCTGTTTTAGCAGAAATACACGGTACCCCGTATGACATTGCTTCTGAAAAAACAACTGGTGTACAATCGGCTCTCGACGGCATAAATAAAAAGTGGCTTTGTTGAATTATGCCTTCCAGCTTTGCCATACCCTCTTTTGTACTTTTATCTATCCGTCCGTGATTAATTATATATGGCGGAAAAGATGATTCATCAGGGATTTCATCCAGACCCACAATATGTAGCTCTGTCGGCTGATTCATTTTTTCATTCAAATACTTAACAGCCTCAACTGCTATATCTCCGCCTTTACGATGCCATTCTACACCAAGAAAAAGTAATTTGCAAACATCATATTGTCTTTTTTCAATAACAGCCTGTATATCTTCAAATGATAAATGAGTTGACACATTCGCCCCGAACGGAACAACTTTTATCTTATCCGGATCGATACCATAATCATTTACAGCGCTATCGGCTGCCCATTGCGAACTATAGATAATTAAATCGCAATTTAGTAGAGCATGTTTTTCCGACTCCATTCCTTCTTTTATATACTGTAAACTTGCGTTATCAAACCAATGGTAATAGTTTAGCATAGAAGCGAAAGTGGCATCTGTAAAAAACACTTTCGGTATTTTAGTTTCCAAATAAGCCAAAGGAATAGAACTAGGTGAAAATATAATATCCGTATCAGGTTTTAATTGATCTAAAATCTGATACGCATAACCTTTCCCAACTTCAGGAGAACGATCTGTCCAATATAATTTATTGCGTCCGTATATTTTTTTTCTTAGTCTTACCGAAAGGGGAATATTCTCTTTCAGATCAGTTATGTAATCGACATTCGCTCTCTTTTCCAGATTCTTGGCCATGAACCATACCAATCCCGACCAATATTTAATATCGATTGATGGAAAAGTAGTAACGAATGTTATATTCATAATATCTTTTTGTTTTTTAGAAAGCCGAAGCTTTTAGCTTCAAACCTTCAGTTTCTTCCAGCCCGAATATCAGGTTCATATTATGTACTGCCTGTCCCGATGCTCCTTTTACCAGATTATCGATACAGGAAAGGATAAGCAGTTTATTGCCATGCTTTTCGAGATGCAATGCGCATTTATTTGTATTTACAACCTGTTTTAGATCGATATTCTTATCGGAGATTACTACAAACGGGCTGTCTTTATAGAAATCCTTATATAACTTTTCGGCATCTTCGAATGTACCCTCAAAATTCAGATAAGTAGAAACAAATATTCCTCTTGTAAAATTTCCACGGACAGGGATAAAGTTAATATCCTGATTAAAGTCAGCTTGTAACTGGCTCAAAGATTCCCGTATCTCGGTCAGATGCTGATGTTCAAAAGCCTTATATACAGAAATATTATTTTCCCTCCAACTAAAATGAGAGGTAGCCGAAGGCTTCACTCCTGCCCCGGTCGAACCTGTAATTGCATTTATATGAACTTCAGAATTCAGTAATCCGGCTTTTGCTAACGGCAGTAACCCTAATTGTATAGCTGTGGCAAAGCATCCGGGATTAGCGATATTAGATGTTTTTTTTATTGCTTCTTTATTCAGTTCCGGTAAACCATAGGTAAACTTATTACCTTTAGCTTTGTGACGGTAATCGGTTGACAAGTCGATGATTTTCAGATGTTCCGGAACTTCGTTCGCTTCCAGAAACTTCTTTGTATCGCCGTGAGCAGTACAGAAAAACAATACATCAATTTTATCATATGGTAACTGGTCGGTAAAACTCACATCAGTATCTCCTAACAATCCGCTATGAACGTCGGTGAGTTTGTTCCCTGCGTTGCTGGTACTGTTTACAAATACTAAATCGACTTGTGGATGATTGAGTAATACCCTTATCAGTTCGCCGGCAGTATAGCCTGCCCCGCCTATTATTCCTGCTTTTATCATGGTTATATTTTTATTGGAACACAGAGTAAAAAGAGTAATAGGAGTATTTTTCTTTATAAAGCTCTTTTCTACCCTTTTTACTCTGTGTTTATAAAATAAACTTATATCGAATATCTTTTTATTCCGTCTTTCAACGATTTCACATTAAAATTAATTAAATAGCCGATTCTACATCCCGATAATTTCAGATATGTAAATAATTGTGCTGTATGAATTGGATGTAATTCCGCAACTGCCTTCAATTCCAGAATAATTTTATCTTCCACAAGTAAATCTATTCTGTATCCCGCTTCTATCTCAATCCCCTTATATTCAATAGGCATTTCTTCTTGGCGTGTTACAGACAATCCGCTTTCCGCTAATTCATAGAAAAGACATTCTTCATATACTTTTTCAAGCAGTCCAGGACTTAAGGCTGTATGTACTTCATATGCACATTTTAATATCCTCCCTGTCAGTTCTTGTTCTTGAAACATAAAAAACTCTTTTCTACTCTTTTTACTCTGTGTTTAATTAATCCTCCTACTTCCCGTTCTTCTTCTGCACGCTATGAAATATCTTCGTTGGAATGCCGTAAATTTTAGTAAAACCTTTTGCATCGTCAGATGTCCAAGCTTTATTTACTTCACCGTATTCCCCGAAATCGGCTTTCATCAAATCGAAATCACTTTCTACACCTATAAGGACATAATGATAAGGTTGCAATTTTATGCTTACCCTACCCGTTACATTCTGCTGCGAACTGCTAAGGAAAGCCTCTATATCGCGCATCACAGGTTCTAGATATTGCGCCTCGTGAAGAAACATACCGTACCAGTTGCCAACCTGCTCTTTCCAATATTGCTGCCATTTGGTAAGCGTATGCTTTTCCAGCATTTTATGCGCATTGATAATCACAATAGGCGCAGCAGCCTCAAAACCGACACGACCTTTGATACCGATAATCGTATCGCCGATATGCATGTCGCGCCCAATAGCATATGCCGAAGTGATTTCTTCTATCTTTTGAATAGCTTTTACCTTATCTGTATATTTTTCACCGTTTACAGCGGCTATTTCACCCTGTTCGAAATCGATAGTCAACACTTCCGAATCATGTTTTTTCAACTGTGACGGATAAGCTTCTTCGGGTAAAGTCTGTTCCGATTTCAATGTTTCCTTTCCCCCGATACTCGTCCCCCAAAGCCCTTTATTGATGGAATATTCCATTTTAGTGAAATCGGCCTCGTAGCCATGCTCTTTGAGATAATTAATTTCATATTCACGGGTAAGGATCATATCGCGGGTAGGCGTAATAATTTCTATACCGGGAGCAAGCACATCGAAAGTGAGATCGAAACGCACCTGATCGTTCCCTGCACCTGTACTCCCGTGAGCAACGGCATCTGCACCGATTTCCTTTGCGTAATTGATTATGGCAATTGCCTGAAAGATACGCTCAGAACTTACAGATATCGGATATGTACCGTTACGCATTACATCCCCGAAAATCATATATTTGATACTCTTTTCGTAATATTCCTGAGTGATATCGAGGCTCACATGCTTTACAGCGCCGAGTTTATAGGCTTTTTCCTCAACTACTTTCAATTCTTCAGGAGTAAAGCCTCCGGTATTGGCAATGGCTGTATATACATCATATCCCATATCAGCAGACAGGTATTTGGCGCAAAACGATGTATCCAATCCCCCGCTGAATGCTAAAACGACTTTCTTTTTCATATATGTGTGTTTATTTTAATTTCTTTTTTAATTCCTTTATCAGGTCTTTCACTTCTTTCTTTTCTTTCTGCTTAGCAGGATCGAAAAGCATAGCCGTACAGATACAGTACTTCCTGTCGGTACGGGTCAGTATATCATAATTGACGCAGCCCTGACAGCCCCGCCAGAATGCTTCGTCATCGGTAAGTTGAGCGAACGTCACAGGAACATAGCCCAGTTCGGTATTTATTTTCATTACCGCAGCGCCAGATGTGAGCCCGAATACTTTTGCTTCAGGAAACATTGCGCGCGCTAAAGAAAATGCATGTTGCTTGATTTTCTTTGCCAAACCGTGTTGTCTGAATTTATCAACTACTATCAATCCCGAATTAGCTACATACTGTTTGTTTCCCCATGATTCCACATAGCAAAATCCGGCAAATTCATCACCCATAAGGGCAATGATAGCCTTGCCCTCTTTCATTTTCAATTCAAGATATTCCGGCGAACGCTTTGCAATACCGGTACCGCGCACTTTGGCAGCGGCTTCTATCGTATCAAGAATAGTCTGTACATATCCGATATGACCTTCGTTGGCTATTTGTATAGTGAGTTGTTGCTCCATTGGCTTTTCTACCACAAGTTCTTCTAAGTTGTTCATCGACGTATCGTTATTCAATATTCGGTATAAATACAGAAAGCGAAGCCATTACTTCCTCTCTGCTTATATTCTCTCTCGGAATGAGGAGTATGGTGTCGTCACCGGCTACCGTACCCAGTATATATCGTGTTGACTTACGGTCAATCTCTCCGGCAATAGCCATTGCATAGCCCGGACGGGTTTTGATAACAGCCAACTGCCCCGAGAATTCGATGCTGACAAAACCGAATGAAGACAATGGGATGTCATCATCCTGTAAGTTCTGCATTGATTCGGATAATTGATATACATAACTGCCCTTTGCCGTCGGCACCTTTACTATTTTAAGCTCTTTAATATCGCGCGACAATGTGGCCTGAGTCAATTCAAAGCCTTTATCTACAAGCAATTTCAAAAGCATATCCTGACTACCTACTTCATTAGCCTGTAGCACTTCCTTTATTATCTTGTGTCTGTATTTCTTTGTCATAAGGTATAAATATACAATATAAAATGCAAAAATATACATTTAACTGCATATTTAAAAACTTTAATGTATAAAAATTGAGAAAATAGAATAATAAAATTGGATATAAACGACGTCTATGAAAGAATATATTTTACTTCTTTGAATGCAAATTTATTTATAGTTCCGTCTTCCGTTTCCAGAACAAGCATTCCATCAGATTGCACATCTAAAATACGGGCTTTAAAATCATGAGTTCCGTCATTGTATAAATAATAACCCTTGCGACGGAATAATAATTTTTTATACTTATCTATGACATCGGATATCTTTCGATCTTTTACCTCACGGTAATAATGAAAAATTTTATCCCTGACATTTTCCAGAATAATTTCCAGATCAAAATCAGTTCCTGTTATCTGCTTCAATGAAACAGGATTCGGAGCATTACTTACAAATTCTTCCTGATTTATATTTATACCTATTCCCACAACAGACTGTCCGATATATTCGCCGAGCAATGTATTTTCAATCAGTATACCGCATATCTTTTTCTCCTGCCAGTATATATCATTAGGCCACTTTATAGATATATCTTTTGTATATTTCTGCAAACATTCCGCTACACCTAAAGAAACAAACTGCGAAATAATAAACTGTTCGCTTGCCTTTATCGTATCCGGATAAAAAACAATACTGAACAAAAGATTTTTACTCCTTTCCGACTCCCAGCCGTTTCCTCTCTGCCCTTTTCCTGAAGTCTGAAAATCTGCATAGATAACAGTTCCCTCTTCCAGCTTTTCTTGCAACAAAAGTTCTTTCAAACAATTATTTGTAGAATCTGTTTCTTTTATATGCATAATCGGCGGCATTACGATATTCAGATATTTTTCATATTATGATATTCTATCTGCTTTACTTTCGGCAATTTCTTTATCACCTCATCGACCGAATGCTGAATAAGCTCATGAATAAGTGAATCGGGCACATCGCTCTCTATCACAATAGTATTCCAGTATTTCTTATTAGAATGATAACCCGGTCTTATACCGTTATAACGTTCTCTTAAATCGATAGCTTTTTCCGGATCGCATTTTACATTTAGCCAAATCTCCCCATCTCTCGATTCCAAACCCATATAGGCGAACATTTTATCCATTACCTTGAATACCAATGTATCGTCACCGAAAGGGAATGTTTCAATAGCACCTTTCATAGAGATACATGCCTCTCTTGCTTCTTCTATATTCATATATTATCAGTTTACGGGCGCCAGAAAGGCATCATCTATATGTTGTATTTCAAATTTCTTTCCTGTCCAGATCGAGGCAATTACATCGAAGCGGGCGGGCAAATCTATATCATATTCCCTAAGGTAAAAGTCTGCAGCCTCAACAATACGCTTTATCTTTCCTTTCGAAACCGCTTCTTCGGGATTTCCCCATTGGTCGGAACTACGCGTCTTTACTTCCACAAAAACGATATACTCGTCATCTTGGGCGATAATATCGATTTCGTATCTCTCATATAACCAGTTACGTTCGATTATCTCATAACCATTCTGTCTGAGATAGTTCTCCGCGGCGTCCTCTCCTTTTTTACCTAAATCGTTATGCTCGGCCATGTATGGGAGTTATGAATTATAAGTTATGAGTTATGAGTTATGAGTTATGAGTTATGAGTTATGAGTTATAAGTTATAAGTTATCAACTTTCCATTCGCATAAACCGGAACCAGATTCACCGTATTTTCAGTCAGACAATAATCTACCGAGTCCTGCAGATTATTTGCTTCCAAACGTTTGATATGCTCTGTACGATCGATATATTTACGCACATCGGGCAATGCTTCTTGCCACATTGAAAGGGCAACCTGCACAGCATCCGAAGCGGAAGTATAGCCTTTATCTATCAATTTTGCTGCTAGTGCTCCGCCAAAAAGCGTATCTTCGATATTAAATCGGTTATTCCATCCGGCACAAAGTACGATTACATCTTTCTGCTTACTTACACAAAAATCAACCAACGCATCGATATTCGAAAAAGCGCCGATAGTCAATATATCCGAGTCCTTAGCCATATCAATTGCCTGTGTGCCGTTTGTAGTGGTGAACACTACATCCTTTCCATTTACTTTTTCAGCCGTATAATCGAAAGGTGAATTCCCGAAATCGGCAAACTCGCAACGCTTCACATTGCGTTCCGCCCCCACCAGAAAACCTCTTGATTTATAATCCTGCGCCTCTTCTATCGAAGCAACCGGAATAATAGATTTCGCTCCGTTTTTCAATGCAGCGCACATAGTAGTAGTTGCCCTGAATATATCGACCACAACTGAAATATGATTATTATCGCTAATGTAATAAGGATAAAGAGCCGGTGAAAAACAAATCTCTACTATCATTCTTTCAATGCCGCTTTTATTCGTGTCAGTTTTATCATAAGTCCTTCCAGTTGGTCTAGAGGAAGCATATTTGCCCCGTCGGACAAAGCATTTGCCGGATCGAAATGTGTTTCGATAAACAATCCGTCTACCCCTGTCGCAATTCCGGCCTTGCACATTGTTTCAATTAACTGCGGCTGCCCCCCTGTCACTCCTGAAGCCTGATTGGGCTTTTGCAGACTGTGAGTAGCATCGAGTACTACAGGAAATCCAAACTCCTTCATTTCAGGGATTCCACGGAAGTCCACAACCAAATCGGAATATCCGAACGACGTTCCCCTATCAGTAATTATCACATTATTATTGCCCGAATCTACCACTTTCTGAGCAGCAAATTTCATACCTGACGGAGCAAGAAACTGCCCTTTTTTAATGTTTACTATTTTTCCCGTTTCGGCAGCGGCTATCAGTAATTCTGTCTGTCGGCAAAGGAATGCAGGAATCTGCAATACATCTACATATTCGGCAGCAAGGGCCGCCTCATGCGTTTCGTGTATATCAGTAACTGTAGGGATGCCGAATGTTTCTCCTACTTTGCGTAATATCTTTAAAGCCTTTTCATCACCAATACCCGTAAAAGAATCGACACGGGAACGGTTAGCTTTACGGTACGATCCTTTAAATACATAGGGTATATTTAGTTTCGAAGTTACATCGACTACTTTCTCGGCAATGCGAAGCGCCATTTCTTCTCCCTCGATTACACAAGGGCCCGCAAGCAGGAAGAAATTATCATTCTTTAAGTCTGCAATATTCATTTTAGTCTGATTAGAGTATTTTGTTAAAACTGTATCAAAGATACAAAGATTATGCCTTTCTACGAAGCCGTGCATTACTTTTATGGCAGTCTGTTGATTATCAGCACATATCCATATAAAGTCAGATTTATTGTCATAAAAACGGATATGGCTAAAATAACAAATATCATTTGGCCTTTTAAGCAAAGTCAGATAACCTTTCCGTAATTTGCCTGTTAAAAATAAATTCTTTTTATTTACATATTAAATTTAAAAAAGCCTTATGAGTAAATCGGATACTATTGTTTACAACTACATGGATACCTTTTTCTGCTGTCATGTGGAAAAAGACAAGCTTTGCGAAGAGATGGTTACAGAACATATGCTGGTGTATATCTGTTCCGGTGAAATGATCCTGCAGACCAGAGAAAAGCGCATGACATTTAAAAAAGGCGATGCCGTGTTTATGAAGCGTAATCATCTGGCAAAAAAGACAAAAGCACCTACAAAAAGCGGAGAACCATTCAAAGGCTTATTTCTGCAGTTGAGAACTCCGTTTCTTAAATCGCTATTGGCAGAAGCAAAATTTCCCGTATCGATAAATTCTTATTCTACAAACAGGGATAAAAATTATAAGCTATTGCCGAAGCATCCTTTTATCACGGGACTGTTTATGTCACTGGAACAATATTTCGATTCACAGACTTATCCGTCGAAAGAACTGATGACCATAAAGCTTAAAGAAGCTGTGCTTGCACTTTTGGAAGCCGATCCTTCTTTGGCCAGCGTATTATTCGACTTTGCCGAGCCGTGGAAAATGGATCTGTCCGATTTCATGAACAAAAATTACCGATGTGATATGTCTTTAGAAGAATTTGCGCACTATACAGGGCGCAGCCTGACTTCTTTCAAACGGGATTTCTTCAATATATTTCAGGAAACACCGGGCAAGTGGCTGGTAAAACAAAGACTGCACGATGCTTACAACCAGATTGTAAACAGAAAACAGAAACCTTCGGAAATATATCAGGAAGTCGGATTCAAGAATTTATCACATTTTTCTAAGGCTTTCAAGAAAGAATTCGGACGTTCGCCGGCAAATATGGACTTTTAAGCAAACACACATTGAGCTTATAAGCAAAATTAGTTTATACTATTTTATTTACATTTGCCATTGGTATAATAAGTGCTATATCTTAAGGAAGTTAAAAAAAACGCTTGTTTTTTGTTAAATTGAAGAATATTATATAGCATTGTATCTGTTTGTAAATATCATGAACACAGATAATAGAAGAGATTTGGTCATGGAAATCATCATAAGCGGTAGCTATAGTAAAAAGAATCAATTTGCTCTATAAATAAAACACTTATCAAAAATTTGAATATCATTATGGAAACATCAGTAAAACTTTATTCACTGAGTTACAAAGAGGCAAAAACTTATATGTTTGCTCTTCTGTTCATAGCCGGGAATATAGCTCTCCCTCAACTCTGCCACTTGGTACCGGGCGGAGGCCTTACATGGCTGCCAATCTATTTCTTTACGCTGATTGCTGCATATAAATACGGATTCCGTGTGGGTTTGCTTACAGCTATTCTTTCTCCGCTGCTAAACAATGTGTTATTCGGTATGCCTCCGACTGCCGACCTTCCTATCATATTAATCAAATCTTCATTGCTTGCAGGCGCTGCCGCATATGCCGCTCACCGTTTCGAAAAAGTATCACTATTAGCAATCCTAGGCGCAGTATTGGCTTATCAGATGGTAGGAACACTTGCCGAGTGGGCTATCAAGGCTGACTTTTTTGTTGCTTTACAGGATTTCCGTATCGGCATTGCGGGAATGCTTGTTCAGGTATTCGGTGGTTTTGCAGTATTGAAAGCAATTTCTAAACTCTGATTGAATAATAACAATGTACGATAAAACATTCGAAGAAGTATTGGAGCGGTTCCGCACAATTGCTTTTTCCGAACAGTTCGATATGATTGTGGCTATTGCTAACGGAGGTATCATTCCCGCGGCAATAATCAATCAGCGATTCGGTGTAGAGATACAGTTATTGAAAATCAATCTCAGGGACAGTAATCAGAAACCTCTGTACGACAGTCCGCAACTGATGGCTCCTATCGATTTTGAGTATAAAGGCAAAACAATCCTGCTTGTTGAAGACAGGGTAAAAACCGGAGCATCTCTCACTAAAGCGTGCGAACTTCTTAAAGAAGCTAAACTAATTAAAACATTCGCTGTGAACGGCAAAGCAGACTATTCGTTATACGACGAAAGCTGTTTTAAGTTCCCCTGGCTATTATAAAATTTATGCAAAAAATATACCTTGTTATTGCATCGCTGTTTCTGTCTATACAAAATATTTCTGCCGACGAAACACCCGATGCAGTGGTTCGTGATTCCATACAACTGGGAGAAGTTATAGTTACAGGCAGTCGCCCGGCGGTTAGTGTAAACAATCTGCCGATGAGCATTACTGTTGTAGGAACCAGACAAATTGAAAATCGTTTCGAACCGTCGCTCTTGCCGATTATTACAGAAGAAGTTCCCGGACTATTTATCACCTCGCGTGGAATTATGGGATACGGTGTTTCCAACGGTTCGGCGGGCGGGATGACAATACGCGGCATAGGAGGAAGCCCGACGGGGCAAGTGCTGATGCTGATAGACGGACATCCGCAATATATGGGATTAATGGGGCATCCGTTGGCTGATTCCTATCAGACGCTGATGGCTGAACGGGTTGAAGTTGTACGCGGGCCTGCATCTGTTCTTTACGGGTCGAATGCGATGGGCGGCGTCATCAACATAATTACCAAAAAGCAGTTATATGACGGTGTAAAAACCGGTGTCCGCACCATGTACGGCTCATATAATACGCTTAGTACGGAAGTCAACAATGCCGTACGTTCGGGTAAATTTAACAGTTATGTTTCTCTAAGTTACAACCATACCGACGGTCATAGATTGAATTCGAATTTCGACCAGTATAGCGGATATGCAAAGATCGGTTACGATTTTAACCCTAACTGGAAATCATTTGTAGACCTCGACCTGACAAAGTTCGATGCTGCGAATCCGGGTACGGAAGCCGTTCCGATGATAGATAACGATGCAAAAATCACCCGTGGTGTAACATCGTTTTCTTTAGAGAACAGCTATGACAGGACATCCGGCGCACTAAAGTTCTTTTATAATTTTGGAACGCATAAAATAAACGACGGATATACAGCAGGCAAACAGCCTTTGATCGAAAGATTTAAATCAAATGACAGGATGTTAGGCGTAACATTCTTCCAGACATATAGCTTTTTTACAGGCAACCAAACAACGGCAGGCATCGACTATCAGCATATCGGAGGCCATGCATGGAATACATTTCTCGACGGACGTGAAAATGCGGATATTGTAAAGAAAAGTTTCAACGAAATAGCAGGGTATCTCAATTTTCAGCAAACGTTCATCGAAAAGCTGGTATTCAATGCAGGAATCAGGGTCGACCACCATGCACATACAGGCACGGAATGGATTCCCCAGTTCGGATTGAGTTACATAGCCACCGGCAATACAGTTGTGAAGGGTATTGTAAGCAAGGGATTCAGAAATCCTACTATCCGCGAAATGTATATGTTCCCGCCTCAGAATCCCGATCTGGAACCTGAGAGTTTGATGAACTACGAATTATCCGCTTCGCATAAGATGTTGAATAAGGCTCTGAATTTAGATTTGAGCCTCTATTACATAAAAGGCGATAACAGTATAATAAGCGTACCAAAATCAGGAAGTGCAGGAATGATATATATGAACACGGGAGAGATAGAAAACTATGGAGTAGAATTTGCTGCCCGTTACCATATCAACCCGCATCTGAATATATCAGCTAATTACAGTTGGTTGCATATGGAAAATAAAGTAGTTGCGTCACCCGAGCATAAGCTATATGCCGGAATAAATTATTCGAAAGACAAATGGAGCCTTTCGACAGGTATACAGTATATCAACAATCTGTATACGCAGCTTGCCAACGAAAGGACAAAGACACCAGAGCTCAAAGATTCATTTGCTCTTTGGAATGTAAGAGCAGCCTATAAACCGGTAAGAATGGTAGAACTATTTGCCAAAGGTGAAAACCTGCTGGCACAGAAATATGAAATAAACGCAGGATTCCCGATGCCACGGGCAACCGTATTCGGCGGTGTGAATCTGAATTTTTAATTAAACAAATAAACCAAAATTATATAAATTATGGATAGAAGGAATTTTTTAAGAGCAATAGCACTCACAGGAGCTGCCGCCACAATAAAGGCGAGCGGAAATATCAGCATATTATCAGAAAAACTTGTTAGTTCCGAATCGGCTGCCGCAGTAGATATGGTTGCCGTAATGGGTGGTGAACCCGAAGTGATGTTCAGGCGCGCCATGACAGAATTGGGAGGAATGGGTAAGTTCATTAAAAGAGGCTGGTCGGTTGTTGTAAAACCGAATATCGGCTGGGACAAAACACCGGAACAATCGGGTAATACAAATCCGAAGCTGGTAAGCGAAGTTATCCGCCAGTGCCTTGCAGCAGGAGCTAAAGAAGTTATCGTATTCGACCACACATGCGACGACTGGCTCAAATGCTATAAAAACAGCGGAATAGAAGCTGCCGCTAAAGCCGCAGGCGCAAAAGTTCTCCCTGCACACGAAGAGTCTTACTACAAAAGTGTATCATTGCCAAACGGCGTGAAACTGAAAAGTGCGAAGATACATGAAGCTATCCTCAATTGCGATGCATGGATAAACCTGCCTGTACTGAAACATCATGGTGGAGCGAATCTTACGATGTCTATGAAAAACTACATGGGTATCGTTTGGGACAGACGAATTTTCCATAGTACAGACTTGCAGCAATGCATTGCAGACATATGCACATACCCGAAAAAGCCCGTACTGAATATTGTGGATGCATACAGGATAGTGAAGACTAACGGGCCTCAGGGACGTTCTACTTCCGATGTGGTAAATCCGAAAGGTTTATTTATTTCACAGGATATAGTAGCCGTAGATACGGCCGCTGCCAAATTTTTTAATCAGGTAAGAGATATGCCTCTCGACCATGTAAAACATCTGTCTCATGGGCAGACGATGAAACTTGGTACTATGGATATCGATAAACTGAATATTAAGAGAATTAAAATCTAATCTTATTAAAGATCAACTATGCTAAAAAAACTTCGGGTAGGTATTTCTGTTATCCTATTCGCCCTGATAACGTTCTACTTCCTTGACTTTGCCGCGCTGATGCCCGATGCATTCCATGCGCTGGCACATATACAATTCATACCTGCCATATTGGGAGGAAGCTTCATTATACTGGCGGTATTGATTGTATTTACCTTACTTTTCGGACGGGTTTACTGTTCATCAGTCTGTCCAATGGGCATCTATCAGGACATTGTAGCGTGGATATCTAAAAAGACGGCAAAAAAGAAGAAAAGATATAAATTCAGCAAAGCGAAGAATATATTAAGATGGTCGGTAGTAGTTTTAGTACTGATTACATTCTTTGCCGGATATCCTGTCCTGTTAGGATTGGTAGACCCGTATAGCGCATACGGACGGATTATCACCAACGTTTTCAAGCCGGTTTATATGGCAGGTAACAATGTGCTGGAATCTATCTTTACCAGCTTCGGCAATTACACATTCTATAAAATGGATGTAGTGATTCTCAGCATGTTTTCTTTTATCATTGCTATTATAACTTTTCTGGCTATCGGTTTCTTTGCATGGAAATACGGCCGCACGTTCTGTAATACGATATGTCCTGTTGGTACTTTACTCGGATTTATCAGCAAATTTTCATTTTTCAAGGTACGAATGAACGAAAATTTGTGTAACAACTGCGGCAAATGCGCTATGAAATGTAAAGCATCGTGTATCGATGTTAAGAATCATACTGTAGATTATAGCCGTTGCGTAGATTGTTTCAATTGCTTAGATAGCTGTTCCCGTAATGCTATAAAGTTCGCTCCATATAAGAAAAAGGTAGTAAAAACTGAGATAGTAGAAACAACCGATACAGGTAAGCGTCAGTTTCTTGCCACTGCAATTACTACAGCTGTTTCCGTTCCCGCGGTGCTGGCTCAAGAGCAGGTAACTAAGATAATAAGAGGAGAAAATATTCCGACACGGCAAACTCCTTTGACCCCTCCCGGTGCTCAAAGTCAGGAACATTTGTTGCATCATTGTACATCCTGTCATCTATGTATCAGCCGTTGCCCATCGAGGGTTATCAAGCCTGCCTTTATGGAATATGGAATAGGCGGAATCATGCAGCCGGTAATGACTTACGAGAAAGGTTTCTGTAATTATAATTGTACAGTGTGTGCAGATGTATGCCCAAACCGAGCCTTACTTCCGTTGACAATGGAAGAAAAGCATATGACTCAGATAGGACGTGTTGTGTTTGTAGAAGATATCTGCATCGTTAAAACAGAAAACACCAATTGCGGGGCATGTGCCGAACATTGCCCTACTCAGGCTGTGACTATGATACCATACGAAGGACATGAGGGATTGACGATACCGCATACTACTCCCGATATTTGTGTGGGCTGTGGTGGTTGTGAGTTTATCTGTCCTGTACGGCCTAACCGTGCTATCTTCGTAGAGGGAAATGTTGTTCACCAGCAAAGAAAGGCTTTCGAAGTAGAAGAAAAAGTAGAAGAAAAGATAGACGATTTCGGTTTCTGATATTTTTTTCACAAGAATAAAAGCTCCTGTTATCTATTGGTAACAGGTGTTTTCCTTTATACAACAATCAAATCATTAGTCTTTTGTTCCCGACATAATACCCGAATCGATATCGCTGTTATTAATCCGTTTATTTGCACTTCTAAATTGTTTCCCGAAGTTTATATTGAAATTACACTTTACAAAAAACATCTGTGTCATATTTTTTGTATGAATCTGTGATTTTACCGGATTGAGAGCAGACCAGTTTTCATTATCCGCTTTATAGGTCTTGGTGAAAGGGCAGAATACACCTAACATCACCGTCCAGTTCGGTTGCTTATATCCGGCGGTAACGGTAGTCATCAGCTCTCCTTTACTCAATTGCTCGCCGTACATAAACCGGTTAGGAGGAGTTATCGTTGAGAAATTCAAGAGATAATTTTTGTAGGAGAAATCCAGATTTACACGAAGTTCTTTTATTGTATAAGTATGCAGGTAATTATTCCCTTCGCTTATATAGCGATTTATCTTCGGTGTAACGGACAAGCTTATATAATCCTTCCACGGCTTCAACTTCAATGTCAATTCAGCCGACAGATTCTGAAAAGCCTTCTGATTTTCATAAGTACGGACGAACAATCCGCTTTCGTAAATTACCGATTCCATTATCGGTTTATACTGATAGTCATATGTCACCAACAATTCCGCTCCCCAGATTCCCTTATCATAACCAGCCGTAAAGTTTTGCCCCAATGAACGGAACGATTTCAGATTTGGATTTCCTTTACGCTCCTGCATCGGATCTATTATCTGTGCCACATCATTCAGATATGCAAGAGAGGGAATATTGTTCTGCAGCCCGATGCGATACCGGAAAAACAAGTCATTATCTGCACTATATGTAACTTGTGCCGTTGGCTGAAATGAATATTTACTCGTACCGTTTCCGTCCTGACTGTAATAAAATCGCGATACTGTAAGGTTCGCCATATATCCGAAATGTCTTATTTTCCCCTGATATTCGGCATAGGCACTGCTTTCGGCCTGCCTCATGGCAACATCGGCAACAGTAGTACCGCCATATTGATTTCCGGTATAGGCTTGAAGGTGTTTCAATCCGCCTGTAAATTTGCTACTACCTATGTTTTTTTCATAGATACCTTCGGCTATCAGGGAATATTTATCTCCAGATATCTTTGAATATATATCCGTTTCCGTTACACTTTCGCGTTGTTCCTGATATATTCGGGTATTCTTAGTGCCAATATATGTACCTACAACATTAAATATAAGCAACTGGTTATCTTTCATATTCTTCTGAAAATATAAATCGAGTGCGGGAGAATTTGAGCGCTCGGTAGTATGGTCGTAAACCGAGAGAGGAATATCACTGCCGGAAGTATAGAGTTTGCTCCTGCGGTCTTCGTATGCTGCGGGAAAATCAAGGTAAGTATATCTCAGCTGGGCATTAAAGAAATAGCTTTCTTTTTTCTGGAGGCTGTAATTCACATTCGAAGTCAGTTTACTTTTATCGAAAGCGGTAGGCTCTCCTATTTCCAGTCGATTTACCTCATGGTCGGGATATACAAAAGTTTCGTCGTATTCTCGTGTCCAATCTTGTTTACGGCGCTGATAACTGATATTCGCGGAAAACTCGGATTTCTTATTATTGAACTTCATAGATAACATATCGTCAGCGGATGTCTTCTTAGAACTGAGCCCATGCATCGAACCTCCCCTGATATTACCACCCGATTCGGAATGGCGCGTAATATAATCGATTACAGCCGAAGCATTTCCATAGCGTGCGCCGGGTGAATCGTGATATTCCACACGCACAACGTCCTCGGGCTTAATGGCAGTTATCTCGGTGCTGGTTACCTGTATACCGTTTATGCGTAATTGTACTTCACCATTGCCCGATACCATTACTTCGCTGGTAATAGGATCTATCATAATGCGAGATAATTGCATTTTCTTCAACAGATCCAATCCGTCTGTTGAAGATTTTATGAGGTTTTGCGATGGCAAAATGAGTTTACGGTCAACTTTATTTATGATTGATTTAGCGGCAATCGTTACTTCATTTAGCATTATAGATGATGGATGCAGCATGATTTCGAGAAAACTTCCGGAAGCATCAAGTACCTGAACAGGTACATATGAGGTCTTATAGCCTATAAAAGAAGTTGAAAGTAAATAATTTCCGTTCAATATATTCGATATTTTGAACATTCCATTCTCGTCGCTAGTTACCCCGTCCACAAGAGTTGAATCTTGCTTGAGTAAAGAAATATTAGCAAATTCTACCGGGCATTTGTCGTTCGCATCCAAAACTTTTCCTTTGATACTTAACTGTTGTGCAGAAAGAGGCTGTAACAGGATAAGCACAGCCGCAAAAAATGATAAAAGTGATTTTGTTTTCATATTTGTTGATTATTATGTTTTATACCGACCGTTTGGTTTAAATTGCATTTGAAATTTATATAAAAAAGTTATAAGTAGTTATGAATAAAATATATGATTAATTGTTATTTTGTACTATTTGCTGAAAACCGACCAAACGGTCTGTAATTGTTCAAAAAAAAGCTGCTGTTTGCTAATAGCAGCCGTGAAATTCGTAAGAATCTATTTCAAGCCTTTTATCTGAATGTCCGTGACCTATATAAGATCGATACTTGGACGGATTAAGAGTCCATTCCAATTCGAGTTCTTCCAGTAAACGGATAATCAGATAGATAAAGGTTTGTTTCATGTGTTGTATGTTTTTTCTCAGATCCATCATCGTAATATTATTTAAATGGTTTATAGTTTTCGGATAAAACATCCTCTACCATTTATGACGAATGACTGGATTACATATTTTAAGTAAAAAGAAGTTTTCTTTGAAAAAAATTTCAATTAAAATATATACAGCTGAAAAATTGAATTTTAAATTCAGTAAACAGACAGCCCCCAGCCCACAAGCAACTTATACAGGTTATCCCAACTTCTTTTCAGTTCGGATAGCGTTTCTTCATTCGGTTTGTGACTGATAGTAGATAGGGAAACTCCATCACTCAGGTAAATAAACATTCTAGCTATGTCCTCATCGGGCAAGGCGGATTTGATCTCTTTGTTTTTCTTCGCCCGAAAAACGGCACTACTCCATGCCTGAAGTTCCTTCTTGCGCTGGGCATTGTGGATTTCCGTAAAACGGGGAACTTTACGGGATGCTTCGGAAATAAAAACAAATAAGTTAGCTTCATTATCTCCCAAATCATCTATTTCATCGGACGGCTGATTTAAACGATCAAGGTATGTATGATAAAAATCTTTTAGTGAGGTAGTGGGAAAACCGCTATAATCGGTAATTATCTCATGGTTATAGAAATATTTTACAACCTCCTCGAAAACAGCCTCTTTACTCTCGAAATAATGGTAAAATGCACCCTTTGATAATCCGGTTTTATCTACGATTTCTTTCATTGTCACCTCTTTGAAGCTTTTCTGAAGAAATAACTGAAACGATTTTTTAAGAATGTAATCCCTTGTTTCTTTCATAATCCGACCAATTGGTCTGTAAATATAAATATATTTATAAAAAATAAAAAGAGACTTCCGGCTGAAAGCCTCTTTAAATACATCGTCTTTTTCTTCTATCTGTTTTTGTAAACCACTTTACATTCGATACGCCACTGTTGTGGAAACAGATTTTCTTTCATATACCTATACGGTCGGCCATTTGCCAGCGACATAAGTTTACGTTCACGTCCAGCAAAAATTCCGGTATTGTTTATAATGGTAAGGGCTTCCGATTTGTAGTCCATATCAGATTGCTTGATAAGGTCTTCGAGCCCGCTCCAGTCTTCACCTTTCCAATCAATGAAGAAGAGAGATTCCGGACAATCGATACCCCTGTGTATCTGATCCTTAAAATCAAAGGCCTGCTTCATTGTCATATTCTCATTGTCAATATAGATACCATCCACAGAAGTAAAAGCAGTTATATAAATACCCATCAGCGACTTAGTGTTGTCTTCAATGATCTGCTTCACTTTATGCCTTATGGTTTCTATATCATTGGGATCGGCAAGCCTGTATGATCCCGGATTTTTTTCCGGCAATTGTATATCATAAAGAGTAGCTTCTCTAACCTCAGCCTCAGAACTTATTACCGGACGGGAAGTTTTCAGTTCTGCATATTCAACAGGCAGGCTGGCAGGAACCTGCTCGTACTTTACTTCTTCCCTTATCTGGTTCTCTACAAGATGAGAGTAATTATACAAAGGAAATCCTCCTATTTGATTCAATTCCACCCTCATATCCAGCATAGAATTGTCCATCCACGATTCGTACGGAACGCTTGTCTGATAGAATATATTCTTCTGCGGATTGAGGCTGGCAACCGGTATTCTGAACGACTGTTCGGCATAGTTCATATCCGAAAGATAGAAACCCTGCTTCCCTTGTCCGATTAACACCACATTCTGGAGAGGTAGCATATTGGTTGTCGATCTGATGATAGGAGTTAAAGTCAATGAATCACCCACCTCGACATAATAGTCCTGCAAATTTAAATACATGCTGATGTTTACATCTTTATTATCATGCTTAAATTCGACATCTTTAAATTTAACCCCGCTACTACCCTGGGCTAATACGCTCAATTGTATGCAACATAACATTGCTAATGTCAGAGCAAAAATAATCTTCTTATTCATACAAAAATTATATGGGCTTGTTGTCTTCCGCTCCTTTTCAGAAGCTATTATTTACTTGTTTTGTCTTACACTTTTGTAAATATATAAAAAATTGGAATATACCGGATATATTCTTCACATAAAAATAGTTGTGAATCAGTACTTGTTGCTCTCTTACTTACGGCATAAAGATAATATTTTTTTCGAAAAAAGAACGTTAAACAGATCAAATCGGCTATATTTATTGTTATATAATAAATTGTAATTGTATATGAGCCGGAAAAAGAAAAAGAATTTCGTACTGGATACGAACGTAATACTGCACGATTTCAGATGCTTAGACAACTTTGAAGAAAACGATATATACCTTCCGATAGTAGTACTCGAAGAACTGGATAAGTTTAAGAAAGGCAACGATCAGATAAACTATAATGCACGCGAATTTCTCCGCCAATTGGATGCGATAACAGATGACAATTTATTCAGCAAAGGAACCTCTCTCGGCAGCGGTATGGGAAACCTGTTTGTTGAAACAGGTATAAAGGCACAAAGTCAGGTATATGAAATATTTCCTGAAAGAATTCCCGATCACCGTATACTCTCGGCTGTGCTTGAGATAGCAGAACGCGACCCTAAAACGAAGACCATACTGGTAACGAAAGATATAAACCTGCGGATGAAAGCCCGGGCTATGGGATTACTGGCCGAAGATTATATCAACGATAAGGTCGCGGATGTATTCCTTTTCGAAAAACAGCACGAAACATTCACCGATATGGATTCTTCGGTCATTGATAATCTATACGCCCATCCGGAGGGAATAGATTTCAATGAATTTGATTTGAAAAATCCGGTCATTGCCAATGAATGTTTTGTGATGAAAAACGGAAAAAAAAGTGTGCTCGCCCGTTATAATCCATTCACCAATAAGATTAAGAAAATAGATAAGCAAATCTGCTATGGCATACAGCCCCGTAATGCAGAGCAAACATTTGCAATGGAAGTTTTGCTCGACCCCGATATTAAACTCGTAGCGCTTACCGGTAAGGCCGGAACAGGAAAAACGTTACTTGCTCTTGCTTCTGCACTGAAACAAAGTGAGAATTACGACCAAATTCTTTTAGCCCGCCCTATTGTTGCCTTAGGTAATAAGGAGCTCGGATTTCTTCCCGGTGACGAAAAGCAAAAAATAGCACCTTATATGCAACCCTTGTTCGACAATCTGGCCGTCATAAAAAATCACATTGCTTATGGTGGTGCCGAATACAGGAATATCGAAGAGATGCAGAAAAACAAAAAGCTGGAAATAGAAGCTTTAGCTTATATCCGCGGACGGAGCCTCTCGGAAATGATTTGCATTATCGACGAAGCGCAGAATCTTACTCCGCACGAAATAAAGACTATTATCACCCGTGCCGGAGAAGGTACTAAAATGATTTTTGCAGGGGATTTACAGCAGATTGATTCCCCTTATCTTGATGCTCAGTCTAATGGATTGGCATATACGATAGATAAGATGAACGGACAGGATTTATTCGCGCATGTCAACCTTGTAAAAGGAGAACGGAGTAAGTTGTCTGAGATTGCAAGCACTCTATTGTAAATTCAACAAATAAAAGCGATACGTTTTATTTCAGATTGTATCTAATCTTGTATCTTTGCACGGATTAAAAAGAAACAGGATATGAGAATTTTGATACTTGGCGCCGGAAAAATGGGCTCTTTCTTCGGCGATGTTTTAAGTTTCGACCACGAACTGGCCGTATATGATACCGACCCGAGAAGATTACGGTTTATCTACAATACTGTAAGGATGAGCGATCCGAAAGAGATTGCAAACTTCGACCCCGAACTGGTTATAAATGCTGCAACTGTAAAGTATACAATCGACGCATTCAAATCCATATTGCCGTATATCAGCAAGGGTTGTATCATCTCGGATATTGCTTCGGTAAAGACGGGGTTGAAAGAATTTTATACAACAGTTGAGCAGCCGTTTGCATCTTCACATCCGATGTTCGGCCCTACCTTTGCCGACCTGCGCAACCTGAGTACACAAAGCGCTATTGTAATATCAGAATCAAGTCCTGCGGGTAAAAAGTTCTTTTTAGATTTATACAGAAGCCTGCATCTGCGGGTATTCGAATATACATTCGAAGAGCATGACGAAACAATCGCCTATTCACTATCTATACCTTTTGCTTCCACCCTTGTCTTTGCCTCTGTGATGAAACATCAGGAAGCACCGGGAACTACTTTTAAGCGTCATATGGATATTGCCAAAGGCTTATTATCAGAAGATGATTACTTGTTGACAGAAATCCTTTTCAATCCTTATACGCCTACGCAAGTAGAAGGCATACGTAAAGAACTGAAAGATTTATTAGAGATAATAGATAAAAAAGACAGTGCTGCTATGCTGCAATTCCTTACTAAAGTGAGGAAAAACATCGAAGAAAAAGAATAAATCAAATGTGCCGATTAGCAAATATGCCAATGTCCAATGAGTAAGAAGATAAGTTAATTACTTCTTATTATTACTTTTTTTCGATGATAGTATTGCAGCATGTTAAGCAATACAGATGTTACCATTAATATTTCGAATGGGAAACTGAAACGTGAATTTGTTCCGTAAGTAGCAAAAGCCTGAAGTAAAGATGCCGTCAATACTATAAGAGAAATAAAAGCTTCGGGTTTCATCTTTCTTTTCCGGCAGGCAATTATTATGTTGTAAGGGATAAGCAATACAAACAGAATTTTAATAAGCTGCAATACTATCCGTTCTCCATAATTCACATACATTACAATATCCATCGATTCAGGTACGGCAAAATTATATGCCTCCCAATATAAGGATGTTTTCCAAAAGTCGCGCCATGAAATAAATACCTGTCCTAAATAATCCACAGGATTTTTCTTTATGGTAGCGATGCTGTAATCATATAATTCTTTCGACAAATCGGGAAAAGAAAGCCCGGTAGTCGCTTTCAGTTCGGGATATGCTTGCCAGATAGTCATGGCAATTTCTCTATTCCTGATCGTGTCCGATCTGTATTTGACATAGATGTCTCCTATTTCCTGATATTCGGGGGTAGTATTACCAGCAAACCGGACGCAATTCTGAGCAAGATTGAAGCCATAGAATGTAGATGAAACGAAATAGCCTGTATTGAGTTTGTTTACATAAGACCAGCCTAAAAAGAAAAACAAGGGCATAAGTAATACCATTATATACTTTTTGAAGCCGGATTTCAGCGACTTTCGATTATGCCACACCAGTAAGACAAACAGTATTACGGCCAGATTGATATAAAATACCTTTATGAATACAAGATAACAGCATAAAAGGCTAATCCATATATATCTTCTACCCCGCGTCTTTCTCCCTTTAATAATACCGAGAAACAGATAAAATATCAGTGTAATAACCAGTAAGGTAAAAGTTTCTGTCAATATGGCAAATTCAAAGAAAACCGCAGGCAAATAACTTACTCCAAATAAAGTGGCAATTAAAGCTAGCCGCTTATCTATCTCTAAAACCAACAGTGTCTTATAAGCAAAGACAAGAGTACAAACACCCATCACCAACTGAAAAAAGACTACAACCAAATCGGACATACCGGCAAAGCACATCAACAGAGGATAACCCGGTGGACGTTCACCTTCATATCCTTCCAAATCAAAATTCATCAAACGTACAGCTAATTTGCGGTAATCTTCACTATCCGGATATTCGGTTATATGACCGTATAAGAAAAAAATTAACAGGCGAACAAATACGGCTGCGATAATAATCGTCTTTACAGGATTATTAATGCACGATTGCCATATTTTACTTAGTTGACTCAAATTTATCTATATTATAATTCAAAAATAATAAGAATTTATTCCGGAATTGATGAAGTATAAATAAAGTTCTCAAAAAACATTTCTAATAAACCCCTAATACTTTATATCTTTACAAACACAATTTTATAAACATGCTGATAGTACTTATATCATGGTTCATAATTTTCTTCGTGTTATTTACATTCGGAGATATTTTTGTTTCCCTGTATAATAAAATATGCAAACGTGAAGAAGCTTATTCAGTTTTAGATACAGTGCTATTGGGCATTTTTTTTACCGTCCTGCCACTTTCAATCATTTCGTTTTTTCTGCCGTCAAATCATTATATATTATTTGTATATATAATTATATCAGCAGTTTACTGGATATGGAAAAAGGAGAAAGCTGTATCATTCTTTAAACGCTTAAAAGAACTATCGGGCAGCATATCATTCTATCAGAGAATAATTATTGCACTCCTTTTTATCTCCATTGTACTTATAGCCCTTTGGTCGCCCAACGGTTTCGATGCCATGTCGTACCATTATGCCAATATACGCTGGAATGAGGATTATGCTGTTACACCGGGCATTGCTAACCTTGAAGACCGTTTCGGGTTCAATTCAAATCTGTTTTTGCTGGATGCCATTTTCACTTTCAGAGTATTTCTGGGTTATCCGGTCTATACGCTTCAATCCTTATTTGCAATACTTATTTTTTCATGGATATTGATTGAAGTATCCAGGTCGAAATTCGATTTAAAAAGAGTCGTCCTATTCGTTATTTCTGTCGCCTATTTCTATTACGAACACAGGGCTATCAGCGATACATCTACCGATATACTACCCGGATTGATAACATTTTATCTTGTAGCAAAGATTATTCTTTATCCTGATACATTCAAGCGGAATTATTTATTGTATATCTTTATTCCGTTTGCACTCGTAGGATTTAAGCTGTCTGCTGCCCCATTCACATTATTAAGTATCTTCCTTGCTGTAATAATTATCAGGGAAAAAAAATATAAGCCGTTAATCTTTATAGGTTCAGTTTTAGCTGTTTATTTTGCCCTGTGGATTACACGCACTGTTATTATTTCCGGATATCTTATTTATCCGTTACACGAAGTCAATCTGTTTTCTTTCGATTGGCAGGTGCCTGTAGAAACGGCGATGAAGCAACGCTACCTTATCGGCTATTATGCCAACGAATATATGGCAGAGGCTTTTCGTACGGGAATAGCCGTCCGAAACAAATATTATATCATCCTGTTATTCATTTATTTATTGACATTTATATCGATAATCATTTCATTATATAAAGCCTTTAAAAATAAGAATACGCTCCATAAATATATTTTAGCAACCCTTATCCTTTGCCTCTGCTACTGGTTCTTTTTTGCACATGATTTTCGCTTCGGAAGCGGATATGTATTCGCAGCAATATTTTTGGGATGCGTATCTTTATTAGGAGCAAAAAGATATGTTTTTCCGAAATTGAGTATAGCCGTAATATCCCTGCTGATTTTATGGATGACTGTATTTTCATTCCGCTTCGCATCCTACTACGATGAATGTTTATCGACCCAATTACATATTTCAGAAGCAAGCGACCGATTCGTACGCATGCTGATACAACCGTACTCTGTAAAAGACAAAATGGCCGCATTGAAAAACGGGGAGTCTCCCGAAGAAAATTTCTCCATTACACAATACAAATTAAATGATTCAGTATCAATCGGCATCAGCACCTACCCAAGCGGATGGTACGGCGACAGCATCCCTTGCATAGCCAATAAGGAAGGAACTCCCGATTTCTGGACTATCCCCGATATCCGGCAGATAGAAGCACGCGGAAACTGTATTAAAGACGGTTTCAGAACAAAAAAGGGATTCGTAAGTAAATAATTTATCTCCTATTCCACGAACTTTTTTCATTCTGATTGTTTTAATATATACACAGCTTGAATTAAAAAACTTAACTCGATGTTTGATAACGAAAAAAGGGCTTTTATAGCTATAGCACAAGATACAGAAATCTGCCTCGTACCCAAAATGGCAAACCGTCACGGACTGATTACCGGAGCTACAGGAACAGGAAAAACCGTCACCCTGCAAACAATGGCCGAAACGTTCAGCGAAATGGGCGTAGCCGTATTTGCTGCCGATGTCAAAGGCGATTTGTCGGGCGTGGCTGCCATGGGTGGAAACAAAGACAGCGTAACACAACGTGTAGAATCA
Organism: Prevotella sp. 10(H); assembly: GCF_000711235.1. Classification (GTDB taxonomy): domain Bacteria; phylum Bacteroidota; class Bacteroidia; order Bacteroidales; family Dysgonomonadaceae; genus Dysgonomonas. The sequence continues at coordinate 581,891 of NZ_JOMI01000007.1, read as the reverse complement.
TATCATCTTACAGATAAAGGATTTAAATTTCAGGCATTTCCCGTACAGTTCTGGGATGTATTTGGTGAGCAGGGCGCACCAATCAGAGCGACCGTGGCCGATATGGGGCCATTGCTGCTTAGCCGTCTGCTTTCTCTGAACGACATACAATCGGCAGTACTAACAATCATTTTCAAAATAGCAAAAGATGAATTTTTGGAAATTATCGACCTGAAAGATTTACAGAAACTATTGGAATATGTCGGTAATAATTCTAATAAATTTACTACCTCATACGGGAATATTTCCACCGCCAGTATCGGGGCAATCCAGCGCGGATTGATAACACTTGAGAACGACGGTGCAGACTTGTTTTTCGGAGAACCTAACCTCAACATCGACGACCTCTTACAAACTGACAGCAACAAAGGAGTTATCAATATCCTTGCTGCCGACAAGCTGATGAATTCGCCGAAAGTATATACCACATTTCTGATGTGGCTGATGACAAAACTCTTCGAAGTGATGCCCGAAGTCGGCGACCCCGACAAACCGAAAATGGTTTTCTTCTTCGATGAAGCACATCTGCTTTTCACCGATGCACCGAAAGCTTTGCTGGAAAAAATAGAGCAGGTTGTACGCCTCATTCGCTCGAAAGGAATAGGAATCTACTTTATTTCTCAGACACCTGCCGACATTCCGGATTCTGTACTCGGACAACTGGGTAACCGTGTACAGCACGCACTGCGGGCATATACCCCGAAAGACCAGAAAGCGGTGAAAGTAGCCGCACAGACATTCCGTGCAAACCCGGCATTCGATACGGAAACTGCAATTTCGGAATTGGGAACGGGCGAAGCCCTTGTATCTTTCCTCGATGAAAAAGGCCGTCCCAATCAGGTGGAAAGGGCATACATATTACCGCCCGAAGGCCAGATAGGTCCATTGGATACTGCTGAGAGACTAAAAATGACACAAGATTCGCTACTTTACAGACATTATGCACAAACACAGGACAGGGAATCGGCATACGAAATCCTTACCCAACGCCTGCAAGGCACTTTAAGTGAAAAAGAACAGGCTGCACAGGAAAAAGCTGATGCAAAAGCTCTGAAAGAGCAGGCAAAAGTTCAAAAAGAACAGGAAAAAATAGAACGGCAGGAAAATGCACAAAAGAAAAAATTCTGGGGTGCATTAGCAACTACGGTTGTTGTTCCTCTGGCAAAACAGGTTATTAATTCTTTCTTTAAGGGGTCGAAGAAAAAGTAATACACACTTATTCTTTATGCAGCGAAATTTAACTTTCAATCATCATAGTTAAAAGGTGTAGCAGATACATCTTCGTTGCAATAATAACCTAAAAAACATGCTATGCATAAACACTTTGCATGGGGAATGCTTATAATATGCCTACTCTCCACATCATGTATAACATTAGTCGGTAAAAAGAATATGGATGTATCCATTTATACCGAAAATCCGATGGAAGTTGTATATGAATCCGACACATTACAATCGGAAGAAATTGAAGAGTATAACTCCGTTAAGTTAACTGTTCCCCGAAGTAAGGATTCTCTACGTTTCACTATAAAGAAGGACACTATAATTAAAGATATAAGTATAAAATCTAAATTATCAGGCCTTTACTATGTTAATATTGCATATCCGCTCCTATGGCCGGGAATGGGTATAGATCTCCTTTCCTCAAAAAGATTCTCATATAAAAACACTCTTTTATTTGATGATAGCCTGAACTTATTATCAGCTACTAATAAGGCTAAAAATATGAGACGTGATCAGAAAATAAATTTCCTCAGGCAAAAATATAAATCGGATAAAAAACTAATTAAAGAGAGGTACTTTCCACAAAAAGGTGATATTTATTTCAACCTTTCTTTCCCTCTCCTTTATCCGGGATATACCATACTGAAGCCAACCCCGACTTCTTATATGGAGAGAGGGTCGGCTCTCGGCTTTGCGGGAGGATTAGATTATTACTACAGAAATAACAGATTTGTTAACCTCTCTGCAAGCGCTACTTTTGGGGGAGATATTACTATCGGCTGTGGAGATGACGGATATGATGACAAAAGAAGGTTTAACATGTATCACATTACAGCTTCCCATAACCACCGGTTTAAAAAATTTTCATTTGGTTATGGCTTAAATCATGCATATACAGATTGGTGGAGTACTCAATATTATATTCCGGATATCTGGATTAACAAAAATGGCTATAACCAGGAAATCGCAGAACCATATACAACCAAACGTAAATACGCAACATTCGGTATGGTTTTCAACGGATATATTTATTTTTTCAATACTATTACTTTCGGTATCGTTTATAAACCTACCTTTGTAAGATTAAATTCCATTATGGAAAAAAGATTTTGTTACGAACATCAAATTAGTTTTGACTTGGCTGTCAAAATTAGACTTAACAGGAGAAAATGAATCTGCAATTATTAAAACCGACATACTGGACTGATTACGAACTGATCGATTCGGGAGAATACGAAAAACTGGAACGATTCGGCAAATACACTATCCGCCGACCCGAGCCTCAGGCTGTGTGGAGAAAATCTCTGAGTGAGCTGGAATGGGAAAACACAGCTGACGCAACTTTCAAAAGGGAAAAAAGCAAAACCTCGCAGGACGGGAACGATAAAGGCACATGGATACAAAAGAAAGGTATGCCCGACCAATGGTTTATCAGCTACAAGTATAAGGAAATGAACCTGAAATTCCGGCTTGGATTGACCTCATTCAAGCATGTCGGTATATTCCCTGAACAGGCCGAAAACTGGAATTTTATCTACGACACTATCAAAGCTACGAAAAACGCAGAGTCAAAGGTCCTCAATCTTTTTGCCTATACCGGTGGTGCATCCATTGCAGCGAAAAGTGCAGGCGCAGATGTCACTCATGTGGATTCCGTACGGCAGGTTATTACATGGTCGCGCGAAAATATGGAAGCATCTGGCCTCGACAATATCCGCTGGATAGTGGAAGATGCTCTGAAATTCTGCCGTCGTGAAGTCAAGAGAGAAAAGAAATATAACGGTATCATACTCGACCCGCCTGCATACGGACGTGGCCCTGACGGTGAAAAATGGATACTGGAAGAAAATATAGCCGAACTGATGGCGCTTTGCAGCAACCTGCTCGAAGCTAAAGATTCATTCCTTATTCTCAATCTTTATTCTATGGGATTCTCGGCCGTGATAGCTGAAAATCTGATTAAAGATTATTTTCCAAATGCAAAAATTTGTCAGTTTGGAGAACTGATTGTGCCTGAAAAATCGGGAAAACACTTACCTTTGAGTGTATATGCACGGTTTAAGCAATAAAGAATGAGCCTTAACCTTTACAATATATCAAAAAATCAAACCACAGTATTCAAAGGGATAGGAATGTTGTGTATAGTACTGCATAATTTTTTCCATTGGGCAAATACCATCGGAGAGAATGAATTTACATTCGAAAATGAACATATTTATACATTATTAATTCACCTCAAAAACGATCCGGGAGGCTTTATAAATTACTTCTTTACATACTTCGGTCATTTCGGCGTGCAGATATTCATTTTTGCAAGCGGATATGGTTTAGCAAAACAGTTTATGAATAATAAGCCCTCCGGTTATGGGAGATACATAACACCAAAACTACTGAAAATATATGTTTTAATGGTGTTTGGACTAATGTGCTATTTTGCTATCCTTTATCCTTTCGGCAGGATCAATACGGATATTTTCTTTTCGTTCGCTTCCTCAACACTCCTACTATATAATAATTTTTCATACGACACTATTCTGTATTATCCACATTCAGGCACATGGTGGTATTTCAGTCTCATAATCCAGTTGTATCTGATATTTCCGCTATTATATAATTTACTGAATAAATATAAAATGAAGGGATTTTATATTAGCTTGGTCGGCTCTGTTATTTTGATATACGTATTATTGCCATTAACAGAAAGTTTCAATTTTCCTATTTTCGGGAATTTTGTAGGTCACCTGCCTGAGTTCATTTTAGGAATAGGACTTGCCATGTTTAAGGATATACGGTTAAAATATAAAACTGTATTGCCTGCTGCTCTTATCGTATTTATTTTATCCAATTTCTATCAGTATATTCATCCCTTGAGTTTTCTTTCCGCAACAGTACTTATAATGATTTTATTATATCCGCTATGCGATAAATTACCGAAACTGATAGAAAAACCGATATACTTTATTGGTACCATCAGTATGTTTATGTTCGTAATAAATAGTATGGTACGTGCCTATACTTCCATTTATATATACGGTAAAAGCCAGTTATACATTTTTGTACTGGCACTCATACACTTATCCATAGTTATTTTTATATCATATATTGCCTGCATTATATATAAAATAACATTTTCTCCTTTACTAAATAAGGCTATAAAAGCCATTCAGAAACGTTAGTCATATATTCCTTTAATTTCATTTTTGCATCCTATATTTCCCTTTTCTTTGAAAAATCAGTACCTTTAACATGTTTTTCGCCCTATTTTTAGAAGAAAAACGCAAACTTTACGTTTATAAACAGGAAGATACAAACACAAGAAATTACAAAAATCAGATCATATGAAAAAAGCACTTACTATTGTAGGTATAATATTGGCAGTTATCATAGTAGCTATGATTTCCATACCTTTTCTTTTTAAAGACAAGATTAAGACCGCAGTATTGAATGCTGCAAATGAGCAACTGAATGCAAAAGTAGATATCAAAGATTTCGGTCTGAACCTATTCTCCAACTTTCCCAATGCAACTTTATCACTCGACGAAGCCAGCATTATCGGTGTAGGAGATTTCGAAAAGGACACCTTATTACAGGCAAAATCGGCAAGTGTGACTATCGATATCATGAGCCTTTTCGGAAGTAATTATAAAATATCCAAGATAAATTTGGATAAAGCTTCAGTTTATGCCAAAATACTGGCCGACGGGCGCGCCAATTACGATATCATGAAAGCAGATTCTACTGCTACTGAAGCCGAAGTGGAAAGCAGTACACCATTTAACCTGAGTTTGCAGAAGATAACGCTGAATGATTGCAATGTTATCTATCAGGACGATTCTACCAAAATGAAAGTTATCCTGAACAAGCTGAATGCTAATATATCGGGCGACTTTTCTGCAAGTGAAACCACTTTAAATATAGGTTCAACCATCGATGAAACGTCCTTTATTATGGACGGCATACCTTACCTGAGCAAAGTAAAAGCAAAGGCTGATGCCAAACTGAATGCCAACTTCGATAATATGAAGTTCACATTTACAGAAAGTAATCTGCAACTGAATGAGTTGAAAGCATCTATCGACGGCTCTTTTGCTATGATAGGAAAAGATTATGAAGGTATGGATTTCGATTTGAAACTGAACGCACCCGATACTCAGTTTAAAGACATTCTTTCACTGCTTCCAGCCATGTATACCAATGACTTCAAAGACATTAAAACATCCGGTACAGCATCGCTGGATGCATATATCAAAGGTCTGATGCAGGACGAAACCTATCCGGCATTCGATGTCAAGATTATGGTAAACGATGCGATGTTCCAGTATCCGTCATTGCCTAAGGCAGTAAACGATATCAATGTTGCGGTAGCAATAAATAGTAAGGGTGGTTCACTCGATAATATGGTTGTAGATATTAGTAAGTTTAGCTTCAATCTGGGCGGGAATCCTTTTAGTGGAAATCTAAACATCACTACGCCAATGAGCGACCCGAACCTTAAAGCACATGCCAATGGTACCATTAATCTGGCTATGATTAAAGAAGTTTATCCGCTCGATAAAGGAACCGAACTGAACGGTATTATTTCGGCCGATATAAATGTTGCCACAAGGATGTCAGCTATCGAGAAAGAACAGTATGAAAGCGTATCGGCATCCGGGAATCTGAAACTGAACAATATGGCATACAAAGCGACCGATATGCCGGAAGTATGGATTAATAATGCTACACTCGAATTTACACCACGTTATGTAAATCTGCCTTCTCTGGATGTGAAAATTGGCAAGAACGATATATCTGCAAATGGCCGTCTCGAGAACTTCATAGCTTATGCATTGAAAGACCAGACACTGAAAGGTCAGCTAAACATTAAATCGAGTTATCTAAATGCCAATGATTTTATCAGCAGCGAAACAGCAGGTACTGCAGCGGCCGATACAACGGCAACTTCCGAAGATATAATCATACCGAAGAATATAGACTTTGCACTGAATGCAGCATTAAACCATATCATATACGGTAAGATCAACATTACCAATATGGCGGGCGGTATGAGTATCAAAAACGGAATTTTATCACTCAATAATGTAAGTGCAAATGCATTGGGCGGTTCGTGTAAAGTGAGCGGCTCTTACAATACTTCCGACCCAAAAAATCCTAAAGTTGATTTCGATCTTGCTTTGTCTAAAGTATCTTTTGCCGAGACATTTAAATCGGTCGAATCTATTCAGAAATTCGCCCCTATCTTCGAAAATATGATAGGTACTTATTCTATGAATCTGAAATTTAATACATCTCTCGGACAATCTATTATGCAAACCCTCGCCAGCCTTACCGGAAACGGGGCACTGCAGACCAGTGACGTAAAAATAGAAAATGTGGCTGCACTGACTGCCTTATCATCGGCACTTAAGACGGATGCATTGAAGTCATTCTCTACCAAAGACCTGAATCTGCCATTTACCATTAATAATGGGCAGATTACCACTAAGCCGTTCAATATAAATATCGGTAACGGAGGCATGATGAAACTGGAAGGTTCGACTGGGCTCGACCAAAGCATCAATTATAAAGGAACTGTTACTTTACCGAAAAGCCTTGCCAATAATTATATAAACAACGTACCTATTACTATCGGCGGAACATTCTCCAGTCCGAAAATCGGTGTTGATACCAAAGCACTTGTAGGCGATGCTGCATCATCGATCATCGGTGGACTGCTCGGAGGAAAAGACAGCGATGGCAATACTGCTTCTCTTGGAGAGGAAAAAGCCAAGCAGATAGAAAAGATACGGACTGAAACAGATAATGCCGCGAAAAAATTAGTGGAAGAAGCTAAAAAACAATCGGACAACCTGATAGAAAAAGCAGGCAGCAATCCATTGGCAAAAGCAGCAGCAAAGGGTGCAGGCAAAAAACTTGTAGAAGAGGCCGAAAAACAAGCAACGAATATGAGGAATAAAGCAGAAGAGCAGATTAAGAAACTGGAAGGGGAATCAACTCCTGCCGAATAATAAAAACCTAATATATAGTTGAAATGCCGGATGTTTATCCGGCATTTTTTTGTATAAAACCATTAGCTGTTTATCTATAATGTATGGTTATTTACTGTCTGCTCTTTGAAATTTTAAATAATAAGTAAATGGTGGAATTCTGTTACTTTTGTTACTTTTGCGAATGAGTGCCTTTGCGAGATAATCATTGTTCACTGATAACTGTTGACTGCTAACTGAAAAATCCGTTACTTTTGTTACCTTTTAACTAAATTTTGTTAATGAATGTAAAATTAAAACTTTGTATCTGCTCTCAATTAAATTACCTACTTTTGCATAGATTTTAAAAAATATACATTGTGATTTCAGTAGAAGGACTAACGGTAGAGTTCGGAGGATTTACCCTTTTCGACAGCATATCGTTTGTTGTAAATAAAAAAGACAGGATAGCGCTCGTAGGCAAAAACGGCGCAGGTAAATCTACCATGCTTAAGATATTTGCAGGTATTCAGCCGCCTACAAGAGGTAACATTGCCTATCCGAAAGATTTAACTATCGGCTATCTGCCCCAGCATATGACGCTCAAAGAAGGCAATACTGTCTTTGAAGAAGCATCGCTTGCCTTTGAGCACATACAGAAAATGGAAGCTGAATTGGAATATGTGAATAAACAACTGGCAGAAAGGACAGACTATGAGTCGGATGCCTATCATAATCTGATAGAGAGATCATCTTATCTCAATGAGCAGTTTATGATGTCGGGAGGAAATAACTTTCAGGCGGAGATAGAAAAGACCCTTGCCGGGCTTGGATTCAAGCGCACCGATTTTGACCGTCCTACCAGCGAGTTCAGTGGTGGCTGGCGTATGCGTATCGAGCTGGCAAAGATATTACTCCAACGGCCTGATGTATTGCTGTTGGACGAACCGACCAACCATCTGGATATAGAATCTATCCAATGGCTCGAAAATTTTCTGGCAACGAGGGCGAATGCCGTTATCCTCGTATCACATGACCGTGCATTCCTCGATGCCGTTACACTGCGTACTATCGAGATATCTCTGGGGCGCATTTACGATTATAAAGTGCCTTATTCCAAGTACGTCGAATTGCGTAAGGAACACCGCGAGCATCAGATGCGTGCCTTTGAGAATCAGCAGAAGCAGATACAAAAAACAGAGGAGTTTATAGAACGGTTCCGCTACAAAGCGACTAAGGCCGTACAGGTGCAATCCCGCATAAAACAACTGGATAAGTTGGAACGGCTCGAAGTGGACGATGAAGATAATGCCATGCTACACCTCAAATTTCCTCCGGCGCCGCGTTCAGGTTCTTATCCGGTGATAGCAGAGGATGTAGAGAAAAGCTACGGCGACCATCTGATATTCAAGAATGTAACATTCACAATCAACAGAGGTGATAAAGTGGCTTTTGTGGGTAAGAATGGTGAGGGTAAGTCTACACTCGTAAAATGTATTATGAATGAGATAGATTTTAAAGGAAAGCTGGAACTCGGACATAATGTAAAAATAGGATACTTCGCTCAGAATCAGGCACAACTATTGGATGAAAACCTGACCGTATTCGAAACTATCGACTATGTAGCGGTTGGCGATATCCGTACAAAAATAAGGGATATACTTGGCGCTTTCATGTTTGGAGGAGAGGCTTCGGATAAGAAAGTGAAGGTATTATCAGGGGGTGAACGCAGCCGGCTGGCAATGATTCGCCTATTGTTGGAGCCGGTAAACCTACTCATTCTCGATGAACCGACCAATCACCTCGATATGCGTTCTAAAGACGTATTAAAAGGTGCTTTGAAAGAATTCGAGGGTACAGTAATAGTTGTATCGCACGACCGTGATTTCCTTAACGGATTGGTGGACAAAGTATATGAATTCGGAAATCAACAGGTAAAAGAACATCTTGGCGGCATCTATGAGTTCCTTGAAAAGAAAAAAATGGATAGCCTGAAAGAATTAGAGATAGGTACATCTAATTCTGCTTCAAAAGCTAATAATGAACAAAAAACAGTAGAAAAGCCTGAAATCAAGCTGTCGTATGAAGAACGGAAAGAACTCAGCCGTCAGATAAAACGTGCAGAAAAGCAGATATCGGAAATAGAGCAGCTTATAGAAAAGAAAGAAACCGAAAAAGCTGAAATAGAAGCTAAGCTTGCAACACCCGAAAGCGCCGCTGATACTTCTCTATTCGAAAGGCACGGGCAACTGACTAAAGAACTGGAAAATGATATGAAGCAATGGGAAGAGTTTACAACGGAACTGGAAGAGTTGAATAAAAATCAGCCATAATTCTGTACGGATAGAACTATATTCCAATAGATTTGTTAAAATGAAACTTACATACTAATAAATTAAAACTAAAAGATGAGAACAATTTATTATTTACCAATTGCTGTTCTCGCCTTTGCTTCAATAAGTTGCAAAGACAAGACTAACACTCAGACGAAAGTGGAAACAAAAAACTTTGATATTGCCAATCTGGATACGACAGCTATCCCCGGCAATGATTTTTATCAATACGCTACAGGCGGCTGGGCTAAGGCTCATCCGATAAAAGACGAATATTCAAGATATGGTTCTTTCGAACTGTTAATAGAAAACAATCAGAAACAGATTAAAGGACTTATCGAGGAACTGGGTACCACTGAGCATAAGCAAGGATCGGTAGAACAAAAAATCGGTGACCTATTTGCTTTAGGTATGGATAGTACCAAGCTGAATTCAGAAGGTGTACAACCTCTGAAAGAGCAGCTGGATGCAATAAATAAAGCATCGAGCAAAGAAGATATTATAAAGCTAGCCGGAGAATTGAGAATGTATGCAAATTCTCCTTTTTTCACTATTTATGTAGGAGCAGATGATAAAAACAGTTCGATGAACATAGTTCAGCTATATCAGGGCGGCTTGGGACTTGGCGAGCGTGATTATTACCTCGCTACCGATTCAACATCTGTTGCATTACGCAAAGGCTACTCCGAACTGATTAAAACACAGTTCGTAAATGCCGGCTACGCAGATGCAGATGCTGCAAAATCGGCAGACGCCATACTTAAAATCGAAACTGCACTGGCTAAAGACCACTTCAAGAAAGAAGACACCCGCAGGCCGGAACTTAACTATCATAAGATGAAGGTGGAAGACCTTAACAAATCTGTGGCTGCATTTGATTGGCAAATGTTTTTCGATGCTGCGGATGTCAAAGGGTTTACAGAATTGAATGTATGCCAGATAGAGCCGGTTGCTACAGCTGTAAAACTAATACAAACAGCTCCTATCGAAGACCTGAAAGTTTATCTTTCGTGGAATCTGATAAATGCAGCGGCAACTTCCCTTAGCGACGATTTTGTAAATGCTGATTTCAATTTTTACGGAAAACAGCTGAGTGGTCGTAAAGTATTGCAGCCACGCTGGAAACGAACTGTAAACATGGTAGACAATTCACTTAGTGAGGCTGTAGGGCAAATGTATGTTGCGAAGTACTTCCCTGCCGAAGCGAAAGATAAAATGCTTAAGTTGGTAAAGAACCTACAAAGCACATTAGGTGAACGCATCAATAATCTCACATGGATGAGTGCCGAAACAAAGGAAAAGGCTCAGGAAAAGTTGAATACATTTAATGTAAAAATAGGATATCCGGATAAATGGAAAGATTATACTAGCCTTGAAGTAAAGAAAGATGACAGCTACTGGGCAAACATCGTCCGTGCAAACAAGTTCTCATACAATGAGATGATAAAGAAAATCGACAAGCCTGTCGACAGGTCGGAATGGCATATGCCACCGCAAATGGTAAATGCATATTATAACCCGACAACTAACGAAATATGTTTCCCTGCCGGAATATTACAACCGCCATTCTTCTATATGGATGCTGACGATGCTGTCAATTACGGAGCAATCGGGGTAGTTATCGGCCACGAAATGTCGCATGGCTTTGACGACCAGGGCAGCAAATACGATAAAGACGGAAACCTTGCCGACTGGTGGACAGCCGACGATTCCAAGAAGTTTACCGAAAGAGCGCAGGTATTGGTTCAGCATTTCAATAATATAGAAGTATTGCCGGGGGTATTTGCCAACGGAGATTTTACCCTTGGTGAGAATATTGGCGACTTCGGCGGATTACAGATATCTTACAATGCTTTTGAAAAAACAGACCAAGCTAAAGCCGGAGAGAAAATAGACGGATTCACCCCTGAGCAACGATTCTTCCTTTCTTATGCCGGAGTATGGGCAGGAAATATCCGCGATGAAGAAATGCTTCGCAGGACAAAAACCGACCCTCATTCTCTTGGCGAATGGCGCGTAAACGGGCCTCTTCCTCATATGGATGCATGGTACAAAGCATTCGGAATATCAGAGAAAGATTCACTGTACATACCGAAGGAAAAACGTGCCGATATCTGGTAATTAACCTAAGAATACAGAAAAGAGGATGCCCGCGGACGGCATCCTCTTTCATCTCCACAAAGCGAGTAGTAGTTTAGTATATTGCTCCGCTAATTTTTAGCCAAACCTTTAGCCGTTTCCACCAGACGGACAAATTCCCGTCTGTATCCTTGTGAGTCGCTTCCGAAACCGGATTGTGCCAATTCGATAGCCTTATCATAAGAACCTTCTCCCTTGTATTCGGAATCTTTCATAACTTGCCCGAACATGGCAACAGCAGCAGCAAAGCGAAAATCATCCGATACTTCATTCCGGTAATTATCGATTAATGGCAGCTCTATTTTCTTGCTCTTATCTCCATTGGGTTGTTTGTATCTTAGCTTCACGGTAAGAAGGTCGGGATACATGCTGTTATCCAATTGTCTTTGAAGTGGCGACTTATTCTCAGCCTGATATTTCAACGGGTCAACATTCCCGGCCACATTCATTTTGACGCCTACAGGTACCACTTCATACAAAGCCGTTACGGTATGTCCGGCGCCCATTTCTCCGGCATCTTTCTTATCGTCGTTAAAGTCTTCTTTATTCAGCATGCGGGTTTCATAACCTACTAAACGGTATGCCTGTACTTTCTTCGGGTTGAATTCTATCTGTAGTTTCACATCTTTAGCGACAGTATACATAGTCGCTCCGAATTCATTAACAAGTACCTTATTAGCTTCCTGCAGATTGTCGATATAAGCATGATTTCCGTTGCCGGCCTGCGAAAGAGTCTGCATCTTACTATCCTTATAATTACCCATGCCATAACCGAGTATGGAAAGGAATACGCCGGACTTTCTCTCGGTTTCTATCATTTGCTGTAAACCCTCATTGCTGGATACTCCCACATTGAAGTCACCGTCTGTACATAATATGATACGGTTATTGCCTCCTTTAATGAAGTTCTGCTTCGCTATCTTATATGCCATTTGAATGCCTGCTCCTCCGGCTGTAGAACCTCCGGCTGATAAGTTGTTCAAAGCCTCTTTTATCTTTTGTTTGTTGGCACCCGATGTCGAAGGTAGTACCTCGCCTGCCGAACCTGCATATACTACAATGGCAACACGGTCTTTCTTCCGCAGGTTGTTCACCAAGAGTTTAAGAGATGACTTTACCAGATCGAGGCGTGTAGGCCCTCTCATAGAACCCGACACATCGATAAGGAACACAAAGTTAGAAGCCGGAAGATTATCCGAAGCCAGACTTTTAGCTTTCAGCCCTATCCTTACTAATCTATTCTGCGGATTCCAAGGACATGCGCCTATTTCCCCTGCTATTCTTACAGGATCTTCGCCCGTCGGTTCAGGGTAATCATAACTGAAATAGTTTATCAATTCCTCAATCCGTACGGCATCCTTATATGGCAACTCTCCCCGATTGATAAAGCGCCGCATATTGCTGTAAGATGCAGCATCCACATCTACGGAGAAAGTCGAAAGCGGCTCTTCTTTTACCATATGGAATTTATTCTCTGCAAACTGGCTGTATTCTTCATTCCGTTGCCTGTCGTAGGATGATTCGCGAGGCGACTCCACATAGCAAAAAACCGCTGGGGCTTCGCTTTCTTCAACAACTATTTTATGATTCGTTAATTCTATAATTTCAATTGCATGTTTATCGTCCGAAGCTTTAAGCTCGTTTGCTGACATCTGTATTTCATCCTGATCGGATATTACTTCATCATTCATTACAACAGGGGGCGCAAATATTTCTGCCTGAGGGGGCGGAGGTACAGGGTCTTCTAAAATATCTGACTGAGGTTCCACCTGAGCAATTGGAGTATCGGTAGGCGACGTAGTTTTCGTATTCTTATTACCACACGAAAACAGCATTATTCCTGATAAAACGGCTATACAAATTACAGAAGCTTTCATAGGTTATATATTTAAAATGAATATTTGTGTTTATCTCATAGATAGATTTTTGAGCCATATTCCATAACCTGTCTTCATATTTTTTTACAAGCACTTAACAAATCCGGATAATAGAATTAACTTTGATTTCAAAACTAAACGATATGGACTTCACTTTACGGGAATGGAAAGATAGCGACTTAGAAAGTCTGACAAAACATGCCAATAATTATAATATAGCAAGATTTCTAACCGATGGTTTTCCTTATCCTTATACTATAGCTGCCGGAGAAAGATTTCTGTCCAAAATAGCAATCCAAAAGCCGGCTCAAATATTCGCTATTGACGTTCATGGAGAAGCAGTAGGTTCTATTGGCATATTTCCCCAAACCGACATCCATAGTAAGAATGCAGAAATGGGCTACTGGCTATCGGAAGAATATTGGGGACACGGCATTATGCCAAGAGCAATTAAAGAGATTGTAGAATACGGATTCATAACATTCGATATCAACAGGATATTTGCCCGTCCTTTCGGCACAAATATTCAATCGCAACGTGTACTGGAAAAAGCCGGGTTTGTACTTGAAGCCGAGCTGGAAAAAGTCCTTTATAAGAATGGAGAATATTTAGATGAACTCATATATGCAAAGCGAAGGAACGATTAGAATAATAAGAGTAGAGAAGGATGATAAGGATTTTCAAAAGCTGGTATCTAACCTGAATGAAGACTTGGATTCCCGTTACGGCACAGAATATCAGTCGAAGATGAATGAGTTTAATTCTACTTCTATTCTCGATGCTGTAGTACTTGCATATAGAGATAATATAGCTGTTGGTTGCGGCGGCTTCAAGATTCTGGATGAAAGAACAGTTGAATTAAAAAGGATATATGTTAGTCCTGAATTCAGAGGTAAAGGCATTGCCGGAAAGATAGTATCCTATTTAGAGGAACAGACAGCTAAAGAGAAATTTACGATTGTTGTACTGGAGACAGGCAGTAAACAAACAGAGGCTATAAACTTATATCTGAAACAAGGCTACTCACAAATCCCAAATTTCGGGCAATATAAAGGAAATGCAAACAGTATATGTATGAGCAAAGAATTGAGCTTATGAATGGAATTGAGAACTTGAACGAACTACTGAAATCACTGGAACCGGAACTACACACGGAGGAGTTTGTGTTTTGCACATTTCCTCATGAATCGTTATCTGATAAAATGTATTTGAGCCCGATAAGTTCTTTCCAAGAAAAGGAAGGACTGACCCTGATTATTACAAAAGAATGCGCTATAGCTAATAGTATTCCTTTTGAATCGGTATTCAGCCTTATCTCACTGACTATTCATTCCAGTCTGGACGCAGTCGGACTAACCGCTGCAATAGCGGGTAAATTAGCATCAAAGAATATAAGCGCTAATGTAGTTGCAGCATATTATCACGACCATATCTTTGTCCAAAAAGAAAAGGCGAAAGAAGCTATAAAAGCGCTCAAAGAATTACAACAAGAAAGTATGAATTGAAAAAGCCTGCAACGATTTGCAGGCTCTCAGTATTTAAATCTTACAATCCACATATCTTGTACGGGCTTCTGTAATCGTACCTGTACAACCTGTGGTTTTCGGCTTCTTTATCGTCGACGAATGTCAGTGTTGCCGGATTCCATTTTACAGGACGTTTCAGTTCCGTAGCTATATTTGCCAGACAGCAAAGCGTATTAGTACTGCAGCCGACTTCTACCGAGGCAACCGGTTTCTTACGCGAACGGACACAATCTATAAAATTCTGCATGTGCGGCGAACTCACTTCAAATTCCCCGGCCTTTACTCCTTTGGTCGTCTTTTCATCTTCTTTCAGTAAAGATGGATCCGAGCAGGCGATAAATCCGCGTGAGACCTGAATCCAGCCTTTATCTCCAATAAATTTTATACCCTGACCTCCATTATCATCCCTGTAAGGCTGTTCGGTCATAATAATTCCATTCGCATATTTCATAGTCAGATACTCAGCCCCCTTATATCCCTTTGGAATATATTCCACAGGTCCTGAACCGTCCATACCTATAGCTGCTTGTGAAATATCGAACATATGTGCTCCCCAGTCTGCGGTATATCCGTTCCCGGTTTCATGGAACCAACGCCATTCTGCCCAGAAGTTTTCATTCTTCTCAGGCTCTAGCGAAATAGCAGGACATAGTGCCGAGTTATAATGTACTTTCGGGTCGTTTAACGGCCCCAGCCATTGATTAAAATTGAGATTATCGGGTACAGGTTGTTCCGGTAAGTCGAATGGTCTTGGCGGTTCACCAACCTTGGCATATATTTTTTCTATATGTCCTATCTTTCCGGCCTGCACCAGTTCTATTGCCTTGATAAATTCTTTGCTCGAACGTTGCTGGCTTCCTACCTGCAATACACGTTTATTATCCTTAACGGCTTCCACCATAGCAAGACCTTCGGTAATAGTATAAGCGAGCGGTTTCTGGCAATATACATCTTTTCCGGCACGGCAGGCCATTATTGCAGTCAGCGCATGCCAATGGTCAGGTGTAGCAATAGATACGGCATCTATATCCTTGCGATTGAGTAGATCTTCATAGAATTCGTATTTGTCGCAGCGAACAGGCATCCCTTTTTCTTTCTGCCATGCTTCGATACGCCTTCTGAATCGTTCTGTTTTTAGAGAATCGACATCACTACCGGCTACAACCTGAACTCCCGGGCAACTGCTGAAACTGGAAAAATCGGAAAGTCCCTGCTGGCCTAAACCGATAAAACCTAATACAACCCTGTCGCTGGGAGCAATACGCACTCCGTTCATCGACCAACTGGGAATAATCGTCAGACTGGCCAAACCTAAGGCTGACAGCCGGAGAAATTCCCTGCGGTTAACATCTTTCTTTTCGTCTTTTTTCATGATTTTTAGATAGATTAGTTCTGTTTATTATGGCATTATGCTGTAAATATACAATAAAAATCTTAAAGAATGATATTAGTGGTATAACAAAATAAGGCTGTATAATAACAAGATTATACAGCCTTTTCACACTACGAAATAGGACTGATATTAATTTATAATATACAGCCTATACCTAAACAACCTCACCTTAAAATAACCTAAACAACCTTTTATTTCTTATGATTAAAGAGCCATGGCACCAAACCCTTTTCTTCAAAAGCATTTAACCAACTGCCATGATTTACTCCTTTATATTCTGTATATTCGGCATCACATCCCAGTTCTTTAAGCCGCGCATAAATATCCCTCGAATTCTGTACCGGAACTATCGGGTCTTCATCTCCATGAAAAAGCCAGACTGCAGTCTGTTTCGCATACAACGGAAGCTTACTTAGATCTGTTCCACCGCATATCGGAAATGCAGCTGCAAAAGTCTGAGGCATACGCCAAAGCATTTCGAGCGTTCCCATACCGCCCATCGAAAGTCCGCCGATGTAGACCCTGCTAACATCTATCTTACCTGACGCCAACCAATCCTTTACAAGCCACATAGCTGTTTGCATTGCCTGCGTAGGCTCGTCTGTGAGGCCGAAAGTCAACTTCATCTTATTATCTATCTGATGCCTGATTACATTCGACCAGTAATTCTTAGCCGGACATTGAGGCACAATAACAATGGCAGGATAAGCAGATAGAAAATGATCTGTAAGAAACTGTTTACCGTGTACCAATTGCTTTTGATTATCATCACCGCGCTCGCCTGCGCCATGGAGCATTACTACTAATGGGTACTGTTTCGTTGCATCGTAGTTTTCGGGAAACATTACCAGATATGGTAACTCATACCCGTTTACCATGAACGACGCATTCTTAAACTGTGCAAAACCGGATACCGTACATAAAAGCAGTACAAAAAGGATATAGCTTTTTTTCATAGTTAAAATATTAATATTAAAGCTTAAAGATAACTATAAAGCTTCTCCCCTCACCCATTCCGATGTGCCGTTTTCATTAATGGCTTCTATAGCGAAATAGTAAGGCTTCGTTTTATCCATACCCGGATAGTAATACTCATTCGCATTGTGCACCATTACACAGTTATATAATTTATCCGGATCGGTACCGATATATATATTATATGCATAAGCATTATCTACCACCTGCCATTTAAACCACACATTACGTCTGTCCGTATCTCCTCGCAATGGAATAAATTGCTTTACCTTATCAGGTTTTTCTCCTGACCCAAAACCGAATGCGCGGAATCCCGATATGGCAAATTTCCCTGTCGGGATATGTATATTCTCCATCTTCAGGTAACGCGCTTTTACGGGTTTATCCAGTTCTACATAGTCGTGCGGAACGTCTGTTGTATTCTTGCTCTTATCAATCAGAACTTGCCACTTTTTCCCATCGAGGGAATAATAGACTAGATACTGATGATGAATATCTTGTTGCTTACCCATAAACCCGGCATCCTGATCGGCATAATTTATCTGTAAGGCATGCACAGTAGAAACATCTCCCAAATCGGAAATCAACCATTCGCCTTTATCGGCAGTCTTTGCACTCCAGTACGTCTTTATATCTTCATCGACTATATTATTTGCATAGAAAGTACCCAATGTAGAAGATACCTGCACAGGCTTATTATAGTTAAGAAGCATCCAACCTGTGAAACGGCTTTCTAAATGGTTAGCTTCCCCGTTAGGTATATAATGCGGATAATCTCCGAATGCCGTATTACAATACATCACATCATCCTTATCGAAGCCTGCAGGCCAGATACCGATACGCCGCTCAAAGTTATTCTTTACATTCACAACCATAGTCGACGTATGCCAGTAATTGCCCCATCTGTCTTCAAAGGTAGCCCCATGCCCGGCACCACGGATAAAACCACCTGCTTTCATACTTAATGGCAGTGACACATGCTCGAAATGCCCGAGTGGACTATCACCTATTGCTACTCCGTCACCATAATGACTGAACTCCGTTCCGGGACCTCCCCATTGCAGATAATACTTTCCGTTGTGCTTGGTCATCCATGCCCCTTCCATAAAAGGTTTTAGGAATGTATTATCCATATGTTCCCCGAAACGGTGCCAGCCGATCTTCTCGTAATCTAAAAGTAGTAGTTCTTTGCGTGTGCCTATCGGTTGAAAAGTTTGTCTATCGAGTTCTATACCATATAACGGATATACATTGCTGCTCCCGTTATACATATATAGTTTATTATCGTCATCTACAAAAAAAGCAGGATCCCAGCCTCCGATATCCAGTCGGTCTATAGCCTTACTCCACTCGTTTGCCTTAGGATTGGTACTTACCCAGATAGGAAAAAGACGCGAATAGGTAGAACCGAATACACAGAGCGAATCGCCTTGTACCCATGCAGCCGGGGCACACAGATCGTCCCATTTGTTAGGAACCTGTGCTTTTAAATCTTCAGTTAGGAATTGCCGCGAAACAAAGTTCCAATGGAGCATATCGCTACTCCACCAGTAACCTGTCTGATTCGTCGAAAAAAGGTAATAATCCCCTTTATAATTTACAATAACAGGGTCGGCAGAAGTACGGTGTTTACCCCATTTCACAGAATCGGGTATAGGGCCGTAACCATAATCTATATTGATTGGGTTACAGTATGTTTTCTGCTGGGCCGAAAGTTTCCCGACAGTGAATATTAATATAAAGATAGCGACAATGCTTACGCTTGTTCTTTTCATAATGTGTTTTAAAGAATGATTAAGAGAGCAGATTACACGCCCCCTTAATCAAATAAAGAGTATTTAATATAATACAGACGATTCAAATCCTAATTTCTTCAAACCGCTTTTTACATCAGGATGACTCATAAAGAGATTCCATAGTAATTGCGAGCGGTAATTTTCAATCATTACGGCAATAGGCCCCTGGTCTATTGCCAGATAGCGCTGCGGATACCAATCCTCAGTTTCGCTGTATGCATCATAGAAACCGTATTGTCCCCACACCTTATCACCCAAATTGTTATATAGATATCTCATTACTTTCATTGACTCTTCCGGAGTATATACAATGGAAGACAAAGCCGCAGTAGGCGAAATCACCCCATGGTCACCTTTTTCTTCCGGCTCATGGGCTGCATATCCTTTTACAGAATAACTGGCTGTAAGCCCCCAACTGTCTTCTCCATAACCTTTATAACCTTTAGGATTGCGGATACAGTAAGCACGGTTTATAAGCGTATAGTTCTTCATTTCCTGAAAGTAGTCAGCGTATTTGTCTTTCAGTCCTGTAGGATTTAGTCCAAGGAAAGAATAATGTGCCCAGAATAACGGCCCTACTCCGCTCACACTTTGATAATGCATATTCAAAGGATAACCTTCCAGTTCGTGAGGCTCGATTATCTTACCGCCCTCTGCCCAACCTTCATGGTATACCTCGGCAGGAACACCATGGGTAGGAGAACAAGCAGCAAGTACATATGTTATCAGGCATTCATTGTAGCCGCGTATCGGGAAGTTCATCTCCCACGAATGCTTTGGACTCCAATGCCAGTACAATACGTTTTTGCTATTGCGGTGCCAGTTCCAGTCTGCATTCTTCCATATTTTGTCGATACGTGCGGCCAATGCCTTTTCGGCATCCGAACCATCTACATAATACTGATGTAAGGCAAGTAAACCTTGTAAGAGAAAAGACGTTTCCACTAAATCGCCACCGTTATCTTTCTCACTGAAGCCTTTCACTTTGCCTGTCTCGCCATCCCACCAGTGAGGATATACCCCGTGGAACGAGTCAGCTTTTTCAAGAAAAGAAACAATCTTTGTCATCCGTTCCAGGCCTTGCTCACGGGTAACATAGCCACGGTCGATACCTGCAATGAGAGCCATAATACCGAATCCACTACCTCCTGCTGTTACTGTATTTTTATCATTCAGAGGATATTCGCCATCCACATGGAAGCGCTCACGGGCCATTCCACTGGTTGGTTCGGCACCATCCCAGAAATAATTGAATGTACGGCGCTGAACGCTGTCAAGCAATGCCTCGTCCGATATTTCGCTCTTTTTATCCTTATCATCTGTAGTGTTGGCAGCAGGCTTCGGTTTGCAACCAATAATTACTAGCAGCATACACAAAATAAAAGGAATATATATCTTTTTCATATTAGCTTCTTTTAGAGAATTAGTTCAGCGTAAAGCGTGCCGATTTTACATCCCGGCTGTTACCGCCTATCATCACATCAAAGTCACCCGGTTCGAAAACATAATCGAGGTCATAGTTATAAAACTTCAACAGTTCAGGTGTGATTTTAAAACTGACAGTCTTCGATTCTCCGGCTTTAATAAATACCTTTTCAAAACCTTTCAGTTCTTTTACAGGACGGGTAACACTTCCTACAATATCGCGGATATATAGCTGAACGACTTCCGCACCGTCTGCTCTACCGGTATTAGTCACCATTACACTGGCTGTAAGTTCACCGTTGCTGGTTATAGAAGTTGAACTCAGTTTTACATCACTGTAGTTAAATGTTGTATAGCTAAGTCCGTAACCGAACGGATAAAGAGGCTCGTTGTCCACATCGAGGTAATTGCTGCGGAACTTTTCAAACCATTTACCTTCCTGTAACGGACGGCCTGTATTTTTATGATTATAGAACAATGGAATCTGTCCTACATTCTTCGGGAAAGTAGCTACTAATTTACCACTAGGGTTTACATCTCCGAATAGTACATCACCTATTGCTTCAGCCGCTTCCGTGCCACCAAACCACACGTTAAGGATAGCAGGTACATTCTCATCTTCCCAAGTAAGAGTTACTGGACGGCCTGTGAATAATACTAGCACTACAGGCTTTCCGGTCTTCAATAACTCCTTTAATAAAGTCTTTTGCACATCGGGAATATCCAATTCTGTACGGCTGCTCGATTCACCGCTCATTTCGGACGATTCGCCTAATGCTGCAACAATTACATCGGCATTTCTTGAAATATCCAGTGCTTCTTTCAGCATTTCTTCATTCGAACGTGTTTCTTTATCCCGGTTCAGTGTGCGACCAAACATAGTCGCTCTTTCTTCATAGGCTGCATCGCTAATCAGGTGACTGCCTTTCGCATAAACCACCTTCGCATTACTTCCTGCAACAGCCTGTACACCTTCAACTACTGTTTTAGGCACATCCAGATTTACGGCGACGCTCCATGTACCCGGCATATTGGAACGACTATTTGCCAAAGGACCGACAACAGCGATAGTGCCTTGTTTTTTCAAAGGAAGCGTATTATTAGCATTCTTAAGCAATACAAAACTTTCAGAAGCAGTTTTACGTGCGATAGCACGATGCTCGGGTTTATATATATCTTTCTTGGCACGGTTTACATCACAGAATTTATATGGATCTGCAAATAGTCCGAGTTTATACTTAGCCTCAAGGATGAGACGGCATGCACGGTCTATCTCAGCCTGATTTACTTTTCCTTCCTGAAAAGATTTTCCTAAAGTAGCAAAACCTTCACTTACCATATCCATATCGATACCTGCTTTCAAGGCACGGGCAGATACCGTTTGTAAATCACCGATACCATGGTCAACCATTTCCAGAATTCCTGTATAATCGGTTACTACAAAGCCTTTGAAGCCCCATTTATCGCGTAGTATATCCGTCATCAGCCATTTGCTGGCAGTAGCGGGTACTCCGTCCACTTCGTTGAAAGAAGCCATAACGCTACCTACTCCTGCATCCACGGCTGCCTGATATGGATACATATATTCATTGAACATGCGGATACGGCTCATATCCACCGTATTATAATCGCGACCTGCTTCACCTGCACCGTAAAGGGCATAATGTTTTACGCAGGCCATTATATTTGAATTCAAAGTGTACGCCTTATCTCCTTCTCCCTGATAACCGCGAACCATAGCTTTTGCTATCTGTCCGCCCAAATAAGGGTCTTCTCCGCTACCTTCCGAGAAACGTCCCCAGCGTGGATCGCGGGAAATATCGACCATCGGACTGAATGTCCAGCTTATACCGTCAGCACTGGCTTCGATAGCGGCAACACGGGCTGATTGCTCGATAGCAGCCATATTCCATGTGGCAGCAAGTCCTAATGGTATGGGAAAGGCTGTTTCGTATCCGTGGATAACGTCCATACCGAAAATCAACGGGATTTTCAAGCGGCTTTCTTCTACGGCGATGCGCTGTACATCTTTAATCTTTTCTACTCCTTTTATATTAAACAGTCCGCCGACTTGCCCCTTCTTTATCTTCTCGGCAATATTACTACTCTTTGCTTGTCCGGTAGTAATATCCCCTGAACTCGGAAGGTTCAGCTGCCCGATTTTTTCTTCCAATGTCATTTTACCCATCAGATCGTCGATGAATTTATCCATCTTCGCATCTTTATTCTGCGCCTGCATGCAACCGACAACAGCCATACACGCCAGAAATACCTGTAATAATCGTCTCATCTTCATTTTTCTTATATTTAATCCTTATTCCTTTTACCTTCAATTTTCACAATTCAGGACTCTGAAAACCCAGTTTTCTCAGTCCGTCCTTAATTTCCTGATCAGCCATAAACAGGGACCATAATAAGCCTGTCCTGTAATTTTCTATCATAACCACTATCGGCCCCTGATCGATGGCAATCTGCTGGTTGTCGTACCATTGTTCGGATAAGTTGAATGCATCAATAAATCCATAGTCCGACCATAATTTGTCCCCAAGTTTGTAGTAGAAGAAGTGTAAAGCCTTCATCGATTCTTCCGGTGTATATGGCATGGAAGATAATGCCGCTGTAGGTGCAATAACACCTCTATCGTTTGTCGGAGAATGGGCGCTGTAGCCTTTATCCCCGTCGCTGGCGGTAAGCCCCCAGCAATCTGCACTGTAACCTCCGTATCCTTTTGGATTGGCAATACAGTAGTTATAGTTTATTAATGTGTGATTTGTGTTTTGTGTCCAGTAATTAGCATACTGGTCTTTCATATCTTTCGGGTTTATTCCCAAAAATGAATAATGGCTGAAGAACAAAGGACCTCCATTGTCTTCTCCTAACAGAAGCTGATAACCATAAAAAGATTTTCCGTTAGTAAAAGCACCGTTCCTCGTCCAGCCCTGTTTATATACTCCTGCTGTAATAGGATGAGTCGGTGATGATGCAGCTAAAGCATAAACTATAAGCGCTTCATTCCACCCTGATACCTTCATATTCATCTGCCATCCATAATTAGGGCTCCAATGCCAGTAAAGAGCATTTTGTCCGTCTCGTTGGAACCATGTCCATTCTATAGCTTCCCATAGTCGGGTAATATCTTCTCTTAGTTTAGTTTCCGCAGTGGTATTCGCTTTGAAATATTGTCTGGCTGTAAGTAATCCCTGAAATAGCAGCGCCGTTTCTACAAGGTCAGCCCCATCGTCATATTGGCTGAATGGTTGAGTGGCACCGGTGGCACCGTTGACCCAATGGGAAAAGACTCCGTGATAACTAGTACATTTTGTATCTAGGAATGTTACTATCTTCTGTATACGAGATAATGCATCATTTTTTGAAACAAAGCCTCTTTCGGCTGCAACAATCATTGCCATTACACCAAAGCCTGTCCCTCCTGTGGTAACGACATCACCTGATGTCGTTCTTTCGCGTGCCATGCCTGATACCGGATGACCGAATTCCCAGAAGTATTTGAATGTCTGGCTTTGTACTAAATCCAATAAATCTTCATCGGGTATGCGTGGAAATTTATCGGTCATGTCAATCGTGGTGGATATGTCATAATTCTTACCTGTGGAAAGAGTAACCCCGGCTGTAGATTTTAATCCCGGCCAGATAGATAATGTATATTTCGAATAAGAACTTAAGTTTGCAACCGGTTTTAAAGTTACTGTTTTATTATCCCCGTAGGTATATGATAATTTGATTTGCTGATTACCCTTATCCTTCAATATGATATTTCCATCTACAGTACTTTTATCAACCGCAGTAGAGAATTTCAATTCTACAGATAAATTCTGCGGATCGATATTGCTGAAAGCCTCTTGATTTGTCTTACCGTTTATGGTAATTTCTTCGAGAGTGAAATTCTCAATCGGTGGAGTATTATCATCACTACTACAAGCCTGAAGGAAAATTCCTATAAGAAGAATATATGAATAAAACCACTTCAACATATCTATTTACTTTTGTTTCAATATTATATAAGTCTTCTGTCCTAAATATTTCGGGACAGAAGACTTATATGCAATAAATTATTCAGATTCGTTTAAAATAATAATCTTGACTTCTTCCAGAGTCAATGTCCTGTTAAATACGCGCAACTGATCAATCGAACTATTATCAGATAAATGTCCCCATTCAGTAAAACGCGGAGCACCTGAAGCTATAGACATGATATCACATCCCTGCCAGCTAACCTCAGTAATATCGCCTGAAGCTGCCTCTACACCATCTATATACATCACTGCCTTTCCTTTAGTAAGGGTAAATGCAATATGTTTCCATCCCGCTACAGCAGGATCTAAATCGGCATTTTCACTATCGAGCCAACCATCAGATGTTCCATTACCGAAGTTAGCTTTGATACGCTGTTTATTTCCGGCCTGTTCGCGGAACAGCCTGATTCCGGCAGTTCTATTATTCTGTCCTTCCGGACCCATATTCGGAGTAACCGGACCTATGCTTATTATACCGGCACGATCAGGACTAGAATTCAATTTATACCAAAAAGCAACGGAAAAGTCTGCTCCTAGTGCTTCGGGAAAATCTGCGGTTTTAAATGTCAGATAACTATCTGCAGCTCCGGCATAGCATTTACCTATTCTGCCATTCGAAAAGCCCGGAGTTCCTACTACTGTTAGGTCACTGCCACTTATTTCATCTTTATAATTATCTTCGAATGTCAGATAAAGTATTTGCCCCTCTTCATTAATTGGTGGCTTAGCTGGTTCCTCCGGATAGTTGAAAGCAGGGTGGTCCATATCCTGAAAGCAGGACTGTGCTGTAAACATTAATAATGTAGCAGCCAATATCGGGTATATATATTTTTTAAGTTCCATAGTAATCTTTATTAATAGTTAGGATTCTGAACCAATACTCCATTTGATTTATCTATTTCAAGTTGAGGAATCGGCAATAATGCATGTTTGTCCTCATAGTTAGTCTTACCGGCCGCATGCAATACATCTTTTGCAATACCCCAACGTACAAGATCATAGAACCTGTCAAATTCCATAGCCAGTTCGATACGTCTTTCGTGACGAATGGCATTTCTCAATTCTGCCTGATCGGTAGTAGTTACTTCAGGCAATATTGTGTTGTCGCCTCCTCTGGCACGTGCACGAATTCTTTCCAGTAATTCCAGAGCTTCATCGGTTTTACCTCCCATTTCGTTAGCCGCTTCTGCAGCCATCAATACCACATCGGCAAATCGGATAATCCGAATATTAACCCATCCACCCTGTCGCGATGCAGAAGCATACTTATCCCGTAATGCAGGGTCGGTATAAGCCTTCTTATTAAAGTATTTTGCTATAACAGTTCCATAGGCAATAGGTTTCTCTCCCCAAGGTTTATTAGCTATAGCTCCCGGAGCATCAGCTTCAGCCTGTGATTTGTAGAAATACAATAGCGTTTCATCTTTTCGGGGATCATTCGGTTCGAAAGCATTTGCCAAAATCTCTGTCGGTGTGTGCCATCCCCAGCCTAAATCCCATTCACCGCCACCTCTGACACCTTGTGCCTGAGAAAACTGGCTGCCATATTTGTTTATATCGCTTTCAGAAGCGACTGCAGTACACTGAAACTCTAATACCGACTCGCTCGAGTTTTCCCCCGATTCTCTGAAGATCTGATTAAAAGGGGTATCCAAATTATAAATGCCTGAACTTACTACATCCATCGCTGCAGCATAAGTATTCGGCCAATCGTTGCGAGTAAGGTATGTCTTTGCATGTAAGGCTCTTGCAGCGCCCCAAGTCAAACGGCCAATGAATTTCTTCTCCCACGAAGTAGGCAATCCCTCTTCCGCAATTTTCAGGTCATCATCTATTTGCTTATAAATATCTGCTATAGAGGATTTAGGAATATTAGCCTTGGCTTCTTCACCTTCATTAATTTTAAAGTTTAACAATGGAACCTCTCCGAAAGCCCGTACAAGATTAAAGAATGCAAACGCTCTGAAAAAGTGAGCTTCAGCATAATTTATAACAAAACGGTCATTTTGCTCTTCAACCGGTACGGCCTTCATATCATCGATAACGGAATTTGCATTCTGAATCAGTTCGAAATGTGCCGACCAGTAACCTTCAATCATACCAACTTTATTGTACTGAAAGTTATCAAAATAATTGGCTTCGTTGTCGCCATCATCCGCAGAACTACCCTTTTCGGCATCTTCCGAACGGAAACCCTGTATAGCCAGAACCGGAGTTCCACTGCTTATGCTCCATCCACGGGCTTTTCCATAAAGGCCAAAAATCTTTGATTCGAATGTACCGCTAGTATCAGTTGCCGTACCCTGAGGTTTTTGGTCCAACATATCATTACATGCTGTATATGTTAATACAGTAAGTATCAGCACGAATGAAATACAAAGTTTATTTATAATATATTTTTTCATTTGTCGAGTTATTAGAAAGTTAGATTTATACCAAATGTATATACAGCAGGCATAGGATATGCGCCATTTTCGCCCACCTGATCTATGCCGAATGCCGTAGCAGTACCTCCGAGCTCAGGTGTATATCCTGTGTTCTTTTTCCAGGTCTTCAGATTCTCTATATTTGCATATACTCGTAATGATTTTACAAATATCTTATTAAGCAGGCTGGAATCGAAAGTATAACCTAATTGCAGATTTTTGATACGGAAGAAACTACCGTCTTCAATATAGTAATTCGATATCTGCCGATTTACGTCTCTTAAAAGCAATATAGGATCCCAATTGGAAGTACCTTCCCCATGCCATCTATTAAGATCGTGTTTCATATAATTGATACGGGCAAAGTTCTGGTTATCCCAATCCCTGTAAATTTCATTACCATATACACCCATCATATCTATAGAAAGGTCGAAATTCTTATATCCGAGATTGATATTAAAACCATATGTGAAGTCCGGTGTAGGATCACCTATTTTAGTTCTGTCATTTTCGTCAATCTTGCCGTCCTTATTTACATCTACAAATTTAAGATCGCCTGGAGCAACAGGGAACTGAGTATTAACAGGAGATTGTTTTATATCTTCATTATTCTGGTACACTCCTTCAACCTTATATCCGAAAAAGTGTCCGATAGGGAAACCTTCCTTGGTCCATGACATCTTACGGGCTGATGTTCCATATTGCAATGGTTGATTACCTAACAGCTTTTTCACTTCATTATTGATAGTTGTTAAATTAGCACCTAATGAATAAGTGAAATCTCCTATTTTGTCATTCCACGAAGCTGATAATTCAAATCCTTTATTCTCCACTTCTCCAATATTGGATAAAGCCGGTCTTAAACCTCCTGATCTTGGCACTTCAACTAAAATATCTTTTGTAAGTTTGCTGTAATACACAGGCTCGATACGTAATCTGTTCTTTAAAAGATTCATTTCGAATCCTACTTCCCAAGAATATGTTTTCTCCCAGCCTAAACCCATCGGGGCAACATATTTCGGTACTTTTCCCTCAATAATATTATCTCCGAATATAGCAGCACCTTCACTTACCAGCAATGGATAAGCCGGATAATCATATCCTCCGGTAGCCTGACTGCCAAGAACACCCCAAGAGCCTTTGATTTTAAGGTAATCTATGATATTCTGATCCTCCATGAATTTTTCTTCAGAAACGATCCAACCACCCCCGAAAGAGTAAAAATTGTCCCATGTATTATTTGTACGTTTAAATGCAGATGCACCGTCACGTCTGAAAGAAGCATTGAACAGATAACGGTTCTGATAATTATATAAAGCCCTTACAAGATAAGACATAGTATATTTACGGTATTGCTCTCCGTTATTGTTACGCCCTTCACCACCAAATATGCTTATCCACCATAAATCCGGATCGTCTGTAATTTCAAAATCGGAATTCGGATCCTGACTGCGTGTACCTTCTAGCCTGGAATATTCATCATAGTTGGTAGTAATACCTCCTGTAAGAGTCAGATTATGATCATCGTTGAATTTGCCCTGATATGTGAGCAAATAATCCGATTGCGCAGCAAAGCGGGTTGCTTTTGACTGGCTGACAGATGCAACATCCATGCCTGTAGGAGAGTATATTCTTTTCTGTACAGGATCGTATACTTGTACAATAGGTTTAAGACCTCTGGATTCTTCTATACCATAGTCTAAAGAGAAAGTAGCACGGAATGTAAGATTTTTCAAGATATCGAGTTCTCCGTATACATTACCGACTATGCGGTGATTAACAGCACGTGTATGTCTTGCCCGCTGCTCTACATCTACAAGGGGGTTGGTAACCTGTTGCTGGAAATCAGGAGCTGCATAAAAATATGATTTACCTGTTGTAGGGTCTTTATATTGCCCGGCAGGTACTATAGGAGCTTCCCATACAGCTGCCTGAACGCCTTTTCCGTCAGGAGGTAAGGTCTTAGCTCCGTTTACCTGAAATCCGAAACGTAAGGCTTTAGATACATTATATTCACTACCTAAAGAGATTGATACTTTACTCAACTTTTCATGCTTAATGGTACCTTCTTCCATTGTATAGCCTGCTCCCAGATAGAATCTATTCTTCTCTGAGGATCCGGTAATACTGATATTATGATTTGTAATTATACCATCCTGAAAAATTTCCTTCTGCCAGTCGGTATCTCCTGTCCAACCTGAAAAATCGTAAGGATCTGCACCCTGATACCATAGTTGTTCACTATACAATTCTTTAAATTGTGCAGCATTCACCAAGTCTATCCTATCGGCTACATGTTTGAAACCAATGGATGAATTTATATTCACCATTGTCTGTCCTTCTTTTGCTTTCTTTGTAGTGATAATTACAACACCATTCGCACCGCGTACCCCGAAGATAGCAAGAGATGAAGGGTCTTTCAGTATCTCCATAGATTCTACGTCTACAGGATTGAGGAAGTTAATATTATCCGTAAATAATCCGTCAACAACGTAAAGAGGTTTGTATCCATTAATGGAATTAGTACCACGGATACGGATTTCAGGGTCCTGTCCTGCACGGCCTGTATTCACAACCTGAACCCCTGCAATCCTACCCTGCAAATTCGCCAATGGGTTAGAAGCCGGCCTGTTTGCAATGTCCTCTGCTTTTATACTCACAATAGAACCGGTAAGGTCGCGTTTTCTGGCAGTACCATAACCGATTACTACTGTTTCAGTAAGCATTTGGGCATCGTCTTCCAATATTATATTCAATGTTGTTTGTGAACCGACTGTTACAAGTTGTGCCTTCATACCCACATAAGAGAACTCTAATATGTCGCCTGTACCGGCAGATATAGAGTATTCGCCATCGACATTAGTAATGGTTCCCGTCGTTGTGCCTTGTATACGCACGCTGACTCCGATCAAAGGCTCATCGGCAGTGTCCGTAACCTTACCGGAGATAGTCTTTGTCTGAGCATAAATACTTACAGTACCCGCCAGTAATAAGCAGGTAAGGAACAGAAAGCCTCTCATGAGAAAGGATCCTGACCCTGATGTAATTAATGTTCTTTTTGGTTTAATTTCCATAGTTTTACTTTTTATTTAAACACACATTTTCAAATAAAATCTACTATGAACGACTGAAACAGGAAGGGTAATAATTCTTTAAGATTTTTTAAGGCGTTTTTCCGTTGTTGTTTTCTTGATATAAAATTTTAGATTACCATAACTCTTTCTGGGTCGTGATATTAGATTTGCCTTCAAAATTAGGGATTATGACAAAAGTGTTTCTAAAAGTTAATACATCCTAAATACACCTATCCTATTTTTAACAATACCACCACCTCACTATCACCTCTCAAATAAAAGTAATAATCTATATATCAAATATTTAAAAACATTAATCTATATCAAGGAAAAATTCGTTTAAATTTTGTGAAGGCTGTATGTTTAACTTTTTTCGTAATCTGTAACGGCTGTTTTCTACAGCTCTGACCGATAAATTCATTAAAGAAGCAATCTCTTTTGTCTCCAGATTGAGCTTGAGGCAGGCACAAAGACGAAGGTCGGTATTGGTCAATTGTGGATATAACATCTTCATTTTTTTGAAGAAATTTGTATGTTTTTCCTCGAATTTTATCAGGAATGTTTTCCAATCGTCTTCCGAATTCATGCTATTATTTAACAGTGCATTTATTTTCTGATAGAGAGGAATCAAGGCGCTTGTTTTATTCTTCGAATAGAAATCGTCAATTATATCTTTAATCTTAAGTATTAATTCATTTTTTTGAATAATAAACGATGTTTGCGTGAGAAGTTCCGCACTCTTTTGTTCCACTTCCTGTTGGAGTTCATTGGTCAGTACCTTCAATCGTCTGGTTTCACGCAGGCGGATTTTCTGTAAATGAAGATTTCTATATCGCCGGAGGATCAGCAACCAGATGATGTATAAGACAATCATAATTAAAATCGTATACAGCATATATGCCCAGATATTCTGATACCATGGTGCTAATACCTCAAATCCGTACTCAACCGTATCTGAATAATTTCCCAAATTATCAACCGTACGCAAGATAAATTTATACTCTCCTGTCGGCAGACGAGGATATGATACGCTGCTGATTTTTTGAGGGGCAGACCATTCTTTGTCTACATTCTCCAGCATATACTGAAATGACAAATCGGAAGCAAAGGCATTGCTGGATGTAAAACTAAATGTAACGGTGTTGAAATCGTAGTGAACCTCGGAAAAATGAGCAATATCTTTATATTCTATATTACCATCCATATTATATGTACGCATTGATTCTAAATATGGCGACAATAAATAAGCATTTGTCCGGCTTTCGTCTTTTCTATGATATAATAAGAAACCGTTGTCGAGGCAAATCAGGCTGCTGGAATCACTCAATATAGATATATTCTCATACCCATTGACCAAGGATAAATTCCTACCCAGATTATAGTCTTCCAGAATAGATGCCTCATATCCATCGTAAGAAAACTTATAAATGGAAGCGCTGGTGACCGCCCAGAATAAATTATCTTTAATCGGGATTATCTGTTTCAGATTCCTGACATTATTGAAACATTTATTTAACTGTATACTCGGCACAATCTTATTTGCTATATCATCATAAGTATAAAATTGACTGTTTCCCAATAACACGATGCGTCCGCCGACTTTAAATATCTTCACCTTATAAGGGAGATCGTCGCTATTATTTCCTCCATAATATGAGAAAGTTCTGAATCCCGAGAAATCGTCTTCCAGTTTACATCTATACATTCCTCTGTTGAAATGTTCCAGCCAAATGTTTCCCAAATGGTCGAACTGTGCATTAATAATAGGCTCGGATATCTGTCCGGGACTATAAACCTGCTTTGTCTTCCGGTCAACTATTTTTATCGAACTATATGTTGATAATATAAGTAAATCCTGATCTTTTACAGTAGCTTCCGATATGTTAAATACTCCGGTACGGATTGAAAAAGCATCTGATACAGATAAGTTCTTATGTATTTCTTTCAGGCCTTTGTTATGGCAACAATATAATACATCATCTATAATTTTTAATGTCCATACCTGTCCCTGAGTACCTTCTATTAACTTCATATCTGATAATGCGTCAGAGGTTTTTAAGCCGTCATGAGTAGTATAGAAAACACCCTGATTAGTTCCGATGAACAGCTTATCATTCCAATATACACCGCTGTATACGGCACCTGTATTGCCTGTCGGATCGGTATAGCAACTCATGTTTTCTATGTATTGAATATACGCCAGCCCCCTGTCCAAAGCTGTCCAGACATTACCTAGATTGTCCTCGTACAATGAAAGTATCGTGTTGTTCTGAAGCATATTAGCAGAAGATATATGGTCCACTATATTGCCCTCAACATTGACCTGATAAATACCATCTAGAATAGTTCCGAAAAAATATATACCTTTCGAAGATAGTATTCCGCAATTCAATTCCGTAGCATGCAGCACTCCGGATAATGTCTTATTCCATTCACGGAATTCTTTACCATCGTATATATATAAGCCTTTGGTTGCCGTACCAATCAGATATTGATCTTCCTGATAAGGAAGAATAACCCGAACGTCTGTGTTATTAAAGATATCGCTTCCTTCTATTTTTTCCAGATAATCTCCTTTTAGACTGAACAGCGGGCCATTCATTTGCTGCACAAGAAATTCATCTCTAACTTTGGTCAAAAAGAGAAATCCTTTTTCGGAAGGGATTCGCTTTACTTCATTGTAATCATATACATATATAGAGTTAAACGACTGGAAATAAACATGATCATTTGTCACCCATATCTTCCAGAAATCGTCATTTTTGAAAAGTGCCTTATCTACATGATCGCTCAACGATGTATATACAAGCTTACCCGAAATATCCCTGTCCCATCTGCCAAACTCCTCATAACTTCCCGTAAATATAGTTTTATGAGATAAAACGGCAACCGAACGCGCTATAAGAGAATTCGGAAGTCGATTTAGATTCCATTCTATACCGTCGAATTCCAAAAGGCCTATATCATTACCGAAATACATAACTCCCCTTTCGTCCTGCCCTATCGACCAGTTTTTATTATCTGCGCGATATTGCTCTCTATGTAGATTTATAACATGGGGTTTGTTGGTAGAAGCAGATAATGAGATTTGGGCTAATATAGCAAAGATAATATATATCAATAATCGCATCATAATCACTCTTTAGTATCTCAAAATTACGATTTTTTTATCAAAACAACACAACGGATGACTCTTGGTTCAAACTTTAAATGTGAAACATTAACAAGAAAGGGCATTCACTTTTTATCAGAATACCCTCTCGTAAAAGACTTTATAACTATCTGATTATCGCTCCCATTGCTGCAATTCGCCTGCTGCCAACTGATAGTCTCTTTCGGTTTCGAGATACTTATCAATTGTTTCGTAATATACAGAAAGCTCCAGCAAATAATTGATAAGAGATAACTGCCCTTTATCCAGTGCTTTCTTTAATAATTCGCGGCTGTTGGTAACTTTGAGCGTCTCCTGATATTCATTGAGTAAGACGGATAGTCTGGCGGCCTTATCATATTGATTTTTAAGTGTATTCTGGAATTGCAGCTTTGTGTCGGCATGTTGCATCTGCAATGCTACAGTTTGGGCTTTCTGATGCTTTACAGTATTCTTTCCTTCCCAAAGGGGTATCGATACACCAATAGAAAAGCCCTGCAACGTAGTTCCCGAAATACGCTCACTGGTATACCCCGCCGATATCTTCGGCAGATTTAATGCTTTTGTCAGTTGCTCCTGTTTTTTGCTTAGTACAATCTCCTGCTCGGCAAGCCTGAGCGAGGGATTATTTTCCTTTACTCTTTCAAACCATTCGGCAAAATTCGGTGGAAAGAGATATACCGGATACTTATTTAGTGCAATATGAAATGACTGATCGCCGTTCATTCGCTGCAATTCGGCTTTAAGTGTATTGATTTCAACTTCATTCATCTGCAATGCCTTTTCTGTATTCAGTAAATCCAGTTTTGTCTTATTACGTTCCAGAATGTCAATATCACCCTCATCAAAACGCTTTTGATAAGCATCCGATAGTTCTTTAGCATAGGCAAGACGTTCTTTTAACTGTTCATTTACTTTTGTCTGATAAGCAAGTTCAATACAAAAATTGCGGGCTTCTTTCAATACATCCCTGCGCTGTTGATCGTAGGTCAAGTCCACTTGCCTGTTCTTACCGTCGGCCAATTGTGATTTATAACGGTAAGCTGTCGGAAAATCGAATGTCTGCGTAACTCCCAGATCGGTACGGTTTCCTTCTTCGGCAGGACTTCCCCAAAGATAGCCGAATTCGACTTCGGGATTAGCCAGATTTATTCCTGTCTTATTCCCTATCTTATCGGCATTAGCTTGTTCACGATACGCTTTCAATGTCGTATTATTGGCTTCGATGCTCTGCAAAATATTATCAAATGTATCCTGAGCATTTACAGGAAAAATACAGAGAACCGATAGTACTATTATATATATTATCTGTTTCATAACCAAAGTCTAATTTTAAACCGTTTCTATTTTTGCAGCCTTACGCTTTTTCAGTATCCTGTAAATGATAGGTACAATGTACATATTCAACATGGTAGAAGTAAGCAATCCTCCCAGAATCACTTTTGCCATAGGGCTTTGAATCTCATTTCCCGGAAGATCGCCCTGCACAGCCAGCGGTATCAATGCCAATCCTGACGACAAAGCGGTCATAAGTATAGGATTCAATCTGTCAAGCGAGCCTTGTAAAATACTCTTATTAACCGAATAACCCTTGCTGCCCAAATCGTTATAATGCGCCATAAGAAGTATTCCGTTTCGCGTAGCTATACCGAACAAGGATATAAAACCGATAATAGCCGGAATACTGATTTCCCCGGATGTAAACAGAATGGCATATACTCCTCCTATCAATGCGAGAGGCAGATTAAGCAAGATTACTGCCGATTGTGTAACATTCCTAAACTGGTTGAATAACAAAAGGAATATTATCAATATGGCAAATACAGAAGCAATCAGCAAAGTCCGCGATGCTGCCTGCTCACTCTCAAACTGTCCCCCGTATTCGATATGATAACCCTCCGGCAAAGTGATATCCGTATTTACTTTCTCCCTAATATCATTTACCACACTGCGCAAATCCCTGTCGGCAACATTAGCTGAGATAACTATCTTGCGCTGGGCATTCTCGCGATTCACCGTATTCGGGCCTGTTGAAGAAGCTATATCGGCTACATATTCGAATGGAATCTTCTTATCGCCGGCATCTATCATCAGGTTGCGTATCTTATCGGCCTTATCTTTATAATCGTCCGCTGCTTTCAATGTAAGGTCGAAGCTTTTTCCATCTCTGTAAACTTGAGATACAACTTCGCCCGAAAGCATTACAGTTACAAAGTCGGAGAATTGAGGCAACGTAATCCCGTATTTCGCCATCATTTCGCGTCGTGGAGTAATTTTAAGCTGTGGGCGTTCTACCTGCTGCTCAACAGTCAGGTCGGCCACACCATCGATACCTTCTATCGAGGATTTTATCTGATTCCCTAAAGAGTACATCCTGTTAAGGTCAGTTCCGAAAAGCTTGATAGCAATATTAGCTTTAGTTCCTGACAACATATGGTCTATACGGTGTGAAATAGGTTGACCGATTTCTACACTTATACCGGGAATGGCATTCAGTCTTTCGCGAAGTTCGGCAATCATCACTTCCTGCGAACGGTCTGAGAGAATGAACGGTGCTTCTATTTCCGAAGTATTGACGCCAAAAGAATGCTCATCTAGTTCGGCACGGCCTGTTTTCCGTCCTACAGTCTGGATTTCAGGAACGCTCAGCATCGCCTGCTCTGCCAATATACCTATCTTATCGGATTCCTCCAAAGATATCCCCGGCAATGTGTTGATAGTAACGGTAAATGAACCTTCATTAAACGGCGGAAGAAAGTTACGCCCGAATGTAAAGAACAGCACAATAGCAGATACAAGCAAAGCTCCTGTTATTGCTAACACCAGCTTCTGCTTCTCGAGTGCCCAATGCAGGCTCTTTTCATACACCGCCTTTAGCTTTCTTACGAAAGCCGGTTCCTTTTCCTCTTTATCTGTTTTGTTCTTTCCCAGTAAATAACTGCACAAAACCGGCGTAACCGTAAGCGCTACCACTGTAGAAGCGAACAAAGCTACAATAAAAGCGATACCGAGAGGTACCAGCATACGCCCTTCCATCCCGCTCAGAAAAAACAAAGGGATAAAGCTGGTTACAATTATCAGCGTGGAATTCAATATCGGCATACGTACTTCTTTCGATGCTTCGAAAACAACGGTTAGCACGCTTAGCTGTTCTTCTTTCGGTTTTTGCCTGTTTTCCCGCAAGTGCCTGAATACATTTTCCACATCTATAATAGCATCATCGACCAACGATCCGATAGCTATAGCCATACCGCCTAGGCTCATTGTATTTATGGTAAGTCCCATCATCTTCAATGCTAAAATGGATGAGAGCAAAGATAACGGTAAAGCCATAAGGGAAATGAAAGTAGTACGACCGTTCATCAAGAAGATGAAAAGGATGATAACTACAAATATAGCTCCCTCGTACAATGATTTCTGCACATTACCGATAGAGTTATTTATAAACCTTTCCTGACGGAATATATCAGTAGATATTTTTATATCGGCCGGAATATTCTTTTGCAAGTCTGCCAGTGAGGCATCCAGCTTCTCCGACAGCTCGATTGTATTTGTATTGGGTTGCTTAGTGACCGTAACCAATACGGCAGGCTTTGTCTTTTCAGAAGCCAAACCCAATTTAGGTGTCTTTGCGCCAATCTTTATTTCTGCAATATCATTCAGAAGAATAGGGCTTTCACCCGTTTTCTTTATCACCGACTTACCTAACTCCTCTGCATCAGTACTTTGTAATGCCCCTCTTACAATATATTCATTTCCATATTCATACAGGATACCTCCCGATGCATTCTGGTTCATATTCCGTGTCACCTGCAACACTTCATCAAGAGTTACGCCATAATGTTTCATCCGTCCCGGATCGAGAAGAATCTGGTATTCCTCTATATCGCCGCCAATTACTGCAACCTGTGCCACTCCGCCTGTAGACAACAGTCTCGGGCGTATTGTCCAGTCGGCAATCGTACGCAAATCGAGCAATGAGGTAGAATCAGAAGTAAGGCCGATTATCATCACTTCACCCAATATGGAGGATTGGGGGCCTAATGTAGGCTGTCCGACATTTTCAGGCAAAGCATCTCCTAGTGCGGCAAGCTTCTCCGTTACAATCTGCCGTGCTTTATAAATATCCGTTCCCCAATCGAATTCGACCCACACAACAGAAAATCCCGTAGTAGATGACGACCTTACACGGCGAACATCTGTCGCACCATTCACAGCCGTTTCGATAGGGAAAGATACAAGACGTTCCACTTCTTCGGGAGCCATTCCGTTTGCTTCCGTCATTATCACAACAGTAGGTGCATTCAAATCGGGAAAAACATCGATCTCCATATTCTTTGCGGTATACAATCCGCCGACAAGCAGGAGTACCGCCCCAATCAATACAACCAACCGGTTGTTGAGAGAGAATTGTATTATCTTATTCAACATAATCCATTCCTCCTTCTGTTAGTGTTCATGTGCATGAGGAATGGAAGATGATGCCGAGGCTAACTTGACATGATATGCTCCGTGGCTTACAACTATATCTCCCTCTTTTAAGCCCGAAATTATTTCGACAGACCGGCCGTCATTCACACCCGTTTTCACTTCTTGCTTTTTATAAGCATCGGGATGCACCTGAAGATATACGTAATACAGCCCCTGCTCTTCAGTCAATGAAGAAATCGGTATCGATAATACATTTTCCCTTGGCTGTCCTAAGAGGAAAACCTCGACATACGAACCGGATACAACCTGACCGATATTGTCAAACTCAAAATTAGCAGGCAGGTAAAACTCCTGACTATTTGTAGAGCGTCCGTACGAAACCAGCCTTCCGTTAAGGTCAGATAAACGATAAACGGTATTATCGTATGAAGTCTTGAAATTCGCTGATGTAATGGTTCCTAAATCTTTATAGTAACGCTCCGAAACATCTGCTCGAAGCTGAAGCTTTCTGTTCTGTGTGACAGTCATCAAAGCCTGCCCTATATCTACATATTGTCCTTCGGCAACCAGCTTTGTCTTGATAAAACCGCTTATAGGTGTAGATATACTTATACCCCTCGCCGTAGAACGCGATCCGGTAGCCTCATATGCAACCTTGGCATTCTCATAGTTGAGCCTGATTTCATTATACTCTTTTTGTGAAATCAGCTTATCCCCTATCAGCGATTCTGCCCGCTGGTATTCGCGTTGGGCTATTTCATAAGCCGTTTTGGATTTTAAAGTAGGATCCCCGTCAACCATGTTGCGGGAAGAAATGCTTAACAGAGATTCTCCTCCTTTTACGGCTGCCCCTTCATTTAATGATGCTTTGTTAAACGAAACAATCCCGCTGGAAGTAGCGGATATGGTAACTTCATCACCTTGTGCCGACAATATTTGCCCGCTAGTCTTTATCACCTGATGAAACTTATCAGGCTTTACTGATACAACTTCAAGTCCTACAGCTTTAGCCTGCTCCGGTGTAAATATGATTTCATCGGTATGCGCCGCTTCACTTGCCTCTGCATGGCCGTGGTCATGTGGACACTCTTCTCCTTCGGCATGCTCATGTTTATGATCGCTTGAATGATCGTGATCATGCCCTCCATGTGATTCTTTAGCATGATTATGTCCTTCATGATTGTCTGCTTTTTGAGAGGAACTACATCCCCATGATATTGCCAGCAGACAGGCAAAGTATATAATTTTCTTCATTGTGCTTATTTCTTAGATTTAGAATGCATATTGCTATAAAGGTACTCCCCTATAGAACAATAAAATAGAATACTTGTAAGACAAGTATTAACCTAGGAAATAAGACACGGGAGGTGCACGCAGGCTTCTGATCGTGCCTACGAACGGTGGAGTATAATTCTCTATATAAGGCTTCTCCTGGAAACGCTCACCGAATGCAGGAGCTTCCAGATAGAGGGCATTTAAGGTATATACAGTGAACAGTAAAGACAGGCAATTGGCGCAGGGAAGAATATCTTCGTGACTGTCATTAGCCTGACGAAGTACGATTTCTTTCAAATCACAATCTTCATGCTGATGATGATGCTTTCCCTCATGATGACAAGCGCAATCGGTTACATTATCCGTACAATGCAGATGCCTATGAACCTCATCGTGTGAGAAGCAGACAATACCGTCGTGATGAGAATGAGGCATAACAGCGTGTGCCAATAATAGCATACTGGCCAGTATCATTACAGATAGAGTGAAGAGCTGTTTTACCTTTTTCATTCTGCAAATATATGAAATTCTGTTTAACATTTTAGTTAAATCGGTGATTTAGCTGAACAATCTGTCATTTTATTACATTATACTTCTTTTATGAGAAGTTATTGATTATGTTAGCCCTTTGATTGCGGTTCATAATTTCCTACTAATTACAAATTGACACGTCATGAATAGAACAGAAAATGATTTGATAGGTAGTCTCCCTATTCCTGCGGAAGCTTATTACGGCATCCATACACAACGTGCGATGAACAACTTTCAGATTTCGGGTATAAAATTATTGAACTACCCCGAGTTTGTAAAAGCATTGGCTTATGTCAAATGGGCGGCTTCAGAAACCAATTGCCAGTTGGGAACATTGGATAAGAATATTAACGATGCTATTGTAAAAGCGTGCAAAAAGATCATTGACGGCGAATACCTCGACCAGTTTCCGAGCGATATGTTCCAAGGCGGTGCCGGAACATCTACAAATATGAACATCAATGAGGTGGTCGCAAATATAGCCTTGGAGATAATGGGGCATAAGAAAGGGGAATACCATTACTGCTCTCCTTATGACCATGTTAACCTTTCTCAGTCTACCAACGACGCATACCCTACAGCCGTTAAACTCGGCATATTATTCTATAACATAAAAGTAGAAGATGCATTGAAAGGACTTATTGAGGCTTTGAAAAAGAAAGGCGAAGAGTTCAAACATGTAATAACCATGGGGCGTACCCATTTACAGGATGCCATCCCGATAACATTAGGACAAGAACTCGATGCCTATGCTGCTACACTCGAAAAAGAGATAGAATCACTGACCCAAAATGCAGAGCAATGTCTGGAAATAAATATGGGAGCGACAGCCGTGGGTACAGGACTAAATGCTATACCCGGTTATGATAAGCTATGCGCAGAAAACCTGTCGAAAATTACAGGATTAAGATTCTACCATGCAAAAAATCTTGTCGAAGCTACTTCTAATACAGGCAGCTTTGTCGCTTACTCCTCCGCACTTAAAAAGCTGGCGACTAAGTTATCGAAGATAGGTAATGACCTACGTCTGTTAGCTTCCGGTCCACGCTGCGGCTTATTCGAGATAAATCTTCCGCCAAAGCAAGCCGGCTCGTCTATTATGCCGGGTAAAGTGAATCCGGTGATTGCGGAAGTGACATCGCAGGTATGCTTTAAAGTCATTGGGAATGATCTTGCCGTAACGCTGGCTTCGGAAGCGGGACAATTACAGCTAAACGTAATGGAACCGGTGATAACATACAGCATTCTGGAATCTCAGAATATATTGGCCAATGTGATGACCTGCCTGCAAAAGAATTGTATCGAAGGTATTACTGCCAATGAAGAGCATTGCAAAGAATTAGTAAAGAACAGTATAGGCATAGTGACAGCCCTCAATCCATATATTGGATATGAGAACAGTACAGCTATAGCTAAAGAAGCACTGGAAACAGGGCAAAGCGTATACGACCTTATATTAAAGAAGAATGTGTTGTCAAAAGAGGAGCTTGACAGGATTCTGAATCCTGAGAATATGACGGGAGTAAAATAAACGACTTATATCCAGAAATATAAAACGGAGCAAACTATTGAAGTTCGCTCCGTTTTCATTATACAAGATTATTTAAGCATCTGTTAATCTTCCTCTTTCTGGCTTGCCTCGTATTCTTTCAGCAACTTATCCTGAACATCGGACGGTACAAGCTCGTAACTTGCAAACTTCATTGTAAACGAAGCGCGCCCTCCTGTCAGTGAACTAAGTGAGATAGAATAGTTAGACATTTCTTTCAATGGTACTTTAGCATTCAGTATCTCTATTCCCCTGTCGCTTTCCATACCCATAATCATGGCCCGACGTCCCTGTAAGTCACCCATTACGTCACCCATCTTATCTGACGGAACAGTTACTGTCACATCATAAATAGGCTCGAGAATCTTCGGCCCTGCATTCTTAAATGCTTCACTAAAGGCGTTACGTCCGGCAAGCATAAAGGATATCTCATTTGAGTCTACCGGGTGCATCTTGCCGTCGTATACTACTACACGCACATCACGGGCATACGAACCTGTCAACGGGCCTTGCTCGAGGCGCGCCATAATACCTTTGAGAATAGCAGGAAGGAAACGTGCATCGATCGCACCACCCACAATACTGTTTACAAAGACAAGCTTACCACCCCAGTCGAGATCGTAAGTCTGTACATCACGTGCCTGTACTTTAAACTCCTGTCCGTTAAACTTATATGTTTCCGGCACAGGCATACCTTCTATGTATGGTTCTACCACAAGATGCACCTCACCGAACTGTCCCGCGCCCCCCGACTGCTTTTTATGGCGGTAATCGGCACGGGCTGCTTTCGTAATAGTTTCACGATACGGTATCTTCGGTTCGGAATATAGTATCGCAATCTTATCGTTGTTTTCAATCCTCCATTTCAATGTCTTTAAATGGAATTCTCCCTGACCTGAAACAATCAGTTGCTTCAACTCTTTTGAATTCTCAATCACCCACGTAGGGTCTTCCTCATGCATACGTTGTAACACTTCGTTCATTTTCTCTGTATCCTTTTCACTCTCTGCTTTTATCGCACGGCGATATTTAGGATCCGGATACTTTATGAAATTGAACTTGTTATCTGTTCCTTTAGCATTCAGTGTATTACCTGTACGCACATCTTTCAATTTCACTGTCGCACCGATATCTCCGGCTTCAAGTTCGTCGATTTTGGAACGTTGTTGCCCGGCAGGACAAAATAATTGTCCGATGCGCTCTTTCGAACCTCTGTCGGCATTCAGGAAGTCGTCCCCTTCGTGTACTTTTCCACTCATTACTTTGAAGTAAGAAACTTCACCTACATGCGGCTCTACCATTGTTTTGAAGAAGAACAGGCTGGTAGGCGCGCTACTATCCGGCTTCACTTCTTTACCTTCGGTATTTACCGGTGCCGGCTGGTCGCGAACGTAAGGAACAACATTACCAAGGAACTCCATTGTACGGCGCACGCACATATCTTTTTCGGCAGATACGCAGAAAACCGGATACAGGTCTCTGTTTACCAATCCCCAGCGTATACCCATACGCATTTCATCTTCTGTGAGTGTACCCTGGTCGAAGAATTTCTCCATCAGCGATTCTTCATTTTCGGCAGCAGCCTCAATCAGCTTCTGCTGCAGTTCGGCAGCTTTTTCCTGTTCTTCTGCCGGTATATCGAGAACCTCAGGAACTCCGCCTTCGGGTTTCCATCGGAACATCTTAAATTTCAATACATCGATAACTGCATTAAATCCTTCGCCGCAATTGACAGGATATTGGACTAATACAGCTTTTTCGCCATAATCGGCTTTAAGTTGTGAAACTACATTGTCGAAATCAGCTTTCGGATGATCCAACTGGTTCACAATAAATATCACTGGTTTGTGTAATTTCTGAGTGTATCTCAATTGGTTTATGGTACCTACTTCCATGCCATACTGAGCATTCAGTACCATCAGTGCGGTATCTGTTACATTCAGTGACGTAACTACATTTCCGACAAAATCGTCTGACCCCGGACAATCAATAAAATTAAGTTTTCTATTCATCCATTCCACAGAGAAAATGCTGGAAAAAACGGAATATCCGTATTCTTTTTCCACGGGGAAATAGTCCGAGACAGTATTTCCGTCCTTGACACTTCCTCTGCGTTTTATGACACCCGCTTCATAGAGCATGGCTTCGGCGAGAGTGGTTTTGCCAGCTCCCGAACTACCAAGAATAGCTATGTTCTTGATTTCTTGTGTTTGGTAAGTTCTCATGGCTAAAAATGTTTTACATGGTTAATATTCATATACCTTTTTACCAAATTGCCTCATTTTGAGGCGATGTTTCCAAAATTAGTGAAATGTTTCAGGAAATTGTCATTTTTATAGATTTAAAATAGCGGAATATGTTAAAAAATATCTTTTTTATTTGACATAAAAAATGAGTATATTAATTAAGCAAATATGCCCGGTACATCAATTATACAAATTACCCAAACTTAACTTCCATTTTACATTCATTAACAAAATATAGTTAAAAGGTAACAAAAGTAACGGAATTTGTAGCTATTAGCTGATAGCTTTTAGCCGTTAGCTTTTTGTATTGTAAAACTAAAAAGTAACAAAAGTAACAGGATTTACAGTTAACAGTAGTCATAAGTCAACGATAACAAGCTTGCACCTTTGCGAAGTTCTTTTTGTTAAAAGGTAACGAAAGTAACAGCATCTAAGTATTAATTAATTTATGAACATTAAAATTCTGTAACCCGTAACTAACCCATTATTTCAAAGAGCTAAAAGCTATCAGCTAACGGCTAAAAGCTATAAACAATATAGATAAAGTTTTCCTCTATATCTACCATATAAAGCCAACTTTACAATTAATCAATCAAATGAATTAAAAATATTTTTTAAAATAATTATTTAATCATTTGTTTAAATCAAATTTTCAATTTACATTTGCATTATCAACAAAAACCAGCGGCATATGGAAAAAGACATTTCAACAGAGGAGAGAATAAAGCAGGCAGCACGCAAAGTGTTTCAGGAAAAAGGATACGGACAGGCACGCACACGCGATATAGCAGACGCAGCAGGAATAAATCTGGCATTATTGAATTACTACTTCCGCAGTAAGGAAAAGCTGTTCGACATCATTATGGAAGAAAGTATGCAACAGGTGTTCGGATTGATAGTAGGTCTTGTCAATGATGAAAAGATAGGCTTGTCTGAAAAAATAGATTTGATAGTAAATCGCTATATCGATTCATTATGGGAAAACCCAAACCTGCCATTGTTTGTTCTTAGTGAAATACAGGCAAATC
Source organism: Prevotella sp. 10(H) (assembly GCF_000711235.1). Taxonomy (GTDB): domain Bacteria; phylum Bacteroidota; class Bacteroidia; order Bacteroidales; family Dysgonomonadaceae; genus Dysgonomonas. The sequence goes on along the minus strand of NZ_JOMI01000007.1, from coordinate 537,453 downwards.
CTCGTAAAGTAATGGAAAAGGCAGGGTTGTCAAATCATATTATAGTGGGTAACTATCTTTACAAACAGGTGCAGGAGCAAATCGATATTAAAGGTATTAAAGGGTTGACGCCGTTACATGTTTTTGTGAATATAGTATCGATGACTGTCTTCCCTATTGTCGGCAGACCGTTATTGCTGAGTATGCATAGTCCTATGACAGATGAGGAATATAAGGATTTTGTAGATGGGCGTAGGACTCTTATCCCGATGTGGATAAAAGCTATGCTGAAAATGGATGAGTAATTTTATAGCTTATGAAAAAGTTTCTATTATTAACAATATCTCTTTCGTTGCTCCCGCTATGGGTAGCGGCTCAGGAAGTTCTTACACTGGATGCCTGCCATCGCAAAGCGAGGGAGAATTATCCTCTTATCAGGCGTTACGAACTGATTGATAAATCGAAAGAATACAATCTGTCTAATGCCGGAAAAGGCTATCTGCCTCAGGCTTCCCTTTCGGCAAAGGCGTCTTATCAGTCGGAAGTAACAAAAATTCCTATATCCGTTCCGGGCATTAATATAAAAGGCCTCAGCAAAGACCAATACTCGGCTACCATAGATGTCACACAATCGATATGGGATGGCGGTGCTATCAGTGCAAAAAAAGATATGACAACAGCCTCTGCCAATGTAGAGGAAAAACAGTTGGATGTAGATATGTATTCTATCAACGACAGGGTAAATCAGATGTATTTCGGAGTGCTTTTACTGGATGCAAAGCTGAAACAAAATGATTTATTACAGGACGAATTAAAAAGGAATTACGATCAGATTTCGAGTTATATCGAATATGGAGTAGCTAATCAGGCCGATCTGGATGCTATAAAAGTGGAACAGTTAAAGGCTGTACAGAATAAGGCGCAATTACAATCCAATAGAAAATCATATCTGAATATGCTCGCTGTAATGATCGGCGAATCGGTAAATGACAATGTAATATTGCAGACTCCGCAGGGTGAAGACCTTATTTCTTCACGGGTGAACCGTCCCGAGCTGGAACTGTTCGATGCTCAGCTGAACAGTCTCGAGGTACAGAAGAAATCAATAAAGACCGGGTATATGCCGAAGCTGGGATTATTCGTTACAGGCGGATATGGTAAACCCGGACTGAATATGCTGGAAAATGAATTTTCGCCTTATTATATCGGCGGTATACGCCTTTCATGGAATTTCGGTAGTCTGTATACTCAGAAGAACGATAAGAAACTGATTGAAGTCAATCAAAGCAATGTAATCAATCAACGTGAAACATTCCTCTTCAACACTTCTCTCGAAACCACACAGGAACAACAGGAAATACAGAAGAATCGCGAACTGCTCAAATACGACGACGATATCATATCGCTCCGTAATAATGTAAAAAAAGCTGCAGAAGCAAAAGTTGCCAACGGTACAATGACCGTCCTCGACCTGATGCGAGAAATCAACAACGAAGATATGGCAAAGCAGGATAAGATACAGCACGAAATAGAACTATTGCTATCCATATATAATCTGAAATTTACAACAAACAATTAATTATATGAAAACAATAAAACATACACTTTTCTTCGGCTGTATTCTCCTTTTGTCGGCTTGCGGCAGAGGCGACGGCGATTACGATGCATCGGGCGTATTCGAAACCACGGAAGTAATCGTATCGGCCGAAGCGAACGGAAAGATAATGCAACTCAACCTCGAAGAGGGACAACTGCTCGATGCCGGAAAAGAAGTCGGGTACATAGATACCGTACAGCTATATCTGAAAAAGATGCAGTTAATGGCAAACATGAAATCTGTCAGAACACGCTACACGGATGTTCCTCGCCAGATTGCAGCCACAAAACAACAGATATCAACGCAGAAGAATGAACTGACCCGTTTCGAAAACCTCGTAAAATCGAATGCTGCCAATCAGAAACAGGTAGACGATATTAATGCTCAGATTCTGGTATTGGAAAGGCAACTGGCTGCCCAGACCGAAACACTGGAAAATAATAACAGAGGCGTATCGGAAGAAAGTTCAGGACTGGATGTACAGGTAGCGCAATTGAACGACCAGTTGCAGAAATCCATTATCACCAGCCCGATAAAGGGAACCGTCCTATCGAAATATGCCGAGCAGGGCGAACTGGCTTCGCAGGGTCGCGCATTGTTTAAGATTGCCGATATGGACAATATGTTTCTGCGGGCGTATATCACTTCCAGCCAGCTTACCGAACTGAAAATAGGACAGCAGGTGAAAGTGTTTGCCGATTTCGGTGAAAAGGACATGAAAGATTATTCGGGCACAGTTACATGGATATCCGACAAGTCGGAATTCACCCCGAAAACAATTCAGACGCGCGACGAACGTGCCAATCTCGTATATGCGGTGAAAATAGCCGTAAAGAATGACGGTTATCTCAAAAAAGGGATGTACGGAGAGTTGAAATTAAATTAAACCAACTTAAAAATGACAGCTATGTTGAATAATCTCATCGGCTCCGATGCCGGACTCATATGGAAAGTCCTTTCCGAAAGAGGGATGATGACAATCGATGAACTGGAGAAAATAACAGGATACAGGCAAATGTACGTCTACCTGACTCTTGGCTGGCTATCGCGGGAAAATAAGATACATTATCTCGAAAAAAACGACGATCTGTATGTCGAATTGAACGGATGAAAGCAGTTTCGGTACAAAATATAAGCAAGACATACCGTACGGTAAAAGCCCTGAACGGTATCAGTTTCGATGTCGAACCGGGTGAGATATACGGTATTATCGGCCCTGACGGTGCAGGCAAGACGAGCCTTTTCCGCATCCTGACTACCATGCTGCTGGCCGATAGCGGCACCGCTACAGTCGACGGATTGGATGTAGTGAAAGACTATAAAGAAATACGCAGCCGTATAGGTTATATGCCGGGACGTTTCTCTCTGTATCAGGATTTGACGGTAGAAGAAAATCTCGAATTCTTCGCAACAGTTTTCAATACAACCATTGAAGAGAATTACGAACTGGTGAAAGATATTTATCAACAAATAGAGCCGTTCAAGAACCGCCGTGCAGGGAAATTATCAGGTGGTATGAAGCAGAAACTGGCATTGTGCTGCGCCCTGATCCATAAGCCGACCGTACTATTTCTCGATGAACCGACTACAGGTGTAGACCCCGTTTCTCGCAAGGAATTCTGGGAGATGCTCAGGAAGCTGAAAGAACAGCATATAACGATTCTTGTTTCCACGCCTTATATGGATGAAGCCACGCTTTGCGACCGAATCGCCCTCATTCAGCACGGACAATTCCTGCAAGTGGATACACCACAGAATATTATAGACGGATTTAAGGAAATACTTTGGTCGGTAAAAAGCAATCAGATGTATAAACTGTTGACTGATTTGCGGAATTATGATAAAGTAAAGACCTGTTTCACATTTGGCGAAACACATCATATCACCGTAGACAAAACACTCACAGAAGAAGAACTGAAAGAATACCTCATGAGTAAACAGCATGAGGATATAGAAATCAAGCCGATAAAAGCCAGTATTGAAGACTGCTATATGCAGCTGGCACAAAACAATGAATAATGGAAGAACACGCTATATATACGGAAGAACTAACTAAGAAATTTGGCAAATTTACGGCTGTCGACCATATTTCTTTCAGTGTGGAAAAAGGTGAGATATTCGGCTTCTTAGGAGCCAACGGTGCAGGAAAAACAACAGCTATGCGCATGTTGTGCGGACTGAGTTATCCGACGTCGGGCAAAGGCTTCGTGGCGGGTTTCGATATCGCAAAACAGCAAGAAGCCGTAAAGAAGAATATCGGCTATATGAGCCAGAAGTTTTCCTTATATGAAGACCTGAAAGTCTGGGAGAATATGCGCTTATTCGGCGGTATATACGGGATGAAGGACAAAGAGATTGCGAAGAAAACCGACGAGATACTTACCGAACTGGGCTTTATGAATGAACGCGATACCCTAGTTAAGGAATTGCCGCTAGGTTGGAAACAAAAACTGGCGTTCTCCGTTTCCATATTTCATGAACCGAAAATCGTTTTTCTGGATGAACCTACCGGCGGAGTCGACCCTGCTACGCGGCGACAGTTCTGGGAACTTATTTATCAGGCATCCGACAGGGGAATAACTGTTTTTGTAACCACCCACTATATGGACGAAGCGGAATATTGCCGCCGGGTTTCGATAATGGTAGACGGACGTATAGATGCTCTGGATACTCCGGAAAATCTCCGGCAACAATATAATGCAAAGAGTATGGATGAGGTGTTTCAGCAGTTGGCAAGGAAAGCAAAACGGGGAGAGAATTGAAAATTAACAGTTAATAATTAACAATTAATAATTTGGAATGATGAAGCGGGAAAATGCTATAAAGGATAAATCTTACTGTTTTGCTTTAAGGATAATAAGGGCTTATAAGTTTTTGAGTACAGAGCACCGTGAATTTGTTTTATCAAAGTAGATGTTGAGAAGTGGAACTGCTATCGGTGCTTTAATAAGAGAGGGCGAATATGCACAATCAACATTAGATTTTATACATAAATTAAGTATTGCTCTAAAAGAAGCAAATGAAACGGAATATTGGCTGATGCTATTAAAAGACAGCGAATATATAGATGAAAAAAGTTATGATTCTATAAAAGTAGATTGTGTAGAATTGATAAAACTGCTAACAAGTATCATTAATTCTACAAAAAGTAAATTAGAAAGGTAATTATTAATTGTTAATTATTAATTAATGAGGCAATTTTTGAGTTTTGTCAAAAAAGAATTCTTCCACATATTCCGCGATAGGCGTACTATGCTGATTCTGTTGGGGATACCTATTGTGCAGATAACGCTTTTCGGGTTTGCTATCAGTACGGAAGTGAAGAATACCAAAGTAGGTGTATTCGACCCGTCAAAAGATGTTTCTACACAGCGTATTACAGAGCAAATCAATGCCAGTGAATATTTTACCGTAACCGAAGCACTGAATAATCCCGATGATATAGACAGGGTATTTAAAGAAGGAAAAGTGAATCTCGTTGTTGTTTTCGGTGAAGATTTCAGCGATAATCTGCTGCACACGGGCGAAGCATCCATTCAACTTATTACCGACGGAACTGACCCCAATCAGGCATCTATGATATCGGGCTATGCAACCAGTATTATTTCTTCTTACCAGCAGGAGTTGATGAGAGAATACAATATTCCTTTCCAGATAATACCCGAAGTAAGAATGTTGTATAATCCACAATTGAAAAGCGCTTATAATTTTGTGCCGGGAGTAATGGGACTTATACTGATGCTGATATGCGCCATGATGACATCCATTGCCATTGTCCGCGAAAAAGAAATGGGAACAATGGAAGTGCTGCTCGCCTCCCCTATTAAGCCCATCTATATTATACTGGCAAAAATGGTTCCTTATTTTACACTATCTTTTGTAAATCTGAGTACTATATTATTGTTGTCTGTTTTCGTTCTACAGGTTCCCGTGGCGGGTAGTTTATTTTGGTTGACGATTGTTTCTCTGATTTTCATATTGGTGACCTTGTCTTTAGGACTATTAGTTTCTACCCTTGTAGATACTCAGGTAGCTGCCATGCTTGTTTCGGGAATGGGATTTATGATGCCCGTAATAATGCTTTCGGGGATGATTTTTCCTTTGGAAAGTATGCCAGTGGCTTTGCAGTGGTTCGCTAATATTGTACCTGCCCGTTGGTATATTTCGGCTGTAAGGAAACTGATGATACAGGGCGTGGATGTAATCTATATATGGAAAGAAATGGCTATTCTGGCCGGTATGGCTATATTACTGATTACTGTGAGTTTGAAGAAGTTTAAAATAAGACTGGATTAATTTAGCCATCAGTCTATATCCTTTAGCTGTTAGCAAATACAGATGAAGGGAGCTATAGGCTAATAGCTATCAGCTAAAAGCTACTAAAATGATAAAGTTTCTGATAGAAAAAGAATTCAAACAGATACTGAGGAATAAATTCCTTCCCAGACTGATAATAATATGGCCTGTGATGATGATGCTTATAATGCCGTGGGCTGCCAATCAGGAAATAAAGGATATAAACCTGAGCATTGTCGATAACGACCACAGTTCCTATTCCGAACGTTTGACTAACAAAGTTACCTCATCGGGTTATTTCCGTCTGACGGATGTTTCCCCGTCCAATACAACCGCCATGCATAGCATAGAATCGGGTAAAGCGGATATAATACTGGAGATTCAGCCCGATTTTGAAAAGAATCTGGTAAAAGACGGCTATGCAAATGTAATGATCTCGGCAAATTCTGTGAACGGAGTTAAAGGCGGACTTAGTTCATCCTATATGGCTACCATACTGAATGATTTCGGCAGTGAAATACGGGGAGAATGGTTACAGTCAGCAGGTAAAAATATCATGCCTGTAATCGATATTGTTCCGCAATACAAATTCAATCCGCATCTCGACTATAAAGTATTTATGATTCCTGCCATGATGGTCATGCTGCTCACTATGCTTGCCGGATTCCTTCCTGCACTGAATATAGTAGGAGAAAAAGAGGCCGGAACAATAGAGCAGATGAATGTCACTCCTGTCAACAAGTTCACATTTATACTCGCTAAACTGATTCCTTACTGGATAATCGGATTTATAGTGCTTATGCTTTGTTTTATCCTTGCCATGACGGTATACGGGCTGTTCCCTTCGGGGAGTATATTTACTATCTGTTTGTTTGCCAGTATATATACACTGGTTGTATCAGGGCTTGGTCTGGTTATCTCGAATTATTCCAATACCACGCAGCAGGCTATGTTCGTCATGTTCTTCTTTATGATAATCCTTATACTGATGAGCGGGATGTTTACCCCTATAAACAGTATGCCTGAGTGGGCAAAGGTGATCACTACCGTAAATCCGCTGAGATATTTTATAGAGGTAATGCGTATGGTCTATCTTAAAGGCAGTTCAATTTTAGATATGACTACTCAGATATTTGCGCTGATAGGATTCGCCTTGTTCTTTAATATCTGGGCAGTTCTTAGTTATAGGAAAACGAATTGACTTTTTAGTTACGAGTTACAAGTTACGGGTTACAAGCCGTAAAAAACTCGTAACTCGCAACCTGTAACTCGTAACTATCAATTATTTATCATCGCCGAAAATACTGCCATAACGATGATACTCGTAGGCAATACTTTGCTCTTTCAGATAATGCAGTAATTCAAGACGGCCTTCTACCAACGGCTTGTTATTGGCAATGTGCTTACCCAGTTTAGCCGCTTTCAGGTAGATGACATCCGATAAATCGGAGGTACAGGTACGGATACGTTCATACCGATCCATTTCTTCTACAAACTCATTTTCGTCCTGTACCTTCACTTGGATGCCCATTAGGGTTGAAGCAGCTTTATCTATTACCTGCAATTTCTTATCTGCACCCGATATACTTACCGTAACAGGAGTTTTAGCCATAGTCGATGCTGTAAGTATCAGCAGAACATCGCATAGATTGTCTGTTTCCTGAATACGTAGTCCGACACTCTTCAACGGCAGGTAACGGAATGTATTTTCTTCGCCGTAGATATGGTTAACATCCCTCTCCTGAGAAAATTCAGTGCCCCATGCATTCGTATAGCTTTCCTGCGCAAAATTCAGTCGGGCTTTATCTTTTTCATCGGTCAGCAGTTCGGATAAAGGAGATTTAGCGGAAACAGCCGGAACTTCTTTCTCCGTAAATTCTACAAAGCAGGATACATAATTAGGCCCTCCGGCTTTTATACCGCCGCCGAATGCCGAACGCTTCATCCCGCCGAATGGCTGACGGTTTACAATAGCACCCGTAATACCACGGTTGATGTAAAGATTTCCGGCTTCTATACTGTTTTTCCACAATAATTGTTCGTCCTCGTCCAGACTTTGCAGTCCGGCAGTCAATCCGTATTCGGATGAATTGGCATATTCGATTCCCTGCTCTAAGTCATCGATACAAACAACGGACAATAGCGGTGCAAACAGTTCATTTTGGAATGTAAAGCTAGTCGGTTTCACACCCCATTTTACAGTCGGTTTCAATATATATTTCTTCTCATCGAGGAATTCCGGAGCCACAAGCCACGATTCGCCTTCTTCGAGATGCTCGATTGCATGCAGCAGTTTATCGTTATCATTGGTAATCATCGGGCCTACCATATTCATTGTATCCCAAACGCTACCTGTGCGCATGCTTATTACAGCATCTTTCAGTTTCGATTTGAAGTTCTCATCGTTATATGTTTTTTTATCAACCAATAGCAGCGAACATGCTGAACATTTCTGCCCTGCATTACTGAATGCAGAAGATACAACATTCAATATAGCATGGTCTTGGTCACCATGTCCTGTAAGGATAATTGCATTCTTACCTCCCGTTTCGGCCGAAAGTGGTGTACGCGGGCTATTCTCCAACAGACGGAATGCCGTATCCGTTCCTCCTGTCAATATCACATGTTTAACAGACGGATGAGCAGTCAGGTAATTCAACGACGAACGGTCGGCGCTGCAAACTACCTGCAACGTATCTTTCGGCACACCTGCATCCCAGAAGCATTGAGCGAATTCCCAGGCAATAGGCAGGGCGACAGTCGCAGGTTTTAGTATAACCGTATTGCCTCCTGCCAACGCAGAAGCGACTCCACCTACAGGAATTGCCAGCGGGAAGTTCCATGGCGGAATAACAAGAATAATACCTTTTGGTGTATTCGTAACGGTTTTCAGTTCATCGAAATGCTTCATAGTAATCGGATAGAATCGGCAGAAGTCGATAGCTTCCGATACTTCCACATCTCCCTCCGTAAAGGTCTTTCCTGTGATGGCAGACATACAGCCGATCAGGTCACCACGCTTAGCGCTCAGGTTATCTGCTACCTTATGCAGTATTTCGTTGCGCTTGTTGACATCCGTCTTTCTCCACCCGGATTTATCTTCTTCGGCTATGGCGATAATTTCCTTTATCTGTTCCAATGATGAGAGATTGGCTTCACAGAAACATACCTGATCGTTGCGGCTACGGTCGTAATACTTCTTCTTATTTTCGGTCAATACTTCCTTATCGCCGATTTGTACAGGCACCACAAAGTTTTTATCATTTACCAATGTACCCCATTTGCGTAATGCTTCCAAAGCCCACTCCCTATTTTCGTGCAGGTCGAGGTCGGTATCGGGTTCGTTATGGAACACATTTATATCTTTTACAGGAATCGGTTTTTCCTTTCTATTTTGCGTGCGGAAAGTCTTCGGCTGCACACTGTCTTTCAATTTATATGCCTCAAGGAATTGATTGGCAAGGAAGTTCCATTGCGGGCTATCCAGTTTCAGATTGAACGAATAACTGAGGAAGTTATCTTTTCCGGTATTTTCATCCAAGCGACGCACAAGATACGATACTGCATTCAGAAAATGCTCTTTTTTTACCACAGGAGTATACAAAATTATCTGTTTGCCGAAATTCCTCATTACACGCGGCAGGTTATTTGCCATACCTTCGAGCATTTCGAATGTAACATACTCCGAAGTGCCGTTCCTTTCACCTAACAAGTAAGCATATGCAATGCTAAAGAAATTATGTGATGCTACACCCACATGCATTGCCTTCGCATTCTCAGGCTGTAATGCTATATCGAGGATATGCATATAATTGGCGTCCACATCTACTTTTGTGGGTAATACCGGATTCGTCCATCCGCGAAGAGAGGAGATAATGCTTTCCATTTGCAGGTTCGCACCTTTTACCAGACGCATTTTCAATGGAGCGCCGCCTTCTGCATAGCGTTTCTTGGCGAATTTGAGCAGCCGCTCTTGGAATAGACCTGCGTCAGGTAGGTAAGCCTGCACGACGATACCGGCTGTATAGTTTTTAAATTGAGGCATACTCAATACTTCTTCAAATACATCGAGCGTAAGTTCGGTATCTTTGTATTCCTCCATATCCAGATTCACGAACTTAGGTTTTGTCACTCCGTCCAAATCGGTATATGGATTGTCGATTGCCTGCTGATAGATAGTAGCTACCAACTTGCACAACTCTTTCTTATTCTGCTCGTAGCTTAACGGATGGATTTGTGCATAGATACCCGATAATTTGATGGATATATAATTGATATCCGGCTCTTTCAGTGCTTCCAGATAATGCTCGTAGCGATGCCGGGCTTCCCCGTCGCCGAGGACAACCTCACCCAAAAGGTTTACATTTTGCCCTATCTTGCCTTTCCACCTTCCTGCTAAGTGTCCCGTAAGTGCAGGACGTTCTTCCGAGATAATTATCTTATCCGTTTCTTTGCGCAACCTGTCTTTGAAGAGAGGTATGGATATACCGTCGAACAAATAGCCTATACTGGTAAACAGCCTCAACTGAAAGCGGTCGAACGAACTGAAAAAGTCAGGTACACCATACTCTTCGATAAGAAGCTTCATGCGCCTTGCCAGTTTCTTATTATCGCGAATCTGCGACGATTCGTCCAGCATTTTCGACAATAAGGTCTTATTCGCCGGAGTCTGTATCAGCGAAGCAAACTTCTTTTGTTCTTTCACCTCTTCGGGTGTTAACTCTTTTTCCGCTTTGTCAAGGAATTGTTTTGCCCATTCGAGCACTTCGGTAGACGTGATTTTTTCCATAAGGTATGAACAAAGTTAACGTGATTTATTTTTCGTGTTCTAAGTTATAGTAAAAGAGTGAGATTTATGTTAATCTAAAACAAAAAAGATAGCAGAAAAATTTAAAAAAATAGCATTATAATATCAAGAACATGAAAACCTCACTTTTAATATCATTTTTCCAAAAAATAAAAAAATCAAATCTTTTAAAATATTATTCAGGCTCATTCGTCATAAGCTATAGAGATATATCTTCAATAGTAAAATAAATGAGAAAACTAAAAGAAACATGAAATGTTTAAGAGAAAAAGGCATGAAGTCATATCTTTACGAATATTTGGACGCAAATGCAGCAACTGCGGTAAATGTAACTCTGTCTGCCCTTCAAATGCAATAGAATTAATAACAAAAGAATAATATACAGATGTGCAAAATGAATAAAAAGAAAAAGTTTTTAGGAGCATTCCTCTTCCTACTGGTATTTGCCGGTGCCATAGCAATAGTAATGTTACTCTGGAATGCCTTGATTCCATCGATCATAGGCTGGTCGGCCATAAATTACTGGCAGGCTGCCGGATTAATGATACTCTGCCGTCTTTTACTGGGTGGATTCGGACGATTCGGAAAAGGCCATTTTTGGAACAGATGCGGACAGCATGACCATAAGGCTTTTCATGAAATGAAGAGTAGAATGGAGGGGATGTCGCGCGACGAAAAGCGGGAATATATCCGCGAGCGCATGAGATGCGGGCATCCTTTCAGTGACGGATTCTTCGGGGATGGTTGTAAACCTCAGCCTGAAGATAATCAGGAATAACAAATGACAGATAATATTGCGAATGAGCACAATGTTTCCGATATATTCACGAAATATCGTGCTCAACTGAAAAACTACATCGCTAAACGCGTAATATCCAAAGAGGACGGGGAAGACATCCTGCAAAATGTCTTCTACCAACTCTCCAAAATAGACTTGATAGAAAAACCTATCGAGCAGATTTCGGCATGGCTATATTCTGTTGCCAATAACCAGATCATAGACCGCAGCCGTAAGCATAAAGAAGAAGAAATGAAAACAGTGACCAACGAAAAGGGCGAAGAGATGTTCCTTGCCGAAATCACAGGACTGTTGCTGGATGAAAGCTCTTCTCCCGAGAAAGAATACTTACGTTCGCTGGTATGGGATGAACTGGAAGTTGCTCTGGCGGAACTACCCGAAGAGCAACGGCAGGTTTTTGAACTCACTGAACTCGAAGGTTTTTCTTTTAAAGAAATATCCGAAGCTACAGGAGTAACCGTAAACACTCTAATCTCACGCAAGCGCTATGCCGTATTACATCTGCGCGATAGGCTAAAAGGCCTGTACAATGACCTTATCGGAGACGATTAGTCATTTACAGGCTCTTTACTATCTATTATAACACGAAAAATGCCCATACTTCACAATAATATTCCTTTTTGAGAAAAAAGATTATCCTTTCTTAAATCTATATTATCTTTACCTTAACAATGCTATGAGCTCACGTCTCTAAAAAAATTAGATAACTGATGTTACAATTTTCCGTCTACTCCGTTACCTTATAAAATGGAGTTAGAAAAATTCAAATCTACAGTAATACCCTTGCGCGAAAAGCTGCAGGTTTTTGCAAAAGGTATGCTAAGGAACGAGGTCGATGCAGAAGATGCCGTTCAGGAAGCTTTTTTAAGGCTTTGGAATGTACGCAACCAGCTCGATGCTCATCCTAATATAGGAGGATTTGCCATGCAGACAGTGAAAAATATATGTATAGACCGGTTGAGGAGCGAGAAACATACTATCGCCATAGACAGTATGCCTGCAGCTGAAAACTCCGAAACTCCCTATACATATACCGAACAGCAGGACAGCGTAGCCATCATACGAAGAATTATCGACTCTTTACCTGAAACCCAACGAAGAATTATGCTTATGAGGGATGTAGAAGCGTACGAACTCAGCGAAATAGCAGAAATAACGGGTGCCGAAGAAAGTACTATAAGGGTAAATCTTTCGCGGGCACGGAAAACAGTAAGGGAACGATTTATCAGTATCAACCAAACTATGCATCGAATATGATGAATGAAATAGATAACATATTAGAAAAATACTTCGAAGGACTGACTTCTCTTGAAGAAGAAAAGACGCTCCGGCAGTATTTCCGCCAACCGGAAATAGAAGAACGGCATAAAATGTATGCGCCTATGTTCAACTTTTTTTCGGAAGAAAGGAAAGAAATCAGCATAGAAAAGAAAAAAAGGAAGATTCCGCTTTATGCATGGGTAAGTATTGCTGCCAGCATACTCTTACTGATTACGGTAAAATCTATTTTCTTCGATATGAATGAAGAAGTTTCCAAATCGCTGTTGTATATAGACGGCAAAAAGATTACAAACACGGAGGCAATTAACTCTGAAGCTCTTATATCTATCGAAAACGTATCGCAGTTAGACGAGGACGTTATAGATTCGCAAATAAGCATACTCGATTCATTTACAGAATAAACAGCTGATTATGAAACAAAAAATATTTATATTATCCATAGTCGTACAATTTATTTCACTGTGTGCTTTTTCGCAAAACAGCGCTCTGAAAACAGAAGAAATGTTCGACAAATACGGAAAGCGTGAAGGTTCGGTATTACTACAGTTATCGTCGGATGTGCTATCACAAGGCAGTAATATCACCTTTTACAAAAGCCTGATACTGGACGAAAATACGCAGAACAGACAGGATATCCTGAATGCTTTGAAGTCTGATACACAAGGTAAAATAACAATATCGGAGGTAAAAAAAGACGGATTGATTGAATCGGCTTCTTACTACATAGGAAGGAATAAAACCAGCAACAGTGAGTTTATCCTGTACAAAAACAAAGGCAAGAAAATCACCCTTGTTTATCTGAAAGGCAATTTTCCGTCGGGGCATCTCGAAGTCGAGTTGAAAAAACTGAAAGACCTTTTCATCTATGTGAACAATAAACGTATTAAACTATAAACACCCATATATTATGAAACAACTCTTTACTATAGCAGCACTACTCCTGTTTACTATCTGTGTAAAAGCGGATGATATAAAGCATGTTCAGGATACAATCATCAAAACCGTTGTAACCGAAACAGTGACCGACACCATTACAGGTAACATTATAACTACCCGCACCGAAACCGAAAAAATTATCCCCACGGTAACCGAGCCCGAAAGCAAAGTGATGTACGACGGTTCATCCTATAATTTCATTTTCTCATGGAAAAAGAAAAAGAATCTCAGTCCACACTGGACAGGAATCGGCATGGGGTTCATGAATTACAGCGATATTCCTCATGGACGCTTGAAAATGAGTACTTCTCACAATTTCACGGTCAATCTGTTCGATTTCCATAAACAGATAAAAAACTCCAACTGGCTTATAGTAAGCGGCATCGGAAGCGAATGGTCACGTTATCATTTCGATGATAACTCTGCACTAACCAAAAGAGACGGGATTACCGTATTCGAACCCGCGCCGAAAGGTGTGAATTATAAAGCTACGCAATTGATTGCTTATTATGTAACTGTTCCTCTCTTGCTGGAATATCAGGTCTCGCATTTTCATGTTTCGGCTGGTGTTGTAGGGTTCTTCAAATACTATTCCAAATCGCAGGTGAAATTCAAAGATGAAGAAGGAACCCACAAGGTTAGTATGGGGCAGGATTTAAATATACGTCCAGTGGATATGAAATTCAGGTTACAGGCTGGTATACGTGGTATTAATGTCTACACCTATCTTTCACCCTTTTCTATGTTCCCGAAAGACAAAGGGCCTAAACTGAAAACATACACTATCGGCCTTATGATAGGTATTTAAACTATTCGCAAAGAAGTAAAAAAGCCCTGTGATAAATATAATCACAGGGCTTTAATCATTATAGAAGGCGCTTCACTAAACTACTATATCTTATTATTCTATATCGATTTGCTTACCTTGGTAGAAATCGAGAATTTTAGCTTTAAAAATAAATTCATATTTTGCCTGTATACGTTCCGATTTACTCTTAAGCAACTTTGTCTGTGCTTCGTTGTATTCAAAAACGGTAGATTTACCTATATCGTAACGCTCGCGGGCATACTTGAAAGATTCGTCAGATGCCTCATAGGCTTTCGTTGTCGAATTAAATTTTGCCTGTGCAGCCACAGCACTCTGGTAAGCCTGTTGAATTTCTTTATAAAGTGCAAGTTTCACATTTTCCAACGCCAAATCCATATTTTCAATCTCCAGACGGGCAGCGCGCACTTTATTTCTTGTCGCAAAACGGTTAAAGATAGGAATTCTTAAACTAAAATTCAAATATTCCGAACCAAAATCCCGTATCTGGCTGCTAAAGCTTGGATTCGATTGACCGGAAACGCTTTGGTATGAAGTTCCGTATCCTGCGTTGAAACTAAGAGTAGGCCAATAGTCCGCCTGAGCAACTTTCAGACTTCTTTTGCTGCTCAACAGTTTATATTCAGCTTCGCGTATATGCGGCTTGATACCCAAAGCCATACGGTATACATCGGCCGGAGGGAGTACACTTCCCAGATTATTAACTACCATATCATCTCCTACATTCGGCTCTTCTATATCGAATGATTCATTTGAGGGTAAATTAAGAGCCTGCGAAAGATTGAGTAAAGATAAATCCAGATTATTTTCAGCCACCGTTACGTTCAGTTCATCTTCTGCCAGCTGAGCTTTCATATCATATAACTGCGAACCCGGCACTTTGCCCGATTCCACAAGCATGCTTGTACGCTCTACCTGTAAAACACTTAACGCAGCCTGATCCTGATTAGCTTTTAATATCTCCTTTTTAAACAGGACATCCAGATAAAGCGATACCACCTCTAATTCAAGGTTTTCTTTCGCCTTTTTCAATCCTTCCACAGCAGCATATAAATTCAACTGATTAGCTTTAATCTGATTAGGAATACTAAATCCGGTAAATAAAGGCACCGAGGTAGTTACATCAAAAGATGAACGGGCCGAGTTTACCGATTCCGATATATTAGAACCGAGAGTGGAACGTCCAAAATTGAAGCTCTGTCCCAGACTTGCATTCAAATCAGGTAAACGGCTGTTTTTACTCGTACTTAAATTTATTTCTGAGTTCCTGACCTCTAACGATTGCTGTTTTAAATCTAAATTATTCCGGACGGCATAGTCGACACATTGTCTTAATGACCATCGTCCTTGTGCCTGTGTAGTTAAGGACACAAGAATTAAACTACATGTAATTAAATACTTTTTCATATGTTTTGTTTAGTGTTTAGGCTATTTCTTTGCATTTGCCACAACTTCATTGCCTCGTACTTTATCTCCTTTGTTAAGGCCTTCTTTAACTTCCACTTTTATGCCATCAGAAAGGCCAATTTTTATATGTCTTCTGTCAAATACCTGTTTATGATCGGTTGTGTCCGTCAACAGGTATACATATGAGGAATCGTTGCTAAAAGTAATAGTACTTTCCGGTATTGTCAAAATTTTCTCCACTTTATTTAGCACAATCTCTGCATTTGCACTATATCCTGCCCTTACAAGCACCGTATCAGGAATACGCGCGGCTGCTTTTATCTCGAAAAGAATGGCCCCGTTTTCTTCCACTCCTTTAGGCGCTATATATTCGAGGTCTGCGTCGAACTTCTGGCCGTCTATAGCTCCTATCGATAACTTGATTGGCATACCTGTATGAACGCGGCCTACTTCCGTTTCGTCGATCTTACCGATAAATATCATATCGTTCATATTAGCTACGGTAGCTATAGTTGTACCATCGTTGAAGGAATTCGCCTGTATAACAGAGTTACCTGCTTTGATAGGAACATCGAGTATCATTCCGGTAATGGTAGAACGTATCTGTGTATTACTATATTGCGCAGTCTTTTTAGATATACCGGTTTTTATAATATCCAGATTATCCTTCGAGTTATCCAGATCTTCTAGAGCCTTTTGGTATTCGGCTTCAGACTTATCCATTTCTTCTTTGGCTATTACATTTTTAGCATATAGGTCTTTCTGTCGCAGATACTCCAGCTCGATTTGCTTAAGGTTTATTTTTGCAACATTCACACTCGACTCGGCAGAATTCAATTGTGCTATATCCGGAACAACTTTTACGGTAGCAATAATATCTCCCTGCTTCACAAAATCGCCGGCTTCTTTTAGTACTTCGTTAATAATACCCGGTACCTGCGGTTTGATCAGGATTTCGTCACGCGGAGAAACCTTTCCTGTTGCAACAGATGTTTTTTCCACATTGCCTTCATCGACAGTAACAATTTCGTATATTACTTCTTTCGGTTGATTCTTTATAAAAAGGAATACCATCGTGCCGATAAAAAGGACGCCTATAAAGATCAACAAAACTATTTTCAGAACCTTTTTCATAATATATTAGTTTTCAATTTTTCTACTCTGTATTTTGATTAATAATAATTTCATATTTTCTGTTCAGGTTCATTCATCCCTGATCGCATCTATAGCTTTGATACTCAGAGCACGCATTGCCGGCATAAGTCCCGCAAGTACTCCGGATATAATCAGTACTACCATGGCTTTTATAGCTGTGCCGAAAGATACATATGGCGGTATAAGGAATACATCATCACCCATATTCTGACTCATAGCGACATTCAATATTTCTACAAGAACAATACCCGTAAAGAAACCTAAAAAACCGGCTAAGGCTGTCAGAACAAAACTTTCGCTCAATATTTGTTTTACTATTACAAGCGGCTTTGCCCCGAGTGCCCTCCGCACTCCGATTTCGCGCGTACGTTCCCTGACGGTTACCAGCATAATATTACTGATACCGATTATTCCCGACAGTAGCGCTCCTCCCCCAACAAACCAGATAAGGAAGTTAATCCCGATAAAAAGATTATTAAATATCTGGAATTCCTTTTCTATATTGAAGCTCCGCACTGCCTTTTCATCTGTAGGCGCTATATCGTGAGATGCCTTAAGTATATTTGTCACTTCTTCTTCTACCATTTCACCCGTGTAGCCGGATTTGGTGGTACATGCAAGAAAGTGTATTATATCCCCCTGATTAAATGCACGTTGCATTGTTGTAAATGGTAAAAACACGGTTGATTCCACATCTCCTCCGATGCTAAGCTGCGACTTCGGCCTGATAACGCCAATCACCTGAAAGTAGATTCCATTGACGCGTATATATTTACCTTCTGCAGTTTCTCCCGGCTGGAAAAGCGTTTCGTATACCTCTTTACCTATTACACAAACCTTACGGTGTCCATCAACATCCATTTGGTTGAATACACGCCCCGAAAGTATATGCTGTTGCTCTACTCCGAAATGGGCAGGATATACACCACGTGTACCATATGAACCGGACTTCTGCCCGTTGACAACGTTTTTATCCCCGCTACCGCCAAATAAAACAGGAGATATTAAATCTACCGACCTTGCTTTTTGTCTTATCAGTACCAGATCGCGGTTATTCATTTGCCAATAACGTCCTTTACGGAATCCTTTATAGGCTTCGCTCGTACGGTCTGTACCAAAGAAGCATGCATTAGATGCAAATCCGTCTACATTCTTCAATATGCCCCCTTCAAAGGCATTTCCCATACCTATAAGCAGGATAAGCATGAAAAGCCCCCATGACACCCCCATTCCCGTAAGTACGCTCCGGAACTTATTGCGGGTTATTGTCACCCATATTTCTTGCCAATTGTCTAAATCAAACATTTCTATTCTTTATATTATTCGGCTCTCATTGCTTCTATCGGGCTCACTTTGGTCGCTTTTAGCGCTGGAATCAATCCGGCTACAGTACCTGCTATAACCAGAGCCACGGTTGCGATTACAACAGTTGTAAGGTCTACAGTAGGGTCTTTGAATACAGTAGGCCCGTCCGACCCGCCGCTTGCCATTGCCGAACTTACCGCCTCCGTGACCGCTATGCCGACGACCATACCCAGATATCCGGCAACAGATGTTATCAGTATAGATTCGAAAATGATGAGTTTTAACACCGATATAGGTGTAGCCCCTATCGCCTTACGTATACCTATTTCGCGCGTACGCTCTTTTACCGTAATCAACATGATATTACCCACTCCTACAATACCTGCAAGCAGTGAAGAGACACCTATTACGATAATAAATAATGTGATAACCGAAAAGATACTTTCAGCTTCCATCATTTCCTGTGCCGTATTTCTTATATATAATGCCGATCGGTCGGTAGGGTCGAAGTTATGCAGTTTACTCATTCTTTCCCGAAGCCGTTCTATAAATTTTTCATTTTTTTCGGTTGTGTTCAGACCTTTTACTGTGAAGTCAATGGCACCGAATCCCCATCCTTTGTTATATAACATTTGGGCTGTAGTGAACGGAATATAAGCAGGAGGATTGTTGCTGAATGTATTGGAATCGTCGTAGATGCCGACTACCTGATAAGCAGTATTGTTATCGGCAATGACATATTTTCCTATAGGGTCTTCGTCTTTGAAAAGCACCTTCTTTATATCCGGACTTATAACGATTACTTTGCGGCGGTTCTCTATATCCATATAATTAAGGAAACGACCCTCTCCGCTCTTAACTTCTATATTTCTGATATAAGCAGCCTCTTCTGTAACTCCAATCAGTTGCCATGCTCCGTATTCATTTCCGTTCGCCAATGTGGTATTTTGAAATATACGTACAGATACATATTCCACTTCGGGAGTCTTATTCCTTATCAGATCATAATCTTTGTGATCAAATTTTATATTTCTGTTCGAAGGAAGCCCGTTATACGGCATAGAAGTCCATCCGGGCCAGAGTGTAACCAAGTTTTTCGCCCGGTTCGAAAAGTTGGATGTAACCCCGTTGCGCAACCCGTTTCCGGCTCCAAGGAGAATAATCAGCATAAATATCCCCCAAGCTACAGCAAGCCCTGTAAGGAAAGTCCGCAGTTTATTCTTACTGATAGTTGAAAGGATTTCGCGTAGTGAATCAAAATCGAACATAGACTGATTTTTATTACATTTCTATTACAGGATTCTCATTTATCTCTATCGAACCGATAATTCCGTCCTTAATATGGATAACACGGTCGGTAGCATTTGCTACTGCCTGTTCATGCGTAACTATAAGCATGGTTATACCATCCGTACCGTTTATTTCACGGAGGAGCTCCATAACTTCCCTTGAAGTCTTACTGTCCAGCGCCCCTGTAGGCTCATCGGCCAGTATCACCTGTGGCTGTGCGATCAAAGCACGGGCAATGGCTACACGTTGCTTTTGTCCTCCTGACAGCTCGTTAGGCAAGTGATCGGCATGGCTGGCCAGTCCCATTTTATCGAGGTATTCCATCGCCAGCTTGTTCCTCTTCTTTCGGTTCATACCCTGATAGTAAAGCGGTAAGGCGACATTTTCCAATGCATTCTTAAATGCTATCAGGTTAAAAGACTGGAAAACAAAACCGATTTTTTTATTCCTCAGTTCGGCTGCGCGTGTTTCGCTCGGTTTATTGATAAGTACATTATCGAGGTAATATTCCCCGGTGTCGTAATTATCCAATATGCCCAGAATATTCAGTAATGTAGATTTGCCCGAACCGGAGGCACCCATTATCGAAACCAGCTCACCTTTTTCTATCTCTAAATTTATACCTTTCAAAACGTGCAGTGGAGCGCCATTGTAATAGGTTTTGTTCAAATTGTTAATTCTTATCACTTTGCTTACAGTTAGATATGTAAAATATGAACATTCAAATTGTTTGTTGTGTGCAAAATCAGCCTATTGCTAAACTTTTAAATATATGTCGCAAAAAAATTAAAAAGGTTACAACATTTCTACTTTTTAACATTTTATTTGTGTGTATTATTGTATATAAAAGCTGTAAAGATACTATTAACAAAAGACATAGCTATATAAAAAGGCAATTTGATTAATTGATAATAAGATTTTTCTTCCAACCGATTTGTGAATGAATGTTAAAATATTATTAAAAGAGACTTCTCATTGACATTTTAATAAACATTTCTTAGGCTTTACGGCATTGGGTGCCTATTTTTGTGGCTAAATTTAAAAAAAATCAAAATAAACATTGCATTATTAACACATCAATCCGATAAAATTAACTAAAAGAAATGAAAAATTTATTTAAACTATTCTGTGTACTAGGGATTTCTTTAATGACGATCTCTTTTGTAGCATGTAGTGACGACGATGATCCGCAAAGCAACGAAGCGAACCTTACCGAAATGAAATTCGATGATCCGATTGTTACTGTTCAGCCCAAGATAGAAGGCAACGACATCAAATTTTATGTAGCATACAACGCTACTGCCGAAGACCTGAAAGAACTGGTTCCTACTATTACCATTTCTAATAAGGCAACTGTAAGCCCGGCTTCGGACAGTAAGGTAGACTTCTCGGGTGACCCTGTGAAATTTACGGTGACTGCTGAGGATGGGACAAAAAATGTTTATACAGCAACGGCTGTTAAAACAGCAAGTCCAGAAGCTCTTATTATAGAAATGACATTTAATGATAATCCAATTATAGTAGAACAACCTGTAATTGATGAAACAAATATTAGCTTTACTGTGGCACATAATGCTACGAATGAAGACCTAAAAGAGTTAGTGCCTACAATTACAATTTCACCTAAAGCTACTGTAAATCCGGCATCAGGAAGTAAGGTTGATTTCTCTGGAAGTGAACCTGTGAAATTTGTTGTTAAAGCAGAAAATGGAGAAGAAACAGAATATACTGTAACGCTAGTAAGACAGAAAAGTAACGAATCATTGATAACCAAAATGACTTTTGATAGTGAAATTGTGGTCGATCAACCTGTAATAGAAGATACAAATATTGAGTTTTCAGTAAAGTATACTGCTAATGAAAATGACCTTAAAGAACTTGTCCCAACGATAGAAATTTCGTCTAAGGCAACAGTTAATCCTGCTTCAGGTAGTAAAGTAGACTTCTCTGGCGATGAACCTGTAAAATTTATTGTTACTGCTGAAGATGGAGAGACAAAAACTGAGTATAGCGTAAAAGTCAATAAACTAAAAAATACAGAAGCATTAATAACTGAAATAACTTTTAGTAGCATGTTTATTGTAGGAAAATCTATAATTGAAGGAACTAATATACAGTTTATTGTATCGCCATATGCTTCTATAAGTGATTTAAAAGAATTAACTCCAAACATTAAGGTATCTGATTATGCCACTGTTGATCCAGCATCAGATAGTAAAATTGATTTCTCAAAAGGACCTGTAAAATTTACTGTCACAGCACAAGATGAAAAGAACAAAACTGAATATACTGTTTCTTATAAGATTGCAAAGAATGATTTTGAAGAATGGGTAGCAGAAAACACAGGAGGAGAAGCAAATAGATATTATAAACCATTATACGGCGATTGGAGCACTTGTAATCCGCCAATTATTTTCATGAAATTATTTGGACAGGTGAATAGATATTCTGTCACAAAAACCGATCAGGCTCATAGCGGACAAGGAGCAGCCCGTATAGAAACTTTAGGTACAAAAGGAGGAAGTAAAACGTATCCCAAAGTTGTATCAGGAACATTATTTACAGGGAAATTTATAACAGACATGAGCGAGACTCTCAATAGTACCAAATTCGGAATACCTTACACAAAGAAACCTATGGCGATAAAAGGCTATTATAAATATACTCCCGGACCAGTATTTCACCGCTGCCCTGATCCAAAAAATTATAGTGTTACTGTTATAGAAGAAAATACTACAGATAAATGTTCTATTAATGCAATCTTATATGAAATATCAGGAGATGATGACGAGTACTTAACTGGATTGAATGCCTATACATCAGACAAATTGGTTGCAAGAGCTGAACTTAAAGATGGTACGGCAAAAGCCCAATATACACCGTTCGAAATTAAGTTTGAGCCTGTTAGTGGCAAAACATACGACCCTAACAAAAAATATCGGATGGCAATCATATGCTCTTCCAGTAGTCAAGGAGATACATTCAGTGGAGCTCCAGAAAGTGTTCTCTATGTAGATGATATAGAAGTTATTTCCGAATAACATAATCCTCTCAAAATATAAAAGGCTGGCAATTAAAATTGTCAGCCTTTATTTTTATCTCCAATATCCAATCACTTCAACTTACTCAACGTCTCCTTCACCCTTCTCATTGCCTCCACAATATTCTCATCCGAAGTAGCATATGAAAAGCGGATACAATCAGGCGCTTCGAAAGCCAGTCCGCCCACACAGGCTACATGGCCTTCTTCGAGCAGGAACATAGCCAGATCGGCCGAAGTATTGATTTCTCGTCCATTATATGATTTACCGAAATAATAGTTGCACTGAGGGAAAAGATAGAATGCACCTTCCGGCTTATTCACCTTAAATCCTTCAATCTCCGATGCAAGCTTTACAATAAGATCGCGACGACGTTGAAATGCAAGGCGCATATCTTCCACACACTGTTGATCACCAAGATAGGCAGCTTCCGCAGCTTTCTGAGAGATAGACGACGGGCCCGATGAATATTGTCCCTGCAACTTTGTACAGGCTGCAGCAATCCATTTCGGAGCAGCCATCCAACCAAGACGCCAACCGGTCATCGCATAAGCTTTGGATACGCCATTGATAATCACGACACGCTCCCTGATATTTTCAAACTGGGCTATACTTTCATGTTTGCCCAGATAGTTGATATGCTCGTATATTTCGTCCGATATAATTATTATTTGCGGATATTTTGCCAGTACTGCCGCCAGACTTTCCAGTTCGGCTTTGCTATATATACTTCCCGTAGGATTTGAGGGTGAGCAGAGGATAATTGCTTTTGTTTTTGGTGTTATAGCAGCTTCTAGTTGGGCAGGCGTCATTTTGAAATTCTGCTCGATACCCGCACGAACTATTACACATTTACCTTCTGCAAGCTTCACCATTTCCACATAGCTAACCCAGCATGGAGCAGGAATGATGACCTCGTCACCGGGATTGACTATAGACAGTACGGCATTACATACATCCTGTTTTGCTCCGTTAGAACAAACAATCTGATCCGGCGAATATTTCAGTCCGTTTTCTGTTTCCAGCTTCTTGCAAATAGCCTGCCTTAATGACAAATAGCCGGGAACCGGTGAATAGAATGAAAAATTATCATCGATTGCTTTCTTCGCAGCGGCCTTTATATGATCAGGTGTAAAGAAATCCGGTTCGCCCACACTAAGATTGATAACATTCACGCCCTGTGCCTTAAGCTCGTTGCTCTTCTGAGACATGGCCAGTGTTTCTGATTCCGCAAGGCTTGCTATGCGTACTGATATTTGTGACATTCTATTATAATATTAAATTGGTTATATATTTAAATTAATCGACATTGTGCAGATTATGTCCCATACGCTCCTTCTTTGTATGCATATAGAACTCATTGTATTTGTTCGGCTCCACTTCTATCGGTACGTTCTCCACCACTGTAAGTCCGAACGATTCCAAACCTTTACGCTTTACCGGATTGTTAGTCAACAGGCGCATTTTGCATACGCCCAGTTCGCGCAGTATGGATGCTCCTATTCCATAATCACGTTCATCGGCACGGTATCCCAGGTGCAGGTTTGCATCGACTGTATCATAGCCTTCTTCCTGCAATTTATATGCTTCCATCTTAGCCATAAGTCCTATGCCGCGGCCTTCCTGATTGAGATATATTACTACACCTTTACCTTCCTTCTGTATCATCTCCATCGACTTATGCAATTGCTCTCCGCATTCGCAACGTTTCGACCCGAAGATATCTCCCGTAACACACGAAGAGTGAACGCGTACAAGTATCGGTTCGTCTTTCTCCCATGTTCCTTTTATCAGGGCTACATGATCGAGTCCGGTCGATTTTTGCCGGAACGGAATCAGGTGAAAATAACCGTATTCGGTAGGCATTTTTACCTCTACACCTTTTTCTATCAGTGATTCTCTTTCCAAGCGGTATTTTATAAGGTCGGCAACGGAAATAAGTTTCAAGTTGTATTTATCAGCCATTTCCCTTAGTTCGGGTAAACGGGCCATCTCCCCATCTTCTTTTTTGATTTCGATAAGTACACCTGCCGGATATAGCCCAGCAAGACGAGCCAAATCAACGGTAGCTTCAGTATGTCCTACACGGCTGAGAACCCCTTTATCTTTTGCTCTTAATGGGAAAATATGTCCCGGACGTCCGAAATCTTCAGGTTTAGTATCTTTACGGGTCAATGCCAAAACAGTTTGTGCCCTATCGTAAGCAGAAATCCCTGTAGTAACACCATTTTTGAGTAAATCTATAGATACCGTAAAAGGTGTTGCATGCGTAGAAGTATTGTGAGTAACCATCATAGGAAGATCGAGTTCTTCGCAACGTTCTGCGGTAAGAGGCGCACAGATAAGCCCTCTTGCATGCGTTTCCATGAAATTGATTTTTTCAGGTGTAATAGCTTCTGCTGCAATAATCAGGTCGCCTTCATTTTCGCGGTCTTCATCATCGACTACAATAACAAAGTTGCCTTTTCTTATTTCGTCGATTGCTTCTTCTACTGTGTCCAGTTTTATCTTGTCCATAATTGGAGTATATGTTGTTTATTAATTCTTATCTTTTAAATAATATCGTGTCCTTTCAATAGCGTCAGGTTCTCTTCCATCTTTTTCTTTATATACCAATAAGTCAGCGGATATGCAGCAAATGCCAATAGAGAAACTATAGTATGATATACTTTCGAACTCTTTGCTACATTTGCATAAAACATAGAATAATACACAATAGAACGTATAAAAAGAGCCAAGTATGCAATTCCAAAAGAGATTGACAAACTTGATATGTCCAGTATATAAATAATAAGTGCCAAAATATAAGCGATACCTGTAAGTATTGAACTTTTAGTGAATAACTGATAGTCTTCGGAAGCTAACTTATAGTTCTGATTACCAACAAGGTCGCTTATCTCCCCTTTTCTCTCTTTAAGTAAAATCAATGAAGCTAACTGCATATTCTTTGCATAGCCGTATTGGGCATAATTCTTATGGATATCTCTCAGATGATCATTATCCATCCCCAAAAGGTTTGCCATAGTTTCATCATCTATACCTAATTTAGATATTTCAGACATAGCAGGTATAGTATCAATAATGGCATTACGTTCATTTTCTCCAATTTTTTCAGGAGTCTTTATAAAGAATATCTTCCGGAAGAATTTACCGTAGGCTTCAGGATTGAACAAGGCCGAATCGTTCATCGCCTTATACGTAAGGAAAACGCCTAACGGGAATAAGGCAAACGAACTTAGCCACATACCCTGCCATACTTCCCATACTCCGTCACGGGCCATTTTATAACCGATATTATTGATTATATAATATACAATAAAGAGCGCCACTGATACAACGACAGGCATTCCTAAGCCCCCTTTACGTATAATTGCCCCTAAAGGAGCACCGATAAAGAAAAATATGAGGCAGGCAAAAGATAACGTGAATTTTTGATGACGTTCTACTTCATGGAACCGTATATTCTTCTGAAGTCCGGCCTTTTGTGTGGATTCCAGCATATTGTAACGGTTATTTTCCGCTTCACTGGCTGCTGACATAAGGTATTGTGACATTTGATCTTTACTGTAAGAATTAAGTAAAGAATCAAAATCAACTTTCGCTGGTAATTGTTTTGTTTTGATTTCACCTCTGACAACTCGTAGAGAATCTTCCTTTCTTTGTTTTTTCACATAAGCATCCGCATTACGATAAGAGAAGAAAGTATGTTGCCCTATAATCTTTCTGTCACGAATATTTATGCTATCGAGCCGTGAACTCATCGAATCTATGGAATGTGTGAGCTGAACGATATTTTTAGATATCTGCGTACCTTCCAGATTCGATTCGTCCATACGGTCAAATCCGGTATTAAAAGGAATGATAACTTCCTTTTCCTTAAAATTCTCACGGCTATACGGTACAAACTGATTATTTCCTCTATTACTCGATGTATTGCTCATATCCGCCTGCCGGAAGTTGGCAAACTGCTGACCATGATAGAGATTCAACAAAAGAAATGTTTTATCCTCTGATCCACGCATCAATGCAGAATCGCAGACAATAACCGCCATATTATCAAACCCTTTCGAAGTATCGTATATCATAACATCGTGCAACATTTTTGTTTCACGATCTTTTTTCTTTACATAAAGATTATAATTGGGGATATCGCTGTAAAAAGAGCCTTCGGGAATTTCCAGTTCGGGCGATTTCTGTTTAATAGAATACAGTAGTGCCCTTAGTTTTACCTGTATGCGAGGCATTGCTTCATTCTGAAAGAAGAAAGCGCCTATCGATATAAAAGCGACCAGTATTATCAAAGGTCTCATGGACTTAAGCAGCGAAACTCCGGATGCTTTAATAGCAAGTAATTCAAGGCGTTCTCCCAAATTTCCGAAGGCCATCAGAGAAGCTAAAAGCAAAGATAACGGTAAAGCCATCGGAATAAGCTGGAATGCCGCATAGACAAATAACTCGCCCAGCACTGCCATACTAAGTCCTTTTCCTACCAGGTCTTCGACATATCGCCATAAAAACTGCATCAATACAATAAACAAACATATCACAAATGTCATTGCGAAGACAGGGAGGAATGTTTGTATTACGAACGTATATAGTCGCTTAATCTTTAGCATTAATGTAGACTGTCAAATTGAGTACAAAAGTAGTAAAAAGATAAATGTTAAGGCATATAATATGGCGAAAGATGCAATTCTTAAATTTTATTAGATATTTTTCTATTGTATATGAGGATATTCCATATCGAAGTGGAAATATTTCCCATATTTTTTCATATGATGCTTGTATTATCAAAAATAATCTTCTATTTTTGCACCCGCTAACAAATAGTTGGCGGGATAGCTCAGATGGTTAGAGCGCATGATTCATAATCATGAGGTCGGGAGTTCAATTCTCCCTCCCGCTACAAGCAGAAAATCAAGCGATTACGTAATAAAGTAGTCGCTTTTTTGTGTTTTTTAGCCATAAAAACACATGAAAACACACCTATTCTAAGACGTTTGTAAGCCATTTGTGACGGTCTGTTTAGAAATTGTTTAGACTTTCTAAACGCCCTGATTAAACTAATTCAATAACGTTTTAAAAGGTAAATTATGGCAACATTTAAACCAACAGTTCAAAAAATCAGAGCAGACAAAACTTATCTTGTTTACATCAGAGTAACTAATTCACTCCGTCAGGTAGGATATATTAAAACTGATAAATATATATTTCAGGATAAAGTAAAGAACGGGGAGATAAAAGATGAAGATATTCTGGGCTATTGCTGGGAGAAAATCAGAGAGTTCAATAAAAAGCTGAATAAGCAGGATGAAACCGACAAATGGAATGTGAAGGATATTATAGATTTTGTGTCAGCAGATAAGAATGGTATATCTTTTACAGATTATTGTGATAAGTGGAAAAAACGGTAAAAACGACCCCTTAAAAACGGCGGAAAATGGCCATTAAAAAACGGTCGAAACTGACCCCTTGAAAACGGATGAAAGTGATCCCCTAAAAACGTTTCAAACTGACCCCGGCAAGGGTAATTGTTAAAAAGTTGTTCAAAGATGGTATTAAAAGTGTAAGATTTTGTTAGCTTGACCGGCGACCAAAATCAGAAGATTATGCCGAACATACCAATTAAGATGAACAAACTTAGAACCATTATCCGTTTGTATGAGGAGCAAACGGGTTTAAAGACCATCGCAGCGATGGCTCGCACCTCACGTAATACAGTAAAAAAATACGTTCAAAAGTGGAACTCTTTGAAAATGACCTACGAAGAGTTTCATGGCAAAAGTGATGCCGAGCTTCACGACCTGTTTTGTGTACCGGCTTGTATGCTTCAACCTAATCCCCGCCTGGAAGAATTGGAAGGTTTAATGCCCGATATCTGCAAAGAACTTGGACGTAAAGGAGCCACTACCCTCCAGCAATGGGATAAATATCGACAGAACCATCCTGATGGCTATGGACTTACTCAGTTCCGATTGGCTATCCAGCGTTACCGGATGATTACCAACCCTTCGATGCGGATGGAGCATAAAGCCGGGGATAAAATGTTTATCGACTATACAGGAGATAAATTATGGATATATCCTCATGGGGAATCTCCCCGTCAGGTAGAAGTCTTCGTAGCTATATTGGGCTGCAGCCTGTTAACTTATGTAGAAGCGGTTTCCAGCCAGACAAAGGAAGATTTTATATCAGCCTGTGAAAACGCTTTTTATTATTACGGTGGGGTCCCTCAGGCAATGGTTCCCGACAACCTGAAAGCAGCCGTGACAAAAGCCGGACGTTACGAATCGGTACTCAATGAAGAGTTTGAGCGTTTTGCCGAGCATTATGCCGTAACCGTTCTACCAGCCCGTGTGCGTAAACCTAAAGATAAATCAGTAGTAGAGAATGCTGTAAAATTAACATACAAAGATATCTTTACCCGGATAGAACATCTGCGTTGTCCGGACTTAAAGTCATTGAATGCGGCTATACGGTCAGCCCTTGAGATACATAACTACCAGCTTTTAAGTCGTCGTAATTACTCCCGCAGGAGTTATTTTGAGGAGATTGAGCGCGATGTATTGGGTCCGCTAAATCCGATACGTTATCAGATAAAAAAGCACATTATGGCAACAGTAGGTAAAGACGGCTATGTCCGTCTGCGTGAAGATATCCACTATTATAGCGTCCCTTATATCTATATCGGTAAAAAGCTGAAGATATCCTATACGACAAGTGATGTGGAGATATTTGACGGCTATACCTGTGTGGCTTGCCATACCCGTAACCGCCTTGAGTTTAAACATACAACCAATCCTGAACATTTGTCTCCAAAGCATAAGGCTATCCTGGAATGGTCACCTGAGACCTTTATTAAACAGGCTGCCGAGATAAATGAAGATGTCGAGTTTTACATCCGTAAGGTATTGGAGAAGAAGCGCTATGTTGACCAGGCTAATAAAAGCTGTTCGGGCATCCTGTCTTTAGCCCGTAAGGTAGGTCCTCTCAGGCTGGCTGCCGCATGCCGTCTTGCCGACAGCTATGGCAGGTATAGTTTCCTTGAGATACAGGATATACTTAAAACCCAGTCTGAACTTATTGAGGTTCCCGAAGAAACGGCAGACATCCCGGAGCATGAAAATATCAGGGGGAAAGACTATTATAAATAACCTTTAATAAATAAAACAATGAACAATCAAACATTAGACAAAATGCGTCAGATGCGCCTTTTTGGTATGCACGACGCCTTCAAGACATCACTGGAAAATACATTGAAAGAACAAATGACCCAGGATCAGTTTATAGGACACCTGGTGGCCAGTGAGTTCGACAACCGCCGAAACAGGGCTATTGAAAGGGCGGTTAAAGCTGCTTCATTCCGTTACAATGCTTCGATAGAAGAGATTGATTACACCTTTGAGCGGGGACTGGACCGTAATCAGGTTGAGCGGTTAGCTGCCCTGGAGTTTGTCGCAGAAAGTAAAGACCTGTTCATAACCGGACCCACAGGAACAGGTAAGAGCTATCTGGCTACCGCATTGGGTAATAAAGCATGCCAGGATGGATATAAGGTATTATATGCCAGTACTGCAAAACTGATGAGCCAACTGAAGATTGCAAAGGTCAAAGGCTCTGTTATAAACGACTTTAAACGTATCGAGAGGATGGACCTGCTTATACTGGATGACTTCGGTATGCAGGCTTTCGACTCTCAGGCAAGGGGAATACTGATGGATATAATAGAAGACAGGCATCAAAAGAGATCTACTATTATTACTTCGCAGGTCCCTGTTAAAGGTTGGTATGACGTTATTGGTGAGAAAACAGTTGCCGATGCCGTACTCGACCGATTAGTACATCATTCCCTGAGGGTAGAGTTATTTGGAGAATCAATCAGAAAAAGGAAAACTAAAAATGAAAATATGTATCGCTGATAAATTATGTGGGTCCGAATATAGAGATGTTGGGACTTATACCTATTTTTGTAAAATCTGTGGACCCATTACCTGGGTAGACCGATAAATATTAAGTTTAACTCGGGCTTAAATCTTCTTCTTTTAGACCCCAATCCCGAGAACAACTTTTTACTGTTTGAACGGCATAACTTCAAGGGATCATTTTCCGCCGTTTTTAAGGGGTCGTTTTTACCGTTTTTTCCATATTACCAATAAACCGTATTATATAAATTAATTATTAAAACTTTAAGATTATGAACAATGAAAAAACCTTGGACAAGTTACGCCAGATGTGCGTATCCTGGACGACTTCGGCCTGCAACCCTTTGACTCACAAGCAAGAGTTACCTTGCTGGATATCATAGAAGACCGACACGGGAAGAAGTCGACATTGATTACTTCCCAGATACCGGTCAAGGAATGGTATGATATCATAGGGGAGAAAACTATTGCTGATGCTGTATTGGATAGGATTGTACATCAATCCCTGAGAGTTGAGTTACATGGTGAATCACTAAGGCGTAAAAAGCCTAACCAGGAATGTTTATATTTGTGAAATTTAATTAGTAAAAACCGACAAAAATGATGGCTTTTTACAAACAAAAAATCTCCAAGGGGGCAATTTATATTGGAGCATGGGGGGCAATTTTAGTGTTATTTCCACTTAGAGATGATAACGATTTGTTAAAATCATCGCGAAAGCAAAATTGCCTTTAATAATATCATTTTACTATTTTAATCCAAGTCACTTTTTTCCATAACAATTCTAATGGGCCGTGTCGATGCGAACGCATCCACCAGCGGCTAAAGAAGAACTGAATAAGAAACATTCCGATACCCATTAAGAAACAGACAGTGATACCGGTGTATTTATAAAGTTCCAGACCCCAATGGTAAAACAAGAACGCTCCGATCAAAGATTGCGACAGATAGTTTGTCAAGCTCATGCGTCCATAAGAAGCCAATAAATGAAGAACGTTTTTAAATTTTGTCAGGTAATAAACAATTATTACACCTGCAAACAGTATTCCTGTAAATGCAATATTTGAAAGAGATTTTAGGATAAGGGTGGAAGGCACAAGTAGTGCTTCACGATTTATAAAATCGGGGAGAATAGCCATCAACCCGTAAATAGGGAAAAAGGAAATAACGGCAATAATGAATATTTTAATCCAAAATTTTATATTTTTTTCTGAATATGGAAATAAATTGCCGCGCCCTATTAGCATACCTATCATAAACAGTGCTGCCGTTTGCGTAACTCTTCCATGCAAAAGCATCCAGCCCATATTAGCAACATTACCTGTCCATATTGTAGTTTTGCTCAACTCAAAGAAAGAAGCTTCTTTCTGGGCTGCATTTACAATTTCCCAGTAGGGAGCATCAAATTGAGAATTAATTACGTATTCCGGATTGATGAATGCATACATTATTTGTCCCCATTCAATAGGCTGCAATAAAAGAATAATTGCTATAAGCAGGACAGTACGGGTAGAAAGTCGGCACACGGCAATAAGTACATATCCTACTAATGCATAAAGTACTAATATTTCGCCGGGAAAAAGTGTTGAATTGATACATGCAAAAACCATTAATAATACCAGACGCCATGCAAAACGCCCCCGAAAATCCCGTCCCTTTTGTATCTGGGAATTATCTTGTATGAAGAAACTAAATCCGAAGAGCAATGCAAAAATGCAGTAAGCTTTGCCAGAGAAAGTAAAAAATACACTGTCCCATATTACCCTATCTGTAAACATCAGAAAGTTGCTGGTCTCTTCCGGAAAGCTATTGAGGCTGAACCGTTCGATGAAATGGATTAGAGTAATTCCCATTACTGCGAAACCCCGTAGTACATCGGCGATATCGATACGCTTATTATTGTTTAGTGTAGGAGATGAGTACATGATTATTAGGTCAAAAATGTTTAATATGGTATCTTGTCTGGGGTGCAAATATATTATAAACCTATTACATTTTCTGAAAAATACTGTTCAATAACTAAGATAATATGACCATTAAGACATTTTAGTGATAGATTATATACTCATAACAGCCATTCCAAGGTGGACAGATATCCAAAAACTACCGAATATCATGGATAATTAATTATACATCATATAAAATAAAAACAGCTGTGAAAATAAACGTAACTACAATCTGTCTTTCTAAAGAATATAAGCGCTCCGCTATACATTTTTATTGATAAGCACATCTTCATATAATGCCCTCTCATCAATTTGCCCGTCATAAATAAAATTATTATTATTCCTTATTTTGATAAAATATACAAAATAATAAGCTGCTGCTTCAATTATATAGTATATATTAAGTATAATCTTTGTATTTTTGAATAATATCAGTAAGCTAAGGAGAGATATAAATTTGTTAATACAAAACATACATACAAACTACTCTTTTTGATCTAATGATTATATTATCATTTTTCAATGAGTAAAAATCATGGCGGCAGATAAAGAAGTAAAGGATCTTGTGCTATTAGAGCGTTTATTTAATCAATATTATAAACAGCTCAGGGCATATGCATTCCGTTTTGTAAATGATCCCGACCTGTCGGAAGATATTGTACAGGACACTTTCTTCGAATTATGGCAAAGGCGTCACAGCATTCATTTTCAGGACGATGCGGTAAAATCATATCTATTCACAGCTGTATATCATCGTTCACTGAATGTACTGAAACAAAAATTGCGTGATGCATATCCATTGAAGTCAGGTAAAGAAAATGAATATCTGGAACAATACCTTTCGTCCTATATTCAGACTTCGGAACAAAGCCTGCTTCTGAAAGAATTAGAACAGGAAATTAATATCTTTATAAAAACACTTCCCCCACAATGTCATAAAGTATTTACACTGAGCCGTACATACGGTTTAAAAAACCGTGAAATAGCCGAACAGTTAAGTATCAGTATAAAAGCTGTTGAAAAACATATCAGTAAAGCACTATTTGGATTAAAGGAATACCTGATAAAAAAAGGGTTGTTTCCTATTCTCATATTTGCCATATTTGGTCTTCTCTGAATAGCATAAAAATGGCTATCCTGAATATATTATCCAAAATAGCCATCCTTAAAATCAGAACAATAATACTTACTTTATTATCCTGTGCCGCTTCTGGTGATTTATCTTTCTATAAGCAATACTTTTTCTTTGAATGGTGAAGGATAAGTCGAAATCCAGACTTCCGGCTGAAAAGACAATTTATCTTTCTCATAACCCATAACATATACTTCTATTTTCTTCCCTGCCATATCAGTAGTGAGAGGGAAATAATATGTATAATTTGAACCTGAACGGGCATTTATATATTCCCATGGATTAGATGGATATGATACCGCCCTTGAAGGTGAACCTACGAGTTTACCATCTATCTTTAATGCAGCATAGGCGCCTTCTACTCCATGTTCTCCATTTATTGCAACCGAGATATAACTATTATCTGCAACCTCGTCCAATTTAAAATTGTTAGTCCACATTCCAAAACACTCCATTTGTCCCGAGTCTGCAAAGAGATTTGATGCCCTGAATTTTTCAGGATTAATCTTTTTACCTCCGGCATAAACTTCAAGTTCGCGTATATTCGATGGAAAAGGATTTAACTTTAAATAACGCATTTTTTTATGTACCGGAATATTCATTCTCAATCCGGATAGGAACAGCGTTGACTGCCATGTTGCCAAATCGGATGATATTGAGGCATAATTACCCTCATCTATTAACAAAGGTTCCAGCTCAAATTCGTTATTTACATGGATTACAATACTATCCACATTCATCTCCTGACCTAAATCCAAGCGGAAGCAACCTTTTTTTATCCGTTGGTCGACACCATAACGTTTACTCGGCCAAAAGCCTGTATTCCTGTCTCCGTCGAACATATACTTATCCCAAAGCCCGCGTGTAATAAAAGCAGACTGATTAAAGAAGGCATCGCGTGCCGCTTTTACTTCAGGTATATTAGTTTCTCCCGAACGTTTCAGTGACCGTACTTCCAGCGCATTATTATCCGCGGCAAAAACAGTAGCCTCATATAATGCTCTGGCATCATCGGTAATAACCGTTTCATGTAAATCTACCAGTTTTCGATAGCATGGTTGGTTCAGCGGTTTGCCTTCGAAAGAAATAGTTGTAGTTTTTCCTTTGGCTAAATCCGCATGCTCTACCCCATCTATAGTAATTTTGGAACCTTTAGTACCTTTAGCCAGCTTAATCTCGTTGGTAGATCCGGGCATTCCGAGTAATTTTATTTTCAATGGCTTATTTGGAATATTCTGTATTACTTCAAAGTCAATACCCTCAACCCCCGGTTCAACATACTGATCCGAAGTGGATGCAGCTATAAGCATTGCACGATAAGGATCTACTTTTACCTTTACAGTTTCACCATAGTTGAACGTACCGATTATCCGTTCGGTAGGATGATAAGAGCGCAATTGTACTTTAGAACTTTTTGTCAATCCTATTTCGCTGTCGAGTTTTACTTCAATCTCTTTTAGTTCCCAGCTTAGGTTCCGTAAAGTTATCAGACGGGTCTTTTTATCTCCGCGCGACACTGCATACTGGCCATATTTGTCAGGTAGAGTTATACCTTCCGTCAAAATCTTGCCATATTTACGATGTAAATTGTATATGCGCGCCAATTTAGGAAAATCACGATCTGCTAACAACCACGGGTTTGCATATATCTCCGGTGCTAAAATCAAAGAGCGGTTGAAAGCCTGCAATATCAGATCGTCTTCCCAATAATCGAGACAGGATGAGAGGCAAACACCGTGATCCTCTGTCAGGCGCTGCAATCCCGGAACCAATCCTCGGGACAATGCTCCGGCACGGTTATGCGGCGCGGTTGTCGTATTAGCAGAATGTACATCGATATATGTTTCACTCCCACCCCAGAGAAATGTTGTCGCATATGGCTCGGATTTTTTGAGGCCTAACCGATGATTCAGTAAGATAAGGTCGGGGGAATAACTACGGCAGCGTTTCATCATATCGATAAAGTCATCTTCCTTATCTAATCGCAGAGGGCCGCATACCGCATCGAATTTAAAAAGCGCCCATTCATAATCGCGGCACAATCCTATGATCTGCTCTTTACGCCTTTCTGTCTCTTCTGGTGTATCTCCGAAACCGTCGGGTCCTCCCCATAGACCTAAACGGGCGCCTATACTCTTCGCTTTTCGGTATGTAGCATCCAATCCGTTTGGAAACTGCTTCTTAAAACGAGCGGAATTTATATCCCCATAAAAATTCTTTCCGTCGATAAGGCCTGCATCAAAAGCGTAGATATCCAATATCATGCCGTATTCGTCCTGCAGATATTTAAAGAAATCAAGATTGATAAGTGTCTGTTTTTCTGTAGGCCCTTCATTCGTGTTATTAATCCAACTGAAATATTGCGCGCGAGAAGGTGACTTTTCATCCGCACCCGGATAAACTTTCTCCTGCGCATTCAATGTAGCAAATAAACACGAAAGTGCCATTAATAAAATAAATAGTCTGTTCATACCATTTTCCTCACTTTATATTGCTTATATGATTAATGTATCAAAGTATTCTATTTGCTTTTTGTATAAACCGAACTATATTCTTTCCAGATACGGTTTGCTTCTTTTACTATATCTCCAGTAGGTTGATCGGGATACTTTTTCTGGTCGAGAGTCCATTGAAAGTCCATTTTACGAACTTGCTTATCAAAAACTTTCCGGTCTAACGGTTTATTTGCCTTTATGGATTCTTCAATCATGTCCATATACAATACCCAGCGCGGACGATAGTAATCTTTTAGCAAACCATTCCACAAACGACCGGCATAATCCCGCAAGTCTCCGTCTTCCCAAGGCTGCCATATGGTGATAATAGTACGGGCATTCCGGTTGTAATATGCTTTTTCGTCAGGAGTATCTCCCCAGCCGGTAGCTTCATTTAACCATTTACCCAACATAAAGTTGGCATCACATCCTGTAACTGTATCCAGATCGTCGATCAATTTCAATATTTGCTCCCGTGCTTTTTGTAAAGAATTTAAATCCTTCTTATCATAAGCGACCGACAATTCATGAATATATTTGTGAGTTAAGGCATGCAATAATTCGCGATAAACATTTGTCAGGTCGAAACGGTATGTCGAAACATCCTTCAGTTCATCAGCACAGTCCAGCAAGCATTTTGCAGCTTCAGCCAATTCATATACATTGAAATCCCATGCAAA
Organism: Prevotella sp. 10(H); assembly: GCF_000711235.1. GTDB lineage: Bacteria > Bacteroidota > Bacteroidia > Bacteroidales > Dysgonomonadaceae > Dysgonomonas. The sequence continues at coordinate 500,559 of NZ_JOMI01000007.1, read as the reverse complement.
CGGGTCTTCTTCCGTTATGGCAAATTCTACCCGGTTGTGACGGATATCCTCTTTACTACCACTGAATTTAACCATTTGCGGAGTGGTTATGAATGGAGACCACATAGTACGGGTTCTGGAATATACACTTTTCAGTAAATGATCCCATGCTTTGAGTGCCTGTGGGTTCTGAGTACTATAGCGACGGGCGGCATAGTCTTCAACCCATTTATTCAAATCGCCACTTTCGGGTTTCCATGCTTTCGAGAATATGTAATCCTGCACTACAGGGTTATAGCCTATTCCTTCGGGAATTACGCCTATTCCTTTCAGGTTATTATCCTTTTCAGACTGCCATGCCCTGTCGAATTGTTCCTGCATAGCATGAAGGTGGCCGCTCATATTCACTTTCTGATCTTCATTACAGATTACACACCATATCCATGGCTGCCCGTAAAAGCTGTCTGTTTTGTCCCATGTCGGATTTTTTTCTCCGTATAGGTCTATAACAATCGCTTTATCCTTTGGTATCCCCCGAAAGAATGCTTCCCCTTGCTCTTTTTGCCAAAAGCCCTGACGGAAATAGAAGAACCATCCTTGTAAAATCCATTTTGCATCTTTATCTACAGAAGCCATCGATTCATAAATCGCGCGGCTTGTTTTTTCAAGAAATTCAGGATCTTTACTCGGCGGATCTACTTCAATGAAACAATCGGCATCATATAGATGGTCAGTACCAAATAGTTCTGTCTGTTTCTTAATAAATAGTGATCCTATTTTAGTAAACAATGGATCGGACGGGTCTAAAAAATATGTTCCCGGAATCCCTGCCCACGAATCTATCTGCATAATTTTAGCATCGGGATAAATCTGTTTCAACTCCTTTGGTACATGTCCTGTAAAAGCCTGCAATACGGGTGTCATACCTAAAGAGCGTTGACGTTCGAGAATCTGTTTTTGCAATAAAATACGTTTATCTATCCACGATTGAGGCAAAGGCCCGGCTACTCCGTCTATATTACCCATCCATCCCCAAGGCAGATGCGCAGGACCGACAAAAAAACTATCCAAATCTTCGCGGTTAACACCGAGTTCTTTATATACCTCTGTCCATACAGCTTCCTGTCCGATAATTGCCAATGGCATATTAATTCCTTTGAGAGCCATATAATCAATCATCTTTTCCCAGCAGTCAAAATTCCACCAAGGCATAGTATAACCGAATGTGCAATAATTGAAAATATACCGATACTCGAATGGTGTTTTGATTCTGATTTTTTCTGTCGGCAAAGGCAATTTCTCAGGTAAATTCAATTGGTTATAATTCAGCGAAACCTGACATTTACAGAAATTTTCCAGATAATAATTCAAGCCGGTTGCTTTAGTCAATTCCTTATTTCCTCCGATAACTATTTTTTCTCCTTTGGCCTCGATTTCAAATACATCTGATCCGTCGGCACTTTCGATTGTTTCGAAAATGAAATTATCAGCGCGTTCGTTTAATAACCTTTTTGCCAAATCGCCTGCAGGAGTCGATTTATTACCGGTATCGCAGCTTAGAAAAAATAATTGAGAGAAGAATATTAATATAATCAGTATGTTGTTTTTCATATATCTAAGCTATTTACTTTACGAACTGCTCGTAGTCACAGACAAACTGTTGCCCTATAGGTTGATCATTCACAAAAGCCTGAATTCTTATTTTTAGATTCGTATCCACTAAAATAGGTTTCTCGTATATCGAAGATGTTGAAATCGGATTCGTTCCATCCATTGTATATCGTACAACTGCACCGGACTTATGAACTGCAATATTCACCAATAATTTATCTGTAAAAATCTCTTTCTGACGGTTGAGAATACGGTCTCTTACCGGATGCAAATAACCCTGATAGCTTACAGTAAAAGGTCTCAGCTGATAGTCTATATTCTTATATCCAACTAATTGATTATCCTTATTGAAAATGCCGAAACGTACATTTTTACTATCATCCAACTGAAGTTGAATGAATTTATCTGAGTTTGCAGTCGGCATAGTTCCGTCTGTCGTAAAGGTTATAATATGTTCAGGATTCATAGGCTCAAACTTAACAGAAGCGGTATTCGCGAAGCTATTCTCGAGGTCACTATCCAAACCATACAAAACATCTTCTCCGTTAAATCCTTGTCGATTCTGTTTTACAGGGAATAACAACTGCATAAATTTTTCATCTGTCGACCGATACCTTTTCAAATAATCTTCATAATCCTTTTTTGATTCACCATTCCATATAACCTCACTGAATGCCGGAATACGTTGATGCAAACTACTGATTTGCGACTGGTCGTTCATTTCCCATGAACACATTTGCCCCCCTAATACAGGAGCATACTTCGGTAATTGGATAGGCGATTTATAGGAAGGCGCCGCATTCCAATGGTTTTCCCATCTCCGGATATTCATACTATAGATTTTCTCGGGACTCCACCGTATACCCGGTGTGATATAGTTTGGTTTCCAAGAAGCATTGATAATGGTATATCCATGGTTAAGCAAGCTTTCTGGAACCTGATAAGCAGTTTCCCATGCTATTACCAATATATCCTTAGGTATGTCAACTTTGGCGCTTCCACTACCCGGGAAACTTTCCCATACAATGGTTTGTTTTCCATTCTTTTTCACAAAGTTGTGTAAGCGTACAATGAATTCCCAATAAATATCATGTGCATCGTCATATCCTTTTTCTTTGACATATGCCTGTACGTGTTCTCTTTTTTCAAATTCGCCTAACCAAGCCTCATCGCCTCCGATATGGAAATAAGGAGAAGTATAGAAGACGTCCATCATCTCCTTTATTATGGTTTCTACAGCGACACAGGCTTCTTCTTTAGTGATATCGATAATATACATTTTTTCATCACCAAACAACTCGGGCATTCTTTTCCGCATAAGTGTGGAGTGTCCCGGCAAATCAAATTCAGGAATAATAATCACCCCCCTGTCTTTGGCAAAAGTAACCAAGTTTTTCAATTCCTCCGTCGTATAAGCGATTCCCTTATCTGCTAATTGCGGATATGCTTTTGACGGAAAAGTGAATAACTGATCATCAGTCAAATGAATTTGCATATAACGGATTTTATACCATCGGCACAACTCTACACATTGCTTTATAGTTTCCAGCTCAACCGGTTGACGTGCTACATCGAGCATAAAACAACGGTAGCCAACTTCCGGCTGATCTTTTATCGCGCCACACGGAATTATACATTTATAATTTTGCTTTGTTATCAGTTGCAATAAAGTGGTGACGCCCATATTCACACTGTGATAATCTCTGCCTGCAACAGTTACTTTTTCCGGTAAGATTTCTATTGTATATTCTTCCTCAGCCAATCGGTTATCGATTTTGAACTGAACAGAAGCTTTTTTCTGTTGAACAGTCCCCTCTACCTGATATAAAGTTTTTGCATTATCGATAAATAAATCACACAATGGCTTAAGTGTTTTCTCTGCAGAAACACTAAAATTATTCTGTAAAATGAATGAATTTGATTCCTCTATATTCACATACTTAGGAAATGGGACTACCTGTACTGTTTCTTGTGCTATAATGGGCATTTGCACAAATAAACAAGTACATAAAAATACTATTATTTGTTTCATAATTTAGATTGTTTATCTATGAAAGTCTCTACTCTCCACCGTTGAAGATAGAGATTTTATTTCATATACGCATTAAAAAAATGATTAAGAATAGATAAGACAAATAAAATTATTCAAATCAGGAGACGCCTATACGCCTCCTGATGATACTATGAATAAATTTATTTCTTTTCGTACGGTTCTATTTCCGAAACATATTTACCGCCGACTTTACGCCATACAGTCAAACCTGTAGGAGCCACATCGGTATAAGATGTAACGTCGCGTGTGCGCTTCGAAGCAAACCACAGTTTACATTCCCACATCGTATTACCGGTTATACCCATTGCATCCTGATATTCTTTGCGACGCGTATCAGACGAACCCGGATAGAAGTGTTTTTCAGGATATCCTTTTGCTATATCAGCCGCGTTGGTTCCTACCTTGAAATAATCAAGTACCGGATAACCTGTTCTTCTTATTTCCGGGTAGATATCCCTTGCCTGAAAGAACATAGCTATATAACGCTGAGTAATAATTTGTTCCAATCCGTTCTGAGCAGTAAGTTTCACTTCATTCTGCGCCAGATAAGTATCTATTTCAGTCTGAGGGATATCAAACTTGTTCATATTGGCACGGATACCGGATTGGTAGAATTGATTCGCGTCGCCTGCAATCATGCCTTTTAAGGCAGCTTCTGCTTTTATAAACATCAATTCCGCATAAGTAAGCACATATTTCTTGCAATCATATTTTGCAAAACGCACATTTACCTGACTTATCGTATCCCGTTTCAAAGGAGAATATAATTCGATATTCATAGCCATCGGAGCTCCAACATAACGCATATCTCCTTTTTTCAGGCTCGACTTACCCGGTTCGAAGTAAACTTCCATGCGAGGATCGTTCAGACGTCCGAACATATTGACCAGCCCCGAAGCTGCAGGCCATGTATATTCATTTCTGCGGAGTTCCTCTGCCAGATCATTTGCATAGGACTCGCCAGCACCACCCGGCCATGTCATACCAAAATCTTCGTCATTTGATTCTAATACAGGGAACTGTGTCGGATTACCGAATAGTTCGGCAAGCTCTCTTTTTGCGTATTCAGGGTCTGCATCCGACATACGTACCAGCATTCTTGCCCGCAACGAGTTTGCAAACTTACGCCATTTCATCATGTCGCCTTTTGCAAAGATATCACTTCCCTTATCTATTGCCAACGGACTATCCGCATCAGTCACTATCGAACTATTTGCTTCTTTTAATCTTTCATTGATATCTTTATATATTACTTCCTGAGAATCGAACTTCGGACGGAAAGCGTCCTCGCCCGCTCCCATCTTATCTCCTTGCGTTGCCTCAAAATAAGGAACAGAGCCCAATAAATCACTCATATATAAATACGCCCATGATTTAAGAATGCCGGCAATCGCGCGATAATTTGCATGAGGTGTTTCATCTGTATTACGCATTACTTCCTCTATGCTTCTCAAAGGATTTACCTGCATATCATGATAACTCCAAAAAATATCCATATCACTCTGGTGAATAGATTGCGTAGCATTTATGCTAGTGGTATAGTACTGTACCCATTTACCGAAACCGGTTTCATAAGTTTGAGTCAATGCTCTGACTAAATATATCTGGGCAGATAAGACAGCCTGGTTATTCGACATCGAAGACTGCTTATTCGGATTTGTATTCATTTCTTCAAAGTCGCCGGTACAACTAAAAAAAAGTCCGACAATGAATAATATTATTAACTTCTTCATGTTTTTAATTTTTTATTATTAAAATTCAACCTGAATATTAAAACCTAAATTACGCGTAGACGGTAAAGAATAATATTCTACTCCTGCACCACTGTTACCCGAACCCATAGTAGATGTTTCCGGATCGAATCCCGGCAAATTGTTTTGAATCAGCCATAAATTGCGCCCTACAAATGCCAGACGCGCACTGGTTAATCCTATCCCCAACGAAGAGAGAAACTTTTTAGGCACCCGGTATCCGATAGTTAAATCTCGCAGTTTTATATAATCGGCTTTATAAAGAATTTTAGTAGTCGGTGTATTCCATGCGTCATAATAACTTTCTGCATTGATCGGTATTGTATTAGGTTTGCCAGTATCGATATCTGTACCGTCATAGATAAGTCCTCCACCATTTTTTATCGGTTCGCGTATATTTACACCATTCGAGTTAAATGCAACCGTACTGGCGTCTTTACCCGATTGAATAAAGCTCATGATAGAAGAAGATGCAATATATCCTCCATGACGGACGTCTATGGTAAAATTAAGATCGAATCCTTTATACCGGAAAGTGTTTGTTATACCGGCCATCCAATCGGGTGTTGTATTTTTATTTAACGGTAGAAGGTCCTGCCATACCGTATTGATCGGATTCCCGTCTTTTGTAAAATCCTTACCGGTATTATAAGGTGTTTTCATGCCGTTTGTTAAGTTCTGAACCATCGGATTATCTCCATATTTATCCCAAAACTCCTGACTGTCGTTTATATTCACAAATCCCCAGATAGAGCCATAATTTTCTCCCGGAATCGCACGCACTTCTATTCCGTTGAATGCACTAATATGAAGGAAATCTACACCCGGATAGAGTTCTACAACTTTAGTCTTGTTTGTTGACCAGTTTGCCGCCACATCCCAAGAAAAGTCTTTGGTATTAATTATATTAGCATCTACTTTGATTTCAACTCCTCGTGTCTTTAACAGTCCGGCATTTACCATACGGTGACGGCCTCCGGCTTCCCAAGGAATTTCAGTCTTGATAATTTGATTCCTGGCTTTATCATTAAAATAAGCAATATCCAGTCCAATGCGGTTGTTTAAGAAACGTAGATCCGCTCCTATTTCCCACGATGTCTTTTGTTCAGGTTTCAAACCTATCGGCGGCAATACATTTTCAAATGCCATAACCGCCTGCTTACCTTCTGTAGAAGTCCAGTCTATACTCCGGTTTACATATCGTCCTAGCTGATATGCGCCGGTATCGTTACCTACTTTAGCCCAGTTTACACGAACTTTTCCAAAACTCAAAATTGAATTTTTGTTTTTCATTAATTCGGTAAAAATAAAGCTTCCCGATACTGACGGATAGAAGTAAGACCAATCCGTGCTCGGTAACGTAGATGACCAATCATTACGTCCTGTTACAGTCAAATACAGGAAGTTTTTATAGCCTATATCTACATAGCTTATAACAGATTGCACTTCTTTTTCCACATATTGATATGTAGTTTTAGCCTCTTGCTTAGAGTTAGCCAGATTATATACCCCCGGGCGAAGTAATCCTCCTTCTGTAACAGCAGTTCTATAACGAGCCTGCTCATTTCTGATAGCCGTACCTAAACTTGCGACCAGCGAAAAGTCGCCGACCTGCTTATTAAAGTTGACTGAAAGATCGGCATTATATTCTTTATTCATATTGTTACCCACGCTATATCTTCCATCATTCTTTTTCCATTTGGCCGTAATTTGTTCGTAATCCGTAGAATTATAATCATTATATAAGTTTGCTTGAAGATTTAAACCCTTAAGAACTTCAAATGTGAAGCCGATCTTTCCGGTAAATTTATTACGGGTAGACGGATTGAGATTTTCATAAACACTCCAATAAGGATTTGGAGTTCCGTCATCTTTCCATGTACGAGGTTCACCGAATTCATCTTTATAATTATTTTTAAACTGACGGATATCGATACTATTAGGAAACCACATCATTCCCTCCGTAGTACTTCCTCCACCCTGTCCCGAACGACTAGGGGAATCCATCTGTGACATCAGCATCATCACATCTACTTTCAACCGATTACCCAGCTTTATCTCAGAGTTGACACTCCCGCCAATGCGTGTTAATTCGGAATTAGGGACGATATCATTCACTTTATTATGTGAAAGTGAAATACGTGTATTGGTTAATTCATTTACATATGATGCAGCAACTGTAGTGTTAACATCAAGACCTGTTTCATAGAAGTTTTTAAAGTTATCTCCATAAGGCATCCAGTCTGTAGGTATTCGTTTGCCTGTAACCGGATCTATCGGCGAGTCAAATTGTGCAATTTTACGATAATTTCCGGTAGCCGGATCAATAAAGCTGGGACCAAAACTGTTACTAAACTCTCCGATACCATTTCCTTTACCGTCTACATATTCATATTCGCCCCCTGTTCCCATACCGTACATAGTTTGATATTTTGGTAGAATTAACGGCCTGCTGAATGTAGTAGTGTGGCTTAATGACATTTTCCAACCCTTCTGATCTACCGCTCCTTTCTTGGTAGTTACCAGAATGGCTCCGTTAGAAGCACGCGAACCATACAACGCGGTAGCTGCGGCACCTTTCAGGACACTCACCTCTTCTATATCATTAGGATTTATATCTGATAACGGATTACCCCAGTCATTGAAACCACTCGGTGCCCATAATGATTCGTTCAATACGCGATTGGTCTGCTGCGGGATGCCATTGACTACCCACAACGGAGAGTTGTCATTCGATAATGATGAAATACCACGAATAACTACACGTGGAGTTCCGTCCATACCACTTGAAGAGGCAGCGATCTGAACACCCGGTATCTTACCAGCTAATCCAAGAGCCATATTGGTTTGGCCTCCAGCAAGGATTTTAGAACCATCAATCTTATCGATTGCATAGCCGAGCGATTTTTCTTCACGCTTGATACCCAAAGCTGTTACAACCACCTCTGTTAAAGCTCTGTTGTTTTCCAGCAAAGTAATCTTTATATTGTTTTCTGCTCCGATAGCAATCTCTTTTGTTTCATAACCTACATAAGACACTAGCAACGTCGCATTTTGAGGAACCTCCAGAGAGAAATTACCATCCTCATCGGTCATTGTTCCGTTAGTCGTCCCTTTCACAGATACGTTTGCTCCAATGAGCGCTTCATTATTAGGATCGACTACCGTACCGGTTATTTTTCTCTGTTGCTGTACTATTGGGGCAGGTTTCTGTGTTAAGATTATTTTCTTATTATCCACCTTGTAAGCGCAATCTGGAAGAATCTCCGATAAGATTTCATTTATCGGTTTATTACTCGCTTTTACATTGACTCTACGTGTAGTATTGATCGCATCATCGCTGTAGAAAAAAGTAAGATCGCTTTTTCTTTCTATTTCTTTTAAGACCTCTTTCACGGTAGAGTTTGTCATTTCCAGACTTATTCTTGTGGTTTGGGCATAGGTCGTGGCAGAAACATTTACCAGTACAACGGTTAACATAAATAGAACAAGCTTCATGACCCGTCTGCTTTTTTTTGTTAAGAAAAGAGATAAAACACTTTCCTTATAAAAATAATTCATAATTTTATCTGATTTTAGGTTAAACAATTACCCCGCTACGTAACAAGTAAGAGGTAGTTTTTAATTAGAAATTTAATAAATAGGTAAATGTTGGCGCATTTACCTATTTTCGTAATAGATTAAATCAGTGCTTCATAGTAAAAAAGATTTGAGGTTAGTACTATCATTATTTCAATTCTATATAAATTTTATTATCTACCAACCGGTATTTGATCGGTATGATTCTTTCCATCGCATTCATAATTTCCTCAATGCTTTCCTGATGAATAGTGAAAGACAGTCGTGTTTTTGATGCAAATTTTTCCGGGCACAGTATCTGCATATTATATCTGCCTTCCATACTGATTAAGATATCGGCCAGATAATCGTTATCAAATACTAGCTTATCTTTGATCCAGTCTGCATATAGACCAGATTTTACTTTTTCGACAGCAGTTTTTTGGTCAGACTTTCGGTAAGAAAATAATTCATCAGGCTTTAGTAAAACAGGTCTTTGGATATTTTCGCCCGATATTTTCACGCTACCACTCAGCAACGCTGTTTGAATATAATCACCAACAGCGTAATTATCTACATTAAATGTAGTACCTAATACTTCGATTGAAAGATCCCCTGTTTTTACAATGAAAGGTTTCTTTGCATCCTTTGCTACTTCAAAATAAGCTGCCCCTTCCAAAACTACTTGTCTACAGTCTGCTGCAAATATTTCAGGATAAATAAGTTTAGTTTCTGAATTCAGCCAAACGACAGAGCCGTCGGGGAGTTCAAATTTTCCTTTACTGCCTTTAGCTGTTATTAATTGGTGTTGAGTATCTACAGTATGAGCCGGTTTCAAATCAGTCTGCCATTTACCCAGCCCGAAACCGGTTGCTATTAAAATTAATGCTACCGCTGCAACTTGTATTAGTCGCTTAAAAGGGATGATCCGGTCGTTAATCTTGTTGATCGATCTTTTTTGCAAACGTTCTTGTTCTTCCTGAATACGATTTTTTAGTTTTCCCAGTGCAATATCTACCTCTAATTCATTTTGAGCAGCCACATTACACGAAAGCCACAAATCGCGGGTGTTTACGAAATCAGTTCTGTTATCGTCCGACAACTTAAGCCATTCGAGCATTATCATTTTTTCATTCAATGACGCTGAGCCGTCGAGATAACGGATGATAATTTGATTTATATCGGGTAATTCGTTTTTCATAGTTCCGTTATTTATAAGTAAAACAAAAAAAACACACTTTACCCTACCTCATCACAGTATTTTTTTATCATAAAAAATTACATAACGTTTCAAATTAATACCATCTGCCTTCGGCTATTTAGTTATATTAATATTTTACAACTCAATATTTAACTATTAATCACAAACTTAGCTAGTATTTTCTTGTTTATAATATGTAATTAAAGCGGTAAACTTTAATATGTTTATAAATTAAAAATGTTAGTTATGGAATCAAAAAACAAATCTAAAAGCAGTACAGCTAAGACAAGTGCAACTCACGAGAAAAATTCAACTCACAAAAGCACAACTCCGACAGCTTCTAAAACAGACACAAAAAAGAATTCTTCTTCAAAGAAATAATTCTTTAAAGTTTAAAAACTGCAAAGTTCAACTGTGAATACAGCAGTTGAACTTTTTTATTAAATCAAATTTAAATTACTTAGTTATGGAAAAGAAAGAGAATATGCAAAATTCAGAGTTTCACGAATTCTTTGTTGATGAATTAAAAGACATTTACTGGGCAGAAAACCATCTGGCGAAAGCATTACCAAAAATGCAGAAAGCAGCCACAAGTCCTGAATTGGCTCAGGCATTCGAAAAACATACAAAAGAAACCGAAGGGCATATCAAAACATTGGAACAAGTGTTTGAACTGTTGGGCAAAAAAGCGGAAGAAAAGAAATGCGACGCAATGGACGGTTTGCTAAAAGAAGCAAACAGCATTATAGACGACACTGAAAAAGATACTTTTGTACGCGATGCCGGCCTGATTCTGGCAGCACAGAAAGTCGAGCATTATGAAATTGCTACATATGGTACTTTAAGAATCTTCGCACGCTATCTGAAGAATCAGCAAGTGGTAAAATTACTGGAACAGACACTCCAAAACGAAAAAGATACAGATGTTACGCTTACTGAACTGGCAGAAGGTTCTATAAATAAAAAAGCAGCAAGCGAGTAACATACAATTTATTTGCACAAGTAAATATAAAAAGGAATGAATCATCATTCCTTTTTTTCTTACATTGCATACACATAGTGCTTAATAATAAAATAATGGTCTCCACCAGTAACAATTTTCTCAAACAATTACTGACTTATGATAAATAAATTAACTAGAAGACATCAAAATTACATTTACAAACCAGAGACCATTCTTCTCCACGAGATCAGATTAATGTGGATTTATCCCACTATTTACAGCTTTTAGTACTGCCCATGCCATTACATTCATTTCCAATGCCGAATTATATACCCATGGAATATTAGGTGCAGTATAATTAGCATTACTATATTGTTTCGGTTGAGGTCTTAGATTACTGTCGTAATAGGCAGGAAATCCTCCCGCATCAGACTGTCCGTCATATCCCGGAGCTGTTGCACCGAAAGTATCTCCGAACATGAAGAAATTTTTGGATTCGTTATACCATACCGTAGAAAATTTAGGATTAACGCCCTGATGAAGCTTTATTGACTGAGCAGAGCATACCTGTACAGAATTGGGCGGCAGATTATACGCTATTACTGTACCATTTGTATCATTATCTTCTCCCCATAGTTTACCGGCCAGATTTCCGAAAGGCCCGTTTACAACAGGATCATTGGGCAAATTATTTATATAATAATTGTCATCATTCCCTCCGCCGTCCTGCCATCCCAGGTAAATTCCCGACCCAAAAATACCTTCTACAAGCTTTTGAGCAGTGTACAAACCATTACTATAGCTGGTACTTGAATTATTACCATTGCCAGCAGAATTGGATGCAAAGACCAAAACACCACCGTCATTTACATATTTGGCTAATGCACTGGTCAACCCTGCGCTATTAGGTGCTTCCCATGAATAATAAAGAATAATATCAGGTTTATTAGTCGATGCCAAATGAGTTACGGCCTCAGTGGCGCTGGCCGTTTGCCATAACGTTTCAAAACCATCTGTTTTGACAACACCCTGTGTGGCTCCAAAATTAGCCGAAGAATTCAGAGCTTTGAATCTAACAGTATTAGACCACCATGAATACCAACTCCCATTAATTCCGGCACTATAATATTGTCCGATAATACCTAACTTTAACCTAGGTAAAATAATAGGAACCGTAGCAGAACACTTAGTATTTCCCTGTGGTGAATTTGAGATAATATCGATAGGAAAATCGAAATTAACCGTTGGTGTTCCCATTCCCATCATTGTAACAGGTTGCATGCCTATTTGTGCAGAAGTCCATTCGCCACTGGCTGTAAAACTGACTCCGTTCACCACAGGCGTTTTTATTGCATAAGACCCTGCTGTTCTTACATTTACTAACAAAGTTATTGTATTAGTTGCATCTAAAACATGGCCTTTTCTGTATTCTCCATTGACTTTAGTATTAAAACAGTTCATGTCATAATTTGCTGCGTTTGTGACAACCTCTATTTCAGGTTCACAGCCGGCAAGCAGTTCTATACCATCAAACTTTAATTTATCAATCTGTACATTTATAGGGGTTCCCTGACTTGGAATCTGCAGAGTTACGGGTCCTTTTTCGAGTATCACACCTGACAGGTAGAAATTGTAGCCGTTACCGGAGGTTACACTAATGGCAAAAGTACCGGGTTTAATTACATTCACTTTCAATAAAAGATAATTATCGCCTGTTGTTGCTTTTCTTTCAATATATGTACCCATAGGTTCGATATTACTACAGGCTAACGGATCGAACTGAGCTTGCCCCATTCCTCCCGATAGTTTAACCCACTCTTCGATACGCCACATATAGAGGCCTTCTTCCAGGTCTACGGCATCAGTATTTATATTGTAAACAATCATACCGGTGGCTCTTAACTTTTCATCTGCCGTAGAATCATCGCCCCAGACACCAGTACCTGTATTGAGTTTCCCTCCGTAAAGCGGAGTCAATTTGTTCCATGCCTTCAAAGATACTTTTGGAAATAATAGCCCTCTATCAGAGTTTTCTAGCGTAAGAACATCATCTTTATCAGGATTCGATGCTGTTTTCTCTTTTAATTCTAGTAATGCCCCTTTCTCCGGAACCGATCCCGAACCAATAGTAACCTGTGCATGTGAAGTAAATGTAATTGTTGTAATAGCGAATAATAATACTAACATTATTATCCGATCAAGAATGTGGTTTCGCATTTTGTTTGTCTTAGTTATTATAATTGTAATCTACCCTCTCGAAAAATATTTGTCTTATCTTGTTTTGTCTTATCTTGTATAGTTTTCTATTCTTCAATACAAATTTATTCTACCTCAAGAGAATATATCCATTATAAAATTGAAACATTAAACACTTTTTTAGTCTTTATCATATTATTTAAGACAAAGCCCAAAATCACATAATAGACTAATATCCAGTATATAAAATAAGTTATATTTAAAAAATTGTTTATGAATTTTTAGGAGTACGGCTTAACACCTATCTATATAGAAAAATACTAATATTTAGCGCTTAATTGCTATTTTTGCACATCCGGTTCTTTTTTAATACTATTTGTGAAGACAAGGGCATTGCTACCCCCTGATTTATAAACGGAGATAAATAAATTAGGAGATATTTAATTAATATTCACCTGATCAGTTTCAGCATAGATTACAAAAATAGGTTTTTTAAATATCCTGTACTACATATATCAACCTTATAAGAAAAAGAATGTCTAGAGATAATTCTGAAATAGACTACACTTTGTCGAAAATATGCCGTAACTACCTATACTGCATATTACCAAATTATATTTTATTTACTCTTTATTATTTCTATCAGGGCATAAGTCCATTGGATGTTGTAACCGGCATTTACACACTGCTTCATGTACCCTTATTTTTCATACCACTTCTTAGAATTAATCTCAGGCTTTTAAAGCGCATTGTTTTCTTATATCTGGTGCAATGTGCCCTCACTCTTTTCCCAATAGTTTGCTTTTACTGGCAGATGGCACAAATAACTGCCTTCTTATGGTATATATTAATACCCATAGCTTCACTTTTGTTTTTTTCTGGACGTACTACTTTATACTGGTGTATCTGTATAATAGTTGTAATTTGCATGGTTATTATTATAGATCCTTTTTTCCCGAAGAAATACTATCCCACCTTAACCAAGGATCAGATTACTATGATCAATATTCTGACAATAGTTTGTTGTCTTTACCTGCTTTTCTTTTTTATTTATAATCTGAATAAAATCAGTCAAATGAAGGTCAGGAAACTCATAGAAGAAGAATCGGGCAGAATAGTAGATATAGAAGAGCGAAAGGAAGTGATAAACATTAAACATAACGAGATTTATAAAAGCATAATACATTATTTCGAAAAAAAGAGACCTTATTGTAATCCTGACTTTACTGCATCACAACTAGCAAGCGCTATTAACTCAAATGTCAGCTATATATCCAAAGCCATAAAAATAAATAACGATATGAATTTTAATACATTTGTAAATGTATATCGTATCAATATGGTAAAAATTATGTTTGATAACGGTGACCACAAAAGATACACAATGAAATATATTTATCTGACATGTGGTTTTAAATATCAATCGACATTCAATAAAGTATTTAAACAAATAGTGGGAATGACTCCTACAGAGTATGTAAAAATAATTGAAGAACAGAATTAAGTTTAGGCAATTATAAACTCCAAAAATTTTCCACAAAGCACACAAAACACACTATAAAATCATCAATTTGGAAAACTTTTCTACATTTTTAAAATATTAATAACCTTACAATCAATACTTTAAAAATTATTTTGGAAAACTTTTCAAAAATACACAAAATAATAATATTCATTTTTTATTATTATATCAAATAAATAATATACCTTTGTTTTGTATATGGTTCCGGTGAAAACCGGATGAAAAGGGAATCAGGTGTAAGTCCTGAACTATCCCCGTAGCTGTAAGTTTCAATGAAAAGTTAGATTCCCATGCCACTGTCTGTTAGACGGGAAGGCGTCTAACCGGAATAAGTCAGAAGACCTGCCATGTATATTATAAGATCCGGAGCTTCGGGTGAAAAGCAACAGGGCGGAGACTTACATAGACACTTCATACATGTAACACCCTTCCTGCATTCTGCTTCGAAAACGATACTTCAACAGACTTGAAATCATTTTTATAATTCAGTATATGGAGATTGTTATTATTAAAAGAGATGGAAAGAAAGAATCTTTTTCACTCGAAAAAATCAAGAATGCGGTTGCGAAGGCATTCCTTTCAGTGGGTAGTTTTGCTACCGAAGATGTGATCACAAACATACTTAGCAGGGTTAGCATCACCAACGGCACCACCGTTGAGGATATACAAAATCAGGTAGAAGTAGCTTTGATGGCCGAAAGATATTATATGGTAGCCAAATCTTTCATGCTCTATAGGCAAAAACACCTCGAAGACAGGGAAGTGAGGGATAAACTTAATTTCCTTATGGATTATTGCGATGCTCAGAATGCTGCTTCAGGCAGTAAATATGATTCGAATGCCAATGTAGAGAATAAGAATATGGCAACCCTTATCGGTGAACTTCCTAAATCGAATTTTATCCGCCTCAATCGAAGAATGCTTACAGACAAGCTGAAAGAGATGTATGGAAAAGAGGTTTCCGACCGCTATATTCAACTACTCAATAGTCATTACATATATAAAAACGACGAAACAAGTCTCGCCAATTATTGCGCCAGTATTACCATGTATCCATGGCTGATAGGCGGTACCACTTCAATAGGCGGCAACTCAAAAGCCCCAACAAATCTCAAATCTTTCAGCGGAGGGTTTATAAATATGGTATTTATGGTATCGAGTATGCTTAGCGGCGCATGTGCGACACCTGAGTTCCTGATGTATATGAACTATTTTATCGGATTGGAATACGGTAAAGATTATTACCTGAATTCCGACAAGGTAGTAGACCTATCCACAAGGCAGCGTACATTGGAAAAAGTTCTCTCCGATTACTTCGAACAAATTGTCTACTCCATAAACCAGCCTACAGGAGCAAGAAATTTCCAGGCTGTATTCTGGAATATATCTTATTACGACAAGTATTACTTCGAAAGCTTGTTCAGTAACTTCGTGTTTCCCGATGGCAGTTCTCCGCATTGGGATTCTCTAAATTGGCTTCAGAAGTTTTTCATGAAATGGTTTAACCGCGAACGTACCCGCGCTGTACTGACTTTCCCTGTAGAAACGATGGCGCTCCTTACCGAAAACGGAGAACCAAAAGATAAAGAATATGGTGAATTCACAGCCGAAATGTATGCTGACGGACACTCTTTCTTTACATATATAAGTGACAATGCCGACTCGCTTAGTAGCTGCTGCCGGCTTCGGAATGAGATTCAGGATAACGGATTCAGTTATACACTGGGTGCAGGAGGGGTTTCCACCGGTTCGAAAAGCGTATTAACCATTAATCTGAATCGCTGCATCCAGCATGCAACAAAGAAAGGCATGCCTTATCAGTTTTTCCTTGAAGAAGTGATTGACCTCGTACATAAAGTACAGATGGCTTATAACGAAAATCTGAAATATATGCAGTCTAAAGGCATGCTGCCTCTGTTCGATGCCGGATATATCAATATGAGCCGCCAATACCTTACTATCGGGGTGAATGGGTTGGTAGAAGCCGCAGAATCCCTCGGAATTGAAATCAGCGACAATCCTCTCTATGAGGAATTTGTAGGAAATGTACTCGGGCTTATTGAAGATGCAAACAAAAGATACCGTACTAAAGAGGTGATGTTTAATTGCGAAATGATTCCGGCTGAAAATGTAGGCGTGAAACATGCCAAATGGGACAGAGAAGATGGATATATCGTAAAACGTGACTGCTACAACAGTTATTTCTATATAGTGGAAGATGAATCGTTGAATATTATAGATAAATTCAGATTGCATGGCCGCAGGTATATAGACAGGCTTACAGGAGGTTCTGCGTTACACCTCAATCTGGACGAACATCTCACCAAATCGCAGTATAATCATTTATTAAAGGTTGCCGCACAGGAAGGCTGTAATTATTTTACATTCAACATCCCTAATACTGTGTGCAACGACTGCGGGCATATAGACAAACGAAATCTTAAAGAATGTCCGTCCTGTAAGGGCAAAAACCTTGATTATCTGACAAGAATTATAGGTTATATGAAGCGTGTGAGCAATTTCTCACAAAGTAGGCAGAAGGAGGCTGCACAGAGGCATTATGCTACGGTACGTCAGCTATGATATAGTATTTCAGGAAATACCGGGAGAGGTAACACTTGCTGTTAACCTCTCCAATTGCCCCAATTGCTGCAAAAGTTGCCATAGCCCTTATTTACAACAGAATACAGGCGAAATATTATATGAGTATGTTATAGATCACCTGTTAGATAGATATGGAAATTCGATCACTTGTGTATGCTTTATGGGAGGAGATTCCGCACCTGAAGAAATAGAAAAGTTCTCCATATTAATACGTCATAAATCGAATGGAAATATAAAAACAGCATGGTATTCGGGAAAGAGTAAATTACCTGAAAGTATTTCTCCTGCCAGTTTTAATTATATAAAACTCGGGCCGTATATTGAACAATTCGGTGGACTGAACAATACTGCCACTAATCAGCGTTTTTATAAGATTGAAGATGGTGGAATGATTGACCGGACATTTTTATTTCAGATCAAAAACCGCTCCGTTACTTTTTGAAAAAGAATAAGGAATGTATTGAGGTAATATTTTCTGATACAATTTTATCCCATTTCTCATGGGATAAAGAAATTAATTATAGAAAGATACTTAATGTATTTCCTGAGAAAAGAAAGCATGAGATAGTTCTGGTTTATTTGGGAAATGAAACTTATTTTTCTCCTTTATATATCTCCTTTAAGAGCCTTGAGATAGCCGAAAGAATTAAAATCTTATAATGCATAAGTAGATAAATATAAAGTGTAATGCAATAAAAGAGCAGATTCCCTATGTAATCTGCTCTTTCGTCATTAAACTTCGTAGTGTGTTATAGTATAAGAAGTATCTATTTTAATCATCAGTCAAAAAAGATGCCGCTCAAAGTTGCATTATCCCCTCTGACCTGATTTATCCTTATTCTTACAGGCTGCTTAAGATTTAAAGTTATATATTTACCCTGCTCATAGTCGCGTATCATCTGAACCGGCATAAGCAATCTTTTGTTATCCAGATCAAATACCTCTATAGCAGAACGGCGATTCTTCTTATCCCAATCTACAAAATATAAAGATATGCGATATGATTGATCTTTACGACTATATATATCGGCCGTCATAGTCTGCTTGCAAGGTATAGGATCGAGGGTATAAAATGCTCCGAGATTCCGTATCCGGTCATCAGTATCAGACAGTAAAGCTCTCGGGTCATCAGATTTTGTTGTCCAATGAACATTCCCATTCATATTAAATTTTACCTGCTCTATAAAATCTGGTAATTGCATACGGTTCTGAAGGCTATCGAAATTACAGAGAATGTATCCTTTACTTCCATATTTGCTTTTCCAGTTCCCTTGTGTTTTATTATCTTCATTCACGGCTCCGTTATCGTAATCGTATAAAAAAGGCTCGGGTTTAAATGAAATTAAATCCCCGGAATAGTCTGCTTTAACCTGATAATTCCCTGCAGGAAAATCAGCATAATAAATAAAGTTATCGTCTTCTGATAATTTCTCTTTTCCTTCTTTATTGAATGTTACTTTTCCTATTGTACGTCCGGCTTTGGGAATCGCTACAGTAGCAACGGTATTCTCCGGTACAGAGAATGAATGTTTCCCTGACTTTATATCAAATGCAACTTCTATTTTGCCATGCGGCGTAGGTGTATGACCTTTTACCCATGTAACTTCCGATGACAGATGAGGCTTAATAATAAATTTAGCGAATCCAGCTGAAGTCGGTTTTATGCCTAAGATTTCTTCACTCAGCCATTTGGTTACTCCCGCACTCCAAGGATGTGTAAAACTTGTATAACCACATTGGTTATTTATAGGTGCATCATTTGGTTTGGAAATATCGTTCCATGAAGGGCGGAAAACTTCGAAGAAAGTTGTAGCGCCATACCGGATCTGCCCTCCCCAGCAATCATCTATAGTATTTAAAGCTTTGTCATATGAATTAGCTCTAGCCAGAGCCTGAATAATAAAATATTGATTGAATGGAGAATATGATAGCCGTTGCATACGGTTAGAAAATACCCTATCTAAAAGACGGTTTTCTTCCTCTTTATTTATAAATCCGGCATTTACTGCATCTGCTCCCGAATGAACGTTTAGCTGTTCAATCCATTTATTGTCTGCCCTTAACGAATTAATTTTCTCCTCTGCATACTTTTTATATTTAGCAGCTACTTCTTGATACCCTGCCTGCTCGAGTATTTCACTATATTCATTCCATGCTCTTATCGATAGCATTTTGTAAGCATTTTGTGATTCATCGCAGCTTGCATTTTCAAAGCCTGCTCCTAAACGCTCATCCCATCCATAAAATGATAAGCGGGGATTCTTACCATAATGCTCATATGCTATATCAAGTTTATTACAGGCATTTTCATGCATTTCATCTAATAATTCTTTATCGCCTGTGTATCTGTAATAATCGATAAGACTAAGCACCCAGTACAGCGAATAGCTGGCAATCCCATTAAACTGAGTGGAAGTATACCGCAGATTTGTCTTTACAAAATCAAAGTTCCCGAATGCAACCATCGAGGCTGCCTGCGATGTATGTGCATCTCCCGTCCACGAATGACGGTCGCTGCGCTCCATCAATATAGCACCGAAATGGTCTTGTAATAAATTCAGCTTTACTGTATATGCTCCGGTATACCAGATACGTGTTAATAAAGTATCGCTACAAGCAAAGCTGCCTTCATAATTAGTTGGCTTTATCTGGCACACAAGTCTGACAGAAGAAATATGTGCGGGCTTTTTCAGTGAATGAATATGAATCCAGCCGAAACGAACCCCTTCGTATAACTGATCATTTAGTTCCAATCTGTATGTATTTCCATAACGTACCGCAACATCCGTTTTTTTCGGATGTTGCGAACCGGCATTAAATACGGCGGGTTCATTAAATTCACTTATACTCATTTCTATTTCCCCGTCCAAGTCCTCAGATTCAAACTCGAGCCATGCTGCACTCACGCGTCCAAAATCAAACATAAGATTGCAAGCGCCGGTTACGGTTAATGTCGATGCATTTTTAACCGATACATTTTCCGAATTGTCTGCCTGCACGCTTACAGGCTTTAAGACATACACTTCGAGACTATCGGTCGGTTTCGGGTCATCCCATCTCATAGCTACCAGAGGATCCGGCGACTGAGGGACATCTACTCCGGAAAAAGTACCACTCACTGCCGGATACGGTGCATCGATATCCGGCATATCGTACTTTAGATTCCTTGTATTACAAGAAAATAGAAATATGCCTAAGAGTATAACATACAATAATCTCGTCATTTTGTCTAAGATTGGAATTATAGTTCTTTTACAATGAATGTAGACGGTTTACCACTATTATGTTTGAATACAATACTGCCATCCTGCGAAGCCTTAACATTTCCGGCCTTACCATCTATGGATATCCTATAATTACCGTCAGGTCTTAATCCGGTCATTTTAAACCCATAATTATCCGTAGATGAGATTTTCCATGAATATGTTTTAGCTTTCCAGTTTGTAATTTCCATATTGACCGGAGTATCAGATTGGGAATTAATTACCAGAGTCATCTCTTCCTTATTTTCCGGATAAAATATAAGATTAGCACCCGTTTTATTCACTCCAAAATTGTTCTTACTTTTTACAGAGAACTTATCTGTACTCATTGAATAGTCATCTACACTCAATCTTAGCTGATAATCGGTTCCACGAAGAGTGTATTTAAATTCTGTACCATTAAGCGATTTAAGCATATTAGGCTCCAGTCCCATCCGGTTCCATTTCGGACGGATTCCGTAGATATCCCTGTAAAGTGCGGTAACACTTGTACAAATACCGGCTAATATATCAGAACCTAATCCCAGTTGAGTTGTTCTGTTATATCGTTGTGAAGAGAGTCCATCTTTCTTATATTGCGCTAATATATTCCGTATATATTTGAGTGCTATTTCTTTGTTGTAATCGGCATAGGCACGGATACCCATATAACCCCATGTAGGGAAAATATCCCCATTTTCGTATTTAGGGAAAGGCCAGTTACCGTATTGCACTTCTTCTCTCTTATAAGAATCGAAGCAAAGAGGCCAATGGAACAAATTTTCCGCTGCTGTTCTTCTCTCTGCCTCATCAAGTATTATTTTTATACGTTCTTTATCGTCACATAGGCCGAAAGCAATAACTGCAAAATTTACAGGAGTAACGAAATTATCGCCATGAACAGAGCCGTCTTTATCGCGCCAATAAACATACTGTTTCTTTTCCGGTGACCAGAAGCCACCATCATTTATATGTTTATTAAAGCTTTCCTTCAGACGGGCTGCTACTGCAAAATAATACTCTGACTTTTGTTTATCACCTAAAATCAATTCGCAGTTGCCCCATAGATTAAGAGCCTCATACATCTGGGCATTCACAAATCCATTCTCGAAACTAGCCCAGACTATATCCAACCAGTCACTAGCTTTTTCTTCGGCGATGGAACTGTTTACCATCTCAAATATACCGTTATCATTGGAGTCGCGCTTTATAAGCCAGTTCAATGCTTTTTCGCAACTTTCTTTATGAGATCGCAACCAATCGATATCACCGCACAGGTCGAATTGTTCGGCTGTATTGATAATGTATCCTGTCTGAGAATCGACTGTATAACCCCAGCGAGCTTCATAATATCCTGTCTTATAATTAAATGTTCCCGCCATCTGGTCTTCATCTTCGTTATGCCAGCGCGATAGTACACGACCATCCTCTGTCATGGCATAATCTCTTTCACTATCCAGAGATGATGACATATTACGGGTATAATTTTCATCATTCAACGCCATGCCTATCTGAGAAAAGAAAGGCTCATGCAAGCATTTCCAGTTGGTTATCCAGCCATTTGCACCTACTATCGTATTGTCTACAACACCATATCTGCCTGTAGTATTGAGCAACTCACGCACAGCCTCAGCATCTATCGTAGGCAGAATACCTCTCGAATATTCGGTCGCATAATCAATATATTGTATATCAAGGTTTATAGTGGTTTTTCCTTTTTGTACATCGAAAGGAAGAAAAACATCTGCTTTTCCATGAACAAAACGATTGAGATTATAGCGCGGTTCCAGTTCCGTATCCGTTACAAACTGAGTACATGTAAATTCGTCCTTTTCACTATGTGAATATTTGGCAGCAATATATTTTCCTGCATCCTGCTTAGCTGTTATCCTTAAAGCATCTCCGGAATCAGGATTCCAAAATGTTATTCCTCCGGTGTGTACACCATAAGTATCATTCGCATTTGCCAGATATTTACACCAAACCATTCCACCATTATCCATTATGCCACCTTTCCATACCGATAAGTCTGTAAAGTTCCACTGAGGGAAAGCAACTTCCTCTAATTTTGCCAGACTGCTGTATATGCGGTCGATTTTCCAGTTTATCTTATTATCGATAAGGGTGAAAGTCCATGTTTCATTTACTGTTATAGAATTATCGCCGTATATAATATTACTTAATGTCACCCCGTCGGTGGTCTCTTTTGCCGTTACGTTTATTCCACTGATAGAAGAGAAATTGCCTCCCTTTGTTCTGAATCCGGTATATACTCCCGATGAAGACAATGTATTCTTTCCTTTAATGTCTAATTGTGTAATCTTACAACCATTTGAATAATCAATCAGGATTCTAAGACTACGATTGGCATCTGCGATTTCGATTGTTTTAGATGCCGGATTGTGAATTACTTTACCACTCCCGGCTAATCCATTGTTTTGTGCAGCAAATACCGTTGATGAATACGCAAAAAGAAATACTGATGCGAACCAAATCATTAATACACGGTACATTTTCAAATAATTTTTTTTCATAGTTTTATATTCTTTTATCATAATAAGCGATATTCTCAATAGATTCAGGGTTTATCAACATTTAATATTAAACCTGTAAACAGAGAAAACAAAAATACGATTGCATAACGAAGATCAATTGGTGAAAATGATTTTAATACCATGAAAAATGATTTTTATTATTCATAGTACAGCAAAAATAAAACGCTAGTAACATATTACAAGCGTTTTATGACAGTTATCGTATTGATGATGAATCCGATTACTTCAATACGAAAACTATATTTATATAAGATGAACCGTCTACACTGGCATTTTTTACTCTATAAGTAAGATTCCCATTCACGTCAATTGATATTTGAGTTTCATCGAATACATCATCGTCGAATCCCGTCACGTAATAATACATATCTCTTCGGGGAACAAGAGGTATTTTGTTAGGTGCACCTGTACTCCACGCCTTAGGGCCGCCAAACTGCCTTTGATATTCAGCATACAAGTCAATCGGGCCGTAAGTTCCTTCCGCACTCGTATCCAATCTCATAGATGGCATATAAAAGAAGTCGACATGACGCTTTACTTCCAGCTTTATCCACTTAGCGCCATTCCATATATAAATTCCTTCTTCAATGTTCTTGGTGGCATTGGTTTCGATATTATATACAGCCAAACCTTTATGTCTTTTCTTTTGTGTGGCATAATCAGTATCGGTCTTCTTTATTTCAGTGAAGATATCAAGTTCATTAATATCGTTTAAAATTACTCTGGGTAGTAATACCCCTCCTATATCAGACGAAACTAACCCTTCGCCACCGTCTTTTGATTTTATATCCAAAAGAGCAGCTTTTTCCGGAATTTCTCCGGAACCTATCGTAACCTGACCTTTCAGTCCGGATACAACAATTAATAATACCAAAAGTAGTATTGCTTTCTTTGTCTCCATCACTTTAAGCTTTATTGTGTCTTTATTACAAAGTTAACACATTAAAAATTTCATTTTTATAGCAGAGGTTAAAGGTATTTAGTATATTTGTGTAATATTTTATTGTTCGTTTCGCAGATTTGACGAAAAATATATAGAAAAGGATCTTTTTTGCCAAAAGTGACGTTTATAAATATTTTTCATGAAAAACAAATCGTTTCATCGAACAGTAATTAATGCCCGACTACTATGAGTTATCACAATTTAAGAGAAGTTTATATTAAGAAACTTTTAGCAGCCATTCCCGCAAATATTAAGCCTGTAGATTATCTTATGGATATTCTTAACATAAGCAGGGAATCAGTGTACAGAAGAATAAAATGCAAGGTACCCTTTACCTACGATGAGATGATAGAGTTATCATTAAAATTAGGGCTTTCATTAGATGAAATAACACCACTGGCCAATAGTAACAAAGCTATCTTTTCGCATCAGGAATATATGGAGGACCCTTCCCATCTTTTTCTGAAAGTACTTAAAGAACATTCCGAGAGCATTTCTAAAGAAGTAAAGATTGATAATAGAATATCTATAACGTCGACTAATCACTTATGGTTGATACATATTGTCGGTTTTGAAAATCTGCTGAAATTTTATTATTACAAATGGATGCATCAAATGGATGTAGCATTCTTAAAAGCATCCTATTCAGACATGATATTTCCAAAAGAAATAATGGAATTAAGCCATAATATTTCTGAAAAAATGAAACCTCTGAGAAACTCAATCTTTATTATAGATAAATGTATATTCTTCAATATTATAAACGAAATCCAGTATTATTACAGGAGAGGTCTTCTCAGCGAAGACGATTTGCTGGTGATAAGTAAAGATATGGAAAGGGTGGTCTACAAAACCGAGCAGAATATCCTGAATGGTACAAATGAAAGCGGTGCACCCCGCACCTATTATCTGTCATCGTTGAATATAGACTGCAACAGCATCTATCTAGAATATGGCGACAATGTCAGATCTTTTTTCTATACATATGGAATAAGACCTTTAGGAACAAGTAGCAAAAAGGTATGTGCTTATCATAAAAAATGGCTCAATTCCCTGAAAAAATATTCAGTACTCATATCTGCGTCTAATGAAGAGGAACAAATGAGATTTTTTGACAAACAAAAGGAATATCTCAATATGTTAGCTAACGGGGATATTATATATCCATAAGAGAACTCAGCCAAGTATAATCAAATAAAATGCTCCGCCGGATATATCCGGCGGAGCATTTTATTTGATTAGTTCATATATTACATCTCCAAGTCCACATCAAACAACTCATGCCAAGGCAATCCCTGTTTGTTTAATTGTTCCATAAACGGGTCCGGATCAAATTCTTCCACATTGTATACTCCCGGTTTACGCCAAAGGCCTTTCATAAACATAATCCCTCCGATAGTCGCAGGAACACCGGTTGTATAACTAACCCCTTGTGCCCCTGTTTCTTTATAGGCGGCTTCGTGAGAACAATTATTATATATATAATATGTACGTTCTTTACCGTCCTTAAACCCTTTTATACGACAACCTATAGATGTTTCACCTGTATAATTCTCGCCGAGTTCTCCCGGATCAGGCAATACAGCTTTTAGAAATTGAATAGGTACAATCTCAACTCCATTGTATATAACGGGGTCTATACGTGCCATACCTATATTCTGTATTACACGCAGGTGTGTAAGATATTCCTGACCGAAAGTCATCCAGAAACGGGCACGTTTCAGTGTAGGGTAGTTTTTCACAAGTGACTCCAGTTCTTCGTGATATATTACATAAGACTCTTTCGGACCTATATTCGGATAAGTGAGAGGCTTATGTATAGCATGCGGCTCTGTTTCCACCCATTTGCCATCTTCCCAGTATTTCCCTTTCTGGGTAACTTCACGAATATTGATCTCCGGATTGAAATTCGTAGCAAAAGCCTTTCCATGATCACCGGCATTACAGTCTACAATATCCAGATATTGAATTTCATCAAAATGATGTTTAGCTGCATAGGCAGTAAAAATACTTGTAACACCCGGATCGAAGCCACAACCTAGGATGGCAGTCAGTCCTGCTTCTTTAAACTTGTCCTGATATGCCCATTGCCATTTATATTCGAATTTTGCTTCGTCTTTCGGCTCATAGTTGGCAGTATCCAGATAGTTTACTCCGCATATCAGACAGGCATCCATAATAGTCAGATCCTGATAAGGCAATGCGACATTGATAACCAATTCAGGCTTAAACGAATTTAATAACCGTACCAAATCATCTACATTATCAGCATCTACCTGTGCTGTCTGTATTTTATTGCCTCCTACAGCCTTGGCAATAGCATCACATTTCGATTTTGTACGGCTGGCAAGCATTATTTCAGTAAATACATCCATATTCTGTGCAACCTTGTGAGCAACTACAGTTCCTACACCTCCCGCACCGATAATTAACACTTTTCCCATTATTACTTATTTATTTTAGTTTGTAGAATTTTCCTTTTTACAAAAATACGATTTAAATAGAATAATACTGCAATATTGATTTTTCTTAATAATTTCCTAATATCTCATCCAAACAATAGTATCGTAATCGGCCTTATATTTATCGACATTCTCATTCAAGATGTCAATATATTCTTTTTTAGTCCGGAATCCGTCTTCAAGATGTTTCCCTCTTAATTCCACCGTCTTAATACTTTGAATCTTATTCCCTTGGAACGGGGCGAATGGAAGTCCACCCTTAGCTGCTGCCGGCATTTTATTATATATTCTGTGATGGCGGTCATTTGTTATATATATTATATGGCCATTCATGATATACTCATCATACACTCCTTTATATTGAGGCTGCCACGGATGCATACCCAAAGATAAAATACTGCGGTCAGTATACTCGAATCCTCTAATATGTGCTTTCTGTATATCTCTTATCAGCAAGAAACCCGAACATATTATAAGTAAAAAAATTATAAGATAATTCAGTTTGGGATAATCAATAACCTTTTGGGGAACCATTAAGATCGTCATTAAAAAAGATGAGCTAAAAATATACCCGTTCATAAATCTTAAATCAGGTGCGGATATTAAGCCAAAAACAGTACAACAAATTAATACTACAAATAAAAAAACAAGAGAAGGATTTATCTTTATCTTTCTGATCTTGGTATACAGCAGATATAGAGGAGATAAAAAAATACCAAATACCATCAGTGTAAAACTTACTGTATTAGTTAATAATATCAGTTTATTACCATTTAGCCACACATCAAATATTCTGTGTATATATTCTCCCTTATAAATCTGAATTGCCCAATTATGAATGTGGGTTTGCTGAAAAAAGATGGTCGTTCGGGGTAATTTCCAATCGAAAGAAAATAAATCAATACTGTATACAGGATATACCAGATAGCCTGAGATTATCACATTCCGTACGCACCATAATCCGACAATCAGTACTGCAGCGGTCATTAAAAATGAAAGTTTCTTATAGTTCTTTTGTCTGAGAAGAACTATTAGTATCGCTATAGCAATCATGGAAAAAACAGCTGCAGACAATTTAAAAGTAACGAGCGTAACCGGCAACAAACAGGCTAATAAAAACTTATTTTTCCACCAATCCGGATTTTGTGATGTTTTTACCACAAAATAAAAAACGAATAAAATAGGTATTATATCTGTACTAGTGTCACACAACATCGACCTGCAAGTGAGAATTATAATAAATAAGAATATAAGCAGGATTAATGATTTTATCTTCTCTACATTTCTAAAAAGTTGAATGAATGCCCACCACAAAATAAGGATAAAAAACAAGGACTGCAATGTATAAACAGCCTCTCCGAACAAAAAGCGAAAAGAGAATAATGCCGATATCAGCAAATAATTTGAATTAAATCCAAGCCGGTCTTCCAAATTAGCAAGTCCCGGAGTAATCCTATATTCTTCATTCCACTTTATATGCTGGTAATGGTAATAAGGCCCATCGAAAAGGTTGGAAGAAAACAAAACCATTACTAAAACAGTTAATGAAAACAATACCGGTAACAGAAGTTGAGTCTTTGAAATACTTCTTAATAGGGCAGTGTACTTATTGAAACATTGAACTAATCTCCCTTTATTAATACCCCAGTATATAGTACTTATAACTATATATACCAACAGCATATATTTATTAGTAGGCAACCATAATGATGTTAAGGACAATGTAATGGTTAATCCGCATATACCAAGAATAAATGCATCCAATAAACCGTAATTTTCGTTTGATCTGCATATTTTATTATACAAAGCAACAAACATTTCGCCCCATGATATGCATACATAAAAAATTAAAGCCCAAGAAACCAAAATAGCAATCATTATATTATATATTTCATTTTTTTGAATAAAATACTTAAGTAGAATAATACCTGACAAAAGTACAATAAAAAACAAAAAAATAGCTGATCGAATAATAGTTTCATTTTACAATAAAGCCCTAATATTTAATAAATAAAAACATTCTTGTTAAGTAAAGTTTAAAAATAGTAAGTATACTTATTTTTTTTGTTTTTGGTAAGAGTAATAAAAACTAATAATGTTTATATTTGCCTCGACATTGAAAGAAGTGTCTGATGCCATAAAAAAAATGTACAGAAAGGCTTCAAAACTTACAGGTTCTGTAAAAGTTTTATTAATTTTATGACTTTTATATTTTAAGCCCTGAGCAGAGGGGAACTTCGGTAGTTAAAACTTGCCGGGCATACCCTATATAAAACGAACGGAAATAATTAAAAAACAAATATAAATAGATAAGCTTATGTCACAAATTGTTGGGCATGTTTCTCAGGTTATTGGTCCGGTGGTGGACGTATTTTTTGATACTACCAATCCCTCTCTCAATCTTCCTAACATCAATGATGCCCTTGAAATTAAAAGGCCCGACGGGCATTCTTTGATTCTCGAAGTAAAACAGCACATAGGTGAAGATACGGTTCGTGCCGTAGCTATGGACAGTACAGACGGCCTCAGCCGCGGATTAGAGGTGCAGCCGTTAGGGTCACCTATCCGTATGCCAATAGGAGAACAGATAAAAGGACGGCTAATGAACGTCGTAGGTGACGCCATAGACGGTATGTCTGCCTTAGATAAGAAAGACGGGAATCCGATACATCGGGAAGCTCCTAAATTTGATGAATTGCAAACTACCCGCGAAGTTCTTTTCACCGGAATAAAAGTAATCGACCTGCTCGCTCCTTATGCCAAAGGCGGTAAGGTAGGACTTTTTGGCGGTGCCGGTGTAGGTAAAACGGTATTGATCCTCGAATTAATTAATAATATGGCCAAAGCGCATGATGGCTACTCTGTCTTTGCTGGTGTGGGAGAACGTACCAGAGAAGGGAATGACTTGTTGCGCGAAATGATAGAAGCGAAAGTGATCCGTTACGGAGATGAATTCGAAAAAAGCATGGAAGAAGGCCACTGGGATTTATCCAAAGTAGACCCTAAAGAGTTGGAAAAGTCTCAGCTTTCTCTTGTGTTCGGTCAGATGAACGAACCTCCGGGCGCACGTTCTTCGGTAGCACTTTCAGGACTTACAATAGCCGAATCGTTCCGTGATGCAAAATCGGACGGGCCTAAAGATATACTTTTCTTCATTGACAATATATTCCGTTTCACTCAAGCAGGTTCTGAAGTATCTGCCTTGTTAGGCCGTATGCCTTCGGCTGTAGGTTACCAGCCTACTTTGGCGACTGAGATGGGTGCTATGCAGGAAAGGATCACATCTACTAAAAACGGGTCTATCACATCTGTACAGGCAGTATATGTACCTGCCGATGACTTGACCGACCCTGCTCCGGCCACAACTTTCACCCACTTGGACGCAACAACGGTACTCGACCGTAAGATTACCGAATTAGGAATATATCCGGCCGTAGACCCGCTTGGCTCCACATCCCGAAGCCTCGAACCGGGAGTTGTTGGACAGGAACATTACGATACGGCTCAACGCGTAAAAGAAATACTTCAACGTAATAAAGAGTTGCAGGATATCATTGCTATTCTGGGTATGGAAGAGCTTTCGGATGAAGATAAAATAACGGTGAACCGTGCAAGACGGGTACAACGTTTCTTATCCCAGCCGTTCAACGTGGCAGAACAGTTTACCGGAGTACCGGGAGTGATAGTGGATATTCACGATACGATCAAAGGATTCCAGACTATACTCAACGGAGATGTGGATTATTTACCTGAACAGGCATTCCTTAATGTAGGAACCATAGAGAATGCTATAGAAAAAGGTAAGAAGATATTGGCACAGGCTGCCGAATAAAATAGTAGAATATGAGAAAATCAGAACTCCAACTCAATATCATATCAGCAGAAAAGAAGCTGTTTTCAGGAGCGGTATCTTCCGTTGTTATTCCGGGTATATCGGGAAAATTCGGTGTACTGCCGGATCATGCACCTTTAATTTCACCTTTACAAAAAGGAGAGATCGTATATACGGTGAACGGAACCGAGCAAACAGTGGAAGTAAATGGTGGTATAGCAGAGGTCAACAATGGAGTTGTGACAATCTGTGTAGCGTAGGAGAATGAATTTTAAAGTCAAATTAGTTATTTCGATTATCATATTCGGTATATTATTGGGAGCCGCCATACAAGCCTTATTTTATTATGTATTCCCTCAATATTATCCGAATTGGTACGAAGGTATTTTGCTCTTTTTCCTGATATTGGAATCATTGATTCTTATATATGTCGAATCGGCCAGCAATAAAGTCACATCGAGGCAGATGCTGAATACATATATGCTGACCAAAGTGGTAAAAGTATTTGCAGCCCTGATATTTGTAGGTGCGTATGCAATTATAGTCAAGGAAAATATAAAAAGTTTTGTTCTCATATTTATGGTCTTCTATCTCTTGTTTTTGGGCTTTGAAGCCTTCCTGTTCCTGAAGATAGAGAAACGCTTAAAGAAAAAACAACAATAGTATATGAAACTCTATTTGAAATATATAACAGTCGCGGTACTACTCTTTGCATTCACTGCATTGCAGCCTGTTTTGGCACAAGACAGCCATGAAGAAAAGGTTGAGGAAGAGATGAATGTAAAAGGCCTGATACTCGATCACCTTGCCGACTCTTATGAATGGCATATGGCGACATTCGGCGATTTTCACATGACTATCCCCCTGCCTATCATCGTAAAAGGCGAAACCAGCGGATGGCATATATTTATGTCTACTAAATTTCATCACGGGCATGAAGCACATGAAGGTTTCTATATCGCACCGGAAGGAAAATATAAAGGCAAGATTGTAGAAAAAAACGCAGCCGGTGAGGAAGTTCGTCCAATAGATATATCCCTGACGAAGAATGCTACAAGCCTTATTTTCAGTTCGACATTACTTATTATTCTTATAATGAGTGTTTCCCGATGGTACAAGAAACAAGCAAAAGCGGGTGAAAGAAAGGCACCGAAAGGTTTTGTCGGATTTATGGAAATGTTCATCATGAGCGTGCAGGATGATATTATAAAACCGTGTGTGGGTAAGAATTACAGAAAATTCTCTCCGTATCTGCTAACGGTCTTCTTTTTTATCTTCCTGAATAATATACTGGGGCTTATACCGATCTTTCCCGGTGGGGCAAATGTTACGGGTAATATAGCTGTAACTTTGGTGCTTGCTGTAGCTACATTCCTTACCGTCAATTTCTTTGGCACAAAGGAATACTGGAAAGAAATATTTAATCCTTATGTACCGTCGTGGCTGAAACCTCTGATGATCCCTATAGAGATTGTCGGAGTATTTACAAAGCCTTTTGCCTTGATGATTCGTCTTTTTGCCAACATTCTGGCCGGGCACTCTATTGTACTCGGATTGACCTGTCTGATATTTGTTACGGCAAATCTGGGTACGGTTATCAATAGTTCGATGACGGTTGTTTCCATTGTACTGACAATATTTATCAGCTTTGTGGAAATACTGGTGGCTTACATTCAGGCATATGTATTTACGATGTTATCAGCCGTATTTATCGGATTGGCACAAGCGGAGCCGCATCATCAGCATGTAGAAGAAAATCATTAATAATAGAATATAGAAAACAAAAAATAATTAACTAATTAAAAGTAAAAGATTATGTTACTATCAACTTTATTACAAGCAGCAGAAGCTGCAAGCTTAACAGGTTTTGGTGCTGCACTGGGTGCAGGATTAGCTGTAATCGGAGCAGGTATCGGTATCGGTAAGATCGGTAGTTCTGCAATGGAAGGTATTGCCCGTCAGCCTGACGCTGCAGGTGATATCCGTACATCTATGATTATTGCGGCTGCACTGGTAGAAGGGGTTGCCCTGTTTGCAGTTGTGGTATGTGGATTTATTCTTTAATCGAATATATAAAAACAAAAAATCATGGATTTGCTATTACCTGAATCTGGTCTTCTTTTTTGGATGTGTATATCATTCATTGTAGTAGCTATCATTGTCGGTAAATTCGGTTTTCCCGTAATTACCAAAATGGTGGACGAACGCAAGAATTATATACAGGACTCGCTCGATGCCGCACAAAAAGCGAACGAGCAGCTTGCCAAAATAAAAGAAACAAGCGATGAGATATTATCGTCGGCCAAAACAGAACAGGTGAAAATCTTGAAAGAGGCTGCTGATACGCGCGACCGTATAATCAACGAAGCACGTGAGCAAGCTAAAGTTGCAGGGAGAAAAGAACTCGAAGAAATAAGAAAGCAGATACAAGCGGAAAAAGATCAGGCTATCCGCGACATCCGTCGTCAGGTAGCCGAGCTTTCCGTCGATGTGGCCGAAAAAGTTCTTCGCGAATCTTTAAAAACCCCTAAGGAACAAATGTCAATGATTGATCGCCTGGTTGATGAAGCTATGGTATCTAAATCTTAACTGTTATGAATGAAGGGATGATTTCGAAGCGATATGCTAAAGCCTTATTGCAGTTTGCTATAGAAAGCAAATCCGAAGACACTTTGTTTTCGGAAATGAAGAAACTGGCGGCGGTATTCAGTGCCGAACCGCGATTGCGTATGGCTATGGATAATCCTACATTGACTGCAGAAGATAAACTCGGACTGATAGGTGCTGCCCTTGGCGGCAAGGTAAGTGTTGAGTTTAAAAAGTTTGTGGAACTTGTTGTAAAGAATAAGAGAGAAACATATCTTCGGAATATTGCACTGTCATATGTCGATATATATTGTGAATCGAAACATATAAATACAGGTAAGCTGATTACAGCCACTCCTGTCGACAGTGCCGTCATACAGAAGATGAAAGGTTTGTTGCAAAAGATAAAACCCGGTACTCTCGATTTTGAAACAGTTGTTGATACGGAGATAGAAGGTGGCTTTATTCTACATATCGACACCTACAGGCTGGATGCAAGCGTTAAGACGCAGTTGAAACAGATTAAACAGCAGTTTATTGCCGAAAACAGTAAGATGATTTAACCAATTAGCTAATGAGTAAATTAGCGGATTCGAAAATGTGATTTGCTAATTTCTGAATTTTCAAATTTTCAAATTAAAATTTATGTCTGAAAATATAAAAGCAAGCGAAGTTTCCGAAGTGCTGAAAATGCAGCTGGAGAATATAAGTAGCCGCGTCCAATTTGATGAAGTGGGTACTGTACTCGAAGTAGGAGACGGTGTTGTTCGCATATATGGACTTAAGAATGCGGAAGCTAACGAACTTCTCGAATTCGACAATGGCATTATGGCTGTTGTGATGAACCTCGAAGAAGACAATGTGGGAGCCGTATTACTTGGTCCGTCCGATCAGATCAAAGAAGGATTTACAGTAAAACGTACAAAGAGAATCGCTTCTATCAAGGTAGGAGAAGGGATGCTCGGACGCGTTATTACCCCTCTTGGTGAACCGTTGGACGGCAAAGGTCCTATCACAGGCGAACTACTTGAAATGCCTTTGGAACGTAAAGCTCCGGGGGTTATCTATCGCCAGCCGGTTACACAACCGTTGCAAACAGGACTAAAAGCCGTGGATGCTATGATTCCTATCGGGCGTGGCCAGCGTGAGCTCATTATTGGTGACCGCCAAACCGGAAAGACGGCTATTGCCATCGATACTATCATAAATCAGAAATCTAATTTCGATGCAGGAGACCCTGTATATTGCATTTATGTAGCGATCGGACAAAAGGCATCGACTGTTGCCAACATTGTAGAAACGCTCAAAGAAAAAGGTGCACTCCAATATTCTATTATAATATCAGCTACTGCTGCAGAACCTGCGGCATTGCAATATTTCGGTGCATTTGCAGGAGCAGCTATCGGGGAGTATTTCCGCGATACAGGCCGTCATGCTTTAGTAGTATATGATGACTTATCAAAACAAGCGGTGGCATATCGTGAAGTATCCCTGATACTTCGTCGTCCACCGGGACGTGAAGCCTATCCGGGTGACGTATTTTATCTACACTCCCGTTTACTGGAACGTGCTGCTAAAATCATTAGCCAGCAGGAAGTTGCAGAGCAGATGAATGACTTGCCACCTAGCCTTAAGGGCAAAGTAAAAGCCGGAGGTTCACTCACAGCGCTACCTATTATCGAGACTCAGGCTGGTGACGTGTCGGCATATATTCCTACAAATGTGATTTCGATTACCGACGGACAGATATTCCTCGACGGAGACTTGTTCAACTCTGGTATTCGTCCGGCTATCAATGTTGGTATATCCGTTTCGCGTGTGGGTGGCTCTGCTCAGATAAAGGCTATGAAAAAAGTGGCCGGCACACTGAAAATCGACCAAGCCCAATATCGTGAGCTGGAAGCATTTACCCAATTCGGAGGTGACTTGGATGCCGTAACTGCAATGACTATAGACAAAGGTAAAAAGAATACTGTATTGCTGGTTCAACCACAATATGCACCGATGCCAGTAGAAAAGCAAATCGCTATACTATATTGCGGAACAAACGGTCTGTTGAGACAAGTTCCGGTAGATAAAGTACATGAGTTTGAAACTCAGTTTTTGAGAACGCTGGAAATGCAATATCAAGCCGATGTGCTGGATGTTCTGAGGAAAGGTATTATCAACGAAGATATAGAGAAGATTATCAGGCAGGTTGCACAAGATACAGCCGCCCAATACAAAAGCTGATTAAATTATGGCATCTCTTAAGGAAATAAAAAACAGAATCGGTTCGGTAAGAAGTACAAAAAAAATCACTTCGGCAATGAAGATGATTGCTTCCTCCAAGCTTCATAAGGCGCAGGCTGCGATAAATAACTTTTTACCTTATCAGGCAAAGCTGGATGCCATTCTGACCAATCTCTTATCTTCGGATACCGGCTACGATTCACCTTTTACCCAAACAAGGGAAGTGAAACGCGTTGCTATAGTTGCATTCGCCTCTAACTCGTCGCTTTGCGGTGCATATAATGCAAATGTCATTAAAGAATTCAATACGACATATAGTAAATACAGTGCTCTGGGACGGGACAACATTTTGATATATCCTGTAGGTAAAAAGATAGCCGATGCCGTAAAAAAACAAGGTCTGATATCGCAGGGAGACTACAGGGAAATGGCCGAAAAACCATCCTATCCACTTGTACAGGATTTGGCAAAAGACCTGATAAAAAAGTACATCGATAAGGAAATAGACGAAGTGGTATTGATATACCATCATTTTATTTCTACAGGTTCTCAAAAACTGAGGAATGTACTACTTTTACCATTCGACTTAAGCCATAATCAACCGGATAACTCAGCTAACAATAATACGCAGACCGATTATATTCTGGAACCTTCGAAAGAGGAGATATTGGAATCGTTAATCCCGACAGTATTATATTCTCGCTTATATGCTGCCCTGCTCGATGCCAATGCCTCGGAACATGCTGCACGTACCGTTGCAATGCAGATTGCTTCGGACAATGCTGATGAGTTGGTACAAGACTTGATTATTCAGTATAATAAATCGCGTCAGCAGGCTGTAACAAATCAGCTTTTAGATATTATCGGCGGTGCTTCTGCTTTACAAGGTTAATATATTTAAATTACCTTAAATAAAAACACTTTCAGACTCGGTCTGAAAGTGTTTTCTTCTTAATTAACCCTCTATACCTAATTACTTAAATGTAATTATTTTATTTTTAAAGGAGGAAAGATATAACTCCCCTCCTTCTTAGATAACCAGAGCAATTATCTACCAACCTGGATTCTGAACCAGATTCAAATCTCTTTGCAATTCTGACTGCATAATAGGCCAGTAATAATGTTTAGGAGCCTCAAATATTCGGATTTCTTTACAAAAACGCTCCATTCTGTACTTTTTACCGCCTACTTCGATCTTACCATTAGTATCTTCAACCGGAATCATACCATTAATCATACGCTGACATTTCGGATATGGCTGATGATACAATTCCCAATATTTTTTAGATCTTTCATTATTTGTCGACCCTGCGGCAAGCCATTGTTTTTCCTTATCTAATTCGGACTGAGTAGTCGGCTCCAGATAGAAACGGGTTTCAAAAGTTCTCTTATTTTCATAGAAGAATTCTACACGACGCTCACGCTTGATATATTCACGCATCAACTCCTTATTAGTTTTACATTCAGGTGGCATCGGCGCCATAAAGGCACGTGCTCTTACTGTATTTACCAGATCATATATTTCCTGATTAGGACTTGAAATCTCATTGACTGCTTCAGCATAGATATAAATAAATTCAGGCAGGCGCCAGATTGGAGGTGCACTGATGGAAACACTTCCAACCCTATTCCATGCTTCCTGAAAATATTTGCGAAGGTAATATCCGGTTGTTGTTGCATTATTTTCTCCAATTTTATCAGCTCCTTCTGCCGTATTGGTTGTAGAAGGATTGTTATCTCCATCGCGGAATGCAGCACCATGAAAGATGATGTCACGATAGAAACGCGGATCACGCTTAACTGAGAAATAAGGGTTTCCATCATCATAACCGTCAGATATAGCTCTATTGGCATAGATAGGATAGCCATAGCCATCAGGCCCGATATATTCATATTCATCTACCTGTTCCTGAACAGGCTGCTGACGGGAACTTCCCTTCCGGCTAGGAGGATAAACATCTCCAAACCATCCTTCATACTTATCTTTCGTTACAAACCAAACAGCTTCATTTTTAAAAGCTTCTTCATCATAATACATTCTCCATAAACGTCTGTAAACGGTAGAGTTACTTGTATTCTGATTGCCGCTATCAGTAAAATCTGTATCTGATTCCTTTGTATATAATGAATAACGAGGAACTCCATCAGCCTTAAGGTCAAGAACAGCCTTAGCTGCATCGCGTGCTGCTTCCCAACGTTTTACATCATAAGCATATTCCGATTCGAACTGCCGCTGACCAGTGTAACCATAATTAGCAGCTCCATTATACAAAGGTAAAGCAGCCACCCATCTTGAGATTGCAATCAATCCAAGACAAGCACCCTGATCTACACGTGCAAAGTGGATACCGGTTTGTCTAGGAGGTAAACGCTTGATACCTTCATTGGCATCGGCTACAATTTTCTCTATGACTGAATGAACAGACTCTTTCTGAAAATCCATAGGGTCATCGACATCTACAACATAATCCATATAAGGGATTTCACCATAGATACGCACCAAAAGGTAATGAAGATAACCTCTAAGGAAATAAACCTCACCTATTCTTTTTTGTAAATCTCCGGGATTGATAGGATCGTCCGGCGTTTTATATTTCTCGATGCCGGCAAGAATAACATTTGCTCTTCTGATAGTGTTATAGATGCCTTTCCAAAACATGTCATCGTTAGGTTGTGGTATTGTAGTAGGGCTCCAGTCTCCCGTATTATAACGGTTTGTCAAATTACCTTCAACATTAGTTCCCTCCGCTTCATCTGTTAATCCTGCTGAAGAAAAGTGCGATAGCCACGTCAAGGGAGCGTTACATCTTTTAGATCTTAAATATAAATCAGTAACAAGCTGATTCACCCTATTGTAACTCTCAAATGTTTTTGCTTCAGAAATTTGATCATCCGGCTGCTTATCCAGATATTCGCTGCAAGCGGTAAGAGATACTAACATTAATGCTATTAAGCAGATTAAGATATATTTAAAACTTTTCATATTCTTACTGATTTATTAAAATGTAATATCCACACCAAAATTAAACACCTTCAATATCGGATACCAATCTCCGCCTCCGTTCTTCATTTCAGGGTCTACGTCTACATCTCCGAGTTTGTCCCAAGTTATGAGGTTCTGAGCCTGAGCATATACTCTTACATTACTCAATCCTGCTACTTTTATTAACTTGCGAGGAATAGAATAACCGAGTTCAATATTCTTTAGCCTTATATATTTGCCGTCATACATATACAAAGTGCTGTTTTCATTTTTGTTATTGGAATGAGTACCCAGATGCAAAGCCGGATATTTGGCTGTTGCTGCGGTCTCAGGTGTCCATCTATCCAGATGTAAAGGTCTTACTCTACCTATTTTATCTTGATCGAAATTAGGGAAATCAAATACAGCAGCATCTTTCAACATGATATTACAATTTGCAGCACCCTGAAATAATACACTAAAATCGAAATCTTTATATTGCAACGTTATTGGCAAGCCGAATTGTATTTCAGGGCTACGAGGATAACCCATGGCCATACGGTCATTCATATCAGTGATTTTACCATCTCCGTCGAGGTCTTTATAGACAACATCTCCAGGAATAAGAGTACCCCATGGCTGATATTTCGATGCATTTAATCTATCGGCCTCGGCCTGATCGGCAACAAAATGGTCGAATACATAAAGCATATTTACATCCAACGGTTGACCCGTTTTTCTTCTCCAGGCATATTGATATATCACTTCATTCATGTAATCTACTTTGTTGCGGGCAAATGTGAAATTTGGCCGGATATTATACCTGAAGTCTTTACCTATTTTATCGGCCCAAGTAATTTCAAATTCAATTCCGTGATTCTTTATCCGTCCTGAATTCATGCGAGGCGACTCTTTACCGATTATTTCCGGAAAGCCTAACTTATCCGCATCTTTCAGTTCTGTTATGATATCATATCTGTCTTCGTGGAAATAATCGAACGATACCCTTAATCTTTGTTTAAAGAAATTAGCATCTAATCCTATATTTAGTTTTTTTGCTTTTTCCCAGGTCAACAATTTATTTGCTAAGCTACCTTCTCTAAAGCCTCCGGGGTTAGTCCCAAATCCGTTTTCTCCAAAATCGTAACCTTCTCCACTCTGGAAAAACTGCAAGTATCCAAATCTATCGCCCGGCAATTTATCACTACCAACCAAGCCATAAGATCCTCTGATTTTGAAAAAGTCTAACCAAGATCTGGTTCCTTCCATAAACGATTCGTTAGATAAAGCCCATCCGATAGAACCTGCCGGGAAAAAGCCATAGCGTTTTTCTTTAATGAAGTTTTCGGAACCATTATAACCAAAATTGAATTCAGCAAAATAACGGTCTGAGAAATTATAAGTAAATTGTCCGGTGAGGCCCTGATATCTGTGGTCTGCCCTGACTTTATCTCCATCATATTGTCCTTCGGTAGAACGATTGAAAAGGACTAAACCCGATACATTATGCTTTTGGTTAAAAGCTTCCTGATACATCATCTTCAACTGGTAATATGATCTGTTAGAAGGATTCTTCTGCTCAAATTTATTACCCACAGACTGGTCTGCATCATATTTATTTCCGGTAGTATATGCCCCGTTATAATATCCGGGAGTTCTGAATACACCGGTTCCGCCATCCGCATTTGAAGCTGTAAATGTAGCGTAACCAGGATATTTACGATAACCTTCATCATAAGTTTCGACCTCTCTTCTTATCCATTGCTCTTCACGTGCATCATAAGAAAATGTACCTTCTACTTTTAGTCCTTTCACTATAAAATCTAAGTCATAACCCATAGAGAAACTACCTTCAAGGGTGGTAAATTTTTGAGTATGATAACCCGAACGGGACAATTCACCCAAAAGATTGAAGCGATATAATCCGTCACCGAATAACATTCCCTGAGGATTTTTGCTTATATAGCTTACATTTGCAGGATTATCATTACTGTCTAATACAATTGGTAGATACGGAGGTTGTGTCATTGCCAGATTTACCAAGCGTCCGGCACTGGAACCAATATTCGTACGATCTGTGATGCGTGCACCTAAGTCTAGTTTAACCCAAAACTTATCCGTGATATCTACGTCAATATTCGAACGGAAATTATATTTTTTAAATTTAGGAGATGTGTCAAAGTCAGAAAGATCGACATGGTCGTAGTTTGTTCCCTGATCCATATATCCGGCCATAACAAAATAGCGTACTTTGTCAGTACCTCCACGCACAGAAAGATTATAATTCTGTTGGAAAGCCGGTTTGAACATATAGTCGAAATAGTCCCAGTCGTATCCGAGTCCATTTCTGTAGTCTGCAATCGCCTGATCAGTGAAAGGAGCTACATAATTACCCAGCGAACCATTCATTATAGCATCATTACGGCTAGCTTCATTATACAATGTTGCATAATCGGCAGAACCTAAAAGATTAGGTGTTTTTCCGACCTGATTAAATCCGACAGAAGCCTTAAAGTTTACTGTTGCCCTTTCAGAAGCCTGTCCGCGTTTAGTCCTGATTACGATAACACCATTAGCCCCTCTGATACCATAAGGTGCTGTAGAAGCGGCATCTTTAAGGATAGTAAAAGAGTCTATCTCATCTGCTGCCAGATAAGACATATCGCGTTCTACTCCGTCTACGATAACTATCGGAGATTGATCGCCATATGTAGATTTACCGCGGATAAATAATTGTGCCTTATCTGCTCCGGGTTCACCTCCGTCGAATTGGTTAACAATCAATCCCGGAAGACGTCCGGCTAGTGCATTATTTATGTTTGCAGTAGGGCTTTGCACTAGGTCTTTTGTGGTAATAGTCGCAACTGCACCGGTAATACTTTCCCTTTTCTGTGTAGTATATCCCACGACAACTACTTCATCCAATGCTTTTATGTCTTCAAGAAGCTCGACGGTCAGAGTAGTCCTTCCTTCCAGGTCTATCTGCTGGGCCTGAAAACCTATATAAGAAAAGACCAGCGTTGCATCGGCATAAGGTACTTTTAGAGTAAAGTTACCGTCAACATCGGTCATTGTGGCAATATTAGTTCCTCTTACTACCACACTAACGCCGGGCAAAGTTTCTTTTGTAGTACTATCTAATACTTTCCCTGTCACTTCTTTCCGGTCTTGAAGAGTTTCATGAACAGTAGCCGAAATATACTGTGTACCACCCATAGCTAATATTGCTAATATGAGCAGTCCAGTTCTCAGGCACTTAAACACTTTTTGGGTAAAAATGTATTTCATAATAGATTAATTAAAGTTAGTGATTTGTATTTTTTTCTTTTTTGATATAGGAGAATGAATATCAATTATATGTGATGTGTTAATCTGGGTCTTTAGTATAAGATGCACATATAATGTATTATCTCCTTTTTTTCTTTTTCATTTCTCCATAGGCACAATATTTAGGTTATTAATCTGATTAACAGGTATATGTTTAATTATCAATTATAAGCCTAAACATCAGGGATAGGGATATGAAAAAGCCGCACCGGGAAAAAATCATTTCCCCCGATGCGGCTTTTGGACACAGAAAATTGATGCAGAATATTTTTTATAATACCTGCATTATTGCTTATTAAAACTTTTTTCTTTAAACTTTGTGTGCGTGAGCTTGTGTCATGCTCTCTCTCTCTCTCTCTCTCTCTCTCTCTCTCTCTCTCTCTCTCTCTCTCTCTCTCTCTCTCTATTAAAATAGTGTTAAGTGCCAAATTTTCAGAAGAAAAAATAGCATTTATAATTGTTATAATTTGTATATTTTTTGAGGTTATATACATATATAAGAAGAAAAATTTAAAGTATTTTCAGATTTATGAAACGCAAATATACATAAAAACTAAAAAAATTAACACACAATATTAATTAATATAAAAAATATAGCAGTAAAAAAACTTGCAAAAAAGAGTATATAAATGCGCCATGGCGTATTTATATACTCTTTTGGTATTTTAAGACACTTTTTTAATTCATCTCGTTAGAGAAGGAATATGGATAATCCAATTCATTTATTCCTCTGTTCTTATTAGGTGATTCGCTCATGATGTAATTTATTGTAGCGCCTTTGAGAAGGACATCATGCGTGAAATAATTCTTAGTATGAGTCTTCTTATTTACACTGATAGAAGATATATATCTATTCTTTTTGCTGTTATTATCTGTTTTGATTATTACTTTTTTCCCATTTTCGAGATTAAGTGTTACCGATTTGAATAAGGGCGACCCGATAATATATTCATCAGTACCCGGACATACAGGATAGAAACCTAAAGCCGAAAAAACATACCAAGCCGATGTCTGGCCATTATCTTCGTCTCCACAATAACCGTCAGGATTCGGATTATATAATTTATCCATTATTTCACGAACCCAATACTGCGATTTCCACGGTTCTCCGGAATAGTTGTACAGATAAACCATATGTTGTATCGGCTGATTTCCATGTGCATATTGTCCCATATCCATCACCTGCATCTCCCTCATTTCGTGGATTACTCTCCTACTCTGCATACCTTTACTTCCCGGCACAATAAATACGGAATCCATCATCGTATTGAACTCCTTCTTACCGCCCATAATATCTATAAGACCTTTAGGGTCGTGGAAGACACAGAAACTCCAGTGCCAGCTGTTCCCTT
Organism: Prevotella sp. 10(H); assembly: GCF_000711235.1. Taxonomy (GTDB): domain Bacteria; phylum Bacteroidota; class Bacteroidia; order Bacteroidales; family Dysgonomonadaceae; genus Dysgonomonas. Next base: position 457,648 of record NZ_JOMI01000007.1, on the reverse strand, counting down.
CACAAAATACGTTGCTCCAGTCTTCAGCTTTAAAATTCTTATCGAATTCTCCATTCTCGCTACGACCGGTCATTAACTTGAACTGCGGATTATATAGATTCTTATAATTCATCGCCCTATCGGCATATATCTTTATCTCGCTCTCTGGTTTACCCAAAGCCCTGCCTAATTGATATATCGTCCAGTCGTTATAGGCATATTCCAAAGTGCGGGCTCCGTTCTGTCCAATATTGACATCGTTCGGGATATAACCTAATTTGTTGTAATGCTGATAACCCAATCGTCCGGTAGCCGATACTTTCGGATGAACATTATTCGCATCATGCTTTAATGCTTCCCATAATGTTTCTATATCATATCCCCTAAGACCTTTCATATAAGCATCGGACACTACGGATGCCGAATTATTGCCAACCATAATATTACGATGCCCGGGACTGGCCCATTCCGGTAAGAAACCACTTTCTTTATAGGCATTTACCAATCCTTCCTGCATCTTTTCGTTCATCGACGGATACATCAGATTAAGAAACGGGAAGAGGCAACGGAACGTATCCCAAAATCCTGTATCGGTAAACATATATCCCGGAAGCACTTCGCCATTGTAAGGACTGTAATGTACAATATCTCCTTTCGAATCTATTTCGTAAAAGCTACGCGGGAACAATACCGAACGATAAAAACAGGAATAGAATGTACGCAGATTATCTACATTATCATCGTTAACTTCTATACGGCCTAATGTTTCGTTCCATATATTGCGTCCTTTTTCTGCTATCTGATCGAAGTTATCGCTTGCTAATTCTTTAAGGTTCAATTCAGCCTGCTCATAACTAATGAATGATGAAGCCACGCGCGCATGCACAATCTCTCCTCTTTTTGTAGAAAAACCAATAATTGCTCCGGTATGATTTTCTTTTGCTTCCAATTCATTTTTACGAATTTCATCATCACCTACTGTAGCCTTGTATGTAAATGGCTTATCAAAAATTACTACAAAGTAATTCTTGAAATTTTCAGGTACTCCCCCACTATTCCGTGTAGTATACCCTATGATTTTATTTTGTTCCGGAATGATCTTCACATAGGAGCCCCTGTCGAAAGCATCTACAACTACATATGAATTATCCGTCTCTGGAAATGTAAAACGAAACATAGCGGCACGGTCTGTCGGCGTTATTTCGGTTGTTATATCTGAGTCAGCAAGATATACTTTATAATAATAAGGCTTTGCTATCTCTGATTTATGAGAAAACCAGCTCGCACGCTTATCCTGATTAAATACAGGCTTATCTACTATCGGCATTATAGAAAACTGGCCATAATCATTCATCCACGGGCTTGGCTGATGAGTTTGCTTAAATCCTCGTATTTTGTCAGCAGTGTAGACATAGGTCCATCCGCTTCCCATCTCGCCTGTCTGCGGCACCCAGAAGTTCATTCCCCATGGCCGAGCTATGGCAGGATATGTATTTCCGGTCGACAATTCAAATTTTGATAAAGTTCCTGTCAATATGCTTACATAATCGACAGGTTCTGTTTTCTGCTGAGCATTCGAGGTCAATGCTATAAGAATCAGTCCTAATGAAAGGAAAAGTTTACTGAGAGATTTTTTTTTCATCTTTATATTATAGTTTAAGGGTAATCCACGAGATTCTTTCCAATTACAAACATATATTATTTTATCGGTTGTTATATTACATGACTATAAATTGGCACAGAGCGAAACGCTTTTGTCAGCCTCATATACTGTCTCTGTCATGGATAGAAGATACCACTATACTGAATATTAAAGCATTAAACATATCACCAACAGGAACGGGATAAAAAGATAAGCCATATATGACTAAATCTGATTTTTCAATGTCATATATATCCTTAGAATATAACCGTAAAATTTCATTCTAAAACTTAAAATGTTTATTTTTGTAAAAATTGAACAATAAATTGAAGGCTGCAGATTTGAATTTTGTAGAAATCTGGAACGATTTCAGAGAAGGAGATAATCAATCTTTCGCTTTGCTCTTCGAAACATTCTCGGATCCCCTGTTTAAATATGGAATGAAATTTGTTTCTGATGAGGATATAGTAAAAGATTGCATACAGGATTTATTTGTTAAATTATATAATAAGCGATCTTCACTATCTGCGACATCCAATCCGAAATTCTATCTTTTGCTTTCCTTAAAAAATTTATTGATCGACACTATATCCAGAAATAAACGTTTGGCTTATTTCTCGCCTGAAGATCTGCCTTTTATTGCTACCTACCAGTATGGAGACGACGATGAGCAGGAAGAAATAAATGAAGAGATAAGGGAGAAGTTCCAAAAAGTTCTGGAAATGCTAAATCCGAGACAAAAAGAAGCGATCTATCTGAGATTTCAACAAGATATGTCTTATGAAGAAATCTCGCAACTTTTGGGTATTAACTACCAATCGGCGCGCAACCTTATACACAGGTCTATTACAAAAATAAGGGAGAATATAGACTTCTCCGTATTCATCTTGATCTTTCTTAAGGTTTTCAACTAAAATTACAGATTAATCGTAGTTCAGACCTTCTTATATCAGGGAAAATCTTTCTTTTTCATTGATTCGCATTTTTTTTCAAATTATTGAGTACAATTTGATTATTCAAATCGTTTACTCATTAAATAATTATTTGGTATGTCAACAAATCATTCTGATAAAATTATTCTTTCACTGCTAGACAACGACGCATTCATCCAATGGGTAATAAACCCCACTACGGAATCAGACGCGTTTTGGCAAAACCAGATAAACAGGGATGAAGAACTAAAAATAAGCGCTGAAACATTGAAAAATATAATAAAAAAGCTCAAAGTCGTAGAACCAAAACTATCACAGGATGATAAGATGGAGATATGGAAAAAGATTGAGCAAAATACACTTCACGTTAAAACATCGCACCGCACATTCAGAAAAATATGGTTGCGTGGTGCTTCTATTGCAGCTATGATTTCCATTCTGGCCGGAAGTTACTGGGTTCTTTTTATCAATCAGAAGAAGAAGGCCGATACAGATTATGCTGCAATAATAACAGAAATGGATAAGGATGAAAACATGCTTCGTTCCAACCATATTATACTAACGCTGCCAAGCAACGAAAAAATTGCAACCGACAGTTCCAATATTGTATATGATAAGGAAGGAGCATCGAATATACATGCTGAACAGATTGCCAAGCCGGAAGATGAAAGCAAACCACAACTAAACCAACTGACGGTCCCTTACGGAAAGACTGCTTCGCTAACATTAAGCGACGGTACTAAAATTTGGGTCAATTCAGGAAGTAATCTGATATATCCTGCGGTATTTGCTAACGATAAAAGGGAGATATTTGTTTCGGGAGAAATATATCTCGATGTAGCAAAAGATGAGAATTGTCCCTTTATCATCAAGACAAATCATATAGATGTAAATGTATTGGGCACAAAACTGAATGTATCTGCATATAATAACGACTCGTTCCAGTCGGTAGTCTTGGTTTCAGGCTCGGTAGCTGTCAAAAGTAATGAGTTGAAAGGAGACTACGAGATATTACCTAACCAGATGTTGTCATACGGAATATCATCAAAAGATGTCAATATACAAAAAGTAGATGTTAACAATCATATATCATGGATACAAGGTTATTTACTCTTGAAGAGCGAAAGTCTGGATAATGTGTTACAAAAACTGGAAAGACATTACAATATGACTTTCTCTTACGACCGTAATGCAATTAAAAGCATCAAGGTAAGTGGTAAATTAAATTTAGGTGGAGGCATAGAAGAGGTTCTCAATTATATATCGATAACCGCTCCTATAAAATATATTATAAGCGAGAAGCATATAAAAATCGAATTAAAATCTTAGCATTAAAAAAATAATTAACCTGTAACTCAATACAAATCAAGTACAAACCTTAAAAAACATTTTGCTTATGATTAATTACCTGTCACCGACATAGGTTACAAGGGTTTTTTGAAGCCGGTAAAATATGTTAACTAAATTAAAAAAGAAGAAAAATTAATTAACTTTAATCTAAGGGAATTCTATGAAACAATTCTTAAGAAAAAGCAATTCATGTAAATTAAAAAAATACTTTCGAATTATGAAAATAGGTGTTTTTTTGATGTTCCTCAGCATTGGAGTGGCTTCCGCTACTCACAGTCAGAACACGATGCTCTCTTTGAAAGTTCAGAACAAAACTCTGAAAGATGTTTTTTATGAAATTGAAAACCAAAGTGAATACATTTTTTTCTACAATGATGAGGCCGTAAATGTTAATAAACGTGTAAATGTATCTGTCAAAAAAGCTACAATCAATGAAGTTTTAGACAAAATACTCGATAAAAACTATTCGGGCTATAGAATAGTAGACCGACAGGTGATACTGTTCAAAAACGGAGTTAATCCCGAAAGTATGGCCATAAATAGTATAAAAGAAGAGCAACAGAAAAATACTGTTACCGGAACTGTCAAAACAAAGACAGGAGAACCCATTATAGGTGTTACTGTTGTTGAAAAAGGTACTACAAACGGTGTGCATACCGATGCTGACGGTAGTTTTTCCATTACGGTATCCGGACCGAATGCCGTTCTCCAGTTTTCATCGATAGGTTATACTAAAGCCGAGGAAAAAGTCGGCAGCCGAACTTCTATGAACATTATACTAGAAGAAGAGTCTACCGATCTGGACGATGTGGTCGTTATCGGCTACCAATCAGTACAGAAGAAGTTTACAACAGGTACTGTAGCCAGTGTAGATGCTAAAGAATTAGCCAATCTTCCTACAGCCAGCCTCACCGACCTGCTTGCCGGAAAGGTAACGGGTGTTGTATCGATGAATCTCGGAGGTTCTCCAGGTGGTATGGGTGGTCTTCAACTTCGTGGAAATGCTGTCATCTCGGGAAGTTTGGGTGAAGCAAACCAATTCAGTAATCCTCTTTATGTGATAGACGGTGTACCGACGACACTGGAGGAGGTAGCAGGATATGGCAAAACCAATAACGATTATCTGGCCTCATTGAATGTGGAAGACATAGAATCAATAGACATACTGAAAGATGCATCGGCCGCAGCCATTTATGGTTCGCGTGGTGCAAACGGTGTAATCATTATTAAGACTAAAAAAGGAGAGGTAGGTAAGATGAAAGTAACCCTTAAAGCCTCTACCAGTATAAATGTACGCCCCGAACTAGCAAAGACTCCTATAGGTGCAGCCGAAAGGAGAATGAAAATGGGGCTTATATATGATACGTGGGGATATGAATCATGGAGAGAAGCTCTTCCTATTATCCTTACCGATAGTTTAAATCCATCGTTTAATAACAATATGGATTATCAGGATCTTTTCTATCAGACAGCTATACAACAGATATATGATGCCTCAATAAGGGGAGGTTCCGAAGATTTGAATTACCGCTTAGGAATAGGATATTATGATGAAGAAGGTATTATAAAAAATACCGGATTAAAGAGATATACCCTTAATGCGAATATATCTCAGAAACCTTGGCAAAGGGTAAGAAACCAGACAATTATAAACGCTTCGTATCTGGATAGGGAACCGGGAGCTTCAGACCATAATTCACGTGGCAATTTCCCTGTAAAACCGTCGGAAATGAACTCTTCTCTTTTGACGCTGACTCCAGAACAAATGCATTTCCTTAAAGGCTCGCTCGAAGATTATTACCGGACTGACCGGACTATAAATGTACAGGCTACAAATATCTTAAATGTAGACCTTTGGAAAGGAGTCGGATTCAACTCTCAGGTTAGTGTGGTATATTATAATCAGAAACGTAATGAATTTCAGCCGTCTACCCTGAATAAAGAAAAACTGGGAAAAGCTAAGAGTGATCAGAATGAGCGTTTAGGAACAAATATGGAACACTATCTGAATTATACAGGCTACATAGGAAAAGATCACAATTTAAATTTCCTGTTGGGTACGTCTTACGAGTATAACCGTACCGAGTCTATGACTATGGAGGCTGAAGGTGGTTCCGGCGATATGATAAAAACTATTAACGGATACAAACAAAGTGAATTAAAGAAGTATGAAACGACTATAGGTGAGAATGCGATGTTAAGCTACTGGACACGTTTGGGCTATCGCTTTATGGATCGTTACCAGTTAGATTTTAACTACCGTAGGGATGCTTCTTCAAGATTTGGCAAGAACAACCGCTGGGGTAATTTCTATTCGGGTGGTATATTCTGGATAGTAAGCGAAGAATCTTTCATGAAGTTTGCTGAAGACTGGCTATCGTTTGCCAAACTAAAATACACGATAGGACGTAACGGAAAGCAGTTCGCTGATAACTACTTACGTTATAATATGTATAAAATGGGCTATAATGGTTTCGATAAACCATATGTAGGTACCGGTAACCTGAATCCTAGCGGATATAATGGTGTACCATCCGCCATACAAAACTTCAAAAATCTTGCTGATAATAACTTATCTTGGGAAACCAGTATACAAACCGACCTCGGTATCGATCTGGAATTCTTCAAAAACAGGCTTTACGTATCAGCCAACTATTACAATAAAAATACAGAAGACTTATTATTCGATGTTAAATTCCCGGGTTATACAGGTTTCGAACAAGTAAAATCGAATGTAGCCGGAATACGTAATACAGGTTGGGAAATATCGGTAGATGCACATGTATTTCCTCGCAATAATGATTTAACCTTACAACTCACAGCAGGGCTGGCACATAATACAAATGTAATAACCAAGCTACCTAACGACAACAGGGATTACCTGACCGATAAATATGGTTATGTAGTAGGAAAACCGGGTCCTTTATTCAGAGGTTTAATCTACGAAGGTCCGTTAAGGAGCCTCGACGATCTGCCTGTGAATCCTTTCACCGGACAAGCTCTTGATCCTACAAAAGGCGGAATATGGGGTAAGGCGGTTCCCGGCTATCCTATGTGGCGTGATGTATCAGGCGACTATCTGGTATCAGACAACTCCGATCAGGACGTAGTCTTGGCAGAATACGATCCGAACCCTAAAGTTGCCGGACACTTTAACATTAACCTCGGCTACAAAGAATGGCAATTGAGAGTAAATACACATTTTGTCTTTGGCCGCGATGTTTACGATGAAGTAAATCAACAAGTACTGGACAGGTATAACAGAGGGGCAGACTGGGCGCATATGGCCATGATAAACATACCTGATTATGACTTCTGGTCTACAACAAATCCAAATGGTTACTATCCGTCGATAATACCTCATGCAGATGGATTATCTCCTACATACGCTTTCCGCAACCAATCATCGATGTGGTGGGAAAACGGAAGTTACTGGAAGATCAATGATATCACGCTTTCATATAATTTCGACCGCAAATGGCTAAAGAAAACCTTGAAATTAGACAGATTATATGTATTCGCAACTGCATATAATGTGTGGCAATGGCAGAAATCCGACAAACTTGTGGATGCTTCCATGGTAGATTCGAGGGGGTATGCTATAGGTGATGGATATCCGCAAGCTCGCAGATATACTTTGGGTGTAAATATTGAATTTTAATAATCAGGACTAATATGAAAACAAGAATAATATTATACATTTTTGCTTTATCCATGCTATTAAATACAGGTTGTAAACTTGACTATGACCCGCTGGGTGATGCATATGGCCAACAAGTATGGAGCACAGCCAAAGGATGCGAACAAATGTTATCCGGTGCATACTCGAGGCTGCGAAAAGTCTTAATAATGGACAATCCGATGTATCTTTATGGCGACCTGCCGGCAAGTACATTGCTCATGAATAATAATTATGTAAAGAAGCAAGTTGTCGAAGGTAATTATGTAGGTTCCTATATAGCATCTTACAACTGGCTCGACTGGACTTCCTATTTCCAGGTAATCAATACAACAAACACACTCTTAAGACATCTTAACGATGTTCCTTTATCCGATTTTGATTCGTCGGAAGATGAAGCCATTAAGAAACGTGACAGGATCAGGGGAGAAGCATATTTTCTCTATGCTTATACTTATTTCCATATGGTTCGTATCTACGGAGATTTACCATTAGTTCAGGAATCGTTCGAAAGTGTAGAACAAGGGCTCGACGACGGGAATACAATTCCCCGTATTCAATCATCGGAAAAAGAGGTATTGCAGTTTATACTTAAACCTATCGACGCTTCCATATCTTTACTAACATACGATAAAAAGGGCGATGATAAATGGGCAGTACAGGCAGACCGAGCAGCAGCCCTGACGCTGAAAGCACATACTTTACTATGGCTGGCCAGGGACTTGAACAACAGCACTGAAGACTTTACTAAATATGTCAGTGAAGCGGAAAAATGTCTGGATATCGTCATGAATCAGAGCAACCGTACATTAGTAAATTATGACAATCCTGATAACGTGGAGAATATGTTTGACGGACAATCGAGTGAAGGTATTTTCGAACTACATATTTCAGTTGCCGATAATGAATCGTATCGCATAAACGGAACCAGTAAGGATCCTATACATACCGTAACATGGACGGATGCAAGTAAGGAGACATTAAACAGTATAGACGACTATATAACTCTGGATCCGGCTAAAGCATTGATGTTATATCCATCTGCCGATAAAAGAAGAAACTTATTCTTCCAAAACTTTGGTAACCAAACCGATGATACTTATGCGCCTCCTTTCATGTTGAAATATGCAGCACACGTACAGGAAGACCCTAGCGATTCAAAATATTATTTCGCTAATTCCAATGTATTAATATTCAGGCTTTCCGATTGTATTTTACTACGAGCTGAAGCTTTAACAAAATTAGGAAGGCACGGACAGGCCAAAGATCTTCTGAATCTGATTCGTGAAAGGGCTGGTATTGGAAAATATATAGGAAGCAATAGCAATCTGATAAAAGAAATATTCGAAGAACGCGCTCGTGAATTAGTAGGTGAAGGACATAGCGCATATGACCGTATCAGGAATGATTATTGGGATGGCAATGATTTTATGTCGGAGGAGCGCAAAGCTAAGAAAGGTTATTACTGGCCTGTAGATATACAAAGATTACAATCTGCAAATACATCATTATATCAGGTTCCATACTGGGTTGGTAAATTGTAAGGTGTAGATTAGATAACTTAAATAATTATTGACATATGAAAAAATATATATTATCACTCATTTTAATTGTTGCAGTAGTTTCCTGTGTAGACGATGACTACAAACTGGATGGAGGTACATCTTCACCGTATGTAAACATGTCGACTTACGACTTCCTTGCTTCAAATCATCTCTTCGATACTCTGGTAATGGCTATCGACAAAGCCGGACTTAAAGATGTAGTAAACAGCGATGTAACCTTCTTCGTAACCACACATTTTTCATTTCGTAAATACATTGACGTAATGACAGTGAGAGGACGGGCAAAATACAATGAGCCTAATTATAAATACCAGTTCGACAGCATACCAGTCGATGTGTTACACGACTCTTTATCAATGTACATTTATCCCGGCAAAATAGAAAGGCACAACATGAGTAAAGAAGGGGAAGTACTCACAAATGCAATCGGTACACAGCTGAGAATATCACTCGAACCGGGTGATGACTATACCGGAGACGGTAAACCACTGGTAGAAAAACCTGAATTTGTGTTCCTCACTTACAAACGTGGTAATTACTGGGACGAATGGGATGCCAAGAATCTCCCGGCTACGGAAATTGATACTAAAGATCGCATTCAGACGTCGGGCCTGATAAGCACAACGGGCATAATACACGTATTGCCAAACCAGCATACTTTATTCTTTACCAAAAACTAATGCCTAAAAAGAAAAAAGATGAAAAAGATTTATATACTATTATTTACGATAATTTTATTTAACAGTTGCGTAGAGGATATACCTGTAGGTTTCCTTAGCGATAATATTAGAATGCGTGAAGACACAATGGAAGTTGTGAAAGGGCTTTATGTAGTGTCCGGCATTCCGATGATAGACGGCTCCACACAGCCGTTGAAATTCGAGATATTAAGGGTTAAAGACCTGAATACAGGGAAAGACGCTCCGGAGTTCTTTAAGAATTATTCCGTCAAACTATGGAAATCTCCTTATAATCCTGATATGGATAGCACAATGGAGCTGGTAAATAAAAAATTATATGCGAAGGAAGTACCTCCTATCGAGATAAACCCGGGTAGCGGACAAATTGCTTTCAATGGAGGAACGCAATATATAGACGGAGAGCTGTATGGTGTGGATATAAAGGTTTCGAATGAGTCTGATAGCAAAGAATACACAAATTACGGAAAAATCAAATTTGTTTATCGGCCTTGGGAAGACGCTAACAACTTCGGAGAATGGATATACGGGATAGTTGCTTCCGAACCGGGGAAGAACTATACTATTGAAAATAGAAACCCACTTCCGCCGGATGAAAAAGTACAGGTACATAACAATACGCATCCAAGATTCCACATCGAAAAAGTTGCCGAACGCGACGATGTTAAAATCAAGTTGACATTCTACGATTGTAATGACAATCCATTCCCTGGTAAAGCGATAAACAGGGAGCCAAGCGGATCCAGCTATAGAAATTCATGGTTTGATAATTCTATTGAAACAGAATATCTGGATGACGGTGTCATTTTCAATTTCCCTACTGTTCCTTATCCGATATATGGAAGGCAGGATCCGGGAGGGGGCAGAAACTCTATTTCTTTGTCATACTACCAGCTACACCCATCTTATTATACTGTAACAGACGAGGCTCAGGCATTAGCCGACGAATTTGCAGCAAGAGAAGGATTAACCTTCAGTGGTATAAACCTGCATGTAAAAATAGTGTATCAGATAAATGAGCCGGGAGAATGGCACGTAAAAGTTAAATTCCGTCATGCAAAAATTAAAAAATAATTATTATGTATATCGACATGAAAATAAAATATATCCTATTGATCGTTTTATTAACGGGATTCTTTTGTACCGGATGTAACGATGACGATGATGATTTAGTTACCGGAGGGATAGTTGAAATTCCGGAAAAGCTACAGGAAGGAACATATGAGGCAGAAATACAGAATTTCAAAATAACACCCAGCCTCAATATCCTGACTTTGTCATGGAATGCTCCTGCCAATACTGAAGATCTTGACGGCTATGTGGTAGAATGGCAGGGCAGTAATGTGGATAATACATTATATACGCAGGTAATAGGTAAAGATAAAACCTCCTATACAATCGGCCATGTATATAATGAACTATATAAAGTTACGGTGAAATGTATTTCTACGGGACTGGCTTATTCTACCGGAGTCGACGAGGATATCATGCCTACATTAGACAATGTACCTCCGGGGAAAGTTGAAGATCTGGAAATGAGCATCTTTGCAGTATCTGTGGCATTGAACTGGAAAAACCCTACCGACGGAGATTTTGACAAAATATTTGTAAAAGCTATAGATAAGGCCACTAATCAGGAAGTATTTTCTGCTGAACTACAGACGAATGTCACCAATTACATGCTGGAAGGATTGGAAGAAACTACGGAATATAAAGTACTGGTTATCACTCAGGATTATAATGGAAATCAGAATTCTTACGAGAGTGAAATAAAGACACTCACAGAGGTGCAAATAGATAAATTAGCAAAACCATGGACGATTCTCGACTTCTCTTCAGAAGAAAATGGAGGTGAAGGACCAGATAATGGTCATGCAAAACATGCAATCGATAATGATAACGGAACATTCTGGCATTCCAACTGGAGTAGCGGATCGTCTCTGCCTCAATGGATTGTCTTTGACATTCATCAGGAAGTATTGCCGACAGTTCTCATAAGCTTCAGACGTAATGGTAACGGAGGTTCGCAATCTATAGTAAAAGTAGAAGGTAGCTTGGACAATGCTACATGGTATGATTTCGGAACATTCAACGTTGATCCTAATAGCGATGCCGGACAGAACTGTGTACTGAAAAATCCACAAAAAGCACGCTATTTCAAGTATACTGTTATTTCATCAAGCAGTGGATATGCTATGATACGAAATATTGAACTTAAAGCATTAGTAGAATAAAAGGCCTACTATTTGATTTGTTGATTATGAAGATGAGGCGGTATCCTAAAGATACCGCCTCATTTTATTAAATTATATATATTATGAGATATATCTCAAAAAAAGTGCCTATATTTGAACCTGAAAAAAGGATTGTTATGAATAGAAGTTTTATACGCAGACAGTATTTAATACCTGAAGACAATCTGTTTATTTATTGCATCAATATTAGAATTTAAATATATATCCTCGGAAAAGTTTTCTTTTTCGGGGATTTTTTTGATATAACAGTTAAAATCTCACTATATAATAAGAGAAGCTATGTGTAAAAAAAGTCTGGTATCTATTACTGATTATTCCAAAGAAGACATTCTGAGAATCCTGAATCTGACGAAGAAATTTGACGAGAACCCCAACAGGCGATTGCTCGAAGGCAAAGTCTGCGCCACTCTGTTTTTCGAACCGTCGACCCGTACGCGCCTAAGTTTCGAAACGGCTGTAAACAGACTTGGCGGTCGTATCATTGGCTTTTCTGATGCCGCCACCACCAGTTCATCGAAAGGCGAAACACTCAAAGATACCATAGCCATGGTAAATAATTACGCTGATATTATCATCATGCGGCACCACCTCGAAGGGGCTGCCCGCTATGCTTCGGAAGTATCGGCAATACCAATTATCAATGCCGGAGACGGGGCTAACCAGCATCCTACACAGACCATGCTCGACCTCTATTCGATCTTTAAGACTCAAGGTACTTTAGATGACCTTACAATAACAGTGGTAGGAGATTTGAAATACGGCCGCACGGTACACTCCCTGATAATAGGAATGTCGCATTTCAATCCGACTTTCAACTTCGTAGCGCCCGAAGAACTGAGGTTGCCTGAAACTTATAAAAACTTTTGCGATTCACACGGCATAAAATACCACGAGTATGTCGATTTCTCTCCTGAAGTAATCAACAGTGCCGACATTATATATATGACCAGAGTTCAGCGGGAACGTTTTACTGACCTCATGGAGTATGAAAAAGTGAAGAACATATATATCCTCCGCAAAGATATGATAAGCGAAACCAAGGAGAATATGAAGATACTGCATCCGCTTCCCCGTGTAAATGAAATCCAGCAGGATGTGGACGACAGTCCCAAAGCATATTACTTCGAACAGGCAAAAAATGGTGTATTCACCCGCGAAGCCGTTATCTGTGATGCATTAAATATTAACGTCGATTAAAGGAACAACACAATATGAAAGGACAAAGAAGAGAATTACAAGTAGCTGCACTTTGCAACGGAACAGCAATCGACCATATCCCGTCAAGCGTTGTTTTCAAAGTAGTATCTTTACTGGAACTCGAGAAAATCAATAATCCGATCACCATAGGTAACAATCTCGAAAGTAAGAAAATGATTAACAAAGGAATCATTAAGATCTCCGATAAATTCTTTGAAGAGGAGGTTATCAATAAAATAGCCCTTATTGCACCCAATGTAGTTCTCAATATTATAAAAGATTATACTGTCGTTGAGAAAAAGAGAGTGATTCTCCCACAAAAAATCAAGGGTATAGTAAAATGTAATAATCCGAAATGTATCACTAATAATGAACCTATGCCGACTAAATTTGATGTGATAGACAGTGAGAAGATAGTACTGCAATGCCATTACTGTAGTGTTAAGATAAACAAGGACGAAATTATCCTGAAATGAAACAAGACTGGAAACCGGGAACATTAATCTATCCCCTGCCTGCAGCCATGATAAGCTGCGGAAGCAATCCCGATGAATATAACATCATAACATTAAGTTGGCTGGGCACTATCTGTACAAATCCGCCTATGTGCTATATTTCGGTACGCCCTGAAAGACATTCCTATAATATCATAAAGAAGAATATGGAATTTGTCATTAACATCACCACCGAAGAGTTAGCACATACAACCGATTGGTGTGGTGTGAGATCAGGAAAAGATTTCAATAAGTTCGAGGAGATGAAGCTCACCCCCGGCAAAGCATCCATCGTTAAAGCACCCATTATAGAAGAATCACCGTTGAGCATAGAATGCAGGGTGAAGGAAATAATGAGCCTAGGGTCGCATGATATGTTCATTGCCGATGTAGTGAATGTAAAAGCCGATGATAAATATATAGACAAGGCAACCGGAAAATTCAATCTCGAAGATGCGCGGCCTATTGCCTATTCGCATGGAGAATATTATAAGATGGGGGAGAATATCGGGCATTTCGGGTGGAGTGTGAAAAAGAAATAGTGTATGTCTGATCAACGCAAACTACTCAGCCAATATCATCCTGTCCTATATTTCCTAGCTGTATGGATGAGGAGGATAAAACGATACGGCGAGTGGAATCTCGACGGATATAAATATACATCGCTTCGAACCTCGGACAAACTCCCATTCAGGGTTAAAAAACATCAGTCCGTTCTTATCCGTAAGCTGGGCGATAGCGATATGCAATTGCAGGTAAATAAGGTTAGGAATCTGAGTATTGGCATTGAACAAATCAATGGAATAATAATAAAGCCGGGTGAGACTTTCTCTTTTTGTAAACTGGTAGGATTGCCTACCCGCCGCAAAGGTTATGTTGAGGGTATGGAACTTTCTTTCGGCAAGGCCCGCCCCGGAATAGGGGGAGGATTGTGCCAGATAGCCAATCTGATACATTGGATGGTGATGCACAGTTCATTAACCATAACGGAGAGGCATCATCACTCGTTCGATCCTTTTCCCGATTGTGGACGGGTTCTCCCTTTTGGCAGCGGAGCTACTGTATTCTACAATTATGGCGATTATCGTTTTACAAACAATACGCCCCATACTTTCCAGATCAACCTGTGGTTAACGGAGAAATGCCTTGAAGGAGAGTTGCGTATAGATAAGGAACTGGATTATGCCTATCATGTGTTTGAGAAAGAGCATGAGTTCCTGAAAATAGGGGATGAGTTTTACCGTAAGAATGAGATATGGCGTAACAAGATCCTGAAATTTGAAGGAGGCAGAATAATTGACACTGAGCTATTGACGAAGAACTTTGCCCGTGTAGCTTATATTCCCGATAATTATACTATAAAGGAATAACTAAGTTTTTATACCTCTATTTCCAACCCGTCATACGAAAGGAAAACATTAGGAGGCAATGTCTTTTCTACGTCGGCATGCAGCCCCATCCGATGAGACATATGGATAAAATAAGTCCTACGTGGAGCTATCTTCCTTACTTCCTCCAATGCCTGAGCGACATTGAGATGAGACAGATGCTCACTCATATGTAACGCATTTATAACCAACACATCAAGGTTCCTCAGTTTTTGATACTCGCTATCCGGTATGGATTTTACATCTGTCAAGTAAGCAAAACTACCTATCCGGTAACCGAATATCGGCAGCATATAATGCATAATATCGATAGGCTGGATCTCTACTCCCTTAATACGGAAAGTTGAATTACTGTTTACTTCGTGCAGTCTAAAAAGCGGCACACCGGGATATTTATGTTCTATAAAGGAATAAGGTATACGTGTCCTCAATGCATCTGCCGTTATGCTGTTAGTATATATATCCACATCAGAGAACCTACAGAAAGGGCGTAAATCGTCCAATCCGCCTACATGGTCGTAATGCTCATGGGTGAGCAACACTCCGTCGATAGGGGCAAATTCTTCATTTATTATTTGCTCTCTGAAGTCGGGCCCGCAATCGAGCAACAACCTTACGTCACCTGTATTAATTAAGACAGACACCCGCAGGCGTCTGTCTTTTATATCATTCGAAGTACATACCGGGCATTTACATCCGATTTCAGGAACTCCCGTAGATGTTCCCGTTCCTAAGAACTTTACTTTCATTCTATCAATGTTATCTCCTTTTATTTATTGATGTTTAATATCCATAAATCATCAAGCGGAACTCCGAAACGACTCACCCTCCTTGTTTTCGAAACACCTTCCACATAATATTTGTACACTTCTTCGAGCTTCTGGATTGCTTCCGCTTCTGTCTGGAAACTACCCAATAGAGCCAAGTACAAATTTGTATCAGTCTTTACGACTATAGAATGTTCTCCCAAACTGTTGAACGTCCTTTTAATATAATTAGCATTGTTCAGATTCCTGAAAGAACCCAAAACAATTGCATACTTTTTCAGATAAGGCTGTTCTGTCTGGTCAACAAGTTTAACATTCATCGACCTGAACAGTTTCCAGTCAGCTTCATTAAGTTCCCTGAATGGAGTCTTAGCCGGAGAAGAAGTTATAGAAGGTGCATTTGGCACCGGTATTGACGGCCTTCTTGATGCCGGAGCCGTACCCATTGCTATTATGGTAGTATGTTCCGACACTTCTGTTGGCTCGGCCGGGGTTTCTTCTGCAGTTTCCGGTACAGCACTAGTTCTTTTTATAAATTTTATTCCCTTTATTTTCGGGTCTAACATTCCTTTTCCTATATCCGGATCCCTATCGAGCGTTTCAACACTGCCAAATAAAGCTTCCGATGCAGAAGACTGTGGATCGAGCTCCAGCGTTACAACCGGATGCAATATAGATTTTCCGCCCTGCATTATATCTGTCACGCCAACCATATTATTCATTACAGAATCCAACTGGCCTACAGTAATTGTATCTATTATGACATCAGGATCTTGTATTACGTTTGCCCGCACTGGTTCCAACGCATTATACTTGTTTACGGATTTATAAAATCCTTTATAACCTTTATCTTTATTTTGCTGAGATTTGCATGGTAAAGCAAGGAAGATAAAAACCAGTAGTAAAGTTGTGTAATTCGAAATTTTCATAAAATAATGTGTTTTGTGCCAATAATTATTGCGTGCTTATCTACCATTCAACATACAAAGATAAAAAAATAAAAATGAAACAACACTCTTGCACAAAGAAAGTTAGCAAGATTTAAACTTTTAACTATCAAACATTTAAGACGATCGATATTAAGATACCCGTTGTATCATAAAAAAGAGAGGATGAAAATCACCCTCTCTTTTTGTAATATTTTGATATATAACCGAATATATTAATATTCTCTCTGAAGTATCCACCAGTCGTTAAATGGAATACCATATTTTGCTTTCAGAGTAGCAGCATCTCCCATTTCGGCGTATTTCTGCAGAATTTCATTCTTTTTAGCAACAGCCTGATCTTTAGAATCGTAGCTTGCTATGATTACACGGTACATTCCCTGCTCGTTGCGGGCAAGTATTACACTATATCCGTCATTTCCGAATCTTTCTTTCAGTGATTCTGCACCCGGTTTCATCGCCATTGCAGCTATTACCACACTGTAAGCTTTAAGGCCCGAAGCATCGCTTTCGTAAACAGGAGTAACCTTTTCTTTCCTCACAGATTCGTTAGAGCTTGAATATGTAGGTGTTGTCGCCGGTTTAGATACTGCCGATGAATTATCTGTAGTATTTTCTTCCACTTCTCTTTCTTTCGCAGCCTCATAAACAGACTTATAAGCACTTTGTTTCGGCTTACACGATCCAAAACCTATAATGCAGGCAAGAGCCAATCCGATTCCAATTAATTTTTTATTCATAACTTTTGTATAATTATATCGTAGTTTTAACAATTAACGCAAATTTAATATATTAAGTATATAAAATAACAGTTTCGCTTAGCAAATAGTTCCTTTTTCACTTTAATTAATAAATTCAAATCCCGTATACGGTATCAATGCCTTAGGAATTCGAATTCCATCTGCCGTCTGGTTATTCTCCAGTAAAGCAGCTACAATGCGCGGAAGAGCCAATGCACTGCCGTTCAAAGTATGTACCAATTGTATCTTTTTATCTGCATCGCGGTAACGGCATTTAAGGCGATTGGCCTGAAAGCTCTCGAAATTCGATACCGAGCTGACCTCAAGCCACCTTTGCTGAGCTGCGGAATACACCTCAAAATCGAATGTAAGAGCGGATGTAAAACTCATATCGCCGCCACAAAGACGAAGTATACGCCATGGTAATTCCAACTCTTCAACAATAGTTTGCACATATGCAACCATTTCTTTCAGAGACTCATATGAATGTTCCGGCTTATCGATGCGTACTATTTCTACTTTATCGAACTGGTGTAGGCGGTTTAACCCTCTAACATCTTTACCATACGAACCTGCCTCGCGGCGAAAACATGCGGAATAGGCTGTATTTTTAACAGGTAAGTCCTTTTCTTCGAGTATAACATCCCTGTATATATTTGTAACCGGTATTTCAGCTGTAGGTATCAGATAAAGATCATCGACAGTTGCATGATACATCTGCCCTTCCTTATCGGGTAAATTGCCCGTACCATAGCCCGAGGCGGCATTCACTACATATGGCGGCTGTATTTCCAGATAACCTGCATCACGCGCTTTATCTAAGAAGTAGTTAATCAATGCCCTTTGCAAACGCGCACCTTTTCCCTTATAAACAGGGAAGCCTGCACCTGATATTTTCACTCCGAGTTCAAAATCGATCAAATCATATTTTTTTGCCAAATCCCAGTGAGGAAGTGCATCTTTACCCAAATCAGGAACTTCACCTCCGGTTCTTTCCACAACATTATCTTCGGCTGTACGTCCTTCCGGAACTTCATCTGCAGGCAAATTCGGTATTAATAATAACAAGTCCTGCAAGTCCTGCTCTGCCTGACGCAAAGCATCTTCTAATGTTTTATTTTGATTCTTCAGTTCGGATACCTTGTTCTTTGCAGCCTCAGCTTCGGATTTCTTCCCTTCCTTCATCAGTTGTCCGATATGCTTGGACAGACTGTTGGCCTCGGCAAGGCTTGCATCTAAAGTTGTCTGCGTCTTTTTTCTCAGTTGGTCCAGTTCCAATACCTTTCCAATAATCTCTTGTGCTTCGAAATGCTTTTTAGCAAGTTTCTTTATAATCAGTTCAGGATATTCACTAATCGTTTTTAGCGTCAACATATATCTGTTTATTATTTTAAGATGCAAAGTTAAAAATATTTTAAGTCTCTTCTCTATTTGTTGTCATTCTTTTTAGTTAAGGTTAATCCTATGCAAGATAAAAACACATCAGGATATATCTCTTCGCCTTATTTCCTGATAATTTTCATACATTTGTCTAATAATAAATGATTCCGAACGGACAATGATTGCAATAATTGTATCTTGGATTATAATTTTTTTCATCCTGTTTTCTGCAGGTGATTTTATATCCTATTTATATAAGCTGATTTGTAAAAGCAATGGAGACTATTCCATAACTGATCGTTTTCTGATAGGTATGTGTGCAATACTAATCCCATTATCAGCCACATCATTATTTATTCCGTCAAATCATTATGTATTGTTCGCATTCGCGGGATTAGCTTTGACATACTGGCTGTGGAGAAGAAAGCATTTTGTTGAGACTTTAAAAAATATTTTTTCAAAAATGCGAAGCTTATCTGTAATTCAACTGATAATAATAGGATTAGCCATATTTTCTATTCTCGTTCTGTGCCTGTATTCATCCTTTCTTACTTTCGACCCTAATTATTACCATTATCAGAATATCCGCTGGAATGAGGACTTTGCTGTTATTCCGGGCTTGGGAAACTTTGAAGACAGGCTTGGCTTTAATTCCAATTATCTTTTACTAAGTTCGATTTTCACCTTACGGTTTATTTTCGGTCAGGCTATTTATGGACTGCAAAGCACATTAGCCGTTATTCTGGTTGTATGGATATTATACGAAACAATAAAGAGTGGTTTTGAATTAAAGCGCATAATTTTATTAGCATTATATTTCCTACTATTTTATTTTTCGAGGGAAGCAATAGCCGATACTTCAACCGATACGATTCCCAATCTGGCGGTTTTCTATCTGATGTCGAGCCTGATATTATATCCTGCCAATTTAAAAAATAAACCGTTGTTGTATGTCTTTGTGCTCATATCGCTAATAACATTTAAGCTGCTCTTTACACCTCTGTGCCTAATAAGCTTGTATGTAATTTACCTACTGATTAAAGATAAAAAGTATAAAGAGGTTTCTTTTCTGCTTATAGCTTCAGCTACAATCGTTATTCTCTGGCTAATTCGGAATGTTATTATTACAGGATATCTCATTTATCCGTTGGGCGAGCTCGACTTATTTTCCTTCGACTGGAAAATGCCTGCTTATGTTGTAGAAAAGCAACGGGAATATATTTCTGTAATAGCAAATGGTGGATTCGATTATGCTATTCCTCATTATTTCGAAGACTTTATGAAGTCTAACCCATTGCTCTCGTGGACTACATATTTCTTTCTTTCGGTAATATCTGTTTTTGTAGTGTTGTTCTTTTATATACGTAAGAGAGGAAAGACAAATTCATCTTTATATTTCGTATTCCTTATATTATGCATAAATACGATTTACTGGTTGTTGACAGCCCGTGATTTCAGGTTTTGTGCAGGAGTATTATTCTCCATGATCTTTTTTGCTGCAGCATTACTGATTAAAGAAAATTCAAAAACGGGAAGTAAGGTTGGTACTCTTATAATTTCCATATCGGCACTTCTATTATTCCTTTCTTTTGCCAAATCGGGTAGTCAATATTATCATGCTCTGAAAGGCCGTAACATCGATAATTTTGTATCTGTTATGCTGACTGCTCCGTATTCTGAAAACTACAAAATGGAAGATTCCCGCATCTTTAAAGAGACATCCTACGGCAGAGGCTTTGAAATTATCCCGTATAAAATGAACGATAGTATTACGGTCTTCATTACCACTCACCGCAACGGCTCGTGCTTTGATGTATTCCCGTGTACGGGCGATGCGTCAATTGCCAAAGAATGGAAGATGCAGGATATAAAAAAAGTAGAAGCCAGAGGAAATAAATTACAGGACGGATTCAGGCCGAAAAAATAATAGGCTTATAGTCAATTTGTATTGTACTCGTCGACTAATAAGACGTGTTCGTCGATTTTTCGTTGCAGGCAATTGTATGTAAGCATACTTT
The DNA here is from genome assembly GCF_000711235.1 of Prevotella sp. 10(H). GTDB lineage: Bacteria > Bacteroidota > Bacteroidia > Bacteroidales > Dysgonomonadaceae > Dysgonomonas. The sequence goes on along the minus strand of NZ_JOMI01000007.1, from coordinate 436,617 downwards.
TGTAACAAAAACCCATAAAAACAATCGTCATGGAAAAAGATTTTAAAGATAAACACTTATTTAAAAGAGGTAGGGATAATGGAAGTGGCTTTGCTATACTACTTATATTTATCGGCGGATTATTTCTGTTATTCAATCTGAATATTATTTCTGCCGAATACCGGCCGATACTTCTGTCGTGGCAGATGCTCCTGATAGGTATCGGAGTATGGAGTTTGTTGAAAAGGAATTATAGCGCCGCCATAATACTGATTGCAGTCGGAGGATTCTTTATTTATCCCAGACTATGCCATATATTGCCTGAATATTTTACGTGCGTCGATATCGATTTCAAAACATACTGGCCTGTTTTGCTTATTATCGTCGGGGCATGTTTAGTACTTAGCCGTATTATTCCCTCTTCACGAAAAAGAAACGAGCATGATCACCCATATGAACAAATAGACTACGCCCACAGATCCAAATCGGCAAATAGTGAAAATAATTCTTCGGATTATAACGAAGCTGCTTATGTAGATAAAAATGTAATGTTCGGATCGGCAGAACAAATTGTACTTTCCCGGAACTTCAAAGGCGGTGAAGGCAATGTGATGTTCGGCGAATTGATTATCGATCTCCGAAGAGCGCAATTATCCGATATGCCGGGTGTACTTGAAGCTAATGTAATGTTCGGCAGCATAGTAATCTATATACCGTCAGATTGGGACGTAGAGCTAAAAAGTAACTCTATCCTGGGTTCTTTCGAAGATAAGCGTTATCGCTCCGGTAATATAGCCGAAGGCAGTCCATGCCTTATAATCAAAGGTAGTGCCATGTTCGGCAGCGGTGAAATAAGAAATTAAGAATACGGCAAAATGAAAAACCGCCAATTGATATATATACATATATTCATCGCATTGGCAGCGGCCGTTATTCTCTTTATCTGTTTCAAACCGCTGATAAATGTACCCGAATATATATTGATAACTGATTCTGCCGTATCCGGAATAGCCTTATCGGGATTATTGCTTCTGCTAAGAAATGCAGCAAAATATGTACATTTCACCTCACTGCCGGCAAAACAGCAATTTATCAACTACGGGGCAATGGCTATCCTGTTTGTGGCCTGCTGGATAGGAGTAGAATATCTCGCTCTCTATCTGTCATTTCCCGAAAATGAATGGATATTTCTGACATCTGTTATACCTTCCCGTATTGTTATAGGATTGTTGGTGTACAGCCTGACGATAGTAATATTCACACGACTGAATAATACTGAGGAGGAAATCATTTCGGATACTGCAAATGAAGTTGAAACCCCGGAAGATAAATCTGATACACAAGAGTTGGAAAACATCGAAATACTCGAACGCATCGCTGTCAAAAACGGGCAAAAAATAGATGTTGTGTTGATATCCGAAATCATCCATCTGCAGGCCGAAGGCGACTATGTAATGATACATTCCACCAAAGGAAAATACCTGAAAGAGCAGACGATGAAATCATTCGAAAGCAGCCTCCCAACGGATAAATTCGTACGGGTACACCGTTCGAGCATTGTGAATGTAGAATTTATCTCACAGATTGAATTATTTGATAAGCAAAGCCAGTTATTGAAACTCAAAAACGGCAATCAGGTACGGATAAGCCTTAGCGGATACAAGACATTGAAGAAAACACTGGGATTATAAAAAATAAAGAAGTGAAGACTCTCCAAATATAAATGTGAGAATCTTCACTTCGTTCAACATGACAAAATATTATAAAAACTTATTTCTGTTCCGAGCTTTTTTCTTTCTCGGCTTTCCAAATTCTGTATTTTACTTCATATCCCTGAGGAGCATAGACCACAATCGGTAATTTACTGTTGTAACGGACTATTTGTGTCTGACCACTTACGAATCTGTTTTCGTTAGGTTTGTTGCATGCCATCATTGTAGAACGTGTCTGACCATTCGATTTGAATTCGTAATATGTATATCCCCACCCTTGCAAGTCTTTTTCTTCAAGTTTACCCATAAGAGTATGGTGATTGCAGTCTACACTCATCACCTTGCCCGGAATAATCTCTACCTTATAAAGGGATTCGTCCGATTTCTTTTTCAACTCTATCACGTGCCTTACCATGCCTACCTCAGCCTGAGGAAACGGCTCAAGTGCTTTTGCCCTGTCCTCTTTTTTATCCTGTGCATTCACCGATGCAGAAAACGATACTAATACAACGGCTGATAATAACCCAAGCATAGTTTTTGTAAATTTCTTCATTTCTTTATTTATTAAATTAATAACCTACAATCTTTATTTAACCTTTATCTTATAGATGAATGAAAAGTTAAAAAGCTGCTTCGCTTTAGATTTAGTAACATTTGATTGGAAGGATTTGTTTTGTGGATTTAGTGTTATATAGCAAAGAGAAGTTTATCTATATTGGAAGGTAAATTATTATCGGACAGATCTTTGAAATCTTATATAGCCAAACAGAATCACGGAAAATAAAAAAAGTAATAAATGTGTTACTTTTGTTATCTTTTACGAATTCAGTTCTTTGCAAGAAACATAGTTATCTGATAACTCCTGACTGATAACTGATATTTCCGTTACCTTTGTTACTTTTTAACTAAACATAGTTAATTTATGTAAACAAATAAAATTAAAAAGACTTATATCTTACTTATTTATGTGGTAAACTCATAACTCATAACATATAATTCATAACTAAAATAATTATCTTTGCATCCTGATATTCAAAGAGGAAAATATAAACAGATACTATATGACTAAAAAATTCAACAGAACCCTTGTTACATCGGCCCTACCCTATGCCAACGGCCCTGTACATATCGGCCATCTGGCGGGAGTTTATATCCCTGCCGACATTTATGTACGCTACCTGAGACTCAAAGGAGAGGAAGTAGTACATATCGGCGGTTCCGACGAACACGGGGTGCCTATCACTATACGTGCAAAGAAAGAGGGTGTGACGCCTCAGGATATTGTTGACAAATATCACACACTGATTAAAGAATCATTCGAAGAGTTCGGCATCTCTTTCGATATATATTCCCGTACAAGCTCGGAAATACATAAGAAAACGGCTTCGGATTTCTTCCTCAAACTATACGAAAAGGGTGATTTTGAAGAAAAGACAAGCGAACAGTATTTCGACGAAGAAGCGCAAATGTTCCTTGCCGACCGCTATATCATGGGTGAATGTCCGCATTGTGGCAATCCGAATGCATATGGTGACCAGTGCGAATCTTGCGGAACGTCACTTAGCCCGACAGACCTGAAAAACCCACGTTCGACTATCTCCGGCGCTACTCCTGTTATGCGTGAAACAAAACACTGGTATTTGCCACTGGATAAGCATGAAGCATGGCTGCGTCAGTGGATACTTGAAGACCATAAAGAATGGAAATCGAACGTGTACGGACAATGCAAATCATGGCTCGACATGGGACTTCAACCGCGTGCTGTAAGCCGCGACCTCGACTGGGGTGTGCCTATCCCGCTGCCGGATGCAAAAGGAAAAGTATTGTATGTGTGGTTTGATGCGCCTATCGGCTATATATCGAATACAAAAGAGTTGTTCCCGGACAGCTGGGAGAAATGGTGGAAATCGGAAGATACCAAGCTGCTCCATTTCATAGGAAAGGATAATATTGTATTCCACTGCATTGTGTTCCCTGCCATGCTGAAAGCAGAAGGCTCCTTTATTCTGCCGGAGAATGTTCCTGCAAATGAATTTCTGAATCTGGAAGGCGATAAGATATCCACTTCGCGCAATTGGGCGGTGTGGCTGCATGAATATCTGGCCGACTTTCCGGGACAACAGGATATCCTGCGCTACGTGCTCACGTCCAACGCTCCGGAAACAAAAGACAACGACTTCACTTGGAAAGATTTTCAGGCGCGAAACAATAATGAACTGGTAGCGATACTCGGTAACTTTATCAACCGCGCACTGGTACTTACTCAGAAATATTTCGATAATAAAGTACCGCAACTTCATGAGTTGAACGACTACGATAAGGAAACCCTTAAAGAGTTTGCGGGTGTAAAACAAGTAATCGAATCATATCTCGATACATTCCGTTTCCGCGATGCCCTCAAAGAAGCTATGAATCTGGCACGTATCGGAAACAAATATTTAGCTGATACTGAACCGTGGAAAGTAGCTAAAACAGATATGGAACGTGTGGCGACAATCATGAATATATCGCTGCAGATAACAGCGAATCTGGCTATTGTTTTCGAACCGTTTCTACCGTTCAGCGTGAAAAAAATCCGTCAGTTTATCAATATGGATAATCTTACATGGGAGCAACTCGGTAGAATAGACTTATTGCCTGCCGGACATCAATTGAACCCATCGGAACTGCTGTTTGCCAAGATAGAAGACAAAACAATAGATAAGCAGGTTCAGAAGCTACTCGATACTAAAAAGGCAAACGAGCAGGCTGTAGAGGTAAAAGTGGCTCCGCAAAAGCCGAATGTTGCTTTCGATGATTTTGCCAAACTGGATCTACGGGTTGGTAAAGTATTGGAATGCATAAAGATGCCCAAAGCCGATAAGTTGCTGCAATTCACTATCGACGACGGTATGGGTGTACGCACGATTATTTCGGGTATTGCCGCATGGTATAAACCGGAAGACCTTGTAGGAAAACAAGTATGCTTTATTGCTAACCTCGAACCGCGAAAACTGAAAGGCGTGGAATCGCAGGGAATGCTTCTATCCGTGGAAGACAGCGATGGTACTCTTTCATTGATACAACCGCCGAAAGAAGTTACTCCGGGCAGCCAGATAGGATAAACAGATACTTTAATATAAAGAAAATACCAATGAGCGGTCAAGTTGCTTATTGGTATTTTTTTATGAAAAGTTTATCTATACTTATAGGAACAAGAGTTTCCCATTCTATATTTATAGAATAAAAAAATTATAATACGCTCTTTGAAAAATAATCAATTAAAAACTTTCAGCATTCGCCATATGCCATAAGTTGAGAAAAGCCAGTTTGGTAATATCCACTACTTTATCGTAATTGATTTTATCGGCTTCGTCACTCGGCTTGTGGTAATCAGGGTGAACATCGGTATTATAGAATATAACAGGTACTCCTTTTTGCATAAACGGCATGTGATCACTTCCACCCGGAGAACTGTTAAGAGACGGGAATTCCGGACTGAGTGTCAGATTGTAAGTCGCTATGTCATTTTCAATCCACTCTTTGAAGATAGGTTTACTGTTACTGATAAATGCAGCTACATGCGAACCGTCACCGTTTTTATCCCTTCCTATCATATCACAATTGATATAGGCTTTTATCGGAATGGAGGATACCAAAGGAATTGGAATATAACTCGCATGATCTTCGACAAAATGGAATGAACCAAGCAGTCCCATTTCTTCACCGTCCCAAAGCCCGAACATCACTGTGCGTTCCGGTTTTTGACCGCTTTCGATAAAAGCTTTGGCCACCTGCAGGACAGCTGCAACACCCGATGCGTTATCGTCTGCACCGTTGTAGATACTGTCACCGGCAATTTTACGCCCCACACCCACATGGTCGAAGTGAGCCCCTATCATTACTATTTCATCACTATTCTTTCCGGGAATATAACCTAAGACATTACGAAGTTTCAGACTGCTTCCGTCCGATGCCTGATGGTTTGTCGGAGAGAAGTCCTGATAATAGTTACCCCGCCAAGGTTTTACACCCATTTCCACTAACAGATTCTTCAGGTATTCTGCAGCTTTTATTCCTCCCAGTTGCCCACCCTTACGACCTTCGAGGCTGTCGCTGGCTAATATTGAGATATAAGTCTCGGCATCCTGCCTGTTTATAACATTTAATCCTTTCTCTATCGGAGATTGTGAATAACAACAAAGAGTTATTAACAGAAATAATGATGTAATAATGTATCTCATGTCTTAAAAGGTATTTAGGTTAGCCATATTCCACATATTGAGGAAAGAAGCCTTTGTTATATCTATCAGTTTATCCCAGTTTATACGCTCTGTGTGGTCACTCGGCTGGTGATAGTCGGGATGCCCGTCGGTATGATACCAGATTAGCGGAATATCCCGCTTGGCAAATGATGCATTATCACTTCCTCCAATTGGTTTATCCCATGGCCTGTAATCGGGTTTTAGTTTCAGGTTATACTTTGTAATATCATCCTTTAGCCACCTACCAAAATCGGAGTGAGATTCAGTATAGAAATACACGACATGCTCAGGATTAGATTCATTATTATTACGCCCAATCATATCGAAGTTGAGATATCCTTTTATGGATGAAACGAAAGGGCAATTGGCAACAAAATACTCCGAGCCGAGTAGTCCTAGTTCTTCTCCGTCCCAAAATGCAAAGATGACCGTTCTCTCGGGTTTCTCGTCACTTGCGATAAAGGCTTTTGCTATTTGTAATACAGCAGATACCCCTGAAGCATTATCATCGGCACCGTTGTATATGTTATCTCCGGCTAAGCTTTCATCCATTCCCAGATGGTCATAGTGGGCTCCGACAATAACATATTCATGCTTCCTTTTGCCTTCTATATAACCTAATACGTTTCTTAATTCGAGTTTTCTAAAAGCCTGTTCTCCTTTATATTTAACTATTGAATCGGGATGTACTGAAAATCGTGTGCGCTTTTGTCGTTCCCTGCTATATGCTTCAAAGGGTTGAAAATAGGAACTATTATTTAATGGCTTTATACCCATATCCTGCAAGACTGCCTTAATATATTCAGCAGCAATACAGTTACCCTGTTTGCCGGCTTCGCGTCCCTGCAGTGCATCATTTGCAAGAAGTCCGATATATGCTTCGGCACTCTGCCTGTTGATACTTGCCAGCCCCTTTTCCTTGGGATTCTGGGCAAAAGACGAAACAGGAATCAGTAAGAGCAGGCACAGTATAATCTTATTCATGGTCAATGTAATCCTAAAAGCATATTAGCTACAATAATACATAAAACTATCAAGGTAATCACTACATACATATAATCTTTTTCGATCAAAAAAGCTATAACGGAAAAAGCCACACGTAAGATAGGAGTAGCAATCAACACACACACACCCAGTTGGATAATAGCTGCACCGTCGAAAGTGAGTACACGAGGTATAATTGTTGTCAATTCCCGTAAATAATGTTCTACGCCCGGAAATGGTTGTCCGTCGGGCGTAGGGCTATAATGCGACATGGATATACCATGGTTCTGATAAACGTATATAATACCGCCAAAAAGCGTAATACCACAGGCTAGCATTACTCCATAGCGAAGCAACTTCCCAATAAGAAGCTCCATATCTCTTTCGGCCCAGAATTCCTTTGTAAATATATTCATCGTCTTAGAGTTTACCGGTTATACCATTATAGATCATAGATATTGCCAAGAAGAATATGACAACACTAAAGAGCAGACGCAATTTCTTTACATTCGTCCTCGGCAGTATCTTCGAACCGAAGAATGCTCCTAATAATACTCCCACGACAATAGGCATCGCCAATCCCGGGTCTATATATCCACGTTGCAGATAAATAACCGCACTTGCTGCTGCTGTCACTCCGACCATGAAATTACTGGTAGTAGTTGATACTTTAAATGGTATCTTCATCGCCGTATCCATCGCCAGAACTTTCAATGCTCCGGAACCAATACCTAACAAACCGGATAAGACTCCGGCAATTGTCATGAGTGAATATCCGCCAAGAACATTATGCACATTATACTTTTCAACTCCACCGCCTTTAGTGGGATAAGAGCCGTTGAGTTTCAACTTTACTCCAAGCTTATCACCGGGCGCCGCATAATCTATATTCTCTTCCTTTTTACTTATAGAACGTACAGCCGAGAATATCAAAACACATCCGAAAATGATAGCGATATATACTTTATCTAGATACATAGCCACTATCGCACCAATTACCGCTCCTGTTGTAGTCGCTATTTCGAGGAACATACCGATACGTACATTTGTAATACCTTCTTTGATATAGGCGGCAGCAGCACCGGAAGAGGTTGCTATAGAGGTAACCAACGCCGCACCGATTGCATAACGCATATCTACTCCAAATCCCAATGTAAGTAATGGGATTACTACAACTCCTCCGCCCAAGCCTGTCAACGATCCGATAAGACCTGCAACGCAGGCTCCGAAAAACAGAATGATGGAGAACACTTCTAAACTCAAATCCATTTCATTTACTTTTTAACTGCTGTAAAGTTACAACTTCATCTTATAAAGAAGGTAAACACGCGGAGATATTATACAGTTGAGCCTGTAAGTAAATTTTTATGCTATATAATACAAAAAGATGCACCGTCTATGATACATCTTGCCATGAATTTGATACCTGATTATAAAAACAGGTATTTTTTACATATATAATTATCTATATAAAGACAAAGGGACTGAAAGTATATTTGTCCTTATATTTTCTTAATAATTTGTGTTATGTCAACCAAACTAAAAGCTTCTCTGAAAATTCTTAGTATTTCCGAATATGTATTTGAATATTCCCGTTCCACTTCCAGACTATGGGTATCGAACGGACGACATTCATTAATTTTAGTCTCGGATGTACTTCCAATGTTATAAATCTTTCCCATAAACTTACTTTTTAATAGTTAATTACTATGATTACCAAATAAAATAAAACACAGTTATAACTTATTTTGAAACATATCTACTCTTCAAATTATTTATATATAGCACTATATAAACAAATATAACCATAAGATTATACTTTTCAAAACTTTTGATTCGAAAAATATAATATTCAAATACCATACATTTCAGTAAAATATAACAAATTAATTATCAATACATTAAAATAAGCAAACAAAGGCATTTAATGAATATAACAACTATTACCTTAGTTTCAGTAATTAACATTTGAAAGAATATTATTTATTATCGAAACAAAAATCGAAACTTTTCTTATTTAGCCATCTTAGATGTTCTTTATTATACTTAAAAACTTTATCTAAGTTCATTTGTTTATCTAATAGTCGGTTTAAAATTTAGAGAAACATGAAACAGCTTATTTTATCGCTTTTATTTAGCATAATCACTATCTCTATGGTACAGGATGACAAGACCCTATACGATTTTAAGGTAAAGGATATAGACGGGAAAGAATTTGATCTTTCGGCATTAAAAGGTAAGAAAGTCCTGATAGTTAATGTAGCTTCGAAATGTGGCTTAACTCCTCAATACACAAAGTTACAAGAATTATATGAGAAATATAAAGATAAGAACTTTGTAGTTATCGGATTCCCGGCAAACAACTTTAATGGGCAGGAGCCGGGGACAAATGAAGAAATCAAAACATTCTGTACATTAAATTACAATGTTTCTTTCCCTATGATGAGCAAGATCGATGTTGTAGGCAAAAATAAAGCGCCCATATATAAATGGCTTACAGAGAAGTCTGAAAATAAAAAGATGAATGCAGAAGTACAATGGAACTTTCAAAAGTTTATGATAGACGAAAACGGACATCTGGTCGATTTTGCTTCACCACGTGAAGATCCTTTCTCTGATAAAATAATAAAATGGATTGAGGAATAAAACGACAAAAGCATCCAGCTCTGTTACTGAATGCTTTTCCAATATATTTATATAGTTAATCTAAAAATTGTTCCGCTTTCTCGATGTAGTTACCCCCCGATATATCATATATAAAAACAATATGGATAAAACTATCGGTAAAGAAACGTCACCTACCGGAGCTCCCACATTACCCGGATTAGACCATTCGTCTTCGCCCGGAAGAAAAGGGTCCACCCAACTGCTAGATCTCGCCATAAAACCGCGGGCAGGTGCTGCCATTGCCGATGTTTGAGTATCACTGGCAATAGATCTCTTCTCTTTTTTCAAATATGAGGTGGAAGGTAATTCTTTAGTAACCATGACCGGAGCCGCAACATCAGAGACCTCGTCCGCATGCATATGCAGAGAAGGCAGAGTCATGAAGCTAAAGAACATCGCCCATAATAATATTATTCGTAGTTTCGTTTTCATCTATTCCTGTTTTTCGTACGCTTGCTTGTGTGTAATTATATATTCGTATTAGTTTTGTAAGTTCACGAATTTAACCGCATGGTTTCTCTTTCCTACTATTTTCGCGATATAAGTACCCAAATTTAGTGGTTTTACATATCGAAATTCTGTTCCTGTTTCAGTAGACAATAACTCATTTATTTTTGTCCGTCCCATTAAACGTCCCTGAACATCATAAATAATAACATCACTATTTATATCATTTTCATTCAGCCCTTTAATATAAAGTGTAAATTCTTTATTTTTGTAATAGCAATATATCTCCGATTCTTCATTGTTTATTATACCTTTACCCTCATCATAGAAACGGAGCACAAACCTATTGTCATTCAAATCTTTTTCTGTATCATTAGAAGCTTCGGAAACGAATGTATATTCCGTTTCAGGAGTTAATTCTATTGTTTTATTATCCATATATCTGTCAACCAGCCAAACACCAGGAACAGCCGCCACATTTTCCAGACCATAAAACTTAAGAGTCACTTCCTGTGTAGTTGCAGGAGGAACAAAGAATAAAGCAAGCTCTTTTGTCTTGGTGGGAATTCCATTACCAAGCAAGCTTACCTGATCTCCAATTGATTTTGTAAATACTATAGCTTTACTCTTTTCAAAAGATGTCTTTGTTGATTTGCCATTGATAACATCTTCATATCTTTCGAAATCTTCTGAGATACCTTTTCTTGTATCGTATACATCTTGTTTATTAAATCCTGGTAAAGCATTATCATTAAATACAATTGTCGTGCGGTCTGCTTTATCTGCGTTAGCAGCTTTTGCCTCCACTATAAACCAGTCCTTCATTATTTCATCATTATTACCGGAAGCTTTTGTTGAAGCACTTTTTGTAAAACGTGGAAATCCAAAAACTTGTAAAGCCGAATCTATCTTAATTTCAACTTCCCTACTTGTTTGTAAGCAGAACATCTGCATAGGCGCAATTACATGTGTCAATGGATTGATAGTTGTCACAACCGGCTTGCCTGGTCTGGAGTCCTGTATTTTAGCTTCAACATTAGAAGATCCTGCATCTCTACTAACAAAATCATAAGTAGTCTTATACCGATATACATTATCTTTTTTATCATATTTTACTAATGCATGATTTATTAACCAATATTTGGCCCGTATATCGGCAGTAGGAGCTTTAGATGATATAGTAACATTTTTGCTGGCTCCTGGAGGTGTAAATAATGTAGATTCAAATCCATTTAGAATATTAGCAGCTTCTGCCAGTTCAGGATATACATTACTTGAATTAGGACTTACCTCAAATCCTAATAATGGATTCAAGCTAATAGGCGCCATAAATGGATTACCTAAAAAGTTTAAACCTGCTTCTAACTTTACAACCACTGGAGTTGTATTAAATTTTTCCTGATCCATCAATTCATACCTTGACCTATTCTTATCTTTTCCATTCTTATCTTTTTCCATCCAACGTGAATTACTAAGTCCTTTCAACGGTCTGTTGGTCTTATTATATACGTTGTATGAAGATGATACAGGCTCTTTCGTTGTTGCATTAAATATATTCAAAGTATTATCATATAAGAAACGACTGAAGTTATCCATCCGCTGCTCTCCTGTAAGAAGCTCATCTTCCGGTACAGATAAATAATCTTGGAATACGCTTCTATTGAAGACATAACCACCTCGCGCACGTCTTTCATTAGATATACCAGTCAGATTATTATTCTCAAAGAAATCCCATCTATAATTAATATTTTCCGGTCCGGTTTTATGATCGGCATGGGAAACTTCCATACTCATAAAATATCCGCGACCACCCTGCATTCTAAAAAACGGATCGACGATAGGGCCTTCATATGATGTAATACTACCACCATTAGGCTTTGTTAACGTATGATAGAACATATAATCTGCTCCCAATTGCTCGAATGGAGGTGTAAATCCTGTGAGATAATTCCAACCTTCGCCCTGCACATGAGTATCCTCAGTCCTTAGAGAACCACCAAATGTATCTTCATGAGGCTCTGGTCTGTCTGAATTTTCATTTTTAAACAATCCATGATCACCTGCTGCGGTACCAGCTGCGGCAGGATCATAGTGATAATATTGCCAGTTTAGCTGGCTATAACGAGCTAAAGCCAATGGATCTCCTTTAGTTGCAGAATGTACATCATTTATTCTTACATGTGCACTGTTCATGCGATCAGTAGCATTTATGTCATATGATGCATTTATTGCAAAACGATTATCTTGGTCAGCACGGATATAATCGACAGACATAGCAACTGTTGTATCTACTACCAAATAGCCGGTCTTTCTCCAGTCGTCTAGATATCTATCACTCGCATCTTTTACTGGCTTACCTTTTTCTACACTAATAGTTGGGAAGTTTATCCAGTTTGTTTTTTTCTGCAAAGTTCTGCTCCATGTAGTACCTGTAGCATCGTCATTCGTTGCATAAATCCGCTGCAACGTTGCACTATCTCTATTAAGAGTAGTGCTCCATTGAGGCTTGCCAACAAACGCAATAACACCGTCATCCTCTACATTATCTTTCCCCACAAAAAGCTGAGGTGTCTCTTCCTCACTTATGCGAGCAGGATTTTTAGCATTAATAAAATCTTTTGTTATTTCCGTACGTCCTTTTTGCTTAATAGATGCTCCGGTAGCAAATTTTGCAGAACCATCTATATACAAAGCTGTAGAACCACTTTCTCCTTTTGTTCCTGTAGCCTTATACTGAACGTACATTTTACCCTTTGAATAAAATATCACATCCGATTGTCCTTTAACCAATAAAGGTAAGAGAAGTAATACGACTAATACTAATCGAAGTTTCATTATTGTAGTTTTATAAAAGTCAGTCAAAATCAATATGTTATCCTAAAATAAATAATCATAAGGAAGACAGTTGATAAAGTTTAATGTATCCTCAAATTCTCTACAAAGATAATTCTTTTTTTCTTATAATGAAGAATCTAAGCCATTTTTTGCTTTAAAAATGACGATTTTTTCACCGTAGAGAAAAAACACCCTTAAGCAATTGCTAATCAATCACAAATGCCGTCCTCTCAATAAGTCATTTACAGTCTTGACAGGGTTGAATGTTTCGATAGGAACTTCCACAAAAATAGTGCTCCAATCCGACATTGCTCCATTCCATAAACCCGGCAATTCCAACGCTTTTATTTCTTTCCCGTTTTTAGACTTGATTGAAATAAAACCAGTGTTATAATCAACATAATTTTTCAGGTTGAAATGGTAACCCCTGTAATCTTTGACGCTGCATACAATATCCACAGGATTGAAATGCGTACCCCGCTCGAACATACTCTTTTTTGATGCATCAGACATATCGATCTGCGAACTTTCCAGTATCTGCGGAGAGATGGTCTTATCCGAATTCACCGCCAAGAAAGGGCCGCCACCCGGCTCACCGACATTTTTAACCATACCGCACACACGGCACGGGCGATCCAGTTTACGCTTGAGGTAGAGTACCAGCTCTGCATCTTCAAGAAGCTTGGTATCCGGATTCTTTATGTTCAGCTTTTCCTGAAGAAAATAAAGAATCTCGAGCAATTCATCATGTGTATATTTTCCACTATCGATGAGCCTTAAATACTCAAAGATTTTTTCTTGTGTTTTTACCAGCACGCCTGCCAGTATTTTTTTATATTTTGTTTCTATTTCTTTATTCTTATCCGGAACTGTATTGTCTACATTTTTTATAAAAATAATATCAGCATCCAGATCGTTCAGGTTTTCTATCAGTGCTCCGTGTCCACCCGGCCTGAACATCAGCTTTCCATTATCCCTTACCGGCTCATTGTCAGCGCCTACAGCAACTGTATCCGTACCGGGTTTTTGTTCGCTGAAACTAATATTATAAGAAACGGACAAATCCTCTTCTTTCTTTTCTTTTTTCGACTTTATCAATTCCTCAAAAAGCGACCTGTGCTCCGGTGATACCGTAAAATGAATATTGACCTCTCTCTTTTCATTCATCGCATATAGATACCCTTCTTGTAAATGCTCTTCAACGGGAGTTCTAGGACTATCGGAATAGCGATGAAATTTAAGTAATCCTTTCGGCAGGTTACCGTAATTCAATCCTCTTGGCATCAATAAATTCTTCACGATAGCTTTATAGCTGCCCTCAGCAATTAATTCTTTTATGTTCATCCCCTCGTTGCGCAAACAGGCTGCATTCAACTCTTCGTAAAAGGCGAATTTCTCAAGACCTCCAAAGAAAGTTTTTTCAAACTCAGTTTCCGGTGCGTTATAAGGGGCATCGAGGAATTCAAACAAATCTTTAAACATCCGGCTGGCCGCTCCCGACGCCGGAACAAATTTCATTATTGTTCGTCCCGAAGCCTTGTACGCGTCCCATGCATCCAGATATTCTTCTTCCCGGTCGGGAGGAATCACTTTAATTCCTTTTTCGACTGAAGCAGGGGCCGATATTTCCAGAAAAGGAAATCCACTTTTAAAATCGTCAATCTGTTTTTGGAATTCTTCCGGGGAAATTCCTTTTTCCTCTAAAAAAAGCTTGTCTGAGTCAGTTATCATAGTCTATTATTATCTAAAATAAAGTCTATTGCAAAACTAAGAAAAATATCGAAGAATTACTGCAATTGTCTAAAAAATTCCCATATTACAATGCCTCCCGCAACCGAAACATTCAGTGAATGTTTGGTGCCGAACTGGGGAATCTCAATACAACAATCACACATATCGACGACTTCCTGACGGACGCCTTTTACTTCATTTCCTAAAACGATTGCGTATTTTTTTGTTGTGTCCAGTATTAAATCATTTAGCATAATGCTGCTCTCAGCCTGCTCTATTGCACAAAGAATAAAATTCTTTTCTTTCAGTTCCTTTATTGCGTTTTCAGTATTTTCATAATAACACCAATCTACCGAGTTTTCTGCGCCTAAAGCAGTTTTATGAATCTCCGCATTTGGCGGGCAAGCTGTTATTCCGCACAAATAAACCGCTTCAAGCAGAAAAGCATCTGATGTACGAAAAACCGCCCCGATGTTATTAAGACTCCGTATGTTATCCAGAACAACAATCAGGGGCGTTTTTTTTGCCTCCTTAAATTTCTCTATAGAAATCCGATCCAACTCAGTTATCTTTTTGACTCTCATAACTTCAGTCTATCAAGATAACACTTGCGAATTCTACTTGCCCTCCTATTGGAGGATTACGCTTCGATATTTTTACTTCAACGCTCTCTATCCGCGTATACTTTTCTTTAAGACGACAGATAATGCGTTTCGCTGCATGCTCAAGTAACTTTGATGGTATTAAAATTTCATTTTTAACATCTTCGTATATATCGGCATAGCTTACCGTATCCTCAATGTCATCCGTAGACGCGGCTTTCGAGAGATCGAGCTGAATTTTCAGATTAACTATAAATACATTTCCAACAGCAGTTTCTTGCGGAAAAACTCCATGATTGGCATAAAAAGTCAGATTCTCTAATAATATAAAACTTTTCACAATGTTATGCTATTAAATTATTTCCAACAAAGATAAATATATATCCATTTATTGAAACCCGGCTTAACTATAAAAAACGACATATATGCACTCAGACCTCTAAAATTACATGTTATAAACTATTAAAGCGACACTATTTTTTTGTCACAAATTCACAGTTCTGATGAATTTTAACTAAGTTTGTTTCCTAAACTTAACCAACCTGTAAAAAATGGCAAAAATTAAAGAAGTTATCACTACAGCAAACACACACAACATTCTTGCATCAGGCACAAAAATAACAGGTGATGTACATGCTGAAGACGATTTCAGGATCGATGGCAGCATAGAGGGGAGCATTCATTGCAAAGGGAAAATAATACTGGGAAACAGTGGCTATGTGAATGGAAATATAGAATGCACTAATGTTGAAATATGGGGAGAACTAACGGGAAACATCTTATGTTTCGAAAACGTTATACTCAGAGCTTCTTCTCTCCTGAACGGCGATATAAAAACAAAGTCTATAGAGATAGAGCCCGGAGCCAGATTTGAAGGAAAATGTTCAATGTATAAAGAACAACATATTGATTAATATTTTAATCTAAAATAATTATGAGCAATACAATTCATAAGAGACTAAACGCTTTGCGTAGTTTCATGGAAGAAAAAGGCCTACATGCCTTCATTATCCCAACTACCGATTCGCATCTTAGCGAGTATCCTGCATTACATTGGGCTGCCAGAGAATGGATAAGCGGCTTTACCGGTTCCGCCGGAACGGTAGTTGTTACAAGAGAAAAAGCCGGACTATGGACTGATTCACGCTATTTTCTTCAGGCTGAGACAGAACTTGAGGGATCGGGAGTTGATCTTTTTAAAGACGGGTTACCTACAACCCCTACCATGGAAGAATGGCTTGGCAGTGAACTTGGCAGAGGTGAATCTGTGGGGATAGACGGAAATGTATATGCTGCAAAAGAAGCTTTTAATTTAAGTCATAAACTGAATATGAAAGGACTACATCTGATAAGTGATTATGATCCTTTCGCTAGCATATGGCACGACAGGCCAGCCATACCTACCAATCCGATATTTGTATTGCCGGAAAAATACACCGGAGAAGCAGCCAGCAAGAAAATCGCACGTATATGCGACATTATCGAAAAGCAGGGCGCAGAATCATTGCTTGTAGCTGCGCTCGATACTATAGCCTGGATATTCAATATCAGGGGAAATGATGTAAAATGCAATCCTGTAGCGGTAAGTTACGCTTACATTTCACGAAAGGAAACAGTATTATTCATCGACCCCAAGAAATTAACAGCAGAAACATCCGATTATCTGAAATCGGAGGATGTAACAATAGCCGAATATTCAAAGATATACGATTATGTAGCTAAAATACAAACCTCTGTATGCCTCGACAGTAATAAAGTCACTTTCAGTTTATACAATACCATTCCGTCAGACAACAGGATTATAGATATTCCGTCTCCTGCCGACCTGATGAAAAGCATCAAAAACGAAACAGAGATACAAGGCTTCAAAAATGCAATGGAGCGCGACGGTGTAGCTTTGGTCAGATTCTTTATGTGGCTGGAAAAAGCTATTCCACAGGGTGGTGTTACTGAAATTATGATACCGCAGAAGCTGGTGGAATACCGTAGCCAGCAAGATAATTTCGTAGGCGAAAGTTTCGACACCATATCAGGATACGGCCCTAACGGCGCTATTGTACATTATCACGTATCGGAAAAGAGTTCGCTTGAAGTAAAAGCCGAAGGCTTTCTGTTAATCGATTCGGGGGCACAATATTTTGACGGTACTACCGATATTACACGTACTGTAGCGGTAGGTCCTCTTAGTGAACAAATGAAAAAGGATTATACCATGGTACTAAAAGGCCATATCGATCTGGCTACAGCTATCTTCCCACAAGGAACACGTGGAAGCCAACTCGACATCCTTGCCCGTAGAACCATGTGGGATAATGGTATCAATTATCTGCATGGTACCGGACACGGCATAGGACATTTCCTGAATGTACACGAAGGCCCGCAAAATATACGCATGAATGAAAATCCGACAACTATGCTGGTCGGTATGGTTACCTCTAACGAACCAGGACTGTACAGAGCGGGACAATACGGAATACGTACCGAAAACCTCATTCTTACACAACATGAGACAACAACAGAGTTCGGAGACTTTTATTCATTCAAAACATTAACTCTTTGCCCGATAGACACTACTCCTGTAATAAAGGAAATGCTTACTGCAGAAGAAATTTCATGGCTGAATGAATATCACAAATTTGTATATGACCGTCTTTCGCCACTGCTGACAGAGGATGAAAAACGCTGGTTAAAGGACAAAACAAATGAAATATAATATTCTTCTACTTTTGAGCCTCTTCCTGATTATCAAGGCAGAGGCTCAAAACAATAAAAACGAAAAAAGTGCGGGTTTCAATCTGGAATTAAATATTCCTTCCCAGAAAAACAATAGGATGTATCTGGGATATTACTGGAATGGCGCAACATATGCCCGCGACTCTGTCGTATTATCATCCGAAGGTAAGGCAAAACTTAATCTCGCTGAAGAACTTTCTGCCGGACAATATTTTCTCTATGCAGAGCCCGATTTTCGTGTCGATCTCCTTTTGGATAAAGGAGAAAATAATATTCATTTATTTGTAGACGAAAAGGATTTCTCTAAAAGCACCGCAACCGGAAGCCCTAACACAGTACTACTGTGGAAATATCTGACAGACATCCAGCAAAAGGATAGTGAAAGGCTTGAAATAGAGACCCAACTTGAAAATGATGCTATAACTTTACAAAAGAGGAAAGAACTGGAAGACCGGAAAAACAAGCTGGACGAAAGCGCATCTGCATATACCGAATCTGTTATAAAAAATAATACAAATAACTGGTTTGGTGTTTTTCTTAAAGGGATGCAACCGATATCCCTACCCTATCCACAACCAAAGGATGAAAATGAATTTCTTAAAAATAAGGAATATGGGAAAGTCCATTATTTTGATAATGTAGACCTTACCGATCCACGGCTGTGGCGCACCAATTATTTCACCAGCTATATAGATACTTATCTGAATCAATGGGCAGACCAGATACCTGATTCACTGGCGGTAGCCGCAAGTCGTCTGGTAGCAAAAACCAAGGGTAATGACTATTGTTTTAGGGAAATGCTATCGAGGTTGACTAACGAATCGTTGAAAAGTACAAGGATGGGCGATGAAAATATTTGGGCGAAGCTTGCGGAAGACTATATCTTCGATAAAGATGTGATATGGATAGACAGTACGCAGAATTCGGAATTACGCCGAAAATACGAACTCATAAAAAATAACCGTATTGGAATGAAGGCTCAGAATCTTGAACTTCAAACTATGGAGGGAAAAACAATAAACACGAACGAGATTCCTGCCGAATTTCTGATACTGTATTTTTACGATCCGGAATGCGGTCATTGCCAGACTTCTACCCCAAAACTTCACAATGGATTATATGCCAAATATAAAAGCAAAGGTGTGGAAGTTGTTGCAATAGATATAGTAAATAACAAACAAAAATGGGAAGCATTCGTTAATAATAAGAAGCTGACAGATTGGATAAATTGCGCTGACCCCGAATATAAATCAAATTTTTGGATGAATTACGATACTTCCGGCGTACCGTCTGTCTATGTCTTGAATAGAAATAAAATAATACTGGCAAAGATGCTGGACGAGGAGAACCTCGAAAAGCTTTTTAAATATTATATAAAAGATTAAAATGGCACTTGTTAAAGAAGTTAGAGGGTTTATACCCGAAATTGGCAAAAATACTTATCTGGCCGAAAATGCAACTATTATCGGCGATGTTGTTATAGGAGATGATTGCAGCATATGGTTTAACACTGTCCTCCGCGGCGATGTAAACTCGATCAGGATAGGCGACCGTGTAAACATACAGGACGGCAGCGTATTACATACTTTGTATCAAAAATCGGTAGTGGAAATCGGCGATGATGTATCCGTTGGGCACAATGTGGTAATACACGGAGCTAAAATAGAAAATGGAGCATTAATTGGTATGGGAGCTATCGTTCTCGACCATGCGGTTATCGGCGAAGGAGCTATAATAGCGGCAGGCTCTGTTGTATTGAGTGGCACGCAGGTAGAACCCGGTAGCATCTATGCAGGCGTACCGGCAAAATTCGTAAAAAAAGTGGACCCGGATCAGGCAAAAGAAATGAATCAGAAGATTGCGAAAAATTACCTGATGTATTCGGGCTGGTTCAAAGAAGAAGAGTAACAACCAAAGAATTGGAAGAAGTTTTAATACGCAAAATTGAAGACAAAGAATCGGGCATTTTGGAAGACATGCTCTATGAGGCCATTTTTCAACCGGAAGGCGCAGAAAAACTACCACGCGATATAATACGGCAACCTGACATCTATGTATATATAGATAATTTCGGTAAACAAAAAGATGATTACTGCCTTGTTGCCGAAACCGGAGGTAAAATAGCTGGGGCCGTATGGATCAGAATACTCGCAGGAGAGGTGAAAGGGTTTGGGAATATAGATAATTCCACACCTGAATTTGCCATATCTTTATTTAAAGAGTATAGGGGACAGGGATATGGCACTTTGCTGATGCAAAAGATGATAGAATACATGAAGGCACATGGCTATAAGGAGACATCACTAAGTGTGGACAAGAATAATTACGCAGTTAAAATGTACCGTAAGTTAGGCTTCGAAATTATAGAAGAAAGGGAGCATGATTATTTAATGGTACTGAATCTGAGATAGTATTATCGGTATCTTATTAGCCGGCCATTCTTATTTTCAACAAAAAAAATTCCGATGCATGGCATCCTTATAAATGCAACAATATTCCTTGGTTGTATGTTAATTGGTATATACATTACATCATAAACCAATCAGGAACATTATGAAAAAGGAAGTTCTTAAAAAATTGACAGCCCAACCCGGTGAAAAGCATAAGGTATCGGATTTCAAAACCGACTTTACTGCAGGGCTGAATAAAGAAGATGCAAAGAATTTACTTGCGGAAAATACAGAGAAACTCGCAAAACTTCAGGATAAATTATATGCACACGACCGCTATTCCATTCTTGTTATTTTTCAGGCAATGGATGCCGCCGGAAAAGACGGCACAGTAAAACATGTAATGTCGGGTATCAATCCGCAAGGCTGTCAAGTCTATTCTTTCAAACAACCTTCGGCAGAAGATCTCGATCATGATTACCTTTGGCGCATCAACAAATGCCTTCCCGAAAGAGGTCGTATCGGGATATTCAACAGGTCGCACTATGAAGATGTACTAATAGCAAAAGTACATCCGTCCATTGTATTGAATGGAAAACTTCCCAAGATTAATAAAATAGAGGATATCGATGACAAGTTCTGGAAAAACCGTTACAGGCAAATCAACGACTTCGAACGCCATCTGATTGAAAATGGAACTATCATTCTTAAATTTTTCCTGAATGTTTCGCACGAAGAGCAGGAAAAACGTTTTCTTGCCCGACTCGACGACGAATCGAAAAACTGGAAATTTTCGGCGGCCGACCTTAAAGAACGTGAATTCTGGAACGATTATATGAAAGCGTATTCCGATATGCTCACACATACATCTACCGACAATGCGCCATGGTATGTCATTCCGGCCGATAATAAATGGTTTATGCGCTATGCTGTAGGACAAATAGTGTGTGACCGAATAGAAGAACTAAAGCTCCATTACCCTATCCTGAGTGAAACGGCTAAGCAGGAAATAGAAAATGCAAAGAAGATATTAACTCTACAGAATCCTGATGAATCAGTACCTAAGGGGACGGTAACCCAAAAACATCAGAAAGTAAGGACTATAAAAGACAAACAGGAGGCTAAGTCTGCAAAAAGGTCAAAGAAAAAAAATTAAATATGACAAAAGCCGTAAGAAAGAAATATTCATGCGGCTTTATTTATAGTCTTAATTTGAGAACTTACAACTTATAACTCATAACTTATAATTATTTACAGCCACTTCTTCTTTTTAAAATATATAAGAATAACTGCTACTGCAAAAATCATTAATCCGACAGAAAATTCGTAACCATATTTCCATTTCAATTCCGGCATAATTTCAAAATTCATACCATAAACACTGGCAATCAATGTCGGTGGCATAAATATTACCGAAATCACGGTAAACATCTTTATAATCTTATTCTGTTCGATGTTTACAAACCCGAGGAAAGTATCCTGTAAATAATCCAGTCGGTCGAAACTAAAACGGATATGCTCTAATAAGGAATTTATATCTTTGATGAGAATTGTAATCCTGCCATGCAGTTCCTTCGGCATCAGTTCGCTTCTCAGCATACTTGATACGGCACGCTGTTTATCAATAATATTTTCACGGAGTAGCATTGTCTTTTCCTGAAGGTTCTTAATCTCCATCAAGAGTTCCTCATCCGCTTCCTGAATACTGATACTATTACTCAAAGTGGTAATCTCCAGCGTCATATCCTCTACCATATCGGCATCTATCTCTACGCGTGTCTCCAGTATAGCAACAAATACATGATAGCCCGTCGGATAGTTTTTCGGATTGGCCGATATCTTTTTTATCGTTTCATGAAAAGAAGTCAAATCCTCTCCACGTACAGTAATAAGGATGTTATTTTTAAGAATAAACGAAACAGGTTCCCTTTCGAAATTACCAAGCAGGAAGTTTGAGTTTACAACGAGAGAATCAGCCGTTTCCATATAACGGGACGACATCTCGATCTCGACCATCTCTTCCTCTTCCTGTATATATATTTTCAGATAATCTTCAAGTTCGTTTTCTATCTCTTCGTCTACATTGTTAAGGTCAATCCAGAGGAAGTTTTTGATAGGAGTAGTCTTGAGGAATTCAATGCTACGGCTCATTCTTATAGCATTGTCTTTATGGTAAAATAGTTTTACTTCTGACATGAGCTCTCTTTTTTTAAGTGTATGTACTCTATTTCTTCTCGCTGTCTCTCCCGGGCAGAAAAGTGGAAACAATATTTGTCAACTCTTCGAAATCTGCAACCGAGAGCCTTTCGGGTCGTTCGCCAAAAATAGGTTTCGAATATGCTTCACAGTCTTTCCCGAGTAGTGGCCTCATAGAATTTCGTAATGTCTTACGTCTCTGATTAAATCCGGTTTTCACAACCGTTTTAAAGAGCTTTTCATCACAACTGAGACTTTGGCGATTGTTTCTGACCAGCTTCACTACTGCCGATTTCACCCTCGGAGGAGGGTCGAACACCTTTTCACTCACCGTGAACAGGTATTCAATATCGTACCATGCCTGAATCAGTACACTTAATATACCATATGTTTTTCCACCGGGTTTAGCAGCTATACGTTCAGCTACTTCTTTCTGCAGCATACCCGAACAACATGGTATCTGGTTCTTATAATCAAGTACTTTAAAAAATATCTGAGAGGATATATTGTACGGATAATTTCCTATAACACAAAATTGACCGGGATAAATCTCTGATAAATCCAACTTAAGAAAATCATCTTCAATAATATGTCCGCGCAAAGCCGGATAATGCTCATTCAAGTAAGGTACAGAATCTCTGTCCAGTTCCACAACAGTAAGATTTCTTTCTTTTTCGATCAGAAACTGAGTAAGCACACCCATTCCAGGTCCCACTTCGATAACCGGCACACTGCTAAAATCGTCGAGCGTATCCGCTATACGGCGTGCAATATACAGGTCTTTCAAAAAGTGCTGGCCTAAGAATTTCTTTGCTCTTACTACTGTCATGCTCAACAATTATCATTATATTTGCTGGCGCAAAGGTAGTGTTTTATTGGTAAAAACTGCTTCTGTTCCCACGATTAATAAAAAGAAAATGCAATTTTACAAATAAGGATGGAAGATTCAGCCGAAGCAACAAAGCCTAAAAAAAAATCCTTACTGAATACGTTTGTTAAAGTAGTTTTACCCTTATTACTCGGGATAGCTATAGTATATTACCTCATCAGCAAGATAGACCCTGACGAATTATGGACTGTACTTAAAAGCGCTAATTGGGGTATTTTGTTATTCTCCCTTATATTTGGCTTATTAGGAAATATTATCAGAGGATATCGCTGGAAATTATTCATTAACCCATTGGGTTATTCACCCAAAATATCAAATCTGATATATGCTATCCTTGGCGGTTATGCCGTTAACTTTGCTTTACCTCGCGCAGGCGAAATATGGAAATGCGGAATAGTAGCCAAAGAGGAAAAAATACCGTTCACTAAATTATTCGGCACTATGATTTTAGACCGGATATTCGATATGGCGACCGTTGTGCTATTATGCCTTGCTGCATTCCTTATAAACATGCAGTTTTTCGTGGCTCAACTCGAGCAAAACAAATCAACATTCGACCTGATTATGATGATACTGAAATCTCCAGTATTATACATTGCCCTTGTAGCTGCCGTGATAACAACATACATTGTCTTCCGCTTCTTTAAGGAAAATATAATAGTAAAGAAAGTCAAAAGCTTCATCAAAAGCATGATTGCGGACATGAAAGCCATTTGGCGCATGGATAGTAAATGGAAACTGCTTCTGTGTACTATCGGAATCTGGGGCTCATACTTCCTGTATTTCTATATTACATTTTTTGCATTCGGTTTCACTAAGGATTTAGGCATTACAGCCGGACTTATAGCATTCGCCCTAAGCAGTTTAAGCATGGGAGTACCGTCTAACGGAGGATTAGGACCTTGGCAAATAGCTGTGGTTGCCGCTCTTATGCTTTATGGAATCAATGAACTGAATGCCACAGCATTTGCCACCGGAGTATTTGCTATCCAATCGCTTTGGGTGATCCTTTGCGGATTATTCGGAATAGCAGCTTTGGCCTTGAAAAAACAAAAGTAAATCAAAATTAATCATATAAGTAATGTTTGCCATTTTTCTGTGCTGGTTTCTGATAGCCGTTACATTTATTTCTCTAGGAGATTTTTTCATCTTCATTTATAATAAACTGTGTAAAAAGAAAGAGAGATATTCGGTGACAGATACCTTATTTTTAGGTATGATTTTTATACTCATACCACTTTCAATTTCTTCTTTCTGGCTACCGTCAAATCATTACATACTTTTAGCTTATTTTATCTTTTCAGTTCTATATTGGGCTATAAGATATAAATACTTTATCTTTTGCTTAAAACAGGTCAAAAGAAAGATTAAAAGCCTTTCCGTTTATCAACTTATAGTAATATTATTAGCAATCCTTTCCGTAGGACTGCTTTCCGTCTATTTAGGCGGACAATGGCTGTCCCACGATTCATTTTATTATCATCAGGCTGCAATCAGATGGAATGAAGAGTATGCAATAGTTCCGGGGCTAGGGAATGTAGAAGAAAGGTTTGGATTCAACTCCAATTATTTACTGATATCAGCAATTTATACACTTCGGTTTATCTTCGATGAGCCTATTTATGGTTTCCAGTCATTTATGTGTGTTGCTGTATTGGCTTGGATCGTAACTGAAACATTTAGGTCGGGATTTGAAGTAAAAAGGGTGATTATATTACTATTATACACAGGGTTTATACTTATGGATAGAAATGTCCTGGGGGTGACTTCAACTGACATCATACCAAATCTGACCATCATTTATTTGGCGATGAAAACTGTATTATATCCTCATCAGGTAAAAAAGAAATTGCTATTCTATGTAGCTATCCCTATTGGACTCGCCACATTTAAACTATCGATTATCTTTATTGCATTATCGGGCGTACTGATATTTTTCTGGCTTATAAAACAGAAAGATTATAGAACAGTATCTTTCTTATTTTCAACAGCTTTTGCAATCATCGGATTGTGGTTTATCCGAAATGTTATTATTTCCGGCTATCTTGTACATCCTCTCTATCAAATCGACTTATTCTCTTTCGACTGGAAAGTGCCTGCACACATATTGATAAGGGAGACACATGATATAGCCGCTCATGCCCGATATGAATATATGGCAAAAATTTGGGAAGATTTCCTGGCATTCAGAGTATGGAAAGAATTCTCATGGCATATACCACTGTATGCACTTAGCCTAGCATCTATGATATTTATTACAGCTAAAATAATAAAGAAAAAGAAAGAAATAAACAAGATTTACCTCTATATGGCAGCCATACTTGGTATAAACATTATTTACTGGCTGGCAACAGCTCCATCTATTCGTTTTGGCTATGGATATGTATTTTCATTGATATTTTTAGCTATAACACTTATGTTTTACCGGAATAGATATGATAATTATAAACTTAATATACTAATCATTAGTCTCGAATCTAAGAATGGCAAAAGATACGGGACAGCTGATTTCTGTAAATATATATCCATTATTTTGTTTGGCTTCATATTCATACAATCATATAAAAGCATATCTGATTACAGACATTTTCTCAGAGAATATTGTGGCTATAGTAAATCTCAGTCAAGTCGAAAACCATTTTATGCACCTTACTCTACCACAGAACAGATAATGGAGACCAGTAAAATAATGGAAATTCCCGGGCCTCCTTTCGAACCATATGAAATCAACAATGGCATAACTATATACATTGCCACCGAAGAAAGAGGATTTATCTACGATGTTGTACCAGCAACCAGCAATGAAGCAAGAGGGGCGCAAAGTTTCAAAAAACTGGAGGCAAGGGGTAAATCAATACAAGACGGATTCAGGTCGAAAGAAAACTATAAATAGCCAATATCAGCATATTGCCACCATATCAATCGAAAATAATATAAAAACATATAGATACAGCATCCAAAGCATTGATATTTTCCTATCTTTGTTACTATTCGTAAATTTTAAAACATAACCATTATGTCGAAAGAGATACTTAAACTAAAACCGCAACAATTGTGGAAACACTTCTATGGCCTCACCCAGATTCCACGTCCGACAGGACAAATGAAAGAGGTCACAAAATTCGTTATTGACTTTGGTAAATCCCTTGGCTTAGACGTTAAGCAGGACAAAACAGGCAATGTACTGATCACAAAGCCTGCCACAAAGGGCATGGAAAAAGTGCCAGTAGTTATCCTTCAATCACATTTGGATATGGTTCCTCAAAAGAACTCCGATGTGAAGCATGATTTTACTAAAGACCCTATAGAAACCCAAATCGACGGTAACATTGTAAAAGCCAAATCGACTACACTGGGTGCCGACAACGGTATCGGTGCCGCTGCGATGATGACCGTACTGGAAGATAAAAAACTGAAACACGGCAAAATAGAGGCCTTATTTACTGTTGATGAAGAGGTCGGTATGGTAGGAGCTACAGGACTGAAAAAAGGATTCCTGTCGGGCAATGTATTGCTTAATCTCGATACGGAAGAAATCGGTGAATTGTGCGTAGGTTGTGCCGGTGGTGCCGATGTAAATGCAGACTGGGAATTTAAAGATGCAAAAGTTCCGGAAGGAGATATAGCCTATAAAATAACTCTGAAAGGACTTCGCGGAGGGCACTCAGGAACAGAAATACACCTTGGGCGTGCCAACGCAAACAAACTGATGTTCTACTTCCTGAAAGAAGCAGTGAGCAACTATGAAGTACGTCTTTCATCGATCGACGGCGGTTCGCTCCGGAATGCTATACCACGAGAGGCAGTTGCCGTAGTTACTCTACCGGAGGAAGACGAAAAAGACTTTGCAAAACTGGTAAAGAAATACGAAAAGATATTTAAAGAAGAATACAAAGCTGTAGAACAAAATCTTTCGTTCAAAGCAGCTAAAGCGGATTTACCAAAAACTCTTATTCCTGAAGAAATACAGGACAGCCTGATCAACGCCGTTGTGGGTTGTCAGAATGGTGTTATCAGTATGCTAACCGATTTTGAAGGTATAGTGGAAACGTCTACTAATCTTGCCTCTGTGAAATCAGAAGCAGGACGTATATCTGCAAAAATGCTTGCCCGTAGTTCCTCCGAAACACGTAAAGATGAAATATGCTCCAGCTTGGAAAGTGTATTTGCTCTTGCAGGTGCGAAAGTATCCATTGAAAACGGATATCCGGGATGGCAGCCGAATGCTCATTCGGAAACATTGGCTATGATGGCTAAACTATACGAAGATATGTACAAGGAAAAAGCCCACGTAGTAGTTGTACACGCAGGACTGGAATGCGGAATCATATTGGGAAGTACACCGGGGTTAGATATTGTATCGTTCGGGCCGACAATATTGAACGCCCATTCCCCTGACGAATTCGTTGAGATAGATACTGTAGAAAAATTTTACTATTATTTGGTGAAAACCTTAGAAAAGATTAAATAAAAAGAAAGAATGGCAGGAGTAATTCCTGCCATTCATCATATTTGGGCGATAATTGCTAAAACGGGATACGGTCGGCTTCTTCCAAGCCCTTTGATGTAACATTAAATTCTCCGCTAATATTATTTTCTTCATTTCCCAACTCGCCCGTAAGTAAATATCGGTTGCCTGCTAGAAAGTTTCCTTTATAAATAACTTTTTCGCCAAGAGAAGAACCGGCATCATTAGCCGACTGTGTCCAGTATATTATTTTGACAGTTATATCATTCGACCGGGCAATGAAACGCGGCCCGATATATTTAAGTTCTTTAAATTTATCTACTGATATGCCCGGACTCGGTGTCGTAATCGGAGAATTGTCTGCTTTTTGTGTAGGAACCTTATCTTTAATGCCAAAACCATAATAATAGGGCTCTACCACACATAACATAAAGTTACATCCATTCGGAATAAAACATGTTTCTGCATCCGTAATATTCACCAATATTTCCGACCACATAGGTTGTAGTTTAATATCTACAGACTGGTCATTCTTTCCATCAACACTAAAGTCCTTATTTTCCAGATACATTTCATAATTATCGCTACCGGTAGCAACCCATGCATTACCAAAACAATAATCCGAATTGAAATTATCATGCTCAATAATAGGGTGATTCGATAATAGTCTATGAGATATTACAGATATCTTATAATTCCCTTTTGGTAATTCGAACTTAATCAGAGGCAACTTAGCTTCATCGTGAAGAACAGCTTTACCTGTCTCATCATAAATCGTATATTTATAAGAACGAACAATATTTTCATCCGCTTTCTCACTATTTAGAGGGGAAGTATCGTGCGAAAAATTCGAAATATTGAATGTCACCGGATATTTCTTTTCATCGATTCCAGAATCTGTATCGTTACTACTACATGAAGCAAAAAGAATAGTCACACAGACTATAGCCCAAATATAACGTAGCTTTTTCATAGGAAAACTGTTTGTAAAGATTCATCAAAAATCATTGTGTCTCAGCACTTACACCTTATACAAAGGTAAATATTAAAATGGTAAAAATCACCAGACACAACACATTAACCTGATTTTAACAGTGAGTTACTCCATAAGTTTGAGCCTTTCCCGTAATTCTTTCACTCCTTCCGATGCACCTTTTCTTATAAAATGAATCCCCGGTTGGTAAGTCTTCACTTCATTAGGGTCTATCAGGTAAACCGGGACACCCTGTTTTATATAGTTCAGCAATCCGGCTGCCGGATATACATTCAGTGAGGTACCTATTACAACCAGTATATCGGCCGTCTGTACTATTCTCATAGCCTTTTCGATCATCGGAACAGCTTCGCCGAACCATACAATATGAGGTCGAAGCTGGGAACCCTTCTCACATTTGTCTCCCAGATTAATTTCCGGTTTATCGGCTGTCAGGGTGTAAATCAGAGAGGGATCGGCAGTAGAGCGAACCTTATCCAGTTCTCCATGAAGATGCACAACATTTGTACTACCTGCCCTTTCATGAAGGTTATCCACATTTTGTGTAAAGACAGAAACCTTAAAGTCTTTTTCCATTTCGGCCACCCCGATATGTCCCTCGTTTGGTAATGCATCGAAAGCAGCTTTGCGTCTTGCATTATAAAAATCCAGTACAAGCTGCGGATTACGGCGAAACCCCTCGGGAGTTGCCACATCTTCGATAGAATGTTGTTCCCATAAACCACCTGAATCCCTGAATGTGGATATTCCACTTTCGGCACTCATTCCGGCACCTGATAAAACGACAATATGTTTCATAAATATTAAAAAAATGTAAGTATAATATACAAATATACTTTTTTCGCCTCTAAAGCACATGAAAGTATCATTAAAAGAATTACTTTTGTTGGCAAATTTAATTGAACAGTTAATCTTTGTTATTTCATGCCTATCATTCTGATTTACAAGATTAACTAATAAACATCAAACATATGGATAAAATAAGTTATGCTCTGGGACTAAGCATTGGCAACAATTTCCTTAGTTCAGGTATTAAAAATGTAGATTTTGAAGCTTTTCTGAAAGGAATGCAAGATGTGATAAATGAAGATGATCTTGCCATGTCATACGATGAAGCAAAACAGGTAATGAACGACTATTTCGGTAAATTACAGGAAGAAAGGCTTGAAGTAAACCTGAAGGCAGGAGAAGAATTTTTAGCTATAAATAAAAAAAGACCGGAAGTAGTAACTTTGCCTAGCGGGCTGCAGTACGAAATACTGAAAGAAGGTAACGGCCCTAAACCGAAAGCTACCGATCAGGTAAAATGCCACTATCACGGTACGCTTATCGACGGTACGGTATTCGACAGCTCTGTAGAAAGAGGTCAGCCGGCAACATTCGGCGTCAATCAGGTAATCCCGGGATGGGTAGAAGCTTTGCAACTGATGCCGGTAGGTTCTAAATGGAAATTATTTATCCCGTCAGATCTTGCGTATGGCAAAGCCGGAGCGGGACAAGCTATCGAGCCTAATTCAACACTTATATTCGAAGTAGAAATTTTAGATATTGTTTAATAATAATTTAGTTAGAACATGAAAAAAATTCAAGTTGTTGCCTTGGGAGCATTCGTTGCCTTAGGTACTTTGATTACATCTTGTGGAGGAGGCGTATCGACGAATGCTTCTCTGAAAACCGAAATCGATACTATCTCTTATGCTTTTGGTGCCAGCCTTTACGACCAAGGCTTATCTATGCACCTACAGCAACTCGGAGTTGTAAATGATACTACAGGCATTAGTGCTTTCTACAAAAGACAAATAGAAGGTGAGCAGGATTCTTTCAAAAAAGATTCATTACAAAAGGTAATGAAACACAAGGTGGACTCTATGGCAAAAGCTAACGATAGAAATATTGCAGAGTTCCTTAAAGGGCTGAAAGAAAGCATGGATGCACCGGATTCTAAATCTGCTTATTACGCAGGTGTTTCTGTAGGCGGACAAATTTCAAAACAGATGTTCCCTAATGTAATCAACCAAATGTATGGCCCGGATTCTAAAGAAAAAATGAATACAAATGCTTTCATCTCTGCGATGGCTGCCGCCATGAAGAAAGAGAACTTTGCAGTTGCCGAACCTGCAATGCTTTTCCAGATGAAGATGCAGGAAGTTCAGCAGAAACAACAGGCTAAACAGGAAGAAGAGTTAAAGAAACAATATCAGCCACAGATAGAAGAAGGACAGAAATTCCTGGACGAGAATAAGGCTAAAGCAGGTGTAGTAACACTTCCTGACGGACTTCAGTACAAGATAATCAAAGAAGGTAACGGTCCTAAACCAACCGCTTCAGACGTAGTGAAAGTTCATTATCATGGAACACTTATCGACGGTACTGTTTTCGACAGCTCTGTAGAAAGAAAGAATCCTGCTACATTCAATGTTAGCGGCGTTATCAAAGGCTGGACAGAAGTGCTTCAACTGATGCCTGTCGGCTCTAAGTGGCAGGTATATGTTCCTTACGATCTTGCATATGGAGCACAGGACAGAGGAACCATTAAACCGTTCTCTACTTTGATCTTCGATGTGGAATTATTAGGCATCGAAAATAAATAAGTTAAAGAATAGGATTTAGATAATAATTTGGCATAATATACATAAAATACCGAGCAAAAAGTCTTGTTTTTATAAAAAATATGCTATATTTGGATTAAAATAACGATAAAACGCTCAAAAAATTATGCAAAAAATTGACAAACTTGATAAGAAGATACTGGAGATTATATCACAGAATGCGAGGATTCCATTCAAAGATGTAGCTCTTGAATGTGGTGTCTCCCGTGCTGCCATTCATCAGCGCGTACAGCGTATGATTGAGATGGATGTGATAGTAGGTTCCGGCTATTTTGTTAATCCAAAAGTTTTAGGTTACAATACATGCACATATATAGGAGTAAAACTTGAAAGAGGCTCTATGTATAAGACTGTAATACCTGAACTGGACAAGATTCCTGAAATAGTAGAATCCCACTTTACTACAGGGCCATACACAATACTTATCAAGCTTTACGCCCGTGATAACGAGCATCTGATGGATTTGCTTAACAACAAGATTCAGGACATCCCGGGAGTTGTTGCTACCGAAACTATGATATCTCTCAGTCAGGGAGTGAAACGTCAGATACCTATATCTAAATCTGAATAAAAGACATTTACAGATTCTTTATACAAAAAAGGATAGCCGATAACTTCGGTTATCCTTTTTCATTTCAGACCGTCTTTACTTATAATAACATAAATATGTGAGGCAAAAGAAACAAAACCCGTAATTTTTTAATATTTTTGCATCACATTCTTTCAGACTAATTGCATACATGAAGAAAAACGTTGTATTAAGAATTATTACAAACATTTACGTCAGGAATATACTGATTATGATTGTCATTGCTTTGGTAATGGTAGCCATAGTCTTATTCTTTCTGAACATCTACACAAAGCACGACCAATCGGTAACTGTACCGTCCGTAAAAGGGCTACAGGTAGAAGAGGCCGAAGGAATCATCAAAGCCGCCAACCTCAATTACGAAGTAGTAGACTCTATATTTGCAACAGGTGGCGTACCGGGGGCTATAATCGAACAGACACCGAAAGAACAGTCGAAAGTAAAAGACGGACGCACTATTTTTCTTACCATACAAGCAAAAGGCATCCAGATGGTAGCTATACCTGAATTGAAAGACTATTCGCGCCGTCAGGCAGAAGCCCAGTTGAACTCCCTCGGATTTGATAAAATTATTATAGACGAAGTGCCATCGGCATATGCCGGAATTGTCATTTCGGTTTCCTACAAAGGAAAAACACTTACCCCAAATCAGAAAATACCTAAAGGGTCGACCATACATATGACTGTCGGAGCGGGAGGAGAATCTCTCGATGACAGTATTCCGGATATGGATATGAATGTTGACGAATCTTTCTTTGAATAATGACTGACAATTCTTTTGACGAAATAGAAGATTTACCGGAAGACGAATTAACCGCTGGACAAGACGATTCCGAATTGTTTGAACATTACCGTTTCGTAGCTGATAAAGGTCAGAGCATGATTCGTGTAGACAAGTATCTGGCCATGCATATTGTCGGGATTTCCCGAAACAGGATTCAGCAGGCTGCCGAAGCTAATTGCATTCTGGTAAACGATGTGCCGGTGAAATCCAACTATCGCATAAAGCCCTTGGATGTCATTTCGGTAGTGATGAATCGCCCGCCGCGCGAACTTGAAATAATTCCGGAGGATATACCGCTCGATATAGTATACGAGGATTATGACCTGATGGTGATAAATAAGCCTCCCGGATTGGTAGTACATCCTGGATTCGGCAATTATCAGGGAACAATGGTAAATGCGCTGGCTTACCTTTTGAAAGATACGCCCGATTACGACCCGAAAGATCCGAGATTAGGAATTGTCCACCGAATCGATAAAGATACATCAGGACTTATTGTAGTGGCTAAGAATGCCTTTGCAAAGGCACATTTGTCAGCCCAGTTTTTCAACAAGACAACCAAACGCGAATATGTAGCACTGGTATGGGGCTCTATCGCAGAAGATGAAGACCGGATAGAAGGAAATATCGGGCGCGACCTCAAAGACCGTATGCTTATGACCGTATTTAAAGATGGAGAACATGGTAAGCCTGCTGTGACGCATTATAAGGTTCTGGAACGGCTCGGATATGTTACTTTAGTACAATGCAAGCTGGAAACAGGGCGTACGCATCAGATACGTGTACACATGAAATATATCGGTCATACGCTGTTTAATGATGAACGCTACGGCGGAAATGAAGTATTGAAAGGAACTCATTTTGCTAAATATAAACAGTTTGTACAAAACTGCTTCAATATATGCCCACGTCAGGCCCTACATGCCCGCACACTCGGCTTTGTACAACCCCGGACCGGAGAAGAGCTTATGTTTGAATCCCCGATTCCGGAAGATATGAGCCGGTTACTTGAGAAATGGCGCGGATATATAGCTAACAGGGAAATATAATAACTATAATAACAATCGGGTTATGAAAAAGAACATCGCCATAGTATGGGGAGGATATTCTTCCGAAATGATAGTTTCAGAAAAGAGTATGGCCGGAATCTATTCTTTTATAGACAAAGAGAAATACAATGTTTACAAGGTAAGATTAACAAGAAGCAACTGGACCGTTACGGTCAATGAAAATACCTATCCTGTAGATAAAAACGACTTCAGTTTCTATAATCCGGACATCAATGAGAAAGTAAAATTCGACTTTGCCTATATCATCATACATGGTTCTCCGGGAGAAGACGGCCGTCTGCAGGGCTATCTCGATATGTTAGGAATTCCCTATTCAGCCTGTGGTATGATGGCTGCTTCACTTACAATGAATAAGTTTGTCTGCAACAATTTCCTTAAAAACTTTGGCATAAAAGTTGCAGATTCATTATATTTGAATAAAGATACAAAATACGACATTAACGATATTGCAGCAAAGCTTGGTTTCCCTATTTTTGTAAAACCAAATACAGGAGGTTCCAGTTTTGCAACATCTAAAATTAAGTCTCTTGAACAGTTGCAGAAGGCGATTGATATAGCTTTTGGCGAAACGCCGGAAGTAATCATGGAAAGCTTTATCAGCGGCCAAGAGTTTACATGCGGTTGTTACAAGATCAAGGACGAAGTAACAGCGCTACCGATAACGGAAATAGTTACTCCGAATGAGTTCTTTAATTATGAAGCCAAATATGAAGGTCAGGTAGAAGAAATCACGCCTGCCCGCATATCTGACGAAATGACAAAGGAAATCCAGCGACTGACTCGCCGGATATATGATCTTACGGGAGCGAAAGGCATTATAAGGGTCGATTTTATTATATCTGATTCTATTCCTTACCTTCTGGAAGTGAACACAGTTCCGGGTATGACGTTTACAAGCTTTATCCCCCAGCAGGTAGCTGCTGCAGGGCTGAATATTACAGACTTACTGACGGAAATTATTGAGAATGAATTTAACGCGATTTGATTTTACATATTATGAGTAATAAATTTGATGACATAGCACCTCTGTATGACTATGAGGTGGAACAGGCCATTAAGGATATACTGGTAGATCCGGGATTTCAACACGCGGTAAGATATATTATACCTGATATCGACTGGGATGAATTCTCTGCCGAAATGTTGAGGTATAAAACCAAAGAACAGTTTCAGGCAGAAATGATATATCCTGTTGTCACTATGCTGGGCAAAAAAGTTGCTACGAGCATCAGGGGTGATAAATGGGATACAATAGACACATCGGTTCAGCACCTTTTCCTTTCCAACCACAGGGATATAGTACTGGATGCAGGTTTGTTGAATATTCTACGCCATACGGAAGGCTTAAAAACAACCGAGATCGCTATCGGTGATAATCTTCTGATTCATCCTTGGATAGATAAACTTGTAAGGCTGAACAAAAGCTTTATAGTAAGGAGAGGGCTTTCTATTAAAGAACGGCTTATTGCATCTAAACATTTATCCGAATATATACACTATACTATTGCTTCGAAAGGTGAATCGGTATGGATTGCACAACGAGAAGGACGCGCTAAGAATGCTGACGACAGGACACAAGACAGCCTTCTGAAGATGTTAGCCCTTTATCCGGAAGACAAACCTTTCTTGGAAAGCCTGAAGGAACTGAACCTTATACCTCTTTCCATATCATATGAATACGATCCTTGTGACTACCTGAAAGCGAAAGAGTTCCAGCAAAAACGGGATAATCCTGACTTTAAAAAGACCCAGCGCGATGACTTGTTAAATATGGAGATCGGTATTTTGGGACAGAAGGGTAATGTCATATTCCGTTTCGGTAAATGTATAAATGACGAACTCGATAAGATTACAGAACCGGATAAACGCCTTCAGCCTGAATTGGCTGCCCATATAATTGACAAAGAGATACATTCTAACTATGAAATATTCCCTTGTAATTACATGGCATACGACATGTTCTACAAAGTGGACAAGTTCAAAGATAAATATACCGCAGAGCAATTAAATGACTACAAAGCGTATCTGAACAAACAGATAAAGAAGATCGATCTCGACTATATCGATTACGACTTTGTATGGGATAAGATGCTGGAAATGTATTCCAATACATTAAAGAATTACCTCGAAGCGACACAATAGAGAAGCAAATATCATTCTTTAGGTTCTTTGAGTTAGCAAATATATTCCTATATTTGTGTAACACAAATGACTCAAACTATGAAAAAGCTTCTGCTATATATAATATGCTTCCTGCTTTCTGCCGCTTGTTTTTCACAGGTAGTGAAACTAGGTGAGAATTTTGTAAACGTCCCTGTAATCAATGATAAGGTCACTTTTCTGAAAGAACTTCCATCAAAAAAAGATATCTCAACCGAAGAAAACTATAAGATACTAAAACAATGGGCGATCATAAATTACGGTAAAGACCCGTTTATTTCCAGTGTTCACCACGATCCCAAAAACAATGAATTTATAGCCAAATCGAGAATAGAACTGCTACTCCCTGCCAATGCAAAAGGTATACGCGAAAAGATGATTATGCGCTATCGTATAAACGGCTTCCTGTTTCAGGGAAAGTGTGTTTTAGAGATCACTGATATTTCCTACCTCTATGAAAGTTCCACAAAAGATAAACTGTTACCACGTATAATAAGAGCCGAAGATTTTATTACCGACAAAGCCCTTGCAATCGATGATAACCTGCAGGAATTCAGGATAAATACTCGAAAAAGCACGCTTTACTTCCTGAATGAGATATCCAAAGACTTTGAAAGTAATTTCGCCGACTAGAACTCCAGTTTTAACTGTCTCTCTGTAAGATTAAATGTCAAACGGTGATAAGGTGTGACACCATACTCCTTTATAGCTTCGCGGTGTTTTCTGGTCGGATAACCCTTATTACAATCCCAACTGTACATCGGATACTGCTTATGCAACTCGAACATATAATCATCCCTATAAGTCTTAGCCAAAACCGAAGCAGCAGCAATAGGCAACAGTTTCCCGTCACCCTTCACCACACATGTATAAGGTATATCTCCCGTCTTACAGAAACGATTACCATCGATAAGCAGATGCTCCGGCCTTATCTTTAGTGAAGCAACTGCCCGCTGCATGGCAAGAAAAGATGCATTCAGTATATTTATCTTATCGATCTCCTGATGATCGACTAAGCCCACTGCCCAAGCCAATGCTCTTTCCTCAATCAGAGGACGAAGTATATAGCGTTCTTTCTCTGACAATTGCTTGGAATCGTTCAGCGCTTCGCATTCAAAATTCTTCGGTAGAATCACAGCAGCAGCAAATACCGGTCCTGCCAAGCATCCGCGTCCGGCTTCGTCACAACCGGCTTCCGTCAAGTCTGGATATAATGATAATTCTAACATAATCAGTCTTTTTCTCCCTTTTTATATTCTCGGGTACGATGTGCCTTAAGGATTGTCTCTTCTTTTACTAATGTCACCAGATCTTCCTTAGTAATCGATTTAGAATACAAGCTATAAAGACCTCTTTTATCAAGATAAATATTTTCAATGTCATCATTTATCATTTGCTGCAGTTCCGCTTGTGTGTCTACATATCTATTTTGGCTATAGATCAAAACCTCATCGCCAGTCACATCAAACACCCTATAGATAGTAAATTTGCCACTGTCAATCGCGACTTCGTACAGATCGCCCTCAGCCGGATCGCTTACAATAGTCAACAATGATTTGTCTTGGCAAGAAGTCAGACACATAGCTAATAAAACTAAAACGGCAATCTTTAAAAGTATTATCTTATAATCAATTAAATATCTCATAAATAGCCTGTTTAAAGTTGTGTTTATATCATTTCAGAATACTATACTAACATTATTATCTGCAGGCAGAAAATCAATCTGCATATCTTCTATATTCATCATAGGTGCATCCATTATTTTAGAAAGATTCTCCATCGATCTTTTGAGCTTTGCATCTGGCTTCTCATCCCCGTAAAGATGTAGTACGAATATTTGCGCGAGTACTTCCGAAAACTGCTTCAACACATCCTGACTATATCCATAACCAAATCCTTTAAATTTTGACATAGCCAGTTTTTCAGCCAATATTCGCATACGTAGCTTATCTTCTTCTGCCAGATTAGGATTATCAGGTATCGCAGTCACATTCTTAGTCTTTATATCCATACCTTTTGCATCCAGTTCTACAAAGCGATAAGCAAATGGATAACCGGATAAGGTACCTGTTTCGATATCATAAATCGTATTCCCTTTATCTGATACGAAAGCCGTTATATCATTCGAATGAAAATGTCCGGTAAATACAGCTTTCATTCCTTTATCTGCAAAGAGATTTGCCAAACGGCTCCAGTCATATACCAAATAATCTTTAAAGAATAAAGACTGTGACATAATATGTTCGGTAAGTCCCCAATGCATCATGCCTATCACAGTTATACCTTTCTGCTTGGCTTCATCAAGTATGTCGACAATCCATTTCTCTGTTGATGCGGAAATCTTCCCACCTGAAATACTCCTTGTTTTATATTCCTTATACCGTGCTGCATCTATTGCCAGAAGCCATGTCTTGTCATTTAACGAAGCTACATAGCTCAATGATGCATCATCTCTTTTTATAGCGTTACCATAACCAAAATTGGCATAGATAGATACAAAATCATCCGGCGATATATTTTCTACAGGTAATGCCTTATCCCCTTTCAGAGCAAGGGTATTTGGCATATTGATATCATGATTACCGGGAATGACATAAACTTTTACTCCTTTATCCTGCAATGGTTTCAGCTTTTCTGCAAAATCCAAATGACTTTGCTTCTCTCCGTCTTTTGTTATATCCCCGCAGACTAACAAGACTTCTATATTACTATTCAGATAATCGGTCAAAACCTGATCGAGTACGGCAGGCACAGTTTTCACATTCTTACCACTACTCTGTATATAATTGGTAAGGGCAGTACCGTCTTCCATGAGTTTTTCAGACAAGTAATGAGTGTCAGTTATTACTCCTATCTTTAACGGTTCTTCAGCCGATAAGAATACAGACAGGACAAAGAAGAGATAAAGAAATACAGTTCTCATATCATTCCGATGGATCGTTTTTTACAATCGTTTGTATTCTGTATCTTGTAGAATCGTTAGTGATTGTTGTCAAACTGCCCGAACAGTTCGTAAAATAGATATACTCTCCCATATCCTGAAATCTGTATACCTTGCAGCCTTCATGCTCAAAGAGATAGTCTACACGATAAGTCGCATTATTATCAGGCGCTTTACGGGCAATAGGACGACCTGTGTAGCAGGAAGACATATTCGCTGCAAAACCAGCGGCTAATAAGAGGACAATCATTTTTCTCATAAGCGTTCCTTTTTATATATCAGAGTTCTGTTAACTATTCTTTTTTGATTCATTTCTCTTTCCGGCAAATATATCATACTTCCGGAATTCACATTGTAATGAACCGTTTACCAGCTGAATTTTCTTCGATGGCTTCAGGCCTATCTTATCAAAGCATTCTTTTTTATAACTGAGTATCCATGCGGAATAGCCAGTGAAAACATGTTTCAGCCGTTCTCCTAAATTCTCGTATAAGCCTGATAAGTCTTCCGGTTTTATCCGTTCTCCATATGGCGGATTAGTTACCAGTATACCATTTTCAGCAGGAGCCTTTGTATAATTTTCAAACGGCATTACTTTCAGATCGATACTACGTTCCAGTCCTGCACTCTTAATATTTTGGGCTGCTATATCAATGGCCTCGGCTGAAATATCAGATCCGTATATTTTATATTTGAACTCACGCTCTCCACTGTCATCATTATAGATAGTTTCAAAAAGGTCGGCATTAAAGTTTTTCCATTTCTCAAAAGCAAAGTTCGGCCTGTATATCCCCGGAGGTACATTCATGGCAATCATAGCCGCCTCGATAAGCAATGTACCCGAACCACACATCGGGTCGACGAAATCCGATTCGCCACGCCATCCGGTTTTCAGTATCATGCCGGCAGCCAATACTTCATTCAATGGAGCTTCTGTCTGGGCTACACGGTAGCCGCGTTTATGTAATGATTCTCCTGAACTATCGAAAGACAAAGTGCATTTATCGTGAGCCACGTGAAAGTTGATAAGCAGATCAGGATCTTTTGTATCTACAGACGGCCTTTTCTCTGTCTTCTGCATAAAGTAATCGGCAATAGCATCTTTGACCCGATAAGCAACAAACTTGGAATGAGTGAAATAATCCGAGAAAGTAATGGCATCTATGGCAAATGTACTCTCTTCCGTCAGGTGTTCATACCAGTTCATCGCCTTTACTTTCTTATATATCTCATCGGCTGTCTTTGCCTTGAACTCATATACAGGACGAAGTATTCGCAAAGCCGTGCGGCAATGTACATTAGCCCGATACATCATAGCCAGATCACCCTTAAACGAAACCATCCGCTTACCGATCTCTATGTCATTGGCACCTAAGGTTGTTAACTCTTCCGCCAGAACGTCTTCTAAACCAGCCATTGTTTTGGCTATCATTTTAAACTCTCTTCCTCTCATTACAACTTCACCTTTTTAGACTTCCCCTTCGATTCGTTATGGAATGCATCCACCGCCGTAACCACATATTTATATTCCTTTCGCCCGCCCTCATATGGCAACACAATGCTCTTGTCGCGGGTTATAGCTATGATATGCTGTGGATTGTCCAGATTCTCCTTCTCTCCTTTTGCAAAGCGGTATACAACGTAATATTGAGCAGTTTCAGGATCGTATTTATCACCGTTACTTGTCCACTGCAATGTATGAGCCGATGCCGTATAAGCCTCTTCCACTTTATTTACCTTTTTAGGTGCTTTCTTGTGCATATGTGTATATGCAGGAATGAGAGCCGGATACTTATGATAATCGCTTTTCAATCGGCTCGCAACACCCTTATAGTTATCTAGCAGTTCGTAAGCAGGCCAGAAACAATTTCCATGTACAGTCGTATAACTTCTCGAAAGCACCATCTTTTCGTTCAGTTGATTATCTCCCGAAGGCTGTGTGCTCGCATCCATAGTACGCTTCACATCCTGACCGATATACAGATGCCCGTCATAATTATTATGCGCCCACCACTCTATCAGGGTTTTATAGTCCGCCAGATTATGACCTATCTCCCAATATATCTGCGGCATATTGTAATCTATCCAGCCGTTCTTCACCCATAGTTTCACATCCGCATACAGGTCGTCATAATTCTGCAATCCGTTGGTATTGCTGCCCGAACCGTCCGGCGTACTCTTCTTATTCCGGTAAATACCGAACGGGCTGATACCGAATCTTACCCACGGCTTGTTCTTCAAGAGTGTATATTTAATGTCCTGAATCAGCATATTTACATTATTCCTCCGCCAATCCGGGAGCTGGTTGCGGGAGAATCCCTGTTTTGGCCCGTAAGTAGCGAAACTGTTATCATCCGGAAAGCCTTCTCCTGCTATAGGATACGGATAGAAATAGTCATCCATATGTATTGCATCTACATCGTAACGCATCACAATATCCTTTACCACATCGCAGATAAACTTGCGGTTTTCAGGGATACCCGGATCGAAATAGACCTTACCTCC
This sequence comes from Prevotella sp. 10(H), assembly GCF_000711235.1. Classification (GTDB taxonomy): domain Bacteria; phylum Bacteroidota; class Bacteroidia; order Bacteroidales; family Dysgonomonadaceae; genus Dysgonomonas. The sequence continues at coordinate 395,088 of NZ_JOMI01000007.1, read as the reverse complement.
GTATTTTACAAAGCGTTCGGGATATTTCCGGTAGATATGGTCTCTGGCAAACATATCGTTTTCGCTGGCAGATACCCGATAAGGATTGAGCCATGCATGTAACTCCATATTCCGTTTGTGGCACTCTTCTACCAGAAATTTCAACGGATCGAAGCCACCTTCGGGAGCCACACCCTGTGTGCCTGTAAGGAAAGCGCTCCACGGCTCCAGTTCCGACTTATAGAATGCATCGGCATACGGCCGCGCCTGAAAAATAATAGCATTTATGCCTTCCGCCTGAAGTTCGTTCAATGTATTCACAAAGTAGTTCTTCATTTGCGATACGGTCATTGTCCTGTACCTCGTCTGCCATGCAGTACTCAGCCATGCTCCCCTGAACTCGCGTTTGGGATGTGCTATGTCTGAAAAAGTAACACGTTGCTGTGTTTTACATGACGAGATGAGAAGAATAATTACCGCCGAAGTTAACAGGTAAAGGGCTTTATTTTTATTCATAAAAACATGTTTATTTTAAAACTTTACAAAAGTAGGAATAATAAGCAAGAACTCTTTGCTCACAGCATATTAAACACCACTTTATTGTATATTTTTACAGAATAAATTAACACTTTCATTAACACCTGTAAAATGATTTACATCTTTTAACCTTATAATGTTAAAAGGTAACAAAAGTAACGGATTATAGCTTTTTAGCCGTTAGCTTTCTTTTTATGAAAAAACTCAAAAAGTAACAATAGTAACACTTTTCAGTTGACAATGGACAAATGATAATTGACAGTGTAAAAACAGAAACGCTGTCAACTATCAATTTAAAAACTTGTAACTCCCCGCAGGGCGAAGTAACTTGTAACTACTATATCATTTGGCTCCGCCGATTTCCAATTCAAAGAGCTAAAAACTATCAGCCAATGGCTAAAAGCTTTATACATAGATAAATTTCTAAGATATATATAGCATAAAAAAGCCAGCAATACACTCGTATTTGCTGGCTTTTTTATTTTTCTTCTACTGATTAATCCTCATCGTCGTAATAATATTTACGCTTTTTCTTTTTCTTACTTGTAAAAGCAGACTTTATTTTCTTGACGACAAAACCCAATAAGACAGGTTGTAATATTTCCAATAAAACAGGATAGTAGGCTTTCAGACTACTTAACAGGCCATGCATTACACCGCCACCGCTATTAGAATCATCTTCCTCTTCTCTGCTCTTCGCTTTATGGCCGAAACCAAACTGACGCAGTACTACATTCACTACACTATGAAATATGAGTGAACCGGCATTATCTGAAAAATAAAGCCACTGCCCCGCCAAGCGGTCTTCACTTTCGGCACATTCCCGCTTTACTATAGCTTTTTCGCGGCGAAGCTCATCCAATGGGGTCAACTTATTTTTCTTCATTGTCATCCTCCTTTTCTTCTAAGCCCCTGAGAAAGGTTATAGTACCATTCAGTATAGATTGTTTAATGATCTTCCTGCAAAGGAAAACGATAAAAAGAACAAACAAGGAAAACAGAGCCATGATACCAAATCCGGCAGCGAGGCTGTTAAGCAATTCCCCGATGAAAAAGGCCATTCCTACCAAGATGAAAAATACCAAAAATGCAAGAATGAATAAAACTATCACGCCATATCCCAGACTGGAAGCGGATATCCCCAACTTCTCAAATGCATCGAGCTTAAACAGCCGTATGCGCCTGACGACATAGGTAGATAGTTCCAGTTTTGCTTCTTCAACCAGAGTATCTAAGCTTTTATCTGTCTCCTTATTACTCAACATCACTTCTCAACTCGTCTATCTTATCGCGTCCTCTGCTTGCCGCATTTTTCACATTACCTTTTACTTTGTCTACCAGACAGTTGATATCTTTCAACCATTCTTCTTTTTTGTCAGAAGCCGCAACATATCCCACTGCTGCACCTAAAGCAGCACCTATGGCTAAAAATAGTAAATTAGAGCCAGTCTTATTCATAATCTTAAAATTTAAATTTATTAGTTTTATCTATAACAAACTATTTCCTTTCAAAGTTTACTAAACGGACGTCTAATATAGTTACTTTTTTGAAAAAAAAGCATTTTTTATTTAACAAAAACATAAATCGGGAATTGAAAATCAGATAGATTCGCCAAACAGAGTCGCCGATGTATTTCCTGTAACTCTTACATTTACAAGATCTCCGATTTTGTAATTGCCCTTATCGAAGATGACAACTTTGTTCTGCGAAGTGCGGCCGAATAATTGCTCCCGCGAACGCTTGGAAAATCCTTCGACAAGCACTTCGAATACTTTACCCACATCATTCTTGTTGCTTTCCAGCGAACATTCGTTCTGTAAATCGATAATTTCCTGCAGCCTCTTTATCTTAACATCTTCCGGCACGTCGTCTTTCAGTTTTTTTGCGGCAAATGTACCCGGACGCTCCGAGTATTTAAACATAAAGGCCGAATCGAAGCAAACTTCACGCATCAAAGACAGTGTTTCCTGCTGATCCTCTTCCGTTTCGGAATGGAACCCGCACATAATATCGGTAGATATTCCACATCCCGGGATAATGCGCCTGATAGCTGCTATACGGTCGAGATACCATCCCCTGTCATATTTGCGCTTCATCACATCCAGCATACGGCTACTTCCGGACTGTATGGGTAAATGTATAAACTTACACAGATTATCGTATTTAGCTATTATTTCGAGTGTTTCGTCTGTCATATCGGTCGGATATGAAGTAGTAAAACGGATGCGCATCTGAGGTGCTTCAAGGGCAACCAGTTCAAGCAATCGGGAGAAATCAACTATCGTTCCATCGTCATTTTTATAACGGTACGAATTCACATTCTGCCCCAGTAGGGTAACTTCCTTAAAACCTTTATCCCGCAGATCGGCTACTTCGTTGAGTATGCTTTGCGGCAAACGGCTGCGCTCACGTCCGCGAGTATAGGGTACTATACAATATGAACAGACCTTGTCGCATCCACGCATAATAGATACGAAGCCGGATATATGATTCCCGCCTATACGGAGAGGAATAACATCCTTATAGGTTTCAGTCTTGGATAATACGACATTGATTGCTTTTTCGCCTTTCTCGGCGGCTCCTACCAGATTGGGCAGGTCGAGATAGGCATCGGGGCCGACTACTACATCCACATGATGTTTTTCATGCAGTTCTTCTTTTACACGTTCTGCCATACAACCAAGCACACCGATTATCATGCGGGGCTTGCGTTTTTTCTTTATGGCATTGATATACTCCAGACGCTGGATAACCCTTTGTTCGGCATTATCGCGTATCGAGCACGTGTTGACAAATACGGCATCGGCATCTTCAAGCTTATCCGTCATTGTATATCCGTCCATCTGCATTACCGATGCAACAACCTCGCTGTCTGCCACATTCATCTGGCAGCCATAGGTTTCGATGAACAGTTTCTTTTCTCCGGTTTCAGTCGTGGATTTAAAGTCCAGTCCTTTTTCGTTGTTCATAGAAATATGTTTTAATAAGTTTTATATTGAGAAATGATCTATCGCAGATCGTTTCTGTCCGGCAAAAGTACAAAGAAAAACGGAATAGTATGTCACTATCCCGTCATGGCTATGTTAATAATACTATCTATTAGGTTATTCCGGCATTGTATCCGGAAAAAGCACAACTCGCCAGGGAGTAATTCCCGGAGCTTTCAACAACAACTGTTTCTGCTTCGATTTAGATGTCAGGTCTATTTTATAGACTGATGTTTCATCTTTGCCGGTCAGTCTCATGGCTGGATAATTGTCTATTTCCAACTCAGAAATTGTGTAGTATGCTCCACCGTCTGTTTTGAATATGAAAGAATTATTGATAGTATCCGGATTATCTGCCAATGCATATTCTTTCGGCAAATTGAATTCTGTACTCTCATCGGCAATAATGAATTCTTTCAAATTGTTTTGAATCGGGAATTCGTAACGGAACTGATAGCCGTTATTGAATACCCGGAAAACTATATCGAATTTTCTTTTCGTATCTCCTTTCTCTTCTAATCCTATTACAATCTGGTTGTAGGTATTGCCGGTACCCCAAATACACTCATCCCCTTTTTTAGAGAATTGATAATTTATATTTCCAAACAGAACACCTTTGCAAGGCTCGTTATTATGAAGTGTGAAGCCAAGTTCCGATTTATCGACCATCGTCTTGCCCTCCTGTTTTACCTGATAATATGGTTTCCCTTCTTTGATTATAATTTCCAGTTTAACTTTTTTATCAGGAGATGTTAATGCTACGCTTTCGTTTTCACAGGAGTTAAAAAAAATAAAGAGAGTGATAAGAAATAAATATTTTAAAAATAAAATCTTCATTCCTGTCCTTATTGAACCAACCGGCAGGTACTAATACCTGCCAGTCGATATATTATTAATTAAAATTTCACTATTGATATCCCGGGTTTTGAGATAAATTTGTGTTACCCGATAATACATTTTGAGGAATAGGATAGACAATACGATATGGATCTGACTGAGGTTTGTCGGTATAAGCCTTAGTAAATGTTCCGAAACGCACCATATCGTTCCGTCGCCACATTTCCCAGCTTAATTCTATCATTCTCTCCTTCAGTATGTCATCCAATGTTACCGACGGTAAAGGTTCAGCATTAACTCTGTCTCGCACGTCATTTACCAATTCAAGTGCCGGTGCGGAGTTGCCCATTCTCAGTTCTGCCTCAGCCTTCATCAACAATACATCTGCATAACGGAAGAGTACCCAATCGTTGTGTACATAATCGCCGCTTCCCTGGAACTGACGATCCGGCTCGTATTTTTTCCAACGTGCGCCTGCGCGTTTATCCGCGTCAGTACCTTCGGTCATGTGCAGTTTTACATGTAGAGGAAGATATTCAAAATCGCTACCGTCTTCTGCCTTGATCAGATTACCGTCCGGACCTGTCACTTTCCCTGTATGAAAAGATAAATCCATTCGCGGATCAGGAGACGCTGTACCATATCCGAGAGCCTGCATCATTTCTATTGTGGCGCATGAACCGTTCCACGTACCCATTCCGAATGCATTGCCGTGTGTGTAATGCAACGCGCGATTGTTGATGTTTACATTCGATATGCGATACAACGACGGATCCTGAGGAATCACAAAAATATTTTCATTAGAAGTCTCATTCTTTACTTCGAAATTAGATGCATAATTAGACTGTAATGTATATCCGTCTTGAGCAAGCAGGTCGCAATAATGTTTCACCGCAGCCCATGCACCCACATCTACACCATCTACCGTGAAGGAAGTGGATCCGGCAGGATTGTTACCGGTTGTATCCCAATTGTCATCTGAATACACCTTTGCGTTGATAGCCAGTTTAGCCAGAAGAAAGTGAATTGTCGATTTTGTCATACGTCCATAGAATTCGCCCTGCTTGTTGGAGAATCCGGCTGAAATATCTGGCAGTACTTCATCAAGTTCATTTTTCACAAAAGCAAATACCTCACTTCTCTTTGACTGTTTGATTTCATTTACAGGAACATCAACTTTAGTTGAAATAGGAATACGCCCAAACTGATCTAACAGATAGAAATAGTTCAATGCACGAATGGCTCTGATTTCTGCTATATATGTATCATAAAATGCAGCAGTAGGATTATTCTTTTTAGCGTTTTCAACTATCTGCAGACTTTGGTTACATTTCCCTATAGCCACATACCTTTCCTGCCACGAGTCGTATAGAAAGTTCAACGCCGGAGTCCAGCTATGATTATGCAATGCACGGAATATACCTCCGTCGTCCCAGTCGCTTCCACGTGTTGGAATCATAGCTTCGTCGGAAGACAGTTCACTCAAATCCCATGTAGCGGTGGTCGCTAAATTCCTGATGTCATTATAGAGGCTGGCAACGGTATTCGTGTATACCAGTTCCGGAGTTTTATATGCCTCGTCTTCCGGGATCATAGTCACTGGATTTTCATCCAGCGAACAGGCACTGAACGAGAATATTATAATTGATATTGCTAGATATATTTTTTTCATGATTTCAATTTTTAGAAGTTAACACTTACACCCAATGAGAACGTACGGGCTACAGGATAGAAACGTTTGTCATCATTACCGAAAGTATTATTGCTGCTATCGAGTGTAGTACTGTTTATCATAGGTGTCAGTCCCGAATAGCTCGTAAATGTATGCAGATTGTTTACAGAAGCTGTCAGACGGATAGATTTCACCCAATTTTTAAACTTTTCCGTATTGATGTTGTAACCCAGTGTTACATAAGCAATATTCAGATAATTACCATTCTCCAGCCAGTAATCAGTGATCCTGTTGTCGTGTATATTCAGGTCGGGAGCGCCTTCCAAGAGATTGTAAGTAGGGAAGTTGTTCATATTGTTCAGCGTCATGGCTGTTCCGTTATATATCTTATGGCCGAATGCGCCATTTAACTGTGTCTGGATATCAAAGTCTTTGTAACGGAATTTAATATTTGCACCCAGATAATATTTAGGCATAACCTGTCCGGCAATATAACGGTCTTTTCCGTCTGCAAGATTAATTCCATCTTCGCCATCGATATCCTGTATGTTATATTTATTCTGCCCGTTTTCGTCTATAAGCCCGTTTGCTTTCGGCAGGTAAAATACACCGAGAGGTTGTCCTTCGAACATATAAACTACACCATTGTTTTCTTGTATACCAGCCCCTTTTACCGTGCTCAGCCTTACATAAGCGCTTGGTGTAAGCGGTTGGCCCTGATAATTACCTGTCAGAGATGTCACTTCATTTTTCTGATAAGAGAAGTTAGCGGCAATATCCAGACCTATATCTTTGGTCTTTATAGCAGAATATCCCAGCGAAAACTCAACGCCCATATTTTTCATAGAACCGATGTTAGCCAGCAGGCTTGGATACATAAACGGAGGCTGCGGCACGTTGTATGTATAGAGCAGATCGTCCGTCTTAGAACTATAGTAGTCGAAAGTTAAAGACAGTCTTTCGTCGAAAAGCAAGGCATCAAAACCTACATCGAATGTTTTCTTTGTTTCCCATTTCAAATCGGGATTTGCATTGCGCAGATAGGTATAAGCGATGGTCGGATTTCCATTAACAGTAATCAGCGAGCCACCTGTAGTTCCCAACAGCTGTAATGAGTTATATGGAGAAATAGCATCCTGATTACCTGTGATACCGTAACTTGCCCTCAATTTGAGATCGTTTACAAAAGATACATTATCTTTCATAAAGTCTTCGTTTGCCATATTCCAAGCCAGAGAGAATGAAGGGAAGAAACCCCATCTATTGTTTTCGCCCAGTTTGGATGAACCGTCGCCTCTCATATTGATAGTGGCGATATACTTGTTATCATATACATAGTTGAAACGGCCTAATAATGATATCAGTTTAAAGTTTGTCCTGAATGAAGACACATCTCCGTAATTGATTATAGCTCCGCCGCCGAGATTATCCGAGCCATGATGATCGGTTGAATAGCGGCTGGATGCGGCTCCAAATCCACGGTTTTTATATTCCTGTCCTTCGAACAATCCTAGAGCATTGATATAGTGCTTGCCTGTAGTCTTTATATAATTCAGGCTGATATTACCTAAGTAGTTCTCGTTTTTCAAATCATTTTTTTCTGCACGTCCGCCGTTTGCCAGTATCCCCGGACGGGATTTGATAGGCAGGTACACAGATGTTTCGTCATCGTTGAATGTATACGATCCGAAAGCGCTCAGTTTCAATCCTTCGATTATATTCCATGTGGCGCGTGCATGTACCGTAGCATCATATCTTCTGTTATCATTTTGAGTAGTAAGTAAATCCAGAGGATTATACACTTCACTGGCTACCGGGTCTCTCGGCCATGTACCGTCTTCGTTCGGTGTGGTAGGGAAGGTCGGATTCATAGTTACAGCTCCATAAAAAGTACTGCGCTTATCATACAAGGCAGATGCCTTTGATCTGGATGCGAACACACCCGATTCCAGTTTCAGCTTATTATCGAAGAATGATTGTGCAAAGTCCATTTTAAGGTTGTAGCGCTGTTTCGACGTTGTTTCTACAATCCCTTTCTGGTCGATAATTCCCAGCGATACATTGTAGTTGGAATCTTCATCACCTTTTCCGAATGATATCTTATGCGTCTGGGTATAGCCGGTACGGAGTATCTCATCCATAAAATCGGTGCTGTGACCGTCGTCTATAAAGTTCTTTCCGATATTATTAGCCGCATAGCGATATTCATCGGCTGTAAGCGAATGTGTTCTCTTGGCTATGGTCTGTACACCGAACATACCGTCGTAACTAAGCGATTTCACGCCATATTTGCCTTTCTGTGTAGTAACTACAATCACACCACTGGCTCCACGCGAACCGTATTGTGCTGTTTCCGATGCATCTTTGAGAATAGTAAAGCTTTCAATATCGTTTGGAGAAAGAGAGTTCAGCATATTCATATCTCCCATAACTCCATCCACAACTACCAACGGATCATTACCGCCTGATAGTGAAGTTGTACCGCGAATACGGATAGAAGGATTTACTGTAGGGTCGCTGCCCGGACTTTGTATATTTACACCAGCTACGCGTCCTTGAATAGCGTCGAGCGGATTGGTTACCACGCCCACATTCATATCTTCGCGGCTTATTTTCTGTACGGCTCCCGAAATAGAGTGCTTGCTTCCTACGGCATACCCTATGGCAACCACATCTTTCAGCATAATAGCATCTTCTTGGAGCCGGAAATCGATCCTTGTACGTCCGTTTACTTGTTCTTCCTGTTTTACAAAACCTATATAAGTAACTTCTATTGTAGCATTTGAAAGAACATTAATTTCAAATTGCCCATCTATATTTGTCATTGTTCCGTTGGTGGTGCCTTTCTCTATTACTGAGACCCCGATCAACGGTTCATTGTTGCTGTCCGTCACCGTACCCGACACTTTTATCTTCCCCCCTGTTTGAGCATTCAGACACAGAGTAGATGAAAAGAAAAATACCAGGGTAAATAAACGGAACATTTTCCTTAAACAAGAAGGAGTGAGTTTCATTTTCATGGTAATAAATTTTAAGTAATTATTCAAGATTGAAAAAGCCTAATACCTTTAATGACAAAATTAAGCCGTACTTATTTCCTTAGATAGAAATTAATATGAAATATGAAAAGTTAAAAGAATTATATACCTATTATACAAACAGTTATATTAAAAATACTTTTTAAAAATTAAAACAATTTTTAAAACAAAAAAGCACTTCCCAGAGCCTTTTTTATAAAATTTATTTATGCCGGATTCTTTTTTATACGCATTATACGGTATTCGAATTCCTCTTTGGGAACTATAGACCTGCTTTTTATTTTGGCTTTGTAAACGTAAATCGTATTGACGGAAAGATTGAGAAAACGGGCTATTTTCTCGTTGTCGTTTATACCAATCCTGATAAGGGCAAATATACGCAATTCGGGAGTCAGATTATGATCTTCGATATTAATCCTGTCGCCTTCGGGAAAAAGCTTATTGAATTCTTCCAAAAAATTGGGAAATAATCCAAGAAACGTAGAATCGAAAGAAGAGAATATATTTTCCCTTTCACTTTTAAGGTCAAATTCAGCATACAACCTGTAAATGTCATCGTATTGACGGGCTTTCAGCCTATTATCGAGTTTTTTCAGTAGACCTTCCGTCTTATCGAGGTACTCCGATTTACCATATAATGACTGAATTACATACTGGTCTTTTATAGCGTTCGATTCTTTAAGCTTTTCATTCGTAGAATTCAGTTTGTCATTAAAAGAAGATAATTCGTTCAGGTTATCCTGAATAGTCTGCTTAGCTTCTTTCAGCTTTTTATTCTGCTTGTAGTTTATTATAGAGGAAGCGAAGAACAAAGCGGATAAGATGCTTACAATTATAAGAGATATCGTGAGATTATCCCGCTGATCCTCAATGATGTTCAGCCTCTCCTTTTCAATGATAGGCAGAATAGAATTGACATCCATCATACGGTGGCGGGCATTATAAAAGTTTGCTTCTTCGAGCGCAATACCGATATAGCGGCTGGCATCTTTTATATTTCCTTTTGTGTAAAGGTATTTAGCCAGATTGGTTTTGGAGGTAGTCTCGGTTATAGCAGATCTGATATCCGAAATAGCGGATAAAGCCATGTAATATACAGCATTTTCATCGTCCGACTGGTACATATACAGGTTGCCCAGAATCGATGTGTTGATAGCAAGCTGATGATTGTCTACATCGAAAGAATAAATGAGATTGGAGTAGGTAGCTATCTTTTTAATAATGCCTGCATTGACATCTTTCAGTGCCAGAATATTATGATAATCATAAGAACTCGGGGAGAGATACATCAGAGCCGAATCGCAATATTCTATACTTTTGTTCTGATAAGCTGTTTTGTATGGCTCCGAGGTATTATAATTTACCAGATCGGAATAGAGTCGTGCGCATTGGGAATAATAAACAGACGTGAGGCTATCGGAGGCTCCGCTAACATCCGTATTATTCACTATATCGACCGCTTCTTTGAATAAACCGGAGGAAATGAAGCAAAACAATAAATTACACCGGGCAGTGAGTAGTAATTCGCGGTCTTTCAATTTTGTCGCTATCTTCTTTGTGTTTACTGCATATACATAAGCAGAATCATATTGATATGATTTGTATTCGTTGTAAATTTTATCATTCAATGAAAATTTCTCATATTCATTACTTATGTTCGACAAGCTGACCTTAAGGTCGCTTATTCTGTTTTCTTTTTGGGAATAGTATACAGTCCTGTTACTTATTTCGTTATTTAATACAGTCAATACGGAATCTGCCCGTGACTGTGAATGTAATAAATAAGGAAATAAAATTAGGAATAATAATATTCGTAATTTCATATTATTGTTAAAATGAGTTTCTTTCTCTCCGTTTTACTCTATTCTCAATAAGAAGATTATAGCTTACCAACATGCTAAGTTACTAGTTCCATTTTAATTTATCTCTATATTAAGATAAATTAAGGTCATGAAAAGCATTCTTTAAATACAAAGAAAAACGGAATACTATATCAGTATTCCGTCATGGCCATGTATATCTATTTCTCTTCTTCTACAATAAACCAGCGCGTACTGTCTTTCTCGCGTGCGGCTGCCTGTCCGGGTTGCATATCGGGAAGCTTGCGGAGTGCAGGTTCCATTTCAAGTATTTCCTCAACCGACACCAGATAGGCATCTTCGTCGTCTGATACTTCATCGTCACCAAACAATTGCCAGTCACCATCTTCATCATAAAGGACAAATGTAACGGGCGAACCATTTGTGAGGACATAGCTTGTAGTCATTATCGACTTATTTTTCGGTTCTTCTTTCAGTTTCATAATTTAATCAGTTTGAGAATAAAGATAGAGATTTTAGTTCGATAATTCCCTGTTTACCCTGCGGTTTATCCTCTCAAGCCATTTAGGCTTTCCGCTCAGGTATATAAACAATCTATGCACGGGCGGGAAGTAAAATAGTCTTGCCATTCTCTTCCGCCTTTTCACTATATCCATTAAGGGCTGGTTCAACTGCTTATAATCCTTGCCCTGTATAATCGATAAGGCCGCATTTTCCCCACTCTTAAAAGCAAAATAAAGTCCTTCTCCCGTTATAGAATCTACATATCCTCCGGCATCACCTGCCAGCAGTATATTTTTGCGGAAAGGATAATCCTGTTTATCGAACATCGGTATATAAGCACCTTTCGTTTTACAGTCAGGCATCAAATCATATTCTTTCAGTAACTTATCAAATGTTGCGGTATTTGTATGTCTGTCGCCATATCCTACTACATAACCGCGGGGATTGGGAAACTTATATAGATAACCGTTTTTTAATCTGTTGTCAAAATAAACCTGTAAGTCTTTTTTCTCGTTCTCAATCACCGTCTTTTCGAGCCATAAAAAACCTCTTTTAAAGTCAGGCTGAAGATATTTACGCACAATACTATTCGCCCCGTCGGCTCCTATGAGATAATCGCACGAAAGTTTTTTCCCGGATAATAACGAGAGATAAATCTTATCGTCTTCCTCCTCAATCTTTGTTATAATATCTGTCAGTCTTTGCCCTCCTTTTTCCTCATATTCCTTCAATAAAGTATAGTCAAAGTCGCGTCGCGATACGATGCGCAGACCTTTGTCGATGCTGTAGCTGCATATATATTTTTTCCGGTAAAACATCTTTATAGCCCTGATATCCATATAATCGTAGTTCAAACCGTTAAAGATACGGTCAACAAATGCGTGAGCCTGAGGAGTAAGCCCTCCTCCGCATATTTTCTCACGGGGAAATTCCTTCCGGTCTATAATAAGGCAGTCGCTGCCATTTTTCAGTAATGTATAACCACATGAAATACCGGCAGGTCCTGCCCCTATTATAATAGTCTTTATATGAGTTTTGTCAGGTAGCATAATCAATCATGAAATCTTAAAATTTCGGCAGGTAAAAATACAACAAAATCATAAAATCATCAAAGGCATCTCAATTTTAGTTAAAATAGCCTTAAAAAGTAAAGATTAAAAATATAATATTTGACAACTTGATAATATATCTGAATTTTGCTTCGTAAACTTGCATTCGCATTTATTATACACCAATTTATGAAAAATTTATTCATTTCCCTTTGCTTGCTTTTTTCTCTCTCGGCATGTGATATGATAGAATATCATCCCTACGACGGACGAATAAGCGGAGAAACGGGCATAAATGCCAAAAATATAGCACGGATAGAGGAAAAGTGCGCCGGAAAAAAATCGATACGGTTTGCGGTAACGGGAGATACACAGCGGGATTATGACGACACTGAAGACTTTGTAAAAGTTATCAATAAACGAAATGATATAGATTTTGTACTGCACGGAGGCGATGTCTCCGATTTCGGGCTGACCAAGGAATTCTTGTGGATGCGTGATATCATGAACAAGCTGAATGTGCCTTATGTAGTATTATTGGGTAATCACGACTGTCTGGCAAACGGGATGGAAATCTTTCAGAAAGTATATGGAGATTTTAACTATTCATTTCTTGCAGGCGATACAAAATTTGTGTGCCTGAATACAAATGCCCTCGAGTTTGATTATTCGATTGCGGTTCCCGATTTCAAATTTATCGAGCGTGAGCTTAAAGATGAAAGAGAAGAATATGCGAAAACAATCGTAGCAATGCATGTACGCCCTTATTCGGAGCAGTTCAATAACAATGTAGACCAGATATTCCAAAGTGAAATAAAGAAATACCGCAAATTACAATTTTGCCTAAATGCGCATGACCACTGGGCGCAGGTAGACGACCTCTTCGGAGATGGCGTCATGTATTACGGTACGCCGAATGTAGGGCGTCGTCAATACCTCATATTTACAATTAACGATGATGATACTTATGAACGAGAACTTATTGAATTTTAAAAATAAAATATTCGTCTGCATCATCACTCTATTATTCCCTGCCCTACTCGCCGCTCAAAACGGATACGACAGGCGCATAGAAAAATACAAGTCGCAGTGGGAAAGGTTAATCCCCAGCTACACGAAGATACAATATGCAGGCGGAATGGGGCTTATATCACTGGGTACAGGATGGGATTATGGTAAAAACAACCAGTGGGAAACAGATGTATTTCTGGGATTCCTGCCAAAATATTCGACTAAACGTTCTAAAATAACTTTTACGCTGAAACAGAATTTTATCCCATGGAAAAAGAACCTAAATAAAAAGTTTTCGATAGACCCGCTTGCTACTGGACTCTATATCAATACGATACTTGACGGGGATTTCTGGATAAGTGAGCCGGAGAAATATCCGAGCGGATATTATTCTTTTTCTACAAAAATGAGGTTTAATATCTATGTCGGGCAACGTATAACGTACAATATACCGGATGACAGGCGATTTTTCGCCAAGTCGCTTACTTTATTTTATGAGATAAGCAGTAGCGACCTTTATATAGTAAGCGCTTTTACAAACAGCTACCTGAAACCGACCGATTATCTGAAATTATCATTCGGACTGAAAGTGCAGATGTTTTAAATCAATAATATAAAAAGCAAAGCCGGATTAGAATTAATCCGGCTTTGCTTTTTATTTCTATTTATATGTTAGTCATTATAAGTAGGCAATGTAGAGTAATCTTTCGAGTACCGCAGCATTTGCTCAGTATATCCTTCGGTATATGAAATCTTCACATCCGTAATTTTTCCATCATTATCCTGCACCAGTTCAAAGACAGGATTTACAAAGCCTTTGTATGGCTTCATAATCAGTGTCTTGTAGCGATCCAATACTTCTTTATGTAATTTCTGATCTACTTTCACTGCATAATTGGCTACAATGTCTTTTGCCGCTTTAAAATCACCTTCCGACTTGATACGTTGTATTTCAGCAAGTAAATCACCGAATAATGTGCGTAATTTATCATAATCGTTTACGACAACATATGTTTTACCGTCACGTACCTTATATTCCACAACATTTTCGGCCTTTCCTTTTTCATAAACCCATTTGGCTATCAGCTGGCGGTTGCGCATGTGTGCTTCTTCGATATCCTTGCCCGGTTCGATGCGTACAAGTTGAGTCATTAAGCCGTTCATCATAAATTTATAATATTCAGCTTTGTATGCATCCGCTGTAGGAATGATACCTAGCTCCACCAATTTATTGTCGGCAAGGAAATACAGTCCGAATAAGTCGGCACGCGCTTCTTCTATCGTAGAACTGAATTCGCCTAAAGCATTCGGGTCTACTTCCGGCAATAATTTACCCGATCCGTGCCCCAGACATTCGTGCAAATCGGTATGTAATACATCGGTAATGAAACCGTATTTTTTTATCATTTCTTCTTCGACGTTCGACCACATGAACTCTTTTCCGAATCCGGTATGTGCGCCTGCAGCATCGTAAGCCTCCATGATATTCTCAATAGTCACCGATTTGGAACCATGATCTCTGCGTATCCAGTCGGCATTCGGCAGGTTGATTCCTATCGGGGTAGCCGGGTAACAGTCGCCGCCTAGTTGGGCAACCGTAATTACCTTTGCCGAAACACCTTTTACGGTCTCTTTCTTGAATCGCTTATCTACCGGGGAGTGATCTTCGAACCATTGCGCATTTGTACTGATGATTTCCGCGCGTTTTGTAGCTTCTACATTCTTGAAGTTTACAGTGGCCTCCCAACTGGCTTTAATGCCTAGAGGATCGCCGTATACTTCGGTAAAACCGTTTACAAAGTCGACCTGCGAATTCAGATCTTCTACCCATGCAACTGCATATTGATCGAATGTCTTCAAATCCCCAGTCTTATAATATGATATTAGTTTACTTATAACATCTTTTTGCTGGCTATTTTCAGCTACTTCTTCCGCTTTCTCCAGCCAGAAAACTATTTTCTCTATCGCCGGTGAATACAGTCCGCCTACTTTCCATACCTTTTCTGTTAATTTTCCGTTTTCTTTTACGAGACGGCTGTTCAGCCCGTAAGATATCGGGGTCAGGTCGGTAGTATCTTTCATGGCATTGTAAAAATCCTGTACTTCTTTCTGGGTGACACCCTCACCATAATAGTTATTGGCTGATGTCATTATCAGGTCGCCGCCCGACTGGTTCACTTTCTTAGCCATTACTTTGGCGTCGAATATCACGGGAGTAATCATCTTGATAAAATCCTCAACCGATTGTCCTTCTTTTACAGGAACAAGGTCGGCAGGCAACGCTTTTACCTGTTCTGCAAAAAACTCTTTCGAAAAGGCTGGCAGGAATTTTTCTTCCCCGTAATGGTGATGAATACCATTAGAAAACCAAACGCGCTTGAGATATACTTCCAGCTCTTTATAGTCGCTTATGCTCTTATCACCTTTATAATTGGTATAAATACCCTCCAATGTGCGGCGTATCGCCAGATTGTAGCGGTTATTCTGGTCGAAAAGGATGTCGCGCCCTTCAAGTGCGGCCATCGACAGGTAATAAACTAATTCTTTTTGTTCCAATGGTAGATTTTTAAATCCGGGAACATAATACCGCAGAATTTCCAAATCTGCAAAAGCATCCACTTCATATTTAAAATCTGCAGGAACTGTATCTGCTTCGGTCTGCTTTGCGGAAGTATTTGCTTTCTGTCCTCCGCCACAGCCGGCACACATTATCGATAATCCGGTCATAGCAATTAATACTGATTTTTTCATTTGACTGTTTTTATAATATCCTTCAATCCTTTCCACAGCTATTATAGCTGTTACGATATGCAAAGATACTAATAGTTACTAACAGGTTTGAGATAAAGATTGTTTTTTCTGAAATCGAAAATAACCGAAAAGTACCTGAAAAACTGATTCCCGAGCAGCCCAATATACATATCGTTCTCTTTGAATACAAACCATTCCGAATCGGTGAATATCACATCCTTATTTATCAGTCGGGTATTGCCTACAGCAATTGTATCCGCTTTTAAAAAATTCACTTCCGTGCGGTTCGTATCGAGGTTCTTTGCCCGTCCGGCTTTCAACTTGCTGGTATCGAGATTATATTTAGCCAGTATATTATGAGCAAAAAACAAGGTACCGTTCAATCCTGTATCTATCCAGCAATTACCCTCTATTTTATTTCCGCCGATTTCAACTACTACGGGTATAAGCAGACGACGGCCTCTGTTCTCGAATTTTATGCAATCGTATCCTTGGAGGCTGTTCAATTCTTGTGTCTTCAGTTCGCGTATATACTGATGTTCATAAGATACTTCAAGGATGCGCCTGTTAAAGAAATCCCAACCAAGTAATACACAATCATCTCCGTACCAATGCAGAAACTGACTGCCCGGCTTCATAAAGGTAGCCGACATGGTCTTAGCCCAATCCCCTACCTTGAAGCGAATTTGTTCAGTCCTCCGGATATTAGCTGTATCTTTTCTCAAACGTTCGGGAACAGCAAGCCCCCATGCCCCGATATCAAGTAATGCCTTTATAGGTACTGAATCATTTATAAGCCCGTCGAGTATAACATTGCTTTTAAAACTGTGGAAAGGTACTGCTCCGGCTGGCAGTACCCGAACTACCGTATCACTCTGGGCAATACAGAAATAAGTAAAAGAGAAGAAGAATATAAAAAAAGAAAACCTCATCGGATTCTTCTATTTTGAGACAACTTTATCTACAAAAGCTTTCAGAGATTTGTTTAATTCAATAACATCATCTTTATAGCGGGGATATTTCAATACATTCCTTACACTATGATTGGTATGACAGGCAACTCCCACCTGCGGCTCATCATAGAACTTTCCTTCAATGACCAAGCCGTTGGCAATGCATCCCGCTATATAATCCGATTGCCCGGCAAACATAGATATTTTCTTAAGCCTTTCACTTATTAAAGAAACGGCGTACTCTTTTTCCGTTTCTTCAATCCCTGCCATCGGAAGCAATAACAAGAATAAGAAATCATATTTATCAAAGGCAAGAAGCTCATCAAGCGTCAAAAACCATGCTTCGAAATGACCTCCCAGATTCCCGATATAATAATTATTCAGATAATATATTGTCTCCGACAAATGAAATTCTATTGCAAAGCCCATTTCATCAGTCAATCGGCCTGCAATCTCTTTCGGGTTTTCAAAATAGCCTTCTTTGTCAGCGTCATCCTCAGGTAGGAAGTTATTATACCATGTTTTGAAATCAGGAACATATTGATCAAAATTTATTACTTCTCTGATTGCATCATCCATGTTCAGCTCTTTTTCCTCATCAAAACCTCTGAAACCCATAATATAATAATACCAGAAATTCAGATTATCGTACCCGATATCTTTTTTGCATAACAATTTATCATTCATATATCATGTCAAGTTATTATTCACTTATGAATTTATTTATATCGCTACTAACCCTAGCCAAAGTTTTCATTACCGCCTCTTCCTGTATACGTTTTTCTGCTTCATTATCATTGAAGTCATCTTTCATTTTCTTTGACATATAATCTTCAGTTACTACAGTTGAAAACGGTACCATTCCTGTCCTGACATCCATTATCAGGACTTGGGTTGTCGCAAAAGCTTTATGTTCATCAGCCGAAAAAACTTTCAATTTTGAATACATTCCTCCTTTAATGGAATACACTAATACAATATCGGCCTGCATCCGTACTGCCGCCTCACGAATAGAAGTGAAAGATGGGGATGTGGGTAGCATCAGATCAGGTACTAAAGATACTTTTTTTACCCGCTGTTGGCCCTCCAGATTTGTAGTTAGAGTGGATAAGTATTTCTGACGGGAAGAAAGATAATCTTCATCGTATCCGTAACGCCTGTTTATCAATGGAGCATTATCCACGTTCACAATAGCTACGCGCAATTTTTCGGGGAGATAATACGACCCGTCCAATAGCATTTGAATATGCTCTTCCGAAATACGGGCATCTTTATCCGTAAATAAAGATTGAGTAATTATGCCTTCATCGGGGAATTGCACTCCAGCAACGCTTCCCGTCATATCTACCGGATAATAAACCGGAGCAGAAGCATGCCGTGCAGTATTACATGATGTGAGGGCAAAAACAAGCGAAAAAAATAAGAATGTATACGTTTTCATGGGCAGTGTGTTAAATAAAAAAATCTATTCATTATCTTCAAAGATAACGAATAGATTTATATCAATATTATATACTTCAGTATTTATCCTCTTAATACCAATAATGGTGTGTCGGAGTGGAAAAGCATCTTACGCGATATGCTCGGGCTGAACATGCGGGCGAATATATTTCGCTTGCTGGTTGTCAGTGCCAGAATCTGAATATCATCATTCTTAATATATTCGTCGAGACTTTTCAGCATGTCGTTTGTATCAATCAGTTTATAATCGAGATTAAGGCCCGGATATTGCTTCGAAAAATAATCTTTGATTCCCGCCAGTTTGATTTCATCCCACTGGTCGCCTTTCTTTATGGAGATATGTGTTAATATAATCTGTACATCCCTGTATGGCTTGAGCAATTTAGTCAGTACATCAAATGAAATCAAATCCCTTTGACTGAAGTTGGTCAGAAAAGCTACTTTTGTTACTTCTTTCAGGTCGGAGAAGTGAGTTTTCTCCGGTATTGCAATTATCGGTACATGCGTCATTTCGATCACTTCCGCCGTAACGCTACCAATAAGGTCTGCATCTTTCTGGTCTTTACCGCGGGTACCCATCATAATCAGGGCAGGCTTATATTCTTTTGTGAATGTTACTATTTCTTCTTCCGGAAGCCCTTCGCGCAATACATATGAATAGTTGACAGGTGGAAATTCCCCCTCGGAAACTTTCTTATCTATCGTATTGCACAACTTCTGGATATTCTCCTTAACTTTTTCTATAATATTCTGGAATTCCTTTTCTTCTTTTCCCTGATAAGCAAAAGCTTCTGCCATAGGCAATGCCGTAGGGTAATAAGGATTGAAATACACATGCAGAATTTTCACCTTAGCATTCAGGTCACGCGCCATGTTAAAGGCAATCTTGCAGGCCTTAAGGGAATAATCGGAAAAGTCTACAGGCACCAGTATGCGTTTTCTTCCGTCGTCTGTACGGTAGGTTTCTTCTTCGTCATAACTGAACAAATGACGGCTTTCTACCACACTCAAAGCTTTTGGAAGATCAGATTCATTGATACGGATACGAACACCCGCCGATACACCCGGATTATCGAGATCCACATCATTGATATGCACTTCGATATTCTCGCCTTCCAATACCTCTTTTAATATCTGGGCCTTTTCGTTCGTATGTATTGCCAGCGTTACCAATTTATCTCCCATAGCCGATATATTTTAAAGTTATAGTACTCAATTTTAAAAGAGATGAACACTTTCGGCATCCATCTCTCAATTATCTTTTTTTAAGCTTCCTTCGTTTCCACCATTTCTAAAGCCATATCCAAAATAGTAGTATCGTCTAGTGAAACATATCCGCCGTCCGGACCCGGTTCTATGTGAACACCGCAGCTTTGTCCCTTTTCGTAACTATAACCGCCAAAGTAGTTCCAAACCGTTTCTACAGGAATTTGCAATGACTCTGCAATCTTATGTATGCTCCCATCCGGCAAACTGTCCTTGATTTTGCGAAGCTCTTTAAATTTAATAACTTTAGTCATACTCTCTAAGTTTTAAATGGTAATTGATTAGGAATATGTTCTAAAGTTATAAAATTCTTTTTTGAAAAACAATGGGTTTCAGGAAGGAATATCAAATATTGCACTGTATATCGCAATAAATACTATCGTTAAGACAATTACAGCTATAATTACTTTTGCCCTTTCTTTGCTATAGACTGGTATTTTCAAATCATCTTTAGGAACTTTCAGAATATATCGGCGAGAGGTTAAATAAACATAATACACCAAAAAGCCTATCAATGTGCCCCACACGGCACCTCCGACAACATCGGAAATAAAATGCACCCCAAGATAGATACGCGAATAAGCCGTAGTAACGGCCCATATGATCATCGTCATGGTATAATAGCGGTAGCGGAATAGCAATGATGTAAATGCTACCACGCCAAAGCCGTTGGCTGCATGGTTGGAGATAAATCCGTATCGTCCTCCGCGATATCCTTTCACCACTTCAACAAAAGATTCGAAGTCGGGATGATGAGTAGGGCGCAACCGCTCAAAATAGGGCTTGATTACCGAGGCAGAAACGAAATCGCACAAAACTCCCACTAAAGCAGCGCATATCAGAATCAACAAAGCTTCTTTCCACTTTATTTTATATACAAATATTATAAGACCGGCAATCGCCAGTGGCAACCATACTAGTTTACCACTATAGATCCACATAAATGTGTCCCAATATTCGGTATGCTGATCATTCAGCCAAAGGAACAGGTTCCTTTCATAAGGTAAGATTTTTTCTACAAGGCTCATTTATGTGTTTTCAATATTAGACGAGGCATTATTATATCACCTCAAGTTTTTCGCGTTGTACCCAGCCGACATTACCGTTATCGATTTCTATTTCGAACCAGCTACGATCTTCTTTAGTAATATAGACCTTTGTTCCGGAATGCAAGATAAACAATTCCTTACTGTTTATATCCGGTGAACTCATTATAGATGCCGAGCCTGCCATTATTACGGCAGTATCCCTATGTTCGATTTTATTCTTTTGCCTGAAAGAGAACACATTGGCCAGTATAACGATGATCAATGACACGATCCCTATATAAAATGCTGCTTTCTTCACCACAATCAGGCGGCTGAAAAAGAAGCCGACAAGGCAAACCATAAACAGCAGGAAGGTGACGATCGCTATTACAGACCATACATTAGAACTAAACAGATTCTGCACAGCAGTAAACCATATACTCAGGAAAAAAGTATCGGCTACGAGTATCTTATCTTCTATCTTCGTGGAAAGATAATCGATATTATGGCGGGTATCCCTATCACCGGGATTGAGAAGTAATGCCCTCTCATAATTCAGGCGGGCATGTGCCAGATCATTTACCCTGAAATAGGCGTTACCGAGATTGTAATATAATTGAGATGATTCTAGCCCATTTTCCAACTGCTCTTTCTTCTGAATTTCCAGTATTTCGATAGCTTTACGGAAATCGCCTTCATTGTAAGCTATTACAGCCGGATCGGAAGAAGCTTTTGCATCAGCAGATTCAGCTTTAAGGTTAAGTGAGTCAGATGCCGCAGGTATAGAGTCCTGTGCAAAAGCAAGTGTATATATAGAAAATAAGAATAAGCAAGATAATATAATTCGTTTCATCAGTCCTTATTTTATTTTTTTGATTGTACTTTCCATTTTTCCAATTGCATCTACCGTATCGTTGTACAGATCGTCCATAGCATGTCCTGAACCTGACGGCGCATAGCGTGCAAACTCTCCGGTATCGAGAACATTCATAAACTGACTGATCAGTTCATCCCCTACTCCGTATTTACGCAATTCGTTTTCAATATTTTCGCGGTTCAGATCAGCAACAGGTATTGTAAGTTTATCACTAAGATATCCCCATACCGCACGTAGTATTTCTTCATAGAAATTATCCTGCTTCTGAGCCTGCAGGTACTGCTTAGCCTGTTTAAGACGTTTGGTAGCGACTTTATTTGCTTTTTTGGTACGCATAAGCGCTATGTCGGCATTGGCTTTGATCTGCTTCCTGTATATAATAGAAAAAACGATAAATAAGACAAACGGAATCAGATACCATAAAATATATCCTGCCGAGGCTATAATAAAGCTCTGCGGATTAGTAAACGAGTAGTTTCCTGTTTTTACATAGCGGATATCCTGTTCTACTTCCAACTCTCTCTGGCTGGAATAGCTGGTCGATACATTTTGCCCTGCGTTAGGATCTTTATCTACATTGAGCGTATAAGCAGGCGATGTAGCCGTCTTATATGCACCGCTTCTGGTATCGAAATAAGAAAACTCGATAGGCGGTATAGTAAATTTACCCGGATAGCGCGGGATAAACATATATTCTATAGTCTTAGTGCCCGACAAGCCGTTTTCTGTCAGCCGGAAGTCATTTTTTACAGTCGCATCGTATGTTTCAAAGTCTTTAGGAAACTTTATTTCCGGATTTTTTATCAATTTTAGATTACCTGTTCCGGTAATATCAAGTTTGATAGTTACGGCATCGTTTGCCTTCATTTTCTCTGCCGAAATGGACGGTTTGAATGAGAAATCTCCTACCCCGCCCGAGAAATTTGCAGGTTTGCCTTGTATAGGAAGCGCAGAAACATCTACTGTAACAGGAGAGGTTTTCAATACTTTTTTAGCCTCTGTCATCACTTCCTGCGGACCGAAGAATGTCTGAACTTTCTTTCCGGAAGCAACTTCGAATACAATTTCCATTGTTCCCGAAGGGATTGTCATCTTTCCCGAACGCTGAGGAAACAGCAGTATTTTCTTTACGTCCACGGTATAATAGTTGCGGCCATTATAATGTTCCAACGCCATTTGACGATTAGCCGGAAGCTCAAAGTCTTCTGTCATAAATCCCTCAAATTCCGGAAACTGTATTTTACCTACATCCCTGATATTTAGAACGGTATAAAAGCGGAATGTAACCGTCACGGCTTCTTGTTCTTTAACTCTCGTTTTAGAAAATATAGCCCTTACAAATGCATCATTAGCGCTCACATTACCCGAAGTAGAGGACGACGTGGTAGCCTGTACCCGTTGACCCGGCTGTGCAGGCTCGGCATTTTTATCAGGTGGCAATACTTTTATCTGAGCGGTGTTCGACTTGTAATTTCGCCCGTTCACCTTCACTGTAGCGGCAGGCAGCGTAAAAGTACCTTCTTCCTTAGCCTGCAATACGTAAGTATAGGTAACATTACTATCGGTTTTGGTCTTCCCATTTACGTACGAAGAACTGAACATACGCGATTCGGTAGGCCCGAAAAGAACCTCAAAACCGTTAATCGGTTCCGGTACATCGATGCTCTGACCTTCACCACCTCTCAGTACGTACTGTAGTTGTATCTGCGCTCCTTTTACGGTAGTATTGGGAGCACTGATGGCAATAGTAATGTCATCTGCAAATATTTTTGAAATGCTTAGAAGTAATAATATGAATAATACAAAATACTTTTTCATTACTCTATTCATTTATTTATGTTATTTTCTCTCATTTATTTCTTTTCAGACACATTTATTGTTACTTCGCGCGACTTCAATGTTTTCTTAACTTCCCTCATTACAGGCGTATCGCCGAATTGCGATTTAACTGTTTTTCCTGTAGGAACACTGAATGAAACCTCCATTGTTACAGGCTTTATTTTTAGTTCACCTACCTTTTGAGGCGTTAGCCGCACTTTTCTTAAAATAACAGTATAGTATTTATGTCCTGAATACATTACTTCTTTCATCTTGCGTATAGAATCCAATCCTGTATTCTGCACTTCGAAATCGTCAGATTCAGGCCATTGTATCGATGACATATTCCTAGCCTCAATCTTTGTATAAAAACGAAATTCAACATCCAATGCCTGTCCCTTAACGAGATCACTATCGGAAACAACAATATCGATAAATGCATCAGCATCCGAAATAGTCGGTTCTTCGTCTTCTTCTTTCTCTTGATCGGTTATCGCCGGCTCAGTTTTCAAACTGTCAGCGCTCCGTGCATTCTTTACAGACTCATTCTTATCTACTGCCCGCGTCCTTTTTCTGTCAGGTGTACAGGAAAACAATGTAATGAAAATACATCCTAATAAGGCGATTATTATATATAAATATACTTTCATTATCCCTGTTTTCTTGATGTAACTTTTCAACCTACAAAAATAATAACTTTTATATTGCTTTCAGGTCCTGAACACTTATAATTACAGGATCAATTGTTAATGTCTTTTCCGTCCTGATAGCTTCGTCGTAAATATCACCCCACATATCGCGTACTTTACGGCCTGTAGGCGTGGAGTATTCAACCGATATCTGACCTTCAGGAATCGATTTCTGTCCTATATTCTTGGGCTGGAGAATCATCCGCCTTAAATCGACAACCTTATAGGTCTTTCCGTTAATCTTTTCTTCACTAAAGTTCTGCCTCGAACGTGTGATATTTGTTGAATAGAAATCACGCATATTAGGAAAATCGGCGCTTATTATCCTCTCAATCTCTTTTGTTGTATACAACCGGTAAGTGATCAGCAACGTATCGGAAAGATTTACAGTTGTTTTCGACACTATTGTTTTAATGAAAGCATCGACTTCAGCGGTAATTTCCTTCGGAGATTTTATTTCTATCTTTACTACCTCGGATTTATATTTCTCACCAAATACTGAGACTTCCGCTTGGGGAAGTGTATATTTCCCTGCTGTCTGTGCTACGAGATAATAAGAAGATATAGTCTTGTATACGGTCATTCTTTTACCATCCTTGAAACTCACGTTCTTCGACGAAGAAACGGTAGGGCCGTAAACGATAGCGAAGCCCTGCATAGCTTTAAAAATAACCGGTACATGCGCATCATTGACACTTTCCACAATGTAGTCGACACGCACCTGTTCCCCGACAAACACTGTCTCGGGCGCTTTAATATTGATCTTAATATTTTGCCCTACAGTGACTAAAGAAAAGATAAATAATAAACTAACCAATGAGAAAAACCGATATATTGTCAAACGATTATATCTTATTCTGTTCATTACCAGTCTTTATTTTGTTTTCTGTTGTTTTCGTTCTTTTGTTTACGTTCCTGAGCCTTCGCCTGTTTCACCCGCTCCTGCGTTTCCTTTTCGTCCTGCTCTATAGCCTGCAATATTTGCTGGATATTGTCCTGGGACATCTGGTTCTCCTGCTTATCCTGTTTGTTATCTTTCTGGTCGTCTTTCGGATCTTGTTTAGGGTCTTGCTTCGGATCTTCTTTCTGGTCTTTATTCTTGTCTTGTTTGTTATCTTTATTCTGATCCTTATTTTCGTCTTCTTTATCTTTTATCATTTTCTGAACCACAGCCAGATTGTAACGCGTCTCGTCATCATTCGGATTCAAACGCAGTGCATTTTTATAAGCTTCCATCGACAGTTTCAGGTTATCCGCCTGTTGACCGCCCTGCTGTGGTTGTCCGGCCTGCTGAGCCATTTGCTGCATCTGCTGCCCTTTTTCATTGGCTTTCTTCTTTAGGAATGTGTTGCCCATATTACTCCATGCGGAGCTCATTTTTGTCTGGTCTTCATTCTCCAATGTAAGGTAATGCTGATATTCTTTTACGGCATCATCCCAACGCTGTTGTTTATAATATGTATTAGCCAGATTGAAAGAAGCCTCTTTCGAACTAGCATTTTCTTTCAAAGCCTTGTCGTATTCGGTTTCGGCGGCACCGTACCGTTGTTCATTATAGGCTTTATTTCCTGTACGAACGGCTTTTCGCACACCTTTCTGAGCCGAAAGACCGACAGTTATAAATCCGAGTAATATTATAAGTATAGTTTTCTTCATCTTTTCAAACTCCAATTTCAACAATTATTTGAACAACCTGATATTACGGAATATCCTGTTTTTCTTATCAAAAATACAGATTTCTAATAATAACAAACCTAACATAACCCATGCAAAAATCTGGAATTTCTCGTCATATTCAGAATAGGCAATACCGTCGATTTCTTTCTTCTGCAACTTCTCCAATTCGTTTTGCAGGCTTTTCAAAGCACTGTTTGAATTATCTGCATGTGCATAAAGTCCTTTTCCGGCCTTGGCTATCTGACGGCACATCTCTTCGTTCAACTTGGTAACGACAGGTTGTCCCTGTGTATCTCTCTTTACATTGGTAGAGCCTTCCGATACCGGAATCATTGCCCCCTGATTGGTACCGATACCTACAACATTGACATGCACTCCTTTTTCGGCAGCACGGGCTGCAGCTTCTTCCGCATTTCCTTCATGTCCTTCACCATCAGTTATAAGTACAATGGCTTTATCAATATCCGAGTCGTTAGAGAAACAACTCATACTGATATCGATAGCGCTTCCTATTGCCGTACCCTGCACAGGCACTAAATTAGGATCTATAGTTTCAAGGAATAATTTGGCAGACTGATTATCCGGAGTGAGCGGCAGCTGGATAAATGCCTCTCCGGCAAATACGACGATAGCCACCTTGTCATCCCTGCGTTCATCTATAATACGGGTCAGCATTTGCTTGGCTTTCGCCAGTCTGCTCGGCTTGATATCTTCGGCCATCATCGAGTTGGATACGTCGATTGCTATAACCAGTTCTATTCCTTTTTTATCCACCTTTTCCACTTTCGTTCCGAACTGCGGACGGGCAAGCACAACAATACCGAATCCGATAGCTATCAGAACTATCCAGAACTTAAGATACGAACGCTTAAGCGATAATTCGGGCATCATCCTTTTCACCAATGCCAGCGTACCTAGTTTTTCCACACTCTTTCTCTTCCGTATATTCAGGAAGATAAAGCCTATTATAAAAACAGGTATGGCAAAGAACAGATACAGATATTCAGGATTTCCAAATTTAAACATGTTTCTTTATATAGTTACGAGTTACAAGTTACAGGTATCAAGAAATAATCTTTTTCAACCTCACTTTTCACTCATTATAATTCATAATTTATAACTTATAATTTCTTTACGGTATATTCCTTAGCCACGTACGGCGAAGAATCAGTTCTAAACCGACTAAGGCCAAAGCAAGTATTGCAAACGGCAGATAAAGCTCCTTACGTTTGGTTACCGTATTCACACTTATATGCGTTTTCTCCATTTGGTCTATCTCGTCGTAAATAGCGCTCAGACTTGTATTATCCGTAGCACGGAAATACTGCCCTTTTGTGATAGCGGCGATCTCTGTCAGAGTTCGTTCGTCAAAGTCACCCGAGACCTGCATCGACTGCAATCCGTAGGGAGTCATAATCCGCGCAATGGAAGTACCCCGCGACCCTATTCCGATTGTATATACGCGTATCCCATATGAAGCTGCAAGTTCGGCAGCTGTCAAGGGTGCTATCTGCCCCGCATTATTAGAACCGTCCGTCAGCAATATTATTACCCTCGATTTCGATTTGCTGTCTTTCAGGCGGTTCACCGAATTTGCAAGACCAAGGCCGATAGCCGTTCCATCTTCTATCATACCGAATTTTACTTCGGTCAATAGATTGAGTAACACTTTATGGTCGGTAGTCAGCGGGCACTGTGTAAAACTTTCACCTCCGAATATTACAAGTCCTATCCTGTCGTTCGGACGGTCATTTATAAATTCCGCAGCAACTTTCTTAGCCGCTTCGAGACGTGTAGGCGAAAAATCCTGAGCCATCATTGTTCCTGAGATATCGAGAGCCATAACAATATCTATCCCTTCAGAATTTGATACATCCGACGAGTTTACACTCTGCGGACGAGCCAACACGATAATTACCAGTGCAATCGCAATCAATCGCAATAGAAACGGAAAATGTCTTAAGTAAACTCTTATAGTCGAGGGTGCTTTTTCGAAAGCAAAGCCGGAAGACATCTTAAAGTTTGCCTGCATTTTCCTCAACTTAAAGATGTACCACGCGATAAGCGGTATCAGCAGTAAGAGTAAATACAAATAACCAGGATTGGCATATACTATATCCATCATATGTCTTTAGCTTTGTTTTTTATCATCTTTATTTTCGGTTCCCTCCGCACTTGTTGCCGTACCGTCAGCCGCACCATCTTTCTGTTCTTCCAGTGTAGGACGTTCTTCTAGCTTCGTCTGGTTGACAAACAGGTATGCATTTACAAGGCTCAAATCATTCTCATCTGCAAACGGGCTATATTTGGCAAACTTAACAAGGTCGGCCAGTTTCAATATCTGCGACAGTCCGTCTGTAGCCGATTTAGTATCTGTAGCCAAATGAACGGCAGCAATAATATCATCCGAAATCATTTCCGGGGCATCGATATTAAAGCGCCTGTCGATATAGTGGCGAAGGATATCTGTAAGTTCGGTGTAATATTCTTTCTCCTGCCCTTTTTGCCAAAGCTTAGACGATTTGAGTTTGTCCAATTCCTGCAAGGCAACCACATGAGGCGGCAATACAACTTTTGGAGTAAAGAAGTATCCCTTATTCTTTTTACGTATATAGAAATATACAGCCAAACCGATAAGTGCGAGCACAAGGAATATTATCAGCGGAATGTACAAGTATTCCAGATAGTCCTGCCATACAAACGGTGCATCCTGTATTGTTTTGATATCCGATATCTGCAACTGCTCGAAATCAATCGAATCAGTCTGATGATTTTTCAACTGTTCCAGATAAGCCAGCGATTGCTCGGAAAGCTGGGGTGCAGATACTTTCAATCCGAAATCATTTGTACGGAGTGTATCCATCCCGTCTATCACCTGCATGTAGCGAACGTGATAGAGCGTGGAGTCGAATGAAGTTACCACATACTTCTGGCTGATAGTCATAACTTCAGTCATTACTGTATCAGGCTTCAGCATTTGCAATACTTCGATACCTCTAATCAATGTATCCGGATAGACAGGGAAAATAATATCCCGTCCTTTCGGTGCAATGACCTCCACATTTATGATTGCCTGCTCACCAATAAGTATATCCGACGGCTGAATCGTAGCCCTTACTGTCGACTTTTGCGCATAGAGCGAAAAACTCAGGCAGCAGAGCAGAGTAAGCAATAGTATATTTTTTAGTTTCAACATATTTTAGTTACGAGTTACAAGTTACGAGTTACAAGCGATATAATTTATAACTCATAATTCATAATTATTCTTTTAGCTTCTCTTCTTAAACAATGCCAGCAACGCTTTCACATAATCCTCATCCGTACGTACAGAAACACTGTCTACCTTACTTCGGTTGAATTGCGTTTGCATCCGCTCCTGTTGTTTCTGCCACCATTCTTTATATACCTGACGCACTTTGCGGGAAGAAGTGTCCACCCATCGCTCTGCACCGGTTTCGGCATCCATAACTTTCATCAGTCCGAC
The DNA here is from genome assembly GCF_000711235.1 of Prevotella sp. 10(H). Taxonomy (GTDB): domain Bacteria; phylum Bacteroidota; class Bacteroidia; order Bacteroidales; family Dysgonomonadaceae; genus Dysgonomonas. The sequence continues at coordinate 365,649 of NZ_JOMI01000007.1, read as the reverse complement.
ATTAGGCAATTGCGTTTCAAGATTATCATAAACCTGTAAAGCAACAATATCATGTTTACGGTTGGCAATCGTCAGGGCATTGTTGTAATCCTGAATATCGATAAAGTCCGATATCATAAACGTAGTACAACGCTTTTTAATAACGTTGGTAAGGTATTTCAATGCCATAGCTACATCGGTCTTCGCACTCTCGGCCTGAAAGTTTATTAACTCGCGGATGATATACAGAATATGCTTCTTACCTTTTTTAGGCGGAATAAACTTCTCTATTTTATCGGAAAAGAAGATCACGCCGATTTTATCATTGTTTTGTATGGCCGAAAATGCCAGTGTAGCAGCAATTTCTGTTACAACATCGCGCTTTATGGAATGCCTTGTACCGAAATCCTGACTGGCAGACACATCTACTAACAGCATAACGGTAAGTTCCCGCTCTTCTTCAAATACCTTTACAAAAGGCTTGTTGTAGCGGGCGGTTACATTCCAGTCTATGTCACGTATATCGTCTCCATATTGATATTCGCGTACCTCCGAGAAAGCCATCCCCCTGCCCTTGAAAGCAGAGTGATACTGTCCTGCAAATATGTTGCGGGACAGGCCACGGGTCTTTATCTCAATCTGGCGTACTTTTTTTAATAATTCGCTTGTTTCCATCTTGTTATTTTAGCTGTTAGCTATTAGCCGTTAGCCAATAGCCTCAATATACATTAATAAAAAGCTAATAGCTGAAAGCTATCGGCTAAAAGCTAAAATCAAGGTACTTCAATCTTATTCAATATTTCGCTTATAATCTCTTCAGAAGTCGTATTATTCGCTTCTGCCTCATATGTCAAACCGATACGGTGACGCAATACATCGTGGCATACAGCACGAATATCTTCCGGAATCACATAACCTCTGCGCTTGATGAATGCATATGCACGGGAAGCCAAAGCCAAACTGATAGAGGCACGCGGAGAAGCTCCGAAACCAATCATGCCTTTCAGAGAGTCTAGTCCGTTTTCTTCAGGGAAACGCGTTGCGAATACGATATCGACGATATATTTCTCAATCTTTTCATCCAGATAAACATCTCTCACCACTTCGCGGGCACTAATAATTTCATCTGCTTTCATTACCGGAGATAGCTTGCCATAATCACCTGTAAGATTGTTTCTAAGGATAAGCTTTTCTTCTTCTTTCTTCGGATAATTGATTACCACTTTCAGCATGAAACGGTCTACCTGTGCTTCAGGCAGCGGATATGTACCTTCCTGTTCGATAGGATTCTGCGTAGCCATTACAAGGAATGGAGAAGGTAATTTATAAGTATTTTCCCCGATTGTTACCTGACGTTCCTGCATCGCTTCCAGTAGAGCACTTTGCACCTTAGCCGGAGCACGGTTTATTTCATCCGCCAATACGAAGTTAGAAAATACAGGCCCGTGCTTTACTAAAAACTCTTCATTTTTCTGGCTATAGATCATAGTACCTATCACATCGGCAGGCAGCAAATCAGGGGTAAATTGTATACGATGATATTTCGCATCGATTAAAGACGCTAAAGATTTTATTGCTAAAGTCTTTGCCAATCCCGGCACCCCTTCAAGTAAAATATGCCCGTCGGCCAAAAGACCTATAAGGAGTGATTCCACAAGATGCTTTTGTCCCACAATCACCTGATCCATACCGATTGTGAGGGCTTCTACGAATGAGCTTTTGCTCTGTATTCTTTCGGTAAGTTCCCGAATGTCAACCTGCGCCATACTTTTATTCTGTTTTTCGTTTATATTTCGTTGTTTGATTTTCCTGATGATAAAACAAAAATAACCTATACTTATTGTAAGTGCAAATTATTCTTATTTACTAAGCACGACAAAAATAGAAATGTTAAATCTGAAAAGCGATAATTCGGAGTTAAAAAAAATTAAGCCGGACGGGTAATCACCTCAGCAATTAATATTAATAGGTATTGAACACCATATTATTAATTTTTGTAGTTTTACAACTTACATAAATTAATACTAAGAAGACAAACATGACAAATAAATTAAGACCTAACGAACAAAGAGGAAGGTATGCAATTGCTACGATGTGGCTTATACTTGGACTTAATATATTTATCCTATTATTCAATATCAGTATTTTTATTGTAAATAAGATTATTAGCGAAAATGGATACGCATCAGAATCTACTTATTACTTATACAAAATAAACTTCTTTATATCCCGCTTCACAACACTATTATATCTTACGGTAATTATTACATCCATCATAACTTTTATAAAATGGTTCAGGCGGGCATATTACAATCTGGGGATATTGACAAACGAATGCGCATATGATGATAGCTGGGCTACAAAGGGATGGTTTATACCTATTATGAACCTATATATTCCCTACCGGATAATGATGGAATTATATGAAAAGACGGATAAATACCTATGGGAGAAACATATAATGTGTGAACATCAACAAGAGTATGAAGATAAGCTGAAACCGGGCCTGGTAAAATGGTGGTGGACTTTATATTTAATTGTAAGTATTGGTGTCTATGGATTCCAGTTTATAGTAGCATTCTTTGCACCGGAATCGACTTACGACATAATCAGAGTCCTTATATTTTCTATTGTAAGGACAAGTCTGCTAATTCTACTCGGCATCGTAACTGTACTAGTTATGAAAAACTATCAAAAAGCAGAACCCCTACTGATATAACAAGAAGAAGTGATTTAATCAATAGCAATACTTCATTAACCCAACTTTTGCAAACTCTGAATAGCAAACGAAAGATTAAATAACATATTCTCTGCAAATTCACGTTATTTTCATTTTTCGTTAAGCAAATCTATCGTATAATTTAGTATATTTGTACCGCTTTTAAAAGCAGGAGATCAGAACAAACAACATATTGATAATCAATAATATTAATTATATATTTAAGTAGAAATAATCATGATTACAATTGACAAATTCAATTTCTCAGGAAAGAAAGCGTTCGTCAGAGTTGACTTCAATGTACCATTGGATGCCGACTTCAACATCACAGACGACACCCGCATCCGTGCTGCTATGCCAACTCTTAAGAAGATTATAGCCGACGGCGGTAGTCCGATTATCGCATCTCACCTTGGACGCCCTAAAGGTGTAGAAGAAAAATACTCACTGAAGCACATACTTGCACATGTATCTGAACTTCTCGGAGTTGATGTACAGTTTGCAAACGACTGTGTAGGTGAAGAAGCCGGAGTAAAAGCTGCTGCCCTGCAACCCGGAGAAGCTTTGTTGCTTGAAAATCTTCGCTTCTACGCTGAAGAAGAAGGCAAGCCTCGCGGACTTGCAGATGATGCAAGCGATGACGAAAAAGCTGCTGCAAAGAAAGCTATCAAGGAAAGTCAGAAAGAGTTTACTAAGACACTTGCTTCATATGCAGATGTATATGTAAACGATGCTTTTGGTACGGCCCATCGTGCACACGCTTCTACAGCCCTTATCGCTGATTATTTCGATGCTGAGCACAAAATGTTCGGTTACCTGATGCAGAAAGAAATCGATGCAGTTGAAAAAGTATTGAAAGATACTGCACGTCCGTTTACTGCAATCATTGGCGGTGCTAAGGTTTCTTCAAAAATTGACATTATCGAAAACCTGCTTGATAAGGTAAACAACCTTGTTATCGGCGGAGGTATGGCATTTACTTTCATTAAAGCTGCAGGCGGCAAAATCGGAAACTCACTGGTAGAGGATGACAAACTCGATCTGGCAAACGAAATCGTGGCTAAGGCAAAAACTAACGGTGTAAATCTTGTTATCGCAAGCGATGCTAAAATAGCGGATGCATTCAGCAACGATGCTAAATCTGAATTCGCAGATGCAAATGCAATTCCTGACGGATGGATGGGACTCGATGTAGGCCCTAAAGGCGAGAAAGAAATTGCAGATGTACTTATGGCATCTAAAACAATCCTATGGAACGGCCCTGTAGGCGTATTCGAATTCGACAACTTCGCACAGGGAACTAAAGTAACTGCCGAAGCTGTTGCTGCTGCTACGAAAACCGGAGCCTTTTCGCTTGTAGGTGGGGGCGACTCTGTTGCTGCCGTTAACAAGTTCGGCCTTGCCGATCAGGTGTCTTATGTATCTACCGGTGGCGGTGCATTACTCGAATTCATTGAAGGAAAAGTTCTTCCGGGAATAAAAGCAATCAGAGGATATTGATACAATCATAATATTTTAGACAAAAGATCTTTCTTTATTAGGAAGATCTTTTGTACTTTTATAGGGACAATATATCCATATAATCAAATCTAACAATTATGAAGAAAAACCTTTTCTGTAGCTTATTTCTAATTGCCCTAATAAGCATTTCTTTCATTTCATGTTCGGATGACGATAATATCATCCCGGAGCCTGACATTACATTAAAACTAAAAGCCAGCAAAACAACGATTACACCATTTGAAAGATTAACAGTCAGTATCGACTTAGATAAAGACTTATTGTGGGAATCTTACGACAAAGTAGTATTCAGCTGTAATGGGACTTGGTGGAATGGAATCATTACAATTCCTGATAACAGTGACGAAAGAGATATAGAAATAACAGACTACAGGCTAGGAAAGAACAAAGTATCTGCTGCAGGATATAAGGACGGCGAGCTTATAGGTGAAGCAGAAATAGAATATGAAGTCATAAAGCCAACCAAAGACTTCTTTTCTATAGATTGGAAAGACTCTAACCGGAATAACCATTACTATATTACACACCGAAAAGTAGAAACAAATGACGGCTCTTTGCGATGGAATGGGATATGGCTTACTATCAGCCCATTCCCTAAAGATACCGATACCGAATATGAATATGCATGCATCGACATCATGCCTCACAGCACACAAATACACGGTTTGAACAAGACAGGAAGAACTAAAAGCGAAAGTTCTTTGTTACCGGATATAGATAATTATGATTTCTGTGCAGCAATGGATAGTGAAGATGAATCCATACAAGAAGAAGCGAGAGCTTTAACCGAATCGTTCTTTCATGAATACATCACCCTTATTTATGGCAAAAGTATTGCCAGATATGAAGGAGAAGATGTAAGAGAAACAACACTATGGGATGAATACAATAAAAGATTCAAAAATAAATTGGGTGATAATATTTACCCTCGGTACAATGAGAAATATCCTGTAGAAATATGGGAGACCCCCACTTCAAACATATGCCTGTATGCTATATACAGAAACAGATATTATATTGTTGCAGAACCCCGCTCTTAAAATATATTGATAAACAGCCTGCCTCTCGCGCAGGCTTTTTTTATTACTTCTATCTGAAAACAATCGGTATTGTATAATATACATTCACCGCCTCACCATTATGCATGCCCGGAATCCAGTCGGGCATTATACCAACTACTCGAAGCGCTTCTTTATCTGCCTTAGGTGTAACGCTCCGAACAACTTCCGGCCTTACTATTTTTCCTTTCTTATTTACGACAAAACGAACCGTCACTCTCCCCTGAAAACAGGCATCACCATCTGGCCATCTGAGATTCTCTTTTATAAATTTGAACATTTCATCGGTTCCTCCGGGAAAAGAAGGCATATATTCTGCCGTAAAGCGTATTTGCTCTCCATCGGCAATACCGTCGTCCGGTAAGCGGAAAATTATGGGTAATGTAAACTTTGTATCAATGCTGAAACCTGATTTTTTTCCCGGTATCCACTTCGGCATCGATCTGATTATTTCTACAGCCAGACTGTCACAATCAGGATGAATTCCTCTGAGAACCTGCACATCTGTAATATCTCCTGTGGCTCTTACAACGAATCGAGTAGTTACTCTGCCTTCCACTTTCGCATCTAAAGCTGATATGGGATATATCAGGTTCTTTTTTATAAACTCATACATCTTTTCCTCTCCTCCGGGAAATTGAGGGATAGTATCAAAATCTATAAATATATCGGAATCAACCCTATCTTTATCCTGAGAATAAGAAACAATACTCACCAATAAAAAAAGTAACACGAATATTTTTTTCATAGCTTATCCAATAAAGATTACTCTATATAGATAAACCTCAACAGAAAAATCCACAAAAAGAAGCGTTATATTTTCAATCAGCCTTTAATATATTCAACCCATAAGCTTTACTTATATATCTGCTATACAAAAACACAGTCTTATTTTCACTTTTATTAACAATATATAGTTAAAAAGTAACAAAAGTAACGGATTTATAGCCATTAGTTGATAGCTGATAGGTATCAGCTATCATGCTAAAATTGAAAAAGTAACAAAAGTAACATTTTGAGCGGACAATTGAGAAGTGATAATTGACAATATAAAAACATGCACGTTGTCAACTGTCAATTTAAAAAACTGTAACTTGTAACTGCCCGCAGGGCGAAGTAACTTGTAACTACTATCATTTGGCTCCGCCGATTTCCAATTCAAAGAACTCAAAGCTATCAGCTAATGACTAAAAGCTTTTCCACAATATAGATAAACCATATAGCAGAAAAATCATGAGAATAGAACTAAAAATGTAACACCCCATTTCTTTTTTCGTCTATTTATAGTACAAATAAAACATAATTATGAGGAAAGTTATCGGTGTTATTTTAGTTCTGTGTTCAGTAGTAAGCGTTTCTGCACAAATCACAACAGATGAATATTCAGAAAAAGTTACAAAATTAGATAAGCATATAGCTAAATTTCGTCAGATCAACAATTATGACAGTACGGCATATTATTTATCTGAAAAAATGAGGCTTTTCGAGATGCTACCCCAAATAGATAAAGCAAGGCAAAAAAGCAATAAATTCTTTGGTTATTATAGTCTGGCATGTGCATATGCGCTTGCAGGTAAGAAAAGCCAGTCTCTCGATGCACTGGAGAAATCAGCCAATGCGGGACTAAAAATTTATAAACACGTATTATCCGATAGTGATTTGGATAATATACGTAATGAAAAACGTTTCCCCTCGATATTGAAAATCATCAAAGAAAACAGTGACTTTATAAAGGTACTTAGAGAGGGTGGAAAATATACGAATGAAAATACACAGGATTATCCGAAATTCAGCTATGCACAACCTGACGACTATCGTCTGAAGGAAGTAAAAAAATATTTTAACCTCGACTCCATAGCAGGAAATAAGGACGAAATATCAAAGATCATAAATTTAATGGTATGGGTCAATAAGGAAGTAAAACATGGCCCTAACTGGCCTTTTTGTGAAATAGATGCTGTAGATATATACAACTATCATAAAGTGTCAGGAAACGGGGTCAATTGCCGGGCAATAGCAACAGTACTGAACGAATGTTACTTAGCAATGGGAATAAAATCGAGAATTATAGGATGCCTGCCGGAAGATAAATCTGATAATGAAAGCCATGTTATCAATTGTGTATACGCTGAATCATTGAATAAATGGCTATGGATAGACCCTACAAACAATGCATTTGTAATGGACGAAAATAATAATATGTTAAGTATAGCGGAAGTACGTGAGCGGTTGATAAATAATAAAAAGATGAAACTCGGTGACACATGTAAGAGAAACATCGAAGAATATTTATACGAATATATGGCTAAAAATCTTTTCAGGTTTCATGCTTGTGCCAAAGCGGGTTTCAATGTCGAATCAGCATACAGGAACACAAATAAAATGCAAATACAACTTGTTCCCTTGGGATACGATATGAAATCACACGGAAAGACTTTTTATGCAACCAGTGACGATGCTTATTTTTGGCAATTGCCGTAATAATAATTTACAGATAATTATCTGTACTTCTCATTATACAGGTGGTGTATAATACCGTCTACCAATCCTATTTTGGGCACATATATTTCTTCTATCCTGCATATCTTACTTATAGAAAGGAATATTTTCAGGGCGGGAATAATAACATCGGCACGATAGGTGTTAAGTTTGAAGTCCTGTATACGCTCTTCATAACTCAAGTCTTTCAGCGTATCATATAAGGTTTTTATTTCGTCATAAGTGAGGAATTCCTTTTCTCTTTTCCCCAACATCTTATGCACCTTATTTATATTGCCTCCCGAAGCAATAATAGCCCGGGGCGCATATTGCCGGCATGTATCTTTCAGCCACGATTCGAAGCGTTCTTCTTCATCCTCTTTTACGGCTTCTACAAGCATGCGCACAGTTCCCATCTGAAAAGAGTTAGAAGTAATCAGTTGCTGATTACCGTATACAACAATCTCCGTACTGCCTCCGCCTACATCCACATATAAATAATTGCGGTCTTTATCCAAAAAGTTATTCAATGCTCCCGCTTCGTATATTATATTGGCTTCTTCCTGTCCGTTGATAATCTCTATTTTTATTCCGCTTTCTTTCTTTATAATATCAGAAATTTCTTTCCCATTTTCTGCATCACGCATAGCACTTGTTGCACAAGCCCTGTAAGCTGTTACGCCGTACGATTTCATGATGTGAGAGAAACCCTGCATAGCTTCTATCAGGCGTTCTTTCTTCTCTTCGCTTATTTCATTTTTGGTAAATACATCTTCACCCAGCCGGATTGGCACGCGCAGGAAAGCGACTTTTTTGAAGTCTGCGCCCGAGGCTGTTGTTTCTATATTGTTGATCAATAATCTTATAGCATTGGAGCCGATATCTATAGCTCCGAAAATATCAGTATTCATTACGTTTCTTTATTCATGTTTTTATAAAAGTCGTATAAGACTATTTGAGAACGGCACGGCGGGTTGTCTCCTTTTTCAACATATTCGTTATTGCCAAAAGTAGTAAGATCGCGGGCTTTTTCGTTATCTGACCATTGAATATCAAAGAAGCCTTTAAGCGTATTTTTTATCTTTTTATCGAGGATCGGAGTTCCAACCTCAACCCTTCTGTCGAGATTGCGCGTCATCCAGTCGGCACTCATTATGTATACCTTCTCATCCCCATTATTATGGAAAACAGCCATGCGCGCATGTTCCAGATATTTGTCTACAATACTGATCACCCTGATATTCTCGCTCAAGCCTTTCAATTGAGGCTGAAGACAACAGGCACCCCTGACAATCAATCGTATTTCAACACCTGCCTGACTTGCTTTATAAAGCAGATTGATCATATCCTCGTCCGTCAGGCTATTGAACTTGGCATATATATATGCTTTTTTCCCATTCTGCGCATTTTTGATTTCCTGTTTAACAAGACTCTCAAATTGATCCCGCATATAATAAGGAGAGATCATCAGTTGCTTAAATGAAAAATGCTTATGTGTACTCAGCAGAAAATCGAAAACCGCCTCTGCATCGGAAACTATTTGCGAATTGGATGTAAAAAGGCCGAAATCACAATAAATCTGCGCTGTGGATTCGTTGAAGTTGCCCGTACCGATATAAGCATAACTTTTGCCTTTACGTTTTACCAGTACTACTTTGCTATGTACTTTCAATCCGTTTGCACCATGTATGACTTTTATGCCTTCCTTTTGAAGCAGTTCGGAATATTCAACATTCTGCTCCTCATCGAATCGGGCAAGCAATTCCATCAGCACAACAACTTTCTTTCCGTTTTTAGCGGCATTGATCAGGGTATTTATCACTTTTGAACGTTCAGCAACCCTGTAGAGAGTAATGTAAATACTTTCTACTTTCGGGTCTATTGCCGCTTCGCGAAGAAAATCGATAAAGTGATTGAATGTATGATAAGGGTAATTAAGCAGAATATCCTTTCTGTTAATTACCTTCAAAATACTTGAAAACGGTTTTATATCGGGATGCTGCAAAGATTCCGGACTTTTACTTTCCAAAGCAGGCTTAACCTTCGGAAACTTCATCAGGTCGCGCATCAAGTGATATCTTCCTCCGGCATCCAGACCTTCTCTATTTTTGAGTTTCAGCTTCGATGAAATTATATCCAGCAGGTCGTCAGGCATTTCCCTGTCGTAAATAAGACGTACAGGCTGTCCGTGCAATCGGTTCTGCAAGCCGTCCTCCATTTTTTCAATCAGGCTTTTCGATATATCGTCATCCAGTGTGAGCTGTGCATCCCGCATCAGTTTGAAAGTATAAGCCGAAATATTCTTATAATTGAACATAAAGAATATTTCGTCCAGACAAAGACGGATAACATCATCCAAAAAAATGATATCGTTCCTGTCCTTTGCCGAAGGGAGAACAATAAATCGCGGGCAAGAACTGCTCACAGGTATCTGTATAATAGCATAGCGGGGATTTTTACAATGCTTGCCGGAACTCATCTTTATAGCATGATAAATATTATTATCCTGCAAAAAAGGCATCCGGGTCGTTTTCTTCAAAATAAGCGGAACAAGGCGCGGACTTACAATCGTAGAGAAATATTCGTGACAAAATTGTTTCTGCCTCCTGTTTAGCTGCCTTTCATTTATAACATGGATTCCGTGCTTTTCCATTTCGCAGAGGATATTACCATAAGTCTCAATAAACTTTTTCTGAGCTTCATATACACCGGAATTGACAAGCGGCAATAGTTCCTTACCGGTATATCCGCCTGAAAATCGTGGTTGCCTCTTCCCTCTTATCTTGCTCAGGCGCACAATATTGGCCACCCGCACCTTGATAAATTCGTCCTGATTATTAGAGAAAATACCTAAAAAGCGGAGCCTTTGCATAAGAGGTACGCTCTTGTCTTGCGCCTCCTGCAACACCCTTTCATTGAAAGTAAGCCAACTTAAATCCCTGTTGTTTATCATTTATAATACCGATCTCTTTATTTGGCAGTTTATATTTATGCTACCGCATCAATTATATTCATAAAGTTATATTATTTAACTAACAAACTTATACACTGCAGGGTTTATAAATAGTTCATAATTTGTAGTTCTTGCTAATAATGTCTTTTATTTATACAAATTTTTCAGTAAATATCTCTTCGAATAAAATTTTTACTTTACCCTTCACTTCTTCCATATCTATTTTATACCCAAGCTCTTTTTCCATCGATGTTACCCCCTTATCTATAAATCCGCATGGATTGATAAGTGAGAAAAAAGATAAATCGGTATTAACATTCAGAGCAAATCCGTGCATAGTTACAAAACGGCTGCTACGTACTCCTATGGCAGCAATCTTACGGGTTTTTGATGGTATGGTTGTATCAAGCCAAACACCGGCTACACCATCGAGCCTCTCGGCAAGAATATTATAATCGGCGAGAAGGCGTATAATTATTTCCTCTAGATTGAAAATGTATTGTCGCAAACCTATACCAAAAAAATCCAAATCAAATATTGGATAACCGACAAGTTGTCCCGGACCATGATATGTTATATCTCCTCCCCTGTCGATCTGGAAAAGCGATACTCCTTTTTCTTTAAGATAGGTTTCCTGAAAAAGTAAATTTTCTTGTTTGCCATGTTTACCTATAGTAATCGTATGAGGATGCTCACAGAAAAGAAGATGATTTTGTGGCGGAATCCCTTTATCTTTCGCAGTTATAGCCTGTGCGAACAGATGCTGCTGATAATTCCATGATGTGCCGTATTCAACAATTTCAAGGTCTTCGTAGATCATAAAGTTTTCTATTTTTTTACTTTTCCGGGATTTTTATGGATGTAATCTTTCCAACTTGTAATTTTTTTATCCTGAGTGGGATTGTTTGTTTGAAAATAATGGCAAACTGCGGCTGCCAATCCATCGGTAGCATCCATCTGAGGAAGCATGTTTTCGTTCGGTATTTTCAGAAAGTTCTGTAACATATAGGCAACCTGCTCTTTCGCTGCCCTTCCATTTCCGGTAATCGACATTTTTATTTTCAACGGAGCATATTCAAAAATGGGAATATCGCGCGACAATGCCGCAGCCATTGCTACACCTTGCGCACGACCGAGTTTGAGCATACTTTGCACATTCTTTCCGAAAAAGGGAGCTTCAATAGCTAGTTCGTCGGGCAGAAACTCATCGATAAGGCTTATGATTCGTTCGAAAATACGCCGCAACTTCAGATAATGGTCATCATACTTGCTTAACTGCAGCACACCCATAGCCATGAGTTCCGGCTTATTGTTCACTACCCGCAGAACACCGTATCCCATTATCTGTGTACCGGGGTCGATCCCCAAAATGATGCGTTCTTTTTCTATCATTACAGTGCTATTTCTTCCATCAATGTGACAAATCCCAGCGCTTTATTCCCAAATCGTTCGGTTAATTCTTTTTGCAACGCCAATCCCTCTGTTTCGAACCAATGATTGAGTGTATCGATATTTTTCACCCTGAACTGGAGAGAATAACTGCTGCCATTTTCTTCGTGTTGCGGATGAATACGGGCAAAACGTGGATCGTGCAGGAAACCGCTTCCGGCTGCCCGTGGAATATGTATCTCTTTCATGTAGCTGATGTATTCATTACACACATTATCCTCTACATGAAAGGTAGTATTAAAAATTATCATCTGGCAAATAAATTGTTTATATAGCAAAAGTACGAAAAGTTTAACAGAGCTGTGCAAAAAATAAAAACCGGACAAAGAATTTTGTCCGGTTTTGCTCTACTAATTGTAACTGTAAGTTTATGCATCGACTAGCAAATAGTTGGAGAGAATATATTAACAACACGTACTTTCAGCGTATTATGAGATAATCCATAAAGCGAAGTAAGACGATTAAAAGACAGATTATCCCACGCTTCATCCGTATATAATGCTTATTGCCCAATGAACCTTCCTGACGGTCTCCTGCTGTAGTCTTTCTTCACGATTCTTATCTATGGACAATTTCTCCACCCCATTTTATTATGGCTACCTGCTTGATCCTCTCATAGGTACTGCCTTTTCCGGATTTCAAAGCATTTGTAACCGTATTTACATGAATACCCAATGTAAGTGCAACTTCCTTTTTCCAACCGTGTGGCAGGAAATCCGGCAGTCTGTTTTTTTGTACAATAGTAGTTTTTGCCATATATATTTAATCTAAAAATTTATATCTTTATGGCTTTGTGAATATTCACAAATGCAAATATACACATTTGCGAATAAATTGCAAATTAAAAGAAAGGAAATATTCACATTTGAGAACAATTATTTTATGTCCGTTAACCAGAGAATTCAGGAAATAATAGATAAAATGTATTTCGGCAATAAAAGAGCTTTCTCGAAAGCCGCAGGTATTTCCGCCAGTGTAACCGAAAACATTGTTGGTACAAGACATACAAAACCATCTTTCGATATTACAAGCAAAATCATATCCTCATTTGAGAATATCAATTCCGAATGGCTGTTAACTGGACAAGGCAATATGTTGAAATCGGAAATTCCATCACCCGTACAAAATGAAAACGTCAGCGAAGACCGGGCCGGATATCATAAGCCGTCGGGCATGTTAGCCAAACCCTTTTTCGACTCGCCTCTCTCATTGACAAAAAGCTTCACTTCAGCCATCAAAAACGATAATATACGAACCATCATAATACCTTTCATCGACAATTACGATTTTTCGTTACGCAACTCGGGCGACAGCATGCTAAACGAAAGCAATCCCAGAAAAAGCATCAAGGATCAGGATATAGTTGCCTGCAAATTTTGGAAAGACAAATCACATATCCGTTGGGGTGAAGTATATGCCCTGAGCACCAAAAACGGATACATCATAAAGAAATTGATGCCTTCCGGCATAGACGACAAAGTCAAATGTGTTTCTTACAACGAAAAAGAAGGCTATGAATCTTTTGACTTACCCCTATCGGAGATTCTTGAATGGGCGATTGTGACAGGTGTGATATCTATAAATGCATGGTAATCTCCTGCTGAAATTACTTATCATTTTATAAAACTACAATTCCGGCATACGTATCTTTTGCCACTATACTGCACTCGCAAAGGTTTAACATTGTTAAATACCTCCTTTGCAATTGCATATAAATATATATTCTATACATTTGAAATAAATACTATGAAAGCCCAAACATCCGCAACCTATGTCGAAAATAAATTCACTGATACTGCTTGTGAAGTCTCTGTCGAAATCGGAGAAAAAAGCGATTTACACCCGTTCTCAGCTAAATAGTGCCCAGAAAGAATATATTACACTGCTAAAGCTGATAGACAAACATAATATAAATGATGTGGATGAACTTTCTAAACGTTTGACAAAAGAACATCCTAAGGCATTCTTTCCGGCAACAACATCTTACCTGTACAATTTCATACTGAAAACTCTTGTAGATATCAAGCAGAATCAGGATGCAACATATAACTTATATAATAATATATCTGCTGCCAATATTCTGTATGAAAGGAATCTTTATTCCGATTATCGGGAAATGCTCGAAAAACTTATAATCAAAGCAAAAGAAATTGAAAATTATAATCTGCTCCTGATCTTGGAAAGAATGGAACTGAGCTTTTTCCTGAAAGAAGGATTCAACGGAATTTCGGAGAAAGAGATTTTGGACAAGCAGCATAAAATAAATGAAACAATAAAAGTTATCCGTCAGATAAACGAGCAGTCTACTTTATACGAACTGCTAAGGTTTTATCTGGAGTATAAACCGGTTACAAACAACATGTCGTCGCGCCAGCTATTCAACGATTTGGTTGTAAGCGAGATGAGCCTCGTATCCAATTTAAAGCACGATGTCTTCGAAATAAATAAATTGCACCAACTGTTTCAGGCACATTATCTTATCAGCACAGGCGACTATAAATCGGCTCTGAATTGTTTTATAGAATTAAACAGCATGTTTGAACGCAATCAGAAATTATGGAATAATCCGCCGATATACTATATGCTGGTACTGGAAGGCGTGCTCGAAAGTCTCCGAGGCATTCGTAAATATGACAAGATACCCTACTTTCTGGATAAGCTCAAGCATCTGACCGGGTATTCAATTTATTTTCAGGCCGAAATACAATGCATCGATTTTGTATATAGCATTGTTCCTTATACGGATATAGAAGACTATAAGAAAGGGCTGGATATTATAGGAGAGCACCGGGATTTCCTTTTCAACAAAAGAGGATTATTAACCCCGCAAAGGGATCTGCAACTATCTTTGATTATTGCCACCGTATATTTAATGACCGGAAATATCCATCTCGCTAAAAAGCAATTATCTCATATCATCTGTACCGATACATATGAAAACATCTGGCTATTCAGGCCGATACAGCTGATCAATCTGCTGATATATTATGAGTTGAACGATTTTGAATTCGTCACTTCGTCGATACGTGCCATAAAAAGACAAAACAAGATAAAAAATAAAAAATCCAATGTGGAGAAAATACTTTTTCAGTTTCTAAATACAGATTTATTCCTTTTATCAAAAACAAAAAAAGAAACACTCTACAAAAAATTTGAAAATGAACTGGAGAATATGGAATGTATAGAGGATGACAACATGCTTTTGTTAAAATTCAACTTTCCGAAGTGGATTTTGTCACATATTAATTAATTTAGAATTCTATAAGAATACAATAAATAAGCAGTTATTAAACAGTATTCGAAAGCAATAGCACCATAAACTTCAATTTTATAATTTTATTATTCATTCATTTTTTGTTTTGTTTTATTTTTTGATAAATATATCTTCACATTACAATATGATGAAATATCGAAATGTCCCTCTCTTAGTGAGAACCTAACGCTTTTTAAACCTAATGTAATTTAAAACCAGAAATTATCTTAAATCTATTAATTGAGACTGATTAAAAACTTATCACATTTTTAAATAATCCATTATATCGGTTGTAGTCCGGCTTCGACTTAAATCGACTGATAACCGGAGTTTCAATTCACAGTAACCTCTTCTACCCCGGGAAGAGGCTGAAAAAAATATATTAAAAGACTAACAGGTGTAACAAGACAAAATTGTTGCGCAGGAATATTTATTGCCCGAACCGACCGGATAGATTACAGATACGAAAAACAACTATATATACCATGAAAGAAAAAACAACGATCTAACACGCAATGCCTATGAAAAATTTTCAATTCCGAAAGACATCAGATAATCCAATATCAAAGATATTATCTGCTACCTCCTAAAAACAGAATAACGACGATGTAATTATTAAATCTTTACAACTGTATGATGAAAACAAAATGTTTCTGTAAGAAAAACACGAATATTAGAAAAACGTGCAGGATATGGCGTCTTATCGCTCTGTTCCTTTTTATTGCCGGCGTTTCTAATGCAAATGAAGCCTTTATAGATAAAGGTGAGAAAATCCAATCCTCGGATAATTCCGATATAAATACCCCCACTCCGGAAACTCTGAGCGCTAATGAACTATACAACGACCTGCAATCGTCTAAAAAGAAAAGAATCTCCGGAACAATTAAAGATGAAAAAGGAGAACCCCTTATTGGAGTAACGATTGCCGTAAAAGGAACGACAACCGGTGTAGTCACGAACTTCGACGGTATGTTTGTTATCGATGTACCCGAAGATGCAACACTTTCATTCTCATATGTCGGTTTTGTGAAACAAGAAATAAAGGTAGGCAAAGACGAGATTATTAATGTGACAATGGAAGAAGACACCAATTCCCTCAAAGAAGTGGTTGTGGTAGGGTTCGGTACACAAAAGAAAGAATCTATTGTGGGTTCAATAACTACAGTGCAGCCGGAAAAACTGCGCGTCAGTTCGTCCCGTTCCGTTAGTAATGCCCTTGCCGGACAGATATCCGGTATAATCGGTGTACAACGTTCGGGTGAACCGGGATATGATAATTCCAGTTTCTGGATCAGAGGTATAAGTACGTTTGCCGGAAACCGTTCTCCGCTCGTATTAGTAGACGGTATTGAACGCTCACTGAATAACATAGAACCTCAGGAAATAGAATCGTTCTCCGTCCTGAAAGATGCTGCTGCCAGTGCCGTTTACGGTGTAAGAGGTGCAAACGGTGTTATCCTCATTAATACTAAACGCGGAAAGATCGGTAAACCGACAGTGATGGTCAGAACCGAATATGCAATCACACAACCTGTAAGACTGCCCGAATATCTCGGAGCAGCCGATTATCTGCAACTAATGGATGATATCCGTGTCGACAATGGCGGCAGCGCTATATACGGCGACAGGATAAATAAAACAAGAACAGGCTGGGACCCCGAATTATATCCGGATGTAGACTGGATGGACGCAATTACCAAAGACAATGCATCTAATTTCAGAACGACAGTCGATATTTCGGGAGGTAGCGAAAAACTGCGTTATTCATTTGTTGCAGCTTTCTACAATGAAAGCGGGATATTGGAAAGAGATAAATCGAATGACTGGGATTCTTCTATCAAACTACAGCGTTACAACGTGCGTTCCAATGTCGATCTCGATCTCACATCCACTACCCTCCTCCGTTTCAACATCGGCGGATATATGCAGGATCGCAACTATCCACCTGAGAGTATAGATAATATATTCTCCGAAGCATTTGTTAACCCTCCGTTCGTACATCCTACAAGATACTCCACAGGTGAAATACCGCGCGTAATGGAACGTACCAACCCTTGGGCACTGGCCACTCAACGCGGATATGAAAGAGGAAGCCAAAGCAAGATAGAATCATTATTCTCTATCGAACAGGACTTAAAGATGTTGTTACCGGGATTGAGAATTAAAGGAGTATTTTCATTCGACAGATATTCCACTACTTCGGTAAAACGGGATAAAACACCATATTATCACAATCCGGCAACAGGCCGCGATGATGACGGCAACCTCATCTTAACCCTCTTATCAGGTGAAGGGCAAGATTTTCTTCAATATAGTAAAGGTGCAGAATGGGGAGACAAGAGTACATACCTGGAAGGTAATGTTTCCTACTCTCAGACATTCGATAAGCATGCTGTGGATGCGATGTTTATGTACAACCAACGTCATTACGACAACGGAGACAAACTACCTTTCCGCAATCAGGGTATAGCTGGGCGCCTTTCTTATATTTTCAATTCCCGCTATGTAGGCGAATTCAATTTCGGATATAATGGCTCTGAAAACTTTGCAAAAGGCAAACGCTACGGATTCTTTCCATCCGTAGCCGTGGGATGGATCATTTCCGAAGAATCGTTTATGTCGTCCATCAGCAAAACCATGAATAAACTGAAGCTAAGAGGCTCGATAGGTAAAGCCGGAAATGACCGTCTGGACGGACGCCGTTTTGCTTATCTGACTACCATCGGCGGTTATGCAAATGCATACACATGGGGATATAACAAAGAATGGGTACGTAACGGCCGTCAGGAAGGCGATATCGGTGTACCGACCATGACATGGGAAACCGTTACTAAAACCAACTTGGGGCTTGAAGTAGGCCTATGGAACAACATGATAGATTTGCAGGTAGATGTATTTAAAGAAAAACGTAAGGATATCTTTATGCAAAGACGTTCTTTACCTGCCACAGTCGGTATTCCTGTTCAGCCGTGGGATAATTACGGAAAAGTAGATAACAAAGGAATAGATATCAGCCTGAATTTTAATAAAAGTATAACAAAAGACCTGTTCATTTCATTTTTGGGAACATTCACTTATGCTAAGAACAAAATTATAGAAACTGACGAACCGTTTACCGTTATAGGCACCAACCGGTCTACAACAAACCGCCCTGTCGGCCAGACTTTCGGTTTGATAGCAGAAGGATTGTTTATTGACGATGACTTTGCAGATATAGAAAACGGAGTTCTCAAAGACGGTATACCGCGCCACACTTTCTCGGC
Source organism: Prevotella sp. 10(H) (assembly GCF_000711235.1). Lineage (GTDB taxonomy): Bacteria > Bacteroidota > Bacteroidia > Bacteroidales > Dysgonomonadaceae > Dysgonomonas. Next base: position 346,976 of record NZ_JOMI01000007.1, on the reverse strand, counting down.
CACACTTCGTCCGGGTGACATAAAATACAAGGATGTAAATAATGACGGAATAATCGATGCTAACGATAATACGGCTATAGGCGGAACATTCGACCCCGAAATAGTATATGGTTTCGGACTGAATCTGAAATATAAAAATCTCGATTTCGGATTCCTCTTTCAGGGTAACGGCCGCACGTACCGGATTATCGGACAAGGCAGCAGTTATTTCATACCAGGATCGGGGAACGGAGCTCTCGGAAATATATTCGACAATGTAAATGACCGCTGGACTACCGGCAATCCTTCACAGGACGTATTCTATCCGAGATTGCAAATGGGATACAATGCCAACAACAGTCAGGCTTCATCGTGGTGGTTAAGAAATATGAGCATGCTCAGGATGAGAAATATCGAACTGGGATATACATTGCCGCGCCATATTGCAAATAGTGCGTTCCTTAATAATGCAAGATTCTTTGTAAGGGGTAATAACCTCCTTACATTCTCCAAATTTAAGTTATGGGATCCTGAAATAGATACTTCTACAGGTGCTAAATACCCGATGATGAAAACTTTCTCATTCGGATTTGAGATTAACTTCTAAACAAAACAACTATGAATACAAAAATATTTAGATATATCATATTAAGTCTCGGGCTTATTTATTTCAGTTCTTGTTCCGACTTTCTGGATAAAGACCCGGATGATGAACTGACTCTGGAAATGGTATTCGGTGACAAAACCCGAACCGAAGAATGGCTTGCAAATGTATATAATCAGGTAGAAGACCCATATTCACTCTATGACAGAGTTGAAGCCATGGGCGACGACTATGTGGTAAATCCGGGATGGGAACAGTTCGGCATCTCTATTATTTCATATCAGACAGGCAACTGGAATCCATCCAGCAGCTGGAATCCTAATTACTGGAATATATTACCGCAAAAAATACGCGCAGCGCATATTTTCATACAGAATGCAAAGCCAAATGCGGCACAGCTATTTACCTTGAAAGAGGTGAATTATATGAAAGCCGAAGCTAAATTTCTTATAGCTTACTATCATTATCTTCTCCTCAGATATTACGGTGCTATTCCTATTCTCGACAAGATAACCGATATCTACGGCCCGGCAGAAGAAATAATGGTAGGACAGGTAACTTTCGATCAGGCTGTTGAATGGATCAATCAACAGCTGATAGATGCTGCAAAAGAACTTCCTCCGATGTATGAAGAAACGACTAAATACGGGCGGGCAACATCTATTATGTGCCACGCTATCAGAGCAAGATTATTACTATTTGCAGCCAGTCCTTTGGTTAATGGAAATCAGGATCCTATGTATGCAAACTTTACCAATAGTAAAGGTGAGAAAGTATTCGATTCGGAATTTAAATTATCCAAATGGGAAAAGGCCGTAACAGCATATGAAGATCTTCTAAAGATGGCTTTGGACAACGGACACAAACTATATTACGAATATTTGAGTGATGGCAGCATCGACCCGTTCATGTCGTACCAGAATGTATTTTTCAAAAAATTCAATGACGGCAACAAAGAAATCCTGTTTGCCCGTGCCGAAAGCATCCATTCCCTATATGAATATGTTACTCAGCCCCGAGGTACAGGCGGAACAGGTGCTGTCGGTGTAAGCCAGTTGCTTGTCGATGATTTCTTCATGTCTAACGGATTAAGGCCGATATTAGGATACAATGCCAATGGCTCACCTATTATAAATTCAGCTTCGGGCTATATCGAAAAAGGTTTTTCTACAAGCAACGAATACCGGGATACCAAATGGGCGGAATCGAAAGGTGATCCTAATGCTGATAATAATCCGGTGACGCTTGCCGGTACATACAATATGTATTGCAATAGAGAAGCGCGTTTCTATGTATCTGTTCTGTATAATGGATGCTGGTACAGAAGGGAAGGACGCGAAACACAGTTTTATAAAGATTCTCCTGACGGAGGGCCTACACATGACTCACCTTGTAACGGCTATCTGGCACGTAAGAAAGTACATCCCGATTGCGATCCGCGAAATAAGGTAAGCCCTTACCGCCCTGCTATTCTGGTACGATTGGCGGAAGTTTACCTGAGCCTTGCTGAAGCATTGAATGAAGTAAGTTATTCCGAGAAAGCTATCGAATATGTAAACCTGATAAGAGAGAGGGCCGGACTTCCACAGTATGGCAATGGTGAAGGCGAAATACCCGCCCCAAAAGATCAGGATGAACTGCGCGAAGCTATCCGCATAGAACGCAGAATTGAATTGTGTTGCGAATCGGCACTGCGCTTCGATGACATCCGTCGTTGGAAAACCGCAGATAAAATACTCAATAATAATTTCTGGGGAATGAATGCCAATGGAAAAGAAAAAAGCGATGACGACAATAACCCTGACGCATTCTTTGTAAGGAAAATCTACCAGAAGCGAATGTTCAAAAGCTACTGGATGCCGGTACCTCAGAGCGATACTGATAAAAATTCTAACTTGAGACAATTACCGGGTTGGTAAATAACAAACTAAAAAACGCAGAATATGAAAATCATATATAAAATATTTCCGGTACTTGCCGTTATGCTGCTAACAAACATATTTGTTGCATGTGACGATGATGACGATAATGGAACAGGTTTGGGAGATAATCCGCTGGTAATAGAGTCATCAGCAAGTGACATTATACTCACCGCTGAAAAAGCCAATGAAACTGCTGTCACTTTTACTTGGAACACAGGTAATGACAGAGGAGAGGGTACAACGTTAACCTACAATTTCAAGATGGATATAGCGGATAATAACTTTCAGTCATCTATTCCAAAGGAAAAAATGGGCGAAGGTGTATTTACAAAAAGCTATACTCATGAAGAACTCAATGACATGTTGCTCGATCGGTGGAAAATAAAAGCAGGAGAAGCGACAGGTATGGAAGCAAAAATTATTGCTGACGTGAATAATTCTTCAATATATCTTAAACCAGAAGTCGCTGTGGTTCCCTTTACAGTGAAAACTTATGTGACACCGCCTAAGCCGTTGTATCTTGTAGGTTCGGCAACAACTGCAGGTATGGATCCGGCAAAGGGAGTACTGATAGACGAAACGATAAATGGACGCCTCTACAGTTGGAAAGGTAATCTGAAAAAAGGGGAATTTAAACTGATACAGTCGCAGGATAATATGCTGCCCTCTTTCAATAAAGGAGATGGAGAATTTGACATTGTAGAACGGGTAGATGAATCAGAGCCGGACAATATGTTCCCTGTTGAAAAAGACGGCCTTTACGGTATGTACTTTAGCAGGAAAGATATGACGTTTATATACAAATATATGCCGTATGAAAATGTCCTTATGGTGGGTAGTTGTACTCCGGCAGGCTGGACAATAACAAATTCTACACCTATGGACTGGAGCCCTTCCGCACCTACTCTCTTTACATATACAGGATGGCTGTATGCAGGAGAGATAAAACTTCCTTTGGTAAAATCGGATGGTAGTTGGGAGATACCTTACCTGATGCCTCCTGTAAATGGCACAACAATAACAGGCGAGTGGCAGGAAATGATGTATGTACCTGAAGGAAACCCTGACAACAAATGGGTTATTCCGTCCGATCAGGCCGGTAATTACATCCTTACGGTAGATACAGAAGCGATGAAGATTAAATTTGAAAAACAGTAACAGATTATGAAAAATATATATAAACTCCTATATGGATTACCTGCCGCGCTGATTATCGGAATGGGACTCTCGTGCTCCGATGATGATAAATACAGAGTCGATCCGGTGATCGAAGGTGACTTCAAACTGACTTTCACAGCTCCTCAACCTGAAACTGAAATATTCATCGACCGCGAGAAAGAAAATGAAGCAGCCGTCACATTCTCATGGAAAATGGAAAACGACATCACTGACGTCTCAACTTTCAGCTACAACTTCGATATGGATAAGGCGGGAAATAACTTCGAAACGGTGACAAAAGTCGATAGTCTCGGTGATAAGATGACAAAAAGCTATACAAATAAAGAGCTTTTCGATTTAGTATTGAATCACTGGAAACTCAACAGTAACGAAGATTTCGAAGTCGAAGCTCGGGTTAAAGGAACGAATAGTGTCGTTGGAGCTAAAACAAAAACATCTTGGGCTACAATCAAGTTATTTATCAGAAACGGCTATAAGATCAATATTGAAAGCCCCGCAGAAGATACCAGAATCGATCTCACTGCTGATAAAGGCGATGAAAATGCTCTCGATTTTGCATGGAAAGTGGTGAATAAAAAAGATGAAGAAAATACTTCTTTTTCTCAAAAGCTCATAATTGATATAGCCGGGAATAACTTTGAATCAGCCGTTACCTTGGAAGATATTACTTCGAAAGCTTATTCACATCAGCAGCTGACCGATTTGCTGAAAAACCAATGGAGCAAAAGAGCAGGCGGATTAGTAAAAATGGAAGCTAAAGTGATAGCAGTTAATACTGAACTGACACGCGATCCGGTTGAAAAAACTTTTAAGTTCAACGTTGAAAACAATTATAAACTACCGGAAAATATCTACCCGATAGGAAGCGCTGCCCCTGCAGGATGGGACATGAATGCCATGGTAGCATTAGTACAGGATGAAAAAAATCCCAACCTATTTGTATTCGAAGGGGAACTACATGAAGGTGAATTAAAATTCCCAACCGTAAAAGGCGACTGGCTGGCAGATTTCATATTGGCTCATAATCCTCTAAATCCGGAAGAGACGTTGATTCCTATAACTACCGATTGGATGGATATTCTGATCATCAGCGGACAGGATGCCATGAATGACGGCAGTATCGACAAAAAATGGAAGATAGAAACGGCCGGTGCATACAAGGTTACCATAGACCTATTCGAGATGAAAATCAAATTTGAAAAGATATAACTAAAAACTAAATTATAAAAAATGAAGACAGTTAAATATCTTACTATTCTACTGATAACAATCGCCGTCAGTAGCGCCTATACCAAAGCAGGGACAATCGATATCGATGGAGTGAACGACAAAAAAGAAGTTTTCGAAAATGTCTATATGGTTGGTGATGCCACCCCGGCCGGATGGGATATTACAAACCCTTATCCGATGCGCAAAAGTGAAAGCAATCCCCATATATTCACATACTCCGGATTTCTAAATGCTGGAGAGATGAAACTCCCTCTCGAAAGCGGAACAGGTAACTGGGATTGCAATTATCTGATGCCCATACAGAACGGTGCAAATATTAACAGTAAGCACGTAATGTTCGTATCGAAAGGCAATCCCGATAATAAATGGGTTATATCCAAAGCAGGCATTTATAGCGTGACACTCGATACGGATAAGATGACTATCGATTTCAAAAGAGGCGACCTGATGTGTGATGAAATATTCATGATAGGCGACGCTACTCCGGCCGACTGGAATATTGAAGATCCTGTACCGATGCGTAAGAGCAGCGAGAGTCCTTATATATTCATTTTCGCAGGGCAGTTAAAAGCAGGCGAACTTAAATTGCCTTTAGCGAAAGGGTCTTGGGATTGTGATTATTTGATGCCGAAAGAGAACGGAGCAAGCATAAAAGACAAAAACCTGATGTTTGTATCGAAAGGGAAAATAGACAACAAATGGGTATTGAAAGAAGAAGGCGGATATCGTATTACGGTGGATACTAAAAAGATGTCTATCAAATTTGAGAAAGATGCTTTTCCTTACGATGGCGTATATATGATAGGCAGCGCGACCCCTGCCGAATGGAATATATCTGCTCCTACCCCTATGAAAATGGAAAAAGCAGGTATATACACCTATCAAGGTCCACTGAAAGCAGGAGAACTTAAATTCCCGCTCGAAAGCGGAACAGGAAACTGGGATTGCGACTATCTGATGCCGATAGTAGGCGGAGCAGGCGTCGAGGAAACAAGGATAAAACTTATTCCGGGAGGAAATCCCGATAATAAATTCTGGATAAGGGAAGCAGGAACATATAAAGTTTCTCTCGATACAAAAAACATGTCTATAAAGTTTGAAAAACAATAATCATTCATGCAAATTAACAGGAGGTATTTTATAAAAGCAGATACAATACTTGGAAAAATAAATTCCAAATGGTAACTTAAGCATCTCTAATACCCGGACTACCTCCTTGTATAAAAAGCGAATAATTCATTATTAAAAACACATATATGAAACGATTTACTTTATTGACAATTGTAGCAATAATTGCTACCGGCTTATTTGCCCAGATGAGTCCCGAACAAACAGAATGGTATACACCCAAACCACCTAAAGTAACACCGGGTGCCGACAAAAATCAACCGCCGTCCGATGCTATAATCCTTTTTAACGGTACAGACCTTTCCATGTGGCAAAGTGAAAAAGGTGAGGCACCAAAATGGAAAGTAGTAAACGGGGAAATGGTTGTAGTACCGGGCACAGGCTCAATCACCACGAAGAAATATTTCGGTGATTGCCAGTTGCATGTCGAATTTAAATCGCCTGCTCCTGAAAATTACACCGGACAAAACCGTGGAAACAGCGGTATCATCATCCAGACGAAGTACGAAGTACAGGTATTGGATATCGACAACAATGAAACCTATGTAAATGGTATGACCGGAAGTATTTACAAACAGCAGGCGCCATTAGCCAATGCTTATACCAAAAACGGCGAATGGCAGGTATACGACATCTACTGGAAAGCACCAAAGTTCGGCACAGGCGGCAAGCTTGAATGCCCGGCTATGATTACGGTCGTATTGAATGGTATCATGGTGCAGAACAATTATATACTCAAAGGGCATACGCCGTATGTAGGCTTCCCTGAATATAACGCTCATGGCAGGCTGCCGCTTTTACTACAGGATCACGGCACAGAAGTAGCATTCCGCAATATCTGGATAAGGGATTTATAATCAAAAAATTTCACAATTATGAGTATTTCTAGAAGATCATTCCTAAAAACAGGTTCGGCGCTGGCAGTCGGAGCAATGCTTCCTAATATAGGACACAGCAGTACGCTATCGAATATCTCTGCCAATGATATGATAAATGTTGCGCTCATCGGTTGCAAGAATATGGGCTGGGCTAACTTATCAGACTTTATGCCTCATAAAGAAGTCCGTTGCGTTGCATTATGCGATGTAGACAAAAATATATTGGCAAATGCAGCCTCTAAACTGGAAGCAGATTTCGGGCAAAAAGCCGAGTTATATAATGATTACAGAAAAGTGCTGGAACGTAAAGACGTTGATATTGTCATTATCGGCACGCCCGACCACTGGCATTGCCTGCAGTTTGTAGATGCATGCGCAGCCGGAAAGGCTGTCTATGTAGAAAAACCGATAGCCAACAGTATTGCCGAATGCGATGCAATGGTAAAAGCGGCTAAAAAATATAATACAGTCGCTCAGGTCGGACAACAGCAGCGAAGCAGTAAACACTGGCAGCAAATGGTAGAATATATCCGTGCAGGACGTCTGGGAAAAATAGGACAGGTAAATGTATGGGGTAACTTCAATTATGCTGCTATGCCTGCCCCTGTCGCCGACTCTCCCGTACCCGACGGTGTAGATTTCGACATGTGGCTGGGGCCTTCTCCTCAGCTTCCGTTCAATCAACAACGGTTCCATGGCTCATGGCGCATGTTCTGGAACTATGGCGGTGGCCTTATGACCGACTGGGGAGTACACTTGCTGGACATGGGATTATGGGGTATGGACGTGAAAACTGTGCCTAATTATACAATTGCATCGGGAGGTAAATTCTATTTCCCTGAAGGAGCACATGAAACATTCGACTCGTTGCAGGTTACATACGGTTTTGATGATTTCATTATGACATGGTCTAACAGTGCCGGAGTAGAAAGTGGTCCCTATGGCAAAAATTACGGCGTCTTATTCAAAGGAACAAATGGAACACTGGTTGCTAACCGCGACGACTGGGAAGTATACCCCGAAGGAGACAAAATCGGCAAAACAAGTATGAAAGCGGATTATCGCGACCATAAAGACCATGTTTCCAACTTCCTCGAATGTGTAAAGACACGGAATACCCAGACAGCATGTACCATAGAAAACGGAAGCCTGTGTGCCAAATATGCCCAGTTGGGTAATATTTCGGCAAGGATGGACGGAGCACGTTTAGTATACGACGACAATGCTAAAACATTCAATAATGCTGAAGCGGATAAATACTTGCGGCCTGCATACCGTAGTCCGTGGATATTTCCTGAAATATAATATTTTTTAGTGAGAGGATGCATCTGCAATAATCATTCACACCCGCTATGTGCGGTGCATCCTTTTATTTCTTTTTTAAACCTGATTATCATGAAGAATACTTTCACTTATAAAACAACACTTCTATTGGCTTTGATTTCATACAGCCTGTTCTCTTACAGTCAGGACATCTATCAGTCGAAACGCGTATCGTGGCTCGAAAAAGCCGAAACTAACAAGCCGACCCTGATAGTGACTGAGAAAAAACCTGTACAGCAGGTGAATATGGTAAAAGATGCCGATGCATTTCAGGGATGGAAAGCTGTCCGCTCTGCACCGATACAAGACTTGTACAAAGAATCGTTTAAAGCTAAAAAAACAGCTATAATCGATTTTGGAGAACATATAACCGGAACTTTCAGCTTCTCTGTAGGTATATTGCAAAACACTCCGGACGCACCTTTACGATTTAAGCTAACCTTCGGTGAGGTTCCGGCGGAAATCATGACACCTTTCGATCCTTTCCCCGAAGGCAGTCTAAGCCGTGCGTGGCTGCAGGACGAAATAATGACGGTGATGACGTTACCGGCAACAGTCACTATACCACGTCGCTTATCGTTCAGGTATGTAAAAATAGAATTACTGGCGCACTCGTCTTACGACTTCAATATCTCGGATATGAAATGCGATGCTGTTACATCTGCAGCTACCACGCCAGCCCCACTATTAAGCACAACGCCTCAGATATTTAAAGATATAGACAGAGTTGGATTAAATACGCTCAAAGAATGCATGCAGACTGTATATGAAGACGGGCCGAAAAGAGACCAGCGGCTCTGGCTAGGTGACCTCTACCTTGAAGCATTAGCCAATTACCAGTCTTTCAAACAAAACAATCTCACAAAAAGATGTATGTATCTGCTTGCTGCACTTAGTCAGCCGGAGGGATGGCTTCACGGAACAGTTTTTGAAGTTCCCGAACCTCATCCGCAATCGGGACAGAAGCTGCTAGATTATTCCTTTCTGTTTACCTCTTCATTAAAGGACTATCTGGAAGCGACCAACGACAGGGAAACAGCGGAAGACTTATGGCCTGTAGCCAAGAAGCAAATAGATATCGTAAAAAAATATGTACAGGAAAACGGATTGATGGACTTCGAACAGGCAAACCGCGAATGGTGGATTTTCTTCGACTGGAAAGATAACTTTCATCGTGAAGTACCATTGCAGGGCATATCTATTTTCGCCCTCCGCGAAACATACGAACTTGCCAAGCTGCTGAACAGGGAAAAAGAAGTAGCCGAATTACCTGCTCTGATTAAAAAGATGACAAAAGCCGCCCAGAAGAATTATTATAATCCAAAAACAGGATTCTATACAGGCTTACTGAACGATCAGGTATCATACGCCTCACAGGTATGGATGGTTCTCGGTGGCGTTCCGTCGAAGGAACAGGCACAAAAAGCGTTGAAAGCGTTACCGACAACAGAAAATGCCTGCTATCCGGGAGGGCCTTACATGTATCACTATTATGTACAGGCTTTGATAAACAGCGACTTGCCGGAAGAAGCCCGTAATGTGGTTGAAAACTATTGGGGCGGTATGTTGAAAAAAGGAGCCGATACATTCTGGGAAGTGTATGACCCTAATGATGAGTTCAGGTCACCGTACAATTTTTATCCGATGAACAGCTATTGCCATGCATGGAGCTGTACTCCGGTATACTTCATCCGGAAATATCCGGAAATATTTCAAAAATAAATTATATAGAAAACTTCGAAGTAAATATATAAATGTCAATCAAAATGATTCCGATAACTTTATAATTGAATGTAAATGAACACGAAAAGAATAGTTGTAATAGGAAGTTGTAATACAGACATGGTGGTAAAATCCGACAGGCTCCCTGTTCCCGGCGAAACCATATTGGGAGGGACTTTCTTCATGAATCCGGGAGGAAAGGGAGCCAATCAGGCCATAGCCGCCGCGCGTCTGGGTGGGAATGTAACTTTTATTGCTAAGACAGGCAATGACCTGTTCGGGCGCCAGTCGATAAAACAATATGAGGAAGAAGGCCTCGACACAGGATATATCCTCTCCGACCCTACCACACCGTCGGGCGTAGCATTGATATCAGTAGACCGCAAAGGAGAAAACTGCATAATCGTTGCATCGGGAGCTAATATGTCGCTGTGTCCTGAAGATATCAATGAAGCGGAAAGTACAATCGGGGCAGCCGATCTGTTATTGATGCAACTGGAAATTCCGATTGAAACTGTAGAGCAAGCCGCTGAAATAGCTGCAAGAAAGGGAGTAAGAGTGATACTGAATCCCGCTCCAGCACAATCATTATCGAACAGCCTGCTGAAAAATGTTTATATGCTGATTCCGAACAAGAACGAAGCCGAAATCTTATCAGGCATAAAGGTTACAGACTGGGAAAGTGCAAAGAAAGCAGCAAAGATAATAAGCAATAAAGGCGTGGACATTGTAGTGGTCACTCTCGGCTCGCTCGGTTCTTTATTGAAAGAGGGCGATAATTACTATGAAATACCGGCCACAAAGGTAGATGCAATAGATACCACCGCTGCCGGTGATACATTCTGCGGAGCAATGACTGTAGCCATATCCGAGGGTAAAAATCTGGTGGATGCTGTGAAATTCGCAACCGAAAGCGCAGCGATAACAGTAACTAAAATGGGTGCCCAGTCCTCTATTCCGTCAAGAAAAGAAGTTGACTTTAAATTAATACATTAAAAGCTTATGTTTATAGTAGATAATTATTCACTGGCAGTATTATTCTGCTTTATTACCATGCTTTGCTGGGGTTCGTGGGGCAATACCCAGAAACTCGCAGGAAAGACGTGGCGGTATGAACTCTTCTATTGGGATTATGCGATAGGGATACTTGTATTTGCTGTTATCATGGCATTTACATTAGGAAGTATAGGGGATTCGGGAAGAGGTTTTCTCGAAGATATTAAGCAAGCAGATACTGCATTTCTGGTCAGTGCACTGATAGGCGGAGTTATCTTTAATGCATCGAATATACTTTTGGCCGCCTCAACTTCTATTGCCGGATTATCAGTTGCATTCCCGTTGGGAGTGGGGTTGGCTTTAGTCTTAGGGGTGTTTATCAATTATTTCAGTACACCGAAAGGCGACCCTGTATCGTTATTCCTCGGAGTATTCCTTATTGTCATTGCTATAATACTGAACGGTATTGCAGCAAGTAAGAAAACGGCAGATAATAAATCGGATAAAAATGCGAAAAAAGGTATTCTCCTTGCTGCTTTCGCCGGAATATTGATGTCGTTCTTCTATCGCTTTGTAGCGGCAGCTATGGACCTAGATAATTTCGAGCAGCCTGCTGTGGGTAAAATTACACCCTATACTGCATTCTTTGTATTCGCGATAGGAGTATTCCTGAGTAATTTTGTATTCAATACCATTGTTATGAAAAAGCCATTTGTTGGCACCCCTGTCACCTACAAGGAATATTTCTCCGGTACATTCAGTACACATATGGTAGGAGTATTAGGCGGATGTATCTGGGCATTGGGAACCTTGTTCAGCTATATTGCTGCAGGTAAAGCCGGAGCGGCGATCTCGTATGCTTTAGGGCAGGGAGCACCTATGATTGCTGCGATATGGGGCATCTTCATCTGGAAAGAATTTAAAGGAACATCCAAGACCGTAAATCTTTTACTTACCCTGATGTTTATTCTCTTCGTCTGCGGACTCGGACTGATTGTCTACGCAGGACGGACATAAAACTAAAATAATTTATAAACAACTAATAATATGAAAAAAAACTTTTTACTGACAGCTATTGCTGCATTTTCATTAATTGCCTGTTCGGGTAAAAAGGCTGAAAAAGCCGATGCAACCGAACAGGGAACTGCCAAAAACAGCCAGCCTATCAACATCATCTTCGATACGGATATGGGCAACGACGTAGACGACGCTCTGGCGCTGGATATGTTATACAAATACATTGAAGCAGGGCGTGTCAACCTATTGGCTATTCCTACTACAAAAGTAAGTAAACATTGTGCCGAATATGTAGACATCATGAACACATGGTACGGGCATCCCGATATTCCTATCGGCATAGTAGTTAACGGTACCAAAATAGATAATGAAGATAATTTCGTGCGGGTTGTTTGCCAGATGCAAAAAGACGGTAAACCAGTCTTTGAGAGGACTGTGAAAGATTATAACGCTTTCCCTAAGTCGGTAGACCTGTACCGTAAAGTGCTGGCTGCACAGCCCGATGCATCGGTTTATATTGTTTCGGTAGGCTTCTCTACTAATCTGGCACAATTGCTGGATAGTCCGGCCGATGATTACTCACCTTTGACAGGGAAAGAACTAGTAAAGAAAAAAGTCGTACTGTTGTCGGCAATGATGGGACATTTCAAAGACCCAAATTTTCAGGAATTCAATGTGAAATGTGATGTTCCGGCGGTACAGAAAGTAATGAAAGAATGGCCGACACCTATAGTCGCCTCACCTTACGAACTGGGAGACGCCATACTCTATCCGGCATCGAGCATAGAAAATGATTTCAACTGGGGTATGCCGAATCCACTGGTAGAAGGATACAAAGCTTATCTGCAAATGCCTTATGACAGGCAAACATGGGATTTGACATCATTGCTCTACGTTGTGGAGAACGATAAAGGCTTTTTCGGCTCATCGGGTAAAGGTACTATCGAGATAGACGATAAGGCAATCAGCCGTTTTACGCCTAGCGAAAATGGAAATCATAGTTACCTGACGGTTACTCCGGAACAGGCGGAAACTATAAAGAAATACTTTATCGATTTAATAACACAGAAGCCTGCAAAATATAAAGATAAGTGATAAGTGAATCAGGTCATTGAAATGTTTGTCTATGGATCAGGCCATATTTAATCTTTGAATAATGTGAAGTTTTTGATTTTAAGATTCTAAATAATCATAGGTGATTGTGAATTTTTCATGTTAAACTTTAGGTGATTACGGGTGGAGATTATTCATAGATAATTATAGACATCGCATTTCAATATTATAGTACCGGAATTTTAAGGTTAGTAAGCTCTTAAAATCCGGTACTATTCGTTTGTATATTGGTGTATATCTTTAACGATATTAATGAGAAACCTTATTATCCGCCAATTTATATAATTCTTCTTTTTCCGACCAGATATTTATTACCTTGCCTTTGCCCTGAGGATTAATAAGTACGGCATATGGAACAGAATTAATTTGATATTCATTTTTCAAGCTAAATCCGTCATCCGATAAAGAAAGGCTACGCCACGGAACACTATGTGTTTTCAATATATCTACCCATTTCGGTTTATCTTCCGGATCATCGAGGGAAATATAGGTTATATCTAAATAATCTTTTGTGTCGTTATATATTTCTTTTATCACAGGAATAAGCCGGTGACAAGGGCCGCACCAATATGCCGAAAATACTATAAGGTTATACTTTTCCTTGTTGAGGACAATAAATTCGGCTTCGTCTGTCAATGAGTTTCTAAGCTTTACATTTGTAAAAGCAAAATCGTCAGGATTGAAATGAATATAATCCACTATTTCTTTTCCGTATTCCGACTTTTTAACCTCTTCTGTAAAGAGGTCCAAAACATCTTTTAAATCTTCTCTTTTATATTGCTTTCTGCTAAAGGCTACATCCCTCAATAAATATTTTGAATACGGATATTTTTCAATTTGCGATTTAGTATTTCCCAGACTGACTTCATAACCATCCCAATTATTAACACCAAAGTTTTTGGATCTTAGAGCTACTTCCATTTCTGTATCCTTTATATCATTCAATTCAACGCTGAAATAATCGGTTGAATAAATTATAGTCCTATCTTCGTCTACACCTACAAATAAAGGAAGTGTATCCAAATGGTTTTTCTGATACCGGGCTTTTATAGAATGTAATCTGTCGTCATAAAACAATAGAGAGTTCATATATTCTTTTTTCCCTTCCTTGAACAAAAACTCAACAAATGTTTCGACATCTGCATCGTAATCAGTCATACTCTTTTTAAGTTCAAAATAACGTATCTGTTGATTTATCGAATCAGGAATTTCGAACAGCCACTTATTGTTTTCTATTTCCTTACCTTCTATAAATATGGGCTTTCTTAAGGTTACACCCATAGATGAAAAACGCCTACACTTCAAATACAGTTTATCGTATTCTTTGCCGTCGAGCTGGAACGTCAGATGCCTGACTTCGTTTTTATTTTCAGGACTATTGCATGAAGATAATGCAGCGAGAAAAAGAATAAAAGAAAATATAAAAAGCAGTTTATCTCTCATATACTGATATTTAAGGTTTCTCAAATATAGCAAAAAAAGAACTGCAAACCTAAATCGGCTCGCAGTTCCTTCATTAATTTACAATAAGATACACATTTATCCGCTCACTCTATCACGGCAGCAAAACCGCCGTTTCTTACCATTTTTACAGGTAGTTTATCTCCTTTACTGATACTGATTTCTTTTTTACGATAGTCCATAGCCTGACGTCCGGCATTGATACCGTCTTCAAAATAAGTCATCTTATAAGACTTACCCGCATCCAGAAAATCAAAAGACAATTCTATGTTCCTTTCTTTCTCCTTATTGTTTGTCATACCGCCTATATACCATTTAGAGCCTTTACGTTTAGCTACTACAGCTACTTGTCCGGCCTCGGCTTTCAACACTTTGGTTTCATCCCATGTTACAGGAACCTGTGTAATAAATTCAGTGCAATCGGGATTTCGGTAATACAGGGTAGGATTGTCAGCCAGCATCTGAATTCCGCTTTCAAAAATTACAAAAAGCGCCATCTGATAAGCGCGGGTACCTATACTACCCGAATTAGGGCGACGCGCACCGTAAGATTCGGGCTGTGTGCTTATCATCGCACCCGGAGTATAATCCATCGGGCCTACTGCATTTCGCATAAACGGAAAGTAAATAGAATTATCGGGCGTACATCCTCCCATTTGTTCCATACCCCGCACACCTTCATAAGAGATCACATTCGGATATTTATATTCTAATCCTTTAGGGCTGAAAGAGCCGTGAAAATCAACCAGCAACTCATATTTAGCTGCTTCTTTTGCTACCCGTTCGTAATAGTTTACCATCCACTGATCGCTACGATCCATAAAGTCGATCTTTACACCTTTTACTCCCCAGTCTTTGAATACTTTGAATACATCAAAGTGGTTTTCTACGCATAGCCAAGTCAGCCAAAGGACAATACCAACATTCTTTTCTTTACCGTAACGTATGAGTTCGTGCACATCTACTTTAGGATTCGGAGTATAAGGATCGAAAACTGTTTTCGCCCATCCTTCATCCATAATGATATACTCGATACCATATTTAGATGCGAAATCGATATAATATTTATAGGTTTCGAGGTTATAACCGGATACAAAATTCACATCCGGGCCGTAAGGTGAAGCATCGTTCCACCATTCCCAGCTGACCTTTCCGGGCTTAATCCAGTTCGTTTCACTCAAGACATTCTGGGTGGCAAGTTTGCAGGTCAATGTATTCTCAATGAGTTGAGAATCGTCTTTCGTGATTACAAAATAGCGCCACGGAAAGCTTCTTGTGCCGGATGTACGGGCAATATAATCAGCTTCTTTCAGTATTTTAAGGCTACGGTCGCCATCTTCGCCAAACTCTAATGGAGCTTTAGGGAATGTGGAAACAATACCGTTCGCACCACTACTTTTAAGAAACAGACAAGGGTAATCGCTCAGGTCAGATTCTGAGATAAGGATTTTGTACTTACTCTTTGTATCGATCAGAACGGGAAGTGTGGAC
The DNA here is from genome assembly GCF_000711235.1 of Prevotella sp. 10(H). Taxonomy (GTDB): domain Bacteria; phylum Bacteroidota; class Bacteroidia; order Bacteroidales; family Dysgonomonadaceae; genus Dysgonomonas. The sequence continues at coordinate 330,933 of NZ_JOMI01000007.1, read as the reverse complement.
ATCTTATCCGATGCTTTCCAGTCGCTGCTCGTCATATGAGTATACGGCTCCTCATAAGCAGTTTTAAATCTTCCTGCCTGCTGTAGATGAAGTAAATATTCGCGGGGAAAGTTAACAGTGAAATCTTCTCCCAAAACATCTATATCACCTTTCTTATCGGTTACAAAACGATAAGCTATACCATCGTCAAAGGCTCTGAATTCCACTGAGTAGTTCCCTTTGAAGGTCAATAATAACTTGTTATACTCACTTGCTATAGTTGAATATTTTAAGGGTACAATAGGCTTTATTGTTTCCGAGCCTTTTGTTTGTTTCTGGCCAGTCAGTTTCGGATTTTGCCCCAAAACTTCGCCTTTCAGCTGAAGCTGTAAATGATTATTTGTCAACAGTTCTTCTCCGTCATAAAATATACTATAATATATCTTGTCGGAAACGGTTATAACTGTTTTAATTCCCCCGTTAGGAGAAAGCAACTCTATTTTTTTCTGGGCACTCAGATTCAAAAAATAAAGGGATAAAAACAATAAGATTAAGATTCTACTTCTCATAGGTTATATGTGGGTTAATGATTATGGGTTATTCAAGAACAGCAGCCCAGCCTCCGCTTTTGGCCAATTTTATCGTAACTTTCTTTCCGGCATCCAAATTTACAATTCTTTTCTTATAATCCATCGCTACATAGTTGGCATTCGGCCCATCTTCGAAAGAAGTCAGTTTATAAGTACGTCCTTTATCGAGAAAGCTCAGGTCAAATTCGATATTCCTTTCTTTCAGTTTGCTATTTGTTATGGCTCCGATATACCATTTTTGCCCTTTCCTCTTGGCAACCACGACATACTCCCCTACTTCGGCTTTCAAAGCAATTGTCTCATCCCATGTAACGGGTACACTGGTAATGAAGTCGAAACATTCTTTTTCCTTATTGTATCGGGTCGGATTATCGGCAAGCATCTGCATTCCGCTTTCAAACACTATGAAATGAGCCAGTTGCATAGCGCGTGTACCAATAGCTGCAGGATTATAATCGCTGTTTGCATAGAACTCGGGCTGCATACTCATCATGGCACCCGGTGTATAATCCATCGGGCCTACTGCATTACGCATAAAAGGCAAATAAATACCGTTATCGGCAGTGGCTTCACCTTTCCATTCGAGCCCTCTCACCGCTTCGTATGCGAGAACATTAGGATATTTATACTCCAGACCTTTAGGACTAAATGAGCCGTGAAATAAGACGATCATTTTATTAGCTGCGGCTTCTTTCGCTGTTCGTTCGTAGAAATTAACCATCCACTGATCGTTGCGTTCCATGAAGTCAATCTTAACACCTGCAATACCCCATTGATTGTAAATCCTGAATATGCTATCCATATTGTTTTCTATAGCCGACCAATGCATCCATAAGATGATTTTTATATTTTTCTTATTCGCATATTCTATAACCTCCGGCATATTTACATTCGGATTGGCTTTGAAAGGCTCCTTGCGGCTATTTGCCCAGCCGTCGTCAATCAATGTATAAGGTATATTGCTTTCGGCAGCGAAATCTATGAAATACTTATAGGTATCCTGGTTTCTTCCCGCTGCAAAATCCACATCATACGGCATGGCATAATTCCACCAATCCCATACTGTCTGACCCGGGAGAATCCATGATGTATCCTCGATCTGCGAAGACTCGGACAGGCGGCAAACCATCGTATTCTCGATAAGTTGTCCATCTTCTTTAGTGATAAGAAAAAAGCGCCAAGGGAATGTCCTTTGCCCTGTAGTTTTGGCCATATAATCGGCTTCCTGACTAATTACAATACGGTCGCCACCTTTATACTCATGCTTTAGTGGACAACGTGGAAAGGCACCGCTTACTGAAAGATCATCCTCTCCTTTTATGAGCATAGCCGGATAATCGTGCAAGCCAGCTTCTGCGAACAATATTTTATAATTCTTTTTTGTATCTATAAGGATAGGAAGCGTCGACATTTTACTGGATGCATTGAATTCCTTTAATGGCAAATGAGTATAAGGTTCTTCATATGGTGTACCGAATGTCCTCCACACCTGTTGTAAGTGCAGAAAATAATCGTCCGGGAAATTGAAGTGAACTTCTTCGTTCATCACCTCTATATCGCCTTTTTTATTGGTAATGAAACGGTAGGCTACGCCATCGTCAAATGCTCTGAACTCTACTGAATAATCGCCTTTAAAAACAAGCAGTAATTGATTATATTCATTTTTTACAGTAGAAAACTTTAGTGGTACCACAGGGGTCATATCGTCGTTTACCTTCTTTCTTTTTTCCGATATCAACTTTGGATTCTCCCCTAAATTCAGACCTCGTAGATTAAGTTGTAAGAGATTATCTTTCATTAGTTCTGTTCCATTATACGAAACAGAATAATAGATTTTATCCGATATCTTAACAGATGTACTTATTTCCCCATTGGGTGAAGTTAATACTATATTTTCCTGAGCTTTGGAATAAGGGACGGATAAGAATAAAATAAACAGAAGTATTAAATATTTATTTTTCATATTTTGTCAAAATATATTTACAGAACGCCTCCAGTCGGAAAACCGGAGGCGCACCTTTATAAGTAATTATAATTAGTATCCCGGATTTTGAATAAATAAACTATTTGCGTTCATTTCTTCTTCAGGAATCGGTGATAAATAGTTCTGAATACTAAATTTACGATCCTGTGTTTCGGCAGAAGGCACAGTATAAGTTTTAGTATAGGTTTTATTATCAGCATTCAGTTTAGCTGTAATATCTATACCGCTTGCTTTCCTAGAAAAATCTTTTTGAGCGGTAAGCCAACGACGGGCATCGAAATAGCGGTGTTCTTCGAACGCCAGTTCAACTATACGTTCGTTTCTGCATAAGTCGAGTAACGCAGCACCTGTAGTAGTAGCAGGTATATCCGGCATTCCGGCTCTTTTACGCAGTTTGTTAAGTGTAGATATAGCTTCACCCTCATCGCCGGCTCCGATACAGGCCTCTGCATAGTTCAATAATACCTCTGCATAACGCATATATATCCATGGTATTTCCTGTTGATCTGAGTTTACAGTGAAATCATTATTTATAAACTTATTGATATAATAATTAGTATAAGAACCATTCCAGTCCTCATAAGGGCCTTTACGGGTATCGAGTCCCGGACGGGTTACTTTCTCTCCTTTATCATTTATATATTCGATTGAAACTGCCGTTTCGATAATACCTTCCGGATCCCATCCGATAGTGGCAGGTATACGTGTCTGAAACTTAGTTCCATCATAAAGAATGCTGCCTCTAAGACGAGGGTCGCGGTCTTTATACGGATTCGCCGCATGTGCCGGATTCGTCCAGTCGAACTTACTGCCGTCTTTCATCAGGAAGTAGTCTACTAACTGTTGTGTAGGGCCGTCGCTTCCCCATCCACCGTAACCGTTAGGTCCGTACCAACGGGCAAAACGTGTGTTATCCACATCCTTTGCCAGATAGAATTTCTGCCAGATTATTTCTTCATGCTTCTTGGTAATGAAGATTTCATGGTAATTCCGTGCTATCGAATCTCCTGCAGCAGGATCTTCTTTATACAACTTATATACATTAAGGTCTATAACAGCTTTTGCTGCATCTTTAGCAGCTTGCCAACGGGCCTGTCTGTTATTGTCCGTATAAGCGATTAATTCAGGATTTTTATAACCTGTAGTCCATGCATCCGGACTATTGAATAAATCACTGGCTGCATATAGTAACATCCTCGACTTAAGAGTAAGTGCAGCACCTTTGGAAGCGCGCCCGATATTAGAATCAGTCCATTTATCAGGTAATAGTTCTGCTGCCCTGTCACACTCATCAGCTACAAATTTTATACATTCTGCCAACGTATTACGAGGTACAAAAAAGTCATCGTTAAGCTTAAAGGTATTTTCGACAATCGGTACACCACCGTATATACGAATAAGATTATGATAGTGATATGCCCTGAGAAAAATGGCCTGACCTCTTATCTTTTTAATAAAATCTTTGTCGGTAATAGTGGTCACACCTTCTTCTGTGTTTTCCAGAATCATATTACATTCCCTGATGCCTTTGTAAACATCGCCCCAGTTAAACTGACGGAATCTCACTATTCCCCCCAGTTGGGCAGGAGTTACCGTACCGTTCAGCGTATATACGGGTTGTGACCAGGCATGAGTAAAACGAGCTTCGTCGCAAAGACCGGCCAAGAGTAATTCACGCGCTGAGAATCCATGTCCTGCATAATAATATTGGTTGTTGAGAAAAGCCTCGAGCAACGGAGCATCTTTATACAATGCCGACTCGCTCAATTCGTCCTTTGGTTCCAGATCCATATCTACACAGGAGCAAAATCCTGTCATCAAAACAATTAATAGGTAATATATATTTTTCATATTATTTCAACTTGATTAAAAGGTTATTGAAGCACCTATATTATACACTTTCTGTTGCGGATAAAATTGTCCGGTCTGATTATCGCCTTCAGGATCGAATACTTTCAGTTTGTCGAAAGTCAATAAGTTGAAGCCGCTTACATAAATCCTGACATCTTTTATCGGAGTCTGACCAATCAGGCTTTTAGGCAGTCTGTAACCTAATTCTATATTTTTAAGACGTATATAATCGGTACTCTTAAGGAAGAAAGTATTAGGCTGACTTCGCCAGTATTCTTCATCACGATTGTATGCTCTCGGATATTTTGCATTCGGATTACTTTCCGTCCATCTGTTATCAGCTTCTTCTTTCAGGTAGTTACCAACCTGTCCTGAGAATGTTTTAACATAGGCCGAGGCCCCTGCTGCACCCTGAAACATCAGCATTAAATCGAAGTCCCTGTAATTGAAACTGGCTGTAAATGATCCGGTGAAAGTAGGAACACTGTTCCGGTCTATTCTTACCCTGTCTTTAGAGTCTATTACATCATCACCATTAACATCTTCGAATATAACATCTCCCGGCCGCGCTCCCGAAAAGTGTGGTGTTTTATCAACTTCTTCCTGATTCTTAAATATGCCTAATGCACGGTAATATAAATTAGTATTGATTGGATGCCCTGTCGATCTCTGGTGATCTTCTACATTCGCTGCTTCGTCCCAAAACAGAATTTTATTTTTAGCATATCCTCCGTTGGCAGTAAGAGTAAAACCAACTTTATCTATCTGTCCATGGTAAGTTATATCGAAGTCAAAACCTTTATTTTCCATTCTGCCTATATTTTCCCTAGGCAAAGTCATACCTGTATATTTAGGGATAGAGGCATTTCTTGTTATCAGCATCTGGCTTCTTTTATTATAGAAAAAATCCATACCGAAAGCCAGTTTTCCTCTGAACATCTGCGCTTCAAATGCTATATTTGCCTGATTGGCAACTTCCCACGTCACATCCGGATTACCTATACGGGATGAATAAATGGCTTTGTTTTCTATATTTTCTCCCAATATCAGATTCTCACTACTATATCTGAAACTCGATAAGAATTGATAAGGGTCTATCCGGTCATTACCTGTCTGTCCCCAAGACCCTCTTAATTTGAAATAATTGATAAGAGGCAACTTTTCTTTCCAGAAATCTTCTTCAGAAGCTACCCATCCAACCATAAATCCGGGAAAGAATCCATAACGTCCCTTTTTAGGGAAAATATACGAACCGTCGTAACGTCCTACAAACTCGAACAAATACCTGTCTTTAAAACTGTAATTCAGTCGTCCGAAATAATTTTGTCTTGTTGATTCCGATGAATAACCGTTGTTGTCTTTATCTTTATCTCCTCCGGCGAATAATTCATCGATTGCATCGGAGATATAGTAGCGTCTATACGCTGAGAAAAAATCGGATGTATGTTTATTACTTTCAGTTCCAACAAGCACACTTAGATTATGAATATCGTCGAACCTCTTGTCATATTGCAGCAATGCATTCAATACCAAACTTGTTGCATCTGAAGTAGACTGATTAAGATCAGGATCGGCCTGATTAGAAGCCTGAATATATGGAACTAATACGGGTACGCCATTTTCATCGTAAGATATCTTATCCCAATTATAAGTAGTCATCAGTTTACGGAACTGCTTGGTATATTGCATCCGTTTATCATATGCTACATTAGTAGTAAATTTCAATTCCTTAATCCATGGATTCTTTACTTCCAGTTTGAAGTTAGTCTGGATATAATAGTCTTTTGTACGATTATAACCGGCGTCTTTTGAAGCACCTATCGCCGGATTGTTATTTCCCTCTACAGCAGGACCCGGTAAGCCATTAGGCCAGAAACCTATCTGTGTAGGTTTTGCCTTCATTACCACTTCGTAATAATTGGACTGAGTAAGCCCTTTTTTCTTTTCTTCACGTGCATTGATGCCTACTCCCAGATTGAAAAATTCGCTGAATTTGATATCGAAGTTACTTCTCAGATTCCACTGATCATAACGTGTTCCACTATTTTCATAGAAACCGTCCTGACCGATATTACCCGCCGAAACATAATATTTCAGATAATCTGTACCTCCATTTATTGTCAGATTTTGCTTATGCTGAGGCGAAAGGTCTTTCATTATAATATCGAACCAATCTGTATTCGGATACAGCCAAGGGTCTGAACCGTCCCTGAATTTCTGAATTTCTTCAGGAGTATATACATCAGAGTTTCCTCTGTAGTAAGCCAGTTCGTTCATCATGGTAGCATATGTAGCAGCATCAGCCATTTCCGGATAACGTGTTGCTTTAGCAAAACCCTGATTATATGAGTAAGTCACCTGCGGCCTACCGGTTTTTCCCTTTTTTGTAGTGACCAGAATAACCCCGTTCGCGGCCTGCGCACCATATATTGCGGCAGAAGCATCCTTTAGGATAGAAATGCTTTCAATATCTGCCGGATCGATACGGTCCAGTCCACCCTGACGATTAGCAACACCGTCGACAACAATCAGCGGATCATTGTTTCCCATAGTATTCTGTCCCCTGATTCGCAGAATGGCGCCGTCATTACCGGGCTCCCCGCTACGGTTGATAGCCATAAGCCCTGAAGCCTTACCAGCCAGCCCTGAAGCAAGATTTAATGCAGGGGTAGTTGTCAGGGATTCTCCTTTTATGGATGAAATAGCTCCTACAGCCGAAGCCTTCTTTTGGACACCATATCCGACAACAATAACTTCCTCCATAATCCGATTGTCTTCTATAAGCGTAATATTAAACACAGACCTGTTTGCAACCGGAATTTCCTGCGTTAGATAACCGATAAAAGAAAACTGCAAGACAGCAGACCTATCCTGTACAGTAAAATTAAATCGCCCATTCTCATCGGTCATAACTCCTACAGTGCTGCCTTTTACGGTTACACTGGCTCCGATCATCGGCTCTCCCGATTCATCCGTTACCATACCTGATACAGCAATGCCCTGCTTTATTTCATCAGGTTGATTCACTGCTTGCTCACTCCTTTTATTTGTAGGGTTAATCAATATCAGGTTTTTCTCTGTTATAACATAGTCTACACCCTCCTTTTGAAAAAGAAGGTTCAATACATCTACTACAGTTTGATCCTTGACCCGAATGCTAATTTTTTTATCGAAATCTACATTCTCATTTTCATAAATGAAACGGAATTGCGATTGATTTTCTATCTGATGAAGAACTTCCTTTATAGTTTTGTTTTTTACATCTAAGGTTAGCATCTTGGTCTGTGAATACATTGTTGCTGACACATTTAAGGAAAATAATGTCAGAAATACGACCATTAGTTTCATACATAACAATGTTTTATGGAAGAACCTATTCTCTTTAGGCTTCCGGATAGAATTATATTTCATATATTTGTGATTAGATTGTTATTTTCAAATAGTATTAGTATGCTCTTATACAGATAACAGTCGAATAATAATGGGGAATGGCGCAATCATTTCCCATTTTTTCGCTATTATCGTCTATTTATCATTTCTTCTGTGTTATTCCATAGGCGATCGGTTTTTAAAGGTTATTATTTTTGCTTTATCTTGATATTCCTTCCTTTTATTTCATATCTTATATTACTTAAACTGCGTAATGCTTCAAGGATGTCGATAAAACTTTCCTCCTGCAACACTCCTGTATAATGAATCTTGGTACTCATTTCAGCCGGCACATCTATCTCTACATCATACCAGCGTTCGAGGTTTTTACACACATCGGTCAATGACATGTTGTCCATATATAATTTGTTATTGACCCAACCGTATGTATGCGAAATATCCACTTCTGCCGGTGCCATTTGTCTGGTGGTTTTATCATAACTGATTATTTCACCCGGCTCCATTAATAATTTCTGCTTTGCATTACTAAGTTCAATCTTTCCTTCCAGTAATGAGGTCTGAATCGTATTATCGTCTTCATATGCTGCAAGGCTGAATGTAGTACCCAATACTTTCACCTGTAAGTCTGCAGGAGTATTGATTACAAAAGGCGCTTTGCTTTTTGCCACTTCGAAAAAAGCTTCACCTTTAAAGTTTACTTCACGCGTGTTTTCTTTTTTATTAAAAGAATATTCAAGATCAGTACCCACATTTAACCTCACTTTGGTTCCGTCGGGTAAAACTATGTCGGAGCGGTTACCATATGCAGTAGACATCCTTATTGTATCTGAAGCAGTATCTGTCCATTGAACATAACCCGTAAAAAACAAGGAAATAAATAAAACAACGGAAGCCGCCACGCCTGACAGTGCATATATTGTACTTCTGATACGGCGTCGCCGTATCTTTTTCTCCTGATTATAATTATTTACATTTTCCCATGCAGTATCGGCGTCGAAAGATTCAATATTATAAACATTCCGGACTTCAATCCATATTTTTTTATATTCCTCAAATAATTGTATGTTTGACGGACTCTGCGCCAGCCATTCCAAGAGAACAGGATCGGTAACCGGATTTTCTTCATTCTCAAGAAAATGTTCAGCGATATGTTGTCCAATGTTATTGTCCATTTTTATCTTTATTTATTAGTATGACACATGAAATAAAAAAAAGTCCTATTGTTTTTTGAGAAAAATTTAGAACCCTTTTAATCCGATACAGATTTTTATTCTTTGCATTGAAATCCATATCTGATTCTTAATCGTTTTTATGGAGATATTGAGTTTTTCGGAGATTTCCTTTTGCCGCAGCCCTTTTACTCTTTGCAGTATCAGCACTTCCCGGCATCGTTGTGGTAGTTCTTTAATACAATCGTTGAGCGCTTTCCGAAACTCTTCCTGTTCGAGAAACTGCTCTTCTGAAGTGTTTTCTATATCCTGAATATTTTCTAAAGGAATTTTATTCTTATTATTATCGCGGATATAATTTAATGTCATATTTCTGATCGCACTGTATAGATAAGAAGAAACGTTTGTGTATATCTCCAGCCTTTTTCTGTTGTTCCATATATTAAGGAATAATTCCTGCACTATGTCTTCCGCATCAGTCTTGCTTTTTATTATGGAAAAAGCATAACGGCATAGCGGATTATAGTAGTACATAAATAATTGGTTGTAGCTCAAATAATCACCATTTGAAATTGCGTTTATCAAATCATAATCTTTTTCGCTGCGGTTTTTCATCTAGATCTTCATTAAGGAACAAGGTATAAATGTATAAATATTTTCTGGTATACCAACATTATTTAACATAGGCGGACAAATGCCGCCACAAGACAAAAATATTACCAAGTAGTAAAATAGGTTTTTCTACTTGGTAATATTTTAAGTGAGTATTTAATAAATAAAAAATCTATTTCAAGGGAGCCAACTTTACATTCTTTATCTCAACATTCTCCGATTTAAACATCATTTTTTTAACTAGCAGGTCTGGTCGATAAGTTATCATTGTACGTTGTCCGGCTATTTCCGAATCGATAAGAACACCTCCCAGTTTATCCGTATATTTAACCACCATACGTACCGAAAACGGTTTATCCACTCCAATCAAATTTTCAATTGCATAGTTACGCGCTTCCTGAGGATTTCCTCCATTTCTCAATGATTTTTCTGCTCCGGAATAGCCTTCAAAGGATGCATTGCTATATTGCGCTACCAAATCATCTAAACGTAACTGAAATTCGCAACCTTTATTATCACCCTCTTGTGGTAAAAATGAAACAGCAAATTTCCCTTTCTTTTCTTTATTAGGTACGACATCGAACGAAAGCATAAACGATTCAGATGCCACATCGTAAAACATAGAACTCTCTAGTTTATCGGTAACCTTAACAGCCTCACCCGTTTCCGGAACCAGTTCATTCATCCATTTTGTTCCAATACGGCCATTAGGATATTGAATCATCTCATGAATAAGAAGAGGGCCTCCCCATCCGCGAACAGGCAACCATGCTGACATTAGAAAACGACCATCTGTAATTTCAGATATTGCAGGTACATTAAATCCGTTATAAAAATCTTCACCTAATGCCTTAATACTTTTATACTCCGTATTTGCAGCCGCTATAGGTTTAGACCATAAATCGACAAAACCGCCAATTATATAGTCATAATTGCCCCAGCGAAAATAAAAAGTACAATCTCCGCCAGGAGGAAAATCCTTGTTAATACAATACCACCCTCCGTCGACGGATTCGGACTGCCACATTCCTTTCGAACGGAAGCTGGCAAGCATAGTCAGTTTTCCGTCGGCATCGGTATATATCGTAGGATTTTCACTGTAGTGTATAATTCTTTTGCTCTTTTTAAAATCGGATATACCGTTCTGGCTTACAGAATATGTTGCACCCGAAGGAACTAAAGGAAATGAATTATAATCGAAGAATCCTGTTTTATTATTTTTTTCGAAATAATCCTTCAACGCCGGATACATTGTTTTCTCATCCGGATAAATACGTGAAGTGTGCAATCCATAGGAAACACACAGCTTATCTCCCACTACAAAAGGTGTTCCCGTACCAAAAGTTTCCCATTGTTCATCGATCGGCGTAGCCGGCTCATGCTCTGTCCATGTCTTAAAATCCGTTGTGGAAAGATGTTCGAAATAATGTCCTCCGCAACCGAACTTACTGGAATGATGTCTTCTATCGTATAAATAAAAAACATGGAAACGTCCATTATGAAACAATGTAGCCACATCCCCTACCCATGAATTGTGTCCTGTCGGTGTCCAATATTGCACCTGAGGCCTTTCGGCATGCTTTTTCGACATATCTCTTTCCGGCTTAATCGCGGGCATAAATATTTCAGCATTTTCCACAAATGCATGATTAAATGACCACGCCGATTTAGTTCCCCATTCAGGGTAACCGATAGGAAAATCACTGTCGACAAGTTCGCCATCCACATACATCGTCCAGTGAGGCCCGTTAAAACTAAGGATAACTTCGTGTTTTCCATAAATATTCTTTAGCATGGCAAGCGGAAATCCTATTTCCATTTTTTGCTCTTTTGGTTCTTTGTCGGGACGATGCAAAATTAAAGTAGCCTCAAGAACAGGCAGTGATCCGTCTTCCATCTTGAATGCCGGATAATTTTGGCGATTACGATCCTGTGGATTTGCCCGCCGTAAGCGAACGGACATAACTCCCGGAATATCGAGTATATTTTGCTGCCCCTCAAACTTTTGCAGATCGACATTAAACCTGACAGTAAACCCTTCTGTCGGATTTTTTGTTATAATCTCACCTGATTTAGAACCCTTATTAATCTTTCCTTGCGGAGTTCCGGACAAATCGAACTTCCACCAGTTACTTAACAAATCAATTTTTGCAGAACTTTGAGCGTAGAGATGTGATGAGCCCAAAATACAGATTAACAGAAATAAGAAAACTTTAGATTTTAGCATTTTTCTTTTAATTATATTAGACATTCAGTTTGTTTACGAAAATCATTCATACATTGCCTCAAAAGTAAAATTAATTACATACATATGCAAATAAAATATGCAAATTATTATCATACCCAGAAATAAATAAAATATTTAAGAGTAGAATATTTTAAATAAAGTCGTTACTCAAATCAATAACACAAATGATATAAATAACTAATTAATAATCATTTAAAACGAAACATATTTTTTTTATTTAAAAAATAAAGATCCATTATAATAAAATCATAATTAGTCCAATACAACCAATCATTGTAAATAAGAAAGAAATATTTTTACATTTAATTTGCATATTAAATTTTGATAGTTTACATTTGTCAAATAAATAATACGTTATCCACATAAATATTAATATGTATATGAAAAAGACTTTCCTTATTTTGCTCGCTTTAATTTTTGGTTTAAATGCGACATCATATGCTCAGGTAGTAAAAGATTATAACCCTGCTATACAACGCACAACCAATATGCAGTACTTTAAGCCGGCAGAAGAACATTTATTTGCGGGAGATTGCATGCCATTTTTCCATAACGGTACGTTTTATCTTTATTGGCTGCTCGACGAAGGGCACCACGCCGGGCTCAATGGGCTTGGTGGTCATCAATGGGCATTAAGTACAACTACAGATCTTATTAACTGGAAACACTATCCTGTCGCACTGGGTATCGATGAAGAATGGGAAAAGTCGATTTGTACCGGATCGGTAGTTGCCGACGGGAATAAAATATACGCATTCTACTCAACACGGGTGAAAGAAGGGAACGACGTACATGAACAGTTGAGTTATGCTATGAGTACGGATGGCGGTCTCTCATTCAAGAAGCAAAAACCCAATCCGTTTTATTATGCACCGAAAGAATGCATAAGCCGCGATTTCAGAGATCCACGCGCATTTAAAGATAAAGACGGGCTGTTTCATCTCTTTGTTTCGGGATATGAAAAAGATGCCGTAATTAGCGGACAGGGTGGCTATCTGGTACATCTTACTTCAAAAGATTTGAAAAACTGGACAGAAACTACATCTCCTTTAAAAGGCCAAAACGGAGTGCCTGAATGTTCGGACTACTTTAAATGGAACGATTGGTATTACCTGATATACAGCACACATGGCAATACATACTACGTAAAATCGAAACAACCTTATGGCCCGTGGGAATATCCGCCTTTCCAGCCAATGGTCGAAAAATGGGGAAACGTAGGCAAAACAGCAGAATTTAAGAACGGACGGCGCATTGTTGTATCATATATGACCAGCAAAAAGGATAATAAAGATTCGGACGGAATGATCTGGGGTGGCAATATTCTCCTGCGTGAGTTGTTTCAGGATAAAGACGGGATACTGACTGTAGGACAACTCCCTGAAGTTGCTCCCGAAATGAAAGCCATTCCTGGTCCTTCTATTCAGATTCCGGATAATTCCGGCGCTAATGCATCTATCGGTAAAGAAATACTCACCATAAATTCGACAAACGGATTTGGTATTGCCACGATGAATAAATTGCCGCGCCAGTACAGAATAACAATGACAGTTTCACCGGAAGGTAATTATGATGAAATCGGCTTATACCTAAAATCCACAGATAAGAATAAAAAAGGATATAAATTAGAGTTGAATGCGAACAAACAACTCGTAGGCCTGTTTGAAACTAATATAGAATCGGTTCTCAATCTCAGGAAACCGATAAAATTAGACATTACCGTCCTGGACGACATTATAGATGTATATATCAACAATGAACGGTGCATCGTAAATCGTTTGGCAGAACAAAAAGGAGAAAATATTATCTTCTTTGTAAAAAATGGAAAGGCTGCCTTCCAAGACATTAAACTATATCAGATAAATTAAAAAACAGATACAATGAAAATGACGCCATGTATTATAGGGATTGATTTTGGGACTACTTCCCTTTCTGCAGTTATCTTCAATACTACCAATATGCAGATTGAGAAAGTCTTTTCCCGCAATACGAATGCATATGTATCTTCTTCCAACCCACTGATAAAGGAACAATCCGTGGACCTCCTGACAAAATTATTTAATGATCTGCTAAATGAAATTGAAGGCATTCCCGATATCGAAATACTTGCTTTTGGCTTTACAGGACAAATGCACGGCATAGTCGGAGTGAATGAAGACTTTGAAGCGGTAACCGATCTGGTGACTTGGGAAGACAAAAGTGGAGAAGCTATTATATCAGGTGGGGAAAAGCTATTGAATAGAATAAAATCTATAACCGGTGACGAAACGATTTCCAATGGCTATGGCATAGTAACATTATATAAATGGCTCATTCTGGAGAATAGGGAGGACATATCCTACTTTTGTACTATAGCCGATTATTTTGCCGGACTATTGGCAAACAAAATAGTGATGAGTCCGTCCATGGCACATAGCATAGGGCTTTTTAATATCTATACTAATACATGGAATGGAGAGCTTATCGAAAACTTAGGATTAAGAGCTGATCTTTTCCCCGAAATTGTAGAAGAATCTTCCCTCATCGGCTATAGAAAAACCAAATCCGGTTCAATCCCTGTCATTTCAGCTATGGGAGATAATCAGGCCAGTTTTCTCGGGAGCGTATCGGAGAAAGCTAAATGCGCATTATTGAATGTCGGTACGGGAACCCAGTTGTCCATGCTTATAGAAAAGGAACAAAAGAGCGCATATGACAAATATATAGACGGGCTGGATACACAGTTGCGACCATATGATGAGAACTATTTCTTATTGGCTACAGGCTTTGTCAACGGAGGCTCTGTTTATAATTCACTCTTCAACTTCTTCAGGGAGTCAGGGAGAACCTTATTTAATCTCAATAAGATAGATGAAGACGAACTATGGAAAAATATGGAAAAAGCTGCGCGGGAAAGCTACCGGAACAAACAAGCCTTAAAAGTATTACCTTTGCTGGAAGGACAACGCAAGAATCCTGAGATAAAAGGAGAGATAACAAATATCGATTCGTCCAGTTTTCAACCCGGAAGTCTCATTGCAGGCTTTCTGCAAGGACTGGCAGAATATTATAAGACCGGACTTTTTCTTGAATTATCATCCCAAATAGAATATATTTGCGGAAGCGGAAACGGTCTGAAAAGAAACCCATTGTTTGTAGAAATCATAGAAAAGACTTTTGACAAACAAGTCAGGCTGACCCCCTACAATGAAGAAGCCGCTATCGGCGCCGCACTAAATGCTGCTAAAGCATTAGGAATAATAAAAAACGGAACTGAAAATGACATATATTTGTCTAATATTTCAAATAGAACATTTACCGACTAATTACACGCCAATATGAAAAACATGAATATCATTAAGCTTATCCCCGTCATGCTCGCTTTCTTAGTCATGGGATATGTAGACTTAGTAGGAATAGCAACCAATAACATCAAGATTGACTTTCAACTTTCGGATACAGTATCCAATATACTACCCTCGATGGTTTTCCTATGGTTCTTGGCACTTTCCATTCCCACAAGCATTTTGATGAATAAAATAGGACGTCACCGAACCGTTATCATAAGCCTTATTGTTACATTCCTCGCCATGGTAACTCCTCTTGTTGGTTACAACTTCTACATAATGCTGCTTTCTTTTGCACTGCTTGGAATAGGCAATACACTGATGCAGGTATCTCTTAATCCGCTGGTAACTAATATAGTCAACGGAAAACAGCTTGCCAGTGCACTTACCTTCGGGCAATTCGTAAAGGCTATCGCTTCATTCTTAGCGCCGATTATTGCGAGTTGGGCTGCAGTAAGTCTCGGCAACTGGAGATTGCTATTCCCTGTTTTCGCCGCCATATCTCTGATCCCCACCGTGTGGCTTTACTTTACATCTATCGAAGAAACTCCGGAAGATAACACTTCATCTACTTTTAAGGAATGCTTCGCCTTACTGGCAAACAAAAGCATCTTGATGCTTTTCATCGGAATTTTAGTCCATGTGGGAATCGACGTGGGAACAAACCTGACAGCGCCTAAAATATTAATGGAAAGACTAGGAATGTCGCTGGAAGAGGCCGGCTATGCCATAGTTGTCTATTTCATATTCCGTACTATCGGATGTTTCTCCGGCACATTTATTCTATCTGTGATATCGTCCCGAAAGTTCTTTATCACAAGTGTTTGCCTGATGCTTGCAGGTGTCGCCGGATTATTTTTTGCCGATACAACAATGCTTATTTACGGATGTATAGCTCTTTTAGGTTTAGGAAACTCAAATATATTCCCGATGATATTTTCACAGGCCATGCAACTGATACCTTCCAGAAATAACGAGATATCAGGGCTGATGATTATGGGTATATCGGGTGGCGCCATTTTTCCTCTGTTTATGGGCGTATTTTCCGATGCTTTGCAGAGCCAGAACGGGGCTGTTATTATCCTGACAATCTGTATTGCCTACCTGGTTTTCCTTTTTTCAAAGATAAAATAATTGCGCGTATCGAACCTAAGCTTTGTGTTCAGATGATGCATGACAGTTTTTTTATTACATTTGCATAAACAATGCAATATGTAAGCATTTATGAAAACAAAGGAAAATTATAAAACGATACTAAAGACATTACGTGATCAGATAGCAAACGGCTCTCTGCCGTTCGATTCCTTATTGCCTACCGAGAACGAATTGGCACTGAAATACGGAGTATCGCGCCCGACAATAACAAAAGTCTATAACACCTTACAGGATGAGAACTTCGTCACTAAGAAAAAAGGAGTCGGAACAAAAATAATTTTCCAAAGTAACAAAAACAACCAACTTACATTCGGATTGTTATTACCCGGAGCGGGAGAATCCGAGATCTTCTCTATTATAAGCAACCGCTTCCTGAAACACTTTCATGACGGAAAATTCAAATGCCTTTGGGAAGGCGCTACTACCGGTAATGCCGAAATAAGAAAGGATCTTACAGAGAAGTGCTCAAACGATTACATTTCACAAAAAGTAGACGGGATATTCTTTGCTCCGCTTGAGCGCATTCCTGATGCCGACCGTATCAACAAGGAGATATGTCAGAAAATTACAACTGCAGGCATACCTTTGGTCTTAATAGACAGGGATATTCTTGAATTTCCTAACCGAAGTACTTACGACTTGGTTTCGCTGGATAACTTCAATGCCGGATATACTATGGCCGAACATCTCCTCGATTCCGGTTGCTCGGTAATCAATTTTGTTTATCGTCCTAATTCTGCTTTTTCCGTTATCCTACGCCATTTAGGAGCTGCTGCTGCCGTACATAAGCGAAATATGGAATTCAACTCCACCAACATATATTGTGGAGATCCGGAAGATGCCTCCTTTGTTAAGAAAATAAGTATATCTTCCGGCAAGACGGGTATAATATGCGCCAATGACTCTACAGCAGCCATGCTGATGTCCACGATAGATACCCTCGGCATACAAACCGGAATCGATGTACTGATCGGTGGCTTCGACAATATGAAATATGCCAGCTATCTGAAATCACCGCTCACCTCATATGCCCAGCCATGCGAGGAAATTACTGATATAGCTATCGAACTAATGATGCGAAGAGTAAACGATAAAAGTATAAAACCAATAAATGTAAGTTTACTCGGGCAGATTATAATAAGAGAATCCACTTCCTTTTCAAAATAAATAGCTGATTTCCAGAAGTTACGCGCATCCAATATCAGGTCACTTGGATTTGTTTTAGCCAGCCGGTGTCAAAACCGACATAAAATTAACCTATATTCACAACATATAGTTAAAAAGTAACAAAAGTAACCGTTTTTATAGCTGTTAACTTTCATGTATGAAAATCCAAAAAGTAACAAAAGTAACAGAATTTATACTTATCACTTAGCAAAGTAGTATACTCCTAACCAATACACTAATAAAACCACTTCAAAGAACTATTTGCTAACAGCTATAAGCCATAAGCTAAAAATATATAGATAATTTCTCTATGTAAAAATCACCCTCATTTTTATATTTATTCTTTCCAAAAGATCTCCGCTATCTGTATAGGGTTTAATAAACCTCTTCCAATCTTTTGCCCACTCTTAATAAAACAAACAATAAATTTCATGTTTTATGCATACCAAAAACAAAATGCATTAATATTTTTTACATATATGAAATAAAATATTGCATATATAAAATATTATTTCATATATTTGTTTTTTAAATGATATTTTATTTACGCAAAATTGTAAATAAAAACTCAATACTTGTTTACAAGTAACACGAAAAGCACCAGACCAAGAAGCTTAATCTACATATTAATATTTGCAATATGAAAAACCGTAGCCTTTTAAGACGAAACAGTTTAGCCTGATATATAGCATACAAAACCCGGAAATTTATCATTCACTAATAAAATACGATTCCGTTAAACTTTAAATTTTTAACTATATGAAAAAAAAGCATCCATTCAAATGGCATATTCTCATATGCTTACTTTGCATCACATCTTTTGCCCATGCGCAGAAAACACTTGTACAAGGGAAAATAACCTCAGAAGAGGATGGTTTACCCATAATTGGCGCAACAATTATTGAAAAAGGAACTACCAACGGAACTACGTCGGACGAAAATGGTGATTTCTCCTTGAATGCAAACCCGTCGGGAACATTGGTTATATCGTTCATTGGATTTGTAAAACAGGAAATTACAATTAATGGAAAAACACATTTTGAGATTACATTACAAGAAGATTCCAAAATGCTGACCGACGTTATCGTCACAGGCTACATGACCCAACGCAAGGCCGACCTTACCGGAGCCGTTGCCGTTGTCGACCTCAACGACATAAAAGACATGCCGGGAGGAAATGTCATGAAAGACCTGCAAGGCCGAGTGCCGGGGTTATTTATTACTTCCGACGGTTCACCACGAAATGCCGCTACTGTAAGGATAAGGGGGCTGAGTACATTCGGTGATAACAACCCGTTGTATATAATCGACGGGGTTCCTACAAAAGCAGCCATGCACGAACTGAATGACAATGACATCGAATCCATTCAGGTACTTAAAGATGCATCCTCTGCCAGTATTTACGGGTCGCGTGCATCTAACGGAGTTATCCTGATTACGACAAAAAGAGGCAGTAAATCTACCAAGCCGAGAATCGATTACAACGGGTCGATGACTATGCAAACATATGCAACAAAAAGAGAAATGCTAAATTCTCAGCAATGGGGTGAATCTTTCTGGCGTGCATCTGTAAATGACGGTCTGGAGCCCGCTCACCAGCAATATACTTTCGACTGGCACAAAGATGCGTCCGGAAGGCCTATTCTGGATAAAGTGAATCTACCTGACTTCATCGATAAGGATCAAACAATGCGTCCTGCCGATACTGACTGGTATGACGAAGTAACCCGCACAGCCTTTTCCCATAAGCATAATGTAACGGTATCGACCGGAAATGAGCGTAGTAATTCCTTATTTTCATTGGGATATATGGGAAACAACGGTATAATAAGGACTACAAAACTCGATAAATACTCCTTACGTTTCAATTCCGATTATCAACTCATTGATAAAATCCTCAAAGTAGGAGAAAACTTCTCTGTTTCTTACCTGACCGAAGTTACCGATCCGGGCGTAATGGGACTGGCATTCATCCAGCATCCTATTGTACCGGTGCATACTGTAGACGGCAACGGTTGGGGCGGCCCTACCAGCGGCATGGGCGACAGACATAACCCTGTAAGGTTGCTGGAAGATACGAAGCAAAACAAGGAACATTTTGTACGCACATTCGGAAATGTGTATATGGATCTCCAGCCGATTAAAAATCTTGTTATCCGTACAAACTTCGGTATAGATTATGGCAACTGGTATTCCCGCACCATGAATAAGAAATATAAATCGGGAACACTCTCCTATGATAAAAACAGTGCGAAGCAGGAACAAAAACATTCTATCAACTGGACATGGACAAATACAGTCAATTACAATTTCTCTATCAAGAAAAATAATTTCGATGTCCTGGCGGCTGTAGAATCCTTAAGGGACTACAACGAAAATGTCTGGGGAAGCAGAGAAACCTTTACACTGGAAAACCCCGACTATATGTATCTCGATGCAGGTACAGCCGAGAAGAATAACGGCGGATCGGGTTCAGAGACAACCATGTTTTCTTACTTCGGTAAAATAAACTATACATACGGAAGCAAATATATGGCATCTTTCACCCTCCGCAGGGACGGGTCTTCAAAATTCGGACCGAACAACAGATACGGTACATTTCCTGCATACTCCTTGGGATGGCGACTGAGTGAAGAAAGCTTTTTCGCTGATAATATAAAGTTTGTCACCAATTTAAAACTTCGCTACGGATGGGGAAAAACGGGTAATCAGGATATATTGAGCAATGATGGTATCTACAATGTATATGTCGCTGGATACGATAACTCCTCTTATGACTTTTCTGGCAATAAAACCGGAACTCTCCCTTCGGGATATTACAGAACCAAGCGGGGAAATCCTAACCTGAAGTGGGAAGAAACAACCCAATCTAATTACGGAATCGATTTTGCTTTCCTGAATAACAAGATCAACGGATCTATCGATTATTTCGACAAAAAGACAACCGGCATTCTGATATTCCCGCCGAATGTCGCTACCGGAGGTGAAGGATACGACTACTGGGTAAATGGCGCTTCAATGAAGAACAGGGGTGCCGAGTTTATAATCTCCTACATGGATGAAACGGCAAACGGTTTCAGATATAGCATAACAGGAAACCTATCCTCTTACAAAAATAAAGTGACATACCTACCCGATGCCGTAAAGAATGCATATGGAGGAAATGGCTTCGATCAGACAATATTAGGCCGTTCGAAAGATATGATGTTCGGCTATATAGTTGAAGGCATTTTCAAAACGCAGGAAGAAGTCGATGCCCACGCAGATCAGCAGGGAAAAGCCGTTGGACGCCTCAAATATAAGGACATAAACAATGACGGATCGATTACAGACAGATACGACCGCACGTGGATAGGAAATCCTCATCCCGATTTTATCTACGGACTGAATGTAAGTCTGGCATATAAGAATTTCGATCTCAATATATTTTTTCAGGGAGTAGCAGGAGTAGATGTATACAATGACCTGAAAAGAATGACAGACTTCTGGTTCTTCGAAGCAGGCAACAACAAAGGCACCCGCCTGCTGGATGCATGGACAGCAGAAAATCCAAATTCTAAAATACCTGCCCTAAGCCTGACAAATAAGAATGACGAAGGCCGCTCTTCTACATATTTTGTAGAGTCAGGCTCTTATCTCAAACTACGGTCATTATCTGTAGGATACACCCTCCCAAAAGAATTTATCAGTAAATACAAAATGCAGAATGCAAGATTGTACCTGCAAGGGCAGAACCTGCTTACTATTACAAAGTCATGGGGTGATAATGAATTCACAGGAGTTGACCCTGAAAATGTAGGCAATGGTTATCCTAATCCGCTAAGCCTGACTTTAGGCCTGAATATTTCATTCTAAACTCAAAAACAATAACAATGAAAACAAAAATATATCATATAATCTTTACATGCACATTAGCCATAACATGCACTCTCATATCCTGCTCCGATTTTCTGGATGTAACGCCAAAAGGGATGGTTACAAAAGAAGGTATATTCAATCCCGAAGATACCGAAAAGATGGTTACCTCCGCATACTCTGAACTGGGCAATGACCATTATCAAAACCCGAATTCCAACTGGCCGCACGGCAATGTCCGTTCCGACGACGCACACAAAGGCGGTGACGGGCTGAGTGACAGCGGTGATTATCACGGCTTGGATGTATATAACGAAATGAGGGCCACAAACGGGTGGATGGACTACAGATGGTGGAAATTCTATGTGGGCATTTCCAGAGTGCACAGAGCGATGGAATTCCTGAATGGGATGAGCGAATCAGATTATCCCAATAAGCACCAAAGAATTGCCGAGATGAGATTTTTAAGAGGCTGGTACACCCTGCAGCTTAAGCTGATATGGAAATATTTCCCTTATGTAGACGAAACAATGGATGAAGCCGAATATAAATTAATCTCTAACAGGCAATACTCGAATAATGAACTATGGTCGAAAATAGCAGAAGATTTTAAGGCGGCTTCAGAAGGTTTGCCCGACTCACAGAAAGAGCCCGGCCGCCCTACCAAATTTGCTGCAAAGGCATTTTATGGCAAAACACTACTATACCAGGCATACGAACAAGATGAATCTCATCAGGTAACCAAAATCAACACAGCTCTTTTGGAACAGGTGGTCTTATTGATGGATGAAGTTATCCAGTCGAAGAAATACGGTCTTTTCGAAGACTTCGGCTATAATTTTATCGTTGATTATGACAACGGTAAAGAATCTATCTTTGCCATACAACGTTCAATGAACGATGGAACAGGAAGCGGAAGAATAGACGGTAGCAGCTTGTTGAATCATCCGATAGGGCCATACGGATGCTGCGGATTCCATATACCAAGCCAGAATCTCGTAAACGTTTTTCAGACGAGCAACGAAGGATTGCCTTTGTTTGATACATTTAATAATTACAGTCCTATCGATCCGGTAGATTTTAAGACCCATAATATCGATCCCCGACTGGATCATACCGTAGGAATTCCCGAACATATCTGGAAGTATGACAATACAACATTATATGATAAAAGCTGGGCAAGAGCGCCACAGGTTTACGGGCATTATTCTTCGATGAAAGAAGTAATGCATTATAAATGCGACTGCTTCAAAAAAGTTCCTCCATTCATGTCGAGTACAAAGAATACTGTACTTATGAGATATGCAGACGTATTGTTATTCAAAGCCGAAGCCCTTATAGAACTCAACAGACCGCAGGAAGCACTGGAACTTATAAATATGGTCAGAAGAAGGGCATCCGACAGCAGGGCTATGATTGCGTTCGATGACAACACATACGCATCTACTTACAAAATCGGGGAATATAAGCCGGGTGAAAATTGCACATGGAATCAGGATTTTGCACGGAAGGCGTTACGCTTCGAAAGAAGGTTGGAATTTGCAATGGAAGGCTACCGTTTCTTCGACTTGGTACGTTGGGGAGTGGCCGATGAAGTGATAAATAAATATCTCGAGGTGGAAAAAACCAGACGTGAATATTACAAGACCGCCAAATTTACGAAAGGCAGGGACGAATATCTACCGATTCCACAATCACAGATTAATTACAGTGAAGGTAATTTAATACAGAATTCTAAATACGAATAATGTAATACGACTCTGATATTTTTCTAAGATAAGAAAAGCCGGCCGTTTTGGCCGGCTTTTCTTATTCGCAATATTTTAATAAATTTATAGGTTGTTTGTTACAGATAAGCACTATTAAACACAAATTATCATGAAATATTTCTTGTATCGCAATCAGCCCCTTTCTTATTTGGAATACGGTAATCCGAGCGGCTTTCCCATCATAGTGCAACATGGCATGATTGCAAGTATAAAAGACGATAGCCTGTTTACGGATTGCTTGAAAAAACGTGCACGGATAATTTGTGTTGCCCGTCCCGGATATGGACAATCCTCTCCTATTTTTCTTGATAATTATAAAGAATGGGGAGAGATAATTTACAGTCTGGCCAAAGAGCTGTCTTTAGAGAAATTCGATATACTGAGTTCCTCTGCCGGATCGCCTTACGGCTATGCAATCGGCATTACCTGTCCTGATCTCGTCAGGAATATATATGTCTACAGCGGAATACCTGCTCTTTATAACGAAAACGTTCAATCGAAATGGCCATATCCGATTATAAAAGATATATCCCAGCAAGAAGCTGAGAAGATTGCATTCGATATGTTCTTCGCCAATATGCCGGAAGAAATGGCACATATCCCTTACATAGAGGATTCTATAAAAAATAATTGTTTCGGAGTAGGACAAGAATTAAGAATAAGGTTTGAAGATTGGGGATTCGACCTTTCCGACATTAAAGCCAAAGTATATATGCAGCATTGCAAACAGGATGAAATCGTACCATTCGAAACCGCAGAAATAACTGCCCGCTTATTATCCGACTGCCATCTGAATCTAGTGGATGAGGGTTCTCATTTTTCTGTCGAATCTTATCAGGATTTTATTGAGGAAACTGTTGTTCCCAATATATATGAAAGCTAAGGAATACGATAAAAATCACACATTCACCTTCTATTTTTTTAGCAAACTAAGCTTAATATACGACATCTGTTAACTTAACAAAAACAGATTCATACAACTTGTGAAAATTATTTGAAAGATATGATTTATTCGGTATATTTGCCTAACAGACTTTTTCTCTATTAAGAGATAACAATTTACTAATTCCTTACTATTGATGCCAAATACAGATTTCAACGGCAAATTAATCCAGGCGATTATTAAGGCCTGTCCATCGAAGTTGGATCAGGCAGATTGCATAATGGAAGCTACTTCTCTGAGCAAAGAATCTGCTTATCGTCGTTTACGCGGTGAAGTACCATTTACATTTACCGAAGCATGCCTTATAACTTCGAAACTAGGTATTTCTCTTGACGACATAGCTGCATCCGGAAACAGGGAACTCACTTTTCAATTAAGAATGGATCCCGACAATCTCATTCATTACAATTACCAGAAATTATATGAGCATGAGGACTCGTTCAATACAATTTTAGGCGTTGCGACCGAAGTGATGACAACATGGAAT
This sequence comes from Prevotella sp. 10(H), assembly GCF_000711235.1. GTDB lineage: Bacteria > Bacteroidota > Bacteroidia > Bacteroidales > Dysgonomonadaceae > Dysgonomonas. The sequence continues at coordinate 306,408 of NZ_JOMI01000007.1, read as the reverse complement.
GTTGTCCCTTATTCTTTACTGTTACCTTATGATAACCTTGCTAAATTCTATATATTCAAATGGACATATCAAACCCACAACCATAATAAGAGCATCAAATATAATGAATTGAAATTGCCGGATGACATACAAGCACTTATGAAAATGCTCGGTAACCAAAATTTTGAGTCGGCAAAGCTAACGTTTATTTATGACAGGAATATATTCAAATCTTTCTTAGGTGAACTGAAACATTTTCATTTACTGAAACTAATATCAGATGAAGACTTGTCTCTGCTAAAAGAAGAATTCCTGCATTTACTTAATAAACTGGAAGGAATAGCTATGCATGGAACGGACTATGCCGGCAACCCGGTTGAAGTATATTTATCGGATATCGACTTCGAGCATAATTATACTTATATAAAGGGCGATAATGTAGAACTTGCATATATAGATAATATTTACCTGATGAATACCCTAATCTCGCTGAATCCGAAAATCAGTAAAATGCATAAATACTTTATCGAATCTCTCAGGAAATATTCTACCCTGATCAGCATCAGCGGAGGAAAAGAAAGACGGGATTTCTTTGATCAGCAAAGGGAAATGGCAAACAGCTTATTAGTGTAAAAGAGATAAGATGATATCACATATGTATAAAATAAAGAGGCTGTACTATCACACGTTCGGCCTCTCTTAATATCTATAATTTGTTGTGATCAGTATTTATCATTCAATCAATTCAAAATTATATTTTTCAAATTCGTTTCCATTGATGATTACAGCAACCTGATGAAGCCCGAGGTGAAATTTACGTGTTGTGACCAGCTTAAAAGAATGTTTTCGGATAATCTTTGTAATAGAATTTTTTGCATATTCTTTTTCGCTGATTTTGTGAACTTTCTTTGCCAGTGTTCCATTGGCTTTCTGATAGTAGATTCCGTATTCAAGCCGTATTTTAGCTTTTTCATTGTTATTGTTCAACAGGTTAAAATTAAATTCCAACGAGTTTCCAACTTTAACTTCGGGGTTTGGAATTTGGAAATTCTCAATGCTGATATTTTTAATTATACAGCCAAAGCCGAACAACGCCATCACCTCCGTATTGCCTTGTTTTAAGAGTGTCCTGCAACCATGTTTAATAATCCAGTCTACTTCTTTCGATTTCCCCTGCCATCTTTTCGCCAGATCGATCACAATTTGAGGATTATCTTTTGCAATATCGTTCAAATTATTAGCTACACTCAAGCGTACATTTTTTGCAGGGTCGTTTTTAAGATTTTCTAAAATGGGAATAATAGGTGCCGGATCTTTTTTCAGATTCGGCAAAGCCATTGCCCAGGGAAGGCGCGGACGGCAACCTTCTGATGCCAGCCGTCTTACTCCCCAATGTTTGTGTTTCGACCAGACTAACATTTGCTTCATCATTTCGTCCGGATATTTTACAATAAAAGAATGTGTAGCAAATTCGCAACTTGTAAACTGAGTGATTCTTTCTATGGCTTTTATAGAGGTTTTGTAATCGTCCAGCCCATATTGCTCAACAAAATTATCCAGAATCATACCATACTCCAATATTAAGCCGAACTTCGTATCGTCTATTTTTGAAAAATCAGGCTGTGATTTTTCCACATGGTCTAACATTTCAATTATTTTAGCGATTGCCTCTTTATAATCTGCCGGCATAAAATCTTTCAGAACTGTCGTAATATGGCTACAACGTTGTTTAAATTCCCTGTTTTCCCATTCTGCATCCATTATGCGGGAAACAAATCCACGAGCATCAAAGTCGCTGATGACAAGCTTCAAATCTTTCGCAAACCTATCGAAAAATTGCTCATTGTACATATTCTTAAAAGGTTCTGCCATATTTTTGATTTTTATGTGTTTGTTAAAAGGTTATTTTTGTTCTATCAGAAAAACATCTTATTTGAGATTAACATGCGACTAATTGAGGCTTTTGCCGAGCAACATTTCCAGCAGGAATTGAAGATTCAGTATAAGCCTACCGAATGTAATAATATTAGTATTAAAATATAAAAAGCAGCTACATATTATAGCTGCTTTTGCTCTTCCTCTTGGACTTGAACCAAGGACCCTCTGATTAACAGTCAGATGCTCTAACCGACTGAGCTAAGGAAGAATTTCATTAATTCGGGTGCAAATATAATAATATTTATTTATATGCATAGTAAACTAGATAAAACTTTTTAAGAATAATATAATAAGAAGGCTCTTTCCCGCAGCAGTTTTCCGGTAATCACCAGCGGCTCAATTCTTTTAATGCCTCATGAACAATTTCTAAACGGAAGTTTGCATTTTCCTCATCCTTATCATCTAAAAACCATATTGCCGATAATCCGGCAAAAGCGATAGTCCATTCTAAAAGATTCTTCTCCGGAATGTCTGCCATTTTGCTGATTACACTTATTTGCTTCATCAATCGTCCGTTGCCCAAAGCAATTTCTTTTTCCGGATTACATAAAACATTTACATAATCAAAAGCCCTACACCCGACTAATCCCTTAGGGTCAATAGCCAGCCAGCCCCTTTTATCAGAATAAAGAATATTCTTATGATGTATATCGCCATGAAGTACAACTACATTGTCCTGCTCATTCAATAACTGCCGGGCTATATCTCTGCATGTTTTGAAAATGCCTCCGTATTTTGTTGCCGAATTAAATAAATCCTGAAACCAAACATCCAATGTCACTAATTCAGGAAAAGGCGGCCTGCTGTTTGAATGAAGCAGTTTTACAACATCGCATATAATCTTTGTAGCTTCATCATCCTGACCGTTAAATGCCATCTCATATAAAGAACGGCTACCATCAATTCTTTCCATAAGGATAGCCATATCATCCGATTCGAATACCTGCGCCGCTCCTTTCCCGTTCCACCACACCATCAGTTTGTTTCCTCTTTCTTCTTCCGATACATATGCTATTTTCAGCATAACGGACATATTATTATGCACAACAGGTTGTAACAGGCTTGTATAAGTCTGTATACTTTCTCCGTCGGGCAATAATTCCCATTTATCGCAATAGTAATTCAGATCTTTATTCATTTGATGACTATTTTCTTATACCTGTTAAAAAAAGAGCGGCTTATCCCTGACAAGCCGCTCTCCTGTTCTGCCTAAAGATAATTAAAGTCCGTTATATGCATCGACCATATATCGGTAATAATCCTGTACTTTAGTATAATGTTTTTTCAAATGTCTCTGGCGGGCGGTTTTGACAGTTTCCTTCATTATAGTGTCTACATCCGTTATTTCTTTATTCGGGTCTAGATACTCTAAAAAATTATCCGCATTATTCATCGCTTCTGCCATATATTCATAAAAGCGCTGGAAACGGTCTTCTGCATTCTGCCCTTTCGATAATGCAGTCTTAATGGCAGGCGTTATTACCTTGTCTTTTTCACATGCTGCACGAATAGCCGCAATATCAGCTTTTACAGCTTCGGCATCAGGCTCTTCCTGTCTGCATTTCGACATAAGCTGCGACACTGCAATCAGATTAGTCTTCATCGGCACGACAACTGTAGCCAAAGGATGTGTTTTCAGGATCACTACTTCGGCACGGTCACCGGCAGCAGATGCCAGATCCATTGTGTTGTTAAAGAGGCTGTTTATATTTTCATACGAAGCCAGAAATTCGTCAAACAAGGCCGTGTATTTGGAATATGTTTCGTCATCTTCCTTATATTGTTTTGTCTTAAAATACTCTTGCACAGTATGGCAACGTTCTTTTGCGGTTTCAAATTCCTTATTAATATTGTCTATCCCTTCCAGTATAGCCGCCTTCTCAGGAAATGACGGAGCAAGGGTTGCCTTGGCCTTCATCTTGTCTACAAGGTCGGCACGCAACGGCCTTATATTATTACATGCAGCACCATAAGCGGTCGTATTAGGGTTCTGGGCAACGGAATTTATTGTATTTTCGAAACGTTCGAGGCAATCCGCTACATCCTTTATCTCACCCAGTTGCTCGTTGTAGATATCTACAACTCCATTCGTCATTTCAATTATTTTACCGGCAGTAGCTTTAGTCATTGTAGCCGGTGCAGCTTTCTTGGTTGTGCCGGTTGTTTTCTTTTGAGCAAAAGAGTTCATTGCTGTTAAAGACAAAAGTCCCGCAATAATAAGTAGGTAATGTTTCTTCATATTGTGTTAATTAGTAAATATAATATTTTGTAAAATTAATATATATTCTATAATTTAATGTTAAATAGCTAGAATAAGTTCTAAATATTGATAATTGGAAAAGGTAACAAAAGTAACATATTTTATAGCTTTAGTTTCCCTTTGCTTTATAAAGCAAAAAGGTATGATATAGATAAGCAATCTTCTCATTAATTCTCATGTAGAATTAATGAGAAGATTGCTATTACAATAACAAAAAGTAAAAATATCACTCTGGAATAATATAATATCCATTTGGAATAGAAAAATCAGATGAATTTGAAGACCACTCCCATACATTCACATTAAAAACATTCTGATGAGTAATATTTAACCCGAACTTATCTTTATAATGGAATTTTAATGTGGGTAAAATCTTCATAACATTTATAGTATTATCTTGTTCTTTGTAAAATTTAAGTTCTATAGTAGAAGTTGCTGCTATATTACAAGAAGAAGAAATTAGAATACTTTCATGAGCAGGTAAAATAATATATTTCTCATCATTTACAATTCCATCTTTTAAATAATAAAAACACATCTCTTTTTTAAATTTTTTTCCTTCAAATAAATATGTTATATATATAAATGAGCTATCAGGATATATCATTTTTTTATTTTCAGACTTGTTAATCAATTCTATTTTTGCTTCAAGGAATGGCGCATCAATTGTAACTGACTCATAGATAGATATATTTGTTGTATCTGTACCATTAGTTATTCTTTTCGTATTTAAACCCCGTCTCAATTTTGATATATCCATCTCTTGAATATCCATTTGCACTTGAGCATTAACTACGATAAAGCAATTTACTAATATTGCACATAAAATAAATATATACTTACACATTTTACTTAATTTTTAAAGGCGCATTAATAGATGTTTTCAAAAAAGAATGATTTACTCCAGGTACTATAATTTTCAGTGAATTTGCATAGTTAGCCATCATTCTTTTATAATTAGATGATGTTTTTTCCCAGGAAGAATGTTTTGCTTGAGCTGAAAGTGCCCTAATTTCTGACTGCTCCACAGACATCTTTTTCATTCTAGAAACTCCTAAATTTTTAAAATCATCCCCATGTGTGTTTTCATGAACAAAGGAGCTAACTATATCGTAAACTTGATCTGCAACACCATCTCTTGATAAGTTATTCAAATTTAATTTAATATAATTATCTGTTATTTCATTATTTATGGAAGCTACTTTGTTTTGCATTAAATATTTACCCTTGTCTGCAACCAATCTTCTATTTTGAGGATTATAATGTCTATAAATATTTACAGATGCTTTTTCAGTAATTCCAGATTTAGAATGGAGATCAGAATTTGCAACACCCATTTTATGGTCAATAGTCCCATCACCATTACTATTTTTCGACCAAGAGTTATCCTCCATAACCCTTACTTTAAAAGAATTCGGATCATTATCAGTACCTAAATAAGTTCCTTGTCTATTAGGATAATCGTCATAGTACATTCCCGTCGGGTCAATAAACTTCAATGGATTATTCGCCACATACGCATACGGACTAATCGAATAATACTTTTCCGCATGTGGATCGACCGTACTAAACCTACCTATACCCGGCTCATAAAACCTGGCACTGTAATCATACATATTCAGCTGGTGATTCTGATCCAGCTCCTTACCGTTGTACTTATACGGCTGCTTACCCTGTTCTGTTGTTGAGTTCTCTGCATAGGCCATACCGAAAGGATAGTAATGGTTGGTCTGTATGGCTGTTCCTCTTTGATCGGCTACAACACGGTTATTACCCAGATGGTCGGTCATAAAGAAATAGTAAGTACTGCCCTCTATATAGCCGCCGTCAATCAGTATGCGTTTCAGTTTGCCGTTTTCGTAGACTTTATTGCCTACATAGTCGGTGGTTTTGTCTGGCTCTACCTGTGCGGCAAACGGAGCGGTTGCCATGACGGTTGCCGTCTGCAGGTTGATATCGCTTTCGTGTATTACTTTCAGTTTCTGACCTCCTGCCGAGTACGTGTATTTTATCCGCCCTTTGGTGTGCGGGTTGGCTATCTCTATAGATTGAGGTAAATTTAAGTAATTATACTAATATAAGAAAAGGTAACAAAAATAACAGGTTTTGTAAGTGTTTATTCTTTGTTACTTTTTTACTTTTTTACGTTAAGCAAACTATATAGAGTATAGATAAAGAATCCTGCCGATAATGATAAGGGTAGGATTGTTGTTTTATAGTAGGTTGTAATTCTAAAGGACGAAAAAATAGATTGCAAATCTATTACTCAGATATCTTTTGCCAACATCTTGTTCAATATTAGTGACGCTGGATTATATAATGTTATATTTTCCTCATTAATAGTAAAACCCTGAGCAATACATTCAAACATATTATCATGGAAAGTCAAAATGTAATGTTTGTATTTATACCATTTTTCTTGATTATAATATGGATGTATTTTGTCTATATTTTGAAGCTCTTTTATAAAATCAGAATTTTTTAATTCATAGAAAGAATAAGATTTAATTCCGAGTTTACTATAGGGATGCCCCTGTATTGTTTCATTACCAGGCATTCCAAACGTATATTTAATATATTTATCAAACTTGAAAACAACTACTCCTGAATCGTATATTATATTTCTTTGATGTAATGCCAACATGTCATCTATATCCATATAGAAAACAATAAATAACTCTGTATCATTAGATATAATTGTAGGAGAAGGGGCTCCCTTATCCATACAAAACAAGCCTTTAATTTCTATTAATTCCATTTTAAAAATTATCTATATATTGAGGTGGTATCAATTCAGATAACCAAACTCCATTTTCTTCTTTATATGTGTAAGCATATGGTGACCAAGAGTAGAACTTCTCCGCTTTGGGGTCTACCGTACTAAACCTACCTATCCCCGGCTCATAAAACCTAGCCGAGTAATCATACATATTCAGCTGGTGATTCTGATCCAGCTCTTTACCATTGTACTTATACGGCTGCTTACCCTGTTCTGTTGTTGAATTCTCTGCATAGGCCATTCCGAACGGATAATAATGATTGGTCTGTATGGCTGTTCCTCTTTGGTCGGCTACCACACGGTTGTTACCCAGATGGTCGGTCATAAAGAAGTAGTAAGCGCTGCCCTCTATATAGCCCCCGTCTATCAGTATGCGTTTCAGCTTACCGTTTTCGTAGACTTTATTGCCTACATAGTCGGTAGTTTTGTCTGGCTCTACCAGTGCTGCAAACGGAGCGGTTGTCATAATCGTCTATAACACGGGGTAAATTTAACGAATTATACTAATATAGTAAAAGATAATAAAGGTAACAGATATTATTTTTTACTATTTAATTTATATTACACAATTCTAAGATTTAAAAAAATGAATACTTCCAATTACTAGAGGAAAAATTAAAATAATCCAAAATACAATTAATAGACCTTTAATAAAGGCACTTTTCCTATTTTCATTTTCCCATTGAGTTTTCACTATTTTATACTTATTTTTCGTAAAAACAAAAAATAGATTTATTACCATTACAATTATAGATAATGGAATAAATAGTAACATAAACTCTTCTTTATTATTCAGTTTAATTAGATTAGATATACTCAGTAAAAATAAAAAAACAGATAATTGCATTCCTGAAATTATAGCTGAAGCGTATATCTCAGGATTTGTTTTATCTAATTCTTTTTTTTCATAAAAAGAGCAGATGCGATAAAAAATATAATTAAATAATGACATATGTTATATTTTTAAAATGGACCAAGGAATGTAGGATAAACTATACCCCCTGTAATCTCTGTATATGGCATTAAAGCATGCGTTCGCCATTTTTCTCTCCCCGGTTCTGTAAGGAACCAATATGCAGATATTCCAGCTCCTACAGGACCCGCAAATCCAACCCCTGTCATTACGCCATCAATACTGCTTTTAAAAGTCGCAGCAGCGTCTTGCGAGTCTATTGCACTATATAAACTATAAGCATTGGTGCCTACACTTATCCATGAGAGTACGCTACTACCTGCCTTTGCATATCCGCCCAATTTAACACCTGACATAAAAGTAGCCTTAGCATTTTTCACTAGAGTTCCACTATGACTTCGTCCTCCCATATATGCCAAATTATAAGCTTTGCTTCCTAATCTAAATTTCCCTGAGTTAGCTAACTCCATATCAGACATATAATTACCCCAGATTGCTGCGGTTCCAAGTGACATAAGCCCTGTACCTAATCCGATTCCTTCTTTAGCACCGAATCCTTGAAAGTCTTTCCACGATTTTCCGTCTATACTAAAGTCTGAAGACTCGTCGTCAAAAATCGCATAATCATTTTCCGATACACTTTCTATACGTGTCCATTTGTCCCCAAACTCTTGTGAGTCGATACTTTCTCCCGATTTTAAAGCGAGCAATACTTTTTCTATTTCCTCAGGATTATTTGTAGACCACCAATCCATTCCCGTAGGATCAATATACTTCAATGGATTATTCCCTACATAGGCATATGGAGACCAGCTATAATACTTTTCCGCCAACGGGTCTACCGTACTAAACCTACCTATCCCCGGCTCATAAAACTTCGCACTATAATCATACATATTCAGCTGGTGATTCTGATCCAATTTCTTACCGTTGTACTTATACGATTGAATATCTGTACCCGTAGAAACAGCGTACAGCATCCCAATTGGATACCTACTTTACTTGAGTCTCGAATTTTTTATACGAACCATCACCTTTTTTTATTATAATAAATGGTTCTCCTTTTTTCTTGATTATAGAATCACCTATAGATGCATATTTCCATGAGTTTATATAATATGCCGAATAAAAATCATTTTCTAATCCTTCTATTTTAAATCGATAAAGATGATGATTTTTCGTATCTATATAAATATTTAAAATAACTGAACTAAACTCACTTTTTTCGTTGTACTCTGCAATACTTTCATTATTTCCTGTGCAATTATTATTAAAGATAATCTGCATAATTAAAAATAGATATAAAAGTATTTTATATTTTTTCATTTTTTATATAAATAAAATGTTGTAGGAGTATAAGAAGTCATATTAGTATATCCAAAAGGAATAGGACCTACAGTTGCTCCATGAGAATTAATTTTCCAATTATTCCCATCAACAAAAACTGGTACAGAATTTATTACGGTACCATTAGGTGTCCGACATTTCATATCCTTAAAAACTTTAACCTGATCTTTAGATTGTCCCCCTGTAATGAATGATAAACTAAAATTTTCAACATCACTTGTACCTTCCATTGAAGTAGCAGTAGGGCTTAGTGGTCCTTGGTAAACTCCAGTTTGACCTACAAACGAAGCTGATACATCAAGTCCATAGCCGAAAGCTAAAGATGGTTGAATAAAAGCCCCATCCTTTCCTATTACGCCTATTGTTATATTAAACGAAACGCCAATGCCAACAATTGCTGTTCCAGAAAAAGAATATCCGGCATAATCATTTCTACTTTTTGGCCTATTACGCTCAATTATAACCTCATTTAATTCTTGATCTTGAATAAAAACATTTCCATTTCCTCCAGGATGAATTATCATTTTCCCTTCAACCAAATTTGGCTTACCATTAGGGTTTACATGTATTGTATCTGTGCCTAATGGATCAATAATTTTAATTGGATTATTAGCTGCGTAAACATACGGAGACATAGAATAATACTTTTCTGCATGCGGATCCACCGTACTAAACCTACCTATACTTGGCTCATAAAACCTGGCACTGTAATCATACATATTCAGCTGATGATTCTGATCCAGTTCCTTACCGTTATACTTATAAGGCTGCTTACCCTGTTCTGTTGTCGAGTTCTCTGCATAGGCCATACCGAAAGGATAATAATGGTTGGTCTGTATGGCTGTTCCTCTTTGATCGGCTACAACACGGTTGTTACCCAGATGGTCGGTCATAAAGAAGTAGTAAGCGCTGCCCTCTATATAGCCGCCGTCTATCAGTATGCGTTTCAGCTTGCCGTTTTCGTAGACTTTGTTTCCTACATAGTCGGTGGTTTTGTCTGGCTCTACCTGTGCGGCAAACGGAGCGGTTGCCATGACGGTTGCCGTCTGCAGGTTGATATCGCTTTCGTGTATTACTTTCAGTTTCTGACCTCCTGCCGAGTACGTGTATTTTATCCGCCCTTTGGTCTGCGGGTTGGCTATCTCTATAGCACGGGGTAAATTTAAATAATTATATTAATATTGGAAAAGGTAACAAAAGTAACATGTTTACTTCTTATCGTTATTTATTTCCTGACCTAATATAAAATAGTATATTCTATCTCCCCTATATACATATATTGAATCTGACGATCTAGGTTTGTATATAGAATCTCCTATATGTAAAAAACTTTCAATATCACAATTACAGAACTCGTAATTACGTGTAAGTGAAGAAATAGATACTTTCTGTCCATCTGATAAATGAAAAAGAGTAGTTCCTACATATCCTTTACTCATTCCTTTATATATAATTTTTCCTTTATATAGGTTAGATGTAGTTTCCATTTCGGCATACATTAAGTCTTCTTTTTTACGTCTATTGTCCATATCTTCTTCACTATGATTATATAAATATATAACGGATAAGATTATTAATAAAGATATTATAAAATTTATTAAACTATTTTTTTTCTTCATCTTTATATGAATTAGTTTTGAAACCTTTTGTGTTATTTTCTTGAACACCTACAGTCATATTCTTAAAAATCTTACCTAATGACCCAAATAATTTATCTGTACCAACTCCGACAGATGCTCCGACCCCATAATTATCTATTTTACCACCATGTTTTGATTTCGATTGAGCTTTAGAAACACTTCCACTTACAAATTTAGACGTTGGCATTGCTACATCCAATGATATTTCTGTGGATGGACCTTCCATATCACTTCCTCTAAATCTATTCTCATTCTCCGCATGTACTGTTTCTACGACAGCATTAGCAGATAATTCAACATTCGTCTCAACACCAACTGAGCCTGTAGCATAAAATTGAGGACCACTATCTTTTCCTTTAATTACTATATACATTGATAATTTCCCTTCTGCAAATGCTCCTAAGGCAGCTTTTCCACCAACAGAAATTCCAACAGCTGTAGGAGCCATATTATACAAAGCCTCTTCTATTTTTTTACCCATAGATGCTCCGTATGGATATTTCTGATTAAGATAAGCTTGATTGACTTGTGTTTTATTTCCTAAAGGTGAAGTAATAGGAAAACCAACTTGTTTTCCATCAGGATCAATAAATTTAATTGGATTATTTGCTGTATACGCATATGGACTAATACTATAATACTTTTCCGCCAATGGGTCCACCGTACTAAACCTACCTATCCCCGGCTCATAAAACCTAGCCGAGTAATCATACATATTCAGCTGGTGATGCTGATCCAATTCCTTACCGTTGTACTTATAAGGCTGCTTACCCTGTTCTGTTGTCGAGTTCTCTGCATAGGCCATTCCGAACGGATAATAATGGTTGGTCTGTATGGCTGTTCCTCTTTGATTGGCTACTACACGGTTGTTACCCAGATGGTCGGTCATAAAGAAGTAGTAAGCGCTGCCCTCTATATAGCCGCCGTCTATCAGTATGCGTTTCAGCTTGCCGTTTTCGTAGACTTTATTGCCTACATAGTCGGTGGTTTTGTCTGGCTCTACCTGTGCTGCAAAAGGCGCGGTTGCCATAATCGTTGCTGTCTGCAGGTTGATATCGCTTTCGTGGATTACTTTCAGTTTCTGTCCTGCCGCCGAATAGGTGTATTTTATCCGCCCTTTGGTATTGAGGTTATCTATCTCTATAGATTGGGGTAAATTTAACGAATTATATTTGATTTGGGTAATCCCCTTGTTCAAATCTTTTACCATCGCCCCGTTTTTGTTGTAGGTATATTCTATGCCTGTACCCTTCTTGTCCTTGAAGTCGGCAGAGGCCGCGTTGGTCACATCGGGCGCATTGTCGGTTACGTTGATCAGCTGGTTACCGGTATACTTCATGGTCAGGTTATCTATCGACTGGTTACTGTCCAGAGATGCCGTAGCCATACCCCGCCTATGCAAGGTCATGATATTACCTTGTTTATCATAGGTATAATTTACATTATATTTTCCTCCTATGGTTACCCCGTTGTAAGCAGAATGTGTAAGCCTGGACAGGGCATCGTACTTGAAGCGGTTGCTGCGCATGGCCTCTGTGCCTGCTTTCCACTCCATACCCGAGATATTACCGCTGAAAGACCGCTTATAGTCGGAATCGGAATAGGCGTGGGCTGTCACTTTATCGTTATAGAAAAGCGTCTGGCTGAACAACGGGCTGGTTATCGACTTAGTCCATGAGCGTATGTTGTAGGTATAATTGGATTTCAGGCTGGCAGTGCCTGCTTTCTGGCTCGATTTGAGCCGGCCCTGTTCGTCGTATTCGTTCCATGCAAGAACCACTTCTGGTCCTGTGTTCAGCTTATGTTTGGTTTCTACTAGGCGTCCGGCATGGTCGTACAGGTAGCTGTAGGTTTCTGTCTGGGTGGTCTGGCCTGTGGCGGCATGTACATGCATCTTCTTTACCGGCTGGCCTGTGAAGTTGTAGGCGAGGTACTCTTTTTCGGTTCCCCCCAGATGGTTGTTGGATTTGACCTGCACGGGCTGCCCTTTGTTATCGTAGTACATCACCGAGTACAGGTAGGTGCCCGATAGGGTGCCGTCGGATTGCTGCTGGGCGGTTAGGGTGCCGGTAAGGAGTCCTTTGCTTTTATAGGCGTTTGCAGGCTGGTGATCGCCATAGCAGACGCCGTAGCCGCTTTGGGCTTTGTATTCGGTTTCTGTCGACGAAAATTCAGCCATACTACGGAAATTATAGTTATCGTAATAATTGACAGACAGAATCTTAGGGTTCTCTATACTCAATGTATTTAACGAGCCGGCAGTCTGGCCCACCTTTACGTTGTATCCCTGATGGGTACCTGAACTGGTAAATTCGGCCCTGATTATATAATTATCGAAACGTCCGGCTTTTATTGTAGCCTTATTCACGGTTGTACATATTCCCGTCAGCACCGGACGCCCGAAAGCATCAGGAATAGAGAATGCCCATTCTCCTTTGAGGCGTTGTTCTCCATCCTGGGTGAAAATAAGGCGGTCGGCCTTGTCGTAGACGTAGAAAATACTATCCGCTCCGGGAAGCTTTTTTATGACACAACGGTTACGGTTGTCGTATTTGTAGAGGTATCCGAGCAGTTCAATCAGTTCGCCTTTAACACCAACTTTATTGATGGTATCGGCGGCCAGGGGTGGTAACACATAACTCAAGTTACCAAAGTCATCGTATACATAGTAAGTATCGTGTGCGCTTCCATTGATCTGGCGGGTGAGGACTACCTGTCCCAGCTTGTCTTTAAATTCATAGGTGATGTTATCGTCTTCGTCTGATAATTTGGTAACATATAACTCGCCGGCGGCATAAGGTGTACTGCTTTTGGAAAGCCCTGTGGATGTTCCCGAGCCGGTTACCTTAAACAATACGCAGGATAATTCTCCGCTGGCGGTATTGGTCAGATATTCTGTCCTGACGGATTTTTTACCTGTATACCATTCTTTACCGGGACCGTATTGTTCCCGGATGCGGTTCAGGGGCGAAGGTTCATATACAGGTTTGGAATAAGCTGAATCTTTATTGTAAGTGGTAAGGGCTTTTTCCTTGAAACTCGCGAAGGACTGGTAAGCTCCATTATTGCCCGGCACCACGGCCGGTAGCCAGCTATTGCTTTCACGCCCCAAGCCGTCGTATTGCTGATAGCTTACCAGGTCGGCTACAGAAGGGGTGATACCGCGCTGAACAACCTGTTCGGGACGGCCCAGCCCGTCGAAGTACTGGATGCTTTCCATGTAGCGACTGCCTTCGGCGTTGGTATAGGTCTTGGTCTGGATATAGTTCTGACTGCTACTCAAGGAGCTGCTCTTGCCTGCGAAGGGGTCACAGGTAGAGGGATTGACACTCAGTGTTAGGGATTTACCTGTTGCGGCTGTAAAAACAAAGCCCGGCTTGAGCTGGATGGTCTGACAGGCCAGCTCGCTACCGCCTTGTGTATGCTCACTGCTAAGGATTATACTGCTTTGAGACGATAATCCCACAGATAATAATAAGAAATATAAAGAAAAGATATATTTTTTCATAGTATGTAGATTACTGGTTCTGATAATGATACTTGTATTCCTGAACGGTCTTGCCATTGACATCTTTAGTACGTAGCAGACGTCCGAAACTGTCGTATTCGTAATAATTTATTAATCCAGATGGGGTAGTAATATCAGTTACACCCACTAATGGCTGGTAATTAAATATAGTTACAAAAGCTTTAGGTAACTTATTACGTAATAGATTCAATTTAGCCATATCTGGAGGGTTGGTATTTGAAAATGCTTCCGCTGTCATGCCCAATTGTGCTTCCACTTCGGCTAAAGTAGCGTTCTTTATCTCTGCTACCGGGTAAAGCTTATTGAATGACCATAGATAGGTAGTTATTAATCCGTCAAGACTCGTAAATTGTAAAAGATTGCCTTTTGTATCATATTCGTCATACGTAATGATTGTTCTTAAATCTGAAACGCCAGAAGTGGATGACTGAATAGAGGATGGTAAAACGGAGTTATCATAAATAATTTTTATCCTGCTTGTCTCCAGATTATCCATTTTTTGAACAGACTCTATAACTGTAGACATCATATTTTTACTATACAATTGTGAGCCTGATAACGGGTAAAAAACTTCATTTGTCAACTTCTTACCTGAACTACTTGTTTTTGTGGTTAATTTTATCCTGTTAAATTGGTCATATTCATATGTTTCTTTTACTATATATTCTTTCTCTTTTATCTCCTTTGCTACCAACAAGTCTGTTCCCATATGAATTTTATACTTGATATAATCGTATAGTTGTGAAACATGATTGTATACATTATATGTATCTGATAGATTAATTGATTCATTTATATAAAAACCTTCAGAAAATGTTACTTTCTGTTCCACCTTCATCCCCTCAAAATAACTGTTATTCGGAGTTGGATTATAGGTATAGATTTCTTCCTTTATGATAGTATTTTGATTATTAAATATTTTTCGGTTAGTTAGTACTGGTTGATATCCAATTTTATATTCATTTATTTTCAATTTGTAATATGGAGTGCCGTATTTTGACCAATAACTTATTCCCACTTGGCCACCAAGACTCATAGAACCTGAGGCATATTGTTGTGGTATACTGTAACTTGAAATAATTTTCCCATTACTATTATATCCACTTTCAGTTTCTTCATATGTATATTTTGTTACTGTATTATAATAAACTCTGAAATCACCATAATCAGAATCTATCAAATCGGTAGCAAAGGTTCTTACACCATCGTATCTGTAGCCCGGTGTACATCCGCCACAAGGTTGGTATAATTTCGATATTGATACACTGGTATTTGTAAAATGCGCTTCGGTCATTTTAAGGTTTTCATATCCTATACCGTTTTCTTCTTCGCCGTATTTGTATTCTGTAACTAGTTGAGGACTATTAGAATCAGCGGTCGAAATTATCTTCTTTATCCTTTGTCCTCCTCCTGTTATATATGTTTTAGCATATTTATCGTAATAACATTTATGGGGTTCGTAAATATATTCTGTTCGGCCACCAGTAGGATATGTTATTGTTTTTAGAGAAAAATAATGCGGTCTTAGATTTTTCTTCCTGTCAAATGCGTAACTAGAAACCTCTGAGGATGCCCAGTCTCCAATACTTCTCATTACTTCTGTGTATTTATCTATTGAATATAATATATTATAATTCTTAAATTTATCATGAAGGAAGTATTTAGATGTTACTGAACTTGGATTTTTTGCTGCCTCATTTGTATAATAACCCCATTGATCTGATGTAACTGTAAGGTTCGTTTTTATAGGGGGATCGTAATATGTCAGAGTATATTTTTTTTCAACATTTACAGCATCCATTACTTTTACTTCTTTCAAAAGGCAATGCCAGCTTGAAATTGTAGGTTTATCATACTCAAATTTTATCTTTTTTATTAATGCACCTTTTTTATCTTTAATAGTTATTTCGTTAACTATATTCTTAGGTAAGCCACTTGCTCCTCTTGTAAAAGTTATTGTCTCATTATCAGTATTTATAGTTGATATCATCAACTCTTCATAATAGATTTTTGACATTGAATTATAAATTAGCCTATTAGGTTTGATACTGGCATCGTTATATGGAGTTACGCCTACATGGCTAGCATATGCATAAGCCTGATTTATAGTCACTCCCGTTGAATAACGTGATAAAGTTGTATATCTCTGATATGTGAAATTGACTGTTTCATTATAAGGAGTAACTATTTTAGAGGCGACCCATGCCGAATTTTCCTTTTCCCCTGTGTTGCCATCTATTACAACTGTTTCAATATTAGCTGCCGTACCTCCGAAATAATATTTATTACCTTGATCATCATCAATGATAATTTCAGAGTATGCACTATTCACTGATATTTTATGAGGCTTTTTTTCAATTATTTGTGGACTTCTATTTTGTCCCAATATAAAATGACCGTTATTATTATACAACATATAAGTAAAAAGGTCATATTCAGAGTCAAAATAACTATTAACCGCACTAAATAAAGGAGCAGGATAGTTTTTAGAATGGAATAATCTTGATAAATACTGATCGCTTTTAAATTTTGACTGCCTTGATTCATTATCAAAGTTTACCATACTGAACATCGAATATTTATTATCCGGTTTTCCGTTTATTTTGCGAGTCACTCTGGCTCCTCCGGCACTTAAGCTCCAACCAGCTCCTACATCTCCATCTATTTTTGCGTCCTTAACTCCATCAGATGTGATATAGTAACATTCAGGATCATATTTTATCCCCGAAGCATGATAAGATAAATTGACAGGTATGACTAAATCTTTCAGTTTTATTTCATATAAGGGTATATTTATTTCTGCTGTTCCTGTATATTCATTTACTGGATATTCTACATATTTTTCAAAAATTTGAGATTGAGGTGAGGATGGTATAACTTTAGGAATATAATCTTGAGCATTTACCGGAATTATATATATTATCTGGATAATTATCCATGTTATTATTTTTCTCATAGTATTTCATCTTCATTTTACTTTTTAATAACCACCTGATTAACCGTAATCCCATTAGCCGTAATCCTCAACACATAATTTCTCGGATGCAACACCGAACAGTCGATCGTCTGGTGGTATGTACCTTTGACCTGTCTTTCGGCCTTGGTCCTCCTGACTGGCATGCCGTCCATAGAATATAGTTCGAAGGATACCTGCGCATCCTGCTTCAACTCATATTCAAGATTCATAACCGATTCTACCGGATTGGGATAAATCCTGCACTCGAGGATATCTTCAAGCTTTACTGTTTTGCTATCAACTGCTTGTTCCTGTTGTTGCTTTTCTTTATTTTCCATATCCCACATCTCTTCCAACAGAGCCAGATTCTCCGGATCGGTATCCAGATAAAGATGATCCTGCGGTGGAAAGAAAAAGGCGGTGGAGAAAACCTCTGTGCTGTCCGACTGATTTAAGCTCCTGACTGTCTCGAAAACCGGATAGCGGTAACCTTTGCTATACCAGCGGCAGGTCTCCACAAGGCGTACTTCCTGATTGGGAGTGTTGACTGCATTATCCTGCGGTATATTCTCTATGGTCTGCACTGTCTTTAATCTCAGTACTGGATCCAGGGTGTCGCCTGTAGGAAGGACAAGCTTACCGTAGGCATCGGCTTTGGTTGTTACCTGTCCCCGTGTATGGATGGGGATAGTTGATGAATAAAGGCCTTTGGATTCGTAATCCGAAACTACGGCATCCCCGTAATTGAAAGGATAGGTAACATGCAATACAGGACGGGTATATTTCAGTTCTACTGCAGGGTTTTCATGACCTGTCTGGCAGAGGCTGTCGCCATGCATATGGTAATAATACATCGTGTTGTGTTCTGTGCCAACGATCAGTTCGTTTTCTGCTGTTTTATCTTTCCTGAAGTGTTTATCTCCTAAGATGTAGATGCTGTCGCCCTGTACAGGAGGCAACTCATAACTGAGGGTATAGGCTTCATTCAGGGTCTTCAGGTTGCTGAAGTCCCAAAGGCGGTTGGTGCCCGAGGGTCCGGGATCGCGGTATTCAACCTGTTGTTTGACAAGGGTATCTCCTGAACGCAGGTGGTAATGATGACTGCTAAGCTGGCTATGGCAGGGTAAGGACAGAAATCCGACGGCCAAAAGCAACAATGTGTATGATTTCATATATGAATCGGTTAGATATTTATTTTAGTGTTTTATGTTAGTCTCCTGTCAGGAATCAATCAGACCAGATTTTTATATAAACTGCATCAATCTGGCTTTATTAATCATAGTATAGATAATTATTTTTATTGTCTCCCGGGTTTTGTCTTGCAGGAAATGCAAATATAACAAGTTTTAAGAAATGTACACACTTTAAAATATATTATTTATATACAGACAACATGTAATGCTATACTCTATTTTCCATTAATAAATAAAAAGCAGTTATCGTGATTGATAACTGCTTTATTTTCTTGCTCTTCCTCTTGGACTTGAACCAAGGACCCTCTGATTAACAGTCAGATGCTCTAACCGACTGAGCTAAGGAAGAGTGTTTTCCTTTAAAAGTGACGCAAAAATAGGCCTTATTTCTGAATTATGCAATATCTTTACGCAAAAAATTTAATAAGAATGACAAAAGTACTTGGTATGGGCAACGCCCTTATAGACGTGTTAGCCGTTATAGAAAACGATAATATACTGGAACTCCTCGGATTACCGAAAGGCAGTATGCAGCTTATCGATGAAAGTAAATTGAAAATAATTTCGAAAGAAATCGATAAACTAGACAAAAGCATTGTTTCGGGTGGTTCGGCTTCCAACACAATTATAGGCTTAGCGCATTTAGGTATACAAACCGGATTTATCGGACGCATCGGTACCGATTTCTACGGCACATATTACAAGGACGACCTGCGTAAAAATAATGTAGAATCTCATTTAACCGAAGTAAACGAAGCATCCGGCGTAGCATCTACCTTTATATCTACAGACGGAGAACGCACTTTCGGTACTTATCTCGGCGCAGCTGCTTTGCTACAGGCCGGCGAGTTAAAGAAAGAAGATTTCACGGGCTATGATTATTTCTACATCGAAGGGTATCTGGTGCAAAGCCATGAACTGATAAAGAAAGCAATAATACTGGCCAAAGAAGCGGGTGCCACAATTATGTTGGATATGGCCAGCTACAACGTGGTAGAAGAAAATCGCGATTTCCTATTGGAAATCATCCCCGAATACGTCGATATTATTTTCGCGAATGAAGAAGAATCCAAAGCTTTGCTCGGCTCAGAACCTGAGAAGGCCATTTCGGAATTAGCCGGAATGGTGAATATCGCTATTGTAAAGACAGGTGAGAAAGGCTCATGGATACAGCAAGGCGAAGAAAAAGTTTTTGTTCCCGCCCATAAAGTCAATTGTGTCGATACAACGGGTGCCGGCGACCTCTATGCTGCCGGCTTCATTTACGGACTAATAAATGACTGCACTTTAGAGACATGCGGAAAAATAGGAACGTTGCTTGCTGCAAATGTAATCGAAGGAATAGGTGCTAAAATCTATGAAAATAAGTGGAGTGAACTCAACAATGAGATAAGCAATATGATTGCAAATGGAAAATAAACTGAATGATAAAGTAATCTTCATCACCGGAGGAGCAAATGGAATAGGAAAAAGCATCGTCACTGCATTTTGTAAAGAGAATGCCGATGTTTTTTTCTGTGATATCAATGATGAGGAAGGCAAACAGCTTTGTAATGATTTAAAAGATTATAAATGTACTTTCATCAAGACTGATGTATCGGATAAAGACCAATTGGAGAATGCGATAACTTCGGTATTAAATCAAAAAGCAGATATTGACATCCTGATAAATAATGCCGGGGTGAGTTGGTTCGGCTCTATACTAGATATTTCTGTTGAGAAGTTTGAGAAAGTATTAGACACAAATCTGCGTCCGGTATTTATTACAGCTAAAATACTCGCATCGCACAAGGCCAAAAGCAAAATAGGCAAAAAATATGGCCGCATTATCAATATGGCTTCTACCCGCTATCTGATGAGCGAGCCCGACTCAGAAGCATATGCCGCTTCAAAAGGAGGAATAGTTTCTCTTACACATGCACTGGCTAACTCTCTGAGCAAGTATAATATTACGGTCAACTGTATCAGTCCGGGCTGGATCGATACCGGGCATTATGGAGAGCTCCGCCCCGTAGATCACCAGCAACATCCGTCAAACAGAGTCGGTGTACCCGAAGATATAGCACGGATGTGTATTTTCCTTTGCCAACCGGAAAACAATTTCATCAACGGACAGAATATTGTCATAGACGGAGGGATGACCAAGAAAATGATTTACGAAGAATAAAACACTATCTTTACTAAAATATACCTTAATTATTAAACCATAAATACCACAAAAATGACATTATATGATATAGCGATTATCGGCGGGGGGCCTGCCGGTTATACTGCGGCAGAAAGAGCTGCGGCAAACGGGATGAAAACAATCCTTTTCGAGAAAAACGCGTTAGGTGGCGTATGCCTTAATGAGGGTTGCATCCCAACAAAAACACTACTATATTCCGCCAAAACCCTCGACAGTGCAAAGAGTGCTGCAAAATACGGAATCACTGTAGAAGGACAACCGTCTTACGATCTTAACAAGATTATAGCACGTAAGCAAAAGACGGTGCGTAAACTCGTGGCAGGGATTAAACAAAGGCTAGCAGCACATGAAGTGGAAATAGTCAATCAGGAAGCTCACCTTGAGGGTGAAGATGAAAACCAGAATATCATTATAGCGTCGGATACCGAAACTTATAAAACTAAATATGTTTTACTCTGTACGGGCTCAGAAACAATCATACCACCTATAAAAGGCCTCGACGAAAGCGGCTACTGGACATCGAAAGAAGCACTCGACAACAAAGAAGTTCCTCAATCGCTTGCGATCATCGGCGGGGGCGTTATAGGCATCGAGTTTGCATCATTCTTCAATAGTCTGGGTGTAAAAGTAAGCGTTATCGAAATGCTTCCGGAAATACTCGGAAATATGGATAAGGAACTTTCTGCCATGCTGCGTGCCGAATACACTAAAAGGGGAATAGACTTCCACATCGATACCAAAGTTACGGAAATAAAAGACGGACACGTAATAGTAGAAAAAGACGGACAACCATCCACTGTCGAGGCAGCACAAATACTACTGAGCACAGGCAGACGTCCGGTAACATCCACGCTGAATCTGGAAAAGCTGAATATAGAAATGTTCCGCAATGGAGTGAAAGTCGATGAGTTTATGCGCACCTCGCATCCGTTTGTATATGCCTGCGGCGATATCACAGGGCATTCGTTGCTGGCCCACACAGCTGTACGCGAAGGAGAAGTAGCCATAAACCACATTGCCGGAAAAGCGGACAATATGAGTTACAAAGCCATTCCGGGAGTAGTATATACCAATCCCGAGATAGCAGGAGTAGGACAAACAGAAGAAGAACTGTCAGCTAAAGGAATCAGCCATAAAGTACTGAAACTGCCTATGGCCTATTCGGGACGTTTTGTAGCCGAAAATGAACTTGGAAACGGCATGTGCAAACTGATTATAGCAGAAGATGATAAAATAATCGGTTGCCATATGCTGGGTAATCCGGCTTCGGAATTAATAGTTATCGCCGGAATTGCCATTGAGAAAGGATTCACTGTAGATGAGTTCCGTAAGATTGTATTCCCTCATCCTACTGTCGGCGAAATTATACATGAAACATTATTCGCCTGATTTCTAAACCTTTTACTATCCCACTTTGTTTTATCCTCAAAACAAGGTTATGAAAAAAATTATATTCACATTCATCACGGCAATGTTGATATCTGCCGGATGTAAAACGCAACAAGACCCGGCGAAAGCCGCAGCGGAACAAGCCGAACAAAAACTGTGGGCAGACAAAGCAGTTCAGGCATTGAACGACAGGGAATTTGTACTTGAAGCAGACCGTATCGATTTCAAATACGGACGTTTTGTATATGTAAATGCAAGTACGAATTTTATCTCCATGCATGATAATAAAGCTACTATTCAAATGGCCTTCAATTCACCGTATGCAGGTCCTAACGGAATAGGCGGTATCACTGTCGACGGCACTGTATCGGGCGTGAAAATGGAAACCGATAAAAAAGGGAATATTACCTTCGAAATGATGGTACAGGGCGTAGGGGTATCCGCGAATGTTATACTCCAGATGACAGCAGGAACAAACCAGTGCCGTGCTACCGTCAGTCCTAATTTCAACAGTAACAGGATAAATTTCACAGGGAATTTATACCCCGAAGAGGAATCAAATGTGTATAAAGGCAGGGCGTTGTAATATAAATAAACTAGGGGCTGCGCTATAATCCGTGCAGCCCTCTACTTTTATTCTAACTAATAAATCTTTTTGCCGTCATATCTCTTAAAAAATGTTTCATAAATTATGGTCTTCGTGGCTTTTATATTTAATAATTTCTAATTAAATTTGATGTATAAACCTAAGAACTATGGAACAAAGAAAAGGAAACAACCTATTGGTACTCTTTTTATGCACCTTTGGATTAGGATATATTTTTAATTTTAAAGGCTCGGCATTTTATATGTTTTTGGTATTGTTTGTTATTTTGCTTATGGCTAATTTTGTGGTGATGTTCAAAGAAAAAAGGAAAGGCAATAAAAAAATATCAGAATAATAATACCTATATATTTATTGTAATTTCTGCAAAGATTTATCGGAATTACCTGCTCAATATTAAAAAAATTTGAGCGTGTATCATATTGTCTATTCACACTTTTTTATATAGAAACATCAATCGCTTAAGCGTAAGAATCTCCGATTATTATATTATTTAAATTCTTACCAATTTTCGGATTTTTGTTTTGGTCACAACTTACAGCATAGTATCTATATAAGACCTTTGCTCCTGAAAAAATTCACGTCTTTGCAATTCGCCCGAAACAGATATCTGTGTAGAAAAACGCAGAAGCGATTTTATCCATGTCTTCTGGCTTTTATTCACTCTTTGATTTTGCGACGAAAGATAATCGAGGCAAAATATTCCGATAGAAGATACATTAAAATTCTCACTTTCGAGAAAAGTATAGCTGCAATCGAACGATATATGCGACAAATAGATACCCATCTCTTTACCGTTGAGAGATAAGCCTTTTGCCGCACATAGTTCGATGTCTTTTATTAGCTTATACATTTCTTCTTTTATTTTTACTATATCCGATTGGTTTATCATTCCCAGATACTGGAAATATTTTACAATACCTATATAATCCTTAAACATTTTTTGGTCCAGTATCATCAAACTCTTAAAATCATGTACACTGGCTGTAGAAGCTTTCTGCGCAACAAATATCTCTTTCGGGAAATTTACTTCCGAAAAGGTCTTCATTTTATATCCGCTACTTGTTTCGGAAAACAATTGAGAATAGAGAATGTATACATACACTTTTGACAAATACTCATAATTGTACATAAACTCCTGAGGAATGGTATTATGAGCCCTGTACAGAAATACAGAAGGATCGTCTTTTATATATTCCACACTGTTGATTATGCGGTACAGCATCTTGCAATAATTATCCACAGGATTTTCAGACACAAATGTATCAAAGTGGAAAGCATAGGTATCGTCTTCCCTTATTCCCATTAATAAATCCAACGATATACCATTCTTTCGGCAAATAGTGGTTGCCTCATCTAAAGTAAATGGAATCTCTCCTCTCAATCGACGATATACGGCCTCCTTACCCAAAGGTAACAGATTCATCAAAAAAGAGGCAGTAGTTTCTTTTTCGGGTGTTTTTTCTTTCAGGATCTTTATAAGTTCCTCGTTAATAGACTGCATCTGGGTAGCTTGTTAATGTATTATATAGTAGTATATCAGACATGCTAAGGTACGACTATTTTTATTACAAAAATGACATTTAGCTATTCTTAACCAATGTTTTAAACGTCAATTTTAACACATTGGAAAGTAAAAAAACTGCATGTAATTACACAAGCAGTTTCGCATAAAATATATGTATCGATTTATTCCTAGCTTTGGCGTGGATCAATCCCCCACATCAGTTTGTTTCGCAACGTATTATAAAAAGAATTTCCCTTACGCTTAATGACATTAAGTGTAAAATCCGCTTTCTTTATTGTCAGTTCCGTACCCGTATTGAAAATATTGGAACGGCCGTCCAGTGAAATAAGGAAGTTTTCATTGCGGCTCTCCACTTTCAGTGTAATTATACAATCGTCAGTAACCACTAATGGGCGATTACTCAGGCTATGAGGCGCAACTGCTGAGATCACAAAATTGGAAGCAGTAGGGGTCATTACAGGCCCGCCCACACTGAGCGAATAGGCAGTTGAGCCTGTAGGTGTAGCAATTATCAGTCCGTCAGCTTCGTATGAGTTCAGGTATTCATCATTTATGTATGCATGTACCGTAATCATGGAAGCCGTATCCTGTTTCAGTATAGCTATTTCATTCAGTGCATAATTGAATCCGTGATAATCGCGGTGTTCGGTAGATAGTTGCAATTGGCTCCGGTGTTCTATACGGTAGTTTCCCGAAAAAATATCCTTAAAGGTATCTTCGAGGTCTTTTTCTCCTACATCTGCCAGAAAACCAAGGCGACCCGCATTAATTCCAAGTATAGGGATATTCTTTTTGCCGATTGCCGAAGCCGTGCGAAGAAATGTACCGTCACCTCCTATGCTGACCACTATATCTACATCGAAGTCATCATTCGTTATAATGCCGGCAACGTCGTATTGCATTTTCAGTGTATCTTTCAGATAATTGTAGAACTTTTCCTGAAGATATATTTCCGTATTATTCTCCTGCAGTATCCTGAATAAATTCTTTACCTGTTCCGTCTTCTGATGCTTACTTCCGAATATAGCAATCTTCATATTCTCATGTTTTTAATGAAATATCCGTTTTATCCAAAATAATCGTCAGCCGGGCTGTTAATAAATTGGAACTGATACCCTCTATTTCATCAATTCGTATTACCTTTGCGTGTCACATTACTATGCAAAGTTGCTAAAAAGTTTTAACTTAATAATGATAGTTTTTAGTATTTGATATAAAGAGAGATCATTTTAATTGTTATCTATGACAAAACTTAGTGTAAATATTAATAAGATAGCGACTTTACGCAACGCGCGCGGAGGCAATGTTCCGGATGTACTCAAGGTTGCCCTCGATTGTGAAAAATTCGGCGCACAAGGTATTACTGTGCATCCCCGCCCAGATGAAAGGCATATACGCTTTAAGGATGTATATGACCTGAAATCACGGATAAGCACCGAGTTGAATATAGAAGGATACCCTTCACACAAGTTTATAGACCTCATAACGACTATACGTCCGACGCAAGTAACGCTTGTTCCGGATGCACCCGATGCCATAACATCGAACGCAGGCTGGGACACTATTGAAAATCAGCAGTTACTTTCCGATCTTATCGATGAATTCCACGAAGTAGGTGTCCGCACTTCGATTTTCACAGGAACAGACCCGAAAATAATTGAATATGCAGCAAAAACGGGTACTGACCGTATAGAATTATATACCGAGCCGTATGCAGTAGGTTATACAAAAAATAGGGATGAAGCTGTCGCTCCCTTTGTAGAAGCAGCGCGATTAGCTAAGAAATTAGGACTCGGAGTAAATGCAGGACACGACCTGAGCCTTGAAAATCTGCATTTCCTATACAAAAATATTCCATGGCTGGATGAAGTATCGATAGGTCATGCACTGATCAGCGACGCATTGTATCTTGGACTGGAAAAGACAATAAAAGCATATAAAAACTATTTAAAAGAAACACCCGAACCATTACAACAATAATATGGAGGCGCAAAAAGACAGAATGATCAGTATAATAGGAACGGCAGGCTTTCACCTGTTGATTATTCTGTTCCTGTTATTTTACTATTTGAAGCCCGCACCGGCAATGCTTCGCTCCGAAGAACTCGGGGGCGTACCTGTTATGTTCGGAAATGTACCAAATGCCGGAGGAGACGATGAACCGTTCGGCAGGGGCAACGGGAATCAGAGCGCCACAGAAGCTACATCGCCAAATGTAGTGGAGGATCCTATCCCCATGGTGAAAAATACGACAAAAGAAGTGAAGCCGACCGTAACCAATACAGAAAAAACTGCCGTTACTCAGGACTTCGAAGAAACAGTCGCTATAAAAGAAGCTAAACGAAAAGCCGAAGAAAAGAAACAGCAGGAAGCTGCCGAGCAAAGAAAAAAAGCCGAAGCTGAACGTGTAGCCCAACAGGAAGCTGCTAAAAAAGGCCAGATAAATAAAGATGTGGCCGGATTGTTCGGAAACGGTACGGGCAGCGGAAGTCGTGGCGAAGGTGAAGGACAGGGCACACAAGGTGTACCTACCGGAAATGCCAGTTATGGCAAGACATCCGGTGTAGGCGGCTGGGGTTCGTTCGATCTGGGCGGTCGTAGCCTTGGTAGCGGGGGACTGGTAAAGCCAAACTATTCCGTAGATGATTACGGAACAGTAGTGGTAGATATCCTAGTGAATGCCAAAGGCGATGTAGTAGAAGCCACAATCGGAAAAGGTACGAATACACCCAACGCCAATCTGCGCAACGAAGCTGTCAGAGCGGCAAAAAGGACTAAGTTCAACGTCGTATCTTCCGTAATAAATCAAAAAGGAACAATCACATATAAGTTTAATCTAAATTAAATTGGTATGAAGACTATATTCGTATTTCTAACAACCGGTTTCGAAGAAATCGAAGCGCTGGGGACTATAGATATCCTGCGTCGTGCCGAACTGAATGTAAAATCGGTGTCGTTGACCGACAGCAAGCAGGTGATGTCAAGTCATCAGGTACTGGTTACAGCCGACCTGATGTTCGATCAGGTAGATTTCTCTATTGCCGGAATGCTGGTTTTACCGGGAGGTACTACTAATTTCAACAACCATGAAAATATGAAGAAAGAACTTCTGGCCTTTGCAAACAAGGGCGAGAAAGTTGCTGCTATATGCGCTTCGCCAATGGTATTAGGCGGTTTAGGACTGCTCGAAGGTAAAAATGCGACCTGCTACCCGGGTTTCGAACAATATCTGAAAGGAGCAAACCTGCAAACCGACAAGGCTGTAGTTGTAGACGGAAATATAACAACAGGACGGGGCCCCGGACTTACAATCGATTTTGCCCTTTGCCTCGTTGAACAACTGGCAGGGAAAGAAAAGCGTGACGCTGTAGCCGCCGGACTTTTAGTAAAGTAAAACATAATGGGAATGATGAGCTAAGCTCATCATTTCTAATATATCATCATAATAAACAATAACACGTAACTTAAAAAATGGAATTTTTACACGAAGTCTGGAACTTCTTTCTCAATCTCTTAAGAGATACGGGCGGCACGTTGGATATGCTGGTTACTGAATACGGTACATGGGTTTATGCCATATTATTCCTGATTATTTTTTGCGAAACAGGACTGGTTGTCACTCCGTTTCTTCCCGGCGATTCGCTCTTGTTTTTAGCGGGAGCTATAGCTGTAAGACCTGACAATCCGCTCCATATATATATACTTGTAGGAATACTTATCGTTGCTGCTATTATCGGCGATGCCACTAATTATACCATAGGACGGTTTTTCGGGCAAAAGCTTTTCAGTAACCCAAAGTCCAAGATATTTAAGCAAGAATATCTGGAAAAGACAAATAAGTTTTACGAGAAGCATGGAGGCAAAACAATTATACTTGCCCGCTTCGTTCCGATAGTCCGTACATTCGCTCCTTTTGTGGCCGGTATGGGTAGGATGAGTTATAAACATTTCTTCTCTTTTAACGTTATAGGAGGTATAGCATGGGTTGCTATTTTCTGTGCTTTAGGAGCCATAATAGGTAGTAATGCATGGGTAGAAAAGAATCTGGACAAAGTTGTAATTATCATTGTGATAGTCTCCATACTACCGGGCGTTTACGAGGTAGCAAAAGCAAAATGGGAATCGAAAAAAGCTGCTAAGAATAAAGCAGAAAGCTGAAATATAGAGATATTTTAGATATCTTATATCTAATAACCACTGACACTTGTAGGAATAAATACGTCCGGAGTGAAGGTGGTTTTTTATTTTACAGAAATCATAAACTACGTAAGTATGAATAATATAGTAAACATACCCGATGCGGGGAAAAAGAAAAGGCTGGTTATTATCGGAGGAGGTTTTGCCGGACTCGAACTGGCGAAAAAGGCAGATAAAAAGAAATATCAGGTAGTACTGATAGATAAGAATAATTACTATCAGTTCCAGCCTTTATTCTATCAGGTAGCAACAGGCGGACTCGAGCCGAGTTCTATCTCTTATCCGCACCGTAAGAATTTCCAGAAAAACAAAAATGTCCATTTCCGCATGTGCGAAGCGCAGTATGTAGATCCGGACAAAAAGTTTATAAGTACCAATATAGGCGATATTCCTTATAACTATTTAGTAATATCGACTGGATGCAATACGAATTACTTCGGCAATGAAAGTCTGAAAGACAGCACCTTCTCTTTGAAATCGATTTCCGAATCATTATTGGTAAGGAACAGAATACTGCTGAGCTTCGAAGAAGCATTAAATACTGATGATGAAGACGAATTGAGAGAAATACTGTCCTTCGTCATCGTGGGAGGAGGTGCCACAGGAGTAGAGCTTTCCGGAGCGCTTGCCGATATGAGAAAAGCCATATTTCCAAAAGATTATCCGGAAATAGACTTTTCGAAAATGGAAATCCATTTGGTCGACGCATCTCCGCGATTACTATTCGGCATGTCGGAAAAGTCATCTGAAAATGCTGCAGAAACACTAAAGAAACGAGGCGTTATTATTCATCAGGATATATCGGTTAAGTCTTACGATAAGCCTTATGCCACACTCAGCGACGGCAGCACTTTGCGGTCACGAAATGTTTTCTGGGTTGCCGGAGTGAAACCGAACAGTCTGAAAGGACTTGCCGATACTTCATATAATCGTGGACGGCTTGTCATCAACGAGTACAATCAGGTGGATGGCTACAATAATATATTTGCTATTGGCGATACAGCTCTACTCATTTCGGATAAAAGTCCCAAAGGACATCCGCAGGTGGCACAGGTAGCCTTGCAAATGGCAAAAAGACTGGCTAAGAACCTGAATAAATCCGAAAGCAATTCAGATTGGGATAAATTTGTATATTCCGACAGGGGTTCACTTGCTACTATCGGCCGTAATGCTGCCGTTGCCGATCTCGGAAAATTCCATTTTGGCGGCTGGTTTGCGTGGTGGCTGTGGCTAGGGGTGCATATTCTTTCCATTGTAGGGATGAGAAATAAGGTATCGGTTTTCATCGACTGGGTATGGAGTTATCTGAATTATGATGTATCTTTACGTTTGTTTATCAGACCTAAGTTCAACAAGATGTATAAAGAAGAGTAATGCCGGAAAATGCATTCCACAGGATAACCGATACAGAAGACAGGTGGTATAAGCCTTTTTGGGATATTTATACCGTTTCTTTTCCTGTATATGAACAACGGGACGAATCGCAGCAGCTTACCGCATTCAATGACGAACGTTATTATCTGCTGGCGAATATAGAAAATGATACATTGCAATTCTTCGTTGCCTGTTGGGATTTTACGGATTATGTTTATATCGAGCATTTGGCTGTCAATCCGGACTTAAGAGGGAAAAATATAGGCAGCATCATGCTCGATACCTTTGCCAAGACCGTGCAGAAAACAGTATTGCTAGAGATAGACCCTATAACAGATTCCATATCGGAAAAAAGGTTCCGGTTCTATGAAAAACTAGGCTATAAACTCAATCCTTACAAGCATGCTCATCCTGCTTATAAAGAAGGCTACAAACCTCATGAATTACTGGTTCTTAGTCTCAACAAAACATTAACAAAAGAAGAGTATAAGCAGTTTGAAAACGACCTTAAGCATATTGTAATGAAGTTCTGATATTTCCCGAACGGACTAAAATATAACATATGATTTTACTTGCAGACGGAGGTTCCACTAAAGTCGACTGGTGCCTGATAGATAACGGGCAAACGGTAAAGCAGTTTTATACTAAAGGTGCAAACCCCTTTTTCCGCACACGCGAAGAAATCAGTGAAGAATTAAAAGTCGAACTGCTCCCGCATATTTCAGACTATGATATCGATGCTGTTTATTTCTACGGTGCCGGCTGCGCTTTCCCGGAAAAGAACGAGATAATAAAAGCCGCCATTTCAGACAATTTACATATTGCTAAAATTGAAATAGGAAGCGACCTGCTTGCTGCTGCAAGAGGTTTATGCGGGCACACTAAAGGTATAGCCTGCATTATCGGTACAGGATCTAATTCCTGCTTTTATGACGGGGAAAATATACAATCAAATGTTTCTCCTTTAGGCTATGTATTAGGCGACGAGGGCAGCGGCGCTGTACTAGGGCGGCTCTTTATTGGTGCCTGCCTAAAAAATCAGTTGACTGAAGGCATAAAAGAGAAGTTCTTAACTCATTATAATCTGACTCCGGCCCTGATTCTGGAAAATGTTTACCGTCAGCCGATGCCAAACAGGTTTTTAGCGGGTTTCTCTCCTTTTATCCTGGAAAATATAAATGATAATTCAGTATACGAACTGGTATACAATGCATTCCGTGATTTCTATATCAGGAATGTTATGCAATATGATTATACGAATTATGAAATACATTTCACGGGTTCGGTTGCATACCACTACCGGAAAGTTTTACGTAAGGTGGGAGAAGACTTGAATCTTAATATAGGAAAAATAGTGCAATCACCAATGGAAGGGCTGATAAAATACCACAGTCTATAAATACTTAATTTAATCCATACCAAAAATGTCTTTTATAAAAATAACCGAGCAGCCTTCATTATACGACGATCTGGAAAACAAATCGGTGGATGAACTGCTCACCGATATAAACAGGGAAGACCAGAAGGTCGCACTGGCCGTAGAAAAAGCTATTCCGCAAATAGAAAAACTAGTCAGCCAAATTATTCCGCGCATGCAGCAAGGCGGACGGATTTTCTATATGGGAGCGGGCACGAGCGGCAGATTGGGCGTACTTGATGCATCCGAGATACCTCCTACTTTCGGGATGCCGAACACGCTTGTTATCGGACTTATAGCGGGAGGTGACAAGGCGCTGAGAAACCCGGTGGAAAAAGCCGAGGATGATATGGAAGCCGGATGGAAAGAATTACAGGCATATGATATAAATGAAAAAGATACGGTAATCGGTATTGCCGCATCGGGAACAACACCTTATGTAATCGGTGCTCTGCGTGAAGCTCGAAAGCATGGTATACTTACTGCATCTATCTCAAGCAACCCCGATTCTCCTTTGTCGCAGGAAGCGGATATTGCTATAGAGATTATTGTCGGGCCGGAGTTTGTAACGGGCAGTTCGCGTATGAAATCGGGCACGGGGCAGAAAATGGTTCTGAATATGATTACTACTTCGACAATGATTAAGCTAGGGCGGGTAAAAGGAAACCGCATGGTGAATATGCAATTGTCGAACGCTAAACTTGTCGACAGGGGCACACGCATGATAATGGACGAACTAGGATTAGATTATGAGCAGGCACAACGGTTGTTATTATTACATGGCTCGGTAAAAAAAGCGGTGGATGCATATAAAGCAGACCGGTAATAATTTAAAAATATATTCTATGAAAATAAACATACTAATAATACTTTATATAATTGCTTTCATCTTCTTCTTTTCATGTCAATTCAAAGAAGATAAGACAGCTTATCCCGAACTGAATGCTATTGCCGATAGTGTGCGCATCAAATATGTGCCTGACAGACGAGATAATGTGTATGAAATTAAAGTCACCGAGAAGGACGGAAAGCCTCTTGTAAAAGGAGTGACTTCCGTAGCAGAAGCTAAAAACGAACTCTTGGAAGAAATACGGAAGCAGAATACGGCAGCTATAGACAGCATAATAATCTTACCGGATGAAAAGGTAGGAAATAAAACATATGGAGTAGTAAATGTATCCGTAGCGGACGTACGCATGGGCACAAGCTATTCTGCCGAGATGGGTACGCAGTTATTATTAGGCGCACCCGTGCAGGTATTGCAGCATGACGGTTGGGTACGGATAAAATCAGCCGAAGGTTATGTAGCATGGATACCGGAGAACTCTTTTGTAAGGATGACAAAAGAAAAGTTTAACAAATGGACGGTTTCCCCTAAAATTATATTTACGGACGACTTTGGCTTTAGCTATGAAAATCCGAACGAAAAAGGTCAGCGGGTTTCCGACCTTGTTTTCGGCAATATGCTGAAACTGGAGAGTGACAACGGCAGATTTTATAAGGCATCTTACCCCGACGGACGTATTGCATTTATACTTAAAAGCCAGAGCCGTGTATATAAGGACTGGCAAGCTTCACTCAATATGACGGAAGAAAGTATAGTCCGTGCGGCTTTCTCGCTAAAAGGTATTCCTTATATCTGGGGCGGTACATCTGTAAAAGGAATGGATTGCAGCGGTTTCACCAAAATTGTGATGCTTATGCACGGTATTATCCTGATGCGCGATGCTTCACAACAGGTAAAAACCGGTATCCCTATGGATATATCGGACGGATATAGTAACCTGCGACCGGGTGACCTGATGTTTTTCGGGAAAAAAGCAGAAAACGGAAAGAAAGAACGGATAAGGCATGTCGCCTTCTATATAGGAAACAATGAGTTTATCCATGCTTCGGGATACATCCGTGTGGGAAGTCTGGACTCTGCCAAAGTAAATTATGATGAACTAAACACCCGCGAATTTGTGAAAGCCAGCCGTATTATCGGGGCAACCGATACGAATGGTATCTGGAGTATCGACAACAATCCGCTTTATCAACAACAACCGTAAACAGAAATACAATGAAATCGAGACGCGACTTTTTAAAGAAAACTGCCTTAGTATCGCTGACAGCAGGCATGGGTATCGGTTCACATCAGCAGTTATTTGCCCAAAAAGGAAAAGAGAAATTAACAATAGCAAAGGGAAAAATGAAGTTGAGTTTCCGTCCTTACGACCTGCAACTGAGGCATGTGTTTACAATAGCGAACTCATCGCGCACCATGACTCCTGTTGTACTGACGGAAATAGAATACGACGGTATCACCGGATATGGCGAAGCTTCTCTCCCGCCCTATCTGGGAGAAACGCAGGTATCTGTAATGGAATTTTTGAAGAAAGTTGACCTCAGCCAGTTTCCGAGCCCTTTCGAACTGGATGATATACTGACCTATATCGATAAAATAGCCGAAAATAATACCGCTGCAAAAGCTTCGGTAGATATTGCCCTGCATGACCTTGTAGGTAAAATAATGGGGCAGCCATGGTATAAAATATGGGGATTGGATAAATCCAAGACTCCGTCTACTACTTTCACAATCGGGATAGACACAATGGATATCGTAAAGGAAAAGACAAGAGAAGCCGCGCCGCTGTACAATATACTGAAAGTAAAGCTGGGCCGCGACAATGATAAGGAAATGATAGAGACTATCCGTTCGGTAACGGATAAGCCGATAGCTATAGATGCCAACCAGGGATGGAAAGACAAACATTATGCACTGGATATGATATACTGGCTAAAAGAAAGAGGCATAGTGATGATAGAACAACCCGTCCCTAAGCACAATCTGGATGATGCGGCATGGATTACAGAACGCAGCCCGCTACCGGTCTTTGCCGACGAGTCATTTCAGCGCCTAACCGATGTATTGAGGCTGAAAGGTGCATTTACAGGAGTGAACATCAAACTGATGAAATGTACGGGTATGCGCGAAGCATGGAAGATACTGACTGTTGCCCGTGCCGCCAATATGCAGGTGATGGTCGGCTGCATGACCGAAACATCCTGTGCCATATCGGCTGCCACCCAATTATCGCCAGCTGTAGATTGGGCCGACCTCGACGGCAATCTGCTGATCAGTAATGACATTTACAGAGGAACTACCGTAAAAGATGGAAAACTGATTCTTAATGACCTACCGGGAATAGGCATAGAAAAGATATAGGAAATCAAAGCCCGGATAATATTTATCCGGGCTTTTTTTACCGCATGTTTGGTATAGATGATACCTAAACCTAATGCGTAAATTATTCTGCGGGTTTTATCCTGCTTATAATTTCCCTGATGTATGTCCAGTTAGACCAACTGCCGTTCTCCATCGTCCGATAACGGTAATAGAGCAGAAAACGCTGATTCATCTTATTCTTCACATATTTATCGGGTATCTCTTCGAATATATTTGTATACAGAAAGTCTGGGTTATCAGACGGTATCGGTAATTGTTCTACTTCCAGAGTTCCGGCATCCGGATTGTAAGGTGTTATATCAACTGTTCTATCAGCATTCACTTCTATCTTTATAGTAGATTTATGTATTAATTCCGGTGTAGGCTTAGCCGGACTCGTGGTTCCCATATACATTCGTATCGCATTCGGAGAAATAGGAGAAACGGCTTTATTTGTATTCATTACCAGATTTTCATCAGGAGATGATCCATAAAAGCCTTTCATCGTATAATAACTTAGCTCTTGTGTCTCTGCATATTTATTCTTAAGGTATATACGTACCAATGCATTAAACTTTTCTGCATTAACAGTATAATCGGATACACTCTTAATTGCCAAAGGAATAAAATATATGGAATCGGGAGATAAGCCCAGCAAATTATCCGGATGAATATAGAAAGGCAGTAGTCCATACACATCTTCTTCTCCGGCTTTCAGTGTCATTGTCATAGACGGGAACCGGTAACGCCATTTTGATAATGTACGTGCATATTTTGTAGAATCTATATCGAAATTCGAAAAGTTATATTTCGGCAGCAGTATAGTATCGTCTTCCAATGTCACCGTCACATCCCTTTCGATCTTATTGGAGCCCGAACAGGATATAGAAATATTATGCAATGAATCCAGGTTATCGAACTCACAAACCAAAGAAAATACGTTTTCGGCTCGGCTTACTATATATATTTTCTTCTCGTACATTTCCTTTTCATATTGACCGTAGTCGTCACATGCTAAGAGCCCTGCCCCAATAAGCAATAGAATCAATATTCTGGTTATTATTTTCATTTTATAGTCTTTAATCATTAATAAAATTATTACCAGCCCGGATTCTGGTCCAGACTCTTCACTTTCAGTATTTCGTCTTTAGGAATAGGTAAGAAAACCATTCGTTTGTTTATAATACGGTCTCTTACAAACTTATGGTTTACAGGAGTACGGCTATAAAATCCCGGCTCAGGGAGCATGATGTTCATACCTACAATAGGTTCGCTTTCCGATTCTTCGTAAATGCCCCAGCGACGTACATCAAAATAACGTCTGTTTTCGTATAGAAATTCGATCATTCGTTCCCGCTCTATAGCAGACTGAATATCATCGCGTGTAGTTTCTTCCAATCCCGGCAGGCCTGCCCTGTAACGAATCTGATTGAAAGCCCCTCTTATTTTATCCAGATCTCTGGAAACGGTATATGTAGCTTCTCCTTCTATGCCATCGGGTAAAGTTACTGTATGTGTCTTTGTCAGGTTATTCAAAGCTTCGGCATATGAAATAAGAATTTCGGCATAGCGGATAATCGGATAAGGTTTATCTAGGCGCATACTCCCATCTCCAGCCCAAGCATCATCGGGATGTACATATTTGGTTATTACGTACCCGGTCAGGTTATAATCGGGAGTATCCGATCCCCTGTCATAACGGTCGGCATTACCACCCAGATGATATTCGATCGTCTTATTTTTACGGTCTGTTTCAGTGGTCGAATTATTGGCCCAGAAGCGTTTACTAAATCCTATTGTAGCATAAAACCGCATCTCCCGGTTTACATACATATTATAGATATTATTATTCAATGTATATCCCGAGAATTTCTTTGCGCCGCCGCTATACATTCCTTCTTCCGAATACGGATATTCCTTACTGGAATTACTTTTGTCGCGCCCGTCTATCATATAAAAAGCATCAACGACTTTTTGCGTCACACACATACCGTTCCAGCCTCCGCAAATCGTGTAGGAGAAAGAATGCTTCGTATTTTCTCTTATACGGTCAGACATACGGGCCCAGACAAACTCCTGATTCTGCACTGAAACAGCCTCCCCGTTGAACATTTCGGAATACGACCTGAAATGGTCTATCCCCCCTGCTCCTTCCGGAAACAGCGCTGAAGGTACGTTATCGGGCAATGCTGGTGTTTCTGAATCTTCCAGAACTGTATACAAGCCATATCCCATATTCATTACCCGCTCGGCAGCGGCTGCAGCGATAGCCCACCGCGTTTCATCATAAGTCTGGGACACATAATGTACACCGTCTGTAGAACGTGTCCATGAACCGAAATATCGTTTGGCAGCGTCACCTCCGTTGTAAGCAGGGCTGGCATGCTGTAGCCGTAAACGTGCTATCAATCCATAGGCTGCCCCTTTGGTAGGGCGTCCGAACTGTGTGGTAAGCGCCTTTGGCGGCATATATTTAGCGGCTTCTTCCAACTCTGAGCATATATATTCCACCGATTCGTCGTAAGTTGCACGGTGTGTATCATAATACTCAGGAGTTTCGTTATTTTCCATTACCTCATCACCTACTAGTATGACCGGTCCGAAATTCATAAGTAAATGGTAATATGCATACGCTCTAATAAAGCGGGCATAACTTAATATTTCGAACTTATCGGTAGGTTTCATGTCCACTGCTTCATCGATCCTGCTAAATAGTATATTTACCCGGCGTATTATCTTGTACATACTACTCCAGTTATCGAGACCTTTCAAATCTTCGGGCTTCACTTTTCCCAGAACTAAAGACATTCCTCTGAACTCTTCCGAGGTAAAAGATACAATCCCTTCATCCGTAGCCAGCGGCCCCGGGGTATATCCATCCGATAAAATTGCACCCTCATCCGGAAAATCAGCGGGTATAGACCATAGATATTTAGTGACATTGCGTGTGGAATGAAAGACTGAATCGTACGAGAGAGTATCCTCGTAGTAGTCCTGTACATCGAGGAAATCGCAGGAGTTCATACATAATCCTGCAAAAAGAGATATGATAATCAATTTTAGATATTTCATGTTATCCGGTTTTAGAAATGAATGTATAACTGTATTGCATAGCGAGAAGGTATCGGATAAGACTGCCCTACACTCGGTGCCAATTCCGGATCCCAAAGTTTCACATTATCCCATACCAGAAGATCGGTACCGACCAACTGGATATCCATTGCACTTACCCCACAGCGTTTCAAAAGATTAGCCGTCAAACGGTAATTCACGCTTAGTTCGCTTAATCTCAGGTATTTTGAATCGCCCATCCAGAAAGTCGAAATTTTATTATTGTTATGGTTTTCTCCATAACTCATACGAGGAAAGCGAGCATTCGGATTTTCCGTATCTTTCGTACCGGAATAAGAAGCCGGAGTCCATCTGTTGGCTGGGTCATTGGCTATTTTCAGTACATTACCGAATTCACCCCTTTCAAACGGGATATAACCCAGTCCCCAGTCTTTTTGTGTCCAGTAAAAATCTGTGCGTCCTGTACCTTTAAAAAGTACATTCAAAGTAAAATTCTTATACCGGAACTCTCCGCCGAAGCCAAACATTAAACGGGGCAGGTCGGAATAAGAAATAGGCACCTGATCGTCGTCATTCACTATACCGTCACCGTTTACATCTTTATATTTCAGGTCGCCCGGCAGTATTTTAGAACCGGTATCGTGAAAAGGACTGTTCTTAACGTCGTCTTCATCGCGAAACAAGCCAAGGCAAATATATCCTCTTCTCACATGATGAGGCCAGCCTTTATAATCCTGATACGGATATTTATCAAATCCCTTTTCCCAATCCTGTATTTCATTGGTCGCATATGTAAAATTAGCCCTGATAGTGAATCCCATATCTTTATTTATATTGTGGTTGAATGATATATTACCGTCCATACCCCAACTTTTCATACGCCCTACATTTCCGAAAGGCATATTATTGAGCCCTACATATCCGGGTATCTGTACACGCTCCTGAAAAATACCGTCGCGCTGATCTTTAAAGTAATCTACCGTAAGTTCGATATTCTGGTTGAGGAACTGTGCCTCAACCCCGATATCGAGCTTCTTTGCTTTTTCCCATACCAGATTGTCGGCTCCGATGTATTCTTCCTTTATTCCTTTATCGTTAAAGCCCCATCCGGTACCGGCATCATCTTTTATGGTCGTCAGATATGGAAATCTCTTATCAGTAATGCGGTCGTTTCCCACCAGACCGTAAGAACCTCTTATCTTAAGGTGACTCAACCAAGGGAATGCATTTTTCATAAACTCATACTGTGTCGGAATCCATCCTCCGGCTATAGCCGGGAAGAATCCGAACCGACTTCCCTTCTTAAAGTTTGCAGAACCTGTATATCCGAAATTAAGATGCAGGAAATAAGTATCTTTGAAGCTGTAGGTCAATCGTCCCGACAAACCCTGATATCTGTAAGGGAGTGCCTGCATACTGCTTTTCTCACCTTCGAATGTTTCTTTCGCATCGCTCATATAGTAATAAAGCAGGGCTCCGGCACGATGATCTTCTGCAAAAATATTGTCATAGTTTACCGTCGATTCGAAATGATATTTCCGTTTCTGCCATTGCGAATTACCATAAGTAGCATTTTCTTTTTCAAATATCTTTTTCATTTTAAGCTGACCATTCACCTCACGTCCTAAAGCACGCCATAGCTCAGGCCTTACCCATCTTTTTTCTTCAAAATAATTTTCCTGAGTCAATGCGCCTTGCGCCCGTATACTTAAGCCCTTAAGGAGAAAAGACAAATCCTGATTTAGCGTCAGCGTCAACGTATTATTAGAATTTTCTTTGTTTATCAGTCCGGTATGGTTCAGCATCACATATGGTGAATAATCGGCGTCGCCTGTAGCAAAAGCCGGAATTTTTCCGTTCGAATATTGGGTAGGTATCAATAATGGAGTAAGCCGCATCTGCGAAAGCCACAACCTGTTCGTATCCCCTATACCCGGGTCTTTTTTCCTGTTATACCAGCCATCTACCCCGAAAAACAATTTAGTAGTTTTGGTGAGGTTCATTTCTATATTTGCCCTGTATGTATACTGTTTGAAACCCACACCCGAGTTATATTTACTGGTCTTATCCTGTTTGTATGCAGCATCTTCATTCGATAAGCCGAGACTCACAAAATAATTTGCCAGCGAACCTCCACCGCGAGCATTTATATAATAAGTCTGCTGCAACGATGTTTTATTTATTATTTCATCCCTCCAGTCGACATCCGGATATAAATCCGGGTCCATACGGTTTTTTATTATATAAAGTTCAGCATCGGAATACAGGGGATCATCCCCTCTCATCACCTTAGCTTCGTTTGCTAATACGGCATAATCGTAAGCCCCAAGGTATTCTGGCATTCTGTTGAGATGTGAAACCGTCAGATTTGCACGGGCGGAAATTCGTAACTTGTCGGTGGTTCCGCGCTTTGTGGTTACCAATATAACGCCATTCGCACCGCGTACACCATATACAGCAGTAGCCGAGGCATCTTTCAATACTGAAAAGTTTTCAATATCTGCCGGATCGATTGTATTCAGATTTCCTTCCAGTCCATCGATCAGCACCAGCGCTTTATCGTTAGCACCGAATGTGCCGATTCCGCGAATCCAGAAATCCGAGATATTCTTACCCGGCTCACCTGACGACTGGCGTGTTATAACACCGGCCACACGTCCCCCGAGCATGTTAGGAAGGGATGTGGCAGGCGTTTGCAACTGTTCTACATCTACAGTGGTAACTGCACCGACAATACTGATTCTTCGCTGGGAGCCGCCCACTCCGGTTACAACCGTTTCGGCCAGTTGCTGAGATGCAGGCGACATCTTTATGAGGAGTTCGCTTTCTTCCTGCTTTATCAGGTATTCAAAATTATTGTATCCTATCATGGTTACCAACAAGATATCACCGACTGAAGCTTTGATTTTAAAAACACCTTCAGCATCGGCAAAGCTCCCCACACCGGGACGGTCTTTGAGTGATACCGTTGCTCCTGTCATGGGAGCATCGTTTTCGTCTAAAACTTTTCCTGTTATATTTACCGATTTCATCGTCTGTGCCGAGACAGATGCTGAAAACAGTAAAGACAGAAATATATATATGATTTTTTTCATTCTATCAGATTAAATAATGATTTATTGAATTATTCCAAAGTCAACTTTCTGAGCATACGGTTGTTCTCATCTTCACCGATGAAAATATTCCCATCCTTATCCACAGCTATTGCCCTCGGATTATCGAATCCGGCCTCATCCGGCGGTCCGTCGAACTGACCCCATTTGGTAGGGGTGCCTGCTATGGAACTTACTATGCCGTCGCGATTGATCTGCCTGATGCAATGATTGGTTCTATCGGCGATATATAAAATCCCGCTCTGATCGAAGCATATCTGCCGGGGCGTATTGAATTCTGCATCTGCCAGTTTTCCGTCCCTCCAGCCGGGATTTCCCGGTATACCGGCATATACATTTTGCTCCATTGTTTTGAGATTGAACGTATAGATGCAATGCCTTTTATCGTAAGTTATGTACATCATATGCGGCTCTAAGGGATCGAAAGCAAGATATGCTTCACCTTCTTTTACTAAATCCTCTTTAACCAGTTCTCCTTCTCTGGTTGTCAAATTAAATTTTATAAACTTACCATTTGTCGAACGGGTATAAGCATAACCGTCATATGGGCAATATGCAAACGAATGCTTATAATTTATCTCAAAATCCTTTTTCTTGCCACTTTGAATATCTTCAGGCGACGGGTGTCCGATCTGTCTGATACGGGGTATCCAAAGATTTACAGGATTAAGTTCATAGAAAAAATCGGATCTATCTGACGGGAAATATACAATTTGTGTATTAGGGTCTACCATAGGTGACTGAAGATGATCGCCCCCCGGGATACTTCCGGCTACCCAATCGACGGTATTTTCTTCTACATTGACCCGGGCAACCCCATCCGGATCGCCTTTCATCGAGAGAAAAATATTGCCTTCATCATCCACAGCCAGTCCGTATATATTGCCAAAGGTTGCAGTTGCAAGCGAACCTCCTGTAAACTTCGTTCCGGCATCGCGCGCTCCGGCAATCGTACTTACCATAAGCTGGGTTTTGTAACGGAACGAATCGGGAAATGCAACATTCTGGTCACCGATCTTGACGGTGATTTCACATGTATCTCCGGGAAGTCGTGGCGTGAGCACATACATTTTGTCTCCCTGTGCATTCACTACGGCTGCTTTCTTTTCATTGAAGTAGACCTGAATACGGGCTGTATCAAATCCGAAGTTTGCGCCTTCAATAATTACTTTTGTGGATATTCCTCCCGAGTCGGGAAAGAACCGTGTCAGTTCCACGGGCTTGTTGGGGTCATATTCGGACATCTTGCTGCTATTGCTGTCCGAACATGAAAAATAAACAATAAAGGTCATCAGACCGAGGAGTAAAACTCCGGCTTTTGTTTGTTTCATAAAATAGTTTTTCATGATGTTTATACATATAAGTACTATATCAAGGCATTGGACATGCATTGATAAAGGAAGAGGTTCAATTACTTAATACTTTTTCAGGTTAATGCTTTTAAGCACTCTCGGGCATTCATTAATTGTGAGGTCCGGTTAAAATACCGGAGACAGATATTTACACCTAGTAAATAGTCTTAGAAAAATTAAGATGATGTATTTTTCATAAATGATTTATTAAAGATATGGGCACTAAAAAAATTTATATATGTCTCTCTTATTATACAAAATGTTCCGGGCATTAATGACGCAAAAGTATCAACTTTCGGAATACAGGTATCGATATCTACATTACTTTTATATATCGTGTCGCATATACGCATATTTTTGGCATATATGTTTACAAAATGAGAGAAAGGCAAAAAAAGATGAATAATATACAATAAGGTATATGATTTTAATTCTCTGAATATACTTTGTTGTTTCCCCTGAACTCCTTCGGGGTGCATCCGTTCTTTTTGGAAAATGCTTTGAAGAAACTTACACGATTTGAGAAACCCGACTTGAAAACAATTTCGTCGGTAGTCAGCTTTGTCTTTATCAGCAAGTCTTCTGCTATATGCAGACGACAGTTCCTTATCATATCGGCAATACTGATATCGCTTATCTCGCTTACTTTTCGATAAAGGCTGCGTGTACTGATATTCATTTTGGCAGCTATAAATCCGACCGATAAATCCGGGTCGCAGATATTTTTATCTATTATTTCCAGTATTTCTTTAATCAGCTTATTGTCTTCCTTATGTGTAAATTTACCATTCGACAATTCAAAAGCACTGAAAGAGGAAGAGAAATAATTTTTCAGCGTTTCCTTACGGCTAATCAGATGTTGCACAGACGATTTCAGGTAATCGACATTGAAAGGCTTGGTTATGTATAACTCTGCCCCCGCATCCATACCTTCTATCTGCTGCTGCATTTCATGATTTGCCGACAACAATATGAGCGGTATATGCGAGGTCTGGTTGTCGGACTTAAGTTCTTTAGTAAAAGTGAGTCCGTTAGGCCCCTGCATCATCACATCGGAGATTATTATATCGGGATGCGCTTTTGTTATTATAGCCTTTGCATCGTCTGTATTTAGAGCCCACAGGACATTGAAGCTTTCATTAAAGATATCGTTTATCAGCCATAGTATTTCCTTTTCGTCATCTATAACGAGCATTATCGGTTTGTTATAATCTATTTCATTTGCCGGCAGCCATAGTTCGATAGGATCATTATCTTTTTCGGGCTTTGCTTCATACACATTCACTTCCTTTATGCTGTCGGTGCTAATCTCTAATAATGGCAATACAATGCGGAAATGTGTCCATTCGTTTATGGTACTTTCAATTTCGATCTTACCTTCGAGCGTATTCACCATACCCGACGATATAGCAAGCCCAAGCCCGTTGCGCGACCACAAATGATCGGTATTATCCGTTTTCTCGAAACTGTCGATAATGCTGTACCTGTCAAATACCTTCGATATGTTTTCTGCTTTGATACCTTTTCCGGTATTCGATATAGTAACATACAGGTTATCATCATTAACAGAAGCACTTACCTTTATACTGCCGTTTACAGACATATACTTAAAAGCATTGGAAATAAGATTTGTGAAAACAGTAGCCAAGAAATTTGCATCGGAATTCCATTTCAATGACGACGGTATATTCTTTTCAAAATTCACTTTTCGCGATTCTGCAAGTACGACAAAAGAATTAGTCACCTCTTCCAGTAAACCGGAAACATCCACCTTTTCTATATGCGGCTTCCGGTGGTTGGTGTCGATACGCCGAAACTCTATCAGATCCTGTATGAGTAGGTTTAAACGCTCGGCATTTTGCCGTATCACCTTTATATAATGAACGATAGAATCATCCACATTCTTGTTGCTGAGTATGCGGCTGCATGGGCCATATATCAGGGTAAGCGGAGTACAGAACTCGTGTGCTATATGAGTGAAGAACCGCAACTTCGATTCGTAGATATCCTCTTTATGCTGTTGCTCGATTTTCTTAAGCAGATTGTTTTTCTTTGTGCGGTTTATATGGATTAACTTGCGTACCGCTATTCCCACTATAGCCAGAAGCAGGAATATATAAATAATGTATGCAAGGGTAGAACGGTACCATGGCGGCAATATCCTGATCTTCAGTTTATATACCGGGCTATCCTTTTCTGTAGTTTTATTGAAATATTTTACATGAAGGGTATACTCTCCGGGGCTGAAGTTTGTAAGAGACAGCACATTGGAGTTTCCTTTATCTATCCAGTTGTCGCTGAGTTCTTCCAGTTTATAACTATAGATATAATTGTTGCCGTTTAAATAATCGAGCGCTATAAACGAAACAGAAAAGAAACTCTGTGTATGATCCAGCTCCAAAACTTCCTGCGACCCTTCCAGTGAGATAAAATCGAAGATGTTATACGCTTTCCCCGACAATGTCAGGTTATCAAAGTACAGGGGAGGCATGTATTCGGGCGGGTTGAAGTTATTCTGCTGTACAGAAACAAATCCGTTTATACCTCCAAAATAAAGGATGCCCGTCCTCTCGTCTTTGAACGATGCCCCATCGCTGAATTCAAGGACGCTGAGCCGGTCGTTGAATTCATAGGTACGGAATATATCCTTTTCGGAATTGTAGTTTATAATACCCCTGTTTGTACTCAGCCAGAAAGTATTTTCAGATTCCTGTAGGATGCTGTGTATAGTATTGTTCGGGAATCCGTCAGCTTTATCGAATATCCTGCAATTCCCGTTTACATCTCTTTTTACAAGCCCTGAACTGGTACCAAAAAGATAGTTTCCATTATTATCTTTTATAATCGAGAATACCTCGTTGAGCGTTTTATTTTCATTATCCGTATTGAATTCTATCTGATT
The DNA here is from genome assembly GCF_000711235.1 of Prevotella sp. 10(H). Taxonomy (GTDB): domain Bacteria; phylum Bacteroidota; class Bacteroidia; order Bacteroidales; family Dysgonomonadaceae; genus Dysgonomonas. The sequence goes on along the minus strand of NZ_JOMI01000007.1, from coordinate 261,530 downwards.
TACCTCTGATGTATATGTGTTTATCCTGAATGCCCCGTCGCCACGGTTTGCAAACCACACGGTACTATCATTTTCGGCATATACCGAAAAGAAATAATTGGAACTCATATCCCCGTTGTTCAATACCACCCTCTTTACTATTTCCAGCGCAGGTGTATCATTCTTCCACTTTATGTTAGCCTTTACAAATCCCATACCTACCGAAGCAAGCCAAAGCACGGAATCCTGCTCGTATACGCCATGGATGTATTTCAGCGTCTCATCACCATCCTGCAGCTGTACAGCCTTGATGCTGTTATCTTTGTAAGAATAATAATTGAGCCCTTGTTCATTCCCTATCCATAGTATATTCTTACTGCTGGATGCAAAAGCATAGACAGAGTTATTATTGAGGCTGCTGTTATCGGTAGTTATGCTCTCGAGTCTGCAATCGAGAATATTCTTGCGTACATCGTAATCGTATATCTTCATGATGCCGTCCCCTTTGCTGCCTATCCACATTGTATTTTCTTTGTCGAGAAACAATGCCCTTATGGGTTTACCTATACGGAGGGTAAAATCGTTAAGCAAAGTAGAGGTAATGGAATAAGATTCATTTGAATAAGTATATACGCCTTGTCCGTCCGTACCGATCCATATCACATCCTGATAGCGGTCTTTCATCATGCAAAAAACTCCGCAATTGATAGGTATTTTTTCCTTTATATAATCGTTCTCTGCTGTTTTTCTCAGGGTATATAGTCCACTGACCCTGAATCCGACAAAATAATCGTCCCTGTATTTTACAATCGAACTTATATCCCCATTCTTCAAAATTTCTTTTTTCAGATTCGATATATAAGTCACCTTTCCTAATAATAGATTTACTCCGTAAAGATCATATTTGTCATCTACATAAAAGATATTCTTTTTGTCGTTATAACTGCATATTATGTTTTCGGAATGTCTGCTGTCCGTCTTTTGCAGTAAGCTTATTTTTCCTTCCTCATCTATCTCGATATCATAACTGAACCGATACCCACCCGAGGTGACAATCCATGCTACATTCTGATGATCTATAAAGAAATCCAGCACTTTATCGAATATTGAAGCCTGCATGTATATCTTCTTGAAAAGCTTATCTGTTTTGGAATAGTAGAATATGGAATTGTTTTCCTGAAGAATATAGAAGTTGTTATTCTTATCCTTTGCGGAAAAACAAATTCTATTGAGATTTACGAAATGATCTACCGTGTTAGCTTTCCTGTCTACCCTGTCCAATCCATAATAAGTTCTTACCCACAGGACACCTTCTTCCGCCTCCGTAATATTGTCTATCAGGTTCCCCGACAGTTCCATATCTTTTTCTACAGGCTCATATACAGAAACATTACGCCCGTTGTACATATTCAGCCCGTCGCATGTTCCTATCCAGATAAGACCTCTCGAATCCTGAAACATGGATATGATGGAGTTGTTGGAAAGGTTATCCCTGTTGTTTATTTGCCGTAGGTTATAGCCTGAAACAGGCATATATGAGGACAAGATAAATAAAGCTAGTAAAATGAGGCTGGCGGTAGTCTTCATAATATTATTGTTTAGTATCGCAAGTATTAACAAAAATAGTTAAATCCTTGACTTGCGCAATTGTCCCTTTAGTTTCAGAGTAAGTATAAAAATATAAATACATACTGGATACCAATACGTTACAACCAATTTATATCGTACACATTTACGCCATTCTGATAAACATTTCCGCCACGCCGATCCCCCAATATTGCAAAATAAGCTATCTGTAAGTAAATCATGGAGATAGATAAAAAAACCTCCGGAACTTGGCAGGCATCACTAAGTTTGTAGAATTATATGATGAACGATATAAAACATAATCATCCTGCATTGACAAAAAAGCTGTATCTTTGCCCCATAAATACAGTAGGCCGGTTTGCCGCTGGCTGCCTAAGGCAGAAAGAGGAAAGTCCGGGCAACACAGGGCGCCGTACTTCTTAACGGGAAGCTGTTCGCGAGGGCAGAGTTAAGGTAACAGAAAATAACCGCCCCGAAAGGGGTAAGGGTGAAAAGGCGGGGTAAGAGCCCACCGGTCTGTATAGCAATATGCAGAGCCGTACTACTTACGGGTTGTAAGACCATGTATACCGGCGCATGTAGGACTGCTCGTCCGATGCCGGGGGGTAGGTCGCTAGAGCCTGTTGGCGACAGCAGGCGTAGATAAATGGCAAACACCTTGCAATGCAAGGCACAGAACCCGGCTTACAGGTTTACTGTATTTTTTATACTATCCAATTTGAAAACTACGGGTAAGGTATAACGGACGGGTACTGTCGGTTTATAATGCTTTGCCGAGACCCATTCGGGCATATTTTCTACAATGCGGATTACTTCCCTGTCGCATACGGGGTCGATACCGCGGATAATCGATATATCATTTATCTCTCCATTCTCCTGAATGACGAAACTGACTTCCACACGGCCTTCTATCCCTTTTTGTTCTGCTGAAAGTGGATACACCAGATTCTTTTGGATGTATTTTATCATAGCAGATTCTCCGCCGGGAAATTCGGGCTTTTGTTCGAGTGTTATCAATGGCTTTTTGTTTTCTGCATTGCTGTGAACAACAGATATATTTTCACTCTCCGAATTGGTGGTAAATCCATTATTATAGATGTAAAGAATTATGCCCGTCGCCAATAAAACAAAGGCAAATGCGGAAATTTTTATTATCCTGTAAAAATTATCTGTATCGTTCCGGTGAGCCATAATTTAAAAACTATCGTTCCTTTTTATTATATCCGTCTGCTACTACAGGCGATTCTGCGTAGCCGGTATTGCGGTAAGTATATATCTTCCCCTGCAAGCTATCTTTATAATATTCCCTTTCGAGTTCCCATATCGATACAATATATCGTAACAGACTGACCTGACTATTTACTTTGGGGGCAAATAAACCATAGGTTTCAAAAATATAAAATATAAATTTTTTATCACTGAATGAAAATGTTAGAAAGCTTGTGGCTCTGCCATCTCCAATATTTGCACCGCGTATATATTCCAGATTAGTAAGGCTACCGCTATACTGCATTTTTCCGTTAAAAAATATATTTATTCCATTATCGGGGGTTAGGGATATCTTAACTCTCTTAACAAAAAAATAAAGATAACAAAGAGTGGCCAGCCAGGAGCCGAAAAAGAAATACAAAAACGACCTGCTACCCAAATCGGTATAAAAAAAAGCCACTATACTTATAATCCAAAGAGGAATGAGTGCAGGAATAAGCTGTCTTAATGCATAAGGTGTAGCCAGGAACTTAAATTCTTTCACGTGTGCAATAGTTTTATTTTAGTTTATCTATATAAAAACAGATGCAAGATAAATAAATATTTGATAAATAAAACTTATTACATATCACTTAATATTTAAAAAATTATGAAATACAAAAAAGAACTTGCCGCACGGATAGTGGAACTCATCGAACACGACCTGTATGGAATCTCTGAAATATGTAAAATATTACAGATTAGCCGCAAAACATTTTACGAATGGAAGAAGACCAAACCGGAATTTGACGAAGCTGTGGAAGAGGCCGTTAACCACCGTGAAGAAGTACTTATAGCTTCTGCCCGCATGGGACTGAAACAACTGCTGGAAGGATATGTACAAAAAGAGGAACGCATCACGTATGTACCTAATAAGAACAATCCCGGGAATGATATGGAAAAAAACAGAATAGTGAAAAAGAAATTTTGTCCACCCGATTTAGGAGCTATAAAATACATTCTGGAACGCAGCGAGAAAGCTAAAGAAAAGCAGCAGACCGAACAGAAGCGTCCACTAATCATAGAAGTTCCCGATGAAGAAACTAAGCGGCAGCTTATGATTTTCCGCAAAAATGATTTCCGCACAGGCGGGGCGGAAAATCCCGAAATTGTAGAAGCTGTAGATAAAGAATTGGAAGACGAAAGGCTGGTAAAAAGGAAATTATTGCAGAAAACAGAGAAAAAGGAAAATACCCGTCACAATAATTACGAAACAAAAGAAGAACGTACAGCTGATAATTCCTCATCCTATCAATGTTTGCCTCCGGGATATTTGCGGAGAGAGTGATTATTGTATCCTGATTTTTTATGCTGTACAATCGGAAATTGCTGTGTTCCTTTCGGGCAATGCAAAGATGAACTTAATAATAAAACTACAACCAAACAAAAACAGTAAACAACTGTTACCTTTGTTACTTTTTAACTAAATATAATTAATGAATATAAAAGAAATTATGGGTTCGTGTTTTATCGATTGCTTCATTGGCACACTGGCACATTTACTAATTCGCTAATTGATTTTCGTTACTTTTGTTACTTTTTAAATAATCGGACGCTGACGATAGCTATTTTACAACAATATACAATAGATATACGTTTCCTATTAAGAAATACTTAAAATGTTAGAAGAACAGATTATCTTTGTTTATATTTTAGATACTGAATGATCGAAAAAATAACAAATTTTGTAAAACGTATTATCCGCTTCCTTTCGTATGACATCTGGCGCATAAACAAGAAAGACAAGTCGTCGCGGAGAATCGGTTTTTACAACATAATAAAGTCATTTATCCTTGCTATACGCAATATAGACGGGGCACAGCTTTTCACACGTGCATCGGCGCTTACCTACAGTACGCTGTTGTCGATTGTGCCGTTGCTCGCCGTATTGTTTGCCATTGCACGTGGATTCGGTTTTCAGAATATCGTCAAAAGCCAGCTATTCAGTTATTTTGCAGGACAGGAGGAATTGCTTAATAAGGCGACCGCATTTATCGACAAATCGATAGAATATGCGCAGGGCGGAGTCTTTCTCGGGATAGGTGTCATATTGCTGCTTTATACCGTCATCAACCTGCTGTCTAATATTGAAGACAACTTCAATAAAATGTGGCAGGTGAAAAACGGACGGTCTTACTTCCGCATGTTTACCGATTATCTGGCGCTTATCATTATAGCTCCTGTATTTCTGATTTGCAACGCAGGGATTACGATTGTACTAAATTCAACGGCGGAACAGCAATATATCTTAGGACTTGTTATCAGTCCTATTATGAAGATAATACCTTTCGTTATTACTATCCTGCTGTTTACCATTCTGTACATATATATTCCCAATACTAAGGTCAAGTTCAAGAGCGCCTTATTCGGAGGTATCTTCACCGGAGTTGCTTTTCAGGTATTCCAGATGCTGTATATCAGCGGTCAGATATGGATATCGAAGTATAATGCCATTTACGGTAGTTTTGCCGCATTGCCTTTACTATTGTTATGGATTCAGCTGACATGGTTCTTCGTGCTGTTCGGCGTGCAACTATCCTTTGCTTTCCAGAATGTGAATAAGTTCAGCTTTGAGCATGAGACATCCAATATCAGCCGCCGATACAGGGATTTTGTAACATTGCTGATTATGACCCTGATTATTAAGCGATTCGAAAAAGGTCACACTCCTTATATTGCCGACGAACTATCCGAGTATTATAAGATACCTACTAAACTGACCAGCGATACATTATTCTATCTGCAGGAAATAGGGTTGTTGGTAGAAACGCCGTCGAGCGACAATCTTGTCCCCGCCTATATCCCTGCACTGGATATAAATCATATAACGGTAGGCTACATCTTTGAACAGGCTGACCTTTATGGTTCGGAAGATTTCGTTATCGACAAAGACATTGAGTTCAGGAGCGAATGGGAAACGATACTGTCGATACGCGATCCGCAAAATGTCAAATGCAATAATACATTGCTAAAAGACTTATAACCCTCATGCACTGCAAACCCGCCACTAACAAATGAAATCAGGGATACTCAATCTAACTGAAGGGAAGATATTCTCCACCCTGATACGCCTTGCTTTACCGCTTATGGGAACAAGCTTCCTGCAAATGGCATACACCCTCATGGCTATGTCGTGGGTGGGAAGGCTGGGTACGGTATCTCATCCCGAAATTGCTACAAAGTCGGAGGCTGCTATCGGTGCTATTGGCATGCTATTGTGGCTGACTTCTTCGGTGGCCTATCTGGCAATGATAGGTTCGGAAGTAGCAGTAGGGCAATCTATCGGCGCCAAGAAAATGAAACGCGCCGCTATTTATGCATCACATTCTACTACCACGTCAATTACATTGGCTATTGTATGGGTATCGATACTGTTTGTCTTTGCCAATCAGATATTATCCTTTTTCAAACTTGAAGCCGATATTACGGAAGATGCCGTGCTATATCTCCGTATACTGACTATCAGCCTGCCGTTCCAGTTTCTTTCCTATAACTTTACAGGAATCTATAACGGAGCAGGGCGAAGCGTAATACCGTTCCGCAACAATGCAATGGGGCTGGTACTGAATATGATATTAGACCCGATACTTATGTTCTGGATGGGGCTCGGACTGCACGGTGCAGCTATAGGAACAGTTGTGGCGCAGCTGTTTGTATTCTCATTGTTCTATTATCAGATAAGAATCGGGAATCGGATACTCGGCAAGTTCTCTTTCTTCATCAAGCCGAAAGGAATGTATCTGAAGCGAATCTTCTTCCTCGGTGCACCGGTTTCTATAATGAATTCACTATATGCAATCATCAATATGAATCTGGCGCGCGTAGCTTCTATACATGGAGGACATCTGGGGCTAATGACACAAACAACAGGCGGGCAAGTCGAAGCCGTCACATGGAATACATCGCAGGGATTTTCCACGGCTCTGAGTGCTTTTGTCGCCCAGAACTACGCAGCCAATAAACTCGAAAGAGGCAAAAAGGCCTACTATTATACAATACGGGTCATGCTCAGTCTGGGGATTGTTGTGAGTATCTGTTTTATACTTTTCGGAGCGCAGATATTCGGTATCATTGTACCCGAAGAGAATGCAATGGAAGCCGGGGCGCAATACCTCTTTGTGATGGGCTTGGTGCAGATATTCATGATGTTCGAGCTTACCACGCAAGGCATGTTTAACGGTATCGGCCGTACAATAGAGCCCGCCGTTATCAGCATTACATTCAATGCACTGCGCATACCTCTGGCCTATTATCTGGCTTCGCAAATGGGAATTGTGGGTGTATGGTGGGCAATCGCAATATCTACCGTATGCAAAGGTATCATCCTGCCTACATGGTTTGCCATTGTATACAGAAGAGTAAAGAAGAAAAGGCCGAAAATAGGATAAAAAAAAGAGGCGTGTGCCTCTCCTGTTATTTATATATCTGCTGAGGATTATGCTTCAGCAAGCGTTCTTTGGCAAATGATTCATATTCGGTATCCGGACGCCCGTAATTGCAGAACGGATAGATACTGATACCGCCCCGCGGGGTGAATATACCGACCACCTCGATGTATTTGGGATTCATCAACCTGATCAGGTCTTTCATCATTATGTTTACACAGTCTTCATGAAAAGCACCGTGATTACGGAAGCTGAACATATACAGCTTCAGGCTCTTGCTTTCCACCATTTTTACATCGGGAATATAATTGATGTGGATAGTTGCAAAATCGGGTTGCCCCGTTATCGGGCACAGGCTGGTAAACTCAGGGCAGTTGAATGTTACCCAGTAGTCGTTTCCCTGATGCTTATTATCGAATGCTTCCAGCACTTCGGGAGCGTAATCGTCTTTGTATTCCGTTTTGCCACCGAGATGGCTTAATCCTTCTATTTCCATTATTTCCTTGTTTTTAAGTAACTATCCAATCCCTGTTTACGTAGCTTACACGCAGGACAATGCCCGCAACCGTCAGCTATAATACCATTGTAGCATGTCAGCGTCTGCGTACGCACAATATCAAAGACGCCGAGTTCGTCGGAGAGTTGCCATACAGCTGTTTTATCCCGCCACATCAGTGGTGTATGTATTTGAAAATGCTCGTCCATTGCCAGATTGATCGAGGTATTTGCCGACATTATAAAGGTATCGCGACAATCGGGATAACCGCTGTAGTCAGCCTCGGAAACTCCCGTTACGATATGCCGTATACCATGCGAACGCGCTATCACTGCCGCAAATGTAAGGAACAGGAGATTACGCCCCGGCACAAAAGTATTGGGATACGAGTCGGCAGGCTTTTCTTCATCCATTACGATATCACTTGTCAGTGAGTTTACGGACAACTGGCTGATTATCGAAGCATCCAACAGTTGAAAGGGAACATCCGCCTGCGCAGCAATAGCTTGAGCTACTTCCACTTCTTTAGAGTGGCGCTGGCCATAAGTAAAACACAGGGTACGGACCGAAGAGAAATTCTTCAAAGTCCAGTATAGGCACGTTGTAGAGTCTTGTCCACCTGAAAACAAGACCAAAGCCGGTTCTTTTTTATTCATTCTAATTCTTTGTTTTTTACGTGGTTGATCCTAAGATACACGGAAAGCGATCGGACTTTCGGGTACAAAAGTAGTAATTTAGGAAGATTCTCTTCAAAAAAATTTCCTTAAAAAGAATAATTGTTATACTTTTGCACTCACCAAACGACTCCGTAGCTCAGTTGGTAGAGCAAATGACTCTTAATCATTGGGTCGAGAGTTCGAGCCTCTCCGGGGTCACAATAACCCTCTCAAAACAAAGTTTTGAGAGGGTTATTTATTTATCTTATAGCATATCTAGTATACATTTAAAGAATTATCACTTTTTTTATATTAAAAGGGTAATACTTTTCTCCCCAATTGTGTTACATTTATAATGTGCAAATTTAAGATTATTTGAATACACAGAATGCCTGATTTAGAAAATGAAAAACACCGAGAAGGATTTAATTCTTGCAATAAAAAACGGAGATACAAATGCCTTTAAAAGTCTCTTTTTCAAATACAGTGAGAAACTTTGCATTTGGTCATTTAATATAACAAACAATTATTCTGTTGCAGAAGATATTGTCCAGGACTTTTTTATATGGTATTGGTTGAACAAACAGAACCTCAATTTCAACCCTTCATTTTTATCTTATGCATACAGAGCTGTCTACAATTCTTCGCTAAACTACCTGCGAGATTCTTCAAAATATATACATGACTGCGAACTGATCATTAAAGACATCGTAGAAGAAACTACTTATCATGAAGATGATACGGAAGAATTGAAGAAGTCGATGGTAAAAGCCATCGACGAACTTCCCGAACGATGCAAAAAGATTTTTGTAATGGCTACTATAGAAAAAAAGAAATATACTGAAGTTGCGAACCAATTAGGAATCTCGGTGAATACCGTGAAAGTGCAAGTATCGAAAGCATACAGAATACTTCGTGAAAAAATTTGCATGATATTATTTTAATAAAGATTTATCTATAGGATGATAATACTTTCACAAACACCCGTGCTATATAAATAAGCAGATTTGATAAAATGAAAACAATAAAAAATAATTTCGATAAATGGCAACTACTTCTCAAAGTTTTGACAAACGAAATAGAAGAAAATGATCCCTTATTTCAGGAGTGGCTGAAAAAAGATAAGGAAAATGAAAAGTTATATCATTCCCTTATCAATGACGATCAGAAGCCATTATTCGATAAAGAGAAGATGTATGCCAATATATCCCGATCGCTTTCCTTCCCTGAGAAGGATGTAAAACCAGATAAAAAGTTTTATCACCTTTCATGGCTAAAATATGCGTCCGTAATTATATTCTTGATGATTTCATCCGTTGTATTTATCCTTATCTACAATAACAATAAAGAAAATATAAAAATTGCAGATAATAATACAGATACAATCTTTGATAATAAAAAAGTAATATTGACATTAGCGAATGGTAAAATACTTGACCTAACACAAAACTTTAATTTGGAAGAAGGGAATAATTTCCTAATGAGTAACGACACACTACAAGGATTATCATATAAAAGAACAGGCAATGCAAATAAAACCGAATATCACACCCTTAGCATTCCTGTTGGTGGAGAATATGAGCTGAAACTCGAAGACGGTACCAAAGTATACCTCAATTCCGGCACAAAACTGACATACCCTTCTCAGTTTAATGAAGATAAACGTACGGTATCACTCACCGGAGAAGCTTATTTCGATGTAGCTAATAACGGCCAGCCATTTATTGTACATACAAATGATGTTGATATCAAAGTACTGGGTACATCTTTCAATGTATCAGCTTATAAGGAGGACTCTTTTGTGAATACTACATTAATAAACGGAAAAGTACAGGTAAAAGTCAATTCAAATCATTCCTTTTTTGATATGAATCCTGGTTATAACTTAGCATTTCAAAAAGAAACCGGAAAAGTGGTTAATGCAAAGGTCGATACCGAATTATATACTGCATGGCGAAAAGGCGAATTCTTTTTCAAAGGTCAGACGCTGGATCAGATATTTGCCAAGCTATCCCGCTGGTATGATTTTACCGTTGAGTATCAAGATCCTGACATCCGTTACGAGCGGTTTACTGGCGGCTGTGACAAACATAATCCTATCGATGTATTCTTAAAGCAAATAGAATTAGTAACAAATATAAAACATACCAAAAATGGCAGTAGAATAACTGTTTACCGATAAAAATAACATCCGGCCGATAGCGTTTGACCGGAATTGAGATCAAAACTGCCGCCCTGCAATTGATTTCTTATAAATGTAATTGTAATATATTTTTAATGCTATGAAAAAAAAAAGTACACGAGACGGGAAATTTCGGGAAAGACCTACAAAATCCTATTCAAAAGCCTGAAATTATTCTTTCTGTTAACATCACTCTTTTTCAGTTTCATCTTTTCAAACAAATGTTATGCCCAGACAACATCATTCAGTTTGAATATGCAAAACACAAAACTGGAAAATGTGTTTGCAGAAATACAGAAAAAGAGCGGGTTTATCCTTTTTTATAACAATGAACAGATCGATTTAAAAAAGACGGTAAGCATCAAGGCTAATAATGCTACTATTACAGAAATTCTCAACACAGTTTTATCGGGGGAATACGATTACAAAATCGACGGCAAATATATCCTTATCAGCAAACTCACCCAGCCACGAAAAGTAATGGAGGACGAGCGCAGCCTGACAGTGAGGGGGGTTGTTATGGAGAAAAGAGAACCGCCTGTACCTTTACCCGGGGTGAATATAACTGTAAAAGGTACGACCATTGGAAGCCTGACAGATGCAGACGGATTTTATACCATAAAAGCAAAAAAAGGTGATATATTGATTTTTAAAATTCTTGGTTTCCAAATCTATGAGTTTGAAGTAATAAAATCGGAAACAAATCTGATAATACCTCTGCAGGAGCAGATTTCTACTTTAGACGAAGTAGTAATAACAGGCATGACCGAGCAACAGAAAAAGCATATTGCCAGCGCGGTTTCCTTGCTTCCCATAGAATCGAATCTTGCAGGAAAGCCTATTACATCCATATCACAATCGCTGCAAGGAGGCATAACGGGATTGAATGTCACACAAGGGTCGGGATTACCGGGCGGGGATGCCGCCGCGATAAAGATACGCGGGATAAGCACATTAGGGAATTCTGACCCGCTTGTTTTAGTCGACGGCATACCTATGGATATGAATCATATCGACCCTTCTACAATAGAAAGTGTTTCGGTACTGAAAGATGCCGCCGCTGCCGCTATATATGGCTCCCGAGCAGCAAACGGTGTTATTGCCATAACCACAAAGAGAGGTAAAGTAGGGCGAGTTGTCCTCACATATGACGGTTATTTTGGTATGCAGTCACCCGTATATATGCCCAAAACGGTCGATGCCGTACAATACATGCGAATGTATAACGAGGCCAGCAGGAATGCCGGAAATGCCGAGCTATACAGGGAAGACGGGGAAATAGCCAAAACACTATCCGGCGAAGACCCTGTAAGGTATCCTGATACCGATTGGGTAGACCTGATTATCAGCAAAAACAATCCTATCACCAGTCATTCGCTGGGTGTCAGCGGCGGAAATAATCTGGCACGGTTTGCAGTTACGGCAAACTACCTCTATCAGGATGGCATGATACCGCACACATCATACGACAGGTTTACAATACGGGCAAATACGACAATAAATCTCGCTTCAAAATTCACTGTAAATCTGGATGCAATGGCAATAAGACTGAACCTCCAACGGCCCAACAGGACAACGAGCGGCGATGGCAACCGGATTCTCGAGGATATATACAGAGTGCCCCCGACAGTATTGCCAAAGTATCCGGATAATGGTTCGGGCAAAATAATTTACGGGCGTTGGGTCGATATAGTAAATCCCTTGGCGTATGCTGAGATAGGTGGAAGAGAAGATATCGAAAATATACAATCGACTATAAATATTCAACCCCGCTGGAATGTCTTCGATAATTTGAACCTAAAAGGACAATTCTTTATCCGTCTGAATAGCGACAGACAGCGGCGAAAACGCGATGTTTTCAACTTCTTCGATTACGAAACAGGCAATCATCTTCAGACATGGCAGCAAGAACGGGTATCGTCACAGGCCAGAACATTTTATCAGAGTCTGGGACTTTCCGGCGATTATTCCAAATCATTCGGCAAAAACTATCTTATGGGGATAATAGGTTACAATCAGGAAGAATACAATGCGGGAGAATGGGAAGTAAGAACCTTGGCATCCGGTTATGCAAAATTCAATTATGCCTATGACGACCGCTATTTACTGGAATTAGTCGGGCGCATCGACGGTTCCTCCCGCTTCGGGCCGGGTAAGAAATTCGGAACTTTCCCGTCCATTGCTGCAGGATGGAATATACACAATGAAAGCTTCATGAAAAACATTAAGTTTGTGAACAACCTGAAATACAGGATATCATATGGAAAACTAGGCAATGAAAACATAGGCCTATATCGTTATCAATCACTTATCGATAACAATAACGGCGAAGAAAGGAGCTTAGGCAACCCCGATATAACATGGGAAACGGTCAACATGTTCGACACCGGATTGGATATATCAATCTTGGACAACAAACTGGAATTAGTTTTGGATTATTACGATAAACTGACAGAAAATATAATTTTGGAGCCGCAGGTATCATATGTTGCAGGATTTTACGGTAATGCACCTATTAACTCTGGTGAGGTGCGAAACAGAGGCTTTGAAGTATCTCTTAATTACTATGGGAAAATCAAAGACAATTGGAATATATCCGTCAGTCCCGGATTTTCGTATAATAAAAACACTATAGAAAAACTATACGGTAACGAAGATATTTATACAGATTCGAATACGATAAACAGGGTCGGTTATCCCATAGGAAGTATTTGGGGATACGAGACCGACGGTTTACTCAAACAAAGTGATTTTGATGCTTCCGGAAATCCTTTAGTACCTGTTATGGCAAATGCGAAACCGGGCGATATCCGCTATTTGGATAGAAATAATAATGGGGAAATTGACGACGGGGATAAATCTGTTATTGGCAATCCCGTACCAAGGATCAATTACTTTGCAAACATAAAAGTCGGCTACAAGAATTTCGATCTGGAAGCTTTATTTCAGGGAGTCGGAAAATGTAATGTTGTTCTTTCCGGCATGTTTGCCTTTCCTCTCGATATGACTGCCGATGGCGGCGTACCTACAAGATTTTTTGCAGATAATTACTGGACAGAAGGACGTACCGATGCAAGATTTCCCAGACTATCGACTTCCCCTTCCGTAAACAAGCACGTTTCCGATTTTTGGTTTCAGGACGGATCATTCTTAAGAACGAAGTATATACAGTTGGGATATAATTTCGATAAGGATATAATCTCTAAAGCAGGATTAAGTTTTGCCCGGATGTATATAAATGTGCAGAACCCTTTTACTTTCACCGGCATGAAACTATTAGATCCTGAAACGAGAGGGAGCCAGTGGACTTACGGAATTCAGAGAATATATACTATCGGGGTTAATTTGAAATTTTAAATATACGTATTATGAAAAATCTATATATATACCTTATATTAATAATCTTATCCATAATCTCTATCTCTTGTGAAGATTTCCTCACAAAAGATAATCCGGGCTCATTTACCACCGATGACAAATGGTGGGAAACCGAAGAGAATGCACGAAACGCTTTGCAAATAGCATATCAGGGACTGCCGGAAGGAACATCGGGCAGAAATGCCATGCTGATAATAGGGCTAAGTGATGAAGCTGTAGGCAGACAAAATTATTCGAACGACTATCCGCAATTTACTAAAAGTCTGCAGAATTCCGATTGGGGTGTTGCTCTTCATATGTGGCAGGATAATTATATAAATATCCGTTCTGCAAACCGCTTGTTGGAGAATATTCACAGAGTGTATATGACTAATGAAGAGCTAAAGAAAAGATATATACACGAAGCAAAGGCTCTCAGGGCATTTCATCATATGGAACTGCTCTTGTATTTCGGGGGTATACCGATAGTACAAAAAACAATAACCCCTGCGGAAAACAAACTAGCCCGCAATACGGAAGAGGAATGCTATAATTTTATTATATCCGAATTCAGGGAAGCAGCAAATGGGCTTCCTGCAAAATATGATCCTGCAGATAAAGAGCGTATATCCAAAGCTGCCTGTTGGGCTTTAATAAGCCGTCTGGCACTCCACTACCATAAATATGACATTGCAGCAGAATATGCAAAAAAAATTATGGATTTACGCGAGACCGATGGAGAAGGAAATCCTACAGGTTCTCCTTTATATGAGCTATGGCCTGATTATTCGACACTTTTTACGTATAGTGGGAATAATGACAATAATAAAGAACGCATCATGATCAGGTCGTATGGTTGCAGGGATGCATGGCAAAGATTTGCACCTCACAGTCTGGGCGGAGAAATCAGCACATCTCCTACCAATTCGGCTGTAAACAACTTTGAAACAAAGCAGGGCAAAACAATATATGAATTAGGAGAAGACTCATTAGCCATCTATATAGAGACGCCTAACTATAAAAACAACAGGGATCCACGATTCGGTGTATCGGTATTATGTCCGGGTGAAATTTATGACGGGCAGGAACTCGATCCGTTTTCGGAAAACAATCTGAACCTCGACCGCATAGGATTGCAGCATTCAACTTCTACAGGATTCTGGGTCAAAAAATATCTGGATACCAGAGACCGCTACGGAGGCAGGTCACTGGATTATATGCTCATCCGTTATGCCGAAGTACTACTCAATTATGTCGAGGCGTTAATTGAATCCGGTGATTGGAAGAATCCCGATGTCATTACCTATCTCAACATGATAAGAAACAGAGCGAAGATGCCCGATGTAAATACCTCTGTATACAATACTCTGCAAAAACTGAGAGAGCTGGTAAGACGCGAACGTCAGGCAGAAACTGCTTTCGAAGGGCGGCGATTCTACGACATACGGCGCTGGAATATTGCAAATACGGTTATGAACGGGCAAGTTTACGGGGCATTCAATCCCATCACCGGTCAACCCTATGAGGTTGAAGTCCGCAAATACAGGCCGGAAAGGGATATCCGGTTTCCTATACCGAGAGGTGAAATAACATCTAACCCTAATATGAAGCAAAACCCGGGATACTAATTTTAAGTATAATTTGAATTGAGAAGCGAAAGTGTAGGCTTTCGCTTTCTGATTATTAAAGTAAAAATTGGCAGAAAACATCTTTTTTGCATAAATAGGATAATACTTTTTCCATTCACGTGTGTTACTAGTTTAAGGTAAGGAATATTGATGTTTAGCTTACACCGGAACAACCTTATCTAAGAAATGAAAAACATGTACAAATCAAGCATTTATATGATGAAGAAAAAAATGCCCTGAAATCTCATTTTTTAATATTGTGAATCTATTGCCGTAAAGAAAGAATGTCTTTCTGAAAGGTACACTTTAGATCTGTTGCCAACCACTACATCAGATTTAGAGGAGTAAAAATATTGGTCTTAACTTAAATTTAATCAGTATGAAAAAGAAGAAGAAAATTTATTTGCTGTTTAGAGCTTTGATGACTTCCATTGTCCTGATTCTGATCGTCAGCTGTAGCGACTCGGATGATAAAGGAAGTTACGATCCTTCAAAACCTGTAGAGTTTAAAAGCTTTTCCCCGACAGAAGGACCGACACGAACAGAACTTTACATTACAGGTAGTAATTTCGGATCGGATGCTTCCAAAATCCATGTAAAAATAGGAGGTAAAGTTGCGAAGGTCATCGGTTCAAACGGTACAACTATCTACTGTATGGTTCCGCGCAGAGCCTATGGCGGAGAAATTGAGATTCAGATAGATGATGAAGGAGGAAACCCTGCTGTAGAATACCAGTTTGAAAAGAAATTTAAATATACACCCATTACCACCGTTACCACTCTTTGTGGCTATGTGAACGAGTTGGGTGAATCTTCCATGATCGACGGCAACTATGAAAAAGCACAATTTGACGACCCGTTCTGGATCGAATTCGATAAAGATGGAGAAGACAAAATTCTGTATGTATGCGAACATGGCAAAGCCTTGCGAAAAATCGACCTCGGACGTGAGGATGTATCGACTGTAGTTACAAACGGTCAGGGCTCGTTTGATATCATGCAGACAATCTGCTACAGTGCCGACCGTGACACAATGTTTTTTACCGATGACAATGGTCAGAATACCCGCGATATGGTTGCTATTTCCTATGCCCTCAGAACTGAATCGTTCAGAAAAGTATATCCTTACATCTACGACAGAACAACCTATTCCGTTATCTCCCACCCCAAAGACGCAGTACTATTCTACAATACCTATTACAATGCTGCTGTAATGAAAGCCAACGGGCAATACAATACGGAGAAAAAAGAATGGGAACCCAAACAATTATACAATGTAAGGGAAAATCAAGGATCGCAAACAAAAATGGTGATGCATCCCGACGGGCGATACGCCTATCTCATGGGCTTCAATTGTGTACAAAAATCAGTATATGATAAGACCACTCAAGAACTACTAAGGCCTACCGTGCATGTCGGAACCATGAGTAATAGTGGTTATTTGGATGCTCCGGGGGCAGGCGCGCGATTTAGCTATATACATCAAGGTGTGTTCGTTAAAAACCCCGATTATGTAAAAGAAGGTAAAGATGATATTTATGATTTCTATTTATGCGATGTGGATAATCACTGTATCAGAAAGATAACTCCGAGCGGATTGGTAGAGACATACGCAGGCCGTGGTAGCGTAGGACTAGATGAACATGCTTATGGATACATTGACGGCGACCTACGCAAGGAAGCCCGTTTCTATAAACCGTCGGGAATAGCTTACGACGAAGAAGAAGAGATATTTTATATTTCGGAACGTGGAAACTGGGATGGATCGGTAGGCAACAGACGCATACGATGTATTTCAGTAGAATAGTTTAACCTTAATCCCGAACATAATATGAAGAAATATATATTAATTATTTTATGCCTTTCAATATATGCTCTCAATGCCCATTCCCAGACTGCTAAGGTCGAGGTAACAGGCAGGGTTACGGATGTAGCCGACGAACCCTTGATAGGAGCGAGTGTTTCTGTAAAAAACACGGTAGGTCTGGGTGTAATCACCGATGCTGACGGTAAATTCAAGATTACAGTCAATGCATATTCTCAATTGGTTATCACCTATATTGGTTTTGTAAAACAAGAAGTTCAGATAAAAGATACAAATACAGAACTTAAAATTGTATTGAAAGAGGATGTAAGCAATGTTATCGAAGAAGTTACCATAACAGGAACCGGACCTCAGAAAAAGGCAACCCTGACAGGAGCTATATCTACTGTGGATGTCGGTTTATTGAAGACTTCGTCTTCCAGCATCACCAATGCCTTAGCCGGAAATGTCGCCGGAGTACTGGCTATGCAGACATCAGGGCAGCCCGGGCAAAACACATCTGAATTCTGGGTACGGGGCATCTCAACATTCGGAGCAGGCTCCAGTGCTCTGGTACTGGTAGATGGTTTCGAACGAAACCTGAACGAAATTAATGTGGAAGATATCGAATCCTTCTCCGTTCTGAAAGATGCATCGACCACTGCGATATATGGTTCACGCGGAGCAAACGGCGTTATATTAGTAACTACAAAACGTGGGCGGTCGGGTAAAATATCCGTAAACGCTAAAGCAGAAGTATCATATAGTTCACGTACTTTTACACCTGAATTTGTTGACGGGCATACCTATGCTTTATTACTCAATGAAGCCAGAACAACAAGAAATCTGCAGCCGTCGTTCTCAAATCAGGAGTTAGACCTCTATCGTTCAGGACTCGATGCAGACCTGTATCCGAATGTAGACTGGCTGGACTTATTGTTAAAGGACGGAGCGCCTACCTATCGGGCCAACATCGATCTGAGCGGTGGTGGGGAAACAGCCCGTTACTTTGTTTCTACCAGTTATGTAGATGAAGGCGGTATGTTCCGTGCAGATAATGCAGTAAAGGATTACAAGACAAACACCAATTATAGCCGCTGGAACTATCGTCTCAATTTAGATATTGATATCACCAAATCAACACTGCTTAAAGTCGGGGTATCCGGAGCCTTGGAAAGACAAAACCAGCCGGGATTTAGTCAGGATGATATCTGGCATAGTGCCTTAGGGCAAAACCCCATAGCGATTCCTATTAAGTATTCCAATGGATATTTCCCATCATATGGAGAGGGAGTCAGAACAAATCCATGGGTTATGTCTACACAATCGGGATATAATGAGTCTTGGAAAAATACCATACAGACAAATGCCGTACTGGAACAGAATCTAGGTTTCATAACACAAGGACTAAAATTTACCGGGCGATTCGGTTTCGATACATTTAACGATAACAATATTCAGCGAAGAAAGATTCCTGAATTATGGAAGGCCAGCCGCAGGCGTAATTCTGCAGGAGAGATCGACTTTACGAGGGTAATGGCCGAAATGCTTATGTCTCAAAGTTCCGGATCGAACGGAAGCAGAAGAACTAACTTTGAAGCCGAACTCAATTACGATCGTGCATTCAATACAGACCACCGGGTCGGCACAACTATAAAATACACTCAGGGAGCCAATAAGAATACCGCGAATGTAGGAGATGATATACGTGCAGGCATAGAAAAACGCAACCAGACATTAGCCGGGCGATTTACTTATTCATGGAAGTCCCGTTATCTGTTCGATTTCAACTTCGGGTACAACGGTTCGGAGAATTTCGCCAAAGGTCATCAGTTCGGATTCTTTCCCGCATTTTCAGTAGCATGGAATGTTGCAGAAGAAGACTTTATTAAAAAGAAATTCGACTGGCTGACAATGTTCAAAATACGTTACTCTTACGGTGAGGTTGGTAATGATAATATTACCGACTCCAACAACAGGTTTCCGTATTTCTCTTCGTTCGTTTCGAAAGCCTATAATAAGGATGCCGATAACGGAAAAGAAAGATGGAAAGACGGATACAACTGGGGAGATATAGATAGTCCCTACCCTTTCAGCGATCTTACTTACAGCATTATATCATCTAAGGATGTTACATGGGAAAAATCTAAGAAGCACGACGTAGGACTCGACGTATATATATTCAATGATAAATTCAACCTTACCGTCGATTATTTCTACGAAAAGCGTACGGGTATATACATGGACCGCAATTATATTCCTGCTATCGTCGGACTGCAGGGAACTGTACCGAAAGCTAATCTGGGGTCTACTTTACTGAAAGGCTTCGATGGCAATTTCGCAGTTCATCATACTATCGATAAGGTGAAACTCGCATTGCGCGGTAACTTTACATATAGTAAGAATGAAATACGCGAAGCCGACGAACAGTACAGCAATTACCCTTATACTATGCGGGCCGGTTACCGAATCAATCAGAACAGAGGTTTAATAGCGGAAGGGCTGTTTAAAGATTATGAAGACATACGTGATAGCCCCACACAGACATTCGGTGACGTAATGCCAGGAGATATCAAATACAAAGATGTAAACGGAGACGGTAAAATCGACGATAACGATGTCGTTCCTATCGGTTCCACGGCAAAGCCCAATCTGATTTATGGATTAGGTCTTGCTGTAGAATGGAATAATTTCGATTTCAACATATTATTTCAGGGGGCGGGCAAGTCGTCATTCTTTATCGACGGATTCACGGTTTACCCGTTCAGTTCGGGTGACTGGGGCAATATCCTGACAGATGTAGTGAAATCTAACCGCTGGATTCTTGGAGAAAATGAAGATGTGAATGCAGAATATCCACGGCTGAGTTTTAATGGAAATGCAAATAATTACAGAAGCTCTACATATTGGCTGCGAGACGGTAAATACCTGCGCCTGAAAAACCTTGAGATAGGATACAGGCTTCCTAATAAGATAACAAACAAGATTATGTTGAAAGATGCCAGATTATACTTTATGGCAACCAACCTGCTCACTTTCTCGAAGTTTAAATTATGGGATCCCGAACTAGGCAGTTCCAATGGCCAGAGATACCCGTTAAGCAGAACTTTTACGTTAGGATTGACTATCAATATTTAATATACGACTTATGAAAATAAAACATATTATATTAAGCTTATTGCTGACTTTCAGCTTTTCTTCATGCTCCGACTTCCTTTCAGTCGACCATTATTTTGAAGACTTGCAAACCGAAGACCGTATATTTAAAAGTAGGGATTATACGGAGCAATGGTTGGCAAATGCCTACAAGCATTTATTACTCTACAATCTCGAAATAGGGCATCAGGAATATACAATCACCAACTGTGGAGATGATATTTACTATACTGAAGGAGGAAATTGCAGAAGTATGAAAGCGGGCACTTACCAGCCCGGATGGTATTTTAGCGATTGGACGCAATCTTTTCAGGGCATCCGTCAGGCATCCATACTTTTACAAAAAGTAGATATAAATGAAGATTATACTCCGGAAGAACTTGCCGACGTGAAAGCACAGGCACGTTTTGTAAGGGGATATTATTACTGGTTGCTTTTACGTAAATACGGTCCTGTTCCTATTCTTCCGGATGAAGGACTGGATTATGATGCCGAATATGATAAGCTTTCTCTCCCCCGTAATACCTATGACGAATGCGCAGACTATATCGCAAAAGAGATGGAACTGGCAGCTAAAGACCTTCCTTACAAAAGGGATATCCGCAGCGCTTCCCGTCCTACACGCGGAGCCGCACTGGCAACACGGGCAAAGGCGCTTCTGTATGCTGCAAGTCCTTTAGCCAATGGGAATACCGAAATGGCAGATTTCACCGATCATACAGGTAAGCAACTGATATCACAGACTTATGACGAAAGTAAATGGGCAAGAGCCGCAGCGGCTGCTTATGATGTAATCAACCTGAAAAGCGACGGGGCTCCTGTGTACAGGCTATATACGGCCACCAAACGTGCTACAGGTAGTGTTGCTTATCCGGCAACCATAATCCCACCGCACCACCCGAAACATTCGGATAAAGATTTCCCTGCAGGATGGGCGAATATAGACCCTTTCGAATCATATCGCTCGTTGTTTAACGGAGACTTATACGTAGTAGAAAATCCGGAACTGATATTTTCACGGGGAGAGAATCAGACATACTATGAGTATGGAATCGTTTCATTAACAAGGCATCAGATGCCTCAGGGACTGGGCGGATTCAATTGTCACGGAATAACCGGAAAGCAATGCGATGCATACAGCATGAACGATGGAACGCCTTTCGATACTAAAAACAGTATGAAAGGTTTTGTTACGGCAGACGAAGAAACAAAAGGCATATATCCACCGCTGAAAGAAGGTGTCTGGAAAGAATATGCTAATCGCGAACCACGGTTCTATGCTTCTGTAGCATACAACGGTGCTGTATGGCCCGGAGCCAGCGCACGCCAGACCGATTACCTGAACAAACGTGCATGGTATTACAGGGGTGAACTTGAAGGACGTGACTCAGGCGAACGCTGGCTGCCTACCGGTATAGGAATGATGAAATTCGTTAACCCTAAAGATAATGAACTGGGAGGAGGAAGAATTTATCCGAAAGTTGACCTTGCCATTCGTTATGCCGACATCCTGTTGATGTATGCCGAAGCCCTGAACGAATTGACATCTACATATCAGATTCCGTCATGGGATGGAACGGAAACATATCCTATTTCCAGAAATACACCCGATATCAGTAGTGCACTTTCTCAAGTACGCATAAGAGCGGGAGTTCCCGATTTTACAGCCGATATATATGCCGACTACAATAAGTTGCAGAAAGCAATTAAGCGTGAACGTCAAATCGAGTTAATGGGTGAAAATCAGCGTTTCTTCGATGTCAGACGTTGGAAAGATGCTCCTGTAGAAGAATCTCAGATAATGTACGGCTGTAATACCCTGATGACGACAGAGAATGCCGAAAAGTTCTACGACAGGGTAGAAATACCGCAATTCCCGACAACCTTTACCCGCAAGATGTATTTCTGGCCGGTCAGTTTTACCGAGTTGCAAAGAAATAAGAACCTGACTCAGATACCGGGATGGCAAACATACGACTGATATTGTTAAACAATTAATATCAAAGAAAATAAGATGAAAAAATTATATATTTATATAGTACTGTTAAGTGCATTATTCGCATTTCATTCCTGCAATGATGATGTGGACGACGAATTATACACCCAAATGGTCGGACTGAAAGCCCCTATCCACGGCGATGGCGTCTCAAATGTATACTTACGCTATAAGCCCGAAGGTATTGTTTCATATAATCTGCCTGTAGTAATTAGCGGAACCCAAAAGAATAAAAAAGATCTGGAAATTAAAATCGGAGTTGACAATGATACATTGCCTATTCTGAATCAGGAGAATTTCGCCAATCGTACAGACCTGTATTACAGGCAACTGGATGAAAAACATTTTAGTTTTCCTTCGCCTGTATGTAAAATGCCCTCAGGTTCAAGTATAGAAAATTATGTAATAGATTTTAATTTGGGCGACCTCGATATGGTAGATAAATGGGTATTGCCTTTAACCATACAGGACGACCCGTCTTATATCTCTAATATGCGAAAGGGATGGAGAAAAGCATTGCTTTACATCCGGCCTTTCAATGATTACTCCGGAAATTATTCGGCTACCAATATGTTTGTATACTACGCTGATGAAACAAATTTCTATATCACGATGAACACTCGTCAGGCGAATGTAGTAAGTGATAATACAGTTTTTTTCTATGTCGGTGTTACCGAAGAACTGGATAAAAACAGAGGCATATACAAAATACTGGCCACATTTGAAAATGGGAAAAAAGATGACAAAGGCGTGGTAAAAGGAAATTTAACCGTGAGAGCTGAAAACAGTGCAATCGGCTTCAAACTGATTGGTCAACCAACCTATGAAATACGGGAAGAAAAAGATGCTGTTATACCATATTTGTTGAACCGCTATATTACACTAAATATGGAATACAGATATAATGACATTACAAAAGTAGAGGGAGATGTTTTGCCATACAGGGCTAAAGGATCGATGGTTTATCACCGCAAAATAAATACGTTGATTCCGGATGAAGATCAGGCAATTGTCTGGTAAAACATGAAGGTGGAAGGTGCTGTATAATTTTACAGCACCTTCTCAATATACAGCTAATAAAGACTATATAAACAGGATTTACATATGAAAAACAATATGGACAGAAGGAAATTTCTGAAGAGATCGATAATCGGGGCTACCGCCCTTACGATCATCCCCCGCCATGTCATGGGCAACGGGTTCATACCGCCCAGCGACCAGCTGACAAAAGGCATCATCGGTACAGGCGGCATGGGACGCGGACACCTAAATTATGCAGGAACCCGCCTTGTAGCAGTCTGCGATGTGGATAAGAAGCATCTCGAACTGGGCAGGCAGCTTGTCTCCGAACGTATTGCGGCTTATCATGACTTCCGCGAACTGATACTGGACAAAAACGTGGATATCGTGCATATTGCCACTCCGCCGCACTGGCACGGAATCATGTCCGTAGAAGCGGCTAAGGCGGGCAAGGATATATGGTGTGAGAAACCGATGACACGTACCATCGGTGAGGGTAAAAGAGTGATGGAAGCGGTAAAGCAGTACGGGGTCAAGTTCCGCCTGAATACATGGTTCCGATTCGCTGACAGCTTCTACGGGCTGGGTACGCCTGTGCGACCTCTCAAGAAACTGGTACAGAGCGGAATGCTCGGATGGCCGCTGAAGGTTACTATAAGCAAGCATACGGGCTTCGACTGGAAGTTTTTCTGGGTGGGGAAGGAAAACCTAGCACCGGAAACGGTACCGGCGGAACTGGATTATGATATGTGGCTCGGGCCTGCGCCTTACAAGCCTTACAACAGCCACCGCGTACACCAGACGTTCCGGGGATACTGGGATTACGACGGCGGTGGTTTAGGGGATATGGGGCAGCATTATATAGACCCTGTACAGTATCTGTTGGGGAAAGACAATACCAGCCCTGTGAAGGTGGAGGTGGATGCTCCGCAGCAGCATCCGGATGCGATCGGCACATGGCGTTCGATTACATATACTTATGACGACGGGTGCCAGATCGTCCTCTGGGGAGGTGACTACGGCAATCCGGATACGCCGTATATATCGGGACCGAACGGCAATGTATACAAGAACTTCGTCTGTGATATCCCGGACTGGGAAAAGAAGCTGGCTGCTTATCCGGAACCGGAGGAGCAGGTGACTGACTTTATCGAGAGTGTGAAGACGCGCAAGCCTTTTGCACTGAACGAGCAGAACGGCTTCCGTTCGTCTACTATTGTCAACATGGGAGTGGTAGCCCTCAGGCTGAACCGTACCTTGCATTTTGATCCTGTCAAACTGGAGTTTAAGAACGATGAGGCGGCAAACAGGTTGTTGGACCAGCCGATCAGAAGCCCGTGGAATATTTAACCTGTTTACTGATTTGAAATGAATAAGATAATACAAGCAAGCATGAAAAAAATATATATACTGTCGGCTGTACTGATGTGTTGCTCACTGGTATACGGGCAGTTCCCGGCCAACAGGACGGCTAAGACCATTGTAGCGGATGTGCTGGCACAGATGCCCGCCCAGCAGCCCCAACAATACAACAACCAGATGAAGGACCTTGCCTCTACAGGGGAGGAAGGGGTATTGCAGCTGGTAAAGATGATGAACCTGCAGGATGGTAATGCGGCGGTGGAGTATGCTTTGAGCGGGCTGTCGCACTATGTATCGGCGGAAGGTATGGAAGGGCAGAGGCTGGTAACGGCTAATGCTTATATCAAGGCCCTGGATATGGTCAGCGACCGGGAGGTGAAAGCTTTTATTATACGTCAACTGGAGGTTATGGGAAAAGGGGAAGCGGTGGAGAAGCTTTCGTCTTTTCTGGATAACGAATCATTGGGCGGACCTGCGGCGGCGGCCTTGTCGGCTATCGATACGCCGGAATCGAGAAAGGCGTTGTTGTATGCTTTGAATGCAGCGACAAGTGACAAGACTGCGCAGCCTGTTATACTGGCTATGGCCAAGCTTAAAATGAGTGAGGCGGAGAATGCATTGATTCTGTTGGCGGATTCGCCGGATGCCAATAAGAGGAAAGTGGTATTGTATGCTCTCAGTCAGCTGGGTTCCAAGTTGTCTTTACCTGTCTTGGCTGAGGCGGCTGAAAGGGATAATTACTCCATGCTCAAAGAGGGTGGCAATGAGGCGTATATCGCACTTATCAAAAGGCTCTTAGTTCAGGGTGAGGTAAAGGAGGCGGAAAAGGCGGCTAACAGCCTGATGAAGAAAGCGCAGAAAGCAGGACAAACCCAGACTCGTGAGGCGGCCCTCGAAATAATGATGAAGGCTAAACCGGAGAGTGCAGGCAAATTACTACAGAATGCCCTCAAGGATAACAGCCGCAATTACAGAATGGCGGCGCTGATATTGGCTTCTGAGTATGCGAACGGGAAAATGTATGCGGAGATAGTCAAAAATCTCAAAAAACAAAAACCGGAAGTGCAAGTAGATATAATGAACTGGCTGAATATAGAGTGTGGAAATGAATTGAAAAGAAAAGCCATAAAAGATTTGGGTGCAAATGTATTTACCAGCAAATTAACCTCTACTAATTTTGATGTAAAGAAATCTGCTGTAGAAATAATCGCTAAAATCGGTAGTGAAGAAGCGATCATTTCCCTAGTCAATCTGCTGAAAAGTGAAGACAATCAGACTGTAGCATTAGCAGAAAAATTGCTGTACTCTGTTTCGGGGGATATATGTTCACACATTGCGACGATAATACCGGCAGCAACCGATGACGGAAAAATCGCCGCCCTAAAACTATTGGCAAGTCGAAAGTCAACTGATTATGCGGATAGTGTTTTGGAACAAATAAATAATAGTTCACCAGAAGTTAAGACTACAGCATATAAGGCACTAAAAGATGTAGTATCAACTGGTAATTTACCTACTCTATACAGCTTACTGGAAAATACACCTGCCGATGCAGTGACTTTTGTACAACAAGCTATAAGGAATGTACTAAAAGATATTCCGGCCGGGAAAAGACTGGAAACAATAACCGCTCAAATGAATAAGGTACAGAAAAATAAGCAATACCTGTATTATCCAATACTGACATCGACAGGCGATGCAACTGCTTTAAATATTATTTCCGAAAGGTTTTCCATAGAGAGCGGAACGGCTAAAGATGGAGCTTTTCAGGCATTATTAGGCTGGAACAGTTTACAGGTTGCCGATGAGTTATACACCATATGTATCAATCCTTCGGCTTCTACCTATTTTAATCGCGCCTTAGAAAGGTATATCCAGTTGATTTCCAATTCGGATATGACAGGAGAAAACAAGCGACTGTTCCTCACTAAAGCTATGGACATAGCCAAGACCGATGAGCAGAAGAATCAAATCCTTAGTCAACTAGGAAGAACCAATTCTTATCTCGCCATGTTACTTGCCGGACAATATCTGGATCAAAAAGCAGTACAGCAATCCGCTGCCCATACAGTAATGAATATCGCACTGAATAATAAAGACTTTACAGGGAAGAATGTAGAGAAATTATTGAATAAAGTAGCAGAAGTTCTCGATAACCCTGATGCCGGATATCAGAAGGAAGCCATCCGTAAGCATTTGGGTGAAATGCCGAAAGAAGAAGGATTTATATCCCTGTTTAATGGGAAAGACCTTAGCGGATGGAAAGGTCTCGTAGAAAACCCGATTGCACGTATGAAAATGAAACCAATCGAACTGGCTAAACAGCAAACTGCTGCCGATAAGATTGCAATAGATCATTGGAATGCAGAAAAGGGCACACTTGTATTCGACGGTACGGGAGGCAATAACCTATGTACTGAAAAGCAATACGGTGACTTTGAGATGTATATCGACTGGAAACTTGATCCTGCAGGAAAAGAAGCTGATGCCGGTATCTATCTGCGCGGTACGCCTCAGGTACAGATATGGGATATTTCCCGTAAAGATGTAGGCGCAGAAGTCGGTTCGGGTGGTTTGTACAATAACCAATCCAACCCATCGAAACCATTAAAGGTTGCCGACAATAAGCTGGGAGAATGGAATACATTCTATATCAAAATGGTTGGTGACCGTGTAACCGTAAAGCTTAACGGGGAACTGGTTGTAGATAATGTTATACTAGAAAACTACTGGGATCGCTCGCAACCGATATTCCCTATAGAACAGATCGAATTGCAGGCACATGGAAGTAAGGTATATTACCGCAATATTTTCGTGAAAGAACTGGAAAGCTTCAAACCATTCCAATTATCGGCTCAGGAAGAGAAAGAAAGCTTTAAAATCCTGTTCGATGGAACAAATATGCATAGTTGGACGGGGAATACGGTCGATTATGCCATTGAAGACGGTTGTATCTCTTTAAACCCGAAAGGCGGTCATGGAGGTAATCTTTACACTAAGGATGAGTTCTCAGATTTTACTTTCCGCTTCGAATTTCAACTGACTCCTGCGGCCAATAATGGCGTAGGAATTCGCACTCCTATGGGTGTGGATGCTGCATATGACGGTATGGAAATACAGATTCTCGATCATGACCATCCGGTTTATAAGGATATAACGCCGCTACAGGCACATGGCTCCGTATATGGTATTATAGGAGCAAAAAGA
Organism: Prevotella sp. 10(H); assembly: GCF_000711235.1. Classification (GTDB taxonomy): domain Bacteria; phylum Bacteroidota; class Bacteroidia; order Bacteroidales; family Dysgonomonadaceae; genus Dysgonomonas. The sequence goes on along the minus strand of NZ_JOMI01000007.1, from coordinate 233,467 downwards.
GGCTTCTTAAAACCTGTCGGAGAATGGAACGAAGAAGAGATTACTGCAAATGGAGATCATATCAAAGTAACTCTCAATGGAACGGTTATACTGGATGGAAATATAAGAGAGGCAACTAAAAACGGAACAGCGGACGGACAGCAGCATCCGGGCTTGTTCAATAAAAAAGGATATATCGGATTTCTGGGGCACGGCTCCCCTCTAAAATTCAGGAATATAAGAATCAAAGAGTTAAACAGTAGATAATAAAAGTGGGTGTAAATAACCTCTCCTGAATGTTTTTTTCGGGGGAGGTTATTTTTTATCTGTTTTAATACACTTACATAATTCCTTATTGCCTTTCTATTACCCTTTCATCCCTAGTATCTAACTTCAGAAAATCCCTTCTAACAGCATGCGCATCCATTAAAGAAGCATCATAAGGTTTCATAAGCTCAATAATACCTTCTCTATTCAACGAGGAATCGATCCATTGTTTTTCATCCATAGGAGATAATATAACGGGCATCCGGTTCGGATTCTTACCGCCGTTATGTATTTCAGCAGTAAAGGAATTGGCCTCGGTCGTTATTATGGAAAAGGTGTTGATTATATCTCCGTTTGCAGGATTTTTCCAACTGTCGTATATTCCTGCTATGGAGAATATCTCTGTATTTTTCAGATATATAAAATACGGAGTTGTAGAACTATCGGCATTATGATGATATTCGAAATAGCCTGTAGACGGTACAAGACACCGTTTCGATCTTATCGGTTCCCTGAAAGACGGCTTCTCGAATATCGACTCCGATCGTGCATTGTAAGTCATTGCACGTATCTTGTCGGCATCCTGCGGAGTCCGCTCCCAATGTGGTATTAGCCCCCAATTAAAGGCGTGCAATTCCTCACTGTTTGTCACTACATAACACAAAGGATTAGTAAAAGCGTTTATCTGATAATGCTCGTTTAAGATATCTTGATACGATTCTAGAATATCCGTTTTCAGTCCGTACCGCGAAGCAAGTGTTTGAGCATTTTTATTCATGGAGATGTAAAAGCACATATAATTACCTTTAAATAATATATTGTAGAACAAACTGAAAATCAATCGGGTTCACTTATTTACAACTAATTATAAAATGACGTCAAAGATAAGGATATTTATTTTATTTCAAGTTCCAAGCTGCTATAATTTACAATACTTCTAAATAGAATATCTGCACATCCGGTCATTATTCGGAGTTTTTTTCTTAATTTTGTATAGCCAAAATGGAGATAAAACGATATCATTTATTTAATATTCCAAATAGAAACTTAAATGTGACCTGTAATAATTACTTATAGGTGACGTATTTATTCGTCCTACTACACAGGACAGTATACAAACAATAATAAAGTTCGGAGACAATAATGATAAACATCAGTTTGTCATTGGATCTACAAGTATTACAAACACATGAAACAGCGATCATTAACATTATCACTGATGTTGTCTTTTGCTATAAATGCAATGACGCAAGTGACCATTGGTTCAGGGTATGAGCCAGAAAAAGATACACTTCTCGACTTAAAGGAAAATGCCGACGGAACTTCCACAAAAGGCATGTTATTACCGCGCGTTGCTTTGGCGCATACAAACAGTGCAGCTCCTTTGACAAAGCATACACCCGGTATGGTTCTATATAATACGTCCACTACCGGTAATGTAACCCCCGGTTATTATTACAATGATGGCACGAAATGGGTTCGGACGGAAGCCATAGAACCATGGATGGTGAGCGGAACCGATGATAAGGCGACTTCCAACAGTCAAAATATTTACCAGATGGGGAATGTAGGTATAGGCACCCGAAATCCACAATCGGTATTCCATGTAGACGGAGCCAAAGACAATGAAGAAAACGCTACAGAGGCTCAACAAGCCAACGATTTCATTATCACCCCCAACGGTAATGTCGGAATCGGGACAACATCCCCGCATGCATCCGCTGCTTTGGAAGTAAAAGCATCTGACAAAGGATTTCTAGGCCCTAAAGTAGCACTTCAGAGTGCTACGGATGTAACAACAATACCCGATCCTGCCGTTGGCTTACTGGTCTATAATCTCGGCACCGCAGCTTTAAAAACGGAAGGCTATCTTTATTGGAACGGATCAGAATGGCTGCAATTCGCCAGCGGAACCAGTAAAGATCCTCATATTACAAGTTTGGATTGTGCCAATGCAAGAATCAACCCTATATCATACAAAGCCGGGACGCCTTACAACGGAGTTTTAATTGTGCCATATACAGGAGGGAACGGCGGGTACTACCCTGCCGGCACGCCAATATCTTCGAGGGGTGTAACAGGTCTGACGGCAACATTACAGCCTGGAAGATTGGAATATGGTAATGGAGAGTTAGTTTTTACCCTATCAGGAACACCTTCTGCCTCAAGTCCTGAATTGTCGGAATTCGAAATCAAATTCTTAGATCAAATATGTACAGCCAAGGTAGGGGCTAATTCGATGTGGCAAGGTCAGCAAACATTCTGGCACGGATCGATGCGTGCTAATGTTTCCGGAGATAACAATCTCGCCAGTCATCTTATAAGCGATATGCCCATAGTGGAAGACGTTTTCAGAATGGATGCCTATTTCAGAAGTGCTTCGAATGGAGAAGTAGGTGTTGTCACTCTCGATCCCCGCATGTACAATATAACTTCCAAGCCAATAAAAATATGGGCAAGTTCCATGTCTTCCCAGGAAGGGTTCGGTTATTCAAACATTACTATACCTGCGGGAGGATATATCCAATTTGATAATGGAGTGTACCTGAGCCAGGGTAATTATTACAATAATACAACACCGAGAGTCAATCACGGACAAGAAACCGTTACTATCGACTTATTCTATAATGGAAAATGGTTTCGCCTGTATTATACAATCTGGGTGGATAATAAAGGAACATATGATGATACCGACAATACACGTGAATTATATCTTTCGGTACAAAGGCTGTATTGATATATCAATTGAACAGCCTTTCAGGATATATCTTTTGATCAATTAAGTCCTGTATCTTCAGTACTGCCTCCGGCCTGTCTTTAGCGTAAGTTATCCCGAACCATACGGAAGGTGTATTTATAAGTTTTACTTTAATTTCTCCTTGTTCAATAAGATCATTAACAAGTGTGGGGATTAAAAATTCTGCTTTGTTATTATCCTTATTATCCTCAAGAAACTGAGTAAAACTCTTTTCCGACAAATCGAAATAATCGGGTGTAAAACCCCACATATTCATTGACACAGGGGTTGTATCCGTAAGTTTCTTCCATGTGCCGTCATCTTCTTTATAGCACGGCACACCGTCTATACGTTCTATCTGGGTACGTTCCACCACTTTAGTCAGATAGTTTTCTTCATCAATCTGGCAAACGCCACGTGCAACCGTACCACTGTCCGATAAAGTATTACCCAGCAAATAACCTATCATACAGTAATTACGGCTCTTATCTGCCATCATTTTCAATTGTCCGGCCAATATCTGAAAACTCTCACGGCCGTAGAAATCATCAGCATTGATGATTCCAAAAGGTTCATTGATTACTCCTTTACCCATCAGCAACGCATGGTTCGTACCCCATGGCTTTTCCCTTTCATGATTGAGTTTAAAACCTTCCGGCAGATAATCCAGTTCCTGAAAAACTACTTCTACTTCTATCCTGCCCTGATACTTCGAAATCACTTTTTCCCTGAATTCTTTTTCAAAAGAATGTCTGATAACAAATACAATTTTGCCAAAGCCGGACTTTATAGCATCATATACTGAATAGTCCATAATAGTCTCACCATTCGGCCCAAGTCCGTCGAGCTGTTTTAGTCCTCCGTAACGGCTTCCCATTCCGGCAGCCAAAATAAATAATGTCGGTTTCATATTTTAATATTCTAATTTTTCAAGTCTTATTGTAAATATCGCATTGTAAACAGAAATTCCAATTTTTACAAAGTTAGATAATCTTCCTGTTTCACCCTAATGATCATCGGATATGTAGGTGATGCAGTCCTGCTATTCAAAACAAATAATTATCCAAAGTTGTTTTCATGTAATTCGGTTGACCTAAATCATAAAAAGTAACATAAGTAACACTATTTTCAATTTTTTACATAGTAAATCATACTATTCTAATTCCGGATAGTTTTATCCTAAATAGAGATAATTTAATATCTTCTTAATAAAAGATTCATTATATATCAAAAACATGCCCTAAAACATATTTTCTATAATATTGAATTAATAAGTTGATTAAATGACAATTAAATTCCAGAATACAAAACAATGTGTACGCACACACATTGTTTTATAAATAAATAATTGTACATTTGCATCAACCGTGTGTGCGCACACAAATCTAATAATTTAATAAGCCCACATGAAAAAAGAGAATGCCAATATACGAATAATCGATATAGCCAGGTTAGCAGGGGTTTCGACTGGAACGGTCGATCGCGTATTGCATCAGAGAGGACGGGTATCGCCTGAGAAAAAGGCTAAAGTGGAAAAGATACTCAAAGAACTGAATTACGAACCCAATATGGTTGCCCGTTTTCTGGCGTCGAAGCGCAGCTATAAATTTGCAGTAATTGCCCCGACATATTCGGAAGGAGATTACTGGGAACTGGTGTGTGAGGGTATAAATAAGGCTGAAGATGAAATGAGGAAATTCAACATCAGTGTCGAATATCTGCTTTTCAATCAGTATGACCGCTTTTCATTCCTGAAAGCAGTCGATGAGTTTAAACAAAAAGAATATGACGGTGTACTGCTCGCAACTCTTTTCGGAGAACTTGTGATCAACCTCTCGAAAGAGTTGGATGAGAAAGAAATGCCTTATATATATATCGACTCGGATATACATAAACAAAAAGACCTTGCATATTTCGGCGGGGACTCTTTAGGCAGCGGAAATATAGCAGCAAAGCTATTATTGAAAGAAATAGGCCTGGAGGCGGACATTTTTATTGCCCATGTACGGTTCAAATACAAAGAAATATCGGTACAGATGAAAACCCGCGAAAAAGGCTTTCTGAAGTGCCTTGCCGAAAGTAATTATAAAGGTAAAATTCATCACTTAGAGATAAATCCCGACGATTATACCGGAAGCCTGCCTGCACTTCGGAAGATAGTAAACGAAAACAAAGGCTTGGTTGGAGGAATCGTGCTCAACTCCCGCATATATGAACTGGTGAATATGCTGGATAAAATGGAGGAAACTTTAAAAGAAAGAATACGCCTGATAGGGCATGATGCTATCGACCGGAACGTAAAAGCACTCAAAGACGGGAAAATATCTTTTATACTTTCTCAACGCCCCGAATTACAGGGTTATGATGCGATAAAAGCTTTTTCCAATTATTTCCTGTTTAAACAAGTGCCCCAAAAGACAAATTTTATGCCGATAGACATTCTTATTAAAGAAAACATAGATTACTATAACAATTATAAACTATAGATATGAAAAACACCTTATTCAACATCGACGGAAAAGTAGTCCTTATTACCGGAGGATATGGAATTCTGGGCTCGCAAATGTCGGAATATCTGGCATCGGAAGGTGCTAAAGTCGTTATTTTGGGACGTTCTCAGGAAAAAGGAGAAGCTCTTGCAAACAAAATCAGGGCCAAAGGGCATGAAGCCATGTTCCTTATTTCGGATGCACTTAACGAAGAGAATCTCGAACAGAATAAAGCCGATATTCTGAAAGCTTATGGCAAGATAGATGTCCTTATCAATGCCGCTGGAGGAAATATACCGGGTGCAACCATTCCACCCGACAAAACCATTTTCGATGTAAATACAGAGGCTCTGAAAAATGTTATTGACCTCAACCTTTTCGGAACCATCACCCCTACCCTTGTTTTTGCTAAAGCAATGGTAGACGGAGGAAAGGGAAATATTATAAACATAGCTTCCATGTCATCGTTCCGTCCGCTCACCCGTGTTATGGGTTACGGGATGGCAAAAGCTGCCGTTGCCAATTTTACCGAATATATGGCGGGAGAATTATCAACCAAATTCGGCGATAACTTCCGCGTAAATGCTATTGCTCCGGGATTTTTCATTACCGATCAAAACCGGAACCTTATGCTTAATCCGGACGGCTCTTATACCGAACGTGCAAAATCTGTAATCGCGCATACACCTTTCCGTCGTTTTGGCAGATCGGAAGAGCTTTTGGGCGCTATCCATTATCTGGTGAGTGATGCTTCCAGTTTTACCAATGGATCAATACTAGTTGTAGACGGGGGATTTAACAGCTATTCCATCTAAATAATTAGCAAATTAGTATATTCGGAAATTAAATAAGAATTTGCTAATTGGCACATTTACTAATTTACAAATTTTCTATATATGATACTCAGTGAACAAACATGGCGTTGGTACGGGCCGAATGATCCCGTAGCATTAGCCGATATAAAACAAGCCGGAGCAACCGGAATAGTTACAGCCCTGCACCACATCAAAAACGGTGAAGTATGGACTGTCGAAGAAATACAAAAACGTAAAGAAATCATAGAAAAAGCAGGTCTGACATGGTCGGTCGTGGAAAGCATTCCGGTACACGAATACATCAAGACACAGGAAGGAAATTACAAAGAGTATATCGAAAATTATAAAGAGAGCATCCGCAATCTGGCGAAATGCGGTGTGATGATTGTCACATACAATTTCATGCCTGTACTGGACTGGACACGTACCGACCTTGCTTATACCATGCTAGACGGTTCAAAAGCCTTACGCTTCGAACGTGCAGCATTTATGGCTTTCGAACTGTTTATCCTGAAACGTCCGGGAGCGGAAAATGAGTATTCTTCCGAAGATATCGCGAAAGCTAAAGCTCGATATGAGAGTATGACACAGGAAGACAAAGACCTACTCATCAGAAACATGATTGCAGGATTACCCGGAGCAGAAGAGAGCTTTACGCTACAAGAATTTCAGGCACAACTGGACAGATATAAGAATATCGATGCCGAAACATTAAGAAAAAACCTGATATATTTTGTCAGCGAAATAGCCCCCGTAGCCGACGAAGTCGGAGTTAAATTAGCTATTCATCCCGATGATCCTCCATATCCCATACTCGGCTTACCACGAATATTAAGCAAAGAATCAGACTTCGAAAAACTGGTTGCCGCCGTGCCGAATGCTTCAAACGGACTATGTTTTTGTACCGGCTCATTTGGTGTGCGCGCCGACAATGACCTGCCGAATATGATAAAGCGACAAGGCGACAGGGTGAACTTTGTTCATCTTCGCTCTACACAACGCGATGCCGAAGGCAATTTTTATGAGGCTAATCACTTGGAAGGCGATGTTGATATGTACGGCGTAATGAAAGGATTACTGGAAATACAGCAAAAACGGAATATCTCTATCCCATTCCGTCCCGACCACGGCCACCAGATGATTGATGACCTCAATAAAAAGACGAATCCCGGTTACTCTTGTATCGGCCGCCTAAGAGGATTGGCAGAACTCAGAGGATTGGAGCTCGGTATAGCAAAGACATTATATAAATAAATTCAGCCGATAGCAATTAGCTGTCAGCCATTAGCAGACAATTCTGATTAACGGCTAAAAGCCAAAAGCCAAAAAATATGAAACAGTTTTTAGACGATAACTTCGTATTGCAAAACGAAACCGCAGAATACCTGTATCATCAGCATGCAAAACATCTGCCTATCATAGACTACCACTGTCATCTCGACCCAAAGCAGATAGCAGAAGATTACCGTTTTGATAATCTGGGTGAAATCTGGCTCGGGGGCGACCACTATAAATGGCGCGCGATGCGTGCAAACGGTATAGCCGAACGTTTCTGCACGGGAAAAGAGACAAGCGATTGGGAAAAATTCGAAAAATGGGCTGAAACCGTTCCTTACACCATGCGCAACCCGCTTTATCACTGGACGCATCTGGAACTGAAAACAGCTTTTGGCATTACAAAAATTCTGAAACCCGAAACCGCAAAGCAAATATTCGATGAATGTACGGCAAAGCTTCGTACTCCCGAATTCTCGGCTCGCGGACTTATGAAGCATTACAATGTTGAGGCTGTTTGTACAACCGATGACCCGATAGACTCACTGCAATATCATATAGCCTTGAAGAATGAAGGCTTTTCTATAAAAGTACTGCCTACATGGCGCCCCGATAAAGCGATGGCAGTAGATAATCCGGAATCATTCAGAGCATATATGGAAAAACTCTCTGAAGCATCGGGTATTACTATCAGCAACTATGGTGATATGATAGACGCATTGCACAACAGACATGATTTCTTTGCCAGTGTAGGATGCAAACTATCCGACCACGGTATAGAAGAATTCTACGCAGAAGATTATACCCAAGCCGAGATAGATAACATATTCAACAAGGTATATGGAGGAAAAGAACTTACACAGGAAGAAATCGTTAAGTTCAAATCCGCCGTTTTATTCGACGGGTCAATCATGGATTGGGAAAAAGGCTGGACACAACAATTCCACTATGGTGTAATACGTAACAATAATACCCGCCTGTTTAAGCAGGCAGGGCCGGATACTGGTTTCGATTCTATAGGAGACTTTACAGTCGCCAAGTCTATGGCGAAATTTCTCAACAGGCTCGATACTGATAACAAGCTGACAAAAACGATCATCTACAATCTGAACCCGCGTGATAATGATCTGGTTGCTACAATGATAGGAAATTTCCAAGATGGAACTATAGCAGGCAAAATACAATTCGGTTCGGGCTGGTGGTTCCTCGATCAGAAAATGGGAATGGAAGCGCAGATGAATTCATTATCTAATTTAGGGTTGCTCAGTCGCTTTGTCGGCATGTTGACTGATTCGCGTAGCTTCCTTTCATATCCTCGTCATGAGTATTTCCGCCGTATTCTTTGCAACCTAATCGGAACGGATGTTGAACAAGGATTACTCCCTGCATCCGAATTGGATTTCTTAGGTAAATTGGTAGAAAATGTATCTTATTATAATGCGAAGGAGTTTTTCAAATTTTAGCATCAGTTCGTTAAGTAAACCATTATAATTAACATAAGGCTTTCTTATATAATTTGTTTACTTTGATTTTGTTTTACATGTAAACTAAAACATTAAGAATAATGAAAACGACAATAGAAGAACGTTGGGGCACACATCCCGAGGATGTAAAAAAATACGATACAGAACAACTGCGAAAAGAATTTCTGGGTGAAAAAATATTCGATGCCGACAGTGTCATTATGACTTATACCCACAACGACCGTCTGATTATCGGAGGTGCACTTCCTGTAAATGAGGACTTAAAACTGGAGACAGTAGACCTTATCCGTTCCGAATACTTCTGCGAACGTCGCGAATTGGGTATTATCTGTATTGAGGGTGTAGGAACTGTTTCTGTAGACGGAAAAGATTATAATATGGAATTTAAAGATGCAATATATGTTGGTCGCGGCTCGAAAGAAGTCATCTTCAAAAGTAAAGAAGCATCCAATCCTGCAAAATATTATTTTGCATCTTCTCCTGCACATAAAGAATATCCTACGACTCCGATTACATCTGACATGCGGCGCACACGCGATCTGGGTTCTCCCGCTACCTCGAACGAGCGTCTGCTAAACCAGATTATATTAAGTGAAATAGTTCCTTGCTGCCAGTTACAAATGGGAATGACCGAACTAAAAGATGGCAGCGTATGGAATACCATGCCCCCGCATACTCATTCCCGACGTATGGAAGCCTATTTCTACTTCAAAGTTCCTGCCGGACAAGCTGTCTGTCACTTTATGGGGCAACCGCAGGAAACGCGTCATATTTTTATGGGTAACGAGCAGGCGGTAATTTCTCCTTCATGGTCTATACATTCGGCAGCCGGAACCAGTAACTATACTTTCATATGGGCTATGTGCGGCGAAAACCTCGACTATGATGATATGGATACTTTCACGGCCGATAAACTACGTTAATATTTAGCATACTAAAAAACGAAGCATATGAAAAAGATAATCGGTATATTATTCGCGAGCCTTTTCCTTTTTGCCTGCTCCTCAAAAAATGAGATGAGTATTGCAGTAGAAAACCCGAGTGATTTTGACCGCATAGCCGACCTTGTGGAAATACCTATGGACAGCATCAAGGATAAAGTACTGTTGACCGATAGTGCTGTCTATGTTGTCAAAAATGAAGCAGGCGAGATAATCCCGTCCCAAATAACATACGACCGCAAACTGATTTTCCAACCGGAGTTGAAAGCCAAAGAATCGAAAAGCTTTGTTATTACAACGGATACCGCCCGTACATATGAGTCAAAAACATACGGACGCTTTATCACAGAACGCAAAGATGACTTTGCATGGGAAAACGACCGCGTAGCATTCCGCATATACGGCCCTGCGTTAGTAGAAACAGATGGACAAAGCAATGGCATCGATATTTTGTATAAACGTACCAACAACCTGATTATTGACAAATGGTATAAAGATGATTTAGCCGGAACAGCCTCATACCATGAAGACCATGGTGAAGGACTGGATAACTATAATGTCGGACGTAGTCTTGGTGCAGGTGCTATGGCTCCTTATGTAAACGACAAACTATGGATGAACGAAAACTTTGTATCGGAAGATTTATTGGATAACGGTCCTCTGCGCACTACATTTAAACTCACATATAATGACGTGAATGTAGACGGTAAGACTATTGCAGAGAATCGCACAATATCACTCGATGGAGGTTCACAGTTATCAAAAGTCATTCAGGCATATACTATAAAAGAAGCAATGCCTGTTGCCGCAGGTATTGTGAAACGTGAGAAGAACGATTCTATCATTTCGACGGATAAGTATATTATATACAGTGAACCAAAAAGTGAGAAAGCAGACAATGTATATTTAGCCCTTATCTTTCCAAATGGAATCGACAAAACAGTTATAGACAAATATGACGTAAACAATGCTAAGACAAAAAATAAAGAATCTTACTCACATGTTTTAGCTGTAACAACTCATCAGCCAAATATTCCTGTAACATATTATACCGGATACGGCTGGTCTAAATTCGGTTTCCCGACGATAGCTGACTTTGAGAAATATATAAAAGAGTTCTCCGAAGGATTGGCTAATCCCCTCATTGTAAAGTACAATAAATAATTCTATAAAAACACATGATGAAAAAAGTAGTAACATTCGGCGAAATTATGTTGCGTCTGGCAACTCCCGGATATCAAAGATTTATACAATCCAACAATCTCAACGCCACATTCGGAGGCGGTGAGGCTAACGTTGCTGTTTCGTTATCGAATTACGGCATTCCAACCGATTTTGTAACACGTCTGCCTAAGAACGATATTGCAGAATGGTGTATCTCCGATCTCAGAAAATATAATGTAGGCGTTAGTAATATCATCCGGGGCGGTAACCGCGTAGGCATCTACTTCCTCGAAACGGGAGCTGTTGCCCGCGCATCGAAAGTAGTATACGACAGGGCTAGTTCCGCCATTGCCGATATCAAACCGGGCATGGTAGACTGGAAAGAAGTTTTCAGAGATACTCAATGGTTTCATTGGACAGGCATTACGCCTGCTCTATCACAAGGCGCTGCCGAGGCCTGCCTTGAAGCGATCAAAATAGCTAATGAAATGGGCGTAACCGTTTCCACAGACCTCAACTATCGCAAAAACTTATGGAAATACGGAAAAACGGCTTCGGAAATTATGCCCGCTCTAGTAGAGGGCTGCGATATTATTCTGGGGAATGAGGAAGATGCCGAAAAAGTATTCGGTATAAAACCCGAAGGTTTCGACGTAGCCCATACGGGAGGAGAAGTGAATGCTGCTGAATTCGAATCGGTATGTACTCAATTAATGAAACGTTTCCCACGCGCCAAGAAAGTAATTATCACCCTTCGCGGTTCTATCAATGCCAATCATAACACATGGGGCGGATGCCTCTATTCAGATAAACTTTATCATTCGAAACGCTATGATATCACTCATATTGTCGACCGTGTAGGCGGAGGCGATTCTTTTATGGGGGGATTGATCTACGGACTTATCACCTATCCTGCCGACGACCAGAAAGCACTGGAATTTGCAGTCGCTGCCTCTTGTTTAAAACATACTATTTACGGAGACTTTAATCTTGTTACTGTGGCAGAAGTGGAGAATCTGATGAAAGGCGACGGTTCGGGGCGCGTATCCCGCTGATACTTTACGGGCAATCAACTAATATAAAATTAGCGTATTAAAATATGGCACGATTTTCAAGAATAATAGCCTGCCAGACAATGGCAGAAACCGGAATGGTTCCGGTATTTTACAACAGTGATCTCGAAACATCCAAGCAAGTGCTGAAAGCTTGTTATCTCGGTGGAGTACGGGCATTTGAATTCACTAACCGTGGAGACTTTGCACACGAAATATTCGGTGAACTCAATAAATGGGCTGCAAATGAATGCCCGGATATGATACTCGGTATCGGTTCGGTAGTTGATGCAGGTACAGCATCTTTGTTTTTGCAGCTTGGAGCAAACTTTGTAGTAGGCCCGCTACTCAACCCCGATATATTTAAAGTATGTAACCGGCGTCAGGTCGCTTATATACCCGGTTGTGGTTCGGTATCGGAAATAGGTTACGCTCAGGAACTAGGAGCGGAAGTGGTGAAGATATTTCCTGCCGGAAATGTAGGAGGACCGTCATACGTAAAGAATGTAAAAGCCCCTATGCCGTGGTCGAGCATTATGGTAACAGGCGGAGTAGAACCAACTGAAGAAAACCTGACCAAATGGTTCGAAGCTGGCGTTACATGTGTTGGTATGGGCTCGAATCTCTTCCCTAAAGATGTCATTGCAGCTAAAGACTGGGGTAAGATAACCGATATGTGCAGGGATGCACTTGAAATCATAGCTAAAGCAAGAAGAGTAACATGAAATATTAAACCTTAAAATACATCCATGAATACATTTAACAAGATCAATGAAAAAGTAAGCAGACACAGGTGGACAATCTGTGCTCTGCTCTTTTTCGCAACTACAGTAAACTATCTCGACAGGCAGGTATTAAGTCTGTTGCAGCCATTACTGGCAGAGCAATTCGGCTGGACAAACAGCGATTACGCCGACATTGCTGCTGTATTCCAATTTACCTATGCCATTGCCATGCTATTTGCCGGAAAGTTCATCGACTGGATGGGAACACGAAAAGGATATGCGTGGGCAATAACACTTTGGTCGGTAGGGGCAATAATACATGCCTTTGCAGTCGGCATTGGTGGAGTAGTCTCCCCCGTGTTATCTTTGGTTGGAATAATATTGCCATTTTCCGTAGTGGGATTTATGTTCGGGCGATTTGTTCTGGCTATAGGAGAAGCCGGAAACTTTCCTGCGGCTATAAAGACCGTAGCGGAATGGTTCCCTAAAAAAGAACGTTCCTTTGCTACGGGAATATTCAATTCCGGAGCAAATATAGGGGCAATACTAGCACCGCTTACCGTTCCGTGGATTGCATCTCACCTCGGATGGGAGGCTGCATTCATTATTGTGGGAGGCATCGGCTTTTTGTGGCTGATATTCTGGTTCCTCTTCTATGATTCCCCAAAGAATATGTTGAAGAAAGGGAAGATCACACAGTCGGAATACGACCATATCCATAGTGACAAAGAAGAACAGGCAATAGAAAACGGAAGTGAAAAGAGCGAGAAAGTATCATGGTTCAAGCTTCTTACTTTCCGTCAGACATGGTCATTCTTCATGGGTAAATTTATCACCGACGGTGTATGGTGGTTCTTCCTGTTCTGGCTACCCGCATACCTGAAAGTCCAATATGGAATCGAAGGAACTGCAATAATGCTTCCTTTGACTGTATTATATAGTATGACCATGGTAGGCAGTATCGGCGGAGGATGGTTTCCTGCCCACTTCATGAAGAAAGGAATGGATGCTTACAAAGCCCGTATGACAGCGATGTTCATCATTGCACTATTCCCGCTTACGGTATTGGCGGCGCAGCCTCTTGGTAGTATCAGTATGTGGTTTCCTGTTGTCATTATTGGTATAGGTGCATCTGCACATCAGGCATGGTCGGCCAATATATTTACTACCGTATCGGATATGTTCCCTAAAAAAGCCGTTGCTTCGGTTACGGGTATAGGTGGCATGGCAGGCGGTATGGGAGGAGTTATCATTACCAAAGTAGCAGGTGCTTTATTCGACCATTATCAAGCTTTAGGACAAATAGAAACGGGATACAGTATTATGTTTACATTCTGCGCCTTAGCTTACGTCATAGCGTGGGTGGTAATGAAGACATTGGTACCTAAATTTAAACCTATTACAGAGTTATAATGAAACATAGAAAGCAGGAAATAAATTTCCTGCTTTCTTTTTATATTTAGAGACTCATATCATAAATAAACTTGCCACAATCATAACCCTGTTCATACAGGTCGGTTAGTTTATCCACATCTTTTTCAATCCGGTCGACCAATATAGGCTTTTGCGGTCGAATCACAAAAACCTTTCCCTCCTCTTCCAGTTTATCGACCAGATCGAGCTGCCCATTATACAGACTGTTTCTATTGCTGAGAGCCTGACGCATAGCCGGATATTTACGATAAATAAAAGACGGAACCTTTATATCTTTGCTTTCTTTCCGGTAACCTTTGTTCCGGGTAAGCACAATCACATTTTTTGTATATCCTTGTCTAATTGCTCTTTCTATTGGTATGGAATCACAGATGCCGCCATCGAGCATCGGAATATCATCTACATAAGTTACAGGGCATAATATCGGCAGACTGCTCGATGCTTTTACAATATCTATAACACGTTCCTTATTGCCTTTTTCCTCATAATATTCAGCCTGTCCTGTCAGACAATTGGAAGTAACCATTTCGAAACGTGACGGAGATGCAAAATACGATTCATAATCGTAAGGAATGATATTATCAGGGAATTCATGAAATAACAGGTCGAAATCCATGATATTACCTTTTTTAATATAGTGCTTCAATCCTATATATTTATATTTGGCAAGCAAATCGATATTACTAAATTTTGCACGGCCCCGCTGTTTTGAAATAAAAGAAAGTCCATTGCAAGCTCCGGCTGAAACTCCTATAACATACGGAAAATTTATATTATTATCCATAAAGTAATCGAGAACGCCGCAGGTAAAAACCCCGCGCATTCCTCCTCCTTCAAGTACAAGTCCAATGTTATTCGTCTCAATCATCTTTTTCCTATATAGATAAAGATTCTAAAATTAATTAAAAATCGGGAAACGGCATAAACAAATGGCTTATTAAATGGGAAAAGCCCTGCTCCTGTCCATACAGGCTGCAGAGCTTTTATATATAGAAAGAATATCCGCTATATTATTTCTGACTTAAAACATGACTAACATCATTGTTTATATGTATCTGTTTTGTCGCCAAAAGTTCACCGTCGTAATCATAAACATGCACGAGTTGCTCCGATTGGCACGACCATGTATTCAGTTTACTGTCCCATTCTGTATAGATGAGGTTTACCATGTGTCCCTTATTATCACATTCGTAATCATACTTCTGCATACCTATCCACCCGGCTTCGCTATTCCAGTTATATACTGTCTTCTTAAAAAGTATTCCGTCAGGACTATACTGATAAACTGATTTCTTCAAAGGCCGGGAAACTTCCGTATTGTAAGATATAAATTCCTTTACTACACCTTTATCTGTCACATCCTCATTACTATAAACCACAGTTTTAGGATTACCTGCATACACATTTGCCATTGATAAAGAAAGGACTGCTGCTAAGATTATAATTATTGTTTTCATGATTGTATATTTTTGCATTTATTACTTTATTCTTCTGATTTTTATTCTTAAGCGCTTTCACTATTATGACGAGTATAATGATAAAATAGTTACAATTTTTTAAGAAAAAAATAGCAATAAATTTATAACAACCTGATTTTATGACAAATAAAAAAAAGCCTTCAAATCTGACAAATCAGTATTCAAAGGCTTCTAATATAATCGTATAGTTGCTTAATAAGCGCGCGCAAAGACAACCCGTTGGGCCGATGGCTTTCCTGTCACCATACATTTGCCCGGTGTCTTATCACCTTCGAGAGGGATGCAACGTATTGTAGCTTTTGTTTCGGCTTTTACCTTTTCTTCTGTTTCAGGTGTACCGTCCCAGTGAGCAAGGATAAAGACGCCGTCTTCAATCTTTTCCTTGAATTCGTCATAAGTATCTACAGTTATAGTCTGCTTAGCTCTGTAATCCAATGCCTTTTGATAAATATTCGTCTGAATATCATCGAGAAGATTCTTAATATACATATCGAGGCCGTCGCACGATACTGTTTCTTTCGTTAAGATATCGCGGCGGGCAACTTCCACTGTATTGTTTTCCATATCGCGGGCACCCATTGCCAGACGTACAGGCACGCCTTTAAGTTCGTATTCGGCAAACTTCCAGCCCGGCTTTCTATTATCTGCATTGTCATATTTCACGCTGATACCTAAGACTTTCAGTGATTTCACAATACCGGCTACCTTTTCATTGATTAGAGCCAACTGTTCATCTCCTTTATAGATAGGCACTATCACCACCTGATATGGAGCCAGTTTAGGAGGAAGTACAAGCCCGTTATCATCCGAATGTGCCATAATCAACGCCCCGATCATACGGGTAGATAATCCCCACGATGTTGCCCATACATAGTCCATCTTACCTTCTTTATCGGCAAACTTCACATCAAATGCTTTGGCAAAGTTCTGACCTAAGAAGTGAGATGTACCCGACTGCAAAGCCTTTCCGTCCTGCATCATCGCTTCAATGGTATAGGTTTCTACCGCTCCGGCAAAACGTTCCGAAGCAGATTTTACTCCCTTAATAACCGGCATAGCCATATGCTCCTCAGCAAATTGCGCATATACATTCAGCATCTGAATTGTTTCCGCTTCGGCTTCTTCCCTTGTAGCATGGGCTGTATGCCCTTCCTGCCAGAGAAATTCGGCTGTACGCAGGAACAAGCGCGTACGCATTTCCCAACGCACTACGTTAGCCCACTGATTCACCAGAATAGGCAGGTCGCGATACGACTGTATCCAGTTGCGGTACGTATTCCATATAATGGTTTCGGAAGTAGGACGAACAATCAGTTCCTCTTCCAACTTAGCTTCCGGGTCTACAATAACGCCCTTTCCGTCAGGGTCATTCTTAAGCCGATAATGAGTTACTACGGCGCATTCCTTTGCAAAGCCTTCCACATGGTCGGCTTCTTTACTCAGAAAAGATTTGGGGATGAACAAAGGGAAATAAGCATTCATATGACCTGTTTCTTTAAACATGTCATCTAGTTGACGCTGCATTTTTTCCCATATCGCGTATCCGTAAGGTTTGATAACCATACATCCGCGAACTGCAGAATTTTCTGCCAATTCTGCCTTCAATACCAAATCGAGGTACCACTGACTGTAATCCTTACTTCTTGGAGTCAGTTCTTTTAGTTCTTTTGCCATAGTTTATAGTTACAAGTGACGAGTTACAAGTTACAAGATGTTTTCATACCTGAATCGTCGATTTTTAAAATCGCTACAAAGTTAGTAAAAGCCGTTAATTAAAGAATATGTAAGGTAAAGATTTCTCTATATAATAAGCTTTCTTAAAAAAGTAACAAAAGTAACAGATTTATAGCCATTAGCTAGTAGCTTTTAGCCGTTAGCTTTCTTTATAAAAAAATTTAAAAGGTAACAAAAGTAACACCATTCATTTAATAATTCTGTAATTTGCAACCGCCCTCAGGGCGAAGTAACTTGTAACTATTATTTTATTGGGCTCCGCCAATTTCCATTTCAAAGAGCTAAAAGCTATCAGCTAACGGCCAACAGCTATAATACAATATAGATAAAATTGCATCAAACATTTACGCTGAAAAAGCCTATCTTTGCCTGAAATTACAGACTCATATGAAATATACCGATATACTTCTCGACTTAGACGATACGCTAATTGATACCGTTGAGAATACCCGACTGACACTGATTGAAATATACGATGATTATAATTTCGCAAGTTATTTCCCCTCATTTCAGGATTTCTATACTATCTATTATGATAATGTAAGCCGTCTGTGGGAACTTTACGGCAGAGGAAAGATTACCAAGAAAACATTGCAGCGTGAGCGTTTTGTTGCTCCTTTAAGTATTGTGGAACAAATCAGTGAAGAACAGGCTCTGGCGATCAATGACGATTTCATTGCCCGTATAATGCTGAAAGGTACTTTGGTAGAGGGAGCTAAGGAATTGCTCGATTATTTGCAATCGCGGTACAGAATACATATCCTCTCGAATGGTTTTACTGAAATGCAATATGTAAAGATGGACAGCGCAGGCCTAACTCCCTATTTCGATAAAGTAATCCTGTCTGATGTTGTCGGCGTAAATAAGCCGCATCCTGATATATTTACCTATGCGTTGAAAGAGATCGGTGTTCCTGCTGATAAAGTGATTATGATAGGCGATAATCATTTTACCGATATTGGGGGTGCCTACCACAGTGGAATAGACCAGATATGGTATAATCCGCAGGGCAAACCGACCGATGATTTTATACCGACTTATACAGTGAAAAAGCTGGATGAAATAAAGAATATACTATAAAAAAAGCCGGAAAAAAGTTTTCTATCCGGCTTTTACTATATACAATAAATAATATATTAATTCAAATATTGCTTCAGATTTTCAACCCAAACAGCAATCCGCTTATCGGTTTCGTTGTATTCGTTATCTTCATCTAGAGCAAGTCCTACAAAATGCCCGTCAACAATAGCATCCGATTCGTCAAAATTATATCCGTCTGCAGATACAGAACCTACAATCTCGACTTTTCCTTTCAATGCTTTATATAAATGATACATCGCTCCTGCAAAACTTGTTGAGAAAGAAGCACTGTCACCCAGTGAAAATAAAGCGACTTTCTTTCCCGAGAAATCCATTTTCTCCATTTTAGGCAGCAACATTTCCCAATCGTCCTGTAAATCTCCGATACCCGTTGTAGACGCTCCGAATATTAAGAAATCATATGGCTTGAGATCATCGATATTCACACTTTCTGCATTGAAAAGATCGGCGTCTCCCAATGCGGATTGTAATTTTTCTGCTACCGCTTCTGTGGCTCCGGTAGATGAGCCGTACACTATTGCAATTTTGTTCATAACAAACTAAAGAAATTATTAAACTGATTATCAATCATCTGGAATGATTTAAAACGGCGGGCGCCATAAAACTCTGGACTATCCCCCTCAAAGCCAGATACACAATAAACGCAATCCATAAAATATTGTTCGCCAAAATACCTGAAAAAGCAAAATACAATATAAAGAACGCAGCCACCGCAACCAGCATGGAATTTCGCATCTGATGCGAGGCTGTAGCCCCTACAAATACGCCGTCCCAAAGGAATGCGGAGAAGCTGGCAATAGGTATCAGGTATACCCAGAAATGGAATTGCTTGCTAAATTCGATTATATTTTGTTTGTCGGTAAGGATACCCAGTATCTGATCGAGAAACAGCACATATACAAGAGTAAAAAGCAAAGCTAATATTATACCCCATATAAATAATCTCTTTACCAGAAATTTAAGTTGCAGCCTGTTTCCAGCCCCGATAAATTTACCTGTTAATGCCTCGGCAGCATAGGCAAATCCATCCATCATATAAGAGAATAGGATAAACAGTTGCATCAATAAAGCATTGGCAGCCAGCGTATCTTTTCCTGCTTTAGCAGAGGCCGACATAAAGAAAGTGGTAACAGCAACCAGCGCCATGGTGCGGATAAATATATCACTATTCACTTTGAAGAAAGGAATGTAAGAAGAAAAATTCTTCAGTACACTAAATCTGATATATTGCTTTAACCTTCCATACTTTATGTTCCACAACAGAACGAAAGAAAGAAAACCTGTATATTGTGCACAAACCGAAGCAAGTGCCACACCTTCTATCTTCATCCCCAAGCCATAAACAAATGTAAAGCTCAGGGCGATATTTACTACATTCACACCAATGGCGACAACCATCGGTATTTTGGCATTCTGCATGCCTACATACCAACCATTGAAAGCATAAAGTCCCAATATGGCCGGAGCAGCCCAGATGTATATATAGAAATAATCCTGCGCATATTGTTTCACTGCAGGTTCACCATTGAGCAGAGAAAAACCGAGATAGGAAATAAAATACTGGAGCGATATAATAAGTATACCTGCCGTCATAGCAACAGCAAGAGAACGCAGCAGGATATTGGTCTGTTCCTGATGATCGTCGGCTCCATATGATTGGGCAGTAAATCCGCTGGTACCCATACGCAGGAAAGAGAAACTCCAGTAGATGAAATTGAAGATCATTGTTGCCATAGCAATAGCCCCGATATAGTCTTCAGAATCGAGATGCCCAACAATAAACATATCCACCATTCCCAACAGGGGTACAGTGATATTGGATATAATATTGGGTATTGCCAGCCGCAATATACTCTTATTCATAACGGGTACAAAAGTACGACTGTTAAGGGATACACACAAATGTTAAATATTAAAGTCTGATATTTGTAAAAAATTGTATCTTTACGATTGTTGTTTTTACTCATTAGAATGAAAACAATTATTAATCACTAATTACTAACTATTAATTATATATTCATGGACGTAAAAATAGAGGAAAGCTGGAAAGAACAACTGAAAGATGAATTTGAAAAGGATTATTTTATCAGGTTGACCGATTTTGTCAGGAATGAATACCGCACAAAACAAATATTTCCTCCGGCTAAACTTATTTTTAATGCTTTCGATCATACCCCCTTCAATAAAGTAAAGGTAGTAATACTCGGGCAAGACCCCTATCACAACGACGGGCAGGCGCATGGATTATCTTTCTCCGTTCCCGACAGTATACCGGCACCTCCCTCGCTGGTAAACATATTTAAAGAAATCAACCGCGATATGGGCATCCCTATTCCCCGCTCGGGTAATCTGACCCGTTGGGCAAATCAGGGAGTACTCTTACTCAATGCCACGCTTACCGTCCAGGCGCATATGGCCGGTTCGCACCAGAGAAAAGGCTGGGAAGAGTTTACCGATGCTGCCATTCATAAATTAGCCGAAGGACGCCAGAATCTTGTCTTTATCCTATGGGGATCATATGCGCAGAAGAAAGCCGCATTCATCGATACAAGCAGGCATCTTGTTTTGAGGTCGGTACATCCGTCACCATTGTCTGCACATAACGGATTTTTCGGAAATAATCATTTTAGCGAGACAAATAAATATTTAATTTCAAAAAGTATTGAACCAATTGAATGGTAAGTTTGTTATATGCAATATAACAATACTTGCTGGTATTAATAAAACAAAATCAAAGCCGCGAGAATCACTTCTGGCGGCTTCACCCTTAATTAAAATCCCTATGATGTGTAATAGGGACTTTCTTTCTTAAATATCCTTATATTTCACCTTTTGTACCCCAAGTTTCGGACGGCTTATCTCCCATCACAAATTCCAGTGTACCTCCGGCTTCGATATCTTTAAAATCTATATAGAATTTGTCATAATCCTTACCATTGAGGCTTACGCTCTGTATATATTTATTTGCTGCACTGTTGTTTTTAGCTACAATCTTGAATGTTTTGCCATCCTTAACTTTAATAGTGGCTTCGTTAACAATCGGTGAACCGAATACATACTTTCCTCCGGCAGGTTCAACCTGATAGAACCCGAGCGCAGACAAGATATACCATGCCGACATCTGGCCTACATCTTCATTACCTGAAAGTCCTGCAGGTTTGTCGTGATATAATACAGATAAGACTTGGCGTACTTTATCGGCAGTCTTCCACGGCTGGCCGATGTATGGATACATATACAGAATATGATGGCTAGGTTCGTTACCATGCGCATACTGCCCGATCAGACCGCTGATATCCGGAGAAGCATGTTCACCAAGCGAACCTTCTACAATAAACAGAGAGTCGAGTTTCTGAGTGAATTTCTCCTTGCTTCCGAAAAGATCTACAAGACCTTTTATATCGTGAGGCACAAGCCATGTATATTGCCAAGCATTCCCTTCTGTGTAATCGTTATCGCGGTGAACTGATTCGAACGGATTGAACGGTTCCTTAAATTTACCGTCAGAAGACAAACCTCTCATGAAACCTGTAGACTTATCGAAATAATAAGTATAAGCCTTACTGCGTTTAAGGAAATATTCATAATCTCCTGTTTTTCCCATTTGCTGGGCAACCTGTGCTATTGTCCAGTCTGCAATGGCATATTCCATACATTTAGAAAGGCCTTCACTTTCACCTTTATCATATGGTATATAGCCATATTCTTTCATATACTTCAAGCCTCTTTCGTCCAGCATAGCTGAATTCTTCATAGCTTCGAATGCCAGTTCCTTATCGAAACCGCCGTAACCTTTCAGTATGGCATCGGCAACAACTGATATCCCCGGATTACCTACCATACAGTCGGTTTCGCAACCCATAAGATGCCATACAGGAAGTTTGCCCTGCTCCTTATAGATAGTAAGCATTGTATTAATGATGTCACTCATCTTTTCGGGATGAATGATTGTCATCAGCGGATGAGCGGCACGGTAAGTATCCCACAATGAAAATGTAGTATAATTCTTAAATGCGCCTTTTTCGTGCATTTTGGCATCCGAACCTCTGTAATCATTGTTTACATCACAAAACTCGGACGGAGCAATCATTGTATGATATAGTGCTGTATAGAATACGCGTTTTGTTACATCGTCGGCAGAAATAACGATCTTGCTTAATTCGTCGTTCCATGCTTTGTCGGCATCAGCTATTGTCTGTTTGAAATCCCAGCCCGGAAGTTCACTCTTCATGTTCAGCTTCGCATTTTCGATGCTGACAGGCGATAATGCTACTTTGATATATATTTCTTCCTTATCTTTTGTATCGAATAAAGCCTGACCG
Organism: Prevotella sp. 10(H); assembly: GCF_000711235.1. Taxonomy (GTDB): domain Bacteria; phylum Bacteroidota; class Bacteroidia; order Bacteroidales; family Dysgonomonadaceae; genus Dysgonomonas. The sequence continues at coordinate 210,470 of NZ_JOMI01000007.1, read as the reverse complement.
AAAACACCAACTGCTTTCAGTTCGGTTCCCTCTTTTGCTTCTTCACCTTCCGACAATATGAATTTCTTCATCGGTTTGGAGAATGAAGCGGTGAAGAATACCCGCTGATCGTTAGCCCATCCTTTAGAATAACGATAACCCGAAATAGTAGAGTCATTCTCATATTTGAGATATGTTTCTACCGGACTATCCCAGTTCAGACTGCTTTTCAGGTCTATTATAACCTGAGCATTATCCGATTGAGGGAAAACATATTTATGAAAACCGACTCTTTTTGTAGCTGTAAGTTCTACATCTACATTGTACCTATCGAGATGTACAGCATAATAACCGGCTTTAGCTGTTTCCTTATCATGGCTGAATTGAGAATACATACCCGAATTAGGGTCAGATATCTCACCTTTCCCCAGCTTAACATCTCCCACTACGGGCATGAAAGCTATATCCAAAAGGTCGCCTATACCCGTACCACTCAGATGCATATGCGTGAATCCCCAGATAGTAGAGTCCGATATATGGTATCCCGATGTCCAGTCCCAGCCTCCTGTAATATTGGTCGGGCCGAGTTGTACCAATCCGAACGGAACATCTGCCCCCATAAAGACATGTCCATGATCACCTGTTCCTATATATGGGTCGACATATTGTGTGAGATTTAACGATTCCTTACTTTTATCCGATTCGTCGCAAGAATAGAATAAAGCACAAGTTATTAAGCCCAGAGAGGCTGTTTTAATAATCTTATTGATATTCATTTTATATTAGGTTTATGTATAATATTCAAAATATTAGATTCCCTTTTCTACGGGCACTCTTCTCTGTTTTCATAATCTGAAAACTCAGGCACTTTATGCATTATTGAATTGATGACAAAAATAAAGAATAATCTTAAATAAACGGACATTTATCTGCCATTTAATTATTTATAACAGATAATATACAATAAGTAGTATAGGCAATATTTGTGATAACCATGAGTAACTTGTATGATAAAACAAAAAAAAGAAAGGCTGCAAGAAATTCAATCTTGCAGCCTTTTTATCTATATTCTTTTTTTATCAGGATACTCTCAACGATTTACCCGGACGCAATATTGTTCTGGTAGTAATACTATTCAGCGAACAGATTTTATTTATAGATGTTCCGTATTTACGAGCAATAGCACCCAATGTATCCCCGGATTTCACACGGTGATAACTCACGCTGCCCGATGCATACTTATTCTTTACATTCGAATTGGAACGTGTGGCTGAAGAAGCTAGCAGTTTAACATTCACACCTTTCGAACTTCTGTTGAAACTTTTAGGAGTGACTGTATAAGTATCTTTGTGGCAAACTTTATTCTCAAAATCGACAATAAATGTCGGATTGATCGGATTTCCTAGGAAACGGAATTCCAGATGCAGATGCGAACCTGTCGAACGTCCTGTATTTCCACCCAATGCTATCGGATCTCCCGATTTTACTACATCGTCTTCGTTTACCAAAAACTTGGACAAGTGTCCGTATACGGTTTCCAGTCCGTTAGGATGACGAAGAGCCAGATAATATCCATACCCGCGACGCTCATATTGCTTTACACGTACTTTCCCGTCGAATGCCGCATAGATAGTGTCTCCCGTCTGTACTTTCAGGTCGATGCCGTAATGCATTCTGCGACGACGCGGCCCGTAATTGGAAGTTATATGACCCATTGTAGGCATTGTAAAATTGGAAAGATTGACAGTAAAAGTATCGGGTATATTTTCTATCGAACGGTAAGCATTAACGTAACGGTTGTTCCAAATGCCGCCGTATAGTTCTTCTGCAGGTATTTCATCTGCTGAGAGGATACGTTCCTCTTGTACTTCCTTTAATATGGACAAGTCCCGCTTAATCTTGATTCCGTCTGCGTAAAGGTCATTAGCACTCATGCGGCTATGACGTTGCTTGTATTTGAGTTCGACTCTGTCAGTATTAGATTCCGCGTTGTTGTCAGTATTTTGAGCGAAACTACTCATCGGTAGTAAAAACATTGCTGCTAAAGGTAGTAGTCTTAGCTTTTTAAAGCTCTTTGTAAAAATATTTGTTCTTCCTTGCATAATTACTTTAAATCTCGTCACATGCATACAAGTGTGCAAGTGTGGATAGTTTATAATCAAAAATCTCATTATCTGCAAAAAAGCGTTTGAGTTCCACTTTGGCTGATTCGGCTGAATCTGAAGCATGAACAATATTCTCCTGTGCACTCATCGACAGGTCTCCTCTTATTGTTCCTGCTACAGCCTCCCTTCCGTCGGTCACACCAATTATAGAACGCACGACTTTTGCAGCATCGATACCTTCCCAACACTGAACAACTACGGGGCATACTTTCATAGAATTTTTGACACGCTCGAAAAAGGGCCTGTCTTTAAGATGTGCGTAGTGTTCATTTAGAATGGCATCGGTCATTTGTATCATTTTCGTTCCCGCCAAACGTAAACCTTTCTTTTCGAAGCGGGAGATGACCTCTCCTATCAGCGATCTCTGAACGCATGAAGGCTTTAAAATAACGAGGGTTTTCTCCATAATTTAGCTTCGATACTAGTAAGATTTCATTTATATAACTGTCAAATATAGAACTTATTTCAAAAGTGAGCAACTTTAACACGTTGAAAAAAAGACATTTTAACAGGATTGAAAACATGTTCTACAGCAGATTATTAATTAAACTGCTTATAAATAAGGAAATAACGGTTGAAGCATCAACCATTATTTTTAACGATTAATAACTTAGAGAATTTATTGTTGTAAGTCTATGTAAGCTTATATTTTAGTTTAAAATAAACTATTCTTTAAACATTTCATCGAAATCCACGACCTGTTTTCCGGGTAAAACCTGATTTAAAACCACACCTATAATTGAGGCCAAGGCCATACCTTCGAGTGAAAATACTTTTCCTATATGAATGGCCGCTCCGCCGATACCGATAACCAGTATCACCGATGCAATAATAAGATTGCGTTTACGGCTGAAATCCACTTTATTCTCGACAAGCATACGCAATCCGCTGGATGCAATGATACCAAACAGGAGAATGGAAACCCCGCCCATTACAGGAGTAGGGATAGTGGTAAGCAATGCAGCAATCTTACCGCAGAAACCGAATAATATAGCGAAGACTGCTGCCCCGACAAACAAATAGATACTGAATGCCCGCGTAATAGCCAATACACCGATATTTTCACCGTATGTAGTCACGGGAGGACCGCCAATACCCGCAGCGATCATTGTGGCAATACCGTCACCCAGCATAGATTTATCCAGTCCGGGATCTTTTATTAGATCTTTGCCCACTACTTTGCTCAATACCAGCTGATGCCCGATATGCTCTGCAATAGGGACAATGGCAACAGGCACCATCATCAGTAATATGCGCCAAGTAAAAGACGGAGTATAATCTACAAAAGGAATTTCGAATGGTGGTAACTGTATCCATTTGGCGTCTGCTACGGGCTGCATATCCACAATGCCAAAGACTACAGAAAATATATAGCCCCCTATAATACCGACCAGAACCGGAATAACGCTCAGGAATCCACGGGTAAAAATGGCCGTAAGTATAGTTATCGTAAGAGTAATCAGTCCTACCCAGACATATGTCAGGTCATATTCTCCTGCCGGATTGTTGGTAGACATATTTACTGCCGTTACCGATAATCCCAGACCTATAACCATAATAACAGGCCCCACCACTACCGGTGGCAATAATTTCATCAACCAGTTCGTTCCGGCTTTAGCAATTATCAACGCTACAATAGAGTATGTAACCCCGACAAGGAAACTGCCGACAAGGAAACTCCCCATACCGACACCTGATGCAGGATCGAGTTCTAATGCTTTAACGGCAATGATAGGATTAATAAAAGCAAATGAAGAACCGAGATAAGAAGGCACTTTACCTTTTGTGATTACGATGAATACCAATGTTCCTATACCGCTGGAAATAAGAGCCACTGCAGGACTCATTCCCGTAAGAGCAGGTACAAGGACGGTTGCCCCGAACATGGCAAACAAATGTTGTATACTCAACAGTAACCATTGCGCCGGTTTCGGCTTGTCCTTGATACCTAATACTATCTTTTTTTCTTCTATCATAATGAATTTTTTTCTGTTATCGATACAGCATAAAAAAAGCCGAGAATCAAATATCGGCTCTGTATTTAAAGATCTTTCTTATCATTTTATCATCTGATCATCCCTTCAACTAAAGGTTGGACTGAGAATCAGGCGCAAATGTAATAATTATTTGGAACACAGATATATTTCCTCTCATTTTATTTTGTAAATAATTAGCTATCAGCCCCGTTGCTTAGATTAACAGAAGTCTTTTTTATATACTGAACAATCTTTCACATTATTTACACTGATAGCCCTCTATTTTCCTTGCTTTTCGAAAAACAAACTACGGAGAGTTGCTGTTCTATCACAGAATTAAATATAAGTACAAACTATTCAAATAATAGATTAGATTATGAAAAAGATTATTTTATCGGGTGCAGTAGCTGTAGCACTTTTGTTCTCTTCCAATATAATGGCTCAGGATATTCCAACTAAGGCAAAACAGGAAACCAAACAGGAAATAAAAAAAGCTAAACTAAATTTGGAAGAAGCCAGACATGATGCCAAAATCCATGCAAACGAAGCTAAAGTAAAAGCTGAAAAAGGAATCCAGGACGCAAAAAAAGATACTAAAGCTACTGAATTGAAAGTAAAGAAAGAAGCGAAGAATGTATTGAATAAATCGGAACAGGATGCAAAGACTGTAAAATCCGATGCTAAAAAAGCTTGGGATAAAAAAGAAAATAAATAATTTTAGGTGTAAAAAAGAAGGGCAGATCGAAAAGACCTGCCTTTTTTATTAATTCAACCGACTGACTTCCTTCACACCTTTTATTGTCCTTAATTTCTTTATCAGACCGTTCAGCATATCCGTATTATTCAATATTACGGATACATTTCCATGAAACAGCCCGTCATTAGAATCGATACTAATAGCACGCATGCTGACTCCGGCTTCCTTTGAAATAATAGACGTCAGATTATTTATAATGCCGATATCGTCATTCCCTATTACCCGTAAGGTAACCGTATATGTAGAGCCCGACTTCCCTGACCAGCGGGCAGGTATTATCCTGTATCCGAAACGGAAAAACATATCATGTGCATTCGGGCAGTTTTTGCGGTGTATTTTTATGCCCTGCGAAGATACGAACCCAAATATTTCATCTCCGTAAATAGGATTACAGCATTTGGCCAGCTTATAATCTACTCCTGTAAGGTTTTTATCCAATATAAGTTCTTCTTTACCAAGCGTTTCCTTTATTATGTCGAGATTCTGCGGCACATAGCTTCCGGCACTGACCGCTTCATGTTTATCATGCTGTTCGGTTTCTTTTTTCTCCAGTTCTATATACTGGTCGATCACCGAATTTATATCGAGGCTTTCCTCGGCAATCTTGATATAGAAATCCGTAATGGTTTTGAAGCCAAGTTTCTTAATCAAACGCATCATTATCGATTCGTTGATTTCTATCTTACGATTTTTGACACGTCGCTTGAGCATTTCCTTGGCGATCTCTACCTGTTTATTCGCTTCTTCTTTCAGGCTTTGACGAATACGGTTCTTAGCTTTCGATGTGACTACAAAACCGAGCCAGTCACGTTTCGGTGATTGGTTAGGCGATGTGAGTATTTCCACCTGATCGCCATTTTGTAATTTGTAGCGGATTGGTACATTCTTACCGTTCACCTTGCCCGATACACAAGTGGAGCCGATACGCGAATGTATAGCGAAAGCAAAGTCGAGAACAGTGGCGCCATTGGGCAACTTATGTAAATCGCCTTTAGGAGTGAATACATATATTTCATCGTCGTATAGATCGAGCTTGAAATTATCCAGCTTTTCTTCCGAATCCATACTTTTATTCTCCAGCATTTCGCGCAGATTGGTCAGCCAGTCATCCATTTTCGACTGGCTTTTCACACCTTTATATTTCCAGTGGGCGGCAAGCCCGCGCTCTGCTATTTCATCCATGCGCTTTGTACGGATTTGCACTTCCACCCAGCGCGATTCGGGTCCCATTACCGTAATGTGCAATGATTCGTATCCATTGCTTTTAGGTATGGATAACCAATCCTTCAACCGTTTCGGATTGGGGGTGTACATATCGGTTGCAATAGAATATACCTGCCAGCATTCAGCTTTTTCTTTATCCTTGTGCGAATTCAGAATAATACGTATGGCAAACAAGTCATATATAGATTCGAAATCTATCTTTTGCTTCTTCAATTTATTATTAATGGACGAAATGGATTTCACCCGCCCTTTAATATCATACTTCAGTCCGGTTTCTTTCAGACGCGCGTCTATCGGTGCTATAAACGAGGCAATATATTTATCGCGGGCAACTTTACTCTCGCTCAGTTTGCTCACAATATAGTTGTAAGCTTCAGGGTCGGTATATTTCAGATAGAGGTCTTCAAATTCGGTCTTAATATTATACAGCCCTAACTTATGCGCCAGCGGGGAATAGAGATATGATACTTCTATTGCAAGCTGCATACGATATTGCTCGGTATATTTTTCTGCACAACGAAAGCGATGTAAACGGCTGGCAATCTTAATAAGGATAACCCGCATATCTTCGGCCAGGGAAATGAGAAGTTTAATGTAATTATCGGAAGCTATAGCCGACTCATTCTTCTCCAATGCGTTGACTTTAGCTAGTCCGTCGACGATATCTGCAATATCTTTTCCAAACAACTTTTGAATCTCTTCAATCGTGATCGATTTGCGGATAAAAGGCCTGTATAGAACCAAAGCGATGATAGAAGCACTTTTCAACCCGAGTTCTTCCATCAGTATAATACATGTACTTACCGTCAGGTCGGTAATACTTCCTATTTCCTCATCTTTGCGGTATACGTCCTCGGCAATTGCCTTTTTCACTACCGGCCGCAGTTTTCCTAATTCTGTATCCGTAAGATTTATATAAAGACCTTTCATCAGTCTTTTGAACTTAGAATAGGTCAGTCCGTCCGCATTATATGTAGGGTTGTTATTATCCATGAGTTGCATAATAAATTTAAAGGGGATAATACATTTTTGATAACCGGGTGTAAAATTAATTCTTTTCCGGCACTATGATGCTATTTTTTGGCATATGTTTTCTTTAAAACTTCAAATAGCACCAAAGAGTTGTGAAAGAAAGCTAATTTAATATAACAGGCAAACAAAAAGAAGTTTTTCAATCTCTTCATGCGTCGATTATTATCTTAATTTTGCACTATATATAAACAGATAATATTTGCGATATGAAAACCGATTATACAAAACTTGAAAAGGATAACTCTTTCAAAAAAAGCTATATAAACAGTACTCTTTGGTGGAAAAACATCCTGCTGGCGCCTCCCATACTTCTGCTTTTCGGCGGACTGATAGGTATTATATATATCTTTCATCTTGACAAACTCGTATCGTGGTATATATTGCCATATCTGATACTGTTCGTTGTAGGCACTATTTTATTGAAAGCTACAAAAAAGTATCTGCAAAAAGGAATGATGACGACTCCCGGCTCATTCATCGTTTGCCTTGCAAAGCCGATAGGTGAAAAAGACGGTTATACATATGCTGCTTTTGTGAAAGATACCCACAGGCACAATAAGCATTACATCAACAATGAAACCAAAGATTTGTCATTTGATGAAATAATTGCATCCGGTCAACCCTTCACTAAAAAATCCATGCCTTTAGGCGAGAAGGAAATCTATATACGGGCATATCCAACAAAGGAAATAACAAAACGCAACGCATCGTGGCGCGAAGAAGATATATTCCCGATATTATACATCGATGATAAATATACATTTGTTATAAAGAAGAAGGACTTAATAGCTTAATTGTCAACCGTTCCTAAAACTCATAATTTATAACTCATAACTCCTAACTAAAAAACTCCTATCTTTGCATCTTTAAATAATACAAACTGTATGAAGATTCTATTGATAGGCGAATATAGCCGTGCGCACCTCACACTGGCGGAAGGCCTGCGCTCGTTAGGGCACGAAGTATTGACGGCATCGGACGGCGACGGATTTAAGAATTATCCACGCGATGTGGATCTGAGCCGTAAAAGTTCGGGGATTATAGATACCCTTTCCAGTATGATGTCGGTTCTTGGCAAGTTTAAGAAATTCAAAGGATATGATGTTGTACAGCTTATCAATCCTTGCTTTACCACACAGAACGTCAGGGTAAATAATCACCTCTATAAAAAGTTAAGAAGGAATAACGGTAAAGTGTTCATGGGGGCTTTTGGCGACGACTCCTATTGGGTTGAAGCCTGCCTCGGGAATAAGATATTCGACTACTCGGAATTTTTTGTCGACGGCAAACCCATCAATGTAGATTTCAACCAGCGCTTTATCGATAAATGGATAGGCACCCCGCTCGAAGCATTTAACCGGAGTCTGGCTCAATCGGTCGACGGTATTGTAGCCTGCCTGTACGAATATTACAAATCATACGATCCGTTTTTCCATGATAAGCTTCGCTATATCCCTTTGCCGATGAATACGGCAGAAATTGAGTTCCAACCCATTCCCAAAGAACCTGAAAAGGTAAACTTCTTTATCGGCATCAATAAAGTTAGGGAGAAATTCAAAGGCACGGATGTAATGGAGAAAGCGCTTGCCCGTGTGAAAGACAAATATCCGGACAAGGTGATTGTTACCCGTGTAGAGTCTGTCAGCTACGATGTATATCAGCAACTGATGTCACAGGCACATGTCGTACTCGACCAACTTTATTCTCATACTCCGGCAATGAATGCGCTTCTGGCTATGGCACAGGGCAAAGTAGTTGTCGGCGGAGGTGAACCGTATATATACGACTTGTATGGCGATACATCCAATCAACCGATTGTAAATGTGCATCCGCATGAAGACGATGTATTCGATAAACTGGAATGGCTGGTGCTCAACAAAAAGGATATCCCTGAGATATCACGAAAGAGCCGCGAATTTGTGGAAAAGAATCATGATTATGTTGCTGTAGCAAAGAAATATCTGGATTTCTGGACAAGATAGAACAGAAAAGGGGCTGATTACTAAAATCCGCTCCTTTTTTATTTGTAGCTTATGATTTCTTCTCCATTTTCTTTGCCTCATCCCACAAAGCATCCATCTCTGCAAGAGTCATGTCTTTCAACCTCTTGTCCAGTTTCTTTGCTTGCTGCTCAATAAAATTAAAGCGACGGATAAACTTCTGGTTGGTACGTTCCAGTGCATTATCCGGATTGACTTTATACAGGCGGGCAGTATTAATCAGGCTGAAAAGCATATCCCCGAATTCGGCTTCAATCTTATCCTCATCCATATTAGATATTTCATTTTTCAGCTCAGCTAACTCTTCGGCAACCTTTTCCCATACATCTTCTTTCTGCTTCCAATCGAAGCCTGCATTACGTGCTTTATCCTGTATACGGTGCGCCTTAGCTATAGACGGAAGTGAAGCCGGAACTCCTTCGAGTATAGTTTTATTTCCGCCTTTCTCTTTCAGCTTTAGCTGCTCCCAGGATTTCTCTACTTCTCCCGCAGTATTAGCGGCTTCGTCGCCAAATACATGCGGATGACGGAAAATGAGTTTATCGCATAGCACATTGCAGACATCGGCTATATCATATGTGCCTTTCTCCTCCCCTATCTTCGAATAGAAAAAGACATGGAGAAGGACGTCGCCTATTTCCTTTTTGATTTCGTTATCATCCTTTTTGATAATCGCTTCACATAGTTCGTAAACTTCCTCGATTGTGTTTGTGCGCAGGCTTTCATTTGTTTGCTTGGCATCCCACGGACATTTAACACGCAGCTCATCCATAATGTCGAGAAGCCTGCCGAAAGCTTCCATCTTCTGTTCTTTAGAATGCATCTCTCTTAGTGTTATATTTTTAAAGGAAAAGCAGATTCTTTCCAACCTGCTTTTTCTCTATTGTATTTATTTTACTTCTTCTCTTTTCTTTTTGAAGTTGATCAAACCTGTATTCAAAAAGTCAATATATTTAGGTATATCTTCATCATATGCATAAGACGGACCTATCGGATTTCCTGCATGGTCGAGCAATACATAATACGGCTGAGAATTTGTTCCAAATTTATGACGTTGGAGATAACTCCATTTATCACCTATTGTTTTCAGTTTTGTTGTCTTACCATTTTCTTCCACTTCAATTACTTCCGGCAGTTTCTTCTTATCATCTACCATCAATGTAATCAGCACATAGTCTTTTTCCAGCAATTGCTTAACACGAATATCCGTCCAGACCGATGCTTCCATCTTACGACAATTGACACAACCATATCCTGAAAAGTCAATCATTACAGGCTTATTGTTCTTTCGGGCATATTCCATACCTCCTTCGTAATCATCGAACGCAGCATGTACTTCTCCCTCATACAGACTGAAATCCTGCGTAAACAATGGCGGTGAAAACGCACTGATAGCCTTTAACGGCGCACCCCATAGTCCCGGTATCATATAAACAGCAAAGGCAAACGATATAATTGCCATGAAAAGCCGGGGCACGGACACATGCTTCAAGTCACTGTCATGCGGCAGCTTTAGCTTACCCAGCAGATATACTCCAAGTAAAACAAATATTACTATCCATAGCACAAGGAATACTTCGCGGTCGAGAATGCCCCAACCGTAAGCGAGGTCTGCAACGGATAAGAATTTCAAGGCTAAAGCCAATTCAAGAAATCCTAATACAACTTTTACGGAATTGAGCCACCCGCCCGATTTAGGCATACTTTCGAGCCACGACGGGAATATAGCGAATAATGAAAACGGAATAGCTAATGCCAGTGCAAAGCCAAACATCCCTATAGCAGGAGCTACAATAGAACCAGAACCGGCAGCCTGTACGAGCAATGTTCCGATAATAGGGCCTGTACACGAAAATGATACCAGTGCAAGTGTAAATGCCATGAAGAATATACTGAGTATCCCTGTCGTTGAATCAGCCTTCTGATCCATTTTGTTAGTCCACGATGAAGGCAATACAAGCTCAAACGCTCCAAAGAACGATATAGCAAACACCACCAATAAAGCAAAGAATATCACATTAAAGATTGCACTTGTAGCCAAATCATTCAGGGCGCTTGCTCCAAATATACCTGTAATAAGCAGTCCTAAAGCTACATATATAAGTATAATACCCAAGCCATATGTCATCGCATCTTTAATTGCTTTTCCCTTATTCTTTTTATTGCGCTTCAGAAAGAAACTAACAGTCATTGGTATCATCGGCCACACACACGGAGTGAGTAAAGCTATAAAACCACCACCGAATCCACCGAGAAAAATCCAAAACAATGACTGGTCGGATGTATCCCCCGCTGCGCCATATGCCCTCACCTCTTCTATCACAGGCTTCCACAAATCGCCGCTGCTTGCGGCTGGCGTATCGACCTGTACGGGAGTAGTTACAGATGCCGTATCGACAGGAGTTTCTACAACATCTTTAGTAGCCGGTTCTTCCTTTGCCACAACAGCTTCCTTAGCTGTATTATTTGCAGCGACAACTACTGTAGACGGAAGGTCTTTTGATTTAAAGTCTAAATCTATTTTTATCGGAATGCATTGCCCGTCAACTTCACTGCAAACTTGTGAGCGTAAATCTCCTTCAAGCACAAAAGCGGCCTTATCTGTGATTTTAAGCCGTTGTACAAAAGTCGCCTGTCCTTCGTAATAGCCGACTTCCATTTCGAAAATATCGTCATAAACCTTTTTCAGCTTTGAATTTATCGCCTGAAAATCACCTACCTTTGTCGCCCCTTTCAGGTTATCTATAGACAGGCTGGTGGGCATTGGTCCGCCCTCGGGAATATGTATATCATATACATGCCATGTAGGGTCGATTCTGAAATTTGCAGTCAGTTCTACCTCGCCGTTTCCTTTATCGAGAAGTTTAACTGTCCACGTCGCAGGGCTTTGTGCATATATATTTGCAAAAGTAAAAACTGATAAAATCAGGAATAAAAACGTTTTTTTCATAAACAACATCTATATAGATGACTATTATATTATTTATAAGAATGACAAAGTTAAAAATAAAGCGTATATTACAGCAGATTGATATATCCTTTTTTAGATATTTTGGATAATGAAGACTAATCTGTCTATAATCTATGCTATAAAGTATAAGAATCAAGATAAAATCCCTCAGCTTTCTTTCACCTTTACCTTTCCGTAATCGGCATAAATTAACATGTATTTACAATTTATAGTTAAAAAGTAACGAAAGTAACGGATATTACAGTTGACAATACTTCTCACAAAGACGCCAAGTCGCAAAAGGTAACAAAAGTAACATATTTCGAGTAATAATTCTGCAGCTTGTAACTGCCCGCAGGGCGAAGTAACTTGTAACTATTATTTGTTTCAAAGAACTAAAAGCTATCGGCAAACGGCCAACAGCTATAATACTATATAGATAAAGCTTTATAGTAATTCTAAGCTTTGATTCGCATAAATCATAAATTCGATTCACATAATTTAAATACTTTCATCGGGATATTTTTACTACTTTCGTATCATCAAAATTATGATAGATCAAGGTACCATAGACCGTATAATGGACGCTGCCCAGATTGTGGATGTAGTGTCGCAATATGTCACCCTCAAACGCAGGGGAATAAATTATGTGGGCCTCTGCCCTTTCCATACGGATAAAACTCCGTCATTCTATGTTTCTCCCGCTAAAAATATCTGCAAATGCTTTGCTTGTGGTGAAGGGGGAACTGCTGTTCACTTCATTATGAAGCATGAGCAGTTGTCGTATTACGAAGCGCTGAAATATCTGGCTAAAAAGTACAACATTGAGGTACAAGAACGGGAATTCACCGATGAACAGAAACAGGCTTACAACGAACGCGAAAGTCTTTTCATCCTCAATGACTATGCCCGTGATTATTTCGTCAGAACCCTGCTCGAACATATCGAGGGTAAGTCGGTAGGATTAAGTTACTTCAAAGAACGCGGGTTTAGGGAAGATATTATAGAAAAATTCCAGTTGGGCTACAGCCTCGAACAGAGGGATGCTTTTGCACAGGAAGCGCTGCGAAATGGATATAAGGAGGATTACCTCGTAAAAACGGGATTAGCTATAAAAAGTGAGCATAATAACCAATTAATCGACCGTTTCCGCGGACGTGTAATGTTTCCTGTACATACGCTGTCGGGTAAAGTAATTGCATTCGGCGGACGAATCCTCAGAAAAGCAGAGAACACAGGAAAATATGTGAATTCGCCCGAAAGTGAAATATATCACAAAGGAAACGAACTCTACGGCATCTACTTTGCCAAGCAGGCTATTACCAAGGCCGATTGCTGCTATCTGGTAGAAGGATATACCGATGTGATATCTTTTCATCAGTCAGGGATTGAAAATGTTGTGGCATCATCCGGAACCGCGCTCACACACGGACAAATACGCCTGATTCACCGCTTTACAGATAATGTAACAGTAATTTATGACGGCGACGCAGCAGGAATAAAGGCTGCCCTAAGAGGAATCGACCTGTTGCTGGAAGACGGCATGAATATCAAGGTGATACTACTGCCGGACGGAGAAGATCCCGACTCGTTTGCCAAGAAACAAAATGCCGAATCACTTACTAGATATATAAAGGATAACGAAGTCGACTTTATCCGTTTCAAAACCAAACTGTTACTCGATGAAGCAGGGAATGACCCAATAAAAAGGGCTGCTTTGATCTCCGACATCGTCGGCAGTATCTCCATTATTCCCGATAATATTATCCGTACGGTATATATCAAGGATTGCAGTATACTGCTCGATGTAGACGAACGCATCCTCGTGCAGGAAGTGACAAAGAAAAGGCTTGCCTATCTGGAAAGAACAGCACCACAGAAAATGGAAGCCGAAATGCTGGCTGTAAAAAACGATCTTTCGCAACCGGTTGTCCGAAGCGGAAGAGTATTATTAAAGAAAACGCCGATAGATAAGTTCGAACTGGCAATCCTGTATTATATTATCCGTTATGGCAAAGAATTACTGATCGAAGAAAGCGACGAAGAAAGCGGTGTAATACCGATGTCGGTCATCGATTATATAAAATTCGACCTCGAACGCGACGGCTTATGGTTCACCAATCCGCTCTACACCAAGATTCTCAATGATGCAGTGCAAAACTGCAGTGATGAATCATTTAACCCCAAGCGATATTTTCTTGCTCACCCCGATCCTGATGTAAGTAAACTGGCAGCCGAATTGCAAAGCGACAGGTACGAACTCAGCAAAGTACATATCAAACAGTTCGGAGAAAATGCAAAAAAAGAAGATACTCCGCTGGCAGAAGAAAAACACCTGACCAAAAACGTTCCGCGCGTACTTACTGAACTGAAAGATGCTTACATTTCAGTACAAATAAGGGAAATAAAAGATGAAATGGCTCTCAGGCAAAAAGAAGGAAACTGGGATGCCGCCATAGCCCTGATGCAACGGGTAAAGGAACTTGAAGAAATAAAAAAAGCATTGGCTAAGGCCTTAGGCGAACGCATCATATTAAGGTGGTAACCTGTTAACAAGACTACAAAATATAAATAACATACTCTATGAAAACAATACTGAAAGTACTCCCTATATTACTTGTATTATTACTGGCAAGCAACAATGCCCGATCACAGTTTTTTGTAGAGAAAAAGAAGACCACACATTTTCAGATAAGAGGGGGGATGAACCTGACAAATGTATCTGCGTGGAAAAATGATCATGGCTTTAAGAGCGGAAAGGTAATAATCGGATACAACGGCGGAGTAATCACCGATATCATGCTGGGCAACAGCGACGTCTATCTGCAAACAGGGCTTACCTTTACAACAAAAGGTGCTAAAGTAAAAAAGCTCTCTTTGGCAACGGACAATGTAGAAGCGAAGATGCAGGCTATGTATGTCCAATTGCCTGTCTATTTCACTTATAAATTCCATTTCCCCGGCGATACTCACTTCGGGTTTGCCATGGGGCCTTACGTGGCTTATGGTGTAGCAGGAAAAACAACCTACACATCTTTTACCGATGCGAAGGAAACCAAAATAGATACATTCGGAGATAAAGGATTATGGAACCGGCCGGATGTCGGTTTGGGGATAGAATTACAGGTGGAGTTACCAAAGTTTGTCTTTGTGGTTGGCTCTGACACAGGACTAACAAAGGCTTGGAAAAGAGAAGAGCTAAGAGATAACCTGAAAATAAGAAACAACAGCGTTTACTTTACTATAGGTTATAAGTTGTAAACACTGTTGCTTATAAAATTAGGATATTACGAATTTTTTTTGCAACGTACAGACACGAAATTTGTACGGACAAAGTCTTTTCTGTATACGCCCTGATTACCCAAACCTCTCATCCATGAATGATAAGCACCCTGAAGTGAAGTTGAACTACTGGTCCAATAGTATGATAAGTAACCATAGTCGCTTATCCCATAGGCCCCACCAAAGCTGAATCCAACCATCATACCAAAGAAACCTCCCTTGGTTACAGGAAAGCTAACCCCTACCCCTGTCGGAGCAGTATTTATCCCTACAGGTTTGCAAGGAGCTTTCATTGCAGTGCCGTGTGTTCCACGCATTTCAATAGCAGTAGGACCTATAGGTACTTTGATATCGTTCATCGTACTGTACTTGCTGGTATTCTGGATAATGTAATTCTCCAGATCAGTCCATTCCTTATCAGACGGCAGATGCCACCCTTTTGGGCATATACCCTGTATAAGAGGATGTGTCGGATAAGCCATATTGCCCTGCTCCACATTATTTGCCGGATTTTCACCGTTAGTTGCCGCAAGCCAGTTATAAAGCAACCCTACGGTATTGTCTTTTTCATATGTCGCCATATCCTTTCCGTTACCTCCCGGCGAATATATAGGCGAAGCAGGATAGATATAATTTTTTGCCGTATTACTTATTGCATAACTCAGGTTTGGAGGCGCAAGCGGACTTTGATCATATATGGTAGCCCTCATATTTTCGAGCATCCATACTCCTGCCGCTCCGAAATCGCCCGTTTTATACTTTTCGTCATCGCGGGGGTCGGTGAAAATGGAGACATTAGGAGCCAGCTCTTCTCTCTGCACAGAGCTCCATGAGCCATCTTTCCATACATATACGCCAGCATCTTCCCCTTTCCGCACTAAGCATTGATTCATATTGTAGACCACCAGACCCGTATGAGTCAGAATATCATCCGCTGTGGGAGTATCTGCCCCGGTATAGCTGTACATAGGAGATAATTTGTCTGCATCATCCAGAAATACTCTGGGCAAAAGCAATCCTTTGTCTGCATTTGTCCCCTCGGGAACATTTTCCTTGTTTTTTATTTGCAAAAGTGCTCCGGAAACAGGCTGCTCTATTACACCAATGGTTACCTGAGCATTTAATCCGAATAATGAAGAACATAAACCTGCAAGAAAAAAACATACGTAGTTGTTAATTCTCATAAAGCTGAAAGTTATAGTTTAATGAAGTGATCGTCTCCTTATTAATTTGTCTCCTAAATTATTGTGAAGTGTATATATTGTCTTTTTTTACCAAAGTGCAAATATAGATATATTTCTATAAATAAAAAACATATTTTATGTTAAAGGACTATCTATTATGCTTATAGAAAAGAAAATACCCCAAGGAAGCCTTAAAAGCAACCTCGGGGTAATTATCCGATCGATTTATATTTTTACTTGTATTTAATCCATTTAAGCATTTCGGCAATGGACACTTTTTTGCCGTACATGAGGATTCCTACGCGATATATCTTTGCTGCAAGCTTCACCATCAACACTGCGCTGGCAAACAGTATAGCCACCGAGGCCACCAATTCCCACACAGGAATCTCGTATGGCGCGCGCACCATCATTACCACCGGAGAGGTGAAAGGTATAAGCGAACACCAGAAGGCCATTGCCCCTTCGGGATTGCGGGCTGCAGCAAAGCCTGTATAGAATGCAACCATAAGTATAATCATAACCGGCATAATAAGTTGCTGCGCTTCCTGCGAATCGTTGGCTCCCGACCCGAACATAGCAAACAAAGATGCAAAAAGCAGATACCCCCCAATGAAATAAAGAATAAGGCATGCAGCTACTTGTATCCAGTTGATGCTAAAAATCCCATTAAATGAATTGTTTATATCTATGTTGCTGTTTTCCAGCATCGCCATTGCCTGTTGGGTATCCATAGAAGAAGCCATATCGACATTTACACCGAAATATATCTGTATGGCTACCATAACACCGCCACCGATTACAAGCCATACCATCAATTGAAGCAAACCGACAAGCCCGACTCCAATTATCTTACCCATCATCAGATCGAAAGGCTTAACCGACGAAATGATAACCTCGATTATGCGGTTTGTCTTTTCTTCTACAACGCTCTGCATCACCATAGACCCGTACATCATAATAAAGAAGAACATGCAAAATGTAAGTACCGTACCCGTTATGGTTGCAGCTTCTCCGAGTGTCTCAGTTTCCTTGCCTGTTTCATCCCAGCGGATAGTTGATACGTTTATCTTGTCTTTCGATTTCAGTAAATCCTGCAATTCATTCACGACCTGCGGGTCTATATTGCTTTGCGTGGTAAAATCATCTATCTTCTTCGCTTTTACGGCATCTGTAAGCACGTTGTTTATATAAGCTGTAAGTTCGCGTGGTGGCTGCTGCTTTTCCGAGAAGAAAGTTACTGCATTCGGGTTATGACCTAAATCGTCCGTTATTTGCAACAGAGCCGTAGCTGCTTCTTTTTTCTCAGCATTATTATCCGATGAAGATATGTTTACAAATTCGTAATTCTTCGATGACTCGAATAATCCGGCATACATTCCGGTATTGTCTATTACATACACCTTCTTTATATCATCATTATCACTGAGCATCATCAGTATAGTAGGCAATGCAATAACAGCTACAAACAGGAATGGAGTTAGTAAGGTGGTCAGAATAAAAGCCTTTGTCTTTACTCTGGACGAGAATTCTCTCGCTATGATTAATTTCAATGCTTTCATGGCGCCGGTTTAGATACGATTTGAATAAAAATATCATTCATAGAAGGCAATTCTTCTTCAAACGAAATAACTTCATATTTGCTTGTCACTTCTTTCAATAGTTCCGAATTGGATGCCCCGTCATTGCGTTGTATACGCAGTTCAATCGAGTCTTTATCCTGAGATTGTGATAATATCGTAAAATGGGACGATTTCATATCAAAACTCTCTCCAGCGATAGTCAGGCGGAAGATATGCTTCCTGTACTGTGCACGTATCTCTTTCACATTGCCTTGCAGTACAACTTTCGATTTATTTATCAGTGATATTTCATCGCAAAGTGCTTCTACCGATTCCATATTATGGGTGGAGAGAATAATCGTTTTTCCTTTAGCTTTCAGTTCCAATAATTCATTTTTCAACAGTTCTGCATTCACAGGGTCGAAGCCGCTGAAAGGCTCATCAAGAATATACAAATCGGGCTCATGTATCACAGTGGTGATAAACTGTATCTTTTGCTGCATACCTTTCGACAATTCCTCTACCTTTTTGTTTTCCCACGATGCAATATCGAATTTCTTCAACCAGTACTGCGTTTTTTCATGTGCCTGCTCTTTGGTGAGGCCTCTGAGGCGGGCAAGAAAAATGATATGTTCGCCAACCTTCATTTTCTTATAGAGCCCTCTCTCTTCAGGCAGATAGCCGATATTGAATACATCGTCTGCCTCGGACTCCCTGCCATTGATAAAAACTTTACCTCTGTCAGGGGCAGTAATCCGGTTGATGATACGTATAAGGGAAGACTTGCCTGCACCGTTAGGCCCCAACAACCCGTAGATACAGCCGCGGGGAACCTGTACACTAACCCCGTTGAGGGCAGTATAATCTCCGTACTGTTTTACGATATCCTGTGTTTCAAGATACAACATGCTAATTATATTATTGGTTATTCGATTTTTCTACTCTGTTAGTCGTCTGACTCTCTAAAAAATCACAAAAGAATAAAAAAATAAGCAGATATACTAATTTGTCGGTGAGTAAGTTATGCAACAGAATCTATGTCCGGTTACAAAACCGGGATGTGAAATATCTTGGAAATGCCCGTTACTACAATCTGCACACCTATACAGAATGTAAAGAAAGCCACCAGTTTGTTGATAACGAGATTACCCGATGTCCCCAGCCTTTTCATTATACGGTGCCCTTCCGAAAGAAAAATATAGAGTATTATACACATGGAAACAATAACCAAAGCTATTATTCCATAATTAGCCGTAGTTCTCAAAACATTATCTTTGATTTCGGCGGTAGCCATTAAAGTAAATATAACCGATACACTGCCGGGGCCGATACTGATTGGAAACGAAATAGGATAAAATATCTTATTTTCTATTTCATCGAGATTAATCTTATCCATTGCCTTGTGCGTGGCGTCTGTTACAGATGACCCCGAATCGGACAGCAATCCCCATGCCGTTTTGCATATAAGGATACCTCCGGCAAGCTGTATAACCGGAACCGCAAGATTAAACAAAAGTAATATCAGATGTCCGACCAAAAGACAACCCATACCGATAAACAGAACATTGACAATAATTTTTTTGATGACAGTTTTCCGCTGTACATCATCCAGATTACCAAGGAAGCCATTGACGATGAACCCGCTGCCAACCGGATTTATTACAGGGAAAAGCGCTATAAATGAAGATATAAAAGTATATAATGCCGCATCGACCGTCATATCGAAAATCTAAAGTTTTGTTACAAATACAACAGTCATCGATTATAAATAGTTCCGCATCTTTACTTATTCTTTAATTTATCTTTAAAAACTGTCTGCTCCCGTAAAAAATTGTATTTTTGCAAAATCAATATTTTTTCAATCAAATGATATTAGACCGTTTATCCATACTCAATTACAAGAATATAGAGCAAGCCGAGCTTATTCTGTCGCCCAAGATAAATTGTTTTCTGGGCAGTAACGGTATGGGTAAGACGAACCTGCTGGATGCCATTTACTATCTGTCTTTCAGCAAGAGCCATAATAATCCTATCGATTCGCAGAATATCCGCCACGATGCCGAATTTGCTGTCATACAAGGCTGGTACGAACTGGATAATAAGCAGGAAGAATTCTTTTGCAGCCTCCGCCGCAAGCAGAAAAAGCAATTCAAACGGAACAAGAAAGAATATGAACGCCTGTCTGATCATATCGGAACCCTGCCGCTTGTTATGGTATCGCCGTCCGATACGGAACTGATAAACGGGGGAAGCGACGAACGCCGCAGGTTTATGGATTTATTTCTTTCGCAGTTCGACAAAGAATACCTCCATTCCTTAATCCGGTATAACAAAGCTTTGCAGCAACGGAATGCTTTACTTAAAACAGAAGGCTACACGGATGATACATTGTTCGACCTTTGGGATGAACAACTGAGCGAAGAAGGAAAAGTCGTTTATCAAAAAAGGAAGGATTTTATTGATAAATTTATCCCTACATTCCAGAAGTTTTACGACTTTATTTGTTCGTCTAATGAAAAGGTAAAGCTGAGTTACGAATCGCATTTCGAAACAGAGGATTTTATGCAACTAATAAAATCGAGACGGCAAAGAGATATGATACTCGGCTATACTACTGTGGGTGTACATAAAGACGATCTGGATATGCAAATGGACGGCTATTCGATAAAACGCGTAGGCTCGCAGGGACAAAACAAGACATATGTTGTCGCCCTCAAGCTGGCACAATTCGATTTCCTGCATAAAGCGACATCTACTACACCGATATTATTACTGGACGATATATTCGACAAGCTGGATTCCTCCCGTGTAGAACAAATTATAAAACTGGTGCTGGATAAGGACTTCGGGCAAATCTTCGTAACAGATACCAACCGCGAACATCTGGACGAGATACTCTCCCGCACCAACAGCAATTACCACCTGTACGAAGTAGAAAACGGCGAAGTATTACAAAAAAACAGCACGATATGAGAAAACGCAATACAGAAAGTATCGGCGAAGTGCTGAGGCAATATTTCGAAGAAAATCCGTTCTTTAGACGTAAGCTTGCCGAAAGCAGGGCGGTAACAGGATGGTCTCAGTTGCTTGGTTCGATGATAAATTCATACACGACGAATATTTATTTGCGGAACGGCACCCTGTATGTATCGCTGAATTCATCGGTGTTACGCTCCGAACTATTGATGGCAAAAGACAAACTGATAACAAAACTAAATGAACATGCAGGCATGTATGTTGTTAATGATATAATATTTAGATAACAATTTATGGTAGAAATTAAACCCGAAACATTTAAGACGACTCTCCCGATACAGATTCGCTTCAGCGATATCGATGCATTGGGACATATAAATAATAATTCCTATTTCAGTTATTTCGATCTTGGCAAAACGACCTATTTCGAAAAAGTGAAAGGGCGCGCTTCTATAAGCTGGACGGACGGGCTCATTGTGGTTGCCCATATCGAAACCGACTTCTTCTCCCCTATATATTACAGGGAAGAGATAGCAGTAGATTCGAAAGTAACAAAACTGGGCGAAAAAAGCGGTGTGTTCCTTCAACAGATACGCAACACAAAAAACGGAGAGATAAAATGCCGTTGTAAAACCGTATTCGTCACCTATGATGCACATACCCAATCATCTATGCCTGTACCAGATGTGTGGAGAAAGATCATATCGGAGTATGAGGGACTGGAAGATCCGAAAGTAGCTATATAGCCACTACAAGAGATATACTAAATAATAAGAATGGGCGGAATTAATTCCGCCCATTCTTATTATTTTAAGAAGTTTTTTATTTTAAACCTTAAAAACAAAGCGAGCCGGATAAATACTTTCAGTGTTTTAACTATCTTTGCACCCAAATATACTGAAAACAACCGTTTAATAAACGATTAACACCATATACCTTTTTCATTATGAAAAGATATAACCTGATTAACAATATCTTTGGTTGGTTTAGTTTTGCTGTGGCAGCTATCGTCTACCTGATGACAATAGAACCTACTGCCAGTTTTTGGGACTGCGGAGAGTTTATCACTTCGGCCTATAAACTAGAGGTAGGACATCCGCCCGGCGCTCCGTTCTTTATGCTGACGGGTAAATTTTTCTCACTGTTTGCTTCCGACCCGTCTCAGGTAGCAATGATGATAAACAGTATGTCGGCACTGCTGAGTGCGGCAACTATTCTCTTCCTCTTCTGGACAATTACCCACCTCGCAAAAAAACTGATATATAGCGATACCGAAAAGGAAATGACTCTCGGTCAGCTGATCGCTATCATCGGTTGCGGACTTACAGGTGCTTTAACGTATACATTTACCGATACATTCTGGTTCTCTGCCGTAGAAGGAGAGGTATATGCCTATTCATCAATGTTCACTGCCTTGGTTTTCTGGCTCATACTGAAATGGGAGAACCGCGCAGACAAGGAAGGCTCTGACAAATGGCTCATTATTATAGCGTATGCAATGGGATTATCTATCGGCGTCCACTTGCTCAACTTGCTTTGTATCCCTGCCATTGTACTGGTATATTATTTCAAGAAGGCTAAAGATGTTAACGTCAAAGGTACTCTGCTTTCTTTAATCGGCTCGCTTTTCCTTGTAGTCATACTGATGTACGGTATCATTCCGGGCTTTACAAAAGTAGGTGCATGGTTCGAAAAACTGTTTGTTAACGGATTCGGATTCTCTTACAATTCCGGTTCGCTGGCATATATCCTGCTTGTTGTCATATCCATTATATGGGCTTTATACGAAACGCTTTCAAAGAAAGGAAGTATGACACGTGCGAAAGTAGCGTTTATCATCTGTATGACATTAAGCGGTGTTACCCTTATCGGCGACAATGCCTTATTGTGGATAGTACTGATGGGAGGCCTTATCGCATTCCTGTTTATAAATAAAAAAATCAATTTCAGATTTCTAAATACAACTGTCCTTTGCCTGATGGTCATATTGATAGGATATTCTTCTTTTGCACTTATCCCTATCCGCTCTATAGCTAATACTCCTATGGATCAGAACTCGCCTGAGAATGTATTTACACTGGCAAGTTATCTGAACCGTGAGCAATATGGTGACAGACCATTATTCTACGGTAAGACATACGCTTCTACCGAGAAAAGAGATCCGGCTACCGGACGCCTCGAACCGCCTGTAAGTGAAAAACAAACATTCGATAAGGTGGTAAAAAAATCACCAGACCAGAAAGACGAATATGTAGTGACAGGTACTATACCTACATACGGATATACAAATACAATGTTGTTTCCGCGCATGTATTCTTCTTCGGAAGACAGGCATCTGCTCGGATATCAGATATGGGCCGGCATAAAAGACACATCCGTACCGCCTACCATGTTCGAAAACCTGAAATTCTTCTTCGATTACCAATTGGATTTCATGTACTTCCGTTATTTCATGTGGAACTTCTCCGGCCGTCAGAACGACATACAGGCTACCGGCGGGCCTACAAACGGGAATTGGATCACAGGTATCGGCTTTGTAGACGAAATGCTCGGACGCGGGCCACAGGACAATCTTCCTCCGGATATTGCAGACAATAAAGGACACAATAAATATTATCTGTTGCCTTTGATACTCGGTATACTGGGTATTGTATATCAGTTGACAAGAGGTAAGAAAGGCGAGCAACAATTCTTAGTTACCTTCATGTTGTTCTTTATGACAGGTATTGCCATTATCGTTTATTTGAATCAGCAGCCATTCGAACCGCGCGAACGTGACTATGCATATGCAGGGTCGTTCTATGCGTTCTGTATATGGATCGGATTCGGGGTGGCTTTTTTAGCCCGTCTTCTCCGAAAGGTATTGCCGGAAACACCTGCAGCAGCAGTTGCCGCCGTTGTAACATTATTTGTACCGATACAGATGGCCGGACAAAACTGGGACGACCATGACCGTTCGGACAGATATACCATGCGCGACTTCGGGATGAATTATCTGCGAGGATGCGAACCTAACAGTATATTATTCTCAATGGGAGATAACGATACATTCCCATTGTGGTATGCACAGGAAGTAGAAGGGTTCCGGACCGATGTGCGTGTATGTAACCTGAGTTATCTGCAAACCGACTGGTATGTAGACCAGATGCGCCGTCAGGCTTACGATTCACCTGCGTTGCCTATTGACTGGGAAGAAGACCGTTACCACGGCGATAAAGGACAATCGGCATACGTATTCACCAAACGCGATATAGAACGGTTATTGACACGCGATCTGCAGGGCTCGAAAGAATCTTCTGCATGGGCGGGAAGAATCAATTATTCTGACTATTACGATACGCAAGTATTTAAAGATACGATGGAAATGGCTGATGCACTTAATATTATGAAGACAATGGATAATTATGCTCCGCGTAATCCGTATATCGACAATGGTGTTATCATACCGTCCAGCATATTTAAAATGTCTATCGACGAGTCCAAAGTAGACTGGAAGGCGATGGGTACTACACCTCAGCCTGAATTCGTAATCAATCTCGGTGACAACAAAGGTGGTATTTATCGTCAGGAGATGATGATAATGGATATGCTTTACAATATCAATAAAGACGATTGGAAACGCCCTATATATCATGCTGTGACAATCGGTGAAGCGCCATTGAGACTTACTAACCAGTCTATGCTCGAAGGTATCAATTACCGTATAACCCCGGGTGTGATCGACAGCACCGGAGTCAATACTGAAGTTATGTTCGACAACATGGTGAACAAATACAAATGGGGCGGTATTGAGAATCCTAAAGTTTATCTGGACGAAAACAACCTGAGAATGTGCCGTACATTCCGCCTGATGTTCGACAGGCTGATAAATGCATTACTCATTGAAGGTAAGAAAGATAAGGCGCTTCAGGCACTCGACAGATGTATGGAAGCTATTCCGGCCAACACAGTTCCACGCGGTGGAGAATCAGTAGCTTTTGCCGATGCGTATTACGAACTCGGTGAAACTGAAAAAGCCCGTAAAGTAATAGATGAGATTCTTTACAAGGTAGACGGCAGCCTGCAGTGGTATAAGAGCATGAAACAAGACCTGATGATAAACTGTACTTCCGAAATCAGGGAGTTAATGAATACGGAAATACAAATATTGGATACATATCAGCGTTATGATGCTGAGAGATATAATGACTATCTGGATAAAGTGACTTCCAGTACGGAAATATTCCTTAACAACAGGGTGAGTTTCAATGACCGAAGTCATCCGCTCGATTACCTGATGCGTATCACAATGAGAGGAATGTATATGTCGGAAGGCGACACTTCTGCAAGAAAAGACGCAGAAGCAAAAATAGGACAGATAGGTGGACTGATGCAGAAATTCAGGCCGGAACTTTTACAAAAATATTATAACAATAAATAAAACAGGCAGATGAAGGATTTCCGGAGCAATTCCGGCAATCCTTTTATCTGTGATGGTTTGTCATGTTGATAGAACAGCCCCCATTCATATACCGTATGCTCTTTCCCGGAGCAGTCTGGCGGAAACCTGTAGAAGGCGAGAAAACAGTTTATCTGACGTTCGACGACGGCCCTATTCCCGAAATCACACCTTGGGTTTTAGACTTACTGGATAAATACGATGTGAAAGCAACATTTTTCTGTGTAGGCGACAATGTAAGGAAATATCCGGAGATATATAAAACAATTCTCGATCGCGGGCACAAAGTCGGCAACCATACATTCAATCATATACAGGGTATCAAGACATTCTCGAAAAAATATTTGGAAAATACCATGCTGGCAACAAAGCATATCGATTCCGATCTGTTCCGTCCGCCGCACGGGCATATGAGGATAGGGCAGTACTTTACGCTTCGTAAATATTATAAGATTATCATGTGGGACGTGGTTACACGTGATTATAGTAAACTGATGACACCTGAAAAAGTATTCAATAACGTAAAAAAATATACCCGTGACGGCTCAGTCATTGTTTTCCACGACTCTATAAAATCCGAAACGAATATGAAATATGCCCTGCCCCGCAGCATCGAATGGCTGAAAAAGCAGGGGTATACATTTAAACTTCTTTGATCTATTCTATTTTTTTACCGATAATGTCTTCGGATATTCTACAGGATATAATTTCTCACCGCCAAGTAAACGAATGTAAGTTGAGAATTCCCGCTTATTTTCTGTAAGTTCAATTACCCGGCAGCCATTTTTCCCAAGATCATTATATACAGTATTTCCCCCTGAAAAGCGTCCGTAAGCCAGATAAATATCATAATAATTACCTATATAATCATTATTGTGGTCGTGTCCTACGAATGTGCCCATCACATCGCCTGCCTGACGCATAGCCGCGAACATCCCTGTATTCAGCCTTCCGTGACATTCTTTTTCATCTCTGCTGCCAATCAGCTTATCATAATTCTCCGATTTCATCACTGAATACTCGGCAAGAGGTATATGGAAAAAAGCCAGTGCCGGAAGCGGATGACCGTTATTATCTTTCGTATATGCCGCGCTTTGCCTTGCATACCATTCCACCTGATCGGTACCAAGCCAGTCATATGTGCCTACTCCCTTAATAGGTGCATATGCTCCCGAATCGAAAAAGTAGAGGACGGATTTATTCTCTTCTCCATTTGCTGATTTTACTTCTAATACATAATTACCTACTCCTTTCAGGTATTTATCTCCCGGTCTGGCTAATGTATAGGTCTTTTGCTGTACAAAATCCATAATTTCCTGACGCGACATGTCATATTCATCATCATGGTTTCCGAAAACGTAAGCCCATGGAACTTCATTTTGCTCAACGATATTAAAAACATCATCGAGACCTTCTTTGGCAGGTTTGGAGAAAATAATATCACCAGTGAAAACAACCAGATCGGGCTTTTCAACACGGAGAACTTCTTCTATCAGTTCCAAAGCAACAGCCGATGCCGGATTTTCTTTCTGGTAATGGACATCTGTAAACTGCACGATTTTAAATTTACTGTTGTCATTAAACTTTAAAACCGGGTATTGAGAATAAATAAATGTAGAAAATAATAGAAATAAGGAAACTAGTAAAATACGCATGGATTCTGTGTTTTTAAATAATTAAATAATATACTAAGATAAAAAATATAAATTAAAATTTGCAGGTTTCATTTTTTTTATATCTTTGCAAAAACAAAAAAGAAAGCAGAATGAATTTTCAAATAACAAATGCATATTGGTGGTGGCACTCTCAACTCAAAAAGTCGTGAGCCAATCCGGTATGTATTAAAATGAAAAATTATAAAATACAAAGCCTGTCGTAACTCACGATAGGCTTTTTTTATGACAGAAAAAATAAACAATATATACAATGAAAAAATTTACGGTTGACTCGAACGGTTTTTATGGAGATTTCGGAGGTTCTTACATCCCTGAGATACTTTACGATAATGTAGAGAAGTTGAAAAATACATATCTGGAGGTTATTAACGACCCCTCTTTCCAAAAGGAATATAACGACCTGTTAAGGGATTATGCAGGCCGCCCTTCTCCCCTATTTCTGGCAAAACGCCTGTCTGAAAAGTATGGCTGCAAGATATACCTCAAACGTGAAGACCTCAACCATACGGGTTCACACAAAATCAACAATGCAATAGGTCAGATACTTATTGCCCGCCGTATGGGTAAAACCCGTATTATCGCCGAAACAGGGGCTGGACAACACGGCGTTGCTACAGCTACGGTATGCGCCCTGATGAATATGGAATGTATCGTATATATGGGAAAAACCGACGTTGAACGTCAGAAATTGAATGTGCAGAAAATGGAAATGCTCGGTGCAACAGTGATTCCTGTTACAAGCGGCAATATGACCTTAAAAGATGCAACTAATGAGGCTATACGCGACTGGTGCTCAAACCCGTCCAATACCTACTATGTGATAGGTTCTACCATCGGGCCGCATCCTTATCCTGATATGGTTGCACGTCTGCAATCTGTGATCAGTGAAGAAATCCGCAAACAATTACTGGAAAAAGAAGGCCGCGAAACTCCGGATTATGTAATGGCCTGTGTAGGTGGAGGAAGCAATGCAGCCGGAACAATTTACCATTTCATTGACGAACCGGATGTAAAAATTGTACTTGCCGAAGCTGCCGGAAAAGGAATCAACTCAGGTGAATCTGCTGCAACAATACATTTGGGAAAACTGGGAATTATACATGGTTGCAAAACCCTGATTATGCAGTCGGAAGACGGACAAATAGAAGAGCCATATTCTATCTCTGCAGGTCTTGATTATCCGGGCATCGGCCCGATACATGCTCACATGGCTCATATAGGCCGTTCTACGGTACTGGCTGTAACGGACGATGAAGCGATGCAGGCTGCCTTTGAACTGACGAAACTGGAAGGAATTATTCCCGCTATAGAATCGGCACATGCTTTGGGAGCTTTGGAGAAGATGAATTTTAAAGCGGAGGATGTGGTAGTTATGTGTCTTTCGGGGAGAGGAGATAAGGATATGGAAACGTATATAGGAGCTTTTAGCCGATAGCCATTAGCTGTTAGCTTCTTTAAAAAAAATGGCATGAAAAATTATAAACAATTAGTCGTTTGGCAAAAAGGTGTTGAATTAGTTAAACTAGTTTACCTATTAACAAAAGAACTGCCTCAGGAAGAGAAGTTCGGGATTATCAGCCAAATAAACAGAGCCGCAGTTTCTATACCTGGAAATATAGCAGAAGGTAGCAGCAGAGATAGCGACAAAGATTATTGCAGATTTCTTCAGATTGCCCTAGGCTCGGCTTTCGAGCTACAAACATATTGCATTTTAATAAAAAATCTAGGATGGAATCCCTCTAAGATTGATGACACAGAAAGACTACTGGAAGAAATCATTAAAATGCTTCATAGTTTTATCAGACAAACAAAGATTCAATAATAAAGGCTAACGGCTAAAAGCTAATAGCTAAAAGCTTAAAAATATGAAATATAAAATTAACGTCAAAACAAAAAACCTCCTTGCCGACATGCAAACACCTGTAGGCATCTACCTCAAGGTAAGGGATGTATATCCCGAATCGGCATTACTGGAAAGCTCCGATTATCACGGAGGAGAAAACAGCTATTCATTCATAGGGATCAGTCCTATTGCCCGCTTTAAAGTTGACAACGATGAAATCACATATACCTATCCCGATAATACAACCAAACAGGAAACATTGTCGGGTCATCAGAAACTAACAGATAAATTCCATGATTTCATCAATCAGTTCGATGTGCAGGGAGAAAATAAAACGAATATAAACGGCTTCTTCGGCTACACTTCCTACGATGCTATCCGTTATTTCGAAGCGGTAGACCCGATAAACACAAAACTGAACAATGCCGACATTCCCGAATTTTACTATATCTTATACCGTTTCATACTTGTCATCAATCATCTGAAAAATGAGCTGACAATCGTTGAAAATATAGTTGAAGGCAGTCAGGAAAAGATGCAGGAACTCGAAGCCATTGTGATGAACAATAATATCGCATTATACAATTTCGAGGCTATCGGAACCGAACAATCGATGATTACTGACGAAGAGCATCAGGAAATGATAAAAAAAGGCATCGCACATTGCAAACGCGGCGATGTATTCCAGATTGTTCTTTCGCGTTGTTTCACACAAAAGTTTTCGGGTGACGACTTTAAGGTGTATCGCTCGCTACGCTCCATTAACCCGTCGCCTTACTTATTCTATTTTGATTTCGGTTCGTACCGTATCTTCGGTTCTTCTCCCGAAACACATTGCAAAATAACAAAAGGCAAAGCATACATAGACCCTATTGCAGGCACTTATTTCCGCACAGGAGATGACGAAAAAGACCGTATACTTTCCGAAGACCTGCTGAAAGATGAAAAAGAAAATGCCGAGCATGTCATGCTGGTAGACCTTGCCCGCAACGACCTAAGCCGTAACTGCCACGATGTAAAAGTAGAATTTTATAAGAATGTACAGTTCTATTCCCATGTTATACATCTCGTTTCACGGGTGAGCGGTATCGTAGATAAGGATAAAAATAATATATCTGTTTTTGCCGATACTTTTCCGGCAGGTACACTATCCGGTGCTCCTAAAGTGAGGGCTATGCAATTGATACGCGATATTGAGAAGCAAATGCGCGGGGTATATGGTGGCTGCATCGGGTATATCGGATTCAACGGTGACCTCAATCAGGCAATTACGATACGTACATTCCTCAGCCGTAATAATACGCTTTATTATCAGGCAGGCGGTGGCATCGTATCCAAATCGAATCCCGAAACAGAAGTAATGGAAGTAAAAAACAAACTGGGGGCATTAACAAAAGCTGTTAAATTTGCAGTAGAATTGAAAAATTAAGGCAGCTATTAGCTGATAGCCGTTAGCTATTAGCCATATGAAATAGACAATTTATAGTAACAAGCTATTAGCTAACGGCTAATGGCTAAAAGCTAAAAAAATATGAAAATACTAATTTTCGACAACTACGATTCGTTTACATACAACCTTGTGCATCTGGTCAAAGAACTTGGATTTACAGACGTGGATGTATACAGAAACGATAAAATTGCATTGGAGGATATTGCAAAATACGACAAGATAATTTTATCCCCGGGTCCCGGTATCCCGTCCGAAGCAGGACTGCTTCTCCCCCTGATAAAAGAATATGCAGGCAAAAAGCCTATACTTGGCGTATGCCTCGGACATCAGGCGATAGGAGAAACTTTCGGAGGAAAGCTCGCTAATCTGGAAGATGTATATCACGGTGTGGCAACTAAGATAATGATAACAAAACCGGATTATATTTTTGACGGATTGGATAAAGAACTGGAGGTAGGCCGTTATCATTCATGGATAGTGGAAAACAAGAATCTGCCCGAATGTATAGAAGTTACCGCAATAGACAGCAACGGGCAGATAATGGCGCTTTGCCATAAGGAATACGATATACACGGCGTACAGTTTCATCCTGAATCGGTACTAACACCTGCCGGAGAAACTATAGTGAAGAATTTCCTTAACCACTGATATTATGTACAGGAGCAGTCTTTCAATTTTCATATTCTTCATATTCTCCGTTAGCATCTCGGCACAATGCGGTTATGTAACGATTGATCCTGACGGTTATACAAATGTGAGAAAATCCCCAAGTGCCCATTCAAAAGTATTGGGAAAGATATCTCTTTATCACATTTTCAGTACACCAGACAATTCATGCCTTTATGACGGCAGTCTCGAAATCGAATATGAAAATCCGGATTGGCTCCCTATACTCATTAACGAGGAACCGGCTGAAGCAGGATATATATACCGCCCCTATGCACAGGAAATAGTAAGTCTTCCAGCCGTAAAAAAACAGATGAAAGACAGTTTGAATGCTAGTTTTTCGGATCGAAATATTAATGTAAACGTCTGCCTCACAAATAAATTTCTTATAAAAAGCATAACTATCAGCTACGGAAAAAATAAGTCCTATATATTACCGGCCGATGAAATAAAGGATGTATATTTCCTGAGTAATCCGTTAATATGTCCCCCAAATATGTACGATCAGAATTTCTGTCCTGTAAATTTATATAAGAATCCCAATAACGACGTTTATTATCTTTCAATGTCGGGAGGCGATGGCGGGGATGTTTATTCGGCAACATGGATTATAACAAAAGAGAAAGTACATTTCGACGGTAATCTGGGACATTGCTCATTTCATAACATAATACTTGATAAATAACATACTAAATCTGACAATCATGACTAAGAAAATCTTTTTAAGCGAAAACGACCTCCCGAAAAGCTGGTATAACATCGTAGCGGATATGAAAAACAAACCGCTGCCGCCCCTTCATCCGGGAACAAAAAAGCCGTTGGAAGTAAGCGACTTGGAGCCGATATTTGCAACAGAGCTTGCCAAACAGGAACTAAACCAGACCGACCGATGGATAGAAATTCCGGAGCCGATACGCGAGTTGTATAAAAACTATCGCCCTACGCCGTTGGTACGTGCTTATGGTTTGGAAAAAGCTCTTGATACTCCCGCACATATCTACTTTAAGAATGAAAGTGTCAGCCCTGTAGGTTCGCACAAACTGAACTCGGCAATAGCACAGGCATATTACTGCAAGGAACAGGGAATAACAAATATTACAACCGAAACCGGTGCAGGGCAATGGGGCGCAGCCTTATCCTATGCTGCGAATCATTTCGGCTTAGATTTAGCTGTCTATATGGTAAAGATCAGCTACCACCAAAAACCCTATCGCCGCTCGATCATGCAAACATATGGTGCAGAAGTTATCGCATCGCCAAGTATGAGTACCAAAGCCGGACGGAAGATTATTACGGAGAATCCGACATATCAGGGTAGTCTGGGAACAGCTATCTCCGAAGCTATCGAACTGGCCTTGAGAACACCAAACTGTAAATATACATTAGGCAGTGTACTGAACCATGTGGCACTTCATCAGACCATTATCGGTCTGGAAGCAGAAAAGCAAATGGAAATAGCCGGAGAATATCCGGATGTAGTCATTGGTTGCTTTGGCGGCGGTTCGAATTTCTCGGGTATCTCTTTCCCATTCTTACGGCATAAACTGACCGAAGGCAAAGATGTTCGCCTTGTTGCTGCAGAACCGGCATCATGTCCTAAACTAACCCGCGGTAAGTTCGAATATGACTTCGGTGATGAAGCAGGATATACTCCTCTTCTACCGATGTATACATTAGGACATAATTTTGCACCTGCTAATATCCATGCAGGAGGGCTCCGTTATCATGGAGCGGGAACAATTATCAGCCAGTTGAAAAAAGACGGATATATAGAAGCAGTAGATGTAAAGCAACTGGATACATTTGAAGCAGGAATACTATTTGCGAAAGCAGAAGGTATTATTCCGGCGCCGGAATCTTCTCATGCCATTTACGCAGCTATTCAGGAAGCGCTGAAAGCTAAAGAAGAAGGCAGACAAAAAACAATCCTCTTCAATTTGTCGGGACACGGACTTATAGACATGGCTGCTTACGACCGTTATTTCGAAGGTGAATTGACCAATCATGAATTGTCTGACGAAGAGATTGCGAAAACGACAGACGAATTGGAAAAACTAGTATAATACAGAGCATTTAGCTATTAGCTTGATAGCCATTAGCCCGAATATAAAATAGAAAGCTATTAGCTGGTAGCTAATGGCTAAAAGCTAAAAAATTATGAAACAGATACTAAACAGACTTTTTGAGCATCAGTACCTCAACCGCGACGAGGCTAAGGAAATTCTGACGAATATGGCTGCCGGAGGATATAACGAATCCGAAATTGCCGCCTTTATAAGCGTATTTCTTATGCGGAGCATCAGTGTGGATGAATTCCTCGGATTCTCCGATGCATTACTCGATCTGCGGGCAAATGTAGACCCACTAGCTGCGTATAACCCTATCGATATCGTAGGAACGGGAGGTGACAACAAGAATACATTCAATATATCCACTCTCGCCTGCTTTGTGACGGCGGGAGCGGGATATAAAGTTGCCAAGCATGGAAATTACGGAGCTACTTCCGTCAGTGGCGCGTCAAATGTTATGGAGCAGCACGGAGTGAAATTCACTTCAGATGTAAGTAAACTCGAAGAATCGATAGACAAGACGAACATTGCCTATATGCATGCGCCGTTGTTCAATAATGCATTAAAGGTAGTAGCGCCTGTCCGTAAAGCCTTGGGCGTACGTACATTTTTCAATATGCTGGGGCCTGTGGTGAATCCGATAAGACCAAAGCGCACGGTGCTAGGCGTATTTAACCTGAAAATGGCAAGGCTCTATTTCTATATGTATCAGCAGACAGATGTGGATTATTCCATTGTCCACAGTCTCGATGGATATGACGAAATCTCTTTGACAAGCGATTTTAAAATAATCAATAAATTTGAAGAGCGTATCTATAGTCCTGAACAGATAGGTTTCGAACGTTGTACCGAAAAAGAACTCGACGGAGGAGCAACCCCAGAGGATGCCTCGAAGATATTCGATAATGTAATTAATAACATTGCCACAAAGGCACAAAAAAACGCAGTAATAGCCAATGCGGCCACTGCCATTCAGACTATCAATCCGCAACTTTCATTCGAAGATGCAGTAGCAGAAGCACGCGAATCGTTGGAAAGTGGTAGGACTAAGGAAACATTCAGACGGTTTTTGGAGTTAAATACATGATAACTAATAAAAACTTCTGATTAAAAATAAATGGAAACAACAGAAACATATTCTAAAAACCGCGTCCGCATCGCTATCTTTTGCCTTTATTTTTGTACAGGGCTATGTTTTTCGAGCTGGGCGAGCCGTATTCCGGATATAAAAATCGCCCTCGGGCTGGGAGATGCCGCATGGGGAACAATCCTGCTGATGATACCTGTCGGGCAGATATGCGGTATGACTATTTCCGGATTTCTTATATCAAAAGTAGGGAGTAAAAAAATATTGCCGATTGCCCTGACGGGTTATGTATTCGCATTGCTATTTGTCGGTTTATCTTCCAGTGAATATGCATTGATTATAAGCCTTATCATTTTCGGATTCTTCGGAAATTTCTGCAATATTTCCATTAATACACAGGCCATAACGCTAGAAACGACATACAACAGGCCAATCATGGCATCATTCCACGGAGGATGGAGCCTTGCCGGACTCACCGGAGCCAGTGTAGGATTGCTAATGGCATCGCTTAAATTACATCCAATATATCATTTCTGCATTATCGGAGTGCTTGTTATCACTACACTGATTATCAACAGACCATATCTACAGGCAGACCTTAGAAAAGAAAAGACTCCTGAAGAAATTGCGAGTAAAAAGAGGAATAAGCCCGAGACTTTCCTTTTCCTGCTCGGTATAGTTGCATTCTGTGGAATGGCTGCCGAAGGAGCAATGTCGGACTGGAGCGGACTTTATCTGATAGATGTAGTCGGTACACGGGAAAATCTGGCGCCTCTCGGGCTAGCAGCATATATGATTACCATGGCATCGGGCAGATTCATGATTGACAAAGCTACCCAGAAATGGGGCAGGCAACGCGTTGTACAGGCAGGAGGTACGCTTATTGCTACCGGATTGTTTACAGCTGTGGCATTTCCTCATTTTGTTACCACAATTATAGCATTTATGATTATCGGTTTCGGTACGGCGGGTATTGTGCCGACTATCTATAGTATCGCCGGACAAAAGACAAGAATACCGACAAGCATTGCACTGACTATTGTTTCCAGTGTCAGTTTCCTCGGATTCCTTATGGGGCCGCCGCTTATCGGTTATATTTCAAGTGTGACAAACCTCAGATATTCATACGCACTGATAGGATTGTTCGGCATCAGCATTGTCGTATTGGCATCGCTGATAAAAGTATTCCGTTACGAAAAAAAATAAATATATGACTAACATACTGGATAAAATAATAGCCAATAAGAAGATTGAAGTTGAAAAGCAAAAATCGCAGCTTCCGCTGACCGAGTTGGAAAAGAAAATAAAAGATACACCTGTAAAATCCTTTAAAGAGGCATTAATGAATTCTGATACAGGAATCATTGCCGAATTTAAACGTCGTTCGCCGTCGCGTGACTGGATTTTTAAGGATGCAAAAGTAGAAGATGTAATCCCATTATATTCACAAAACGGGGCAAGTGCTATATCTGTACTGACCGATATGGATTTCTTCGGAGGTAACCTTGACGATTTGGTTTGTGCAAGGGAACTGACGCAAACACCGTTACTCAGAAAAGACTTCGTAGTAGACGAATATCAGCTTTATCAGGCAAAAGCAACGGAAGCTAGTGCTATACTACTCATTGCATCTGCCCTGACCATAGAGGAAGCAAAGCAACTGGCAGCTAAAGCAAAAGAGTTAGGATTAGATGTCTTACTAGAAATACATAACGAGCAGGAACTCGGACATATCAACGATAAAGTTGATGTAGTGGGCGTAAACAACCGCAATCTGGGTACCTTCGTCACCGATGTACAAATATCTTTCGACCTAGTGGATAAGATACCGGACGAGTTCGTAAAGATATCCGAAAGCGGCATATCGCAACCACAAACGGTTATTGACTTACGTGCTGCCGGATACAGAGGCTTCCTTATGGGTGAAAACTTTATGAAGACAAGTAATCCGGGCAAGGCTCTGGAAGAATTCATTAAACAATTATCATGAAAATAAAAGTCTGCGGGATGAAAAACCCCGATAATATAAAGGAATTAGCCAAGCTTCCAATTGACTTTATGGGAATGATATTTTATGAGAAATCACCCCGTTTTGCCAATGAACTGACATTTGATGATGTGAATATACTACCCCCATATATAGAAAAAGTCGGCGTATTTGTGAATGCAGGAAAAGATTATATAATGGAAAAGGTAAACAAATACAATCTCGACCTCGTACAGTTGCACGGCTCGGAATCCGTCGAATTATGCAAGGAACTAAATGAAACAATACCTGTTATCAAAGCATTTAATGTAGCCGATGCCTCAGACTTTGAGCAAACAAAATCCTATGAAGAGGTATGCAGTTATTTCCTTTTCGATACAAAGACGCCTCAACATGGAGGCTCAGGGCAAAAATTCGACTGGCAGAT
This sequence comes from Prevotella sp. 10(H), assembly GCF_000711235.1. GTDB lineage: Bacteria > Bacteroidota > Bacteroidia > Bacteroidales > Dysgonomonadaceae > Dysgonomonas. Next base: position 173,740 of record NZ_JOMI01000007.1, on the reverse strand, counting down.
ATTAGACTCATACACAGGCAACAGGTATTTTTTCCTTAGCGGAGGTATTTCATCAGAAGATATCGACGATATTAAGAAAATACAACACCCGAAATTTTACGGAATCGACCTCAACAGCCGATTCGAAACAGAGCCGGGATTAAAAGACATAAAACGATTACAGCAATTTATAAAAACACTCACCTATGAACAGGATTAAGCAACTATTCGAAAAGAAGCAAAAAGACATTCTTTCCATATACTTTACAGCAGGTTTCCCAAATCTGAACGATACCTGCAAAGTTATCCGCGAGCTGGAAGCTAATGGTATCGACCTGATTGAGATTGGTATTCCCTTCTCCGACCCGATGGCCGACGGCCCTACCATTCAGGATAGTGGGACGATAGCATTAAGGAACGGCATGACACTTAAAGTACTGTTCGACCAGTTGAAAGATATCCGTAAAGATGTGAATATTCCGCTGATTATGATGGGATATCTGAATCCTATTATGCAATACGGCTTTGAAAATTTCTGCAAAGAATGTAAAAACATAGGACTTGACGGGGCTATTATTCCCGACCTGCCTTTCGACGATTATATAAAAGAATACAAACCTATCGCCGATAAATACGATATAAAAATCGTAATGCTTATCACTCCCGAAACGTCAGAAGAACGCATCCGCCTTATAGATGAACATACCGATAGCTTTATCTATATGGTATCATCTGCCGCTACCACAGGCGCTCAGAAAAGTTTCGATGAGAAAAAACAGGATTATTTCCGGCGTATCAATTCGATGAACCTGCGCAATCCGCGTCTGATAGGTTTCGGTATTTCTAACAAAGCTACTTTAGAAGCCGCACAGGAAAATTCAAGCGGGGCCATTATAGGCAGTAAGTTTATTACTTTTTTAAAGGAAAGTGATAGTATAAAAGAGGCTGTGAAGAATTTGAAAGAGGCATTGAGTAAATAAACAATCAAAATATAAAAAGAAGTAAGGTATAACCTGCAATGAGATTTCTCGAATTAATTTATAAGAATGACATTTTTTGATAAATACTTAGCTTAAGTTAGTATCAAAATCATGGGAAACCTATAAAAATTATTTAAGATTACTATGCTTAGAAGGATATTCGTATATTTGCACTTCTATTTATAATATGTCGAACATACAGGAATATTTAAAGAAAGCAGGTAAATTTATTTACAAATATAAATTTACTGTCTTATGCCTCTCTTACTTCTGCACAATATCTATACTATCGCAATATATTGTGAGTAAGCCTGCCATAATAAATGCATTATCCTTTATTTTGGTTCTGAATATACTGGCAAAGACAAAATATTCTTTGTGGCTTTCCCTTATATTATCCTTTTTTATCTCATTCGATGCCTATTTTGCCTTTGTCTACTCAAACAAAGCTTCGATAGGAACAATGGCTTCGATACTGGAAACCAATGCTACTGAAGCCGGCGGTGTTTTATCTGAAGTTATATTTATTGCTTTGGCCTGTCTGGCGGCCAGTATATTCCTGATTTTAATGTCGCAGCGCGAACTGAAAGAAAGTAAGTTTACACGTAAATCAGCGGCAATAATGTTATTGATTTACTGGATTGTAGTAATGCCCGCCATAGGATATTGGAAAATAAAAGCCTTGAAGTGGGAATACTATGTTTCTACATTCCCTGTAATAAGCCTGAATAATCTGGTAGGGAATAATTTTCCGCTTGTATATATCGACATTGCTAATATTGTGGCTTATATGCGAGAAAAGCATCATATGAAGCTTTATATGCAATTGGAAAAACAGATGCCTGACGGAATATCTTTCAATTCCCAGAAAGAAAGCCCGAAAAAGATATTCTTTATTATCGGGGAAAGTGCTTCCCGCAAGCATTACTCATTGTATGGATACAAGGAAAAGACAAGTCCTTTTCTGGATAGTCTCGCACAGATAATGCCTGACGATTTACACTATTATGATGCCTATTCTCCGGCATCTATTACACGTGATGCATTGCGTCTCATCCTCTCGTTTTCCACTCCTCAGAATATTCAGCCTTTCTATGATTATTTCAATGTTATAGATATGGCAAATATAGCTGGATATGAAACTATATGGATATCTAATCAGGATAAGGTGGGTGAAAGTGAGAGCTATATAGGATATGTTGCCAGCAATGCAACACAATCTTTCTACGGAAGTTCATTTATCAGGGACGATTTCAATCTTCTACCCTATCTTGAAAAAGTCTATATTCCTGGTAAAAAGCAATTTTTTGCAATCCATCTCAACGGCAGCCACGTACCATATGGAGAACGTTATGATGAGATAGACGTCAAAGCGTTGCCGGGTGCAAACACTAAAACAAGAGAATATGATCGCTCTCTGCATCATACCGATCGTCTATTAGAGAAAATTTACAAAATTATGAAAAGGGAAAATTCGTCTATTCTCTATTATTTCTCCGATCATGCGGAACTGGTAGAAGGAGGCGGGCACGGTGTTCTGGTAATGGATCACAATTTGTTCGACACTCCTCTGGTAACGATTAATAATAGCACTGTTCCTGTTGATTCTATTGTAAAGAAGTATATCGATCCTGAAATGTCATTGATTAATAATTCCAACAGCACCTATATAATGTCTGAAATAATGGGTTATGATGTGTTGGACAAGAATGTAAAAAAAGCAATAGAAGACGGGCAATATATTTTCCACGTAGATAAAAGTTCTTATCTGTATAAAGATTTAGGGCCTAAATAATTTCAGCTTTTAGTTTATATCTATTTGAAATTCAAAAGATATGACATACAGTCCTTTTCATTTTCTATTATCAGCTTTCAACAAAAATTAGCACATTGGCATATATGCTAATTAGCACATTAATTTTCGTTACCTTTGTAACCGGTAACAGGAATAAACAACATACATGGCAGATTCCCTTAAGAAAAAGACAGGTTTGGCCTTGTTCTGGAGCTTTATAGATAAAGGCGGACAACAGGTTATTTCCCTGCTTTTTTTCTATATTCTCGTCCGGCTGATATCAAAAGAAGATATCGGTACGGTCAATCTTCTTGCCATATTTACTATTATATCGGGATTGTTGCAGGATAGCGGTTTTTCGTCGGCCCTTGTGCGAAAAAAAGAAGTGCACCCCGATGAATATACATCTGTTTTTTACATCAATATAACAATCAGCTTTATATTGTATTTCATTTTGTTTATATGCGCACCATTCATCGGGTCATTCTATGACAAACCTGTATTGACCGACTTATCACGTTTCATATTCCTAGGCTTCGTATTTAATGCTTTTGCCGTCGTTCAGAATGTAAACCTTATCAGGGAGATGAACTTCAAGCTGAACACGCGTATCACATTATTTGCATGGTGTATATCTGGATTAATTGCTATCTACATGGCATACAACGGATACGGAATCTGGAGTATGGCAGCGCAGCAGGTTATTCAAAGCTTCCTGAGGTGTCTATTGCTTTGGTTGTTTGTACGATGGCGTCCTAACGGACACTTCTCTTTTCAACGAATCAAGGAGATGTCGCGATATAGTATAAATTTGTTGTTATCCAGCCTTTTCGGACAGATATGCAATAATATATCGCCGTTGATTATCGGTAAGAAGTTCTCGCTGTCGCAGGTGGCTACATATACTCAGGGCTTAAAGCTAACCAATATACCGCAGTCAGTAATCAGTGACGGGATGAAAAGCGTAGCCTATCCTTTACTATCAAAAATCGGTGAAGATAAAGAGAGAGGAAAAAGAGCATACAGGAAAGTAATACGCATCACATCTTTTATATCCTTTCCTGTGGCTGCAATGCTTATAGTGACAGCGAACCCGATAGTATCTATATACCTCACAGAAGAATGGACGGACGTAATACCTATCTTGCAGATACTGGCTGTCGGCGGTTCATTTCTGCCATTCTTCGGATTGATATCATCCCTTTTGCAATATGAGGGAAGGTCGGGTATGTTATTAAAAATCGAAGCATGCAAAAATATACTTATACTGGTTGCTATAGCTATCGGCATACAATTCGGAATACAGGGACTTGTTGCAGGATTGAGTATAGTGAACGTACTTTCTTATTTTATCAGCATGTACATCGCCGGAAAGAATATATCTTACTCTTTCAGGGAGATACTTAAAGACACGGCGCCTTATATTGTGATTGCTATAGCATCCTTTTCACCGTTCTTTTTGCTATATAAGGCAGGTATAGATAATGTATTTCTAAGGCTTGCAATTCCCGTTTTGGCAGGTAGCGGAATCTATCTGCTGATTATGAGAATGTTCGGGTCGGTTATCCTGCGGGAAACAATTGATTTTGTAAAACAATCGTTACGGAAACTCAATATATAATACTATGCCGAAAGTTTCAGTATTAATGCCGGTTTATAATGCGGGGAAATATCTTTCCCGGGCAATAGACAGTATTATACACCAGACTTTCAAGGATTGGGAACTTATACTGATTAATGACGGCTCGACGGATGATAGTGAAGAAATTATTACCCGATACGAGGAAGCACGCATCTATTATGTAAAGAACGAAACTAATCTGGGATTGATAAAAACCCTGAACAAAGGAATCGCCCTGTGCGGCGGAGAGTATATTGCACGCATGGATGCCGACGATATATCTCATCCGGAAAGATTAAAAAAACAGGTCGATTTTCTTGACAAACACCCAGACTACCTGATGTGCGGAACAAATGCCGCAGTAATCGATAACTCGGGGAAAAAGACCGGGCGAATCAGGAATCTTACGAAGAATGACTTCCTACAGATATGCCTGTTATTTACGCCCTCTTTTGTTCACCCCAGCATGATGATACGCGCCGATGTATTACGGCAAAACCCATATGAAGTGGCTTATAAGCATGTTGAAGATTACGAACTGTGGTGCAGAATAGCTAAACAAGGGAAAATCGCTAATCTAAAGGACGAGCTGTTAGAATACAGATGGCACGACACGAATGTATCCGTATTAAATAATGAGGTACAGGACAAACTGAAAGATAAAATTATATCTGATGAACTCCGACATCTCGATATAATACCGACAGAAGATGAATTGTATTGCCATAAAATCACATTCCAATTATATAGCTTAGGCAATAAACAGGCAATAAACATCGAACGATTCGATGATATTCTGGCATGGTTTACAAAGCTAATCAGGCAAAATGAGATGAAAGACATCTATGAGCAAGAAAGCTTTATTGCCTTTCTCTGGTCACGTTGGATTGTACTTTGCCTTTCGCAAAAGAGATATAGTAAAGTCATACCGTCTTTTGCATCCTTTAGTCCTTCTGTAATAGGTAAACTTTTAAAACTAATCCTCTTTCTAAAAGATAAATAATGGCAGACGAAGACCTGAAAGCAATATATAACCCCGAGGGTTCGGAACTAAGGACATTACAGCTTAAGATGCTGGATATACTGATAACTGTAGCGAAGATATGCGACAAGCATAATCTCCCCTATTGGATCAGCGGCGGCACATTGCTCGGAGCAGTACGGCACGACGGTTTTATCCCGTGGGACGATGATATAGACATAGAACTGCTGCGCCCCGATTATAAAAAACTGCTCAGGATATTACCGAATGAATTACCCGATAATCTCTATCTGCAAACGCCAAAAGAAAAGAGTTATCGCCTACTTTTTTCCAAGGTTAGAGATAGAAATTCCATAGTACATTCCGAAGAAGAAGATATGGCGAGATATAAGGAAAAGGGTGTATTCATCGATATATTCAGTGAAGAGAGGAGTTACCGCTGGATGAAGAATATAGTCGATTTCTTCTATGGACGGGCTTTCAGACGGTTAAAACGCGGCAGACCTTTTCACTCACTGAAGTATTTCTATGAATATGCAACATCGCTATTCCTGTACCCTATCGGTATAATACTGATGTGGATTGCCAGAGGAATCTGTGCTATTACGAAGCCTGACAATATACTACATAGCTATGGTATAGGTAATTCGACCAATCACAATGCTTCATACATGTTTCCGGTAGGAAAGGTAACCTTTGAAGGATATGAATTTTCAGCACCAAAAGATATAGATACCTATCTGCGAAAACAATACGGAGACTATATGTCCATCCCTCCAAAAGAGAAACGGGCCTCACATTTTATGAAAGTCGAGTATCTCTGATTAGAAATAAAACTCTGCAAACAATTTGGATTCTTTTTTCTTAGCTATTTCTACAGAAGCCGGATCATCAGGATCGATTCCATATTTTTCGGGAGCAGGAATCACCAAAACAGCACCTAAATCTACATTATTCGGGTTAGTGATTGTACCCTTATTTTCTTCATAAATATATACCCAGAAAGTGTTTTTGCCGTAATATTTCTTTGCCAGAGCGCCAAGTGTATCTCCCTCCTTTATAGTTTCTGTTGCCAATGGCACATCGGCAATCGGGATAGGCTCATGATTCTGGATTAAAGAATCTGCCGGCGCTATTTTATCTAATACGACAACAACCTGCTTATCTTTATCGGAACCTGTAGTCTGTTCGCCGGTTATAAATTTAGCAACCTCCTGAAAATAATATCCTCCTACAGCAAATCCGGCTATTATCAAGAAGATAATGAATCCGAGAGAGATATAACGTCTGCGTCTGGCTCTCTTTCGGTGATTTTCGAATGCTGAATCTATATTGTCGGTAGAGGTCAATACCTGTTCTTCTTCTGCAAGTACAAACCCGGCATTCGTCTGTATGTTCTCTTCAGTATCAACAGCCATGTAAGTACTTCCCACAGGCATTTCTTCGGACACTTCTGTTTTATCTTCTTTAACTGATGAGACTGTTTCGATAACATCCTCTGCCGGCGTTTCCGGTTCAATGATAGCCTCTTCTTCCGCCTGTTCGACAGCCGATACAGCCTCTTCCTCCCTTTCCTCTTCAGGAGATTCAATAGCAATAGATTCCGGTTCCTGTGGCTCTTCTACATCTTGTTGTTGCACAGTTACTGATTCCTCTTCTTGTTTTATTGGAGGTGTAACAGCTTCTGAAATTTCTGCAATTGTATCTTCTTCCGTTAAATCTATATCATCCAGACTTTCCTGTATCTGGTCACTTATCTGATCGATATTATCGAATGAAACACCCTCCTCTAAAACTACACTCTCGAAGTTGGCAAAAGGGCGGTTTATAGCCTCTTTCAACAGTTTATCCGGAGTAAAACTCAGTTTATAATGTGCGGGAATTTCTATAGCTTCTCCGGTATTCACATCCACACTTCTACGGGAGTTTACCTTTACAAGTTTGAATGTACCAAAGTCCTTTATTTTTACGGGTTCGTTTTTTTCTATCGTCGCTGAAATGATGCTAAAGAACTCACGCAAAAACGTTTCCGATTCTTTTTTTGTTATACCTTGCTTTCTTGCCAGAAAGTCAATCAAATCCTGAAGGCTAAGACGTTCATTCATTTACTTCCAGATTTTTAAGGTTATCTTTTATTGTCTGACCGGGACGAAATGCGAGAGTGATTTTAGGGGGAACCAAAAAACGTTGTTTCGATACCGGATTTACCGATATACGTTCGTTTTTCTTCTTTGTTTCAAAAAGGCCGAATCCCTGAATATTGATGGAATTACCGCTTTCCAGATTAGTATTCATAATAGATACTGTAGCTTCGAGTATCTCGGATGTCTGACGCTGTGTCCATCCTGTTTTTTTGGCTAAGGCTGCTACTAATTCCTGGTTTGTCATAGCAATTGTTTTAGTTTAAACTAGTTCACCGTATAGGTCGAAAGGTTGTGCTGCTGTTATTTTTATATCATAAAAGTTTCCAATATTAAGCATTTTATTTTTCTTTATCAATACCTCGGGGTCAACTTCGGGCGAATCATACTCTGTCCGACCTATGTAATAATCAGGCTCTTCCCTGTCTACAACCACTTTTAAGGTACTTCCAATTTTTTGCTCATTTATTTCAAGAGCTATCCTTTCCTGTATGGCCATCAATACATCCATACGTTCCTGTTTCAGTTCGTCCGACACCTCATCCTTGTAATGAGAGTATGCATATGTGCCGTCTTCGTGCGAATAAGGAAATGCTCCCATCCGGTCGAAGCGCATATCTTTTACAAACTGCAAAAGCTCTTCAAAGTCTTTGTGCGACTCACCCGGATGCCCTACCATCAACGTTGTGCGGATATGAATACCCGGAACTTCTTCACGTATGCGTTTCATAAGAGTATAAGTCTCATCCTTAGTTATATGGCGGCGCATCTTTTTCAGCATATTATCGCTCACATGCTGAAGAGCTATATCGAGATAGTTGCATACATTATCGTTTTCCCTTATCACCCTGAGCAAATCAAACGGAAAATTTGCAGGATAAGCATAATGCAGCCGTATCCATTCTACTCCTTCAATTTTTGCCAGTCGTTCTATCAGTTCAGGAAGTTTTGCCTGCTTATAGTTATCCAGTCCGTAATAGGATAAATCCTGTGCAATCACCTGAAATTCCTTTACTCCCGATGCAACAAGGTGTCTCACTTCCTCCTCTATTTCCTCTATAGGACGGGATTGGTGCTTGCCTGTCATTATCGGAATTGAACAATACGAACATGTACGGTTACACCCCTCAGATATTTTCAGATATGCATAATGCGCAGGGGTGGTTATGTTCCGTTCCAGAGCCAGATCCTGATTGTATGATTTCCCCAGATCGGCTATCAGTGCTTTCCAGTTGAACTTCCCATAGAAATTATCTACTTCCGGAATTTCTACCCGCAACTCTTCCATATATCGTTCGGTGAGGCATCCCATAACAAAAAGCTTATTCAGTTTTCGTTCTTTTTTCGCCTCTGCAAATTCGAGTATCATATTTATGGACTCTTCTTTTGCATCCCCGATAAATCCGCATGTATTAATAACAACAATCTCACCTTCCGATCTATCTGGATCGTGTTTTACTGTGTAACCATTGGCCAGTAGTTGTTTCATCAGCAACTCGGAGTCGACCAGGTTTTTTGAACAACCGAGCGTGATGACATCTATTCTGTTTTTCTTCATTCCTTATTCTCCAAAGAGGCTGTCGACAAACTCGCGGCGCCTGAACACCTGAAGATCATCTATTCCCTCTCCCAAACCTATATATTTTACAGGTATTCTAAATTGATCCGAGATACCGATTACCACACCGCCTTTTGCTGTGCCATCCAGTTTTGTAATGGCCAGCGCGGTAACATCGGTAGCTGCTGTAAATTGTGTAGCCTGCTCAAAAGCATTTTGCCCGGTTGAGCCGTCAAGTACAAGCAGTACTTCATGCGGTGCTCCCGGAACTATTTTATCCATCACTTTCTTTATTTTCGAAAGCTCGTTCATTAATCCTACCTTATTGTGAAGACGGCCTGCCGTATCGATAATCACCACATCGGCATTATTTGATTTTGCAGAACTCAATGTATCGAAAGCAACTGAAGCGGGGTCGGAACCCATCGCCTGTTTGATAACCGGAACCCCAACACGCTCTCCCCATATTACAAGCTGCTCAACGGCAGCAGCGCGAAAAGTATCGGCTGCACCGAGGTATACGGATTTTCCGGCTTTCTTGAATTGGTTAGCGAGTTTGCCTATAGTGGTGGTTTTTCCTACTCCGTTAACGCCGACAACCATTATTACATATGGTTTCACGTTTTCCGAGACAGAGAAATCTTCGTTATCTACAGCATTGTTTTCTGTGAGCAGGTCGGCTATTTCTTCGCGAAGGATATTTTTGAGTTCCTTTTCATCAACATATTTGTCCTTAGCCACCCGCTTTTCGATGCGCTCGATGATTTTCAATGTGGTATTTACTCCCACATCCGATGTAATGAGAACTTCCTCCAGTTCGTCGAGCACATCGTCATCTACCTTCGATTTTCCGGCAACGATACGCGACAACTTGGAAAACATCGATTCTTTGGTCTTTTCCAGACCTTTATCCAGTGTTTCTTTCTTTTGTTTCGAAAAGAAATCGAATAATCCCATAGATTTTATTCTTTTTGATTTTAAAGGAGATAAATGTATCTCTTCTATCCTGTTACCACTCTGTATATACCTTATACAAAGCTACAAAATGGATAATAAAAAACCTCCCTACATATGAATGAAGGAGGCGTTTTAGATATTTTTAACAAGATTATTTCGCGAAATAATCTTTTACTGATTCGTTTGGAACCATTTCTTCCTTAAATGTGTAAGCTCCTGTTTTCGGAGATTTTACCATTTTGATTACTTTAGCGTAGTTACGACCGTCTTTTGCAGATGGGTCACGGTAACCAGCGACTGTTTTCTTTGCCATGGTCTATCTTATTTTTACTTGATTTCTTTATGTACTGTTACCTTCTTCAATACCGGATTGTATTTTTTCAATTCCAGTCTTTCAGTTGTATTTTTTCTGTTCTTAGTAGTAATGTAACGGGATGTGCCCGGCATACCACTGGCTTTGTGCTCTGTGCACTCCAGTATTACCTGGATTCTGTTTCCTTTTGCTTTCTTAGCCATTTTTTCTGTTCCTCCTTAATTAAGCGTTTAAAAAACCGTCTGCGGCCGCTCTTTTGATTGCAGCGTCCAATCCTATTTTATTGATTGTACGAAGGCCTGCTGCTGAAACATTAAGGCTGACCCAACAATCTTCTTCTACCCAGTAGAATTTTTTCTTGAAAAGATTGACATTAAATTTTCTCTTAGTCTTTCTGTTCGAGTGAGAAACATTATTGCCAACCATAGCTTTTTTTCCTGTAATTTGACAAATTTTGGACATCGCTATTGTGTTTTATATGTTTATTTTTATATTATATCCTATCCAAATCGGGATGCAAATTTAGTCATATTTTTCAAACCTACAAATATTTATATCGTTAAAGTTCGGTCATTTTAAAGAAATAACATCTAAGGCTTGTATAGATAAAGATATACATAACTTATTAATTTGCCTTGGATAATATACTAACGCGCCTACCGGCTTGTTTTTCATTTTGGCATTGCCCAAAACAAAACAAAAAGCTAGTGCTCCGTTCCCCGCCGACCTGTCATCGGCTTGTCGGCTGAAAGTGACATACGGGCTATCGCCCCGTCCCTTTCTACGCCGCCTACACCGGACAGGTACCCGTCTTGGGAACTAATGCACGGAAAGCTGACGCCCTAGTAGAAAACTTTTATATACACATATTTATCAGGTTTAAGTAAAAGAAATCCAAGTATTCTTCAATTATACGCAGTTATAAATATTCCACTTCAATGCGTTATCGAATTGAGATATATAATATTATTGTAAATTTGTAACCGATATGAACACCAAACGTATACTTATCACAGGAGCCAGTGGCTTTATTGGCAGTTTCCTCGTAGAAAAAGCCCTCGAAAAAAATTTCGAGGTATGGGCAGGTATCCGCAAAAGCAGCAGCCGCGAATACCTGAAAGATGAACGCATCCAGTTCATCGACCTAAACTTTAGCAATACTGAAAAACTGACAGAGCAATTGAAAGATTTTGCAGCCGAACATGGCAAATTCGATTATATCATACATAATGCGGGAGTAACGAAATGCCTCAATACCGACGACTTCGACAGGGTGAACTTCCAATATACGGCTAATTTCATCGATGCGCTTATTGCAGCAAATAGCACTCCTGAAAAATTTGTACTGATGAGTAGCCTCAGCGCTTTCGGACTGGGCGATGAGATAAATTATACACCTATAAAGCTAAGCGATGCGCCCCACCCGAATACAGCATATGGAATAAGCAAGCTTAAGGCAGAAAAGTACCTGCAAGAAAAGAAAGATTTTCCTTATATAATATTACGTCCGACGGGAGTATATGGCCCGCGTGAGAAAGATTACTTCCTGATGCTGAAAACAGTGAAATCGGGGCTGGATGTCGGTGCCGGGTTTAAACCGCAGCACCTTACGTTCATATACGTAAAAGATCTGGTAGATGCTGCATTCCTCGGACTGGAAAGCACAGTAAGCAACCGTGCTTATTTCGTTGCAGACGGTGACGTATATACCGACAAGGAGTATACCCGGCTGGTAAAAGAAGTGATAGAAAAAAAGCATGTACTAAGCCTGAAAGTGCCGTTATGGCTGCTAAAAACAATATCCGTTATCGCTGAAGATATTTCAAAAATAACAAAGAAGCCTTCGACGCTGAACAGGGATAAATACAAAATCATGAAGCAGCGAAACTGGGAATGCGATATTACCCCGCTTATCAACGATCTACATTTTTCACCCAAATATAACCTGCAAAAAGGACTGGAAGAGTCGGTAAAATGGTATAGAGATAACAGGTGGCTATAAGATGATTTACCTTGCTATCCGTATTGAATAAAACATAAAAATTCCTAACCGATATTACTGCTTTTAACCAAAATAGTCAAAAAGCCAACCCGACATTACAAAATGGGTAAAAACGTGATTATCATTACAAAAAACAGTTGTTTTGGCATTAAAAATAGCTAACGGATGTCTTAAATAATAAATATTTTTGTTACTTTTGTATGGCTTTAAGAAAAGGATGTTTTATAACATAAAATACATATTCCGAGAATAAGCGTTATACAAGGATATACTCAATTTTTTAACTATAAAATTAAAACGAAATGATTAAAGTAGGTATTAACGGTTTTGGACGTATCGGTCGTCTCGTATTCCGTGCTGCACAAGGCAGAAGTGACATTCAGGTTGTTGGTATCAATGACCTTATCGATGTTGAATACATGGCATATATGCTAAAATATGACACTGTTCACGGAAAATTCGACGGTACTGTTGAAGTAAAAGACGGTAAGTTGGTTGTAAACGGAAACGCTATCCGCGTAACATCTGAAAGAAATCCTGCCGACCTGAAATGGAACGAAATCGGCGCTGAATATATCGTTGAGTCTACAGGTCTTTTCCTTGAAAAACCTAAAGCTCAAGGTCATATCGACGCAGGTGCTAAATATGTAATCATGTCTGGTCCTTCAAAAGACGATACTCGTATGTTCGTTTGCGGAGTAAACCACGATAAATATGAAAAAGGAGAGCAATTCGTTTCTAATGCATCTTGTACTACAAACTGTCTTGCTCCTATCGCTAAAGTATTGAATGACAAATTCGGTATCGTAGAAGCGTTGATGACTACAGTACATGCTACTACTGCTACTCAGAAAACAGTAGACGGACCTTCAGCTAAAGACTGGAGAGGCGGACGTGCTGCTGCTGGCAACATCATCCCTTCTTCTACAGGTGCTGCTAAGGCTGTAGGTAAAGTTATCCCTGAGTTGAACGGAAAACTTACAGGTATGTCAATGCGTGTTCCTACTCTTGACGTTTCTGTAGTTGACCTTACTGCACGTCTTGCTAAGGAAACTTCTTACGAAGAAATCTGTAAAGCTATGAAAGAAGCTTCAGAAGGCGAATTAAAAGGTGTTCTGGGATATACTGAAGATGCTGTTGTTTCTTCTGACTTTATCGGTGACCCACGCACTTCTATCTTCGACGCTAAAGCTGGTATCCAGTTGAGCCCAACATTCGTAAAAGTTGTTAGCTGGTATGACAACGAGTGGGGATTCTCTACTAAAATGCTTGAGCTTATCGCTCACATGGCTAAAGTTAACGCATAATATACGTTATCACTATATGAGAAAGAGCAGCCGTTTGGCTGCTCTTTTTTTATCGGCGCATTTATTTTACATTTGCATATCAACCTTATTTTTGCTAATATGAAAAACTTGCTATTCTACCTGCTTATACCTCTTATATCCTGCAATTGCCTGGCACAATGTACCGATACTGTTTATACCGTTGTGGAAAAGATGCCCTCTTATCCGGGAGGAGAGGCGGAAATGCATAAATTCCTGCATGAAAATCTTACATATCCGGTTATTCCCGAAGATAAAGTAATGGAGAACTTTAGTACAGTTGTCAAGTTCACTGTTACGAAGACCGGGGAGATAAAGGATATTCATCCCGCTATGGAAAAATATAAGGGAACAATACTTACCGACTCACTGACAGCAGTTGTAAAACGGATGCCGAAATGGATTCCCGGAAAGCACAATGGCAAGAATGTAAATGTATATTATTCGCTGCCTTTGCGGGTAAATTTGCAAAGATAAATAACGTAGCTAAGTATTATCTTAAAAACAAACCGCAATACCTAAATTCACCGCGCTATTTCCAAAATTTTTACGCACCTTATTTGCTATAGAATACGGCATATAATGATATTCGAGATATAAACCGACTTTCTTATATCTGACATTTACCCCGCCGAATACATCCAGCGTTTCGAAAGTCTCCCATTTACTTTCATCACTATCGTAATATTCCTTTTCAAGGTCTGTCTGTACCGAAACAATCCCCGCCCCAACGTAAGTAGTCCAGTATACATTTTTAGCAGCTTCCTGCTGATAACGGAAACGGATATTAGCATTCACCATCAGGTCGGCTTCGGTTTCGTACGGTACCCTGCGGTCGTAAAAATCAAACAGGCTTTTATTTACGGGAAAGGCTACCTGAAAACCTATATCGACAGCCATTACCTTCTTTATTGGAAAGCCCATATAAGCTCCCAGTGACGGCGCCGCCTTAAAAGAGCGACTAAGATTACCGAGAGGAACCCAGCTTCCCGCCCTTACCTCAAAGAGATTGATAAGGTATTCTTTTTCTTCCTTTTCCGGCTGCGGATGATTTTCATATTGCGGAATACTGAACTGATTATATCCGCCTTCAGGCAGTTGAGTTATACTCATTACTTCCTGCAGAAGCGGAGCCAGTTCATAATCATCCCTGTTGTATCCGTAGTTGCTAAGAACACAGCTTACATATCTGCCTCTTACTTCCTGAACGATATAATAAACGACAAGCGGGTCTGTACGGCGTCCGACTCCCGACTTCTGCTTATATACAATCCTGTGAGCAAGTGAGGGTATTTCTTCAAAAACGACATCCACATCATTTTCTGCCAGAATGGTCATATTATCGTTCACATTGGCGTCGATGCGGGTGTTTATATCCAGCATAGCGCTCTCGAACGACGGAAACTCCGACCAACTCATCTGTCCTCCTTTACAATGAACATTATGCGGGCTCATCCATTTACAAGCCGAGCCAAGATAGATTTTTCTTCCTGCAAAATCTATTTCGTTCGCTGCCAAGTCTGCTTCGATATATGGCTCAAGTCCGTTTTCAAGATATTCTTTGATGACTTCCTGTTCAAGGATTACATCCCGCTGATTTAAAGTCGAAAACATAACAATATCAACTTCTTTATCCGACTTGTTGAAAATATAATATACCTGATTCAGTTTTACTTTCGGCCTGTCCTTTACTTTCGATTCGGCTTCTATAATCTTATTTGTACGGGAAATCTGCGGTTCGGAATATTCGGCCAGCACAGCCTCTATATTATACTTTTTCTTTATGGAAGATATTGTCTTCTCATTATCGATCTGCCCTTTCATGACTGCTATAGAAATATCATAGCCGCTCAGTTCCAAAAGCACCTGACCATCTTTATTTCTCAATCCCTGCATACCTGAGAAATCATATTCCTGTGAAAAAAGATATACCGGAAACAGCATTAAAAGACTTATAAAAAGTAAGTTCTTCATATTACAGATATTAAGAAAAGTGAAAACAGATTATCGGGAACGAAGTATATTTATATCCCCTCCCCTCTTGTATCGCACACCGTCAGCCCCTAAAGCTTCTATTACATAGTAATATACGCCTGTATTGACATATTTCCCCTTATATTTACCGTCCCAGCCCTTTGCCGGATCAGACCATTCGTAAAGCTTTTGTCCCCAACGGTTAAAAATCGTACATTTAAACTTCGTGATAGATTTATATGCCACCCTGAATTCATCATTCACCCCCGGAGAATCCCCCGGAGAAAAATAGTTGGGTATATCCAGATAAGAATCTGTAACCCTGAAAGAAAAAGTATCTTCGACTGTATTTGCATCCTTATCGGCAACTTCAAGTTTCACCACATATTCGCCCATTTGCTCAAAGGTATATTTCATATCCTTGTCACTGTAGCGGGCTATCGGATTATTCTGATCTTCTTTCTTATAAATAAACCATGTATAGAAAACTGCATCTTTACCACCGCTTCCGTAAAAGCTAAATAATACAGGGGCGGAAAATATTTTATTATTTATTTCGTCCTGAGTGATTGTTTCATTTAGTGCATCACGCCTTTCAGCCTCATAGTCGATATGTGCAACCAAGTCTTCTTCCGCATCCTGAGAAAAAAGCTGAACGGAAAAAACAACCGTAAATAATAAAAAGAATATCTTTTTCATAGGCGTTTCAATTCGTAAAAAAAAATAAACCCTCTATCTTTTAACGGACAGAGGGTTATCTTATTTTGTATAACAGTTATATAATGTCGCTCCGCCCGACTTGTCAGGCTTTTGCGTGCAACAGTACTCCCATTTTATTGAATACCTGCTCTATTTTTTCAAGAGCAATATCAACCTGCTCTTTGGTATGCGTAGCCATTAATGAAAAACGTATCAGAGTATCCGATGGCGCCACTGCAGGCGAAACCACAGGATTTACAAATACTCCTTCTTCGAAAAGAAGTTTCGTAATCATAAATGTCTTTTCGTTATCCCTGATGAATAATGGAATAATCGGAGTAGCAGTATGTCCGATTTCAAAACCTTTGCTGCGGAAACCGTCTAATGCATAATGGGTTATATCCCATAAATTACTGATTCTTTCCGGCTCGGCTATAATAATATCTAAAGCTGCGCTGGCTGCTGCAGTAGCTGCAGGTGTAGCACTGGCAGTAAATATATACGGGCGTGAATTGTGTCTCAGATAATCCAGCACAACTGCATCCCCGGCAATAAATCCGCCGATAGAAGCCAATGACTTACTGAACGTACCCATTATAAGTTCGACATCGTCAACCAATCCGCATTGCTCAACCAATCCTTTTCCGCTAAAGTTACTACCTAAAACCCCCAGGCTGTGTGCTTCGTCAACCATTACACTTGCATTGTATTGTTTTGCAAGTTTTACGATTTCAGGCAGTTTGGCTATGTCTCCTTCCATACTGAATACGCCGTCCACTACTATAAGTTTCACCTTATCAGGTTCACACCTCTGTAGTTGTTTTTCAAGCGATTCCATATCGTTATGACGGAATTTCAATTTGGTAGAATAAGAAACTCTTGCTCCTTCAATAATAGAAGCATGGTCAAGCTCATCCCACAAAATATAGTCTTCACGTCCTGTAATACAAGACAAAACACCTTCATTTGTACCGAATCCGGTGGAATAAACCATAACATCTTCCTTACCGACAAAAGCGCCAAGCTTCTTTTCCAGTTCGACATGAATATCGAGTGTTCCGTTCAAAAAACGGGAACCTGCCATCCCTGTACCGTATTTTTTAGTCGCATTTATAGCAGCTTCTTTTACTTTGGGATGATTTGTAAGTCCCAGATAGGCATTCGATCCGAACATTAAAACCTTTTTACCATTAATGATTACTTCGGTGTCCTGATCGCTCTGGATTTGTCTGAAATAAGGGTAAATTCCTGCAGCGCGTGTGTTTCTGGCCGCATCGTACCGATATAACTTTTCAGTTAATAAACTCATAGTCAATTTATAACAATTGTAGATTATTATAACTCTATCTCGGGGAAAATCTCACATCCCCATGAATTACAGGCTGCAAAAATAGCTAAAAAAAATAAGAATGAGGCGGTTTTGGAATAAATATTTAAAAAAAGGATATTTTAAGACATTCTTCTTACGCTTCTGCCCCTAATATATAGCTTTTTTCTTAAATTTGCAGTTTACTGGCTACATGATGTAAATAATATACTTCCGAGAGCCTTTAAACGGCGGAAAAGCCGAAAACCAAATGGTGAAAAAGAAGAAGAACAAACATAATCTATGGAAGCGGTTGCACTTTAAATACCGCCTTTCCGTAATGAACGAAAATACACTTGAAGAAATATGGAAGATAAAAGCATCCATATTTTCGGGGGCTGTATTGGTTCTTGTTTTTGCCTTTATACTCGTCTTCGTCACCTCCACCATCATCATTGCAACTCCTATCCGTTATTATCTTCCCGGCTACCTCGACGCCGAAGTAAGGGAAAAAGCTATCCGCTCCGCTATTAAAACCGATTCTCTCGAGCGGCAGCTGAAATATCAGGAAGCTTATATAAGTAATCTGCGCAGTATATTCGACGGCTCGGTACAAATAGATTCGGTAAAAATTCTGGACACAATCTCTATTTCTGAAAATGATCCTTTACTGAAGAAAACAGACAGGGAAAAGACTTATACACAGAAATATGAAGATGAAGAAAAATATAACTTGTCAGTTTTGTCAACTGCAGTCTCCACTCCTCTGGACGGAACTGTATTTTACAAGCCTGTCAAAGGTGTGGTAACCGGAAAATTCGATCCTTCAAAAGGAGACTTCGGAATAACAATCAAAACCGGACCGAAAGAAACGGTGTCGGCAACGCTTGAAGGCTCTGTAATCTTCGCCGGATATGATATCAAAACGGGATATACAATACAGGTTCAGCACAAAAACGGATTTATATCCATATATAAAAACAATACTTTACTTTTGAAGAAATCGGGCGATAAAGTCCGCACAGGAGAGGCTATAGCCACCATAGAGGAAAATAAAGAGAAGAAGCAGAACAAAGAAACAACAGATAAAGAAAAACAGTTGGCACAACTCCTAGAATTTGAACTCTGGTATAGAGGTAGTGCCGTCAATCCTGAAAATTATATATCTTTCTAAGAAATGAAAGTCACAGGTCAAAAACATATATGAAACGAACAATCGCTATATTAGGCTCTACAGGCTCTATCGGAACACAGGCGCTCGACATTGTCAGGAAAAACCCCGACTCTTTCGAAGTCTACGCTCTTACAGCGAACGAAAATACAGACTTGTTGATAAAGCAGGCGAGGGAATTTCTACCGGAAGTGGTCGTTATTGCCAACGAAAGCAAATATGAGCTACTGAAAGATGCCCTGAAAGATTTACCGATAAAAGTCTGGGCAGGCAGCGAATCTATTTGTCAGGTAGTGGAAAGCGAACCTATCGATATGGTTCTTACAGCCATGGTCGGATATTCCGGACTAAAGCCTACAATTCATGCGATAAAGGCGGGGAAAGCAATAGCGTTAGCTAATAAAGAGACACTTGTAGTTGCCGGCGAATTGATTACAGCATTGGCTATAGAAAAAAATGTACCCATATTGCCGGTCGATTCGGAACATTCGGCTATTTTCCAATGCCTCAACGGTGAATGCTCGCCTATCGAAAAAATACTTCTCACTGCATCAGGCGGCCCTTTCAGAAACCATACGCGCGAGCAACTCAGCAAAGTCACTAAAAAGGAAGCACTCAACCACCCTAACTGGGATATGGGAGCCAAGGTTACTATCGACTCGGCATCCCTTATGAACAAGGGGCTGGAAATGATAGAGGCCAAGTGGCTTTTCGATGTCACTCCCGAGCAAATAGAAGTGGTTGTACATCCGCAGTCTATCATTCATTCCATGGTTCAGTTCGAAGATTCTTCTATCATAGCGCAATTGGGCTTACCGGATATGCATCTGCCTATCCAGTATGCACTCGCTTATCCGAACAGGATAAAATCTGACTTTGAACGGCTCGACTTTTTCAAGCTGCAAACGATGACATTCGAAAAGCCGGATACAGAACGCTTCCGCAATCTTACATTTGCTTTCGAAGCTGCCCGTGTGAAAGGAAATATGGCATGCATCATGAATGCTGCCAACGAAATTGCAGTTGCCGCATTCCTTCAAGACAATATCGGCTTTCTCGAAATGAGCGATGTAATAGAAAAAACAATGCACAAAACTAGTTTTATAAAGGCTCCGTCTTACGATGATTATGTAAAGACAGATGCGGAAGCCCGCCAAATAGCAAAAGAATTAATAAAATAACACGCTAAAATTTTTAATGGAAACGATTTTAATTAAAGCATTACAATTAATCCTGAGTTTATCGATACTGGTTATTATCCATGAGTTCGGGCACTTCTTATTCGCCCGCCTCTTCAAAATAAAAGTCGAAAAATTCTATCTGTTTTTCAACCCGTGGTTTTCCCTGTTCAAGTTCAAACCCAAAAACAGTGATACCGAATACGGAATCGGCTGGGTTCCGCTCGGCGGTTATGTAAAAATAGCAGGGATGATAGACGAATCCATGGACAAAGAACAGATGGCTTTGCCGCCTCAGCCATGGGAATTCCGCTCTAAACCGGCATGGCAACGCCTGCTAGTAATGGTCGGCGGTGTACTGTTCAACTTCATTCTGGCTATCATTATATTTTCCATGATGCTGTTTGCATGGGGCGATACATACTTGCCCTTGAAGAATGTAAAGGACGGCATGGTGTTCTCTGAGACGGTAAAGGCTAACGGCGGTTTTAAAGATAAGGATATACTTGTCAGCGCCGACGATGAAGAACTCGTACTCGGACGCGGTGTGCTGGATATGAATACGCTTATGCACTTCATCGACGCAGAAAAAGTAAGCATTATCCGCGACGGGAACCCGATGGACATAACTCTGCCTATAGGATTTGCCGACAGCGTAATAGCTTCCAAGCAGGCTCCATACGACTATTGGAGCTCTCCTGTTCTCGACAGCATACAAAAGGGCAGCGAGGCCGAAAGAATCGGGCTGATGCGTGGCGATAGTATTGCAGCAATAGACTCTAAGCCTATTACTTCCTTCCTCGGTATACAAAGGGCTGTGGCTAATGCAAGCAAAGACTTGAAAGATAATGACAAAAGTTCTTTATTGCTCACATATTACCGCGACGGTGTGGCTCACGATGTAACAGCATCAGTCGATACTGCGGGAATTATCGGATTCTCATCAATTTCGAGAGATTCGGATATAAAATCGAAAGAGAACTTACGTACTGATAAATACGGATTCTTCGAATCTTTTCCTGCGGGTATAAAGAACGGAGTGGCAACACTGAAAGGATATGTAGCGCAGATACGCTTTGTGTTCTCTAAAGAAGGGGTGAAAAACCTCAGCGGATTTGCAGGTATCGGCAATATGTTCCCTGCGCAATGGAACTGGTATGCATTCTGGTCGATGACGGCATTCTTATCCATAGTCCTTGCGTTTATGAATATACTGCCTATTCCGGCTCTCGACGGCGGGCATATCATGTTCCTGCTCTACGAAGCCATTACCAAGCGACAACCGAATGAGAAATTCATGGAATATGCGCAGGTGGGCGGGATGCTGTTCCTGTTGCTGCTGCTTATAGTAGCCAACGGAAATGACATAATGAGAATATTTTTTAAGTAAACAATCGGACATGACTGTAACTGAACTGATAAATAAGAACAAAAAGACAGCTTTCTCTTTCGAAATATTGCCGCCATTGAAAGGTAACGACATCGAGAAAGTATACAACATAATAGATAAACTGATTGAGTTTGACCCTCAGTATATAAACATAACAACGCACCATAGCGAATATCTCGACCAGACGATGCCCGACGGCTCGGTAAAAAGAGTGAATGTGCGCAAGCGTCCGGGTTCGGTGGCTATCGCTGCTTCTATCCAGCATAAGTATAATGTGACGGCTATCCCTCACATGATATGCAAAGGTTTTTCGAAAGAAGAAACGGAGTATGCACTTATCGACCTTAATTTTCTGCGCGTACATAACCTGCTATTGCTTCAGGGCGACGGTAAACGCCTTGCACCGGAACAGATATACCCCAATGGAAATGAATATGCGACGGACTTACAGCTACAGGTAAATAACTTCAATGAAGGAATTACTGCCGACGGCTCCAGATTCGAGAAAAATGCTACGCCATTTGCCTATGGCATGGCTTGTTATCCCGAAATTCATGAAGATGCGCCGAGTATGGAATCGGATATTTTCTATATGAAGAAAAAAGAGGAAAATGGTGCCGAGTATTTCGTTACGCAAATGTTTTTCGACAATGAAAAGTATTTCTCTTTTGTGGAAAAATGCCGCGAAGCAGGTATTACTAAACCAATAATCCCGGGTGTGAAACCGATTGTGCTTATGAGCCAGTTGGAAGTGCTGCCGAGAATATTCCGCTCGAGCATACCTGAAGAACTAGCCTCCGAACTGCGAAAATGCAAGACTGACAAAGAGGCTAAAGAAGTGGGTGTGGAATGGGGAATCAAACAATGCAAAGAGCTTATCGCATATGGTGTGCCTAGCCTGCATTTCTATTCCTTAATGGCTACCGATAGCGTTCGGAGAATAGCTAAAGAGATATATTAAAGGTGCTGAAAGGTTTGATAACTTTATCTATAAAGTGAAAGCGATAGCTTTTAGCCGTTAGCTAGTAGCTTATTGAAAAGTTTAGAAACAAAATTAGTAAATTTGTTACTTTCGTTACTTTTTAACTATATATAGTTAACAAATGTAAAAATTGGAAATAAAGAATTATAAGTTGTGAGTTCGTATTTTTATAGCTTTGCTGCATTGGCACATTTTCATATTTACTAATTAGCACATTAATTTTCGTTACCTTTGTTACTTTTTAACAGTATATAGTTAATTAATGTAAACACAGAATAATAATCAAATAATGTTCTTTAAAGATATAATAGGACAAGACGACGTAAAAGTGAGGCTGATAAATTCGGCTAAGAAAGGCATAATCCCCCATGCCCAGCTCTTTTGCGGGCCCGAAGGAACCGGAAAATTCCCTTTGGCGCTTGCCTATGCACAATATCTTAATTGCGAAAATCCGTCGGAAACAGATGCATGCGGAAAGTGCCCGTCGTGCGTAAAATACAATCATCTGGCTCATCCCGACCTGCATTTTGTATTCCCTATCGTAAAAAAAGCCGCGAAGAAGAAAGAAGTCTGCGACGATTATATAGCCGAATGGCGTGAATTTATCAAACAAGGTAATTACTTCAACCTCAACCAATGGCTCGAATTTATCGATGCGGAAAATTCGCAGGGGCTTATTTATGCGAAAGAAAGCGAGGAAATTATCCGCAAACTCAGCCTGAGGATATACGAGGCTAAATATAAAGTAATGATTATCTGGCTTCCCGAGAAAATGCATGAATCGTGCGCCAATAAACTGTTGAAAATAATCGAGGAACCGACCGATAATACGATTTTCCTGCTCGTATCCGATAGTCCCGACAATATCATTACCACGATACAATCCCGTTGCCAACGGATTAATATACATGGTGTGAAAGAAGAGGATATCTGTTCTGCCCTCGAATCCGCTTACAACATCACTCCGGAAGATGCCGCAAGTGTGGCACACCTGTCAAACGGCAGTTATCTGAAAGCACTCGAAACTATCAGCCTGAACGATGAACATAAGTTCTTCTTCAATCTGTTTATACAAATGATGCGTGCTTCATATGCCCGCAATATAAAAGAAATAAAATCGATAGGTAACGAAATAGCAGGTGTAGGCCGTGAAAACCAGAAAGGTTTCCTGCGATACAGCCAGCGGATGATACGTGAATACTTTATCAGTAACCTGAACCAGCCGGAAATGGTATATCTGGCACAGGATGAAGCAAATTTTGGCACTCGTTTTGCACCTTTCATTAACGAACGGAACATTACCGGATTTATGGACGAACTGGCATTAGCTGAACGACATATAGAACAAAATGTAAATGCAAAGATGGTTTTTTTCGATCTTTGTCTGAAAATAACCATGCTAATTAAACAATAATATAGACCCACAAAGCCGTAGAAGGGGCTTTGATACAATGAACTAAAACTTTAACTAATGGATTCAAATCAAAATACATTTATCCCCAACGACAGTGAGGGCGCCGGTATAAATCCTGCCGTACCTAACTATGAGAAGGCCGCTACTCCTGCTTTGCAGACGGCCGGAACAGATACCGAAGTCAAAGAAAAAAAATGTTGCAGCAAATCGAATGGCTGCTGCCGTAAAAAAGCAAATGCCTGCTGCTCGGGAACTCATAAACTGGAAGTATATAACTGGCTCGAGGATTTGCCTGAAATTACCGGCGAATCGCAAATGGTAGAGGTACAGTTCAAGAATACACGCAAGGGATATTATCTGAACAGTAATAATATAGAGGTATTTAAAGGTGATATTGTTGCCGTAGAAGCCTCTCCGGGACACGATATAGGGGAAGTTACCCTGACCGGAAAGCTGGTACAACTGCAAATGCTGAAAAATAATTACCGTGGCGATACCAAGCGTATCTATCGCATTGCCAAGCCGAACGACATCGATAAATGGAATGAAGCAAAAGCAAAAGAGCATAAGACCATGCTCAGGGCGAGGGAAATAGCCGAAGACCTCAAACTGGATATGAAAATCAGTGATGTGGAATTTCAAGGCGACGGCAACAAAGCCATTTTCTACTATATCGCCGACGAGCGTGTAGACTTCCGTCAGTTGATAAAAGTTTATGCTTCCGAATTCCGTGTAAAGATAGAAATGAAACAGATCGGCGCGCGTCAGGAAGCCGGACGTGTAGGTGGAATAGGCCCGTGCGGACGGGAATTATGCTGCTCCAGCTCGATGTCTAACTTTATATCGGTTTCTACATCAGCAGCGCGTTTACAGGATATACCACTGAATCCTCAAAAGTTAGCCGGACAATGCGGGAAGTTGAAGTGCTGCCTCAATTTTGAAGTGGATACATATGTGGAAGCACAACGTAAACTGCCTTCAAGAGAGATAGTATTGGAAACAAAAGACGCTTCGTATTATCACTTTAAAACTGATATTCTTTCGGGTGATATGACATATTCTACCGACAAGCATTTTGCGGCTAACCTCATTACCTTGTCGAAAGACCGCGTATATGAAGTGATCAGGATGAACAAACAGGGAGGAAAACCAACTCATTTATCTGTAGAAGTACAGGAGCAAAATGAAAAACCGACATCACATGACATCCTGCAGGAAAATATCAACCGATTCGATAACAGCGGAAACAATAACCGCAACAACAAAAAGAAAAAGTTCTCAAAAAATAAGCCTGAAAACAGCGGACCGAAAGGCCACAACAATCAGGGCAACAATAACAAGCCGGAAAATAATAAACTGGATAATAGCGCCAAGCAATTAACTAAACCTGCCAACAGGCCGGAAAACAATAACCAGCAAGGTAATAACCAAAGTCAGAATCACAATAGGAATAACAAACACCGTAATAACAGAAACGACAGAAACCGACACAATAATAATGGAAAGCCTGACCAGAAGAAGCCTGAAGCATAAAGGTTTATTAGCTATATGCTGCTTGCTGTTATTAGCTATAAGTGTTTCCTGTAACAGGCAGGATATTTATTATCATTTCCATGAAATCAAAAACGGTGAATGGTCATATAGCGATACCCTTATATTCGACATAGATACTACTAAGTTTGAACTGAATGTACCTTATACAATGGATATAGAAGTGACGAATAATGTCAACTATCCGTATCAGAACATCTGGTTCTTCATTCAGAACAATTTCGAGAACGATTCGGTATTTGTAAAACAGGAAAAAGAGTATATGCTGGCTGACGAGTTCGGCAAATGGAAAGGATCGGGATTCGGTACGTTGCACCAATTATCTCTTGCTTTGGATAATAATATAGTCTTCAAAGAAAAGCGTAATTACCGCATAAAGATAGAACACGGTATGCGCGATAAAGACCTGACAGGGATTGAGAAAGTTGGGATAAGGATCAGTAAAAAGGATAACTAGAGGTGTATATAATAAAAAAGGCCTATCGGTATGATAAGCCTTTTATTTATATGATCAAGTAATTACTTCAATAATTCGGTCACTTTTGTTGTAGCATCTTCGGCACTAAGTCCGCGGGCAAGAATCTTTCCGTCCTTGTCTAATAGAACAAGGTGAGGAATAGAGTTCACTCCGTATGCTGCAGCAAGTTCGCTATCCCAGAATTTGATATCGGAAATCTGAGGCCATGTAATACTAAGATCTTTGATACCTTTTACCCAGGCGTCATTTGTCCTGTCAAGTGAAATGCCGACTATTTCGAAGTCTTTATCTTTATATTGCTTATATAGCTCAACAAGCTTAGGCATCTCGGCACGGCAAGGAGGACACCACGATGCCCAGAAATCGATGAGTACATATTTGCCTTTTCCTGCATAATTAGCCAACGCATCATCTTTGCCTTCCGGGGTCTTTCCTTTGAGGTCGACGAATGCTTTCCCTACCGATGTAGCATCCAATGCCTGAATACGGGCTTCAAGCTTTTGCATTCTTTGATTTGTCTTGTATTCGGGTTTCACCCAGGCAAATATTTCTTTCATCTGGTCGAGACTAAATACATATGACCTTGAAGCGAATACATAAGCACCTATCTGGTTCTGTATATTGGCTTTGACATAATCATATATCGCTGTAGACTGTTCTTTTTCTTTTTCGTCGAACTGTTTTTTTATAGCTTCTCTGCCTACCTTGGTGGTATCTTCTTTACCCTTTTGGAATAAGGTACTGAAATCCGCTTCGAAAGCGTTCATCTTATCATTGTATGCCTGATAAGCGTCGTTTGAAGGAGTTCCTTTAATAGTAGAGGTACTATCGAGAGTGACTTCTATTTGCCCCGGTTCTACAATTAAGAGTGTAGCTCTATTTACCTTATTGGTAGGTTCAGCCAGTTCTAAATAGTGTACGGTAGGACCTTCTTTCGCTAAGCCTTTAAATTCGAAAATGCCATTTGCAACTGTAGCAGTGTCAATAGTTACAAGATCATTCCAATTATCACCCAATACTTTTAGATAAACGATATTGTTATCGTTCTCAGGGTCGACAAGTTTTCCTTTGATTGTGAATTCTTCCTTTTCGGCACATGAAGCAAACAGCATCATGATTGCCGAGAAGAATAATATGACTTTCTTCATTCTATTTATTGTAATAAGATTGTTAATATACCAAGCTATTAATCTGTGAAATATTCAAGCTTCCTATTTAAACAAGGAAGTTATCTTATTGTTTATTCAGGACTTCGGCGATCTTCTCATCGAGGGCTGCCCCTCTCAGCTCTTTTGCCACAATAATACCATCTTCATCTACTAATATTGTGTGAGGAATAGTATTGATGCCGTACATCTCCGATGCAGATTTTGTATCATCTCCTAGTTGAACCCATGTCATCTTGTGAGTATTCACGGCATTTTGCCATGCCTGTCTGTCATCATCTACTGAGATACCGACTATTTCAAAGCCTTTCGACTTATAGGTATTATAAGTCTTTATCAGGTTAGGCATTTCCTGAATACAAGGTCCGCACCACGATGCCCAGAAATCGATAAGCACACATTTGTGTTTACCTGCATAATCGGATAATGCAACTCTGTTTCCCTGCATATCCACCAGCTGAACATCAACCAACGGTTGCCCCACTTCCGGAACTACCCTGTTCAGTTCTACCGAGAGTGCTTTCATTTCAGGCGTATTGAGGAAAGTAGTATCTGCAAGCGTAAGCAGTTCTTTCAATTGTTCTTTTGTAAAGGCAGATGCTGTAGAATAGAACAGGAATTCTCCAGCCTGATTAGACATATTGGATTTCGTAAATTCGAAGCTAGCTTTCTGAATTTCTTCCTGTATAGCCTGCATTCTCTGGTTTGCATCAGGAATAGCCTGCACACCGCCTGCTTCGTTAACTTCTTTATATAATCCTACCATTTTATTCATGGCCATGTGGACTTTATTGAATTCCTCGTTTCTAGGGCTACCGCTTGTAGTTACGGCATTCTTATCGAAAGATATCTTTATTGTTCCCGGCTCAAGTATCAATGTACCGACAGGAGTGTTCTGTTCTGCAGCTTCCAGTTTGCCAACAGAAACAAATCCCATTATCGGCCCGTTATCGATGGAACCTTTGAATGTAAATTTACCGTCTTTTAATACCACCGAATCTATTATCGAAGACGATTCAGCTTTCATGCTATCTATTTTCTGAAGATATACTGTCTTACCATCAAATGTATTTTCTTTGAAATCACCTTCAATAGTGTAAGAATTTTTCTGACATGATGCGAATATAACAGCCAGAACGGAAAGGAGTAATGTGATCTTTTTCATCAAAAGAAAAGTATTATAATTTTTTTATCGTTGAATTATCGCAAAGATAAGTAAATAGTTCGGAGAGAAATCATTATTTATCAATAATACTTAAGAGCAGGATAATATAAACGAAAGAAATTTATCTATACATTATAATAACGGATTTGGTATAATTATAAAATATTACGGTTCAGGAAATTCTTTTAGTAAGTAAAATTGTTACTTTTGTTAGCTTTTAAAATCTCGGAGGAAAGGAAATTATATTCATAAAGGAAATGAAACTGACAAGTAGTCATTTTGAGATTGACAACCCCTGCTTTTTTGACAGAAATCAATTTTGGCACAGAATTCGCTTCCTGCTATACAGAAAAATATTAAAATTAATATATAACAATTTAAAATCTAAAAAATCATGAGTATTAAACCATTAGCAGACAGAGTGTTGATTAAACCAGCCGCTGCAGAAGAGAAAAGTGTGGGTGGTATTATTATTCCGGACACAGCTAAAGAAAAACCGCTTAAAGGTGAGGTTGTAGCTGTAGGTAACGGAACAAAAGACGAAGAAATGGTGGTTAAACCGAAAGATCAGGTTCTTTACGGTAAATATGCCGGAACTGAGATCGAACTCGATGGCGAGACTTATCTCATCATGCGCCAGTCTGACATTCTTGCAATCATTTAATACAAATCAAAAAAATAACGAAAAATCATGGCAAAAGAAATTATTTTCAATATCGATGCCCGCGACGAGCTTAAAAAAGGTGTAGATGCGTTGGCTAACGCAGTAAAAGTAACACTGGGACCAAAAGGCCGTAATGTAATCCTTGATAAAAAATTCGGTGCGCCTCACATCACAAAAGACGGTGTAACAGTAGCTAAAGAAATAGAACTGGAAGACGCTTTCCAGAACATGGGAGCACAGCTTGTTAAAGAAGTAGCTTCTAAAACAAACGACGATGCCGGTGACGGTACTACTACTGCAACTGTACTTGCACAGTCAATCGTAAGCGTGGGTCTTAAGAATGTTACTGCAGGAGCAAACCCAATGGATCTGAAACGTGGTATTGACAAAGCGGTTATTAAGGTTGTAGATAACATTAAGAATCAATCTATAACTGTAGGTGATGACCTCCAAAAAATAGAAAACGTAGCTAAAATATCTGCAAACGGTGACGAAACTATCGGTAAGCTGATTGCAGAAGCTATGGGTAAAGTGAAAAAAGAAGGTGTTATCACTGTAGAAGAAGCAAAAGGTACTGAAACTTACGTTGACGTAGTTGAAGGTATGCAATTCGACAGAGGATATATCTCTCCATACTTTGTAACCGATACAGAGAAAATGGAAGCAGATATGGAAAATCCTTATATCCTAATCCACGACAAGAAAATCTCTGTACTGAAAGATATTCTTCCAATACTTGAAGCAGCTCTTAAATCAGGACGTTCTTTACTTATCATCGCAGAAGATATCGACTCTGAAGCATTGACTACATTGGTAGTTAACCGTCTTCGTGCCGGTCTTAAAATATGCGCTGTAAAAGCTCCGGGATTCGGTGACCGTCGTAAAGAAATGCTGGAAGACATCGCTATCCTTACAGGTGGTACAGTAATCACAGAAGAAAGAGGTCTTTCTCTGGAAGCAGCTACTCTGGATATGCTAGGTACTGCAGATAAGGTGACAGTAAACAAAGACAATACAACTATCGTAAACGGCGCAGGCGACAAAGCAGCAATCTCAGCACGTGTAGGCCAGATCCGTTCGCAGATGGAAAAAACAACTTCTGACTATGACAAAGAAAAACTACAGGAACGTCTTGCTAAACTTGCAGGCGGTGTAGCTGTTCTTTATGTTGGTGCTGCTTCGGAAGTGGAAATGAAAGAGAAGAAAGACCGTGTGGAAGATGCACTTTCTGCAACACGTGCTGCTATCGAAGAAGGTACAGTACCGGGAGGTGGTGTAGCTTATATCCGTGCTATCGACGCTCTGGAAAATATGAAAGGCGAGAACGAAGACGAAACTACAGGTATCGAAATCGTTAAACGCGCTATCGAAGAGCCTCTTCGCCAGATTGTAGCAAACAGCGGTAAAGAAGGTGCCGTAGTAGTACAGAAAGTACGTGAAGGTAAAGCAGACTATGGATACAACGCCCGGGCAGACAAATATGAAAATCTGAACGCAGCCGGTGTTATCGACCCTGCTAAGGTTGCACGCGTAGCTCTTGAAAACGCTGCTTCTATCGCCGGTATGTTCCTTACTACAGAATGTATCATAACAGATAAGAAAGAAGACAACCCTGCTCCTGCAATGCCTATGGGCGGCGGAATGGGCGGAATGATGTAATAATCAATCCAATCTGACACACATACGGAAGCGGACAGCTAAAATAGCTGTCCGCTTTTTTATTATCTATAACCTTTTATCTTCTCTGAAAATATCCATCAATTAGAAAATGGGATGTATATTTGTACCTGATATGAATAAAGCTTTGCTGAGTATAGGAACCAATGAAAACCGGGAAGAGAACCTTTCCCTTTGTCATCATTTGTTAGGTAAAATATTTACCGATCTGTTTTATTCCCGAACATCCATAACCGTTCCCTATGGAGCAAACTATAAAAGCAACTTTCTCAATCAATTGGCTCTTATCCATACCGATAAAAGTAAGGATGATGTTATAAGTCTATTAAAGTCAATCGAAACACAGATAGGCCGTGTGAGTTCCGATAAAGAAAAGGGTACCGTAAAAATAGATATAGATCTCGTTATCTGGAATAGTGAAGTATTAAGGCCGGTAGACATCAGCCGAAGTTATATAGCTGATTTATTGCCCGAACTGCAAGACAGGCTTCTACCATAATTCTTTCTTTATCTTCTCCAGTAATGCCCCGCTATCATCATTAAATTTCCTTGCAAAATACGGGTAGCGCTTTCCGTACTCATCGTTAAATTCAAGATGATCTTTCAGAAATTCGATATGCCGTTCATCAATTAGTGCAGGAGGCACAGGCACTTCCCAATCAGTATATGTAAGATTTGCCGCCGTATTATTCCGAAAAGGAGAGTTTCCTATTATGGTTTGAAAGAATGCCTCATCGGGAACAAGAGTATGCTTGAAAAAGTCGATATATCTCCTATCCTCATCTGCAGTCTCTAATATATACTTAACACAATTATTAGTGAGACTAAACCATTGGGTACCTGCATAAACTTTGAAAGGTGCTTTACGTTTTACTCCGATTTTCTTTAATAATACTTCCGTGAGGAATTTAGGATTAAAGAGCTTAATATTACGACGGTTATAATCGAAGTAGTAATTCTCATATCTTTCCACTGGCTTGTACGGTACAGGAACAGGCGCAATATCGATATATTCTTTTCCTTTTTCTAACAGGCTTTTCAGAAAGCTTTTAGGCCGTACAGGATAATCTACTCCACTGATCAGTATATAATAATCAGCTTCGGGCGAATATTCTATTCCATATTTCATTAATGATAAGGTAGCTTTTACCATTGAGAATCCTCCCCAATTGATATCCGTATGCTCCGGAATAATCTTTACATTTTGAAAGGTAGATGTGTATTTATCCGCTGCTTTTTTATCTATATGTATATAGAATGACGTTTCTATATCATTCAGTGCATCTATCAGACGATCTAAATGAAGAAAGTTATTATGAGCCAGTATAAGATAGCAGATTTTCATATTATTTCCGATACATACAAAAGTAAATAAAAAAGTTAGCGATACTGAATAGAATTTAAAATACTGTATAAAAATAGACTCCAATTGTAAATTTTCTTTACAACCTGCCATATGGCACAACCAACGCAAAACACTGTATATCTGATTTTTATATTTTTTGGCACGGCTTTAGCATATTATATTGCAGATAACGATTAAATAATAACAAATAAAATATACAATTATGAAAACAACTATTTTAACATCAGTATTCGCAGTTTTAGTTTCAATAATGAACGTAAGCGCACAAAATGTAAACGTACTTAGCAACATCTCAAATGATGAAACAGGAACAAAGAAAGAATATATAACAGTAGACAAAGCCTATGCACCTCTGACAAAAGTATATTACTTCTATGATGTAAACGGTAACCTGAAAGAAAGAACAACTAGTGTATGGAACAACGAAAAAGGTTGGGAAAACCGCATCACTTACTCTTATGAATATGAAATCGATAACACTCTGGCTTATGTAGCTTTCAAGAAATGGGACAACAATACAAACAACTGGTCAAACAATCCGGAAGTGATTATGAATGAGAGGATAGATAATGAATACCTTGCAGTTAAACCATTCCAGATTAATTACGATGAAGAAGATACAATATTGTTTGTACAGAAGTAATCAGCATCCAGAATACAATAAGAAATAATAATCAAAATAAACAATTAAAATATACAATTATGAAAGCAACTATATTAACTTCACTATTCGCAGTATTGTTATCAGTAATGAGTTTGAGCGCACAAAACGATAAAGATGTCTTGACAAATTCAATCAGTAACGGCACAACTGTAGAAAAAGAGCACATAGAGATGAACAGCGAAACAGGCGAACCGTATAAAAGAAATTTTTACATATACGACAACAACGGAAAAATGCTCTCAAAGACAGTTGATAGCTGGAATAGCAAAACAGGTTGGGTAAGCGTGGCTAAGTCAGAGTTCGGCTATAACGAATCAGGAAATGTGGATTATATTGTTTATACAAAATGGAACGAATCGAAAAGTCGCTGGGAAAAGAATTCACAATATATTGCTTATGTTTATGATGAAAGCGGAAAGTACTTGTCAATGGAGAAAAAGGTAGTAAAAAATACAGATATTCTCTTAACACAAAGATAAAGGTTATTATAAATAAAGAAACCGGCTACCCAATCAGGATAGCCGGTTTGATTATTTTTAGACACTAATTATCGTTTTCTCTTTGTACTGTTCGTCTTATTTTTTTCTCTCAGTTGTTGCTGCTGTATGCGCTGGGCTTCTTCCAGGCGTGCCATAAATCCTGATTTCTTTTTAGGCTTGGCCTTGTTCGCTTCAAGCTTAGCCAGTACTTTCTCTTCATCGATCATATAACGGAAACCGATAGTTAGTAATATGGTTATCAACAACGAGAGGAAGTAGTAATATGTAAGACCCGACGGATAATCATTCAACATGAAAAGGAAAATCAATGGCATCAGATACATCATCCATTTCATACCCGGCATCTGTTGCTGTCCGGTATTTGTCATTTCCATATTAAACTTCGTGTAAATGATATTGGTTACAGTCATCAGTATACAGAACAAACTGAGATGAGTACCGATTAGAGGAATATGTGTCCCCCACTCGATGACAGCGTCATAAGTAGACAAATCGCTTGCCCAAAGGAAACTTTGCTGGCGCAACTCTATTGCATTTGGGAAAAACTGGAATAAAGCTATTAGTATCGGCATCTGTAGAAGCAACGGTATACACCCGCTCATCGGATTCACTCCCGCTTTATTATACAGAGCCATGGTAGCCTGCTGTTTTTCCATTGCTTGCTCCTGCTTCGGATACTTGGCACTCAATTCTTCTACCTGAGGACGCAGTACCCGCATTTTAGCAGATGACATAAACGATTTGAATGTCAATGGAGATATAACCAACTTCACGATGATTGTCAATAGCAGGATAACAATACCCATAGATATCCCTGTACTCCTCAATAAGTTGAAGATAGGAATAACGAAATACTGATTCACCCAGCGGAATAATGTCCATCCCAGCGGAACGAGTTTATCGAGATCCAGTTGTTTGTTTGCATCATCGATATGACTGTCATATTTCTTAAGTAAAGAATACGACATAGGTCCCAGATAGTAAGTAAATCCGGCACTTACCGTTCCTGTATTCATATCCAGTTGAGCCGGAGCATAAATAGCAGCCTCACAAACTTTTAGATATTCGCTGGATTCGTCCGTAACTAAAACTTTAGAATCAAGCAGGGCTGTTTCTATCTTATCATCGGCAATCAAAATGGGTGCAAAGAACTGGTTTTTGAATGCAATCCATTTAGCAGGTTCTTTCACTTCAAGTTGTTCATTCTTGTCACTGCTCAATTCATTGACATCACCGCCAACATATTTGTAATATATATGTGAGTAGCGCTGCTCATTTTTAACACTTTTCTCCTGCCTGCGCATTTTCTGTCCCCAATGCAACTCTATAATATCCGCCTTGTTTCTGTCCAGCATAGGCTGCAGGCCGACAAGGGTGATATCATATTTCATCATATAATCGTCATCCGCCAGTTTGTATAAGAAATCGATGTGCTGGTTGTCAGAATAAGAGAAGCGCATAATAAGCGAATTATCCCCATCTGTCTTTATTGGAGTAAACATCAGTTCGTTTGTATGCAGAACCTTGTTTTGTTTGTTGGTAAGTTGAAGAGAGAAGTTCGCGTCGTTATTAAAGAGATATAAAGAATCCCCGTTGTAGCGCGAATACTCTTTCAACTGGGCACTGACCATCTTTCCGCCTTTAGTAGAAAAGACTATCTTTACTTTACTATTCTCAAGGGTTATAAGCTGCTCGGTCTGTTGTGATGCGGATTGAAGAGAATCCCCTCCCAGATTTAAAGAATCCTTTTCCTGAACCGGCGCAGTAAAGAAATTATCTACAATATTTTCCGGCTTGGCTTCTTTTGCTGTATCTTTCAGGTTCGCCAAATCCTTTTCTTTTTCGCGTGCCTGCGCATATTCGATCGAATCACGAGTAAATTGCTCTTTCTGTCTGGCCTGCTCTTCCGCCGAAGGTCTGTTGAGAAGCGTAAATCCGATAACTACCGCCGCAATGAGTACAAACCCGATAATCGTATTCTTATCCATTAATAGTAATATAAATTTAGTATTGAGGTCTTTCCCTTTCTTTATTTCTTCTTATTATCTATAATCGCTTTTACAAAGCTGATAAACAACGGATTCGGAGATATAACCGTACTGTTATATTCAGGATGAAACTGTACTCCGATAAACCATTTCTTTTCAGGCACTTCCACAACTTCCACTAATCCCATATCAGGATTTATTCCGGTACATTTCATACCGTTCTTTTCGAAGTCTTCCCTGTAGTCGCCGTTAAATTCGAAACGATGACGGTGACGTTCCTGTATCAGTTTCTTTCCATAAATTTTATATGCCAGCGATCCTTTCTCCAGTTCGCACTTATATGCTCCAAGGCGCATTGTACCACCCATATTGGTAATGTTCTTCTGCTCTTCCATCAGGTCGATAACTTTGAACGGAGTATGAGGATTCATTTCCGTTGAATTTGCATCCTCTAATCCGAGTATATTACGTGCATATTCGATAACCATACACTGCATACCTAGGCAGATACCGAATGTAGGCACATCGTGCTCTCGCGCATATTTCAGGGCCTGAATTTTCCCTTCGATACCACGTTGTCCAAATCCCGGAGCAACAACTATGCCATCCATCGACGATAATATTTTTTCCACATTCTCTTCGGTCAATTTGTCAGAGAGAACAAACTGCAGATCGAGCTTGCGTCCGTTATATATTGCAGCCTGCATCAACGATTCGTTAATGGATTTGTAAGCATCGGGCAGTTCTACATATTTTCCGACTAAAGCTATACGGACTGTCTCTTTAGCATGCTTTTTCTTATCAAGGAAATCGCGCCATGGCTGCATTGCCGGTTTCTCACCGATCGGCATCCCCAGTTTGCGAAGTACGATCTCGTCCATATTCTGATCCTGCATCTTCAACGGAACTTCGTATATAGTAGACACATCCACAGATTGTACGACAGCATCTACTTCCACATTACAGAATAAGGCTACTTTCTTAAGGATATCTTTATTCAGCGGATGTTCGGTACGCAGTACAAGCATATCAGGCTGAACCCCTTCCGACTGCAATTGCTTAACAGAATGCTGTGTAGGCTTGGTTTTTACTTCTTTAGCTGCTGCAATGTAAGGTACATATGTAAGATGCACACACAGGCAATTCTTACCGAATTCCCAACGCAACTGACGTACACTTTCGATAAACGGCAGCGACTCTATATCACCCACTGTACCTCCGATTTCCGTGATTACAAAATCGTAATCGTATTTTGTACCCAACATCTTAATGTTGCGCTTTATTTCATCTGTTATATGTGGTACGATCTGAACTGTTTTTCCCAGATAGTCACCTTTACGTTCTTTATTAATTACGTTCTGATAAATACGTCCGGTAGTGATATTATTATCCTTATGGGTAGGCTGGTTTAGAAAACGTTCATAGTGACCGAGGTCTAGATCGGCTTCATGTCCGTCGACAGTTACATAACATTCTCCGTGCTCGTATGGATTTAAAGTTCCGGGGTCGATATTAATATAGGGATCCAGTTTTTGAATTGTTACTTTATATCCCCTTGCCTGTAGCAGTTTACCTAATGATGATGCAATAATACCTTTTCCTAGGGAAGATATAACCCCTCCTGTTACAAATATATACTTCGTATTAGCCACGACTTTTCGTTTTATATTTTTTACACTGTGAAAAGAAAGCACAAAAGTACAAAAATATTCCGATACTCGGTGCGAAAATCTATGTCTGTAATAACTTCAAATCAAAATAATTATTAACAGGAAGTTATCGTCGGTCAGCTATTTTATAAAGATCGCCCATCAAACAATCGTGATTATAAAATGTTAATATAATAACAATAAGAAAGTGCTATGATATTCTATACAATATTTATCATAATAGGTTCTATACTTTTTATCTCAAGTATTGTTCTGTGGTTCAGATCGGGAATGATAAAACGCAAGAATAATACCCAATCGAAAAAAGACGACAATATAGGGGGGTATATGTTTATATCGTCTCTGTTTTCCTTTACCATAGCGTTGCTGATCTGGTTACTGGCCTAATAGGCATAATTCCATCCCCATATAATTAATTATAGAATAAGCATATATTCGGATAAATCCCCTCACCTTTTTTAACAGAACTTATAAAAACGTACAAAATCATACGTATTCAATATTTTTGTACTAAATTTGCACACTTGGAATACTTGTGTGCAATTTTGATATATGGCCATAAACAAGACCCGAAATATCCTGATCGACGTTGCCCGTCAGCTTTTTGCTAAACTGGGAGTAGAAAATACTACCATGAACGATATTGCTGTCGCTTCCCACAAGGGGCGTCGGACACTATATACATACTTCAATAACAAAAATGAAGTATATCAGGCTGTATTGGAAAACGAACTCGACCAGATGTACCACGCCTTGCAATCGGTGGCAAGCAAAAAACTCCCTGCCGACGAAAAGCTTCTGCTATTCTTTTACACCCGTTTCGATGCTATAAAAAATGTTGTAGCCCGTAACGGTACGCTTAAGGCCGACTTTTTCCGGGATATATGGCGTGTACAAAACGTGCGGAAATGGTATGATGTGAAAGAAATTCAGGTATTGAAAGATATTCTAACAAAAGGAGTAGAAGAAGGAACCTTCGAAATGCCGGATACAGCTGCCACCGCTGAAATCCTGCATCATGCGTTAAAAGGGCTCGAAGTACCGTACATACGCGGGCAGATAAGAGCCGAAAGCCTCAAAACAGAATCGCAACGCGAGAATATAGCCTATCTGATATTCGAAGGAATCAAGAAGAAGAAATAAGAATTAACTAAATCATATATTAATTTATATTTTGAATTATGAAATTACTAGAAGGTAAAACCGCTGTCATTACAGGTGCAGCTCGTGGTATTGGTAAAGCCATTGCCCTAAAATATGCAGAACAAGGCGCGAACATCGCATTCACCGATTTGGCAATAGATGAGAATGCAAAAGCTACGGAAGCAGAAATAGCCAAATTCGGCGTAAAAGCAAAAGGATATGCATCGAATGCAGCAGACTTCGACGAAACCCACAAAGTGGTGGAAGAAATAATGAATGACTTCGGACAAATCGATATCCTTATTAACAATGCTGGTATCACACGCGATGGGCTTATGGTTCGCATGTCTGAGCAACAATGGGATATGGTAATCAATATCAACCTAAAATCTGCTTTCAACTTTATCCATGCTATTACACCTATCATGATGAAACAGAAAAGCGGAAGCATCATCAATATGAGTTCGGTTGTAGGCCTTTCCGGTAATGCAGGCCAAACAAACTACTCAGCATCGAAAGCAGGTATGATCGGCCTTGCCAAATCTATCGCTAAAGAAGTTGGTTCGAGAGGCATACGTGCAAATTGCATCTGTCCCGGCTTCATCATCACTGAAATGACCGGAGTATTATCAGAAGAAGTAAAGAAAAAATGGGCAGAACAAATACCTTTGCGTCGTGGAGGTACACCGGAAGACGTTGCTAATGTAGCAGTATTCTTAGGTTCTGATCTTTCTTCTTACGTATCGGGTCAAGCAATTCCTGTTTGTGGCGGAATGAATATGTAATATAATTTACTTATATAAAAAACGGTTTTAGTTGATGGACTAAAACCGTTTTTTTTTATTCGTGATGATAAGGCTCATTATTTAATATCGTCATCGCCCTGTACAGCTGTTCGACAAATATGAGCCTCACCATTTGATGAGAGAAAGTCATACGCGATAATGTTAGCTTTTCATTTGCCTTATCATATATTGCCGGAGAGAATCCATAAGGGCCACCAACAAGGAATACAAGACGCTTAGCTACCGTATGCGTCTTCTTTTCAATATAAGATGCAAACTGAACAGAAGTATATTCTTTTCCTTTATCATCCAGCAACACCAGATAATCGCCCGACTGCAGATTTTTCAGTATAAGTTCTCCTTCCTTTTCCTTCTGCTGATCCGGAGTTAGGTTCTTCGTATTTTTAATATCCGGAATAATCTGCATTTCAAAAGGTATATAATGTTCGAGACGTTTCTGATATTCATTTACGGCCTCGATAAAATAGCCTGCATCGGTCTTACCGATAACTAAAAGGATAATCTTCATAGGAAATGATTTTACAGTACAAAAGTAAAGAATTTACTAATCGGGAAAAATAAAAACGGATGACGTTAACATGTCATCCGTTAAATCATTTATACAATATCTATTATTTCGTTGCATCAATTACGCCTCTGAAATAGCCGATAGATTCGGCAATACCGGCTAAAGGAGCTTTCATATTCCGTTCATATTCCAAGCTACATGCCCCTGAATACTTCACCTGACGAAGCATCTTTACAAACTTAGGAATATCGATAATACCGCGACCGATCTCTCCGGTCTTTCCCGCTTTTGTAGCAGCGGTAGTATTTTTCATATGAATATCGAATACACGGTCTTTATATTTCTTCAAGTCGGCAATCGGGTCTTGTCCGTCACGGGCATCATGACCGATATCGAGACACATACCGATACGCGGATCGAGGTCTTTTACATGCTCATATATATCTTTTGCATTCGGATACAGTTCAATATCGGGCCCGTGTAAATGTATCGCATACTTAAAATCATATTCCTTTACTTTCTGGTCAACATACGGAAGCATATCATGATTCGGCACGCCTACTATAAGCTTTACTCCTACCCGTTTGGCATAGTCGAATGCACGGTCGACTTCTTCTTTGGTCTTCATATAAATAGGGCCAACGGCATATCCGGTTACATCATGTGCCGCCAGTTTTGCATGGAATGCCGCAATCTGTTCATCATTACTGTTTAATGGTAAATGGAAATCTTTTATACATAAATAATGTACATCTACCTCCTGCATCATCTTCAATGTTTCATCCAAATTGAAATTGACAAAGGTAAATCCGGCTATAGCAACTTTGAAAAGTTCCCCGTCATCTCTTAATGTTTTCTCCGGCTCTTTAGCATTTAAGCTTCCCGAGAAAAGAAGCGTGTGCGCACACACAATTGTAAGTAGTAATTTAATTTTCTGTTTCATGGTTATTTATCATCAAAAAAAATAAGATTCTGTTTATATGATAGAGGTCATATTTAGCAAGACAAATATAAACAATAATATTAAGAAATCAATTAATCGGTTATTTCATTATCAATTCTTTCATTAGTAAAATAATCGGTCAAAAATCTCTATCTTTGCAACTTAAATAAAAAAGCTATGCGAATAATTCCGGATTCAGAACTCATAATAAACGATGACGGCAGTGTATTTCATCTGCATATAAAACCCGAACAGCTTTCGGATAAGATAATAATGATGGGCGATCCGGAAAGGGTAAACCTTACCGCCTCATTTTTCGATAGTATAGAATGCGATATCCATAGCCGCGAGTTTCATACTATTACAGGTACTTATAAGGGAAAACGCATAACAGCACTTTCGCACGGCATCGGCCCCGACAACATAGATATAGTTATCACCGAACTGGATGCTCTTGTCAATGTCGACTTCAAAACCCGTGAAGTAAAGAAAGATTTCCGGCAACTGACAATGGTGCGGGTAGGTACATCAGGCGGACTACAGCCTCATTGCCCTATCGGATCATATGTTGTAGCAGCAAAATCGATCGGCTTCGACGGTGTATTGAATTATTATGATGGCCGTAATAATATCACACTCAATGATTTTGAAGAAGCATTCAAAAAGCATGTCGGATGGAATCCGCAACATTGCTCCCCATATGTAGTAAAAGCAGATGAAGATTTAGTGTCGCGTGTCGGTCATGATATGATAAAGGGAGTTACTATTTCGGCTATCGGTTTTTACGGGCCACAGGGAAGATATGTCCGTATGCCGCTTGCCAATCCGGATCTGAACAGCAGAATAGAATCGTTCAAATTCGATGGCGAGACAATCACAAATTACGAAATGGAAAGCGCCCCGCTTGCCGGTCTTAGCAGGCTAATGGGACATAAGGCAATGACAGTATGTACTATCATAGCAAACCGCCTTGCAGGAGAATCGAATGCAAATTACAAAGGATCGATAGAAGATTTAATTAAGAAAGTTTTGGAACGTATCTGATGAAATCCCGAACGAAGAAAATAATTAAGAAAGTTTTGCTGATAATATTTATACCCGTTATATTGGTAGCGCTAGTTGTTGCCTTTGCCAACTGGAAGATACCGCACGATACCAAAGATTATGTCTACAATAATGTAGACAGCATACCACCTCAAAAGGCAGCGCTGGTATTGGGTGCAGCCCGATACGTCGGTAATCGCCAGAATTTATATTTCACATACCGCATGCAGGCAGCTAAAAAGCTTTACGAAGCGGGAAAGGTGAAAGTCTTTGTAGTCAGTGGAGATAACAGCCGCAAAGACTACAACGAAGCTAATGATATGCGCAACGCCCTTATCGAAATGGGTATTCCTAAAGAAATAATTCATATGGATTATGCCGGATTACGCACATTGGATTCGGTGGTACGAATGAATGAGATCTTCGGACAGGAATCATTTATCATAGTATCGCAGGAGTTCCATAACGAAAGGGCAATTTTTCTTGCACAATATTACGGTCTGGAAGCATACGGATATAATGCACAGGATGTCGTTTTAGGCCGATATTCGTATAAGACTAAAATACGGGAAGTCTTTGCCCGTGTAAAAGTTTTTATAGATATCCTTACCGGGAAAGGACCGAAATATCTGGGAGAGCCTATCAACATCGATTAAATTAACATTAACATAATTTATTTTCAAAATTCTATGAAGAAGCTGTTATCCATGCTATTAATCATTACGGCATGTACAACTATTTATGCGCAGGACTCTAATAAGGAACTTATCGATAAACTGGTTGAGAAAAATATTTTGTCACGAAATGAAGCAGACTCTTTATTGTCTTCATCCACAGAAAGTTCGAAAAGCACCTCATTCACCCACACTGTAGAAAAAGTCAGAGAGGCATTCAATACCCCTTATATGCAATTCGGCGGATACGGACTGATGATGTATAAATACAGCGACGTAAACGATGTAAAACACACGTTGGATGCAAGGGTCATATTCCTGACGATGCAGGGACAGTTATTTAATAATTTCAGGTATTTTGCAATGATGGAATTCGTAAAGCCTACTCTTACTGAATTTTATATAGACTGGACTCCTTCTTCCAAATTCAATCTGAGAGTGGGCCAGGCAAAAACACCCTTTTCACAGGAAAATCAATTTTCACTGACAGCTTTGGAATCTATAGTAAATACGCGTTCGGTTTCTGCATTAGCGGGTATGGGCGACGATGTATTAAAGAAGCAGAATGACAGAAATAATATCGGACGCGATCTGGGTATTAAGGCTTCCGGTAGCCTTATAAATATGCATACTCATGACTTTCTAGAGTACGGAATAGGTCTTTATCAGGGTACAGGGCTAATCACCAGCGAAACAAATAACTCGAAAGATTTTATTGCCAATATTATGCTGCAACCTTTAAAAGGTTTCCGTATAGGCGGTGGCGGATATTTCGGCGAAGCAACCTACATCAAAGACGGGGAAACAGAAAAAGCCGACCATGTGCGTAACCGCTGGATTGTCAGCAGCGATTATAAAAGCAGTTGCTTCTACGCCCGTGCCGAATGGATAAAGGGTAACGATGGCGGTATAAAGAAAGAAGGTATTCATGGCGTCGGATTATGGTATTTCATTCCAGAGAAGCTAAATGCTTTTGCTAAAGTCGACTACCTAAATATGGATAAGGCAATAAACAGTGAAGTAATGGATTATACCTTCGGTGTCAACTATTACTTTTATAAGTCGTGCCGCTTCCAACTCAATTATACATACTCGGATTATTCCAATAAATGGGATGCACCCAACTCAAATGTCGTATTGGGACAAATGCAGATTGTATTCTAATTTCCTCATATGACCGACTGGCTGGATATAGAATATCTCAAATCGGGAAACGACAGGCAAAGAAATGCTCATCGGATATTGAAAGAGATAGACATATTTTCTGTATTGCGAGAGTGCGAGCCGGTATTAGTAGGCACTATTCCTATCGGAATTGATATATCAGGAAGTGATCTGGACATCATATGTAATGCCGCTGATCTAAGCAAATTTCAGGAAATAGTACGCGGGTATTTTTCCAAATATCAATCTTTTTCTGATTATTTCAGATCAGATTCATATGTGGCTTCTTTCGAATATAAAAAGACACCGATTGAAATTTATGCAGAGTCTAAACCGACTACCGCTCAGCATGGATATAGGCATATGTTAATAGAAGACCGTATCTTAAAGTTGGCAGGAGATGATTTCAGAAACAAAATTATTGAATTGAAAACCGCAGGGTACAAAACAGAACCGGCATTCGGCATATTACTGAAATTAGAGAATCCATATAGCGACCTCTTGAATTTGGAAAGCCTATCTGACAATAAGTTAAATGCTTTTATCCAATCAAATTTAACAAATTAGATTTATATAATATATCGGTCGTAAAAATTACATATATTTGCGATGCCTTATCCTTTTGGAAACACCAAAGATATATTACCATAATCTATAGAAACATGAAAAGAATCACACTGTATTTAGTAATTATCCTTTTATTATCCGGATTGTCCGGATTGAATGCTCAGAAAAAAGCAGACTTTATCCTCCCTACCCCTTGGTCTGAAATCGCGTTTAATACAGAAGTACCGTTACCCGAATATCCACGTCCGCAAATGGAACGCTCGGAATGGGTCAACCTGAACGGAACATGGGATTATATGGGAGGGAAAGAACTGGCTGATCCGGTTACAGCCGACGTGCCTCCTACATTTAAGGCAAATCCTGAGAAAATACTTGTACCATTTGTACCAGAAGCCGATTTATCCGGTATTAAGCGTAAAGATGAAGTAAACCTTTGGTATAAACGAAATATCACTATTCCCGAAAACTGGAAAGGCAAACGAGTTCTACTTAACTTCGGTGCTGTAGACCGCATCGCTACCGTATTCGTAAACGGTAAAAAAGTCGGTAGTCATACAGGCGGATACACCAGTTTTAGTTTCGACATAACCGACTATCTAAAACAAGGTAACAATACCCTGATAGTAGGAGCTTACGACCCTAACGACGGAAAAGCTGCATCAGGCAAAAACGGTCCGAAAGGAGATTATACTTTTTCATCGGGTATATGGCAGACTGTATGGATGGAACCGGTAGAAAAAGAACATATCGCACAATTGAAACTCATCCCCGACCTGAAAAATAACCGCCTCGAGATAACCGTATTATCGGATAGAAACGATATGATAGTTTCTGCTATTGCATCCGACAACGGCAGGGAAGTAAAAAAAGCAGACGGAAGTACAAATCAGAAATTTTATCTGACACTTACCGAACCTAAATTATGGAGTCCTGAAAATCCATTCCTGTACGATCTCAAATTGCAATTGAAAGACAAAAAGGGAAAAGTCGTGGACGAAGTAAAAAGCTATTTCGGTATGCGCTCTATTTCTTTAGGTAAAGTCGACGGAGTAACAAGAACATTGCTAAACGGAGAATTTGTATTGCAACTCGGACTTCTCGATCAGGGTTACTGGCCTGACGGTATTTTCACTGCACCAACAGAAGAAGCCCTGCGTTATGATATAGAACTGACACAAAAAA
This sequence comes from Prevotella sp. 10(H), assembly GCF_000711235.1. Taxonomy (GTDB): domain Bacteria; phylum Bacteroidota; class Bacteroidia; order Bacteroidales; family Dysgonomonadaceae; genus Dysgonomonas. The sequence continues at coordinate 129,053 of NZ_JOMI01000007.1, read as the reverse complement.
CAGGCTTCAACGTAATACGTAAACATATCAAAACAGAGCCTCAGCGCTGGTACTATCACTGCGACCGCATGGGAATATTGGTATGGCAGGATATGCCTAATATATGGGAACCTGATGGTGTCGACTCTGTAGCCGTTCGCCAGCAGTTCCGCACCGAATGGAAAGAGATTATCGATCAGCATATCAGTTCGCCGTCTATAGTTACATGGGTACCTTTCAATGAAAACTGGGGAGCATTTGAGGTTACGGATATTACAGACTGGACAAAGAAATACGATCCTTCAAGACTGGTGAATGGTAATTCGGGCTATAATTTTGCACCGGGATACCGCAAAGCCTACGGTGATCCGGGCAACGGAGATTTTGTAGATTTACACAACTATGGTGAAATTAATGAGAAAAACACCCCTAAAGCAGAAGAAAACAGAGCATCATCCATTGGAGAATTCGGAGGAAAAGGATTGTTTGTGAGAGGCCATCTGTGGCCGGTAAGAAATAATGCTTATCAGATACTGGTCAATAAAGAGATATTATCCGATACGTATGTTATGCTCATTACTGAAGTGGAACAGATGATGAATTACCGTGGGGTAAGTGCGGCAATATATACACAGACTACCGATGTAGAGCATGAAATAAACGGTTTGGTTACTTATGACAGGAAAGTTGAAAAAATGGACTTCGAAAAAGTAAGAAATATCAATCAATCTATCATTGCAAACAGTAAAAAGCTGAATAAAAAATAATCAAATCAAAACCAGTATAATAAGAAAAGGGATTATTCAAATGAATAATCCCTTTTTATTTTAAATAGTATAATATTACTTTAACCCATTATATGAGAAGCATCCAATATTATTTTCAGTAAGAACAATACCGCTATCACATATACTGTTGTCGAAACATCTTTGTATTTTCCTGCACATACTTTGATAAATGCAAAGCTCAACATACCGAATACAATACCTTCTGCTATACTGTATGTAAAAGGCATAAACACGATTGTCAGGAATGCAGGCAATCCTTCACTCATATCATTGAAATTGATTTTCGCTACGGATGAAATCATAAACAAACCGACGATGATTAACGCCGGAGATGTCGCTGCCGGAGGAACCATCAGGAATAACGGTGCGAAAAACAATGCCAAAGCAAACATTAATGCTGTACTTACAGAAGTAAGTCCAGTACGCCCACCCGAAGCAACACCGGATGCACTTTCCACATATGCTGTAATTGTACTTGTACCAAGTATCGAGCCGACAGTAGTACCTAATGCATCAGAAAAGAGAGCCTTTTTCATTTGAGGAAAATTACCGTCTTCATCGGCAAGTCCTGCTTTGGATACTACGCCTATCAGTGTACCTACCGTATCAAAAAGGTTTACAAACAATAGGGTAAACACTACAACCAGCATATCGAAAGACAGAATATGTTCCCAGTCGAATTGTGCAAAAATAGGCGCAATAGACGGAGGCGCACTGATTATGCTTTTGTCAGGTAATGTAACATCACCGAGTATAATGCCGAATATTGTTGCAGCAACTATACCTATCAATATCGACCCGTTCACATTTCTCACAAATAATACAGCCGTTACAATCAATCCGAGTAATGCAATCCAGACGCTATGTTGCGAAAAATCCCCCAAAGCAACAAGTGTATCAGGGTTAGAAACTACGATATTCGCATTTTTGAGACCTATTAAAGTGATGAAAAGCCCAATACCGACAGGAATTGCATCTTTCAGCACTTTAGGTATACTCTTTACAATCAGTTCGCGTACATTGAAGAATGTCAATAAAATAAAGACAATACCTTCAATAAATACAGCGGTGAGAGCGAATTGCCACGGATAACCCATTACTCCGCATATAGTAAAAGCGAAGAACGCATTCAGCCCCATACCCGGTGCCTGTGCAATAGGAAGTTTTGCATATAAAGCCATCATTAACGTGGCAAAAACCGTCGCTAACGCTGTTGCCGTGAACAATGCATCTTTGTCCATACCGGTAGTCGATAATATACTTGGATTTACAATCAGTATATACGACATAGTAAGAAATGTAATAAGACCCGCCAAAAATTCTTTGCGTATGGTCGTCTTATTTTCTTTCAGTTTAAAAGTCTTCTCTAGCAGATTTTTCATTTTCTAAAGTCTTAGAAGTTCCACTTAGCGGCAATAGTAGGATTTATGTAAGCCTTATCTTTATTATTTGTAAGGAAATTGTTGCTTATTTCAATTTCGCTTCCTAAAGCCAGATTCTCGGTTACATTATACCAGAATTGAGGTTCGGTCAGTAATACAATTTCTTTACCGCTTTCACCTTCTGCATGGAATTTATTCTTATTCTGAGTCCATAAATCCATAAACCCGCATACTCTGAATTTATTATTGAACAGGTCTATACCCCAAGTTACAGTCCATTGGACATCATTACTTACTTTTTCAAAGGCATTGTATTTATAAACAAGGTATGTTCCCAATACTGCCTTTCCTATCATAGTTGAATAAGATGCTCCTGCCATATAAGCATTTGCTATCGAGAATCCGAAATTTTCAGCTTTCCCTACCCCACCGTTAAATTCAGCATGCGCCATAATCGGGCTTTTACCTATCTTGATATCGCGGGCTATTTCGAGATAAGCCGTTCCGATATTGCCACGGCTCTGGTTAAAATCTAAATCAACGAACATAAATGTCGAACCCCATCTATCAGGCTTAAACATCTCGAAAGTTGCCGTAAAATAATTTTTCTGGGACATCTTATCTCCATGTAAAGCATGACGCGGATCGAAATGCAATTGCAGATTCTGGGCATGCACAGAGAAAAATGAAAGCATTAATAACGCTATCGTAAAGAATACCTTTTTAACCATATTTTTCAGATTTGGAATTAAGATGCAAAAATAAACAAAAAAAAGGGCTATTATTAAGATGATGCCTATTTAACTAAATAAATTTGCTACCAGTAAGTTATCGGAGATAATTGTATTCTGTAAATAAAAAGAACTAAAATAACAAACAGAATTTTTCATTTATTTGTTTTGAAATATAAAAAAATATCATACCTTTGCACCGCTATAAGCAAAAAACGGGATGTAGCGCAGTCCGGTTAGCGCACCTGCTTTGGGAGCAGGGGGTCCCAGGTTCGAATCCTGGTATCCCGACAAAATTTGAGGTCTAAATTATTCATGTAATAGTTTAGACCTCAATTCTTATAATAGCTATTTAAGAATTGAGGCCTAAATGATCAAAGAAAATAATATTATCACAGCTATATCTACTCCTGCCGGAATGGGGGGAATAGCCATTATCCGTCTTTCCGGTAAAGGTTGCATAGAACTGACAGATACCGTTTTCAAAGCTCAAAATAATAAGAAACTTTCTGCTCAACAACCTAATACTATTCACTTCGGTTCCATAATCAAAGATGACGCAGTACTCGACGATGTACTTATTAGTATATTCAAAGCTCCACATTCATTTACAGGCGAGGATACTGTAGAAATATCATGCCATGGATCGATATATATCCAGCAAAATATCTTGCAATTACTTTTGTCTAAAGGTGCTACACTAGCTCGTCCCGGAGAATTTACACAACGAGCTTTCCTTAACGGAAGAATGGATTTATCTCAGGCTGAATCCGTTGCCGATCTGATCTCCTCTTCATCCGCAGCAAGTCACCGTCTTGCTATGAACCAGATGCGCGGTGGTTTTAGCAATAAGTTGGTTGAACTACGCACAGAATTACTCAATTTTACTTCATTGATTGAACTTGAACTCGATTTCTCTGAAGAAGATGTAGAGTTTGCCAATCGTGAAAGGTTGAAAGAAATCGCTTATGACATTTACCTTCATATTAATAAACTGGCTGATTCATTCAGTGTTGGAAATGCAGTAAAAAATGGAATTCCAGTTGCTATTATCGGGGAAACCAATGCAGGAAAATCCACTTTATTAAATTTGCTTTTGCATGAAGAAAAAGCCATTGTTTCAGACATTCATGGTACAACACGTGATGTTATAGAAGACACAATCAACATCCAGGGCTTAACATTTCGCCTGATAGATACAGCGGGGATACGCGACGCATCAGATGAGATTGAAACAATCGGAATAGAGCGCACATTCAAAAAACTGGCACAAGCGAGTATTGTTCTGTGGATAACAGATGTTAGCTCTTCCGATGAACATATTAATGATTTAGCAGAAAAAATACTCCCTTCGATAAAGAATCAAAAATTAATTCTCGTTTTTAACAAAGTTGATACTATATCGGCAGAAAGAAAGAAGAATAAAGAACAACTTCTCCTTGATGAAATACCCGACCGCATTTTTATTTCAGCCAAATATGAGCAGGGAGTAAAAGAGCTAGAAGGCTTTCTCGTAAAAACGGCAAACATTCCCGAAATATGTGAACACGATATAATAGTAACAAATGTAAGACATTATGAAGCTTTACAAAATGCCCTTACCGCAATAAAACGTGTTATTGACGGACTGGACTTAAATCTTTCCGGAGATTTTCTTGCTCAGGATATTAGGGAATGCATGCATTATCTGGGCGAAATAACTGGAGAAATTTCTACAGATGAAATATTAGGGAATATTTTTAGTAAGTTTTGTATCGGCAAGTAATTAGAAATTAAAATTAATCGAAAATAATTATAAACTATCATTAAACCACTATTTTATAGTGGTTTTCTTTTTTTCTATTCTTATATTTGCTACTCAATAAATCGTGTTGTTTTGAATGATTTTCTGTCAGATTTGTACCGTTTCTGTCAGATGTCGATAAAAGGCATAATTTTTGTTCATAGATTATGCATGATTAGAACACAATGAAACACAATGAAACACAATGAAACATCATGAGACAAAAACAAGGAGAAATAAACTGATTTCTGATGAGTTGGAAAAAACGGTAAAAATGACCCCTTAAAAACGGCGGAAAATGATCCCTTGAAGTTATGCCGTTCAAACAGTAAAAAGTTGTTCTCGGGATTGGGGTCTAAAAGAAGAAGATTTAAGCCCGAGTTAAACTTAATATTTATCGGTCTACCCAGGTAATGGGTCCACAGATTTTACAAAAATAGGTATAAGTCCCAACATCTCTATATTCGGACCCACATAATTTATCAGCGATACATATTTTCATTTTTAGTTTTCCTTTTTCTGATTGATTCTCCAAATAACTCTACCCTCAGGGAATGATGTACTAATCGGTCGAGTACGGCATCGGCAACTGTTTTCTCACCAATAACGTCATACCAACCTTTAACAGGGACCTGCGAAGTAATAATAGTAGATCTCTTTTGATGCCTGTCTTCTATTATATCCATCAGTATTCCCCTTGCCTGAGAGTCGAAAGCCTGCATACCGAAGTCATCCAGTATAAGCAGGTCCATCCTCTCGATACGTTTAAAGTCGTTTATAACAGAGCCTTTGACCTTTGCAATCTTCAGTTGGCTCATCAGTTTTGCAGTACTGGCATATAATACCTTATATCCATCCTGGCATGCTTTATTACCCAATGCGGTAGCCAGATAGCTCTTACCTGTTCCTGTGGGTCCGGTTATGAACAGGTCTTTACTTTCTGCGACAAACTCCAGGGCAGCTAACCGCTCAACCTGATTACGGTCCAGTCCCCGCTCAAAGGTGTAATCAATCTCTTCTATCGAAGCATTGTAACGGAATGAAGCAGCTTTAACCGCCCTTTCAATAGCCCTGTTTCGGCGGTTGTCGAACTCACTGGCCACCAGGTGTCCTATAAACTGATCCTGGGTCATTTGTTCTTTCAATGTATTTTCCAGTGATGTCTTGAAGGCGTCGTGCATACCAAAAAGGCGCATCTGACGCATTTTGTCTAATGTTTGATTGTTCATTGTTTTATTTATTAAAGGTTATTTATAATAGTCTTTCCCCCTGATATTTTCATGCTCCGGGATGTCTGCCGTTTCTTCGGGAACCTCAATAAGTTCAGACTGGGTTTTAAGTATATCCTGTATCTCAAGGAAACTATACCTGCCATAGCTGTCGGCAAGACGGCATGCGGCAGCCAGCCTGAGAGGACCTACCTTACGGGCTAAAGACAGGATGCCCGAACAGCTTTTATTAGCCTGGTCAACATAGCGCTTCTTCTCCAATACCTTACGGATGTAAAACTCGACATCTTCATTTATCTCGGCAGCCTGTTTAATAAAGGTCTCAGGTGACCATTCCAGGATAGCCTTATGCTTTGGAGACAAATGTTCAGGATTGGTTGTATGTTTAAACTCAAGGCGGTTACGGGTATGGCAAGCCACACAGGTATAGCCGTCAAATATCTCCACATCACTTGTCGTATAGGATATCTTCAGCTTTTTACCGATATAGATATAAGGGACGCTATAATAGTGGATATCTTCACGCAGACGGACATAGCCGTCTTTACCTACTGTTGCCATAATGTGCTTTTTTATCTGATAACGTATCGGATTTAGCGGACCCAATACATCGCGCTCAATCTCCTCAAAATAACTCCTGCGGGAGTAATTACGACGACTTAAAAGCTGGTAGTTATGTATCTCAAGGGCTGACCGTATAGCCGCATTCAATGACTTTAAGTCCGGACAACGCAGATGTTCTATCCGGGTAAAGATATCTTTGTATGTTAATTTTACAGCATTCTCTACTACTGATTTATCTTTAGGTTTACGCACACGGGCTGGTAGAACGGTTACGGCATAATGCTCGGCAAAACGCTCAAACTCTTCATTGAGTACCGATTCGTAACGTCCGGCTTTTGTCACGGCTGCTTTCAGGTTGTCGGGAACCATTGCCTGAGGGACCCCACCGTAATAATAAAAAGCGTTTTCACAGGCTGATATAAAATCTTCCTTTGTCTGGCTGGAAACCGCTTCTACATAAGTTAACAGGCTGCAGCCCAATATAGCTACGAAGACTTCTACCTGACGGGGAGATTCCCCATGAGGATATATCCATAATTTATCTCCTGTATAGTCGATAAACATTTTATCCCCGGCTTTATGCTCCATCCGCATCGAAGGGTTGGTAATCATCCGGTAACGCTGGATAGCCAATCGGAACTGAGTAAGTCCATAGCCATCAGGATGGTTCTGTCGATATTTATCCCATTGCTGGAGGGTAGTGGCTCCTTTACGTCCAAGTTCTTTGCAGATATCGGGCATTAAACCTTCCAATTCTTCCAGGCGGGGATTAGGTTGAAGCATACAAGCCGGTACACAAAACAGGTCGTGAAGCTCGGCATCACTTTTGCCATGAAACTCTTCGTAGGTCATTTTCAAAGAGTTCCACTTTTGAACGTATTTTTTTACTGTATTACGTGAGGTGCGAGCCATCGCTGCGATGGTCTTTAAACCCGTTTGCTCCTCATACAAACGGATAATGGTTCTAAGTTTGTTCATCTTAATTGGTATGTTCGGCATAATCTTCTGATTTTGGTCGCCGGTCAAGCTAACAAAATCTTACACTTTTAATACCATCTTTGAACAACTTTTTAACAATTACCCTTGCCGGGGTCAGTTTGAAACGTTTTTAGGGGATCACTTTCATCCGTTTTCAAGGGGTCAGTTTCGACCGTTTTTTAATGGCCATTTTCCGCCGTTTTTAAGGGGTCGTTTTTACCGTTTTTTCCATTAGTATGTTAAAACTACGACAAGTAATCCGTCTTTACAATCAGGGCAAAGGCACCAAAGCCATTGCCGGTATGTTGTTTATCTCGCGCAACACGATCAAGAAGTACCTGCACATTTTCCTTGGTTCAGGCCTTAGTTATGAAGCCTTTTCAGCGATGAGCGACTTGGAGTTATCCCAAAAGTTCCTGGTGGCGGCCCATCCAGAGAAAAGCCAGCGACAGGTAGATCTGGAGGCTCTGCTTCCGGGTATATGCAGGGAGCTCAAGCGTAAAGGCGTCACCAAAGAGATGCTCTACAGACAGTATATAGAGAAGTACCCTGAAGGTTACGGCATCTCCCGCTTCTGCGGTTTTATCCGGCTGTATTTAGCCCGGCATCGTCCGGTTATGCACATCGAACATAAAGCAGGAGACAAGATGTATATCGACTTTACAGGTCAAAAACTACATTTGGATAATGGTGACGGAACCAAGGGCAGTAAATACGAAGCGGTATTGAACGAGTCCTTCGCTTGCTTTGCCGAGCATTACTCGATGACTGTGCTTGCGGCAAGGGCCTACAAGCCACGTGATAAGTCCCTGGTCGAAGGTGCGGTAAAGCTGGTATATAAAACAATCTTTACCAAACTGGACAAGCGTATCTTCTATGACTTGAGTTCATTGAATGCTGCTATCCGGGTCGCTTTGGAGATACACAACAACACACCTATGTATAAACGGGAGTACAGCCGCAGGCAACAGTTCGAGGTGATTGAGCGTGATGTGTTGCAGGACCTGAACCCGATCCGCTATGAGTAGTTAAAGGAACAGGCTCAACTTACCGTCTGGAAGAACGGATATATGCGTTTAGGGGTGGATACCCATTATTACAGTGTGCCCTATAAATACATCGGTAAAACAGTCAAAGTCCTTTACTCGTCGCAGTCTGTCGAAGTTTACTACCGGCATGAGCTCATTGCCCAGCATGCGCAACAGACGTAAATATCAGTATACCACCAACACCGAACACCTGGCTTCCCAACACCAGTTCCTGACCGAGTGGTCTGCCGAGAAGTTCATCGCCCAGGCCATGGATATACATGAGGATGTGGCGGAGTACATAGCTAAGGTCCTGGAGGAAAAAACATATCCAGAGCAGGCCTACAAGTCTTGTTCGGGCATACTGAGTTTCTCCCGGCGTGTAGGTAACGAACGTCTGATAGACGCCTGCCGCTGCGCCCAATCCTTCGGACAATACGGTTACAGGGTAATAGAAGAGATACTGAACAAGCGTCTGGATAGGTTAAAGCTTGAAGATGAAGCTGCACGTATACCCAATCATAAAAATATCAGAGGTAAAGACTATTATCAGTAAACATTTAAATCAAAAATAAATCATGAACAATCAAACATTGGACAAGTTACGCCAGATGCGCGTATTTGGTATGTATGAGGCTTTTAAGACCAATCTGGAAGGCTCCTTTAAAGAGACATTACACCCGACCAGTTCATCTGCCTACTGGTAAACAGTAATGGGATGACCGTAAGAACAAGTCCATAGCCAGGCTTATCAAGATGGCTAACTTCCGCTACAAGGCATCCCTGGAACAGCTCGACTACTCGGTAGAAAGGGGTTTGGATAAGAATGAAGTACACAGGCTGGCTTCGTTGGACTTTATCAAGGAACACAAAGACTTGTTTATTACAGGTAGCACAGGGACAGGAAAAAGCTATTTGGCATCGGCATTAGGCTTTCATGCCTGTCAGATGGGATACAGAGTGCTATATGCTTCAACAGCCAAATTGATGGGACAGCTTAAACTGGCTAAAGCCAAAGGTACCAACCTGACCGAACTTAAAAGGATAGAGAGAACAGACCTGCTTATACTCGATGACTTTGGCTTACAACCTTTTGACTCACAGGCAAGAGTCACTCTACTGGTTATCATAGAAGACAGGCAGGGGAAGAAGTCCACATTGATTACATCCCAGATACCGGTTAAGGAATGGTATGATATCATAGGGGAGAAAACTATTGCCGATGCTGTATTGGACAGGATTGTACATCAATCCCTGAGAGTTGAGTTACATGGTGAATCACTCAGACGTAAAAAGTCTAACCAGGAATGTTTATATTTGTGAAATTTAATTAGTAAAAACCGACAAAAATAATGGCTTTTTACAAACAAAAATGACTGCTTTTTTTACTCCTAAACAAAAAATCTCTAGGGGGGCAATTTAGATTAGAGCATGGGGGCAATTTTAATGTTATTTCCAAAGAAAAACAATTTGTAATTTATTGAATATTAATAGATATGATAGATATTGCAAGTAAAAATTTTACATTTTTTCACTAAAAATACAAGATAAATCATAAAAGCCTCTCCGTTTTGTCTAATATTGCAGTTAATATATTGATAATAAATTATATACAAAGTGTGCATCGGCAAATAAAATACCCTATCCTTGAACGGCTTAATTAAGTAAATTCCCATAATGCAAAACGTGAACAAGGACACATTTAAAAACTAAAAGTGGGTATGTGCCATCTTATTTATTAAAAACTGTGAAAATCAATAAATAATATATACTAATATTTCCAACCCTGCTTTGTCGGAGTTACTTCTTTTATCGTTCCATCGGAGTTGTATTCCAACTTGTCTACACAAATAGAACGCAAATTTCCTTTTCCGGAAAGCGAACTGTCATGATAGAATGCATACCATTGTCCTTTATATTCTACAATTGATCCATGGTTTGTATCACAATCAGTAGGGTCCATGTATATTCCCTGATAAGTCCATGGGCCTAAGGGACTTTTACTGGTTGCATATTTTTTGCGGTTAGCTCCGGGATTATTATCCGAGTACGAAAGGTAATATGTGCCATTGTATTTGTGTACCCATGTTGCTTCATGAAAATCATCCAAACCTACCATATCTTGCAATTTCCCGTCTAACTCTACCATATTACTTTTCATCTTGGCTCCTTTACACCTGCCACCGCCTCCATAGTAGAAGTATGTTTGATTGTCGTCATCTGTAAAAACGCAAGGGTCGATCATAGCAAAGTTATCTTCGCCCAGATCGATGTATCCCTGTACTTTGAAATCACTGGCAGGCTTGTTACTTGTGGCAACTCCCACCTTCCAAGTCTTGTTCCATTCCGTACCGCTCGGATGAGGAAAATAAAAATAGTAAGTTCCATCTTTATAGGCACAATCCGGTGCCCACATAAACCCACCTTCGGGTCTTCCCCAAGGTACCTGACTCGATCTGAGAATTTCCCCATGGTCCACCCAATTGATCATATCATCGGTAGAAAACACATGATATTGATCCATCAGGTCACAACCTTTAGGTGGTGCAATATCATGTGAAGCATAGACATATAACCGTCCGTCCGCCCATACATGAGCAGAAGGGTCAGCTGTATACATATGCCTGATAAATGGATTCTGCTGACTGTAAATATTGTTTGATACGAGTGCTAATATCAGAAAACTGATAGCTAAAAGAATCTTTTTCATTATATGGTTTTTATCGGTTAAATTTTATTTCCATCCTTGTTTTGTCTGTTTCACCATCTGTATTGTCCCATCCGGATTAAAATACAACTTGTCGACACAAATTGAACGCAGCCAATCGTTAAATTCTCCATTCTTTAGCGAGAGTGAACTGTCATGGTAGAAAGAGTACCATTGGCCTTTATATTCAACGATCGAGCCATGATTTGTATAGCTATTGGTCGGTTCCATATAAATCCCCTTATGTTCCCATGGCCCGAGCGGACTTTTACTGGTAGCATAACGCATCCTGTTATCACCTTTTACTCCGTCATTCCAATTTTCGTCATGGTTATCAGAGTAAGACAGATAATAAATTCCGTTCCGCTTATGTATCCATGGTGCTTCGTGAAAGTCATGAAGCCCCTCCATCGTTTGCAGCTTTCCGTCCACTTCCATCATGTTGTCTTTCAGCTTTCCGCCTTTGCAGACACCTCCGCCTCCTTGATAGATATATACCTGTCCGTCGTCATCCATAAAAACATGAGGGTCTATAATAGACTCCATTCCTTTTACATAGCCCTGTACCGTAAAATCTTTCGCAGGGTACTTACTTGTTGCCACTCCTACTTTCCAGCTATGATCCCATTTCGATTCGCTAGGATGAGGAAAAAAGAAATAATAAGTACCATCTTTATAGAGGCAATCCGGAGCCCACATGAATCCACCTTCAGGCCTTCCCCATGGCACCTGGCTAGATCGTAATATCTCACCATGATCTACCCAGTTTACCATGTCGTCTGTGGAAAATACATGGTATTGATCCATAAGGTCACAGCCTCTTGGCGGAGCGATATCATGAGATGCGTACACATAAAGTCTACCGTCTGCCCATACGCGCGCTGATGGGTCGGCTGTATACATATGCTGTATAAAAGGATTCTTTTGAGCAAAAATATTCATAGAAAAGAACATTGATAAAGAAAGCCCTAGGAATAGGCCGGCTATTTTAGTTGTTGAGAAGAAAGATTTTTTCATATAGATTATTGATTTTAATGTTTGTATGTTGCTTTCAGTATAAAATCTACGATTGGAGAAGGATTTGGGAAGCTGTGCGGATGATGTTTAAAGCCCGGTTTCATTATTACTGTGATATCTCCACCTTGTGCTTTTATCTTTTGTTCGAACCGTATAGTCTGAGTCGGCGATACAGCTTCGTCCTGATCGGCACAAAGGATGAGTATCGGATACTTTCCTTTCACAATATCTTCTACTTTGTCTATAGGACTTCCTTTAAAATTGCGAATATCATCTCTGGTTTTCAGATTATATGCATCCATAAAGTCTTTAGTCATTTGCCCCAAGTCGCCTTCTTTGTCGGCCAGATATCGGCAGTCCAATAGGGGATTATCTATATACACGCAATTTACTTTATCGGGATTCGCCGCAGCCCAGCAAAGAGAGTACATAGCTCCGCGGCTCATACCTTCCATTGTGCTTTTCTTCGATAGTCCTGCTTTGGTGAGTATTGTATAGAAATCCGTCCAGATGGATAAAGCTTCATTATTTCCCATTAATTCGGCCACATCACAATAAACAAGGTGAAAACCTCTCTCAAGTAGTGCAATGTCAGTCTGAGGTTCGTGTGCCCAAAAACGTGTGCGCCATATCCACGGCTTGTTTTCTGCCGCAAATCTTGGTTTTACCACCTTACATTCCCGCCCTCTTATTTTGAAATCGGCACACGTATAACCTTTAAAGTTGCTGACTGTATACTGTTCCTTTATATTATTCAGTAAATCGAAACTTTTATCCGTACCGAGTACGACCTGATCATATAATCTTTTGGCTATGATAGACGAACCCTCATCTTCGGGATGTATATTATCTGGCATCAGGTCTTTCCTATCGATAAGTAGCGAATGCATATCCAGCACTTCTACGTTTTCTTCATAAGCAGCCTGCTGCAGCCGTGGAATTATCCGGTCTACTATTACACGATCCCATATCTGAGTAGTATCTGGCTCAAATGATACGAAAGGCAGCATTACTATTATACGCGGATTGGACGGAAGATTCTTGAAAGAACGTATCATATCTTTACAATCATCTGTCATTTCATCCATATATATTCTGTTCTGCAACTTTGCATCATTTCCACCCAGATCAATGAATACGATATCAGGGTTACACTCGAGTGCTTCTTTATATTGTTTTGTTTCCCAATATGAAAAATCACCTTTACGTAGGATTGTCCGGCTTCCGAGCCCAAAGTTGAGTACTTTGTATTCGCTACCGAGTAAACGGGCTAATTGCGAAGGATATGAGTCTTTTGCAGGATCCGTTGTGCGGACGCCCTCGGTAATACTGGCTCCTATGCATGCAATCTTCTTTTGTGCTTGTATTGATAATGTTATTGTCAAACAGCATAATAAACTGATAAAGTATTTCATTTTACAACATTTATTGTCTGGGTCAGGTGAATATTTTTAGAAGAACTGCCTACCATAATTTCGAATTCGCCCGGTTCTACAACACGTTTCATATCTGCATTTATCAATGACAGGTGTTCCGGTGTGAGAACTATTTTTACATCTTTGTTTTCTCCGGCTTTCAGGAATACATTAGCAAACCCTTTAAGCAGTTTCACAGGAGTGGCTACGCTACTAACCTTATCATTTATATATAATTGTACCACTTCCGACGCATCTATATCTCCCGTATTTCTCAAATTGACGGTAACTGTAATATTGTCCGTAATATTTGGATTCTCTGGCAAAATATTCATTCCGGAGTAAGTGAATTCCGTATAGCTGAGACCGTAACCGAATTCATATAACGGGTCACCGTTTCCATCCACATATCTACGGCTTGCCGAAGGTTTTTTCGAATAATAGATCGGTAATGTACCTTGTTCTTTTGGAAAGCTGATCGATAATTTTCCGGAAGGATTGTAGTCTCCCCACAATACATCGGCAATAGCATCTCCTCCCGATTCTCCCGGATACCATGCTTGTAAAAGGGCGGATGAATTGGCTGCAATTTCGGTAAGCACGAGAGGCCTGCCGGTGAGCATTACTGTTACAACAGGTTTATTGGCTTGTTTTGCTGTTTTAATGATATCCAGATCAGCCTGATGCGGATAGAGGTTTTGCCTGTCGCGGCTTTCACCTACTTCGCTATCTGTTTCTCCGATCACTACAATGGTGACGTCGGACACCGCAGAAGCACGGGCTACATCTTTAAACAAGGACGACGAGGTAATCTGCGTCATTCTCCACCGGAGATTTACAAAAGCAATGTCTTCCAGTTCGGCATATTCCAGCCGTATAGGTACCGGCTTACCGGCTGTCATATTTATTTTTCTGTTAATAGTTTGTTTTACCTTATCTATTCCCCAGCAATCGATAAACAGTTCATTATTTATATAGACGCGTGCATAGTCGTCCGCATTCAGGTAGAATTCATATTCACCAGTTACTGGTGCGGTAATATATCCGTTCCACCGGACTGAAAAGTTATCCGAATTTACTCCCGGGGCGGGACTGAGATTATGCCAGTATACGGATAGGTTATCATTAATCGAGTTATAAACAGGGGTACCGCTAAAGTCGGTATTATTGAAAAACTCGATATCTAATCCGTTCTTGTCTGTAGTCGATTTTGGCGTCAATGCAGTAGGTGGAATGTTGGAAAATCTTTCCGATATATCGCTATTTACAAAATTGATCTTCACATTGTCCCCGAATCTCTTTTTCAGTGCCTGATATACCGTTACCCCTTTTGCCCCGGCCGGAGAATAACCTCCTAATGAAGACACATTTGCCAGACTACCGACAAGAGCTATCGATTTTATATTTTTATCCAGTGGCAAAACATCATCTTTATTCTCAAGCAATACGATCGATTTGTGGGCAGCCTCTAATGCAAGTTTCTGATGCTCTTCGCTATGGTATACTTTCCCTGCGAGAGACTCATCCGTGTAAGGATTATCAAATAACCCCAGTTCGAACTTTATCCTTAATACACTCCCGACAGCTCTGTCTAAATCTTTTTCAGGGAGTTTACCGTCTTTCACGGCCTGAACGATTGTTCTTTGGAATACATCATGGGGATAATCATAGAATTGCATGTCCAGCCCAGCTTTCAGAGATGTGATGATTGCCTCTTCACCCGATGCAACAGTATGATGGTCTTTATATTGTTTGGCAATAGCTCCGAGATCAGATACGACGAAACCATCGAATCCCCATTCATCCCTTAGGATCGTTTTTAATAACCAAGGGTCGGATATCGCAGGAATTCCGTCTCTTTCGTGGTATGCTGCCATTATTCCTTTTGCTTTAGCTTCCGTTACGGCTTTTTCGAATACATAAAGATGAGTTGAACGGGCTTCACGCTCCCCGATGAATACGGGAGATGTATTTACGCCTCCTTCGGGTATACCATGTATGGCAAAATGTTTTGGTTCGGCTACAACTGTATTATTATCTTTCAGGCTATTTCCCTGCATTCCTTTTATCAGATTGACTGCATAGCGTGATGAAAGATAAGGGTCTTCCCCGAATGTTTCTTCGGTGCGCCCCCATCTTATATCGCGTGCCAAATCGAG
Organism: Prevotella sp. 10(H); assembly: GCF_000711235.1. Taxonomy (GTDB): domain Bacteria; phylum Bacteroidota; class Bacteroidia; order Bacteroidales; family Dysgonomonadaceae; genus Dysgonomonas. Next base: position 113,293 of record NZ_JOMI01000007.1, on the reverse strand, counting down.
ATTCGGTCCAAGCACGAAATGTATCCCATGGGCTCTGGCCTCGGTAGCAATGGCTTTACCTATATTATTAATCAATGTAGTATCCCATGTAGAAGAATTACCTATAGGGGTTGGGAATGTCGTTGCACCTTCTCCCTGATAACCGTGCAGCGCCTCTTCAATGAAGATAATAGGAATTCCTAAACGGGAATTTTCAACTGCCCGTCTCTGGACTTCATTGGCTATAGCCGCCGTTTTGGGATAGAAATCATGGATGGAACCGATGCACATTGAATCGAGGAAGTAGCGGGCTTCATTCTCTTTCAATTTATCGGGCCCGTCCAAGATATCATTGGCCGAAAGCATGTCCAATTGGGCAGCTTTCTCTTCCAATGTCATACGGGAGAGCAGGTCCTTTACCCTATCTTCCGGCGAAGCATTTGCATCTTTGTAACGCGGCGTGTCTGAGCATCCATAAAGGAGCAAAAAGAAGAAAACCATTGATATGTAATAAATCTTTTTCATGGCTAAATGATTTAAAGCGATTCTATGTTAGTTTACTCCTTCAAAAATATTTTCTTCTCATTAAAATTACCTTAATAGAAACATTAAGACACACTTAATTACTGCTTAAACACTACAATTTAATATTAATTTCATCACCTGTATATACAATAAGTTTATCAGGTTTTCCTAAAGAATGCTGAATGCTTTTTCCGTGATTGAGAAGGGTGACTTTAAAATTTCTTTTTTGCAACATACCCGAAAATTTTCCCTGACGCGAAGCTATGGTTAATGTCTTTTCTTTGTCATCCCATTTCATCTTTATGACAGAGAATGCACCTTTTTCGTAATTGTAGTTATCATTCTCATCTTCATAAAGCACAAATTCTGCGTCTTCTCCCGGATAAATGAATATATCCAGATCATTCCATCTCTTTTCTTCTGCATATTGTACTTTCGGCCCCCACGGAAGAATAGTTCCGGCCTTGATATATAGTGGTATTATATCTATCGGAGTGGCTTTACTTATTTCTTGGCCGCCTTTGATTTTTTCACCTGTCCAGAAATCATACCAGTTAGTTCCTTTTGGCAAATATATTTTTTGCATAACTGCTCCGTCGATATCTTCAATCAAACGCCCTCTGCTACGATGAACGTACATGGAATCGGTAACCGGAGCAACCAGAATCGATTTTCCGAACATATATTCATTATCGATTTCATGAACCTTTGTGTCTTTTGGAAAATCCATGCTCAGAGCACGCATCATAGTGCCTGCATTTTGGGTAATATCGTACCCGATCGAATACATGTAAGGAAGCAAGCTGTAACGCATATTGATATATTTTTCCTGAGCATCGAACGCCCAATCACCTCTTTTTCCGAACTGGTAAATCTCACGTGGAGTATTCGTTCCGTGCGAACGCATCATAGGCGTAAATGTGGCAAACTGCAACCAACGGACATAGAGTTCATGGAAGGCCTTATCCCTGACTCCTTCTTTATATACCCGGTCTGCCCAAAAACCACCTATATCTGTATTCCAATAAGGAATGCCACATAGGGAAAAATTCAATCCGGCAGATATTTGCTTACGAAGCACACTCCATCGGGAGTCGATATCCCCCGACCATGAATTAGCAGCATAACGCTGCTGCCCTGCAAAAGCGGAACGGGTGAGTATATATACGCGCTTGTCGGAAGTAACCCTACGCTGATTATCATACACACCACCAACAGAAACCAAAGGATAGGCATTAGCCACATCACGGTATGGCCCCAGAAATGTTTTCTCATCGAATGATGATTCCCCAGTACTATTTTCCGGTTCTGTAGCATCCAGCCACCAACTATCCATTCCGATAGAAAACATGTTTTTATTCATGTAGCTCCAATATATTTTACGGGCTTCAGGATTAAATGCATCATATACTTTCACTCCGTTATCCTGTGGAAATGTCTCGAAATCGAATAAAAGCTTTTTCTTTTTCAAATCCTTATGAATATTGGTTTCCGGACCAAACGACGGCCAAACGGATATAGAGATATGTGCATTCATTTTATGCACATCCTCTATCATTTGTTTTGGGTCGGGAAATGCCGGATTTCCAAATTCGGCAGCGTTCCAACGTTTATTATCAGTACTCCAATATTGCCAATCCTGTATAATACCATCGAGAGGTACTCCCAGATCACGGTACTGCTTTACCGTTCCCAGCAATTCATCCTGAGAGGCATAACGCTCGCGGCTTTGCCAGAATCCATATGTCCATAGCGGGAACATAGGAGCCTGTCCTGTAAGGTCACGTATCTGTGCAATTGTGCCGTCCATATTTTTTCCATACATAAAATAATAGTCAATACACTTACCCGAAACAGAAGAAAAAGATAGTCCATCGTAAGAATCTTTGTATGTAGTAGGAGAATAATTATCCCAAAATACCGCATATCCTTTTACCGAATGAATAATAGGAATAGCAATCTCCGTATTCTTCTGGCTAAGGGAGACTTCTTTACCCCGTTGATTCATATATCCCTGCTGATGCTGTCCCAGACCATAAACAGCCTCCTGTTTGTCAAATAGGAAAGTTTGTTGTATTTCGTATGTTTTCCCGCTTTTGTAATTTCTAGGGGTAAATACGGAGGAAACGCTTTTCTCAGCGATGAAAGGGCGAGTGTCTGTTCCGTTGAAAGCCACATCTCCTGTAAGAAGATTTAATGTAACTACTACTTCTGTAGATGAAAGTGTAATTACATTGTTATATCTTTCTATCTGAAAATCCGTTTTCTCAGCTTGCTTTATTACTGATAGGCTCTGTTTCTTGGGAATATCACCTTTCGGGTATTTTAATACACGGACGATCGTCGGACTGTAGAACTGAATTTCAATGCCTGTCGGGCCAATATCAGTTTTAACTCCGGTAGCTGTTTGTTTATAGTCTTGTGCATATAGCTGTGCAGACAACACCATAATGAAAAATGTGAATAGTATAGTTTTTTTCATAATAATTAAAATTCTTAAACCATCTGATTATTTCTTCAAAGTGAAATTTCCTTTTAATTTAATATCGGAGGATGAAGAGCCAACCATAAATTCAAATTCACCAGTAGGGTTGATGAATGATTCAGTTTTGTCGTCCCAATATCTCAATAAGTCTTTCCTTATTTCTATTTCAACTTTTCTGTTCTCACCTTTCTTTATTGTATTACGTTGAAATCCTTTCAGTTCCTTCATTGGCATAACGACCCCTGTTTCCGGCATTTTTACATACACCTGAGAAACTTCATCCCCTGACATCTTTCCGGTATTTTTCAGATTGAATGATACTTTTACGGATGTACCGGCATCTTCAATCTTCAGATTATTATAGACGAAAGTTGTATAGCTCAGGCCATAACCGAAAGGGTAGAGCGGCTTCCCCTTGAAATATTGATAAGTGCGACCTTTACTAATATCATAATCATCAAAAGCAGGTAACTCGTCTAGAGTATTGTAATAGGTAATCGGTAACCTTCCACCCGGATTATAATCTCCGAATAATACTTCGGCTACAGCTGTACCTCCCTGCTCACCCGGATACCATGCATTGACGATGGCCGGAATATTTTCTTCCATCCAGTTGATGGCCAGTGAACTGCCGGCTACCAAGACAACTATTGTATTCGGATTCACTTTGTATATTTCCCTGATAAATTCCATTTGTTCAGCTGGAAGGTGTATGTCATATCGGTCCTGACCTTCGCGTTCGATAGTCTTGTTTATTCCCAATACTGCAATTACCTTTTCACATTCGCGAACGGCTTTTCCGGCTTCGCCGTACATATCGAGACGTTCTTTCGTGCCGATAGAAGGAACTTTCCAATAAAGCTTGGCAACCGAATTATCACGGTTATTAAAATACTCGGCTTTGATGTCATACTCTTTTCCAGCTTCGAGCCGAAGTGAAACCGAGTCGGTGGCTATACTTCTTTCGTGCCATGCATCTATCAGCTTTTCCCCGTTTATAAAAAGGCGGCAACCATCATCGGCTGTATAATAAATGGTATAATCTCCCGTAACTTCGGGACGTAATTTTCCTGTCCAACGGATCGATAGAGGGAAAGGAGGAATAAACGGATCGGGTGCCTGATTTGCGGGTTCGAAATTTACCCATTCTTCGTTTCTTACTTTAGCTTGTCCCGAAAGATCCATATTTGTATAATATTCGGTCTTTAATCCACCGGGGAAATATGCTGCAGATATCATTTCTTTTCCGTCCAAAGCCGATTTCCAAGGTGCATAAACAATTTTAGTTTTATCGCCGACTTTATCTTTTATCCCTTGCAGAATAGAAACAGGAGCATTTGCAGGAATACCGCTATAATCGCCGAATTCACTATTTCCAGCGTTGATACCTACAACAGCAATGGACTTAACTCTTTTAGAATTTAATGGAAGCGTATTGTTCTTATTTTTCAAAAGGACAATACTTTGACGGGCACTTTCCAGCGCCAGTTGTTTGTGTTTTTCAGATCCCACAACAGAAGGAGAAATCTTATTATACGGATTTAGCTCAGGATCATCAAATAATCCGAGTTGCATCCTTGCCCTTAATACCCTGTAAGCAGCAGTATCTATATCAGCCTGAGAGACCATATATTGATTATACGCATTCAACAGAGGTTGCATGTATACATCATCGCCACATTCCAGATCAAGACCCGCCTTGATGGAAAGTGTCGCTGCAGCTTCTTTTGTCTTTACATATTTCATAGCCGATACGAGCAGGCTGGGACCTCCACAGTCGGATACTACATATCCGTTAAATCCCCAATCATGTCGGAGAACCTTGGTCAACAGCCATGGATTAGCAGTACAGGGTACATCGTTTAGGGCATTATACGCCGACATAATAGAAGCTGATTTTCCTTCTCTCACGCACATCTCGAATGCAGGGAAATAATATTCGCGCAGTTGCCTTTCCGATATTTGAGGATTACATACAAAACGGTTATGTTCTTCGTTATTTGCGGCAAAGTGTTTAGGTGTAGATACGATTTTCAGATAGCGCGGATCGTCTCCTTGCAATCCTTTAACAAACGCCGTTCCCAGCACTCCCGACAGATAGGGATCTTCACCATAGGTTTCAGGTGTACGCCCCCAACGCGGATCCCGAGCCATATTTACTGTAGGAGACCAGAATGTAAGCAGGTCGGTAAAACGCTGTGTTTGCAACTTACCTTGTTCGAGTTCGTTCCAACGTCCCCGAGCTTCGTCCGAGATAGCAGTAGCAACCTGATAATGAAGTTCGGGGTTCCACATACTGGCCAATCCTATAGCCTGAGGGAAAACGGTAAATCGCCCCGGCCTGAGAACGCCGTGCAGTGATTCATTACCGTGGTAATACTTGGGTATCTGTAACCGTTCGATGCCGGGAGAGGTTGCCCTCAGTAGGCTGATCTTTTCCTCTATGGAGAGTTTGGATAATAAGTCAGTGATGCGGTCATGCATCGGTGATTTTTCATCCAGATATGTATCTTTTTGTTGGGCGTTTACCGAAGAAAATAGCAGGACTGCACAGATTAGCAGTCCTGTTATTCGCCTATTAACCTGTTTCATTCTTATAAAGTGTTTTTTATTAATTAATTATCAGTTCCCAGATTTCCGTTTACAAAACTGTTTTTAGCATTATTCTCGATCCGTATTTTACCTTTAATGGTATTTTCACTTATAATGGCACGGTCTACAGCATTTTTTAGGATAATTTGCGGACTATTGTGAATAAAATCACAACCTCTGACCAATACGGTACCGCTATTAGCCTGTATCGCAGCACGTCCTTCGTTATTCCTGTCCCATTGAACGAATATGCAATCTGAAAAACCGACAGTTCCCAGCCCGTCGATCTTGGCAATCTGGTTGCAAGGCCCCCAGAAGGCACTGTTCATAAAACGGACATTCCCTTTGTTGGCGGCGGTTACTTCCACCATTGTGGGATCGTCACCGTGCATGGCTACGAATTCACCATTCGTTATAAGAATACCGTATGCAGCACTTTGCTCTACCTTGACGGATGTATGGCAGGCATCTGCCCCTATACCGAGGAAATTCCCGTTGCATGAGCCCGTACTTCCCTGACTAGCCCCGAATTTGTATCCTACATTATATCCGAAACAAAATGTATTGAGAACATAGTGCCAGTCGGTACGCTCGAAGATGAATGCTTCACCGTGTTGCCGTTGCCAGTTGTACAATGTAGGTCTCATGCTCCACCATGGATTCCAATGTACATTTTCTATCCTTCCTATATCGTAGATTGCATCTATGTAGATGCCCCTGCGCAAAGGTTGTCCACTTATATTCCGGATTAGCGCCCTTTCGTTATGTGAAGCATCTATTGCATTATACGGATTGAGCATTTCCACATCCAGCAGCGCGGGATTTTTTCCTTTCATGGCTACGCCCCACGGATATGCATCCGGAACCTTATCAGGATCCTGAAGTGGCCAGTACATAACTATACCTTTTAGCGTACTATTGGTATTGATAGTAATAGCAGGTGTAGCGTCTATATCTTTTCCTTTATTTCCGGTGATAAGAAGAGTCGTACCATCTTCCCCGGGTTTTGGTAGTCCTTTATCTCTGATGCCGTTGTGTGCCGGTACAGACTCGAAAGCTCCTTTCAGTGTCACGGCCTGAGGTATATTCAGCGAACCTGCTATAAGGTAAGTACCATTTGGCAAGTATACTGTTCCTCCTCTGCTGCCGAATGAGTCCATGGCTTTCTGGATGGCCTTTGTATCATCTGTTTTGCCATCAGCTTTTGCTCCAAAGTTGAGGGCAGAAACTACATCTTTAGATTCAGCATAAGGCTGGATATCGACATTTCTTTGTTGGGCTGACAAACTAGTAACTCCAAGTATGAGGAGTACGGCTATTATTAGTTTTTTCATGATAAATAAGGTAATTTATATTATATAGATTTCAATATTATTCTGATGTACTATATATCTTTTCATTTTTTGTAATTCCGTTTTCGTTAAAAGAATCGATAGAGAAATAGTACTTTGAATTGCGGTTAAAAAATCGCCCTTCAAAGTGCGTATCGGAATATATCATTGTCGCATTTTTCAAATAATCTTTATTTACTCCCCATCTGATAATATAGCCGGTTGCATTTTCCACTTTATCCCATCCCAGATTGATAATACGCTTATCATGTTTATTTCTGAAAACCCGGAGATTTGAAACTTCGGCCGGTGATTCTCCCTGGCCATGCCCGAATACCCTGAAATCGGAAATAGAAAACTTTCCCTCCATATCTTTTGTATTTTTGATACGGATATACCTCGTCTTGGATGGAGAATTCAATACGATTAGTTCATGCACCATATCTTTTGTATTTGATCTTCTATCTGCAATAATACTCCAACTGCTTCTATCCTGTGAGCCTTCAATATAATATTGATAATATGGCCGTACATCTGTCGCTTTTAAGCTAAAATCCTGATCCGCAAAATTCACTTGTAGGGCATTTACTAGCATCTCTTTGCCCAGATCGATTTCCAACCATTCACCGGCTTTTCCCGATTGTGATGACCACCACGTTTCTACCTTTTCATCATTGGCATACCGGGCTTCGTATCCCGGTAGCGAGGATGAAGAAGAAATATCTTTAGCACATGAAAGGAGATTCCATTTCATCGAACAGTCATTATTTTCCATATCTGCTTTTTGATCGGGAATATGGAATGGATAATCAGTCAGTACTGTATGGGCATACATATTATCGTCACTTGCCATATAGGCAGGAAAGAGACCCAGACGCCTTTCGAACATATGACGAACCGATATTTTCATTGTTGCTACATGCCAATAGTTACCATACTTATCCTTAAATGTATGTCCATGGCCTGCCCCACCGATAAAACCACCGGGTTTAAAGGAAAAAGGGCCGTTTTCTACATATGTATATGGTCCCAATGGGTTATCCGAAATGTAAATCCCATCTCCATATACACGGTACTGTGTGCCGGGAGCAGCATATTGCAGATAATATTTACCTTTATATTTTATCATGCATGGCCCTTCGTTGTATCCGTTACGGTCTTCCTCGTTGTTATCACCGGGAACTTCCCATCCGTATTTATCGGGCTGATGAGTAATCAATATTTTAGCTTCTGCTTTTACCTTAAAAGCATCTTTAGGATCGACTTCTACACCTATTATCGGGTCTTTATCCGAGCATCCCCAATACATGTATACCCGTCCGTCATCGTCTTTGAAAAAGGCAGGGTCGACGCTACCTGCAATCTGGAATTCGAATTTGGAATGAATGTCTTCCCAATTATCTATATCGGGATTTGTATTTTTGAAAATTTTTGGTTCGGAGGAACTCATAAAATATAAGGCATCATCCATAACCAAAATAGTAGGCGCATAATGTTCTATAGTCGTTATCGTTTTACATGGGATATATGTCCATTCGCTCAAGTCGGGCGAACTCCAGTAGCCGCCCGATTTTGAGGCGAACAGATAATACTTACCCTTAAAATATTCAATGACAGGATCGGCGGCTTCTCTTCTGCTGGGATCATCGAACTGGAAACGATAATTCAGGTTCATAGGATTAGCTACTATCCTTTTATTATTTTGACTATTTAGGGAAAGGCTTTGAAAAAAAAGTAGCCCTAAAAAGAATATTATATGTACTCTCATATTATTTATTATAATAATTATTATTTAGAAGCCGAAAGCGAAATATCGTTGGCATATTCTCTATACAGAACTTTCAAAACAACGATACAGAGATGTATAAAATACAGATTTCTCTGTATCGTCATCACCTTGAACCATAATTCTACCTAAAACCTCATTCCATGCTAAACTATTTCTCAGATTTATTTATAATATCTTTTATGTGTCTGACTGAACAGGAAATTGTTCTTTTTCAGAATATATATAGACTATTGTATTATTTTCTAATTTTTGGAAGCCGCTTATAACATTACCTTCTATTTTTATTTCTAATTTTTGGAATAAAAATCAGGTAGAATGGGCTGTCTTGTTTTTTGAATACTCGTACTATCATGATTTGCAGATATACAAGCTTATATAATAAGAACACAAATTAAGAAAAAGGTATTACAGATTTTCATGATATGTAATTACCAAGTTGGCATTATTTTCTACAAAAGCAAAAAAACTTATCCCAACTAACAGATCGTTTATTTTTCCATTAACATCCGGATAAAAGATAATCAAAATTTCATAACCCGGAGAGCAAGTCTCCGGGTTATGAAAATCTTTAGTTGCTATTCTACCTTAAATTCTACTATTTCAGTATAGTTATACTTCTGTGCATTATCATTTACGTTAGCTCCCAACCGTACACGGTATGTATATCCGGGATTGGCAATTAACTCGATAGGACCAAATTCATAAGTCTCATTACCTACGCCGGTGGCCATATCTCCAATCTCATTCCAAGACTTATTCAGTTTCTTAGTATGCTTGTCATCAGGATTCAGCTCTCCAAGATTGGCAGTTGCCCCACAAAATTTGGTCCAACTTATAAACGGCTTAATTTCCCTTACATTTGGTAAGCCTTCAGTAATAGGAGCTTTCAGTTTACAGGTCATATAAAGGTTACTTCCTTCCAGCCTCCATGTAAAATCTGTAATCTGAAGATAAGGAGTTACTTCGAAGTTCTGGGTCAACTCACCTTTAAGCACATGGCCTTCTGTCCTTTCCGCAGGCCAGAAAGGCCCATTAAAAGGTTGCATGGCATACGTTGCGTTAAAAAGTTTGGTATTCAGATACGTTCCGTCTTGCTTCACCGGAATATTCTGCGGCGAAACAGCATCTCCCCAACTTGTTTCCCATATACGGATCTGAAAATCGTCCGTGCTGGTAAGAATATTCTTACCCGTAGTTTTATCAATCACATTTCCCATCATGGTTGAAGAGGGAGCATCGTAGTTGTCGACATCGGTATAGCAAGATGAAAACATGAGCGTTGCTACTATTACCAGCGACAGTTTATATAATAATTTTCGTTTCATATCTGTTATTTTATTAATTGTTACCATAGAGGATTCTGGATCAGTTTCGGATTTATATTTATCTCACCGCCAGGTAGATTTTCGTAATACGCCTTTTTTTCGAAAGTAAACTGCTTCCAGTCTGTGGTGTATTCACGGATAAAGATATATTTACCTTCACTGAGTACAAAGTAAGGATAGACTGCATGTGGGCGGAATTGCTGAAGAGCGAAGGTAAAGCCTTTGGCTCCGGTCACAGGATTCACAGCATCGCCACCGTCGAGCCTGTTGAGCTGGTCAGCCACCCTCCACCGACGAATATCCCACCACCGGTGGTTTTCGATAAGCAATTCCCTAGCGCGTTCTTCGCGGATGTATTCCAGGTTTTCGTCCACAGTTTGGCCATTGATAACATATGTAGCTGACGGAGATGACTTAGGAGTCCATGCAACGCCGCCGGCACGCTTGCGGATGCGGGCTATATTCTCGTAGGCCAGGTCTTTTTGTCCCAATTCGTAAGCGGCTTCCGCCTCGTTCAACAGGATTTCGGCAAAGCGGAATACTTTCCACGGATGATAACATATATTTGCAGCTGCCATTGCTATGCTCAGCTTATAATCCACATACTTGCGCATAAAAACACCCGTAAGGCTGTTGTTCTCAGCTCCTCCCCAACTACCATGGTAATCGGAAATCAACTTATCCGGACTCTTCGACCAGTCCCAAGCAGTCTGATTCGGATTATTAGGATCGAATGTCCATCGTTTACCTCCTCCTACAGCCCTGTTATTCAGCGCGTTTATACCACTTGGGGCATTAATATCTCCCTGTGCGGCATCAAGCATTGTTCCCGTATAAGTATTGTAAACCCCTCTTTGTACTGCGAATTTGTTTCCGCGGAGTTCTTGTCCCGAGAAGTAGAAGTTCGCCCTCATACGTGGTTCTAAGTCAGTGGTTTGCCACAATTCTTCGCGTGTATTGAAGCGGCGCGGTTTACCGTCCGCATCTTCCAGCGGCAGCTTCTGATACAGTTCCAGTGTTTCTAAAGAAGGATACCACTGCGAGCCGGGCCACTGTGCCATACCATCTATATTTCCGTTTTGATATTGTGGCGAAGCAGCGCCATCGTAACTGTGGTAAAGCTGTGCATCGGTACTCGCGTCCTGGCTATATTGCTTTACAAAAATATCTTCCTTATTAATTGTCAGGAACAAATCCACATAATTTTGCTCTTTCTGGTCCTGTGGAAGATTTTCACCAACCAGTTCATAAGCGGCATTACTCTTTATCATTGCGCTACCTTTCAGCGATTCGGTAAAGAAATAATTGGCCTTGTCGATAGGGATACCTACCAAACCAGCTTTTGCAGCAGGGTCGGACGAAGCTGTGGTATAATCGCCGTACTTGGCAATGGTACCTGCATACAGCATAGCGCGCGACATCAGAGCAGCAGCTACATATTTATTGCCTCGTCCTATATCCGATTTTTCAGCCATGTTGTTCATGGCAAACTCGAGGTCATCGTGTATAAACTGCCATGTATCCAGTTCGGTAGCACGGCCCACCATCAATTCTTCCCGGGGTGCCGTAGGACTTTGCACGTTGGCGATGAGGGGTACACCTCCATAACGTTTCGCCAACCCGAAATAATAGAATGCCCTCAGAAAACGGGCTTCACCCATCAATTCGTTATAAACCTCTTCGCTAAAATTTTGCCGATAGTTAGGTAATGCTTCTATCGCGGTATTGACATAGCGTATACGGTCGTAGGGCCAATAGTCAAATCCCCCGATTTCGTCTACGTTGCCCCGATGACCTACCAGTTCACCGTTCACCGTACTCTGATAATCTTTGGGAATATCCCAATGATTACCACCATTGAAGCCATAACCCGGGCCGTTTATTTTATAATTGAAATCTTCGATGGGCAGCATCTGATAGGCAAGCACAAAATACGATTTAATACCTGCTTCACTTCCTAACAAAACGGAAGCATCCATTTGCCCTTTCGGGTCCAAATCCAGATCGCTACAAGAAGCCAGTGCCAGCGCTGCCAGTCCTGAAAGTAATATGTATTTTATCTTTTTCATAATTATGAATATCTTTAAAATTTAATAGTTGCACCAATGTTCCATGTACGGTTCAGAGGATATCTGTAATTGCCAGTAACATCATTGCTATTTTTGTCTCTATTATCATCTATCGCACCACCCTGTCCTCCGGGATGTTCCGGGTCCATGCCGTCCAAGCCGGTGAAAGTAAGCAGGTTGTATCCGCTTACATACAAACGCAGACTTTTCGCTCCTACTTTTGATATTATATTTCTAGGGAAGGTATATCCTATTTCTAAAGACTTCAGGCGCAGATAAGAAGCACTCTCGATGCGGGTCGATCCGTCAGGGTCATATTCACCGCCTGTAGTAACCGGGTATTTTCCGGGTATCCATTTAGATGTAGGATCATACATTTTGGCAGGATCTTCCGGATGCCATCTGTCCCAGAATTTAACATTTGTACCTCCATCGTTCCATCCCAAAGGCATAGCATAAGTTTCGGTATATCTGTAATGGATTCCGGCAGCCCCCTGGAAGTTGGCGTTCAGGTCGAAACCTTTGTAGGCGGCTCCTAAATTGATTCCGTAATTGAACAACGGCATGCCGAAAGTGGCCAATGGCTGCATGTCGTCATCGTTGATTATACCGTCGCCGTTCCAGTCTTCATGATAGTACTCACCCGGGCGCATACCACCGCCACCGCCGATATTATAGCCATTAAAATTGTAGATTTGATCGAAGCTTTGGTATTGTCCCAATGTATTTCGTACAAACCAGATATCCTTGTAGCGATTGGTATTGTCTCTGCGTTTCCAATTCTCGAAAGAGTTGCCGGCCGGTCCCTGATCCAACTTTTCTCTCCACTTATTACGGGTAGCAAACATATTGGCGCCGATGTTGTATTCCACTTCGCCTATCTTGTTGCGATGGTACACTGACATATCGTATCCGAATGTGCGGTCCGTGTTCATGTTTTCTTCAGGCATTTCAGCACCTACAGTTTTTGGAAGTGCATCTGTTGATCTACCTATAAGCCCGCTTCTGTTGCGCACATAGTATTCGAAACTACCCCCTAGCAGGCCATTCCACATTTCGGCTTCCACACCTACGTTAAGCATATTGGCTTTATACCATGTGAGGTCGGGATTCGGTAAAGAGGTCGGCTTCAATCCCGATTCCACGCCAGTGCCATATATCCAGGCTATTTCCCTGTTTATCTGATACGCTGCACTCACTGTAGGATAAGTGGATGCGGCGCCGTCATCTCCCATCACGCCATATGATCCTTTCAGTTTCAGGTTGTTGATAAATGCCAGAGGCGATTCTTTGAAGAATGTTTCTTCGCTGATGCGCCAGCCTGCCGAAACCGAGCCGAACAGTCCCCATCGGGAACCTTTCGGGAATTTCGATGAACCGTCGTAACGGCCGGAAACTTCCATCAGGTATTTACCTGCATAGTCGTAGTTAAATTTACCTACAAAAGCTTGGGTCGATCTGTCCCACGGAGAACCTGAGTTCATAGATCCCACCTGACCGAGAGCATCGCCGGCAAACAGATATTCGGAATTCAACGACATGAATCTTTTTGCATAAAAGTTATCGCCTGTGCTGTATCCGTCTTCGAAGAGCACAAGGGCTGCTACGTTGTGCACCTTGTTGAATGTACGATTGTAGTTCAAAGAGAGTTGCAGATTGCGGTTGTCCCATTTCTCGTCCATTCGTTGGATGGAGCGCTTCGAAGGCGAGCCAGCGTCTCCCTGTATAGCCCCTCCTGAAACATAAGTATCTGTAGCTTCATCATATATGTAGAGACTGTAGCCTTTTTTGAACCATTTGGAGTCTTTGTCGCGGAAATCATAATAGTAAGAAGCCTTAGCCGATAATCCTTCGATACCCGGAATATCGTAAGTAAGAGACAGTTGTCCGTTAAATTTACGGTTGATATACTCATTTTCTCCCACATATTTGGAATCGGTGTTGGCTAAAGGATGTCCGTCGATCAGGCGATTGTATGTTTCGCCGGGAGAAGCGTTCAGATAGTTCGGATTATTATTTGCGTACAAAGGAACATGAGGTTGCTGTACAAATACATTCTTATAAACAGTCCAGATATCTATGCCTGGTTCTTTCATTTCATCCATATATCCGCCCAAAGAAACTGAAGCCCTGAGACGTTTCGAGATATTCACATCCACATTAGAACGGAAATTCCAACGATTGTAGTTCATAGAATTGCTTCTGAGGGCAGATTCCTGATCCATATAACCCAGATTGAAGAAATAACGAACCTTTTCGGAACCACCGTCCATGGTGATATTATGTTGCTGCTGCATGGCATTGTTTCTGAAGGTTGCCCCTAACCAGTCGGTTGTTTGTCGCGTTCCATCCCGAAATGGTTGGTAGTCTGCATCCGTAAATATAGGCATTGTGTTACCCCTCAGTGTATTGTACCAGCTACTAGCATAGGTCTTTTCATTTACCAGATCCATGTATTGCATTGCATTCACGTTATTGGGCACATGCAGGAATGACTGCCAACCGAAGTTAACTCCATATTGGATTTCAAAGGCCTTAGGACTGGATTCTCCTCTCTTGGTGGTTACCAGTAAAACACCGTTAGCTGAACGCAACCCATAGATAGCGGCAGAAGCATCTTTCAGGATGGTAACGCTTTCTATTTCTGAAGCATCCATACGTTGGAATGTATCGTTATCGGAAGGAACGCCGTCGATGACAATCAGCGGGCTACCTAATCCGCGGATATCGAACTTAGACTCGAATGCCCCCGGACGGCTACTGGTCTGCGTTACACGCAATCCCGGTAGTTTGCCGGCTAGCATGTTCACCACGTTTTCGTTCTTTGTTACGGTAATTTCCTTGCTGCCTACGCTTGCTACGGAGCCCGTCAATGTAGCTTTCTTTTGTGTACCGTAACCTACTACCACTACTTCCTCTAATTGAGTATTATCTTCAACAAGCCTTATGATGAAATCGATATCACCACCAACATTTATTTCCTGTTTCAGATATCCTAGAAAGGAAATAGTCAACTTTTCCTGAGGTGTAGCTTCGATAGTAAATTTTCCGTTGACATCTGTTAAAGTACCCCGTTGAGTACCAGTGACAATGACAGATGCCCCGGGAATAGGTTCATCCTGAGTGTCGGTAACCACTCCTTGGATTGTTTTAGTCTGTGAAAATGCAATTAAGGGCATCATCAGGCAGACAAACATGAGAATGAAATGCCGCAAACGGCAAATTGCACTCTCTTTCTCAGATTTTCTCTTTTGTTTGTGATTTTCCATAATATAACATCTTAATAAATGGAGGGTAATTAAATAATACTAATGTGTTTTTTATGAATGTGAAGGTCATGCATATAGGATTATGCCTCGTCGTAAATAGTGCCGGATATAAAAAGTCTTATTTCAAGGAATTATTAATTCTCTGAAATAAGACTATGGGATATAACAAGTCGGGACAAAATATTTTTTATTAATATTTGTCCTTCTGATTTTAGAATTTGTGTTACATTCTCTCTCTCTCTCTCTCTCTCTCTCTCTCTCTCTCTCTCTCTCTCTCTCTCTAATAAAATACAGTTAACTTCCAAATTATCATGACAATAATTTGAAAATAAAGTTGTAATATCCTGTATTTTTATTAGCATAATTTGTTATTATCTTTATTGTGTGAGAGTCAAATGTAGTATAAATAAATCGTTTTTAACCGGTAAATTATCTCGGACTTTTACTTTAGCATGACGACAGATTCAATGATTTTTCCTAAGAGGAATTAATTGCATTTCTTTTTTTCATATTAAATATCAGATTTATAGAGATTAGTTTTTAGCGAAATTAAATAACATATATTAATACTTATCTAAAAATATCATTAATGGTATCATTAAAATTTCTATAATTATCAGATTTAAATCTTTTATTGATGCGTTTTTTCTTATTTTTCAGTATAAGTAACACTTTTGTATTTTGTTATAAATTGTAAAATTTGGAAATCGCCTTTCTTTATTTCAAATGTGAATTGTTTTTCTTCATTCGGATCGAGATCATAGTGGCGGTCGTCACCTGTTTTAATACCATCTATAAACAACGATAATTTTCCTGTATCTGTAATCGTTCCCGTATTGGTTACTGTTACGTAGGCAACTTTACCTTCTCCTTTCGGATTATTTTCAACATTTACGATTGTAGTTGCAAAGTCAGACCTGAAATCATAAGGATATTCAATCTCTGTCATTACGCCGTCTTTACTATCTTCGAATCCTACACTGTCTTTGATTCTGTCGGCAGCTATGTATGAAGGGCTTTTACCTCCAATTATTATTTTGAAAGTTCCTTTCTCCACTACTCTGTCCATTTTGTCGTTTAGTAATGAAAGCTGATATGGATTGAGGGTGAACGATACAGTTTTTGACTCTCCCGGATTCAGATGCAGTCTGTCGAAATCCTTCAGTTCCATAACGCGGGTCTTTACACTGGCATACATATCGGTGATATATAATTGAACGACCTCGTCACCTGCAACTTTGCCTGTATTGGTAACTGTGGCTTCCACCAAAATATTACCGTACTTATCAATATCGGTTTTCAGGTTCGAATAACTAAAAGAAGTATAACTCAACCCATACCCGAAACGGTAGAGCGGATAATAAGGCATATCCTCATATTGATACACGCGGCCGGAAGTCTTAAAGTTGTAATAGAGAGGCAGCTGGGCGACATCTCTCGGAAATGTCATAGGCAGGCGGCCGGCAGGATTATAATCCCCAAACAGCACATCTGCAGTAGCAGGGCCTCCTTCTTGTCCGGGCAGCCAGTTGACGAGTATTGCCTGACAGTTTTTCGAAGCATAACTCAGGTTGTATGGCCTTCCTGCCTGAAGAATAAGGATAACCGGTTTTCCTGTTTTACATACAGCCTCAAGGAGCCTTTGCTGTTCGCCCGGTAGTATAAGGCTTGCATAGTCGTGGTTTTCACCGGAAGTATTGCGTATTCCTTTAAGCGCCTCACTTGTAGAACAATCGCCAAGTACCATTACCGCTACATCTGCATTTTGAGCAGCCTTTACAGCCTTCTCTATTTCTAAGTACTCAGTACCGGTAAAATCGCAACCTTTTTCGTAAATAACATTACTTCCGTTACCTACAGCGGCTCTGATTCCGGTAAGAACTGATTTCAACTGATTCGGCTGAGGTTTTGAGGTATAATCTCCCGGTTGCAGATTGTCAGCACCGGGGCCTATTACCGCAATTGCTTTTACACTTTTGGAAAGAGGAAGAATATTGTCTTTGTTTTCAAGTAGTACCATAGATTCGCGGGCAGCTCTGCGGGCTACTTCTTTATGTGAATCGCTGTTCCATCCGGGATATATTTTATTCCAATCGAGTTGTTTTGACGGGTTATGTTCAAAGTATCCGTTCCGAAAGAGTGTGTAGAGCATTGTCCTACAGGTAAAATCCAGATCGTCCATATTCAGTTCCCCTTTTATTGCCGCTGCAATTACTTCCGGATCGTTATAGGTATCTCCGCAATTTGTTGCGATACCTGCGGCCAAAGCCTGTTTTGCGGCTTCAATTCTGTCTTTTGCCGTATAATGTTTGCGACTGGTAAGATTACCTAATGCACCGCAATCGCTGACAATAAATCCATCGAATCCCCATTCGTCGCGAAGAATCCCTTTCAACAGTTCTTTGCTTTTAGCTACAGGAACTCCCAGATAGTCGGAGTAAGCCATCATCAATGATTGGCATTTATAATTCTTGATTACATGGCGAAAAGGAACCAGATGTATTTCCCGCATTTCGCGTTCAGACAGGCCTATATCATGAGAATCGCGTCCACCGAGCGGAGCGCCGTGTGCTGCAAAATGCTTAGGAGTAGTCATGAGTCCTTTCGATTGATAACCTTTTATCCATGCACCTCCTATTTGAGATACCAGCACAGGATCTTCCCCATATGTTTCTTCGCAACGACCCCATCTGGCATCTTGTGCTACATCCAGCACCGGAGACCATGCCTGCACAGCATTTGCACTTACTGTTTCATCGCCGATGACCATTGCTACTTCTTCAGTAAGTTTTTTATTCCATGTAGCTCCCATACCAATAGCCTGCGGAAAGATTGTAGCACCGCTCCCATAGGAAAATCCATGTATAGCTTCCACTTTCATGATAGGAGGAATGCCCAGATGAGCGACTCCCGGAATTCCCCAGCCTTCGCGCAAGAGTTCCATTTTATCGGCTGTTGTCATTACAGATAGCAAACTTTCTACACGAAGTTCTAAAGGGAGATCGGGATTCATATACGGCCTGTCTTTCAAAGGCACACGATCTACTTCGGCTTTTTTATCCAAAAGGAAAATTCCTATTTCTTTTATGGAAACAGCTTTTTGTATCTTTCCTTTCCTGAATGATAGTCTGACGTGTGCGCCGTATTTGGGAGTAAATGAAAGCTTGAAAGCATTTCTTTCCCTTTCCACAGTGTATTTTACCGGATTGCCCAGATTCATCGGGTCGTATGTAATATATATGTCCAACAGACTCTGGATCTCCTGTGCAGATATATTATTTGTAGTTAGTAGTAATTCTTTTACATCTCCGGGATTTTGAAGTGTAAGCATTAACCATTGGTCTGTTCCCATGTCTTTAGACGCCAGATCCCAACCCGATCTGATGTTCTTATCGGCTACATTTGCTACGGAATTTGAATTTACCGATGCTGTGGCAGATGTAATATTCGTCTGTTGCGCAATACAGGATATACTGGCTGACAGAAAGAATATTAAGCCTGCAATCAGAGACTTAACTATCTTTTTCATTGTTAAATGATTAATTATTTATTGATTATTTATAATATATTCCTGTCCTGTAATATTAAATTCTTTTTCTACTACCGGAAGTTTTTGCGCGTTGGTTTTCGAAGGCGATGTCCCTCCGATATATAATTTGCGCTTTCCTGCTTTTACTTTCAATATACCTTCCGCTTCTGCCAAAGCAAATTCTTTAGGAGATAGTCTGAACACTATATTTTTGCTTTCTCCGGCTTTGAGGAAGATTCTATTGAAAGCCTTCAATGTATACAACGGTGTCTGTTCTTTCGCTGTGGGATAACCCATATAGAGTTGAACAACTTCTCCGCCGTCGATTTTTCCTGTATTTTTCACATTTACGGTAACTTCAATGCTTTCTCCGGCTTTTATCGATGAAGGGATTTGTACAGAAGAATATTCAAAATCCGTATAACTCAGTCCATATCCGAACGGGTAAAGGACTTGTCCGTCGAAGTAGCGATAAGTTCTGTTTTTCATCTCGTATGAATTAAAGGCAGACAGATCGCTATCTTTTGCATAGAATGTAACCGGTAATTTACCCGATGGATTGTAATCTCCGAAAAGAACATCCGCAATAGCTGTTCCGGCGTCTTGTCCTCCATACCATGCATTTATTATTGCGGGGATATTAGCTGATTCCCACTCAGTGGCTATTGCGCTTCCTGTCATCATTACAAAAACTGTTGGGATATTGGCGGCCTTAAGAGCTTTCATCAGATCGGTCTGTATTTTGGGAAGTTTGATGGAAGTTCTGTCTCCACCGGTAAATCCTTCTATATTGACAGGCATTTCTTCACCCTCCAGCTCAGGGGATATTCCTCCGACAAAAACAACCATATCCATTCCTTTCATCCTATCGACCAATGCCGCAATATCTTGTCCACTATTCTCCGATGGAGTGACAAATTCGATACCCTTTTCATAAATAACTTCCGCTTTAGGCAGTTTCTTTTTAATAGCCTTGTATGGCGTCATTATTTCAGTAGGGAATCCGCTGTAGTTACCAAGTACCGATACTTCGTTATTAGCATTCGGCCCGATAACTGCAACCTTTTTCATCTTTTTGTTGAGCGGTAGGAAATTATTCTCATTTTTCAATAGTACAATCGATTCCCGTGTGATTTTTCGCGCTAGTTCTTTATGCTTCGATGATTCGAGAACTGAGATAGGAATATTCGCATATTTTACATTTTCGGCCGGATCGAACAAGCCTAGCCGTAGTCTTATAATGAAAAGCCTCTTCAACGATGTATCTATCTGGGCTTCGGTGATCAATCCCATTTTGACGGCATCTACCAATCCCCTGTAGGCATCGCGGCCACAATCTAGATCAGTCCCATGGAAGACCGCATCAGCAGAGGCATATTTTGCATCCGGATGAGTTTTATGATGCCTGTAAAAATCATCAATAGCGCCACAGTCGGAAGTAACATATCCGGTGAATCCCCATTTATCCCTTAATATCTCCTGCATCAACAGATTGTTCCCACAACAAGGCTCACCGCTATACGCATTATATGCACACATTACCCCGGCAACTTTCGCATCCACTACCAGATCGCGGAATGCAGGCAGATAAGTATCCCATAAATCAAAAGTGGTAACAAATGTATTAAATGTATGACGGGTATTTTCGGGTCCGCTATGTACTGCATAATGTTTTGCGCAGGCAGCGGCTTTCAGGTATTTAGGATCATCACCCTGTAATCCTTTTACAAAGGCTTTACCGATGGAACCGGTAAGGAACGGGTCTTCACCGTATGTTTCCTGTCCTCGCCCCCAACGCGGATCACGAAATATGTTGATATTAGGAGTCCAGTATGTCAATCCGTGATATATAGCGCGGTTTCCTTTGGAGGAAGCATCATTATAAATAGCTCGCCCCTCATCCGATATTGCACCAGCTACCTCTTCTATTAACTTTGTATCCCATGCTGCCGCCATACCTATAGCCTGCGGGAACACAGTAACCTTATATTCTGTACGTCCTATTCCATGCAGACATTCGTTCCACCAGTTATACGAGGGTATATTCAGTCTGTCAATTGCAGGAGCGTCGTTCAACATTTGCATTACCTTTTCTTCCAGAGTAAGACGAGAAACGATATCGGCTGCCCGTTCCTCAAAAGATAAATTTGTGTTTCGAAAAGGATAATCCTGTCCTGAGAGAGTATTACAGAGCGCAATACAGATCAATAGTGTAAGTGCTTTAGTTGTTTTCATGGCAGTTAGATTTTTACATTTAAATGTATGATACAAAGGAAACTGCATTGTATTAAAAAAAAGGAAAAACAATCATTAATGAAGGACTTAAAATTTAATTAATCCGCAATATTAATGAGCTATTTAATTAAAAAAGGATGAATTAATAGAAATCACATATTTTTTAGTTGTATGGGTAAAAGAAATAAAGTATTTTTACATTCATTAGCATTCGTTATATTCAGAGAAACACAATACACTCACTATAAATTGATGAAAAGAACCTCCCTATACATATTAATTATTTTCCTATCAACTTTAGCAAATACAGTTTTTGCAGAGAATATAGATTATGGCTTGTTTATAAAAGCTTTTCCATTCAACGATCAGGAAAAGACTTCTTTGGTATTAGAAAATAATCAGCCAATCAAGCTCAAAAAAGAAATGACAATGACATTCGATATGAATGTCAGGAAAGATAATGTATTCGGAATAGTTTTCAGAATCATAACAGATAGGAAAGATAATATAGACCTGATATTCACAGTCGGAGAAAATGATAAACGTTATCCGATGCTGGTGGTTAAAGAATCGGTTTATATGATTTCGGAAGAGGTCGTTTGTGATAAATGGCTCCCGGTAAGCATTACCTTATCTTCCGAAAAGAATGAAATCTCTATAGTATATGATACAACAGAACTGTCGGTTCCTTTTGAGCTGGCCCATGCTAATAATGCTATGATATCATTCGGCTTGTGTCCGTTTCAGGGATTTACGCTTTATGATATTGCATCTGTTAATATACGCGATATAAATATATCGCACGGTAAGAATCCTTTTCGGTTGTGGAAATTGGAGAATCATGACGGGGAGCAAACTATCGATCAGATTGCACAAATACCTGCGATAACTACCAATCCCCGTTGGATATCAGATATTTATGCTTCATGGGATAAAATATATTCTAAACAGATAAAGGAGAATTCTCTCTTTGCATTCGATCCTAATAAAAATGTGATCTATATCGTGTCGCCTGATTCGAAAGAGGTTATATCTTTTGATACGGAAACAAAGAAAGAAGAAATAATAGCTGTCAGGGATGGTTTGGTTGCTGCGAATGCACCGAATCAGATATTTTATGATTCGCGTAAAGACCGGTTATCCTCTTATAATCTGGACGAGAATATTGTTTCCCATTTTTCTTTTAGTTCCCATTCATGGAGTAATAAGACTAAATCTATACTGGAGCATGGGTACTGGAATAATACAGTATCGTACTCCCCGCTGGATTCCACGCTTATATCATTCGGAGGATATGGATTCTATAAGTACAATAACGACCTGATCCGTTTATCTCTCGATCAGAAGTCAATAAAGAAATCTAATTTACCCGAAATACCTCCGCGCTATTCCGTCTCTTCGGCGATAGTCAATAATACACTGTATATTTTCGGAGGAAGAGGGAATAAATCGGGAAGACAGGAATTATCCCCTAGAAATTATTATGATTTCTATTCTGTAAATCTTTTATCGGAACAGATAAATAAACTATGGGAAATAAATCAGGATAGTATAAGTTCAGAATTCCTTCCCGGCGAAAATCTGATTTTCGATGATAAAGAGGACTGCTTTTATGTTTTTACCTCTAAAGATGGAGGTACGTTATTGAGGATAAGGAAAGATCGTGCGGGCTATGAGCAGGTATCATTCTCGGTCAATGAAGATCTGACATCACACTATCTATATACAAACTTGTATTTTTCACCGGGGCAAAAGAAATTCTATGCCTTGATGAATAAGATAAAAACGGACAAATCTGCCGAAGTAGCGATATACTCATTAAATTATCCGCCTATAACCATTAATATTTCAAGCACAAGTCTTCAGGAAGCAGACGAGGATTACGATACATCTCATTGGATTATCATATGTGGTGTTCTGGGGTTAATTGCCGCTTTACTGATTTTGTATTATTTAGTGCGGAAAAAATTCGAGAATAGGAGATCCGGCAATAGACAAGAAAACGGAATAAAGGAAGTAAAAAATATATCTTCGGATATAGAAGAAAAAGCTGACGGCAAGTTAATGGAGCAGGAACAGGTCTATTATGATTTTTCCAAGCAGTCTATATGCTTTCTTGGAGGCTTTAACGTAATGGATAAAAACGGGGAAAATATTACAGGTCTCTTTACTCCTATGCTCAAATATTTGCTTGTTCTACTTGTATTAACTACCGTAAAAGACAGTAAAGGAATATCAGGTAGAAAACTTATCCAGCTACTGTGGTATGATAAAAATGAAGAATCGGCAAAGAATAACAGGAATGTATATTTGAGTAAATTACGGTCTGTTTTGGAGAATGTAGGCAGTGCCGAGATTATTAATCAGAATGGTTTCTGGACAATAAAATTCGGAGAAGATATTATATGTGATTATACAGAGGCAGTCCAATTATTTACTGCAATAAAAGATCGGGATACACAAGATCAAACAGATCTGGATAAGCTACTGGAGCTTCTACTGAGAGGAGTATTGCTACCAAACACAGAAGCCGACTGGGTAGACGGTTTCAAAAGCGACTTCTCTAACCTTACTATCGATATTCTGACGGAACTTTCTCAAAGTGATTATTATAAGCTTACAGATGATCTTAAATTGAAAATCGCAGATACCCTCTTTCTGCACGATTATATAAATGAGGTGGCATTATACCTGAAATGTTCTATTTATTTTAATTCAGGCAAAAAAGGTATAGCAAAAACCGTTTATGATAATTTCAACAAGGAATACTCTAATTTACTGGGTACGAAATATAAATACTCCCTTACGGACGTTGTCGAAGGAAAGAATATCGAGCATTAATCTTTCTTTTTCCTAATCTTTTACATTTTAATCCTTTATTAAGGTGTGTATTAATATGAGCATTAATATACATCTCTTTTCTTTGTCATGAATGCAAAGCACTAAAGGTAAGGAGATCTCTTTTTATTTTTCATTTGAAATTTCCTTATGATCATTCTGATATTTAAAACACACTAAATATTCTATTGATATTATGAAAAAGCATCTTTTATCATTTACATTATTTATTCTGGGGACACTCCTTTGCCAGGCTGATGATCTTAAGCTTTGGTATAAACGTCCTGCTAAACAATGGGTGGAAGCATTACCTCTCGGCAATTCCCGTTTGGGAGCTATGGTATTTAGTGATCCGGCACGAGAGCAATTGCAACTGAATGAAGAAACAATGTGGGGTGGCGGGCCGTACCGGAACGACAGTCCCAATATGCTGAATGTATTGTCTCAGGTGCGTACTCTGATTTTTAACGGGCAGGAAAAAGATGCAGAGAATCTCTTGGATAAGAATATGCGTACCCCCCATAATGGTATGCCTTATCAGACAATCGGCAATTTATTTCTCGATTTTCAGGGACACGAAGAATACAGCGGATATTCAAGGCAGCTGGACTTAGGAAAAGCCGTTGTAAGCTCGCAGTATAAAGTAGACGGCATAACATATACCCGTGAGATGTTCACATCCTTTACCGATGATGTCATTATCATACGGTTAACTGCCGATAAAAACAACAGCATTACTTTTGTTGCTGGATACGAATCTGTTATTCCAAACAATACAGTTTCGGCAAAGGGTGATAAACTCGTACTAAAAGGAATGGGTACGGAGCATGAAGGCATAAAAGGAGTTATCCGTTTCGAAAATCAGACTCAGATAAAAACAGAAGGTGGAAAAATAAAAGCCGGGAATAATAAGATATCAGTGACCGGAGCAAATTCAGCAACAATATACATTTCTATTGCTACCAATTATGTAAATTATAAAGACATAAGTGCAAATGAGACAAAGAAAGCAGAGGCTACACTAAAAGCTGCTGTAGCGAAACCATATGACATACTTCTGAAAGATCATATCGATGCTTACCAAAAACAATTTAACAGGGTAAGTCTTGATCTTGGTACATCCGACAGAGCGGATGAAGAAACTGATGTTCGTGTACGTAATTTTAAAGATGGAAAGGACCAGAGCCTTGTCTCTCTTTTATTTCAGTTCGGCCGTTATTTGCTTATCAGTTCTTCACAGCCCGGAGGGCAACCGGCTACATTGCAGGGCATATGGAATGATCAGCTTGTTCCGCCGTGGGATAGTAAATATACTATCAACATTAATACTGAAATGAATTACTGGCCTGCCGAAGTAACCAATCTGAGTGAAACCCATTTCCCATTGTTTGAGATGCTGAAAGACTTATCGCAAACAGGAAGGGAAACAGCGAAAGTAATGTATAATGCAGATGGCTGGGTGACGCATCACAACACCGACATCTGGAGGGCAACCGGTCCGGTGGATGGCCCGTTTTATGGGCAATGGCCGAATGGAGGTGCATGGCTTAGCCAGCATATATGGCAGCATTATCTTTATACGGGGAACAAAGCATTCCTGAAAGAGTATTATCCTGTATTGAAAGGTGCAGCCGATTTCTTTCTCGATTTTCTTACCGAGCATCCTCAGTATAAGTGGATGGTGTCAGCACCTTCTACTTCACCCGAACAAGGACCTCCGGGCAAAGACACAAGTATTACTGCAGGGTCTACAATGGATAATCAAATCGTTTTTGATGTATTGAATAATGCCTTGAATGCACAGAAGGCACTCGGACTAAATGATAATACCTATAGTACAAAACTCGAAAATATGATAGACCGTCTTGCCCCGATGCAGATAGGCAAATACAATCAGTTACAGGAGTGGCTTGGCGATTTCGACGATCCAAAGAATGATCATCGCCATGTATCTCATCTTTACGGACTTTATCCAAGTAACCAGATTTCGCCTTATTCTCATCCTGCTTTATTTCAGGCAGCGAAGAATTCCTTGCTTTACCGTGGTGACATGGCTACAGGCTGGTCGATAGGCTGGAAAATCAATTTCTGGGCACGTTTACTGGACGGTAATCATACATACAAAATAATATCGAATATGCTTTCGCTTGTGGAACCGGGCAATGATGACGGACGAACATATCCTAACCTTTTCGATGCTCACCCGCCTTTTCAGATCGATGGAAACTTCGGCTTTACAGCCGGTATTGCTGAAATGTTGCTACAAAGCCATGACGGAGCTATCCATCTTTTACCGGCGTTACCCGACATTTGGAAAAAAGGAGAAGTGAAAGGCTTGATGGCTCGTGGAGGTTTTGAGGTGGCGATGGACTGGGATGCGGGCGAAATTTCTACGGTATCGGTTGTGTCGAAAATCGGGGGGAATATGCGTCTTCGCTCATATGTTCCATTATCGGGAAACGAATTAAAAGAAGCTCACGGAGTGAATCCGAACCCGTTATACGAGACTGCAAAGATAAAAGAGCCATTGGTGTCGAAAGAGGTTAATCCTCAGTATCCGCTATTGTATAAGGTCTATGAGTATGATCTGATGACTCGGCCGGATCAGGTTTATACTTTCAAAAGAGGAAAATAAGCAAGGAATAATAAATATAATACATACACACATGAAAATGATTTTATGGATGCTGATAACAACAGCTTGCCTGTTTGTCGGTGAAACTTCGGCACAAACGCGCAAGCATGCTACGACCACAGCATATCCAAGTTACAAAGGCATGATCATGGCCGGATATCAGGGTTGGTTTAGAGGACCGGAACGCAATTTCGGGCATTATGGCATAAGTAATAAATTCGATGAAAACCACTGTAAAATTGATGCATGGCCGGATGTGAGCGAATATGAAAAAACGTATGAAACATCATTTGTACATGCTGACGGAACCAAAGCTAGAGTTTTCAGTTCCACTGATAAATCTACTACCGATCTGCATTTCAAATGGATGAAGGAATATGATATTGACGGTGTATTTATGCAAAGGTTTTTCGGTTCTACCAAAAACAGACGTGATGATGCTCCTGAGAATATAGTACTGAAAAATGCCTTTCATGCAGCATCTATTAACAACCGTGCTATAGCTATGATGTACGACCTTTCGGGTCTACGTGGTTCAGGAGAGGACTGTTCATCTGTTATCGAAGACTGGAAATATATGGTAGATCAGTTGAAAGTAACCGATCAGGCGGGAAGTAAAACTTATCTTCATCACAATGGTAAACCTGTTGTTGCCATTTGGGGAATAGGCTTTCCCGATAGGCCTTATAATATCCGTAATATAGGTCTCGAACGTTTATTCGACTTCCTCAAAAACGATCCGGAATACGGTGGTTGTGCTATTATGGTAGGTGTTCCTACTTTTTGGCGCGATCTTAACTCCGATTGTATAAACGATCCTTATCTGCATACGCTCATAAAGCAGGCCGATATTGTGTTGCCTTGGACTGTGCAGCGTTTCACACCGCTTTTGCATAACGATATGGACAGGTACCGCGATCTTATAATCGGTGATATAGCATGGTGCAGGCAGAATAATGTGGATTATGTTCCGTCTGTCACGCCGGGTTTTAGCTGGCACAACCTTAGTAAAGGAGAGTTTCCGGATGATATAAAACCGGTAGGCTCTATCCCTCGTCAGGGAGGGCGTTTCTTGTGGCAACAGTTCTCTACGGCAATGATCGCCGGAGCCGAAATGATCTATGTGGCAATGTTCGATGAGGTAGATGAAGGAACCGCTATCTTCAAATGTAGCGATAATCCGCCTGTTAGCAATGTTGCAAAGTTTATTGATATGGA
Source organism: Prevotella sp. 10(H) (assembly GCF_000711235.1). GTDB lineage: Bacteria > Bacteroidota > Bacteroidia > Bacteroidales > Dysgonomonadaceae > Dysgonomonas. The sequence continues at coordinate 85,474 of NZ_JOMI01000007.1, read as the reverse complement.
CGGGATGCCTTCCGACCATTATTTGTGGCTTACAGGCGAGGCAACCAAGATGATGCGCAAGCAAAAACCGCTTAGCCTGAAAATGCCAAAACGTTAATATTCGTATATTATGAAGCAATACATCTGGTTAATTATATTACTGAAAATATTTGTCCTGTCCGGTAGTCTTATGGCTGCCGAAGGGCAACTGATAGCCGGAACAGCCAAAATAAATATTACTCCTCGTAATATACTACCTCTTCACGACTCGGTATATGCCCGTAGTTTGGTGCTCGAAGCAGACGGAATACGTATTGCACAGGTCGCTGTCGATCTGGTAGGTTTTGAGAGTGATCGTGTGGCGAAGGTCTGTAAAGAAAAATATGGAATTTCTCATGTATTAATCAGTGCTTCCCATTCTCATTCCTGCCCTATCGCACTGGCCTTATTTGACAGGTCGAAAACTTATCCGTCATATACAACTTTTTTTGAAGACCGGATTATTGAGGTTATAGGAATGGCTCTGAAAAATACCTTTCCGGCGCGTGTATCGGCTGGCCACCGTACTTTTCCCCAACTCGGATTTAACAGGTTGATAATACGCGAGGATGGGCGTGCCCGCGAATCATGGTTTGCAGATGATCACTATAATACGGAGAACCCCGAACGGATACCATTCGGCCCGGTCGATCCGGAAGTGGGGGTTGTCAAGATAGAAGATATGAGCGGGAATCCGAAAGTTATCTTAATGAACTATGCCTGTCATTCCGATATCGTTTGCTTCAATTATGAAATATCGGCCGATTATCCCGGATTTGCAGCCAGAAAGGTGGAAGAAGCATTCGATAACAAAGTAAATTGCTTATTTGTACAAGGGGCAGCGGGAAATGTGGAATCATTGCAGATCAGCCGTCGGCGTTCCGGCCCGGAAGATCCTGTAAAATCGGATTATACACCGATGGTACGTACAGGTGAATTGCTTGCTTATGAAGCTATCAGGCTGGCTAAACAGCTACGCGCCGATAATGATCAGACCACTATCAACATACGAAAAGATTCGCTTCATTTTACAGGACGTTATAATAAGGAGCTATCTTTTAATGTACATCTGACTACTATTCTGATCAATAACAATATTCTGATAGCAGCATGTCCCGGAGAGTTATTTGTCCAGCTTCAACTGGAATGGAAAAACAAAGTACGATTAGCAAATGCCGTTCCGTTTGTATTCGGCTATACATGGACAGGAGGTAAATCGCCCGGATATATACCTGATATAAGATCAGCCGCATTAGGCGGATTCGGTGCCGACCAAAGTTCGCATATGATGGAGGTAGGATCGGGAGAAGTTATTATGAATAAACAACTTGAAAATTTTTATAAACTCAACGGGCTGATGCGCCAAACTCCTCAATAAATCAACTATAAAATAAACATGAAAAAGTATTTTTATATAATTACTCTGGCAATTTTATCTTTTCTCACTACCCACGCTTCGGATAGGATAAAATATCCCTATCCGTTCAATCCCGTGAAAGGATTAGTAAACGATGTGGAGAAACCTTACAGACAAGAACTTTGCCTAAATGGCAAATGGGATTTTATGCCCGTATACGACGCCAACGCTTCCGATTTTAAAGTACCTGCAGTATTTAAGAAAGAGAATGTTGCCATAAAGATACCTTCCCCGTGGAATGTAAATAATTTTACAGATGGAGAAGGGGGCGACTTTATTACGTATCCCAGTTATCCTAAAGAGTGGGAAAAAGCTCAGATAGGATGGATGCGGAAAAATGTGTCTGTACCTTCCGATTGGAATGGAAAGCAGATCATTCTTCACTTCGAAGGAGTAATGGGAAAGACCGAAGTCTATGTAAACGGACAGAAAGCTGCCGAAAACTTCGAATTGTTCCTTCCTTTCGAAGCCGATATTACCCAATTCATAAAAGCAGGACAAGAAAATGAGATTTTGGTAGGGGTGGCTAAAGGGAGCTTGTTCGATGATCATGGAAAATATGGTCGTCGCACCTATGTCGGTGGCTCTATGTGGGGTATAGAAATGGCTGGTATCTGGCAAGATGTATATATGTTTGCTTACAATCCCGTTTATGTGGAAGATATGTTTATTCAGCCGGATGTGCAGAATAAAAAGCTGAAAATAGAGATAGATATACACAATACATCCTCGCAGAAAAAGACGATCAGTCTTGATGCCGAAGTGAGAAAGTGGTATAATCTGGCGGGACGCACTATCAATGAAAGTCCGGAAGAGAAGAGTGAGTTGGCAAAGCTGGCAGCATTGGTATTTCCCGGAGAGAGGAAAGTCATACTTCCTGCAAATACAATAACCAAGATTACGATTGAACAAGCTGTGACAAACGAACTGGAATATTGGACACCCGACACACCTAATCTCTATGGGCTGGTTGTAAACCTGAAAGAGAATAAGAAAGTAGTAGACAAAAAATACGACCGCTTCGGATGGCGCCAGTTTACAATCGACGGCAATAGGTTATTACTGAATGGTGAGCAAATTTCTCTGAGAGGAGATTCATGGCACTTTATGGGAGTTCCACAGATGACACGCCGTTACCCATGGGCGTGGTTTAGTATGCTCAAAGATGCAAATGCAAATGCAGTTCGTTTTCATGCGCAGCCTTTTCCACGTTTTTATCTGGATGTAGCTGACGAAATGGGGATTTGTGTGCTCGATGAAACCGGTATCTGGTCGAGTGACGGAGGGCCGAAGATAGATAGTGACGATTATTGGGAAAGCTGTGCCGAGCATATTCGCCGTCTGATAAAAAGAGATAAAAACCATGCTTCGGTATTCGGATGGAGTGTATGTAACGAAACTGTTCCTGTAGCGGTGCATGTATTTAAAGCTCCCGAAGAACTTGTACAGAAGCAATTGGATGAGATAAACCGCTGGGTAAAGATAACTGCCGATATGGACCCGACACGTCCATGGATATCGGGAGACGGTGAAACGGATCGTCCTACCGATCTGCCGACAGTTATCGGTCATTATGGTGGTATGGATGGAATGAAAAAGTGGTCTTCGGCAGGTAAACCTTGGGGAATAGGTGAACAGAGTATGGCTTATTATGGCACGCCTAAACAGGCTTCTGAATATAACGGGAACAGGGCATATGAGAGTATGCTTGGCCGTATGGAGGGGGTCGCTATAGAAAGTTACGACCTGATAAAGACTCAACGCGAATTAAATGCATCTTATAGCTGTATTTTTAATCTGGCATGGTATGCCTTGCAGCCGCTGAATCTGGGTATGAAAGATACTTCCCGTCCGCCCGTTGCTGATGACGGTATTTTCTTCGGCTTTGAGGAAGGTGGCTATGGCATGCAGCCTGAGCGCTTGGGACCATATACTACAACGCTCAATCCGGGCTATGATGCATCATTACCACTTTATAGGACATGGCCTTTGTTTGAAGCTGTGCGTAACGCAAATGCAACGCCCATACTGCCTTACAGTGGAAAGATAGCCGATCAGACAGAAACAGAAGCTGCTGTAACGCCGGTTAATGCAATTTTATTATATGCATCGCAGGAATCATTGCTGAAAGAAAGTCTGGAAAATCTGGGGCTGAAAATACTTTCCGACAGTAAACCGACCGATAAAACCTTGATTATAATAGACGGTGCCAATCCTCCCGCAAATACAAAAGAGCAGCAATTGAAACTACAAAAAGCTATCGATGCGGGAGCAAGTATATTTGTAATGGGAATGAGTCCTCAGTCGAAAGACTTTATAAATACTATTTTACCTTTTACCGTGTCATTGAACGAAAGGGTTGCTACCTCTTTCCTTAAAGAAGGTACACCTACCTTGCTACAAGGATTGAATCATGCAGATTTTTATTTCTCGGAGTTAATCCCTCGCGGCAAAACAGCTTTGCATCATGGAATGGCGGGTGATTTTGCAATGAAGTCTACTGTGCTACTTAGAGCCTGCAATACGGATTGGCAACGATGGAATTACCGTGCGGAAACGTCCAAAACAGGGAATGTATTCCGTAGCGAACAAGAGGCCAAAGGCTCTGATATAGTAATTGCATCACTGAAAGCAGGTAAATCAGAAATTATATTATCCACACTCGATTTAAGTGAGATTGCGCTGGAAACCCAATCGTTGATGGCGAAGATACTTGCAAATATGGGAGCTACAGTTTCGAATGACAATATCAAGAATATGCAAGCCTTGGATAGCGATGCCCGTTTACATAAAGCATTGATTTTAGGTTCGCTGAGTAAGAATACCCAAACTACAGATAAGCTTTTGTCTACCGATTTTATAAATGGAGAAGCCAATATTAAGCCTGAGTTGAACACTGTTTCAGATAATATGGAATGGAAAGTAGCTACCAGTGACGATAAGGGTATTTTCTCATTATCAAAACCGGAAAGAGACAGGGTTCCCGTAGCCTATATGAGTTTCTGGATATATAGTCCGCGCTCGTTAAGCAATCTGCTGGCTGAGCCTGATATGCCAAGTATGGATATGTATGTGGCCACAATTGGAGGCTATAGTGTTTACCTGAATGGCAATAAGATAACATCAAATGCAGTAGCCGGAAATATAGAAACAAAGGTGTCTAATATTATGCTCGATAAGGGCTGGAACCATATGATTATAAAGCTAGCCTGTCCTGATAAGGAAGTACAGATAAAGACTTCTATACGTTTCGAGTCAGCAGACAAGAATTTTATGAAGCAGATATTGTCTTCGGTGGTAAGATAGTATACCGACTTTTCCACCAAATCTAATTTTCGTAGTTTTTTCTATAAATAAAAATCCCAACTGGTTCTAAATGAATCCGCTGGGATTTTTTATTTGTAACCTGGATTAACTCAATATAATAATTTTTCTATTCTCCAAATAACAGTTTTGACATTTATCTGTAGCTGTATATTAATATTTACAGTAAATTTATGCTTATAGTTATAAATATTATATATGATAAATTTGTTGTATCAGTGAGTTAAAACCATTAAAATGAACCTCCAAGATAAACTCTCCCGACGAATCGGAATTGAAGATATAAAACACATACTTTATCTGACCCACGCTAATGATAGCTTAAAGCTAGAACTTTTCGATTTAGTTATTGGCGATGATGAAACTATCGGATATCAGGCAGCATGGATTTTCACTCACTTTTCTTCACAGGATAATAAATGGCTACACAATAAGCAAAACGAATTGATAGATGAATTATTGGTCTGCAATCATGGAGGAAAGCGTAGGTTAATCCTCAATTTGTTATATAAACAACCATTTGCAACTCCTCCGAGAATTGATTTTCTGGATTTCTGTTTAGAACGGATGTTGTCTGTTAACGAATTGCCCGGCGTGCAATCTCTCTGCATGAAAATAGCTTATGAACTTTGCAGGCCTATTCCGGAGTTGAAGCAAGAATTAAAAACAACATTAGAGATAATGGAAGGAGAATTATGTCCTGCTATACGGTCTGTTCGCCAAAATATTTTTAGAGCTTTGGAAAAAGGGAAAAGCTTGCAAAAGCTATAATCTTTTCGGAAGTTTTAATATTATAATAGCGAATATAAAATCTATCTTTTAGCCAACACGTTGATTTTCTTCTTATTTTTGAGAAAAGTCTACCACTATGAAAAACATTTTACTTTTAATTCTCACACTTTTCCAAATAATAAGTGTGTATGGAGAAAATAATAGAAATACGCCTCTCGATCTTTCCCCTGCACGATGGATATGGTATCCTTCGGGAAGAACATTACAGAATACTTTCGTTCTTTTCCGTAAAGAAATCAATCTGGATAAAGATATCTTAAGTGCGAAAGGATGGATACTGGCCGACAGCCGGTATCAACTATTTGTAAATGGCAAAAGAGTACAATGGGGTCCTGCTCCGTCTGATCCGAGATGGCAGGAAGCCGACCCGATTGACCTGTCATCTTATCTTCAACACGGAAAAAACGTTATTGCCTGTCAGGTCTGCTTTTTCGGCACCGGAGATGGTACACATCCTATGGGGAAACCCGGATTTATTTTCAATCTGAATATAGATGGTGAAGAAATTATAAGTGATGATTCATGGATGTGTCACTTACCTAAAAGCTGGCAGCCCGGTAAATATAAAAGATGGTTTCTCCGGGCACTGCAAGAAGAATTTGACGCGCGAAGATTTCCTTACGGATGGGATGACTCATCATTCGTTATGAATGAAGAATGGATACCCGCAAAAATGGTAAGTAAAGACGGAGCCGACCCGTCAGTATGCACGTCATCGTCAGAATATGTATGGGAAATATTCGGAAACCGTAATATCTCTGAGATACGGCGACGAAGTATACCTAAGATGAAAGAGTATGATTATCCTGTATGGAAGCTAACCGAATCGATGTGGATAAATTGGAAACGGCCTGCCGAAGATTATTTCGATATGATAATTCCGAATTCTTTTGAGGTGGAAAAAGATTCAATCCTTGAAAGCAATTCTGAAAACAGATATATTATTCAGCCAAATTTCAGCAATGCCGCAGCATTAACCTTTGAGTTTAAAGAGCAAGGTGTGGGCTGGCCGTATTTCACTATAGACGCACCGGAAGGAACAATTGTAGAACTATTGGTGCATGAAGCGCATAAACCGGGCGGCCCCGCTATAATCAATTCGCATTTCAATTCGTGGACAAGATTCATCTGTAAAGAAGGGATCAACCGTTTTGAAACATTCGATTTCGAAAGTTTCCGCTGGCTTCAATTACATATCCGTAATTTTGATCGCCCGGTCGAGATTTCATCTATTGGTATGCGGCGACGGGTGTATCCATGGAAGAACAAACCCGAAATCGTTTTATCAGACGATACTTTACAGCAACTGATGTATGCAACAGTGAATACATTAAACAACTGTGCACAAGAAACTCTGGTAGACGGGATGGCTCGCGAGCGACAGCAATATAGCGGTGACGGGAGTCATCAGATGCATTCTGTGTTCCAGACCTTCGGTGAAAAGGAGTTGCCCTATCGTTTTATTAATACATTCAGTCAGGGATCATCTATCGACGGTTATTTTATGGACAGCTGGCCGGCTTGGGACAGGCTTGCAAGGACTGTAGAACGGCAAATGCAACTGACAAACTGGGGACCTATTATCGATCATAGCATCGGCTTTTGCTTCGATAGTTATCATTACTATATGTACACGGGAGATAAAGAAGGCCTTAAGGAAGTCTATCCCCGATTAATTAAATTCTTTAATTATATAGCAAGCCTAACAGACGATAGCGAGCTTCTGATTCCTGCCGAAAATCTAGGCATGTGCTCGGTATATATAGATCACGAAGCCTATAAGAAAACACGTCATAAACAATTAGCCCTTAATCTCTATCTTGCTGCTATGTGCCAACATGCGTTATCCCCTCTGTGCAGTGTTTTTGATGATGAGGAAAATGCTTCGATAATAGAAGAATATGGAAAGAAGATAGAGAAAGCTTGTGTAAAGAAGTTTTGGGACAAAGACAAAAGTGTTTTTATCAATAATCTTCCATGGATAGAAGAGGAACAGGAAATCCGCTACTGCGACCGCTCATTAGCCACAGCAATTCTTTACAACCAATGTCCTGATAACAAAAAAGAGGAATCTTTAAGGATTTTACTTGCTTGCCCGGTTGAGATGGGCTTCTCCTACCCTTGCAATGCTGTATGGCGTTTATGGGCGCTTAGTAAAGAAGGACATATCGATGCAGTTTTGCATGATTTACGTACCCGATGGGCGAGTATGACATCTGTATGGGAAAACAATGTCTTACAAGAGTTTTGGGTTGCCCGGCACGATGAAGGTTCACAATGGAGCCATTGCGCCGTTGGGCCTCTAGTTATGCTTCATCAGGGAATAGCGGGAGTAATGCCATTATCACCCGGCTCAAAAAAATGCAGGATTTATCCTCAGCCCGGCAATTTATCACATGCAAAGTTCGATATACACACAAATCAAGGACCTATAGGTTTTGAATCGAAAGGCTTACCGGGGAAACGGGAAATTATTCTCAATCTTCCCGCCGGTACTGAATTCGAATTATGGCTGAATAAACGGGAAAAAGTAAATTATCCATTAGCCGGAGAAGAGGAAAACGGATTGAAAAAATATAAAATAGCAGGAGGACAAACAATTAAACTAAAATTGAAATACACATAATCTTCTTAAGGGAAAAAAAATTCGGGATAAGATATCTGATCTTATCCCGAATCCAATTACTGACGTTAGTTGATGTTAATGGTTTGCATAACGTCCAAAGAGTGATATTTCCGCAAGTACTGCCTGGTTTTTTACCCCTTTCATCGTTTCATCTACATAGTATTTAATATATCGGGCTTTAGGTCTATTAGCCAAATCTGTATTTTGAGGAGTCAGTATACTTTGACTAAAATCATGTACTCCCTGATCTTCCCATTCCCAAGTTGTAGGGTCTTCCTTATTGACAGCTTTAGCATCGGTACATGTAAGTATCTGGAATTTAATTTGAGAATTAGCATCGTCCTGCCTCCTCACACTCTCGATCCGATACAACAAATATTCTTCACCTAAATCTATAATAAACCACTGCGGTAACGTAGCTGCAGGAGAACTCCATTTTGTATGCCAAAATGAGTTAATATTGCCGTCGAATACTGCAATTACACGCCCATTCGGTGAGCTTCCTTGGTTCAGAGCCTGAGAGCTATATCCGATAGTTGGAGCATCACTTGTATCCACATAACCGGGAACCGACCAATTAGTTTTAGGAATTTCCATTTCCACTTTCTGCTTAATAGTATATTCAGCCTTTAACGGGCCGGAAGATATTTTAAGCGTAGCCGTCCTTTCCGTAACTGATGAATTAGGATCGACAGAGATAGTAAATTCTCCTAACTCATCGACTGTAAAGTGCACCCAATCGGGAGCCTCGATCGTGAATTGCCGGTTGATACGAGACTCTCCCGAAACGGAACTACCATTATATGGAAACTCAATTGTATTATTGGTTATATTGGTTCCATATAACCATAAAATCACTCCCTGTTGAGATACTTCTGCATACACAACTTCATTTCCGGACTTGATAGTTATACGAGCATTGCGTGACTCCAGAATATCAACAGGTGTCACTGTTACAGAAATTGTTTTATCTGAGACAATTACTGTACACCAGTCCTGATCGGATGTAGCAGAAACAGCCTGAGTAGCTTCGACAACAATCTTTCCGGTACCTCCATCAGCCGGGAATTCGATACTTTTTTCTATGATTCTCAGTACACTCTCTTCTTTATCGTCATCACTACATCCTACTATAAAAATGCAAAAGAGAGATAACAATAATATATTGAATAAATTTTTCATAGTTCACATACCTTTAGTTGTTATTGTTTTGTAAACACTATACTGTTATACGACGTATCTGCGTTGTAGCGAGCAGCCCCTCCTGTGGCATTATACAATATTACCAAAATTCCATTGCCCGAAGTACCTGCAGCCTGCTTAAACTCTATAACATTCGCTCCTGCATTCTCTTCCATTTTTCCAATAACCTGTCCTTGTGCCGACGGATAATAGCTGCCGGAACCCGGACCGACCCAGAAATACAAGCCCGAACGAGGATAAGTAGACCATGGTCCGAGATCCTGATATATAGGTATAATAACCTGTCCCCTTTTGGCTGTTGTATATTCCAGTACTATCTTACCGCCATTGATCGCTGTAGGTACGAAGTTTTCTACATTATATGTCTTTTCTCTTTCCAATTCTGTAATTCGAACAGTCTTACTTTTCCGTACATTATCATGGTTTATATAAGACATTGTATATGTACCTATATAGTCATCATAATTTTGATAATCTATTGGCTTATAAGTTGTAAACTTAACATCTACTCCATTATCGGTACATTCGAATCCTCCGTACTCTCCCAGAGTGGCATTCCATTTAAAATTACTGAAAGTAACTCCACTTAGAGTAACGGGTTTCAAGAAAACAAATCCTTCAGTCTGGTAAAACATGTTTTGTTTGGTTCTTTGTCCTTCTATTTCGAATGTAAATACCCGGGAGAATTCATCTATTTCGGCTATACCTACTTCCGATCCATTTATTAATATTTTATAAAATGGCATTTCGGTAGAAGCTGCAAGAAGATTATTGACATTTTTCAAATAGGTACTATTATCTATGCCATCATCTATACGGGTCATCACAATTTTGAGTTTCTGAGTTTTCCCATGGAATACAATCTTTTCAGGACTTACTTCCATGAATATAAACTGAAAATCTCCGTTGTAACCATTTGCATCTCCGTTTCTAGGTTCTGTATAAAAATTCAATAATTCATTGTATGTATCGAAAATAAGAACAGGCCCCTGATCAGCATTCAGGTCATACGTAGAAGTGACAGTTTCGGCAACCGGAATACTTTTTATCTCAGAGTCCGTAGATAATGAAACATTTCCGTTCTTATCAAATTTGCAAATAAAAGTATATCCTCCAATCAGGTTGGGCTCTGTTTCTGCATAATATTCCATCAGCCAACCGTTCGGCGCACCAGCCAAGATTTCCCGATATTCTTCTAAGGCCTTATTCATACGGTTTGCCGGAGAATCGTCAAAAACATCATCATCTTTAAATAAGCAGGATTGCAATAAAAAGATGCTTAATACAGGTAATAATATGTATATTATCTTTTTCATAATCAACTAATTATTTAAGGGTAAAGATTATCAATATCTATATACTGCACTTCCTGTGAGCGCCGCTGCACGACTTCATACAGTTCATTAAAATCAATATTCCATGCCGATTTATAATAATCTATTACTATCCCCAGCTTTTCCTCTAGTTTTGCTTTTCCGTCAGCAGAAGCCTGATTCAATTTTCCATTCCACCAGTCTTTTCCTTTTGTGAGGTATTTACTTACCACTTCGGCAAAATCTTCACCTGGATTTTTCGAAGAATAACTTGTAATAAATCCAGCATCTAAAGCGTCTTTTTCACTCAGTTTTGTCCAATCTCCGGATTTATAATCTCCTTCGGAAATAAGCCCGTATCCGGGATCATAATCTTTCAACTGATTCACAATATGAGTATACTCATGCTGGATAACTCCAAAATATTTATCATTTAAAGAAACAGGATCATCAACAAACCCGTTGACGTTATAAAGCGTAATTTTCACACCACCTTCAGCCGTACCAGCTGTCGCTGTTCCATCCGGGTTATACGCCGGTGATCCTATTAATTGTATTACTTTGGGTGCTGTTTTCCGAACAAAATCTACATCACCAACTTCTTCATAAGCATCCAGCCACAGAAATTTAAGCAACTTAGTCAGCTTTTTACCCATTTCTACCGACGGCGGAGCCAGTGTATAGCTGCTTCCGGCCTCGATATCTTTATATTTATATTGCACTTTTATATTATAGGGATATACCATATTATCTAAAAGCCATTTGTCAAACTCAGTCTGTTCAACTGGCGAATCGACAAAGATGCTATTATTCTTATCTATATCTTCATCATTGCTACATGACCACGAGAGTACGAATGAGAAAATAATTGCGGTTGTTAAAATATATTTTTTCATAAGTATATATTTTCATTTATATATTATCTTATCTCGGATTTGGTTCAAAACCTGCACTAAGAACACTTACTGGAATTTGGAATGCACGTCTCGGATCATCTTTTGGTAATCTGTCTTTGACCGTAACCACGCCCGATTCATCTATCTTACGCCTGTATATTTCAATCCCGTAGCGCTTAATATCCGGCCAGCGCAATCCTTCATGTAAAGTGAGAACCCGGCGCAACTGCAGGACACAATGCAACATATTCTCATGAGTCTTATCTACTATAGGGAAATCCGGTTCCAGCCTTTTCTTTACTGTCGGCTTATCAAATTCCCAATATTCGACACCGTCGTAGAAACTGTTTACATTATTTAGTGTTAATGTAGTAAAACTCCTACCTTTAAAATAGTTAGCCAAAAACATATTAAGGTCGATCAACGCATTTGTATAATCCTGTTTCATTATATACGCTTCCGCACGGCACAGCAATATCTCATCCGTAGTAAACACTGCATGTATTCCATAAAGAAAACCTGTACCACCTATAGGATTAGTAACACGGAAATATTCATTAGCCTTAGGGATAAATCTGCCGACTTCATTATTACCTCCGGGAGTCCATATACCGCCTCCCATCAGGACATCTGTTTTACCCCACGGGCCAGATGCATATAGAGTTTCATTATTAGCGATATATAAATTGTGCGAATAGCGCCCTCCCTTATAATAACGCCCGTAATCTGTTACGTTGGCCATCAGCATCAAAGTGGCCGGATTCGTTACATCCACATATGTATTACACTGTTCGTCAGAAGTAAGTTTAGAACGCATAGTAGGCCAGTCACGCAGTGATTTAGTAACATCTACACCTAATGCTTCAGATGCATATTTTATAGTCTTATCATAGTTCCCGTAGTATAAATTAAAACGGGCAGCGAAAGCATTGGCGGCCTTGCGGTTAAAATGATATTTGGGTACCTTGTAGGCATTATCGTCAATCAATGGTAATCCGGCTTCTATATCGTCGTTGATATTTGCATAAAATTCACTCAGGGTGCCTCTTTCATACATTACATATGCATCTTTTTCAGTAGCTTTCATATATGGCATTCCCAGATCGTTATCGCTGTTTGTACTATAATGCTTACACCATATATTCGCTAACAGGAAATGAGCATAGGCACGGGCCATATAGGCCTCACCTCTGTATTTCTGCAGATCGGGCGTATTGCCCAATTCTTCTATCGACTCTAAGGCCAGATTTGCATTTGCTATTGCCCTGTAGTGAGCGCCAAAAACAGTTTCCGGCTTATCATTAGTACTTTCATAATCGGTCCTCCACTGATAATAGGCTTCTTTTATCAAACTATTATTTGCCAGGTTATCACTGTTTTCATCATAATTATCGGAAGCAGGTTCCATGACCATAAAATGGAGCCTGTCGGGATATGCCGATACCAGCAATTTTGCGACCTTATCGGGCGTATCTATTGTGGTTCTGTTATCAGGCATTACATCGAGATATTCGTCGCAGGATGAAAAAAGACCTGATATAAGAAATCCTATAATGATTATATATATTCTTTTCATATTATATTATTTTTAATTTAGATTCCAAGTCTTACTGTCAATGTAAATTGCCGAGGCATAGGTGCCGCAACACCCCCTGCATTAAAAAATTCAGGATCCTGACCGTTCAGTTTCTTATCCGCATATATCAGGAATAGGTTTGTTGCCTGTAGTTTCAGCGATAAATTGCTGATTGAATTGCCTAGCCATGCTTTAGGGAAATCGTATGTCAGTGACATCTCCTTCATACGTATGAAATCGCCTTTAGCAGAACGTACCGAAGTATAATTGTATGAGTTGTAGCCGGTAGCAAGCTGCGTATTCTTGTCATACTCCCTTCTACTCAATATAACAGGTACATGTGTAGAATTTTCATCACCCGGAAGAACCCAGCGGTTTTTAAATTCTCTCGGAGTAGCGACCAGATCATTATAAGAGGATGCGAATGCATTATCCAAACGAACTACATTACCAAAGGCATAAGTCATAAATATATTCAATTTGAAATTCTTATATTTGAATGTATTTTGCAAACTACCTGTATATTCCGGCTCGGTCGGGCCTTCGTAAATTAGGAAATTTGTATACTCGGGGCGTGATTCCTGAAATCCCATAGTGGTACTTGTCTCATCTCCATTCTGGTTTATAATCACCGGATAACCATACTGATTCAAACCCACAAAAGGAATGGAAAATAATCCACGGTGAGGATAACCTTCTTTTGTAAAACCACTTTTGGTAATAAGGTCGATAATCCTCGTTGCAGCCTGCAACTTTGTCACTTCAGTCTTAGCATACCCAAATATGAAATCGGAATGCCACGTAAAATCTTTAGTCCGGATATTATCACTACCCAAAGTCACTTCAAATCCATGACCTTTCATTTCTGCAACATTCGCCCTTTTCTGAGTTGTTCCACCCATACCCTGTGTATTCAGAGGCCCTATCAGGTCGTAGTTTTTCCTGTTAAAATATTCAACAATAGCGTTGAACCTGTTATTTATAAATCCTGCCTCAACAGCTACACTTAATTCGTGTTTCTTTTCGTATGTCAGATCTCTATTCTCCTGAGAAGTCATATTTAATCCGGATTCCTGAGCATTGGTAAAGTAACGCCAAGGGTTCACACTACCGATAACAGGCAACGAATTAGTAACATTCGACGGAGGGGCCTGTGCCACCATACTATAGGAAGTCCTTAACTTGAGATGAGAAATTGTAGACCGTAAGTTGTTCATAAAACTCTCATTGCTTGGAGTCCACGATGCACCGACATTCCATGTTGGTAGCCAGCGCGATTTACGAGACATCCCCAAACGGTTAGATCCTTCGTATCTGAATGTTCCCGATACCGAATAGCGGCTGTCATATCCGTAAGTAGCCTGACCAAAGTAGGCAACATCGCGCCGGTGCGTGTTAGACACACTATAGTATTGACTTCCTTGCTCCAGCCCTCTTTTGAAATACTGATACACATAGAATGGTGTTTCACCTAATTCGTACTGAAGCCCCCATCCATTGAAATAAGTATTGTTATTATCAGAAGCCCGTACTTCAAGACCTCCGTATGCAGATACATCATGCACGTTATTGAAAGTCTTGTTCCATGACAATGCGGGCCTTATATCATAGCCTCTTTGCGAATAATCTCTTCTTTGATATATACCTCCTTCCGGCAACACACTTATTGGCAAATTGTTTGGAAAATCAGGATCTTTGTAAAGATTTGGATTCGCTTCACGTATCGTAGCATCTCCCATTGCCCTGAATGCCATTGCCTGATTCGAATTGTCTTTTATATGATGATGTGTTGCAGATTGGCTGTATTTATATGCACCTAACAGGCTAAGTTCAAGTTCAGGCAAAGGACGCCACTTGAGTTCCATCTGGAATTTTACATTTGTAACATCAAGGTCCATGTAGTTATTTCTTAGCTCATGCATGATATTGAACGGCGCATAATTCCTTGTATAGAAAGTATTAGGATCGAGTGTCCTCGAAGTATTCAGCGCATAACTGTACGGATTGATATCATATGTACGTCTTACAACACCCGATACTCCGTCGACCTCCTGATTGACTGTACCCGGAGCCTCCTGATTACGGTAAGAAGCGCTGGAAATCAGGTTTACAGAAAGGTTTTCCAATATTTTGTGATTGATATTAACATTAGCGGTATACCTTTTTACTTCGCTCCTCTTATACCATCCCGGATCGAACATTGCACTCAAAGACCCGTACACGGAAGTCTTTTCTGTTCCCGAAGAAACGCTTACTGAATGGTTTTGCATTATCGAAGGAGAAAACAATTCACCAAACCAGTTTGTATTTCTCATTTCGGCCTCCCTCAGGTATGCATTCGCTGCCGCTTCGGTATTGTCCATCATATAACCGGTGAGAGGATCGTAAGTATTCATCAATTGATACATCTTACCATATACCCCACTATTGGAGGCCCTCAGTGTTCCTGAGAAATTGAGCCATCCTTTTTGTTCCAGTTCTCTGTAGAAGCCCATTTGCTCCTGAGAGTTCATAATATTAAATTCATTGTAACTCGGTTTCATGCGGGTTGTAAATTCGCCGGTATAGTTAACCGAACTTCTCCCTGCGCGACCCTTTTTTGTTGTAATTACAATCACACCGGCCATCGCTCTGGCTCCGTAAATAGAAGTTGCGGAACCGTCCTTCAATATGTCGAATGATTCGATGTCATCGGAATTTAAGCCTGCCACAGCAGAACTGATCAGTGTAACAGCATCACCCGAAGACAGATCGTCTGCTCCTACATCGATTACATCGTCTAATATCACACCATCCACTACCCAAAGAGGCTTGGAATTACCATAAATGGATGTTGCACCACGCACTCTGATACGGGGAGCCGCACCAAAAGTACCTGAGACATTCTGAACAGATACCCCGGCCGAACGTCCTTCGAGTGAACGACTGATATCAGACACACCGCTTAAAGTTATATTTTCGGCCTGCAACCTGTCGGCCGAACCCGTGAATGTGCGCCTGTCCATAGTTGTCATCCCGGTAATAACGACTTCGCTCAGTTGGCTTGTAGACGGGGTCATTGTTACCTTCATATCAGCTGTAACATCTATCTCCTGAGTTTCGTAACCGACGAAGCTAAAAGTCAGCTTTTTAACACTTTGAGACAGTCTTAGAGAGAATTTACCGTCAGGGTCTGTTATAGTTCCTGTCGATGATCCTTTTACTGAAACCGTAACCCCTATAAAGGGTTCTCCATTTTCATCTACAACTGTTCCCTGCACAGTCCTCGTTTGAGCCAGTATTGTTCCTACACCCAAGAGGAGATAAACAATAATGATTAATAATTTTTTCATAGAGTATTAGTTTAGATAAAAAACCAGTATTAGAGTATTTCATTAACTATAGCCACTTATTCCGAAAGTAGTCTTCAAAATAAATTAGCTTATAATAACAGCAGTAGGGCAAATCACTAATATTCGTTATTCCAAATATAGTAATATAAAAAAACAGTTAATTTTCAATTATCGGTTTGGTAGATTATTTACTAAGCATTAAACATTCAACAATCTGTATACAAATACATTGTAAAAAATATGCATAACGATTAAAGTAGGTTATTTTAATAATCACCCTACGTTTAATAAACATTTATTAACCATAACCAATCTTATATTCTATCGAATTTTGCAACAAATCCTCCACCTGCAGACATATCGATAGTTAATTTCTGATCGGATGAAATATTTATAGTTTCTTTTTTATAATCATTTGCATTCCTGTCTGCATTTATGCCGTCTTTAAATATCTCAACTCTGAAGTTCCCTTCACCAAGGAATGACAAATCGATTTCCATTTTGCGAGGAGTCCAGTCGGTCATCGAACCTAAATACCAAACGCCATCTTTCTCACGCGCTATTGTCACGTATTTTGCTATTTCTCCATTAAGTGCCACAGTCCTATCCCATACAGTAGGTATCCGGGCGATGAATTCGGTACATTCAGGCTCCCGTTTATAATTGGTCGGACTATCACACAGCATATTCAACGGCGACTCGAAAATGACATATTCCGCCAGTTGCCTGCATCTGGTTCCCTGACTCATCGGATTGTCGTATATACTGCGGTAATTCTTTTTATTAGCATTGGTCATTGCTCCCTGTGTATAATCCAGCGGACCTGCAACCATGCGTATAAATGGGAATGTAACATCATAAGTGACCTGATCTGTTGACTCGGGGTCCCATTTCATCTCTTCCAGACCGTGTACACCTTCGAAGTTTACTACATTCGGATATGTACGGTTCAGGCCTGTGGGCTTAGATGTACCATGTATATCTATAATGAGTTTGTACTTTGCTCCCACTTCTGCAGCCCGGCGATTGAAATCGATCATCAATTGATCGTCTCGATCCATAAAATCTATCTTAAAGCCTTTTACTCCCATATCGGCATAATGCCTGCATACATTTTCCATATCATTATCGAATGCACGGTAACCAGCCCAAAGAATAATATCCACATCTTTATTTCTTGCGTAGCTGATAATTTCAGGTAAATCGATCTCCGGAATAATCTGCATTAAGTCGGCCTTGCCGGGGACTGACCAGCCCTCGTCCAGAATGACATATTCGATATTATACTCCGAAGCAAAATCTATATAATATTTGTATGTCTCAGTATTAATACCGGCACGGAAATCGACTCCATACACATTCCAGTTGTTCCACCAATCCCAGGCTACCTTTCCCGGTTTTATCCAAGAATAATCGGTGAACGTGGGTGATGAAGCCAGACGATATATCATATCGTTGTCGACCAATTCATAATCTTTTTCCGATATGATGGCTACGCGCCAAGGAAATTCGGTCTTTCCATTACACTTCGCTATATATTCTTCACGTTCGCGCACCACGCCTTTTAATCCACGTACTTCCGGCACAATCTTTTTAGGATAAGAAGGAAGAACACCTTTTAGCTTTGTTGAATTATTATCATTGTGCAAATACAAACCCGGATAATTCAGCAGATCTGCTTCTGTTATACATATTTTCTTTCCATTCACACCTTCTACTATCAAGGGTAGGAATGCTATCCTTTTCTTATCCCACTGGGACAAGTTTATATGTTCGTATGTATTCTGGAATGCACTGTAGAACTGGTCTTCAAACTTATTCTTTTCGCGCCCTACTGCATACGGAACATACGCTTTTGTATCCGATGGAAAGTTGAATTCAACCTGTTCGTTTTTTACAATGAAATCCTTATCCAGATTCGACACAAAGCGATATGCTATGCCGTCGTCATATGCCCTGAATATAAGACTGTATCCGTCTTTAAATTGTAAAGTAGCTTCATTATAATTATCCTGAATTTCTTTTTTCTTATAGAGCACTGGATAAATGGTCTCATTTACCTTGCGTGTCGAAACTTTAGATATTTTCGGATTAACTGCGAAAACTGTTCCGTCTTGCAATGTCAACGATAATGGTGACATATCTATCATCAAATCTCCGGCATGTGTAACCGAATATTTTATATCCGTTTTGCTTACAACTATTTTTACCTCTATCTTCAGATCTGGAGATTTTACTATATATTGTTTTTGTCCCTGCATAGTGACGGGGTACAACAATAATATGAACAAACTAGTTATTAGATATTTCATACAAATGAGATTAAGGTTAGTAGAATATGTTATTACTAAAAAGATTCTCTACTTTGTAATTCATCAAAATGATCAAAGTATCAGTTCACGTGTGATTTGCTCTAAAACAAAATTAGTTTCGTTTTCACATATATTCACACTTAAAAACCGCTTAAGTAGGAATTTGCGCACACAGCAAAAGTATAAGCAATTGATTTTATGACTCTTAATCTAAAACTATAAAGCTTTTCTAAGTAGATTAATTATTAAATAGAAAAGACCTTTAATTCAACTTTTCTTATATAATTAATTAAATTTGCAATCAGAATTAATGTCCGAAAAAGAAAAACCAATTGTATTCTTAATATTTTTGTGGAGATTTATATATAAACCTAAAAAAGATACTGTGTATGTCCAGAACTATAAGTCTATTAATATTCCTGTCTTATTTTAGCAATATTTATCCTACCGTCAGCAGCGAAAGAGATTCTTTGCTACATCAATTGGATATAATGATTGGAAAAAGACAATATTATATGGATAGGAAAGAAAGAACTATCGACAGCCTACGCCAACAGACATTTCAGGCGAATATTTCTGATGAAAGATTATACGAATTATATGACAATATAATACAAGAATACAGCACTTACAGATATGACTCTGCCTTGCAGTATGCAATAAAAAATAAAGAAATAGCAATAAAATCAAATAAGAAGGAGCTGAGAGATAAAGCCGACCTGCGCACCATTACGTTACTTGCTACTACCGGACTGATAAAAGAGGCAATCGATATGTTTGAACAGTTAAAACTGCCCCTGGCCGACTCCACTATGATGACCGATTACTATACGACCGGAGAATGGATATATTATACAGCCAGAAATTATACCGAGGATAAAATATATGCTCCTATATATGAAAAAACAGAAAGACAATATCTGGATTCTATATATATGTGGTTACCCAAAAATACCATACAAAAAGAATATCACAAAGGATATATAGCATTAAGAGATAGAAATCTGGATGAGGCGGAAAGAATACTACTGAATGTATTTAATTCGTTAAATAACGACAACAGGCTTTATGCAATAGTAACAAACAACCTTGCTACTTTATACAGGCTGAAAGAAAAATGGGATCTATACGAAAAATTTCTGATTTTGGCCTCTATCTCGGATCAAGTCTGTGCCTTAAAGGAAAATGCAGCCATGCAAAGCCTTGCTCTATATTTATATGAAAATAAACCGGATGATATAGACCGTTCGTACCGGTATATAAAATGTGCACTGGATGATGCACAGTTCTACAACAATCGGTTCAGGACTATACAGATAGCCCAGAAATTACCCGTCATAATTTCTGCATATCATTCCAAAAGTGAGATTGAAAATTTTAGGCTGAAAACTACGATTGTCATTATCAGCATATTATCACTGATGATGGTGTTTGCTATTTTTTATATTTACAAGCAAGTGAAATTGTTAAGAACCAGCCGACGAAAATTGTATAATCTGAACGAGCAGTTGAAAGAAGCGAACAGGACGAAAGAAGAATATGTCGGTCTATTTATGGACTTATGTTCTTCATATCTCGATAAAGTGAATCAGTACAGAGAAATGGTAAAACGTAAGATAGCTGCCAAGCAAATCGACAATTTAATGGCTACACTATCTTCTAATAAACTCCAACAAAATGAGTTTAACGAATTCCTGCATAATTTCGATACGGCATTTCTTACTCTATACCCCAACTTTATAGATGAATTTAATAAGCTTCTGGATGAAGAGGGACAGATAAAATTAAAGAAGAACGAATTATTAAATACGGAACTGCGGATATTCGCTCTGATAAGACTGGGCATATCCGACAGCTCCAAAATAGCTAATTTCCTGAGATATTCAGTTCAGACAATTTATAATTACCGTACAAAGATTAAAAACCATTCTGTTGTCGACCGTAATGATTTCGAAAAATATGTGCAAAAAATCAATGCTTTTGTACGCTGAACACTCCTGATAATAAACAGCAAAGACCGGAATAATCCGGCCTTTGTCTATCTTAATATTTCATTATTTAACATCCACCGCTGCCATGCGGGCATACATTTCTACCATGGCACCCTGCGTCAATAACCATTTTTTATCATCTTTCTTTTCTCCCGTCCAATCGGTATTGAAAAGCCCGTTATCGTCACGCATGTGGTTCCACGCATAATCGAGATTCTTATTGAATGCATCCATATATGTTTTGTCATTATCCAAATGATACAATTCGATAAAACCTCTTAGCATGACAGCTATAAACCATACATCACCCCTCTTCAATAATTTAAACTGAGCGCCTTCCGACGGAGTAAAGTCTGCAAAGAAATGATTGTAACAGCCTTTCGCTATATTCTGTGCTTCTGTAAGATATGCCTTATCGCCTGTCAGCTTATATAATAATGCTGCCGACTGCATCATTTGCCCGCTGTTGTATGCGAATTTAGCTTTTCCCAGCGTACCGTCCAGCCTTATATTATCGTAGTAAAGGTAATCCGATGTATCCTGCAAATGTTTTTTTGTCCATTCATAGAGGCTTTTACCCAAATGAAAGTATGTGCTGTCTTTGGTCGCTTCGAAGAGCTTCAATGCGAATACCGACCCCGGTGCATTAGAACATGTATTTTTTGATTCTTTCTTCTGCTCACACCAGTAAATACCTCCGTCCAGTTTATCATCTATTCCACTGGCTACAAAATCCCATATTAATTTTGCTTTATCGAGGTATTTCTGCTCTTTTGTAAGTAAATAGAGATCAGAATAATCTATACCCAACCATACATTATCATCATAGAAACGGTCTGATGTCGGCGCCCCGTTGATATAAGATGCATATCCTGCAGGGTCTCTTTTCTGGTCGAAATACTCTTCCAATCCCTGGAGCACTTTCGTATCCAGTAATTGCTGGTATTTTTTATCGTTCGAAGCCTCAAACAAGGCGCTTACTGCAGATAGTGTCCCCGAATACGGCCACAGATAAGAATATTGGTTCGGTATATTTGCCTGCTCGGCCGAAGCCAGATAGGTAGCAGTATAAGTAGTATCGAACGGATAATTTTCACGCAGGAGATTCGTATTAGGGGCAGAATAGTTATTATAGAGCGAATCTAATGTAGCTTGCGCTCTCTCCAAGTTTAAATTGGATTTTTCCGGAGTCTGAGGTTTTGTACAACTGAAGAGTACAGTTAAACCTAAACATAAGCTAAAAATAATGTGTGCTTTTTTCATTTCCTGATTTTTTCTGAGTATTCCTATTGTGTTATAAATTATATTCAACTATTATAAATTACGGGCATCTAAATAAACAGAGGTATACCGGATTTGCTGTTATTTAAATTGATTGCAATAGTAGTAAAATTATGTAAAACGTGCAAATGAAAATAAGTTGTAACCGAAAGGCTTGATATTGGGTATCACAGAAAATCCGAAAGTGTGTAACATTCTCATAAATAAAGAAACCCGCCAAAAATACAGAGAAGATACTAATGGTTGGTGTAAGCTTATTCTTAAATTCAAAAGTATAGAATAATTATAAAGACCGATCATTAACCGACCAACAAAAAGCTCCCTGAGATATTTCAGGGAGCTTTTTGTTGTCTCACTAGGATTCGAACCTAGACAGGCAGATCCAGAATCTGCAGTGCTACCATTACACCATGAGACAATATTACTTTTGACAGTGCAAAAGTAATAATAGTTTTTATTTTGCAATCAAAAGAAAGTAATTTTTCTTCCCTTTTTGTGCAATTATATATTTTCCTGCAATAAGATTTGAGCTATTTATCACATCATCGAAGTTTTGCAGCTTCTCTTTATTGATCATCACACCTCCTGCCTGAACTGTTTTTCGCATTTCTCCTTTCGACGGAAAGGCAGCCGCTTTCTCTGTCAGCAGATCTACGGCCTTTATACCCGATGATAATTCATCAGCAGATATATCAAATGTAGGAACACCTTCGAATACCTGAAGGAAAGTTTCCTCATCCAACTTCTTAAATGCATCAGCTGTAGCATTACCGAATAGGATATTCGAAGCTTCTACAGCCTGCTCGTAATCTTCTTCCGAGTGGACCATCACGGTAACCTCTTTTGCCAGACGCTTTTGCAGCGGGCGTAAATGAGGCGCCCCTTTTTGTTCTGCTACGAGTGCTTCAATTTCTTCCTTGCTGAGTGCTGTAAATATCTTGATATATTTTTCTGCGTCTTCGTCGCTTACATTCAGCCAGAATTGATAAAACTTATAAGGAGAAGTATATTTCCTTTCGAGCCATACATTCCCAGATTCGGTTTTCCCGAACTTAGTACCATCAGCTTTCGTGATCAATGGACAAACCAGTGCGTATGCTTCACCTCCGGCTTTACGGCGGATAAGTTCAGTACCTGTAGTTATATTTCCCCACTGGTCGGAGCCTCCCATCTGAATGCGTGCACCTTGTGTCTGATATAAGTAGAGAAAGTCGTAAGCCTGCATCAGCTGATAAGTAAATTCAGTAAACGACATACCTTCCGAAGCTTCGCCAGTGAGGCGTTTCTTTACCGAATCTTTTGCCATCATATAGTTCACTGTTATATGTTTACCTATATCACGGATAAAGTTCAGGAAAGAAAAATCTTTCATCCAGTCGTAGTTGTTTACCAATATTGCTGCATTTGGTTTGTCAGACTCGAAATCGAGAAATTTAGCAAGTTGCTTCTTTATCGATTCCTGATTGTGGCGAAGAGTTGCTTCATCCAGCAGGTTGCGTTCGGCCGACTTCATAGAAGGGTCGCCTATCATACCTGTTGCTCCACCGACTAAGGCAATCGGACGATGCCCTGCACGCTGGAAATGCTTCAATATCATCACACTCACCAGATGCCCGATATGCAATGAATCGGCAGTAGGATCGATGCCAACATAGCCCGAAGTCAATTCCTTTTGCAGTTGTTCTTCCGTACCCGGCATGATTTCCTGTATCATGCCTCTCCATCTTAGTTCTTCAACAAAATTCATCGAATTGGTTTTTTTAATACTATTTTATTTCCTAACTAATTTTTAGTTAGTGTGCAAAAGTACGACCTTTTTTGTAAAGAAAAAAGCGGAATTTGTTATTTTAAAACAAGATAAAGCCTGCATTTAAAGAAAGAAACACAACAAAATTTTATATTTAACACTTTATCCGATTACTCAATCATATCATAGAATTGATGATTAAACTAAATCTCTTTTTTGTAGAAAAAAAAAGATTATCATATCTTTATCGTGCTCAGCAGTTCCAGAATGTATAAATTATGTAAAATCTGTTAGCCGGGTTTGCTCTTAAATTTGCCCAATTCATTTAAATTTTAAATCAACACTTATGAAAACAACATTCACATTATTATTTCTGATTATTTGTACATGCATGCAAGCCCAGAGCATACATGGTACAGAAACAACAAATCTCTTCGAATATGGAAAGCCATTAATCTCTGTTGAAAGTAATTTCGAAAATCTATTTCGTAATTGGCCTAAATTCATTTCTAATGGCAATGATATTGATCTTTTATCTTACACCAAAATCGGAGTAATAAAAAATCGGAAACAGGCGAAAAAATATGTTGAAAAAAACTTCCAGCCAGAATTGATATCGGGTTATAATACAATCGGTGGCCAGAAATCAGGGGCCAACATTGAAGAGTCGCATATCTATATGAATTTCGAGCCATCTCTAAATCAACAATTTTCCAAATCCAAAATGAAGGAAATGATAAACACAGTAGCAAATGAATATATAAATATTGGTGATGAGGTATATGAATTAAAGTTTGTCCTTCGTTTGAAAACATACAAATTCTATGTTTTTGTAAATCCTGAAACAAAAAATGTTGTAACAAAAGGAAATATATTCGGCTTAGATATACCTATGGATCATATAAAATATATGGAAAACAAACTGAAATAATCCGCCGAAATTACAGTAGTTCATAAAAACAATAATTTTATTCCGCAAACGAACAAGTGTATAATACGCTGATATTATATAAACTAATTTGCTATCTTAGTGTAATTTTATCAGTATTTGTTATGCACAAACATATTTTTCTTAGTTTAATTCTTACTGCAATTTTAATACCGGAAACTATTACATCTCAAAATGTAATTAAAGGATGTGTAACCGATGCAGCTTCAAAATCTCCTGTAGAGTTCGCCAGTATTGGCATCCTGAATAAAGATATCGGAACGGTAGCTGACTTTGACGGATGTTTTTCTCTGAATATTAGCCAAGTCGAATCAAATGATTCCATACGCTTCTCCAGTATTGGTTTTGAATCCAAAACTTTTTTGGTAAAGGAAATCATTTTTACCGAAAACTATACGGTACAACTTGTACCCAAATCCAAATTACTAAATGAGGTAATTGTATTACCCCAGAAATATCAATATAAAGTATTGGGAAACAATTATAAGGGGAAGAAAATAGTAGCAGGATTCAAGGATAATCTGAAAGGCTCTGAATGCGGTATCCTCATAAACCCGGGCAAAAAGACCATCTTAGGAAAGCTGATATGCAATGTCGCCGCATGCACCTATGACAGCATTTTTTATCGCATCAATGTATATAAAGAAACAGGAGTCGGGCAATTCAATAATATACTGGACGAACCTGTATATTTTTCGAAAGCAATGAATAAGAAAATCCGTTCCCTGGAGATCGACTTAACCCGCCATAATATAGAAGTTTCAGGAAAAACCCTTATTACCATAGAACATGTAAAAGATATGGGAGAAGGCTACATAATGTTTTCTTCGGACACAAAAGGAGCGGATACATTTTCCCGTAAAGCGAGTGAAGGAAAGTGGGTACAAGCTAAGATAAATGTAGGATTTAGTGTGGGATTATTTGTTGAGGAATAATGAAAAAATAAAATCTCCCAATATTCATCCTTTATGGGAGTAATATTGGGAGATTATTTTGTAAATCATTTATATTTAATGACTCTTGCGGAAGCGGGGGGATTCATAAAAACTTACGCTCAAACCTTTCCTGAATTGATAAAGATGGCACACCGCAGTCACTTTTATTATAAAAGTTGCATGAATTAGAGCAATCAATGGTTACAAAAACGCTTGTTTAAAAATTGAAATAAAAGAAAAACTCATAGTTATGAATTACTTAAATAATTATTAGTTATGAATTTCAATTTGTTCTTTACTGTAAGGAAAACCAAAGTAAACAAACAAGGTTTAGCTCCATTGGAAGTGGCAATTAGTATTGACAAGAAGAGAGTTATTCTCACATTACCTCGAAAACTTAAACCTGAGTTATGGAGTCAGGCAATGCAAATCGTTGAATCCGATGATGACGAAATGAAAGAGATAAACCAATTCATCAATGTCACACGATTAAAATTCTATGAATGCCAATCTAAGCTATTATCAAGGAATATTCCTGTAACAGTTGAGACTATTCGAGATTTATTTACAGGTAAAATTAAGGATAAAAACACAACATTGGTAAGTTTATATCAGGAGCATAATGATGAGTACAGAGCTATGTATAAAACCGATACAATCACTTATACTACTTATCAGAAGCATACTACTACGTTGAAGCATCTTCAGCTATTTTTAAAAGAAAAATTCAATAGGACTGACATTCAAATGAATGAGATTAGTAAATCTTTCGTTGATGGTTTTTGGAATTATATCAGGACTAATCGCAAAATTCAAAATAACACATCTGTCAACTATATGAAGAATCTGAGAAAGATATGCCTTAGGGCTTTTAATGATGGTATCATTGATAGAAATCCATTTTCAAACGTAAAGCTTCACATTGAGCCTGTAGATGTAGATTTTCTAACCATGAAAGAGATAAAGACAATTTATAATAAAGATTGTCATGTCGATAGACTTAACCAAGTTAGAGACATATTCATCTTTTGCTGTTTCACAGGACTTGCCTATATTGATGTAAGAGAGTTAAATGCAGAAAAGCATTTAATAACTGATGATAATGGAAATTTATGGATTATGAAAAAGAGAGAAAAGACAGGTATTATGTCGAATGTTCCCTTACTCCCAATCGCAAAAGAGATATTAGAAAAATACCAATATAGATTACCTGTCCCAACGAATCAAAAGACTAATGCTTACTTGAAGGAAATAGCTGATATATGTGGGATTAAAAAGAAATTACATTTTCATTGCGCACGCCATTCGTTTGCCACAAGTGTTACTCTGAATAATAATATTGCTCTCACATCGGTATCTAAAATGATGGGACATACGAATACCAAAATTACCCAACGATATGCAAAAGTATTAGAAAGTACATTGGTAAATGATATGAATAGTATAGCAAATAAGATTGATATGTAATCTTAATTTGATAGGGAATGGAAAGCTACTAATTAAGGTAGCTTTTCTTTTTAATATACAGCCTTACTAATTTTATCTTGTTGAATTTCTTTTTGTTAAACTAAAATTTTAAAGTACGAAAACAAGAAAACAAAGCAAAGAATCAGTTCAGACAACATGGAGTTTCGAACTTAGACATGATGAAAACATTGTCTGCCAACGAGATCTTATTATCCGTAATTTCAAGAGAAAATCACTCTTTTCTGTCGAATTATTAGATGCTATTGATGAAATTGTTAATTTGATTTCTGAAGATTTGAAATCGAAAAGCAGGATTTATTGTTGGGATAGATTTTCACCGACTGATATTGATGATGAGTTTATACCTAATTCAGTTGAATCGAGTAAAACATCTCACTTTTATTTTGATTTCAAGGTAAATAATCAAAGTACAATATGTAAGATGTGGACTTCTAAAGTGTATCCTGAATTTGTAAGGTATTCTGTTAACTTAATGAATAAATGTATATATGAAAATTGTGATGAAGCAGAATTACATCCCGGCGAACGGCTATTAATGGAAAAAACGGTAAAAATGACCCCTTAAAAACGGCGGAAAATGATCCCTTGAAGTTATGCCGTTCAAACAGTAAAAAGTTGTTCTCGGGATTGGGGTCTAAAAGAAGAAGATTTAAGCCCGAGTTAAACTTAATATTTATCGGTCTACCCAGGTAATGGGTCCACAGATTTTACAAAAATAGGTATAAGTCCCAACATCTCTATATTCGGACCCACATAATTTATCAGCGATACATATTTTCATTTTTAGTTTTCCTTTTTCTGATTGATTCTCCAAATAACTCTACCCTCAGGGAATGATGTACTAATCGGTCGAGTACGGCATCGGCAACTGTTTTCTCACCAATAACGTCATACCAACCTTTAACAGGGACCTGCGAAGTAATAATAGTAGATCTCTTTTGATGCCTGTCTTCTATTATATCCATCAGTATTCCCCTTGCCTGAGAGTCGAAAGCCTGCATACCGAAGTCATCCAGTATAAGCAGGTCCATCCTCTCGATACGTTTAAAGTCGTTTATAACAGAGCCTTTGACCTTTGCAATCTTCAGTTGGCTCATCAGTTTTGCAGTACTGGCATATAATACCTTATATCCATCCTGGCATGCTTTATTACCCAATGCGGTAGCCAGATAGCTCTTACCTGTTCCTGTGGGTCCGGTTATGAACAGGTCTTTACTTTCTGCGACAAACTCCAGGGCAGCTAACCGCTCAACCTGATTACGGTCCAGTCCCCGCTCAAAGGTGTAATCAATCTCTTCTATCGAAGCATTGTAACGGAATGAAGCAGCTTTAACCGCCCTTTCAATAGCCCTGTTTCGGCGGTTGTCGAACTCACTGGCCACCAGGTGTCCTATAAACTGATCCTGGGTCATTTGTTCTTTCAATGTATTTTCCAGTGATGTCTTGAAGGCGTCGTGCATACCAAAAAGGCGCATCTGACGCATTTTGTCTAATGTTTGATTGTTCATTGTTTTATTTATTAAAGGTTATTTATAATAGTCTTTCCCCCTGATATTTTCATGCTCCGGGATGTCTGCCGTTTCTTCGGGAACCTCAATAAGTTCAGACTGGGTTTTAAGTATATCCTGTATCTCAAGGAAACTATACCTGCCATAGCTGTCGGCAAGACGGCATGCGGCAGCCAGCCTGAGAGGACCTACCTTACGGGCTAAAGACAGGATGCCCGAACAGCTTTTATTAGCCTGGTCAACATAGCGCTTCTTCTCCAATACCTTACGGATGTAAAACTCGACATCTTCATTTATCTCGGCAGCCTGTTTAATAAAGGTCTCAGGTGACCATTCCAGGATAGCCTTATGCTTTGGAGACAAATGTTCAGGATTGGTTGTATGTTTAAACTCAAGGCGGTTACGGGTATGGCAAGCCACACAGGTATAGCCGTCAAATATCTCCACATCACTTGTCGTATAGGATATCTTCAGCTTTTTACCGATATAGATATAAGGGACGCTATAATAGTGGATATCTTCACGCAGACGGACATAGCCGTCTTTACCTACTGTTGCCATAATGTGCTTTTTTATCTGATAACGTATCGGATTTAGCGGACCCAATACATCGCGCTCAATCTCCTCAAAATAACTCCTGCGGGAGTAATTACGACGACTTAAAAGCTGGTAGTTATGTATCTCAAGGGCTGACCGTATAGCCGCATTCAATGACTTTAAGTCCGGACAACGCAGATGTTCTATCCGGGTAAAGATATCTTTGTATGTTAATTTTACAGCATTCTCTACTACTGATTTATCTTTAGGTTTACGCACACGGGCTGGTAGAACGGTTACGGCATAATGCTCGGCAAAACGCTCAAACTCTTCATTGAGTACCGATTCGTAACGTCCGGCTTTTGTCACGGCTGCTTTCAGGTTGTCGGGAACCATTGCCTGAGGGACCCCACCGTAATAATAAAAAGCGTTTTCACAGGCTGATATAAAATCTTCCTTTGTCTGGCTGGAAACCGCTTCTACATAAGTTAACAGGCTGCAGCCCAATATAGCTACGAAGACTTCTACCTGACGGGGAGATTCCCCATGAGGATATATCCATAATTTATCTCCTGTATAGTCGATAAACATTTTATCCCCGGCTTTATGCTCCATCCGCATCGAAGGGTTGGTAATCATCCGGTAACGCTGGATAGCCAATCGGAACTGAGTAAGTCCATAGCCATCAGGATGGTTCTGTCGATATTTATCCCATTGCTGGAGGGTAGTGGCTCCTTTACGTCCAAGTTCTTTGCAGATATCGGGCATTAAACCTTCCAATTCTTCCAGGCGGGGATTAGGTTGAAGCATACAAGCCGGTACACAAAACAGGTCGTGAAGCTCGGCATCACTTTTGCCATGAAACTCTTCGTAGGTCATTTTCAAAGAGTTCCACTTTTGAACGTATTTTTTTACTGTATTACGTGAGGTGCGAGCCATCGCTGCGATGGTCTTTAAACCCGTTTGCTCCTCATACAAACGGATAATGGTTCTAAGTTTGTTCATCTTAATTGGTATGTTCGGCATAATCTTCTGATTTTGGTCGCCGGTCAAGCTAACAAAATCTTACACTTTTAATACCATCTTTGAACAACTTTTTAACAATTACCCTTGCCGGGGTCAGTTTGAAACGTTTTTAGGGGATCACTTTCATCCGTTTTCAAGGGGTCAGTTTCGACCGTTTTTTAATGGCCATTTTCCGCCGTTTTTAAGGGGTCGTTTTTACCGTTTTTTCCATATACATACAGACCCATTTCTGACATTCGTTGTTGATGTTTTTAAGGAAAATGGAATAATACCTTATTCAGACAAAGAACTTTTTGAAATCTTAGGTTATAACTAATATAAAGCTACTATGGATAAAGCACAGCTAATACACGAAAAGATACTTGATTTTTTAATTAAGGAGAATAAAAAAAATCCTGAGTTTTATTTTGGGACACGCCAAAGAAACAATAATGAACGATTAGAAAAAGGTTATTGGTTTCAAGGAGATGATGGGTATGTATATGTATCTTTTTGGATAGGTGGAGACTCTGACACAAGGAGAAGGAATATTGGATTTGCTGTCAATTGCTATGATAAAAATAGTAGAATTATTCTCACAGCTAAGGCTGATATAAAAAAAGCAGAATTCTTAAAGATTGTAGCAGATAAGTTAGGTTTTTATAATGGTGAGTATAATGGGATATATTATAAAGATTTTGAAGGTAAAGACTATATAGAAAACTTTAAATCATTTATTAGAAATGAAAAAGTAGAGATTGATAAGTTAATTGAGGAATATAAGCCTAAAGGTATATCTATAATTAGAGAATCTGATTTTAATAAGAAGTATAAACCAATTATAGAAAGAAGAATATCACAAATAGAATTTGGTAGAAAAAATAAAATTGCACGATTGTGTTGGAATACAAATGGGTGGAAATGCCCTTCAGGCACAAAAGGAAAGTCTTTGAATAGCTATTCGTATGAAAATAAATATGGTTTTGGTCATGAAGAATGGTTGTTTGATAAATCTAAAACATTAGATGGTTATCATTATGCTTTTATTGAAGCTTTTAATATAAAGGACAATAAACATGTAGGGAAAGAATTCAATATAAAGCTTTATTCAATAGATGCTATTAATAACACAAAATATTATATTGGAGAAATAAAGAATCTTATTGGGGTTTCGAAAGAAGATTCAGAAGATATTTATAAAGCCTATTTAGAACGTGAATGGCTCAATGAAATGATTACACAAGTTAAGTCCATAGGTGGAAAATGGAGTTCAACAATAGCAAAAGATGCAAAAATATTATTTAATGTAAAATTTCGATTTGAAGATGCGCATATTCTTGAAAGAGAGGATTATGAAGTAATTGCTGCAAGTGATATCAATATAACTTCTACTCATTTTGTATTACTTCCTCAAAAAAATGAATTAGAAATTGAATATTATATTGAGAAAGATGATGAATTTGAAGGTAATGATAAGAATACAGAGCCGAGAAAAAGAACATTAAGCATTGATATAACTTTTGACCCTGTTCATGATAAGATACAAAATGAATTACGTGCCTTATTAAACAAATCTACAGAATATAATCTCGTACAAATGGAACGGGGCAGGGTTGATTTAAAGGCACGAACTACGGAAAATAAATGGCACTATTTTGAAATAAAGACTGATAGTGCAAAATTAAGCATACGAAAAGCAATAGGACAAATAATGGAGTATGCTTATTATCCTGAGGAAAAAAGGGCAACTAAGCTTATAATAGTGTCAGAAGATAAACCTACTAACGATGATATAACTTATTTGAAGTTTGTGAGAGAGAATTTTAGTATACCTGTATATTACAGATATTTTGATAGAGAAAAACAATACTTATCTGAAGATTACTAAAGAATAATAGAATATAAAGTGGAAAGATTGGCTTTTTCCACTTTTTTATATTTACAAATCCACATGAATTAAAATTAGTGACTGCTTTTTTGAAAAAAGTGACTGAATTAATTATCTTTGTTACAGATATTTAAATGAGTTCTTTATTTTATTTCAATTATAAACAGTTGCATTTTTAACCTGATTTATAAAAAACAGTCACTCGATAGTCTAAATTAGCAAGTCAGCCAATAAGAGTACGGGTAACTGTATCGGGGGTGCGAATTTCACCTAATCAATTATAAATCAACGCTTATTTTAATCTTACACCATAAAAAAAGCGACCTTATAGTCGCTTATAAACTTGGTGAAATTTTAATTTTGCGGAAGCGGGGGGATTCGAACCCCCGGTACAGTTACCCGTACGTCAGTTTAGCAAACTGGTGGTTTCAGCCACTCACCCACACTTCCTGAACCTGCAAAAGCAATATTTTGCTCAATTGCGATGCAAATATAGTTGTTTGTTTTGATTATACAAACAAGTTGCCGAATTAAATAGCTTTTTCCTTTATCAAATATTCCGCTATCTGAACGGCGTTCAATGCGGCGCCTTTCTTGATCTGGTCTGCCACTACCCAGAATGTCAACCCGTTCGGATTAGCTATGTCTTCGCGGATACGACCCACATAAACAGGGTCGCTTCCCGCCACAAATAGAGGCATTGGATATTCTTTTTCGGCAGGATTGTCCTGCAATATTATTCCTTCTGCTTCTGCAAATGCAGCGCGTGCTTCTTCCGGCGTAACAGGTCTTTCTGTTTCCACCCATATAGCTTCGGAATGTGAGCGTAGAACAGGCACACGGATACAAGTCGCGCTGACTTTTACATCCGAATGCATTATTTTCTGGGTTTCATTATACATTTTCAGTTCCTCTTTTGTATAACCATTATCGGTAAATACATCTATCTGAGGAATAAGATTGTATGCCAGCTGATAAACAAATTTCTCAACTGTCACATCCGTATTGTATGCCAGTTGCTGAAACTGGTTAACGAGTTCGTCCATCGCAGCTGCACCCGCACCCGAAGCCGCCTGATATGTTGCCACATGTGCACGTTTGATATGAGAAATTTTCTCTATAACATTCATTGCCACTACCATCTGTATGGTAGAACAGTTCGGGTTGGCGATAATTCCTTTCGGGCGTATTTTTGCATCCTCACCGTTGACTTCCGGCACTACAAGGGGAACATCTTTATCCATACGGAAAGCGCTGGAATTATCTATCATGATTGCACCATGCTTGGTTATCGTAGATGCAAATTCGACAGACACGCTTCCCCCGGCAGAAACGAAAGCAATATCTATATCCCTAAAATCGTCGTTCTGCTTAAGTTCCTTGACAGTGTACTGTTTATCGCGAAACGTGTAAGTAGTTCCGGCACTTCTGGCAGAACCAAACAATACTAATTCCTCTATCGGGAAGTTACGTTCGTCAAGAACTCTCAGGAATTCCTGTCCTACGGCACCACTGGTACCAACAATAGCAATTCTCATTTTTTACTTAAGATGATATAGATAATATTATTTTATTGAAATAAGGTTACAAATATAAGCAATTAGTGATTACATCATAGGGTTTATCTGCCTATTTTGTCTTAAAATTGCGTATAGCCCATGCCGAAATTTCCTGTATATAAGGTATCATCTCCTGCCCTACCGTTGTCAGTTCATATTCGACTTTCGGCGGTACTTCAGGAAATACAGTTCTGATTATAAACCCGTCGTCTTCCAGTGCCCTTAAGGTAGAGGTCAGCACTTTCAGGGAAATACCGTCGATACAGGCAGATAATTCATTAAACCGCATAGTGCCGTTTTCCGATAAGGCCATGAGGATAAGGATAGACCACTTATCGCCAAACCTGTCCATCACAATTCGGAGAGGACAACGGTCGGTGCAAAGTTTTTTCTTTGAAAAATCTTTTGTCATAAGCGTTTGATATACAGCATTACTAACTTCGGAGTTATAATAACACTTATTTGTAACTTATTGCTTTGCAGAATATTATAACATATTTTTGATTCATCAAAAGTAGTAATTATTATTAATCAATCAACACATTACTTATATGAATATCGTATATAAAAACATTCAGACATTCAATCCTCAGCAATTACAAAATCTTTTTCTGTCTGTAGAATGGTCTTCGGGGCAATATCCCGATAAATTAGCCATAGCCATGCAACACTCATCTCTCGTATTCTCGGCATGGGACGGTGAGGATCTTATCGGGCTTATCAGTTCCATGGACGATTCCATTATGAATGCATATATCCATTATCTGCTTATAAATCCCAAATATCAGGGAAAAGGTATTGGGAAAGAACTGCTAAGGCTAACAACCGAACATTACAAAGATTATTTACGCATCATACTCATTGCATACGATAAAGAAACAGGATTCTATAAGCATTGCGGTTTCGAAGCAGGCGAAGACAAAATTCCGATGTTCATAACCTCCCTTTGGACATAACAGTTATCACATTATATTTTTTCCGGAGCCGGTATATATTGTTAATTTTACATATTATTCATAACTATATATACTATGAGAAGGCACGACATCGACAGCATCAGGGTTATTGCATTCGGCCTGCTTATTATATATCATGTGGGAATGTTTTTCATTCCATGGGATTATCATATAAAGAATTCTGAAACATACGAAGGTC
Organism: Prevotella sp. 10(H); assembly: GCF_000711235.1. Classification (GTDB taxonomy): domain Bacteria; phylum Bacteroidota; class Bacteroidia; order Bacteroidales; family Dysgonomonadaceae; genus Dysgonomonas. Next base: position 50,622 of record NZ_JOMI01000007.1, on the reverse strand, counting down.
TGACTTTCCCGATGCTGTTCCTTAACCAATGGCGGTTATCACTACTGTTTGTTGTGTCGGGTATGGGCACCTATTATGCCCTGAATAAAAGAACCAGAGGGCAGTTTGCAAAAGAACGGCTGCGAAGATTGTTTATACCGTTTATAGTGGGTGTTTTATTTATTGTGCCCCCGCAAATATATTTCGAAAGGTTGGCTAAAGGGCAATTCCACGGAAGTTACTTTGAGTTCTGGCCTGCCGAGGCATTTATTGGTATATACCCCGAAGGTAACATGTCATGGCATCATTTATGGTTTATATTTTATCTGCTGATTTTCTCACTCATCCCGATTCCTGTTTTCGTATATTTACATAAACATACGAGAGCATGGATAATCCGGAAAATGGAATCGCTCTGTTCAAATCCTTTCGGGCTTTACATCCTCATAATCCCTCTTTTCCTATGGAGGTTATTCTTAGCACTTTATTTTCCGCAGACTAATGCTCTGGTTAACGACTGGTATAATCTGGTCAACTATTGCACCTTATTCTTCTTCGGATTTCTGCTGATGACTTTAAAAGACACTTTCTGGAAATCAGTCACTGCAAACAAACACATATATCTGATTTCCGGAATCATAGCTTTCCCGATTCTTATCTACCTGTGGTTTGGCGTCGGAAGCTTTACAGGAAAAAGAGAGATATCGGCTCTTCTCAGGGTATTTAATGCATGGTCGTGGATACTGGCTATCATCGGATATTCAGCTGCCTATCTGAACAGGCCTAGCAAAAAACTGACATACGCCAACGAAGCGGTATATCCTTTCTATATCCTGCACCAGACAGTGCTCATTGCTCTAGGCTATTACCTTATGAACGTTGATATGGGATTCTTCCCTAAATTTTTAATAATGGTAACAGGCACTTTCGGTATATGCTGGATTATATACGAATTCGGCATAAGGAGATATGCGTGGATAAGGCCGTTATTCGGATTAAAACCTAAAACAAAAGACCTGCATTAGCTTACATCACTGTTTTTTTAGCTTGTTATAGACCTTCGAAAAAATGAAATATGTCATTTTTTCAATATTCTATATCATTTTTTACAATTCACGGATGCGGTGAAGGACTATTTTTGTATCATGATAACTAATCTGAAATCATGAGCAACACGTACAATTTTCTGGCATTCGACATTGGCGCTACCAGCGGCCGCAGTATTATAGGCACATTATGTGATGGCAAACTGGAACTGAACGAACTAACACGCTTCCCCAACAAGATAATACATATCCATGACAAATATTACTGGGATGTATTTGCTTTGTACGAAGCACTGAAAGACGGCTTAAAGGCCGCTTCATCGCAAGGTATAAAGGTAGATGCAATAGGTATCGACACATGGGGTGTGGATTTTGTTTATCTCGGCGAAGACGGTTCCATACTGGGCACCGCACGCTGTTATCGTGACCCTTATACGGTAGGGATGCCTGAAGAATATTTCAAAATCATTCCGCGCAAGGAAGTATATGAGCTGACTGGCATACAGATAATGAACTTCAACAGCCTGTTTCAGCTATTCGCTGCAAAAAAAGAAGATTCTTCTGCACTGGCGGCCGCAAAGGAAATTCTTTTCATGCCCGATGCCCTCTCCTACCTGCTTACAAACAAGAAGGTGTGCGAATACACAATCGCCTCGACAGCCCAACTGTTGAATCCGGCAACAAAGAAAATCGAAAAGAAATTATTAGAAACCATAGGAATAAATGCCTCAATTGTCCCTCCGGTAATTATGCCGGGACAAAAAATCGGAAATCTCCATGAAGCATTAGCTAAAGAATGCGGACTGGCTGACATCCCCCTCATTGCAGTTGCAGGGCACGATACCGGTTCGGCGGTCGTATCTGTTCCTGCACAAAATAAAAATTTCGCCTACCTGAGTTCAGGTACATGGTCGCTGATGGGGATAGAAGTGGATGACCCGATTGTTACGGAAGAATCATACGAGATGAACTTCACGAATGAAGGTGGAGTAGACGGCACGGTGCGCTTCCTGAAAAACATTACGGGAATGTGGCTGCTCGAACAATGCCGTAAAGAATGGGAACTGAAAGGAAAGAAATGCAGTTATCCGGAGATAGTAGCGATGTCCGATTCTGCAAAAGCATTCCAGTCGCTTGTCGACCCTGACGATGCGAGTTTTGCAAATCCTGAATCCATGACAGAGGCTATTGCCGCTTTCTGCGAAAGAACGAATCAGAAAATACCGCAAACTGATGCGGAATTTATCCGCTGTATTTTCGACAGTTTGGCTATGAAATACCGGTATGTGTTAAGCCGCCTGCAAAAAGTAGCGCCGTTCCCTATCGAAAAATTACACGTGATAGGCGGTGGCTCTCAAAACAACCTTCTGAACCAAATGACAGCCAACGCTATAGGAATTCCGGTTGTTGCCGGCCCGTGCGAAGCTACTGCCATCGGTAACATCATGATGCAGGCAAAAGGTCTTGGACTGGTCGAATCTTTACAAGATATAAGGAATATCGTAAATAACAGCGTCAATCCTGATGTATTTCTTCCGAAAGATACGGAACTGTGGGATGAAACCTACAAACATTTTCTCACTTTATTAAACATATAATTAGCAACTTACTTAATAACATAAAAAGATCATATCATGAAAAAGAGCGAACTGGTACAAAAATCGTATGAAATAGCAAAAGAACGTTACGCAGCCGTTGGTGTAGATGTAGAAGCAACACTTGAGAAACTGCAACAAATACAAATATCCATCCATTGCTGGCAGGCCGACGATGTTACAGGCTTCGAGAATCAGGCCAACATGGGCGGCGGCGGAATACAGGCTACGGGAAATTATCCCGGAAAAGCCCGCAGCATAGACGAACTTCGTGCTGATATAGAGAAAGTACAGACTTTAGTCGGTGGTAAGCACCGCCTTAGCCTGCATGAAATATACGGCGACTTTGGCAGCAAAGTGGTAGACCGCGATCAGGTAGAACCTTCTCATTTCACCAGCTGGATGCAGTGGGCAAAGGAAAAAGATCTGAAGCTCGACTTCAACTCTACATCTTTCGGACATCCGAAGAGTGGCGACCTTACATTAGCCAATCCCGACAAATCGATACGTGATTTCTGGATCGAGCATACAAAACGCTGCCGTGCCATATCGGAAGAAATGGGTAAATTCCAGAACGATCCGTGTATCATGAACCTTTGGGTACATGATGGCTCTAAAGACCTGACTGTAAACCGTTATATGTACCGTTCATTATTGGAAAAATCGCTAGACGAAATCTTCGCCAAAGATTATAAGAATATGAAAGACTGTATCGAATCAAAATTGTTCGGTATCGCTCTTGAAAGTTATACGGTAGGTTCGCACGACTTCTATCTGGGATACGGCGCTAAGAAACAAAAAATGGTTACGCTGGATATGGGTCACTTCCATTTGTCGGAAAGTGTAGCCGATAAGATTTCGGCCCTATTGTTGTTCACTCCTGAGATTATGCTGCATGTGAGCCGTCCGGTACGCTGGGACTCTGACCATGTGGTGATTCTGAATGACGAAACTGCCGAGCTTGCAAAAGAAATCATCCGTGCCGACGCATTGAATAAAGTGCATATCGGACTCGACTTCTTCGATGCTTCTATCAACCGCATAGGCGCCTATGTAATAGGTATCCGTTCTACCCAGAAGGCTCTCCTTCAGGGATTGCTCGAACCTATTGCCAAACTTCGCGAATACGAAGCAAATGAACAATATTTCGAACGCCTTGCATTGCTCGAAGAAGCTAAAGGATTGCCTTGGAATGCCGTTTGGGATTACTTCTGTCTGAAAAACAATGTTGCTGTAGGTGAAGACTATATCGGTGAAATACAACAATACGAAAAAGATGTAACATCTAAAAGATAATTTATAGACTATCGGCTTACAACAAGGACACTATATTTCCATACCATTGTTTTTATCAGAGCCTTGTTGTAAGCGTTAGTTTGTAAGAATGTATAAAATATGAATACAATTATCGGTCTGGTTATAATAGCTATTGGCAGCCTCGGGCAATCCAGTTCCTATGTACCTATCAACAAAGTCAAAAACTGGTCGTGGGAATGCTTCTGGCTCATGCAGGGCATATTTGCATGGCTGGTATTTCCTCTTATCGGAGCATTGATTGCTTTACCGGTAGGAGTATCTCTTATCGACGTATGGTCGGCAGCGGGAGACGGTGCATGGAAGACTATCGGCTTCGGTATGCTGTACGGAGTCGGCGGACTTACTTTCGGCCTGAGTATGCGCTTTCTGGGCATTGCATTGGGGCAATCGCTTGCATTAGGCACATGTTCTGCATTCGGAACACTCATACCGGCTATTCTAGGGGGGCAAAACCTGTTTTCGGGTGACGGGCTTATCCTTTTAATTGGGGTAAGTATTGCCATTGCCGGTATTGCTATTATCGGTTATGCGGGCGCGCTGAAATCGCGGAATATGACGGAAGAAGAAAAGAAGAAGGCCGTGAAAGACTTTGCTCTTAAGAAAGGATTGCTTATTGCATTGATGGCAGGGGTAATGAGTGCCTGTTTCAATCTCGGACTGGAAGCCGGAGCGCCTATCAAGGCACAGTTGGCAAGCCTCGGGGCAAATGAACTTCTGGTACTGAATCCCGTTATACTCCTCGTTACTATCGGGGCATTCATAACAAATGCATGTTTTTGCCTGTTCCAGAATTATAGAAACAAAACATTCAAAGATTATACATCCATCAGCGGTGCAACATGGGCTAACAATCTGGCATTTTGTGCACTGGCGGGATTGCTCTGGTATTCTCAGTTCTTCGGGTTGGGTATCGGACAAAGCTTCTTCGAGCCGGGTAGTGTAATGATGGCGTTCTCGTGGAGCATCCTGATGTCATTGAATGTATTGTGCAGTAATCTATGGGGTATTATCCTTAAAGAATGGAAAGGTTCGGGTCGAAAATCAATTACAGTACTTGTCATCGGTCTGATCGTTTTGATTATATCCATCATCTTGCCGCAGGTATTGAAATAAAAGCCCCCTGTCTCCCAATAGGGGAGTTTAAAAGAAAATATATAAATTTACCCTCTGAAGTACCTCCCACTTGGGGAGGCCGGAGGGGCTCTTTAAATAAATATTACAATGAAATCTATATTAGATAACCGCCCTGAACTAGCTAAAAGAGTAAACGAAGTGGCCGAAGTGGCCGGATACCTTTGGCAAAAGGGATGGGCCGAACGTAACGGCGGAAATATCACTATCAACATCACAGATGTAATAGATGATGAGATAAGATCATTGAGACCAATAAGCGATGTAGTGCAGATAGGAAAACCATTGCCATATCTCAAAGGATGCTATTTCTTCTGTAAAGGCACTAACAGGCGCATGCGCGACCTTGCACGCTGGCCTATGGAAAACGGCTCTGTAATCCGCATATTGGACGATTGCGCCAGCTATGTAATCATTGCCGACAATCCGGTGAAACCTACATCAGAACTGCCGTCGCATCTTTCGATGCATAACTATCAGATAGAGGTAGGCTCAGGATATAAAGCAGCATTACATACCCACCCTATCGACCTGATAGCGATGACTCATAACCCTGCTTTCCTCGAAAAGGATAAGCTTACATATCTTCTTTGGAGCATGATACCCGAAACCCGTGCATTCTGCCCGAAAGGATTAGGCATTATCCCGTATAAAATGCCGAGTTCGATGGAACTGGCGGACGCTACCGTAGAAATGCTCAAGGAATACGATGTAGTAATGTGGGAAAAACACGGCGTATGTTCGGTAAGTGAAAATATCATGGAAGCTTTCGACATGGTGGATACACTGTCGAAATCGGCACAGATATATCTTACCGCCAAGTCGATGGGATTCGAACCGGAAGGAACCTCTATGAAAGATATGGAAGCATTGCGAGATGCTTTCAATCTCCCTAAATAAAGTGAGTTAAATTGGTTGAAGAGGACATATGCCGAAAGGATATGTCCTCTTTACTTTATATACGTTTTTGATATTCTTGGATAATTTCCACGATTTTTCTAATTTTAGTAAAAAATAGAAAGCAACATGTATAATATCCGTATAGCAACAACTGATGATATTCCCGAATTAAAAGAACTTTATAAAGGAACAATTCTTACCATCAATGCCAAAGATTATCCGGAAGATGAAATTGTAGACTGGGCATCATGCGGAGAAAACGAAGACCGCTGGAAACAGTTGATTTCGGATTTATACTTTATTGTAGCTACGGATGTTACAGGCAGAATAACAGGATTCTCGTCCGTTTCACCTACGGGATATCTGCATTCGATGTTTATACATAAGGATTTTCAGCATCAGGGTATTGCTACCTTATTATACAACCATATAGAGCAATATGCCACTGACTATAATATTAAAAAGATAATATCGGAGGTCAGTATTACAGCCCGGCCTTTTTTTGAACAGCTGGGATTCAAGGTGGATGAAGAACAGAAAAGGAAAGCCAACAAACTCAGCCTTATCAACTATAAAATGAGTAAGCAACTGCAATCTAAATAAAAATGAAGATGTACATCCTTATATATATCCTCATCGGCATTATTGCCATAGTTGTCCTTATAGGTATCATTGGATTATTATTACCAAAAGAACGGATAGAAACCCGTCAGTCCACATTTACCGCTCCGCCCGAAACAGTATATAATATCGTTACAAATAATGAAGATTACGAGTATCGCAGCGGATTGAAAAAGATTGTAATAACAAGTAGGAAGGGTGATATGGAAACATGGGATGAAATAGCCGATAACGGGAATGTAATACATTTTTCGACAAAGGAAAAGCACCCCTATTCATTCTACTCTTTCGATATGGAATCTGCAATGTTCTCCGGATACTGGACAGCCGAATTTAAAGAAACGGAAAACGGCGGCACTCTATTCACAGCCACAGAGTATATACAGATAAAGAATCCTTTTGTAAAAACGCTATCTTATCTCTTCTTCGATATCGGCAAACTTATGGAAACCTATCAGGAAGATTTACGAAAGAAGTTAGATAGCCTTTAATTTAAACTGACTACACAAACGAATATGACAGACAAACAACTAATTCCCGGCAGGGTAAAATACGATTGGCGGGAAGTCATGTACCTTGAAGTTCCTTCCGGTACAGATTTTGAGAGCGATTTATTTAATAAAGTTATATCGGCGCACCGTCCGCTGATACCAAAAGAGGGAGGTGTCGTATCTCAGAACTTTGTCATAACGACACCTGACGATACAACATATTACTGCCTCTCATACAATAAGGATATCGAGGGATGGCGGCAACAAATAATGCTGGGGGCAGGCATATTAGGATTAAGAATCGGGATTATAAAGGATGAAGATTTGTTTATTACATCGAAAGATGAAGTCTACGAACTCGAAGAGTGCCGTTTTGAGAAATATAATTTCTATGATGAGAACCGGGAACTGATAAAAGAACGTACACTTATCGATAAAATTATCCTATTCGGAAAATCAGAAATTTAACCGTTTTTCGCATCCAGATATTTTATATAATTTATCATAGCTTTAATATCGAGATAAGAACATTCTTTCGGCAACCGTTCTTTTATTTCCGACAATAAGGTTTGCGGCGCTATTTCCCGTAAAACCGGCAGCATGTAACCGAGTTTCTTTTCATCCACCAAACGTCCGATAAACAATTCACCCGTCAATACGAAGCCTGCAAGATGACCTTCGATAGTAGTCACTGCCAGATTGCGTTCTTTGGCAATATCTTTTACAGACATGCCTTCGTTAAATAAGGATAAGGTCAGTCGCTGGCTTTCGCCTTTCTGCGGCTTTTCCTTCTTTTCCTTATGCTTTTCAACAACTTCTTCTTTAGGTAATGATATTTTATTAAATGCCAGTCCTTCGGTAAGGTTTATATCTCCGTAACGTACAGTTTCGAGCCGTTCCAACAGACGTTGTAGAGTAGCATATATTTCTTCCGCCTTCTTTTTATATTGCTTTACTTTCGAAGCATTCTTCAAGCTATTCAGATGTTGCTCTACAGGCAGAATAATGCATTCCTGCACATCTTTATGGAAATATACTATGCCTTTCCGTACCCGTTCTTTCAGGTAATCGATATCAGGATTAGGAATGGCCAGAATCCGGTCGAGTTCCTTTATAAAATTATTCGCTATCTCTTGTTGCTCCACAGCCTTACTGCACAGACGGGCAATCATCGCCTGTGTTTCTTCCTGATTCGGAATTTTCTTCTCCGTTGCCAGTTCGTGCAATGAATGCAGGCTTCGGGTAAACGGCGACCAGTCGAAATATTTCTTTAGCTGTCCGGCGCAGTAACGCGGTTTTTCGTCTTTCAATACCTGATAAAGATAAGAAGTGCTTTGTTCTTTATTGGCAAATTCGATAGCAAACTGATCGGTGCTTATGCTCTGAGCCGTGATGCGCGAAAACAGAATAATCCCGTCGAGCGAAGTACAGCGGCTGAGCGCGACATACACTTGCCCGGCAGCGAAAGCCTGTCCGGCATCTATGACCACGCGGTCGAATGTCAGACCCTGACTCTTATGTATGGTAATCGCCCAAGCAAGGCGTATCGGATACTGCGTGAATGAACCGAGTTCTTCCTCTTCGATTTCTCCCGATTCTTCATTGAGGCAGTAACGGACATTGCGCCATGTTTCCGGCTCCAGTTCCATTTCTTCGCCGTTTTCGAAGCGTACCTGTATCTTTTCTTCACCAAGAAAAATTACTGTAGCAAGCTTACCATTGTAATAGCGGCGGTTTTCCCCTGCATCGTTTTTCACAAACATCACCTGTGCGCCTTCTTTGAGAGAAAGGCTGGCTTCGGTAGGTAGTGAATTTTCGGAGAAATCGCCGTGTATTTTACCTTCGAATTTATAATTCTTCCCATTCAATCGGGATAATTCTTCGTTATTGATACGGTCAGCCTTATAGTTGTGCGTGCAAAGGACGATGTAACGGTTTTCTTCCGGGAGTTTAAACGTCGGATTGTATCGTTGGTTGAGCATCTGCAAATCCTGCGAAGTAGCACAATTGTTACGAATACGATTCAGTATATCGATAAACTGCTGGTCTTGCTGCCTGTAAATCGTTTTCAGTTCGATATATAAAGGTGAATAATCGGCAAGCACCTGTGCATGGAAGAAAAACGGTGACGGATAGTAATGCTTGAGCAATTCCCATTCTGAATTTTGTACGACAGGCGGCAACTGGAACATATCCCCAATGAAAAGTATCTGCACACCGCCGAACGGCTGCTGATTGTTTCTGTATCGCCGGAGCATATAATCGATAGCATCGAGCATATCGGCACGCAGCATACTCACCTCATCTATAATCAGCAAATCGAGTTCGCGCAGCATTTCTATCTTCGACTTTCGTAGTTTGAAGTGATAGTCCAGTTTTTTCTTCCCTTCGAAGTTTGGGATAAACGGCTCAAATGGCAATTGCAGTAAAGAATGCAACGTTACTCCCCCCGCATTGATAGCAGCGACCCCTGTAGGCGCGGCCACAATCACATTTTTGTCGACATGCTGACGGATATAATGTAAGAATGTAGTTTTCCCGGTTCCGGCCTTACCCGTCAGGAAAACACTTTGTGAAGTATGGCTTACAATATCGGCTGCCAGTTTGAAAACTTCGTTTGCGGAAAGTTGATTCATCTAGTAACTATTTAAATTTTACCGAAATCATTTCTTATATAACTATTTCTTTTTCTTTGGCATTCACTTTTGACTCTTTTGAGCATCTTTTTCACTTTTTCCTCTCGGTTTAGCCCGCTAAACCAGCGAGTAAAAATCAAAAAAGCTATCTCAAAATAGTTCAAAGAAGATTGCCAATAAAATTTAAACAGTTACTTATTTTGATGATTATATTACAAATATAATGCTTATTTTGTACTTTTAATGCCGAAGACCTGTTTGAACCATTCTTAGTTTCTGTTGTTCAGAATAAGAAAAGTCAGGAAGATGATTTACAATTTAGAAGTAGAAAAAGTCTAAATGAACGTGTTATGAAATATCTGATTTACTCGATTATACTTGCTTGCCTGTTCGCATCATGTGCATCGACCAACTATCTGACAATAGATGTTCGCCAGCCGGCTTTTGTTTCGTTTCCTCCCGAAGTAGTCAATGTGGTGATTGTAGATAATACTTCTGATACGGAGGAAGAAAATGAGGATGAGACTAATAACACCGGGCAGTCTATTCTCTCGCTGGACAGTGCACGGACTATATTCCTGCAATCGTTACAAAAATACATGAGCGAAGAGAAATACTTCAATAATGTATCTCTTTATCATGAGAAAACTTATGAAGGAACAGGCGAAGATGTTGTTCCCCTGTCGGCAATGAAGATACAATCTATTTGCGAAGAAACAGATGCGGACGCCCTGCTATCACTCGATATATTCGGTATAGCCGCGCAGGTGGAAAACGAACAGTTGGCATATTTTACAAATATGAGCATTCTGGGGGCAAAACTAGGGGCAATCGTGAATATTTATTCTAAAGACGGAACAGAATATTCTAAGCCTTTAGGCGTAATCGATAGCTTATTCAGGGAAGTGCAGGGAAACTGGAGTCGCAAATATAAAGATGTGGGCGAGATAAACGACCTTTTGTCAGAGATGTCTATGGTAGGTGCAGATAAACTTACGAGCAATTTTGTGCCTTCATGGAAACCGGCTCAGAGATGGTACTATACGGATAATTCTTCGGAGATGAAGCAGGCAGCGCAATATGCAGCTGAAAGTAAATGGAAAGAAGCAGCCGAAATATGGGGCAAGCTGTTTGAAGAAAGCAAAAAAAATAAACAAATACGCCTGGCATCCAATATTGCTTTAGCCAACGAATGTCTCGACGATGTAGAGAACGCCGTTAAATGGATAAATATTGCACACGAACTACTCCCGTCAAGGAGCCGTTCGGAGCTTGCTTTACACATAATGGCTTACAGAAGCGACCTTATAGAAAGGCTAAATAATATTCCCAAGCTGAATGAACAACTTGGGACGGATGAATCAGGCGGAAAAGAACCGGAATAATTCCTACATTCTGTCAGGCACTTCGATGCCAAGCAACGACATACCGCTTTTTACTATCTTTCCTACCTCTTGCGACAGCACAAGGCGGAAATTTTTCAATGCCGGATTTTCTTCTTTCAGTATTGTATAATCGTGGTAGAACTGGTTGTATTCTTTTACTAAATCGTATATATAATTAGCTATCAGCGCCGGATTGTATTCATCTCCTGCCTGCTTCACCACAGCATCGTAATCGACAAGCAGCTGTATAAGGTTTTCTTCTTTTACGGTCAGTTCTGTATCGGTCGGCAACGATGACGGGATAGATAAGCCCTGCTCATTCGCCTTGCGGATAACGGACTGGATACGTGCATAAGTATATTGAATAAACGGCCCAGTATTTCCGTTGAAGTCTATCGATTCCTTCGGATTGAAGGTCATATTCTTTTTAGGGTCGACCTTCAAGATAAAGTATTTCAGTGCACCCATACCTACTATGCGGGCAATATTATTGGCTTCGTCTTCGGTGGCTCCGTCGAGTTTGCCTAATTCTTCGGAAGTGACTTTGGCTGTGGAAACCATTTCTTCAATCAGGTCGTCGGCATCTACAACCGTGCCTTCGCGTGATTTCATTTTGCCCTCCGGCAACTCCACCATACCGTATGAGAAATGCACAAGACCTTTTCCAAATTCATAGCCTAGTTTATCCAAAACAATGGACAATACCTGAAAATGGTAATTCTGTTCGTTTCCTACTACATAAATCATCTCATTCAGGTCGCGATGCTTTTTGAAACGTTGCTGAGCGGTACCAATATCCTGAGTCATATAGACAGATGTGCCGTCGCTACGCAGCAAGAGTTTATGGTCTAAGCCTTCAGCTGTAAGGTCTGCCCATACCGAACCGTCCTCCTTTTGATAAAAGACTCCTCTTTTCAATCCGTCGAGCACTGTTTCCTTACCGTCGAGATAAGTTTCCGATTCGTAATATATTTCATCGAAGTCAACACCGAGTTTCTTGTATGTCTCGTCGAAGCCGGCATATACCCATGAATTCATCATTTTCCACAATTCAACAGTATCGGCGTCTCCTGCCTCCCACTTGCGGAGCATTTCGCGAGCCTCAGCCATAAATACAGATTGCGCTTCTGCTTCTTCTTTCGATAGTCCTTTTGCCTGTAGTTCGGCTAATTCGGCTTTATAATGCTTATCGAATAGTACATAATAATCGCCTACCAGATGATCACCTTTTTTACCGCTCGATTCGGGAGTTTCGCCATTTCCCCACTTCTGCCACGCCAGCATGGATTTACAGATATGGATACCGCGGTCGTTAACTATATTGGTTTTCAATACCCGTTTGCCGTTTGCCTGCAACACTTCCGAGAGAGCAAAACCCAGCAAATTATTGCGGACATGTCCCAAATGCAGAGGTTTGTTTGTATTCGGGGAAGAATATTCCACCATAGCCAACGGAGCATCTTTTTCAACCTTGTGGATACCGTAATTCTCAGTAGAATGTACCGTATTCAATTGCTTGAGCCAGCATGATGTCGCCACTGTCAGGTTGAGAAATCCTTTTATTACATTAAAGCGGGTTACCTCCGGTGTATTAGCTACCAGCCATTCCCCTATTTCCTGTGCAGTCTGCTCTGGTCCTTTCCTGGATATTTTCAGAAAGGGAAATACGACAAGCGTAAGATGTCCTTCAAATTCTTTCTTTGTCTTTTGTAATACCGCCTGTTCCGCAGGGATATTTTGTGTATATAGAGTTTCAATAGCCTTTATTACAGCTTCTTGTAATTTAGTTTCAATCTTCATATAGTGACTTTTATATTAAGCGTGTTTAATAAGCACGCAAAATTACAAAAAAGTAGCGACAAGGCTTATATAAACTGTAAATAATCAAAGAGAAAGTAGGATATTATGATTGAACGTTTATCTATATAGAAATAGCTTTTAGCCTTTAGCTGTTAGTTCTTTGAAATGATATAGCAGTTACAAGTTACTTCGTCCTGCGGGCAGTTACAAAGTTACGGGATTATTAATTGTTTATTTTTAATTATTAATTAGTTCCTGTTACTTTTTGCGACTTAGCGTCTTTGCGAGAGATCAGAACATCTTATGCTAACGGCTAAAAGCTATCAGCTATTAGCTATAAAATCGTTACTTTTGTTACCTTTTAACTAAACATAGTTAATATATGCAAATAAGAAATTGAAGATAAAAAAAGCTAATGGCTAAAGCTATCATCTAATAGCTTAATTCCGTTACTTTTGTTACTTTTTAACATTATATAGTTAATTTATGTGAACAACCTTATCCTATTTTCTCAACAGTTAAACTCATAAGTCATAACTTACAATTCATAACTAAAATAACTATCTTTGCAGCCGATTCCGACACTAAAAAAACATCAATGAGCCGAAAGAAAAAAGAACTGCCACTTATAGAAAATGTAACAGTCATAGATATTGCTGCCGAAGGAAAGGCCATAGCCAAAGTCAACGATATGGTCGTATTTATTCCTTATGTAGTACCGGGAGATCTTATCGACCTGCAGATAACACGCAAGAAAAACAAGTATGCAGAGGGTAAGCCTGTGCGCTTCATCTCCTATTCTGCTGACAGGACAGAGGCCTTTTGCGAACACTTCGGAATCTGCGGCGGATGTAAATGGCAGATTTTACCCTATACTGAGCAATTAAAATTCAAGCACAAGCAGGTGGTGGACAATCTGACCCGTATAGGGAAAGTGGAACTACCGGAGATATCGCCTATCCTCGGTTCGGATAAGACAGAATTCTACCGTAACAAGCTGGAATATACATTTTCGAACAAGAAATGGCTTACATTGGAGCAGATACATTCGGGCGAAAGCTTTGATAATATGAATGCACTGGGCTTCCATATTCCGGGTATGTTCGACAAAGTACTGGATATAAATAAATGCTGGCTGCAGGATGATATTTCGAACCGGATACGAAACTTTATCCGTCAGTATTGCTTCGATAAAGGATATACTTTCTTCGACCTGAGAAACAGGGGCGGACTGATGCGTAATCTCATCATCCGCACTTCTTCTACAGGTGAATTAATGGCAATTGTTGTATTCTATGATGATGAAAAAGAACAAAGGGAAGACTTACTGAAAGCTGTTGCGAATCAGTTTCCGCAGATCACTGCCTTGCTATATATTATCAATCAGAAAGCGAATGATACGATTACCGACCAAGAGGTATTGACATGGAAAGGAAACGACTTCATATATGAAGAAATGGAAGGACTGAAATTTAAGATAGGCCCTAAATCATTTTATCAGACAAACAGCGAACAGGCGTATAACCTGTATAAAATAACACGTAACTTTGCACAATTGACTGGAAACGAACTGGTATATGATTTATACACCGGTACAGGAACAATAGCCAATTTTGTAGCCCGTCAGGCCAAAAAGGTAGTCGGAATAGAATATGTAGAAGAAGCTATCGAGGATGCGAAATTCAACTCGCAGAACAATACTATAGATAATACACTATTCTATGCCGGAGATATGAAGGATATACTTACACAGGAGTTTATCAATGAGCATGGACGTCCTGATGTGATTATTACCGACCCGCCGCGGGCAGGCATGCACGATGATGTGATTAATTCTATCTTATTTGCCGAGCCTCTAAGAATTGTGTATGTCAGTTGCAATCCGGCCACGCAGGCAAGAGACTTGTCGCTGTTGGATGAAAAGTACAGAGTGGTGAAGGTACAGCCTGTAGACATGTTCCCGCATACGCATCATGTGGAGAATGTTGTATTACTGGAGAAAAAGTAATATCGGAACGCTATTTAAAAGCGAGATAAGTCCATACGGGATAGTGGTCTGAGAACTTGACCTTGTCGACCGTACAGTTATAGGACTCAAAAGCTTTGGAATGCAGGATGAAGTCGATTCGCACCAGAAAATAGTTTTCATGGTAGGTAATACCCTGCCCGAATCCTGAATTAGCATATGAATCGACCAGATCATCTCCCTTTATCGTATGATAAGCATATGAAATAGGCGTATCATTGAAGTCGCCGCAAACAATGGTAGCATCGGCTTCCTGCTTATCCATGAAAGCCCTTATCATATTTGCTTGCGCTTCCCGTATTTCATAAGCTGCACCTAGTCGGGTCTGTAGGGTGTTAGCCATTTCATCGAAAGATTCCCGGTCACGGGTCTTAAGGAAATCCTTGTACAGTTTTTTATCTTCGGAAGTAAGCCTGTTAGATTCAAGATGGTTTACCACTAAGGTGACTTTCCGTCCTTGTATTTCCAATGTGAATAAACCGGAGCCATTATAGGTACTCTCTATCGGGACTTTCAGCGATTCGGTTATGGGAAATTTTGAATAACATGCAATACCGTATTTATATGATCTCTTACTCTTCCGTGGCCTACCCAACTCAATAATAGAACGGTAAGGATAATCTTTCATTATGCCATTCAATTCACTTTCGGAGATAATCATATTCTTCCCTTTTGTTTCCGACACAACAAACTCCTGAAAGCATATTATGTCAGCATTGCTATGGGTTATATATTCCCACATCGGATTACTGCGGGCTTTATCCCCTCTCAGCCAATTGAAGCCACGGACATTATAGGTAAGGACTTTGATTCTGTTCTCTGGTAAGTTTTTTGCACTGGTTTCGAAGTGTACGGGAAAACAAGTGGATATAGGTTGCCAGCAGGCAAGGATGACTACTAACTGTACTAAAGCGTACTTCCATCGCCAAAACACAGTCCATAGGATGAGATAGCCGATATTAATAAATAGGATGATGGGGAAAGCTAATCCCAGATATGCTATAATAGTCATTTTGGATGGAACGATATTCCATGCAAGTAAGGATGAAAGCAAAAACAGGATTGCGATTATATTGGTGGCAAAGACGGTGTATTTTATCACCTTGCCTATCTTATTTCCTAAGAGTTTACTTGTTGCTGGCATCGAACAATCGTTTTTTTTCTTCCTTACTCAGGCTGTTGTAACCTGAAGCTTTAAGCTTGTCCAGAATACGGTCTATTTCTTCCGTCTCGGTATTCTTACGTTGGTTATAGTTGTAATCGTTCTCTCTTTTCTTATATTTCACCTTCATCTTTTCCTTTGATTTAGGCTTGAAAAGATTAACGACCGAATCGATGACTTTGTTGAGCCACCGGGTAATATCCTTCCCTTTCAGATACTGCTTTGCATATAAGTAACCCATTAATGCCCCGCCAATATGTGCGATGTGCCCTCCCGGATTGCCAGTACTTGTCAGCCCGACGAAATCGAGGACAAAGATAACGAGTGCAATGTATATGATCTTTATCCGGCCAAAAATAAACAGTACTACTTCTGTATCGGGCCGGTAAAATGCAGCAGCAAATATGATAGCCATAACAGATGCCGATGCACCGATCATAGGTGCATTATTCATCTGCACGAACATTGGGATTGTATTAAAGGTTAGGACGAAAAGAGCAGCACCTGCCAATCCACCGAGAATATAAAGGCTTCCCAGGCTCTTCGGATTGAAATAAGAAAGGAATATCTGCCCGAACCAGTATAGCATCAGCATATTGAACAATATATGGAGAAAGTTCTCATGAACAAACATATATGTCAACGGAGTCCAGAAACGCTCGGCCAATAAATCCAGACGTGCAGGTATAGCCACATAATCCACCAGCAGATCGGTGATATCGACATTAAAAAGCTTGGTTACATTGGCAACGACCAATATGAGGAATATACTCACATTGATGACGATGAGCCGTATGAGTATATCCTTGCGCTGCAGTATCGGCTTTATATTATTTGAGTATATTCCCATTCGTAAAAAATCCTTTCTTTCGCCAGTAAAGCAATATTAAGACACCAGTAAGCAATCCTCCCAGATGAGCAAAATGGGCGACATTGTCTCCCGTACGGTTTACAAGTCCCAAAGATAATTCAAGAACTCCATACCCTATCACAAACCATTTGGCTTTGATTGGAATCGGCGGGAACAAAAGCATCAGCTGAGCATTAGGAAACAACATCCCGAACGCAACTAACACGCCGAAAACTGCACCGGAAGCACCGATCATCACCCCGTTAATCAGCAGATTCAGATCACCTAGGGTTGAATCAACATAATTGCGGTTACTCATCAGCAAGCTGAGGCCTTCAGATTTAACCTTTGCCAGTATTTCGGGCAACAATTCCGGTGGTATATCGGCCTCTATGCTTTGTATCCGCAAATACATAACCAATAACTGAAGCAATGAGGCTCCGATTCCAGTAAGCATGTAGTATAGCAAGAACTTCTTAGGCCCCCATACAGTTTCCAGCACGCGACCGAACATGAATACGGCAAACATGTTGAAGAACAGATGGCTTATATCCCCGTGCATAAACATGCAGGTTATTATCTGGTGAGGCATAAACAACTCGGATGAGAAATAATGCAGTCCGAGATAGTTGACCATACCACCACCTTTCGATAATAGAGAATCTGCGAGAAAGACGAGGACATTTATAATGAGTAAATTCCGTGTAACCAACGGGATAGAGTTCATAAAACCCGCATTATTTTGATTCATTCTGATTTCTAAAAATATGTTTTAATAAAGCCCAAAAGTACAGATATTTTTTGTCTTTTGATTCAAAATCGGGTCTACATTTAGATATTTTGCGATTTACAGTCAGTTTTTCCTATTTTTTTTTATGATTATTAAATAAAACACTTATATTTGAAACTTAGAACTAGTTGTAGAGTAAAACGTATATTTCAGTTATATAATGTTTAATTAATCATTACAAATTTTATTATGAACAAGACAGAACTCATCAATGCTATTGCTGAAAAATCAGGCTTGAGCAAAGTAGATTCTAAAAAAGCTTTGGAAGCTTTTATCGAATCAGTAACAGGAGAAGTAAAAGCAGGTGGTAAAGTAGCCCTAGTTGGCTTCGGAACATTCTCTGTAACACAGAAAGCTGCAAGAAAAGGTATCAACCCTAGAACTAAAGCTGTTATTAACATCCCTGCTAAGAAAACTGTTAAGTTTAAAGCCGGTGCTGATTTAGCTGCATTGTAATCAAAATTACATTAGAAAGATTAAGGGCAGAAAAGAGTATTAACTTTTCTGCTTTTTTTGTGGATAATTACGGCTTCTTTGCGCCCATTTCTTTCACCATTTTCACACATATGAAAAAGAGGAATAAGCCGATAAGGATGATTACAGTCCATAGAAAAACGGGGCGCTCAAACCATGACAACTGTCTCACATCCGATTCCTGCTGAATATCTATGCGTTTAAAACCTTTAGTTTTAATAACTGGCAGATCAGCCGGAATATCATTCTGAAAGTACTCGATATCATACTTTGGTGCAGCATTGCCATTATTGCCTACCTGAATAGTATATTGCTGTCCTTCTTCCAAATATGCACAAATATAGCGGTTAAGCCCGTATGCCCTGACCGAATCTATCTTTAACGGAGGATTGCTATGGTTCTCGATCACAACAGATGTATTCTTGCTGAAAAGAAAATCATTCACAAAGAAAGTATTGCTCCCCTTAGCCGAAAGGTCAAATACAGCACGGCTATGAGATAAAGAATCCGACATTACCGCCCTACGCAGATAATATGTCTTACTGCTTATATTGAACTCCAACTTATTAATGCGGTAAGTATCAATAGTGTTTGAAAAACTGATATATGTCTTCTTATCAGCACTATCAACTTGAGAGAAAGTCCCTAAATCCAGTTCTGAAAACTGTGCATATATACTGGAATTCTTCATCTTCCCGACTTTTATAACCTCTAACGGGCTACTCTGATTATTTTCCAGTGTGATTTCATAATAGCGATAGTTCCCTTGTGGGAAATCGAGCACGAGTATTTCATCCGGATTTCCGTATCCGGAAACCCCTGTCTTCTGTCTAACAATATACCATTGCTTCAAATCATTGCTGCCTCTAAGTGAAGCGTATTTATTTACATCAGCCCTGCGTATAACGACGTAAAACCTATCGATATTCTCTGCTTTCTGATTATCAACAATGACAATATTGAGACTGTCTTTTACCTGATTCTGTTTTAACACATAGTTTTCAAAGCTGTTTATTTCCTGTACAGGACTAGCCGCACGCACAAAATACGGAACCTCTTTGTTTTTGTTGTCAAATATCCTCAAATCCGAGAAATTACTATTCAGCGATTTTGCGATCAGCCTCTGTCCGAGCTGGATATTATAGTATCCGCTTTGCTCTACAGAATCAATACTTTCCTGCCACATAGACTGGCTTAATATCGTCTGTGACAAAAGCATCAGAAAGGATAAAAATAAATACTTTTTCATCGGCTTCTTTTTTACTCCTGTTCTTGTGTATGATCTTCCGCCACTGAAGGCTTATCATCCTTAACCAATACCTTTATCTTCTGCTGCATAAACGATACCAGTAATAGGATTACCCCCAGCATGATAAATGAAACTATACGTCCGGCCTGTGACATACGCCACACATCATATGCATAGAACTTGATAATGATTACTCCAAAGAAAATCAGAGAGATCTTCCGCAGAAGCACCTCTTTGCTTTTCAGCCCCCAAACCATAAGCACCATAGCGATAATACCCCAAAGTATAGGATATCCGAACGTATGGACGTCATATAATAAGTCTTCGTAATTCTCTACATTTCCAAACAGTTGTATAACCAGATTATCAAGTTCGATGCTCATTATTGCTACAGACATAATAACCAACGACCAGCATAATGGTGAGAACCAGTCTTCAGATAAAGCCTTCACATTTCTGGCCAGCAAGAAGATAATGTAAGCTATTGCCGGCAGAGAAATAAGGTGCACCACGAAATAACTTGTACCATATGCATTCAGACTGAAAATATCGAAGCGCAGATCGATAGCCAGATAACTATAAACGAACGTGTATAAGATAACGGAGAAGAATAACAGAATAAAAATATGGGCTTTGTTTACTACAGTCTTTCTGTAAATAGCTCCCAATACTGCAATGTAAACGGAAGTGTAAGTTGCCAGCGCCAAACAACGGAAACTCGAAATCATGCCTGTATCTGTATAAAGTTCCAATTGATAATTCAGTTCAAGATACGGCACAATATATGTGAGAATAACTACCACAAATTTAAATGCTCCGGTAACCGCTCCGACAGATATCGTATCGAACTTCGTCAGCTCAATATCGGAGTCAGGATCTTCTTTCTTCAAAAGGAACATATTGATGATAAAGCTGGCTATTACAACCAATCCCGTTATGAATATCCTGTTTACAAAGAAAGGCAATGCTTCGTCATACATATAGTTATGATTGACATCCATTGCATAAGAAATCAACGTCAGCACGGCAATAACAAGGAACCCGACACGGAATACCTTTATATTCGACATTTGCCACAACCATAATAGCAAAACGACTTCTGCCCCCCAGAACATGGTTATGACATGCCCGTGCAACTGCATAGGGATAGCAAGACTGACAAAAGTCATCACCATGGCAATGATCATATAAATCAGGTTGCGGTCTACTTTACTCTGTCTGAACAAGGCCAGCATAACGATAGCATTTACTACCGCAATAGCAATAGTAACAAGTCCTCTGACATCGTATTCATAATTATCGAAAACATAAATACAGGCGAGAAATACAGACAAGTTATTAGTCAATATAAGAAAAGCCTGATAAGCGGTAATCTTACTTTCAGCTTTAAAATGATCGAAGAGAGCCAGCAAATAGAACTGAACGAAGAAGAGTACTGCAAATATTGTTACCGGTATAAACTGATTTTCGAAATATCTTAATGTCCATGTCCAGAAGAATATAAGGGTAAGCACATAGCTGATTATTCCTATTACCCTCCATTTTTTAACAAATGACACAACCAGCATCCCCGAATTCAATATCAATATATATGAGAAGAGCACGATATAGTTGCCCGTTCCCGTACTTACCATTAATGGTGAAGCAAAGCCTCCTAAAAGGGAGAATATTGCCAGTTCTTTACGGTCGTAATACAAGGAAAGGATAACTGAAAATATGGTTATAGCAATGAGTATAATAAATGCTATCGTCTGATTAAACAGTTGATATTCCCTGAATGCTAATGTTATTGTGATATAAAAGACCGAGATTCCTCCACCGACAAGTATGGACGAAAACACATGATACTTCAATTTCAGCTTATGAGCGATACCAATTATAATGCCTCCCGTAAGGATACCGATTCCTACCCGGCCGACTTCATTTATCCAGTTCTGATCGATAGCATACTTTACAAAGAAACCTATACCCAGTACCAGTGTAACAATTCCGACCTTACTCAACCAGTTGTCACCTAATAGTTTTTCGATAAAGTTCTTGTCTTCATATTCATCTTCCGGTTCTTCATCCACATGGATTGGCGGTGGTGGAGAAACAGGGGGAACTTGTACTGGTGGAATTTCTGCCGTTACTTTTTCTTCCTCTTCATTACGAACAAATGCTGCAAATGGCGGCGGAGTTTCTTCTTCTGCCGTTTGCTCATCGTTTGACTCAGAAGCTAATTCTTCTTGTGGTTGTTCGTCGATATTCTCTTCCATGACAGTTTCAACAATAGATTCTGGAATAATTTCTTCTACTATTACTTCTTCAACTATCGGCTCCGGTTCCTGCTCGATTAGTTCGTTGATCTCCGGTTGAGACTGTTCTTTTACGATTGTTTCCGGTACAGGTGCTTCTGCAATAATTTCTTCTTTAAATATCTCTTCCGGTGATATGGTAACGGGCTTGTCTTCTGTTTCCTTATGAAATACAGGTGATTCCGGTGCGTATTTACTCTTATTATTTATTTCATCCAGCGCATCCATTATAACATCAAGATCTTTTACCGAAGCAGTATGATTGTGTAAATCCGTCAGCCTCTTATTCAGATTGTTTACATCACGACTTATATAATCGATATTTTGGCTGATAGAACTCATTTTAACCAGTAAGATGATGGGAATTATGAATATGCTGATCAGTACTATAATCAATAGAAATACAAGGAATCCTTCCATAGTCAGTTCGTTGTGTTAGTAATAATTCGGTAAAAATACAGGATATATTGAATAATACAGCCTTTTTATCGAAAATTCTTATTAGATCATATAGCTGTCTACTCTTTTTCGTCGTCTTCCAAATCACGTAACTCCTGCAAGCTTTTAAGTATATGGCTGATATTCTTATCATATATCTTCTTATACTGCCAGTATGAAAGGATTATTACGATTACAAATACTCCAACAACAGCTATCCACCGCCA
The DNA here is from genome assembly GCF_000711235.1 of Prevotella sp. 10(H). Classification (GTDB taxonomy): domain Bacteria; phylum Bacteroidota; class Bacteroidia; order Bacteroidales; family Dysgonomonadaceae; genus Dysgonomonas. The sequence goes on along the minus strand of NZ_JOMI01000007.1, from coordinate 28,208 downwards.
GAGCTCCATTTGTAGAGTAGTATAAGGCAGGACAAAAAACAAACCTATAAGTGGTATGACAGTAAAAGAAGCTATTTTCTCCCTCCGTATTTGTATATTAAAGCGCTGTATCAGTACAATATTGTTACTGACTGGCTTTGAAAAATCGACTTTCATCAGCATATATACTTTCCTTATCTGCGCAATTATACCCAGAATAGAATAGCCAATAGCAAGATAAACGATTACCTGCTGCAAAATAAAATAGAGGTATCCCTGAGTAATAAGGAATATCATAAACGGAATCACTATTATAGTAAGGATAATGCCCAGAAATTCGAAATTGATCAATCGTCCCAAAGCCTTATCCGACTTGGCATGCAGCATCTCCTTCAGTATATTTTCCTTCAGCATTTCCTGCTTCTTCAGCCGTTCGTCCAACGAATGCCATGTATCTTTTAATTCATCCAATTCCATAAACAGTAATTCTTAAAGATTTGACATCTGCTTGAGTTTTTCTCTTGTACGCTTTAGCTTCGTACCCACATTAGTTACCGTCAGTCCTGTTATTTCAGCTATTTCCTGATATGACTTTTCTTCCAGATAAAGCAGGATGATAGCGCGCTCTATAGTATTCAGCTGATGAATCAGCCTATACATTTCCTTTATCTTTTCATTCATATTCTCCGGTTCGGCCAGCGATTCTTCCAAGATAGAAACCGGACTACCCTTAGGGCGGCGCATTTCCTTTCTCATACCCGATATACACGTATTCAAAGCCACACGGTATATCCATGTTGAAATCTTACTTTCATTGCGGAAACGCTGGTAACCTGTCCATAGATTACAGACAACTTCCTGATATAAATCGGAAATAGGAAATTCATCTGAGACATAAAAAGAGCATACTTTGTAAATGATCCGCTCATTGGCGCGAACCATTTCAATAAATGCTTTTTCTATATCTGTTTTAACTGTCATCCTTAAACTCTTACTCTGTTAGTCGGTGAGATGCAAAGAAAATGACAAGGTATCACATTTTTTAATAAAAAAGCCCCTAAAATTGTGAGTTTAGGAGCTTTATTAATCTTTCTATCTATGATTATATCTTTATTTCAGCAGCTTTCTTTGAATCTATATCCCTGACGACTTTTGCATATATGACAAGTGCAATAGCCGACACTAATCCTATAGCAAAGAACACATACCATAGGTAATGCGCATTTGCAGTTGCCGCAGCATAATCGGCGGCAAAGTTTGTAGAATTGGCAAATCGTTCCGATAACGGATCGGGGCAGAATGTTTCCAATAAAAATCCTGCAACAATGAAGCTCACCAGTGAAGATACAAATGTATGGAGATGACTGAACCCGAGATAAAGCCCCTCTTCTCCTTTTGGCGATTGCAGGGAAAAATATTCGAGGAAGCGCGGTGAAATAAAACATTCGGCAAGTGCCTGAAAAGCAATTCCAATAATCAGCATAAGCGTAACCGGATGAATCGTAAACAAGCCGCCGACAGATATCAAATCACTACCCATCATATTACCGAATGCCATCAGTAAAGCCGAAAAAGGAATGATAAACATCCCGACCATTATCGAAGCCAAAGGTGAACGCTTCTTCATTATAGTAGTTACCAAATTCACCAACAAGAAAACTACCAGAGGATTTACATTGGCTATCCATCCCGGAGATGCATCCGGCCCTACCATGCGTATAACATATTTCGGCATCGATGCATACATCTGTTGCTGTACTATCCAGAAACCGCTGGTAATAAGTATGAGAGCCACAAGACGGCCGTTCTTACAGACTTTTATCAGTGCCTGCCAGATTTCCGATAAGCTTTTTCCCTGTCCTTCCGTCTTTGTAGAACGATACATAAAGAAGACAACGATCAATGCAACTAATGTCATTGTTGCCGAGAAATAATTCAGATAAACTAAGCCTTGATCACCTATACTTTTACGAAGCGGGTCAACAACTGTTTTGCCTGTAAATGCCCCTATATTAACCATCATATAGAAAATGGCAAATCCTCTTGCCCGTGTATCCGCGGTCGTTTCTTTAGCTACAGTTCCCGATATTACGGATTTTATAAATGCGCCGCCGACTACTATCAACAATAGAATAGGCACGATAGTCCATTGTTGAACACTTTCTCTCAGCCCGGTGAACTCGGTAAACCTGTCAAAATTCCCTACTCCTATAGCTTTAAAGAAAGAACGGAATACGGCGACAATACCTCCTTCGTTCATTTCTGTCATGTCGGGATTCAGGCCGACTGCATTCCCAGCGCCATAGCTTACCAGTCCGGCACTTTCAAGAAAAGTTGGAATAAGCCCCAAGCCGAAATAACCGATAGTAAGAAGTGCAAAAGCCGTCATTATAGCCTTGCGGAAGCCTATTTTATCTGAATATGCACCGAGGAAAGTAGGCAGAAAATAGAGCAAAGCGGAAAAGCACCCGGCAATAATACCGCCTTCGACATCCGAAAAGCCCCAAACGTTTGATAAATATAAAGTTAATGAAATGAATACCGCATAATACGACAGTCGCTCTAATAATTCGACAGAATTAGCGACCCAAAAAGCTCTGGAAAATTTAGTCATCAAATTGTATTAAATTGTTAAAATAAAAACGAATAGTCACAAAAATAAGAAAATAATCCGGTTATATCAGGGTACAAGCTATACAGAGGATGTTAATTAGCCCTTTTTAACTCAATACAGAAAGTTGTGCCAATACCCACTTCCGATGATTTTACATATATCCTGCCTTTGTGATACGATTCTATAATACGTTTAGCCAAAGATAGTCCAAGTCCCCACCCTCTGGCTTTAGTCGTATAGCCCGGATTAAATATAGATTTAAATTTCGACTTAGGTATTCCTTTCCCCGTATCCAAAATGTCGAGGCTTATCATCTTTCCTTTGGCTGATAAAGTATATATTATTTTTCCCTGTCCGCTCATCGCATCCACTGCGTTTTTCGTCAGGTTCTCTATTACCCAGCTTAACAACGGTTCGTTTACATTAACATAAACCGGTTCTGATAACAACCTTAGTTCAAATATTACTTTTTTCGATATACGTTTTTCAAGGTATATGATCGACTGCCTTACAATTTCATTCAGGTCTTTCTTCTCTAACGAAGGTGCGGAACCGATTTTTGAAAAACGGTCTGTAATCATTTGCAGGCGGTTCACATCTTTCTCCATATCGCCGACTATCGAAGAATCGGCCTCTTTAAGTTTCAGATATTCCAGCCATGCCAGAAGGGACGAAATAGGTGTGCCCAATTGGTGTGCCGTTTCTTTCGATAAGCCGACCCAAAGACGGTCTTGCTCCATCTTCATGGTAGTAAATAATGCAAAGAATGCCGTAATCATAAATATTATAAGTACACCCATCTGAATATATGGATACAATTGCAGCCGTTTTAATGTATAAGAATCATCGTAATAAACATACTGGTCGAAATCTTCAACATCAATAACAATAGCCGGATGCTTCTTTTCGAAGCTTTTCACTTTTTGTTTCAAGAATTCCTGATCATCTGTTCCCGATAATTCTATATTTGCAGAAGTATAGAAATTATCCTTTTTGTCGTATAATATGACTGGGATAGTCGTATTACTATTGAGGATATGCACTATCAGATTCATATTCTGATTCTCGGTATTACTGGCCATTTCTTTGGTGGCTTCAGCCCATATCTCTATCTTATTACGTTCTTCTTTGGAAAGGTCTTTTACCAGAAAATGTGAAACAATAAGAGAACCGAAAGCTATTACAATAGCCACCATAATAAAGATATAGCGCAACAGTACCCTATTGTTCTCAACTATTTTCATGCAATAAAGATAAGTCTTTTATTCTTTAACGCATTTTCGGACGAAAAAAATATTGATTGTCAGAACTTTTTCAATTCCTGATATAAACGTTGTATGGGCAGACCCATTATATTAAAATAAGAACCGGATATATATTCTACCGCAATATAACCTATCCATTCCTGCACACCGTATGCTCCGGCTTTATCCAGTGGTTTGTATTTGTTTACATAATATTCAATTTCGTCTTCTTCAAGCTTAGCAAACCTGACTTCAGATGAAACACCGAAAGCCTGTTGCTTTTCGCTTGTTGTAATACAGACTCCCGTAACTACAAGATGAGTTTTGCCGGATAAGTCACGCAGCATCTGTTTAGCCTCATCTTCATCGACAGGCTTGCCGTATACTTTACCCTCAAGTAAAACGATTGTATCGGCAGTAATAAGTAGCGTATTTTCTTTAAGATGATCTTTGTATGCCTCCGCCTTTTCTTTCGATATGTATATCGCTATCTCTTCCCCCTGCAGACTTTCAGGGTAGGATTCATCTATATCTGGAAGTGTTTTGATTTCATAACTGACATCCAGCCCCGAAAGCAGTTCTTTTCTTCGGGGCGAATTAGATGCCAGTATTATGTTGTACTTAGATAAGTCGAGCATTAAAACAAGCTTTTTTGCCGGCTTTCCAGATCGAGCAGCTTCTTTTTCATTTCCAGACCGTAGGCATATCCGCCCAGTGATCCTCCTTCATTTACCACTCGGTGGCAAGGCACGATAATAGCAATATTATTCTTCCCGTTTGCAGAGCCTACAGCACGGCATCCGTTAGGTGAACCGATACTCGATGCCTCTGCCTTATATGATACGGTTTCGCCATATGGTATTGTGGAAAGATATTCCCATGCCTTTTGCTGAAATGGAGTGCCTGCCTGTTTCAATGGAAGGTCGAAATCTTTTCGTGTGCCTGCAAAGTATTCATTCAATTGTTTTACCGCTTCATCCAATACCGGTGTTGACGCACTTTGTTGTTCCGGCATTTGTGAAATTACCCTCAATGCTGATATATAACCGTCAGTTTCTTCTAGTTCTATTACTCCTACGGGAGATTGTAAAAAAGCCTTCATTTTTCTTTTTTGTTTTTGGTTTATCATCGTACTTCGACCAGCTCCAGTTTATCATCTGGCGCAGTCTTTTAAGGAATCGCTTCGAAGGCTTATCTCTCAGATACGATTCGATATGCCTCTTCTTCTTTTCTTCCAGTATTTCATCTACATTGATGAGAATCCCTGTCTCTTCCACGTTTCCGAAAGTATCGTTAACCGCAGTACCGAATACCTTCATCTGTGGCGAAAGACTCATGTAAGCATTTACCAAAGGTGGTATGTTCAGTCCGAGTTTGCGAACCGAAGTGTTCAATATCTTATAATCGGCTTTAAATGTATCTTCATCGAATAAGCGTATAAGTTTTTTCTCCTCTGTTTCTATATGAAGCGCCTGCTTAGGCCATACCAGCCTGTCAGGGTCAGGGAAATATTTACTGAGAAAATACAGTATCATATCGCGTGCCTGTGTATTGTATGTATCGTACATAGTCACTTTCCCGAAAAAATATTTCATCGACGGGTCGGCAACTGATAAGGCACCTAATCCGTCCCACAGATTATCCAGCGCAAAGATGCCTTTCGATCCGGCAAGAGTAGACTGATATTCCAGTGTTACAAACGACCTTCCTAGCTCGAATGTATAGGGCAGATATTCCTTTATAAACTTCTTAGAGAAGTGAAACAAATGCGATGTAGCCAGTATCGGCTCCCCGTTGTCATCGAAACAGATATCGGGCCCGCAAATAAAGCGATAGCCACCTATAATCTCCTCTGCATCAGGATTCCATACAATCAGCTGTTTATATGGGTTATCCATGGTATCGTATTCATCGATATCAGTAGATTTTCCGGTACCTCCTCCATAATAGCGGAACGCGATTTCCCGTAGGCGACCAATCTCCAGCATCACATTCGGCGAATTGTGATGCGTCACTATATATATTTCGTTATTGGCCTTATTGGTATGCCTAAGACGCTTGTCCTTTGTCAATTCGGCCCTGAGAAGGTTTTTATCTACCGGTGCTATAATGGCTTCCATTTGTTACCTTTTTGATTTCGCTAAGTTATATGATTTTTCCTTTACATATTCCGCCCATTGAGATGCATTTCTTGAATCGTCAAAAAATGTATAGGGAATAGGCTCTCCGAATATAATTGAAAATTCATTATTCTTATTCTTAAACATTTCATCAGGCAGAAAGATCAATTCTATATTGAATTTTATGCCAAGCTTCTTTCTTATATTTGCAAATCTATAAAAGAAATTTGAATTTTTCCCATCAAAATAGACAGGTACAATATCTCTTTTAGATTCGATCGCCTTCAATATAAAATTTTTCTGCCACTGCAAGTCGTATATTCTACCTTTTTCTCTGCGCGAACAAATGCCAGCAGGAAAAGTTATTATCTGGTCGTCCGACTCGTAGGCTTCATTAAGTGTGACGGTAGCCTGTTTTGACTGACGCCCGTATTTATTTACAGGTAGAAATATAGGTTGCAGGTTCCTGATAAAATATAACACATCGTTCACTACATATTTTATCTTCTTATCATATTTCTCACCAATCACAGCAGAAAGACAGATACCATCGAGGCCACCTAAAGGATGATTGGATGCGAAAATAAAACGTCCGTCTTTCGGTATATCGTCGAGGCCTTCTACATTTAGGGTCAGATTGAAATAGCCTACTACCGAAGTCATAAAGTCTACCCCTTCCCTGTCTGCATATATTCTCAGTATCTCGTTCAATTCATCGATATGAATCTTACGTTTCAGATAATTTATAACAAAGCGCGGTATCTTGTTATAAATTTTCGGAGCCTTTTCTTCCAGTATTTTATCTAAATCCAGTATAAGTGGTTCGCGATCCATTTCTGAAATTTGAGATGAAACACAAAATTAATTGATTTTGAGATATTATTAACTCAAAAAATTAATAAATAGTCATAACGCATGCATTTTAATTGATTCTACCTATTATATTTGTACCTTAATTATTAATATAAAACAGTTAGATAGATGAATAACAGAATATTATTTCCATTTTTAAGTATAGTATTATCCCTGTTTATACTAAGCAGCAACTCTCTTTTTGCAGCTACCGAGGATGAACCGAAAGACAAAAACCTGATTGTTACCCTCTCGGCCGCAAACTACGATAGTGAAACTGCAAAAGGCCTTGTCTTTGTAGATTTCTGGGCTGCATGGTGCGGTCCTTGCCGCCGTATGGCTCCTATATTGGATGAACTTTCTAAAGAGTATAAGAGCTCTCTGAAAGTGGGCAAATTAAATGTAGACAATTATAAAAAATTTTCTATCGACAAGGGAATTCAGGGATTGCCAACTATTGTTGTATATAAAGACGGAAAAGAAGTAGACAGAATTGTAGGATTGGTATCCAAAAGCAAATTGGTAGAAGCAATCGAAAAATATACAGCAAAGAAGACTAATTGATCCAGTCGAAACGGAGATAAGGAATTACAGTCTTTGCTATTTCGGTTACAAGGGGATATGTGTGAGAATTTTCACGAATATCCTCTTTTATTATTTTCTTATCCTGATCGAATTCAACCAAAAGATTTAGCAGTATACTAAAGACAACAAGCCATTTAGCTGCGCAAAATATGGCTCCAGCCAGCCTATTGAGTGTCGACATCTGTAAAGCATCCACAAATTTATTCACCAGCTTTCCGGCAAAAAACAAGGCAATCAGGATAATGATAAAAGCTATGATGTAAGATAACGGCCCGATAATATGTGGCGAACCATCGATAAATGAGATCAGCCATGGAGCGATATATTCCGAAAGCTTTCCGGCAAAGATAGCCCCAAGTATAATCCCTGCAAGAGAAGCGATCTGCATCACCAATCCCGAGAAAAAACCTTTCACCAGCGTTACCAGTATAAGAATCACAACAACTATATCGAACCAGTTCAATGTCATACCAATGGTCTATAAACAACAAAAGTAAGAATTAATACTAATTCCTACTCTGTATGCTTAAGCAAAATGTTTTTTATAAACTATTATTTGCTGTATTCGTCAGAAACTGAAAGTTTAGCTCTTCCTTTGGCCCTGCGTGCTGCAAGCACTCTGCGTCCGTTTGCAGTAGCCATTCTTGAGCGAAAACCATGTTTATTTTTTCTCTTTCTGTTTGATGGTTGAAAAGTTCTTTTCATCGCTGTATGTATTTTCTGTTATTATTTCTTTCCTCAGTTTCGGGTTGCAAAAATAGGATGTTTATTTAATATAAGCAAGGATATTAACGTTTTATTTTCTCGAAAGTTATAAAACTATATGCATACTTGTGCTTCTCATCGGTCTGATGATCTTCCCTTGCGACTTCTTTCCATGTTAAAGAATCAACCTGTGGAAAAAAAGTATCTGCACCTTCAAATATATGGTGTATACGGGTAAGGTATAGTTTATTGGCAATCCTCATAGCTTCTTTGTATATACTCCCGCCACCGATGAAGAAAATCTCAGGTTCTCCTTCGCATAACTTTATAGCTTCGGCAAGTGAAGAAACCATTTCACAACGGTCGAATTGCAATTCCCTATTCCGAGTTATTACAATATTTCTTCTGTTAGGCAAAGCGCCTTTTGGTAACGATTCGAAAGTCTTACGCCCCATGATAACAGGATGCCCATCTGTAACCTTTTTGAAATATTTCAAATCGTTAGGCAGATGGCAAAGCAGGTTGTTATCCTTGCCGATCGCATTGTTTTCGTCTGCTGCAACTATAATTGATTTTATCGTCATATTCACTTTTTCTTTTTAAAACCAACCGGAATCTTTAGTACATCCGAGTCGTACATATTTATATATAGAATAACTTCTTTTTCAAGGCCTTTATGCATAACGCTGTATTTATCGAGAAGTCCGCCATCGTCAAACAAACCATTTTTTGTCTTGAAGTTGCAACAACTGCCTATTCTGGTATATGTTATCGGTTCACCATCCGGCCCCATCAATGCATTCAGGAATCTCCTTTCATTCAATGGCCCGCTTCCTCCGGCACTGCCTACCATTATCGGATTTTCTTCAGTATATCCATATGTAGGATCTTCGCTGTATACATCTACGACGAAAGTCTGATCGTTCAATAATTCCTGTTCCACTTTAGGGCTTCCGTATGTTCCCCATCCTTTTTTAGCCGTTTGTTTGGATGAACTGCATGCTGTCAATAACAACAATGTCAGAATAAAAGTAATTGTTCTCATAGTATTGTCTCTTAGATTTAATTGATATTGTTCTCCTAATAAAGAGGCAAATCTACATATAAATCCACAATAATACATAAAATTTACTTTGATTTCGGTTCCAAACCTATTTTTTTAGCCTTATCTATCAGGTATTTATAAGCCGCATCATACTCATTAGCAATAGCACCGTCCAAAATAGCATCTTTGATAGATGATTTCAACCTGCCTACTTCTACACCCGGCGTAAGTCCGAATATTTCCATAATTTCTTCCCCTCCAATCGGCGGCTGAAAGTTACGGACATGGTCTTTTTCCTCTATATCTTTTAGTTTTTCGCGGACGATTTCAAAATTTCGCAGATAACGGCGGACTTTCTCCGGATTTTTAGATGTTATATCAGCCTGACAAAGGGTCATCAAATCGTCTATATCATCACCTGCTTCGAAAAGGAGACGACGCACAGCCGAGTCGGTAATATCTTCATCGACTAGTACCTGAGGGCGCATATGAAGCCCTACCATTTTTTGTACATACTTCATTTTCTCATTCATCGGCAGTTTCATCCTGCGGAATATGCCCGGAACCATTTTCTCTCCGATAAAGTTATGATTGTGGAATGTCCAGCCCAGCTTTTTATCGAAGCGTTTCGTCGCAGGCTTGGCAATATCGTGAAGGATTGCCGCCCAACGAAGCCACAGATTATCTGTTTTCAGGGCAATATTATCCAGCACGATGAGCGTATGATAAAAATTATCCTTATGCCCTATGCCTTCTTTTGTTTCAGCACCTTTAAGGGCGACCAACTCGGGAAATATAATCGAAAGCAAACCAGTCTGGTCTAATTGTAAAAATCCGACAGACGGCTTCGGGGACAATACTATTTTGTTGAGTTCATCTATAATACGTTCAGAAGAGATGATAGCAATACGGTCTTTATTCCGGGTGATTGCATCGAATGTATCCGCCTCTATATCGAAACCCAATTGAGAAGAGAAACGGATAGCCCGCATCATACGCAACGGGTCGTCACTAAAAGTAATATCCGGGTCGAGAGGTGTACGGATAATAAGATTCGCCATATCCTGCAATCCTCCGAACGGGTCTAAAAGTTCGCCGAACCGCTCTTTATTGAGACAGACAGCTAAGGCATTGATTGTAAAATCACGGCGGTTCTGATCGTCCTCCAGTGTACCGTCTTCTACTACCGGTTTGCGGGAATCGCGTTGATAAGATTCGCGACGGGCACCAACAAATTCTATCTCAGTATCTTTAAATTTGATTTGTGCCGTACCAAAATTCTTAAAAACCGAAAGGCTTACTTTAGGCCCCAGCTCCTTAGCGACAGCCTTAGCTAGTTCTATACCCTTGCCTACCGTTACAATATCTATATCTTTCGACGGGCGGTGCAGGAATATATCTCGTACATATCCCCCGATTGCATAACATTCGAGCTGCATATTATCGGCCACACGGGAAATTGTTTCGAATATTTTACCGGAAAATTTCTGTACCAGTTCTTTTTCTATTTCAGAATCGTTGTCGTATATCATTTTCAATGAGAAAGCCTCTATTTATTGAAGTTGCAAAGATAATAAATACATATACAATTTCATTACCCATAAAAGTATACCTTAGAAAAGAAATAACTGTTACATAAAAAACATTTCTCCTTTTTTGGTGTTAAATGTATAGGAATAATAGTTTTTTTGATGTATTTTTAATAACATAAATATAAATTATTAGAGAATAATTCTGCGAAAATCAAAATAATTTGTAATTTGGTGCACAATTACAAAAGATTACCCAGAATATTTTCTCTAAATAACATTAGAGTACATCCTATGCAGAATTATTTTAGAAATACAATGGTGTTTCTCTTTGTCTTTTTACTTGCATGCGGGCCAAAAGATGATGGAGCCAAGCTGCGTTTAGACTCAGCCCGCGCTTTCTATGCCAATAAAGAATACCAACTGGCAAAGCAGGAAATAGACAGCCTGAAAATATTATATCCTAAAGCATTTGATCAGATTCGTGCCGGACTGGCTTTTCTGGACACGATAAGAAGAGGTGAAAATATGCAGACAATCACCGAATGCGATTCTTTGGTAGCGGCATATCAGCCGACACTGGAAAAAATGAAATCCCTTTTTTCTTATCAGAGAAACAAGCAATATCAGGAAACAGGATCATATATTCCCAAGGAAAGTGTAACAGGGGGTGTTATTACAGGAACAATGCTTCGCTCGGGTGTAGGCGAAGACGGAGTCTTATACATTGAGAGTGTCTTTACGGGATCGAAACAAAAGCATAATCAGATAAAAATATCAGCCAAGGACGGCTCTTTTGTACAATCACTACCGGTAAATGACGACGGTCTGAATTACAGATTCTCGAACATGGGTAAAGAATACGAAATTATTCGTTTTGCGGGGGCGAACGAAAACGGGATGGCTAAATTTATATTCACAAATACAAATATTCCTTTAAGTGTAACGCTTGAAGGACAAGGGAAATATACATATACCTTGTCACAAACTACAAAATCCGCTATTTCAAAATCTTTTCAGTTATCAACGATGATGCTTCAGCTCGACAGCCTGAAAACGGCCAAAGAAAAAGCTGAATACCACATCTACTACCTCGACAACAAGAAAGATAAGAATGCGGATGATGTCGTCAAATGAGAAAATTATTATGGAAAAAGAGAAAGTGCCTGTTGATACTATAGATCAGGATCCGGATATTTTCATTCCGAACGTTTCTGTAGACTGTATCATATTAGGTTTTCATGCGGGCAGCCTGAAAGTATTATTATCCAAATTCAAGGTGAGCGACAAATGGATGCTCCCCGGCGGATTTGTGGCAAAAGATGAAGATCCCGATGAATCGGCAAAGCGCGTCTTGAGAGAAAAGACAGGCCTTAACGATATATATCTGAAACAATTCTATTTCTTTGGAAAGAAAGGCCGTATAGGCCTCGACGAAAATGTAGAAATGCTGAAGCGTTCAAAACTTAATCATGATAAAGTAAACTGGCCTCTGGACCGCTTTATCAGCCTTGGATACTACGCTTTGGTAAAATACAACGAAGTAACATTACAGGCAGATGAAGAATATGAAGAAGCCGCATGGTTCGACATAAACCAGATGCCGGAACTGTATGCAGACCACAAGGAAATAATAGACACGGCTACTTTTACAATTCGCCGGCAAATAGGGTTCGTACCTGTAGGTTACGAATTGCTTCCCGAGAAGTTTACCATGCCTGAATTGAGATGCATATATGAAGCGATACTCGGACGGCCTATCGACAGGAGGAATTTTCAGCGCAAAATGTTATCGATAGGATATATTCAGCCCTTGAATGAAACCCGCAAGGTAGGAGCTCACAAATCGCCTAATCTTTATACTTTCATAAAAGAGAAATATGACGAAGCTGAACGTTTCGGAATACAGGTTATGAGCAATAACTTCTAAATAATAAAATCTAAATAAAAAAAGGGTATCGCACTGATACCCTTTTTTGTTTTATCTAATTTCGCTCATAATCATTTTGCACCTGCTTTGAGCAGATTTGCTTCTTCTATATATTTATCCGCTTCGTATGCAATTGCAGAATTCATATATTTATTTTTTACCAGCGTAAATGTTTCTATTACTTTATCGTACTTGCCCTGATTTCTGTAGATAAGACCAGCTTTCTTATACAATATCGGGCTTTGGGCAGGATTATCTACACCCTTTGCAGCTTTTATATAATATGAAACAGCATCGTCTTCCTTACCTGTATTGCTAAGACAATCTCCGATAGTCCCGTTTACCAGTTGAGAAATGATTTTATCACTGCCGCTGAATCCTTTCAGATATTCCAGCGCATTGTCATACTTACCGAGATTTGCATAACAGATACCTGCATACATTTTAGCAAGGTTTCCGGCATCGGTAGAACCGTAATCACTGATAATAGATTCGAATCCTACATAACCGTTTGCATCTCCGTATAGAGCAAGGGAATCCTGTCCTAAACGGTAATATTGTTCTCCTTTAAACATAGCAACCTGAGCTTCATGGTTTCTCGGCCCCTGATAGAAATGTCTGAAAGCCAGAAATCCACTGACTACCACAACAACAATTCCAATACCGATCAATAATTGTTTTTGGTATTTTTCAATAAAATGCTCCGACTCGCGAACTGCACTGTCTATTTTTTCCCAGTCTTTCTCTTCTCGTAATTCTGCTTGTTTCTTTTTAGAAGACATTGTATTATAAATTATATTTTGTTTATTCTCAAAATTAGCAGCGACAAAAATAGCGGTTTTATCCTTATAAATAAAATCTTAACTGTGTTTTTTTCACTCAGTATAAAATTTTACAAGCTGTTCGATAGCATTCTGGCATACAGGACAAAAATCTTTGCAGGTATTTGTCTTCATCCTACAATCGACGGCAGGACGGTAAATGCCTTTTGCTGAATAACCTGCACCTTCATAAACACCTACTTTATATTTATCCCCCTTTTTTACATCAGTAGGTACGGGAGTTCCCGCTTTCAGCATCTTTTCCCACTTGGAAGAGAAATCTACAAGCGTAGTAATATTAAACTCCCACGGTTCCACATCATGGCTATATGTATTATCCAATACATCGCTCTCATAGAAATACTCATCGGCAAGTCCCGCAAAACTATGCCCGAACTCATGGACCACAACAGGCTTGAAGCCTTCATGGCCGGTTGTTGTCAAGGTATAAGAATTGAAAATCCCGCCGCCGCCATATACATCTGTATTAGCCAATATAATGATATGGGCATATGGTATACCAGCAATTGCATCGTGGATATCTTTCACATGTGTTGTAGTCAGATACCTGTCTGAATAGAATGTATCGAAATGCGAATGAAATGCAGTGCTATTCCATTTACCTTCGCGCGGCACACTCACACCCGAATCTTCCGAGACTGTTTCTATCGCATAGAAATTAAATTTATCCTTTAAATTATTAAATGGTGTATGATTGAAAATTTGTTTACATGCAATTTTGGCATATTCCCTGAATTTTCCCATTTCATCCGCTTTAAATCCTTCGGCCAGTATAGCTACATTAACGCACTTGCTGACTTCTCCACCCTGATGAATGAGAGTATAAGCCGGAAGATTTTTCAAACCTTTTTTTTTGATTAATATATCATTCGGATCTACGACATGCTTAATTGCTGATGTATATTTCCCAGTTTTATCACGTAAACTAATTTCGATAATCACTTTTCCCTTCGGGAAAGGCACTAAAAATGTATTTTCGAAGCTTTTCCTTACATTTCCGGCTTCAGGTGTTGTCTGCCATTCCGAGAACAAGGTACTGAAAGCATCCATATAAATACATTCGCCACTCTTTTCATCGCTTATTTTAATCTGCCCGTTACCTTTCCATTGTAATTGCGACAAATTGCTGCGGCGTCCTGCCCATTGTGGCAATTGATTAAGTTGATCGAGCGATACGGTCTGAGAAGCTGCATCTCCCGAAAATACATAGTCGATACGTAACGCATTATCAATAAAATAGTTGTCGAAGTTTTGGGCCTGTATTTCTGCAGAAAAAAGAAAAACAGCAATGGCAAGTAAAAAATATTTCATAGTCAGATCCGTTAAATGAATAACAAAGATAAAAAATATATAGATAAATATCTGTAAACGGTGCAATAACTACAAAGCACAAATATGAAGGCCAAGTATAAAAATTTAAACTTTTTTTGATTTTTCATATTCTGCTTTCATGTTTAATTGATTAGCTTTGCATCCGAATACATAAGCATGAAGTTTTGTAGATGAGCAAAATTCGTATTTGTACATACATATTTCTATGTATATTGTTCTCTGTGCCTTTTCTAGGTGCACAATATGCCTATACAAAACATCGTGCCTTCCAGTCGCTGTATATTAACGATACTCTTCCACGGCTGAAGAACGATTCTCTCCCTATGAATGATTCTCTGCGCTTACAAAGCGATTCGTTACCGCAGGATTCTACCAAACAAAAAAATGCATTGGATGCCATAGTAGATTATTCCGCTAACGACTCGGTTGTCTTGTTATCCAGCAACTGGGGTTATCTATATGGCGATGCAGAAGTAAAATATACTGAAATAACCTTAAAAGGCGAAAAATTATCCATGAATATGGACAGTAGCCTTTTATATGCAACATACGGGCTCGACTCGATAGGTGAAGAATTCGGATACCCTATATTTTCGGACGGCGGAACAGATTATGAGTCGAAAGACATGAAGTATAACTTCAAGACAAAGAAAGGATATATTACAAATGTAATCACTACGCAGGGTGAAGGCTACGTAATAGCCGGAAAAGCAAAGAAACAGGAAGATAATTCTTTCTTTATGCTCGACGGTAAATATACCACCTGCGACGATCACGAACACCCCCACTTCTATCTTGCCCTGACCAAAGCGAAAGTAAAGCCTAAAAAGAATGTGGTAACGGGGCCGGCCTATCTGGTTATCGAAGGGTTACCTCTCCCGCTCGGGCTTCCTTTCGGATTCTTTCCTTTTTCCGACAAGTATTCATCCGGGGTTATTATGCCATCCTATGGAGATGAAATGGACAGGGGGTTTAACCTGCACGACGGAGGATACTATTTCGCTATCAACGATAATATAGACCTTGCCCTAACAGGCGATATATACACAAAAGGATCGTGGGGCCTGAAAGCGCGTTCATCATACCGGAAGCGTTACAAATATTCGGGATCTTTCGATATAAACTATCTGTATAATAAATACGGTGAAAAAGACATAGACCAAACCATAAATAAAGATTTGGCTATCAACTGGACACATTCGCAAGATCCGAAAGCGAATATGTTCCGGACATTGTCGGCCAGTGTAAACTTCGCCACCAGTTCATACAACCATAATAGCCTAGACAATAGATACATACCAAGAGGAACAAGCAATACAAAAGGTTCGAGTGTGAGCCTTACGCAGCGCATCCCTAATTCGCCATGGAGTTTCGCTGCAACGATGAATGTCGCACAACGTAGTCAGGACTCTTCTATATCGATGACATTGCCGAATCTGACAGTAACGATGAGCCGTATCGCTCCTTTCAAAAGGAAAGAAGCTGCCGGCTCGGAACGTTGGTACGAAAAAATTCAAATGAGTTATACCGGAGATTTCCGTAACAGTATCGATACTAAAGAAAATCTGTTGTTCAAATCGAATTTGAAAAAAGACTGGAATAATGCGATGAAGCATTACATCCCTATATCGGCTACTTTCAGTGCCTTTAATTATCTGAATATCACCCCGTCAATCAACTATACCGAACGCTGGTATACCCGCAAAATACAGCATCAATGGAATCCTGAAACAAATTCGCACAGAAGCATGCCGGGAGATACTACCTATTCATTTAAGCGGGTCTACGACTTCAATGCTGCTTTAAGCTTCCAGACAAAACTATACGGCGAATATGTGCCTATCTTTTCTAAAACAACACGAATCAGGCACGTTTTCACACCCAGTATCGGCTTTAGCTATGCCCCTGATTTCAGTGATCCGATGTTTGGATTCTATGAAAGATATAAATACTACGATTCGCAGGGGCATGAAATGGAGCATGTCTATTCCCCTTATTCGCAGGGCATGTTCGGAACAGCTCCAATGGGGGCATCGGGAATGATTTCCTTTAGTTTTGAGAATAATCTGGAAATGAAAGTAGCTTCAGAGAAAGATTCCACCGGATTTAAGAAGATAAGCCTGATTGACAACTTAAGTATAAACTTCAACCATAATCTGATGGCAGACTCCCTGAAATGGAGCGATATTGCCGTCAATGCCCGATTTAAATTCAGTAAATCCTTCGTCGTAAACATTGGGGCGGCATTCGACCCTTATATGTACGGACTGGATAAATACGGCAACCCGACTAAGGTGGATAAACTCCGTATCAGCCATGGTAAAGGTATCGGAAAGTTGAAGAGTACAGGATATTCTATCTCGCCGTCAATCAATCAGGATACCTTCAAGAAACTATTTGGAAGAGACGAAGGTAAAGATAAAAAACAAGGGGATAGTACCTCGGATACTGATGATCCGGATGCCGAACCGGGAGAGCAGAAGAGAGGTAGTCTGATGGAGAAGAAAAAGGATGATAACCAATATGATGAAGACGGTTATATAAAGAATGAGGTAAAATGGAATCTTGCATTCAACTTCTCTATGAACTACAGCTACGGACGCTTCGACTACGATGAAATGGAATATAAAGGGCGAGTTACTAAGAATTTCGGGCTTAGCGGAAGTATACAACCGACAAGAAACTGGAATTTTAACTTCAATACCAGCTACGATTTCGATCAGAAGAAAATAGCATATATGAGTTGTAATCTTACTCGTAACCTCCACTGTTGGTCAATAACCGCCAGTTTTAACCCTGTAGGCCAATATAAATCATATTATGTATCGCTGCGGGCAAGTTCCTCGCTGCTCCAAGACCTCAAGTATGAAAACAGAGGTCGATCTTCTGCTTACGATCCCAACTGGGATTAATATTATTATTTTTGTCTTTTTGAGTTAAAAGGCCGTTATATCTGAAACCCTTAATTAACCGATAGATATGAAAAGAATCAGCTTCCAATCTATTTTTATTTCTCTAATCCTCTTATTCTCTTATTCGTGTACTAAATCCGATTCTCATTTTCTGAAAGATGAAAAATACAGGGAAGAAGTACATCAGCAATTCCTTGACAGAAAAGAACTGGCTGCCGGACGCAGCGAACAGCTTTTTTCTGTTTTAGACAGACAGGATTTAACTATAGAACAGAAAGAAGCTTTAGAATTCCTATATGCATATATGCCGTTATCCGATCTTGCCGACTACGACGGAGAGTTTTTCCTCGGACAGGTGGATGCTGCATTCAAAGCGCGTGAATATTTTGATTGGGGTAAAAAAATTCCGGACGATATATTCCGCCATTTTGTATTGGTATACCGTGTAAATAACGAAAACCTCGATACAGCCCGTCAGGTATTCTTCGAAGAACTGAAAGACAGGGTAAAAAACCTGACAATGGAACAGGCCGTACTTGAAGTTAATCACTGGTGCCACGAAAAAGTAACATACAGAGGAACTGACGGGCGCACTTCCGCGCCTCTCGCATTAGCAAAAACATCTTGGGGCAGATGTGGAGAAGAGTCTACATTTACTACTGCTGCACTGCGTGCCGTAGGTATTCCTGCCCGCCAGTGTTATACACCACGCTGGGTACATACCGATGACAATCATGCGTGGGTGGAAGCATGGGTAGACGCCAAATGGCATTATATCGGGGCCTGTGAACCCGAACCTGAACTTGATGTAGCGTGGTTCTCAGCACCTGTGAAACGGGCGATGATGGTACATACAAACGTTTTCGGACTATATAACGGGCCTGAGGAGAAGAATGTACAGACAAATCTGTATTCTATTATTAATCTGTTAGGGAATTATACAGCTACACGGGATGTGAAAGTAAAAGTGGTAGATGAAGCAGGTAAAGTTGTCGACGATGCCACTGTGAAATTTAATGTATATAACTATGCCGAGTTTTATCCGATTGCAACCGTTGTTACAAAAGATGACGGCACAGCATCCATAATATCAGGCATGGGAGACTTACTCGTATGGGCAAATAAGGGTGATACATACGGCTATGCCAAATCATCGATGAATTCGGGAGAAATAACTGTTACGCTGAATAATATACGAGGAAAAGAATTCGAAGAAAACCTGATAATGGAAGCTCCTGCACAACAGTCTGTGAAAGAACTATCAGCTGAAAAGATTGCTGAGAACGCCAAGCGCCTTGCATATGAAGATTCTATCCGCAATGCTTATATGAAAACATTCATCAAAGAGGTAGACGCCCGTAAATTCGCTGCAGAAAACAATCTGAATCCGGATAAGACATGGAATTATCTTTCGAAAGCACAGGGTAATTGGGAAGATATCATGAGTTTCATGCAAGAGAAGAAAAACAATTATTACCTCTATTCATTTATAGAATCATTGAAAGATAAAGACCTGAGAGACACGCCAAAAGAATATCTTACCGATCATCTGTGGACGGCTGACGATGGCTTGGATGCGAGTAAAATAACCAGTTTCCATATCAGATATGCACAGTATATTTTATCTCCACGTATAAGTCTGGAACTGATACGCCCGTGGCGGAGTTTCTTCAAAAAAGAACTGACCGAAGATTTTATTGACAAATCGCGTTCCGATATTCAGACAGTAATAGACTTTGTCCGTAATAATGTAAAAGTTGACGATGAACAGAACTATTTCAAATGTCCGGTATCTCCGCAAGGTGTGTATGAGTTAAAAGTCGCTGATAAATATTCACGTGATATATTTTTTGTTGCCCTTTGCCGCTCTATGGATATCCTTACGCGAATTGATCCTGCTACCGGACGGCCTCAATACCTCAGGGCCGAAGATAATCTATGGACAGATGTATATTTCGATGAAAAAGCATCTGAGAAACCCAAAGCGACTATTACCTTCACCAATGCAAGAGATAATATCGTAAAGCCGGGTTACTATAGCCATTTCACCATTGCCCGCTTTGAGAATGGAAATTTTGTAACCCTCGATTACGAAAACGAAATTAAGAATCTTCCGGCAAAAATAACCGTAGATGAAGGTTACTATCGTGTGATGACAGGCAGCAGGGGCAATGACGGTTCGGTAACAATAAATACGCGTTACTTCGAAGTGAAAGGGAAAGACAGCAAAACGGTTGAAATCGCTTTACCTAAAGTTGAAGGACGTATTCAGGTACAAGGAATAGTAGATCCGAATACTGTGGTTACACTAAACGACGGAACTAGTAAATCACTGAAAGAACTTACGAATAAGAAAGGATTGGTAATTTGTTTCGCCGACCCTGATAAAGAACCGACTAAACACATCTTGCAAGACCTTCCGGCCGTACAGCAGTCAATTGAAGAATGGGGAGGCGGTATTTTATTTGCCATACCTGACGATAAGTTAAGCAAAGCTTTCGATGCATCTGTATTCAAAGGACTACCTAAACAATCACTGTGGATGACGGATAATAACAGAGCATTGCTGAATAATGTTGCAAGGGCGTTACAGATTGATTTTTCGAATAATTTCCCTCTCACAATCTATTTGTCCACCAATGGAGGAATCCTTTATTCCTCGCAAGGCTACAGGATAGGAATAGGGGAGAGTATTATAAAAACGATCGAAGAAGAGAAGAAGACTAAATAGAAAATAAAAAGGCAATTCAATATGAATTGCCTTTTTATTTATATACTTTCTTGCTCCGGTTCGTTATTCATTCTATATCTCAATGCTCCCGAAGGGCACATCTTTATCTGAGCTATCAATTGCTCGGTTGTTGCATTCTGCGGTTTTACCCACGGTCTTTCATTCGGATTATAGACCTGCGGCAATGTCCTAACACAAATGCCTGAATGCTGGCATATTTCGGGCCTCCATATGACAGTGACTTCACCGTTGGTGTATTCAATTTTCTTTTCCATGTTTCGTTTTGTATTATTTAGTTGATCTTAAATTCTATCCTCGAATTACCAGACGCCTCCAATCGGGATGCCTGTCTATATATGCTGCTACGAACGGGCACAACGGCACCAAACGCAGACTTTTAGTATCAATATCTTCTAAAACCTTCTTTACTAATTGGCTACCAACACCTTGTCCTTCGAGGTCTACAGGGACTTCGGTATGAGTAAGATAGATTTCGCCATTGTTAGTTTTTATATATTCTATCTTAGGAAGGTATCCGTCGACATGAAATTCATATTGATTTTCATCAACATTATCTATTAGATCATAATTTTTCATTGCTGATATTTATTTCAGTTTGTTACTTATTTGTTAACAATCCCGAAAGGTAATTTGTTTAGTGTGCATTCTTCTTCTCCCTGTTCTTTCTCGAATCTACGATCTCATAAATGCTAATAAAGACAAATATCGATACAGATAATGCGTTGGCTACAATAAGATTAAAAAAAGGACTCAATGGGATCATTAGCAACAAGGCAAAAACCGCTATAATATGTGATTTTATTATACTATGGCAAGTAAACCATCTGTATACCATATTCGCTAACAAGTAAATTACCGGGCCGATAATTACCACAAAAACGGCCCCCATAGACATATGTCCTAATGGATGGTTTACAACCAGTTCGTCACCTACAGCACACAAAATCAATGCACCTACCAGTATTACATGTATCGAATGATATTTTAAACCGAGCAAACCGGGATTATCTACTTTCATTATCTTCTCCGCACCTGCCTCACTACTGCTGTCAAAATATATCCACCACATAGCCAGACTGCTTATAAACGATATTAGTGCCGCCAATACGATCGGCGTAGTCCATACTTCTATTTCACTTAAGGATGCTCCCGACATCAATATTGTTTCACCAAAAGCTATAATAACAAACAACTGACTGCGTTCAGCCAGATGATGTCCGTCTATAGTCCAGTCTGTCTTGGAATAGGAACGCCCCAGAAAAGGCAGATAAAAACCGAACATCGGAGCAGTATAATCGCAGATTACGGCAATCGCCCAGAATAGCAAACGCATCTCACTTTCCTCAAATGCCCCGATTATCCAAAATACAGCTGAAATAATAAACCAGCCGAAGATACGTGTATAATTAGGGGTCAGTTGATGCTTTCTTCCAAGCATGAAAAGTATTGAACCTGTTCGTCCTACCTGAATGGCAACATAACATAAAGCAAAAATCCATCCCCTTTCCCCGAATGCTTCCGGAATAGCTGCTGCCACAATTAGCCCCAGCATCATAAGCACAAATAAGATAGCCCGGATACTTCGTATGTTAGGATCGAACCAGTTTGTCATCCATGTGGTATGCTGCCAGCCCAGCCATACAGCAAACCACAGTACCGTACTTTGCAGGAAACCCGTAACATTAAGATGGTGTAACAGATAATGAGATAACTGGGTGACGGCGAATACATAAATCAAATCGAAAAGCAATTCCGAGAACGAAACCGTAGCTATGCCTTCACCGCGTTTGCGAAGGAGGGAATGAGAAGTATGCGAAGATTGAGACATATAATTCCTGCCGTTATTTTATAAGTTATATTATAAACGGCAGTCAATTATTTTTGTTCGAAAAAGATAAAAAAGAAAGAGCAGATCTTTTTCAAAATCTGCCCTTAATTTATATTTAGATTGGTATTAAGCTTCTCCGCCAAATTCCATAAGATAGGCCTTTATAAAATCATCCAGATCTCCATCCATCACAGCATTAACATTAGATGTCTGGTAATTTGTACGATGATCTTTTACTCGGCGATCGTCAAATACATAACTGCGTATTTGTGAACCCCATTCTATCTTTTTCTTTCCGGCTTCTACTTTCGATTGTTCGCGGCTGCGCCTTTCCAATTCCATCTCATACAACTGAGACTTCAACAAACGGATAGCATTATCTTTATTTCCGAACTGGGAGCGACTCTCCGTGTTTTCAATTACAATCTCTTTATCTTCTCCTGTTTCAGGGTCTTTGTATTTATAATGCAAACGTACTCCTGTTTCCACCTTATTTACATTTTGCCCCCCCGCACCGCTGGAACGGAATGTATCCCACGTGATATCCGATTGATTGACTTCAATCTCGATAGAATCGTCCACCAATGGCACCACAAATACAGAAGCAAAGGATGTCATACGCTTACCCTGTGCATTGAAAGGAGATACACGTACCAGACGATGTACACCGTTCTCTGACTTTAAGTAGCCATAGGCATAGTCGCCTTCTACCTGTAATGTAGCTGTTTTGATTCCGGCTTCGTCACCGTCCTGCCAGTTGGTAATGGTTGTTTTATATCCTTTCGATTCGCACCAGCGTTGGTACATACGAAATAGCATAGAAGACCAATCCTGTCCTTCAGTTCCACCGGCGCCACTGTTTATTTTTAATACTGCCCCAAGCTTATCTTCTTCACGACGGAGCATATTTTTCAACTCCAGATTCTCCACCAGTTTGAGGGCATTTTCATATGCAAGGTCTACTTCTTCTTCCGAAGTTATTCCTTCTTTCTGAAAATCAAATGCAAGCTGCAGTTCTTCTGTCGCACCCTTTACTTCATTATATCCTTCCAGCCATCCTTTAATCCCGCGGATAACTTTCGTTTGGGCTTCAGCAGATTTGGCATCGTCCCAAAAACCGGGAGCGTGAGTTCTTAATTCCTCTTCTTCGAGTTGTATTTTTTTCGCATCGACGTCAAAGATGCCTCCTTAACGCATCCTCGCGTTCCAACACTTCTTTGAGCTGGTCTGTTGTAATCATAAATTACCTTTTAAGTTATTATTAATTCGAGGTGCAAATTTATGAAAAAAGACCGAGCAGGCAATTTTAAGTATATAAAATAACGATATCAATAAGGGTTTTCATTTCAAGGTGCTTTATAATCTTTTCTGAAACTTGCGGATGTAGCTGTTGGAAAATCTTTTGGAACAGGTTGTGTAACTTTGCCTGTTGCCGCCCATTCACTGCCCCGAAGCAGTAAAACCTGAAATCCTGTGCACTGCATGGAAGGGTTATTTTCAGGACTATCACCTGCATGTCCGAGCATAATATGGAATATTTTTCCTTTGCCGTATTCTACGGTAAATATAAGCGGTTCCTCTCTGTCCGAACCTCCCAGAGACGGCTCGGAATAAGCGGTATATAATAAATCTTTAATATCACCGGGACCGCGCATCCGGTCATATAATTCATCTTTACCATGTTTCCATTTAGGAGGCAGACCCTTTACAATCGGATGTTTTGTATTCCTAGCATTCAGGACATATTCGCTTTGCTGTCCATGCGATCCTCCAACCCCGGGAGAATTATCTCTTACAAGTTTATTATCTTTCCAGTATACCCAAGGGCCTGAAGATTCATTACGATTATTCCATCCACCCAAAGCAATTATTTTATTAAATTCCACCCAATCAGTAAAAGCATTATTTGCAGCATGATATACCACTACTCCTCCTCCATTACGGACATATTCCAAAAATCGGTCTTGTGTAGTCTTAGGCCAGTTATCACCGTTATAATCAAGGACAACCAGTTGATATGGAGAAAAGTCTATAATATAATTATTCATTTTTTCACCATGTTTGGGAGAAATTGAAAAATCAACAGTAAATAATCCGGAATTTTCCATAATATTCTTCAGAACAACATGGCTTACCTGCCAGTTATGATTATTTTGTCCGGTTATTATCAGCGCTTTAATAGGCGCTGTAGCAAAAGTAGATAGGGCTATAAAAAATGAAAAGACAAATAGTAAAAACTTTCTATGGGCAAATATTTTCATATGATAAAGATTTAGTTTCTACAAATATAAGAAATTCATTAAGACATTGCTATCTTAAACCTTTTCTTTGTAGAAGGATAAACTCCAATATGAGACTTTATATATAACAAAGAAGGGAGTTCTTAATAGAACTCCCTTCTCGATTTAAAACGGCGGCAACCTACTCTCCCGCTTTCGCAGTACCATCGGCACGACCGGGCTTAACTTCTCTGTTCGGAATGGGAAGAGGTGGAACCCCGGTGTTATAACCACCTGAATAACATGCAATTAATAATTATCAATGAACAATTAATAATTATCAATCGTGTATGTTAACACGATGTAAAAGAGTAAGTAAAGGTTCGATTATGATTATCTGTTCAAACCGTTGTTTTGTCCTGGGCTGCTAGCTAATGGCTTTGGGCTATAAGCTAACAGCTCCTTTTAGAAAGCGTCCGGGCAATTAGTACTACTCGGCTATGACATTGCTGCCTTTACACCTGTAGCCTATCTAGGTCGTAGTCTACAACCACCCTTAATGGATATCTTATCTTGAGGCCGGCTTCGTACTTAGATGCTTTCAGCACTTATCCGATCCGCACTTAGCTACCCGGCGATGCTCCTGGCGGAACAACCGGTGAACCAGGGGTGCGTCCAACACGGTCCTCTCGTACTAGTGTCAGATCCCCGCAAATATCCCGCGCCCACGATAGATAGAGACCGAACTGTCTCACGACGTTCTGAACCCAGCTCGCGTGCCACTTTAATGGGCGAACAGCCCAACCCTTGGGACCTGCTCCAGCCCCAGGATGTGACGAGCCGACATCGAGGTGCCAAACCATTCCGTCGATATGAGCTCTTGGGAATGATCAGCCTGTTATCCCCGGAGTACCTTTTATCCTTTGAGCGATGGCCATTCCATACTGAAACCACCGGATCACTATGCTCTAGTTTCCTACCTGTTCGGCTTGTGAGCCTCTCAGTCAAGCGTGCTTATACCATTACACTCTGCCGACGGTTACCAATCGTCGTGAGCACACCTTTAGAAGCCTCCGTTACTCTTTTGGAGGCGACCACCCCAGTCAAACTACCCACCATACACTGTTCCCGCAACTGCGGGTTAGACGTCAAACAATCAAAGGGCCGTATTTCAAGGGTGGCTCCACAAACACTGGCGTGCCTGCTTCACGGCCTCCGGCCTATCCTACACATCAAGTGCCCAACGTCAATGTAAAGCTATAGTAAAGGTTCACGGGGTCTTTTCGTCCCATCGCGGGTAATCGGCATCTTCACCGATACTACAATTTCACCGAGATCACAGTTGAGACAGTGAGAAGATCATTACACCATTCGTGCAGGTCGGAACTTACCCGACAAGGAATTTCGCTACCTTAGGACCGTTATAGTTACGGCCGCCGTTTACTGGGGCTTCAATTCAAAGCTTCTGACCCGAAAGCCATGACTTCTCCTCTTAACCTTCCAGCACCGGGCAGGTGTCAGACTGTATACTTCTTCTTTCAAATTTGCACAGCCATGTGTTTTTGTTAAACAGTTGCCTTCTCCTATTCTCTGCGGCCGACCTTTCAGCCGGCACCCTTTATCCCGAAGTTACAGGGTCATTTTGCCTAATTCCTTAACTGTGAATCGCTCGAGCGCCTTAGTATTTTCAACCCGACTACGTGTGTCCGTTTGTGGTACGGGTGCTAGACAGATTAGCGTTTAGCGGTTTTTCTAGGCAGTCTGTTTACCTGTATTATCTACGCTCCCGAAGGATTGTAGTACTATCAGTTTCAACTCTCCCGGCGGATTTGCCTACCGGAATCAACGTCTACTTCCTTTAACCAAGTAATCCGTCACTTGGCAACAGTGTCACTCCTGCGTCCCCACTTCACTCTGTATAACAGTACCGGAATATTAACCGGTTCGTCCATCGGCTTCGCCGTTCGGCTACACCTTAGGGCCCGACTTACCCTGATCCGATTAGCGTTGATCAGGAAACCTTAGTCTTTCGGCGAGGAGGTTTCTCACCTCCTTTATCGTTACTTATACCTACATTTGCTTTTCCACACGCTCCAGTAAAGCTTACGCTTTGCCTTCAAGGCGGAGTGGAATGCTCCCCTACCGATAATATTTTATCCCATAGCTTCGGTAACATGTTTATGCCCGATTATTATCCACGCACGACCACTCGACTAGTGAGCTGTTACGCACTCTTTAAATGAATGGCTGCTTCCAAGCCAACATCCTAGCTGTCTTGGTAGTCATACTTCGTTAATTCAACTGAACATGTATTTGGGGACCTTAGCTGATGGTCTGGGTTCTTTCCCTCTCGGACATGGACCTTAGCACCCATGCCCTCACTCCCGGTAATCACTTATGCCCATTCGGAGTTTATCTGGACTTGATAGGCGGCGAAGCCCTCGCATCCAATCAGTCGCTCTACCTGACATAAGTTATAAGCCGAGGCTGCACCTAAATGCATTTCGGGGAGTACGAGCTATCTCCAAGTTTGATTAGCCTTTCACCCCTACCCTCAGGTCATCCGAAAGCTTTTCAACGCTTACCGGTTCGGTCCTCCAGTTAGTGTTACCTAACCTTCAACCTGCCCAAGGGTAGATCACTTGGTTTCGCGTCTACTCCTACTGACTAAAATCGCCCTGTTAAGACTTGCTTTCGCTTCGGCTCGGAACTTCCTAGTTCTTAACCTTGCCAGTAAGAGTAACTCGTAGGTTCATTATGCAAAAGGCACGCCGTCACACTTACGTGCTCCGACCGCTTGTAGGCACATGGTTTCAGGGTCTGTTTCACTCCTCTGTTCGAGGTGCTTTTCACCTTTCCCTCACGGTACTGGTTCACTATCGGTCTCTCAGGAGTATTTAGCCTTACGGGATGGTCCCCGCAGATTCACACAGGATTTCTCGTGTCCCGCGCTACTCAGGATACTGCTAGGCTTACTGTCGGAGTCGTATACGGATTGTCACCCTCTGTGATCGTTTTTTCCAAAACGTTCTACTTCCAACAGGTCGTGCCACGACGCAGTCCTACAACCCCAATAATGCCTAAACATTATTGGTTTGGGCTCTTCCCGGTTCGCTCGCCACTACTTCGGGAATCATTTTTATTTTCTTTTCCTCCGGGTACTTAGATGTTTCAGTTCCCCGGGTTAGCTCACTGATTAATCAGTGTAGTAACTTCTTCAGTTACTTGGGTTGCCCCATTCGGAGATCCGGGATCAAAGTTATTTGCACTTCCCCAGCTTTTCGCAGCTTATCACTCCTTCTTCGCCTCTGAGAGCCTAGGCATCCCCCATGTGCCCTTTCCTACTTTCTTTATTCTTTTTTCAAAACAGTTACAAGTTACAGGTTACAGGTTACAAGTACTGATACTTGTTAGCTGTTAACTGCAAGCTGTTTAACTGGTTTGTGGGTTTGAGAAGATTATTTCTAATCTTTCTTTACTTGCTCTTGTTTTACATCATGTCAAAGATCTTCTTTTTAGTTACAAGTTACGGGTTACAAGTTACGAGTGATAATACTCTTTATTCATAATCCTTAATTCATAATTAATCTGTGGAGATAATAACGGATTCGAAACGTTGACCCCTGCGTGCAAGGCAGGTGCTCTAGCCAGCTGTGAGCTAATCCCCGGTTTGTCAATTAGCTAATTGGTACATTTGCTAATTGCGATGCTATCGCATCG
>NZ_JOMI01000006.1 GCF_000711235.1 Prevotella sp. 10(H) | reverse complement strand
AAACGGAGAATATAAAAAAAAAATTGACTTAATGTGTTAACTGAAATGGGCGAATTTATCAGTACTATCCCAGATTATATATTCCTTATACTATAGCTTTGTATTCAAATATATACGAGAACAATATATAAAAGATACTACAAGTAAAGACATATACAATACAGGGAATTTTCGATGAAAAACTGCATGCAGAAATATAAAGTAAACCTTTTTAAATATTTGAATCTGTTTTTATATACTGATTTATTAAAGGGAGCATATACAGAGATAAACTTCTTATCTGTTTTTTTAAGTTTCATCTATTATTATATATGCAAGGCTTATAAGCATACATACATATATCTATGTACTTGTGATTTAAGTAAAAAAAGCAGGAAAAATAAACTCTTGCGCTTATTCAAGAAAAAACAGGAGGAGTTTTCCATTCTATATCTGATTAGAGCTTCTCATATCTAAAGTACAATATTAAAAGACATTCAATGCCTTAAGATCAATATAAAATTAAATGCTTCTTCAATGCATTTGGATACATTCTCTCAATTTGTCTTAAGTATTTGTCTTCAAATTATTCCTTTTGTTTGTGAAAATTGGAGGAATATCTTAAGGCATTGTTTTTTACGATTACATCTTTATAATTATATATTTTTATTTAACGCACAATAACAACAAATTATGACAACAAAAAAAGCAAAACTACTACTACTGCTAATGATTCCGATTTTTCTGTTGCTACCAGTATCCTTAAAATCACAACTAACAATAGGAGGAAAATCTCTACCGACTAGGTAGAAAAGAATAAGCATCTCACTGTCCCACTCACTGTAGGGTACAGAGTTTAGAGCGAAAGATGTTACTATAGAACTAACAATCGTTTAAAACTTATATTATTTATAAACACTGATGAAACTTAACAAATTACTAAAACTAATTCTTGTAGCCGTCCTGCTAAACATAGGCGGCAAATCTTATGCGCAGGTAACTATCGGCGACAACAAACCACCCGAGGAATTCTCGGCATTGGAAATTATCTCAAACGCGGAGAGAGGCTTGAGAATGCCTCATCTGACCACTACGCAGCGAGACGACATGACTAAATCCGCTGAGTTTCAGAGTCTGAAAACCAGCCTAGCCAAAGGATTAACCATCTATAATAGCATTACAGACTGCCTCGAATTCTGGAATGGCGGGAAATGGGTATCGATGTGCGCTGATGTAGAGTGTATACCGATGACAGGAACAGGGACTCTCAGCCCTGCCAGTGCAACAGTAAATGTAGGCGATAATCAAACCTTTACTCTATCCGGGCTCACCAGAGTGGCAAGATATGAATGGTTTGTGGATAATACTTTGCAAACAACAACTACACCGACTCTTACTTATACAGTTCCTTCCGGTACAGCCACCGGTTTATCTATACCGGTATATGTTGTTGCTTATGACGACTGTAATAACAGCAAACGATTCGATGCTACTATCACTACATGCAGACCATTATCCGGAACAGCATCTATAAGTCCTACCAGTGTATCCTTAGAGGTAGGGAAAAGTCAAGTATTCTCTGTAACCGGTGTCACCAATGCAACCAGTTATCAATGGTATCTGAATGGAAGTGCGATTCCGGGACAGACCTCGTCGACTTACAACTATACGGCCACTACAGCCGGATCTGCTACAATATATGTTATGGCTTATGGCTGTAACGGAACCTCTGCAAAAAGCAATACAGCTTCGGTCACAATAACTCCGGCGTGTACACCGGTCCAGCCAGGTTCTATAAGCAGCCCGACAGGCTCTTCCTTAACTGCAGGGAATCAATATACATTTACAACTTCAGGATTTGCATATGCTACCAGTTATCAATGGACTATAAATGGAACTATTCAATCTGGTACAGGTTCTTCTGTAACCTATACTGTTCCAAGTAGTTTTACCGGAACTCTTACTGTATCGGTTATAGCCAGAGGTTGTAATAATTCTCAACAAAGTGCTAGCAAAAGTTATACTGTCCCTTCAAGTCTGAAGATTGAGATATCCGATAAAGGCCCTATAAGACCTCTTACCATGTCGCCGTCGAGTAATCAACCTCTTTATCCTGGTACTCGTTTGAGAATACCAAATTTCCCTGCTGGTGCAAAAGTAACCTGGGAAATAGATTATGGAAATGAGAAAGAATACTTTTATGAATCTGATTTCTATTGGAGACCAAAGCATGCTCCAAGTAGTATGAAGACGGTAACAATAGTGGCTACAGTAAGATTTGTAAATAATACAACTGCTGAGTTAAAAGAGAATATTCAAATCTATTCTATATGTAGTAGTGGTGGATCGATGTGGCTCGCTGAACCAAAAGCTTTTCAATTTTACGGTGGTGCTGGTCGTGGATATGTACGATGTTTTCCTAATGGTTCAGAGTGGTGGGAAGAAGGGGTTCAGTGTGCAAATGGTTATCTATTCAACCCTAATGCAAAAGGGTGTACACCTGGCGGAGTTTAAAAACCACCCATTTATAACAAAAGCATCGGTTAGGAAAAACCGATGCTTTTATTTATAATTCCAGTATGGACTAAAAAAATAATAAATACCATGCTGATATTAATGTATTTAAATATAAAAATGAAAAAAACTATACTATTATTATTGTTGTTACTTCAGCTTGGACTTTCTGCCCAAACTATCACTATCGATTTTTCCTCTCATCCCGGTAAGGCCGTCTCCCTTTGCTTGAAAAAGGGCACAGGTTGCGATGCTCTCTGGACAGGCATGCTTGACGATAAAGGAAAAGTTATTGTAGATCTGCAGGGTAAAACAGACGATTATCCGGGCATAGCCACTCTTAGTATAAATAGCGATTCTCCTATACTAATGGATATAATTATCAGCGGAAAAGAGGATGTATATATTTCTTGTCCGGAGGAATATCCATATGAGAGCAATATTACCTTTGACTCTGCTGAAAACGAATCTTTTAAAAAATGGTTTATCGGCCAGGCTCAACTGCAACAGAAAATGAACTTGCTTAACGAATCCCAAAAGTCGAATAATGAAGAAGATAGTTCTTTTTCTGTGATAGCTAAGGAAATACAAGATTTGAAAGCACAGCATTCTGCTTTTGAAAAAGAACTTACCGAAAGTAAGCTATATATTGGCAGATTTATACAGTATTATAGCTTCTTTAATAAAGAGGTTGAGAACTTAATGTTTGCCGATTCGATCGGTATGATGAATGTACGTGCTTATGTACGCGACAGTTTAGACGTAAAGGGGTTGTTTAGATCCGGCCTGTGGTTTTCCACCTTCAACGGGCTACTCGCCCTTTATGAAAAGGAGAAACCCTATCACAAGGATTTTATTACCGATATGTCACTATTGCTGGAAAGGGCAGGTTCGGAACGTATCTACAGCACACTTGCCGAAAACTTGTTCGAAATATGCGAATACAAAGGCTGGAACGACATGGAGGATCATCTGGCATACTACGTTATTAATAGCGGAAATTTAGAGAGTTCTACGGGCAAAATAAAAAGGATGATAACCCTGAACAAACTGAAAAAGGGAATCAAAGCGCCCGATTTATTGCAGGGTACACTGCCTGCGGGCAATATCCTTTTGGTGTTCTATCTAACGGGATGTGGCCCATGCGAGTACGAGATGCAGCAGTTGAAAGACAATTACCATCTGATTAAAGAGAAAGGATACCAAGTCGTATCTGTATCGTTAGACATGGATGAAGAGATCTTTAAGGATACGGCGGAGACTTTCCCATGGGAAGCTAAGTATTGTGATTTGCAGGGTTTCAAGAGTCCTGATGCGGAGAATTATGGGGTAATAGCTACGCCTACTTTCTACGTGATAAAGGATGGTGTACTGCAAGGGCGGTATACAGGGATAATGGATATGGGGATAATTATGAATAAAAATCAGGATTCGGAATGATATAACTGATTATATAGTAAGTCGATGGTTATATGGAAAATCCCAGTAAAAATGCCCCCTTTGTACCGATTAAAGTGTTCAGGTATTCCTGCCGAAAGTGACCCCTTAAAAAAGGGTAAAAAGTATTGATTTATTTAGAAAGATAATTACATTCTTTAAATAATTGTTAACAAATAAAGGGTGTTCATTATGCCGAATAAACCAGTTAGTATGAATAAACTACGCCAACTATTACGGCTTCACAGCGGGGGCAAAGGTACTAAGGCCATCGCTTCATTGCTTGGCATGTCGCGTACCGCAGTAAAAAAGTACCTATCCGTTTTAAAGAATCGGGCATGGAATCCGAACAAGCATTAGGATTGAGCGACCAGGACTTCTCCTGTCTTCTACAGGAGAAGGAAGCGAACGTCTGGCTACCCTTGAAAAATTACTACCAACCTATTGCAAATGCCTTAAACGTAAAGGAGTCACCCGTGAGATGCTTTACCGGGAATATAAAGAAAGGCATCCCGAAGGGTACAGCCGTTCACGTTTCTTCGATTACCTGATGCGCCATCAGGTAGCAAACAGTGTGGTCATGCATCTTGAGCACAAGCCGGAGATAAATTGTTTATCGATTATGCAGGCAAAAAGTTGTCCATCGTAAACAAAGACAGTGGCGAGATACTTCCGGTGGAGGTGAAAGAAATATGATCCTTGACTTAAAACCTGTGAGAAAAATCGCTTACGACCGGATGCCGGGTGGCTACGATGAGGTAATACGAAAAGAGATAGAGGTTGATATTGTTGGAGAAAACAGTTAAAACTGACCCCATCGCGCCAATCCAAATTGCCCCCCATGTAACAATCTAAACTGACCCCCTATTTACAGTTTAAATTGACCCCGAAGAAAGGAGAGTAAAACAGAAGCTTGTCAGTTTTGTTTTAGAGTGTTAAAATTTTTGTTACTTAAAAGCTGAGCAACAAAAATTTACCATCATGTCTAACAAAACCATTAGTATGTTAAAACTACGACAAGTAATCCGTCTTTACAATCAGGGCAAAGGCACCAAAGCCATTGCCGGTATGTTGTTTATCTCGCGCAACACGATCAAGAAGTACCTGCACATTTTCCTTGGTTCAGGCCTTAGTTATGAAGCCTTTTCAGCGATGAGCGACTTGGAGTTATCCCAAAAGTTCCTGGTGGCGGCCCATCCAGAGAAAAGCCAGCGACAGGTAGATCTGGAGGCTCTGCTTCCGGGTATATGCAGGGAGCTCAAGCGTAAAGGCGTCACCAAAGAGATGCTCTACAGACAGTATATAGAGAAGTACCCTGAAGGTTACGGCATCTCCCGCTTCTGCGGTTTTATCCGGCTGTATTTAGCCCGGCATCGTCCGGTTATGCACATCGAACATAAAGCAGGAGACAAGATGTATATCGACTTTACAGGTCAAAAACTACATTTGGATAATGGTGACGGAACCAAGGGCAGTAAATACGAAGCGGTATTGAACGAGTCCTTCGCTTGCTTTGCCGAGCATTACTCGATGACTGTGCTTGCGGCAAGGGCCTACAAGCCACGTGATAAGTCCCTGGTCGAAGGTGCGGTAAAGCTGGTATATAAAACAATCTTTACCAAACTGGACAAGCGTATCTTCTATGACTTGAGTTCATTGAATGCTGCTATCCGGGTCGCTTTGGAGATACACAACAACACACCTATGTATAAACGGGAGTACAGCCGCAGGCAACAGTTCGAGGTGATTGAGCGTGATGTGTTGCAGGACCTGAACCCGATCCGCTATGAGTAGTTAAAGGAACAGGCTCAACTTACCGTCTGGAAGAACGGATATATGCGTTTAGGGGTGGATACCCATTATTACAGTGTGCCCTATAAATACATCGGTAAAACAGTCAAAGTCCTTTACTCGTCGCAGTCTGTCGAAGTTTACTACCGGCATGAGCTCATTGCCCAGCATGCGCAACAGACGTAAATATCAGTATACCACCAACACCGAACACCTGGCTTCCCAACACCAGTTCCTGACCGAGTGGTCTGCCGAGAAGTTCATCGCCCAGGCCATGGATATACATGAGGATGTGGCGGAGTACATAGCTAAGGTCCTGGAGGAAAAAACATATCCAGAGCAGGCCTACAAGTCTTGTTCGGGCATACTGAGTTTCTCCCGGCGTGTAGGTAACGAACGTCTGATAGACGCCTGCCGCTGCGCCCAATCCTTCGGACAATACGGTTACAGGGTAATAGAAGAGATACTGAACAAGCGTCTGGATAGGTTAAAGCTTGAAGATGAAGCTGCACGTATACCCAATCATAAAAATATCAGAGGTAAAGACTATTATCAGTAAACATTTAAATCAAAAATAAATCATGAACAATCAAACATTGGACAAGTTACGCCAGATGCGCGTATTTGGTATGTATGAGGCTTTTAAGACCAATCTGGAAGGCTCCTTTAAAGAGACATTACACCCGACCAGTTCATCTGCCTACTGGTAAACAGTAATGGGATGACTGTAAGAACAAGT
Organism: Prevotella sp. 10(H); assembly: GCF_000711235.1. GTDB lineage: Bacteria > Bacteroidota > Bacteroidia > Bacteroidales > Dysgonomonadaceae > Dysgonomonas. The sequence continues at coordinate 15,239 of NZ_JOMI01000006.1, read as the reverse complement.
CCATAGCCAGGCTTATCAAGATGGCTAACTTCCGCTACAAGGCATCCCTGGAACAGCTCGACTACTCGGTAGAAAGGGGTTTGGATAAGAATGAAGTACACAGGCTGGCTTCGTTGGACTTTATCAAGGAACACAAAGACTTGTTTATTACAGGTAGCACAGGGACAGGAAAAAGCTATTTGGCATCGGCATTAGGCTTTCATGCCTGTCAGATGGGATACAGAGTGCTATATGCTTCAACAGCCAAATTGATGGGACAGCTTAAACTGGCTAAAGCCAAAGGTACCAACCTGACCGAACTTAAAAGGATAGAGAGAACAGACCTGCTTATACTCGATGACTTTGGCTTACAACCTTTTGACTCACAGGCAAGAGTCACTCTACTGGTTATCATAGAAGACAGGCAGGGGAAGAAGTCCACATTGATTACATCCCAGATACCGGTTAAGGAATGGTATGATATCATAGGGGAGAAAACTATTGCCGATGCTGTATTGGACAGGATTGTACATCAATCCCTGAGAGTTGAGTTACATGGTGAATCACTCAGACGTAAAAAGTCTAACCAGGAATGTTTATATTTGTGAAATTTAATTAGTAAAAACCGACAAAAATAATGGCTTTTTACAAACAAAAATGACTGCTTTTTTTACTCCTAAACAAAAAATCTCTAGGGGGGCAATTTAGATTAGAGCATGGGGGCAATTTTAATGTTATTTCCAATAAGCTGCGCGTAGAAAAGTTGGAAAAAGAAACTCCACAAGAGGCGGATGCTTTAAATAATAAACTCTATGGAATGTTTCCTCCTGTTAAATTGCCGGGTCTTCTGCTTGAAGTATCTAACTGGACCGGATTTGAACGGCATTTTACCCATGCATCTACCGACCATTCAGTCAAAGGGAAAGAAAAAACTATAGCAATGGCAGCATTAATGGCTATGGGTACAAATATAGGATTAGTAAAAATGGTTGAAGCTACTCCCGGAATAACCTACCACCAGATGGCAAATGCCGCCGGGTGGAGAATGTATGATGATGCCATGAAAAGGGCACAAGCTTGTTTAGTGAATTATCAACACAAATTGCAACTACCTCTTTTCTGGGGTGATGGTACTACATCATCCAAGTGATGGGATGAGAGTCCAGATAGGAGTATCTGCATTAAATTCTGAATACAATCCTCATTATTCCGGGACAAAGAAGGGAGCTACGATGTACCGATTTACCAGTGATCAGTATGCTACTTTCTGGGTAAATATCATCAGTTCGAATGCCAGGGATACTCTGCATATTATTGATGGTATACACTACCATGAAACGGATTTATGTATCAGTGAACATTATACCGACACTTCCGGATATACAGATCAAGTGTTTGGGTTATGTCATTTGTTAGGTTTCAAGTTTGCTCCAAGAATAAGGGATATATCGGATATGCAATTATTCTCAATTTCAAGGTTAGACCCATATAAATACAGCAACATAAAAGACATAGTTCAGGGAAAGATCAATGTGAATATCATACGGGAAAATTATCAGGATGTACTCCGGTTGGCGCACTCTATCAAAGAAGGATTGGTCTCAGGATCGCTAATCATGTCCAAGCTGGGATCGTATGCCAGACAGAATGCTTTGGCAACAGCCCTTCGTGAGATGGGACGTATAGAAAAGACGGTATTCATCCTGGAATATATTATGGATAAAGCTTTGAGAAGGCGCATCCAAAGAGGATTGAATAAGGTGAAGCTATGAATGCCCTTTCAAGAGCAATATTCTTTGGAAAACGGGGAGAGCTAAGGGAGAGAGAACTACAAGACCAACTTCAACGGGCCAGTGCCCTGAACATTCTTATCGATGCCATCTGTGTGTGGAATACTAAATATCTGGAAAAAGCTATCGATCATCTTAAAACCCGGGAAAGCTTGGATGAAGAACTACTCAAACATATATCTCCCCTGAATTGGGCTCATATAAACTTTTTGGGAGAATATTCATTTGATACAAAAAATATACCTAAAAACAATCAACTAAGAGAATTGCAAGAACAAAAAAATAAGTAGAAAGGCTTAGAGGGGGTGGAATTATAGTTTTTTACCGTTTTTTCTCCTTAGAGGGGAGGGGTCGGAAATGTTGGTGATACCCCATTGTCTAAATTATCAATACTTTTTTTAGTTACATAATTCAAAACTAGTGAATAAATTATGAACTATGAAAAAACACGGCTGCTCAACAAGGAACAGCCGTGCTTCTTTTAAAAATAGTAATGTAGAAATTATTTCAACTGCTTACCCTCCGAAAAAGCCTTTCCCACCTTTTCGCCCACTTTCAGATAATCATTATTGAACGGATCAAAAACAATCGGAGCTACTTTAGCTGCATCCACCTTACCATTTTCGTTCAATACACGTTCATCTACGCTTACGTTCACAATTTCTCCCCGGAGGATACCGGTTTCAAGATTAAAATCGATCAATTTACATTCCACGGCAACGGATAATTCCTCTATCAACGGAGCATCCACAAAGTCCGATTTGATAGCATGAAATCCCGCTTTGGCAAATTTGTCCGGTACCTTGTTACCCGATACGATACCTACATAGTCACAAGCCGCAACCTGTCCCGCTTCGGCCATGCTTACCGTAAACGCTTTGCGTTTGAGGATATTTGCAGTAGTTTTATGGCCCGCACTGATACAGATACTTATTTCTTTCATTTCACTGATGCCTCCCCAGGCTGCGTTCATTGCATTAGGAGTGCCATCTTCGCCATAAGTAGCGATAATATATACCGGCTGCGGATAAGTCAAAGGCTTTGCCCCTAAATTTTTTCTCATAATATGTTACTATTAATTTTATAGGGTTATATTGACGTTTCATATTTTTCTCTTAATCATTACAAAGATAGTGAAAGCCGAGCGCATTCTTCTTTTCCATAAATTATATTTGATTTTTGAAGTCTATGATAGTTCCTTTATTTTATTCATACTTCTACAAAGTATATACTTTCTTCTCATTTTTTGGGAGATGAGAGAAATAAACTTTTAATTTGTGAATTATTAGTTATAAATCAATTATGAAAGCCAAACGGCTCGCCATTGCCATACATGTTTTAGTCTGGGTGCTACTCTTAGTTATCCCATATATATCAACCGATCAGATTTTTGATACGCTAGACGCTGCTTCTGATATAAAATATCTTTTCCTATGCCTTGCCATAAGCTTTATACTGTTAATATCTTTCTATTTCAACTACTTATTTCTTATTCCAAAGTATTTGTTTGGAAAAAGAAGTTGGAAGTACATATTCATATTATCATTGACTATTTTAACCGTATTTCTGCTTATTGGAATTCTATTTATTTATTCAGGATTTAATCCAGAAAAATTAGATAAAACAGACCCGATTGTTGAAAAAATTATTCCTGTCATTATAATCAATGCTGTTTCATTATGGCTATTAGCTGTTGTATCTTCTGTTTTGTGGACATATTACAACCGTCTAAAAGAGTCGGAAAATGAAAGGCTATCAGCACAAATTGCTTCACTTAAGTCACAAATTAATCCTCATTTTCTGTTTAATACATTGAATAATATCTATGCAACTGCTATTGATACCTCACCTAAAACAGCAGATATGATAGATAAACTTTCGGAAATGATGCGATACACCATGAGGGACACACAACAGGATTTTGTTTTATTGGAAGATGAGATAAATTATATCAGCAATTTCATAGAACTTCAACGGCTGCGTTTAGATAGAAGCGTTAAATTAGAATATTCCGGTTTAGAATGTATTCCACACTTACGAATAGCTCCGATGCTACTGATCCCTTTTATTGAAAACGCTTTTAAGCATGGGGTGAACTCCGAACAAAAAAGCTATATCAAAATTGAAATTAATATTAATGAGAATAAATTTCAGTTGAATGTGGTAAACAACAAAGTGGATATTCAACGGAATATTTCGGAAAGGAGCGGATTAGGTATTGAAAACACGAAACATCGTTTGAATTTGATATATCCGTCAAAGCACTTATTGGTTATCAATGATAACGAAAAACAGTTTATTGTTTCATTATATATTGATTTACAATGATAAATGCAATTGCCATAGATGATGAACCGTTAGCACTTACAGTGATAGAATCGCTATGTAACAAAAGTGAAGGCATTACCCTTCAAAAAACTTTTACTCAACCCAGCGAAGCATTAAAGTATCTGCAAAAGTATCCTGTTGATTTGATTTTCTGTGATATACAAATGCCTGCTATAACGGGAATAAACCTGGTAAAATCATTGAAACAAAAAACGATGATAATATTCACTACCGCTTTTAGTGAATACGCTGCTGTCAGTTACGAATTAAATGCGATTGACTATTTACTAAAACCAATCAACTTAAAACGCTTTACACAAGCCATCAACAAAGCACAAGAGTATTTTGATTATATAAATAAAAAAGACCGAAGCAAAGATAAAAACATCTTTATCCGTGCCGACTTTAGCTTAGTAAAAATTCCATTGGAGGATATTCTATACATTGAAGGATTAGCCGATTATCTTAAAATTTATATCAAAAACCGCAAAACTGTTGTAGCCCGAATGCCGATGAAAGACATGATGGAAAAGCTAAATTCTGTTGACTTCATCCGTGTACATCGCAGCTTTATTTTACCATTTAGCAAGATTGAGGCAGTAAGAGGAAATACCATTATTATCGGAAATAAAGAGTTTCCCATTGGTAGAACCTATATAGAGGAGTTTTTCAGCCGCTATTCTTCTTAAAATTTAGCTTAGATTAAGCTTTCATACCCATGGAAAAATGATGCGTTTTTCATTCATCGCACAAATCCGACCCTTCTTCTCAAAAATTTCTAAGAGTTTATTATTGAGATCATATTTGCATTGTGAATTAAGCATTAATATGAATCTCAATAAATAAACAGAATGAATTTAAAATCTTTTTATGTGCTGTTATTCTTAACAACTACATTCAACGCCTTTTCACAAGGGAAATTTACATTGAGCGGAACAATTGTAGATCAATCCAATAATGAAACTCTGATTGGGGCAAGCGTTATCATCAGAGAAGTAAAAAACGCACATGCAGTAACCAATACCTATGGTTTCTATTCTATTACATTACCAAAGGGAGACTATACAATCTCTATCAGCTACATGGGTTTTGAACCAATCGAAGAAAAGATTTCCATCACAGGAAACCTGACTAAGAATTTTTCAATGCACGAAGCAAGCGCAACATTAGGCGAGGTAGTCGTTACGGTAAATGAAACGAGAACCAGGATTCTTAAACCGGAAATGAGTGTCAATAAGCTCCCTATAAGCACTATTAAAAAGATGCCTGCGGTTATGGGAGAAGTCGATGTGCTAAAGTCGTTGTTACAACTTCCCGGAGTAGCCAATGCACAGGAAGGTGCATCGGGATTTAATGTAAGAGGCGGTTCGGTGGATGGAAATCTCGTATTGTTGGATGAAGCCGTCGTCTATAATACCTCGCATTTATTCGGATTCTTCTCTGTCTTCAATTCAGATGTAATTAAGGACTTGAAATTGTACAAAGGAGGCATTCCTGCTAATTTCGGAGGAAGAGCTTCTTCTGTATTAGATATTTATCAGAAAGAAGGTAATAAAAAGGAGTATCATGTCGATGGTGGAATTGGAGCAGTATCGAGCCGGTTGTTGATCGAAGGGCCAATTGTAAAAGAGAAAAGTTCATTTGTAGTGGCAGGGAGAGGCTCGTATGCACATCTTTTCCTAAAGCTGGCAGACGAACCAAATTCAGCCTATTTCTATGACCTGAACGCTAAACTTAATTATAAATTTGATGATAAGAATAACTTATTTCTATCGGGATATATAGGCAATGATGTTTTCGATATGAATAAGGCTATGGTAAACAATTATGGAAATATTCTTACCAATGTGAGGTGGAACCATATGTTTTCGGATAAGTTATTTTCTAATATGTCTGCCATATACACCCATTACAATTACGGACTTAAAATAAAGTTCGCAGGCATAGATTGGAAATCTAATATCAAAAACTACAATTTCAAATATGACTTTAAACATTATCTATCCAACAACCTGACCCTAAATTATGGATTAAACTCTGTATATTACCAATTTAATCCCGGTACAATCAGACCCTTTGATGAAAACTCAGGAGTGATACCCGACCAGATTGCCAAGAAAAATGCTTTTGAGAACGCAATTTACATCAGTGCCGAACAGAAACTGACAGATAAATTGTCTATCAATTATGGATTGAGATATAGTAAATTCCAACGATTAGGCAAGCAAGATGTATTCACTTACGAGAATGATGAAGCAGTAATTTTTAATCCCGAATTTCAGATTTATGAAGAAGCCACCCCCACTGGCATAATAAGCTATGGTGCGAATAAGCGGATTTCAAGTTTTGGTAATCTTGAACCTCGCTTGTCAATATCATACGCTCTGAATGACAATAAGTCTATAAAAGCAAGCTACAACCGAATGAGCCAGTATATTCATTTGGTTTCGAATACAGCATCCGTAACCCCGCTTGATATTTGGGCACCGAGTGATAAGTATCTTAAACCTGAAATATCAGATCAGGTAGCATTGGGATATCTACAAAACTTTGGTGGTGATGACTATTCACTCGAAGTAGAAACTTTTTATAAGACAATAAAAAATAAGGCCGACTATATTGATGGAGCGAATCTGATAGCACATAAAGCAATAGAAAGAGTTCTTTTGAACGGTAAAGCCCGTTCGTATGGATTGGAACTGATGGCAAAGAAAAATAACGGAAGGCTAACAGGTTGGCTTTCTTATACCTTATCGAAAGCCGAACAACAAACTCCGGGTAGAAATGCCGATGAACCGGGCATAAACAATGGCAAGTGGTATCGCGCCAATTATGATAAGTTACACAACCTATCCGTTACGGCAGCCTATCAACTTACCCCGGAATGGTCGTTAGGAGGAACATTCACATTCCAATCGGGTAAAGCTGCAACCTTCCCCAATGGCAAGTATGAATATCAGGGAATTACCATTGCAAACTATGGTCAGAGGAACGCAAATTCTTTGGCGGCGTACCATCATTTAGACCTGTCGGCCACTTACAAATTCAATCCCAATAAGAAAAAAGGATGGCAAAGCGAACTGGTAATCAGCGTATATAATGCATACAACAGGAAAAATGCTGCTTCGTACACCTTTGGGCAAAACGAAACAACAGGATTAAGCGAAGCTAAGAAAATGTCGATATTCGGTATTATTCCCGGTATTACTTACAACTTCAAATTCTAAGAATAAATATATACCCTATAAAAAGACAAGAAATGAAAAAAATAAATATAATTCTGACAGCAATAGTAGTTTTATTTTTAACCGGATGCCATGAAGAGGTAATCAGTGTCGATTTAAGCACAGCAGAACCCCGGTTAGTAATAGATGCTTCAATCGATTGGGTAAAAGGAACAGCCGGTAATGAACAAAAAATCAAACTGACTACCACAACAGGCTATTATGAAGATGAATTTCCCATTGTTTCAGGCGCGGAAGTTACTGTAACCAATAGTACAAATACAGTTTACTATTTTATTGAAGTTCCGAATAGCGGCGAATACATTTGTACGAATTTTGTTCCCGTTATTGACGAAACATATACGCTTACCATTCACCTTGACGGCGAAACTTATACGGCTACCGAAACATTGGTTGCCGTCCCCAGTATAGAAGATAAAGTTGAACAGAATGATAAAGGAGGTATGGCAGGCGATGAAATAGAACTCACCTACTATTATAAGGACAATGGATTTGAATATAATTATTACCTGTATTGCTTTAATATGAAGCACGTTATATATCCACAATATGAGGTTGAAAATAATGAAATGAATCAGGGTAGTTTGACGCAAGTATTTTATTCACATGAAGATTTGGAGGTTAGCGATGATGTAACATTCAAATTATACGGTATCTCTAAGAGATATTATAACTATATGGTGAAATTGCTTTTGGCATCGGGTAGTGAAGATGGAGCGATGTTTCCGGCAACTCCTGCCGCTGTTCGGGGCAATATTATAAATCAGACAAATAGTGAAAACTTTGCGTATGGATATTTCAGATTATCGGAAGTGGGTATCAAAAACTATACAATCGAATAACCAATGAAAATACCAAATCAAAAAGCTTTCAATTATCGCGCATTTGTGTCGATAGGGCTGTTCTTTACACTGATAATCTTATTTCTAACAGCGGTATTAATTCAATTTTTCGAAAATGATCCTGATAGTTTGGAAATGCACATCAGCGTGTCTTGTCATGCGCTTGCGGGAATCCTTTTTATAATTCTAAATATCATCCATTTAAAATTGAATTGGCAAGCGATGAAGATATACATGAAAGAAAAATCAGGTATCAGCAAAGAAGCAATCTATGCAATCTTGTCTATAATTTCATTTATTCTTTTAGGGACTTTTGTAGTATATCTCATTTTAGGGGGGTAATCAGCAGCAGGATGTTTTGACAAGGTAGGTAGTCGGTACGCTTCACCCTATCTCAGGATGAAGCGTAGAGACTTAATAACCTCGATTATCCCTCAAAATCGCTGTCTACTGATACTTCCTGCCATTTCTCAAATTCAGCATAACGGTTTTTGTAATACGTATCTATTAAAGATATTGCAGGTTTACTGACAAGCAAACGAACCGGAGCATCTTCCGAGTTTACCACTTTTATAAGTCCTTTTGCCAGTTTGGAAGGATCGCCACTTTGTGTGCCGTTCATGGTACGGAAGACGTTAGCTAGGTTTTCACGTGCCTCGTTGTATGCCTCTACTTGCAAATCGGGTAACTGCATGGATGCGTTCTCGTTGGCGAAGTCTGTGCGGAACGCTCCCGGTTCGAGCAGCATAAAACGGATACCGAAAGGTTTCATATCGATGTTCATGCCTTTCGACCAACCTTCCAGGGCGAATTTGGATGCGCTGTAAACCGAACCTCCTGCTACGACTCTGATGCCGGATGTGGAACTGACGGTTACTACAAAACCGGATTTCTGTGCACGCATAATGGGAAGTATGGCACGGGTTAGCTTCATTGTGGCGAATACATTCGTTTCTAACTGACGGCGGATGCTGTCTTCTGACATTTCTTCGAAGTAGCCCAGCAATCCGTAACCGGCATTGTTGACTAATACATCGATTCTGCCGAATCTGACCATCGTTGCTCTCACTGCATTTTCTACTTGTTGGTTGTTGCTGATATCCAGTTTCACAATAAGAAGGTTTGGATGCGAACCTAAATTCTGTTCCGCTTCTTCCGTTTTACGGGCTGCGGCTACAACATTATATCCTTGCGCGAGTGCTTCGCTGGCGATGGCTGCACAGATTCCTTTATTGCTTCCGGTAATGAACCATACTTTTTTATCTGAATTCATATCTTATTTTCTTTATTAAACGTTTTTAAATTATTGCTTGTTGAATCAAAGCAAGTATTCTAATAATTCCTGTTTCGTTTTCCTGTTACTTCCAATTTGGAAGCTGCATTACTTATTTCGGCTACTTCATCTGGAGTTAGTTTCAATTCCATTGCTCGAAGATTTTCCTCCAGAATACTAACTCTGCACGAGTAGTATTCAGCTCCCGAAAGATTTCCGAGTAATCTCGTTCAGATTGGCTGATTGTTCTTAACTGTTCCGTAAAGCACCCATAGGCATTCTGATATTCCTTCGTTTGTTACTTGTGAGGGTTCAGACAATAGGCTGAACATTCTCGTTTTTAATAAATCATTCATAGACATAAATTTAAATGTGAATATTAATAATCAGACCGAAGTCTTGTTTTATGCTGAATGAGTTTTATTAATGTGCTTTTATAGTCTTTATTACTTTCTCTTTTTGTTATAGTTCTGATGGAGTTGTGTTTGCCAAATTTTTAGCTTCTTTTACAAAATGGGAAAAGTCGGTATATCCCAATTCGTCGTATAAATCATAACTACCATTTGCACGATAGTTTTTCAATGCAGTTTTAAAGCGTAAAGCTTTAAAGCATTGTTTGGGTGATATACCTAATACTTCTTTGAAATATCTATTGAGTGTAGGATTTGACACACCAACTTCCTTACTTACTGTGTTCAATTTGTAATTACGGTTATTATTGATATAGTAAATTGTTTTTATTACAGTGTTGAGTTTGAAATCAGAACTAAAGATTTTCATATTACTTAAAAGCCAATTCTCTACACACTGAACTCGCCCGGCAAAAGAGCTTTGCAATTTTAGTTCGTCTATTACTTTTTGATTTAGATACTTTTGCAGAGACAAATGATTATCCACCAAAGTTGAAATATCTTTAGATAAACAGTAGTACAAAACTCCCGGCTTGAATTTTATTGAAAATTCATGGGTTCCGGGAGCGTGTATTACAGTGATCGCTTCTGTTAAGCTACCAGATATCTTATCACCCGATGTATCAAATATTCCATGTTCATGACAGACTTTAAATGTCTGGCTTTTGTCAGAAAGGTAAATTGAAGTCGAAATATTGGCATTAGGCAAGGCAATTATAGAAAATGGGCTGATAGAATTATCTGGTGTTTTGATTTCAAAATAATACTCAACAATATCCTTTAATTCAAAACAAGGATATTTAATCTTTATTTTTTCTTCATCTTCAAATATGACTTTACCCTTTACCATATTTATTTAGTTAATTGATATAATATCTGAATACCAAACCCGAATGTCATCATTCTTTCTTTTTTGTTGGTTAAAAGCTGTTGTGTCCAATTGAGCAATCCACCGTCAGCAATTTCAATAGTATTGCCGCCGATCACTATTTGCTGCTTTATTCTGAAACCATGATAATAGTTATTATCATGTTCCGGTGCTGTAACCAAGACCTCAAGATTACTATTCTTTTCCTGGACATACGATATTGATTCCATTATAAGCGGGCTTTGACTGTCATAACCTTTGCATGGAATAATCTCATAATATATTTTCTCCACACCGTAACTTTTACATATTTCATACGATGTAGTTAAATGTTTTAATAGTTCTTCTTTCTCAAAATTAAAGCTACCAGTATCTCTACCACATGAAATAAGGGCGAGAACAGTAAAATGAGGAGTGAAATTAGGATTATTAAATACCTGTGTCCTTATTACCCGTGAAATGTTACTGTAATTATAGGTTTTGTTATCTAATTCACCTTTTTTCTTTAACGATGCGTAATGTAATGCTATTGCATTCGTCGGGTCTGCCTGTACTTCTGTGTTTCTTAAAGAAGTAAGGACTTTTTTCTGATCTACTGTTGCTATAACACTACTTGTCCCAAACTGAGCGACCGGGGAAAGTTCTATGGGTTCAAATCCTCTACCTGCTATTAATTTATAGCACCGTAATTCATTTTCTTTATATTCTAAAAATCTTGTAATAAGGCGGGCTTAACAAGCTTGTTACCCTCATATTTACTTAGTAAAGACGAGGGAGTTTCCTGCCCGACACGCTTGTTAAAAACGTCCAGTAAAACAGTGTTCAGTTCCGACCCGCTTAATTCATCGGACAACACTTTAACTATATCCTGCAAATCTAATTTACTAATAATGTGATCGCCTATATCTTTTTTCATTTTTTCCTAATACTATATAAATGTTCATCAACTATTTGTCCCTCTTTTATAACCGAGGACTTAATAATGGCTTCCTTTTCAAAACCTGTTTTTTCCAAAACTTTCATTGAGCCTATATTATACTCGTAAATTTTCGCATAAATCATCAATAAGTCAAGTTCTTCAAAAGCAAATTTTATCAATAACCTTACCGCTTCGGTGGCATATCCTTTGCCCCAATAAGGTTCTCCAATCCAATATCCAATTTCTGCATTAATACGATATACGTCATACTGTGGTAGTAGGCTGCAACAACCAACGAATGTATTATTCTCATATATCCCGAAAACGTTTCCTAATGATCCATTTGTAGCTAAATCAAGAAATGTAGTAGCATCTTCAATCTTATAAGGATATAGAAAAGTATCCCGTAAGTTTACAGCGATAGCGTGATTATTTGCTAATTGCTGTATATCCTCAGGTGGAGTTAGGTTTATATTTTGTAATCGTATCATTTTAATGTACTTATTGTTTTTTGCAAAGGTAATCTCATATGTGATATTAATAAGTGTAAAAATGAATCAATCTGCTAATTCTGTTTAATAAACTCCTCAATAAATACAGATTAAGAATAACAGATTTACTTTATTTTCATCATTTTTATATGAGAACTCTCATAAACAAGCCACACAATACCACTTTTTGCAACTGTTACCTATTACTAAAAAATCTTACTTCCTCATCTATATTCGTTCTGCTATCTGCTTTTCCAGCCCTGCCATATATCTTTTATCTAACTTCTTTATATTTTTCACCAACAATTTTCATATCCCTCAAAATACTTTTATCCAATACCCGTGCATAATGCCTTGTCATTTTTGTATCGCTATGTCCGAGCATTTTAGCAACGTTCTCCATCGATACACCATTAGCCAAACACACTGACGTTGCGTATGTGTGGCGTCCAGTATGTGTTGTCAGTTGCTTCTTTATACCACATAAATCTGCAATTTCCTTCAAAGTAAGCATTCATCTTTTGATTACTGGGGACTGGCAAAATTTTGCCTTCCGGTAGGGTTCCTTCATACTTTTTCAAAATGCGCATAGGAATTTCAAGCAAAGGAATATTGAAAGACACACCTGTTTTTTCCCTTTTTCCCATTATCCACAAATTTCCATCGAAAGAAGTGCGTATATTACCTTTACGAAGGTTTTTAACGTCTATATAAGCCAATCCGCAGAAACAAGAAAAAACAAAAATGTCACGAACCTGCTCTAATCTTTTGGTTGGAAATTGTTTGGCCATAATCATTTCGACTTCTTCTTGCTGCAAATAGCCTCGGTCTACTTTCTTAATACGGATTTTATAATTGGCGAAGGGATCAGCTTTAATCCATCCGTTATTCTTTGCTCTGATAATTATGCGTTTGAAAAACTGCATAAACTTCGCTGTAGTATTTGGATTACAACCGCAACTTGTCAATAGATAAACTTCAAAATCCGTAAGAAAAAGATGATTAATTTCCTTGAAAAAAATATCACTTAATTTATATTTCTGTTTAATAAAGTCTGTCAGATGCTTTCTGGTAACTTCATACTTCTGATAAGTTGCCTTAGATTTACTGATACCAATTAACTTTTCGATATCATCATTGTGGCGTTTGAATTGTTCCAGCAAGTAATGGTCTTTTGAGGTACCACCGAGAAAATTGTTTTTAACTTTTTCTGCTGTTACATTAATCTCACTTAATTGTACTTCATTATATACATTAAATAAAGTAGACTTGGTTTTATCAATAAGTTCGTTGATTTCGGCTGCTTCATTAGATCGCCCGATAGCTTTGCCGGCTTTCACATCCCAAAGATCAGGATGAATATCTTTCTTAATTCCGAAACGTGCTTCTTGTTTGTCGATTGTTATTCTACAAAAAATAGGCATGTTTCCATTCGCTTTTTGTTTATCTCTTTTCAGGTAAAAGAGAACACGAAATGTACTTCTCATAAACTCAATTTTTAATGTTACAAACTTAGGTTAACTATTTGAAATTGAGTTTTATGGAACACTGCCAATACTGGACACTTCACCGCCATTTTCAGACAAATCGTACCCCTTTTTTCAGAATCCAAAAAGGGGTACGATTTAGAGCGCAAAGTATGTCCCTTTTTGGCTTTTTTTTGGCTTTCGTGCAAGACAGGATATATAACAAAAAACCCTACAAGTCATTGAACTTGTAGGGTTTGTCTTGCTTTCGGCTGATAATGTCTCTGCCTTTTAGCGGAGAGAGAGGGAACGTTGCCTTCAAACTCTACCACTGTATATCAATTAGTTAATATGCTAATAATTTCTATACCACCGAATAGACACTGTTCATTTTATAGCCTATCACTGTGAATTGCACTGCTTTTGCAAAGATAATCTATTTAAATATTAAGATTGATATTTGAATAATAATTTTTTAATGTATATACTTTTCGCAAATTTCCTTTGCTTCGTCAAGATTATAGCTTCTAGCATGGTTTTCCCTATATTCTTTAATAATGTCTTCTATTAAAAAATATATATCTTCAATATCTTTATAAATGTCTATTTTAGTATCAATCAAATTTCTTAATGATATGATTATCATTTGATAATTTTCTTCAGAAAGGGATGCTAAATATTTAATATTTCCTTCGATTTTCCGGCTTCGTCCCCTACGGGATTTAACATCTTCTGAAAAACTTAATTCTAAATATTTATTCAATAAAGGATATATGGAAATATCATCATACATTAAATAATTATCCGGTACTTCGTATGGTGAGCCGCGACCATAAAACGGATCATGTAAGGAAACTGTACCTTTTTCAATACTGTAATCCAATGATAACTGAAGCCCTAAAGGATCTTTTAGCCAAATAAGAAGGTCAATGACGGATAATCTTATTTTTTCATCAATCGGCGATTTTATAATATCCAATAATATGGAATGGGCTTCATGGTTAAATCTTCTAAATATTAATTCTTTACATAAAACCAATAGATCATTTTGATTTAAGTAGGTTTTTATTTCTAATAAAGGCTCAGGAGGTAGATTGTTTTGCATCCATGTTATTATTATACTGTTTTTGTATAATTTCAGAGAATCATCTTTCAAAATTTCTATTATAAGCGGATAAGCATCTGTTATCTTATTTTTAAGAGCATAAATAATTTGATTCTTAATAGAAAATGAATTATATTCTCTAAACATTACTAAGTTGCTCATTATTGATTCAATTAATAACTGATTATCTTTAATTTTAGCAATAATATAATCAAAATTATCATCTAGCCTGTTAAGCATTTCGCATAATCTATCATCAGGGCAATCAAGATCAAACTTTTGCATGTAACGAATCAAAGCAACTGATTTTGGTGCATAATAAAATCTATCTTTATTCTCAGGGTCAAAAGTCGTATTGAAATTCGTATATTTTATATTCTCATAATACCATTGTTTAATAAATTCCATTTGGGTTGGAGATAGATTAATCCCTTCTTTAGAGTTGGTAATATCTTCCGAAATTCTATCATTTAAATAAGTAAAAAACTTATCCTCGTATTTATTTATCCAGGAAGAAACCTCC
>NZ_JOMI01000005.1 GCF_000711235.1 Prevotella sp. 10(H) | reverse complement strand
CCAAGAAGAAGCTAATAATCTTTAATACAGATTATTAGCTTTTTTGTTTTGTTAAATTGCACCACATTTGCACAACTTGTATATATTTTTGAATATATAAATTACCTTATCCTATCCCTCATCAATAAACAAAACCTCGAAAAAGGAATATAAGTTAATTCAACCCCAAAATATTATTTCTCTTTATTTGGATAATAATTAAATAGCCCTTGAAACACATTTTCAAAGGCTATCTATTTTTTTTGTTATTCTTTCACCTCGCACTCCGGCAAAATATCTCGTAATACTTTCAAGTAAAATATAAATTGATTCGTATGTTGGTGAATTGTTTTATCGTCACAATCCGATAATTGCTTTTCTATCAATAATGTAATATAATCATAAATCAATTCATCCAGCAGTTCTGCAAATGCTATAGGGCTGTATCTTCTGTAAGAAATTTGTAAAAACATTCAATGATAAGTTAATCGCATTTTCCATTATAAAGAAATATATTGTTTAAAGATGTCATCTGAGTAAATAATTTGATTAATCTTCTTCATACAGAACATAATTTACGTCTGTTAATTGCATTGTACAAAAATTGGTTCCCGAGTTTGTATCGAAATTTCCGGCAGGCCCAAAAGGCGGGTATGGCGAATTAGCATGGATTATATTTTCTCCTATTGTAAGCTGTATCCAGAGATTATGAGTTCCGGTTGTCAGCTTTCCTAAAGGAATAACAGAAAATACATCCACAAATAACTGCGGAGTTCCTCCGGCAGGTACCGAGTATGTTCTTATATATGTTTTTTTTACTACACCATCCAAATATACAAGTACATTAATTTCTTCCCAAAATCCGTTATCTGTCACTGCGTTATTTATTGTTTTTTTTGAAGTAAATCCTGTTAATCCCATCAACAGATATTTATCTTTTGTAGCATCGGATTTTACATTTAGAACCTCTTTATAAACATACTGATTATTGAACAAACCGTTTTTGGGCTTTTTAGAGTTCGGCTTGGAGCCGGATTGATAAGTCAGGTCACTATAACTAT
Source organism: Prevotella sp. 10(H) (assembly GCF_000711235.1). Lineage (GTDB taxonomy): Bacteria > Bacteroidota > Bacteroidia > Bacteroidales > Dysgonomonadaceae > Dysgonomonas. The sequence goes on along the minus strand of NZ_JOMI01000005.1, from coordinate 189,253 downwards.
AATTAGTGGTTGTAGCTTTGCTTTGCTCATAAGCACCAAACTGCGTTGTTATATGGAACTTATAATCAGGAAAAGTCATAGTAGACCAGCCGTAAGTGCCGTTTCCCTTACTTGTCAGCAACTGACCATCGGTGCCGAATGAATCTACTCCAATCATTTGCATCCATTTTGTCCCATCCCATTTATATAGACTGTTACTCTTTACAGCATTGCCGTTAGCTCCCCCGCCTGTGCCGTTAGCTGTATTATACACCATCAGCCCTGTAGCAGGATTCGCTACGGTTGTTCTGTCTGTTGTTCCCTTTAGTGCGACTCTTGAGATCAACAGACCTTTATTTGTGTCTGTAAGATCAAGTGCTGCGCTTGCTGCGGTAGTTGGGGTAGCTCCTATGCCTACATTCCCACTTGCGGTTACGCGCATTCTTTCTGTATTTCCGGTTTTCATTATTACCGGTGCAGAAGTTGTTGTTCCGATGAAATTGCTGGCAGTTATATTTGCATTTCCATCAATCGACCACATATTGTCCGTGTTTCCTCCATCCTGTATAGTCTTCCAGTCATAGGTTCCATCGCCTTTGCTTATCAGCGACTGTCCGTCGGTTCCATAACCGCTCACAGAGACCAGTTGCATCCATTTTGCGCCATCCCATTTATATATGTGATTACCCTTTATCGGATTGCCGTTAACACCTCCGCCTGCACCATCAGTTGTATTATACACCATCAGTCCGGTTGCAGGACCCGATACAGTTGTTTTATCTGTAGTTCCTTTGAGTGCAACTCTTGAAATCAACAGGCCTTTATCTGTGGCTGTAATATCCAGTGCGGCACTTGAGTTTGCTATGGCAGGTGCGGTAGGCCCTATGCCTACATTCCCGTTTTCGGTAATCCGCATTCTTTCATTATTACCGGTTTTCATTATCACAGGTGCAGAAGTAGTTGTTCCAAGGAAATTGCTGGCAGTTATATTTGCATTTCCCTCAATAGTCCACATCGCTCCTGCCGGTATAGTAATGGTTGACCAGTCGTATGTCCCATCCCCTTTACTTATCAGCGTCTGCCCATCCGTCCCATGCGATTTTACTACTACTACTTGCATCCATTTAGCCCCATCCCATTGATAGGTTCCCTCTACCAATCCATTTGCAGTACCGGTATTGTATACAGTCAATCCCTTATATTCCAATCCTTTAGTATCTATGTCTACCTGAAGTACTGTAGGAGAAGTTAATTGAACACGGGGAAGACTAAAACCTTTATCTGAATTCTTACCGGTACTGTTGTCTTCTTTAAGTTCTAGCAACGAACCTTTACGCGGCTCGATGCCGGACCCGATAGTAACTTGCGAATAAATGGGCAAAAGAAAGTTTATTCCAATTGTAAATAGTAATATTTTTGTCTTCATCTGTGGAATTTTTGTATTTACAGATACAAAATTCGTTGTTTATATTTTTAGATTGATTAATTTTGCATATATTAAACCGATTAATGGAAAGAAAAGAATTCCATAAATTGCATAATGCCCCTATTTTATTCTAAAAAAATATCCCAATGATATTATCCAACAGGTGAAAGTGTATAAAGTATATAAACTATATACAATATTGTTTAAAATCTACAAATAAGAAAAATTTTGAGAATAAGGGAAGTGAAATAATTAACAAAATTCTCCTTTGTATTCCTCAACAGGTAAAACCTGTCAATTTTATTATGAAGGAGCTCGATATTGGAAGGGTGTCAGCTTACCGAAGGCTGAATGGAGAAATCCCCTTTACGTTCAATGAGATTATCCAATTGGCCCGCACATTGAAATTCTCTATTGATGATGAGTTATTCCTCGATCCGAAAAGTAAATGTATTATCGATCACGGTGATTATTATACTGATAAATCAGAAGTGATAATTATAAAAAATTTGCAGAGGTTTTTAGATTATGTTCCGGCTGATAATAAGGTTGATAAGAGGTGCATAATTATTGTTGCTAATTATTTATGGTTTCTATATACATTACATTTCGATTATTTATTTAAATTCTATTATTTTAAAATAACACAACAAAATGATATTTCTTCCCTGAAAAAGAGAATGGGAGATGTAATGATTTCTGAATCCTTAAATAAATTACGTATGGAAGTAAATTTTACGAAGAACATGACCAATACAGAAAGGACATTCATATTCGACAGGTACATCTACTTCAATACATTATCGGATATACAATACTATTACAGGCGAGGACTCATAAATGATGAAGAATTGGAGCTAATAATATGTGATTTTAAAAAATTATTGTATTATATTGAAGGAGAGGTTATTGAAAAAAAATTCAATGGCGAGAAAAACCATTATTACATTTCTCAAAAAAATATTTACACAAATACAGCATCAGTAAAACGTGATGATAAACTATATTGCTTCTTCTATCAAACCCCTATCATTCCTTTGACATGCTATAACGATCAAATGTGTCATTTTCATAGGGACTACCTGGAATCGTTTAAAAAACAAAGTTATTTTATTTCCGGCTCGTGCGAGGATGTACAGATTCAGTTTTTTGAAGATCAATATGCTTATATACAGGGTGTTATGGGAAATAAAGATTTACTGAAATATTAAAATGTTATTCAATAGTGGTGACCTATATGATATCCGTTACAGAACATACATTATTTTAACTTTGCGAGTTCGCTTATTGATATAAAAATTGTGGGAAAACAATGCCCCTGTTACCGGTAATAAAAACTATATTATAACTTTTTGAATGAAAATTTCCCAGAACAGCATATAAAGAATTATAAGAATATAGTGATGCACTCCGACGGACAGGATATGGCACATATTGCCGGAATGCTGGAAAACGGCAGTATGAAAGTGCATGTTGGTAAGACATTTCCATTCGAAGAAATCCCGGAAGCACACACTGAATTAGAGAATGGAAAAGTACGAGGCAAAATAGTTATCACTTTATCGTAGATTAATTAAAATAGTGTATTTTTGCTTATCACATAAATCAATAACCATGGATGCACAAATGTTATTAAAGGATTCAAATGTATTTCCGTCCAATGAAGTTTTGAGAGATACACTTGGGGATACAATCTACAATGTACTGGAAACTTTTTTAGGAACAATTACGGATGAAGAATACGCCTTAACACCCGAATGGAGATTTTATAACGACGGAAAAGCATGGCTTTGTAAATTTGTATATAAGAAAAGAACTGTCTTTTGGCTGTCAATTTGGGAAGGGTTCTTCAGGCTGGGTTTCTATTTTACCGAAAAGCATATTGATGGTATTGCCGCATTGGATATTTCAGAAGTTATCAGGGAAGATTTTTCCAAAGCTAAGCCGGTAGGCCGCCTGCTTCCTATGATATTGGATGTGAAAGATAAAGATCAGCTTAAAGATATATTGACCGTTATCCGTTTTAAAAAGAGTCTGAAATAAAGCTTTCATTTATTATGGCATATGCTCTATTATCTAGCACTGATCTTAATGAGATAATCAATGTCAGCTATTGAGAATATCCGGTTAGAAAATATACATATTGGAGAATTTGAAGACGTTGCAATTCTTTTGACAGATGCTTTCGAATCCAATCCTGCTTATTCTTTGATTTTTGAAAAAAGTAAATTGCGCGAGGGTTTATTATGGCTATTCAAAGCCAATCTATATCTTATCAATCGCAAGAAGATAGTAACGACAGTAATAAAAGAAAAAGATTCTGGTAAAATAATAGGAGTCTATTCTTTAATACCTCCGGGCAGGACGAAAAACCATTTTTCCGACTATCTGCATATCGGTTTACCCCGCTTCATTATGAAATTTGGTTTTCGTACTTTATTTAAAATGACGGATATGGATTCTTTTAATAAAGAAGTTCTCCGGAAACCCCTTCAGTCTGAAGTATTTTATTATTTATCTATGGTTGTTATAAAAAAAGAATATAGAGGAAAGGGCATTGGCTCTTATGTTATCAAAAAGTGTTTGGATAAATTATCTAAAATAGAAGATAATTGCTATACGGTCGCTTTAACTACACAGTTAACGGAAAATGTAAACTTTTATTCAAAGTTAGGCTTTGAAAAAATAGGTGAAGAATATCTGAATTATAAGGGAGAAAGATATTATAACTGGAACATGAAATACAACCTGTTGTTGAAAGAGCCGAGTAGGTTTTCTTAAAATCATTTCAGAATGGTTAAATAACAATTTTTTTGTCCGATTTAACAATTACCTCTTATATTTTTGTTCAGGAGGATTAAATGAAGATTGACAATTGCGGTAAAAACAAACAGTACCTTGCAGATTTAAATACATCATTACTTTTACCTTTTTACGAATTCGGTCTGGTTGCAGGCTTTCCAAGCCCTGCGGCTAATTACGAAGGACGATCTATCGACCTGAATCAGGCTTTGCTTATCGATGCCGATAATACACGGTTCAGACCTGTTTTCGACGATGATTTGGAAGGGAATAAAATATATGAAGGCGATCTGGCGGTTTGTGACACTTCTCTTTCGCCAGACGACGGGAATAATCTCTTTGCAAAGGTTCATGGAGATATTCTTCTGCGTGCCTATAAAAAAGATACATATGCACGCAAAGTAATTTTGTCCGCAACAAACCCGAAAGTAAAGGATATTTCACTTAGTTATGAAAACTCTTTGGAATGCTTGGGAGTCGTATCATATACCATTACCCCACATGTAGAGAAAGATATATTTATCCGTGACAGGTATGAGAAAACTATCGACTTGAATAAATTACTGATAAAGCACCCTCATTATTCATTCCTGGGACTCATTAAAGGCGATAGTATGAAAGATGCCCGTATATTGAATGGTGATCTGGCAGTAATAGATAAATCCTTGCCTTACTATACGGGACATAAAGCTCTCTGCCGGATTGAAAACAAATTCACAATCAAATTTCTTGAATGGGATAAGAACAAACGCTTATGGCTGAAACCCGCGAATGATGATTTCGAGCCTATAGAAGTAAAGAAAGATAATAACAGGGTAGAAGTGTTCGGTATCATTACCTATACTGTTACTCCTCATCAAATAAGATTCGATAAAACAATATGATTGCGATTTGCGATGCCAACTATTTTTATGTAGCTTGCCATATGCTGGTAGAGCCACGGTTATGGAATAAACCTGTAATCGTATGGTCCAACAACAGAGGGGTAATTGTCAGTCTAAACCCTGCTGCTAAAAAACTCGGATTCAGGCGTGGTATGGTAAGCAAAGACATAGAAAGAGATATAAAGATACATGGTGTGATAACCTTTGAATCGAATTATCAGTTTTATGAGGATATTTCCGCAAGGTTTCTGTTTGCTCTTTCCGAAAAAGTAGAAAAAATGCAGAAAAACAGTATTGATGAAGCTTTCTTATCGCTAAAAGGTTTCGGGCATATAGGTTATGATAAATATTGTCGCGAAATCAGGGATTACGTTAAAAAAAATGTAGGTTTACCCACAGGTATCGGAGTGGGAACAAATAAGACTCTGGCAAAAATCAGCAGTAGATTTGCAAAACAATACACTCGGTTCGAAAATGTGTTTGTAATGGATACCGAGCAAAAACGTATCGAATGCCTTAAACGTACCCCAATAAAGAATGTATGGGGACTGGGTGGCCGTCTTTCGGATACCCTTATCAGCAAAGACATAAAAACGGCATATGATTTCGTAAGCAAAGTATCGCAAAAGCAGGCTCGCTCATTATACAATGTCGATCTTGAACGTACATGGTGCGAACTGAACGGTGAAATCTGTTATGAATTGGAAACGGTAGAACCGGATAGAAAAGGTATATCTGTCAGTCGGACATTCCAAAAAGAAATAGAATCACTGGATGGAATCAGACAAGCCGTAGCTACTTATACGGCCGTATGCGCTGAAAATCTGCGGTCACAGAGGTCATATGCAAGATCGATAACTGTATATCTGGAAACTAACCGTTTTAGAAAGCAATTTGGAGCTTATAATCCAGACAAGTCAATAAAGCTTCCTGTTCCCACAGATACAACACCTATGCTTATAAGATATGCACTGGCTTTGGTCGATAATATGTTTGTACAGGGCTTTAAATATAAAAAAGCCGGAGTAGTAATCAACGGCTTTGTCAAATCCAAGCAGACGGTATTGTTTGATCCTCAGCCGTTAGATGATAAGTTTGCATTGATTAGCCCCGTAGAGGATTTTTATTCTCACGGTTTCGACAGAAAACTGTTATCACAGGCTGTTATGGGATATGGAGAGGGCAATGACATTATTGAAAGAAATATTTCGGATTGCCCGACAACAAACTTTAGGCAAATAATCAGGATAGATTGTGATTAAAAAAAACGGGACCGAGGCTTTAGTAATTGTATAACGTCCTGTATTCTTTACTCTCTAGATTGCATAATTGCCAACTCCACCTGCTCCTACATGGATAAGTACACGGTTTCCTTTTGTAGGTGTCCGTTATATATCAGTGCCAGCCATGCCGTTAAAAATAGCGGCGGCAGCTTGCTCCATGGATAATATTGTGATGCCTGTCCGCTGCCTTGACGTGTTTTCAGGTCTATGGGATTGATACCGATGGCTTTTACCTGAATAAGAACTTCTCCCTTATGTATTTGTGGCCGGAGATTTCTTTAATTTGTAAAATTCTCGATTCCACCGAACTGTTTTAAAACCATTGCTTTCATTGTCGACATATTTTATTCTTTTATGTATAACAGGCAGTTAGTGCTATTGGTTTTTAAATATAGACATATGTGTATAACTCGGATTGAATTTAAAATATATAGATAATAAAAAACGGGAAGACTTTGTAGCCTTCCCGTTTATATTATAAATTGTTTCGGATTAATACCGGTTTCTGTTGTATCCGCCACCGTTTCCACCACGGCTGTTATATCCGTTGTTGCTTCTTTCAGTTCTAGGGCGTGCTACATTTACATTAATTGTTTTTCCTTCAAAATCGCTTTCATGCAATTCAGAAATGGCGTTTTGCCCTTCAGTGTCATCAGACATTTCAACGAAGCCAAAACCACGAGATCTTCCGGTTTCACGGTCTGTAATAATTTTAGAAGAAGTTACTTCTCCATACTCTGCAAATAATTCATGTAAACTTTCGCCGCTTGTGCTAAAGTTTAGATTTGATACATAAATGTTCATTTTATAAAAAATTAATTATTGATATTGGTCATTCTTCAATTTGTAAGCGCGATATTAATGGCGTTCATGCCTTTTTTACCACGTTCCAATTCGAATGTAACCTTATTTCCTTCTGTTATAGAGGCCGGTGCGCTACTTATATGGAAGAAATATTTATCCATACTTGTTGCATTTTTGATAAATCCATATCCTTTATCCGGATTAAAATACTCTACACGGCCCTTGAGTATTGTATCCTCCATATCTTCTTTTTTCGGAGTAGAAACCGCTATATCATCGATTTCAACTTCTTGTTTTTTTACCGGATCCGGTGGGGTACTGGTTATTACTCCATTTTCGTCTACATAAGCGATCATATCATCGAATGATCCGTTACCACCATTAGCTTTACGCTCTTCTTTGCGTTTTTGTTTTTCTTGTCTTTTTTGTTCTCGCTTCTTTTCTAATTCTCTTTTGTTGAATGATATTGCCATATTTTAATCTTAAGAAATCTTGTTTTTATATAAATATTTATTGTTATTATTGATTGATCTTATATTTTAGAAGCATGTAATCTGATATAATTCGCCACACGTGCATCTCTTTCAGCTTGCGACAGATGAGCCGGAAGTTCAATGGTTGTCCTGCTGCTTATTGCAATAAGAATCACATCTCCTTTTTTTTCTTTTATTTCCCTAAGTGTTAATTCTGCCTGTTGATTGACAGAACTTCTTTCCTGACGCGTTATTTCGCCTTCTTTTTTACTGGTTGGAGAATTTTGTTTTACTGCCATAATATTTTATTTAAAATGAGTTTATCTTTTTAAGTTATTACAGGAAGTTTTTTTCCTGTCAGTTTCTGGATATCCCTTACCATTTCGTATTCTTCATGCGAACAGAAAGTAAGGGCCGTGCCTGTATTTCCTGCTCTGCCTGTACGCCCTATACGATGAACATAGGTCTCTGCGACATCGGGTAAGTCATAATTGATCACCAATTCCAGATTAATTATATCAATTCCTCTTGCGGCAATATCCGTCGCTATTATTACACGTGTTTTACCTGACTTGAAATTTGTAAGAGCACGCTGCCTCGCCCCTTGGGTTTTATTACCATGGAGGGCTTCGCATCCAATACCGCGTTTATTCAGTACCCTTGCAATTTTGTCTGCTCCGTGTTTTGTGCGTGAAAAAACCAGGACAGATTTTCTTTTATCTTTTCCTAAAATATCGATCAGCAGCTGGCTTTTATCAGGCTTCTCAACAAAATATAGGCATTGCTCGATAGTATCTACTACCGATGATACGGGTGCAACTTCTACTCTTGCCGGATTCTTAAGTATAGATTTCGACAGACTTGCTATAGCCTGCGGCATGGTAGCCGAAAAGAACAGTGTCTGTTTTTGTTTAGGTAATATCGGCAATAAACGTTTGATATCGTGAATAAACCCCATATCCAGCATACGGTCTGCTTCATCCAATACAAAATGACGGATATGATTGAGATTTATATGTTTTTGTTTAATCAGGTCGAGCAAACGTCCTGGTGTGGCTATCAGTATATCTGTTCCTCGTTTCAGTTTTTCAACTTGAGGATTTTGATTCACTCCTCCGAATATCACTGTATGACGCAGATTGGTATACCTTGAATAATCGCTGAAACATTCGTCTATCTGAATAGCTAATTCCCGGGTAGGGGTTAATATCAGTGCCTGTATGTTTCGCTGTTTGCCTTGAGGCTGTGATTGATCTAGTTGTTGAATAATGGGTATTGCAAAAGCAGCAGTTTTTCCTGTACCGGTTTGTGCTATTCCCAATAAGTCTCGTCCATTGAGAGCAACAGGTATTGCCTGTTCCTGAATAGGTGTAGGGGATGAATATTCTTTTTTTAATAATGCCTTTAATATAGGCTCAGAAATATTTAATTCTTTAAATGTCATGTAATGTTATTAAATTGTTACAAACATCTGTAACAATGGTTTTTGATTTGTTTGAAGAATTCTGTTCTATTTCATAATAGAAAGAAGAATTTTTGCGTTATATATTATTGATTGTTTTTGCTTTAATTGATTGCTTGAATTACAGCCTGTTCCGTCTTTTCAAAAAGTTCAGAAAAAGGCATATTTTTTACGGGCAGTGGGTCATGGATTGTTAGTTCGAGCTTATTACCTATACCCAAAGGGAAAACTCCCCATCTTGTCATTTTCCATGAATTATTAATCGTCACTGGAACCATATAAGCAGACGGCGCATATTTACACAGAATTTTTAATCCGTTCTCTGCAAATGGTCCGGGTTTCCCAGTTTTACTCCTTGTTCCTTCGGGAAATATTACTGTTGACCGTTTATTGACCTCTATATAATGAGCCATTTCCTTTATTGCAGATAAAGATTGCTTAGGGTCTTTCCTGTCGATAAGCACCGAGCCTCCGTGGTTTAAATTGTACGAAATACTGGGAATACCTTTTCCCAACTCAATTTTACTGATATATTTCGGGTGTACTTTTCGCATAAACCAACCAATAGTGATTATATCATAAAGGCTTTGGTGATTAGATGCAATAATCAAAGGTGCACCTATTGGTACTTTATCAATATTCTTTATTTTATATCTTGTACCCAAAATATAGGTTTTAGCTACTAAAAAGAAGTAAAGCATATCCACACTCTTCTTATGAGCTTTATACCCAAACAGATTAAAACTCAGCCACTGAATAACGTGAAAGATAACTAAGATACTTCCAAACAGCAGATAATATATAATCGAAAGAGGATACGCTATTAATTTCAGCATTTATACTCCTCCAGCTAACTTAGCATTCAAAAATTCAGCTTTCAGATTAGAGATAACTTCTTTAACACTTGATATCTTTTGAGACAAATGGACATTAATCCCTGTGAAAGCATAACCTTTTTTCATATTGCCTCTTGCTGCCTGATAAAGACACTGGACAATACAGTAGGGACTCTTCGTATAATCGCAGGTTTTTATACAATGAAAAGGACAACTTTTAGGCGCTTCATTCCCTTTTTCCACACTTTGAATAAATTCGCCATCAATAGCTCTTCCCGGCATTCCTACGGGACTTTGTATAATTTTTACATCTTCATATTTTGCATTAACATATACGTTCTTAAATGTATCGGATGCATCACATTCATTAGTTGTAACAAACAGAGTTCCCATTTGTACTCCCGATGCTCCCATCTCGATAAAACGCAGTATATCTTCTCCTGTGGAAATTCCACCTGCAGCAATTACCGGTATGTTCTTTTCTCCTTTATATGAATCGGCTATACTTACTACTTCGGGAATAAGTTGCTCTAATGAATATTGTACATCTTCGAGCTGATTTACTTTAAACCCTAGATGACCACCCGCTTTAGGACCTTCTACAACAATGGCGTCAGGTAAATAATCATAATTATTTTTCCATTTGTCGCATATAATCTTGGCGGCCCTGGAAGAGGATACAATAGGTACCAGTTTGGTCTTGCTTTCTTGAGGTAGATAAGAAGGTAAATCAAAAGGTAGTCCGGCACCGGCAAAAATAACATCTACTTTTTCAGCTATGGATGTTTTTACCATATCGGCATAGTTGGTTAAGGCAACCATAATATTTACTCCAATTATACCTTTGCTTTTTTCTCTGGCTTTTTGTATTTCTTCTTTTAAGCCCAAAATGCTCTTATTCAGATAATCTCCCGGAGATTTACGGTAAATTAGACCTAGTCCGGCACATGATATAACGCCAACGCCTCCTTCATTGGCGACAGCCGAAGCTAATCCTGATAAGGAAACACCTACGCCCATTCCACCTTGAATAACCGGAAGTTTTACTTCCAGATTGCCTATAAAAAATGATTTCATTTATTGCAAAAATGTGTCACGATATTGTGCTACACACCCTCGCGACTTGTTAATAAATTACAAACAAATAAGTTGATTTTGATGTCGATTTTGACTATGGGAAGTTCCGCAGAATAATGGCGGATCAAAGCATTGAAAATAAAGATACAATATAAACTCGATTGTTCAGAGCCCAAATATACGAAAATAAATTAAGATTCATACAATTATCATGCTTATTTACAATATATTTCGAAAAAAAGAGTTGAATTGAAGTTCAATAGGCATTCTTTATACATTCTTTTTTAAGGTAAGTATTACTGCCTGTTTCAATAATAACACGCGAAGTGTGACTTACCCTAAACAAGAAATGATTTTTCCTTATTTGTTTTATTTTCATAGCGGCTAATAAAAAAATAAGTTTGGTATATTCCGGCATATTAGCCGAAAATTCGTTTATGTTTTCCCACAATCGCATCATTACATCCGTATAAATATCTTCTGCATCATTCACATTTTTTACATATGAAAGAGCAAAGAGCGTATAGTTTTTCTTGTATTATTCGAATACAGAAGAAAACATCTCTAATTCTATCGGTTTGTTATCCATATGACGATGCAATATATTAATTCAAAATTAATAACTAAAGGAAAAGACAAAATTTTAATTACTTTTTTTTAAGAAAAAGCTTTAAGCTTTGATTTTTTTATATAATTTGCACCCAATAAAATTTCACTATAACTATGATTAAAAAAATTATTCTTATTCTCTTTTTATTACTCTCAATTACTTCTTGGTCTCCTGAGCCAAAGAAATGGGTTGCTATTGGTGATTCAATCACGTATCTCAACGATCATTTGGATGAAACAGGACACAGGGTGAAAAAAGGATACCTGACCCGAGTAACCGAATCTTTACCTAACCTTCAATATATCAATAAAGGATATAATGGCTGGACATCTGGTAGGATTGCAAACCAGATTACAGAGCTTGATATTCCTGAAGCAGACATATATACTATATTTTTAGGTACTAATGATTGGTGGGTTGAAAGACCTGTTGGAACAGAGGACGATTATATGCAAGATAAAGGTAATAAAACTATTTATGGCTCTTTCCGTATTATCATCAATTATCTACGTGGATTGAATAATAAAGCAAAGATTATTTTAATCACGCCTCTGCAGCGGGGAGATTTTGTATATATAAACGATCATAACAATAATGCTCATGGTTCTTATATGCCGAAAAATGGACAAGATTTTTCACAAATAGCAGATGCGATAAAGAGGATAGGGGAGATAGAAGATCTTCCGGTGATAGATTTATATAACGATAGCAAAATCACATTAAAAAATATGGTGAAATTCAAACGATTAAAAGACCCAAAGACAAACCAATATAAAGAGTTTCGTTATCCTGATTATATTGGGATTCCATACGATTCAAAGAATGATGAATATCCATATCCCGAAAAAGCTATCGATATGACGTATGACGGGCTTCATCCCTCGGACAAAGGGAACGAAATAATAGCAAAAATGCTTATTAAAGAATTTAAAAAATCAATTTATTGATATATAATTCTAGATGTTATTAATCTTTATTATAAACTGACTGCCTTCGCCGGGAACGGAATTTACATCTATTGTACCGCCATGCATGTTTATTATTTGCCGGCAGAAGCTTAGACCGATGCCTGAGCCCGTGGATTTTGTAGTATAAAACGGCGTGAATATCTTTTTTATAATGTCGGCGTCCATTCCGGTTCCGTTATCACATATAGTAATGATAACCTGATTGAATTGACTTTCAGTTGTGATTATTTTTATTTGAGGAGTGGCAACATTTGTGCATGCCTCATATGCATTTTTCAAAAGATTTATCATTACCTGCTCCATTTGTTCTCTGTCTGCGTAAAGGATTAAATCATCAGGTGCAATTAATATGTGTGGCTGAATATTTTCCTTTTTCATTAAACCGACTACATCCTCTATTAAGGCTTTTACCTCTATTTTACTACGCTGCGGGGAAGGTATCTGTGCCAGCTTTTTATAGTTATTTACGAAATTGATTAAGCCTTTGCTCCGCCGATGTATTGTCTGTATAGCTTTGTTTGTCATTTCGGGGCTGTTATCATTACCGGATAAGGTTTCAGACAAAGATATTATTGGTGTCAGAGAATTCATTATTTCATGTGTCAGTACACTTATCAATTGTTGCCATGCTATATTCTCAGTATCTTCAACAACCGGTTGAACATCTTTTAAGCTGTATACATTGAGTACATTTCCTTTAACTGTTATTCTAGAAAGATTAATAATCAGGCTTCTGACTTTTCCGCCTTGCTCTAATTTAAATATTCTGGAAGATTTTGGTTGTAAATCCTCTATTGCTTCTCTCAAGTGAGGTGGAGAGTCTTTTATATCTTTTATTGTAAAAGGCTTTGGCCGTCCCAAAAGATCTAAAGCGAATTTATTAATCCATATAATGCTACCGGATGTATTAGCAACTATAAGGGCAAAATCTATTCTGTTCAGCAAATTATCATAGAAATTCATATCTGCCTCCCGTTTCTGAGCATATATATTTATATGCTCCAGTGTACGAGAAAGAGCATTATGATATGATTTATATGTATCATCGGAAATATCATTTATGAATGAAATATTATTTTCTGAAAATCTGATTGAATCGGTAAATTGCTCAAACTGTCTTACTGTTTTTATATTAAGCATGTACAATCTGTATCCCAAATATATCAATATAAACACACATAACATTGATAACAAATAATGACTATAAACAAAAGCAAAAACTCCTCCGATCGCAATTAATACAATGGCAGTAATATAGAGACCTATACGAACATGTAATTTCATCACTTTTTATTCAATTTTCTGTATAAGGCAAATCTGCTGATGCCAAGTAGTTCAGCTGCTTTGTTCATATTCCCTTCACTTATATCCAATGCCTTGTCGATAGCCTGTTGTTCAAGTAGCTCCAGATTCAAAGTCTCATTCCCTTTCAATTTCATCGGTTTATGACTGCTAATGATGTTCAAGTCATTCATCTGCAATGTTCTGCCGGATGACAGAATCACAGCACGCTCGATTACATTCTGGAGTTCCCGTACATTTCCCGGCCAGGAATAACTTATTAAAAACTTTTTAGCCTCATTCGATATCGTTTTTATATCTTTCTTGTATTTCTGATTATACTTGATGAGAAAATGCTCAGCAAGCAAAATTACATCATCGCCTCGCTCACGCAAAGGCGGCAGATATATTTCGATTGTATTTATTCTATATAATAAATCCTGGCGAAATTCTCCATTATGTACCGAGGTATATATATCCGCATTTGTAGCCGCAATGAATCGCACATCAATAGGAACAGACCGAACAGAACCCAATCGGATTATATATCTTTTCTCAATAGTTGTTAACAATTTGGCCTGCATTGCAGGGGATAAATTTGCAATTTCATCCAGAAAAAGCGTACCACCGGATGCAACTTCTATCCTTCCTTGCTTTTCTTTCTTGGCATCGGTGAATGCTCCTTTCTCATGCCCGAACAATTCGCTTTCGAAAAGCGATTCAGAGATACTACCCAGATCGATCGGAACAAATATTTTATCGGCACGGGGTGAATTATGATGAATAGTACGTGCTATTAAATCTTTGCCTGTTCCATTCTCTCCCAGAATCAAGACATTCGCCTCGGTATCGGCCATTTTTTCCACCATGCTGAAAATATCCAGCATCTTTCTGCTTCTACCAATAATTTCTACCGGCTGCTCGCCAGTAATAACTTTAAGACGGGCTTCCAGATTCGTCACTTCATCTTGACTTTCTTTTATTTTTAATGCAGAATGTATGGTTGCCAGAAGTTTCTCATTTTCCCAAGGTTTGGCTATAAAATCCGTAGCACCCAGTTTGATTGCCTGTACGGCTTTAGCTGTATCTGCATATGCAGTCATCAGGATAACTATAGCTTTAGGATCGAATTTCAATATTTTTTCCAACCATTCGAATCCTTCCTTTCCACTCGATACGTCTTTATCAAAATTCATATCCAGAATGATAATGTCAGGATTGAATGCATGCATAAAGCTCATTATATTTTCAGGCTTGGTACTAACCTTTACCTTCTCCACATGCTTTGACAACAAAGCATTAAGTGCAAACAAAATATCTTCGTTATCATCTATAATCAATATTTTCCCTTTTCCTGTCATCTGTGATATTCATGAATAATATATGTTGCTAAGATAAGTAATATATCAATAGAAAGATGTGCGTATTTGAACATATTATGTGTGGTTTTACACATAATTTGCATATTGTATTTTGATTAATTATTTAATAATCATAATCTTATATAAACGGCATGGTAATTGATTTGTATTATGCAAGAAAATGACCGGATGAAAAAAGCACTCTGCATAATACTTCTTTATTCTTTGTTTGGATTAAACCTTCTTGGGGATAACCTTCAAAATGATACTTTGAAACTCAATATAGCTACTGCAATTGATATTGCCCGCAGGCAATCGCCTGATGTATTAGTTGCCCGTCATAGTTTCAGATCTTCTTATTGGAATTATTGTTACTATAAAGCAAATTATAAGCCGGCACTTTCTTTCTCTTCTCTACCATATTATAATAATCAGATTAATATAGTGACAATGGAAGACGGTACCTCTGAATATATCACACAGAAACAGCTTCGCACAGATGCAAACCTTTCCGTTACACAAAATATTCCCTGGACGGGAGGAACAATTTCAGTCAATACCAGCTTGCAGCGTCTCGACATACTCGGAGATTCTAAACGGCATACCTATAAATCAAATCCTGTATCAGTAACAATACAGCAATCTATCTTCGGTTACAATTCATTAAAGTGGGATAAGAAGATAGAACCTCTACGATTCGAGGAGGCGAAAAAATCCTATATCGAAACACTGGAATTAGTTTCAGTAAATACAATTACAAAGTTTTTCAATCTGGCAAGAGCACAATCTAACCTCCAGATAGCAAAACTAAATTTTGCAAATGCAGATACCCTTTACACATTTGCAAAGGGACGATATAACATCGGAACGATTACCGAAAACGAAATGCTTCAACTGGAAATAAACAAGCTGACTGAAGAGAGCAATATGTCCAATGCCCAGCTCGAAGTAGACGACTATACAGAAGCACTGCGGACATATCTTGGAATTACGGACGAGATTATGATAGAGACAGATATCACTCACCAAATTCCCGATCTGGTGATAAATATTGAAGATGCACTGTCAAAAGCAATAAATAATAGTTCCGATATTGTAAATATGGAGCGCAGAAAACGGGAAAGCGACAGTAATGTAGCATACGCCCGATCTCAGAATGGATTGAAAGCTGATATCTATGCACAACTGGGGCTGACACAAACAAATGAAAATATAAGTCGTGCCTATAGAGACCCTCAGAGTTACCAGTACATCGAACTTGGAATTAAAATTCCCATTTTAGATTGGGGACGCGGAAAGGGTAGAATAAGTGTTGCCAAATCTAACAGGGATATGGTATATACACAGGTAGAGCAGGACAGGACAAATTTTGAGTTGAATATAAACAAACTCGTCAAACAGTTCAACTTACAGGCCAATCTTGTAAAAGTAGCTGTAAAAACAGATTATACCGCTAGTCGAAGAAATGATGTTGCGCGCAAGCTATATATCTTGGGACGGTCTACAATTTTGGATATGAATGCAGCTATAGCCGAACAGAACTCAGCCCGGAGAAACTATGTAAACGCTTTATATAATTATTGGCAATTATATTATACAATCCGAAGCATTACTCTTTTCGATTTTGATAAAAAAATTCAGTTAACGGAAGATTATAATGCTTTGATAAAATAGACACATATGGATGTAAAAATTGAAAAGAAACCCTTTATTATACGCTACCGCTATTATATTGCAGGTATTGTAGCTCTGGCAGGATTGATAATATATCTGCTTGTCGCTGCTACAGGCCCGTCGGTACAACGTCAGAAAAAAGAGAATCTGCGGATATCGGAAGTCAAGGAAGATAAGTTCCTTGAATATCTCGATCTGGAAGGAATCGCCCGGCCTAAAATGACAGTTAAACTAAATAATATGGAGGCCGGACTGGTAGAGCGTATTGTTTCTGATGAAGGCAGCTTGTTGAAGAAAGGAGATACGATTCTTATACTCACTAATCCGGAACTGATCAAAACCATAGAAGATGAACATGACAATCTGGAAAAGCAACGTATCTCACATCAGGAAAAACTTTTGCAAATGGATCAGAAAACTTCGGAGTTGAAGAGAAATTCCATGAAAACGGTTTACGATCTAAACAGGCTGAGTAAGCAACATGAACTGGATAAAGAAGAATACGCTATAGGTATAAAAAGTAAGGCACAACTGGATGTATCTACCGAAGAATATAATTACAACCAAAAAAATGCACGACTTTTATTGAATGAACTTCAACAAGATTCTATTAAGAATATCTACCAACGGGATTTATTAAAAAGCGATATCGAACGGGAAGAAAGAAAATATCTGAGGAACAGAGACCGGTTGGAAAGTCTTGTGGTACGTGCGCCGATCGATGGTCAGTTGAGTTTCCTTAGCGTTATCCCCGGAGAACGTGTTAGTGCAGGCACTAATATCGGAGAACTCAAAGGAATGGATAATATGAAAATAACAGCTAGTGTAAGCGAATATTATATCGACCGTATCAGTCTGGGATTGCCGGCATCAATTACGTATAAAGACGAAAAATACTCCCTGTATATCTCAAAAATCAATCCTGAAGTAAAGGATCGTAATTTTGAAATCGACCTGTTGTTCAAAGATAAAGTTCCCGATAATATCCGTATAGGAAAAACCTGTCGTATACAAATAGAAATGGGACAGCCGGAGAATGCACTGGTTATAAATAAAGGAAACTTCTATCAGGTGACAGGAGGTCAATGGGTCTTCAAACTGAATAAAAACGGAGATAAAGCCATAAAAACGAAAATTGAGATAGGTCGTCAGAATCCATTGCAATATGAAATTCTGGATGGTCTCAGTGCAGGCGAACAAGTGATTATTTCAGGATATGATAATTTTGAAAATGTGCAGGAATTAATATTAGAATAAATATAAAATAAAAGAATTATGAAAAGTTTTTTAATTTCTATCTTAGTAATCGGTTCGTTCATCGAGTGTAATAAACCGGTAAAGCAAACATTGGAAGCGGATAATACCCAGGAATTAAAGGCCGAAGCTGTGAATATACAGCCTCAGGAAGATACAACTATTGTTACAGATATAGCGCTTGTACAAAGCACTCCATATCTGGATAAGGCATTACAATATCTTAAAAAGCACAACAAATACAGAGATTGGGATGCAAACAACAAGAAACAAGTAATGGTAGGTTTTGTCGGTGAAAAAGACGGTACTACTTCTTATGCCAACATAAAGAAGAGTTGTGGGGTAAAAGAGCTCGATGAGGAAGCTTTGAGAATCGTAAGGGAACTCAAGTATGATGAGCCGGGAACAGATCCTGACGGTAATCCGATACGTGTAGGTAATATGGTTATTATGATAGATTTTCCGGCAAAATAACTATACTGAAAAACAAAATATAAATATGATGATCAAGACCGAAAATTTGCAGAAAGTATTTCGTGGAGAAGAAGTTGAAACGAAAGCGCTCAGAGATGTAAATATTGAGATTAATGAAGGGGAATTTGTGGCAGTAATGGGACCTTCCGGTTGCGGCAAATCTACTCTACTGAATATATTCGGACTGTTGGATAATCCTACAAGTGGCAAATATATCCTGAACGGAACAGATGTAGCAAATTTCAGTGAATCGAAACTGACAGACGTTCGCAAGGGCTTGATTGGATTCGTATTTCAAAGCTTCAACCTGATTGATGAACTGACCGTGACCGAAAATATTGAACTGCCTTTGCTCTATATGGGATTTTCGTCTTCGGAACGTAAGAGAAAAGTGAATGAAGCAATGGACAGAATGCAAATAGCACATAGAGCTAAGCATTTTCCGCAGCAGTTATCGGGAGGCCAACAGCAGCGTGTTGCCATAGCCCGCGCCGTAGTGGCTGAGCCCAAACTGATACTTGCGGATGAGCCTACGGGAAATCTCGATTCTAAAAACGGTGAAGAGGTTATGAATCTGCTTACCGAACTGAATAATAACGGAACAACCATTGTGATGGTTACACACAACCAGCATGATGCCGACTATGCATCCAGAATTATAAGTCTGTTTGACGGGCAGGTTGTTATGCAATCCTAATAGTTCGTTGTAAAAAAGGAGAATTATGCTGATACACTATTTAAAGATAACCCTTCGGGGACTATACAAAGACAAAGCTTTCGCTTTTATCAATATTTTGGGCCTGGCGGTAGCTATAGCCTGTTGTTTTCTATTGATATTCTGGATAAAATTTGAAACCAGTTTCGAAGATATGTATCCCAATAAAGACAGGATATACAGGCTGATGATAGAAGAAAACAGGAAAGATGGCGTCCACTATACAGGTGCCTTACGCGATATGTCGAAGAAATTGAAAGACACATATCCTCAGATTGAAGCTGCGGCTTTGTTTTCTAACACAAGCACTTCCTTACTGAGGGAAGATGCGAAAGAGGGGATTATGGCTAATCTTACTTATACCAATTATGATTTCCTACGAATGTTTGCTTTTGAATATATTGAAGGCTCTCCTCAACAAATAGTTAAAAATAAAGGAAGTGTTATCATGACAGATGAGGCAGCAAAACGTTTCTTCGGGGATAGTTCACCTATAGGTCAAAAACTTTCCTATTATATGATGTCGTATACAGTAGTAGGAGTGGTAAAACTGCCTAAAAACACCAACTTTCAGTTCGATATTTTAGTTCCCGACGAAAGAGTCTTAGATGCCGGGATACAATTTATCATGTTAAAAGAGAATGAAAAAATGACCGAAAGCCTTCAAAAGCAGCTTTCTACATTTTTGTCCACTCAGAAGGAAACCACAAATAAAATAGTCACTCAGAAGATAGCTGATATTCACCTGCATACACCCGAAGAGATAAAGAGTAAAGATAGTTATGGAATTAAACTGATATACGGTAATTATCCGCAACTTATCTATTTCTCTGCGGCTGCTTTGCTTATCCTCATCATGGCCATTATCAATTATGTGAATACATCTATTGCCCGCGCCATGAACCGCATGAAAGAAGTCGGGGTTCGTAAAGTGTCGGGAGCAAAAAGAAAGCAACTGGTAGAGCGTTTTCTTTTCGAGTCGTTTATTATCACAGCTTTGGGTGTGGTTATATCTTTTGCTTTTGTCAAATATATTTTTCCGGTCTTCAGTGAGATAATGGGTAATAAAATCGCCCTGACTTTCGATTGGCAGACAATAGTTATCTCAATTGCTGTATGCATTATTATTTCAACTCTTTCGGGTGCATACGCCGCTTTCTATCTTTCTTTATTCAAGCCGGCTGTTATATTACGCGGGGGAACAAAAAGCAATTCGAAAGACCGTCTGAGGGGAGCGCTTCTGGGTGTCCAGTTTTTTCTTTCGGTAGGTATTCTAATTTGCACGGTATTTATTTATAAACAAATGAATGCCATATTCAACGAAAGTGAGGGAATGAACAGGGATAATATAATTGTATTAGATACCAGTCTATGGTATCAGTCTGAAGACTTTATACAAATAATAAAACAAGAAAATCCTAATATTATCGATGCCACTATGGCAAACTGTCCCCCGTATAATGCTCCTTGGGCTTATGCAGGTATTACATGGGAAGGAATGAAAAATGATATGGGCGATATTGGCATTACCCAAATAGCATGCGACAGCCATTATGCTAATACATTCGGACTGGAAATAATTATGGGAGAATTTATTCAGCCCGGATTACCATGGTGGCAGGATGCAGAAGCTAAATCTTTCAATCTTGTTATTAATGAATCTTTCTTGAAACTGATGAATGTTGAAAATCCTTTAGGAATATCTGTAAACTACGCAGGTTTTACCGGAAAAATCATAGGTGTAGTAAAAGATTTTAATTTTAAGCCTTTGAAAGAAAAGTCTTCACCACTATTCTTATCTTTCAATCCGGAAAGCCAATTGTATATGTATATCAAGACAACCGGAAAGGATAAACAGGCTACTTTGGATTATATACTTAAAAAATATAGAGAGATGAAGGAGTCGCTTACAAAGCGTCCGACTATGTATTCTACAATTGAGGATGATTACAGCAAAATGTACGAAAGCGAGATACGTTCGGCAAAAATGTTATCCGTATTTTCTGTCATTTCTTTATTCTTATCACTTATGGGTGCAGTCAGTATGGTGTCATTCATGATAGAGAAACGAACTAAAGAAATTGCTATCCGGCGCATCAATGGAGCAAAGACACCACATATTATAGTCCTTTTCTGGAAAGATATTCTAAAGAAAGCTATTATTGCATCTGTCATTGCTATTCCGTTATGCTATTTACTGATGCATCGCTGGCTCGAAGGTTATATTTACCGTACATCGTTGAGTTGGTGGATATTTATTGCTGTTCCGCTATTATTGATGTTGCTTATATGTTTGGTTGTGGGCATACAAGTTATACTTACTGCTGGAAAAAGACCTGCGGAATCGTTACGAAGCGAGTGAATATTAATAGTTTTTCTAAAAGTTGAAAATTTAGGATAACAGATAGTTACAAGTCGGTCTTGTAGCTATCTGTTTTTTTAAGAGATAACTCTAAATATTTAATATAAGTTTCTATAATCATTTTGAAAAACCTGTAACACCATACCCGGAGCGGATATATCTCCTTCTGAGGCTTCTTTCAATCCAATTCTTTTAATTAACTCTCCATCAATTATTATTTTATTATCTGTTATCATTACTTGATCAGAAATATTAACGGGACTATCACCAGCCATATCCTGTCCATAAATTTTTATATTAATTTTTTCTATTATCTGTGGATAATTTAAAATAAGTTTTTCGTAATAGCCGAAAATCCCAACTGGAGCAGATAGATTCGCCAGCTCTATAATTACAGTCTCGGGTTTCAAAATACATTCTCGACCTAATGTACGGTCGATAGTTACTATCGAGGTTGCACCATTTGGATATCTGGAAGCCAAAACGAAAGGCTGATCTGTTGAATGCAGGTTACTTATCTGAGGAAGGGGCATATTACGGCTTATTCTTGCCGGGGCTTCGACCTGAATTTCTTCGCCAATTGTTCTGTTTATCCATGATTCTTTCTCTCCGAATATCCAATAATCTTTCAATAGTGCAGAATCGATCTGTGCATCTGAATTCACCCCAAAGGGTTCAGCTATCCTATGCCAACGAACGGCACGTGTAATCTCGTCCATACGTTTTTTCAGATTCCGTCCAACAGGCGGAAAAACAAAATCTTGTTCGCCATTTGGTAATTTCTCATCGAAAGGATAACGCATAATTCCTATGGCACATCCTAATCCAACAGCTATATAAGGCTCATCTTCACAATTTATAATGCCTTTAGCTTTTTCTTTTGTACTATATTTGAGGGCATTCGCTACTCGTTTAATTGTGACCGGTGCAGATGTTATACTTTCCACATCATATGTACGAAATACATCGCTGAACTCGATATATTCGTTTACCATTGCATGTTCGATAAATAAATTAGGAGCATATTGGCGTCCGAGATCAGTCAGGGTCTTACGCCACTCTCTATCACGGTCGTGTCTTCCCCAATCTACTTTCCAATAATTAAAACCTGCATATTTTGCATCATTTAATTTTTTCGTCCAATATTTTTTTATATTAGTATGATCTATATCAATGGTAGATTCTTGTGCGCATATCCATCCCCCTGCACCTTTCCATCCATATGATTTTATTTTGTGAGTCAGATTTTTCAATCGCTCAGCGGATGTACCATAAAAAGAAGGAAAACGTGCTGTATCTAATTCTGTTAAGCCCAAATATTCATTATTTCCGCTGTTTACATTTTGTGGAATATCCCATGAATCATCCATAACAAAATACAAATCGCTACGGATTTTAGGGAAAAAATTAATCCAATTTTCATATTTGCCGGAACCGAATATATTTTTTTCGTTCATTGCTGCGCGGGTGTTGTCAGCTCCTGAAAAATTTACGATATATCCCTGTGTACTCCAGCTACAAAAATAATCTGGCGCCTGTGATGGTGTATCTGGTACCAAAGAACCCGGATGATTTGTTTTACAAGATGTTATAACTAATAATATTAATATTAATAGTGTAATTTTATTCTGTTTCATTACAAATGCATTTTACCATTGAATAGTGTATTTAAAGATCCTTTAAATTCCAGCGGTCTCTCCATCTGATAAAGAAGTGTTCTCCTTGAAAATCAACCGGTAACCAAACGTATCTTCCGTCTATTGCATTTTGAGGATGCCATCGATCTCCCATATAAATATACTGATTTCTTTTTCCCTGTACTGGTAGTATATATGTACTTTGTGAATGAAAAGTCGTTTTTGTCGTATCACCGATACAAGGATCACCTAGTTCTTTCCATTCGCCCAGGATTGAATCAGCTACAGCAGAACGTGCCTGATTGGGAGACCAGCCTGTGCAACCGGACATCATAAGATAATATTTACCGTCTCTTTTAAACATTGCAGGAGCTTCCATGAACCGGCCTACAAAATTGCGGGTATAAATGCCACTGTGATTCGTATAATCATCTGATAGTAAGGCTATGTGTAACGTGCTGTTTTCTTCCGAAGAATAAATATGATACGCTTTTCCATCATCATCAACAAACAATGTCATGTCACGCGCCATTTGCCCATCCATCATATCTCTTGCCAGAATATTCAGAGAATCGGGGTGTGCGGGTAAGCTACCTCCTCCATAACTTTGGCCTTTAGAAGGGATAGTACCGGTTTTATGCCATTCGGTAACATTCAATGGCCAGTGACCAGCATTCGCACGTCGGGCATGAATAAATTTATACGGCCCTGTTATATTATCACTTATAGCCACACCGCTCAGCGCACCTTTATAGCCTTGTCCTTTGGGTTCGAGATGAAACCACATGACATATTTTTTTGTTTTGGTATTGAATATAACTTTAGGCCGCTCCAAGATGCAGCCCTTTTCTATAATACTATTTGAGTTTTCGGGATCAACAGCCAGTGCTATTCCTTCATCTACCCAATTATAAAGATCTTCCGATGAATAACAGTGTACTCCGGCATTCGCCAAATTACCTTCTTCTCCTTCTGTTTTATGTTCGCCAAACCAGTAATATTTTCCATTCACAAATAACATTCCTCCGCTATGTGCATTAATGTGTACCCCATTATTGTCTTTCCATAATTCACCGGGTGTAAATGATTCGGAATACTTGGCAGAACTGCACGAAAGCATGCTTATTACCATACAATAATACAAATACAGAATATATTTTGATGTGGCTGTCATTTTTCTATTATCAGGCTATTGTTCGCAGATGATTAATTGAACATCTTTTTTAATATATCGATATTTAATTTATTTGCAGGATTGAAAGATTCCATGTCCATATAATTAATTAAGGAATTTTTCATTTGTTTGATTTCCGGCCTGTTATCGGGATTACTTAATAAGTCGGCACCTGAGATAATAATCTTACCTTTTCCTACCTGAGCTTCGATTATTAATCCCAAGGACTGATTTGAGAACCAATCGTCTATAACTCTTACTATCGGTTGGAAATTATCTCCTAATATATTTAACCTTATTGCATTAGAGTTCATCATTATTGCCCACCATTGATAATTTGAATGATATTCTGTAGGAAATAATCTAAAAGCCGGGTGTTGTGGATCAGTCAATATACCCATGACTAGAGGAGGTTGTTTGCGCGACCATGCCGTATTCCAAAAAATAGGAGAGTAACCCATAACAACATCACCACCAAATTCTTTCTTAATACTTCCTTTTTTAGGCGATAATAAAACTTTTCCTCCCTGCTCTAAAATCCGAATGACTTCTGTATCTAATTTATCTGCGATTAAAATATTGTTATTTGGCTTATAATCTGATTCAGGATATACCCAAATATCCCAGCTATTGCTATTATTACCAATTTCAACTATAAGTTTCAAAGCGACAGGTTCTGATATTTCCTGTAAAGATTGCCGTATTGTTCCTAATTTTATACAATTTCCTATCGGTATATTTTGTTTATTTAAACTACCAGAACCAATTATTTTACCATCCGTATTTATTAATCTCCATTGTGGTGATACGTTCTTTAATTCATTGTATCCAAAATGAGCTACTTCCACCGGGGCCTCAAGCACTTCATTGTTTACATAAGTCATTTTTGGAAGCCTCACAAGTGGAACTGTATGACCTGAAAATTGATTAAATTCTTCAGCTGTAACATATCCTTTTTCTTCCCAGAATGCATCTAATACTCCAACAAGGGCTGTTCCTTGTCCGGGAAAATCGTTCAGTCCTAAAAGCTGGAATCCTGCAAAACCTTTAGTTCGCAATGCGGCTTCTATTTCGGCTTTGTATGTTAAAGCCTGATGTTTACCTGAAGCAAGAAGAAAACTATCTGCGAGATCATCCAACCCGTTATCTTTCAAAGTTTCCTGAAATATTTCGAAATTCTTGGCTTTCAATACTCCCGTATATTTATCAATTTCCTTAAAGTTAGGATATACACACCATTGACCGATTTCGTGTGAAACATACGGTATATTATACTTTTCAATCATTTTATACCAGTCAAAATCTGTGGAAGGAGGATTTGCATTATTATGGCTTTTTAATCCGCTTCCCCATTGAAAAAGACGGGGATAACCATTATTATAAAATTCATTCTCTGGAATATCCGGCCAACCGGCACCAGATGTATAAAAATGTCTTGAGTCATATTTTTTAAGATGTATTACTAAATCCCCCAAGAATCTTGATTGATTTCCACCTCCCGGTTCGTTACCATACGTATATAATATAAAAGACGGATGATTGCCATAGCTTCTCAATATTCGTTCAGACTCATCGTAAATCCATTTATCAAACTTACTCCCGTTTCCTACTGTAGTCCATCCGTTACCCTCAACCTGAAGATATACACCTAGTTCGTCTGCAGCTTCAAAAGCAGCCTTAGGCGGACACCAGGAATGGAACCGGACATGATTCAACCCATGCTTTTTTATAACATTCAATATTCTTTTCCATTCGGGGACATTCGTTGGTGGATAGCCTGTTAATGGATAAGCGGCACAGTCGAGTGTACCTCTCAAAAATATAGTTTTATCATTAATTATAAATTGAGTTCCTTTTATTCCCAGTTTGCGCATTCCGAAATTAGTTTGGAATTTATCGATTGTCGGGCCAGATGCCAGCCGGGTATCCAGTTCGTATAGATATGGTTCAAATTCATCCCATTTATAAAAAGATTCTCCCATAGGATATGTAACTTCTACTACACCTAATCCTGATGAAAACTCTTTTTCAATAGACAGTTCTGGTAATTGGTGTAGGGTAGGAGTGAACTTCGATTTAGCATTTAATGTGATCACAGATTTTTGTGAAGTTTGGCTTCTATTGTCGACATTTATGATGACCTTTATTTCTTTTTTGTCGATATCAGGATATACCTGTACATTCTCTATAAAAACAATTGGTCTTGCTTTAATTGTAATATTACCTGCTATCCCGTTCCAGTTGGTTTGTGTATGATCTGATACACTATGGGCATTTATTCCGACATCTATATCTTCTATTCTGTTATCTACACGGATTGTCAGGATATGTTCGCCGTTTTTTAGGTTACTTAATATGTATTCGTGTGGAGTACCTAAAGAATTCTGCATTCCTATTTTATAACCATCGACCCAGACTGTGGTTTCCCAATGTGGCCTTTCTAATGAAACTATATAATTTCGTACATCTGTAGATTCTGGAATTTGGAATTTTGTATTATACCAGGCAACGCCTACATAACTTTTGTTGGGCTGTAACCAAAAAACTGATTTTAGGTTATCTTTTTGTCTATATTTGGCATACTTATTATCATTGAACCAGGCCGAATCAACTATTTTTCCTGTCCAGTTTGTCTCCATACTGATATCGAATCCTTTGTCATTAGTAGCCATAGAACCCGGTAATTGAACAGTTTCATCGAAGTCTTTAGTTTGCCAATTTTGCATTAATCCAACATCTTCAGGATCCATTTTGAATTTCCATACTCCTTTCAGATCAATATTCTGTGCTGGAGATACTATACAGAATAAGAGGATTGATATAATATTTATTATTCTTTTCATTCTCAATATTTCATTTTAAAAATTAATATATTATAATGCTTTGATTGAATAAATATGGCTGTTATAAGCTCCCCCTACAGGGAAATAGATGCCTACCTCCATAAGATATTTACCTGTATATGTAGAATTCATATCCTCGATTTTATATGTTGCATCCGGTAATAAACCTTTCAGTTTGGTAAGTTTACTTCTTCGGTTTTCTTCTACGGATTGTCTGGGATATTCTCCCAAGTTATAAACAAATACAACCACTTCTTTCTGGTTTACCGAAACATATTGAAGAATGCTTCTGTTTTCGTCGAACGGAGATACAATCCTATACGTTTTGCCTTTGTGTATAACTTCTCTTATTTCTTTGTACTGTTCAATTTTCTTTTTTGCTACTTGTTTTTGAGCGTCATTCCATTTAGTAATATCGTATCCGACTCCCAATACCCCAGCCATACATACATCAAACTTGAACTCTAGTGATGGATTGAGTTTGTGCCAATCCTCGTGTGTTACCCATGATATCATAGTATTAGCCGGAAAAAGGGTCAGATAAGAATCTTGTATAAAAATACGATCTACAGGATCGGTATTATCACTTACCCAGTTGAAGTCGTAGCGCGAAATCATCCCTAAATCAATGCGTCCTCCGCCACTTGAACAGTTTTCGAACCATACTTCCGGAAAGTCTTTACGCAAAGATTCGACAAGCCGATAAAGATTTTCAACATATTTAATCCTTACAGCCCTTTGTTCTTCAGCTGGAGCAGAAGCAAAGCCCGGATCTGTCATATGCCGGTTCATATCCCATTTTATAAATTTAATATTGTTTTCTTTCAACACCTTATTCAGGCTTTTATAAAGATATTGATATACATCCTCCCTGGCCAGATTCAGTATTAACTGATTCCGTCCTTCGTGACGTGTACGGTTAGGAAAATAAAAGACCCAATCGGGGTGCGCACGGTATAAATCGCTATTAGGATTTACCATCTCCGGTTCTATCCATAATCCAAATTGAAGCCCCATTGCATTCACCTTTTCTATCAGGCTATTCAGCCCGTTCGGGAATTTATTTTTATCTACGGTCCAATCACCTAAACCGGATTTTTCATCTATTCTGCCTTTAAACCATCCGTCGTCTATTACAAACATTTCCACTCCCATGTTTTTCGCTTCTCTGGCTAAGGCAAGTTGCTGCTCTTCATTTACGTCCATTGCTGTTGCATACCAGCTATTGTAAAGTACTGGCCGTACTTTATCACGATATGTTTGTGGCAAAAGTTTTTCTCTGCTATAAGATGCCAGATTCTGAGTAACACCATTTGTTCCCTCTTCCGTATAACCGTATATCATAACCGGTGTGGTAAACGATTGCAGCGGTTTCAGATATACTTCCTGATCCCAAAAGTTTATACCACCGGTAACTTGTATCTTGCCATAAAATGATTTATCGAAATCTAATCGCCAGTTTCCACTATATGTAAATGTACCGAACCAGACTTTTCCGTTGTAACGGTCATTCTCTTTTTCCGGCCTGATCATAAATGTGGACGATCCATATGATTTAAAGTCTTTGACTTCAATTGTTTTTGTACCTTGTGTCAGCCTGGTAGTCTGTGGAGTAAACTCATGTCCCCATATTCCTGAAAAATGAGTTAATTCGTAGGCATTATCAGGCAGAAATATAGAGCCGGAACTAAGTTTTTCAATTTTTATCGAACCTTTTTTCCCTAAATTCCTTACCTCTATCCATTTTTCAATAAAATCATATTCAGGCAAAATCCGAATAAAGGAGTTTACTTCCAGTGGGTAATATTTATCTTGTTGTGTAATTTTTATAGTTTTATATCCTCCGATATCAGTTATTTCATATTTTTTGTATTCCAGCTCAATGTCACGTACTCCGTCGGGGAAAATGACTTCCAAAATTGATTTTGAATTAACGAAACCACCTCGGACTGGAATTTCATTTCCCCAGTATTCCCAATCCTTCACATCTCTATCCGGTTCCAGTTTGTTTCCGTAATATACGACCTGAACGATGTTGTTCCTATCGACTTTCAATTTATAAGTTGAAGATTTTGTATAAATATTCCAACTCCGCTCATCTTTTCCTACTTCAATACTATTGTTTTGAGCAAAAAATGACAAAGGTAAAAGTGTAATTAGTAAATAAGATACTATGTTTTTCATATATAAAAATTAAAATATTACAAACTCATTGAAGCCTAATTGATTCATGCTTAATAAATAAAAATGGATATTTTTGTATAGTTGAGAAAAGGTCTTTTTATTACTTTTGATCTATAGTAATAACTAAAGAATAATTTCCCGTTACAGAAATAAATGCATTATCGGTAAATATATGGATTCGTGTTTTTCATATATTGTACTGATTATAATTCACGGTGATAAAATTACAATATTGGAAAGAAAAAATAATGTAAGATTTTACTGTTAGCATGTAAAATATTCCTATAATTTAGATTAAATTAATCAGATTGGTTTTATGATGAAAATAGGTTAAACTTGAAATTGATTCATTTATTTTTTGAATATATCAAAGCTGAAAAAGGAATTAAATATTGGAAAAAACATTCTATTCCTCCAAATATTATTTATCTCTTCCTTTCTCCTTTTCCTTCAATTAAATTATCTATTTGACAGAAAATATGCCGGGTGAAGACACTTATTCCTGTTATTATCATTACTGCTATGTAAAACGGAAGATATAAGTAGCTTTCTATTTTTTCAAAAATAATCCCATATATAAATTGACCAATAGGAATAGAACACATACATACACACATAAAACACGAAATAACTTTTCCTATCAGATCTTTAGGTGTAATAATTTGGATGAATGTCATTATTTGAATCTGAAGTAATGTTGACAAAGTTACATACAGTCCACATCCGATTGCCAGAATAACGTATACTGGAATTGATTCGCTAAGAAAGTGCAGGGCAATACCTCCTATAAGTACAGAGAAAGCAGACCCGATAAGAATCAATGAACCTGACTTTAACTTTAATTTTTTTGATAATAATCCTGCGAGTAATCCGCCAAGTATGGCTCCCACAGCGATAATACCTTGTGCATATCCATATAGCCGATTTGCGGTATCAGGTGCAAAGCCAAGATGCTGTGTGATTATAACCGGAACAGCAATTATAATCAATGCTGTCAAAAACAATCCGAGGGCAGCGAATATCAGAGATGCTTTCCACAGAACAGGCTGTTCTTTGAACATAAATCTAAAACTCTCTTTCAGGTCATTAGTACCGGTCGTGAATATATTTCCTTTTGTTTTTCTTTTTTCGAATGGAATATTAATAAATATCTCCATTACTGCAGATGCAAAAAAGCAGCCGATACTTACATACAAGATAGGTATTAAGCCGACAATGGAAAATAGAATGCCGCCAATTACCGGGCCAGCCATACTGGCTGCAGAATTTATCAGGTTTATAACCGAATTGGCTTTCATGATATGTTCCGGTGCCACTAAAACAGGTATGCTCGCGTTCACTGCGGGTTGATAAGCACCCTGTATCCCCGATAAAATAATCATCGTAACTGCTATAAGTGGAACAATCTCTACCTTTCCTATCAGCAGGTAAAACAGGAGAATAAGAATAGCTGTAATAAAATCCAGCATTACCATTATGTTTCGTTTGTTCATGCGGTCGGCAATAATTCCTCTTATGGGGAACAATAAAAGCATTGGGATGAACGAAATTGCCAGAATGGTTCCGAACAAAGCCGATGAACCTTTTTGATTCAGCATATAAAGCGGAAGTGCATATCTTAATATCTGATTACCGAATATGGAAATGATTTGACCTGTTGCGACAAGTATAAAATCTTTTGAAAGTATTGTATTTTTACCTAGAGCCATATATCCTTCTTTTTTTATTAAATTTATATTGTAAAATTATCTGATGCTTTTGAGCTAAAATAGTTATATTTAACTTTAAAATAGTCGTAAAGGACTTATAATGAAAAAAGAAAAATATCAAATAGTACCGAATATCCTAATGAAGCTTGCCCTTTTATTGGGAACAGAAGTAAGAGACAGAAGACTGGAAATACCTCCGAAGTTTGGTAGAGGCTATTGTGTGGGGTTTGTTTTTAATGAACATATCAGAATGCATATAAGTAATTATGAATTGTATGAAGATATAATCGTTGAAAATCCGGATATGAACGCCTTAGGCAGAGTGATAGTGTTCAAATTCCAAAATATTTTTCCTAAAGGAAAAATCTTCCGGCTGGAAGACCAGCTAAAGGTAATACCGTCGGTTTTAATTGCAACGAGCCGGATAAATACGGATATAATGATTCCAATTCATTCTAATACGGCCACCATTAATATTGAGGTAGATGCCGATTATTTAAACGGGTTATTTGATTTATCCGAAAAATCACCTCTTCTGCAAAGTCTGTTGGATAATACTCAACCTTTAATTTTCGAGCAGATAATTTATCCTTCCATACAGAAAATAGTAGATGAAATTATATCTGGGGGAGTCGACAGGATGTTTGAATTGTTTTTCTTAAGAATAAAAACAGAAGAATTAATTTGCCGTTTGTTGATGGAATTGGACAAACGGGAGGAAAAACAAATTTATGCTTTAAACGGTCAGGATATACAAACTATTTACAAAGTAAAAGAAAGAATACTTGAGCATTTGGAGAATCCGCCCATCATTAAAGGGTTGGCAGTTTATGCAAATATGAGTCCGTCTAAACTAAAACGTTTATTCCGGCAAATTTTTGGTAACAGTATTTTCAGTTATTACCAAGGATTTAGAATGAAAGAAGCTGCCCGCCTGCTGAAAGAAGAAAAGCTATCTGTTTCGGATGCAGGATATCAGTTGGGTTTCACTAATCTAAGCCATTTTTCAAGAGTTTTTAAAGAACACATAGGGATGAATCCGAAACAGTATAGCAAGTCGTGATGAGTACTACTCTTTTTTATTTATTATAATATTATCCAACGAAACTAAAATGTGCATAACAGTTAATATTTACTTAACATACCGGTAATAATACTTACCTACTTTCGCTACCGAAAACAAAATAAAATATGATTATGAAAAATTTATTCTTTTTTCGGTTTTTAGCAGCAAGTATTCTTTTTTTCGGATTTGTAACAGATAGTTCGGCTAAAGGAGGAAAAGACAAAGTAAGTAATGAAAAGAAAATTCTGATTGTAGGATTGACCGATAATGTAAAATCAAACCATTTTTACGATGATTGGATTGCGGAAGAAACCGGTATGAAAGTAGAGAATATCGATTCGGAATACAATTATATTATTGCCGATAATATTGCCTCTACGGGTTCTCAGGAAAATTATAAATTTATTCCGATAAGCGATGATCAGGTGTGTGAAAAAATTACACAAGGAATAAAGGTTGAAGGGGAAGGAGAGGGATGTCATTCGGATTTATCAAATGTTCTGGAAAATGACTTACAGGATTTATTGAATAAATCGGATGCAGATTATCTGCTGGTTTTGAATCAGCATTATTTAAAATATCAGGAAAGGCCTATGAATACAATATTCCATATTGTGAGTTTCACTTTATTCGATAAAAATAAGAAAGACTTATTACACGGCAATAACTACTTTACCAGTATCAATCTGGAAAAGCCTGAGAAGGTGCGTAAGATCAGCCGTAAAAGTACTTCAAAAATAGCCTCATCAATAATAAAAACACTGGAACAAATTTAATTAACACTTTATTTATCAATAATGTTCTTTTGTGTAAACCAAATCAATAATGTTTACACATACAGAAAACTATGCCCAAATTTTTTAATACTGAATATAAAACCAGCTATGATAAAAACAATGAGATTTTTGATATTTTCAACCCTGTTTTTCTTTGTCTGTTCTGCCCTGACGGCTCAGGGTACACAAGCCGTAATTACAGGAACCATCACAGACAAGCAAGGTGAAACGGTAATAGGTGCCACAGTACAGGTGAAAAACGAATCTACCGGATTTGTTTCCAATACATCGACTAACGAAAACGGGGAATATACATTTAAACAATTACCGTTAGGCTCTCCTTATACTGTTTCTGTAACATATATAGGCTATGGCAATCAAAGAAAAACAGGTTTTAAACTGAATCAGGGGGATATGCTCCGCGTAGATTTCGTGATGGAAGAAGATGCCATAGAGATAGAAGCTGTGGAAATAGTAGCAAATTCACTGAAAAAGACAATACCGAATATAGGGTCGGCAACTTCTATTACATCGAACGATATAGCGAAGCTGCCTGTCAACGGACGTAACTTCACATCTCTGATAGACTTATCCCCACTGAGTAAGGGGGGAAATATATCGGGTCAGCTGGGTTCTTCAACCAACTATACAATAGACGGTATGACAGCAAAAGGTACTGTAGCCTCAGGTACAACCTCGGGAGCATACTCCATATCGATGGAAGCGGTGCGCGAGTTTGAGATTGTTACTAACCAATATGATGTTACTTACGGTCGTATGGGCGGCGGTACAGTCAGTACAGTAACAAAATCGGGAACAAACACCCTTAAGGGAAGCGTATTCGGATATGGCCGTACCGACTGGCTGGCTAGTCCCTACGATATCAGAGGAAATAAGAGGGATAACGAATTTTCTACATATCAGTATGGCTTTTCGCTGGGAGGTCCTATTATAAAAAACAGAGCTCACTTTTTTGTAGTATGGGATCATCAGGCCGACTCTCGTCCGTTCTATATCGCAGATATAAAAGGGCCGGAAGATGAAAAACGCTATAATGTGACACAATCTACTCTGGATAAGTATCTGGATATTGCCCGCAGCAAATATGGGGTATCTGATAATCCGCAGTTCGGTTCGTTCGACAAGAAAAAAAGTACGGATGCGATTTTTGCCCGTATAGACTGGCAGCTGAATGCAACGAATCTCTTAACTATCCGTAATAATTTTATTAATGATAACGATAATCATTCCGAAGCTGATAATACAAGTATAAATCTGTACGAAACATACATTTCACGCAAGTCGTACAATAACAGCCTGATGGCTACATTGCGTTCGGTATTAGGCCCACGAATGACAAATGAATTGAAAGCCCAGCATTTTCTTGTACGCGAAAAAGTGCTTACAAATGATGAGTTACCTACAGCGAATATACCGCGCGCCATCGTTCAGAATATAGAATCGGTGTCCGCTTCCGGGGATAAGATGTATACAGCCATACAGTTGGGAGGGCAACGGTTTGCTCCTGAAAATTTTAAGGATCATGTCTTTCAATTAGTTGATAATGTATATTATAATACCGATAAGATAAATTATACATTCGGTGCCGACTTTATGTATACAAACCTGAAATCGCTTTACGGCAGTGAGATGAACGGACGCTTCT
Organism: Prevotella sp. 10(H); assembly: GCF_000711235.1. Lineage (GTDB taxonomy): Bacteria > Bacteroidota > Bacteroidia > Bacteroidales > Dysgonomonadaceae > Dysgonomonas. Next base: position 154,473 of record NZ_JOMI01000005.1, on the reverse strand, counting down.
ATTTTACAGGAATAGATAATTTTGATAACCTTACTCCATACCGCTACGCCCGTGAAGTAGCCCTTGTGCCAGATCCTACAGTAAAGATGAATATTCTGAATTCGGCATTATACGGACAAATGCAGACTAAAATATATCCCGGACTGGAAATGCTTGCAGGAATACGTATGGATTATACACGCTATTTCGATAAGGCCAATTTTAATCAGACTGTGTATGATGATTTAGGGTTGAATACGGATAATGTTATCTCTACATTTCAATTGCAACCACGCATACAATTCACGTGGGATTTAGGAGAAAAACATACTGATATAATCCGTTTAGGAGGAGGTATCTTCGGTTCTGATCTTAATAATTATTCGATGATTAATAATATGTTGTTCGACGGAACAAAAGTGGCTTCGGTAGACATTTCAGGAAATTTGGTTCCACTTCCCGATTTTGAAAAGTATCGTAAAGATCCGTCCACTGCACCGGGAACAGAGTTGTTTGACATCGCGGGTATCGAAAAAGTATCGACTATTAATACAAATAGCGATAAGACAAAGGTTCCGGTTGTTTACAAAGCTAATTTTTCGTATACTCACTTCTTCAGCAATAGTTTAAAAGCCAGTGTCAATTTTTATGGCAACTGGGCGCGTAACAACTATATGTATGTAGACCGCAACATGGTAGATAATCCATATTTTATATTAGCAGCAGAAGGTAATCGCGGAGTATATGTTCCGGCTAGCACAATCAATCCGAATAATGGTGCTGCTGACTGGATGGAAGGACGAAAAACAAAACGGGTAGGACGTGTATTGGAACTGGTAAGTGAAGGAAAGGTTAATCAATATGCTTTTGTAATAGACGGTACGTGGCGTTACTTCAAAGACGGTGAGCTTTCTATGAGTTATACATGGAACGATTCGAAAGACAATACGTCCTATAACGGAAATGTAGCAAACACAGCAACACTATCGCTAATGGTAAAAGATGACCCACGGAATCTTGATAAAATGTCGTATTCGGATAACCAGTTCCGGCATAAAGTGGTTTTGTATGGTACTGCGCCTACCTTTTGGGGAGTAAGTGTCGGCCTTCGTTTTTCAGGTATGGGAGGCACCCGTTATTCATTAGCTGTAAACGGGAATGTGAATGGAGACTTTGTATCCTCTAACGATCTGGCTTTTATCTATGACCCTAACGATTCCAGAACTCCTCAATATCTTCGCGAGGGAGTTCAGAAAATACTCGATAATCCGGATGTAGAAGGAAATACAAAAAAATATATACGTGATAGCTTTGGCAAAGTAGCAGAGCGCAACGGTGGTGTAAATGGTTTTTATGGCGTATTTGACCTAAGGGTATCGAAAAATGTAAAACTTTATAAGACTCACAGTCTGGAATGCTCTGTCGATATATTCAATGTGGCCAATCTTCTAAATAAAGATTGGGGTGCAGGACATAATTTAGGCAAGCAGAATATATATACTATCAAGAGTTTCGATACAGCCGGCCAGCAATATGTATATAATGTAAACAGTAATACCGGAGTATCGAGTTTGAATGGAAATCCTTACCAGATACAGATAGGGCTGCGCTACGCCTTTTAATAACTTATAATATAAAACAAATAAGAATGAAGAAACTGGTTTTTATTATACTTAGCCTGACCTTTTGCGGCTATGTATGTGCCCAATCGATAGCAAAAGGACAAATATTCGAAGACTCCAATAAAAACGGGAAAAAAGATAAGAATGAGAAAGGTGTTGCGGATGTGGCAGTGTCCAATGGGAGGGAAGTTATTCTTACAGATAAAGACGGCTATTATGAATTACCTGTCGGGGATGATAACATCATTTTTGTAATAAAACCATCCGGATATAATATTCCTTTGGATGAAAATAATCTGCCAAAATCTTATTATATACATAAACCGAAAGGCTCGCCTGCAAATCTGAAATTTAAAGGTATACCGCCAACCGGACCTTTACCGCAATCCATTGATTTTGCATTGATACCTGCCGATGAAAAAGATAATTTCAAAGCATTTATTTTCGGCGATCCTCAGCCATACAATATGGATGAACTGGATTATTTCGCACGGGGAATAATTGCCGAAGCATCTAAAGAACAGAATATAAGTTTCGGTATCAGTCTTGGTGATCTTGTCGGTGATGCGCTGGATTTACATCAACCATACAAGAAAGCTATGAAAGAAATGGGCATGCCTTGGTATAATGTAATGGGTAATCATGATATGAATTACGATACGACTATCGATACAGATTCGGATGAAAGTTTTCAGGTACATTTTGGCCCGAACAATTATGCCTTTAATTACGGACAGGCTCACTTCATCATATTGGATGATATTATATATCCTGATCCACGCGATGATAAAAGCTATTGGGCAGGCTTTCGTCCCGATCAACTGGAATTTATAGCAAATTATTTAAAGACAGTACGTAAGGATGAACTGATTGTTTTGGCGATGCATATTCCTTTGTTTGATGAAACAGGAAATGAGGACTTTAGAACTGAAGACCGTCATAAACTGTTCGAGTTATTGAGATATTACCCTAATGTACTTGTATTATCAGCGCATACACATTTTCAAATGCATTATTTCCATAAACAAGCAGATGGATGGAAAGGGAATAAACCTCTTCACGAATATAATGTAGGAACAACATCGGGAGATTGGTATTCGGGAGAAATGAACGAGTCGGGTATCCCTGTATCAACAATGAGGGATGGAACCCCTAAAGGATATGCTTTTCTTAATATATCGGGCAACAAATATACGATCGATTATAAAGTTGCGGGAAAGCCGAGAGATTATCAGATAGAAATCTTTAATCCTAAAGTAGTTGCGAAAGACAAGAAGACAAGTGCGCAGATAGTGGCAAACTTCTTTATGGGATGTGAAAATGACAAAGTCGAATATCGTGTAGATAATGGAGAATGGAAAGAAATGATTCATACAAAAGGTGTCATTCCATCATATACTAATACTCTTTTCAAATGGGATTATGCCGATAAACCAAAAATAGAACGTAGACCGAGCAATGCTGTTCTATCCACACACTTGTGGACAGCCGGTATACCTACAAAACTAGATGAAGGGAATCATGTAATAGAAGTGAGGGCCACGGATATGTTCGGAAATCTATTTACGCAGACAAGTAATTATAGGATAGAATAAGGTTTTGACGATTGTTTGGAATTAGTCTAGAAGGCAGCCAATTTGTTTTGGTTCCCTTTTAGACTAAGACTATTTACTTTTCAAATATTTTCATAAAATTATCTTTATAACTACTTCCAAGAGGTAGTTTCTTCCCTGCAATGTGCAGGATGTTTTTGTCAATCAATTCTATGGATTTTATAGAAACAATATAAGATTTATGTATTCTGACAAATAAATGTGAAGGCAGTTTCTCCTCCAAGTCTTTTAAGGAAGAAAGTGTAGTGATACGCTGTTTAGTAGTATGGAAAGTTACATACTCGCGTTGTCCTTCGATATAAAGCAGATCGCAATAATTGATTTTATATAGCTTATATCCGCTTTTTATTACAATACTATCTTCTTCTGTTTTCTCAGGCAATAGCTTGACTATTTCGGTCACAGGCTTATTAATTGCATTATTTCCTTTTCTCTCTATCACTTTATTAATTGCCTGTAGGAAACGAGGGAAAGCAATCGGCTTTAGTAAATAATCAACTACATCAAGTTCAAAGCTTTCAACTGCATATTCGGAATATGCAGTAGTAAATATTACAGCAGGTGAATTTTTGAGACTACGCGCAAATTCAAGTCCCGTGATTTCCGGCATCTGTATATCTGATAATAAAATATCAACATCCTCTTGCCGTAAGATATTCATTGCCTCGAATACATTTGCGCTTGTTCCTATCAGTTCTAGGAAAGCCAGTTTTGATACATATTCCGATAATAACTTGCGTGCATGATATTCATCGTCTACTATAAGGACTTTCAACGTTTCGGACATAATGACCTTTGTGTAGTTATAAATTGATTGATAATTCAACTTTGAATGATTTTTCATTGTCAGAAATATCCAAAGTATGTTTGTTTTCGTAATATAATTCGAGTCGTCTTTTTACATTTTCAATGCCTATGCCATGCCTGCTCGAAGCAGACTTATTTTTAATTAACGGCTGACTGTTTTCTGCAATAAAATAAATATGTTTTTCCTTAATTTCCATGAAGATATGAATAAAACTGTTCTTGTCTACGTCCAAAGGTGTATGCTTAAAGCAATTTTCTACCAACGGTTGAAAAATCATTGGTGGTATCAAGAGACTAACATCCTCCTCATTTTTATATTCAAAAGTTATGTCTTTATCATTTTCGAACCGCAGTTTTTGAAAATCTATAAAATTACCGATGTACTCTATGTCTTTGGATAATGGGGTCAATTCCGTTTCGCAGTCTTCCATTACATAACGCATCATTTGCGCCATTTTCAATACATATCCCGATGTATACTGATCTTTGAAGTATGTCATGGAATAAATGTTATTCAAGGCATTGAATATGAAATGGGAGTTGATCTGTGATTTGAGTACTCTCGCTTCAAGCGTTTTTTTCTCAGACAATAATTCTTCTTTTTGTTTGGCGTCCTCAGTAGTTTTTCTTGTAAAGAAAATTATGTTGGATATACTATAGCTTAATATGAAAGCAGTAGCATATCTCGATACTGAAAAAACATACTTGAATTCATGATCGATTTCTATTTTGAGATTCTCAAACATGTATATTTCAAATCTGGCGCATACGTTGGCAAACAAAGCGATTACTATAAATGAAAATACAAAATAAAATACCTTCCACCCTTTTATTAGTAGTTTAGGTATCAAAGCTTCATATGTTATATAATATACAATCAGTAGACATGTGAAATTTAAGGAACCTACTTTAAATGCCCATTCTACGCTAATCCATAGATTTTGAAGAAATCCGATTAAGTATACAATTATCCATACAAGTATTGTTTGGAGAAGCACAGAGGTTCGTATAGCGTTTATTATTTTATTCATCACTTAGTATCAGATTTTATAATATGATCTAAATGTAATAATAATCGTCATATAAAAACAAATAAATTCAACCAACTGCCCGAAACTATCTACCAATTTTCAAAAATCTTCAACCAAACCGGATTTACCGTTGATTTTTCTCTTTAAAACGATATTATTGAAGATTCTAATTGTTTCGTGCAGATAGTTTTCACGTTCATTGATTTTTTTTTGAGATATGTTAATTGTTTCGGACTTTCGCATTCGAAAATAAGTACACTTACTATCTCAATTTATAATGTAATGGAAAAAGTTAAAATAATGAATATGAAAGGTATCAATGTGGATTCATTGATCGGGCATGTTTTTAAATTGTGGATGAGAAATAAAAAGCAGATATTAGATGAATTCGGTCTTACAAGTCCTCAGTTTGATGTGTTGTCTGCAATCTGCTATTTGGGCAATCGTAAGAAGGAAATTATACAGATAGATTTATCGGAAGAAACAGGGATAGACCCGATGACTATTTCTACCATTCTGCGCAATCTGGAGAAAAACGATATAATTACTCGCGTAAGGGGAACGATAAATACCCGTGTTGTATATGTCGAACTCACCGAAAAAGGAAATAATCTTTATAATACGGCATCTTCTAAAATGTCGATATGCTGTAATAATATTTACCGTAACATTGACGAAAAAAATCTTACCAGCCAACTGCTCGTACTTTCGAATGAATTAAATAAACTAAATAATTAGATAACAATGAAAGCAAAGATGATTTTAAGCGGGGCGATAGCTCTGTTAGGGCTCGCTTCATGCAGCAACAACAACCAAATGAGTCAGGAAATACCTGTACAGGAATATCCGGTAATGGCTATAAACAAGCAGGAAGCCAATATGCAATCGGTATATCCTGCAACCATAAAAGGGCAGGAAGATATTGAAGTAAAACCACGTGTAGATGGTTATATCGAAGCCATATATGTAGATGAAGGCTCAGCCGTAAAAGCCGGACAGGCATTATTCAAAATCAATTCCCCAGCATCGGAACAATCTCTGACCTCTGCAAAAGCTGCTGTAAACAGCGAGAAAGCACGGGTCAATACAGCAAAAGTAGATGTGGAACGTTACCGGCCATTGGCAGAGAAAGGCATTGTAAGTGAAGTACAATTACTGACATACGAGAATGCCTATGAAACAGCATTGGCTACATTGCAACAAGCTGAAGCTACTCTGAAAAATGCACAGGCTACTATGAGCTGGACAACAGTGACCAGCCCTGTGGACGGTGTAGCAGGTTCTATTCCATATCGTAAAGGAAGTCTGGTAAATAGTTCAAATACACTGACAACCATAGCCAATACGGGAAATGTATATGCATATTTCTCATTGAATGAACGGAAACTAATGGATTTTTTGGAAGGTGTTGAAGGTTCTACCCAATATGAGAAAATAAAAAATATGCCTGCTGTAACACTTGTCCTTTCCGACGGTTCGGAATATGGCGAAAGAGGCCGGATAGAAACAATAACAGGAACCGTAGATATTACAACCGGTTCTGCTAATTTCCGTGCCGAGTTTCCAAACAAATCGGGTAAGTTGAGAAGCGGAACCAGCGGTAAAATAATTATTCCTAAAGTACTGGAGGATGTTTTTGTCATCCCTCAGAAAGCAACATTCTCACAGCAGGATAAAGTTATGGTATTCAAATTGTCGGGAGATTCTGTACAACAACAAATCATATCTGTTCAGACTATGCCAAACGGACAGGATTATGCAGTCACAGGCGGACTGGCCGACGGAGATAAAATAGTATCCGACGGTGTTGCAACCCTTAGAAACGGAATGAAAATATCTGTGAAACAAAATCTTACAGCCTCTAATTAAAACAGCACTATAAAGCTGATATATACTTTTATTTACCTCCTGTTATTCAGGAGGCTAAGGAACCTACACTTATAAAAACAAGAAAATATGCTAAAAACATTTATAGAACGCCCCGTATTATCTACCGTAATATCCATTATAATAGTGGTATTAGGTATAATCGGAATGAATATGTTGCCGATAGAGCAATATCCCGATATTGCACCTCCCACTGTACAAATAGAAGCCTCTTACAGCGGAGCCAGCGCCGATGTGATAATGAACAGTGTTATCGTGCCTCTGGAAGAAGCTATTAACGGTGTGGAAGGAATGACTTATATGACTTCTTCTGCCGAAACCGGTTCAGCCAGCATAACCGTTTATTTCAAACAGGGAGTGAATCCCGATATGGCAACAGTTAATGTACAGAACCTTGTCAATCAGGCTACTCCTTTATTACCGTCTGAAGTAACACAAACCGGAGTCACTGTAAGAAAGCAGCAGACAAGTAATATATTAATGATATCTTTTACATCGGAGAATCCGGATTATGATGCTAAGTTTTTACAGAATTATGCCAATATCAATGTTATTCCTCAGATAAAACGTGTGTATGGAGTAGGGAATGCCGCCGTATATGGAGCAAACGATTATTCGATGCGGGTGTGGCTAAAACCTGATGTAATGGCTTCGTACAAAATATCTACCAATGAAGTAATCAGCGCATTGAGGGATCAGAATATCGAAGCTGCTCCGGGCCAGTTGGGCGAAAACAGCAATCAGGCGTTCCAGTATACATTGAAATATACAGGAAGATTGTCTTCCGTAGAAGAATTTGAGGATATAATTATCCGTTCATCGGAAGGGAAAATAGTGAGATTGAGTGACGTTGCTAATGTCGAGTTGGGCTCGTTGCAATACAATGTAGCTACTATAACTGACGGTAATCCTTCTATTATGATGGCTATAAACCAGACAGCAGGCTCGAATGCTACACAGGTTATCAAAGATGTAAAGGCAGAATTGGATAAAGCTGAATCAGACCTTCCTCCGGGATTGAAGTTTACATATCTTATGGATGTCAGTGATTTCTTAAATGCATCTATCAGTAAGGTGATTACGACTCTTTTGGAAGCTTTCTTACTTGTTTTTATTGTAGTTTTCGTTTTCCTGCAGGATTGGAAATCCACCCTGATACCGGCTATAGCTGTACCGGTTGCCATTGTCGGCACATTCTTCTTCCTGTGGATACTCGGCTTCTCTATCAACCTGCTCACTTTATCAGCTCTGGTACTCGCAATCGGTATAGTTGTCGATGATGCCATTGTGGTAGTCGAAGCGGTACATGCCGAACTCGAAAGCGGTGCTAAAGACCCAAAACAGGCAGCTATTAAAGCTATGGGAGAAATAGCTCCGGCTATTATATCTATTACGCTGGTGATGGCGTCGGTATTTATTCCTGTAAGTTTTATCGGTGGAACCAGCGGTATATTTTATAAGCAATTCGGATTGACTATGGCTGTTGCTATTTTTATCTCCGCCATAAACGCATTGACCCTGAGCCCTGCTCTATGCGCACTTTTCCTGAAACCACATGATGAAAATCATGGGAAGAAAAGTTTCCTGAAAAGATTCTATTATTTTTTCAATATAGGATTTGGAGCGGCTACCTCAAAGTATAAAAAATCACTTATCTTTTTGGGTAAGAAAGGGCATCGCTGGATTACAGTCAGTATTATAGCAGTCAGTTCGATTATCTTATTCGGATTAATGAAAATGATTCCTACCGGATTTGTTCCGCAGGAAGATAGTGGTGCCGTTATGGGAATGATAACACTACCTCCGGGATCATCTATGGAAAGAACCGACTCGGTAGTATACGCTGTTGCAGAACTGGCGAATGAGATTCCCGAAGTAAAAAATGTCGGCAGTATCAGCGGAATAAGTTTTATGAGCGGGATGGGAAGTTCGTATGGCTCTCTTATTATCAAAATGGATCATTGGGATGACCGTAAGATTACGGCAAATGAAGTTGCTGCAATTATGACAGAGAAAACCAAATCGATAAATAATGCAACCTTTATGTTCTTCGGCACACCTACTATAATGGGCTTCGGACTGAGCAACGGAGTATCGGTAAATCTGCAGGATAGAACAGGCGGCGATATTTATAAGTTTTACGATGTTACAAATGACTTCCTTGCAAAAATGAATCAAAGGGAAGAAGTGATGATGGCTATGACAACATTCAATCCTAACTTTCCTCAAAAGCAACTCGAAGCAAATATGCCTAAGATAAAAGATGCAGGTATAACGCTGAGTGATGTGATGGGAAGCTTGCAGGCCTATATCGGCAGCCAGTATATATCTAATTTCAACCTGTATGGTAAGCAGTTCAGGGTAATGGTGCAGGCTGCCCCCGAATATCGCTCGAAATTAGAAGATATGGACGGCTTATTTGTAAAAACAGCAAGCGGCGAAATGGCTCCGGTAACAGAATTTATCACAGTAACCGATGTGACGGGACCTGAAACACGTACTAGATTCAACCTCTATTCCTCTATGGAATTGACGATTATCCCTAACTATCAGGGCGGATTCAGCTCCGGCGACGTAATCAAAGCTATCGAAGAAATAAAAGATGAGGCTTTGCCATCAGGATATAGCTACGAGTTTTCCGGCATGACACGAGAAGAGTCTGAAAGCAGCAGTCAAACCGTATTGATCTTCGGGCTTTGTCTGATCTTCGTATACCTGCTATTGTGTGCCTTGTACGAAAGTTATATTTTACCGTTAGCAGTAATTTTCTCACTGCCTGTAGGACTGGCTGGAGTATTCATCTTTCTGTCTGCATTCGGATTAAGTCAGGGAATTACAAACAATATTTATGTACAGATATCACTGATCATGCTTATCGGATTGCTGGCAAAGAATGCTATTCTGATTGTGGAGTATGCCATACAACGCCGTCAGCAGGGAATGAATATTGTCGATGCCGCAGTAAATGGCGCGGTAGCGCGTTTCAGACCTATATTGATGACTTCTTTTGCCTTTATTTTCGGGCTATTGCCTTTGGCAATTTCTACAGGGGCTGGCGCAATCGGTAATAGATCTATGGGGCTCAGTGCTGTAGGTGGTATGTTTATAGGTACAATGATCGGAGTATTGGTAATACCTTCTCTTTATATCATATTCCAATCTATACAGGATAAATTTAGTAAATCGGGTATGATAAATTCAAATGATGAGTTCATAAATAAGCAAAATGAAAAATAATTATGGCTAAAAACAAATATATAAAAGGAATTATTCTATTGGGGCTTATTGCCCTGATAGGATTACCTTCCTGTCAGGTAACAAATAAATACAAGGCACCGGAATATAATTCAAGTAACTTATATGGTGAAATGACTTCATCCGATACCACTACAATTGCAAATGTTACATGGAAAGAATATTTTACAGACCATTTTCTTGTAGCATTAATAGAGGAGGGTGTAGAAAATAATTACGACTTGCAGATAGCATATACCAGTATACAACAGGCAGAAGCAAGTCTCGGTATGGCCAAAGCTGCTTATTTTCCCGATGTGGCATTGGTAGGACAGGTCAATCATTCGCGGAGAAGTAACGGACAGAATGGAAAAGATGTTCTAGGTTATCATTCTACAGATTATTCATTAGGAGTATCTGCAAGTTGGGAACTGGATATCTGGGGAAAACTCAACAGTCAATCGAAGGCGAAATACGCTCAGTTCCTCGGTAGCCATGCTTATAAGAATCTGATTCAGACATCACTTGTTGCCAATATTGCTACATCATACTATTCTTTACTAGCATTGGACGAAAAACTGGCTATTACGGTTGAAACAGTAAAGTTATTGGAAGAAAATGTACAAACAATCGATGATTTGAAAAAAGCCGGTCTACAAAACGGTGCAGCAGTAGAACAAAGTAAATCATTGTTGTATAGTACACAGGCAAGTATTCCCGACTTAGAGAGCCAGATCAGGCATCTTGAAAATTCGATATGTACTTTACTCGGCCGTAAACCGGGAACTATTACACGTTCTTCGATCAAGATTCAGCAATATCCTGATCAGCTTGAATATGGTATACCTGCACAAATGCTGGCAAAGCGTCCGGATGTACAGCAGGCAGAACTTTCTTTCCGTTCTGCATTCGAACTGACTAATGTGGCACAGGCAAGTTTCTATCCGTCCATTACTCTTAGCACAGGAACGATAGGGTTCGGAACAAATAACACTTTGTCGAACTTCTTCAAGCCTGAAAATATTTTTGCGAGCGTAATAGGCGGACTTACGCAACCTATTTTTGCAAAAAAACAGCTAACAGGGAATTTAAAGATAGCAAAAGCACAGCAGCAAGAAGCTTTATTGTCATTTGAGCAGACTGTGTTCCAGGCTGGCCAGGAAATAACAGACATTTTGTTTTCTTTCGAATCCTCTTTAAAGAAGAATGATACACGCGAGAAACAGATAGAAGCCTGTAAAAATTCCGTTTATTTTACACAGGAGTTATTAAAGGCAGGAGATGCCAATTATACGGAAGTGCTCAATGCAGAACAAAATCTTTTGTCAGCACAACTTAATCGTGTGAATGATAGATTAGAGCAATTGCAGTGTTCTGTAGATTTATATAAAGCATTAGGCGGAGGAGTAGAATAATAATATATTAAATAGTTAAAGGGAAGCTTCTGTAAATAAACTTTACAGAGGTTTTTCTTTTACGATAAATCTCCATTCTATATCTTTCCACTCTTGTGCATAATCTATTCCTATGCGGGGAGCAGTAATATATTCGGGTTTCTCATCCGAATCTTCAATCCACATCCTGTCATTCTTTTCTATGGATTCACCCCGGAAAGATTTATCCAGTTTCAATGCTCTTCCTACTCTGCCCGGCCCATAAATGCCTTCCACAGCCCGGATCATTACTCCCTGAGGACAATCTTTATCTCCCGTCTCAATATTCAGAAGCCAGTATATGCCATAGATCAAGTATACATATATTGTTCCACCTTTGCTATATAATACTTCTGTATGTGCAGTCCTACCTCTCGAAGCGTGGCAGGCTTTATCTTCTTCTCCTCTATAGGCCTCTACATCAGTTATGCGGTAACGGCGTTTTTCTCCATTTTCAAACTGTCGTACAAGTATTTTCCCTAATAAATCCGGTGCTACATCGAGTACATCTCTCTGGAAGAATTTTTCTGTAAGCTTATTTGCCATTATACTATTTAAATCCTAATTGTTTATAATATGCTCTCATAGCCATTGCCCCTTTTTCCTGACTATTATGAGTTTCTGAAATTATTGTAACCGGATTGTTCAATTTCGATAGATTTTCAATGATACGGTTATATCTGGGTAGGTATAAATTTCCGGTTTGAGCACTATTTAAAGAAATGGTAGCATCCGTCTCGGTGTATATATCGTCGACCTTGCGGTGCTGTATTTCTCCTTTTGCTCCGTAATGTATGGGTGTGTAATGGAAGTGTACCCTGTTGGTCGCAGAAAATACACCATTGTCGGCGAGTATAGTAAATATTTGATCTATAGTATTATCATCAGCCAATCCTCCACCTAATCTTGCATGTACATGTCCGAAATCGATGCAGGGATATGCGCCTTCAATTCTTTGAGTGACAGACAATATTTCCTCTACCGATCCGAATTGGGCCCTTTTACCAGCAGTTTCAAGAAACAATCCGATATTAGTTTTTCCTGTCTGACTAAAGAAATCAGAGACATTATTCTCTAATATTTCTGCTATTTCCACCGGAGTTTTTTTATAAAGCGATCCGGGATGAAGCACTACGACATCAGCGCCCATTATATCTGCCATTTCGAAAGTCTTTTTAAGCATCTCAATCGAACGCCCTACTTTTTCTTTGTCAGAAGACGTTAATACGATATAATAGGCTGCATGTACCGATAACTTTATATCATATTCTTTAGCTAACTGCCGCATTGTCTGACATGTGGCAACAGGAGTCCGCGGCCCGTATGTCATCATTGCCTCAAAAGCATTGATGTCGAGACTGCGAAGCCATTCAAATATTCTCATCCTGTTGTTTCTGAATGAAGTTTCATTGTATGCAGGAGGATAGCCTCCAACGCCTATTCTTAGCATAATTATTCTTTTATATAATTAAGATAACGTCGTTTAGGTTATATTGTTTTCCATATATTGGATAATCAAGCTAATCCTTGAAATAGGACATTTCTCTCGTTAATTCGATATAAATATTAATAGCTTTTTTTAGCTCCTTTGCACAAATGGTAGTGAATATGCGCATAGCTGTTTTTTTAGATAATATAAATTATAGAGAAATAAACGACGGCATCAAGACCGTTTTGTTATTTGATGTCGACGATAGCTTAGTAAGGGCTGTCGGGCAACAACTTTTATCGATATATAATATAAATTATCTGATAACATGGCTATTGGCAAAAAGAGTCGAAAAAGTTTATATGCGCGAACCTATAGAATATATCCGTAATGTTATTGAGCGGACAGGCATAATGACTGTGGAGCCACTTGATAAAATGAAAGATAATCCTTTGTTGTCGTCTCTTCTTATAGATATTGATTAAGAATTCCTGTATTTCAATGGAGTCATTCCAGTATATTGCTTAAAAAAACGTCCGAAGAAAGAGGGATTGGCAAAATTCAGGTCTTCGGAAATTTGGAGAATGGATAAATCTGTTGTTTTCAATAGATTTTTTATCTCGGTTATAAGTATGATCTGTATCCATTCCTGAAAAGAATTGCCCGTAACCTTTTTTATAATGGAAGACAAATAGTTGGCAGTAAGGCAAAGCTTATCGGCATAGAATGATAATTTTTTCTCTGTTCTGAAATTATCTATAAGCAATACGAAAAATCTTTTTGTCAACTCATCTTCACGGGACGATTTTTTTAATACATCGCTATCATTTTCAGTTTTATAATAAGATGCTATCTCCAGCATCAGCGCATATATTAAGGCTTTGATGATTTCTTCCTTAAAAGTCAAGTTCTCATTATATTGCTTAATAATGATAGCATGCAGTTCAAGGATATTATATATTACTTCCTTCTTTAATTCTATTACAGGATTTTCATTCATCCTAAGAAAGATATCTTTATCCATACGCAGGGGAAGAGAACTGATATAGTCCTGTGAGAAAAACATGAGTTCTACCAGAAAGTCTTCGGAAGCTTGAATCATCTTACTTATATTGTTGGGGAATAAACAAGTAATTGTATCCTCTTTTATTTCATACTGATGATGATTTACCTTCAAATGACCATTCCCTTTAATACAAACCCCTAAGATCAAACCGTCAAAGATGAATGTCTCATCCATGTTTATGTATTCGGGTATTTTGCTACTGTCCGAGATTATGTAATTCTTTAAAAGGGCGTCACCTGCATTTTTATCCACTTTATCTAAGGTTATTTTTATATGCTTTTCTTCCATAAATCGTGTTTTGACAGTTAATGAAGTAACAATTATGCAATTATACGACTTTTTCTTAATAATCCGTTATTAAGGACATTTTTATCTTTAATTCAGTTACATCTAAACAATTATAAAACAGGACTTTTGTATTAACGAAATAATAAACTCAAAATATATTTTATATGGAAAAGAAAGAAAAAGAAAGTCCGAAAAAAGATTCGGCACAGAATGTCTCATCCATACCCTATTATAATTTTTTTATAGTACTGGTAGTCCTTATGCTACTCAATGCCTTGGTTGTTCCTCATATATCTAATAAGAAAATTATCAATACGGATTATGGTACTTTCGTTAAGAAAATAGATAATGGAGATGTAAAACAGGTAAAAATAGATGAAGGAAAAATCTACTATTCCGCATTAGATGAAAATAAAGAAGAAAAGACTTATCAGACAGGAGCAGTCGACGATCCCGATTTAGTTAACAGATTACTCGCAGCACGTAGTCCGAACGAAAACGGTAAGATAGAATTTACGCAGACTATTCCTCAGCAAAGTTCTCCTTTTATCAGCTTCCTGTTGTTTTGGGTATTACCCGGTGTTATCTTTTTCTGGATATTCCGTTCCGGTTCGAAAATGATTCAGGAGCGCATGGGTGGAGGCGATAATGTGATGTCGTTCGGAAAGAGCAATGCTAAGATATATGCCGAATCGGAAGTCAAAACAACTTTTGCCGATGTTGCCGGACAAGACGAAGCAAAAGAAGCTTTAGCAGAAATAGTTGACTTCCTGCACAATCCTCAGAAATATGCATCGATAGGAGCAAGCCTGCCTAAAGGAGCATTGCTGGTAGGTCCTCCGGGTACAGGTAAGACATTGATTGCTCGTGCTGTCGCAGGAGAGGCAAAAGTTCCGTTTTTTGCCATGTCAGGCTCCGAGTTTGTGCAGATGTTTGTAGGAGTAGGGGCAGCCAAAGTTCGCGACCTGTTTAAGCAGGCAAAGGAGAAAGCACCGTGTATCATCTTTATAGATGAAATAGATGCTATAGGTAAGAAACGTGACAGCAGGTTCGGCGGTAATGATGAAAGAGAGCAGACTCTCAATCAGTTATTAACTGAAATGGATGGTTTCGACGGTAAAACAGGAGTTGTAATACTTGCAGCTACCAATCGTCCCGAGAGCCTGGACAATGCACTTATGCGCCCCGGACGTTTCGACAGGCGCATTCAAATGGAATTACCCGATCTTGAGGGCAGGAAAGCTATTCTGAATGTACATCTGCAAAAAGTTAAGCATCAGAATATTGATCTCGATCTTGTTGCCCGGGCTACAGCCGGAACTTCCGGTGCCGAACTGGCCAATATCGTTAACGAAGCGGCTTTGAGAGCGGTAAGATTAGGAAAAGAATATGTTACAACTGTCGATCTCGAAGAAAGTGTGGAAGTGGTTATTGCCGGAGCACAGAAAAAAGGCAAGGTTATATCGGATGAAGAAAAGAAGATAATTGCTTATCACGAGATCGGGCATGCTATGGTTGCTGCTAAGCAGAAGAATTCCGCACCTGTACATAAAATTACCATTATCCCCCGTACATCAGGAGCATTAGGATATACCATGCAGGTAGATGCAGGAGAACAGAATTTGATGAGTCGCGACGAACTTCTAAATCGAATAGCTACTCTTACAGGTGGACGTGCAGCCGAAGAGATAATCTGTAATACGGTTACTACAGGTGCATCCAATGATATTGAGCAGGCTACAAAACTGGCTAGGGCTATGATAACCCGCTACGGAATGAGCGAAGAATTCGATATGATGGCTCTGGAAACTGTAAACAATGCATATCTGGGTGGCGACAGTACGCTTGCCTGCTCTGCCGAAACATCTGCCAGCATAGACCGCGAAGTACTGAAGATGATAAAAGACGGGCATGAAAAAGCTTTACAGATTATCAGGGATAATATAGATAAAATGCACGAACTGACCGATTATCTCCTCAAAAAGGAAACTATAACCGGAGAGGAGTTTATGGGAATACTAAACAATTAACCGATTATAAATATTAAATTGAAATGTTATGAGTACAAGATTTTTTTACACAGAAAAGCCAAAATACTGGTGGCTGTCATTACTGATTGGGATATTTGCTCTTATTATGGGTATATGGTCGCTCGTTACACCTGATACAACACTCGTTGCTCTCACAGTTTTCTTTATAGCTGCTTTCTTTATCAGTGGTATTATCGATATCATATACGCTGTTGCTAACAGAAAGACCTCGAGTAACTGGGGGTGGCCATTGGCCGGAGGCATTATAGACATTATATTAGGTGTATTACTTATCTCTTTACCGATGCCTTTAGTAACTACAATGCTGGTATATTTCATCGGTTTCTGGATACTGTTCCGTTCTATCCTTACGTTAGGATTTGCTTGTGAACTTCAGCAATACGGGGTGAAAAACTGGGGATGGCTATTGGCTTTATCTATTTTAGGGATACTGTTTTCTATTTTCTATATGCTTAGCCTGATATTCAATGGTATCTTTGTTGTTATGCTTGTATCGCTTGCTTTCCTTACATACGGTATTTTCAGGATAGTATATGCTTTCAGGCTGAAATCGATAAATGATATTATTAAGAAGGATTAGATTGATATAAGGAATTACTCTTATTTGAAACAGGTCTGTAATTTGGCAGATCTGTTTTTTTAGTGATAAAGAGTCTGTTGGTCTTTTGGTTTTTCTATTATCTATGTTAATTAAGTCAGAGAAGCTTGGAATTTAAATTATATTAGGTATTTTGGTATTCATAACGATTAAATATCTAGCAAGCCTTAAATAGAATAAGTGAGACAATATTACAGCACAAAACTTTGTATCTGATATAATTTTGTTTTTTTATGATACAAAAATACTAGTAAGCTTTCCCGGATGATATCTATTTTTGAAATTGATTAAAAGAAGCTAAGTGCAACTTCCCAATATTTGAGTTTCACTATTTTATTCACAGAAAAACACGATTTAACCTCAAATTTCATTACTATGATGAAAAAGAAACTAACACTAAGTTTAGGGCAATCGGGTATTTGGGTAATGATAAGGAGAACGTGCATCTTTTTAGCACTGTTCACCATATCCTCATATACCTCTATGTTTGCCGAGAATCTACCTGCCGAACTAGGTATTGTACAACAAACCTCTAAGGTGACAGGTCATGTAAAAGATTCAAATGGAGATCCGTTAGTTGGAGTGGTTGTTCAAATTAAAGGAACAAATACTGCAACTACAACCGATGCAGACGGTCAGTATGAAATTACAGCCCCTGCTGATGCTACATTGATTTTTTCATATGTAGGATTTGTAAAACAGGAGATTGCGATTAACAACCGGAAAGAAATTCTTGTCACAATGGTAGACAATAATACGCTCGACGAAGTAGTCGTAATGGGTTATACTACCCAGAGGAGACGCGATGTATCGGCATCTGTTGCCAAGATCGACATGAAATCTATCGAACAGAATCCGACAGCATCGCTCAGTACTTTGCTTGCCGGACAAGCTCCCGGACTGCAAACGGTAATACGTAGCGGTATTCCGGGTGGTGCAGGCGGCGGATTGGTTATCCGTGGTAATACTTCACTTTCTTCCAGCGACGGATTGGGAGGATTGAGTAATCCGTTGTATATAGTCGACGGAGTGCCTATGTCTTTACAGGATGTAGCCGGATTTGGAGCTACAATGAACGATTATCTATCCAGCCTTAACCCTAATGATATCCAGTCTATAGATATCCTGAAAGATGCAGCAGCTACAGCTATTTACGGTTCTCGCGGTGCCAATGGTGTAATCATTGTGACTACAAAAAAAGGGACCAGCGGGAAAGCCCGTGTAAATGCCAGCGTAACACTGGGGGTTATAACAACACCTGAAAAAATGGAAGTATATATAGGTGAGGCCGAGAGACAGGAGAAGCTTAATTATTTCAAGAGGACATTGACAAACCTGTTTGGAGAGCAGGCATGGGTCGATGTGCGAAATGGATATGAAATAATGGGATATGCATTACCATCGGTACTTACGGATAAGTACAATCCTGCATTCAACAATGCTTACGACTTTCAGGATATGTTTTATCGGAGTGGTTTCACTCAGAACTACGATGTCAGCATAGACGGTGGTGGAGAAAGTAACTCTTACCGTGTAGGTATAGGACATTATAAAGAAGATGGGGTATTGGTTGGTTATGGTTTCTCGCGTACATCCATTAATGCAAGCTTGATTAATGATATCAATAAGTATTTTCATAACGAATTCCAGATGCGTTACAGCTATCTGGACAGAAAGGGCGGATTGAAAGAAAGTCTCAGCAATTCAGAGAAGAATTTCCTGAAAGCGATGCCATCCAGTCCGACTAATCTACCGTCTTCTTTATTCTCCCGTACAACTGAAGAATTGGACAGAATGTCGGGTGAGCTTGGTGAGATATATAATAAAGATAAGACGCATGACTTGACTATCAGTGACGCTTTGCGGATAAATTTCTCCGAAAACCTGTCATTGAACAGTCAGGCTTCCTTGTCTTTGCTTTTTACTAATAACGACTATTTTATACCATCTACAGCGAGATCGGACAACAAGAGCTTTGCCAACTCCGAATCATCTACGATGTCTACTGTATTGGCAAATACAGTATTGAATTACTATAAGGATTTCGGCGAAGACCATTCAATTGTAGGATTATTAGCAGCTGAGATCAATACGAATACACAGCAACGTACATGGACGGAAGTTTTCGACGGTCCATCCGATTACATGAAAGTGATACAGGGTTATAAGAGCGAGAATACAAAAGGCTTCTCGAATAAGGTAACTACTAATATGCTATCCTATTTCGGAATGCTTTCGTACGGCTACAAAGAAAACAGATATAAAGTGGAAGGTGTAGTCCGTCGCGATGCTTCATCCCGTTTTGGAGCCAATAATAAATGGGCCACTTTCCCTTCTGTAAAAGTACACTGGGCATTCTCCAAAGAACCATGGATGGAGGGGCTTTCCAGTTGGCTCGACTTTGGTAAGCTGCGTTTTTCATGGGGTAAATCCGGATCGGTTGATGGAGACCCGTTATTGCAATACAATTCGCTTGAGCCTATAAGCAATATAGGAGCCGGAATGTACGATTTCTATAAGAATAAAATGGATGTGAAAACGTACGGGGGAAAATCCCTTCTTGTAAGTAATTTCGATAGGGTTGCCAATAAAGACCTGTCATGGAATAAGTCGAAAGAACTGAACTATGGTATCGATTTGGAATTATTCAATAGAAGATTATTTATAACAGGAGACATATATTCCAAGTATCTGGCGGGTTTGGTGTACACATCTAATCTCGCACCATATGTAGGTTATAATTCCCTACGTTCAAATCTTGTAGACATGGTCAACAATGGCTTTGAGCTAGGTATTACGGGCTATCTCTTCCCACGTCAGAGTGACTTCCAGTGGGAATGGACGTTGAATCTAGCGAAGAATAAATCTAAAGTTGCTAAACTTGGAAATGGAGGCCGCGATTATATAAGTGGTGACTATGCTTTCGTGGTTGGTCGCCCGGCATTCCAGTATTATACATATGAATATGCAGGAACTTTAGATTCGTTCGATGACCTTCCGGTAAATCCCATGACGGGTGAAGCAATGAAGTATCTCTGGGGTGATGCAGGACTGGCATTAGGTCTTCAGGGCCGTATATTCCCAGGTATGCCATTATTTACAGACGTGAATGGTGATTATATGATAGATGCCGGTGATTATGGGAATGACAAGAAGATTATAGACGATAAATCTCCGGAACCAAAAGTGATGGGTGGATTACATACGACTATCCGTTTTAAGAATTTATCGCTTCGTGTACAATCTTCTTTTGCTTTCGGTCATCATATTTTCAATACAACTTTACAGGAACAATTGACCAAATTCGACAATATCGATCAGTTCTTTAACTCTGCTCTATATAAATTCGACAGCAAAAAGTTCTGGGAAAGACCGGGAGATGGTTCTTACTATCCGATGATTTATCTCGGATATTCCGACGGAGGATCGGTGAGGGCTTTCCGCAGATCATCCATGTTTATCGAAAAAGGAGATTACTGGAGTCTGGATAATATTACATTGTCATACAATCTGCCTGATAAATACGTATCGAAAATAGGCCTTCGGGGTGTAAACGTATATGGAACTGCACGGAATGTATGTATGTGGAAAGAGTCGGGAGTTTTTGATCCTCGTCAGGTTTCAAAACTCGGATATTACAACGGATCGGGATATCCTCTTTCTTCTACTTTTCTTTTCGGTATTCAATTTCAATACTAATAATAAATCATATTCTGATGAAAAAGATACTAATCATATTATTATGTCTTCCATTCTTACACGGATGCGACGACTTTCTGGAACCGGAACAAATAAATCTGGTTTATAATGAAGTGTTCTGGAAAAAGCAAAGCGATGCCGAAATCGGACTTTTGGGAACATATGCCCTTTATCGCGCATTGATGATAGATTCTAAAAACTGGTATCAACGTGGGGATGCTACAACCGGATTCCTGAAAAAAGGATGGAACGGCGGTTCCCCTGATGCACTATACAGACCGGGAGATTTTTCTTCTGTATCCAGCGATCAAAAATCATGGGGCGGCCTTGAAGATTATGCCGACTGGTCTAATTTTTATAAAGTTATTGCTCAGGCAAACCTTGTGATAGCAAAAATAGACGAAATACCGGAAGATAAATTCAGCGAAGGAGGCAAAGACAAATTGCTGGGCGAGGCCTATTTTTTACGGGCGTTAGTATATTTCAATATACTAAGAATATGGGGCAATGCACCATATATAAGCGAAGCGATCGAATCTTCTACTCAGGTTATCGATGGTGATCTCACACCTATAATGAGAGCCAGAACCAAAGATATCGAGATTGCAGGAAATGTACTTTCGGATGTCAACAATGCAGTAAGCAAATTGAAATACTCTTCACCGGGTGATGAAGGCTGGGGAATAAGAGCCAATAAGGCTTCTGCCGAAGCTCTTGCCGGACATGCTAATATGTGGATGCATTTCCTTGCTCAACGTGACGGTCTGGCAGACAAAGACCAATACCTTACAGCTGCTATTACTGCGCTGGAATCTTTGCGCACGAACGGTAATTACAGCTATGTAGACTATACGAGAGAAGACGCTATTGAAAAACTCTATAAAGGAGGTTCGACCGAAGCCGTTTTCGAACTCAACATATCTTACGACCAGAATGAATCTTACCGTGTGGACAGAAGCGGTGTAGAATCATTTACATGTAAACTGGTTCCATTAGATAATGATGAAACTAAAGATAGGGCATCTTATATCAATTTTATACCTAAGTCTCAGAAATCACTGATGTATCCCGAATATGATATAAATACAGGTAAAGGTGATGTAAGGGCTAACCTGTTCTTCAAAGTATGGGACTCTCCATACGAAGATCCGTTTAGTGATGTGAGCCAGACTTCTACCGACAGGAATCTTGTAACATGGATGCAAAAATACAATATGGTTACAGTTGATCCTATGCGCGCATGGAATGAGTACATTGCTTATTTTGCCGAAGCTAATATCCCTGTATTCAGATATACAGATGTAAGTTTGCTTTTGGCCGAAGCTTATTGCAAAATAAATCAGCAGGGAAAAGCATTGCCTATAGTGAATGAGATTAGAAGCAGAGCGGGCCTTGGAGCATATTCAGGAAGCGATTTATTGAAAGAAGTCTTGCAGCAACGTATATGCGAACTGTTTGGAGAAGGACACCTTTTCTTCGATATGGTGAGGAATAATTATTTCCCTAACCAGCAAGTAATGGAGAAAGCCAGATATGATCAGCAAGGTTATTATTGGCCGGTATCCAGCTATATCCTGACTTCAAATAAGCAGGTATCTCAAACCCCATATTGGAATGGTAAAACAAAATGGTAAAAAATAATATTATGAAAAAGTATATATATACAGGCATCATTGCCTTAATGGCTACGGTTTTTATTTCATGTAGTGATGATTATATCATTGGTGGTGAAATAAACGAAACCAACAGGATGGATATCTCCACTTTTGAGCTTTTGAGCCGTATGGAAGAAACTCAAACGGTAGCTACATTATTTGAGAGAGCCGGGTTGAAAGATGTGGTAAATGGAGATGTTACTATCGTTGCCCCAAATCAATGGTCGGTTAACCGATATTTACGGCGTCGCTATAATCAGGCATTACGCATCGACCCGAATGCATCGCCGGTAACTATTGATGATATTACTGCAGAAGAATTGAAGAAAATGGGAGCATACATTCTTCCCGGAAAGCTTTGGAGAGAAACTATCCCTAAAGAAGGGAAGCAAGTAGTAGCACATGACGGTACAGAAGTATTTATCAGCATAGACAGGACTAATACCGATCCAGGAGCAGCGTGGGATGGAGCTGGAAGGCCAGGAGATGGCTACCAATACTCGAACTTTATGGAGGAAGTCCCTTATATAATACATGTGCATTTCAAAAGGGGTGATAACTGGGAATGGACAGCTAATGAACGTACTAAGATGGATGGCCAGTACAATAATCCCGAATGCGATCAGGTATATCGTATGTATGTGTCGGACATATTGACCACGAATGGAGTAGTCCATGTATTGTATCAGGGCGATAATAGTTTTTCAGACCATGCGTATTATCATTCGTTATTCTTCTTTGGATCAACAACTGACGATAAATTATAACTTTAAAAACCGATTACTATGAATAAATATATCTATTTACTGCTATTCTTATTTATGGCTTCCTGCTATGAAGGATCTGATTCAATCGGATTCTTAAGTGACGATATATATCTGAAAGGAGGCGATACTCTTTATTTACCTATCGGCGGAAAAGGACAGACTGATTATGCATGGCTGGATAATTCGTCCATCCCTTGTATTTTTAGCATCGAAAATGTCCGTGATAAATCAGGAAACCGTTCCGACCAATTCTTTAAGGATTATATGTATCGTGCATGGATTAAACCTTACGACTTCCTTACCGATAAAACGGAAGAAGCTATTATGGCCAAACTAGAGGACAGATTACTGCCTTGCTTTATGATCAATCCTACAAACGGGCAGCTTCAGTATTTAGAGACTACGACTAACCTGACAGGTCCGGGCGATGTATTTCATGTAGATGTAAGGGTAACCAATTCAAGTGGATCGAAAGTTTATCCCGATTATGCCATATTAAAGCTAACCTCTGATAGCCGAGCGTTTGTATTGAACGAAGTGATTAATGGTATTTCCATTGTCAAAGACGGAGGAAATAACTTTGCTCTTTATGATATAATTAATGGAGATCAGCCGGACTTTGTTACCCGTAGGGATAATATATATGCCGATAATGGGAAAGAATTTGCTCGTATACATAAAATATCCAATGAACCGGAGATCGGTATAAAGGTAATCTTCAAACTGGTTGACAGTAAGGGTAAAATATTCAATGCTGCAGATTATGCGACCTATGCTGCCGGAACTTATAGTTATATCGATCAGTCGATTAACAGGCAGAATACTCCGGAAGGTATGATAATGGAATTCCCGACTACACCGTGGCCGGTAGATGTAAACTTCATGTCGTATCTGAAGGGGCCTACTTTTACAGATATGAGCACTATTGATCTGGCCGGAATGTCGACTGCTTTCCGTGCAGGTAGTTTGCCAAGCTTGGTAGCTCCTGATGCGTGGCCGGCCAATGATTGGGCAGATGCTTCTGCATGGTTTGTAAGAATCAGGTCGAAGATAACTTTTTACGAAGGAGGAACGTGGGAAATATCATGTGTTGTGCCATATACTTCGGTTGACGGAACTTTCTAAACATAATATATTTCAGCCCGAATCTAACCAGATTCGGGCTGAATTCTATCATATATTTTAATTGTTTTGTGTAGTTATATTAATCTTAAAAAAACAAACAGATTATGAAAAGTATGAGACTTTTAGTATTGGTGTTGTCCGTTTTTTTATGTTCATTTCAGGCAAGCGCCGGTTATGATAAAGATAAGGAACAGGGTGAGTTAATAACTTTGAACGATTCTGCATCCCATGAAGCACAATGTTCGCATGTAAGTTCCCATAACAATGCTACAAATTGTATATGTAATGCTGCTTCAGGTTTTGTGTCTTGTAGCCAGATATATAATACACAAATGAATGTAAACTGTTTTTGGAATTGGAATGAATCATCAATATCTTCTGTAAAGATGATTTTAAAATATACTATTCAGCTTCAACAATATTCCCGAGAAGAGACTGTATATAAAGGGAATAATAATTTCGTGATAAAATTCCCTCATTTTATGCCGGAAGAGGAGGGTTATGTAGAAGCATTCATATATTGCCCAACTCATAATAAGGTAGCTGCAGGAACTTTCACTACTTTCAGAACACCTATTCCTTAATCCCATTATCAATTCAGTACTTAGAAAAATAAGGCGGAATATCGATTCTGCCTTTTTTCTTTTGTAGTAGGAGAAAGAAAACGGGCCTCTTAACACAAAGAAGCCCGCATAATATCCCTTATTACCACTTGTTTAAACCTGTTAATCGTAGTGCTCTATGAATCGTAATACTTATTTTCTGGTAACGGGGAATTCTGTTATACGTAGTGTTGTACATCCGTAGGGGATGAGTTCTATAGTTTCTTCCGGGCCTGTTTCAGCCTGATATTGCGAACTGAAAGGTTGTGGACCTGCCGAACCGTCATATTTTATCCACGCAGGCAGACGTTTACCTTTCGCTTTTATCGTAACAGATGAACCTGTCAGTGTCCATGGATATTTTGCCATATTGCCGGACTTTTCCACGACAAAATACTTCTCTATATTCTCTTTCTTTACATGCTCTTCAATCAGGCAGTAATTCCATGGCGAATCAGATTTCACCTCGTAATACCAGTCGCCGAAACGGTCACCATATTTTCTGTCGTCAGCAACTCTTTGCCAGTTCTCATTCATTTTCAAAGCGTAAATGAGCGGTCCTCTTTCTACTACCACTGAGTTTTCGTACCATCTGCTAATATCTACTTTCATTGGTAAATGCAATACTACTTTGTCGCCGGATTTCCAATCGCGATTAATCTTGACAATCTCCCCTGCAATTATTTCTTCAGTTACAGGATTTCCATTAATAGTTATACTGGCATTCGTGCACCATGCTGGTATCCTCAGATGCATAGGAAAAAAGGCAGATTTTACTTTCTTATCTTCAAAAGCCAAATTGAAAGTTACCGCTTCATCAAAAGGATAATTGGTCGTTTCTTCTACATTCACAACGATATTGTTTGCAACTTTCATCCTCACTTTTGCAGGAGCATACACAAGCGCCGCAATTCCGTTATCATTGGTCGCATAGAATAAGTTTTGCATGAATTTAGGCCATCCCTGATGCATATTCGATGTACAACAAGGGTAGCCGGTAAGTTCACCCATCAGTTGATCTGTTCCTTCGTATGCTGTAACGAAGTTGCGCTTATGTCGCGAAATCTCAATCTGGTTAAGTTGCTGATAGTATTGCCTTGCATCGAAATTATCTGTTATCTGGGTCGGTAGAGCATTGTACGACACACGTTCCAGATGATCGGCCCATTGTACATCACCTGTTATCTCCAGCATTTTCTCCAGTGAGAACATCATTTCCACGGCAGTGCATAGTTCCGACCCTTGCGTCGGACTACCGAACCTCAATAATTCATCTCCCGCCCACAATCCGGTGGGATAACCGATTGTATTACGTATATCGTTGACGGCTTTTTTTACAGATGAAATCTGTTTAATATCTTTATTCTGCTGGTAATAGATCACAGGCTCTTTAAATCCCTGAGCCAGATTCACACAATGCAGGCTGTAAGGCCGTTTCAGATGATCCTGGTGTAGGAATATATCTGTCCAGTCGAGTGTCTGCTTATGGATTAATTCGCCCAGATCGAGCAGGAATTTATCCCCAGTAATATTGTACAGCCAATATACCACCATCAGGTTATCCCCGCCGCGTTGCTTACCCCAGAATGTCCAGTTATCGAGCGGTGTGTCAGGCAACTTTTCAAGCTGGTATTTAAAATATTTAGTCAAAAAATCTATGACTCTCTGATCTCCCGTAGCAGAATAGTATTGCTGCATCACTTTCAGAACTACCATGCGCGGCCACCAGTCATGCGAATTGTTGCGTTGCAACCCCGACTCTGCAGGACGGTCGGTATCCGGACCAAAAAATCCGTTCTCTTTTTGTGACGACAGCGTCCATTCTATCCAAGGCTGTACTTTTGCTTTCAATGCCTCATCGTTCAATGAGTAGGCGAGGGGCAGAAGCCCGTCTATCCAGTAAGGGCCGCGTTCCCAAACGTCGCCGTCTCCTCCAAGCCAGCCGTTACGGCTGCCCATTACCTTTTCATATACTTTGTCGAGATTACCAGTGAGTCCTGTGCGCATACGGATCATTTGTTCCTCGAGCCAGCCTGCGGGTCTGATACATCCTATAGGCAGTTCTATATATGGCTTTTCTATCAGCGGATAACGGTTATTCGGGTAGTTTATATTACCGTAAATGCTATTATCTGCCGTTAACCGGGGTGCAAACAAGCAGGTTAATAGCATCAATGAAATAAGGTTTATTCTTTTAGTTATCATATATTTATGTTTATTATATGTGTTCATCTAAAATAAAAAAAGTAACAAAAGTAACAGAAAACAATATGCTAATTGGTAAATATGTAAATGTGCCAATTGTCCAAGCGAGAAAATTCATAAGTTATAATTCATAACTATAATTATTTTAATTTTTGTTAACTACATTTTGTTAAAAAGTAACAAAAGTAACGGATTATACACTTTTTCGTAAAACATATTTTTTTACTCTTATTTTCAGTACTATTATCAGCTACATTATATAGATAAAGTATTGATAATTAGTTCACATTTTCTTTTATTATCGGAAATTCGGATATCCTAAGCGTGGTGCATCCGTAGGGTATAAGTGTTACTTTTTCTTCCGGAATATCGTTCGTACCCGGCCCGTATATCATCCTGCTATAGGGTAGGGGCCCCGCCATATCATTGTATAATTTCCACGAAGGTATTTGCTTCGCTTTTGTTTTTAACTGTATAGGTGCGTTGGCAAAAGACCATGGATAGTTACTTTTTACCTTTTCCTTATCTATAAATACTTCGAATACTTCGGCAGGATTATCATAATCGAAATTCATTATTCCGTAATTCCAATTAGACTGAGGAAGCACTTCAAGATAGGTTTCTCCATAGATACTATCCGGTTCATCTATCGTGTGTTCCACCCATTTTTCTTCTATTTTCAATGCATACACTAATGGCCCGCGGATTACAGAAATGGAATTTTCATACCAGTTTTCTATTTGGATATGCATCGGTAGTTCAAGCTGTATTTTATCTCCGTCTTTCCATTTACGGTCGATAACAGCTATTGTATTACCTTCATATTCTTTATATAGATTTCCATTAACTGTTACTTTTCCCGATTTACACCATGCGGGAATCCGGAGATGAAAAGGGAAACGTACTTCTTTTACGTTTTTATCCAACAGATTAAATGTAAAGTCCAACTTATCATCCATAGGGTAAAAAGTATCTTCTGTCATTCTTACCCTTATATTTTCGGCTACCGTGGTTTCAACTTCCGAAGGGGAATAATTGAGTGCAGCCAGACCTCCGTCATTTGTGCTGTACCATAGGTTTTGGGTAAATTTAGGCCATGCCTGATGTAAATTCGAAGTGCAGCAGGGGTATCCTGTGAGCAGTCCGTATATGAGGTCTGTTTCCCCATGATTTATGTCGAAGTTGTGAATGTGTCGCGTAATCATCACCTGATTGGGTTGCTGAAAATACTGGCGGTTCATAAAATCATCTGTAATCTGTGTAGGCAAGGCGTTGAATGCAATGCGTTCCAAATGGTCGAGAAACTGAATATCGCCTGTTATCTGGCTCATTTCTTCCAATGAAAACATGAGTTCGGCAGCAGCACATAACTCCGAGCCTTGTGTAGGATTATTTCCATGTATGGCTTCATCCCCTCCGTACATTCCCTGTGGCTGCCCGTGAAACTGACGGATATCTTTAAACGCCTTTTTTACTGCGTCGATATATTTCTTATCCGGATTTTGCTGATAGTATATGATCGGTTCTTTAATTCCCTGTGCCAGATTCACACAGTGGATTGTATTTATACGTGTTAGGTCATCCCTGTTGAGGAACATATCTACATAATCGTAACTTTGTTTATGCAGCAGTTCGCCCAAATCAAGTAAATATTTTTCTCCTGTAAGATTATACAACCAATATACAATCTGCAGGTTGTCGCAGGCACGGTATTCTGCCCAGAAAGTCCAGTGTCCCAACGGCTTTTCAGGTAGAGTATTGAGCTGGTAGCGGAAATAGCGTTTCATAAATTCTATAATGCGCTCGTCTCTTGTAGCCGAATAATATTGCTTCATATATTTCAGCACTACCATGCGCGGCCACCAGTCCTCTGAATTGCTGCGCTGCAGACCTCTTTCTTTAGGATAATCTTTGTCAGGGCCGAAAAAACCGTCTTCCCGTTGACTCTTTAGTGCCCATTCTATCCACGGCTGAGCCTTATCTTTCAATTCCTTATCATCCAGTATATAGGCCAGTGGAATGAGCCCGTCTATCCAGTAAGGTCCTCTTTCCCATTGATCTCCGTCGCCGCCCAACCAACCGTTGCGGGGACCCATTACTTCGGGATAGAGCTTATCCATCTGCGAAGTCATGCCGTTTCGTTGACGTTCGAGTGTTTCCCTGAGCCACCCTTTGGGTTTAATTGTACCCAGAGGTAACTCGTTATATGGTTTGGAGATGAGAGGATGTCTGTTATTCGGATTCAGGCCGTTAACAATGCCGGAAGAAAGCAAACCGCTCATAATGAGAAGAATTAATGCGATGTATTTATATTTCTGTTCCATACCTGTCGTTATTAAACTTGTCCGGTCTATTTTTTAACGGCAATGCCTGATACAATCTGTGAACTTATTTTCCGTCATAATCGATCCAGACTTTCATTTTGCCCGGCTGTCGATTATCCCATGCATAGTACGGGTTGAGTATATATGTCTTGTCTGCATTGGTGGCTGCAATAGATACAACACCGCCGAGTAAATCCTGTTGGAAAGAAGTATTATATGTAGTTGACGGATTAAGAAGCATATTGTCGAAATCAGTGTTATCTGCTTCTTCTGCACAATATACCAGCGGCCCTCTCTGAATAGCCCTCTTACCGATATTCGCTTTCACGCGCGGGTCGGCTGCGACAACTTCTACCGGCATATCCATCGTATATTCTATCTTGTCGCTTTTTTTCCACAGGCGGTCGATTGATATGTAACCGTTTTCAGTTTTTGCGTCCGCTTGTTTTCCGTTTATTGCCAAAGTATATTTCTTGCACCAATCCGGCAGACGCAATTTGAGTTCAAAAGATTTATCTTTATCCGGGTCTATTGAAATCGCTACTTTTCCGTCCCATGGATATTCGGTTTTCTGACTTACTGCTATATCTGTACCACTTAGTTGTACTTTTGTATCATTGCCGATAAAAAGATTAACCCATAATGCATCATCGGATGTGGCATATATATAGCTGCCAATCGACGGCAGGAAACGGGATATCTGGCTCGGACAGCAAGCTGTACCGTACCATGGTTTGCGATGATGATTACCCGATGAGGCCAGTGGATTAACATAGAAGAATCTGTCTCCCGAAAGTGATATTCCCGCAAGAGCGCCGTTATACAAGGAACGTTCCAGTACGTCTATATATTTACTGTCGCCTTTGAGCATATTCATCCGCTGATTCCAGAATACCATTCCCACCGATGCGCAGGTTTCGCAGTATGCTTCTTCGTTAGGCAGGTCGTAGTCTTCGGTAAAACCTTCATTTTTACGTGACGAGCCTATACCGCCCGTCAGGTACATTTTGGTATGTACTACATCATCCCACAATCGGTCGAGGGCCTTTATATAAGTTGTATCTTCTGTTATGGCTGCATAGTCGGCCATACCTGTAAACATATACATAGCACGTACAGCATGTCCGCTTATCTTCGCCAGATCTTTTACCGGTTTCAGATCCTGATAGTAGTCTTTTGCTTTCCAGTCGGCTTTGTCGTGCCCTCTCTGTTCGAGCAGCCAATGCGCCAGATTCAGATAACGTTGGTCATCTGTTACGCGGTACAGTTTAACAAGTGCCAGTTCGATTTCCTGATGTCCCGGTACCCAGTCCCGTTTTCCTTTACCGAATGTGTTATCTATATGGTCGGCATATTTTATTGCCACATCTAATAACGAACGTTTTCCTGTAGCATTGTAATGAGCTATTCCTGCCTCGATAAGATGTCCGCAACAGTACATCTCATGCTTATCCATATTAGTCCAGCGTTCGTCCAGATTATTCAGCTGGAAATACGTCATCAGGTATCCGTCGGGAAGTTGCGCCCCTGCTATTTTTGCAATTATACTATCCAGCTTTTTTTCCAATTGGGGATCGGGGTTATTCATCAGAGAATATGAAGCACCTTCCAACATCTTATACAGGTCGGAGTCGTCATATACCAAACCTTTAAATTCGCCCTCTTCCATTTTGGCGGCAATGGCGAAATTCTTGATACGCTGTGTTTCGTGTTCACACTGATGAATGCAGGCTTTGAGAGTAACATCTGCATGTGTTTTCAGGCGGGGAGTCCAGAAATTATCCGTAATTTTTACTTTCGAGAAATTGACTGGATAATTCTTCTGAAAGTTGTTTTCCTTATTTTTAGTGCAGTAAGTGAATAAAATAAGGCATGACAATAATATAAAATGTATTGTGCTTTTTTTCATGATTTAAGGCTAATCTTGTAAAACATAAGCACAAAATAATGGTATTATAAATAAAAATAATTTGATAATTTTCTCATTAAATGAAAAAATCATATCATTTCTATTTATAATACCATTCTATAACTAATCTATAAGTTCTGTAACAGCATCCACGCCGTTTTTACTGTAGCGGGGCTGTCCGCCTCCTGCAAATATTTTTATGTTTCCTGCTTCTTTTATCAAGTTACCTGCTCCGTCTATTATTCCCAAATCATTAGGGGATAGAGTAAAGTTAACCGTTTTTTTCTCACCTTTTCGCAGGAATATACGTTTAAATCCTTTCAATTCGGTTATCGGTATGATTTGGGCTGCATTCTTTTCGTGCGAAATATACAACTGAACAACTTCGTCACCGTCATTCTCTCCGGTATTTTGTACTGTCACCGAAACCGGAATATTTTCCCCTAAGCGGCTCTTTTTATTCACTTTCAGATCGGAATAAACAAAAGAAGTATAGCTTAGCCCGTGTCCGAACGGATAGAGCGGTTCTTTTTCGAAATAGCGGTAAGTACGTCCTGCCATATTATAATCTTCGTAAGGCGGCAGGTCGTTATCCGATTTGTAGAATGTAACAGGCAGACGCCCAGCAGGGTTATAATCTCCGAACAGAACATCGGCAATTGCCACTCCGGCAGCTTGTCCGCCATACCATGAATTGATAATGGCAGGTACGTTTTCATTCTCCCAGTTGATAGACAAAGCGCTTCCGGTTTGCATAACGAATATCACCGGCTTTCCTGTTTTCTTCAGTTCTTTCATCATCCGTGTCTGTATTGCAGGCAGGGCTATTGTATTACGATCACCTTTGAAGAATCCGGGCAGGTCTACAGGCATTTCTTCACCCTCGAGAGTAGGGGAGATACCTCCGGCAAATACGATAGCATCGGCATCCGATACAGCAGCCAGTACCTTGTCGTAATCTGTATTATACATATATCCCGCACCAAATCTTATAACTGCACCTTGATCGCCTTGGAAATATTCGAGACGAATATTGTATTTCTTTCCTTTTTCAGCTTTCAGGGTGTAATAATCCGTCATGGCTTCGTGGTAGGAAAAATGGTCGATAACCTTTTCATCATTTACGAATAAGCGGAATCCGTCATCGCCTGTTACGTGGAAAGTATAGTCTTTCGTTTCTTCAGGGGTGAATGTTCCTGTCCACCTAACTGAAACCCAGTTAGCTTTTATGCCGGGAGCTATTTCGTCCGCAACCCCTCCTTTGAAATCTATCTTAGTTTCTACACGTGTAAGCTGCGGTTTACCTTTCAGTTCTATTCCTTTATAGTATTCGGCTTTCATTCCTTTCTTATTGCCGCTTCGCATCATAGACCATATATCTACAGAGGAGACCATATTATCGTCAAGCAGATTGACACCTCTTTCGTAAACAACATCGATGTTATCTCCGCATTTGTCTTTTATACCTTGCAGGATAGTAACAATTTTACCCGGCGTGCCGTTATAGTTTCCTAGAAGAGAAACAGAGTCTGTTGCTCCCGGCCCGATGACCGCTATTTTCTTTATATTTTTAGATAAAGGCAGTGTGCGGTTATTGTTTTTCAGCAATACAATAGATTTCCGCGCCATGTCCAATGCATCCTGTCTGTGCTTCTCCGAATCTAAAACTGAATACGGGATTTGTGCATATGGATTTTTACTGTCCGAATCGAACATACCCAATTTGAATCGTGCATAGAAAAGTCTTTTCAAAGATACATCGAGTTCTTTTTCAGAGATCATTCCCTTATCTACAGATTCTTTCAACGCTCTGTAGCTGGAACCGCACTCAAGGTCGGTACCTGCTATGACAGCTTCTGCCGAAGCGGTTGCTGCATCTGGTGAAGTCTTATGTGTTCTGTAGAAATCGTCGATAGCGCCACAGTCTGATACGATGTAACCGTCAAACTTCCACTGATTTCTCAAAATATCTACCTGTAAAGGATGACTGCCGCAACACGGTACTCCGTCGAGACGGTTATATGCACACATCACAGAAGCAACTTTGCCCTCGTCTACCAAGGCTTTGAAAGCAGGCAGATAAGTAGCCCAGTTGTCGTAAGCTGTAGGATAAGCATCGAATGTATGACGCTCGTATTCGGGGCCGCTATGTACTGCAAAATGCTTGGCGGTAGCTACCAGTTTATAATAATTAGGATTATCACCCTGCAATCCTTTTACAAAGGCGATACCCATGCGGGTAGTCAGATGTGGGTCTTCGCCGTAGGTTTCCTGTCCGCGTCCCCACCTCGGATCACGGAAAATATTGATATTAGGCGACCAAAAAGTCAAACCCTGATAAATTTGCCGGGAACCTTCGCGCACAAACTGATGATGTTTTGCCCGTGCTTCGTCCGATATGATGGTTGCCGATTTGAATAACGCGTCATCGTCGAAAGTTGCTGCAAGTCCGATTGCCTGAGGATATACAGTGGCTAATCCGGCACGGCCTACACCATGCAGGCACTCGTTCCACCAATCGTATGAAGGAATTCCCAGACGGTCTATTGCCGGAGCACTGTTCATCATCTGCCCGATTTTTTCTTCGAGAGTCATTGCATTTACAAGCATCTCTACACGTTGTTCTACAGGCTTGGATTCGTCCATCCACGGCTTTTGCTGCGCCGCTGTTTTTCCTGTGAGTAGAATAAGTGCAGAAATAATAATTACACTTTTTTTCATAGTAATAAATCTATTTAAATATATTCTTTATATTGATTTTCAAATAACATAGAAACTCCGACCGTTATTAAAAACTTGTCTTATTTTCTGCTTACCGAATGTTAAAAATAAGCAGAAAATAAGACAAAATAAAACCTGATATACGGTTTAACTGTATTATTTACAATAAGCATCCACTACACAACGGAATCCAACCGTAGCTTTTCGTTCGAAAGACGGGGACACACGCAAAAGGTATTGTCTGAAATATAATTCACGCGGACCGCCCTGTACATACCAGAAACTGGATGACGGAAGGAAATAACTGCCGCCTTTTATCATAATATACCTGTAAGTAGTATTGTCGTATACATCAGATGTCAGTTGCCATACGCAGCCTACCAGATCATGTAAATTATACAAATTCTTTCCTTTCGGATATTTGCCTACAGGATACAGTTTGCCGTCGCCCAGATTACATCTGTCGGGTTCAATTCCTTCGAGTTTCCATACCGAAAGCGTATTAGTAATAAAGTCTTCTACTCTCTTTACAGGAGTTTTCTGCACCCATGGCCAGTCGTTTCCTTTCTCTGTCTGGGCGGCATATTGCCATTCCATTTCGGTAGGCAGACGCTTTCCCGCCCATTTTGCATAGGCTTGGGCGTCTTCGAGAGTAACATATATGACCGGATAATTTTCTTCTCCTGCTTTTATTTTGCCATTCTCCCAGTGTTTCAGGAAGTTTGTTTTATCATCAGGCGTATATCCTGTAGCATCGATAAACTCTTTATATTGTGCATTCGTTACCGGATATTTATCCATAAAGAAACATTTCATTTGCACTTTTTCTCCTTTCTCCGTCATATCTTCCGGATATGGGATAAAAGAATCGCCTATCCTGTAATTATCGCAGGAGAATATTCCGGCAGGAATTTCTACCATACCTTTCGGGTCTTTTCTTGCCAGCTCGGTAATTTCAGGTAAAGATATTTTCCGAGGCGAGCCCGGTTTAATCATAAGGACACGTTCATCCAATAATTCTTCACCCTCAAATGCCTGTATGATAAATTTTCCTTCATAGTCCGGGAATTCATCGAGCAGGCGTATTGTTTTTCCGGTAACAGCATATTCTTTATATTCTTTTTCGTAAGACGGCATGCCCGCCCATATCCGAATTCTATCTCCTTTTTTAGAAAAGAATGAAAGTTCATCACTTTTGAGTTTATAATCTATTAAATGCGGAAACTCGGCAATCGTAGTAACAGTACTTTCATTATTCGTACCTAATTCGAATTTATTAAATGCATCTACCTTTACAGGAAGATAATTCTTTCCGTCTTTATCTACAGGTTTCAACTCTTTGTGATGATAAATATCTACAAAATGTTTTTCTTCATTAATTTCTACTTCAAAAAGATTGTCGAAATAGCCTTCCGGCTGCAGATTATAGACGGTATAAAGTACTTTATCCTCTTTAGGCCATTTATTGACATATATATTGTCTGTTAACGTTGGAACTAGCGGTATATAAGACGATTGTACAAAATTTTCGCTGTTCTCCCGCTGAATGCGTAACAGCTTTCCCCAATAACGCATCTGGTCGTCGGACCATTCGAAATGACCCGGAGGGAAATTGTTTATCTCCGTTCCGTAACCATTGAAAAATGACACGTTGAATTCCCGTTGAATCGGCTCGCGTGCTTCTTCCGCTACACGGAAAATGGCAAAGTCGGGCTTGATAAATTTATTCAGGTTGAGCATAGGGCAGTAGTAGAGCGCATTATGTACGCGCCCCGATGCGATTCCCTGCATATCTACAGGTACAGCCATACCTTCGCTGTACATCATCACTCCCGGACGGGCAGCATCGGCAGCATCCTGCAATTCTTTGCTGGAGCCTCCTTTAGTATCGAGTACAAAGCCGTCGATATTCACCCAGTTAGTGATAGTTGTCATCCCATCGAAATGTCCTTCTTCAGAGCGAGTACTTTCATCCCACGGATTATAGCATACAAAGAAATAGGTGCCTAGGCTATGACACAGATCGGAGATTTCCCTCAGTTTATCATATCCGCCCGGCAAATCCCTGAACATATCCCACTGGTTGCGCTGGTCCATACCCAGAGCCGGCCATGTAGGCCAGATGCTGTATACATCATAGCCACCCATGAGTTTTTTCATTTTCTCCAGATGTTCCTTTATGTGGAATTTGCCGTCTTTATAGTCGAAGAAACGTTTATCCCAGTTCATCATCAGGTTCACGGCAAAGCATTTGCGGAACCATTTCAGGTCGTCGCGCTGGATAAGCGAATCATCGAATGTACCGACTTCCACATCATACAGATACCTTTTCTGAAACATGAGGCGAAGGCCTTCCTGCCAGTCGCCTTCATATTTATCAATCCATATGTTGTAGGCAACCGTCCCTCCTGGGTATATAGTAGTTTCGAAACGGCCGCGGCGGGCGTTCTGCATATTTTCACGGTCGCGTCGTGTGAGGGCTGTTATATTTTTACCTTTAGGCAAATCTATAGATGTAAAGCCGAGTTCCCAAGCATTATCAGGCACAGTAACGTTTATGGGTGCATAACCGGGGCGGAAGAGATGGGTACGCGAGAGCCCGTGCTTTCCTTTTCCTGTTATATAAACATTCTTTGGTGATTCACCTAAGGGAACAATATTATGTAGAATGATAGTATCCGAGCTTGTATTTTTGAAAAATATCTTTCCTTTGATGCCATGTGCATAGTTTTCGTTTGAATAAGTAATCTCCATACCTCGCACATTCTTATCAGAGGTATAGGACTCTTCTCCAATCTTGAAGGAT
This sequence comes from Prevotella sp. 10(H), assembly GCF_000711235.1. Classification (GTDB taxonomy): domain Bacteria; phylum Bacteroidota; class Bacteroidia; order Bacteroidales; family Dysgonomonadaceae; genus Dysgonomonas. The sequence goes on along the minus strand of NZ_JOMI01000005.1, from coordinate 117,622 downwards.
ACCAGCGGACGGGGAGCCGCCCATTCTACACCGGGCCCAAGAGAATGCACCACAAGCCCGTCCTTTGTGTCGACCTGTATTGAATTCAGGCTTTGGGAAGTAATGGTAAAGATATTGCTGCACAAGATAAGTACAGCAATACAGAATTTTTTTATTGTCATTTTTTCTTCTTTTTATTCAATTCTTCTTTCAGGCGGGCTTCTTCTTTAACGGCATTGTTATAATCGACCACGTAATGCCACCAGTTATTCAGCTTCCCGTTAACCGGATCCAAACCTTTGAAATGCGGCGTATGAGAGAACCACCACTTCATATATCCGATATGCGAGCAGTTCCATTCCGAGCAGTCCATTATACGGCCTTTCTTTTCTTTTATGTCGGGATAATTGACCCATTCATCGGCATAGCTGTAAACAGGTGTTTTGTTGCTCCAGTCGTAGTCTTTTTCTCCATTAGGCGGGAAGTGGATATTACCGATATTCGAATTGCCTTTATCAAACTTATCGTAATTCTTAACATAGCCTGTATACCTTTCCCACATGGTCAGTTCAGATTTCTCACTTTTCTTATCATATGCCCACCATCCGAATACCTGCATCATGGTAGATTCGTATCGATGCCCGTAGCTTTCCATTGCACATGCCAAATCACGTTCATAATTTAATCCCATTATACTCAGTAATTCGGTACATGACGGATTTTCATTCGGCTGTGAATTTATCCAGAAAGCACCTTTACCCATCATATGCGATTCCCACATGCCACCGTAAGGGAATGTCCATACCCATACTTCGTGTATTTCACCGTTATCCCTCATTTTATCGAATCCGTAATATTTTACCATCGCATTATAATCGTAGGATGTACCGATGTCTTTCAGTGTTTTCCAATCTTCTTCACCCATAAGAAAGGCTACTTCATCTTTTGTAAAGGGACGTTTGAACGGGTCATTTTTAAAATAAGTGAAGAAGCGGTCGGCATCTATTTCTTTGACAACTTCGTAGTCTACAGTATAACCCGAAACTTCTTCCAGTGTCTTTTCATATTCGGCAGATAGTTGTACGGGATCGTACCATATACGCCCTTTCAGATTGGGTGTAAAAAAGCATTCGTGCAGCCGTTTGTTGCCATGCTGAGGGTATACAGGATTTTCGTATACAACAGCAACTTTTATCTTAAGAGGGTCGGCATTCTCATTTTTTTTCTTTTTCTGAGCCGATATAGTACATGACAGACACAAGGAAAAAACCAGAAAAAAAAGGCATTTGGAATTCATAGTATTAGTTTTAAGATTAATAATAGATATGAATGCATCGTAAGATTTCAAAAAACGGTGCATCCCAAGACTTGCTTATACAAATATCACATCATATATGTATTCAGGTGTGTGATTTTCGTATCAAAAAAAGCTAAATTTTTATCAATCTGTATTTCCGTTTATTTAAGACCTCACTATTCAGGAATTCTGCTTTTTTCAAAATCTTTAGGCAATACTCCGAATTGTTTCTGAAAGCACTTCGAAAAATAAGACGATGACCGGAAGCCGACAATATACGCTATTTCATTTACCCTGTACTCTTTTTGTACTAAGAGTTCAGCAGCCTTTTTCAGACGGATGAGGCGGATAAAGTCGTTCGGAGTGAGTTCAGATATATTTTTCACTTTGCGGTATAATGTCGCACGGCTCATATTCATGGCTGCCGCAAGTTTATCCACATCGAGTTCTGTTTCATCCAGATGCGAATGTATAATTGCTATCAGGTTATTCAAAAAATCTTCATCGGCCTTCGAATGTGCAATCGTATCATAATTCAGTTCCGGCGAATTCTTGTAAGATTCTTTAATCTTTTTGCGGTTCTCCAGCAGATTTTCTATTCGGGCTTTCAGGTAATCTATAGAATAAGGCTTTTCAATATATTCGTCTGCACCTATATTCAAACCGTCTATTTTCGATTTCAGAGATGTTTTGGCTGTCAAGAGAATAATGGGAATATGGCTGTATCTGAGGTTCATCTTTATTTCCTTGCAGAAAGTTAGCCCATCCATGACAGGCATCATAATATCACAAAGGATAATATCTACATGATGAGTGCTTAAAGTATCCAGTGCTTGCTGCCCGTTCTGGACCATCAATACCTGATATTCTTCATTCAGTTGTTTAGCCATGAACTGTTGAAATTCTTCATTATCTTCTACCGACAGGATAACTTTGCGGTTATCTATTTTTAAAGGGTCATCGTTATGACTGGTATGTTCTTTCTTTATTTCTTCAATTTCATCCAGTTCCTGACTTGTAAGTTGAATAACATCCTCCTGATGTACAGGCAATTCTATAATAAATGTAACTTCTCCTTGTTTTTTATTATCCAAGGTTATACTCCCTTTATGCAGTTCTACCAGCGACCGTGCAAAAGGCAGTCCGAGGCCAGAGCCTTCCGTATTATTATCTATCTTGAAAAACGGGTCGAAGACTTTTTGTATATATTCTTCCGATATATTGTTTCCGTCATTGGATACTATAAATTTGAATGTGTCGGTTCCGGCTATAAATTCGACATTGATATAAGTATGCCCGTGCTTAAGAGCATTATTGAATAAATTACTTAATATTTTAGTATATATTTCGATATCTACGTCAGCATAAAATGCCTGTTCGGGCAAGTGTTGGTTATAAAATATACCTTTCAGTTGTATAGACGGAATAAACCGGTCAGCCGTTTCTTTTATAACCGAGATTACATCCGTATTAACAAAGTTGAGGCGCAGGCCTTTCGATTCTGTTTTTCTGAAATCGAGTAGTTCGTTTACCAACTTCAACAACCTGTTGGTGTTTCGTTGTATAATCGACATATTCTCCCATTTTTCATCTTTGCGGTCGATTTGTTTCATCACTTCTTCCAGCGGTGCTTTTATGAGGCTCAAAGGCGTGCGTATCTCATGAGTTACATTTGTGAAGAATTCTATTTTTGCATTATATAATTCTTTTTCTTTACTTATTTCGAGCATTTCAATGATTTGCCTGTTCTTTTCATTCACCTTTCGTGTATATGATTTTATCAAGTAATAGAAAATAAAGGCAGCCACCAGAACATACAGTATATATGCCCAGATTGTCATATAAAACGGGGGTAAAATGCGAATTTTGATAGAGGCGCCTGCTTCATTCCACAAGCCGTCGCTATTCGAAGCCATTACTTTGAAAATATAATCACCGGGAGGCAGATCGGAATAAGTAGCTTTGTAAGAGCCATCACTGTTTATCCAGTTATGGTCTTTGCCTTCGAGTTTATATGCATAATGGTTGGCACGGGGCGATACATAGCTTAAAGCCGCATACCCGATACTGAATACAGGGGTGCCATACGGTATACTGATTTCATCTGTATAGGCGATCGAACGAGTTAAAAGGGAATTCTTTTCAGTTGGTACTACTTCATTGTTATGTACCTGAAAACTATTGAAAACAATAGGGGGCACAAAGTTATTCGGCCACAATTTTTCAGGATAAAAAGCCACGAAGCCGCGCGTTCCCCCAAAATATATTTTACTGTCGCTGCTTTTAAATCCTGATTTATAATTAAACTGGTCGCATAGCAGGCCATTGGCATGGTTAAAGGTCGATATCTGTTTATTATTGGTATTTATCCTGAATAATCCGTTATTGGTACTACCCCAGATATCGCCGCGGGTATCTTCTACCAGCATATAGACTACATCATTCGGTAATCCGTTTTCAGTAGTATAGGCGCTGATAAACTCCTTCTTATCGGTATCGAACATGCACAGTCCGGCACCTTCGGTACCTAACCACAGGCGGTTTCGATTATCCTTTAATATACACGTTATCATATTGCTGTTAACATCAGCTGTCAGATAAGGGTAATTAGTCCATTTGTTGCTGTATTTATCATACGAAAACAGTCCGTTTCCCAGAGTAGCAAACCATAAGACGCCGTTCTGGTCTTCGAGTATGTCATTTACTTGCTTGGTTATCTCCTGTTCATTTATGCGCTGGAAGTCGTCTGTAGATTTGTTATACTTATGCAGCCCCAAAGTCGTTCCTATCCATATTGTACCCGAATAGTCTTTGTATATGGAATAAATACTGTTGTCGTTTAATGAGTTGTGGTCAGAACTATGTTTATACAGACGTTTTTTATTAGTCCTGATATCGATTACATACAGTCCTTCGGAAAATGTTCCTACCCATATATTGTTATTTTCGTACAATAATCCGTGAATATTCTTTGCAGGAATAAATCCTGTATCGAAAGTCTGGTTTTTGGGATTAAACAGATTCAGCCCCGCATCTTCGGTTGCGATCCAGACATTCTGTTTTTCATCTTCGCAAAACTCACTTATGCTTTTACCGCTTATTGTATTTATGCCTGTAAGAGGATAATATTTTTCAAACTGTGAATATAATTCATTGCAATAGTTAACTCCTCCGAAAAAACTGCCTACCCACATGCCACCTTCTTTGTCCTGATAAATGGAATGGATAGCATTATCGGAAATGGAATAAGAATCACCGTATATATGCTGCAGGTTAGTGATAGCCTCCGTTTGCAGATTGTAAATGTGGATGCCGGACTCGGTGCCAAGCCATAATTCGCCATTTGTATTTTTATAGATGCGCCTTACAAACAGGAATCTGCCTTCTTTATCTTTTTCCAGAAAAGCCTTTTGTGTAAAGGTATTCAAATCGAAAGACACTACGCCTCTGGTTGCAGTTCCAAGAAGCATTGTTTCATCATTCAGCAGGAAGAGATCATTTACATTAATCGTTGAGCTATTATTGTTATCTCCAATGTGAAATTGTTGTATATCTTCCATTTCGGGATTAAATCTTAAAATGCCTTGCTGATATGTTGCTATCCATATATTTCCTTTGCTGTCGAATGCAAGCTTGCGTGTATTAACTGAATTTATGTTCAGCTTTTTTTCCAACTGGTATAGCTTAAGTTCATTTTGTGGGGTTACACAAAAAAGCCCGTTGCCCGACGTTATGAGCCATATGTTGCCTTGCCCGTCTCTCTTCATGTCGCGGACTGTTCCGCTTATAGAATCATTATCGGCAGTCTTGATATTGAGCGGTGAGAAAGATTCGTATAAGGGGTCATATAAATAAACACCCGATGCCGTTCCCACCCATATAATGCCGTCATCATTCTGCAATAGGGAAAATATCATATTGCTCCCTATACCTTTAGGGTCGCTAGCAGATTTTTTGTAGATTTTAAAATTATTGCCATCATATCTGTTCAGTCCATCCTGCGTTCCCAGCCATATAAAACCTTGGTTGTCCTGTATGATTGTATAGACCATATTTTGTGATAAACCGTCTTCTACCTGCAAATTGCGGAAGTAGTACTTATTTGGATGTATATTTTGTGATACGGATATAAATAAGAGAATAACCGAAATAAATCTCAGTGTTGACATAGCGATACGATTTAGGTTTACGGTGTGTTTTTACCAAAGTTATCTAAATCTTTAGAATGACAAAATACTTTAACATCTTCTTTCGTGCATTGATACGATTTTGCCCTTTTTTGATATGAATTTGTTTTTTATGAATAGTACTTAGGATACTTTTGTTATATTGAAATCTTATTCTTAAACCTAACGCCTGATACTATGAAACTATTTGCAAAATATTCAATGCCTGCAATTTTAATATTATTGCTGGCTGCTTCCTGTGCTAAAAATTATCCTCCGGTAACAATGGGTACATTATTGGATGAAATGGTAAACCGTGAAGCCTTGGCACAGTATCCCGATCCATATTTCGAGTGTAAACAGTTCAGCAGTTACGACAGGGCAACAGTAGACCCCGGCGACAAAAGCTGGTTTGCCAACTGGGATAGGTCTATGTTTATCCGCATCGATTCTTTAAATGGGAAAAAGGAGTATGTCTTAATGGATACAAAAGGGCCGGGTGCTATAGTCCGCTTCTGGATGACATTTGCAGGAGAAAATTCAGGAAAAGGAATAATGAGGATTTATCTTGACAATGATTCTGTTCCTGTAATAGAGGGTTCGGCATTCGATGTCATCAGCAATGGCTTGCTTGTAGGTGCGCCGCTTTCAGCATCTGTTTCCGATTCTACAAAATACGAGATGAGAGGGCATAACCTGTATCTGCCTATACCATATGCAAGGCATTGCAAAGTGACTTACGAAAGTGAAAATATAAAAGATGCGGGAGCCAAGACAGGCGGCGAAGCCGTCTATTATAATATCAATTACCGCACATATGCGAAGAAAGTTGTTGTCCATACTTACTCTCTGCAAGACCTTACTACATACCAGCCTGAGATAATCAAAGTTCAGCAAAAATTGCAGAGTAAGGATGCAATGTTTCCTGAAAATATTGTTACAGATAATTTAAATGGTAATATCGCAGCGGGAAAAAGCATTGAAAAAATAATTACAAATAAATCTTCCGCTATAAGAGGTCTAAAATTTAAGTTGGAAGCCGATAAATTAGAGCAAGCACTCAGAAGCACCATTCTCGAAATCTCTTTCGACGGGAATACCACTGTAAAATGCCCTATAGGAGACTTCTTCGGCACAGGATATCAGATAAGGAAATCGAGTACATGGTACACAAAAGTGGAAGAAGACGGTACTATGTCGTGTCTTTGGGTCATGCCTTATAAAAAAGAATGTACCGTAAAGATTTTAAATATGGGCGATCAGGAAGTAAAGGTTATCAAAGGCGATATAATTACCGCTCCGTACAACTGGGATGGCAATACAATGTATTTCGGTTCTTCATGGAAGCAATTCACCGACCTGAAAACAGGCGAAATGAAAAACAATGAAGGTGATGGCGATCCCTTCGATATCAACTATGTGGAACTGAAAGGAAAAGGCGTATATGCAGGCGATGGAATCACCTTGTTTAATACAGTATATGCATGGTGGGGTGAAGGTGATGAGAAAGTTTATGTTGACAATGAAACCTTCCCGTCGCATATCGGTACCGGCACAGAAGATTATTACGGCTATGCATGGTGCCGCCCTGAGAAGTTTATTGATCATCCGTTTATTTCACAGCCCGACGGAAGCGGAAACTTCGATCCGGGATATACGGTTAATCTTCGGTTCAGGGGATTGGATGCAATACCGTTCCGACAAGCAATAAAGTTCGATATGGAAATGTGGCACTGGACAAAGGCTATTATTAATTTTGCTCCTGTTACATTTTGGTATATCTCTCCAGATAATGTAAAAGATAACAGTTTCGATGTTAAGGATGCCATGGAACCCGTTGTACTTGAAAGGAAGCAATTGATATCACCATTACTGACAGAAAATAAGATAGAAGCCGAAAATCTCAATATGGAAGAGAAAACCGACGGCTATTTCCACTACGGAAATGCTGTAGGCAGAGGATGGAGCAACAATATGCAAATGATATGGAGGAATGCAAAGTCTGAAAGTAAATTACACCTTACATTCGAATCGGAAAACGAAATGACAGCCGATGCCACCGTTGTTTATTCCAAAGGTAAAGAATACGGCAAATATAAAATAAGCATTAACGGAAGGGAAACAATGATCAACAGTGACGATAAAGAATTTAATATAGCCAATGCAACGATTAATAATATTGCCGTAAAGAAAGGTAAAAATGATATAAGTATTACATTATTATCATCAGGTAAAAAAGAAAATCTTGTGGGAATAGATTATATAAGTTTTGTGAAGAAATAAGCCGTGAATCAGGCTTATGGAGGGTATAAGCTATTAAATCGAAACAGGGCTTCTGTAGTATTTATGCAGAGGTCCTGTTTTTCTATATTTATCAACTATTATGCTGCAAATACTATACTTTTAAATCGATATTTTTTGACAGTTTACGAAGATATTCGTATTGTTTATCGAAAAAACTAATTTGAAGTTCCTCGTTTGAATTTGATATTAATACGCTTTGCCTTTTATGCGATTGAAGATAATTAGAATGTAATTCACACAACCGCTTATCGTGACATATAATAGGATGTAGATTCTGCTGATAAAAGAAAGAATAGGTTTGGTTGTCGTTTTGGATAGCAGCCGAATTGGAATAAATGCTGCGTTGCCCGATAAAACAATTGTATTCGCGCCCTTCATATGAATTTTCAACAGCACCTTTCTGCAAACTATCTAATAAGCTTTTAATGTCATTGGTTATCAATTTCATATCGTCTTCCTCTAAAAAATTACGTCTGCGATAGTATTGTATTTCGGCCATTACATTTAAAAAAATATGAGGATCGATCATTGCAATGCTGATACAATTATGAGTATTTAAAATGACATTTGTAATTTTATTTTTTATATCGATGATAAAATCGGGTATGTTTACATCCTTCATCTTCATTTTCAGACATGAAATATCGTATTGTTGAAGGTATTTGTAATAATAGAATGAGAATAAATTATCGCAGAATAGTGTATAAACGAACCATAAATTATTAGAAGCTTCAATTGTAATGAATCTTTTCATTTTCTGGTTTATACACAAATGGTTGTAATATTCTAATAAAGAATTATATATAATATTCTCAACATTATCATTGAAATAATGGCCGAACTCTATAATATATTTTCTTCTCGATTCGGAATAAATTATTTCATCTACTGAAAAATTCATTTCTTTAGCTAATACAGCAACTTCCTCGAATGAGAAAGATAATTCACCATTGAGTCTTCGGTAGGCAGATCCCTTACTAATTCCTAATAATGTCACAATGTATTCTGCAGGTTTCATATTTGCAGGTATACCACAAATGATTTTCTGGATGATGTCATTTCTTACCTTTTCCATTTTTTTCTGTTAAATGTTTTATTATCCGACTTTTTCGCAGATTTGTGCAGAATGGGCATTCGAAGTATAAGATATGCAACTATTTATGATAAGTGATCGAATCGGTTTCATTTTTGATTTCTTTTTCTGAAACCGGATAAGATGATGTCTTCTTTTACGTCGCAAATGTATAAAAAATAAGCGAAGAAATGACTTATTTTATTGAATACAAATTGAAGACAATATATAAATAATATGAAAACAAAACTTTACACATTAAACTTATTGGCCCTATTCCTGATTTTTTCAATAATAAATCTGAATGCACAGGTAACTATCGGTGCCCCGTTAGGGCCTGAAGATGGAGCCATACTGGAACTGAAAGAATATAATGCCGTAAATCCTGTTAAGGATAATACACTAAGCCTCGAAAATGCATCCAAAGGCTTATTGTTCCCTAAGGTTTCGCTAAAGGCATGGTATAAGCTAACCCCTTTATATGGCGGGGAAGAAGTAGTTGGAATCTGGACAGACCCTTCTACTGATCTCGAAAAACTGCTCTCTACAGGAATGGTTGTTTATAATGTAAATCCTGATGCCGAAAATTTAGAGGCCGGCTTGTATGTATGGAATGGTTCCGAATGGATTCCTCTTATGAGAGATACGGGTGGGAATGCCCAATATTCAATTATCAATTGTGGAATAGAAACATTCGGTACCTATAAGGTAGACCAACCTCTGAACCCTAATACGGAATATGTAACAGTTGAAGTGGTGGTCTCAAAAGAAGGGGTCTACGATTTCCAGATTACTACTAGTCCGGAAAACGGCTACTATTTCAGCGCAACGGGCAAATTCCTTCAGAAAGGTACTCATATGATAAAAGTTACCGGCGGAGGTACCCCTAAAGCCAAAGGCGACAATACATTAAGATATTGGATAAATGGAAAAGAGCATATACCTATGCCACAGCCGTGCGAAAAGAAGATAACGGTGGAAGGAAAATATGCCGAATATACCTTTAATTGTGCTACAGATGTAACACTATTGGGCAATTATGAAGTTGGTAAAGCATTGGATGCAAGCAATAAGATCAGGATTACACTGAATGTTCCTCCTGCTTCGAATGGTTTGTTATGGTCTTTTGATACAGGACAAAATCAGAACGGCTATAAGTTTGCCGGACAAGGAACTCTTGTACAAGGAATACAGGTCATCGAACTGCAGGGACAAGGGCTTCCTCGGACTGTCGGTACAAATACATTCAAGCTGGTTAATAACAGCGTGGCGCAAGACGATAATTGTGAAGTAGACGTTGATGTTGAAGGAGAAAAATCGAACTTTACTTTCAATTGTGCGAGCATAAATGTACAAGGAACTTATGTTGTGAATCACGGACTTACTAGTAATAATTATATCGATATTCAGGTAACTTCTTCGGCCAGTGAGGCAGGTAAAGTCTATGAATTGAAGACTGATTCTAAAAACGGTTATTCCTTCCAAGCAGTGGGAAGACTCAAAGGCGGAACAGAAACCATACGGCTTATTGGTAACGGAACACCGCAGGCAATCCAGAATGATGAGTTCACTATTACTGGAAATACTATCGATCCTGCTCAGACCTGTAAAGCAACCGTAGTGGTGGTGAGAAGAAAGATAAAGATAGCCTGCTTCGGCTCCTATTGGTACAATTTAGGTGGAGGAGAACGCACTCACCTTCTGATGCGTAACCTTATTGATAATCCTAAACTGTTTGGTAAATCGAAAGACTCTATATTCAAATTGGATGGCTACACACTTGTAACAGGTGAAAAGCCGGCAGGCCAGCTTGGAAATATAGATGCAGTTTGGCTGAAGAGTGGTTCGGATATGGCGAATATTATACAAAATACCAAACCCGATATTATCATGATAATGCTCCAATGGAAAGAAGATGCTGCAGCGCAAAGAGCATCCATGCCATATCTCATTAAATTTGTAGAACAGGGCGGAGTACTTATCTTCTGTGATGACTTTAGGTCCGGTTTCTATCAGGGATATGCAAACCTTATTAATGGAATATGTGGCACCTCACTAAGTACAGGCGATTTTGGTACTTATGACTTGAATGCATGGGCTGGACCTACAGGCATACCATGGAATACAGCATCGAGTCACCCGAGTCTGAAAGGGCCATTCCTCGATCTGACTCAGAATAATCTGCATATGATGCGTGACGGTAGTGGTCAATGGTATATAAACCAATCGAAAGTAGAATCAAATCCGAATGTAGAGATATTAGCCAGCTGGAAGAATTCTCAGGTGAGGATATTAGGACACAAAACAAAAGGTTTTATGCTGATAGCGGATGGAGGACCATTCTCTGGATGCACAAAAGAATTGGGAAATGTAGACAGATGGCCGCTCAAAATAAATACAGGGACTAATGAGCCTATAATATTTACAAATAATTTTGACGAAAAAAATCATTATTATGATAACGCGATTTATCAGACCACCAATGCGCACTTCTTCTGCAATACAATGGCATGGGCGATAAACAAAGCCTTAGAAACTCGGAGTACGGGAGAAGAGGGATATAGTTTATTTTAGTAAGTAAATATATGTGTGAGTATAATAAGGTTGCTTCGGAAACGGGGCAGCCTTATTTTTCTATTGCTATTTTGAGATAGGCAGATTTTTTAATAAATCTCAAATTTTTATATTAATATGTCAAATATTAAAAGTATCCATCCTACCTAAACTGTTATTTTTGTTAAATAAACAATAATAGCTATGAACCTTAAACGTTTTCTAATACTTACATACAAAGTAATATTTTCTTTTGTTTTCCTCTGTGGGGCTATACAATGCAGTAACAACAGTCAGTCAGAAGATATAGAAAAAGGATTTAAAAATCCACCTGTATCTGCAAAGTCCGGTGTTTACTGGTATTTCATGGATGGCAATTTTTCCAAAGAAGGAATAACAAAAGACCTCGAATCGATGGTCAGGGTAGGTATTTCACACGTGATTTTTCTTGAAGTGAATGTCGGTGTGCCTCGTGGTAAGGTAGATATGCTCAGCACCGAATGGAAAGATATGTTTAAGCATGCTGTTAAGGAATGCGAGAGGCTGGGAGTGGAGATGACACTGGGTGTAGGCCCCGGATGGACAGGAAGTGGCGGTCCTTGGGTAAAGCCTGAAGAATCTATGCAGCATCTGGTTTCCAGTTCGGTGATTGTCGATGGTTCGGAAATTAAGAATGTTATACTTCCTAAACCTGCACCGAAACGCCCGTTTTTTGGCGAAAGGAATTTTACACCGGAACTCCATAAACAATGGCAGGAGTTTTATGAAGATATAGCTGTTTTGGCATTCCCCACTCCAAAAGGAGATGACGTGATAGGTGATACTGACGAAAAATCGCTATACTATAGAGCGCCTTATAGTTCGCAACCGGGAGTTAAACAGTTCCTTCCGATGTCTTCTTCCTATGCCGATGCCATAAATTCGGCAGTGAATCCCGAAGATATTAAGGACATAACTGCGTGGATGAAGCCCGACGGAACTATCGAAGGAGATCTTCCGGCCGGTAAATGGACAATAATGAGATTCGGAGTTCGTAATAATGGAGCCATAACACGTCCGGCACCCGCACCGGGGCTGGGATTCGAAGCCGATAAATTAGATACGGTTGCAATGAGTCATCATATGGATAAGTTTGTTGGTGAGTTGTTTCGTCATATTGGCTTTACGAAGAGAACCTCAAAATCGCCCTCGGGTGGGCTTACCATGCTTCATATGGATAGCTGGGAAATGGGGGCGCAAAATTGGACCGGAAGTTTCCGGAAAGAATTTGAATTGCGGCGGGGCTATGATCCTCAACCGTATTTTCCGGCGTATTCAGGTCTAATAGTAGGAAGCAGGGAGTTAAGTGAAAGATTCCTTTGGGACATGCGCAAAACTGTGCAGGAGCTCATTTTGGAAAACCATGCCGGGTATATCAGGGAATATGCTCACAGACATGGGCTGGGCTTTTCTGTAGAGCCTTATGATATGAATCCGACAGCCGATCTCGAACTTGCTACTATCTCTGATGTGCCTATGTGTGAATATTGGAGTGTGGGTTATGGCTTTAATACATCTTTCAGTCTGGCCGAAGGAACTTCTATTGCTCACCTTAAAGGTCAGCAGGTAGTACCGGCCGAAAGTTTTACTGCTCAGTTTGATGGCTGGGATCAATATCCGGGTAAAATGAAAAATCAAACGGACTGGGCCTTGGCAGGAGGAGTCAACAGGTTTATGTTCCATACTTTCCAGCACCAGTGCCTGCCGGACAGCCTCCGTCCGGGAATGACAATGGGACCTTACGGTGTACATTGGGATCGCAACCAGACATGGTGGGAGATGGGTAAAGCATATCATGATTATCTTTCACGTTGTCAGTTTATGATGCAACAAGGCCGTACGGTTTCCGATATACTCTATTTTTCCCCTGAAGGTAATCCTCATGTATTTCGTGCACCGGCTTCGGCTTATCTGGGTACAGACACTCTTCCTGATAAAAGAGGCTATGCATTCGATGCCTGTCCGCCAAGTTTTTTGTATAAAGCAAGTGTAAAAGACGGAAAAATTGTATTTCCGTCCGGAGCGGAATACCGTATTCTTGTACTTCCGACATTTGAAACGATGACTCCTGAGATTCTGAAAAAAATAAAAGGACTCTTACTGGACGGAGCAACAGTTGTAGGAATGCCGCCAACGAAATCGCCGAGCCTGCAAGGATATCCTCAGTGTGACAACGAAATCGCTTCACTTGTGAAAGAGATCTGGGGAGAAGGAGCTGCTCCTGATAAGACGGAAACCCGTACAGTTGGCAAAGGTAAAATAATATGGAGTAAGGAAATATTAAATAATCATGATAATTTATATCCAAACTATGACTTTACTGCACGTATTTTAGCCGGAATGGATACTCCGGAAGATTTTGTATCCGACGGTGACTTACGTTATGCTCATCGTACGACAGACAATTGTGATATTTATTTTGTTTCCAATCGCTCAGGAAAACAAATAAGTGCGAATTGTACTTTCCGAATATCAGGTATGATACCTGAACTTTGGGATGCAATGACAGGAGAAATACGTGAACTTAAACAATATACAATAAAGGACAACAGAACAATAGTTCCAATGGTTTTTGACACTGATCAAAGTTTCTTTGTCGTATTTCGTAAGCAGGGAACTCCTTCTTCGGAAGTGAAAAATTTTCTTTCATATACCACCTTGCAGACTATGGAAGGACCGTGGGATGTATCGTTCGATCCGGCGTGGGGCGGACCAGCAAAGACTGTATTTAATGAACTTGCAGACTGGACTATGCACACAGATGAAGGAATAAAATATTATTCGGGAACGGCAGTTTATGAACAGACATTTGATTTTGATACAAAATCCTCAAATCCGCTTTATCTCAATCTGGGAGAGGTAAATATCATGGCAAAAGTTTGGCTGAATGATGAAGAAGTTGGCACAGTATGGACGTATCCTTGGCAAGTCGATATAAGTAATTATATTAAGTCGGGAGAGAATAAGTTGAAAATAGAAGTCGTTAATCTTTGGGTCAACAGACTGGTTGGTGATTGTTTATTACCGGAAGGCAGCAAACCTTATACCTATACTACTTTCCGTCATTATAATAAGGACACGTCTTTATCTAAATCGGGATTAATAGGGCCGGTAAGGCTGCTGGAAGCGAAATAGTGAGTATAACTATAAAGCGACTAATCTGATATTCTTATGATTGTTGATGATTTCGAGTATAATATCGAAATAGGTTTTCCCTGTGCCGTTATTCAACTTGTTGAGTTTCTCTTTTACAAAATCGGTATTGAATATGGAGGGGAAATGTAGTTTATTTTTATAATAGGTCTTTGTTAATTCCAATCCTAAATCTTTCTTGTTCTGCTCAAAATTTATCCATATCAATTCAATGTCTTCATTTCCTTTTATAGCACCGAACCCGCCATAGAGCATATCGTCGAGGGCATCCAGACTGGTACCTAGTTTCCAGTCCTCACCTGCCATAAATACACGGTTTATTTCCTCATAAAAACTAGGAATGTCGTGTATATTATTACCGTCGATAGTAATTTTCTTAGTCATATTATTTCTCTATCTTGACTTTATTGACAGATTGCAGAGGCTTATCCTCGTGTATCTCGATTATCTTGGTGGTTACGGCGAATTCATCAGGGAATATTCTGCCGCCCATTTCGTTAGCCCACGATTCGGTGAACTCTGCGCCTATGTATATTATGATAGCAGAATAGTAAATCCATGTGACCAGAATTGCCATAAATGCTGCTGCTCCGTAGACAGAGCCTACATCTGCAATGCTTATATAAAAAGAGATAGCCCATTGCCCTACGAGGAACAATAACGTTGTAACCAGTGCCCCGACTACAACGTCCTTACTTTTTATTTTCGCATCGGGAAGAATCTTAAAAATCATTACAAATATTACAGCCGTTACACCAACATTCAGTAATATGCCTACAGCTTTGACCAACGATTCTGCTATGTCGGGATAATTGTACATAAATCTCTCACTCAGGCTACTGATTATATTTGATACACTAAATGTTATCAATAGTATAAAGGCAAATATAAGGATAATAGAGAAAGACAATAAACGATTCTTGATATACTTAAGCCAGCTCTTTTTAGGTACTGCCTTTATTCCCCAGATGGTATTCAATGAACCTTGTATTTCCGCAAAAATAGCGGTTGCGCCGAAAATGGAGACCCCTAAACTGATGATAGTTGCGAATGTAGAAGAATCGGTCTCTTTTGCATTTTCTATAATTGCCCGCAATTGCTCCACAACATCCGTTCCTACAATCGGTTGTAACTGTATATACAACTGATTTACCAGATCGGTATGGAAAAATGTACCTATTGTAATCAGGAGTGAAATAAAAGGGATTATTGAAAACAGGGTGGCATAGGCTAACGATGCACTCAGTCGCATTACATCATCGTCTAAGAATCCCTGTACTGTATCTTTTAATATTTTGACTAATACCCGAAAGTTCAGTTTTTTACTTGTTGCTTGTGCTTCCATTTATGCTATTTTTTAATAAAAACGTTATAATTTTACTTTTGTTCAAACTTCTCTTCCTGCTGTCAATTAACAAAACTATCTTATTTATTGTTATAATTCTGATATTTCGATTCATTCACGAATATACCCTTCAATGAGAAAATATATATCATTATTCCTCTTTACGTTCTTAATTTCATCAGTAGTTTCAGCACAAGGAGATAAGCCTGTTTTAGATATTAATTTATCTAATTACCAATACCCGTACGAAGTCCAATATCTTGATTTTGAAAGTCAGGGTAAAAGCCTCAAAATGGCTTTCATGGATGTTCATCCTTCAAATAGAAATGGAAAAACAGTAGTGTTACTACATGGTAAGAACTTTAACGGGGCGTATTGGAAAACAACAATAGAGGCCTTAACCAAAGAAGGTTACCGGGTAATAGTTCCCGATCAGATCGGATTCGGTAAATCAACCAAACTTGTAGGATATCAGTTTACATTTCAGCAATTAGCTTTTAATACAAAGGCGGTTTTGGATAAACTTCAGATCGATAAAATATATCTGTTAGGTCATTCGATGGGTGGAATGGTAGCAACCAGATTTGCTCTGATGTATCCTGAAACGGTAGAGAAACTTATTCTTGAAAACCCGATAGGACTTGAAGACTGGAAGCTTGTAGTGCCTTACTCGACTATCGATGAAAATTATCAGACAGAATTGAAAACCAATTATGAGACGGCAAAAGAATACCAATCGAGATTTTATTACGATAATAAATGGAAACCTGAATACGATGAGTGGGTATATCTTCTGACTGGTTGGATAAAAGATCCTCAATACCCTGTAGTAGCGATGAATAATGCCCAAACATCCGATATGATCTTTACACAGCCGGTTGTTTATGAATTCAAAAATATCAAAGCACCCACATTATTAATTATAGGCACCCGCGACCGCACCGCTATAGGTAAGGATAAAGTCAAGGATGAAGACATTAAGGAAAAGATGGGGCTATATCAGAATTTAGGAAAAGAGACGAGAGATAAAATACCTAATTCCACACTGGTAGAACTGGATAATGTCGGTCACCTTCCACATATAGAGGCTTTTGACAGGTTTATCAATCCGTTGATAGATTTTTTAAAATAGATAAAAAGATTCTTATGTAACTGAAGATATTTTAAGCCTATTTTGTCATAATGCCATATTTATAGTCTTTCAAATGTTTAATAATCGTTATTCTAAATAGTCTTTACCATATTTATCTATGATTCGATTGTAGGCTTCCGATGCAGCGCCATTGCCCCAATCGTAAATGGTAAATTCACCCATTCCTTCGCCTTCAGGTGCAGTATGCCCGCCATGCCCGTAATTTTCCATAGTGAATCCGTAGTCTTTTTCATTGAAAAAAGGCCACACCTTTTCCCATTGAGCTTTTGTAACAGGATTTTCCGGACAGTACATCATGGTAAGTGATGATTTGAGAGCTGCTATGCCTCTCTCTTTATATTCTTCTGTATCTGTTATTTTTGCATATTCAAGTATAAGTTCAGCAAAAAGGCTTCCACGCGAGTCGTTCCATTCTCCGTCAGTGTTCATTACTCCGAATCCACCGAGAGCATTTACATAGATATAAGGCGGTTGCCATGATGATTGTGTCATCAGCATCTCGTCCAGTGTCCTTTTTCCGTATTCCAGATATGATTTATTCCCTGCTTCTTTATAAAATTCAAGTAAGGCTTCCGCAGTCCAAAACATGGAAAAGTTACATTGCTTATACATATTATTTCTGGAAACTTTTTTACCTATCCAGTCCGGAGTACCTATACGGCAGCATGACCAGTATGTTTCAAAATCTTCCCATCTTCCGGTCGGGATTATTTCCGATATTACAGCTTTTAGCCCTCTTTCGGCAGCATTTTTATAGGTTTTGTTACCTGTTAATTGTGCCAGTTTGAGTAAGAAAGTAACAGACATGGAAGTTTCGGGCGATTCATTTAAATGCTCCATTGGCTGGAGTGTTTCTATATCGAGCCAGCCGGGGAAAAACCCTTTTGTATCTTGTGTTTTTATAAGGGATTTAGCATATGTTTCTGCGTACTGTAATAATCTTTCATCCTTTTCCAGATCTTCATACCAACGAAGCATTTGTAATGCAGTCCAACTCATATCCAGAATATGGAATGGTGCTTTACGCGGATCATGGGTATAAGGATTCCTGTTAGAATTGCCCCAATAATAGGTATCCCAACCTTTACATATATTATATCTCTTCCCGTCTGTTTCTTTTTGCTCCATTTCGGCAGCTATCAGTCCATAGAAAAATCCTTCTTTCATAGGAAATGACAAGGCTAGCTCTTTTGTCATATTAGCTTTTTTCAACAACTCCTGATTTTTCGTACGTCGGGCATACCTATACAAGCCGCTTGCCGAGCGCAACGAGTTGAACCATGCCTGATTCCATATTGACCGGAATTCCCTTTCGTTTGCTTTCCCCGGGTAATTTGGACTCTGTGTAACGTTCACTATGAATACAGGCGCACCTACATCTTTGCCATTTAAAGAAAATTGCTGCCAAACACTGTTTTTCCATGTCGAAAAAGCCCAGTTATAAGTATGTTTTACGTAGGGCTCGAGATCACCTTTGACCGGATTGCCCGATTCATATAATTGATGTCCCCATCTTTCCCAGAAAAAAGATAAAGGTGTCCTGAATGGATTTTGAATATCTTTTATATCAGAGGATATAATTATGTAAAATCCAAACTCTACAACCCCTTTATTGTATCGTGCACCCGGTGTTTTTTCATATAATACATGGTCGCTGACCCTGCTATTGCTCATACCAAGTGTCAGTATATTATTGGGGGCATCCATATCCATATACCATCTCATCTGTGAGCCTTTCTTTAAAATACCTATATCGGGGATTATTGTTAAAACTTTCTTTTTGTCAGAAACGATCATTGCGGGAGAGCGGAATACATGCTGATCTATTACATGCCGGTCGGTAGGGGTAAGGTGAGGTGCCCAGCTAAAATCAGGCTTAAATGCAGGTGTAATGTTTATTTGATAGTCATCCTCCTGTATATCTTCGGTCAAGTTATATTCTAACTTTATATGCAATATGCGATCGTTTAAAAATTGTATTGTCTGTTTAGGAGCAATATTACTGATATTCCCGTAAGTGAGTGATTTTACATACGGCTCGAAAGAAATTGGTATCTGATCTTGAGCTATCAGGTTAATAAAATAAATATTAAATGCAAAACATACAAAAATTATTTTTATTTGTGTTTTCATAGATATATAAGTTAATCGTTTAACTTGATGTTGCTGTAAAATATTATTAGTATTACTAATATAAGTGAATGTTAATAATCTATTGATTTATATTAAAAATAATGACTGAGAAAAAAGTATTTTATTTGGTGATTTTATATGTGAACTCCCGAACTAGTTCACCATTATAGAATTGCTTTACCGGATAGCCATCCGTATCATATTCATAGGTTATTTCAATCGTATCGCTTCCGAAGCGGGGATCTTCTGTGGCAATTTCATTCGGATTATTTTTGCCGATAAAGTTGCTACTCCATTTCATGCTGTTGATGTGCCACCCCCAAAACCATGCCGGAATACTTTCAATACTCAGGAATGCGGATTTGTCATTGTTATACTTGGAGACAACTATCTTCTTACCGTTATCGAGTGCAGAATTTTGAGCATATGAAACAAGATTATCATTGTCATCATAGTCAAATTGTTCCCATGGTTTTCCATCCTCGAAAACCGTTTTAGTAAGGCGTCCTTTGTTATCGATATGTATGTCAAGAATATCTACGATTTTCTTTTCTTTAATCTGTTTACCCGAACTGGTGGCTTCTTCGGTCACAGTATTCCCGTTGTATGTATATTTATAATTTATGATCAATTCCCCTCTATCCTGATTCATCGTACATTCGGTAAGGATATTCGTCGATTTATCATATTTGAATGTGAATTCTTTATAGGTAGCTACACCTTTTTCGTCAAAGTAGACAAGTTGGTTTTTGTTATTATACTTCAGATTTATTACCTCTTTTGTCTGCTTCGAGTCGATTTGGACAAGCTGTTTCGTTTGTGCAATTATAATCTGTCCGACCAATAAACTGCCGGTTAAAAGTAATAATCCTAATCTCTTCATAAACTAGTGCCTGGTCTTTTTATTATCTTATAAACGTGTATAGTTTCCTTTTATTATCCTTTTGCTGCTGCAAGTATAACAAAAAAATATTTGAAATAATCAGAACGGATACATCTTTGTAAAAAATGTTTTTAGGAGTTGTATCATATTTATTTTTAATGAAGCATAGATACATTCGATACTTATTTATAATGATAGTATTAACTTATTTAATTATTAAAAAAGCCTGCCTGTTGAAAACTGTATGTAATTTTTATTTTATCCGGCTTCATATTGTTGTAACTTTACAAATCCTGAAAAGCTAATAAATTTTATGAGTAATTTTGTACATCTACACGTCCATTCCCAGTATTCCCTGCTCGACGGGCAGGCAAGTATCCAGAATCTTGTCGATAAGGCTATGGCCGACGGAATGAAAGGTATCGCCCTCACTGACCATGGCGCTATGTTTGGAGTCAAGGAGTTTTACAATTATGTGAAGAAAAAAAACTCCAAATATGATAGTGCGATTAAAGAGCTGAAAGCTGAGATTAAAAAACTCGAGCAAGAAGCGCAGGAAGGCAACGGAGAAAAAATTGGAGAACTCAAAATTAAGATTCAGGATGAAGAAGCTAAAAAATTCAAGCCGATTATAGGGTGTGAGTGTTATGTAGCCCGGCGGAAAAGGACATTGAAAGAAGGCAAGCCCGATATGAGCGGCTGGCATTTAGTGGTTTTAGCTAAAAATTTGACAGGGTATAAAAACCTGATAAAAATGGTGTCGCATTCTTGGACTGAAGGGTATTATATGCGTCCCCGTATTGATAAAGAGTTGCTTGAAAAATATCATGAAGGTTTGATTGTTTCATCTGCTTGTCTTGGTGGCGAAATACCCAAAAAGATACAGGCAGGGGAAATAGAAGAAACAGAGAAAGCTGTTCAATGGTTTAAAGACCTTTTCGGGGATGATTTTTATCTGGAACTACAGCGTCATAAAACGAACCGTGCTGATGCTAATGCCGAAGCATATCCCTTGCAGCAGAAAGTAAATGCCGAACTGGTAAAGTTGAGCGAGAAATTCAACGTCAAATTAATTGCCACAAATGATGTCCATTTTGTGGATGAAGAAGATGCAGACGCTCATGACCGTTTGATATGTTTAAGTACCGGAAAAGATTTCGACGATCCTAACAGGATGCGCTATACTAAGCAGGAATGGCTGAAAACAACTGCCGAAATGAACCAATTGTTCCCTGATCATCCCGAAGCTTTAGTAAATACGCAGGAGATAGCGGATAAAGTAGAATATTATTCTATTGATTCCGATGCTTTGATGCCGTTTTTTACTATTGATGCTTCATTCGGAACAGAAGAAGGCTACAAGATAATGTATAGCGAAGAAGACCTTATACTCGAATTCGGAGAAAAGGAGTATAAGCGTCTGGGTGGCTATGATAAAGTAATCCGTATCAAACTGGAATCCGATTATCTTCGTCATCTTACCATGATAGGTGCAGATAAGAGATATGGAAAGGACAGGGATGCCGAAACTGCAGAACGGCTCGATTTCGAACTCAACACGATGAAGACAATGGGTTTTCCCGGATACTTCCTCATTGTTCAAGATTTTATTGCTGCAGCACGAGAGATGGGGGTCGCTGTCGGCCCGGGTCGTGGTTCGGCTGCAGGTTCCGCTGTTGCTTACTGTCTGGGGATTACAGATATAGACCCTATTAAATACGACCTGCTGTTCGAACGTTTCCTCAATCCTGACCGTATATCGATGCCCGATATCGATATAGACTTCGATGATGACGGTCGCGGAAAAGTATTGAAATGGGTAACCGAAAAATATGGACAGGAGCGTGTGGCGCATATTATCACATATGGTACAATGGCTACCAAATCGGCAATTAAGGATGTGGCGCGTGTGCAGAAACTTCCTTTAGCCGAATCGAACCGCTTGGCTAGGTATGTTCCGGATCGTATACCCGATAAAAAGAAGGTTACCTTACGCGATGCTATTGAATACGTACCCGAGCTGAAAGATGCAGCAAACAGTCCAGATCCTGTAATGCGCGATACACTGAAATATGCGCAGATGCTGGAAGGTAATGTGCGTAATACGGGAGTACATGCCTGCGGTATAATTATCGGACAACAGGCCATATCAGATATTGTTCCGGTAAGTACTGCAGAAGATAAGGAAACGGGAGAAAATATATTGGTGACACAATATGAAGGTACGGTAATTGAAGAAACAGGCCTGATAAAAATGGACTTTTTAGGTCTCAAAACCTTGTCTATTATAAAGGAAGCAGTAGAAAATATAAAGCATACTACCGGAGAAACAATCGATATTGATAAAATATCGTTGGAAGACCCTAAAACATATGAATTATACAGTCAGGGGAAAACAACAGGAACATTCCAGTTCGAGTCTGCCGGAATGCAGAAATACCTCAAAGAACTGCAGCCGACCAAATTCGAAGACCTGATTGCCATGAATGCCTTATATCGTCCGGGACCTATGGACTATATTCCCTCGTTCATTGCACGGAAGCACGGACGGGAAGAAATCAGCTACGATATCCCGATTATGGAGCGATACCTGAACGATACGTATGGCATCACGGTATATCAGGAACAGGTCATGCTTTTGTCCCGATTATTAGCCGATTTTACCAGAGGTCAGTCGGATGAATTACGTAAGGCAATGGGTAAGAAGCTGATTGATAAAATGAATGCCCTGAAAGAAAAATTCATTGCAGGCGGAACTAAAAACGGACATGCTAAAAAAACATTGGATAAGATATGGGCCGACTGGGAGAAATTTGCATCGTATGCTTTCAATAAATCGCATGCTACATGTTATTCGTGGGTAGCCTATCAGACTGCATGGCTGAAAGCTAATTATCCGTCGGAATATATGGCTGCCGTCCTTTCCCGAAATCTATCTAATATAACAGAAATCACCAAATTCATGGATGAGTGTAAAGCCGTGAATATGAGTGTTCTAGGGCCTGATGTAAACGAGTCCTATCTTAAATTCTCGGTAAATAAGGCAGGCGATATACGTTTTGGTCTGGCTGCTGTAAAAGGAGTAGGAGAGGGTGCCGTAATGAATATTATCGAAGAAAGGGAGAAGAATGGGCCATTTAAAAATATATTTGATTTCGTAGAACGTGTAAATCTTAGTTCTTGTAACAGAAAGAATATAGAATCATTGGCTCTTGCCGGAGCATTCGATAATTTTTCAGAGATTTCGAGAGAACAGTTCTTTGGTTTGAACGGGAAAGGAGAAGCATTTATCGATATGCTTATCCGTTATGGAAATAAATATCAGCTTGATAAGAATACTGCAGCCAATTCTTTATTCGGCGGAGATACTTCGTTTGATATAGCTCATCCGGAAATACCAAAGGTGGAAAAATGGTCAGACCTTGAACGGTTGAATAAAGAACGTGAACTGATTGGAATATATCTGTCTGCTCATCCGCTCGATGAATATAAGATCGTTTTGAGTTACGTGTGTAATTTGGGCATGGCGGATATCGAAGATAAAGATGCATTGAAGAATAAAGAGGTTTCATTTGGCGGACTTGTATCTGCTGTTCGTGAAGGAATAACAAAGACCGGAAAGCCTTTTATGATAATACGAATAGAAGATTTTACAGGAAGCGGCGAAATTCCTCTTTTTGGAGACGATTATATAAATTTCGGAAAGTATGGACGTCCCGGATTATATGTATATATCAAAGGCAAGGTTCAGCCAAGGCGATATGACCAGAATCAATTCGAACTCAAAATATTTTCAATTCAGCTTTTGCCCGACGTTAAGGACAAATTGATAGAAAAAATTACTATTACCTTACCATTGCATGATATGAATACACAAATGGTTGAGGAATTGTCAACATTAACCAAGAACAATCCGGGTAATTCATTGTTATACTTTCAGGTAGTCGACGGTGAGCGAAACATGAAAGTTGAGCTGTTTTCTCGTAATTTTAAAATAAATGTAAAACAGGAACTTATTGATTATCTGGTAGAAAATGAAAATCTTGTGTTCAAAGTGAATTAAATTATTTTTATTATTTAAATAGATTAATTACCTTTGCATGACATTTGGAGAAATATAAATCAAATAGATATTACAAATCAAACAATAAATAAAACTTATGGCTTTAGAAATTACAGATGCAGGCTTTGATGAGGTTCTGAAATCGGACAAACCGCTTGTTATAGATTTTTGGGCAGAATGGTGCGGTCCTTGCCGCATGGTTGGCCCTATTGTGGAAGAATTGGCTGGTGAATATGCTGATAAAGTGACTATCGGTAAGGTAGATGTGGATAACAATGATGAGATAACATCTAAATATGGTATCCGTAACATTCCTACAATCTTATTTATCAAAAACGGAGAAGTGGTTGATAAACAAGTAGGAGCTGCACAGAAATCTGTATTAGTAGAGAAGATCGAAAATATGCTGAAATAAGAATAAGCATACTTATAATAAAAAGAAGGGGGATAATTATTATCCCCCTTCTTTTTATTATGTATTGTCTTTTATGAAGGATATTTTTAATATTTTCGTAGTATCGTCAGTTATTTTAAATCTTTCGTCCGAGCGGTAGCCTACAATCCACAAGATATTATTATCACCTGAACATAGCAACCATGCCGCCTCTTTGTCGAACAAGCTGAATTTATTGTCGGAAAAATAGTCACTCACTTTTTTCTTTCCTTTCATACCGAAAGGAATAAACCAATCTCCCTGCTTCCATTTTCTCAATACCAGAGGGAATTTTATTTTATCCATATCCAAATATAGTATATCAGCGTTTTTTTCTATGGAAAAATCTTTATCAGCAGAAATGCTCTCTAGTTTTAGGTGTAACGGATGAATCAATTCTTTTTCATCGGCATGTATGGTATAGCTTTCTATGGAAATAGCTTTTTTTTCTTTCAGAATAAGAAATCCCCTGTCTTTAAGTAATTCATGTGTTTCTGAATAGAAAATCTTCCCAGACTGGCTTATTATAGATTCAAATATTTGTCTGACTGTTGCCGAATTAAATCCGTAGGGTGAGAGCAGTTCGAAAAGTATAGCTTCTGGCTCAATATACTGAATCAGCATATTTATATTTATCTTATTCTCAGAAAAAATATTTGTTTTTACCTGAGCCATATACAGGTGATAAATATTAGAGACTTGCGACAGGTGTTCAGCCGTCTTCGCAATCGATTCTTTCACAGAAGGGTTGATAGTTTCCAGTTCGGGTAATATATTCAGCCTTATTTTATTACGCGCATATAGATCTTCATTGTTCGTGCTGTCTTCAACAAACGAAAGTTTTCTGTCTTTCAGGTATTCGATGATCTCTTTGCGGCTAAGACATAACAGAGGGCGGATAATATTTCCGTTCTTGGGCGCTATTCCTGTGAGTCCGCGAATGCCTGTTCCCCTAACCAGATTAAGAAGAATTGTTTCTACCGAATCGTCACGATGATGCGCTACGGCTATTTTATCAGCCATATGGATAATCCTTATTTGCTCAAACCAATTATACCGTAATTCTCGAGCTGCCATTTCAATTGATATCGAGTTTATTTCGGCATGAGTTTCCGTATCGAAATCTATCCGCTCGTATTTCAGGTTGTATCTCTTGCATAGTTCTTCTACAAAAAATGCATCCCTGTTAGATTCTTCTCCCCGCAAATGAAAATTACAATGTGCTACAACACAATCCAATTTAAAGCTGTGTAATATGTCGAGTAAAGCAACCGAATCTGCACCGCCGCTGACACCTACTATTATCTTTTCACCTCCCGATAATAGTTCGTTCTCTATTATATATTGTTCGACTTTGGATAAACTCATATGTTATTCTGTTTTGAGATATGAGAAATAATATTTCTCTACTTTTTTTGATAAGAGCTGGATATTCAGCATATCAGAGGCTTCAGATATATCTTTTATTGTTCCGTCATTGTAAAGGATATCTATACTGTCGTCGGCTTCGTTGTACATATTAGTGTAAATGATATCTGAAGAATACAAAAATGATGATTCATATTCACTGATACCGAAATCGGATATATACTTCGACACATATTTTTCGATATGTTTTGTCGATACAGGCTCATTTGTTATTTCTATTTTGAACAGGTTCCTGTTTATAAGGCACGAACTTAAAATGGATAATACTCTGTCTTCGTTATTTGCCCAGACTTTAAGAGCACACCAGATATCGTTATCGTCAAGATTGGCAAAATTTTCTAATACTTTATCATTATTTTGTCTGAAAAAGATTTGATCCACATTGTTTTCCAGAAAATAAGAAAGTGAAGGAGATGCAAATAGTTTTTTGCCCTTACATGTTAGTTCTTTTGCCCTTATAAATGTTTTGATCAACATTTTTTCAGCTGCGACTGCCGTCTTATGAAGATAGACTTGCCAATACATCAGCCTGCGTGACATCAGAAAATTTTCTATTGAATAAATCCCCTTTGCCTCTACAACGAGGCTGTCGTTTCGCAGATCGAGCATCTTGATAATACGAGCCGAACCAATATTCCCCTCGGTTACTCCGGTAAAAAAGCTATCACGCCGGAGATAATCCAGACGGTCGACATCAAGTTGACCGCTTACCAATTGATGCAGGAATTTTTTAGGATATTGATTTTTAAAGATAGATATACATACATCCAGTTTGCCATCAAGTTGAATATTCAACACTTTCATCAGTGACAACGACAAGTCTTCGTGATGAATACCATTTGTTAAAGTGTATTCCAGCACATGAGAAAAAGGCCCGTGACCTACATCGTGCAACAGGATGCATGCCAATGCGCCGTCAGCTTCCTCAGCTGTGATTTCATGCCCTTTGGCTCTTAAATTATTTATGGCCTCATCCATCAGGTACATGGCGCCGATAGAATGATGTAAACGTGTATGCTGTGCTCCCGGATAGACGAAAGAAGCCAGACCCAATTGCTTTATTCTGTTGAGTCGTTGCAGGAAAGGATGCTGTATAAGCTTATAAATAAAATTATTGGGTATGGTGATAAATCCGAAAACAGGATCGTTGATGATTTTTTTCTTAGTAGTCATAAATGGTATATGAGTATAAATATTGCTTAAGGATTCAAAGATAGATAGAATTTATTGAATGAAGATACTTAAGTTTTTAGTATATCAATAATTATAAGTTTCATTTATCAGTTATAAATAATACAGAACAAAAAAGATATTTCCATGTTAAGATAGTAATGATACAATAATTATATTATCTTTGTGAAAGAGAGAAGACGACATTTATGTGTAGTTATGAAAAAATTATTACTCAGAATTCAGTACATACTTGGGCTTGTAAAAACTGATAGAGATACTGTTATCAAAGATTATTTAGAAAAGGAACAATAATTTCCATATTAGGCGAATTCTTTACTAATTTTGCCACAAAAAATATTTATGGAAATATTAGAAACTTTTCTTTTGCCAAGTGCATGGATTGCCCTATTGACCTTGGCATTTCTTGAAATAGTATTGGGAATAGATAATATCGTATTCCTGTCTATTATCTCATCAAAGTTACCACAAAAACAACAGCCTAAAGCACGATCAGTAGGATTAATACTGGCCATGCTTTTTCGTATACTCTTATTATTCTGTATTTCTTGGCTCATGAAATTGACGAAGCCTATCTTTTCCTTTGATACGGCTTGGTTCGATGGCTCTATTTCCGGACAAAGTATTATTATTGGAGTAGGGGGATTATTTCTCTTATATAAGAGTGTAACAGAAATTCATCACAAATTGGAAGGAGAGAGCGATGCTGTTAAGGGAAAAGCAGGTGTCAGTTTCATCGGCGTCATCGTCCAAATTGTAGCCTTGGATATTGTATTCTCGTTCGACAGTGTTCTTACGGCAGTCGGGCTTGTTAGCTTCAGTGAATTTGGATATGTAGGCGCTATGACAATAATGGTTACGGCTGTTGTCATTGCAGTAATGATAATGCTTCTTTTTTCCGGGCCTGTGAGCAAATTTGTAAACGAACACCCTACAATACAGATGCTCGGCCTATCATTCCTTATCCTTATCGGTGTGATGCTGCTTGTAGAAGCGGCGCATCTGTCTCATATTTCTGTATTTGGCACGGTTGTAGGGGAAATACCGAAAGGATATATATACTTTGCTATAGCATTCTCTTTGCTTGTCGAATTTTTGAATATGAAACTCAGAAAAAAATCCGTTCCGGTAAAATTGAAAGATTCTGAGTTGGTAAAAGAAAAGGAACAATAAATAAGAATAATAGTAGATTTTGAATAGCTGTACAATAATTGCGCAGCTATTCTTTTTTGTTAATTTGCTAAACAAAAATGTTTTCAGATACGTTCTTTTCATATCCTTACTAAAAGAAAATAAGATTACACGAAAAACTGCATATTGATAACACTATAAAAGAACTCTAAATATTATCCACGATGGAAAATAAGGTAATGATGCAATACTTCGAATGGAATCTTCCGAATGACGGTGATTTATGGAACAAACTTAAAGCTGATGCTGCGCATTTGCAGGAAATCGGTATAACGGCTGTTTGGATTCCACCGGCATACAAGGCTGATGAACAACAGGATGAGGGTTACGCTACATACGACTTTTTCGATCTGGGTGAATTTGAACAGAATAATACGACAAGGACAAAATACGGAACGAAGGAAGAGCTTAAGCAAATGATAGATGAACTGCATAAGCATAAAATATCCGTTTATCTCGATGCCGTAATGAATCATAAGGCAGAGGGCGACTATACCGAACGCTTCAAGGTGCAGGAAGTCGACCCGAGAGACAGAAATGTAGAAATTGGAGAAGAACTGGAAATCCAGGCATGGACAGGTTACCTTTTTAAAGGGCGGGGAGATAAATATTCTGATTTTAAATGGCATTGGTATCATTTTTCAGGCGTCAGTTTCGATGATGCACAGAAAAAGTGTGGCATCTTCCGTATTCTTGGAGAAAATAAATATTGGAGCGAAGGTGTAGACGACGAAAATGGAAATTATGATTTTCTGCTTTGTAATGATCTCGATCTTGATCATCCTGAAGTCATAAATGAATTGAATAACTGGGGCGTATGGGTTTCTAACGAGTTGAATCTGGATGGTATGCGACTTGATGCAATAAAGCACATGGAAGAAAAGTTTATCAGGCAATTTCTGGAAAAGGTCAGAACAGAAAGAGGAGAAAATTTTTATTCGGTAGGCGAGTATTGGAGTGATGATCTGGAAACTTTGGACAATTATCTGAAAGCTGTAAATCATAGTACAGATTTATTTGACGTTCCTCTGCATTATAATTTATACCGTGCATCGCGAAAAGGAAAGCATTACGATTTACGAAAGATATTCCACAATACCTTAATATCCCTGCATCCCGATCGGGCAGTGACATTTGTAGATAACCATGATTCGCAGGCGGGGAGTTCGTTAGATTCTGAAATAGAAGATTGGTTCAAACCATCAGTGTATGCTCTTATTCTTTTAATGGAAAAAGGATATCCCTGTATCTTTTATGGAGATTATTACGGAGTGAAAGAAGAAAAATCTATACATCGACCTATTATTGATGTATTGCTTGATATCAGAAAAAAATATGCATACGGGGAGCAAAAAAATTATTTCGACGATTCTTCTATTATCGGCTTTGTTCGCATGGGGGATGAACTGCATACCGGCTCAGGTTTAGTTTTCTTGATGTCGAATGGTGTAGATGGTAAAAAGACAATGAATGTTGGTATAGAACATAAAGGCCAGATATGGTACGATATTACCGGAAATGTGAATAAAACAGTCACTATAGATGAAGACGGGAATGGCGATTTTCTTATAGAAGGAAGTAATTTTTCAGTTTGGGTAAAGTCTTGAAAATAGATTTTAAATCTCCGATATTTTTTATACTTTTGCGTATCTTAAACGAATAAAGATTGATATAAAATATTATGGGAAGAGCGTTTGAATACCGCAAAGCAACAAAAATGAAACGCTGGGGCAATATGGCCCGCGTATTTACAAAATTAGGTCGACAAATCACAATAGCCGCAAAAGAAGGCGGTCCCGATCCGGATACTAATCCTCGTCTGCGCGTATTGATGCAGCAGGTGAAAAAGGAGAACATGCCGAAAGAAAATGTGGAGCGCGCCATTAAAAAAGCTACATCTAAGGATGAGGCCGACTACAAAGAAGTCGTTTATGAAGGATACGGTCCTTTCGGTATCGCTATAGTTGTAGAAACTGCTACCGATAATCCTACCCGTACAGTTGCAAATGTCCGCAGTTACTTTAACAAGCATAACGGCTCCTTGGGTACATCCGGAAGCCTCGAGTTCCTTTTTGATCATAAATGTGTATTTAAGATTGCTGCAAAAGATGGTGTTTCACTCGAAGACCTCGAACTGGAACTTATCGATTACGGCGTGGATGAAGTAGAACAAGACGGTGATGATATTATCCTTTATGGCGAATTCAAATCATATTCCGAAATACAGAAATATCTGGAAGAGAACGGTTTTGAAATCCATAGCGCCGAATTTGAACGCATTCCTAACGACCTGAAAGAACTTACCAAAGAACAGCAGGAGCAGATACAAAAACTGCTGGACAAGTTCGAAGACGACGATGATGTTCAGAACGTATTCCACAATATGAAAGAAGATTTTGAAGAGGAATAAAAATATATCATAATAGCTAGGGAAACTGCAGGAGAATATCTTGCAGTTTTTTTATTACATTTGTTGGAAATGAAAACGATATGATAAAATATATTTTTATACTATTTCTTTTATCTTTTAATACACTGCTTTCTGCTCAGGCATACCGTACGCGGGCATTATCACCGGATATACATACAATACAGGTGAATCTGAACGGTAACTGGTTGTATAATCCTGTGGCAAAACTAAATAGCAATGATAATATACATATCAGTTTCGACCGTTTGTCTGAAAATTCTTCCAACCGTTTGCGATATCGTATAATACATTGTGATGCATATTGGAATAAAAGTACCGGAATATCCGATATCGATTATCTGAACGGTTTTAACGATAATCCGATAGATGATTATGCTCCTTCTGTCAATACAACAGTCGAGTATACACATTTCGACCTGATTATACCCAACAGAGATACAAGTGTGAAACTTTCGGGAAACTATGTAGTTGAGGTATATGAAGATGGTGACCCCGATACTGTTTTGCTTTTTGCCTGCTTTTCTGTTGTTGATCCTGTAGTAAATATAGGGGCGACCGTTTCATCTAATACCGATATTGATTTCAACAGACATCATCAGCAGATGACTTTTACCATTCATCATCAGGGAATGAATATACGTGATCCGTTCTCCGAAATAATGGTATTTGTACAGCAAAACAACCGACTGGATAACGAAAAACGCAAATTGAAACCTACTTACGTAAACCCGGGAAAGCTGATATACGAACACAACAGGGATTTGATATTCGAAGCGGGTAACGAATACCGCCGTTTTGAGACATTCAGCTACCGATACAATGGTATGAATGTAGAACATATCGAATATGTGCGACCGGGGTATGTTATGGATATTATAACAGATAAAGTGCGCTCAGGTCGTTCCTATAGTTATGATCAGGACCAGAACGGACGTTTTTTCATAAGGAACAACGACAGCGAATATTCAGATACCGAAAGCGATTATTTTACCACGAATTTTACTTTGGCAATGGAGCAGCCTTTGCTAGAGAGCATCTATATCAACGGCAATTTTACGGATAATACTTTCTCCGATAAGTACAAAATGAAATATGACCACAACGATAAGGTATACCGCCTTTCGCTTCTATTGAAACAAGGTATGTACAACTATATTTATTTAACCCGAGACGGTAGTAAATTCCTTACATCCAATGTAGAAGGAAATTATTTCGAAACTGAAAACGAATATGCTGTCTATGTTTATTACCGACCTACAGGGCAACGTTACGATAGCTTGATAGGGGTGCAGAATATACAGTCGCGGGCGAAGTAGGTCGATGGTTGTATTTTTATTTTATAAATGGCGGGAGATAAAGTGGAGATAAAAAACTAAACATAAACGAATGATTTAGCGTTCTATATCATAAAAAGATTAACTATTTTCAAATATATGCTTTATTGTGAAAATTTTGCCGCAAAAAATTTATATTTTTGCACCTTGATTGTAGAATCAGAAACAAAATATGTGAAATTATGAAGGTTCTGAAATTTGGTAGTGCGTCTATTGCTACAGCCGACAGGATGAAGAATGTAGCAGGTATTGTTGCCCTTGGCGGTAATAATATTATTGTATTGTCTTCGATGCGTGGTACAGCTGAGGCATTGACCGAAGTATCCGACTACCTTTACAAAAAGAACCAGGAAGGTGCAATCGAAGTCATAAACCGTTTGGAAAAAGAATACAGGCAATTTGTAGCTGCATTATTTGCAGACGGAGATTATAAGACGAAGGCTAATGCCGTTGTGACAGAGAAATTCGATTATATCCGTACTTTCACAAAAGACCTTTTTACCCTGTTTGAAGAACGTGTAGTGATGGCGCAAAGCGAATTGCTGAGTTCGGAACTTTTCCATCTATACCTTTCCGAACAGAAGATAAATGCCGTACTAATTCCTGCACTCGAATATATGCGGACGGATAAAAATTCTGCTCCCGATCCAGTCTACATAAAGGAAAATCTAACAACTTTGCTGGATAGGGCAAAAGATGCCGATCTGTATATTACACAGGGATATATTTGTAGAAATGCATACGGTGAGATCGATGATCTGCGCAAAGGTGGTAGCGACTATACGGCTTCGCTTGTAGGGGTTGCGGTTGGTGCAGAAGAGATACAGATATGGGCAGATGTAGACGTTATGCAGAATAACGATCCGTGTTATGTGAAAGGTACCACTGCCATAAAACAACTGAACTTTGACGAAGCAGCCGAACTGGCTTATTTCGGGACAAAAATACTTCACCCGTCAAGTATTCTTCCTGCAAAACTGTCGGATATACCTGTACGGCTTAAAAATACTAATTACCCGGAAGCTTCGGGTACTCTTATCTCTAACGAAACGGAGGCATGCGCTATAAAAGCCGTGGCGGCTAAAGATAATATTACAGCTATTAAGATAAAATCGGGCAAGATGCTTCTGGCTCACGGCTTTCTTCGCCGGGTGTTCGAAGTATTTGAAAATTATCAGACTTCGATAGATATGTTGGCTACATCCGAAATCGGTGTATCGCTGACTATCGACGATGATAAAAATATCCAACTGATTCTTGACGACCTGAAAAAATACGGAACTGTATCTGTAGATAATAATATGGTTATCATTTCCGTTATCGGAAATCTTGAATCTGAAAAGGATGCTTTTGCTTCGGAGATATTAAATGCGGTAGCCGGAATTCCGATACATATGATATCATTTGGAGGCAGCAAATATAATTTCTCGTTCTTAATAGCTGGTAAAGATAAAGAGAAAGCGCTTCAAACATTGAATGACAAATTGTTTAATTAATTCTTTAATCCCACAATGACAAAAGGAAATTTTCCTGTTGACAAGTTAAAAGGTATTGAAACGCCTTTTTATTACTACGATATGGATTTGTTAAAAAAAACATTGAAAATCGTAAAAGAAGAGACTAAAAAATACGGATTTATCCAACACTACGCAGTAAAGGCGAATGCAAACCGCAGAATACTTGAACTTATCGCTTCGGAAGGCTTCGGTGCCGACTGTGTGAGCGGAAATGAAGTCAAGGCTGCTGTAAATGCAGGATTTCCTGCATCGAAAATAGTTTTCGCCGGGGTAGGGAAGACCGATAAAGAAATCAATCTTGCCCTCGACCTGAATATTTTTAGTTTCAACGTAGAATCGTTACCCGAATTAGAAGTAATCAACGAATTGGCCAATAAGAAAGGAAAACTGGCTCAGGTAGCTTTGCGTATTAATCCGAATGTAGATGCACACACGCATGAATATATAACTACAGGTCTTAATGAGAATAAGTTCGGATTTTCTCTTGCTCATCTTGATGCAGTAATAGAAACGTTACAAACGCTGAAATCTATCAAACTTATCGGTATTCATTTCCATATAGGCTCTCAAATAGAAGAAATTAAAACTTTCGAACCTCTTTGTGAGAAAGTAAACGAGCTGCAAATATATTTCGAGGAAAAAGGAATAAAACTGGAGCATATCAATCTTGGTGGAGGATTAGGAATCGATTATGAAAATCCTGATGCACATCTGATTCCTGATTTTGCCAGCTATTTCGAAATGTTCCATAAATACCTGAAATTGAGGGATGGACAAATGGCTCATTTCGAACTCGGACGTTCTATTGTAGCTCAATGCGGCGCTTTGGTTACACGGGTGGTTTACGTAAAACAAGGAGAACAAAAAGCATTTGCGATAGTGGATGCAGGTATGACAGATCTTATTCGTCCGGCATTATATCAGGCATATCACAAGATAGAAAACATATCTTCGGATCTTCCGGTTAAAAAATACGATGTTGTTGGCCCTATATGCGAATCTTCAGACGTGTTTGTTAAATCTTACGACCTGAATGAAACCAGCAGGGGAGATATGCTCGTTCTGCGTTCGGCAGGCGCATATGGTGAAATAATGGCTTCGCAGTATAATTGCCGCGAATTGCCTAAGCCTTATTATTCTGATAAGATATAAATCGTACAACAATAAAAGTCAGGAGTCGTATGAAATATATGGCTCTTGTCTTTTTTGAAAACACAGGAAATGGTTGAGCAAATCTTACATTACTTTACTTTTAATGAAATAGAAATAGGCGGATTACTTTTTTTATTTGTACTGTTCCTATTTCAAATTCTATTTTATTTGATGTATTACAGAAAGCCATATTCTGTTGTTCATAAAAGACAAAAAGATAATTATCAGCCATTTTACCTTAAGCCAAAAGTATCTGTTATCATATCTTCTGAAAATTCGGCCGATGATCTTGCAAAGAATTTACCTGCCGTATTGGAACAGGAATACCCTGACTATGAAGTGATAATTGTAAATAACGGCTCTACAGATGAGAGCGATACATTGCTACAATCGCTGCAACTAAAATACCCGTATCTTTATGTAACATATCTCCCATATTCGAATGATGCTTCTTTCGGTCGTCGTAAACTAGCGTTGACTATTGGCATTAAGGCGGCCAAAGGTGAGATTTTACTTTTCACCGAGCCCTATTCTAAGCCTGTCTCTAATCAGTGGATATCATCGATGGTGAGCGAAATGACAGAAGATAAGGATGTAGTATTGGGATACTCTTTTTATGACAAGACTAAAGACTTTTTCAATCGTACAGCACGCTTCGACAATCATCTTTTCAGTATGCAGTATATGGCTTTGGCTTTGAAAGGCAAAGCGTTTACAGGTATATACCGTAACCTTGCATTCCGTAGGCATTTATTCTTTGACAATAAAGGGTTTGCATCCTTTCTTAATCTGGATAACGGTGAAGATGTTTTTATTAATCAGATCATATCTTCGGGCAATACGGCTGTTGCTTTATCTCAAGATAGCTTTATCGAAACTTCAATCGAGCGGTTCTCTCTCTGGAAGCAGATCAAAAAATCATATTCCGTAGCAAAGAAATATTATAAAAACCGTTTTTGGAATAGGATGTTCAACTTTGAAGCCTTTAGTCGTTATCTGTTCTATATTGCCTTTATCGCTATAATTGTGTATAGCATAATGTTTCAGCATTGGGCATTATTAGGAATTTCAGTTTTCTTATTATTGGTGAAATTATCGGTACAAATTGTTACCATAAACAAATCGGCCAAATATTTCGAATCTGGAAAGTTTTACTTTTCTTTTATATTGATGGAAATTCTGCAGCCTCTTTACAATGTTCGTTTTCGTTCACGTCATAAGAAAATGAGCGGCCGCCGTTGATCTTATTTACTGATAGGCCTACTGTTTTTTAGATATTAATCGTTGATACGGTTTCCGTATCTTCTCTTCCCATATCAGCCACAAAACAAATATAACCCCGTCGTAATATATCCAGACAAATATATCGCGGTGGAAAATATTGAACCAGTCTTTATAAAACTTGTAGTAACATTCTTTTGTATTTTCCCATGTACAATTGTTATACCATTCATTTACTGAAATAAACCATTCAGGAAAAGGATCTTTTATTATGATGAAAATTATTGCCAGCCTGAGTATATTAATTAACAGCAATATAAAAAGCGACAGGGGCAGATACCATAATTTTTTCTTTACAGGGCCATAATAGAAAGCCAGAATAAAAGAGAACATGAATAATTGTTTCAGACCTGTACAACTCCATATTATGTCTACAGGAATGGAATTTTCGAAGAACAGGGTAGTGCCATTTACTATTTGAAAATTTTTATAACCGAATAAATCGTGAACAACCCAGTATACAATATCGGCAGTCCAGCGGTTCATCCCTTCCGTGTATGCGGTCAGGTCTTTACCCAGCACAAGAAGTATCCGCTCATTCTCGCCCTGATGCACGCAGACTTTCCATATAAATTCGAATATGAGAAATAAGCAGAGAAACCATATAATGTCGCGGAATGGTCCTAGCTTCTCACGTAGTGTAGTAATATAAATATTGTCTTTAATTTTCACCGGTTTATAAATAGCCTACAAAGGTACTAAAATAAGGATAATTAACCTTTTTAAGGCAAAAAAAATATGACATTTTAGATAAATAGTCGGTTAACTGATTTTTTTTAATTTACTTTGCACAAATTTCGTCTGTTTTTAAGCGAATTTAGCAGCATACTGATTGATGTAATGAAGAATAATGTTGCTTTTCTTTGGAATATTTGCCATATCAGGATAATAATTTGGGCAAATTATTGTTTAAGATGAGAACACAAGATAACAGAAAAGGCAGCAATTTATTATATAAGAATTGATACTGAAAGGATAAACCGTATATAGAACTATAATGTTAAAAAGCAAAAAACTTCTTTTTATAGCCCTCTTGGCTTGTATAGCAGGCTCACTCGGAGCACAAACAGATTCTCCTTACAGCAGATATGGTTACGGAGTACTGAGAGATCAGTCGGTTGGCCCGTCG
This sequence comes from Prevotella sp. 10(H), assembly GCF_000711235.1. Lineage (GTDB taxonomy): Bacteria > Bacteroidota > Bacteroidia > Bacteroidales > Dysgonomonadaceae > Dysgonomonas. The sequence goes on along the minus strand of NZ_JOMI01000005.1, from coordinate 80,395 downwards.
AGAGCAATGGGTGGGATTGGTTACGGACTACGCAACAGCCAGAGTGCAAACCCCTTAAATCCGGCATCATATTCGCGAGTAGATTCATTAACTTTCCTTTTCGATATAGGTGTCAACTATAACATGGGAAAATTAAGCGATGAAGTTAACTCTGAAAAGAAACATAATGGCGGACTCGATTATATAACTATCCTCGTTCCCATAAAGAAAGGCTTAGGTTTAAGTTTCGGTATTATGCCCTATTCCTCTGTAGGATATAAATTCGAGAGTACCGAGACCAACGGATCGGTAATGTATAACAAATCTTTTTCCGGTTCGGGAGGTCTTAGTCAGGTATATGGTGGACTCGGATATTCTACTCCGATAAAAGGGTTATCTATTGGTGCTAATGTGTCATATCTGTTTGGTACAATAAACCATAAGCGTCAGCTTCCTGCTATTAGCGGATCGGGAACAAATACGTCATTGGATAATACAGAACTGTCAGTTAAAGCAGCGAAGTTTGATATAGGATTACAATACGGATTTCCAATAGGTAAGACTAAGAATTTAACTCTTGGTGCTGTTTACTCACCAAAGATTAATTCTTCTGCTGATTATACTAATGTACATTACATTTTTACATCTTCAGAAACCGAGCCTACTACAACCGAACATAACGGAATAGATGCCGGAATACCGGAAACATACGGGTTAGGTTTTACTATCAATAGTAACAATAAACTTGTTTTCGGTGCTGATGCTACTTATCAGAGGTGGAGTAAAGTAAAGTATTCCAGCTACATGAATGATGGTCTGTCAGATGCAGATCGTTTCGACGACCGATGGAAATACAGTGCAGGAGCCGAATATATGATAGACCCTTATGACAGAAGCTTTTTCAAAAAGATTAAATTCCGGGGCGGTCTTAACTATAGCAATTCATACCTGAATGCTATGGATAAAAACAATAAGATAGACGGTTATAATGAATATGGTGCTACTCTAGGCTTTGGCTTCCCTATACGTGATAATATCGGGCAACGGGTATCATATATCAATCTGAACTTTGAATATAGAAAGATTAAACCGAAGCTTAAGAATATGATAACAGAAGAATATTTCGGAGTTTCATTAAATGTAAATATCAATGAACTTTGGTTCTTCCGTCGTAAAGTTGAATAATGTTAGAATTAGATAAGAAAAACAGCCTCAATTTTATATTGGGGCTCATTGTTTTTAATATATCTGTATATGAAATTGACGCTCAGACAAGTAATAACTATATCAATAGTGTTTTTTATTTTCTCCGTACCTTTCTTTTTTGCTTCCTGCAATAAAGATGATAAGTCCGGAGTAAATTTCGTATACGACAAAGAAACAGTTCCGTCCATGCATACCGATAGTGTCAGAATGTTGATTTCCGATTCGGGCCTTATCAAATATAAAATGATAACCAAGACATGGAATATGTATGACGAAGCTAAAGATCCTTACTGGTTTTTTCCTGACGGCCTCTATCTTGAACAGTTCGATACTGCCTTTCAGGTTGTTGTTACGGTGGTAGCGGATACTGCATGGAATTACACAAGGAAAGACTTGTGGAGGCTGAAAGGAAATGTATTTGTACGTAATATATTAGGCGAAACGTTTTCCGGAGATGAACTATTCTGGAACCGTAAACAAGAAAAAATATATTCCGACAAGCTGGTGGAAATAAACAGGCCGGAGAAAGGTATTCTTATAGCTAAAAACGGATTAGTGGCTAATCAGCAGATGACAGAGTACGAATTTATGAACGTCGGCGAAAAAGGCGACAAGAAAACGTTATTCTATGTAAATGAAGAGGAAGAGAAAGGGGAAGAAAAAACAGAATAGTTAGCCAAATATGAATGAAATTCAATCTCTATTTATTATCTTCGCACGCTGAAAACTATGTTTTTGATAATTAAACTAAACAATATAAAAAATAATTACTTATTTAAATGGCTGCATTACAGAAAATTAGGAGCAAATCAGGCCTTCTCGTAGGTATCATTGCCGTAGGTCTGTTGGCATTTGTGTTTCCATGGGGTGAAGTAGGTACCTTTATCAATAAAATGAGAGACAAAGCATTTGTTGTAGACGGAACGGTGGTAACAACAAAAGAATATTCCGATAAAATAGCTGAATGGGAAAGCTTTCAGAAAATCATGTCGAATCAAAATTCACTTGACGAATTTACGACTTCTCAAATCAGAGAAATGGCTTATCAGCAAATGGTAAAGGAAAAAATGCTGGATGAAGAAGCTGATAAACTGGGCTTGGCTGTAACTTCGGAAGAACTGAACGATATGGTTTATGGAAATACTGTAGCGCCTATCTTATACCAGATTCCTTTTTTCGTAAATCCTGAAACAAGACAATTTGATAAAGCATATCTGATGCAGTTCCTGTCTGATATCAATCAGGATCCGGGCGCATTACAAGAACCGGCAAGATCTGAGATAATGGCAAGAAGACAGATTTGGGCTTTCATTCAGAATATGATGAAATACCAGCGTCTGGAAGAAAAATATGCATCATTAGTTGCAGGTTCTGTTTTGGTAAGTGATACAGAAGCAAAAGCTGCATATGAAGATTCTAAAAATGTAGCAAATATTGCATATGCTGTTCAGAGATATACTACAATGACTGATTCCACAGTTCAGGTATCAGATAAAGAGATTAAAGACCTTTATGACCTTAGGAAGAACAACTATAAACTCGATACTGAACTTCGTAAAGTATCATATTTTATAAAAGATGTAATTCCTAGCGACGAAGATTATGCAGCTATAGAAGAAGAAATGAATAAAGCTTATGAAAAACTGAAAACAAGCGATAATACAGCTGCTGTTTTAAGTGAATATTCTTCTAATTATGTAGATGCATTTATGGCTGTATCAGGGTTACCTGCCGATGCTAAGAATTTTGTTCAGTCAGCATCCGTAAATGATATTTATGGTCCGGTTAGAGAAGGTCAGTCATACATAATGTATAAACTCATGGATCGTACAAATGCAGCCGATTCGATAAAGTTACAGATTATACCATTGCCACAGGGATTAGATGCTAAGACATCTGCTCACATAGCCGATAGCTTACAGGCGGTAATCAAAGGAGGAAAAGATTTTGGAACTGTTGCTGATGAAGTTCTTCCGGGTTCCAACGGTGGTGAGCTTGGCTGGGTAAACGAAATGATGTTGGCAAGCGCTGGTATTGCAAAAGAATGCTTTGCTGCTGCTAAGGGGCAAGTTCTGAAATTAAATATAAGCGGACAGACTCAATTGGTACGTATCGCAGATAAAACAAATCCGGTGCCTAAGGTTAAACTGGCTGTAATCGAAATGCCTGTTATCATCAGCGATAAAACACAGAATGGAATCGATAATGAACTGAACCAGTTTGTAAGCGAAAATGGAAATCTTGACAATTTCGATGAAGCAGCACAAGCTAAAGGATACGGGATAATGTCTAATGCTGTAATATCTCCGTCAGAAATGGCTTTAGGACAAGCAACAGGAACTCGTCAGGTTATCCATTGGGCATTCAATGAAAAGGTAGGTTCAGTAAAGAAATTCGATATGTCTGATAAACGTGTTGTTGCTATTGTCAAAAAAGAAATTACTGGAGATTATATGCCTGTATCGGAAGTTGCATCGGCTCTCAAACAGGAACTTCTGAATGATAAGAAAGCAGAAAAGATGATCGCAGACCTGAAATCAAAGAATATATCTTCATTGGATGCATATGCGCAGGCAATGGGAGGAAAAGTGGATACTGTAAATTTTGTAACTTTCCAGACCAATAATTTATCAGGAGTTGGCTTTGAGCCAATGATGAATGTATATTCAAAATTAGCTCAGGTAAATAAACTCGAAGGTCCTGTAAAAGGTAAAGCCGGAGTGTACGTAATGGACGTTACAAGCAAAACGGAGGACAATAAAGAATTTAACGAAGAGCAGACAAAACAAACACTGAAGCAATCTAGCTTCTATCAGTTAATGTCTCAGGCCGTAGCTGTACTTAAGAATAAAATGAAAGTAGAAGATAACAGAGTTAGATTCTGGTAAATTTATCAAAATAGAAATATAATCATTATATTTAAGGTCCCTTATAGTTAAACTATAGGGGACTTTTAATTAGCAGAAAAACATGACAAAGAAAGAACGTTATTCAGGGGTTATAAACTGGTTCGAACACAATATGCCGATAGCAGAAACAGAATTGCACTACGATAACCCTTTCCATTTATTAATCGCCGTCATTTTATCGGCTCAATGTACAGACAAACGGGTAAATATGGTGACACCGCCTTTATTTGAGGCTTATCCTACACCGGAGGTCATGGCTGTCACCACAACCGACGCAATATATCATTATATAAAAAGTGTATCCTATCCAAACAACAAGGCGAAAAACTTACTTGGAATGGCTAAGAAGTTGGTTAATGATTTTGGAGGTAAAGTGCCGGATACTTTAGAAGAATTGGAGTCGATTCCAGGAGTAGGACGTAAAACGGCAAATGTGCTGCTTATTGTTGCATTCAATAAACCAGCAATGCCTGTTGATACGCATGTATTTCGGGTTTCTAACCGAATAGGACTTACTGATAATTCTAAAAATCCGAAAGAAACAGAAAAAGAATTGATAAAATATATACCTGTAAAATATTTATCAAAGGCTCATCATTGGCTAATTTTGCATGGACGTTATGTTTGCGTTGCACGTAAACCGAAATGTGAAGAATGCGGACTGACACCTTTCTGCAAATATTTTACTAAAAAGGATTGAAATATTTCAATTTATAAATGACTGTTTGATAGTTGATTGTAGAAATGTTGAAAAATAGTGTATTTTTTCTTCCCTAAATATTTGGAGATAGATAAATAAAATACATATCTTTGCACCCGCTTTGATACTCAGCGGCGGCTGATTTAAGGGATAAAAAGGCTTAGATATTTGATATAACAGATGAGTTAATCAAAAAGTTTTGGAGCGAGAAAGCGATCTTTGATAAAATGACAACAAGAGATAGAGTGTAGTACAGGAATGCTAATTAATAATTAACAATTAATAATTAGCAACAAGATACTAGAGATAGTATCAGGGTATTACCGTCAATTAGATTTAGGATATAAGTTTAATGAAAGAGGACAGGATCAGAAGGTATAAAAAGAAAGAATATACAAAGAAGAGTTTGATCCTGGCTCAGGATGAACGCTAGCGATAGGCCTAACACATGCAAGTCGAGGGGCAGCACGGTGTAGCAATACATTGGTGGCGACCGGCGCACGGGTGAGTAACGCGTATGCAACCTACCTACAACAGGGGCATAACCCGGAGAAATCCGGACTAATACCGCATAAAACAGGGGCTCCGCATGGAGATATTTGTTAAAGATTTATCGGTTGTAGATGGGCATGCGTTCCATTAGCCAGTTGGTGAGGTAACGGCTCACCAAAGCAACGATGGATAGGGGAACTGAGAGGTTTATCCCCCACACTGGAACTGAGACACGGACCAGACTCCTACGGGAGGCAGCAGTGAGGAATATTGGTCAATGGGCGAGAGCCTGAACCAGCCAAATCGCGTGAAGGAAGACTGCCTTATGGGTTGTAAACTTCTTTTATAGGGGAATAAAAAGGCTTACGCGTAAGCTATTGCATGTACCCTATGAATAAGCATCGGCTAACTCCGTGCCAGCAGCCGCGGTAATACGGAGGATGCGAGCGTTATCCGGATTTATTGGGTTTAAAGGGTGCGCAGGCGGGCTATTAAGTCAGCGGTGAAATTTTCAGGCTCAACCTGAACACTGCCGTTGAAACTGGTAGCCTTGAGTGTGGATGAAGTAGGCGGAATTCGTTGTGTAGCGGTGACATGCTTAGATATAACGAGGAACTCCGATTGCGTAGGCAGCTTACTAAGCCATAACTGACGCTCATGCACGAAAGCGTGGGGATCAAACAGGATTAGATACCCTGGTAGTCCACGCCGTAAACGATGATTACTAGTTGTATGCGATATACCGTATGTGACTAAGCGAAAGCGATAAGTAATCCACCTGGGGAGTACGCCGGCAACGGTGAAACTCAAAGGAATTGACGGGGGCCCGCACAAGCGGAGGAACATGTGGTTTAATTCGATGATACGCGAGGAACCTTACCCGGGCTTGAAATGCAGAAGAATAACGAAGAAATTTGTTAGCCAGCAATGGCTTCTGTGTAGGTGCTGCATGGTTGTCGTCAGCTCGTGCCGTGAGGTGTCGGCTTAAGTGCCATAACGAGCGCAACCCACATTATTAGTTACTAACAGGTCAAGCTGAGGACTCTAATAAGACTGCCGGCGTAAGCTGCGAGGAAGGTGTGGATGACGTCAAATCAGCACGGCCCTTACGTCCGGGGCGACACACGTGTTACAATGGGTGGTACAAAGGGCAGCTACCGGGCGACCGGATGCCAATCTCCAAAGCCACTCCCAGTTCGGATCGGAGTCTGCAACTCGACTCCGTGAAGCTGGATTCGCTAGTAATCGCGCATCAGCCATGGCGCGGTGAATACGTTCCCGGGCCTTGTACACACCGCCCGTCAAGCCATGGAAGCTGGGGGTATCTGAAGTGCGTAACCGCAAGGAGCGTCCTAGGGTAAAACCGGTGACTGGGGCTAAGTCGTAACAAGGTAGCCGTACCGGAAGGTGCGGCTGGAACACCTCCTTTCTGGAGACCTGTCCGAAAAGGTAATACTTTAGAAAGTATTGCACTCTGTCGAAGTTGTTATAAAAATATAACTCAGTTACGAGTTACCAGTTATAAGTTACCAGTATTTAAAATTACTGATGACTGCTAACTGTTAACTGCTAACTGACAAGAGAAACCAGGAAGCTGACAGCTCAGTTTCAGGGAGAAAGTAAAGCCAGTCCTATAGCTCAGTTGGTTAGAGCGCTACACTGATAATGTAGAGGTCGGCAGTTCAAATCTGCCTGGGACTACCGCGATGCGATAGCATCGCAATTAGCAAATGTACCAATTAGCTAATTGACAAACGGGGGATTAGCTCAGCTGGCTAGAGCACCTGCCTTGCACGCAGGGGGTCAACGGTTCGAATCCGTTATTCTCCACAGATTTAATTATGAATTAAGGATTATGAATAAAGAGTATTATCACTCGTAACTTGTAACCCGTAACTTGTAACTAAAAAGAAGATCTTTGACATGATGTAAAACAAGAGCAAGTAAAGAAAAGATTAGAAATAATCTTCTCAAACCCACAAACCAGTTAACAGCTTGCAGTTAACAGCTAACAAGTATCAGTACTTGTAACCTGTAACCTGTAACTTGTAACTGTTTTGAAAAAAGAATAAAGAAAGTAGGAAAGGGCACATGGGGGATGCCTAGGCTCTCAGAGGCGAAGAAGGACGTGATAAGCTGCGAAAAGCTGGGGGGAAGTGCAAATAACTTTTGATCCCCGGATCTCCGAATGGGGCAACCCAGTAACTGAAGAAGTTACTACACTGATTAATCAGTGAGCTAACCCGGGGAACTGAAACATCTAAGTACCCGGAGGAAAAGAAAATAAAAATGATTCCCGAAGTAGTGGCGAGCGAACCGGGAAGAGCCCAAACCAATAATGTTTAGGCATTATTGGGGTTGTAGGACTGCGTCGTGGCACGACCTGTTGGAAGTAGAACGTTTTGGAAAAAACGATCACAGAGGGTGACAATCCCGTATACGACTCCGACAGTAAGCCTAGCAGTATCCTGAGTAGCGCGGGACACGAGAAATCCTGTGTGAATCTGCGGGGACCATCCCGTAAGGCTAAATACTCCTGAGAGACCGATAGTGAACCAGTACCGTGAGGGAAAGGTGAAAAGCACCTCGAACAGAGGAGTGAAACAGACCCTGAAACCATGTGCCTACAAGCGGTCGGAGCACGTAAGTGTGACGGCGTGCCTTTTGCATAATGAACCTACGAGTTACTCTTACTGGCAAGGTTAAGAACTAGGAAGTTCCGAGCCGAAGCGAAAGCAAGTCTTAACAGGGCGATTTTAGTCAGTAGGAGTAGACGCGAAACCAAGTGATCTACCCTTGGGCAGGTTGAAGGTTAGGTAACACTAACTGGAGGACCGAACCGGTAAGCGTTGAAAAGCTTTCGGATGACCTGAGGGTAGGGGTGAAAGGCTAATCAAACTTGGAGATAGCTCGTACTCCCCGAAATGCATTTAGGTGCAGCCTCGGCTTATAACTTATGTCAGGTAGAGCGACTGATTGGATGCGAGGGCTTCGCCGCCTATCAAGTCCAGATAAACTCCGAATGGGCATAAGTGATTACCGGGAGTGAGGGCATGGGTGCTAAGGTCCATGTCCGAGAGGGAAAGAACCCAGACCATCAGCTAAGGTCCCCAAATACATGTTCAGTTGAATTAACGAAGTATGACTACCAAGACAGCTAGGATGTTGGCTTGGAAGCAGCCATTCATTTAAAGAGTGCGTAACAGCTCACTAGTCGAGTGGTCGTGCGTGGATAATAATCGGGCATAAACATGTTACCGAAGCTATGGGATAAAATATTATCGGTAGGGGAGCATTCCACTCCGCCTTGAAGGCAAAGCGTAAGCTTTACTGGAGCGTGTGGAAAAGCAAATGTAGGTATAAGTAACGATAAAGGAGGTGAGAAACCTCCTCGCCGAAAGACTAAGGTTTCCTGATCAACGCTAATCGGATCAGGGTAAGTCGGGCCCTAAGGTGTAGCCGAACGGCGAAGCCGATGGACGAACCGGTTAATATTCCGGTACTGTTATACAGAGTGAAGTGGGGACGCAGGAGTGACACTGTTGCCAAGTGACGGATTACTTGGTTAAAGGAAGTAGACGTTGATTCCGGTAGGCAAATCCGCCGGGAGAGTTGAAACTGATAGTACTACAATCCTTCGGGAGCGTAGATAATACAGGTAAACAGACTGCCTAGAAAAACCGCTAAACGCTAATCTGTCTAGCACCCGTACCACAAACGGACACACGTAGTCGGGTTGAAAATACTAAGGCGCTCGAGCGATTCACAGTTAAGGAATTAGGCAAAATGACCCTGTAACTTCGGGATAAAGGGTGCCGGCTGAAAGGTCGGCCGCAGAGAATAGGAGAAGGCAACTGTTTAACAAAAACACATGGCTGTGCAAATTTGAAAGAAGAAGTATACAGTCTGACACCTGCCCGGTGCTGGAAGGTTAAGAGGAGAAGTCATGGCTTTCGGGTCAGAAGCTTTGAATTGAAGCCCCAGTAAACGGCGGCCGTAACTATAACGGTCCTAAGGTAGCGAAATTCCTTGTCGGGTAAGTTCCGACCTGCACGAATGGTGTAATGATCTTCTCACTGTCTCAACTGTGATCTCGGTGAAATTGTAGTATCGGTGAAGATGCCGATTACCCGCGATGGGACGAAAAGACCCCGTGAACCTTTACTATAGCTTTACATTGACGTTGGGCACTTGATGTGTAGGATAGGCCGGAGGCCGTGAAGCAGGCACGCCAGTGTTTGTGGAGCCACCCTTGAAATACGGCCCTTTGATTGTTTGACGTCTAACCCGCAGTTGCGGGAACAGTGTATGGTGGGTAGTTTGACTGGGGTGGTCGCCTCCAAAAGAGTAACGGAGGCTTCTAAAGGTGTGCTCACGACGATTGGTAACCGTCGGCAGAGTGTAATGGTATAAGCACGCTTGACTGAGAGGCTCACAAGCCGAACAGGTAGGAAACTAGAGCATAGTGATCCGGTGGTTTCAGTATGGAATGGCCATCGCTCAAAGGATAAAAGGTACTCCGGGGATAACAGGCTGATCATTCCCAAGAGCTCATATCGACGGAATGGTTTGGCACCTCGATGTCGGCTCGTCACATCCTGGGGCTGGAGCAGGTCCCAAGGGTTGGGCTGTTCGCCCATTAAAGTGGCACGCGAGCTGGGTTCAGAACGTCGTGAGACAGTTCGGTCTCTATCTATCGTGGGCGCGGGATATTTGCGGGGATCTGACACTAGTACGAGAGGACCGTGTTGGACGCACCCCTGGTTCACCGGTTGTTCCGCCAGGAGCATCGCCGGGTAGCTAAGTGCGGATCGGATAAGTGCTGAAAGCATCTAAGTACGAAGCCGGCCTCAAGATAAGATATCCATTAAGGGTGGTTGTAGACTACGACCTAGATAGGCTACAGGTGTAAAGGCAGCAATGTCATAGCCGAGTAGTACTAATTGCCCGGACGCTTTCTAAGGTGTCAGTTATCAGTTAACAGTTATCAGTTAACAGTTATCAGTTAACACTGAGAAATTAACAGATAACTGGCATCAGACAAAAAACACAGGTTTGAACATAGATAAATGATAGTCGAACCTTTACTGGCTCTTTTACATCGTGTTAACATACACGATTAGTAATTATTAATTGTTCATTGGTAATTATTAATTGAAAGTTATTCAGGTGGTTATAACACCGGGGTTCCACCTCTTCCCATTCCGAACAGAGAAGTTAAGCCCGGTCGTGCCGATGGTACTGTGAAAGCGGGAGAGTAGGTTGCCGCCGTTTTAAAGTAGAAGTCCTCTTATCATTAAGATAAGGGGACTTTTTGCTTTATATGCAACAGTACATATTAAATATAATAAGTATAAGCAAACAATATAAAGATGAAATTCTCCAACAAGAAATTATAGATGGAATATTACCTATAATTATTAAGGGATAGAATATGTGGCAAAAGAAAAGTGAGTCTACATTTAACTTTTACCTATTTTGTTATTCTCATTTCGCATTTTATAAGTAAATTTAAACCGCATTTTAAATATGCTTATAATACGATTGAATAATCTTTGCTGACATCTAAACTTTTAATAAGTTTTGATTGTTTTGACTAAGGAATAATTTATACAAATATTTAAAACATTAAAAAAATGAAGAACCTAGTAGAAAAATTACATCAGGATTTTGCAGACTTTGCTAAAGATGCTGCAGCTCAAATTGAAAACGGAAATAAGGCTGCAGGAACACGTGCAAGAAAGATATCTTTAGATATTGAAAAAGCACTAAAAGAATTCCGCAAAAAATCCATTGAAGCTACAAAGAAATAAGTAGATTGATTATCAATCTATCGAGGCGGGATAACTATCAGATTATCCCGCTTTTGCTTTATAATAATATGTTATTATATTCATAAATATTCTTTAATATCAATAGAGAATACTCCAATAATTACAGAATTTTATCAGTTTTAGGTCATAAAATCTTATCTTTGTGTCTTCAAAAATTAACTAAAAATATTTATATTATGAAACCAACTTTATACGTACTTGCAGCCGGTATGGGAAGTCGTTATGGTAGCCTTAAACAAATGGACGGCTTAGGTCCCAATGGTGAAACCATCATGGATTATTCTATTTATGATGCACTCAGAGCCGGATTTGGTAAAATAGTATTTGTTATCAGGGAATCCTTTGATAAAGAATTTCGCGAGAAAATCGTATCTAAGTATGAAAAACATATTCCTGTAGAAGTGGTTTACCAAGAGTTAGATAACCTCCCGGAAGGATTTAAATTGCATCCTGACAGGCAAAAACCGTGGGGCACAAATCATGCGGTTATGATGGCTAAAGATGTAATAAGGGAGCCTTTTGCGGTAATCAATGCGGATGATTTCTATGGCCGGGAAAGCTATGCCATTTTAGCAGAACAATTAAATAAAATGGAAGGAACACAAAATCATTACTGCATGGTAGGATATCGTCTAAACAATACATTGTCAGAAAGCGGTGCAGTAGCAAGAGGTGTATGTGAAACAGATAATCACGATTTCCTGAAAAGTATAGTGGAGCGTACTCATATTGAACGTAAAGATGGCAAAATCCAGTATAAAGATGCAGAAGACTACTGGTTTGAACTTCCTGAAAACACTCCTGTATCTATGAATATGTGGGGCTTTACTCCTGATTATTTTACCCATTCGGAAAAATATTTTGTGAAATTCCTCGAAGCTAATGAAGGAAATCATAAGGCAGAATATTTCATTCCTTTGATGGTAGACTATCTTATTGTTAATAAAACGGCTGATGTTAAAGTATTGGATACACCTTCTAAATGGTTTGGTGTTACATATGCTGAAGATAGGGCAGGAGTAGTTGAAAAACTTCAGAAACTGGTAGAAAAAGGAGAATATCCTACACCGCTTTGGAATTGATATCAGTTAGGTTATTTTATATCTCTTTTGAAATTGAATCTCATATAATTTTGCTACTTTTGTAGCGTCTTAATAATATTATTCTATTCACAATAATTATAATCAAAAACTCAAAAAACAATGGTTAATTACAAAGACTTAGGGTTAGTTAATACCAGAGAAATGTTTGCGAAAGCTGTAGAAGGAGGTTATGCTATCCCTGCTTTCAATTTCAACAATATGGAGCAATTGCAGGCTATTGTATCTGCTGCATCGGAAACAAAATCTCCTGTAATCCTTCAGGTATCTAAAGGTGCCCGTGAATATGCAAATCCAATCTTGTTGCGTTATATGGCTCAGGGAGCTGTTGCATATGCCAAAAGCCTTGGATGGGAAAAACCTCAGATTGTACTGCATCTTGACCATGGTGATACTTTCGAAACTTGTAAATCTTGTATCGATTCAGGTTTTTCTTCTGTTATGATCGACGGTTCACACCTTGCATACGAAGAAAACATTGCCCTCACAAAGAAAGTTGTAGAATATGCTCATCAGTTCGATGTAACAGTTGAAGGTGAACTTGGCGTATTGGCCGGAGTGGAAGATGAAGTGTCTGCAGAACATCATACATATACTCAACCTGAAGAAGTGGTAGATTTTGCTACAAGAACAGGTTGTGATTCATTAGCTATTTCTATCGGTACTTCTCACGGTGCTAACAAATTTACACCTGAACAATGTACAAGAGATGCTAACGGTATGTTGGTTCCTCCTCCATTGCGTTTCGATATTCTTGAAGCTGTAGAAAAAGAGCTTCCGGGATTCCCTATCGTTCTTCATGGTGCATCTTCTGTTCCTCAGGAGGAAGTTGCTACTATTAATAAATACGGTGGTGCTTTGAAAGATGCTATCGGTATTCCGGAAGAGCAATTGCGCAGAGCTGCAAAATCAGCGGTATGCAAGATTAATATTGACTCTGACAGCCGTTTGGCTATGACTGCTGCAATCCGTGAAGTATTTGCAAACAAGCCGGCAGAATTCGATCCTCGTAAATATCTTGGACCTGCCCGTGAAAATGCGAAGAAACTTTACAAGCATAAAATCGAAGAAGTGCTTGGCAGCGCAGGTAAAGCTTAATAGAAATTATTCTATATATTAAAAAAGGAGCAGATATTTTTATCTGCTCCTTTTTGTTTATAATCGGGCTAATCCCAATTTATTCATTATAGCTTTTTCTATCTCGACAATAAAGAAGATGGAAATACCCATTACTAATGGATATATCCAGTAATGTAATTCTAATGGACGGGTTCCTAAAGCATTATTCATAAATGGCATATAGGTTACTGCTAATTGTAGTATAATCATAAGTGCGCAAACAATAAATACGACTTTATTGGAAAAGAAATATTTATTGATTGCAAACTTGCTGATACTTCTGCTATTAAACAGATGGAACATTTGAGTGAATACAATTGTCTGTAACGTAATTGTCATAACTATATTTTCTTCTATTCCTTGTGCCAACAGATTCATATTCATCAATAGTGTGCTACCTCCTATAAGAACCGAAACAAATAATATCCTCCATATAAAATATGCATTCAATAACGGTGTTTTAGGCGAACGCGGGCGGCGTGTCATTACATCGGGTTCTGCTTTTTCGAAAGCTAAAGCCAAAGAAACGGTAACGGATGTAACCATATTTACCCATAAAATCTGTACGGGGGTAAGTGGCATTAGAGTACCGAAAAGTATACTGGCAATAATGAGGAAACTCTCCGCACCGTTGGTAGGCAGAATAAATAATATTGTCTTTTTCAGATTGTCATATACCCTGCGGCCTTCTTCTACAGCAGCCACGATTGTACTGAAATTATCATCTGCCAATACCATCTCCGATGAATCTTTCGTAACATCTGTTCCTTTTATACCCATAGCAATACCCACATCTGCTTTTCGTAACGATGGTGCATCATTGACCCCGTCACCTGTCATTGCAGAAATTACATCAGTTGCCTGCAAGGCCGTAACCAGCCTCAGTTTATGTTCGGGACTTGTGCGTGCAAATATATTATATTCGAGTACTAATTTTTTAAGTTCTTCATCGTCTACATTTTCAATATCTTTACCTTGCAACGCTTTTTCTCCGTCATCTATTCCCATTTCTTTACCGATAGCTTTAGCAGTGTCGGCATGGTCACCTGTAATCATTTTCACTGTAATACCAGCTTCTTTACATGCCTTTATAGCTTCAATCGCTTCGGGGCGGGGTGGGTCTATAATGCCAGCCAATCCTAAAAATACTACTTCATCCTGAATATCTTCGTGCGTTATTTTTTCTTTTTCCTTCTCCACTATTTTATAGGCTGCACCCATAACACGCTGGCCTTTTTTGGCTAATTCCAATATTTTATCTTCCCAATACTGTCTGTCAAAATCCTGTGTACCCGATTCGAGCCGTTCTTTACAGGCCATGTCCAGTAATCTGTCCGGTGCACCTTTTATAAAAATGATTTTCTTTTCACCTGTATCGGCCAGAATAGCCATATATTTATATTCAGAGTCGAAAGGGATAGTGGATATTCTGCGTATATTAAGTTCGTTCAAATCTGCCTTATCATACAAAGATATAAGCGCACCTTCGGTAGGATCACCTTTTACTATCCAGCGATCGTTTTCATCCATTCCAAGTGAGGCGTCGTTACAGTAATAGAAACAGTCAATCAGTTTGGTTAAAGCCCTGTTATTATCGAAATCTACTTTTTCACCGGACAAGGTTATTTCTCCTTCGGGAGCATATCCCGTTCCAGAAACTTCGAAGTCATTATCTCTGGTAGAAACATTCTGCACGGTCATTTCATTTTTGGTAAGTGTTCCTGTTTTATCGGAACATATCACAGACACAGCGCCTAATGTCTCTACCGATGGGAGAGTACGTATAATCGCTTTCCGCTTGGCCATGTTTTGTACACCGATGGCTAGTATGATTGAAAGAATGGCAGGTAAACCTTCGGGGATGGCTGCTACAGCAAGGCCGATAACGGACATTAATAATACACTGGGTTCGTAATCCCGGAAGAAATAACCGAAAGCGAATATCAATGCCGCAATAATTATAATGGTAAATGAAATAGTTTTACCAAACTGAGCGGTCTGTTTTAATAATGGCGTCTTTTCCAGTTTGACCTCAGACATCATCCGGTTTATTTTTCCTATTTCCGTATTTTCTCCGATGGCGACTACAATACCTTTACCTGTTCCCGAACTGACTGTGGTACTCGAAAAGGCCATGTTTATCCTGTCTCCCAGCATGGTATTTTCATCCAGAGCGGCTGTTTCTTTTTCCGATGGAACAGATTCTCCGGTCAATGGCGATTCTTCTATTTTGAGATTGTTTGTCTCAATAAGCCGTAAATCGGCAGGAACTTTATCTCCCGGGTCTAGCAGTACTATATCTCCGATTGTCAGTTTAGAGGCTTCTATATCGTTACGGTTTCCATCTCTCACAACTTCGGCTTTAGGAGATAGCAGCCCTTTTATGTCATTAAGCGCTTTTTCGGCTTTGTTCTCCTGTATAAACCCGATTAAAGCATTTATCACTGCTACTATTACAATTACTATGGTGTCTATGTAGTGTCCTAAAATTGCTGAAATAATTGCTGCAACAAACAGCACATAAATCAGAATATCATTGAAATGGCTTAAAAAACTTATTACAGGATTTATTTTCTTTTTAGCAGGAAGTTCATTTTCACCATATTCATCTAATCTTTCACCGGCTGTTTTCTCAGAAAGTCCTTTTTTTATATCTGATTCCAGTTCTTTTACTATATCTTCGGATTCAATGGCGTACCAGTTTTTGTTTTTGTAGTTGTTTTCTTTCGTCATCATATTGTATATGTGGCTTTAACATTCATATATTTTTCAAACAAAAAATTAATAGTCATAGTTTAGATTTTAACATTTAATTAGTCTGAACTATAAATAATAAAAAAAGCTTTCGGAGATATTTTCCGAAAGCTTTTAGTTAAGTAGCTATATAAATTCTTATCCTTATCTTAAATAAGAAGCATCTGTAAGGGCAAAATTCACATCTTCAGCTTTTCGTATGGAAAGCGTAACATTATCCCATTGAGTAGGCCAGCCACCAAATGTAGCACCTAGTCTTACTATTTTGATAGGGTGGGCACCTTTAGCCAAAGCAGCCGATTTGTCGCTGCGCGAAAAGCGTCGGGCCGTACCGTTATTATCTTTTTCATTCGAGATTAAAAGTTTATTGTCTAGCCAGAATTCACAATCCGTACTGAAATAATAAACACCGTCTTCCGGTATATTGATATATCCGGTTAATATTGTAGAATAAAAATCGTAAGGATATACTTCCATATAATTCAGTACTCTGTATTTCGAAGCCTGCGGAGTTGCTACTTGCTCTGTTTCGGTAGGTGTTTTCCCTTCCAGTTCTTTCACTGTTAGTGTATATCCTTTATAATATTCAGCCTTAAGTCCCGGCTTAGCATCTTTTTCTTTTTCTACAGCAGGAGATAGGCTTTGCTTCTCTATCGTAATTGTGCGTACCGGACTCATCTTATCAGATGATAATACAGACCGTATTTTTAATGTCGTATTTTCCTTGAAAGTCAAAGGCGTGTTGTAGACATCCGACTCTAATGACGGTTCGCTGCCGTCAGTAGTGTATATCATTTTTGCAGGTTCTGTCGTCTTAAATGCCAGTGTGGCCTGATCGGTAAAGGCTACAAAATTGCAGGAGAAAGGCGCACTGACAGAATCCCCCCAGTAGCTGATAGTATGCGGGCCTTTATCTTCCGGCATCGGGATATAGTAATTTATATTATGCATATCCAGGCGAACACGTTGGTTTTCTATACGGCGTTCAAAATCGTTATAGTCTTTCTTTTCTTTAGGTGACCATGTCAATTCAGATAAAGCGATGACACGCGGATAAATATCATGTTCCCGGTCTTCATCCGTATATTTATATTCGTTCCATATATTTACCTGTGCTCCCAGTATATGATGTTTCTTATCTTCAGCTATCTTATCAGGAACCGGCTCGTAATTGTATACTTTTTTGAGGGTCAGGTATCCACCGATAGTAACAGGCAGTAGTTTCGGATCACCCTGATATTTATCTAGATACATCCATGCGCCCGGTGTCATAATCACGTCATGTCCCATATTAGCGGCAGCAATACCTCCTTCTTCTCCCTGCCAGCTCATTACTGTGGCAGACGGTGCCAGACCTCCTTCGAGAATTTCATCCCAGCCGATCATCTTTTTGTTATGTTTCAGTACGACTTTCTCCATACGTTGTACAAAATAGCTTTGAAGTTTCTCTTCTGCACTATGCTCTTTATCTGCTTTCAGCCCCAGTTCTTTTATACGCGCCTGACATTTCGGGCATTTTTCCCAGCGCAGTTTAGGACACTCATCCCCACCTATATGGAAATATTCGCTTTCGAATAACCGAACTACTTCGGCAATAACATCTTCAAGAAACTGAAAAACAGAATCATTACCTGCACAAAATACATCGGTCGCTACACCCCATACATTCCGCACCTCAATCGGCTCTCCGGTACAGGAGAGTTCAGGATAAGCGTGTAAGGCAGCTACAACGTGCCCGGGAAGTTCTATCTCAGGGATTACTTCGATAAACCTTTCTTTTGCATAAGCTACCACTTCTTTCACTTGTTCCTGAGTATAGAGGAACGGGCCGTAAGTATTTCCCTCACCTTCGGTTCTGAGAGTAGCTTTTTGCATAAGTTCGGGATATTTCTTTATCTCGATTCGCCATCCCTGATCATCCGTCAGGTGCCAATGGAAGGTATTTATTTTGAACATGGCTAATACATCCAGTTGCTTCTTTAGGAAATCAATGTCAGAGAAATGGCGGCATACATCAAGATGCATACCGCGATATTTGAAACGTGGCTCGTCTTTTATTGTTACAGCAGGGATATTCCATGCTATATTCTTTACCGTATTTTTACTTTCTATTTCGGCAGGTAAAAGTTGCATTACGGTTTGCATGCCGTAAAACAATCCTTGTGGAGTCTTCGCCTGTATTTCTATATGTTGGTTGGTTATATCTAACATATAACCTTCATCGTTGACAGATAGGTCAGCAACGATGCTTAAATCGATATAGTCTGATGTTGGCTTATCACTTACAACTTTCAAATTGAAACCTGTCGAAGCTTTTATTTTTGCAGCAAAATATTCAGCAACTTTCGCTACTTCAGTATCGTTACTCACAAATACAATATTTTTCGAAAGCCTGAACGTATCTTCATTTTGGATAAGTTCTACAGGGATAGGAGTGATGTTTATACCCTGATTATAAGGTTTCTGAATTGTTGTTTCAGGTTCTCCGCACGATATTAGAAATATTGTTGTGGAAAGAGCGAACAAGAATATTAGTTTTTTCATTAGTATGTGATTTAATTTATTAAGGGTCTTATTATTTACAAATATAGGAATCGTTTCCTCTATTAAGAGAATTTAATTGTTAATTAACATTTGAGGCTGTGTGTTAATCTCATTAATTAGAATATAATCGTAAATAGCTCCTTGAAAAAATAAAATGCTAAGATAAAAGCAACAACTAGTTTGATAATTGTACCTGCCATAAATCCTAAAAAGGCTCCAAATCCCGCTTTTAATGCTACTTTAAATTCTTTTTCATCTATAAGTTCTCCGATGACTGCACCAACAAATGGAAAAATAATGATGCCGAAAGGTTGAAGAAAAAATAGCCCGAATATGACGCCTACAGCACTTCCCCAAATACCTTTTTTGCCACCTCCAAACTTTTGAGTGCCCCACACCGGAATATAGAAGTCCAGTATTTGTACTATAATAACTACAATAGCCCATAAAACAAGAAACTGAACGGAGAACTCAACTTTGGAGGTCAGGTGCATAAGAAATATTCCGGCATAGCTTAATGGTACACCGGGCAACACGGGAAGAATACAGCCTGCTATACCCAGAATTATGAGTATAGCGCCTGCAATTAGAAGTATAATATCGATATCCATAATATTACGGTTTATGCAAAGATAAGGACTTAAGTCTTTTATAAAGCAGATATTCGGGAAAAGTAAGGGCTGTAACATAGACGGAATGAGAACTTTTCTCTATATTTGTAAGTACACTAATTGACTATAAAATGAAAATGGGAAGTATCCTTATCGTAGATGATAACAAAAACGTACTAAGTGCCTTGCGTATTCTTCTGAACAATTATTTCGAAGAAGTTATTCTGCTATCATCCCCTAATATGCTTATCTCTATGATGAGAGAGAAGAATCCTGATATAGTGCTGTTGGATATGAATTATTCAGCAGGTATAAATACGGGTAATGAGGGATTATACTGGTTGTCGGAAGTAAAGAAATTGGATGCTGAAATTCCTGTTGTCCTGTTTACAGCGTATGCCGATATAGAACTGGCCGTAAAAGCATTAAAGGAAGGTGCCAGCGATTTTGTCGTAAAACCATGGGATAATGCAAAACTACTAGCCACATTGCAATCGGCACTTGCTCTTCGCCAATCAAGGAAAGAAGTAAAGAAACTGAAAGAGAAGCAAGATATCCTGAACTCGGAATTAACAAAAGATTCCGATGTTTGCTGGGGGCAATCGGATGCTATGCAGCGGTTGCTGTCGATGATAGAAAAGGTTGCTAAAACGGATGCAAATGTACTTATTACAGGGGAAAACGGTACGGGTAAGGAACTTATAGCCCGAAAGATACATCAGTTATCTATGCGTTCGAATGAAACACTGGTAAGTGTGGACATGGGTGCTATCACGGAAACTTTATTCGAAAGTGAACTATTCGGACATGTAAAAGGTTCCTTTACTGATGCCCGTGCAGACCGTGCCGGAAAATTCGAAGCTGCTGATAAGGGTACATTATTTCTGGACGAGATAGGGAATTTAAGCTATATTTTACAGGCTAAGTTACTTACCGCTTTACAATCGCGTAAAATAGTGAGGGTAGGGAGCAACAAACCTATTCCGGTGGATATACGGCTGGTAAGTGCAACCAACAGAGATTTGCACGAATCTGTAAGAAGTGGCGAATTCAGGGAAGACTTACTATACCGCCTCGATACTATACAAATCGAAGTTCCGGCTTTGAGAAACCGTAAGGAAGATATACCCTTACTGGCAAATTTCTTTTTAGCACGGTTTGCGAAGAAATACAATAAAAAAGGATTAACTTTCAGCGATAAGGCTATAGCCAAACTTGAAAATTATACATGGCCGGGAAATGTCCGCGAGCTCGAGCATGCTATTGAGAAAGCGGTTATACTTTCTGACGGTTCGGAATTGCAGGCATCAGACTTCTACCTGAGAATAACAGAAGACCGTACAGCTATCATAGAATCCATTACATTGGAAGAAATGGAAAAGATACTTATCGATAAGGCTTTAAACAAGTATGATAAAAATATATCTGCTATTGCTGCCGAACTGGGTATCACACGACCTACATTGTATAATAAAATGAAAAAATACGGATTATCTTAATAGAATATGTTTAGATCCATTGAATACAGGCTGATAACATATATATGTTTGCTGATTCTTTTTACAGCTGCAGCTACTTTCTGTTTTATAATACAGGAATATATATATGGGCCATTGTGTATCCTCATTATGATATTTTGCCTTAACAGGATATATAAGAATTACAGTAAATTCAATCAGAATATTCTTTTCCTGTTGAATGCTCTCGATAACGGAGATTATTCCTTCAATTTTGCCGAAACAAAAATGTCGAAGCGCGAAGAGGAATTGAATAGAATGATGAACCGCATCAAGGACATACTAACAAAGGCGCGCAAGGAAGTAATTGAGAATGAAAAATTCCTCAGCCTCATTGTCGAGAGCGTACCTACAGGCATCATTATACTGGATCAGCATAATAATATACTGACAACAAACCGGGCGATTAACGATATTCTCGGTATGCCTGTCCTGACACATTTGAAACAACTTAAAGTGTTGGACGAAACATTGCCGGAGTTATTCCGAGATCTTGACGTCAACGATAATAAAACGATAAAAATAGCAAACGAGCGGGAAGAAAAAGAAATAAGCCTTAGGGTTTCCAAAATAACATTGAAGCTCGGTACATTGAGAATCATTTCATTAAACAGCATCGGTAATGAACTCGAAGCAAAGGAAATGGAATCGTGGGTGAAACTGATACGTGTTATGACCCATGAGATAATGAACTCAATAGCGCCGATTACTTCTCTAACCGACACTCTTTTGTTCTCTTACAAAATGGCTGAAGCAAATCAGGATGACGAACTACGCGAAAATACAGTTGATGCATTGGAAACAATAAGTTCTACAGCTAAAGGATTGATGGTATTTGTACAGTCGTATCGAAAATTTACCGGGGTTCCTAAACCTGAACTGAGAGAAATAGACCTGCTACCTATAGTAGAGAACGTTGTGAGCCTTGAGATGTCGGCTATGGAAGAAAAGGGCGTCAATTTGAATATCACTTCTGATATGCCGTCAGCAGTAATAAATGCTGATGAATCTCAGATAACACAGGTCTTGGTTAATCTGGTGAAAAATGCTATAGAAGCACTGGACACCGATAAAGAAAGAGAAATAAGAATTAATATCAACCATACAGGCGACCGGACACATATAGATGTTTCGAATAACGGAAGCCCGATACCACCCGAAGTGGTATCGAGTATTTTTATTCCGTTTTTTACTACTAAGGATACAGGTACAGGTATAGGTTTAAGCATTTCCCGCTATATAATGCGCCTGCATGGCGGCAATCTCAAGCATTATACCAAAGATGGATGGACTGTATTCAGCATGATATTCTAATCTGCAGTATCAATCTCCTTTCAGTATTTTAGCAGGATTTACATTCGAAGCTCTCAGGCTCTGATAACTGATAGCCATAAAGGATATCAAGAACACGATCAGTCCTGACATTAAAAATATCCACCAGTATAAAGTTGTCTGGTATGCAAAATTTTCTAGCCACAGTTTTGTTACGTACCATGCGGCCGGCATGGCGATAACAAAAGATAATAATACCCATTTCAATAGTCCAAGATTAAGCATATACACTATTTCATTGTTTGTGGCGCCGTTTACTTTACGGATGCTTATTTCTTTCAGGCGGTTTTTTATCATGAAAGCCATGAATGTGATAAGACCAAGTATGGTTATGATAAAAGAGAGCATAGAGAAGAATGAAACCACTTTCTCGGCATTAATCTCATTCGTATACAACAATTTATATGAATCGGAGAGAAAAGTAAAATTGACCGGGTAATCCGGATTGATTTCAGCCCAGACGGCTTCTGTTATTGCTTTAGCTTCTTTTTCGCGTTGCGGTGCGAAATTCACAATAAAACAATTCATAAACATATTTCGCTGAAGTATTACCATAGGTATTGATTCCTCATATACGTTTGTATAAGTAAAATTATCTACAACACCGCAGATTGTACCTGTCGGGAAATAATCGAGTACACCATGCGATAGTTTTACTTCCTTGCCTATGGCATCTTCGGGAGAAGAAAAACCTAATGAAGCTAACGCCTTTTTATTGATGATAAGGTTGTCTTTAATATTAGATTTGAAATCATTATTTCCTCTTCTTTCTTCCATTAATTTTTCTTCTTCGATATAGGAAAGTTGCATAGGAGGGAAAGATACCCCTGCAATTGGTTTGATATCGAATGATGACAGAAAATCTTCTCCGACAACTAATGTAGGTAAATATATCTGTTCTTTACCCTCCATAGTAATACCTATCATATCGCGAACCGCCGATCCCGGTAGTTGCATGGCAGCCGTTACAGATTCAATTTCGCTATGCTTAAGCAATTCGTTACGGAAAGGAATATAATTTCTTATAACCTCTTGCGGTTGTTCGTTGAACACGATGATATTATTGTCATTTCCTCCTAGCTGCGTATTACGGATAAGTGACATCTGATTAATTATACCGATTCCTACAATTATGATAAATAATACGATGCTGTATTGTACTACCAGCATATATTTTACATTAGATATAGAGAAACGCGCCTGTCGCAAGTCTGCCTGTTCGTTGGTAAACATGGTAGCAGACATATTTACAAAAACAGGAAGTAATGAAACAAAGGACGTAAATAAAATAAATAACAGCGACAAGAGAATCTCTTCTGATACAGGTATCATATTGAATGAAATCCCGAAATAGTTTCCTATAAAAACAGATAAGATTTTTGCCGTTAATATTGCTGCCAGCGAAAGAAACAGTGAAATGAATAGTTCATCTTTTACAACAATGGCAGATGAAGCCCCGTTCATCCTCAGGAATTGATAATAACGCTTGTTGTACGAAAATATAACATTCGAATTGAGCCACAAATTGAATAATACGATTATAAATAAAAGTAAATTTATTCCCGCTATCAGATATATGTAATATATATTTCCGTTCGGTTCCAGTTCACGCAACAGGTGGCTGTGAAGATGAATGTCGGTCATCGGCATCAGGCCGATCTGCGGCTTAATATCTTCGGGGTTGAGCTTTATATAATTATCGGTCAGTTTTGCCTGAGTATCTTTTACATTGTATCCGTCTTTCATCAACAGGTATATATAGCGGTATCGGAAAGAATCGTCGAAGCTGTCGTTGCGGGCTATTATATCGGCATGGAAATGTGTATTCTCGGGCATATCTTTGTATACACCGCTTACAAAATATATTTTTCCTGGCAGGCGTCTGCTGCTCAGTTCTATTTCTTCTCCGACGATATCCGTTCTTCCGAATACCTGCTTAGCCAACCGTTCACTTATTATTACACTTTCGGGCATGTCGAAGGCCTCTCTGCTGCTACCTGCAACTATAGGAATATCAAGTATATCCAATAAGTTCTTGCTTGCGAAGAAGAGAGTATTGAGCACATGCTTCTCCCCTTTATGATTCAGAAGAGAGGAATTTACCTTTTCCAGATGTAGTGCGTCTTCTACTGCGGGAATATCCTGCCATATCTGCCTGATAGAAGGTTTATATATACGTCCGTCAGCTATATTATCATCTAAAGACAATGTCAGGCGGGCAATACGGTCGGCATTCTTGTAAAACTTATCGAAACTAAGTTCACGCTGGATGTATGTATAGGAAACAAGTACACAAGCAAACAACAGAGCAAGTCCTAGAAAATTGATGAAACGTAGGCTCTTACTCTTGGTAAAACGGCGGATTACAAACGGAATTTGACGCATATTATATTTAATTTTACATTGTTGTTCTTAAAGAAAGGAGTATCGGTTAAAGGCTTAAAATATAAATACTTTATATCCGAATACTCCTTTACAGTTACTATCACCCGGAAATTAAATTATTCATTTTGTATAGGACGGCCTATAGACAAGAGCACGAAAGTTTTGTCTATAGAATGATTATTCAGTTTTAGGTATTTTGCGATATTGCCATATTAAAATAAACTTTTCCTTGTTTACACACTTTAAAATACGATTCTTTAAATCATTGATTTGTATTATTAACCGGATGTTAATTGGTTAGTGTTGCATTTTTTACTCGTCTTTCAATGCTTTAGCCGGATTTGCTGTTGCAGCACGCCAACTCTGAAAAGTCACAACAGATAAGGTTACAACAAAAATTATAAGTCCGCTTATAGCAAATATCCACCAATAGACAGGTGTTTTATATACAAAGTTTTTCAACCAATCATTAATAAAATAATAGACTATGGGAACGGCTATAACAAAGCAGATAAGCAGAATCTTGACGTATACCATATTGAACATGCTCAGTACATTATTTGTCTCTGCACCGAATACTTTACGGATACTTATTTCTTTGCGCCTGTATTCTGTTTCGAAAATAACAAGTCCGAATACTCCGACTATAGATATAAGGATCGCAAAGAAGCAAAATATAGTGATCATTTTACGAAAGTTTTCCTCTTTCTTATATAGTTGGTCAAACACGGAATCGTAGAATTCAACCTTGAAAGGAAAAGTAGGGTCGATTTTTTTCAAAGTCTTCCGGATATGCTCAACTGCAGCAAAATGATCTGCCCCTGAATTGATCCGCACATATGAAACCGTCAATGGATATCGGATATTCGTCATAAATATTATATTGTCACGTTCTTTACGCAGGGAGGTGAATTTAACGTCTCCTGTAACTCCGATAATGGAAGATTCTCTTCCGAAAATATTGATAGATGGTGTTGAAATTACTCCGAATTTATCATGGATATTTTTGTTAACCAAAAAGATGTTTTTTTCACTGGTTTCATCTGCTGGTAACGGATCCCGGCCTTCGATAAGAGGTATACCCATGACTTTCATGAAATTATAAGAAATATTTATTACAAAAGTGGGGAAGGTCTCTTCATTATAAGTTATACCGGAAGTAGAATACGAATCACCCGATCCTAATTTCTGATTGGAGAAAGCTACATCTTCAATGCCTGCATATTCTTTCAATTCATTTTCATAGGTGCTTCTGGAGTTTGTGAAAATATTTTCATTAAGTTCCACTATAGCAATTTGGTCTTTATCAAAACCTATAGAATAATTCTGCATATATTTACTTTGTGCCCATATAAAAGAGGCGGCTATAATCAGGGCCATGGATATGATAAACTGGAATCCAATCAGTACTATCCTTAATCTCTTTCCAGTAGGCGATACACCAAAATCACCTTTAACAGCTAATGCCGGAGAGAAAGATGTCATATAAAAAGATGGGTATAAGCCTGATAAAATACCGGTTACTATTGCTATCAATCCGGCTATGCCAATTAACAGCAGATTGTTATCGGGACTGATATCTGCATTGATAAAGGGAAGAAGATTGGCCCTGCTTAATACAAATACATAAGCAATGGCAATAAGATAGGAAACAAAAGCAATAGCTACAGCTTCCGATATGAGTGCCAATCTTATCAAAGGTGTGGGACAACCCAGTATTTTTTGTGTGTTTATGCTTTTGATACGCCGGGGAGCCAAAGCTGTGCTGAAATTCATAAAATTAATAGCGGCAATGGCTATTACCAGTAATGCAATATAAAAGATAATATCGGTAGATTGTCTATCTCCGCATTTTAGAAGATTTCCATCCTGGAATTCGTTCTTAAAGTATATATCTGTTATAGGCGTCAACTGAATTCTCTTTTTCGCATCGTCCCAACTTACTTTGGAAAAATCGAAATTTTTATTGAAATTATCAGTAACACTTTCGGCCGCATCTTTATTATCAAGTAGTAAATAACATAGAAAATTACTTGCTTCCCAATAATTAATTTGATACTCAGGGTCTATGGCTGTATAAATCACATTATTCAATTGAGAATTCTGTGGTAAATCTTTATAAACCCCTCCCACAATTAAATCCTTACGATCTTTAGTCCATACAACTCCTTCACAAGTGATAGCTTCACCAACAGCTGTCGTCTTACCAAACAAGGTATAAGCCATACTTTGAGGTATAATCACATGATCGGGATTTTTTAGGCAATCCATATCGCCCTCTGTCATCTCGAAGCCGAACACATGTGTGAGGGCCGGACTACAAGTTGCAAAGGGCTGTTTGAAACCTTTTTTATTTCCATTATCATCTATGGTTATGTATATATCTCCATTATAAGGAAAGATGAGAGTTCCTGCTTTTATATGTGGAGAAGAAGTGATTATAGCTTCCACAAATGGACGAGGCATGATTACCGAGAATATATCTTCACCGGGAATATCAGCCCGGAAAATACATTCGGACTCGGGGTAAGACTTGTCAAAATTATACTCATAGTGAACCTGAATCATTATCACAATGAATACTGCAAATGCCACACTCAACCCCAGTATATTGAATATACTTGCTATCCGGAATCGTTTTATTGTATTTAAAGAAGTTTTTAGTATGCTATACATAACCGGCAAATAGGTGATTTATAATGGAAACAAATAAAATATTAGATTACATCATGCTTTCTACCTCAGTTACAATCTGTCCGTCGAACAAATTGACTATACGGTGTGCAAATGATGCGTCATGCTGTGAGTGTGTTACCATTACGATAGTAGCACCTTCTCTGTTGAGTTCCGTAAGCAGATCCATTACATCCTTACCGTTTTTAGAGTCCAGATTACCTGTAGGCTCATCGGCAAGTATCAGTTTCGGATTGGCTACGACTGCACGGGCAATGGCTACACGCTGCTGCTGACCACCGGATAACTGGTTAGGAAAGTGGCTGGCACGATGACTGATATTCATTTTGTGCAATGTTTCTTCCACACGTTTCTTCCTTTCCGTTGCTTTTATTTTGAGGTATGTAAGAGGTAGCTCTACATTTTCGAATACGGTCATTTCCTCAATTAGGTTGAAACTCTGGAAAACGAATCCGATATTACCTTTACGGGTTAGAGTACGGTTCTTTTCTTTCAGGTTACCGACTTCGTTATTATCCAACAAGTATTGACCCGAAGTAGGATTATCCAGCAAGCCTAAGATATTAAGCAGTGTAGATTTACCGCAACCCGAAGGCCCCATAATAGCAATAAACTCTCCTTTGCTAACGTTCATGGATATACCGTTTAGTGCGATTGTTTCTACTTCTTCGGTACGGAATACTTTCTTTAAATTGTTAATCTGTATCATAATATTAAGTATTAAATTGTTTTTTATTTTATTCGTTCTTTAATGAATCTACCGGATTTGATATGGCTGTGCGCCAGCTTTGCCATGTAACGGTTATTGCCACTATAATGAAAATGAGTACTGCGCTTGCCGGAAATACCCACCAAGGTATCGGCATACGGTATGCAAAGTTCTCCAGCCAGCGATCGATGATATAATAGGCGATAGGCGCTGCGATAATAAAGCATATGGCAAGTATTTTCACATATGTTTTGTTGAACAGTATCAATATTTCTTTTATAGATGATCCCAATACCTTACGGATACTTATTTCTTTACGTTTATATTCACTTTCGAAGATAACGAGGCCGAATACCCCGACTATAGATATAAGTATGGCTATCAGACTGAATGTCGTGATTAGTTTGGAAAGATTCGTTTCCTTTATATATGTTCTGTTGAATACGTCATCATAGAAATATACATTGTAAGGATATTCCGGATCGACAGTTTGCAGCGCGCTCTTTACATGTTCCATAGCAGTATAAGGATTTGCATTCTTTTTTGTTTTAATATATGCATAAGCAAACCATGTAAAATGTTTATCTACATAAAAGGCCATTGGATTGACACTGATACGGAACGAAGTAAATTTTATATCGGGAACGAAACCTATAATCTCTGTACTGTCAACCCATGCGTTCAGCTCCAGATTAAATTCTTTTTTTGCTCTTTCATTAAAGATGAATACTCCTTGTTTCAGATCAGAATCACTCTGCCTAAAATTTCGTCCTTCCTTTATTTCTATATCCATCATATCGAGGAAATCATATTCTACACGTATACACTGAAAATTAATATCATTGTCTTTGTATTTTCTTCCCCAACCCATATAATGTTCCCCGCTTCCGAGAACTGCTGTAGCGTTTGATGCGTTCTCTATTTCGGAATATGTTCTTATCTTGTTCTTAAACAAATCCCAATTTTCGACTAATTTATTATTCGAGTTTACTATAATGAGCGCTTCTTTATCGTATCCCAAAGGAGAATTTTGCATAAACCGGTTCTGCATATTCATCAGCCCCGCGCTTATGATAAGGGCGAGCGATGCTACAAACTGGAACCCTATCAGGATACTCCTCATCGTCTTCCCTTTATCGGATAGTCCGAAACTGCCTTTCAGTACAAGTGCGGGTGGAAACGATGTCATATAGAATGCCGGATAAATGCCGGATAATAAACCGATGCCCAGGGAAAGTACAGCAGATATTGAGATAACAGGAATCTGATTGGATAGATTCATATCTGCATTCAGGAGCTCTGTCAGAGGGGTATATGTTATAAGTTTTACCAGCAATATAGATAAAATAAAAGCTATCAAGCTTGTACATATGGCTTCGATAAGAAGAGTCCGCCGCAACTGTGTTGTAGTAGCACCCATTACCTTTTGAGTATTGATGCTCTTGATACGTGCAGGGGTAAGGGCCATGCTGAAATTGGTAAAGTTAACGCCTGCTATAATAACGATTACAAATGCTATGGCAAATAAAACAGCTATAGTCTGACGGCTCGATTTTGGAAAACTGTCGAAAGATACGTTTTTGATATAATAAGATTCCTCTAATGATGTAAACCGTAAATTTATATTACTACTATGCAAATCCTTGATCATATCTGACGGCATTTTTTTCTTCATATTTTCAAACAATCCGGTTACTACTTCCGGAGAAGAAACGCGTATAAATACAGAATAATTCTGATTTCCCCAATTATCTTTATTTTCATTGTCATCTATCTTATAATATATGACATTACGGAGTGAAGAGTTTTTAGGAAAATCTTTAAATACACCGCCAATGGTATATACTGTCTTTTCTTCTGATTCCATTTGCTGGTTTAAAGCCGATTGTTCCCCGAATATTTTTTTTGCTACAGATTCGGGTATGAGCAATTTATTCGGTTCGCTAAGTGCTTTATCCGATCCTTCCAGCATATCGAAATGAAATACATCGGCGTAAAATTCTGATACTTTAAATGAATTTTCGAGGAAAATATTCTTTGTGCCGTTTTTATCCGTTACTTTGAAGAGGCGATTACCCGGACCAGGATCTGTAAAAGTTCCGGCTACAATAGCCGGCGACGACTCGAATAATAATTCGGCCAATGGGCGGGCTATAACAGTATGTGCCCCACTTTCATAAGCAACCTCTGCCCGGAATATCCGGTCAAAATCTTTAACGTTCTTATTGAAATTTACGTCGTGATCCACCTGCATCATGATTATCATGAAGGATGCGAATGCTACCGACAAACCGAATATATTCAATATGGTAGCCGATTTGAAACGACGGAGGACGTATAAAAAATTCCTTAATATAAATTTCATAATCGAAAATATTAATCAGTTCTTAATGCTTCTACAGGATTCTGGGACAATGCACGCCAACTGACACCGGAAGTGACGGCAATGGCTATAATACATTGTACCACTAAAGGTAAAACAAATATAGTCCAGTCCAAATTTGCATGGTTTGTGTAGTTATTAAGCCAGTCTGTTGCATAATAGTATACGATAGGAATAGCTATTATTCCGGCAATGCATATCCAGATAATTATATCGCGACTGAGTATTTTAAATATATTTGCCGAGCTGGCTCCGTTTACCCTGCGAATTCCTATTTCTTTCGTACGGCGCATGGTAGTATACAAGTGCATGGCTACCAATCCGAGCATGGCAATAAGTATGGACAGGAATGAAGCAATCGATATAACTTTTGCCTGAGTCTTGATTACATCAAATTTTGCATTATAAATATCCGAGCTCCATGTAGGATTTAGATAAAACTCCGGGTCGAATTTTCTGAGCGTTGTCAGGGTTAATTCTTCGGCATCCCGGCGGCTTAAACTTTCATCGAATTTTATATATAGGAGACCCAGCCAGCCAACACGGGTTAGTATTATCGGTTCTATAGTATTTGCCGGACTGTCGTAATAGAAATCCTCGACGACCCCGATTATTTCGGCAGTACCTCTGTAATCGACCATTTTGCCTACAACAGGATATGTGAATCCCATCATTTTTATAGCAGCTTCATTTAGTACGACTTGTTTGACACTATCAGGGGTACTTTCTCTGTAAAATTCTCCCTCTTTAAGTTTGAATTCCATAAGCTCACTTAACTCCGGCATAACCCTGTACTCCCTTATAGAAAATTTCTTTTCTTTATCATCTAATAATCCTATTGTTTGTCCGCTGCATCCACCACCAATAATATGATGTGCTCCGCTTACCATCTTGACTTCCGGATGAGAGAGTAATTCATTCTTTACCGACAGAAAACTTTTACCTATATTTTCAGTCACTGGCATACTCATTACTCCTTCAGGATTGTAGCCTGACGCTATATTTTGCAGATAAGAAGTTTGCTTACTGATTACAAGAATGAAAGAAATAAGACAAATTGTTACAAGCGATTGAAAAATGACCACAATGGTATTAAGTCTGCGCTTCGAGAATTTTATACGTTTGCCTAATATTTCCAACGGGCTGAATTTGCTGAGATAAAATGCCGGATAGAATGCCGATAACACAACTGTAATTAAAAAAAGACCTATAATGCATAAGATGAATACAGGATTTAATAATTGAGCCAAATCGATATCCTTTCTGATCAGATCGCCAAAATATGGTGTACAGATGACTGCTATGATATATCCTAAAACAAATGCTATGAGTACGATAGTTGATACTTCTTTAAAAAACTGCTGTACAATATCTTTTATAAACGCCCCGTTTGTTTTGCGTATGCCTATTTCATTCATACGTGTTTCTCCCTGAGCCATAAACAGGTTTATAAAGTTAGTAATGGCCAGAATCAGAATGAATAGGGTCAATCCCGACAATAACCATATAAATGTCATGCTGCCGCGTTTCCAAAAACGATTTTCGGCTTTGGAATACATATATATATCGGTAGCATTTTGTGTAACACCATAAGCTTTTGCACTAAAATTTGCCGCCCAAGGCTCCAATAGGGCAGTATATTCTTTTTCTATAGCGGCACTCACCTCAGTTTTGGAAACATTGGGATCTATCAGATAATACGTAATAAATTCCAGTCCCCCGTAATATTCTTCCATAAACTGAGGTATTCTTCCTGCTGCATCAATACTAAAATGAGTGTTCATGGGGATTTCTTCAACCACAGCAGCAACTATACCATCTACATATCCTACTTTCATCGGTTTTCCTATAGCATTGGCGGTGCTCCCAAATATCATTTCTGCTTTTTTTCGGGTGAGGACTATCGATTGCATGTCTTTTAATGCTTCTTGTGGAGTTCCTTCTATGAACTTCATAGGAAAAACAGTGAAGAATTCCGGATCCATGTATGCTAACTTTATATTTTGAAAGTGCTCACTTTGATAAATGGCTTCTGCAGTTTCTATACCATATATTTGTACTGCAGCCTCAATTCCGGGTACTTTCGACGGAAGTTCTTTATATGCTTTACGAAGAGTGATACCGGTTTTTTGCTGTGCCCCATTACTTTCATATATGGTTATCAGATTGACAATCCGGTCTTTATTAACCAGATGCCCGTCATAACTTAATTCATTGGTGATAAATAGAATCAGCATGATTGCCGTAGCCAATCCGATCGCAAGTCCTGTTATATTAACCCACAGGAAAGAGCGGGTACGTTTGTATAATCTGAAGATGTTCATAGCATTATATTTATTTTAAGATTAATTCTTGGATATCTCCATACCCGTCGTAGGATGATGTTATAACTTTTTCTCCGGGCTCAAGACCGCTTGTTACTTCGTAGTAGTTAGGATTTTGACGACCTATTGTTATATTACGTCTGACTGCCTTGTTGCCATCCGGTACAACAACGAATATCCATTGACCGCCGGTAGTCTGGTAAAATGGGCCGCGTGGGATTAATACAGCTTCAGCAGGCTCACCTAGCTGCAGGCTGATAACGTATGTTTGTCCGGCACGGATATTATCAGGGCGTTCTCCTTCGAATACGAAGTCTGTTTTAAATTGCTTGTCGCGCACCTCGGGATATACTTTTCTTACACGTAAGGCGAAGTTCTTATCCTGACGTTCGAATGTCGCATCCAATCCTACTTTTACACGGTCGATATAATGCTCGTCGATCATACCTTCCACTTTGTAATCGGACAATACACTTATCTGGCCTATACGTTCACCGGTTCCCACAGTTTGTCCTATTTCTACGTCGAGGATACCAAGTTGTCCATCGACAGGGGCTTTTACATTGAGGTTATCTACACGCTGACGAACCAATATCAGATTCTGTCGCATATTATGTAAACTTTCTTCCATCTGGCTAACTTGAATTCCACGATATATAGAGTCTTGTTTTTGGCGTTCCATTACAAGAGTGCTTCCATTAACAGCTAATTCGTACTCTTCTTTTGCCTGCAGATATTCTTCTTTCGAAGTAAGTTTTTCTTCATATAGTTGTTTGTATTGCTCATACTTTCTTTTCATACGTGCCACATCCATATCCAGCTGAAGCTTTTCTTTCCTCAAGTTAAGTTTTTCCTGTTCCATAGATACCTGTGTATTGCGAAGGAAGTTTTGTTTTTCAGCCAGTTGGGCTTCACTGTCCAGAATGTTCAGGCTTAACATCGAGTTTGTCAGGCGGACTATAACGTCGCCTTTACGTACCGTAGAGCCCTCTTCGATGAGTTTCTCTTCTACCATTCCACCTTCTACCGCACTGAGGTAGATAGTATTGATAGGCTGTACCTGCCCCTGCACGCGCATATAGTCATTGAACATGCCTTTTGTAACATCTTTTACGGTTACTCTGTCTGATTCTACATTTAGCCGTGCGGCATGATTTCCAAATATCAGCCATCCGACAACTATCAGTACAAAAATACCTCCGGCAATGAAAGGAATGTGTTTTTTTCGCAGACCTTTTTTCTTTTCTAATTGAATATCCATCGTTTTATATTTTATGTTTTTTATTATTCTGATATGAATGGTTCGCCTTTGTAATAGTTTACCAGTTTCTGCTTGAGTTCGTATTTCAGGCGTGCATTCACTTCATCTACTTTGGCCTGTAACAAGCGGTTGGAGCTGGTATGTAGTTCTATCGCGCTTACGAGTCCTTCTGTAAATTTACGCTGGTTTACATTGTGTGCTATTTCCATAGCCTCAGTTTGTTTCCTTGCCTGAAAGAACTCGTCGGCCTGCCCGTTCATGTCGGTTACAGCCTGCTCGATTTCGCTATAGAGAGTCCTTAAGGTTTCGTCTCGTTCGTTACGTGCTATAACTGTTTGAGCCTTGCTTCTTTTTACCTGCGATGATTTTGAGAATCCGGAAAATATAGGAATTGAAAGGGAAAGGCCTACATAATGTCCGCGTTTGTCCCTTATCTGATTCTTAAAGCCTGAATACTCACTCCCATCCATATAACGGGAGAAGTTTGTAGTAATTCCCGCTTCGGCGGACAGGGTCGGAAAGAAAGTCCCTTTAGTGGCTTTGTATGATAATTGCTGAGCTTTGAAAGCCATTTCCGCAGCTTTGGCTTTCGGATTATAGTCTTTTGCTTTTTCGTATATTGATATTGCTGTTTCTTCAGTTTTGGCAATTAAATTTTCCTGCATTTCATTTTTAATATGCAATTCTTCTTCAATAGGAAAATTCATTTTTTCTTTCAATAATATATTGCTGATAGTCAGTAGATTCCTGTTGCGGGTCAAGTTGTAGTTGTCTGCAGCTTCTTTAGCTACAAGTTCGGCTACATCGGCTGAACCTTTCATTCCGAGTTCTTCCATCCGTTTTACCTGTCTTACATTCGCGGAACTTTCTTCCAATTGTTGTGCAGCTAGTTTTACCAATTCTTCATTGTAAGCAACAGTAATAAAAGCCTCCATTGTTTCGTATGCAATATCATCTTTCGTTTTCTGCAAGTCTTCTTTACCCATCAGCTTGTTTACCTTCTGCATTTTCAATTTATTGATATTTGCCAGACCATCAAATAAAACAAGAGAGGTATATAAACTATAATTATTACTAAAGGAATTTATATCTGTATAAGTATTTGTTTGTGCATCCAGACCACGTCCGAAGTTGAAAGATACATTGGTATTGGCACTCAGAGAGGGTAATAACTTACCGATAGCTTCCAGGTAATTTTGGTGATAGATACTGTTTTCTGCATTTTGTTTATTTTTCTTCGGACTGTTTTCTATGGCATATCTCATACATTCGTCCATCGTCCATTTTTTTTCCTGACCGGTTGCTGTCAGGCTAAGGATAAGTAGGGTGAGGATAATTACAAATTTCATAGTTTACGTGATTTTTTCTATAAAAGAACGAAATTCATGCCATAATTTGTAATCGGTTTATATTTAAATGTTTAAGGCTTTTAAAATAGAGTGTTAGTGTAAAATTATTTTACACCTCTTGTTAAAATATGATACATGGTAAGAAAAATATATATTTCGTTTCAGTACTGGGTTGGTAATTACTCTATAAAAGTTGTAGTAAAACCAAAGATATTATAATGAATGAATTCTTTAGCTTCTTTGTCAGAGAGTTTAGATTTACCGTAATCCTTTGCCGACTCCAAATCACCTATACTCACGGCATATTCCCGTAATTCTTGTATCTGTTTTACATGTTGATCTTTTACGCTTTCTATGCATTTATTGTATTCATCTGTTTTCTCAAACGCCTTAATCTGCTGTTTCTTAAATTTGTAATAGTCCTTTTTAGATAGATTCTTTTCCTTTACAATATTACCCTTGTCTATCTCAAAAATGCAGTAATTATCATATTCAAAAGAAAGGTGTCTTTTTTTATTATCATTTCCTCCCCATAAAATACCCGTGAACCAGTCAAGCTTAACTTTTTTAGAGTCAGGGAAAACTTCATTGAGGATATTCTTTTTTGCATCTTCGAGATAAACATCTATTTCTATCTTGGTTAAGAACAACTCATTATTTTCTATTTCAAAAGTGGCAACATAGCCTCTCCATAAAGAAGTCCACCGAGATTCAAAATTTGGTCTTTTTTCTGGATTATCAGCAAAGAATTCTTCTAAATAAAAATTATTCAGATAATATTTCTTACCGTTATAAATAAGTATATCGGGTTCTTGAGGAGTAGAATAAACATATATACATCCTATAACCAGCAGAAATAAAATATTAAGTATTCTTTTCATAGCTAATTCGATTATTTAGTCTTTACCAAAGATAAACTTTTATTAATCAGAAACGATAATGAAAGCGTAAAAGTATAATGAATTGAAAAATAACATAAACTAAGCGAACAAATCAAACAAAAGGCGTAAACTATACGTCTAAAGTTGTGGAGACATCTATATTACAAACTAAAATTACACTTCTTATGAATTTAAGCTTTTTATTTATTTTACTCTACATTGTTTATTTTGTTGCTTTATGTATAAGCTGCAAAGGTGCGACTTTCCGGGACGATTAAGAAAGACTATAAAAAAGAAGCCCCGCGCAGGGAGCGCAGGGACATCTTCAGCAACTATAATAAAAAACACTAAACTTAGCTCACGCTAATTTTATTTCTTTATCCAGATATACATCCTGTATAGCATGTATAAGTTCAACGCCTTCATCCATTGGTCGCTGGAATGCTTTACGTCCGCAGATCAGCCCCATACCGCCTGCACGTTTGTTTACGACAGCGGTATATACGGCATCTTTCAGGTCTGATTCACCGTGAGACTCACCGCCCGAATTGATAAGACCTACACGTCCCATATATCCGTTTGCTACCTGATAGCGGCAAAGGTCTATCGGGTGATCGGTAGCTAATTTGCTATACATGCGCTCATCCCATTTAGAGAAGTTGATCGCTTTGAATCCGCCGTTATTAGTAGGAAGCTTTTGCTTTACTATATCCGCTTTTATTGTTACTCCTATATGGTTTGCCTGACTGGAGAGATCGGCAGCGCTGTGATAATCGACACCGTCTTTTTTGAAGTCGCTGTTGCGCAGGTAACACCACAATATGGTTACCATTCCCAGTTCGTGGGCATACTCGAATGCTTTGGCGATATCTACAATTTGCCTGCGGCTTTGTTCCGAGCCGAAATAAATAGTGGCTCCGACTGCCGCTGCACCCATATTCCATGCCTCTTTGATAGTACCGAAAAGTACCTGATCGTAAGACGTAGGGTAGGTAAGTAATTCATTATGGTTTATTTTTACGATAAAGGGTATTTTATGTGCATATTTTCTAGCTACGGAGCCAAGTATTCCATAGGTGGATGCAACCGCACTACATCCCGCTTCAACGGCTAATTTTACAATATTCTCGGAATCGAAATATATGGGGTTCGGCGCAAACGACGCACCTGCAGTATGCTCGATATCCTGATCAACAGGCAATATCGACAGATAACCTGTATCGGCTAAGCGTCCATGTCCGAATAGTCTTTGCAGATTGTTCAGCGTCGGGATATTCCTGTCCGAATCAATCCATATATTATCTATGAAATTTGGTTCGGGAGCATGAATCATCGATTTGTCTATAGATTTGCTTACGTGGTTCAGTAAGTATTCACTCTGATCGCCAAGAATTTCTGTAATTTTAGAATTTACCATAATGTCAATTGTTTTAAATACATACAATTAAGTATATATAATATATTGTTTATAAATTTCCTTTCTATTTAATATTAGAACAAAACAGATGAATATTAGTTTTTGAATAAGGCGTATATTTAAATATTTAAGGAAAGATATTTTAACATATATCTTTTATTTATAATGTTTCAAAATAACCTTAAAATTAAAATATTCTGTTATCTTTGCTTTGTTTGTTAAAGGAAATATCTCATTTTGTATTTATTAAATCATATATAGAACATTATGTTACACGAGTTTACGCTTTCCAGAGGAAGAGCTATGATCAATTTTACGCTCAAATATTGCGATACTAAACAAAAGTTGCTCAATAGTTTTGGATTTCGGCGCGTTGTCGAATCTTTCATAAAACAAGTACTGAAAAAAGAAGAAGTTGTTATTTACGATTACTACACAGAATATTTTGGCAGTGAGGATGAAACGGTAAATTCATTTATAGAAGTGCTGAAACTTTTAACTGTTTTCAATATAGAAGAAGTAATAGCAGTAGATAATAAATATTCGAAATTTTTCGAGGACAAGGATTTATTCCTTGAAGTTATAGAACTACTATTTGCTTACTGGAAACGGCTCGAACGTTACACTATCGTGAGAAATTCGCGCGTGGGAGACGGTCTGCAAAATGTACGGTTCATTCAGGCAAACGATATGTTTAACGAATTAGTACTGTCTACAGGCCGTAGGATACAAACTACCGTGAACGGTCATGAGACCCGGATATACCGCCAGTCTACAGCAGGTGCCAATGCCGGACTGACATTGAACGATGTTAACTGGAATTGTCCTATAGAATATAAAGGACTTGCTTCGATACCGTTTATCAGCACTGTTGTTTTCCAGCCACCGTACATATCTTATACTAAGCGTAATACACGTGACGGAATATTTCAGGAGCACCAGCAAAACCCTTTACAGAATATAGTATTAAATGAAGACGACTGGTTTGTCTTTCCTGCTAAGGTAGGCAATATGCTTACATTCGTTTATTTCCATAAGGACTTTATGGTGCATGGTATTGGGTTGGCTAACTTGTTCGAACTTGCTACCGAAACAGAATATATCGGTAAGAAGCCCGACATGATTTACGTATTCGGTTACCCTGACGGATATGAAGAAAAACGCACCTTCTACTATAAAGATAAGAAAAACGATATCCTTGTAGGCTATGCAAACTATTGCGACGATATCGACTACTTCGGTTATATGAAGAAGATGCTGCTTACGTTACATAATGTGAAGCAAATAGAGAATAAGAGCCTTCCTATTCACGGTGCTATGGTAAATATTGTACTCCGCAACGGTAAGGAATCTAATATAATTATCATGGGTGACAGCGGCGCCGGAAAATCAGAAAGTCTGGAAGCTTTCCGCACACTGAATGAAAATTATATCCGCCATATGCGTGTGATTTTCGACGATATGGGTTATCTGAAGAAAGAAAAGGACGGAACTATAAAGGCTTACGGAACAGAAATCGGAGCATTTGTACGTGTCGACGACCTCGATCCTGCTTATGCATTCGAGCAACTGGATAAAGGAGTGTACACAAACATGGATAAGGTGAATGCCCGTGTTACTATTCCGATTTCTACATATGAAATTATATCGAGGGGATATCCTGTCGATTATTTCCTGTATGCTAATAACTATAACGAAGCAGATAAGAAAATCCTTATTTACGACGATCTGGATAAAGCGATTACTGTTTTCGAAGACGGTGCGCGTAAGGCTAAAGGAACGACCACGGAAAAGGGATTGGTGAAATCTTATTTTGCAAATCCGTTCGGTCCTGTACAAGAAAGAAAAGAAACCGAAAAACTTGTCCGTTCTTATTTCAAGGACATGAAAGCCGCAGGCGTTCAGATAGGTGAGATGCATACATCCCTTGCTATCGAAGGCAAGACGAAAGACGGCCCACGCGAAGCAGCCGAAGAATTGTTCACTTTGATAAACGAATGATTTGGATTATATAACGTATGGAAGTCTCCTGAATGATTTTTCAGGGGGCTTTTGTATTTTTATTCCATTATTTCGGGATTATCATCTTCCACAACTTCTACTTTCATCCATTTTATAAGTAATGGTAATCCCATACCCTGTATAATCAGCATAAGTATAACGACGAGGAATGTGAGGAATATAATACTGTTGCGTTGAGGAAAATCTTCACCATTCGCCAGTGTAACAGGTAAGGCAATAGCCGTTGCAACCGAAACGATACCCCGCATACCTGCCCAGCCGATAATAAATGCATCTTTCAATGTCAATGGTTTTACCTGTCTCATCCTTTCGGCATGTTCGGGCGAAACTTTTTCGCTGTAGCCGTCACTGTTTACAATGGAGATTATTTTATCCAGTCTGAATTTATGGCGGAATATGACAGCAATACGTATAATAAGAGCGATAAAGAAAATTGCAAATGCACTTATCATAAGAGAAAATACTGTGGTTAAAGGAATACCTCTCAATATCTGCGGAAACTCAAGGCCTATCAGAATAAAAATAAGACCACTCAGTAAATATATAATTGTAGACCATACAGGTTTTGACTGTACACGGGTTATATCGGATAATATTTTATTCTTATGAGCGCGTTTGGCAATAACTATACCCATAAATACCACAGCTAACACACCCGATACATGGAGTACTTCTGCAAACTGATATGCTACAAACGGAAGCATCAGATTCAGGCTAATTATGGCGGCATTTTCGAGTTTGACCTTCGATACTGTATAGCAAAAGATAATTGCCATAATGGCTCCGATAAGACATCCTCCGGCAATAGCTGCGATAAATTCAAAACCGGCCTCCCAGAACGAAAATATTCCTCCCGTTGCCACACCCAATGCTATCCTGTAGGCGGTAAGTGCAGAAGCATCGTTTATAAGGCTTTCACCTTCCAAGATTGTATTTGTACGGTGCGAAAGGTTGAGGCTTTTGGTTATCCCTGTAGCGGCCACCGCATCGGGTGGGGAGAGTATGGCTCCGATAACAAAAGCTACAGGCCATGATATGTCCGGAATAAACAAGCGGGCTACCACTGCAATGGCCGTCATAGAAATGAAGACCAGCATGACAGCCATCATGGATATTGTCCTGAAGTTAGCCCTGAAATCAGGAAAAGACATATTTATAGTGGCATCGTAAAGTAAAGGCGGTAAGAATAAGAGGAATACTACATCCGGATCGATAGGTACATAATGAAATCCCGGAATAAAGCCTACTATTATACCTACAATCATTAATAAAACGGGATAGGGTACCTTGATTTTCGGTGCAACGGCCGATATACCGATAGCTATTGCAAGCAGGAAAAGTATTACATGATAATATTCCATATATAGTTTATAGTAAAAATGGAAGAGAATTTTAATCTCTATATGAATAAGAACAAAAGATATATGTATAAGGTTTTGGAAAGTTAAATTATTCCTAAAAAAGACAGAAAACTAATATATATTTTAAATTATATCATAAAATTTTTAATTTTATTTATTTGTATATTGATTTTATTTAAATAATTATTACTTTTATTCAAAATAAAATAATTATGTTACCATGTAATTGTCCGAGTTGCCAGAGTCAACTAAAAGTTAAAAGCCTGATATGTGAAAACTGTGGTACAGAGGTCCATGGACTTTACCCACTGCCGGTACTAGCCCAAATGTCTGTCGACGAACAGGATTTCATTCTCAAATTTGTAAAGAATAGCGGAAGCCTTAAAGAAATGGCGAAAGATTTGGGGCTGAGTTACCCGACTGTAAGAAATTTATTAGATGATATAATACAAAAAATAAAAAACTATGAAAAGTGAAAAAACGATTAAAGCGTGGCTGTTTACGCCATTTAAGTTTATTGCAGGTACTAAATCCCTGCTAATCGGTGTCTTTGTATTAGCGTTATTGTCGGTTTTGGGACATCTCAGCGACACTCATTTCGACGGCGCTTTAGATATTCATTATGGCTGTCCCGATTTTCCAAGTCCGTACATCAATCATGCATTATATCAATTAATAGGATGGGGGACACTCACAATTGTTCTGTATGTGACTGGTCGTATTGTAACCAAATCGTCTGTGAGGATTATTGATGTTGCAGGAACCGTGGCAATGGCGCGTATTCCGTTGATATTTGCTGCATTGCTTGGATTTATTCCATCTTTTCATCTTTGTTTTGGTGATATTGATGTTGTAAATCTGACTGAAATAACAGCTGTGCTGATGGAAAACATTCTTATGATAATAGGTATAGCTCTGCTTATTGTGGTAATTGCTGTCTGGAATATTGTGCTGATGTATAATGCTTATTCGGTATCGACAAATGCAAAAGGAGTTGTCGGTGGACTAACTTTTGCCTTAGGTCTATTGATAGCTGAAATTATATCGAAAGTATTACTTTTTATCATTTTATAATTGATGTATATGAAAAAGTTATTATCCCTTACACTGTTTTTGGTGTTTTCATGGTCACTATCAGCACAGTTCCTGAATATAGAGGAACCAATTGTACTCAAAACCGCGACAGGAGATATACATGGTACATTAAAAGTATATCCGGCCGATAATAAAGCTATTCCGGTAGCTATTCTTATTGCGGGTTCAGGCCCTACAGACCGTAACGGAAATCAACCGTCTACTAAAAATAATTCATTGAAGATGCTTTCCGATGCCCTTTGTTCTAATGGTATTGCTGCCCTTACATTCGACAAACGGGCAATAGGAGAGAGCGCAAGCGCTGCAAAAAGTGAGGCTGACCTGCGGTTCGAGGATTATATAAATGATGTAAAAGGCTGGGTGGAATTACTATCGAAAGATAAAAGATTTTCGGATATAATAATTATTGGACACAGTGAAGGCTCTCTTATAGGGATGGTGGCAGCAAAAAATAACACTAAGGTTTCCAAATATGTTTCTATTGCCGGAGTAGGTGTCCCGGCAGGCGATATCCTTAAAGAACAGTTAGGAAAGCAACTGGCATTGCAGCCACAGGCAACAAAAGACATGATATTTTCTTATATCGATAAACTTGAAAAAGGAGAAACTATAGCACATATTCCGCCCTCAATGAATACATTATTTCGTCCTAGTGTGCAGCCTTATATGATTTCATGGTTCAAATATAATCCGCAGAAAGAAATTTCACAGCTTACTATTCCTATTCTTATTATACAGGGCACAACCGATATACAGGTATCGGTAAAGGAAGCGGATCTGTTGGCAACTGCAAACAAAAAAGCAAAGAAGATTATTGTAGAGAATATGGATCATGTGATGAAAAATAGCACGACGACGGATCAACAGACTCAGCTGAAAGATTCATATATGAATCCCGATAAGCCTGTAATGAAAGAGGTGATAGATAATATTGTCAGCTTTATTAAAGAATAAGATAATTGTAAGAAAAGCAATAATGTTATAACTTTGTACCGTCATTCTCATCACAGGATGATGGTATAAAGTATAGACAATGAACGAAAATTACAATAACTACAAGCAGCATACCAATGTCGGTTTCAGAATCATATCCATTTTCGCTTTATTACTGAGCGGATATATGTTCGTCACTTATTTCTACAGCTTTGGCAATGCTACATTCTTCGAAACAGTTTCGAAAATACCGTCAGGGGATATGGTGCCTCTCGATGAATCGTATTATAAAGAAACGGTAAAATATCCCGTGCGGGATTTTATCTACGGAGCAGTTTTCCTTATTTTATTTATCTGGGCATTAATATCAACTATAGGCAGAAGCGTGAAGTCGCTTTCCGTTTGCCTTGTATCGTTGATAATCTCATGCGTAGCCGTATTCTTTATCAACGAAATATTGACTTTCGCTTAAATTTATATTGATTTTGAATACCTGTTTTCCTTTGTAGAAAGCAGTTTATCAAATGAGGCGGCAACATTGCGCACAAAAGGTCTTGCATCGGGTAAGATACTTATCGTCTCATCATTGTATGTGATTATTCCGTCTGTGGCGAACTCTTTCAGTGCAGTTTCATTGTAATTTATAGCCGATTTTATTTTATCAACCGATATTTCCATATCATCAGCCAAATTTTGCCAATTGATTGTATAATTGCACATCAGTTGTGAAATGACTTCCCGTATAATCTGCTCTTCTTCATTCAATATATAACCTTTTGCAATGGGGAATTTGCCTTCATTCACTTGTTTTATGTATGTGTTCAGGTCTTTTGTATTCTGCGCATAGGCTGTTGCCAGCTGGCTGATACCCGTTATCCCGAAAGCATAGACTTGTCCTGTAGTGCGTCGTGTGCAGTATCCCTGAAAATTGCGGTGTAGTGTATTCGATTGCTGTGCTTCGTATAATTCGTCATTGGGAAGTACGAAGTGGTCTAAGCCAATGGTTTTATATCCGGCATCGGTCAATAAGTCTTTTGTAGTTTGGTATATCTTACTCTTTAATTCTACAGACGGCAGCCCTGTTTTTTCAAGATTCTTTTGCAGTTCATTTACCCATGGCACATGCGCATAGGAGAAAGTGACGATGCGGTCGGGCCTTAATACTATAGCCTTATTGATAGTATCGGAAAATGATTCCACAGTTTGCATAGGCAGCCCGTATATAAAATCCATATTCAGGGAAATACCTCTGGCTCTTAATATTTCGAATATCTTTTCTACAGGCATGCGTGAAGCTTTCCGGTTCGATGCTTTCAATACATCTTCGTTAAAATCCTGTATACCGAGACTGATACGGTTAAAGCCTGCATCTACCAAATCATTCCAATAGCTTTCATCTGCATACCCGGGATGACATTCAATTGCTATCTCGGGATATTCTATGCAGTCGAACTCCGACAATATCATCTGATTCAGTTCTTTTAGTACCGAAACGGGTTGAGACGTCGGTGTACCGCCTCCGTAATGTATCTGAGATATTTTGCGGTTATGGTCGAGTAGGGGAAGAAGCTGACGGATTTCCTTTTTCAGCGCATCTATATATTTCAGTACAATATCATTATCCTTCAGTAACTGCGAATTGCAGCCGCAATAAAAACACATCTGATAGCAGAACGGAATATGTATATAAACAGAAATATGCTGCGGATTCTGCTTATTGGATTCTAAAACTACCTGCCGGAATTGCTCGGCTGTAAACGATTCGTTAAAGAAATTCGCAGGCGGATAGCTTGTATATCGTGGTACAGGTATACTGTATTTATTCAGTAGCTCTTGTTTCATCTTTTTCCTTTGGCGCTCTTAGTTTGAATGCAAATAATATAAATATCAACGAAACGGCGGCAATACACATTTCCACTACAAAAAGTCCCTTATAGGTAATCATAGCGGCTATTTTACCCGAGCTGA
Organism: Prevotella sp. 10(H); assembly: GCF_000711235.1. Classification (GTDB taxonomy): domain Bacteria; phylum Bacteroidota; class Bacteroidia; order Bacteroidales; family Dysgonomonadaceae; genus Dysgonomonas. Next base: position 35,516 of record NZ_JOMI01000005.1, on the reverse strand, counting down.
CTCCCATAATGATACCGCTGAGGTGGGTTATTACCGTCTGTATAGTAAAGTCCGTACCTTCGTACCCGGGACGCACGCAGTCCATAGCAGTCGTATAAACGACTATGACCGACATACCGTAACTTCCCCACAACAAAGATATTCCCAAGTGCAAGGTAGCTATATTGACGGGAAGTACCGATACCAGCAGACAAAAATAAATGGTAGTACACAAAGTCAGTACAGCAAATAACAGGCGTGCAGCATGCCTTCCTATTTTCCGTACAATGAATCCTCCTGCGAAAGAAGCGAGGCAACCGATTGAAGTTCCTACGATTCCGGACATAATGCCTATTTCCTTTATATCATAGCCGTAATCTACAAGCATGGGTTTCAGCATGGCAAGTACACCTATCAGTCCTGCATAATAAAGGAACAGGAATATAACTTGTTTACCGATTCCTTTTTGTTTAAAAAAGCCGAGTATATCATTTGCTGTGGGCCTTTCTTCTTGTCTGGCCTTAATTATTTCCTTTCCCCTGCCGCCTTTGAAAAAGAATAAGGGGATGATAGCTATAATAACAAATAGTGCAAGAAAGGGTAGGAGGTTGCCCCATCCGAATTTATGATAAAGTAATAATAGTAGTCCGCCGCCTACCATGGCACCTGCAAAGCTACCCATCGACTGCATGCTGTTTGCAAGACTTTTGTCTTTCTTACTGAAAGACAGGACAGCCAATGAGTCGGTTGCAATGTCCTGCGTGGCGGATGCTATGAATGATAGAATGATTAGTCCTATAATAAGATATGGAGTAGTCTGAAAATTGAGGAACGAAACGGCAAGAATAATACTTGCATATATCAGTTCGGAAGAGAATATCCAGCGTTTGAAATCGTTCAGCTTGTATGTGCTGCGGTCTACTACAGGCGACCAAAGGAATTTGAGTATCCAGGGAAGTTTCAGCAATTGGAGCATACCTATTGTTTCGAGTGAAAAATTCTGTTGCCGCATGATAACGGGCAATACCGTAGAAAAGAAGCTCATAGGTATAGACTGCGCTATATACAGGCAGAAAAAAGTAAACAGGTGTCCTCCTTTTTGTATGTTCAGGTTCATTTTTCAGGTTCAGAATTTAAGATTCATATTCATGCCGCAAGTAAAAGGCTTTCCTTTTTGTACATAATGCTGGCTGGATGTGGAAAAGTAATACGATACATATTCTTTTCCCCCTATGTTTTTAGCCCACAAATCTATTGAAAAATCTTTCTTAGCGAAAGATATCATACTGTTGAATAGTCCGTAATAGTCTTGTGATATATCGTTATTGTCAGTCCAATATAGCTTTCCGGCTCCAATGTATTGCGCGTTCAGAGTAATGTTATCCAGCCATTTTTGATTAATATCGAATGTGTATTTACCCGATACGGATAAGGTATTTTGCGGTACCATCGGCAAATAATTATCGTCGTATACAGTCGTTTCTCCGGTTGCTGCGTTATAGTCCTTATGCTCCTTGTATTTGGCATTGGTATATCCGTATGCCAGTTGAAAACTGAGATTGCGAAGCGGATTCACCTGAGCTGACACTTCGATACCTTTACTTACGGACTTACCTGCATTTTTGATAATAAAGCCTTTACCGCTGGTCTTTGTCTGTGATATCTGCTGATTTTCCCAATTGATGTAGAACAGGCTCATATCGAAGAATAAAAGATTGTTAAGAAAGCCTGCTTTCGAGCCTATTTCATAACTCCAGCTATATTCGGGGTCGAATATACGGTCTTCATCCTTTTCGGCTGTGTTGTTGAAACCGCCTGTCTTATATCCTTTTGCTACAGAAAAATATGCTAGCCCGTCTTTGTTGAATTTATATTCTACAGAGGCTTTAGGTGTTACCTGCGAAAAGGACGTCTTGTCGTTTACAGTAGGCTCTGTTTCTTTGGGAGTAGTGCGGTTCATTGTGGATTTTGTCTGTTCCCAGTCGTATCGGATACCGACGAGCAACGAAAGACCTTCTGTGAATATATCGTTGATTGCAGACTGGTGATAAGCGGCAAAACCTCCGGTCGGATTTTTGGCTGTCTGCAAAGTGTGATTATTTGCCGTCCGGTTATCCGTATCGTTGGTCTGAAAATAATTCTGGTGAAACCCGAATAAACCGAATTGCCAGCTATAGCGGCTGTCGTCTTTAAGCGATTTGATATTGAACTCCTGCGAATACATCTGCTGACGCTGGTAAAAATCGACATAGTATAAATCCTGCGGCGTGAAATCCTGGTCGAGCCCCTGCTTGCCGTCGTAATATTGGAAAGAGGTCTGCGAACTGAGTTTGTACTGGTCGGTTATATATTCTAGATTTAATCCGTTTGTCGACATATTGCGACGATAGTAACTGTGTGCATTGTAGTTCACCTCATCTATCTTTCCTGTATCTTTATGAAATAACCTGTAAGGATAGCCATCCTGGTCGGAATATTCGTAAGACATTATCAGGTGCATCAATAAATTTGGCTGAATGCGCCAGCTAAGCCGCGCACGGGTAGAAACGGCATCTATTGGGTCGGCTTTCTTTCCGGTGGTTTTGTTTTTGAAATAACCACCCGAATGAAGATAATTCCCTGATAAGGCATAACCTACCTTATTATTCACATTGCCATAATGAGATAAAGCCGTCTGATAATTATTGTAATTGCCTGCAGTGAGGTTGACATTCGTTTCTTTATATTTAAATGGTGATTTGGTGAATACATTGATAATCCCGCCCATTGTATTCCGTCCGTATATAGTGCCTTGCGGGCCGCGCAGGACTTCGATACGGTCGATATCATTTATATTTATGTCGAATGTAGAGCGGTCGAAATAAGGAACGCCATCCACATACAGTCCTACCGACGGTGCATTCCTGTGCGACCCGATTCCCCTTATATATGCGGGAGAAGTCATTTTAGAGCCGTAATCGGGGATAAAGAGGTTCGGTGCAAGCGATGTTATTTCCTTGATATTAATTATATTGAAGTCTTTGATTTCTTTTCCTGTCAGCAGGGATGCGGCTACGGGCTGTATGTAAAGATTATTGTTTTGCTTAAAAGATTCGATAACGACCTCTTTGCCTGTGTATCTTATAATTACAGAATCCCCCCCCTCATGTATATTATCTGCTTTTATACTGGTGGAAACTATTGTAAATAAAAAGAGTAATAAAAGAATATATTTAAAATTCATTCTTTTCGCAAAATCTCTACGATCGTATTTTTAGTTGACATGCAAATGTAGGAAAAGCAGCCTCTGCAAACAATCACTAGATGTAGTGATATTTTTAGTCCGATTTTCGTATAAAAAACAAAGTTACCTGTTAAGTATTCTTTTGATTGTAAGAATTATTACATATTGAGGGTAAAAGTTTATCTATGTTATTAGTTAACAGTGGTTAATTGATAGTTGACAATTCAAAAATGGTATAGTATCAATATCCATTGAAAAACGTTACTTTCGTTACTTTTTAACAGAATATGGTTAATAAGTGTAAAATAATTATGAATTATAAACGATGAGTTTTTTATTGAGTACTTTGCTTCATTGGCATATCGGCACATTCAATAATTTGCTCATTGATTTCTGTTACTTTTGTTACCTTTTAACTAAATACCGTTAATATGTGTAAACGAAAGAGTGACATAAAATATCTATCTTTGTTTTTCGTCTAAAATAAGAAATAAATATGGATGACAAGATATATGATTGCGTGATAATCGGGGGAGGTATGAGCGGCATATCTTTCGCCTATTATATGCGTTCGATAGGCAAGAAAGTATTGGTAATAGAAAAGGATAGAAATACAGGCGGACAGGTACAGAGCATATTTTCGAGACAGTTTCCTGCATATTGGAGAGAATTCGGAGCGCATACCTGTTACAATTCATATACCCGGCTGTTATCGATAGTAAAAGACATTGACAGAACAGATATCATACAGCCATTAGGAAAGGGAAGCTATGTTTCCTACTCGGGTGAAAAGATAAAAAAGATGATGGCGGATGTATCTTTCTTTTCGCTTATGCTAAACGGACCGAAGCTATTCTTTGTATCGAAAAAAGGAAAGACGGTAAAGGAGTATTTCAGCAAAATAGTAGGCAAGAAGAATTATGAAAAAGTGTTCACTTATTTATTCAGGGCTGTGATATCTCAGAATGCAGACGAGTATCCTGCCGAACTATTCCTGAAGCGCAGGAAAGACAGATATAAAGAATTTCCGCGAAAATATAGCTTTAAAAAAGGATTATCTCAGTTTATAAATTCTATGATAGAGAAAAGTAATATTGAGGTAGTCAAAGAATCTGAAGTTATTGATATAAAGAATGTTAATGGATTATTCGAAACTGTTACTTTAGAGGGGCAAAACTACTATTCACACAATGTAGCCATTGCTACCGACCCGCAAACGGCCTCACGCTTACTTATAGATATTGAGGAACCTTTGTCGGATTTACTGGCTTCTGTGCCGCTGTTTCATACTGAGTCGCTGAATGTAATAGTGCCGAAAGATAAACTTATAACACAGGCGGTTGCTGGTATTATTCCTATATCCGATGAATTTCATTCGGCCGTTTCTCGTGATCTTGTAGAAGATGAAAAGCTGAGAAGCTTCACTTTCCATTTCGAAAAGGGAGAGAAAAATGAAGAAGAAAAGTTTGCTATTATCTGTAAAGTGCTGAATATATCTCGCAGTGATATTCTCGAACATAAAATGATACGGCATATTCTACCGTCACTGCATATGGAGCATTTAGATATGGCCGGACAAGTAGAGAAAGCCAGAAAGTCGGATAACCTGTATATTCTGGGCAACTATTTTCACGGTTTATCACTTGAAGATTGTGTACATCGTGCGGGTGATGAATTTAAACGATTTAAAAATCAGGGAGGATAAGAAAATGGCTAATGCATTGCAAAATTCAGAGTTGCAGATAAAATTGCTGAGTAATATAAGCTTCGATACCATTTTCGAAGGGTTTAGTATGGCTTTTGCCGAGTATGAAATGCAGCGGGATAAAGCACAGCTTCAAACGATGCTGAAAAGGCGTGGCTTTAATCCCGACCTCTCTTTTGCTGCATTCCATGGAGAGAAAATTGTAGCTTTTACGCTTAACGGAACCGGAAATTATAACGGAATATCCACAGCATACGATACGGGAACCGGTACGCTGAAAGAATACAGAGAGCAGGGCCTGGCAACCCGGATATTCGAGTATTCCATTCCCTATTTGCGTGAAGCCGGTTTAAAACAATATCTGTTGGAAGTGCTTCAGCATAATACGAAAGCCGTTTCGGTATATAGAAATCTGGGATTTGAAATAACGCGCGAATTCTATTATTCTTCGCAGAATAATGAAGAGATTAATAATGGAAAAGATTTTGATCCTTCTTATACGGTTAATCCGATAAACATCGAAATGCTGAAATCTTTTACTGCTTTTTGGGATTTTGTTCCCTCATGGCAGAATAGCTTCGATTCGATACAACGAACAGCCGATGATTTTATTTTTCTGGGTGTAATTATTGATGATCGGATTGCAGGCTATTGTGCTTTTGAGCCTGTATCTGGAGACATTACGCAGATTGCTGTTGATAAAAAATATAGAAGAAAAGGGGTTGCTTCATTATTGCTCAACGAAATGATTAAGTTAAATAAGAACTCCGCTCTTAAAATAGTCAATTCGGATATTTTGTGTGACTCCATTACCGGTTTTATAAAAGCGAAGAATATAGAAGTTAAAGGAAAGCAATTTGAAATGATAAGAAAAATATAGCTTAGACGCTAGCTTCTTATATACAAAATGCATAGGTGAGAAAGATAAATGAGTAATTATTTAGATAAACTGAATCCCGAACAGCTCGAGGCCGTTCAAACTACCGAAGGTGCCGTACGTGTCTTAGCAGGTGCAGGAACAGGAAAAACACGTGCGCTGACTTCACGCTATTGTTATCTGACCGATACGCTTGGCGTGGCTCCTAAGAATATTGTATGCGTAACGTTTACAAACCGGGCAGCCAATGAAATGAAACATCGCATTAGAAAAGCGTTAGGTGATATGGATTTAGGCTATATCTGTACGTTCCATGCTTTCTGCGTTCAGCTATTGAAGGAAGATATACATGTATTGAACTTTCCTAAGAATTTTGTTATACTCGATGTTGAGGATCAGAAGCAAATGCTACTCAAAATCTTCGAAGAGATGAACCTGACTCTTCGTGAAACCACTATAAAACGTACGATAGATGAAGTATTGGAAGCAAAGAAGCTTTTTGCCACTTCTTATATCGACTATATATATGAACTGAATAATGAAGAATTAAAGGCGAAGTTTTCTCAAACCACTGATCGCAACGAAGAAATATTCCTGCGCTATCTGTATGAGCAGAAGAAATGCTTTGGATGCGACTTCAATGATATAATCAATTTTGCCTCTTATATTTTAGACCATTTTCCTGACGTATTGAAGAAATGGCAGGACAGGATGCAATATGTAATGGTAGATGAGTTTCAGGATGTGAGCCAGCGCCAATATAAAATTGCGAAATTGCTTTCCGGCAAACACGGCAACCTGTTTATTGTCGGCGACCCCGACCAGACTATATATTCATGGCGTGGTTCACATGTCAAACTGTTTCTGGATTTTGATAAAGTTTATCCGGATGCCAAGACAATTCTTCTTACCACGAATTACCGGTCAACACCTGAGATACTCACGGCATCAAATGTGCTGATAGAAAAGAATATTATTCGTTTCCCCAAAATATTGACGCCTACTAAAACCAAAGGAGAGTTGCCTCTTTATTGTCATAACCGTAATGAAAAGGAGGAAGCAGAATGGATATATGAGGAAATCAATCAGCTTGTAGAAGCAGGAGCCTCTTTAAATAAGATAGCTATACTTTATCGGGCGCATTATCTTACCCGACCGTTGGAGGAATGTTTCATAGAAAAAGGATTATCATATAAAATATTCAGCGGGATAGAGTTTTACGGAAGAAGAGAAATCAAGGATATTATTTGTTATCTGCGTATGCTCACTTCGGCAGATGATATTGCCTTTCTCCGCACGATTAATAACCCGTCACGAAAAATAGGAAAGAAGAAAATCGGATTTCTCAAAGATTATGCTGAATCAAGCAATATATCCCTTTATGAGGCACTAAAGCAAAATCTGGATAATCCGTTATTTAGCGGAACAATGGCTGTGCGATATGTCGAAGCTATTGAATATGTGAAGCGATTCAAAGATATCGATAAAATGGGCGATATCATGCAAATGTTGCTCGACAGGAGCGGATATGAAGAATTTCTTCGGCTACAAGGCGATCAGGAACGGTTGGATAATGTGGCAGAGTTAAAACGGGCTATCGAGAATGCAGGTCAGGATGACGACGCTACATTAGATGATTTCCTGTCACGAATAGCTTTGCTTACTAATCTGGATCATGAAGACGAAAGGGAATCTGTTAAAATGATGACCATTCATACTTCGAAAGGAATGGAGTTTCCCTATGTCTTTATCTGCGGACTGAACGAAGGTGTTTTCCCGAGCCGGAAAATCAATACGCCGGACGAGATGGATGAGGAGCGCCGTCTGGCATATGTTGCAATGACACGGGCTATGGATCGCTTATATCTTTCCGATTCGGAAGGAATTTCTAACGATGGTATATTTAAATATCCTTCCCGTTTTATTTTCGATGCAGGAAAGGAAAATATTAAGTTCGTCAAAGAACTGGAGCCACATCTCGAAATTCATTCCAGAAATATTGCTTCCGATTTTCCTTCGCATATTTATCAAAAAGGTGATAGGGTAGAACATCCCGTATTCGGCAAGGGGCTGATAACTACAATCAACATGCAAGAATCCTGCTATTCAATTCTGTTCGATAAATTTAATACGGAGCGTAATATTTTGTTTACGGCAAAGATTGTAAGAATTGAAAGTGACTGATCTGTAGAAATGATATAAGGAAAAAGTTTACAGTACATCTGTTAAAAAAGAAGTAACTTAAACTTTCTTTTAATCTTAGGGTTTACTTAATATATGAATATGAATTCTTAAGATTGAAATGAAAAAGACAATACACTATCAGGATTTAGCAAGGATATTATTGGGCGCTTTCCTTGCATTTGCAGGCACCAGCCACCTAACTTTCGCCCGTAAAGATTTTCAGGCACAAGTACCCGACTGGGTTCCATTGGATAAAGATCTGACAGTCGTATTATCAGGTGGTACAGAAATTACATTAGGCTTAGCCTTGATGTTATGGGCAAAGCAGAAAAAGCTTACCGGAATAATGGCTGCTTTATTCTTTGCTGCTGTTTTTCCGGGAAATATATCGCAGTATACAAAAAAGAGGGATGCTTTTGGTTTGGATACCGATACGAAACGGTTTGTACGCTTGTTCTTTCAACCTGTGTTGATCGGATGGGCTCTGTTCGGCTCTACAGCTGTTAATAAGAAAAAGAAGTAATAACACAATTATTACTTACCTTTCTTCTTTATATCGGAATAGCTGTCTATTTGGCTCCAGCCTTTCTTTACATTTTCTTCAATGGCTTTGTCTTTCAGCTTTATTATCTGGTCGAAACTATCCGATATATTCACTTCTCGTTGTAACGGTTCTTTTCGGTCGGAACTAAAGTTTGTATAATAGAATACATAAGCTGCAAAGTCACCCGTTTTTTCCTTATTGGTTTTCCAAACCATGTACTTTTGCACCATTACTTTATTGCCTAATTCTTTACGGTAAACATCCCTGACCAGTAACTTGCTTTTGGGTAAATCGGCAGTTCGTGTAGGTATATCTACTGTTTCCCTGTCTTCGGGTTCGGAATTGGATATTTCCTCTACCTGTGAGAGTCGAACATCATCCGCATCGGCTTTCTTATCCTCCCTTATACGTTGGAATATAGGAGCGATAAAACTCAATCCTTCGACAGTAGAAAGAAGCCTGTATGTATTGTCTTGAATCTCCAGAACAGAGTTAGTTATCTTTCCGTTATATGTTTCATAAATCACATCGTTTACTTCCACCTCCATCACTGTTTCGGGCTTTATCATATGGAATGCCACAAAGTTGGAATCCGTTTCTATAAATTCGGATTTGATAATCTTTTTGGTAAACTTTTTATATAGCTCGGCTTTCAGTTTCTCGGTCATTCCTCCACCAATATGTCCAGCTACCTGATATTGTCCTTCTTCAGGCATTAACGCTCCCAAGAGTGTGCGCACTTTTCCTTTCTGGTCGCCTGTTCCTTCTGTGAAACCGATAACGACAACATCGATATTATGTCTGGGTTTTATCTTAAAGACAAAAGGCATGGCACTGCGTACTACCAATCCTTCGGTATCTCCTTCAAATACCCATTCATTGAAGATATTTTTTACTTCTTTATTGGTTGGTGCAACTTCCATATCGACCGGATGTACTTTCTCCCCACCTTTCAGAAGTTCATTCAACTTATTTATAGTATCCTGATAAGTTTCGGGTTTGTATGGTTTGTCATCCAGTTCCAATATATCGAATGCAGCTAAACGAAGTTTGTTTATATCGTCTTTTCCAGCCAATACGCTGATTAGGTCGTTTGTCCGTGTTCGTTTACCTTCTTCATATACGTATATCTCGGCAGGAATAATGGCTTCTTTTAATCCTGCTTTGGTTAATATTTCACCAGCTTCATCGATACAGGGAATACCTCGCCTGACACGCCCTGACCTGTTTACTGTAACGGCTTTTCCATTTTCAAAAAAGATAATGGCATATTCACCGTCATATTTCCGGGTAACATAATACTTTTCACCTCCTAGCCGTTGGTCTATCTGGTTCTGATTGATGGATATGAAGTGTTTTAGAAAGTTTTTCTTATAAGAGGCTGCCTTTTCCTGCGACACTGAGTCGAGTACATCTCCTTTCCCTTCCTCGTAACTGTGTATCTTTTTAAACTTGGCGTTATTCAGTTTCATGTCCCAAAGGTTTTAGTTCGATATCTGTTAAATGAAGGATAAGGCTGTACATATCATCTTTAATACGTCCTTCTAAGAATCCTCTGTATGGTTCACCGCCTCTGGTAAGTAGTATTGGCTCGTTTCCTTTTTTGCCTGCACCGATTAAGACAACTGATTTAGCTTCATGCAGTTCTTTAGCCATATTGTAAAGGAAGTCGAATGTTACACCGTTGATATGTCTCAACTGATATTTTCGGCTAAAAACAAATTTCCGAATCGCTTCATCTTTTGGGAACATCTTATCAGTCCATTTGAGTGGTAACTCGATATTGATATTGGCAGGAACTTTATTCAGGTCGTGCCGTTCTTTTTCTGTTCCGTCGGGGTTGTATATTACCTGATAGAGATTGATACTATATGCGATTTCATTGTTTTTATCAACATACAATTTATGGGTCTTATGCAATATCTTGCCGATTATCTCCATATCCACTTCGGGGTCTTCTTTGATAAGTGCTTCGGCTACATCGGTCAGTTCTCCGTATTTCTTTTGCAGTTCTTCCTCTTCCAGATATACTGCTGATTTAAGTAGTTTCACATTGGTCCGTTCTTTACCTTTAGGGAGTACCCAGCGAGTTGATCTGGTCTTAACATCAGCATCGAAAACGATCTGTGCATCCCTGTTCCTGTCATTCGATATATTTATTACCCGCATACTTCTTTATTTATAATTCAACATGGAAAAGTCAAGATTATCATCGTCTTCTATCTGGAAAGTATCGTCTTCGGTATCATCCACACTTCCACAATCCCCGAAGCAAAGCATCTCGAAGTTATTGGAAACTCCAATCAGCATATATAAAGTATTTTCCGATACCATTAGAAAGGCCGGACTTCCTTCATAGTTATCGAGATAGCTGTATGTAAAAGTGTATATGTCTTTGCCTATAGTTTTCAAAAGTTGATTATCGACATTCATCAGTTCGTAAAAATCAGTAATGCTATAATCGAGGAATTCTTCAGCCGTAACTTTATCTTTCAATTCTACAACTGTATTATAGCTTGATGTAATTAAATCGGCAGGCTTACCGTTTTCTTTTACAGCTACTAATTCGGAACGTTCTACCCATTCGTTTTTTTCGGAAAGGATACCTAAGCCTGTTCCGCCTTTGGGTATCAGTACACTGCCCGATTCGTCTGTACTTATCAGAGTACAGGGTTCGCCTTTATCGTCAAGGGCGAGTATTTCGACCCAGCCATACAGTTTTTTCCTGTCTACTTTAGTAGGTTCGGCGGTGTATTCTTTTTTCTTTATCTTAAATGTGAGTTGGCGTGGCATGATTCTAAATTGTGATTGTAATAGAATCTATAACAAATTGTATATAAGGTTAGTTTATAAGAAGTAATGATTTGATATGACTATGAATACATAAAAATCATAACAAATAGGTATTGTTTGTGGTTATATAAATTATGACATTTGTACCACAAAATAAAAATATACATTATGGAATACCGTATAGAAAAAGACACGATGGGTGAAGTTAAAGTACCCGCAGATAAATACTGGGGAGCTCAGACAGAACGTTCACGAAACAATTTTAAAATCGGAGCGCCTGCCTCCATGCCTAAAGAGATAATTTATGCATTTGCCTATCTAAAGAAGGCTGCAGCTTATACCAATGCCGAATTAGGAGTTCTTTCGAATGAGAAAAGAGACCTGATAGCAAAAGTATGCGATGAAATACTCGAAGGCAAACTGGATGATCAATTTCCTCTCGTAATATGGCAGACAGGTTCGGGTACTCAGTCGAATATGAATGTAAATGAGGTCATATCGAATCGGGCTTTAGTTTTAAGTGATGGAAGGCTAGGGGAGAAGAGTCCGGCACATCCGAATGATGATGTAAATAAGTCCCAATCGTCGAATGATACTTTTCCTACTGCCCTGCATATAGCAGCATATAAAAAGATGGTTGAACATACTCTGCCTTCAGCTGAAAAGCTTCAAAAAACACTGGATGAAAAAGCAAAAGAATTTAAAGACATTGTTAAAATAGGGCGTACTCATTTACAGGATGCTACTCCTCTGACTTTAGGTCAGGAATTTTCAGGATACGCTGCTCAGCTTCGTTATGCAATAGATGCTATCAAAGCTACATTACCTCACTTATCCCAATTAGCTTTGGGTGGCACAGCTGTGGGTACAGGACTGAATACTCCAAAAGGATATGATGTAAAAGTAGCTGAATATATATCCCGATTTACAGGATTTGAATTCACAACCGCACCTAATAAATTTGAGGCGCTTGCTTCTAACGATGCTATTGTGGGTACGCACGGAGCATTAAACCAAATGGCTGTCGCTTTGTTTAAGATAGTTAACGATATCAGGCTGCTGGGATCGGGACCACGTTCCGGTATTGGAGAACTCCTTCTGCCCGAAAATGAACCGGGTTCATCCATTATGCCGGGTAAAGTAAACCCTACACAAAATGAAGCCATGACGATGGTCTGCGCTCAGGTAATGGGTAATCAAACAACAATTACATTTGCAGGTGCAAACGGACATTATGAGTTAAATGTATTTAAACCGGTACTAGCTTCTAATTTCCTGCAGTCGGGGCAATTATTAGGAGATGCCTGCATATCGTTCAACGATCATTGCGTGGCCGGAATCAAACCGAATCTGAAACGAATAAAAGAATTGGTAGATAATTCATTGATGTTAGTGACGGCGCTTAATACGCATATCGGATATGAGAAAGCTGCGCAAATAGCTAAAGCTGCTCATAAGCACGGAACCTCGTTGCGCGAAGAAGCCATTAACTCAGGTTATCTGACTACGGAAGAATTCGATCAATGGGTAAAGCCTGAGGATATGGTCAGGAGCCTCAAGTAAATATTCTTTTTTTTAAATATAAACTAATACGCCTTGCAGCAAAATCTGCAAGGCGTATTTATCTTTACCTCCCACACCAAATTCACTGTCATCTGTCAGCCGGATAGCCTCTTCCACATCTATTCCCAGGAGCGGAACTATATTTTTTTTTAAAGCGTGATAAGAATGGGTAATATTCTAGAATCAGTCTTCGAAGTAAATGTCAATTGGCTTCTATACAGTTTATATTCTTATATATGCACAATGATTTATACTTACAATTAACGATATAAAACGTATATTTTATAGCATCAGAGAAAGATTTAATAGATCTATCTTAAATTTTCATACACTTTATCTGTCGTATTGTAAAATCTTATAAATTCACGGGATTTTCGCCCTGCCGGTTTTATTACTTCTGTATCCCATCCTCCTTCATAACTACCCCGAGGGAGAATCATAGAACATGTCTCATTCTTATTAGAAATAGACCAATTAACCCAAGAAATAGATTCTTTTTCTAAGAAATGAATCCATTTTGTCCATTCTTCGATATTCAAAACACCATCTCCCGTATGCTCCATTCCTGCAGATTCAGTTACAAATATTGGCAAATCTTTTTCTAATGCCTTTTTCACACGTTCGCGATGTTCATCCTTATGACTAGCAGCATAGAAGTGAAACGAATACATGATATTGTCAAATCCTTTGATCGGATCTTCAGCTGCTATATTGACATGCTGATCCCATGATGGTGTTCCAACTATTATTATATTATTCGGATCATATTTACGGATTTCAGCTATTACATCCTCTGCATATTCTTTTATCTCAGGCCAAAAATGATCGTGTGTAGGTTCATTAAATATTTCATATATTATGTGTGGATTTTTTCCGTACTTTCTGGCCATTGATGCAAAAAATTTTTTAGCCTGTTGCGGATAGAAATCATGAGCATGCCAATCGATTATTATATATATATCTTCTTTAATGCCTGCTTTAATTACTTTTTCAACACAATCCAAAGCAAATTCCGGATTTACCAAATACCCGTCTTCTACGCCGTCATATGCTCCCATTGCTGCCCGCAGTACAGAACATTTCCAATCATTTTTAAGCCAGCTTACAGTTTTTTCATTGTAAAATCGCGGCCATAGATTATGCCAACCAAAGCTAACACCCCGTAACGAAATGGTATCCCCTTTTTCATTACACAAATAACGCCCTCTTACTTGTAATTGGCCATGGATCTGTACCGGATTCCATTTGCTACCTTGTTCTTGTATGCTCTCATTCTGTTTACAGTTTGAGCAGAACAACAATAGAATCGCAAATAATGTCGATGATATTGAATTTTTCATAATAAATTGATTTAGATATTTTTTTTTAAAAGGTTAGGTTCATAGATGAAGTTTGCGTTGATGAAATATTTTCTCCTTATATAAATTAGTATATTAAAAATTGTAATAAGCTCCGTATCAGTTGGCTGCTCTACCAATTCTTCGATAGAATTTGCTTTTCCAATATACTCTTCTAAAAGGTCTAAGCAAAGCCAAGCATTTAAATCTCCGCCCAAAACTTTAGCAGTAAATATACATTCGCTTCAATGTCATTGTCATCCGTATATACTGCTGGCCAAGACAAATCCGTTTCTAAACATTTTTTCTGAGCAATTTCGAAGAATTTATCATAAGACAGTTAAACTTTAAAACGTGATTAGATGAAAGAATTTATGGGTTATTCATTAGTGTGCTTAAAATACCTTTCTCTATAGTCCGTAAACATAAAATGCCATGAGCTGCATCACTCAAATGGACACCATCCCCGGAATCATATATAGGTCTGATTTTGCCGTCATTATCTGCCACTAATGTCCAAAAGTCAATCAATAGTTCGCCAAACTCCATTTTAAGGCGAATATTTAATTCCTTTAGCTTTTTCCTGAAATTATCATCACCGTATGAATGGGGTTGCGCTGTTGTTAGCCATACCTTTACACCTACTTTTCTCGACATATCTATAATTAGTTTATAATTAGCTACCTGTTCTTCAACTGTGAATCCATTTGCAATATCGTTGGTCGGAAAGTTTAGAATAATTGCGTCTGGAGATAATTCCAATGTCTTATCAATATTTCTTTCAATATCTGTCTTATATTTATCATCATCTGACGGCGGAATAAAGCCTGTCGGCATCATTTTATAGGTAGTATAACCTCCTTTTGCCAGATTGTATATATTTATTGTAGAATCGACAGATTGTACATAATTCCTATAACGGTTAACCCATGCATTATTCCCATCCCGAGGGCCGGCGCCTTGTGCTGACGATGAACCTAATATCACAATCTTCAGGTTAGACTGTCCATGGCCGAATATTGTGGTAAGTAACCCAAATAATATTATAAAAATCCTGTGTTTCATTTATTATTGTTTTATATGTTTCCGGAAAAAATCAGTTTTCACAGAACACCATACATCACCCGCGGAATGCCCTTTGTGGATATATATAATATTTTATTACAGGCGATGATTGCAGGCTGTTTTCCTGAATTTCGGGGTTTTGCATAATAATTTTCTATTTTATTACTGATACTTTTTTATAGAGAATCCCTTTGTTATTTGAGATTATGATGTTCTGCTTCTTCCCTACGTTTATTTAATTCTTCAGTCACTTCTTGCACTTTCTTTTCAGATAACGGATAAATAGACATGCCTATAAAAGCTAATAAACAACAAATGGCAGGCAGTAAGCTTATCATAAAACGTTCGCCAAAAATAGTATCCGCGCTCTGCATAGCCACATCAGGATTATATTTAAATATCGATAAAATCCATCCTGTAAGAGCTGCACCTACAGCCCATCCCAATTTCTGGGACATGGATGAAGAAGAAAATATTAATCCCGAAGCTCTTCTGTTAGTTTTTAACTCCTGATAGTCTACAATATCGGCAAACATGCTCCATAATAGAGGTAATACATAGCCTGCACAAAGCGAAATCACAACCTGTAGCAATAATATCCATTCAAGGTTATTAGGTATAAAAAAGAATATGGTGCTCAATATGCCTGCTATTGCCATAGCAATCATATATGTCTTTTTCTTCCCGTAACGAGCCGATAACATTGGTGCAAAAATAACGCCTATAAGATTAGCAGCCTGCCCTATTAAAAAATAGATAGTCGTCATATCCCAACCTGTATATGGCATTTTATAATGAAACTGTACATAGTCACGAAAATAATAAATCGCAACTCCATCGCGCACAGCATTGAATAAGAGTGCTGCCAGACCTGTTGCTACCAAAATCCACCATGGAGCGTTATTTAGTAGGTTTTTCAAATCATGTTTTATAGATATGTCCTTCTCTTCATTAACAGGTTGAACTCGTTCCCGTGTCCATTTGAAACAAAAAATGAAAAGAATAGTACAAAGGATGCCTATGGAAGCAACACTTAGGGTCCATCCTATAGGCGAAGTACTTATAGTGGATTCGTTAGCACTTCCTATTATTTTTTGTAATTGATCTGTTGTTTGAGTATCAAAGATATTCGAAAAAATATCTACCAATGGTTGTAAGAGCATGAATGTTATAAAACTACCAATGAAAGCAAACGACATACGGTATGATGACAATATATTCCGTTCTTGCGGTTTGGATGACATCACCCCTAATAGCGAAGCATACGGAACATTGATAAGGGAATATACAATCATCATCAGCGAATAAGTGACATATGCATATATTAGTTTGCCGGTAGCTGCAAAGTCGGGCACAAAAAATGTCATTATACCCATGACAGAAAAAGGAATGGCAAACCACAACAAGTAAGGTCGGTAACGTCCCCAACGGGTTTTAGTTCTATCTGCCATGATACCTACAAAGATGTCGAAAAATGAATCCCATACACGTGCTACAAGAAACATAGTTCCTGCCGCTGCGGCAGTTATACCAAATACATCGGTATAAAAAAAGAGGGCATACATCCCGAAAATTTTCCAGAACATGGAAGATGCCATATCGCCAAATCCGTAACCAACTTTCTCTTTCAGGGTTATTTTTTGTGCTTTCATAAAGTATTATTTAAAGATTCTGACCAATGATATTATCTTTTTTCAGATAGGTATTTCTTATTTTTATCAATTAGGTTTATGATGTTTTCAACAGACTTGAAAGAGCGAAAACCATCTGATGGCGTATTAATACAATAATCGATAAGTCTATCTGTACTTGACAAAGCCACATGCATGCGGGTATCCGAAGATGCATAATATATGAATACTGTTCCATCCGGATCGAAAATCCAACCGTTAGAAAATAACACATTCGACACATCACCTACGCGCTCCATGCCTTCCGGAGCCATAAAATATCCTGCGGGTTGTGCTATTACTTTTGTCGGATCTTCTAACGATGTCATGTACATATATAATACGTAACGTAAGCCTGCAGCACAATAGCGTACTCCATGAGCCAAATGTAACCAACCTTTATCGGTTTTTATAGGATGTGGTCCTTCTCCTATTTTTGCCTCGCTGATAGTATGATACACTCTATGCTGTATCATTTTTTCTTCTTTTATTACAGCATGTGTAATATCATCAATTTCGGCCCATCCAATACCACCTCCATTTCCTGCTTCTATAAAACTATCTTGTGGACGAGTATAAAGAATATATTTGCCATTTACAAATTCAGGATGTAAAGCTACATTTCGCTGTTGTGATTGACTTTCCAAATCGGGCAACCGTTCCCAATTCTTCATGTTTTTTGTCCTGACAATACCGGCTGCAGCTATTGCTGACGACTGATTGCCCTTTGGAGCATTAGAATCTTTCCGTTCGGAACAGAATATACCATAAATCCAACCATCTTCATGTGCCGTCAGGCGCATATCATATATGTTGGTATCAGGATTATCTGTTTCTGGTATTATTACCGGATATTCCCAAAATCGGAAATTATCTATTCCATTAGAACTTTCGGCTATGGCAAAATATGATTTTCGGTCATATCCTTCTACGCGTGGCATCAATATATATTTACCGTTCCACTTTATAGCTCCCGAGTTCATTACGGCATTCACTCCAATTCGTTCCAGCATATGCTTATTGTTATTCTTATTGAAATCATATCGCCACGACAATGGAATGTGCTCATTCGTAAGAACAGGGTATTTGTAACGCTCAAATATACCATTATTTTCAATGCTTTCATTTTTGCGTGTTAGCAATTCTTCTTGTTTTGCTAAAAGAGAGTCTAATCTTTTATCCATCATTTTTCTATTTTTTCCAATATTAAAACCCAGTCTTTTCCTGCATATGCAGGTTCTGCCCTAAATGTTCCTTCTGCTTTTGTTTCTTTTATAATTGTAAAATCTCCATTTTGCGGATCAAACCACCTTATTTTTAAATAATCACTGTCAAATAATTTGTCAAGTTTTACATCGATAGGCGTTCCATTTGGCAGATAAATGAATGCATAGTGGTTACCACGAGTAGCCACAGCCATATCATTGTCATCTTGTTGTGGTGTTATTATTATAGATTGATCGGGTACCCGGCTAAAAAAATCGTATGAAGTAAGCAATGTCCGTGCATAGATAAGGTCGTAAGAGCCCGGTTTATCTAATGAGTTATACCAATAGTTGCGGGCACCGATTACAGATTCTTCTTCAGGAGAATAAAATTGCCAGATATCGTTACATCCATAAGTATACCCGAAGGCTCCGCTAAACAATGACCAATACAATGATTTGCGTATGTCATGATCATCGAAACGTCCTTTGTCAACATCGAAATACTTTGGAATATCTTCGTAACGAGGCTCGGCATCCATACATGGTTTTACTGGTACTCTATTGTAATCAGTAATAATAAGACGTCTTACTATTTCATACGAAACCTGTGCGTGACCGGTCTGACAAATATTAAAATCAAGCCAGTTGCAATCATGAAACCATTGTGATGAAGAAGCCTCGCCGGAAGGATGAAAGGTCATCAGATGATTACTATCTTCTTTCTTTATAGCTTTTCCCATAACGTCCCAAATCTTATAATTATCTCCTCCGCCAAGTCTGTCGCCTCCATTCATCCAAATAATATTCGGAAAATTCTTATAGCGTTTACCAAGAAATTCGCCATAGATAGCTGCATTCTTTTCATTAAAAATAACGGGGCCAGTTCCCCATTGCTTATCAACTTTATCTCCCCATGTCGGTAACAAACCTATATATATGCCTTTAGATTCGGCCATTTGAACAACTTCATCCACCCACTCAAAATATTTTTTATTTGGCTGAGTCGGGTCATTTGCTATAAGTGGGCAGTCTCCATTCCGATTAGGTGTATTTAATCCGTTAAGTTCTGCCAATATTACTGCTTGTATAACCGTAAAACCTTTAGCCCTTCTGTTTTCCAGATATAGTTCTACTTCATCTTTATTCAGCCTGTGAAAAAGCTCCCAGGCTGTATCTCCCAAGTAAAAGAAAGGGGTTCCATCCTCATGCATCAGAAAACGTTGATTATCTGATACAATAAGCTTACCATGATTAAAATCAACAGATTTTCCTATCCATAATGATTCCTGTCCCACAACAAGCAAAGAAGGTATAATTATGTATAAGGCAGATAATAAGAACTTTTTCATGAACATATTTGATGAAATCAGTTTCTATTTTGTATAAAGATATTTTTCTAATACTTTCATTTGCGGCTTATCCTTTGTGTAATTCTCAGTTGGTTTGACAGCCATACATTCGTCTTCTGGCCACCATGGACCAGCGGCCCAATAAGCACCGTTTATACCTTTTTGTTGGAGATACTCTAAAAATTTATCGAGGCACACTTTCCAGCGATCATCTTTTGCAGGTATTCCATATTCTCCTATAAAACCTCTGAAATTGTTTTCCTCCAGCCATTTCACAAAAGGCTGTACACGTTCTATGCCGATGTAAGGATTTGCCATCTCTTCGTCATAAGAATATTTGTAGCTTCCTGACGCATCTTTATCAAAATAAACATGGGCTTCGAATATAAGATTGTTAGAAGGATCGTAAAGGTTTTTTAAATTATCGCTAAATTCGAGCCAACGTTCTGCAGAACTCCAACTGTCGCCACTAACTATTATAGGAGTTTTTGTATCAATTTTTCTTATTTGGATGATGCACGCTTGAGCTATTTTAGCCCATGATGTGGAGTCCAACAAATCGTGAGGTTCATTCATTAAAGCATATCCATAAATATTCTTATAATCTTTAAATTCGATTGCTAATCTGCGCCACAAATCAGCCAGATGCTCTATTTTTAAACCTTCATCGCCGATAATTATATTTTTTCCGTTAATATATCTTCTGCAATAGTTATGCAGATCAAGGATTACTTGGATATTTCGTTTTTCAGCTTCTTTTACAACTGTTTTCAGCATAGAAAGATCATCTGTGTACAAATCACCATTTAATTTCCGTTGAATACGTTCCCACTTAAAAGGTATGCGTGCCAAGGCAAATCCTTTTTTTTTCATGTAGTCCAAATCCTGAACTGTCGGATAGGTATAGTCTTTATTAAATACCCCGGGAAAATTACTTCCAAAATCAGCGCCAGCCAGATTTAGTGCGAACGGATAAATATTTTTTCCCCCCTCTGCTTTTTGAGCTAAGACAGACGATACTGCAATTGCAGAAATAAATAATGTCGATAAAATTTTATTCATAATAAGTCGTATATTTTTGTTTTTAGTTGATATTTATTTAATAAATGGATTACCTTCTTTGTTCCAGCAGTTTGTAATTACCGGCTGATCTATATTTACCTCAACAGTTTTGGATTCCATGGGATTGAGCCAAAAGAAGTTTTGCGAAACTGAAAGATTTGATTCATATCCCGGACATATTATATTTACTCCAACGGCAGGATACGTACCTGTGTTGGTTATAACCAAACTATTTCCTGTTCGCTTTGTTTCCAAAGTCGTTCTCGGAAGGTTGTACAAACTCCCTTTTCTGACTTCAAAATTCATGAAATAGAAAGTACGGAAAAGCGTTTTTGTTTCGGAAACTATATCTGATACAAATAGCAAAGCCTTGGCCTTAGTTTTCTCTTTATCGAGTTTAAAGGTGCCGAGTTGGGTCACTTCTTTTTGTTTGCTTTCTCCAAAAAATGATTGCATACCTATACATTCCAGTTTTTCATTATAACAAGATATTTTTACCTCCCAATTCTTACCTTTCAAATTGAGATTATCATCAAGTAAAAATATCGGAAGATCGGCATCGTTGCCTGTCAAATTTGTTTGATTAAACAAAACTACTGCTGCCAATGGTTCAAACGAATTTTGTACAAAATAATGAAGAGGCTTAATCGCTCCATACCAATCAATACACGACCATGAAACTGCAGGGTAATTATCATTCAACTTGTAATACAAAGCTCCTGTGGACTCTGGCCAACGAGTACGCGCGCGTTCCAGAGTGTGCCTTACGGCTACTACCTGAGCCAATTGTGAACCTGCGATGAAATAATCCATATTATCATCAGGCATAAAATAACCTGAATATTGCTTCAACTTATCCATTTCGCCTACTTGCCCGAAAATTGGCATATGATGTAAAAAATTACTGTTTTTTATTGGAGGCCATATATTTTGTTCTTCCTTCCCTATATACCTAATCACGCTTTCTTTCTGTGGTAAAGATGCTATTCCAAATTCGCCCCAAAAAAGGGAAGTCATATTCAGATTATGATTCAAATGGGCATCATCCCACCAGCAATTATAATTATGATCACTGCCTCCCCATGCTTCTCCTCTATGAAATGGACGCGTACCATCAAGTTCGATGCTGTAACGTCCCATCATATCTATTGCCTTACCAAAAGGGTTGGATGATTCATTACCTCCTCCATACATCACCAGCGAAGGGTGATTGCGTATTCTTAATATATTATGACGAACAGTCTCTTCAAGCATATCATATGGCTGGGTGTTATGTGAATCCCATGCTGTCGGCCACTCTTGTATAATCATTATACCATAACGATCACATAAATCGTAAAAATCATCTGTTTCAGGAATACCACCTCCCCATGCACGTAACATTTGTATATGTTGCTGTTTGGCTACAGATAAGAAGCGATCATAACGTTGCTTGGAAAAATTCATTAGCGGATCCATTGTGCACCATCCTGAACCTTTGACAAACATAGGCTTGTTGTTGATGACAAAAGTCCAGTTATATTTATCAGGAGATGGCCCTTTTGGGTGGGGAGCCATTCTTATTGTCCTTATGCCAAATGAAAGCTCCTTGTAATCAGCAGATTCTCCGTTTATAGGAACAAAAGACATCATTGCTTTATAGAGATTTTGCTTGCCTTTTCCATTAGGCCACCATAATTGAGGATCTGAAATATTAAAATCGAAATTTAATATTTTATTTTCCAGATGCGACGAAACTTTATATTCGAAAGATTGTTCTTTTCCTTCAAAATTTTCAGGAGCAATACTAAGCTTTAATATCCCATCCAATTTATCAGAATTCTTTCTCAATGTTAGGTGGAGCGACATTTTTCCATCAATAGATCGTGTGGTAATAAAAGGATTTTCTATTTCGACGGCGGCTTGATTAATAATTTTCACACTACGCCAAATGCCTAATGAAGGTATCTGAGAATAATGCCAACCATATACACAATTGAAAACAACTGTATTCTGCCATGATTTATTTGCTCCTCCGAAGAACGTTCCTTCCGGTTCAAAAACTTGGGGTATAGGCTCAAGCTTTATAATCAATGTGTTTTTTTCTTTTAATAAATTACTCACATCGAAAGAAATCTCGCCGAACATGCCTTCATGGTCTCCCAGCTTCACATTATTTAGCCATATGCTACATTTGTTGGCTATGCCTCCAAAGTGTAAAATAGGATTTTTTATTTTATCTGATATCGAAAACTCTTTTTTGTACCACCATGTCTTATAGCTTTGTTTTTCGGCAATAGAATCGTTTTGTCCAAAATATGGGTCCGGAATAATTTCTGCATTCCACAAGGCAGTATGGATGCTACCCGGAACTTTCGCCTTAACAGAATTAATCCATGTATTGTGAATCCGGTTTTTTTCATCACCACCTTCCACAAGTAACCATTCACCATCGAGAATAATATCTGAAAGACCTGACTGATGTATGATTTTTTCACTACTCATTTCAACCGAATGCCCTTTATTGTCAAATGGGTAAAACCTGGCTTTAAAACTTTCCCGATCAATGTCATCCATTGATTTTTGAGCCAAAGATGGCAATGATATCATCAATAACGCAATAACAGTATTTTTTATCCCATATCGCATAATACAAATTGTTTCAATTATTCGACTTGTTTGGTTTTAGTATATTTTTCAAGAACGGACATCTGCGGCCTGTCTTTTGTATAATTGTTTGTAGGCTGAACTGCCAGGCTATAATCTCCCCAGCGAGGGCCAGCCGACCAGTATGTTCCCGGAACTCCATTGTCACGCAGATAAGCAAGCATATTTTCCAAAACTACCTTCCATCGGTCATCATTATCCGGAATTCCATATTCGCCAAGTATGCCCACTTTTTTGTTTTTCTTAAGCCATTCTACAAATGGTTTTACCCGTTCAACTCCAGTTTGTGGAGTAACGTGATTTGCATCATACGAATTTTGATATTGTCCTGAAGCATCTTCATCAAAGTAAGTATGAGCCTGATAGATCAATTTATTGGAAGGGTCTTTCAGGTTTTTCAAATTATCACTTACCTGTGCCCAGCGGGATGCCGAACTAAAAGAATCACCACTTATTATAATAGGTGTTTCAGTATCAACGGCCCTTATTTTGTATATTACAGTTTGCGCCATTTCGTACCAACTTAATGTAGAAGGCATGTCATAAGGCTCATTCATAATATCATAAGCCCATATATTTTTATAATCTTTAAACTCCATAGCCAATTTCATCCATACATCTGCTAAATGAGCTACTGTCAGAGATGGCGTAGTACCTATTATTGTCAACGTTGCCCCTCCATCCAATGACCTTCTCGCAAAATTGTGCATATCCAATATAATAAGCATATCGCGATCTTCGGCTGCTTTTACGAAAGTTTTCATTTTATTTATATCAGGGGTGTATAAGTCACCATTAAGTACATGCTGAACACGTTCCCAACGGAAAGGGAAACGTATTAACATCAAATTCTTTTTCTTAAAATAATCAAGACATTGTGCTGTGGGATATCCATAGTTTGTACCATCAATACCGGGATAGACTTGAGCAAACTCAGCCCCGGAGAGATTAACTCCAAAATGCTCTTTAATGCCTTTGTATTCTGTGGAGGTGCCCCCTCTATCTCCACCACCTTCCGGAGGAGGAGGTGTTCTTTTGTCGTCATCACTACCACATGAGTATAAAGCATTAATAGTAAATATTAAAAATAGAATCAGTTTTTTCATCCTAATATTCTTTTTATATAAAGTCATCTTGACTTTTCGGTTTTGAATGTTTTGTTTACAAAAATCATCATAAGTCATTAGAGACCTTGTTATTTTAATCTATTGAGCAAGGTTTAGAAAGGGTACAGTTATATGTTACTATAACAGAAATATTGGTCATGAATAAATACTTAGCAATTAATTAATGAATGCAAAATATCTCATTTTTTAGTTGTGTCTTTATTAGGTATTTTATATAAAGGAGCGTTTCATTCGTTGTTTGTAATTAAAAAATTAACACTTCCTTATTTCTTTCTTTGCTAAAAAGTCAAGATAAATTCAGTTACAGATTTCTCAAAATCTGTAACTGAATTTATCTTTATTTTACGTCAAACTTTTTAGCTAAACGAAAATTACAACATGAGAGGTTTGGATTAGTCAATTCACCCGAAATATAAGCAAGGTTATATACATTATCTCCTGCAACAGGTCCTGTTCCTTCAAGATTAAATGTCGCTAAATCAAGAGTTACTGTAGTCCAACGACCAGAAGTATGGTATGCATTACCATTGGCAGCGGGGTACCATCCGGTTGTCAGGCCTGATACATTTGGTATAAACTGAGTAGATGTTCTATCTATTGCATTAGCTTCATCTATATATAATTCGAATTTAAGATAATAATTATTCGGGCTTGCCACAACATCAAGCTCCTCCGGTGTTTCTAGTCGATAAGTAAAGCCTGCAATTATATTTTTCCATGCCCAACCGCCTACATTATCAAGTTTGAAATGAGAGAAGTAAGTTCCAGGGATAAGCGGACTCGGATCGCCGGCATTACTCCCGTCCGTGGCATATGCTTTCGTGGAAGAATGGGTAAGATAATCCGACGATCTGAAATTTGTCAATTGTATACCATAATCGAAATAAGGAATTTCAACAGCATGCCCTATCACTCCCAATAATCTTTCGCTACTCATACTTAACTTCGAATTAACAACTACTCCTGTTGGAAGAATAAACTCTAATTCTGTTTCGGAGGTGGTGATTATCGTTGCGGGATTACCATTTACTAATAAAGTTCCATTTTCTGGTGTAATATTGTATAACTTAAAGTTCTCCCCATAGATCTTCACTGCATCACCAGCAGCAGCAAATTCATGAGATATGCTGGAAACTATTAAGTCTGGAAAACTGATACTGAACGGAAATGTTGTAGATCCTTTAGTTGTTTCCAATGTTATAGTATTGGTTATCTTGTCCGGCACTGTACCCGGAATAGCAACTGTAATTTCTTTCGAAATGGCATATATTTCTTTTATATCAACAGCTTGATCATTAAAGAGCAGAGACTTTACTTCGCTAAGATTTTCTCCTTGAATTACTACCATCTGGTTAAAAGTGCCTTCAATTATGCTGCCTGTTTTGTCATTCAGCAATGATACTTTAGAGATTTGTGGAGGTCCATATGAAGTTGTGCCCGGATCGTAATTGTCATTATAAGTGACTATGTCGTCACATGAGACTAGTGTAATAGCAAAGGCTAAGACAAAGTACAGATATATTGAAAGATTTTTTTTCATAATATTTCTATTAATGTAAGAAAGCGTTATTAATTCCAGCCAGGGTTATTTTCTGTTATAGAATGGTTCGTAAGGATTTCATCATCAGGTATCGGATAGAGAAGATGTTTATTTTCCCTTGATTTCACTGTGTTAATCTCATCTACACCAATAGCATTCATCACTTGCAAATATATTCCCCATCTAATCAGATCCCATCGCCTATCAGTTTCTAATGCAAATTCCATTGCACGTTCTTCAAGTACAGCCGAACGGAATTTTTCTTTAGTATTTAGGCCGCCAAGTCCTAATAACCATTTAGCAGATGCATTACTTCTGGCACGTACGTCATTAAGTGCAGCCAACGCCTGGCTATTCGGGCCAGATACCTCGTTTGATGCTTCAGCATAAATCAATACAGCGTCTGCAAATCGTAGGAAAGGAAAGATTGCATCAGTTCGTTGTAAAGCAGGGTTGGTAACATCTGCATATTTTGTAGTATATGCCAAATAATTTTCTCCGAATTCCGAAGTATAGGAACGTCCGTCATTGTATGGAGCCTGAGGCTCGCCTACATAGTTTTCATCATTATCATATCCGGTAGCTTTTATCTTGTATTCTTCATTATTAGGATAATATCCACCCCCATTCCATGACAAATTACTTTCACGTACAAAACGATGCAAAACACCCTCGGTAATACGATAGTCCTTATCTTCAAAAAGCCTGTACCAATGATGACGCATGCCCCGTGACAAACCTCCTCCACTCGGAACATATCCATTCACAATCTGTCCAGAATAAGCCATGGTAAATAATTCGCCGTTTGCCTCATCTCCTTCTTTGAATTGTACAGCAAAGAAATGTTCTCTACTATTACGTCCGGTTTTTTTCCACAATTCGCTATATGGTATCAATTGATGGTTGCCGTATGATTTATTATAAACGATATCATAAGCCAGTTCTTGGGCTTTTTCATAATATTCTTTAGAATTGAAAGATTCATACCCCTTCACTTGGTCTTTTTGAACGACAATATTTTGAGGTTCAGTATATTTTTTTACCTCTTTTCCATCTTCCATAACCAAATTGAATGCAGTTCCTCCTTTTACAGTTACTTCTCCACCTTGCATAGATGCCGAACCTATAGTTGCATAAACTTTTGCCAATAGAGTAGCTGCAGCTCCTGCACATACACGACCTTCCATGCTATTAAATTCAGTATCGGTGTTTTTGTATAGCATATCTTTTGACTTGGATAACAAGTCTATGATATGCTCATATACCTTGGCTATTGGTTGACGAGGTTGATACGGATCATTTCCCTGGTTTATTGAATATTTGAATATAGGAGAATCTCCATAGGCACGTACAACCAGGAAGTATCCGAAGGCCTGTAAAAAATACATTTCTCCCAGGATGTGCTGTTTCAGGTTGGGAGTAACATTCTCCATCCGGTTCACATATTCTATTGCTTCATTAGAGCGGTTTATCAGATCGTAAGATCTTTTCCATACAGCATCGGATTGTTTCGCAGTTCCCTGGAAGTTTCCTCCTCCCAGTTCTCCAAAGGCCCATGAAGGTCCGGTAATGTAATCCTGATCTAATTCGAGGCAACGTGGAAATTCATCATATACAAACATACGCGTAAGTCCATTATACACACCTATAGCCCACATATTAGCTCCATCATCTGTATCGGGTATCTGATTGGTTTGTATATCTGAAAAAGTCGTTTCATCCAGATCGCATGAAGTTAGTACGCTTGCTAACACCAAAAGGCAGATGATTATCTTATTTATGTAATAATTATATTTTTTCATCTTTGTGATATTTATATGTATTAAAACTCAGCTTTTAATCCCAGTGAAAAAGTCTTGCTTCCAGGATACGAGTATACATCAACTCCCCTGCGCGAAGGGTCACCTCCAAAAGCATTTACATCAGGATCGTACCAACTATAGTCTGTTATTGTAAATAAATTTGTAGCACTAGCATAAATATGGAGGCTATTAATTCCTTTCAGGAATTTTGGTTTTCTAAGGGTATAGCCTAAGTTTATGTTTTTAAGACGGACATATGAACCATCTTCCACATGTCTGTCGGAAATAAGAGATGTTCTGTTCTGCAAAGTTGTAGGTCTCGGCCATTTAGCGCCTGCAGTATTCTCAGGAGTCCATCTCGCATTATAGGCATCAACCGGGATGTTTCCTATATTAGTCATAGAAACATTCATAATGTTTCCATTAAAGATATCATTGCCTACCGATCCCTGTAAGAAGAAACTGAATGTAAAGTCGCGCCATTCGAAATTGTTCGTGATACCAAACAGATAGTCAGGATTGGTATTACCTATAATTGTCATATCAGACGAATTGATCTCACCATCCGGGACTATATCACGATATTTGATTTCACCTACTTTTGCTTTGACAATAGCTGCGCTTTCATTGGTATATTTCGGATCGGCACGTACCTCAGCTTCATTGTCATAAAATCCATCCTCTACGTATCCGAAAATAGCGCCAATAGGATTCCCGTTGCGTTGTATAAACGCATTGTCGGCACGATACCATAATCTGTTTGAATACTGATCCGCATCCAGGCCGCCAATCCTGTTTCTATTGAACGATAAGTTAGCATCAATACTCCACTTTAGAGGTGTTTTTTGTAAAATATGTGCGCCCAGTGTAAATTCAAGTCCGTCATTGAATACCCAGCCCGAATTACGGGTCATATAGTCAAATCCGGATGACGGTGGTACTTTAACTGCCTGTAGAATATCATTTGTTTTCTTATGATAATAATCTACAGTAAAGTTGATTCTGTTCTTAAGGAATGACATGTCAATACCAACGTTATATTGATCTGTTGTTTCCCATTTCAATTTTGAATTACTCACTAACTTGCTGTTAAATCCACTTTTAAGAGCTCCGTTTACAGGATATTTACTTACTCCCTGCAAAGCAAGTGTTTGGTAAGAACCGATTTGCTCATTTCCTGTTTGTCCAAAACTGAAACGGAATTTAAGATTATCGAATACATTCAGGTTTTTAATAAATTTTTCTTCCGATGCGCGCCAGGCCACAGCTCCTGATAAGAATGTTCCCCAACGTTCGTCCGGATGGAATTTACTGGTACCATCGATCCGGAAACTGGCAGTCATTATATATTTATCCATCAATACATAATTCAGACGTCCGAGATAAGACATTATTTGAGATTTTTCTTTATAAGAATATAATGGATCGGGATTCAATGCAGATCCCATATTATAATTTTCAGTTATGTCGGTAGGGAATTGGGAAGCACTCATAGATTTATCCTGTGTGCTTACGGTTTCATAAGTCATAGCGACTACAGCATTCAGATTATGAATTTTATTGAATGTATTGTTGTATGTAAGCATAGACTCTGTCGTGATATGACTTCTCTTATTATCACTAAATCCTCCTCGTCCATTTACTTTATCCACTGAACCTTCGCCGGTAGTTCGTTTATAGTATGTACTACGTTCATTATTGAATTGCGATATACCTATGTTTTGTCTGAATTTTAAGGATTTGAAAATTTCTAATTCTGCATATGCTGAAACAAATGTATTAAAGCTTGTCATTTGATTTTTGCTATCCAGTAGGTATGTACGAGGATTAGCCGATAGCCATAGTAAATCATCGCCTTGAGTATTATCTCCGTAATATTCGGTTGACGGATATATCAAAGCAGATCTTAGAACACTGAAGTCAACTGAATTTCCTTTTGCAAAGTCTGTCTTTGAGTTTGTATAATTTATATTAAGCCCAACTTCAATGATTTTATTTATACGCTGTCCTATGTTTGCTCGCAATGTATATCTTTCAAATCCCGACTTGCGGATAATTCCTTCCTGATTGAGATAGTTGCCTGAAAAAGCATACCATCCATTATCATTAGCTCCTGAAACCTGTAAATTATATTCCTGAGAAAATGCAGATTGGAACACCTCATCCTGCCAGTTTGTTCCCTCCACCCATTTACTGTTTCCAAATTCGTCGGTATACCATCCCGGATTTAGATAGTCCTCGGGTGATGGGTAGTATCTAGCAGTCAGGATATTGCCCTCGACATCCTTATTGTATTTCCATACTCCCGGACTTGGGAAATTATAATCTGAGTATGAAGCACCGTCATATTTCACTGCATTATCCATCTCTTCATTCATATATTTTGCGTAGGTATAGGCATCAAGCATATTCATCTTTTTCAGAACGCGGGATGTGCTGAAATTAGAAACAAACTCAATTTTTGGTTTACCCTTTACTCCTTTTTTCGTAGTTATTATTACAACACCATTTGCCCCCCGGTTACCATAGATTGCTGTTGCAGAAGCATCTTTTAGTACATTGATAGACTCGATGTCATGAGGGTTAATAAACGATAATGCGTTTCCACTTCCTTCCAAAGAATTGTCCTTGTTTTCAGCTGACTGAGGTGATGATGGTGGCGAAAAAGGAATTCCATCTACAATATAAAGAGGTTGCGAGGATGTCGAGAATGAGTTGACACCACGAATCTGTATGTTGATGCCTCCACCTGGAGCCCCATCATTTTGATTTACTTGCACACCAGCCATTTTACCTTGTAAGGCCTGATTGATACTAGAAGCCGGATTTCCTTTTAATAGATCATCGGCTCTCATTTGCACTACTGCTCCAGAAAGGTCACTTTTGCGCATAGTGCCATAACCGACTACCACAACTTCATTAAGAATCTGTTCGTTCTCCTCCATCGTAATATTAATTACACTTCGTCGGTTTACTTTTACCTCTTGTGTAATAAATCCTAAGTAAGATATAATTAATACCCCGTTTAGATCATCCACTGCAATAGTATAATAGCCTTCAGTATCAGTAATTGTTCCCGCTTTAGCATTCTTTACTTTTACCGTCACGCCTATCAGAGGAGTACCGCTGTTGTCAACTATTCTGCCGCTAACCGTAAATGAGTTTTGCGAAATACTTTGTGAGAGTAAATATGAAGATTTAAAATCTTCTGCTGAAATATTTCCAGAAAGCAGCCATAAGGTTAACATCAAATTAAAAGCTAAATACTTTGAGCCTATATGAAAACGGCTCCCTTTTTTTGCTTTTACGTTTTGTCTTAAATGTTTTTTTAACATAGTACTTGTTTTAAATTTGGTTCAGATTGTTCCCATTAACTTTATAAGAGTGTTTTACTTCATCAAATATTAAATAATATTAACATCCGACTTCGGCTTCTGCAGTGTCTATTTTGTATTTAGATTCAAGTAAAATATCAGTTGTGTACGTTCATTGCAGTCATTAATTATTAAAACACTTTAGTTTATATCACAAAAGTATTACTATATCGCATTTTGTCCAAATACTATATTATCCATTAGTGGTACTTTTTTGTGTTAAATGCAATCGAATATCACAAATGTGTACAATTTGAAAGTGATTTTATGATTGGAAAGCTTTTTTATGCATCCCAGTATCTAGTTAGACCTGTTGATGCTCTCTTGCGGATAATACTTTTCTGTTATAATATAATGCTAAAAAAGTATCATTATAAAAAAAAGCGACTCTCTTTATAGTTCTCTCTAAACTCTTTGGGTGTACAGTGTTTCTTTTTCTTGAAGATTCTGTTAAAATTTGATAAATTATTAAAGCCACATAGTAAGGCTATCTCAGCCACATTATGTGTTGTGTCTACAAGCATTCGGGTGGCGTGCCCTAATCTTATATTGTTTAAAGAGTCTATAAATGTTCGTCCCGTACGTTGTTTTAAAAATCGACTAAAGGCAACCTCAGTCATTCCAATCAGATCAGCTACATCTGATAGTCTGATTTCTTTATCATAGTTGTCAAGTATATAACTATAAGCCTTCTCTATTCTCCGGCTATTGTAATTATGGGAGTTATCGTTAAATGATTGACTTGATAGTACACGGGATAATGAGTCAAGGGATAAATCACACAAAATCCCCAATAATTTAAGAACCGAATGCGCTCCTTTGTATTTGCTGGACAAATCATACAAACGAGGTTTTATTTCCTGTATGGCTTCTTTTGAGAAGGTAACTCCACACTTAGCTTTTTCAAACAATTCCTTTACAGATTGGAACTGATTTTTTTGAAGCAAGTGTTCATTGAACAGATTATTGTGAAATTGTATGGTTATTTCTTTAATTTCTTGCGATTTGCAGTTGTGGTTAAACCATCCATGACGAAGGTTTTCTCCGGTAATAAGTGTTAGTTCCAAATCATCTATTTCTTCTATACTATCCCCTACAACACGCTTGGTGCCTGCTGCATTTTCTATAAAATTCAATTCAAATTCTTTATGAATATGTATAGGGAAGGTAAATTCCTTTTTTATTCGGGAAAATATCATAAAACAATCTCTTTCAGATAGGGGGGTTACTTCTCTTAAAACAGAATCCATAAAATTGGGGTTTTATTGGTTGTACAAATATTACAATAATTCCGAAATAAATCAAAGTTAAAATCCTAATCCTTTGATATATGATAAAGTTTTGTTCCAGAACTTCCTTCCAGTTGATAATTATAGCGTAATAATATAAACTTTTCATTTTGAAAATAAGTTCACCATCATCCAATACCTCATCAAATATTATAATATTGTTCTGCAAGTTCCTTTTATTCAGTAAAATCTTATCAACTTAAGGTAATGAAATTTATTTGAAGGTTTTTATGGTATCTTATGTTCTTATTCCCGGTATATTCCCTATCTGATCAATCTTACTTAAGTGGAATTACCATATTCCATGTACGAGTAAAATTCCAAGGTGAATCGCCGTCACCGGTTGCAGCAAATAGGTATGTTGGTTTTCCTTTTTCGATAAGCAGAAAAGGGCGTTCAAAATTGGCTTGGTGGGTAATTGTACCATCATTCCATTTTATCGTTCTGGAATATGCTTTTATTTTAGAAGATAGTTTCCAGTCGATACCATTATCGGATATGGCATGTATTCCGCCCCCATCTTCTCCGCATATATGCCCAAAGCGATCTTTCATTATCAGTTCGTAATATTCCCCGTTGTGCCATAAAAAAGGATCCTCAACATCATTATCTTTCTTATCATCTTCTTGGAATTTAAATATAGGACCATCCGATAAGCGTTTATATTCCCCCAAAGGGCTATCTGCTTCTGCAACACCTAATAGAAGGGGAGGAGAAGAATTATCTTGGGACGATTTATAAATCAATAAAATTTTACCCGTGTTAGGAGTTATAGCAGGAGAGGGGTTAGTCGTAATATTGTTATCCCATTTTCCCTGACGAGGTTCTATTGCCGGATGATCGGGGCGATGCCATGGCCCATTAATATCTTTCGACCAGGCTATGCCGATTCTTTTATTCATCCATGCTCTCTCAAAATAATCAGATTGCCATTCTTCACCTGCTTTTGGTATTGGAAAATCATAGGTAGTCCCAAAGTAGTATAAATAATATATATCTTCATATTTTATAATTCTCGGATTGTGAGTTACTAAACCGTCGAAATATTCAATACCTCTTTTAGGCAATGCTATATCTACAAATCTGTATGGCCCTTCAGGTTTCTCTGATACAGCATGTACAACCTCAGAGGCAGTTATCCATGCTTTAAAACCCAAGTCTTTAGGCCATCTGTCAGCAAACATATGATATTGCCCGTCATCTCCTTTAATCACTGAAGCTCCCCATATCCAATAGTCAGACATTTCAAATCCTCCGTCTTTAATTGCAGGCAATAGTTTATCTATAAATGGTTTTTCTTCTTTCGGAGTTTTTCCACACGAAAATGTCATAGACGAAATCGTGATTAGCAATACAGTAATCAGTGTGGCAGTCTTCATGAAATTCTCGCGTGATATATTCATTTCAATTTATTAAAATATTTAGTTAATAAAGTCTGTGATCATAAAAACTAAGGCCATCCATGTGTATTTTGCATTTAAGTTTTCAATTTTTTTAGTGCAGATAATTTGATGAATATATCATCTGTGCTTAAGGACACTAGCCAGTATCACAAAAGTATTATTATATGGTATATGATCCAAATACTATATTATCCATTAGTGATACTTTTTTACATTATAAATAATCAAATATACAAAAGAATATTATATATTGACGGGAATAAAAGTGTTTTTTAGGCATAAAATTCGACTTCTAACTTTTTATAATAATACTTTTTAATCACATTGGAATGATAAATAAGTATTACTATAAAAACACGTTAATCTCCAGATATCGTGATTGGTGAGAATAGTAAATGAAGACTAAAGATAGTTGTTGTACTCCGATTTTTATAGCATTGATTTACCGGTTTATGCCGATTGAACTGAATTAATATGAATAAGGTATTATTTGTATTGATAATGAGCATGTTACTCTGGAAAATTATGGAAGAATGATTGGTTGTTTTAGGAAGGTAATGGGAAATTATTGAGGGAGTATTTGGGTAATTCTCCTCGAAACCACACGCTACAATGTAAGATCAAATCATCATAAATAGACACTTCTCTCATCCTTCATTTTCATAATAGATTCCCGTTGTCTTTTAAAAAATATAGAACGGCTGAATTCATTACATTGGGTAATCAGTGTAGAATATTTTTTTAAAGACAGCATCAATCTCTTTTGAGCAGAACAGATATTGTTATTGAATATTGTGACAGGTTCTGTGGAATTCATCCATATAACAAAACATGCATTGTTATCGTTTTCCAGATGGATACAATTAGACCCAATATTTAAAGAAGATAAATAAATATTTACTTCCGAGCCCGATTTGTAATGTCCTTTTGTCGCAAGAGATTCCAATTCATTGACAACCTGCAACAACTCTTCTTGTAACACACACAATTCATCATCATCGATCATATCCCTTTCATAATAATAGTTGATTTCTTTCAGAATAGGCTTTAATATGTTTTGATCCAGAAGTAAAGTATATTTATTTATGAGTGTACCATTATAAATAATTTTTTTACTTTCCGATATGATCGATGAAGGCATTTTAAACTTCTTAAATGTTAACTCAGTAAAATATTCTTGCTGTTGGTGATACCATTTATAATATTCCATTTTAGTCAAATTCTCATATGCAGCTGTATATATATATGGTAATCTGTTGGTCGCTGCTATGATTTTAGAATTTTCATCTTTCCTTATCCTTTCCAGTAGTTGATTTACTTTGTATCTTGAACCTAAATACTGATCCAGAGATGCCAATTTAGAATCTTTCATTAATGCGGCAACTTCATTATTTTGATTCAACCTGCCTACGATTTCATCTATCGAAAAACCTATTTGCGAAGATAATATTGTAATTTCTTCGAAGGTAAATGGTATTTCATTTCTAAGCCTTCTATATACCGATTGCTTTCCCAAATTTAACAGAGACATTAAAAGTGGTATAAGCTCCTTTTCATTATTAATGAAATTGCGAATGGTTGTTATTAAAATTTCGTTTGAGATTTTCATTATTTATCTTAAACATTAATAATTGTCTCCAAGATGAGTTAAGAATATAAATATGTTTTGTAAAACAGTAAATGATTTATCTGATAATATTTTTTAATCTAAAAGGTTTCTATTACTCAATTGTTTTATAATTACAAAGAAAAAATGTTTAATAGATATAAATATGT
>NZ_JOMI01000004.1 GCF_000711235.1 Prevotella sp. 10(H) | reverse complement strand
TTTTGCACATCTAAACAGCCATTTGCCCGAATTGCAACGCTTTAGATTCCATGTCGATCATATCGTATTCGATCCGGTTATCGATTCTTCGGATATCACACCGGAGCATTGGAAGAAAATAGTATATGTCATTGAGAGTAATTATAATAAATATGACGGCTTTGTAATTCTTCACGGTACTGATACTATGGCCTATACAGCATCGGCGCTTAGCTTTATGATCGAGAATCTTCATAAGCCTGTTGTTCTTACCGGTGCACAACTGCCGATCGGTAAATTACGTACTGATGCTAAAGAAAACCTTATTACGGCTCTTGAGATTGCTGCAGATAAAGATGTTTTGGGAAATCCTATTGTGCCCGAAGTGTGCATATTCTTTCAGAATGACTTATTGAGAGGCAACAGGACAACCAAAGTAAATGCAGATAACTTCAATGCATTCAAATCATATAACTACCCCAATCTTGGAAAATCGGGAATACAGATAAGGTACGACCGCAAGGTTATCCACCAGCCCGATTATGATAAGAAAACGGTCTTTCATTACTTTCTCGATACTCGTATAGCTACATTGAAGTTATTTCCGGGTATTAGCCCTCATACGGTAGAGGCTGTTTTAATGCAGAAGAATATTAAAGCAGTTATTCTCGAAACATACGGATCGGGAAATGCACCCCTATCCTCTTGGTTTATAGATTCTATACGCGAAGCTGTCAAAAGAGGCATAGTTATCGTCAATATCACTCAGTGCAATACAGGTATGGTAGATATGCAGCGATACGAGACAGGTCGCGAATTACTGAGAGCCGGCGTTATCAGCGGTTCGGATGCGACATTCGAAACAGCCGTAGCTAAATTGATGTTTCTCATAGGCCACAAATATAGCAAAGAAGATATTCAGATACGGATGCGGGTACCGTTAATAGGTGAAATAACACGTTTCGAAGACAGGGTTAATGAAACGATATGAGAACCTGCGGCTTTTAGCCGAAAAAGCACAACCATCGTTTCTGCAATATTACAAGAAGAATAAGAAACGTTTGGCAAAAATGGATACCGAAGTTCAGGAAATACATGATGAAGTATCCGATGAAATTGATTGCCTGTTATGCGCTAACTGTTGCAGGACATTAGGGCCTGCTCTCTATGATAAAGATATCGAACGTATGGCAAAGGCTTTGAGAATAAAGCCGGCTGAGGTTGTATCTTCGTATCTTAGAATAGATGAAGACGGGGATTATGTTTCAGAAGTATGCCCTGTTCTTTTTTACTTCCCGATAATTATTGCTCCATATATGAATCCCGGCCTAAAGCCTGTCGGGAATATCCTCACACCGACCGAAAAAAGTTTGAACAAATTTTCAAACTAACTGTTAAAAATACAGAAACTTGCCCGATAGCATACGAGGTGCTACTTCGGTTGGTGAAAAAATGATTAATAGAATATATGAAGAGTTTTTATCTCTTGTTGGCGTTAATATTCTTAGCGCTCACTTCACTACATGCACAGAATGATACAGTTCAGCAGGATACGATTACTGTAAATAAACATACTTCTGATACAACCAAAAGTGTCAAGGAGTTTATCTCACATCAAACAGATGCATTGATAGGTTCGGTGTTTGGGCCTTCTAAGCAGCTAAGTAATGCCGACAGCATCGTAAACAAATTTGATTCACAGCCTTCTTTTGGGATTTACAAGGATAACTATTTTGTGCTCGGAACCGAAATGTTCCATAAGCCTACAAAATACAATTCTGACGTTAAATTTCAGATCAGTGTGATGCACAGGATTACGAATAGTACACTCCCATTGAAAACATATTTGTTTTTAACCTATACTCAAAAAGCTTACTGGGATGTTTTTCAGGATTCTTTCCCTTTTCGGATTTAAACTTCAATCCAACTTTGGGCTTGGAAAAGCTTTGGTCCGGAATAATCGATTCCTTGGTACTATAAATATGCAGTTTGAGCATGAATCGAACGGAAAGGATGGAGATGCTTCCCGTAGCTGGAATAAGATATCATTTGGTAGTTACTTAACTCTGAACGACCGTATGACATTCCAGACAAAATTATGGATTCCCATAGTTGACGGATCCAATAATAAGGATATTGTTCATTATTCGGGATGGGGATTATTCGCTTTTGACTACTCCAGTGCAAAAAGGAAATACAATATAGGAGCTGTTGTTACTAAAAGAGGAGGTGCGAATTTGAGTGCTAATATCGAGCTCAATTTTTCGATTCGTCTTTTTAGTGACGATAATCAATATCTCTTTCTTCAATACTATAATGGGTACGGAGAATCTATGCTCGATTATAAACAATACAGACAACGGATTCGGCTGGGATTCGTAATTAAACCGAATTTCTTCACGATATATTAGAAGAATATTCAGACTGCAATATTCTTATTTATAGAGCATTGAAAAATTACTTTATTTTTCTTTGTTTTTTCTTCGATAAATATTTGGAGATAGATAAATAAAATACATATCTTTGCACCCGCTTTGATACTCAGCGGCGGCTGATTTAAGAGATAAAAAGCTTAGATATTTGATATAACAAATCAGTTATATAAAAAGTTTTAGAGCGAGATAGCGATCTTTGATAAAATGACAACAGAAGATAGAGTGTAGTACAGGAATGCTAATTAATAATTAACAATTAATAATTAGCAACAAGATACTAGAGATAGTATCAGGGTATTACCGTCAATTAGATTTAGGATATAAGTTTAATGAAAGAGGACAGGATCAGAAGGTATAAAAAGAAAGAATATACAAAGAAGAGTTTGATCCTGGCTCAGGATGAACGCTAGCGATAGGCCTAACACATGCAAGTCGAGGGGCAGCACGGTGTAGCAATACATTGGTGGCGACCGGCGCACGGGTGAGTAACGCGTATGCAACCTACCTACAACAGGGGCATAACCCGGAGAAATCCGGACTAATACCGCATAAAACAGGGGCTCCGCATGGAGATATTTGTTAAAGATTTATCGGTTGTAGATGGGCATGCGTTCCATTAGCCAGTTGGTGAGGTAACGGCTCACCAAAGCAACGATGGATAGGGGAACTGAGAGGTTTATCCCCCACACTGGAACTGAGACACGGACCAGACTCCTACGGGAGGCAGCAGTGAGGAATATTGGTCAATGGGCGAGAGCCTGAACCAGCCAAATCGCGTGAAGGAAGACTGCCTTATGGGTTGTAAACTTCTTTTATAGGGGAATAAAAAGGCTTACGCGTAAGCTATTGCATGTACCCTATGAATAAGCATCGGCTAACTCCGTGCCAGCAGCCGCGGTAATACGGAGGATGCGAGCGTTATCCGGATTTATTGGGTTTAAAGGGTGCGCAGGCGGGCTATTAAGTCAGCGGTGAAATTTTCAGGCTCAACCTGAACACTGCCGTTGAAACTGGTAGCCTTGAGTGTGGATGAAGTAGGCGGAATTCGTTGTGTAGCGGTGACATGCTTAGATATAACGAGGAACTCCGATTGCGTAGGCAGCTTACTAAGCCATAACTGACGCTCATGCACGAAAGCGTGGGGATCAAACAGGATTAGATACCCTGGTAGTCCACGCCGTAAACGATGATTACTAGTTGTATGCGATATACCGTATGTGACTAAGCGAAAGCGATAAGTAATCCACCTGGGGAGTACGCCGGCAACGGTGAAACTCAAAGGAATTGACGGGGGCCCGCACAAGCGGAGGAACATGTGGTTTAATTCGATGATACGCGAGGAACCTTACCCGGCTTGAAATGCAGAAGAATAACGAAGAAATTTGTTAGCCAGCAATGGCTTCTGTGTAGGTGCTGCATGGTTGTCGTCAGCTCGTGCCGTGAGGTGTCGGCTTAAGTGCCATAACGAGCGCAACCCACATTATTAGTTACTAACAGGTCAAGCTGAGGACTCTAATAAGACTGCCGGCGTAAGCTGCGAGGAAGGTGTGGATGACGTCAAATCAGCACGGCCCTTACGTCCGGGGCGACACACGTGTTACAATGGGTGGTACAAAGGGCAGCTACCGGGCGACCGGATGCCAATCTCCAAAGCCACTCCCAGTTCGGATCGGAGTCTGCAACTCGACTCCGTGAAGCTGGATTCGCTAGTAATCGCGCATCAGCCATGGCGCGGTGAATACGTTCCCGGGCCTTGTACACACCGCCCGTCAAGCCATGGAAGCTGGGGGTATCTGAAGTGCGTAACCGCAAGGAGCGTCCTAGGGTAAAACCGGTGACTGGGGCTAAGTCGTAACAAGGTAGCCGTACCGGAAGGTGCGGCTGGAACACCTCCTTTCTGGAGACCTGTCCGAAAAGGTAATACTTTAGAAAGTATTGCACTCTGTCGAAGTTGTTATAAAAATATAACTCAGTTACGAGTTACCAGTTATAAGTTACCAGTATTTAAAATTACTGATGACTGCTAACTGTTAACTGCTAACTGACAAGAGAAACCAGGAAGCTGACAGCTCAGTTTCAGGGAGAAAGTAAAGCCAGTCCTATAGCTCAGTTGGTTAGAGCGCTACACTGATAATGTAGAGGTCGGCAGTTCAAATCTGCCTGGGACTACCGCGATGCGATAGCATCGCAATTAGCAAATGTACCAATTAGCTAATTGACAAACGGGGGATTAGCTCAGCTGGCTAGAGCACCTGCCTTGCACGCAGGGGGTCAACGGTTCGAATCCGTTATTCTCCACAGATTTAATTATGAATTAAGGATTATGAATAAAGAGTATTATCACTCGTAACTTGTAACCCGTAACTTGTAACTAAAAAGAAGATCTTTGACATGATGTAAAACAAGAGCAAGTAAAGAAAAGATTAGAAATAATCTTCTCAAACCCACAAACCAGTTAACAGCTTGCAGTTAACAGCTAACAAGTATCAGTACTTGTAACCTGTAACCTGTAACTTGTAACTGTTTTGAAAAAAGAATAAAGAAAGTAGGAAAGGGCACATGGGGGATGCCTAGGCTCTCAGAGGCGAAGAAGGACGTGATAAGCTGCGAAAAGCTGGGGGGAAGTGCAAATAACTTTTGATCCCCGGATCTCCGAATGGGGCAACCCAGTAACTGAAGAAGTTACTACACTGATTAATCAGTGAGCTAACCCGGGGAACTGAAACATCTAAGTACCCGGAGGAAAAGAAAATAAAAATGATTCCCGAAGTAGTGGCGAGCGAACCGGGAAGAGCCCAAACCAATAATGTTTAGGCATTATTGGGGTTGTAGGACTGCGTCGTGGCACGACCTGTTGGAAGTAGAACGTTTTGGAAAAAACGATCACAGAGGGTGACAATCCCGTATACGACTCCGACAGTAAGCCTAGCAGTATCCTGAGTAGCGCGGGACACGAGAAATCCTGTGTGAATCTGCGGGGACCATCCCGTAAGGCTAAATACTCCTGAGAGACCGATAGTGAACCAGTACCGTGAGGGAAAGGTGAAAAGCACCTCGAACAGAGGAGTGAAACAGACCCTGAAACCATGTGCCTACAAGCGGTCGGAGCACGTAAGTGTGACGGCGTGCCTTTTGCATAATGAACCTACGAGTTACTCTTACTGGCAAGGTTAAGAACTAGGAAGTTCCGAGCCGAAGCGAAAGCAAGTCTTAACAGGGCGATTTTAGTCAGTAGGAGTAGACGCGAAACCAAGTGATCTACCCTTGGGCAGGTTGAAGGTTAGGTAACACTAACTGGAGGACCGAACCGGTAAGCGTTGAAAAGCTTTCGGATGACCTGAGGGTAGGGGTGAAAGGCTAATCAAACTTGGAGATAGCTCGTACTCCCCGAAATGCATTTAGGTGCAGCCTCGGCTTATAACTTATGTCAGGTAGAGCGACTGATTGGATGCGAGGGCTTCGCCGCCTATCAAGTCCAGATAAACTCCGAATGGGCATAAGTGATTACCGGGAGTGAGGGCATGGGTGCTAAGGTCCATGTCCGAGAGGGAAAGAACCCAGACCATCAGCTAAGGTCCCCAAATACATGTTCAGTTGAATTAACGAAGTATGACTACCAAGACAGCTAGGATGTTGGCTTGGAAGCAGCCATTCATTTAAAGAGTGCGTAACAGCTCACTAGTCGAGTGGTCGTGCGTGGATAATAATCGGGCATAAACATGTTACCGAAGCTATGGGATAAAATATTATCGGTAGGGGAGCATTCCACTCCGCCTTGAAGGCAAAGCGTAAGCTTTACTGGAGCGTGTGGAAAAGCAAATGTAGGTATAAGTAACGATAAAGGAGGTGAGAAACCTCCTCGCCGAAAGACTAAGGTTTCCTGATCAACGCTAATCGGATCAGGGTAAGTCGGGCCCTAAGGTGTAGCCGAACGGCGAAGCCGATGGACGAACCGGTTAATATTCCGGTACTGTTATACAGAGTGAAGTGGGGACGCAGGAGTGACACTGTTGCCAAGTGACGGATTACTTGGTTAAAGGAAGTAGACGTTGATTCCGGTAGGCAAATCCGCCGGGAGAGTTGAAACTGATAGTACTACAATCCTTCGGGAGCGTAGATAATACAGGTAAACAGACTGCCTAGAAAAACCGCTAAACGCTAATCTGTCTAGCACCCGTACCACAAACGGACACACGTAGTCGGGTTGAAAATACTAAGGCGCTCGAGCGATTCACAGTTAAGGAATTAGGCAAAATGACCCTGTAACTTCGGGATAAAGGGTGCCGGCTGAAAGGTCGGCCGCAGAGAATAGGAGAAGGCAACTGTTTAACAAAAACACATGGCTGTGCAAATTTGAAAGAAGAAGTATACAGTCTGACACCTGCCCGGTGCTGGAAGGTTAAGAGGAGAAGTCATGGCTTTCGGGTCAGAAGCTTTGAATTGAAGCCCCAGTAAACGGCGGCCGTAACTATAACGGTCCTAAGGTAGCGAAATTCCTTGTCGGGTAAGTTCCGACCTGCACGAATGGTGTAATGATCTTCTCACTGTCTCAACTGTGATCTCGGTGAAATTGTAGTATCGGTGAAGATGCCGATTACCCGCGATGGGACGAAAAGACCCCGTGAACCTTTACTATAGCTTTACATTGACGTTGGGCACTTGATGTGTAGGATAGGCCGGAGGCCGTGAAGCAGGCACGCCAGTGTTTGTGGAGCCACCCTTGAAATACGGCCCTTTGATTGTTTGACGTCTAACCCGCAGTTGCGGGAACAGTGTATGGTGGGTAGTTTGACTGGGGTGGTCGCCTCCAAAAGAGTAACGGAGGCTTCTAAAGGTGTGCTCACGACGATTGGTAACCGTCGGCAGAGTGTAATGGTATAAGCACGCTTGACTGAGAGGCTCACAAGCCGAACAGGTAGGAAACTAGAGCATAGTGATCCGGTGGTTTCAGTATGGAATGGCCATCGCTCAAAGGATAAAAGGTACTCCGGGGATAACAGGCTGATCATTCCCAAGAGCTCATATCGACGGAATGGTTTGGCACCTCGATGTCGGCTCGTCACATCCTGGGGCTGGAGCAGGTCCCA
Source organism: Prevotella sp. 10(H) (assembly GCF_000711235.1). Classification (GTDB taxonomy): domain Bacteria; phylum Bacteroidota; class Bacteroidia; order Bacteroidales; family Dysgonomonadaceae; genus Dysgonomonas. Next base: position 367,478 of record NZ_JOMI01000004.1, on the reverse strand, counting down.
AGGGTTGGGCTGTTCGCCCATTAAAGTGGCACGCGAGCTGGGTTCAGAACGTCGTGAGACAGTTCGGTCTCTATCTATCGTGGGCGCGGGATATTTGCGGGGATCTGACACTAGTACGAGAGGACCGTGTTGGACGCACCCCTGGTTCACCGGTTGTTCCGCCAGGAGCATCGCCGGGTAGCTAAGTGCGGATCGGATAAGTGCTGAAAGCATCTAAGTACGAAGCCGGCCTCAAGATAAGATATCCATTAAGGGTGGTTGTAGACTACGACCTAGATAGGCTACAGGTGTAAAGGCAGCAATGTCATAGCCGAGTAGTACTAATTGCCCGGACGCTTTCTAAAAGGAGCTGTTAGCTTATAGCCCAAAGCCATTAGCTAGCAGCCCAGGACAAAACAACGGTTTGAACAGATAATCATAATCGAACCTTTACTTACTCTTTTACATCGTGTTAACATACACGATTGATAATTATTAATTGTTCATTGATAATTATTAATTGCATGTTATTCAGGTGGTTATAACACCGGGGTTCCACCTCTTCCCATTCCGAACAGAGAAGTTAAGCCCGGTCGTGCCGATGGTACTGCGAAAGCGGGAGAGTAGGTCACCGCCGTTTTAAATCGAGAGTCCTCTTATGTGATATGAATCATAAGGGGACTCTTTCGTTGGGGGATAAGAGATAAAGGGGAGTACTTTAGAAGGGGGTTCCCTTTTTCATTTAGATATAATATCGGGGTGTATCTGTTAGTGGAAACAAGCATCTACTTTGTTTTTTTGCAGCAGGACTTTTCTTTTACGTCTATCCTTTTTTATGATCTAATCTCCCCTCAAGAAAAATATAGTGAGCTCTATCCTACAATCTTTTTGTATTTAACTAAAGATTCTAGAAAATAATAATCGGCATACACCAAAGGAACATCTATTTCAGCATGGTTTGGAATATTGCCAACACAATGCATCAATAAAAAATCACCGTTAGTCCCTGACTGTGCTCTATATTCAGAGGATGCCAGATTTTTTAGCATTTTTATTGCTATTTCGGTATAATCTTCATTCTTTGTGTATTTCCCCAAGTCGAATAAGGCAGAACAAGCTATTGCGGCAGCCGATGCATCTTTGAGATTTGTTGCGAATTTTATTTTGTTGGTAGAGTCTCCTTTCGGAACATAGCTTTTTTGCCCAAAATTAAGGTCCCATACTGGAATCAAATCTTCAGGGAGATGCTTGATATAGAAATTCATGATTTTTGTTGCTGCATCCAGATAAGTCTGATTTTTAGTTTCATTGTACATCATTGCAAAACCGTATGCAGCCCATGCCTGTCCACGTGCCCATGCAGAATTGTTGCTTAATCCCTTTGAACTTGCTCTGTGGAGTACTCCCCCTGTTATAGAGTCGTAGCATATAACATGATAACTACAGAAGTCTTCCCGGAAATGATTTTTTAGTGTTGTATTAGCATGATTTATTGCTATTTCTTTTAACCGTTTATCTCCTGAAAGTTTCGATGCCTCGAGCAATAATTCCAGATTCAGCATATTGTCAATGGATACAGGATAATGCGATTCTTCACCGTCCCAAGATTTGTGATAATCCCAAGATTTTATAGCTTTTACCGTATCATTGTAGCGGGTCGCCAAAGAGTAAGCGCTCTGGATAATAATATCCTTATATTCGTCTTTGGGAGCCAACCGCAAAGCATTTCCATAGCTGTAATAAATCATGAGGCCTATGTCATGGTGCTTTGTAAATGTCTTCAAAGGTTCCTGAGAGATTGTCCACTTTTCCGCTTCGTTTTTCCACACAGAATCATTAGTTAATTCATATAGATGCCAAAGTGAACCGGGAAAGAATCCGGATGTCCAGCTATCTCTGTTTCTGGTTATCACTTTACCATCACTATCGATTGAGTGAGGGTAGTTTTTACCAGTTGGGTCTCCTATATTTTTCAACATATCGCTAGTCTGCCTCGTAGCGAAATCTATATTTTCGGAAATGAATTGTTTTATTTCTTTTTTGCCATTACACGAAGTGGCCACGATAATAGCGAATGCGGATATAAAAATTAGACGGAGGAATATCTTCATCAATATGTATAGTTAGATGTAAAAAGAGGTGGCAGCATGCACTGCCACTTTATCGAACATTAGACTTATTTCTTCACTGAAAAAGCATATATACTTTTACTTTTGAATGTTTCTCCCGTACGAAGTATCACACTCGGATATTCGGGTTTATTGATACTATCAGGGAAATGTTGTGTTTCAAAGCAAACTGCTGCACGCATCGGATAACGGTGCCCGTGCTTTCCTTCAAAATTACCACTCATCCAATTTCCTGTATATATCTGCACGCCCGGTTCGGTTGTAGATATATCCATTTTGATTCCTGTTTTCGGTGAATAGCATTCTACAGCGAGATCACATTCTCCGTCTTTCTTATCCAATACCATTGTGTGGTCATAACCTTTGCCGAAATCAAGTTGCTGAAAATCGTCTTCTATCCTTTCCCCTATTGCGTGAGGAGTGGTGAAATCGAACGGTGTCCCTTTTACAGTCTCCGGTTTGCCATACGGAATAGCTGTATCATCGGTTGGAAGATAGTTAGAAGCATACATAGTTAAGATATGATCGTTTACACTCTGATCCCCTTCACCCGATAAATTAAAATAAGAGTGGTTTGTAAGATTTATAATGGTCGTTTTATCTGTGGTAGCTTCATAATCTATAATGAATTCATTGTCGTCAGTTAATTTATAGATCATTTTTACATTCAGGTTGCCGGGAAAGCCTTCCTCTCCGTCATTCGAAAGATATACCAGTTCCAAAGTCTGATTATCTAATTGTTTTGCATCCCAAACCACGGCATTAAAGCCTTTAAGCCCTCCGTGAAGATTATTCGGTCCGTTATTGATAGCCAGTTTGTAAGTAACTCCGTCTAGAGTAAACTGCCCTTTTGCAATACGGTTTCCTGTACGTCCACATACGGCCCCGAAATAAGGCTCTTCGGAATTGAGGTATTCATTGAGATTATTATGTCCTAAAACAACGTCTGTCAATTTCCCGTTTTTATCAGGTACTGATAAAGATACAATTTTACCACCATAATTAATAACCGTTACTTCTGCACCATTATTATTAGTAAGTACATACATCTTAACTTCTTTATTATCAACTTTGCCGGAGAAGTTGGCAGGTGTTAATCCCGATTTGGTTTGATTTGTTTGCATGATATTATTTTAATGTTAGTTTCAGGTCTTTCAGAATATTCAGACAGTAAAAAATGTCTTTTGCATACTAAAATGTTAAATACAAATATACGATAATATTTTAATGCGGCGATTGCTCTCTTTATGACATATAACTTTATCAATATTAAAAAAACAAAAATAACATCTGATGAAAAATCTTTAAGGCAATAGATGATCTAAACGTTTATAATTATAAAACTAAAATGAAGTATTTTTATCAAAACATAAGCCGTAACTTTACTGTTTTACTGAATAAGATACTTATTCAGCGAAAAAGAGGATTCTAATTATTAAAAAAAACAAAAATAGTTCTAATACATGTATTTATTTTGTTTCTTTGCAGCGAATTTGGGTGTAAAATACCCGCATGTAGGGGCCATTAATTGTCTTAGTACAAAATGTCAAATAAACGACAACCAAAAACAATATCTTTATTTACCTCGGGGGTAATTTCTACTATAAGTATTACACTCGTGCTTTTCCTGCTCGGACTCACTGTCTTAATAGGTTTTACAGGTAAAGGACTTGCTTCTTATTTTAAAGAGAATATAGGTATTTCTATCGAGTTGACGGGCGATATGAATGCTGAAGCGCTCAGGAAGACGAAAGAGAAAATAGAATCCAATCCGTATGTGAAGTCCACTACTTACATCAGCAAGGAGGAAGTAAAAGAACAACTGATAGAAGATCTTGGGGGAGATCCCGAAGAAGTACTGGGATATGATCCTTCGCGAAGCTATTTCGATGTGTTTATAAAATCGGAATATGTTAATGCGGACAGTATTAAGAAAGTGGAAGCCAGTTTTAAGGATTTCAAACTCACCAAGGGTTTATCTTTTAAAGAAGAAGATATAGCAAAAGCAAATGAGAATTTGTCGAAAGTAGGCTCCATATTGCTTATCCTTGCTTTTATCCTGATAGTGATATCTTTTACATTAATAAGGAATACCATACAATTAAATATATATTCGAAACGTTTCATTATAAATACCATGCAGCTCGTAGGAGCTACTAACGGATTTATAAGGCGTCCATTTATATCGAAAATGGTTTTGTCGGGTATTGTCGCTGCCATATTTGCAAATGTAGCCATAACGGCAGTTGTGTATTATTTTACAAACGAATATCCCGAACTGATAAGTATTATTACTATGACCGAATTATTGCTGGTATATACCTGTGTTATTATTTCAGGAATTATAATAACTGTATTGGCTACTATTTCGGCAGTAAACAAATACTTAAGAATGACAACGAATAAACTTTATCACGTCTAAAATATGGATAAGAAAGATTTTGCGTTTGGCAAACAAAACTATATCATTTGTGCAGTGTCAGTTTTGCTCATCATTGTAGGATTTATATTGATGACCGGACCTGCTTCTACTGTGGAGGGCGGATTTGAGCCCGATATCTTCAGTACGAAGCGTATTGTAGTTGCGCCTATGGTTTGTTTCGCAGGCTTTCTGCTTATGATTGTGGGGATACTATATCCACGCAAAAAAGAAATGCCTGACGAAAAGAAGGAGCAGAACTAATATCAAAACTATAAATCGGAATGAGTATTATTGAAGCAATTATTATTGCTATTGTAGAAGGGCTGACCGAATTTTTGCCTGTATCTTCAACAGGTCATATGATTATCGCCCAGAGCCTCTTAGGAGTCGAGAGTAACGAGTTTGTAAAGGCATTTACGGTAATTATCCAGTTTGGAGCCATTTTGTCAGTTATTGTATTGTATTGGAAGCGCTTTTTCCGCCTGAGAGAAGTGCCGGAATCAGCAAAGACAAGCAAGCTTAATTATTTTTTATATAAATATGAGTTTTACTGGAAACTCTTAGTCGGTTTTATTCCGGCTGCAATACTGGGTTTGCTGTTTAATGACGTAATAGATGAATTGCTCGAAAGCGTATTGGTAGTATCTATTATGCTTGTGCTCGGAGGTATACTCATGCTGTTTGTGGATAAATGGTTTGGCAAACCCGAACAAGGCGAGCAGGAAATTACTTATAAGAACGCCTTTATAATCGGTTGTTACCAATGTATAGCAATGATACCGGGGGTATCGCGTTCTATGGCAACTATTGTAGGCGGTATGAGCCGAGGACTGAGCCGTAAGAATGCAGCCGAGTTCTCATTCTTTTTGGCTGTACCGACTATGGCTGCAGCAACAGGTTATAAGTTGCTTAAGCTTATCATGTCGGATACCGGATTTGAATTATTAAAGGATAACATAGGGGTACTGATAATCGGCAATGTAGTTGCTTTTATTGTAGCATTGCTGGCTATAAAGTTTTTCATAGGATTTGTAACAAAATACGGCTTCAAGTTGTTTGGTTGGTATCGTATTATAGTCGGCGGCATCTTACTTGCTCTGTTACTGTCCGGACATGAGTTAACGATCATATAATGGATTTTATTTCTGGGGAGGTCTTATACGTAAATAAGCCGCTTAATTGGACATCGTTTACTTTGGTACGAAAATTGCGTAATAAGATATGTCGCAAATTAGGTGTCAAGAAACTGAAAGTCGGACATGCCGGAACGCTCGACCCGCTTGCAACAGGGGTAATGATTATTTGTACCGGTAAAAAGACTAAGCTGATAGAGTCGTTTCAGTATCAGACAAAAGAATATGTTGCTACCATTAAGCTCGGAGAAACAACGCCGTCTTTCGATCTGGAAACAGAAACAGACGCAACGTATCCAACAGAACATATAACCAGAGAGTTGGTTGAAGAAACACTAAAGCAGTTTATTGGTGAAATACATCAGGTTCCGCCTGTATATTCAGCTTGTAAGGTCGACGGTAAACGTGCCTACGAGTTTGCTCGGGAAGGACAGGAAGTAGATTTGAAGCCTAAATTGCTGGTAATCGACGAAATTGAACTTTTGGATTATAATATGCCCGAAATAAAGATCAGGGTAGTTTGCAGTAAAGGTACATATATCAGGGCGCTAGCCCGTGATATTGGTCTGGCACTAAATTCAGGTGGACACCTGACAGCTTTGGAGCGTACCCGGATAGGGGATATCACTCTTGAGCAATGTATATCCGGAGAGCAGGTAGAAGAAGCCATAGATGCGATTATTAGTTAGGATATAACATCCTTTATGTTCGTAATTTAAACTTGTAACTAAATAATTTATATATAGAATATGAAACTTTCTCAATTCAAATTTGATCTGCCTGAGGAATTGATAGCCTCTCATCCTGCAAAGAACAGGGACGAATCCCGTTTGTTGGTTGTCAATCGTAAGACCGGAGAAGTTGAGCATAAGATTTTTAAAGATGTCATTGATTATTTCAATGATAAAGACGTATTTGTCTTTAATGATACTAAAGTATTTCCTGCAAGGCTTTATGGGAATAAAGAAAAGACAGGGGCTACTATCGAAGTGTTTCTGTTAAGAGAACTGAATGAAGAATTCCACCTGTGGGACGTGCTTGTAGATCCTGCACGTAAAATACGTATTGGTAATAAGCTATACTTTGGCGACGATGATTCTATGGTTGCCGAAGTTATCGATAATACAACTTCACGCGGGCGTACGCTTCGTTTTTTGTATGACGGGCCTAGTGAAGAATTCCGTAAGGCATTATACGCTTTGGGAGAAACCCCGATACCGAAATACCTGAACCGTGGAGAAGAGAAGGAGGATAAAGAACGCTATCAGACGATTTTCGCAAAGAACGAGGGTGCTGTGGTTGCTCCTGCTGCCGGATTACATTTTAGCCGTGAAATGCTGAAGCGTATGGAAATCAAGGGTATTGATTTTGCATATATTACTCTGCATTCAGGACTTGGTAACTATCGCGATATAGATGTTGAAGACCTCACTAAGCACAAAATGGACTCGGAGCAGTTAGTGATTACCGAAGAAGCAACAGAGCATGTAAACAGGGCTAAAGATGCCGGTCATCGCATTTGTGCGGTAGGTACATCAGTTATGCGGGCTATCGAGACAATCGTCAGTACAGACGGACATCTGAAAACAAATGAAGGCTGGACTAATAAGTTTATTTTCCCTCCTTATGAGTTTGGTGTTGCCGACTCGATGATAACCAACTTCCATTTGCCGCAATCGACATTGTTGATGATGACAGCTGCGTTCGGTGGCTACGACCGTATCATGGATATATATGATTTGGCAGTGAAAGAGAAGTACCGTTTCGGTACATATGGTGATGCAATGCTTATAATCTAAATGTTACTTGATAAAGGAATTACGTACGACGTTTTCCTCGGACTAGGCTCCAACTTAGGAGACAGGGGGGAAAACCTCAATCGTGCAATAGATAAGATAGAAGAGCGGATTGGTGAAGTACTCACTACTTCCGCTTTTTATGTGACTGATCCTGTCGGCTTCCAGTCTGATAATCAATTCCTGAACGCTGTATGCGAAGTGAAGACCAGCCTTCGGCCCATGGAATTGCTACAGAGGACTCAGGAGATCGAGCAAGATATGGGACGTACTTCCAAAACGGAGAATCATACTTTCAGAGACCGCATTATCGACATAGATCTTCTCCTTTTCGATGACAAAGTTTTCGAGAATGAGAAGTTAGTAGTTCCGCATCCGCATTTACATGAGCGGGCTTTTGTCCTGCTACCTTTGGCTGAGATAGCCGGGGATTATGTACATCCTGTTTTGCACAAAAGCATCAATCAGCTCAAGTCGGAATTAGACTAGTGTTCTTCTTCCGAATGCACGAAGAATGCCGGGAAGCACACAAGGCTTTCATTGTGATACCTGTCTGAAGTCGTTACAAAATAATAGTATCCGAATTCTCCTACCGTTACGGGAAAAGAATAGCTGGTTTTCCGCAGTCCGGTTGCCAGCAGATTGAATCCGTTATCAGTGTCTACATTCTCAATAGAAGAAGCGTATATATTATATGTAAAGTTTTCATTATTATCGGGAGCATCCCATTTTATATTCAGATACCCATCGCTATCCTTATATACCGACAGATTTTGCGGAGAGCCGGGCTTAGTATTATCCAGCCATGTCAAGGGCGGTAATTTTGCAGGCGTAGAATTGTAAACCCGTATAGAATCTTTTATACCTTTCAGATTACTCAATACATTTCCAGTCCTGAAATAAGCAAGTCCCGGCACTTTATTATCACGGATATATTTCATTTGATTGGTTATATCCTGTATAGGCCAGCTTTGTTCGTCCATCTGGTAGACACCTAATCCCGGTACGACAATCCGCCCGCCACAGTTCTCTACCCAGTCGTCTACAAAGGGATAAAACCTATGGTCACGGTAATACATCATCGGGAAAACCAGATCGTGTTTACCGCTTTTCATCCAGTGCCCTGCATCCTGAAAGACTGTTTCGTAAGCTGTCCAGCCGTCATTCGGCGCAATATGGTTCAGTACTCTGTATCTGCCGAGCGGAGAACTGCTTATCTGTACCCACTTCTTAGCTGACTTCACATTGTCATATACTTCACTGACAAGATCAGTTATATTTTCTCGTCGCCAGTCGTACAGGTCTTTTCCTTTGCCGTATTTCTTGTAAGTATCATCATCCGGAAATTTGCGGTTATTGCTCGGGTAGCGTATATAGTCGAAATGAATGCCGTCAATGTCGTAATTGCTGACTATTTCGTCTACTATCGATAGTATCCGTTTCTTTGTTTCAGGTCTTCCCGGATCGAGATACCATGTACCGTCCACCAGTTTGTAGTAATCGGGTTTGCTGTCGTTAATCACTGCTCTTCTTCTCTTCCCCTTTCCGGTATATCTCACCCTGGCTTTCTCCATTGTGAAAGTAACCAACCATGCATGACATTCCATGCCCCGCTTGTGGCATTCTTCAATTGCAAACGCCAAAGGGTCGAAGTTTTCCGAACTATTAAAGAAAGAACTTAAAGGTTCTATTTTCGATCGATAGAAAGTCTTTCCCTGTGCTCTGGCCTGAAAAAGTACGACATTAAAGTTTAACTCCTGTAACTCGTCTAATATTCTGCACAGTTCTTCTTTCTGACTGCTGACACTTGTACCCTGTTTAGGCCAGTCGAGCCCCCAGTTGGTAGTGAGCCACACCGCCCTTACTTCTGCAGCAGGTTTTTGGGAATAACAAAATTGAATAGAAAGGAAGAATATAAATAGAGCTTTGAATATTTTCATGTTTTTACAATCCGCTAAAATTTACTTCACTGAATAAAAGCGACGGTATCCGCCATGGGGAACTGCTGCGGGGATCATTACCCGTTTCGATAAGATTTGCCCAAAGGGAAAGCATATTTCCTGTAATGTTCATCTCGCTTACAGGAGTTTTTATTACTCCGTTTTCGATAAGAAACCCTTCAACACCGAAAGAGAAATCACCTGTTGTCGGATTACTGTTCCCCCCATTGAAGCCAGTTACCCAAATACCTTTATGTATAGATTGTAACAAATCGTCAAAGTTTTTGTTCCCGAGATTGGTTTGAAGAATAGAAGGTGAAGATATGGTAGGACTTACATTCATCTTCAGCGAATTGTAAGTGTCTATGAAGTATGACTTTAAGATACCTTTCTCAATTATTACATTTTCTTTTGTCGCAACCCCTTCTCCGTCGCACCATCTGGCGCCGAATGACCGCTTGAGGTGTGGCGTGTCAGTGATAGTCAATTCATCGGATGCAATTTGCGAACCTAATTTATCTAACAGGAATGAGTTTTTTTGCTGAAGCGCAGTTCCGTACATAGCACTTAACATAGGAGACAAAAGGCGTGATGACGTTGTGTTGTCAAGCAGCATATCATACTTGCCCGATTTTATCTTTATCTGTCCTATTTTTTGTAAAGCGCGTGTCAGTGCTTTTTTAGCTATTCCGCTTTTCTTGAGGTCATTCCAGTATATCGCACTGTCGAACCAATAGGATTCTGCACGTGCATCTCCATCCGTTTTTAGTGCAACTTCTACGGTCAGGTTGAAAGCGGAGTCTATGCTTTCGGCTTCGAAGCCATTGCTTGCAATCATATACTCGGCGCCCACGCCGTCGTCATACGAAGAAGATACAGACACAATGCGCTTATCAGTTTCGTATATTTCTTCTATTGCATTTCTGGCAATCTCCAGTTTATCGTCTGTACCGATACTTTCGAAAGATTTGTCATACAGGTCTAAGTCTTCTCCATTACCCTTGTAGTATCTTGCGGGTGCAGGAAGCTGGCGGAAAGTGTCGGGAGCAAGATAACGGGTAGAAATAATGCCTTCCTTAATGAATTTTTCCAATTCTTCCCGCTCGATGCGGTTCGTGGAATATGTGCCGTATTTCCCGTCTGTAAACAGTTCGATATACAGTTTGTTTTCGGCGCTTTGGTGAAGCTTATCTAGTTGCTGATTCCGGTATTCGAAGCTATTATTGTTTCCTGTGATTATGGATACCCGGGCAGCCTGACACCCGTTTTTCAGTGCCAGTTCCATCGCCCATTGTGCAGTATCGTTATGTTGTTTTGTAATCATTATTTTAGTATTTGTTAACTGTATTTTGTTAAAAGGTAACGAAAGTAACGGAAATCAATGTGCCAATTAGTAAATATGCCGATATGCCAATGATTTAAAATAACTTATAATTTATCACTCATAATTACTTTACATTTATTAACCATATATTGTTAAAAAGTAACAAAGGTAACGATTTTTGCACTATTTCATTTTTTGTTACTTTCTACTTACTCTTAAGTATTTTTTTGTTCGGAATATCTATAAAGATAATAAGCGAACAGTCTATTATATAGATAAATATGCCGGATTATTATTCACCGCCTACAGTCAGTTTGCTGACCAATACCGATGGTAACCCCTGTCCGACAGGAACACCCTGTCCGTCTTTGCCGCAAGTCCACGCACCTTCATCTATTTTCAGATTGTTGCCTACCATGGTGATGTCGGCTAAGGCTTTCGGCCCGTTGCCGATGATATTGATATCCTTTATAGGGCGGGTAAGTTTTCCGTTTTCTATCAGATAACCTGTTTTTACAAAGAAAGTGAAGTCTCCGGCTCCGATTTGTACCTGCCCGTTTGTGAAATTATCGACAAATACGCCCTCTTTAACGGAAGCGATTATATCTTCTTCGGGAATATTGCCCTGTTCCATATATGTAACACGCATACGTGGTAACGGTGCGTGTCGGAACGATTGCCTGCGGCCGTTTCCGGTAGGATTTACTCCGTAGTGCTTCGCGCTGATACGGTCGTGCAGATAGCTTTCCAGAACGCCGTCCTTTACGATATATGTTTTCTGGCTTTCAATACCTTCATCGTCAAAGTTAATGGCTCCGCGCGCCGATTCTATTGTTCCGTCGTCAACGATATTAATACCGGGCATGCAAATCTGCTTGCCAAACTGGTCTGAAAATATGGATACGTTTTTACGGTTGAAATCGGCTTCGAAAGTATGGCCTATAGCCTCATGCAATAGGATGCCGGAACTTCCCGCCCCCATTACCACAGGCATCTCACCGCCTTTCGGTTTTATGGCTTCGAACATAAGAGATGTCTGTGCCACAGCTTCTTTGGCAATAGTTTCTATCAGTTCATCCTTCAGAAACTCGAATCCTTTGCGGTAAGCGCGTGAGCAATAACCGTTCTCTATTTTTCCGTCCTGCTCCATGGTACACGAACCCGACATAATGCTCATCGGGCGGTAATCCCATGTCAGTGTTCCTTCCGAATTGAAGAACAGGATATATGAGGTAGAGTCGTTGAGGCTGACAGAGGCTTTGATAACGCGTTTGTCGAGTTCGAATATCTTGTCGTTCAGTTTTTGTACAAAAGATTTTTTGTCAGCTACCGATACGTCCAGCCAAGGCTTTTCTAACTTGTAAAAATTGTGGAAATGTCTTTCTTTTATTTCTACCGGATGACTGGCTTTTGCCGGTGTAGAAGCAATACTGGCTGCCGTTTGCGCAGCTTTCAGTAAGTCTTTGATATCCGTATTTTCAACATAGGCGTATCCGGTTTGTTCACCCGACACAACCCGTACACCCGCACCAAAATCGATATTCGAGGCAGCACGGTTCACTTCCCCATCGCGCAACGAAATATTATTGCTGAATGTATGTTCGAAGAAAATGTCCGCATAGTCGCCCCCTTTACTCAAGGCTTCCGCTATAACTTTCAGTAAGTCATTCTCCGTAACGGAAAAATGTTGTAGTATAGTTTGTCTGTTCATGTAATATAATTATAATAGCTCTGCAGTTTCCATTTTTTGAAATTTCTTAATCTGCCATATAAACATCAGGGCAGTCACTACTGTTGCCAGAAAGTCGGCAGCCGGCAATGAAAACCATACCCCGTCCAGTTGAAAAAAATGCGGTAATATGAATAATGCCGGCATCAGTAAAAGGAACTGGCGTGTAAGACTTAAAAATATAGATTTGGCAGCCATACCGATGCACTGGAAAAAGTTAGTAACGACAATCTGAAAACCTACAAGCGGCAACATCATTGTTATAATACGCAATGCTTTTGCCGACTCGGCAGCCAACGGCGGCGAAGGATTGAAAGGCATCACGACGAAATGAGGTAATACCAATCCGAAGCCTAATCCGATACATCCTATGATTACGCCCACTTTTATCGTATAGTTCAGAGTTTCCTTTACCCTGTTTATTCTTTTTGCCCCGTAATTATAACCTACAATCGGCTGCATGCCCTGTGTAAGTCCTACCATAATCATGATGATTATCATCACCAGCGTGTTGGCAATAGCAAATGCTTCGATAGCTATATTCCCGCCGAAAAGCTTCAATCGGGAATTGATAATAAACGCTACGGCAGAAGCCGCAACCTGTATGAAAAACGGAGATAATCCGATGCTAACAATCGCCCAAACTATTTTGCTGTTCAGTGTAATGTTTTTCCTGCGAAGGCGCAGCATGCTGTTCTTGTTCATAAAGTGGAACATGACAAAGCAGAGGCCTATAAACATGGAAATAATAGTCGCTATGGCAGCGCCCTTGATACCCCATTCGAGAATGAAAATAAATATCGGTGCGATAATGATGTTCGCCACAACCCCTATCAGCATCGTATACATCGCCTTGGTAGGATAACCCGAAGCACGCATCATACTATTGAAGTTGAAGCACATGGTAAGGAAGATATTCCCCGGAAGATAATACAGTAAGAATTCTTTTGCATAAGGGAATGTCTCTTCTGTTGCTCCAATCCGCATCAGTATCGGGTCAAGGAACATAAATAATAGAGTGACAAGTGTGCCTGTCAGTAGAATTGTCATCAGGAATGAATTCCCGATAATCTTTTCAGCTGTTTCCTTATCTCCTCTTCCTAAGCAAATAGATATACGGCTGGCCGAACCCGCCCCGACAAGCATACCTACTGCTGCCGTAAGGTTCATCACTGGCAGGACAATACCTAATCCGCCGATAGCATGGTCGCCCAGATTAGGCCCGTGGCCGATATAAATACGGTCGATGATATTGTACAGCGCATTTACCATTGTTCCCACGATAGCCGGAAGCGCGTATTGCCAAAGGAGTTTGCTTATCTTTTTATTCTCTAGTTCATCTATATTTGCAGTCTTCAACATTTCTAACCTGTTAATGCCGTTAAGGAGTGTAGCCCTCCCATCTTTAGAGGGTGCAAAGGTACAATTTATATTGCTATTTTTTGGTGTGGAAAGTGTCGAAATTGCTTATAATAAATTTTCAAAATTGTTAAAAATAGGAATACTCTCCGGCAATGTGTTCATTAATACGAAGACAGCACACTGAATTGTGATTATATTTTTTAACTTTGCGGGGTTATTTACGTATGAACGTTTTAAGTAGCGAGAGCAGAAACAAAACTTGTTTTGGATATGCCGAGTCACGCAAAACGACTAATGCAATTGAACTGAATTTTTATTTTGAAATATAAAATCTGAAGATAGATTGATAATGAATGTACTAGAATTAAGTGAACAGGAAATCTTTCGTAGACAGAGTTTAGAAGAATTGCGGGCATTGGGTATAGAACCCTATCCGGCTGCGCTGTATGAAGTAAATGCCTACTCGAAAGAAATAAAGGAAAGCTTCACAGACGAAGGCGAACGCCGCTATGTCAGCATGGCAGGGCGTATCATGAGCCGCCGCATTATGGGTAAGGCTTCTTTTGCCGAACTGCAGGATGCCGAAGGACGTATTCAGGTGTATATTTCACGTGACGACCTGTGTCCGGGAGAAGATAAAGAGCTCTACAATACCGTATTTAAAAAATTACTTGATATAGGAGATTTTATTGGAGTCAAAGGATTTGTATTCCGTACCCAGATGGGCGAAATCTCCATTCATGCCGAAGAACTGACAGTTTTAGGCAAATCGCTTCGTCCGCTTCCTGTAGTGAAAGTCAAGGACGGAGTGACTTACGATGGTTTTACAGACCCTGAGCAACGTTACCGTCAGCGCTATGTAGACCTGATTGTGAATGATGGCGTGAAAGATACTTTTATTAAGCGTACAAAAGTATTCAATTCTATGCGCGAATTCCTTAACAGTCACGGCTATATGGAAGTAGACACGCCCGTTCTGCAGAGTATTCCCGGGGGAGCGACAGCCCGCCCGTTTATTACTCACCATAATGCACTGGATATTCCATTGTATCTTCGTATTGCAAATGAGCTTTATCTGAAGCGTCTGATTGTAGGTGGTTTCGATGGGGTTTACGAATTTTCCCGCAACTTCCGTAACGAAGGGATGGACAGGACACATAATCCGGAGTTTACCGTTATGGAATTCTATGCAGCCTATAAGGATTACAACTGGATGATGGACTTTACCGAGCGTATGCTGGAAAAAATCTGTATGGATGTGCACGGCACTACCAAGGTGAAAATGGGAGAAAATGAAATCGATTACAAAGCGCCGTATCCGCGCGTAACAATGATAGATTCCATAAAGCATTTTACAGGTTTCGATATCAACGGTATGGATGAAGACCAGTTGCGTGATGTATGTAAGCAACTCGATATAGAGCAGGATGCAACAATGGGCAAAGGCAAACTCATCGATGCTATCTTCGGTGAAAAATGCGAAGGAAATTACATACAACCTACATTTATCATCGATTATCCGGTGGAAATGTCACCATTGACAAAGAAGCACCGCGACAATCCGGAACTGACAGAACGTTTCGAACTAATGGTGAACGGAAAAGAACTGGCCAATGCTTATTCGGAATTGAATGACCCGATAGATCAGCGCGCCCGCTTCGAAGATCAATTGAAGCTGTCGGAAAAAGGAGATGACGAAGCCATGTTTATCGACCAGGATTTCCTGCGTGCACTCGAATACGGTATGCCTCCTACAAGTGGTATCGGCATCGGTATGGACAGGCTTGTGATGTTTATGACAGGTCAGGAAAGCATTCAGGAAGTGATGTTCTTCCCGCAGATGCGTCCCGAAAAAATAGCGAAGAAAGACCCGGCAGCAAAATATGCAGAAATAGGTATCGCTGAAGAGCTGGTTCCAATAATTCAGAAAGCAGGATATTTGACAGTGGATGCGATGAAAGACGTCAATGCTCAGAAAATAAGGCAGGATTTAGGCGATATCAACAAAAAGTATAAGTTGGAGCTGACTTTACCGTCTGTTGATACAATTGAAAGTTGGATAGGTAAAATAAACTAATTGAATACTCTAAGTTGTTTTTAGGAGTTATGTTTTGGATTTATTGTCTTGTAACTCATAACTCGTAACTCGTAACTCGTAACTTGTAACTAAAAGAAATATGAGTTTTCCCGGAAGAATAGCAATTTTAGGTGGCGGAACATGGGCCACGGCCCTTGCCAAGATTATGCTGAATCACGAAAAGCATATCAACTGGTACATGCGCCGCCCCGAACAGATAGAGGATTTCAAAAAGACAGGACATAACCCGTCCTATCTGTCGAATGTCGAATTCAATCTGGACAGGATAACGTTCTATTCCGACATTAATCAGGCAATTGAAAACTCCGATACGCTTGTTCTTTCCGTTCCCTCTCCTTTTCTGAAAGGACATCTGGAAAAACTGACAAAAGGAATAGACGATAAATTTATCGTTTCGGCTATAAAAGGAATTATCCCTCCTGAAAATCTTCTGGTTACGGATTATCTTACAAAATATCATAATATTCCTGCAGAGAATATGGCCATAATCGGTGGCCCGTGCCATGCTGAAGAAATTGCTTTAGAGCGCTTGACATACCCCACTATTGCCTGTGCCGATATAGATAAGGCGCATACAATTGCGGGGATATTCAACAACCGTTTTGTACGGGCATCCGTATCGAATGATGTTTCCGGCATTGAAATGGCAGCCGTCCTTAAAAATGTATATGCTATAGCTTCGGGCATTTGCCACGGATTGAAATATGGTGACAATTTTCAGGCGGTGCTTGTTTCCAATGCAATAGCGGAAATGGAGCGTTTTGTGAATATTGTATATCCTATGGAAAGATGTATTCATGATTCGGCTTATCTGGGCGATTTACTTGTAACCTGTTATTCCAGTTTCAGTCGTAACCGTACTTTCGGTTCGATGATTGGAAAAGGCTATTCTGTAAAATCGGCTCAGATAGAGATGGAAATGATAGCCGAAGGGTATTACGGAACTAAGTGTGTAAGAGAGATGAACGAAAAATACAATGTAAATATCCCGATTGCCGATTTGGTATATCGCATATTGTATGAGGGTTCGTCTGCTCGTGAGGAAGTTAAGATTTTGAGGGAACAGATATTGAAATAAATACTATGGAAACCAGCATTGACTATTATTTATTATTGGGAGTAAATACTCCGGCAAAACCGGGTATTGTCTTATCGGGTAATGTAAAAAGAAGCCAGATAAAAATAAAAACTCCGATAATGGTAAAGTCTGTAGATTTCAGGTTTGATGGAAACTATAAAAAGCCTGAAATGATGGATTATCATACGGATGGGGTATATGAAGTAGTTTCAGATAAAATATTTTCGGTATTTGAACCTTTAAAAATAGAAAAGATCCAATTAGTATCATCCAGTATTTGTGATAAAATAGGCGGAACATTATTATATAAAAATTATTACTACCTACATGTATATAATTATATTCAATGTCTGGACAAAAAACTGTCAGACATTGTTATGCTGGACGAAGAATTGGGTATAATAATGGCAATAAACAAAATAGTACTTGATAAAGGGGTATTGTCTTCGATTCCTTTGGAAAAGAGGTTGATATTCAGACTTAAAGAATCTGAAAGATATGTATTATATCATGGATCTGTTGTCAGGAAAATAATGGAATCCAATCCAAGTGGTCTTCGTTTTGTTAAAGTTGAGGATTACAATCAGGGTTCGGCTTTCGATTAAATATATAGGGATAAGCATGAGTGAATGTATATCTATACAATACAAAGCGGAGTTGCCGGATGCAGATTCTTTCTTCGAACTTTTCCGTACTACCGGATGGAGTTCGACTAAGCAAAAGGAAGAACTGTTCGAAGCCATAAGTAATAGCTGGTATTCTCTATCGGCTTATTCAAATGATAGGCTTGTAGGATTCGGAAGAATCATATCGGATGGAAATCTGCATGCATTCATTGTGGATTTAATCGTATTACCTGAATATCAGGGGCAGGGCATTGGTAAGAAAATACTGAATGACCTTACAGCAGAGGCAAAGAATAAAGGAATAAACGATATACAGTTGTTTTGCGCAAAAGGTAAAAAAGATTTCTATCTGAAAAATAATTTTGAAGAACGGCCGGAAAACGCGCCGGGAATGCAATACAGGATAAAGAATTAAATTATATAAAACAAGGTTATGGATAAGGTTATCAAATTAGACGTAAGCAAGACTTTGGGTTTTATCAGTCAGGCAGATATTGATGCTCAGGCTGGTTTAGCAAAGAAATGCAACGAAACACTGCATAGTGGTTCGGGAAAAGGAAACGACTTTCTGGGTTGGTTGAATCTTCCCTCTTCAATCACTGATGCACAATTAAAAGATATAGAAGATACAGCAAAGGCTTTGCAGGCAAAATGCGAAGTCGTAGTGCTTGTCGGCATCGGCGGCAGCTACTTAGGTTCGCGGGCTGTAATCGATTCATTGTCTAATGCTTTCGACTGGTTGCAACGCGACCGTAAAACTCCAGTGATTCTTTATGCCGGAAATAACATAGGTGAAGATTATCTGGTAGAACTGCTTGCTTACCTCAAAGACAAGTCGTTCGGTATCATTAATATATCCAAATCGGGAACTACTACAGAGCCTGCTTTGGGATTCCGTATACTGAAAGCCGAACTTGAAAAAACGGTTGGAAAAGAAGAAGCTAAACACCGTATAGTGGCTATTACCGATGCTGCCCGTGGAGCATTATTTACATTGGCAACAAAAGAAGGATTCAAAAAATATGTAATTCCTGATAATGTAGGCGGGCGTTATTCTGTGCTTACTCCGGTAGGCTTGCTTCCTATCGCCATAGCAGGAATCGATATCCGTCAGCTGGTTGCGGGCGCAGCTTTTATGGAACAGGAAACTGCTCCGTCAGTACCGTTCGAAAAGAATATTGCAGAGATTTATGCCGTTACACGTAACGAATTGTATAAGAAAGGCAAGAAAATAGAAATCCTTGCCAACTTCAATCCGAAACTCCATTATATCGCAGAATGGTGGAAACAGCTTTACGGCGAAAGCGAAGGAAAAGAGCACAAAGGCATTTTTAATGCAGCTGTTGATTTCACTGCCGACCTGCACTCTATGGGACAATGGATACAGGAGGGGGAACGCTCTATTTTCGAAACGGTTATTTCCGTTGCCCAGCCGAATGAAACACTGACTGTTCCGACAGATGAGGAAAACCTCGACGGACTCAATTTCCTTGCTGGCAAGCGTGTAGATTTCGTAAACAAAATGGCTGAACTCGGTACTCAGATGGCGCATGTAGACGGTGGTGTTCCGAACATCAAAGTGGAAGTGCCTAAGCTGGATGCATATAGTATCGGACAGTTGCTCTATTTCTTTGAAAAAGCATGTGGTATCAGTGGGTATATTTTAGGAGTAAATCCATTTGATCAGCCGGGAGTTGAGGCATATAAGAAAAATATGTTTGCATTGCTGGATAAACCGGGATTTGAAAAAGAAAGTGCAGAGATTAAGAAAAGAATATAAAAAAATAGTTACAAGTTACAGGTTACGAGTAAAATATGGCTCGTAGCTTGTAACTCGTAGCTTGTAACTGAAGATATGATAGAAAAGAAACACTTACTAGGCATGACCATGGACGAATTCTATGGTGTTGTCGGTGAGTGTAACCTGCCTAGATTTGCAGCGAAGCAACTTGCAGACTGGGTATATAAGAAAAAAGTAACCTCTATAGACCAGATGACAAATATCTCTGTGGCCAACAGGGCTTTGTTATCGGAGAAATACGATGTGGGGCGGTATAATCCTCTCGAATTTCAGCAATCTGTGGATGGTACGGTAAAATACCTGTTCAAAACGGAGAACGATAAACTTATCGAAGCCGTAATGATACCCGAAGATGACAGGGCGACTTTGTGCGTGTCTTCGCAAGTGGGCTGTAAGCTGAATTGTTTGTTTTGTATGACGGGGAAGCAAGGTTTCAACGGAAACCTGACGGCCAATGAGATATTGAATCAGGTATATTCGGTTCGCGAAGCTGAAAACCTGACAAATGTTGTCTTTATGGGAATGGGTGAGCCTCTCGACAACTATGAAGAACTGAAAAAGACACTCGATATAATGACAGCCGATTACGGCATGGCTTGGAGTCCGAAACGGATAACGGTTTCTACAACGGGAATTACACCGAAGTTGAATCGTTTCCTTGACGATAGCAATGCACATCTGGCAATTAGTATCCATAGTCCTGAGCCGAAGCAGCGGCTTTCTATTATGCCTGCCGAAAAGGCGTTTCCGATAGCAGGCGTTATAGATTTAGTTAGACAATACGATTGGACAAAGCAGCGGCGATTGTCCTTTGAATATATAATGTTCGATAATTTTAATGATTCTCTTTTGCATGCCAAAGGACTGGCACAGATGCTCCGTGGAATCGAATGCAGGGTGAACCTGATACGTTTTCATGCCATACCCGGTGTGGACCTGAAATCTTCGACAAAAGAAAAGATGGAAGCTTTCAGGGATTATCTGACAAGTAAAGGGATTACATCGACAATACGCTCATCGCGCGGCGAGGATATCTTTGCTGCCTGCGGGATGCTGTCGACAATGAGAAGCCCCCTGAATCCCCCGAAGGGGGACTTAGGACTAAAGCAAGAGATGTAAAAAACAAATATCCTCTCTGTAGCTCCCCTGCGGGGGAGTTGAGGGGGCTAGATTTATTATTATGATAAAAGTAGGAATAACACAAGGTGATATAAACGGAATAGGATATGAAGTTATCCTGAAGACATTTGCCGATATACGCATGGCGGAAATCTGCATTCCCGTAATTTACGGCTCGGCTAAAGTAGCTTCTTATCACCGCAAAACGATGGAACTGCAGCCTGTATCTTTTAATCAGATAAACAACGCGAAGGATGCTGTCGTAAACAAAGTCAATATTATCAATTGTATCAATGAGGAAACAAAAGTCGACCTCGGAGAATCTACAGCCATTGCCGGTGAAGCAGCCTACAAGTCGCTTGAGCGGGCAGTTGCCGATTTGAGAAGCGGGACGATCGATGTGCTTGTTACCGCACCTATCAATAAACATAATATCCAACGTGAAGATTTTCACTTCCCCGGACATACCGAATATCTTGAAGAACGTTTCGGCAAAGACGGCGATAAGAGCCTGATGATACTGGTAAAAGATTCACTTCGCATTGCACTTGTTACAGGGCATATCCCTTTGGCTGATGTGCCTAAAACGGTGACAAAAGAAAAGATAATGGATGCAGCTATTCGTTTCGAAGCCAGTCTTAAACGCGACTTCAGAATAGGGCGTCCGCGTATAGCCGTTCTTTCGCTGAATCCGCATGCCGGAGAAAATGGCTTGCTGGGTACGGAAGAAAATGATATTATCATCCCGGCAATAAAAGAATTACAGGATAAAAAAGTTCTTTGTTTTGGGCCATATCCTGCCGATGGATTTTTCGGTGCAGGAGAGTTTGCTAAATTCGACGGTATACTGGCTATGTATCACGATCAGGGACTTGCTCCGTTCAAGACGCTGGCAATGGAAGACGGTGTGAATTTTACAGCAGGTCTGTCTGTCATTCGCACATCGCCGGCACATGGTACTGCCTACGATATCGCAGGGCAGAATAAAGCGTCGGAAGAATCTTTCCGTCAGGCTGTGTATATGGCAATAGATACATTTTCTAACAGGATAGAATATGACAAGGCACATGCCAATCCTTTGAAGAAATTGTATGTAGAAAGAGGTGGCGATAACGAAGTGCTGGACTTGACAGGGGATGAGTAAATTATTTATTTTGATCTGAACTATTAAATCGAGTTTTGGTCAAAATTCGTTAATATATATGAATTATGCGATAATTGCAGCGGGAGAAGGCTCAAGGTTGGCTCAGGAAGGCATTTCTTTGCCGAAGCCTTTAGTCAAGCTGGACGGAAAGGAAATGATCCGCCGCCTGATCGATATTTTTCTGAATAATAATGCGGCTTCTATAAGCGTTATTATTAATGAGGAAATGAAAGAGGTACAGGATTATGTTTCCGGTCTAAAGCTTGAGGTACCGTTCAATATCGTAGTGAAATCGACTCCAAGTTCGATGCACAGCTTTTTCGAATTACGTAATTTTCTGCGGGATGGAAAATTTTGTCTTACCACAGTAGATACGGTATTCGATGAAGAGGAGTTTTCCCGTTTTATACAGGCATTCGATGCAGATACGAAGAATGACGGGATGATGGCGGTTACAGACTATATAGACGACGAGAAGCCGCTGTATGTAAAGGTAGACGAAAAAATGAATATAATAGGTTTTCTGGATGAAGCTAACGATTGCAACTATATTTCAGGTGGGATATATTGCTTAACACCAAAGGCAATCGATACACTCGAAGCCTGTCTGAATGCAGGACAATCGCGGATGCGCAATTTCCAGCGGCAATTGGTAACGGATAATCTAAAACTGAAAGCATACCCTTTCTCAAAGATTCTGGATGTAGACCATGCGGAAGATATAAAGAAAGCGGAACAATTTGTAAAGAATAAGAATGTCAAAAATTAGAATCGCAGGAGTCAAGAGAAACACGAAATTCTCTCCCAACCATATCGGTAACGACGGCATGATATTCAACCTTACGGCTGAATGCCTGCGCAATATGGGTTATGAGATAAGGGAATATACCGAATCGGAATTTGTACTGAGTGAAGAGAACGAAAAGTACATTTTCAATATGGCCCGCGAAAAAAGTACGATAAAACGACTTAAGCAGTCGGAAAAGAACGGATCTGTTATTAT
Organism: Prevotella sp. 10(H); assembly: GCF_000711235.1. Classification (GTDB taxonomy): domain Bacteria; phylum Bacteroidota; class Bacteroidia; order Bacteroidales; family Dysgonomonadaceae; genus Dysgonomonas. The sequence continues at coordinate 344,795 of NZ_JOMI01000004.1, read as the reverse complement.
CAATCCCGGTACAGGAATCAAAAACTGTACCCGTACGACGATGACCCGTCTTCTGATTGAAAACAATATACCTCATCCGCAAAGTTTGATTGTAGATGTAACGGATGACCCCACAAAAGAACTGGAAGCAATGGATTCCGGAGCTTTTTGGATCAAAAGGGGTGACTCGCATACTATTCATAGGGAAGATGTGACCTATGCCCGTAATATAGAAGAAGCTAAATCAATTTTACAGGAATTTGCTTTGCGTGATATTCCCAATGCAGTCATTAATGAGCATCTGGTAGGGGATCTGGTGAAATTTTACGGAGTATACGGAACCGACTTTTTCTATTGGTTTTATCCCTTCGACCTCAGTCTTACAAAATTCGGGTTGGAAGCAGTGAACGGAAAAGCAAAAGAATTTTCGTTCGATGTTGAAGAGCTTAGAAATACATGTAACCGGGCGGGAGAAGTACTGAATGTCGAAATTTACGGAGGTGATTGTATTATTGCAGCCGATGGTTCATTCAAGATTATAGACTTTAACGACTGGCCCAGCTTTGCACCTTGCCGGGAAGCATCTGTTCCATATATTGCGGAGCGTATATCGAAAAAAGTAATGGCTGCATTATAGTTTTAAAAGGTATCTTGTTTTAATTGTTTGTTTTTTAGTAGTTTAGTTTTAAATATATCTTACGTAAATTATATAAAAACAGTCACTTTGATATCAACTCATTTTTTGATAACTTTGTGGCTTTATTTTGGTAAATGAAACAAAAACATCTTTTTCATATTATTATAGCATCGGGTTTCGGTACCGGATTTTCTCCTTTTGCGCCGGGTACGGCAGGAGCGGCCTTAGCCACTGCTATATGGATCGTTTTGTCTCTTTTTGTTACTCCGCTTCCACTACTTTTTACAACAATCATTCTAATCTTTATATTTACCATACTAGGTGTTTGGTCGACAGATGTCTTAGAACCTACATGGGGAAAAGATCCCTCGCGTGTAGTGGTGGATGAAATGGTAGGTGTGTGGATTACTTTACTGGCTGCCGATGCCGGTAATATATGGCATGCGCTTATTGCTTTTGCCTTGTTCAGGATATTCGATATATGGAAGCCTTTGGGTATTCGCAAGATGGAAGATATTAAAGGTGGTTGGGGTGTGATGCTAGACGATATCCTGGCGGGGATATACGGATTTATAATATTATTTGGAGGAAAATGGCTGATTGGATAAAGAAAGTAACTAAAACAATCTCTGAAAAGGGAGGTATTTTCATGTTCCTGCGGGCCCAGTTCTCCTCGCAAATATCCAGTGCAACGGACTTTACCGTAACGATAGTACTTGCAAAGCTTTTCAGTGTCTATTATGTATATGCAACCTTTCTGGGTTCGGTTTGCGGCGGTATAGTCAATTGCATTATCAATTATAAATGGACCTTTAAGGCGAAAGGCGTCAAGAAAAGATATGTTGCTATCAAATACGTTTCGGTATGGATATGCAGTATATTATTCAATACATCAGGTACGTACCTGATGACAGAATTATTAGGTGAATTTACATGGCTGAGAGATTTTCTCGGAGCTTTCTTCGACGATGTATTTATCGTATCTAAGATTGTTGTATCGATCATTGTAGGTTTTTTATGGAATTACAATATGCAGCGGCTTTTTGTTTACAAAGACAGAAATTTCAGAAAATATTTCACTAAAAAGGGGAAAACGGTCAAAACAGAAGAGTCGGACATTATTGATGATAAGCATAAGGATAAAGATGCGGGCGGTATATAGAGAGTTACCGACCGTAAACAAATATATAAACCTTTAAATTAAAGGATAAAAATGAGAGCTAGAGATGTTGCCCAACAAATTATTTACAAGATTATCAATCCTCTCGTAAAAGGGATGGTGAAAATTGGGATTACACCCAATTTTATTACGGCTACAGGATTGATACTGAATATAGTTGCATGCATTATTTTTATTACCGGTGCAATGCGGGGGAAAGTCTTTTATGGTAATACTTACGGGCAGGAAGGTGATCTATCGTTTGTCGGCTGGGGAGGGTTTGTGATCCTGTTTGCCGGACTTTTCGATATGATGGACGGCCAGGTGGCGCGTATCGGAAAAATGAGCTCGCGTTACGGTGCCTTGTTCGATTCGGTACTTGACCGTTACAGCGAACTGATAACTTTGTTCGGGATTTGTTATTACCTTATTCTGCAAGGGTACTTTCTGAGTTCGTTATTTGCTTTCATCGCCCTTATCGGTTCTATGATGGTAAGTTATGTGCGTGCACGTGCTGAGGGATTAGGTATAGAATGTAAAGGCGGATTTATGCAACGTCCCGAGCGTGTTGTTACTATTGCTGTGGGGTGCATACTCTGCGGGCTGTTCGATTATTTCTTCCCTCACTACAGGGTGGCGATTCCAAGTAAAGAAAGCATTCCGTTGTTCGAACCTATATTAATAATGGTAATTCCGATTGCATTTGTGGCTATATTTTCGAATATTACAGCTATTAACCGCCTTAGACATTGTAAAAAGGTATTACAGGAACTCGATAGAAAAGATAAGCAGGAGAATAAATAAATGAATTTCAAAATTTCTTTACCAAGCCTTAGAGAAGGTATTATTGTAATTGGGATAATTGTCCTGTTTTCTATATTAACGTCTGTTTTTATAGGTCTTCGTCCGGAACATTTCTTATTGATTACACTGTTCCTTTTGTTATTCTTTTTCAATGTCAAGACTAGGAAGCTTGCCGTCGGCCTGTTGCCTTTTCTCATATTTGGTATATCCTATGACTGGATGCGCGTTTTTCCCAATTATATGGTAAATCCTATCGATGTCGAGGGGTTATATAATCTGGAAAAATCATTGTTTGGTATTAATGTAGATGGGAAAACACTCATTCCCTGTGAATATTTTGCATTATATAATAATGGAATAGCCGATTTCCTTGCCGGAGTCTTTTATCTCGGCTGGGTACCTGTTCCGGTAGCTTTTGGGCTATATCTTTATTTCAAAAAAGACAGGGATATGTTCCTGCGGTTCTCGATGGTGTTCCTGCTGGTTAATCTTATCGGATTCAGCGGATATTATATACATCCTGCCGCCCCGCCTTGGTACGCGATGAATTACGGATTTGAGGCTATACTGGATACTCCGGGCAATATGGCAGGTCTTGTACGGTTCGATGAACTGATAGGCTTCCCTTTATTCAATTCTATTTACGGGCGTAATGCGAATGTATTTGCAGCAGTGCCTTCTTTACACTCGGCATATCTTGTAGTGGTATTGTTTTATGCTATAAAGGAAAAATGCAATTGGCGTATACTGTCTATTGTATTGATTTTCTTATTTGGTATTTGGTTTACAGCCGTGTATACTTCTCATCATTATATTATCGATGTGCTTTTGGGCATCCTTTGTGCCATTGTCGGCATAGCCTTATTCGAAGCGGTATTGATGAGGCTTGGCTGGTTCAAGTCGTTCTATAGTAAATATCTGAATTATATCAAGTAGCACTGATGAAAGATAAACTGATAAGCAGGGATATGATACAAAACCTGCACCCTGTGCTGAGGGGGCGTTTTGGAAATATACTCACCAATATTATATTTAGTGTAGGCGGGCTGAATAAGGTAAATGCCATTTATGATGCTTCCAAACAATATACGGGGCTTGCATTTGTGAATGATATGCTGGATAAAATGGGTATCATCCGCAAATATGAGAATTATGAAGTACTCGACCAGTTCAAAGAGGGGCCTTTCATTACCGTATCAAATCACCCTTACGGACATATCGACGGTATTATCGCAATCAGTACGGTAGCAAGCAAACGCCGCGATTATAAGATGATGGTAAACTGGATGCTAAGCCAGATAGATACCATGGATGAACACTTTATCGGTGTCAATCCGTATGCAAAGGGAAATAAGATGAAAGACCTTAAGTCGAGTGTTGCAGGTGTCAAGCAATGCCTCGAACATCTTCGCGACGGGCATCCGCTCGGACTGTTTCCGGCAGGAGGAGTTTCTTCTCCACATCTTAGCAAGACAGAGGACAGAGAATGGCAACCGACTGTTTTGCGTATAATTCAAAAGGCAAAAGTGCCTGTAATTCCGATGTTTATATCAGGTAATAACTCATGGTTCTATCGCTTTCTCGGTTTCATAGACTGGCGCATCCGTACTGTGCGGTTATTGCATGAGACAACGAATAAGAAAGGGAAAACAATATATGTCCGTTTCGGCAAGCCGATTTCTGTAGAAGAACAGGCGAAATATAAAGATGTAAAAGAATTCGGCGAATTTCTCAAAGCGCAGACTTATGCGATGAAAAGAAAGCCTAACAGATAAATGTTGGATATAAGCAAAATAAAAGGGATCATCTTCGATTATGGCGGCACAATTGACAGCAATGGCAAGCATTGGGCCGAAGTATTATGGCACGCTTATCAGAAGCAGAAAGTGTCTGTAACAAAAGAGCAATTCCGGGAAGCATACGTCTATACTGAGCGTTATCTGGCTACTCATCCTGTAATTCAGCCCGAAGATAACTTTTATATCCTGCTACAAAAGAAGACAGATTTACAGGTGAAATACCTCATAGAGAAAGGTTTTTTAACCGATGATGATAAAACAAAGGACTATAGCCTTGCTATTTCCACACATTGTTATACCTTTGTCAAGGATTTAATAGACAAAGAAAAGTCTTTGCTCAGAATATTAAAAGATCGCTATCCAATGGTATTGGTCTCCAATTTCTACGGAAATGTACAATCGGTACTTAGCGATTTTGGTCTGCTCGAATATTTCCATGATATCATAGAATCGGCAGTTGTCGGTGTAAGGAAGCCCGATCCGGCTATATTCGGATTAGGTGTGGAAAGTTTGGGGTTACCTGCTTCCGCAGTCGTTGTTATCGGCGATTCTTATTCGAAAGATATCTTGCCGGCTTCTGAAATCGGTTGCCGGACCATCTGGCTGAAAGGTCAGGGATGGTGCGACGATGAAGAAAATGCAACGGCAGATGCTATTATTTCCGACTTCATGGAGTTGAAGTCAGTTTTTCAAATGAATTGAAGGACGCGTACTTGAATTTTTGATAATAATTATGGTGTCATTCGACTGCCTGCTTTTAATAATGGAAGCCGTTTGTAAGGTGGAAAAGCCCGGGTTGGGAGAATAAAATGAAACAGGTATTCGGTGAAGCTGTATTATTATATGGGATATCCTCACAAGGCGTATCCCGGAGTTTAAAGGATTGCTGCGGGTTGCAGTGTATTTTAATTTAATTAAAAAAAATGGGAAAAGTACAGTTAAAAGAAGCCAATGGAAAACTTGGTATTCTAACAGTCGGTGTTGGTGCTGTGGCAACAACATTCATGGCAGGAACGTTGCTAACACGTAAAGGACAAGGTGTTCCTGTAGGTTCAATCACGCAATTGGCTACAATGCGTTTAGGGAAAAGAGAAGAAAACCGCTTCCCTAAAATCAAAGATGCAGTGCCTTTGGCTAGTCTGAACGATATCGTATTCGGTGGATGGGATATCTTTGAAGAAGACGCCTACGAGGCTGCAAAACATGCAGATGTTTTAACAAAAGAAGACTTGGACAAGGTTAAGGACGAAATGAAGGCTATCAAACCGATGAAAGCCGTATTCGATCAGGACTTTGTTAAGCGCTTACATGGTACTTGGGTAAAATCGGCTCCTACAAAATGGGAACTGATGGAACAGGTAAAACAAGATATCGAGAACTTCAAAAAAGAAAATAATTGCGACCGCGTCGTAGTTATCTGGTGCGGAAGTACTGAGGTATTTACTCCACTGGGCGAAGTACACAAAACTCTCGCTGCCCTTGAAAAAGGATTGAAAGAAAACCATAAAGACATTGCTCCGTCTAACGTATACGCATATGCTTGCGTATCTATGGGTGTGCCTTATATCAATGGTGCTCCTAACCTGACTGTAGATATACCTGCAATGTGGGAACTGGCTGAAAAAACTCAGACTCCTATCTGCGGAAAAGACTTCAAGACAGGTCAGACAATGTTGAAGACTGTATTGTCTCCAATGTTTAAGACTCGTATGCTCGGTCTTAACGGATGGTTCTCTACAAACATCCTCGGTAACCGCGACGGAGAAGTACTTGACGATCCGGGTTCATTCAAAACAAAAGAAGAATCGAAGCTTTCGGTTATCGATAACATTCTTCAGCCTGATTTGTATCCTGAACTTTACGGTAATGTATACCACAAAGTGCGTATTAACTACTACCCGCCTCGCAACGATGATAAAGAAGGATGGGATAATATCGACCTTTTCGGATGGCTTGGTTATAAAATGCAGATGAAGGTCGACTTCCTTTGTAAAGACTCTATCCTTGCTGCTCCTCTCTGCCTCGACCTGGTTCTGTTTACAGACTTGGCAAAACGTGCAGGTATGAGCGGAATTCAGGATTGGCTGTCGTTCTACTTCAAGAGTCCTATGCACGAGCCTAGCAAGGTTGCAGAGCATGACCTGTTCATCCAGTATGTGAAGCTGAAAAATACGCTTCGCCAGATGATCGGAGAAGAAACTGTCGATTTTATAGATTAATCTTATATGAGATAGTAAGAAAGAGGGGCTTCCGGCGGAGGCCTCTTTTTTATTTATAAGGCTACTTCCTAAGCCTTACATGATCTACGGCGTGCCCTTCTCCCTTGTGTAGTATCAGGCTGGCACGTTCGCGTGTAGGCAAGACATTCTCGCGTAAGTTTTTGCGGTTTATTTCACGCCAGATTCCCTTTGCCGTATTTATGGCATTCATTTCTGCCAGTTGGGCAAAACTGTGGAAGTATGAGTCGGGATTTGTAAATGCCCCTTTTCTGAACTTCATAAAACGAGAAATATACCATTCTTCCAGCTTCTCTTCATTAGCATCCACATAGATAGAAAAGTCCACGTAATCGGAAACGAATCTGCGGGCTTTCTCACTCGGGAAATCTATGCCGCTCTGCAGTACATTCAACCCTTCGAGGATAAGGATATCCGGCTGGTCTATGATCTGATATTCATTTGGAATTATATCATATGTCAGATGCGAGTATTTGGGTACTTTCAGATTGGGCTTTCCCGATTTGATATCTGTAACGAATTTTAGCAGTCTTTTTATATCATACGATTGCGGAAATCCTTTCTTTAGCATTATTCCTCTCTCTTCCAATACTGCATTAGGATACAGGAATCCGTCCGTAGTAATAAGAGAAACACGCGTATTCTCTTTCCACCGACTGAGCAATGCCTGCAATACACGTGCAGTAGTGCTTTTGCCAACAGATACACTACCTGCAATCCCTATAATGAAAGGAACCTTCATCGATTTCTGATTGAGGAATTTCATCAATACAGATTGCCGGCTTGTTCGTGCAGCTACATAGTAACTCAACAGGCGCGACAGAGGCAGATATATATCTTCCACTTCATCGATAGACAGTTCGTGATCGATACCCTGCAGATTAAGCAACTCATCGTATGTGAGCGTCATCGGCTCCGACTCGCGAAGAGCAGCCCATTGCTGGCGTGTAAACTGAATATAGGGGCTGGAAGGCAACGTTTCCATTCTTTAGTTTTTAGAATAAGAATGATACAAAGGTAAAAAAACTTACAAGTTATAAGTTATTATAACATCAGTATTTTATCTATAGAAAGAACCTGTGGTTGGGAAGTTCTTTGAGAAATAAAGATTGGATTGAGTAGTCAGAATTGTATTTCTGTAAAATGATTACTTTTATAAAAGGAGATAGATTGCAATCATATGGCAAATACTTCCGCCCAATACAAAGAAATGAAAGACAGTATGCATATATCTCCTCTTTGTCCATGAATAAAACAATGCACCCACGACATAAGAGACTCCTCCTGCTATAAGTAAATAAAGGGATTCGATACGTCCGTCGGTAGATAACACATTCGTCAGAGGTTTGAGTGCAACAAGTATAGCTCCGCCCATTAGTACAAAACAAATGGTTTCGAGGTTGCTATGGTCTTTCAGTTTGGCAAAACTAAGTATCAGTCCTGCTATAGCAGCTAACCAGATGAAAATAAAAAGCGACCATCCCCATGCACTTTCATTGCGCAGAGCAAGCAGAGTAAATGGTGCGTATGTGCCGGCTATATGCAGATAGATAGCAGCATGGTCGCACTTGCGGAGCATGCTTTTTCTTTTGTGGTTTTTGCAGCCATGATACCATGTAGATGTGATGTATGACGCCAGCATGCCGAAAAGGTAAATAATAACACTGCCGATAGCCCATCCGCTACCGTTTTCGATAGATGCAGCCAAGAGGATATATCCGCCGATGATACCGATCAGGATACCTGTTGCATGTGATATACAGTTAGCTACTTCTTCCTCTTTTGTATAGAATTTACTATTACCCACTTTGTTTTCGACTATGAGATACAAAAATACGGATTAAGTTTTTAAGAATGGTAAAAAAGGAAAATTCATCTACTTTCGGCTAGTTTTAGTAATATTATACTAAAACCCATAAGTCATTATAAAAATGAAAAATGGCAAACAAAAGCCTGTTATATCTGTTCTATGAGTGATGCAAAATATTTATAAATGTATTTTAAGTGCTTAGAATGTCGTATCTTTGCACATTCAAAGCTAATAGCTGTTAGCTGAACTTATATATAACAAATTACCCATGCAGGAAACTCAAGATAAAATTTTAGAAGATGTTACATCCGGTGATTATAAATACGGATTCGTAACAGACATTGAAACAGAGGTCATACCGGTAGGCCTGAATGAAGATGTAGTGCGTCTGATTTCAGCCAAAAAGAACGAACCGGAATGGTTGCTCGAATTCCGACTGAAGGCATACCGCCACTGGCTGACAATGGATATGCCTCATTGGGCGCATCTCGATATTCCCGAAATTGATTATCAAAGCATCAGTTACTTTGCCGCCCCTAAGAAGAAAGACGGGCCAAAGAGTCTGGATGAGGTAGACCCTGAATTATTGAAGACATTTGATAAACTGGGTGTTCCATTGCACGAGCGAGAAATGCTAGCCGGAGTTACCGGAATGGCAGTGGATGCGGTAGTGGATAGTGTATCGGTAAAGACGACATTTAAAGAAGTGTTAGGAGAAAAGGGAATAATTTTCTGCTCGTTCAGCGAAGCGGTACAGGAACATCCCGAACTTGTGAAGAAATACCTCGGAACTGTAGTTCCATATCGCGATAATTTCTTCGCCACGCTCAACTCGGCTGTGTTTAGCGACGGTTCATTCGTATATATACCGAAAGGTGTCCGTTGTCCGATGGAGTTATCTACCTATTTCCGTATCAATGCTGCAAATACGGGACAGTTTGAACGTACCCTTATTGTCGCCGACGATAATTCATATGTCAGCTATCTCGAAGGCTGTACAGCGCCGATGCGTGACGAAAACCAGTTACATGCCGCTATTGTGGAAATCGTAGCTTTAGAGCAGGCAGAAGTGAAGTATTCTACCGTCCAGAACTGGTATCCGGGAGATAAAGAGGGCAAAGGCGGTATATACAACTTTGTGACTAAGCGCGGTATCTGCAAAGGCCGTCGTTCAAAGATTTCATGGACTCAGGTAGAGACAGGCTCGGCGGTAACATGGAAATATCCTTCATGTATACTGGCCGGAGATGATTCTATCGGCGAGTTTTATTCTGTAGCTGTGACTAACAATTACCAGCAGGCAGACACAGGAACAAAGATGATACATATCGGTAAGAATACAAAAAGCCGCATAGTATCGAAAGGTATATCTGCAGGTCAGAGCCAGAACTCCTATCGCGGATTGGTAAAAGTTTCCCCCAAAGCCGAAGGAGCGCGCAACCATTCACAATGTGATAGCCTTTTGTTAGGCGACAGATGCGGAGCGCATACATTCCCATATTCGGATATAGCTAATCCGTCTGCAATTATAGAACACGAGGCTACGACTTCAAAAATCAGCGAAGATCAGATATTGTACTGTAACCAGCGTGGTATTGGCACAGAAGAAGCTGTCGGATTGATCGTAAACGGCTATGCAAAAGAGGTGATGCAGAATCTGCCTATGGAGTTTGCCGTTGAGGCGCAAAAACTATTGCAGATAAGCCTTGAAGGTAGTGTAGGATAAATAGACTAGTACTCATTATATAAAAAAAGACGACATATTTAGTGTCGTCTTTTTTATTTGTTCAGCTGGGTTTAATCATTCGACTTATCCATCATGCCGTCGATACTCCTCAATCGTTGTTCCGCCTCCCTTTCAATACGGGCTTTAGTTTCCTCGTAATCTTGTTCGATGTTTTTTATCACCACTTTAGAGGCTTCCTTGGCTGTCGATATCTTATCTTTCGCCATAGGGTCGTCAGAGTCTTCCTTATATTTTTTGTATTCTTCGAAGCTGTCTTTTGCTTCCTGCTTCAAATCCTTCACCTCCGATTTTACGGATTTCAGTTCCTCCTTAATTTCCTGCTTAATGTCGTCCTTGCGGTCTTTGGCTGCGCTTTCAATCTCATTCTGTACATGGTCGAGATTTGCATAGATCTGAATCCTAGGGTCGTTGCTATTAGTATTATCTTCCATAACTTATTTATTTAATTTAATGATATTTTTAGCAGATATGATTCATATATCTGCGATTTACTCTTACTGTATAATTCAGGGGATATTTTTAAAACAGAGAACCCGTCGCTTTTGTTTTTATCTTAACAGTTAAGCATTTTAAATAACTATTAAAAGCAAAATTCCATTCAAAACAACTTTAGCTCTCTTTTTCGAACCTTTTCTTTACAGCCGATGTTAATGAATATTATCAAGGATCTTCCCCAATACATAGTAATCTTATTAAAACTTTAGTTATGAAGAAGAATATACTTTTTATCCTCATTGTGGCATTCATATTTACACTCAATTCATGCAGCAGTGATACCAATAATAATCCACCGATGACAGGAGCAACGGTCTACGTTACCGTAAAGGATTCCCAAGGCGCCTATCAGGTCAATAAATCAGTCTATCTCTATGTAGATCGGAATGTTGCGGATGATATCACGCCGGAAAGTGCAAAATGGAATATGGCAACAAATGCAGAGGGTGCGGCAGAATTCATTCTCGATTTTTCCAAATTGGGCATTACTGATTCCGAGACCCCCATCTTTTTTGCCTTTTTCTATACTGTCGACAACCAGTTATTATCTGTGAGAAGTGAGGGTATGACTCTTACAGACCTTGAGCTAAAGAATATAGAACTGATTATCCCTCTTTGATCTTATTCGCCACCCGTATCGGCTTTATATTTTCTACTATTTTATATGGTTTATTATCATATTTTTGTACCTTGCAGTGAGTTAATTAGATATATCGATGAAAACAAACAAGAAAGTAGGGGAGAGAATACGGGAAATCCGCGAATCCGAATCTATCAGTACAGCCGAATTGGCAGAACGCTCGGGTTTGGATGAAAATCAGATAAATGCCATTGAAGAAACCGGAGCTATCCCATCATTGTCATCCCTCGTAAAAATAGCCCGCCTGTTAGGAGTCAGACTTAATGCCCTTTACGACCAGTCTGATGAACACGGCCCTGTGATTTCGCGCAAAGACAAATATGAAGAGAATATTTGTTCCCTGAATAAGAAGAGCAATCCGCACCGTAATATGGCTTATTATTCCCTTTCTTCTGCAAAGCAAGGATGTAATATGGAACCTTTCATCATCCATATTAATCCTACGCCGAAGGGGGTTGATTTCGTATTATCCACACACGAAGGAGAAGAATTTATCTATTGCATTGAAGGAGTTTTAGAAATTAAGTATGGCAAAGAAACTTATATCCTTGAAGAAGGAGACAGCATCTATTATGATTCGATAATCCCGCATCATTTACATGCAGCAGGCGAGAATGGAGCGAAAATATTAGCTGTAGTATATACTCCCAATTAGGGATTTTTGTATACGTATTTTAACTATATATTGTTAAAAAGTAACGAAAGTAACGTTTTTTTCAGTTATCAGTCAGCAGTTATCAGTTAGCAATCTCGCAAAGGCACCAAGTCGCAAAAAGTAACAAAAGTAACAGAAATCAATTAGTAATTAACAATGAGCAATTAATATTACCGTAACTCGTAACTGCCCACAGGGCGAAGTAACTTGTAACTACTATATCATTTGGCTTCGCCGATTTTCAATTCAAAGAACTATTTGCTAAAACAAATATCTCAGCTAAATATAGATAAACTTTCCCCGCTTTATTTATAAATTTGCAACCTGATTCTAAAAGAAATCCGTTATGAACTTTATAGCCATTATTCCCGCCCGTTATGCCTCTACCCGTTTTCCGGGCAAGCCGCTTGCCGATATGGCGGGCAAACCGATGATCCAGCGTGTTTATGAACAGGTAAAGAAAGCTGTCGATGAGGTATGGGTGGCAACCGACGATTCCCGCATTTTCGATACAGTCGAGTCTTTCGGCGGAAAGGCTGTAATGACATCGCCCGACCATAAGAGCGGAACCGACCGTATACAGGAGGCTTATAATAAAATTGGTAGTACTTTCGATGTAATAATAAATGTACAGGGCGATGAGCCTTTTATTCGTCCGGAACAGATAGAAACATTGAGAAACTGTTTTGATAGTAAGTCTGTCGAACTGGCAACACTGGTAAAACCTTTCAGGAAAGAAGACGGATTCGATGTCTTGTTCAATTCCAATTCACCGAAAGTTGTTATCAATAAAAAAGATGAGGCCATATATTTCAGCCGTTCCATTATTCCGTATATTCGCGATGCACATCATACCGAATGGCTCGATAAACATACTTTCTACAAGCATATAGGCATGTATGCTTACCGTACAGATGTGCTGAATGAAATCACACAACTTCCGCAATCCTCTTTGGAAAAAGCCGAATCGTTGGAGCAACTCCGCTGGATTGAAAACGGCTATCGTATACGCGTAGGTTATACCGATGTGGAAACTATCGGCATCGATACGCCCGAAGATATGGAGAAGGCCTTGGCATTTCTTCGGAATATCAATTGAGTTATCTCACTCCTTTTACATTCATTTTTATACTGTAGAGATTTTCAGAGGCGGTTATAAATAAGGTCTTCATATCCCTTCCTCCGAAGCAGACATTTGCTGTCCAGCCTGCATCTACAGGAATATGTTCTATTTTTTCTCCCTGCGGATTGAAAACAGTTACCCCTTTTCCCGTGAGGTAGATATTTCCTTTACTGTCTATTGTCATTCCGTCAGAGCCTAAGGACGTGAAAAGGCTTTTGTTCCATAAAGAGCCGTCGGGAAGAATAGCATATACATATGTTTTATTCGCTCCTATATCTGCAACATATAAACGCTTCCCGTCGGGAGTGCCGATTATCCCGTTAGGCTGCACAAGGTCAGTTGCGACTTTTACAAGTGTTTTCCTATCAGGTGAAAGATAATAGACATACTGTCCTGCCTGTTGCATTTCAGGGCTTCGCGTCCAGTAATCTCGCTTATATAAAGGGTCGGTGAAATAAATGCCACCTTTCGGATGCACCCACAAATCATTCGGTCCGTTCAGTTTCTTTCCTTCAAAATCCGTAATCAGAACGGTGTGATTGCCGTCCTGTTCGATACTCCAGAGTTCGTTATCCATATCAGAGCACGAAAGCAGATTCCCGTCTTTATCAAAGTAAAGCCCATTTGCCCGTCCCGTGTTTTCCATAAATGTAGTCAGTTTACCGTCTGTCGACCATTTCAGTATTTTATCATTCGGCTGGTCGGTAAAATATATATTTCCCTTTTTGTCAACGGCAGGTCCTTCGGTAAAACTAAAACCGTCGGCGAGTTTTTCTACTTTTGCTCCCGGTGCGATGATGCTTGTTTGTTTTTGCCCGAAAGCTGAAAATGATGAAAGAAATAGGAGGGCGAGGGGTAAAATGATATTTCTTATCATGAGTGATAATAGTTTATAATGGATGTACTGATAGATTATTTTTGCAATTAAGTCATTTTTTTTGAGATAATTACTATATTGCATCAATCAAAATAATCTAATAACCGGAACAAATGAACAGGCGTAAATTTATCAAGGCAGGGATTGCCGGAGTAGCAGGCTTGACGCTCAGCAGGTCTAAAGCCATAGCGGGTATGAAATACCGTTTTCTAAACGATGCAACAATTGATACTGTAAAACTCGGGGAAACCGGATTGTCGATATCCCGTATCGGCATGGGCACGGGCACAATCGGCTATAATCACGGCTCGAATCAGACACGCCTAGGGATGGATAATTTTGTAAAAATGGCACGCCATGCATATGACAGGGGCATACGCTATTTCGATATGGCCGAATCCTACGGTTCACATACCTATGTAGGGAATGCCATAAAAGGACTGCCCCGCGAGAATATAACATTGAATACGAAGATATGGACGCATCCTAACGGTTCGGATAAGATAGAGCCTGTAGAAAAGATGCTCGACCGTTTCCGTACCGACCTCGGCACAGATTATATCGATATCCTGCTGATGCACTGTCTCATGGAAGCTAACTGGACAGAATCCCGCAAATATTATATAGACGCGCTTTCGAAGGCAAAACAAGACGGCATAATAAAATCAGTCGGGGTGTCGTGCCACAACTGGGATGCCATGGCCGAAGCTGCCGAGAACCCGTGGGTGGATGTTATTCTTGCCCGTATCAATCCGTTCGGCACACATATGGACGGTACTACCGAGGCTGTGAACGAACTTCTGGGCAAAGCGCGGAAGAACGGTAAAGGAATTATAGGAATGAAAATATTCGGCGAAGGTAAAAATTCCAGTGAGCAAGAGCGCGAACAATCCCTTAAATTTGCCATAAAAGAATCGAATGTACATTGTATGACAATCGGCCTGGAGTCTGTTGCTCAGGTAGATGACCTTGTGGATAGGGCAAGTAGGATTGTGAAAAGCTGAATTTTAATATATCAAAAAGAATCTTTTAAAATTATTATTTATTGAATTAAACACTTGTTTAGTTCAATAATCTTTTCTATTTTTGCAGCTAAACAATCGTTTAGAACACATGTTTAATAATGAAGATTCGTCAGAAGTAAGAAACCGCATTCTGAAAGAAGCCCAGATTCTTTTTCTCAAAAATGGTTATAAAGGCACCAGTGTCAGGGATATAGCCAAGGCATCGGGTACCAATGTAGCAATGGTGAATTACTATTTCAAATCGAAATATAACCTGTTTGAAATTATATTCGAAGAAGCATTGGATATATTTACGAAGAGGATATTCGAGACAATTAATTCCGACCTGCCGTTTTTTGAATTGATAGAAAACTGGATACATACCTATTACGAACTCTTGTTCCAGTATCCGCAGATTGCCGCCTTTATACTGAATGAAGTCAGCCTGAATCCGGAGGGTCTTACCCAACGCATAAAGAAACGCAATCCCTATAATTCTTTCAGTAGGATCGAGCAACGTATAGAGGAAGAAGTTAAAAAAGGTACAATACGGGAAACACCTGCCGCCGATTTCCTACTCAATATGCTGTCGATGTGCATGTTCCCTTTCATATTCGGCAATATGGCTATGACGCTTATGGAAATTCCTTCGAATATCTATAACGAACTGATAGCCAATCACGAAAGATACGTAATAGAATTCACAATAAACGCGCTCAGACCTTGCAATAACGAATTAAAGAAAAAATAAACTACATACACGATGAATAATAAACAACAATATAAAATGGGTATCGACGTAGGGTCGACAACTGTGAAGATTGTAGTTTTAGACAACAACCTGCAGATTATACACAAATCGTATTGCCGCCATCAGGCCAATATACAGCAGACACTTGTTGCCGAGTTGCAAAAGGTGGCCGGCTTGTATCCCGATACGGAATTCAATATTAATATTTCCGGTTCGGCGGGTATGGGTATCGGTGAGCGCGTGGGCATTCCTTTTGTACAGGAGGTTGTTGCTGCTGTCGAGGTGGTTAAGAATGTTTACCCGGCTGCGCATACACTTATCGATTTGGGAGGCGAAGACGCCAAAATGGTTTTCTTCAGTGAAGGACGTCACCCCGATATACGTATGAACGGTAGTTGTGCGGGTGGTACTGGTGCTTTCATCGATCAGATGGCCAGTCTGATGAATATATCTTTAAATGAACTAGGAGAAAAGGCTCTCGGTTACGATAAAATATATCCAATAGCATCCCGTTGCGGTGTATTTGCCAAAACGGATGTGCAGAACCTGATCAGCCGTAATATCCCTGTTTCGGATATATCAGCTTCTATCCTGCACGCAGTAGCTTTACAGTCGGTGACTACTTTATCGCGGGGCTGTGATGTAGTTCCTAAGGTGATATGTATCGGCGGCCCGTTGACGTTTATTCCGGCTCTGCGCCATGCTTTCCGCGATGTGCTCAAGATAGCGGATGCGGATATGATTGTACCGGAAAACGGCGAATATTTTCCTGCATGGGGTGCTGCCCATTATAAAGGAGAAGATGTGAAAAACTTCGACCTGACGGACCTTATTGCAAAATTAGGAGAATCAACCTCTTCCAATCATAGCGAGGCATTGCCTGCTTTATTCAAAGATGAACTTGAATATATTGAATGGGATGCCAACCGTAATGTGAAGCAATTGCAGTTTAAGGCGCTCGGTGAAGATAAATATGTAGAATGTTTCCTTGGCATCGACTCCGGCTCTACTACTTCTAAGATAGTGGTGATGGATACCGATGCGAATATTATTTACAAATTCTATGGAAACAATGAAGGCAATCCGCTCAAAAAAGTAATGGAGGGATTAGACCTGTTCTATAAAGAAGCAGAAGAAAAAGGAGTAACGGTAAAATTCCTTTCATCGGCTGCTACCGGATATGGTGAAGACCTGATGAAATCCGCTTTAGGGCTCGATTACGGTATTGTGGAAACCATTGCTCACCTTTCGGGTGCTCAGTATGTTGACCCGAATGTATCATTTGTATTAGACATTGGCGGGCAGGATATTAAATCTATATTTATCAGCAACGGGCTGATATCCAATATCGAACTGAATGAAGCCTGCTCGGCCGGTTGCGGTTCGTTCCTGCAGAATTTTGCCACGACAATGAACATGGAACTGGCAGACTTTACCCGTGCTGCCTGCCTTGCAAAATATCCGAGTGATCTGGGTTCGCGTTGTACCGTGTTTATGAATTCTAAGGTAAAGCAATCGCTTCGTGAGAATGCCGGGAATGACGATATTGCAGCGGGATTAGCTTATTCGGTAGTGAAGAACTGCCTGTTCAAAGTACTGAAAATATCTAATCTGAATTTGTTGGGTGACCATATTGTGGTTCAGGGTGGTACATTCCGTAACGATGCTGTTTACCGTGCACTGGAAATGCTGTCGGGGAAGACAGTAAGTTCTACTGACCATCCCGAACTTATGGGTGCTCTGGGCGCTGCGCTTTATTCTCAACGTTTGTGGGAAAAGGGTAAAAATGATACGTCTTTTGCCGGACAGGAAGCCTTGTTTGATGTTAGTACTATCGATTCTAAAGAGCTTACCTGTAAAGGCTGCACCAATCTTTGTTCGGTGCTCCGCTTCAAATTCAATAACGGCAATATCAGCTATGCGGGAAATAAATGCGAAAAGGTATTTTACAATAAAAATGTAGCCCGTAAAGAGGGCTATAACGCATTCGACCGGAAGAATGAAATACTTTTCAGTCGTCCTGTAAATGCAGAAAATATAGAGCGCGGGCGTACTATCGGTATTCCGCGTGTACTGAATATGTTCGACAATTATCCGTTCTGGCATACGCTGTTGTCGGAATGCGGATTCAATGTGCGTTTGTCACCCGAATCGACTTTTCCTCTCTATCAGAAAGGGGTAGGCGGGGTGATGTCGGATAATATATGTTTCCCTGCCAAGCTGGTGCACGGGCATATTTTGGCATTGATAGAGCAGAAAGTAGACCGGATATTTTATCCGATTGTACCCAAAGAAGAAAAAGAGTTCGGGCAGGCGTCCAACTCATTTAACTGTCCTGTTGTCAGCGGTTATCCCGATGTAATAGAAAGTTCGATAGACCCTCAGTGCAGGCACGGTATTCCGTTCGATAAGCCTGTTGTTACTTTCAGCAGTGATAAGGCTTTATTTAAAGGATGCTTCAATTATCTTTCAGGCATAGGTGTTTCCAAATCGGTATTTGAAAAGGCTTTCCAAAAAGCATTGGTAGTAAAGAACGGATTGAGGAAAGACCTTTATGATTTCCAGAAAGAAATGCTGGATAAGGCTGTCGAAAGCGGTGAACTATTATTTATTGTTGCCGGACGCCCTTACCATACTGACCCGCTGATTCATCAGAAAGTTGGTCAGATTCTTTCCGATTTAGGTGTAACAGTTCTCACCGACGATGTGTTCCGTAAGCCGGAAAGCCACGGTTTCGGCAAGCTGAATATCGTTTCGCAATGGTCTTATCCTAACCGCGTGGTACAGGCTGCTATGGAAGTAGCTAAGCTTCCACAGAATATACAACTGATACAACTTAACTCTTTCGGTTGCGGGCCCGATTCGTTCTTTATGGATGAAACGCGCGACATACTAAAAGCGGTTGGCAAAAATATAACGGTGCTGCGTATCGATGAGATTGCCAGTCCGGGTTCTATCCGTCTACGTTTGCGTTCATTGGTGGAATCGCTGAAAGCCGTGAAGTTATTGGACGTAGAGACATCGGCTCAGTATAACGGTTATTCTGTTCCGTATAAGAAAGCAAAAGACGCTAATAAGACGATTCTGATTCCGTGGCTTTGCGACTTTATATCTCCTTTTGCACCTGCTTTGGGTGAATTATTAGGTCTGAAAGTAGAGAACTTACCAAAGTCGAATAAACTGTCTGCCGACCTCGGATTGATGTACGGGAACAATGAAGTTTGCTATCCGTCTACACTGGTACTCGGTGATATAATCAGCGCTTTACAGTCAGGAAATTATGATGTCAAAGATGTAGTATTGGCTATTACGCAAACAGGCGGTCAATGCCGTGCCACAAACTATATAGCCCAGATAAAAATGGGGTTACAGAATGCCGGATTTAATGATATTCCGGTCATTGCCCTTAGTTCGGGAGATACATACCAGAACGGGGAAAGTGAGTTCAACCTCGAGTGGAAGAAGATAGCGAAGCTGGCTATTCCGCTGGTATTGTATGGTGACGGATTGCAACAGATGCATAGCGCTATTTCGGTACGCGAGAAGAAAGAAGGGGCTTCGAAAGAAGTATTCGATTTCTATATAGAGCGTGGTATAGACGCGGTGCGTGCAAAGGATGTAAAGACTTTATTCCGCTTACTGAAAGAGGCTGTCGAAGATTTCAATAATGTACCAATTTATAACAGGGAATTCTCTAAAGTCGGGTTGATAGGCGAAATTTTTGTGAAGTATAACAATTACGCTCAGGCAAATATTACGGAATGGTTACGCTCAAGGAATGTAGAAGTTTCTACTCCGCCATTACTCGACTTCCTTACCCAGTTTTTCGTAAACAGTAAGGTGAATGTTGAAAACGGACTGGCTGAAGAATCTATTTTCTCCAAGACATTGAAGCCTGTTATCTGGTGGTATATCAATGGTAAGGTGAAGAAAGCCGAAAAGATACTGAGCAAGTTCAAATTCTACGAAGCATCTGAATCTATTTATGCAAAAGCTGATGCTGCATCCGAGGTGTTAAGCCTTTCTAACCAGTTCGGCGAAGGCTGGCTGATACCGGGCGAGATTGCCCACTATGCCCGTAAAGGAGTCAACAAAGTAGTTTGCCTGCAACCGTTCGGTTGTATTGCCAATCATATTGTTGCAAAAGGTGTTGAGAAACGTATGAAAGAGATTTATCCGAATATGAATATCCTGTATCTGGATATCGACGGAGGTATTGCGGAAGTAAATCTACAGAATCGCCTTCATTTTATGATATAATAAAATTGACCTACGGATAGAAAAGGCATGGCTTATCATTTAGTAAGCCATGCCTTTTACAATTATGTATAAGAGTGAGAAGATTGTTTCTTATTCAGGTCTTTGAGCCATTGCAGTCAGTGCACCATTTTGTTTAAGGTTGTCCATCAGGAACTTATCGCCTTCCTGCAAGTCTACTATAGAGTATTTATCCACGCCGCATATCTGCATTTCGTCAAGTGCATCTACAAGGTTTTTGTAATTGGAATCTTTGGTGGCTTTGATAACTACATTCAGCCCTTCATCAGACTTTTTAGCTTCGGATATAAGCTGCTTTAATGCGTTTTCATTTATTTCTTTTCTGTAATATTTTTGTTTTAATGCTTTAATCTTAGAAGCCACTATATTGTTACGTTCAAGAAGCATTGCTCTTAATCCGGTTTGGTCGGTTTCTTTTAGTGATGTATAATCATCATAGTCAGCAACTCCTGCATAATAATATACTTTGTCATCTTCACCAAGAATTACAGTAACAGATTTTGATCCCGGGATTTTAATTTCTCCACTACTTGCCGGCATTGCAAGGTCCATAACCTGTGGTATACTCAGCGTGGTACAGAACATAAAGAATGTGATAAGCAACATATTCATATCCACCATTGGAGTAAAATCCACTCTTAATGTTTTTCTGCTCGGTTTACCTTTCTTTCCGTCGTTGCCGTTATTAGTATCTATACTAGCCATGATATTATTATTTTAAGGGTTAAACTTCCTTTTTACACTTAATAGAGGTATTATATGTTGAAATTCCATAAAAGAATCTTAATTTTTTTAGATATATCTTATCTTTGTAATATGTAAGCAGTCAAAAACATCAATTAAGGGAAATCTGACGTGCAGTTACATATATTAAGTATTATTATCCGCGGTTAGTTTCCCGATAATAAATATACTTTCTCCGATGAAACAAAGAATATTCCTACTTATTACCATATTCCTCTATTTTATACTTGTCTTTTGTATCGGGAAGATAGCTTTTCTGCTCTTGCATTCGGCAATGGGCGGTGGTATAACATCTTCCGATGCGTTACAGGCAATATATCATGGATTGCCACTCGATATGTCAATGAGCGGATATTTGACAGCCATTCCGGCTTTGATCCTTATTTCTTCAATCTGGCTTAAACCTAAGTTGATAGCTAAAATAATGAATGTTTATTTTGCTATTTTCCTGTCGCTGGTAGCCATAATAACGGTGGTCGATCTGGTGGTATATCCATATTGGGGTTTCCATTTCGATTCCTCGGTTTTTCTTTATCTGCAAAAGCCGAAGGAAACTTTTGCCAGTGCATCGGGACTTGAAATACTTTCGGGAATTTTGGCGTCTGCCGTATTTTTTGCAATTATCTATATTGGCTATATATTTATAATCAGGAAGCAAGTTCTTCATCTTACTGTACCCAAGGATATTTGGAAGACTTGTCTGGTTATGGTTTTGCTGACGGGCGCTTTGTTTTTGCCTATACGTGGCGGAGTAACCGTATCGACAATGAATGTAGGTAAGGCATACTTTAGCGATAATATGTTCTTGAATCATGCTGCTATTAATCCGCATTTCAATCTGATGTACTCTTTCTTCAAATCGGATAATTTCGCATCACAATATCAGTTTTATGATAAGGATGAGGCGATTGCATCTTTTGATAAACTGATGAGTCATCCGCACAATGATAGTATTCCGCAATTATTGAATACTTCCCGTCCTAACATAATATTATTTATTTTGGAAAGCTTTTCTTCGGTTGCAGCCTTAGATTCTGTTGTGGCTCCAAATATGACCCGCTTTGCAAAAGAAGGCATTTTATTCGATAATTTTTATGCAAACAGTTTTAGGACTGACAGGGGATTGGTGTCTATCTTAAGCGGCTATCCGGCCCATCCAACTGTTGCGATAATGAAATACCCGCAGAAAACGGAGAATCTGCCTACTATAACAAGGGAGTTAAAGCAAATAGGATACGAAAACCTATCATTTTATTATGGAGGTGATGCTGATTTCGCCAATATGCGGTCTTATTTTGTAGGGGCTTGCGGTATTAAAGATGTATTCTCAGATAAGGATTTTCCGTTGAGTGAACGGATGACAAAATGGGGTGCACCCGACAAATATCTTATAGACCGAGTGTATTATGATTTAACGGCTAAAGAGCAAAAAACGCCATTTATCAAAACTGTACTTACACTCAGTAGCCATGAGCCCTTTGATGTGCCGGTAGATAAATTTGAAGAGCCGTTTCTGAATGCCGTTTCTTACACAGACGAATGTTTGGGCGGTTTTGTTGATAAGCTGAAAACCGATTCTTCATTATGGAATAATACCCTGATCATATTTGTTGCCGACCACGCCATGCAGTCCTACCCCGGAGGATTGAATAACAGCGATCCGCAGCGATTCCGTATACCGATGATATGGCTGGGTGGAGCTGTCAAAGAACCGCGTGTAATATCCGATTATGGTTCGCAGAATGATCTGGCAGCAACATTATTATCTCAGATGAAACTGAAATACGAGGATTTCAGATTCAGTACGGACATGCTTAATCCCGATAGCCGTAAATTTGCTTTTTACTCTTATGTAAATGGTTTCTGTATGACCGATAGTACAGGTACAGTAACATATGATAATGATAAGCAGGAAATTATAAATCAAAATGGTAATCCGGAATTGGAGAAAGAAGCGAAAACATTTTTCCAGAATATGTATATCGATCTTGGCAACCGCTAAAGGTTTATGATTGTTTTTCAGAATTAGATCAAAAAGATAAGAATTATTTTATATTTTTGTGTCGCCTATATGGCCCTGTAGTTTAATGGATAAAATAAAGGATTCCGGTTCCTTAGCTGTGGGTTCGATTCCCGCCAGGGTCACAGAAATTATTTAGATGGTTTTAAGTTATTCGTTCGGATGCTTAAAACCATTTTTAGTTCCACTAGGCTTTGCAAATTTAAATAGTCCTTTCAAACTCCAATGTATATGTAAAACTATCAGCACGGTAATAGCCCACATTCCATTCCAGAGCGCGGCCTCCGGGATCGAGCACAAAACGTTTACGTTTGAGTATAGGGTCTCCTACTTTTACTTTTAGCTTTTCTGCCAGAAATTTGTCCGCTGACAAAGCACTTATTTCTTCTTTCGATATCTTTGCTATAGAATTATAGTCTTTCTCTAATATATCATATAAAGGACGTGAAAAATCTTCGTTGCCAGTGAGTCCGATACGTGGGTTAAAGAATGAGCGGAAGAAGACGAAAGGATATTCGGGATTTCCCCTCAGCCGGTCGAGCCTGAGAACATTTGTGTTCTCATTTATATCAAAAAAGATACATATATCTTCTGTTGGTTTTTCCCAACAAATATGCAGTTCATAATTAGTAGGGGTTATGCCCAAAGCCTTCATTTCCTGAGAGAAGCTGAGCCAGTTCTTTGCTTTCGAACTGATAGATGTCTTTTCTACCACCGTACCTACACCTTTCTTCCTTGTTAATAATCCTTCAAAAACAAGTTTGTTGATCGCCTGTCGCAATGTATTTCTAGATATGCCCAGTTGCCGGGCTAAATCCACCTCATTCGGCAATCTTTTTCCATTCTTATATTCGGGTAGTTTGATTATATTTCTCAACTGTTCTTCTATTTGTGCATACAGAGGAACAGGACTATTATGATTGATTGATATCTTCATATTCATTAATTTTTTCTTCAAATTTATTATTAATTTTTTGGTTATCTAAAATACTATGATTTATTTTGTGTATGTATATACATATGGACATTTAAGCATTTATTTTATAAGCCCGGTTATTATTATGATAAGTTACTATTTGGGAATAGACATCGGAGGCTCTCACATCTCGGCTGCACTAGTTGAATGCGGAACAAAAAAGATATACAATAATCATGTATTTGAAAAGGAAGTAGAACCTCATGCCTCAACTTCAGAAATAATTAATAGTTGGCAATCATTTATTGCTGATATTCTTCATCAGTCTGTAGATATGAATATTTTAGGAATAGGTGTGGCAATACCGGGCCCTTTCGATTATTCAAGGGGAATTTCAAAAATCGGTGGAGTCAGCAAATATGAGTCGTTGTTCGGGTTGAATATAAAGCAAGCCATAAGATATATATTTCCCGATACACAAAAACCTGTCGTATTTTTAAACGATGCAACTGCACATGCATTAGGCGAATATTATGCGGATAATACTTTGGGGAAAAAATCGATTTTTATATCGTTGGGTACAGGTTTCGGCTCGGCTTTTCTTATTGAAGGGCTACCTCAGACTTCTGGTGAAGATGTTCCCCGGAATGGCTATTTATATAATTGTCCGGTAGAAGATGGCATTGCCGATGACAAATTATCTACCCGATGGTTTACTAATACCTGGTACGAACGAACAGGAAAGCCAATTGCGGGAGTAAAGGAATTAGCAGACGAAGCCAGAAACGGAAATTTAATTGCGTTGGAATTATTCGACAAATTCTCAAATAATCTGGCAAATCTGATGATTCAATGGTTTCATCGTTTTAAACCACAGTCGCTTATTATTGGAGGCAATATAGCAAAAGCTTCCGATCTATTTCTGAATATAGTAACTGATCTTATCAAAGAAGCAGGCTTTGGAGATGTAAGAATTAAAATGGCGACCCTTCAGGAACATGCGCCTATTGTAGGTGCAGCCATGGCTATTAATCAATTAGATAAAAAAATAATGGATTCAGAAAAAAGAAAAACAACACAGCTATTGATTCCGGAAAAGGTTTCTCCTACATCGGAGGGTAAGTACAATATATATCCGGGTTTTCCAATCGGTAGTGGAAAAATTCATGCGGGAAGCAAGGCTTTAGCTTCATGGATTATACAGTATAAAACAGTTGTTATCGATGGATATGTAGGCGTCTTGTGGGATGAATTTATAAAGAATATAGATGAGGAATTGGCTAAACTTGGAAAAAAAGCCCTATGGTTCCATACCGATGCAGCCATGCTCGAACCAGATAAAATAGATAAAATGCTGGAACCATACCTTGGGGGAGATGATCCTATATTCGGTAAAATAACGGATAAGCAGCTTATAGATTGGTTCGATAGGGAAAAACTCAAAAGCATAAAGCCGGATACTGCTGCAGATGTCAATATTCTGATTGGTTGCGGAGCCTCATTATGCGGATGGAACGCTCCGCTCGTGTATGTAGATCTTCCTAAAAATGAGATGCAATTCCGTATGAGGGCTGGTTGCATTACAAATCTGGGTTCTGATAAAGTATTGGATAATAAACAAATGTATAAGCGCTTCTATTTTGTAGATTGGCGCGTGCTTAACGATCATAAAAGAAGGCTACTCCCTTATATAGATTTGATTGTAGACGAACAGCGTATCGATAATTATCTATTTATGTCGGGAGAGGACTTAAGGAAAGGTCTTTCAGCGATGTCCCGAAATTTCTTTAGAGTGCGCCCGTGGTTCGAACCGGGAGTATGGGGCGGAACATGGATGATGAATCATATAGAAGGGCTGAGTAAAGATGCTGATAATCTGGCATGGTCTTTCGAACTGATGGTGCTGGAAAACGGTCTGTTATTCGAAAGTGATAACCGGGTATTGGAAGTTTCTTTCGATTTCGTCATGTATAATAGTTATGAAGAAGTATTAGGCGATAGTGCGGCACGTTTCAAATACGATTTCCCAATCCGCTTCGATTTTCTCGATACGTTCGACGGGGACAATTTATCTATTCAGTGCCATCCCAGCAATGAATATATTAAAGAAAAATTCGGGATGCCATTTACACAGGATGAAACCTATTATATAATGGACTGTGAAGAAGATGCGGAAGTATATCTTGGATTTCAGGACGGAGTGAATCGGGAAGAATTCCATAATTCACTTATTCATAGCCAAAAAGAAGCGGTAGAAATAGATGTGCCAAATTTCGTACAGGTCTTTAAGGCAAAGAAGCACGATCTTTATCTTATACCTAACGGCACTATCCATGCCTCGGGTAAGAATAACCTTGTACTTGAAATAAGCAGTGCGCCATACATATTCACGTTTAAGATGTATGACTGGCTACGCCTTGACCTCGATGGAAAGCCGCGTCCAATCAATATAGAGCATGGAATGAATAATCTTCGCTTCGACCGTCAGGGAGAGATAGTATCAAAAGAACTGATATCAAAACCTTATATACTGGAAAAAACGGATTCCTATACACTTGAGCATGTACCTACACACAAAGAGCATTTTTACGATGTTCACCGCTATCGCTTCGATAAAAAAATCAACATAAGCACTAACAATAAATGTCATGTCTGGATGCTGGTTGAAGGCAGTTCCGTAACATTAAAGACAAATGATGGAATGGAATATGACTTCAATTATGCCGAAACATTCGTGATACCTGCAGCAGCCCATAGCTATACACTTATCAATAAGGGTAGTAAGCCTGCTATAATGGTAAAATCGTTCGTGAAGTAATTAAAAAACAGATTATTTGCTACCAGATCACTAAAACTGACAAATTTAATTTAGCTTCCTAGCCCGGTTATACCTAATAGTTATATAAAGAGAAAAAGATTATGTATTTTTGATTATACGTTAAATAAACGATGATAAATCTGTACTGATAATTATTGATAAATCCGGTTACCTTTTCCATTATAAATGCCATTAAATAAATAATAGCGGAAGGATTATAAAAATAAATTCATCAAATTAAAACTATAAGATGAAAAACCTTTTTAAACTAAGTATGCTTATCAGCCTTTTGGCTGTATTACAAAGTTGCAGACAGAATAACGAGCCGAAAATAGTCTGGCAAATAGTCGTTAAAGATAATAGCGCTGCTGAACTGGCTTTGGCTCCCGGAGATTATAAAGAATTCCTGAATCATGACTTCGGGTGGGAAGACCGTTTCTTTTTGGTCGGAAAATCGAATCCGAAAGAAGATTTTCCATATGTTCTGCCCGGTCCTGCCGACGGGTGGGGTGGTACCAGCCACACGGCAGGCATACGCACGCATGTATTGAATATACTTTTCAGAATGAAATCAGTACCTGAGCATGGCGATTGGAAACTGATAATCGATATTTTGGATACAAATAAAGAACGACCGCCATATTTTAAGGCTACCGTTAACGGTAAATCGTGGAAATACATTTTACCGAATGGAGGAGGAGATGAGTCGCTGGCAGGCAACTATGAGAAAAGTCTGAAGCATACAATTGAAATCCCATTAGATTCCGGGCTGATAAGAAAAGGCGGTAATGAAATAAATCTGACTAATCTGGAAGGTTCATGGCTTGTATTCGATGATATAAGGCTCGAAGGTCCGGGAAATGCGGATTTGGATGATGAAATCGGGTCGGCATATCTGCGTAGGGTATCCGTTGCCGATTATCAGACTTCCGCATCATCCCAACCTTTACTTGTAGATTTGGAATACTTATCCGGTAATCCGAAAGTGGAAGTAAAAGTCGATGGGAATAATATATTGGAACAAGTCTTGGAGCAAGGGAGATATGTATTGGAAGCCCCTATGCCTGCTGTAAGTGCGCATCATGAAAGTAAATATGCTGTATTCATAGATGGCGAAACAGTAGAAAAAGGTACAGTTACCCGCACCCCTCAAAAAGAAATAACTGTTGCCGACTATATAGATACACGTATGGGAGCGGCACACTCACGCTGGATGATTGCCCCCGGACCGTGGATGCCTTTCAGTATGGTAAAACTGAGTCCAGATAATCAGAATCCGGGATGGCAGGCAGGGTATGAGCCTAGCTTTGAAAGTATCGGTACATTCAGCCATATACACGAGTGGACAATGGCTGGCTTGGGTATAATGCCTACAAACGGCGTTTTGAAAACCAAAATAGGTGACCAGTCTGTATTTGAAAAAGATAATGATTCGTATCGTTCATCATTCGACAAATCGAGCGAAGAAGCAGGAGTCGGTTATTATAAGGTTGACCTTATTGATTATAATATCAAAGCGGAGCTGACGGCTACTACCCGATGCGGATTCCAGCGCTATACTTATCCACAGGCTGAAGATTCGCGGGTAATGATAGATTTAAAGATTCCTGCGGAATATGGATTTAACATATTGGATGCGAAAATAACTAAAGTAAACAATCGCAGGATTGAGGGATATAGTGTACAACAATCAAAGCATGTCTGGTCAAGAGATGCAGACCAGGATTACACTATATATTTTGTTATCGAATTCGACCAGGATATATCCCGTTTCGGAGGATGGACAAACGAAGAATTATCGGATAAAGAAGTTATAGCTGCGAAGAATCCTGAAAAAATGGGTTGTTATGCAGAATTTGATACCCGACAGAATCCTGTTGTGCAAGTACGTAGCGGAATTTCATATGTCGATCTGGACGGGGCAAGGAGAAATCTCGAAGAAGAAATAACCAAGCCGTTCAACTGGAATTTCGATTCGGTGCGTGACAGTCATCGTCAGGCATGGAACGATATTCTCTCCCGCATCGATATACAGACTAACGACCAGCGTGAGAAGAAACGCTTTTATACGAATATGTATCGTTCATACTGCCGTAATACATTTAGTGATGTAGACGGACGATGGGTAGACGCTACCGAAAAGATCCGTAAGTTTGAAGACCCCGATGCCGTAGCATTAGGTTGCGATGCATTCTGGAACACATTCTGGAATCTCAATCAGCTTTGGAATCTTGCCACTCCTGAATGGTCGTCGCGTTGGGTGAAATCACAACTAGGTATGTACGATGCTAATGGTTGGCTGGCAAAAGGGCCTGCCGGAATGGAATATATTCCGGTAATGGTTGCCGAGCACGAAATACCGTTGCTTGTGAGTGCATACCAGATGGGAATCAGAAATTACGATGCAGAGAAAATGTTTGCTGCAATCAAGAAAATGCAGACTACCTTGCCTCAACATGTAGGAGACGGCTTAGCAGGGAATCGAGATCTGGCTGTTTATATGAAACATAAATATGTTCCTGCCGATAAAGGACGTTTTTCCAACTCATTGGAGTATTCGTTCGATGACTGGACTGTTTCGCAATTGGCTAAGGCGATGGGTAAAGAAAAAGACTATGAGACATTTATAGATAGAGGTTACTGGTGGTGCAATGTAATAGATACGGAAACAGGTTATGCCCGTATGCGTAACAGCAACGGTGAATGGGAAAAAGATTTCGATCCGTTCAAATCCGGTGCCAATCATCACTATGTGGAAGGTAATGCATGGCAATTGACATTCTTTGTTCCTCAGGATGTTCCGGCATTGGCCGAAGTAATAGGAAAAAAACAATTTATCGAGCGTCTGACATGGGGATTTGAAGCTAGTGAGCCTTTGCGTTATAATGCTCCGGGCGACCAGTATTGGGATTATCCGGTGGTGCAGGGTAACCAGCAATCGATGCATTTTGCATTCCTGTTCAACTGGGTGGGTCAGCCATGGCAAACTCAGAAATGGAGCCGTTCTATCCTCGACCGCTATTATGGGCACGAAATGGCGAATGCTTATTTAGGTGATGAAGATCAGGGGCAGATGAGTGCATGGTTTGTAATGACTGCATTGGGCTTATTCCAGACGGATGGCGGATGCAGCGTAGAACCTGTATATGAAATAGGCAGCCCGTTATTCGAAAGGACTGTCATCAATCTCGGAGAGAAATTCGGACGAGGTAAGCAGTTTGAAATTGTTGCAAAAGGTGCTTCACGTGTCAATAAATATGTGCAGTCGGCAAAACTCAACGGCACTCCTCTCGATTCATTCAGTTTTCCTGCAAAAGAACTGTTGAAAGGCGGTACTCTTGAACTGGAAATGGGACCTGAACCAAATAAAAATTGGGGAATAAAATAAACATATAAGAATAATCATATATGAAATCTTCAAATACAACTTCGTTAACTAAAGTATTTCCCGTCCTGTTCGGATTCTTCATTATGGGCTTTTGCGACCTTGTCGGCATATCCGTTACTTATGCAAAAGATATGTTCGGATGGACAGAAACAGAAGCGGGATTCTTACCATCGATGGTATTCTTTTGGTTCCTTGTACTATCTGTTCCGTCGGCCATGCTTACCAATAAGATCGGGCGAAAGAATACTGTAATGCTTAGTATGGCATTTACATTCCTTGGAATGCTTATTCCGTTCTTCGTATTCGATGAAATAACGTGCTATATCGCATTTGCTTTGTTGGGGATAGGGAACACGATACTGCAAGTTTCATTGAATCCTTTGCTCACAAATGTAGTAAAAGGGGATAAGTTAACAAGCAGCCTCACAGCCGGACAGTTTATCAAAGCTATATCTTCTTTTCTGGGGCCGATTGTAGCCGGATTCTGTTCGTCTTATCTGGGAGGCTGGGAGAAGATGTTTCCGATATATGCCGTAATAACACTTATTTCGTCATTGTGGTTATACTTTACGAATATAAAGGAGGATACAAAAGAAGAAAGATCTTTATCCTTTACCCGGATATTCAGTCTGCTCGGTGACAGTAAGATACTCTTACTGTTTCTGGGTATTCTCTGCATTGTGGGATTAGATGTAGGTATGAATACAGTAACTCCTAAGTTATTGATGGAACGTGCCGGGCTGGAAAAAGAAGCGGCAGGTTATGGAACAAGCTGGTATTTTGCAGCACGTACACTAGGTACATTAGTAGGGGCATTTTTACTGGCTAAGGTAGCGGGCAAGTCTTATTTTAGAGTCAACATGTTGGTTGTATTATTGGGCTTATTAGGTTTGTTTATCGTTACTACCCAGCCATTAATCCTCACTATGGTATGTATAATTGCATTTGCCGCATCCAGCATCTTCGCCGTTATTTATGGAATGGCATTGCAGCTTTATCCTCAGAAAGCAAATGAAATTTCCGGCCTTATGATTACGGGTGTAGCCGGAGGTGCTGTAATTCCGCCATTAATGGGTATTAGTGCAGATGGTTTTGGTAGCCAGACCGGTTCCTTATTTGTTATAGGAATATGCGTTGTTTATCTTTTATTCTGCTCTTTCTTTATCAAGACAGATAAGGGTGGGGATTAGAAGTTGAGAAACTATTATCAGGTAAAACATATAATATGAAAAAGCACATTTTAATTATCGCTTGTATCTTATTCGCATTTAGTTGTAAAGATACTTCAGGGAAAAAGATAAGCCCCGAACTGGCCCAACAGATTCAAAATGATGAAAGAATAGAGAAAGTCAGTAATATGGCTGAAGCCTTATTAAAAGAAGGCCTGAATGCCGGGGATAGCTATAACGAGATATGGATTCGCGACCTGAATACTTTTATAGAACTTGCATGTGAAGTTGGTGATGTAAGTAAGATTCGGGAATCCCTGATTACTTTCTTCAAGTTTCAGGGCAAGGATGGTAATATTGTTGACGGGTACGTAAAAAAAGGCGATTCGCCAATCTCTTATAATTTCTATTACAGCGACCTTTCACCGGAATTTGCAGCTCATAAGAATACTGTTGAAACAGATCAGGAATCATCCCTTATTCAGTCTATAGCAAAATATATCCGGGCAACGGGAGATAAATCGATTCTTCGGGAAACTATCGGCGAACGCACCGTTGAACAACGGATGGAAGATGCGTTAAAGTTTTTGACAACAGAAAGATATAATGAGAAATATGGTTTGTTATGGGGAGCTACCACTGCCGATTGGGGTGATGTACAACCGGAGCACGAATGGGGTGTAAATATAGACAGTACTTCCCACCTGTGTATAGATATTTATGATAACGCCATGTTTATTATTGCTATCAAAGATTATCTTGATGTAGTTGATAATGCAGATAAAGCATCATGGGATAAGACAAGCAATCAAATTGCCGAGAATGCAAGAAAATATCTGTGGGATGCGGATAAGCAAAAATTTATACCTCATCTCTATCTTGACGGTTCTCCGTTCCCGTCCGATTTTGACGAAAATGCCATCTATTATCATGGGGGAACAACCATTGCTATTGAAGCCGGATTGCTGACAGAAAGCGAAATTCTCGCCGCATATAATAAGATGAAAGAAAATGTTAAGGCTGCCAAGGCTCAAAGTATCGGCCTGACAATGTATCCGACTTATCCCGAAGGATTCTTTAAGAATAAGGGTATGACGCCAAATAGTTACCAGAATGGAGGAGACTGGACATGGTATGGGGGTAGGACGGTTCAACAGTTAATTGCCAATGGATTTTACGCAGAGGCATACGAAGCTATTTCTCCTATACTGGACAGGACTATCGCACATAATAATTTCTATGAATGGTGGACACCGGATGGAAAACCTAATTGCGGAAGTTTCCGAGGCTCTGCCGGAGTATTATGGAAAGCTATCAGGATGTTTGATGAGAAAATAAATATTGAATGAAAAAGCAAAAGCTTGTAAATCTTATTTACAAGCTTTTATTTTTAAAAAAGACGTTCTTATTTATATATTTCCTTCTTTCCGGCCAACAACGTATTTCTCATCAAAGAGATTATAGTCATTGGACCTACTCCTCCGGGAACAGGAGTTATATAAGAGGCTTTCGGTGCTACTTCATCAAATGTTACATCGCCTTTCAGCCTGAATCCCGATTTTGTTTCAGTAGACGGTACACGGGTTGTACCTACGTCGATTACCACAACACCTTCTTTCACCATATCACCTTTTAGAAATTCCGGAACGCCCAATGCTGCAATAATGATATCGGCACTCAGGCATATTTCTTTTATATTAGGTGTGCGGCTATGGCAGACGGTTACGGTAGCATCGCCCGGATATCCTTTTTGCATCATCAGGTTTGCAACGGGTTTTCCCACTATATTACTTCGTCCTAATACGACGCAATGTTTTCCCTGAGTCGGTATATCATACCTTTTCAGTAATTCCAGAATGCCGGCCGGAGTCGCAGAAACAAAGCAAGGCAGCCCAATGGACATACGCCCTACATTAATGGGGTGGAATCCGTCTAC
The DNA here is from genome assembly GCF_000711235.1 of Prevotella sp. 10(H). GTDB lineage: Bacteria > Bacteroidota > Bacteroidia > Bacteroidales > Dysgonomonadaceae > Dysgonomonas. Next base: position 311,809 of record NZ_JOMI01000004.1, on the reverse strand, counting down.
ATCTTTACGGTAATCGATTGCTTCGATTACTTTTTGTTCCGATATATGTTTAGGTAACGGCAACTGTACGATAAATCCGTCTACATCCGCATCCTTGTTCAATTTTTCGACACAAGCAAGCAATTCTTCTTCACTAACATTATCCTCGAAACGTATAAGCGACGATTTAAAGCCTACTTCTTCACAGGTACGCACTTTGCTGGCAACGTATGTCTCGCTGCCTCCGTCATGTCCTACAAGAACAGCTGCAAGATGCGGTGTTTTACCTCCTTCGGCCTTAATTTTCGCTACTTCTTCTGCTATTTCCTTTTTCATTTGTGCCGAAATGGCCTTTCCGTCGATCAGTTGCATAGATAATGATTTAGTGCTATAAGAATAGTGTTTTTACAGATACAAATATAACAAATATGTCGGATAATTTATATCAAATAAAAAGAGGATAATATCTCTTGAAATTATCCTCCTGAATTTTATTTTGTATGTATATCGACCTTTTGTGTCGGTGCCAGTTCAGCATTCCTTTTATCGACCGAAGCAATAAAGTTATCGGCCAGATGCGCAAATGCCATGCCTGTTATTGTATTTTCATTCAGAGCAACGGGTACTCCATTGTCTCCACCTTCGCAAATACTTTGTACTATCGGAATTTGCCCTAACAAAGGTACGTTCATTTCTTCTGCCAGATTCTTTGCCCCATCCTTTCCGAAAATATAATACTTATTTTCGGGTAATTCGGCCGGAGTAAACCATGCCATATTTTCTATCAAGCCCAGAATAGGAACATTTACCTTGTCGTTGGCAAACATATTTATACCTTTACGTGCATCGGCTAATGCTACTTGCTGCGGTGTACTTACCACTACGGCACCTGTTATTGCAAGTGTTTGCACCAATGTGAGATGTATATCGCTTGTGCCTGGTGGAAAATCGATCAGAAAATAATCGAGTTCACCCCAATTGGCATCTCCGATAAGTTGTTTAAGAGCGTTGCCTGCCATGGCTCCGCGCCATACGACAGCATCATTTTTGTTAACGAAAAAACCGATAGACAGCATTTTTACTCCGTATTTTTCAACCGGAATAATAAGTTCTTTACCGTCGACAGGTTCCAGATACGGACGGGCCTCTTCTTCTCCGAACATTTTCGGGAGAGACGGGCCGAAGATATCTGCATCCAGTAATCCTACTTTATATCCTTTTTTTGCTAAAGCGACAGCAAGATTGACCGCAACAGTACTTTTTCCCACACCGCCTTTACCCGAAGATACGGCAATGATGTTTTTTACCTGCGGTAGCAGCTTAGCCGGTTGGGGTTGTTCGACCTGCTTTGTCCTTACTTCTATGTTTCCTTTTATTTCTATATTGGGGTCGGCATATGTAAGGATAGCCGTTTCGGCGGCTTTCACCACAGACTTTATGAACGGGTCGTTCGGCTTATCGAAAAGCATGGAGAAACTAACCTTCATACCGTTTATATGTATGTCGTCGGATACGAATCCCATTTCTACAATATCTTTTCCCGTTCCGGGATAACGCACATTGCGTAGTGCATCTAGAATTAGTTTAGGATATATATTAGCCATTTTTAGTTGATTGATTAAGTACATTGCTACGTCCAAAACTTCGATAGTCATCCTTTTCTATTTCCACTTCAGGTTCAATCCAATTGTCGCGTTCGGAGCATTCAAATTTTATATATTTGATATTTAAACCGCGTGCCAGCCACTGTTGTTCATAGAAGGTCTGTATTTTAAGAATCTCGTCCACAAGTCCCGAATGATACAGATCGTCACTCTTGAACAATACCGGCAGGGAGTTTTCTTTTACCATTTCACAGGTATATGTATACATGAAGTTACTATCCGTCTTCAGATGAATGATGCCGTTGTCTGTCAGTATCTGGCGATATAGCTTCATGAAACGGGTAGATGTCATGCGTTTGTTTACCTTATTCATTTGCGGGTCGGGGAAAGTAATCCATATTTCCGAGACTTCGTTTTTGTCAAAAAAATGGGTAATCAGTTCAATATGGGTGCGTAGGAAAGCAACGTTCAGCAGCTTTTCATCGAAAGACTGTTTTGCTCCCGTCCACATGCGGGCGCCCTTTATATCTATGCCGATAAAGTTCTTTTCCGGAAATAATTTAGCCAGTCCTACGGTATATTCTCCTTTTCCACAACCAAGTTCCAGCACGATAGGATTATTGTTTTTGAAAAACAATTCGTTCCATTTGCCTTTCATTTCGAATCCTTTTTCCTGCAAAACGGCAAACGGATACTGGAATACATGCGGGTATTCTTCCATATTGGCAAATTTGGCAAGCTTGTTCTTTCCCATTGTGTTTATCAGAATTGTTGCATATCGCAAAGTTTGCGATAGTATCCGTTCATTTCGTATAATTCGTTATGATGACCTCTTTCTACAATAACGCCTTCACTCATTACGCAGATTTCATCCGCATTCTTTATAGTGGATAGGCGGTGGGCTATGACAAGAGTCGTCCTGTTCTTCATCAGTTTTTCCAGAGCATCCTGTACCAGACGTTCCGATTCGGTATCTAGGGCAGACGTTGCTTCGTCGAGAATCAATATCTGTGGGTTCTTAAGTATTGCCCGTGCAATGCTTACCCTTTGACGCTGTCCTCCGGATAGTTTACCACCTCTGTCACCGATATTGGTATCATAACCGTCTTCGGTTGCAATAATAAAATCGTGGGCGTTCGCTACTTTTGCAGCCTCAATCACTTTCTCTGGAGTGGCATTCTCTACACCGAATGCTATATTATTGAAAAATGAATCGTTAAACAATATTGCTTCCTGATTCACATTGCCCATAAGTGCCCGCAGGTCGTGCACATCAGCATCTTTGATATTCGTATCATCGATGTAAATACCTCCTTCGTTTACATCATAGAAGCGTGGAAGGAGGTCGGCCATAGTTGATTTTCCGGAGCCGGACTGTCCTACCAAAGCCACTGTTTTTCCTTTAGGTATGGTGATGCTTACGTCTTTGATTACCCAATTGCTTGCATATCTGAATCTCACATTCCGGTATGTTATTTCTTTATTGAAAGGAATCGGTTTCGGATTGGCCGGGCTTGTGATGTTATTTTCAGCTTTGAGTATTTTATCGATACGCTCTACCGAAGCCATTCCTTTTTGAATGGCGTAAGCCGATTTCGATAAGTCTTTTGCCGGATTGATAATCAGATAGAACACAGTCAGATAGTAGATAAAACGGGATGCATCCATAGAGCCTGTATTATCTAATATTAATGTGCCCCCGTACCATAAAACTAATACGATTGTAATCGTCCCCAGTAATTCACTCATCGGATGTGCGAGTTGCTGACGGCGGGCTATCTTGTTAGACATATTCCGGAATATATTACTGGATTTGTCGAAACGTTGTGTCATCTTATCTTCGGCATTAAACGCTTTGATAATGCGCAGCCCTGTAAGTGTTTCTTCTATCTGCGACATGAGTCCTCCCCACTGGCCTTGGGCTTCTACGGATTGCCTTTTAAGGCTTTTTCCTACCTTACCCATTATATATCCTGCAACCGGTAGTAGTATAAATACAAAAATGGAAAGCTGCCAGCTGATAAATAAGAGTGTACCCAGATAAATCATTATCATAATGGGATTTTTACTAACCATATCGAGGGAGCTCATTACTGAATTCTCTACTTCTCCCACATCCCCTGTCATACGGGCCATTATATCACCTTTTCGCTCATTCGAAAAGAAACTCAGAGGTAGAGATAAGACCTTATCGTTTATCTGCTTGCGTATATCCCTTACTACTCCGGTTCGTACGTCTATGATGAAATAGCTGCTGAGATAAGTAGTTCCGGTCTTCAAAATAGTCATTACTACCAGAGCCAGACCAAGAATCAGTAAGACGATTCCACCGGAGTGAGTATCCATTATTTGTGAGAGATAATAATACGCATTGTTTTCAAGTACTTTAAAATTGAATATGCTGGATGAGTCCATTGGCATATATTCGTAAACCTTATCATTGACTTTAAATAGGATCTGTAGGATAGGAACGATCAGCGCGAATGAAAAGACATTCAGGAATGCACTCAGAATGTTAAAGAAAATGTTCAGTATAACCTGTTTTTTATAGGGAGGGACAAAGCGCCTGATCAGTGAGATAAAATCCTTCATTTATAGGTGTTTAGTTGATAAAAAACATAGCCTCAAAAGAGGCTATTCGAAAACGGCTGCAAGTTAGCTATAATTCTTCTTTTAAAGAAAAGCTTTTATTTATTTTTACTAAATCCGGACAGAATTCATGTGGATATGAATTAAGGGGCCGAGTTTGGATTAATATATAGAAATTTAATTTCTCGCAGAAGTTTTATCTATATTGTGTAAAAGTATTTAGCTATTAGCTCTTTGAATTGAAAATAGGCGAAGCCAAATGATATAGTAGTTACAAGTTACTTCGCCCTACGGGCAGTTACGAGTTGCAGATCTATTAATTGTTCATTTTAATTATTAATTGATTTCTGTTACTTTTGTTACTTTTTGCGACTTGGTGTCTTTGCGAGATTGCTAACTGATAACTGCTGACTGATAACTGAAAAAAACGTTACTTTTGTTACTTTTTAACTATAAAATGTAAATAAAAGTTAATATTGTAGGTGCGTTCTGTTATGTTTGGGGTTGAAAAGCAGAGACGAGTAGACATATGAAAAAGAGGATAGACACAATATCCATCCTCTTTAAGCATATCTATTCAAATTAATATCTGTAATGTTCAGGTTTATAAGGGCCATCCATAGGTACACCCAGATAATCGGCTTGCTCCTGACTGAGTTTAGTTAATTTTACTCCTATTTGTTCCAGATGCAGACGTGCGACTTCTTCATCGAGATGTTTAGGAAGACGGTATACATTTACGGGATAGTCTTTCTGCCAAAGTTCCAGTTGTGCCAGCGTCTGGTTAGTAAATGAATTACTCATTACAAAAGACGGATGCCCTGTAGCACAACCCAGATTTACCAGACGGCCTTCAGCCAGTAAAAATATAGAATGCCCCTCAGGGAATGTGTATTTGTCTACCTGCGGTTTGATGTTGGTATGTTTGATACTCGGGAAGCTAACCAGCTTTTCTACCTGTATTTCGTTGTCGAAGTGACCAATATTACATACGATAGCTTGGTCTTTCATGCGGGCCATATGTTCTATGGTGATTATATCTTTGTTTCCGGTTGTAGTAACAAATATATTCCCTTCTTTAACGGCTTCTTCCATCGTTGTCACTTCAAAACCTTCCATTGCAGCCTGTAGGGCACATATAGGGTCTATTTCGGTCACAATAACGCGGGCTCCGTATGAGCGCATTGAATGTGCACAACCTTTGCCTACATCGCCATATCCTGCAATGACAGCTACTTTTCCGGCTATCATTACATCGGTAGCGCGTTTTATTCCGTCGGCTAACGATTCGCGACAGCCGTAGAGGTTATCAAATTTGGACTTGGTCACCGAGTCATTTACATTAATGGCCGGAATAAGTAGTTCTCCCCGTTCCATCATTTGATAAAGTCGGTGAACTCCGGTTGTCGTTTCTTCAGATACGCCTTTCCATTCGGCTACTGTACGGTGCCAGCGATTATTATCTTCTTTTAATATACGGGATAAAGTATCGAGGATAACCTGTTCTTCGTGATTGTCACCTTTGCGGTTAAGAAAATCGGCATTTTCTTCTGCTTTATAACCCCAGTGAATCAGGAGTGTAGCATCTCCACCGTCATCTACTATAAGATTCGGGCCTTTTCCATCAGGAAAACGAAGTGCTTGTTCTGTACACCACCAGTATTCTTCAAGGGTTTCACCTTTCCATGCAAATACAGGAATTCCTGAAGCTGCAATGGCTGCAGCAGCATGGTCTTGTGTGGAGAAGATATTACAACTTACCCAGCGTATATCAGCTCCTAGCTCTTTAAGCGTTTCTATCAAAACGGCTGTCTGTATAGTCATATGAAGCGATCCCATAATGCGGGCACCACGTAATGGTTTAGATTCTCCGTATTTTTTGCGAAGCGCCATAAGTCCCGGCATTTCGTGTTCGGCTATTTCAATTTCTTTTCTTCCAAAATCCGCAAGACTTATGTCTGCAACCAGATATGGCAAATCCGGTAAAAGTTGTTTTGACATGTATTTATTTGATTTTAAATATATTTTTCTCCGTATTTCAGTTTTACGTCTGCGACAAATTGCTTGATGCGTTGTTCGTCATCTTTCTTGCAGATTAAAAGAACGCCATCGGCTTCTGCTATAATGTATCCTTCCAATCCTTGTATTACGGCTAATTTACCTGCAGGAAGGGTTACGACATTTTCCGAACTATCATAGAAAAGCGTATTTGAAATTAATGTTGCATTGGAATTTTCATCTTTATCCGAAATCTCGTACAGAGACCCCCATGTTCCCAAATCGGACCAACCGAAATCAGCAGCCTGTACATATACATTCATGGCTTTTTCCATTACGCCATAGTCTATAGAGATATTAGGGCAGAAAGGGAAATTTTCATCGATAAATGCTTTTTCCTTGTCAGTTCCAAATTTGTCTAAGCCCTGATCAAAACGGTTAGTGATTTCCGGTAGATATTGATGAAATGCCTCTAGTATTGTTTTGTTATTCCAAACAAATATTCCTGAATTCCAAAGAAATTCTCCGCTTTCATAAAATACTTTTGCCAGTTCCAGATTAGGTTTCTCTGTAAACACCTTTACTTTAGTCACATCGTCCAGCTTTTCTTCACTCATTTGAATATAACCATATCCGGTTTCCGGACGGCTAGGGCGGATGCCTAAGGTCAACAAAGTATTGTGCTTTTCAACGAAAGCAAAAGCGTTTTCTATTATTGAAAGAAAATCATCTTCTTTTAATATTAAATGGTCGGACGGAGCAACTACAATATTCGCATTAGCATTGAATGAGTTGATATGATAAGTAGCGAAAGCGATACATGGTGCTGTATTTCTACGCATTGGTTCGAGTAATATCTGCTTGGAATTCAACTCAGGGAGTTCTTCCTTAACCATATGAGCGTATTCCGCATTCGTTACGATGAATATGTTCTCAATAGGCAATATCTTTTTAAACCGATCCACTGTCATCTGAAGCAGTGAACGGCCTGTGCCAAAGAAATCGAGAAATTGTTTTGGGCGCGCCTCCCGGCTAAAGGGCCAAAAACGGCTCCCAATACCGCCACTCATTATTACACAGTAGTTGTTCTTATTATTCATGTTATTTCAGAATTTATGCAAAGTTACATCTTACTAAGATAACAACAAAACAAATAATAACAATAGAGATTGGGAAATAAGCAATTCTTTTTGAAAAAAGTTAAGAAGTCTGTTTGGATTTTCAAAATATTATGTACTTTTGCACCTCACACGCCCAGATGGCGGAATTGGTAGACGCGCTGGTCTCAAACACCAGTGGATTCACTTCCATGCCGGTTCGATCCCGGCTCTGGGTACTAGGTGGGAAAAGTTCAAATTATTTGAGCTTTTTCCATTTTTATTATATCGTAATTCATTGGTTTGCTGATAGATTAAATCTAATACCTTATTCAAAGAATTGGTTCGATATGTTTTTCCATCAAATGTGATTTTTTTGGAAAAATCGAACTTATCAGCTTACATTTTACCTCTACTTTAGCATCTCGAAGATAATAATCCATATTGTTTATCAAGTCAATAGAGTATGCCGACTTAGGTTCGATACTTTTTGCCCTTTTTTAAGGGGTCACTTTCAGCAGGAATCCCTGACCACTTTTAATCGGTACAAAGGGGCATTTTTACTGGGATTTTCCACTTGTAAATAACAGCGTAAGTAACAACGTAAATAAACAATATACATAAACCCATTTTTATGCTAATTCCTCTTTTTCAATTCTTTTTCAAACATTTTGATGATTTTATTACAATCATTGACATTCTTTTGGTTGAAATCACTTCCGGGTTCATCACTATGATCAATGCTTTTATCGGCATAGTAATCCAAGTCGGCTTGTATGCTTTTCCTTAAGTTATCGATTGTTTCGAGGTGGCGCTTTTCTACTTTTGTTCCCATCATTATCAAATATTCTACCATATCGGGCATAGGCCATCTATTTACCAGTGCAATATCTAAAAAGTCTTTAGGACCCTTGTGGGTCAAATCATACTCTTCTTTGTAAAATAGCGTATCCCATTTATGATTCGACTTAAGGAAAAAATAATTGGCAACATTGTGTCCTACAAATGGAATGTAATAATCATTCTCACCAGCATAAAATAAATTTTGCAGGAAACGAAGGGGTACTTTTACATTGTATGTATTGTTCAGATATTCTATGCAAGATTGCATGATGTTAAGTTGCCGTATATTTTCCTTTTTGTCTTCGCTTATTTGATTCCGCATACAGCTAAGCCAATGGTCACAAAGTGATTCCATGTAGTAGGGGCGAATTATGGAGCCACTATCGGCTAAATTTCTAATTTTATTATAATCGCCGGGGTGCCATATTGCATTTTCCCACTGTTGCTTATCGTCCATCCTTTCTTCGTTGGGAAGCCATATTATAGAATCAATACCCTCCAAGTTTGTAATATGTTGGCATATCTTGCCCAAGAGTTTATAGGTCGTGGTATTCCCATTAAAATAAAAAGTACCGCTACCAGACAGTTTCCCATCGTTGTATTCAGCTTCACCATATAGCGTTTCATCTTTATTCCATCCACGCCATGTGCCGTGTTTTCGTCCTTCACGGTAAGTACGCTCAAACCATTTTTCGCCCGTGGGGCGATACCATGTCCACACACCTTCGGGGTAGTTGTTTACATATTCGCCTTCACAGTATACGATGCCGTCTCTGTCTGCGTATGGTAAAAGTTGTTGTGCTGCATTCCATTCATTGTATAATGGGGAGAAACCACCCCAATTATTTGAGGGGTAACCAAGGTATTCTTTCTCTTCGCTATTTATATAAATTTGCATTTTGGTGGGGTAATACCAAGCCCAATGGCCTACTTTTTTGTTACAATTGTAATTACCCACGCATTCTAAATCGCCGGTGCCAAAATAGGATTTATAAATTCCGGAAATTTGTCTTTTCTCATTTTCCCATCTTTCTTCCTGGAGTTGCTTATGAAATACGTCGTAATATATTTGAGTAAAAGTAACGCCATTTACCCATCCAGTTCCTTCTGTGCGAGGTTTTCCATCTGGTTTTAACGAAAACCATATTCCGTGCCTAACCCCATCTTTATAAGTGCCTTTTCGGTAAGGCACTCTCCCTTTATGAAGATAAACGTACCATTCTCCCTGTCGCTGGCCCAATTCATCTTCGTAGCCTTCTTCATCTAGTAATGTTTCAGGGTTTTCATATTGCTTAAAGGCCCAATTTCTCATAACGGTATCTTGTTTTGTTTGCGCAATAACTTGTATAGTCCAAGTTATTATAAGTATTAATATAATAATTTTTTTAATCGTTTTCATGATGCATTTTCTTTTTCCACATTATAGTCTACCATTCGTATTTCATCCAAAAAACGGGCTAATGTGCTATTCTGCAGCTCATGTCCTTCGATATGAGGAAAAGTCGAAGTTCGGTTGACTGTTTGATTTTGACAGGTTAAACAATGCCTATCAGTCAAATCGGTATTTGTAGGAGGATCGGTTGTTCGTCCTTTGCTGTATATTTCGGACCACGCTACATCTGCCGAAAGGTATTTAGGGCGCGAAGCATTATTGACATGAACCGAAAAAGTTTTTTCACAATATTCTGGAGTAATGTAATTTTCAAATTCAAAGTCTTTGATAATTTTTTTGTAGCGTTTTAGTCGTTCCCATTTTTTATATGGCTTTGTATGTATTTCCGGCAAAGGGTCAATTTTCATGAAAACCTCATATTCATCGGTCGCACTTATGTTTGGGTCGACCAAATGAGCATCGCTATTCGAATTGTATTCACTAGTATTAGTGAAATCTCGTCTGCCTTGCACTCCTTTAAGTTCAGGCATAATCTCTTCCAGTTTTTTATCCAACTTAAAAAAGGCCTCGCGCTTTGGTGTAATACTAACAAGGTTTGTTCCGTCATATTTTCTAAAGCCCTGACATCCTAACATATCCTTTGATTTATATGGATCGAAAGAACATGATGTGCGTTGAGGACAACTATAGGATGTCCCATCTATAGTAATTGTACGTTGTTTGATTGTGATCATACTGCTCATTGTTGCATGATGACTACAGGCAGGCGAAGAACTACTTTCGGCTACAGGCGGTAAAACTATGCGATAACGCCATGTCTTTATTCCCTTTGTATCAGATGCTTCTACAAAACAAAGTCTATAATATAGCGGTTGATCGTTTTGTTCATTGGGTGGAATGCAGTTACCTCCCTCATAATAGGTTAAATTACTATTCGTACCACCGCCAGTATGCCTTGCAATGCCAAAAGGAAGAATTTTATTTGCATTACTATGATTCCCATTTAAAATATCCGTTTCTAATAGCTGCTTTACTGCTTCTTCCGTATTTCCGGTATAGTAGTATGCCCGAAAGACAGGGAATGTTATAGCTGTACTACTATTCCCGGCCATATTTTGTCGACGATAGATATTTCCATTTATTTCTACATCTGTAAGTGTTGCTTGATTTCGCTTTCCTGTATCAGGAGCTGTATCTGCATTCACATTTCTTGTATACTTGTGCTTTGTTCGTATAATTTTTTCATTATGTGTCAAAGAAGCATATTCTACTTGCATCATATATTTTTCACCGGTATAATTATCTTCGGCCGCCACATAGCTGTCTTTGGTGTAGGTGGGCAGAGTACCAAGGTGAGCAGTCTTTAATTGCTCGTTAGTTAATTCTCCAAGCGGTTTGTATTCATTTTCGACCCTTGCATGGCTACCCAACGTGCCCGCAGGCGCTGCCACAAAATCTTTTTTATAAAAAGGACCTTCGTCGGTCTCGGTTGCCAAACGGTATGTCTCTTCCTTAAGGTGAGTACCCGTTTTGCCGGATGCAGCAAGTGTATAAGTGATTTGGCCATCGTCAGCTATTGTTTCCGTATAGGTTTGCCGGGTTCTATCAGCTAATTCTTTATCGGTAAATCGTTCATATCTTTCATCGTCCTGTTGTATGTAATAGGTAGTTGCTCCCGTATCGCTGGCTGCCACAGCATTGTATGTCTCTCCGTTCGTAGTGGTGTACCTTGTTTCTGTGGTAGTGCCTTCCAGCGGTACATATTTTTTTAGCTTCTTATAATATACTTCATCATCCTGTAAGGTATCATCTGTGTGCTTAGTAAATGTATTGCCATCGGTTGTTGTATGCTTTTCCAATGCCGTATCATTTCGTTCGGCTGCAGAAATAGGAATATAATCTATCTTCTTATAGAATACCGTTCCGGTAGGAGCTGTGGCTGCAGTATGCTTGGTATAAGTCATCTTAACAGATGTCATTATTTCATTGGTCAGGTGAATGATGGCATACCGCGGGGTAGTTTCTTCCGTTTCAGTATCCTCTACCGGTTCTGCTTGCGTATTTTGCGATTGTTGCTGACAAGGGCAAACAATTTCGTCATTTTCTTCCATAATTTTTCTTTTTTACCTTTAACCATAAATTCGCACATATTCTTCGAAGCGGATTAATTTTTGCTGTGCCGTATAGTGTGTGTTATACAATATGTTTCTTAACTCTTTATCCGGTGTTTGTTGTCGCAAAAGTTCATATCGGGAACAGAGTACAAGGTAAGCAACCAATGTATCATCTTTTTTAAACCCACAACTTAAGGCTTCATCGGTTTTTGCTTTTACAAGTGCCGGCCACTCGGCAACCGGCAGAGTAGCCGAACCGCTTCTTCGTATGGCGACCAGTACTATCCGTTCGAATTTTTCACGTACCGCTTGTGCCATGGCTTTCATTTGGGTGTCAGTTATTGTCCACATAGTGCTTTCCTGTCGATTTGTAATCCGGCGGCTTCTAAAATATAAAAAACAGTATCCTCGTCAGCTCTTGTATCTTGTACCCGTATATAATTTATTTCTTTAAAAAACTCCATTAACTGCTCCCGGGTGAAACATGGCAGTGTGTAGTCGATAACATAAGGGTCATAGAATCTAAAATAAATATAACTGCCTAGCTCCGTTTTCATCCGTAAGAACCGCCGCAGGTGTTTTCTCAATGCATCAATATTTGACGATGAATGTATCCATGTAACACGCCGTTTTATCGGGTCTTGCTCTTTTATCCATTTTTCAAATTCGCCGTTCTGTTCTAAACTAAAAAGGTAAGGTGCTATGCTATCCAATTGTTCACTCATTGTTCCCCTATATAAGGAGCGGTATAGTATATTCTTTTGTTTTGCGATATACAAATCATCTTCCCACAAAGCACCATCAATTAATACATAGTTAGGCGAAACTGATATCCGACTTTCTATCACTTCTTGCTCTTGGTTCAACTTACGTGACGCCTGGCGTGCCTCAATTTCTTGTTTTACTTCCGGTAATATCCACTCGCCCATAATCATAAAATGTTATTAATCCTTATTAGCTTTTTTATTTGTGTTATTACAATCTTCGATTGTATTTAAGTCGCTTTCAAAAAATACCTGTTTCACCGAATCATGCAAAAAATAAATACTCCACTTTTCATCATCGGGAAAAAGGCCATACAAAGAAAAGTCTTGCCATCTGTCGAAATTATAGTCACCTGTCCGTATACATAAATCAATCCATGGATACTGGTAATCCCGTATTATTAACTCTTGTATAAATTTCCGACTTTTTTTTTCAAATACTTGTATACTCTCAAATTCCGCATATTTGTCATTGATGCTTTTTGTACTTGTCAATCTTATGAAAAAATACTCTAATTCGTGCTCTTCGGCAATCTTATTAAACCACTCACTTCTATCTTTATCTTCTTGTGAAAGCCATTTGCTTGTTCGTGGAACTGCTCCGTCTATCTCTGCCCTGGTAATTGATTGCTGCTTTTCGATCAAAGCGGCTTCTTCGTCTATATAATCCCATGTGTGTTCTCCGTCAAAATAGATAGGTGGTACGGGAATAACTTCATTTACAGATACGCTAATTAACGTATCTCTCACTTGATCATAATAATGCCAATGTCCCTGATATTCACCCGTAAGCAAATTTAGTCCACCTTCGCCGCTACCGTCATTAAAAGCATTTCCGTAAGAATAATGGGATTGTGCAATCAATCTTATTCTTTTAGCGAGGCTATCATAGGTGTATCCGTATGAAAAACCATATCTCATATCATTCTCATCCAATCCAAATCCTTGCTCCCATTCGGATAATGAACTCTTTGGAAAAGAATTTTCGTTGTTATAAACTTCAGGACCGATTATTCTTTTATACCCTTGGCTCGAAAGACAACAAACGACAGCCGAATTTTCAATATATATACTATCTGTTTTTGAGTCCCCATCCAAATCTTTCAGTATTAATGACATTTTACTTTGCGCATAAATGGTAGTCAAGCAAAATAAGAAGGATATGATAAGATATGCTTTTTTCATAATGAATTTTGAAGTTTTATTTTATTTCATCCCGTTTACTACAATTAGTCTTAATCTTAAAAAGATCGTTTCTTAACATATTGTAATTATTGGTTCTCTCCTTTAAATGATACGTTCCTCCATTAACTATTCGTGAAATTTTTTCGATCGTTTTTTTCCCTTTATATGGATTCTCCGGCGCGATTGTGTCCCCGTCATAATCGGCCGTTTCGGCAAGTTTGTATCCTTTTTTATATTCATTCCAAAACCATCCCGCGGAATCTATTGCATAAAATAGGTCGGAACCTAACAACTGAGACATATCATCTTCTTTACGACTTAGTATTTGTTCTACTGTTTTATCTTTTACAGAATCCGGTATCGGGTCTTTAGTTTTAATATATTTAAAATAATCTTCGTAAGTCGCCCTCCATGTTATTTGAATTACGCCTTTTCCTTTATAGCGAGGGCCATCTCCTATTTCCAAATTTTTACTGTCCTTAATTGTTTTAATTCGAGGGATTGCTCCCCTTATTTTTTTACCACTGTTTCCATTAAGAGCGTCCGTATAGGCTTCTTTAGTAGTATATTGCTTTGTAGCTTTTTCATCTAACTGTGGTTTCCATTTAGTTTCAAAAATAGCTTTGTATTTATTGACTGTTTCTTCTTGTTCTTTAGTAAGTTTAATATCAGATGTTATCTTAGCTGATATCTCATCTAATTGAGATTTTTTTTCATCCAAAGCCGTTTTTTGTAAGTCTGTCAATATTTTATCAATCTTTGGTTTCAAGGTGTCTATGTCGGATATATTATCTTCCAATTTCTTTTTCTCAGCTTCCCAGTTCGCTAATTCATAGTCTTTCCCTCCGGCAAATTCAGTGGCTGTGCTGAATCCCGTTTCAGCATAAGATTGTGCTAAGAAATGCGCTTTTCGATTACAGGTATTGATCTCATATTTCTCAAATACCGCATTCATTTCCTCCGCTAAACGTTCATAAGTTCTGTCTGATTTTTTTATCTTAGAATTATAACCTGCAAATAAACTAGATGTTTCTCCACCACTTAATTTATATATGATGTAACTTAATTCTCCGGCACCTATCTTTCTATCGCAATGGCATACATATAATTCAAACGGTTTTTCATATAAAAAGCATTTATTTCTATCACCTTTACCTTTATATACCACATTATCCAAATCCAAAACCTCTACTTTTATATATAGGGATGCTTTTTTGCTTGTTGAATTTGCTATTGCATCGATCCATTTCTTCTTATCTTCATCGCTTTTGGGGCTTAATGTAACTTCGAAAATTGTTTTGTCTTTGAAATCGTCTTTATTGTATACGGACTCGTCAGCATAATAATTTTCAACGTCTAATTCCTTTTCACTTAATTCCTCCTCACCATACAATAAAGTTACGGTAGCATCTATTTCCGACAACACTTTTTCGGATACTGAACAAAGCGAAATTTTTATCTTCTTATCAGCAATGTTTTTCGATTCAACCACAATATGAAAATTTGCTGAAACATTAGATCTATCTATTTTAGTGAAGGTATATTCATATTTTGATTTTTCTTCTGCGGGTTCTGTTGATTGTGTTTCTGTCTTTGTTTTAGACTTAGCCTTTTTTTTGATTAGGGGTTTCTTTTCTTTACTTGTCTGATAAGTAAAATAGGCATCCAAAACCTCCGGAATCATATTAGGGGTTTCGTTCTCTTTGGTGACATCACCGTCAGAATCCAATGTTGCTATAACAGTTGTTATATTTTCCATGTACTAAATATATTTATTCGTATTCTAATTTTACAGCATCTATATATGCTGTATTGTCTGATTCCACAGTGGCACTGAATTTCAATGTTTCTTTTTCGCCTTTGTATATACGTCCGTCCTTGTCGTTAAGCTCTATATTGATGATTTCCCCTTCACTCACCCCCTTTGTTTCTACACATAAAGTAATCTCTTTCCCACATGGTAATTCCGACAAAGTCCTTTGGTCGCCCTCTTCATCCACCCAAAAAATGCGTGTTATTTCCTTTTTCTTTTCTTGTTTTTTCTTTTCGCATTCCTCACAAAACGGAGTTGCATTTTGTGCCGCCCGTTTCAACGTTTCAATTTGTAGGCTATTAGGAATGGTAACTAATTTATTCGGTTTAATCTGTCCCGAATTTTGAAACTTTATACATCCGCCACAGGAACACATAATCATGGATGTTTTCAATAAGGGATTACCTCCGGGTATTTGCACGGAGGCCAAAAAACCTGTCCATGTCATTGTAGAGGGTACACAAGATGAACCATTTTTTGCGGCACAAGCACCAAAAGACGGAATATTATTTATCGGGGCTTTATCGGATGTGGTAGCTACCATATTCCCCTGTACGGAAAACAATGTATTGGCTGTAACTAATAGTTGGACGGGTGCAGCCCCATTGGTACAGGTCATTATGGCTCCCGTTGTTACATATTCGTTCATAATCTAAGAAATTAGAGGTTGGATTTTAGAAGTTAGTTTTTATTGTCTGTTATAAGGTGTTAATTATTCATAGCCCTTTATTAAAGAGGGTATTGTAGTTTAGTTTCAAATTAGGTAGTCATAAAGTTGTGTTAGAATCATACTAAATAAAAACAAATATAATAATATTTTATGGTTTAAGATTATTTAAATGGATATTTAAGTTATACTTTCTTAGAATTAGTGATTAACAGTCATTTTTGTATGATAAAATCAGGGTCGTTTTAGGTCTTTATGTGGGGCAAAAAAGACTCCCGAATTTATAACTGAATCGAGTCACAGTAAACAATATGTACCATCAACTTCGAGGACGTTCTTCAGGGTATGTTATTAATAAACTGATTGTATGCAATGAGTTTTTACAAAAAAAACTTATGGCTTGACGGTCCATCTTCTCAACACATAAATCAACTCTAAAATTGGGTTAGAGAACAGAATGCTCAACGAAACTCATTTTAATTCTGAGGTTTTGATGTGATAAACTTTTAAATTTTACTTTATGTCCTCTCCGTATCATATAAAATACTCGCCTACTTCTTGTAGAATTTAACATATATAGTTTTAGTATTTTATTTATTTGTATAATTTCTAGAAACCGTTTTATATAGCGGTTTTAGAGATTATTAAACTTATCTATTATAGTTTTATCTTATTGTATAATATATGAAATATAAAACATTGTAATACAATTATTTAACTAAAAATATATTGTTAAATGTATTGGGGGATTATTCTGAATATCTATATTTGTATCAAATACAATAAGTATTCAGAGTGCCAGCTATGAAAAACCAGTTTATCCATACCTATGTTTCAGTCGATTGTGTCGTATTCGGTTTTGATGATGAACAATTGAATATTCTTTTAGTCAGGAAAAATGAAGTTAATGCGAAAGATTTGAAATTACCAGGAAGCTTAATCTACAATGAAGAAGATGTTGACGATGCAGCCAATCGTGTCCTTTTTGAGTTGACAGGTATTAAGAAAATGTCTCTTCGGCAATTTCGGTGCTTTGCTTCTCCCGACAGGGCAAGCAAGCCTGAAGATGTGAAATGGCTAGACAAAGAGTATCAACCTAATATAAATCGCCTGATTACAGTCGCTTATTTATCGCTCTGTAAAATAGACCGGAAATTGAATAATGTTTCAAAATATAAACAGACAAAGTGGTGCCCTCTGAACGAAATGCCAAAGATGCCTTTCGACCATAATAAAATAGTAAAAAAGTCGCTGATCGAAATACGCCGATGGATAGAGTATGACCCTTCCATCGTTTTCGAACTCTTGCCTAATAAATTTACGATCAGTCAGCTACACCGCTTGTATGAAGCTATATATGATAAGCAAATTGATATACGCAATTTTCATAAAAAAGTTGCAGCCATGCCCTATGTAGTTCAGTTGGATGAAAAACAAAAAAATGTATCGCATCGGGCTGCCCGTTATTACAAATTTGATAAAAAAGCTAGAAATAAATTTAAAGCTAACATATAACACATAACTCTGAATATTATGTATTTACTTGGATACGATATAGGCAGCTCTTCTGTAAAGGCCTGCTTGGTAAACGCCGATAATGGAAAAATAGTTGCTTCAGACTTCTTTCCGAAAGAAGAAATGACTATCAAGGCTGTAAAATCAGGATGGGCTGAGCAAAATCCGGCCGATTGGTGGGCAAATCTCAAACTGGCGCATCAATCAGTAATGCAAAAGTCAGGAGTAAAATCCGATGATATTCAGGCAATCGGTATAACATGGCAAATGCATGGTCTGGTATTGGTTGACAAACATAAAAATATACTGCGTGACTCTATCATATGGTGCGATAGTCGTGCTGTCCCTTATGGAGAGAAAGCCTTTAAGTCTATTGGAGAAGAGAAATGTTTAAACCATTTGTTAAATTCTCCGGGGAATTTTACTGCATCTAAACTGGCATGGGTTAAGGAGAATGAGCCTCACATTTATGAAAAGATTGATAAATTGATGCTTCCGGGCGATTATATTGGTATGAAGCTGACAGGAGATATAGTTGTTACTATAGAAGGTATGTCGGAAGGCATGTTCTGGGATTTCAAAACGAATACTTTATCCGAAGATGTACTCAATTATTATGGAATACCGAAAAGCTTCTTTCCTGAAATAAAACCGATATTCGGTATCCAAGGGTATGTATCATCAGAGGCTGCTAAAGAATTAGGATTGAAAGAAGGTACCCCAGTTTCGTATCGTGCCGGAGACCAGCCAAATAATGCTTTATCTCTCAATGTATTTGAGCCGGGAGAAATAGCCTCCACAGCAGGAACATCGGGGGTAGTATACGGGGTATTAGACCAACTCAACTACGATAAATTATCCCGTGTAAATACGTTTGCACATGTTAATTATACTCCGGAACAAATCCGTTTAGGAGTTTTGCTGTGCATTAACGGCACGGGTATTCTCAATTCTTGGTTAAAGCGTAATCTGGCTTTGGAAGGATTATCCTATAATGATATGAATAATCTGGCTGCACAGTCGCCTATAGGTTCGAAAGGAATAAGTATCGTCCCATTCGGCAACGGAGCGGAACGGGTATTAGAAAACAAAGAAGTAAGCTGCTCTATTCACGGCATCAACTTCAATATACACGATAAAAAAGATATCCTGCGAGCTGCACAGGAAGGCATCGTCTTCTCCTACGAGTATGGAATGGAGATTATGCGTGAAATGGGAATGAATATCCGTACAGTGAAAGCCGGATACGCCAACATGTTTCTAAGTCCGGTATTTGCTCAAACATTGGCTAGTGTCAGCGATGTTACGATTGAACTGTATAATACAGACGGTGCGGCTGGTGCAGCAAAAGGAGCAGGAATCGGTATCGGATTATATTCGAGTCCACAGGAAGCTTTCGCATCACTTGAGAAATTAGGGGTAACTGAGCCAGAGAATAATAAGAAAGATAAATATAGAGAGGCATATGAAAAATGGAAGACCTTAGTCGTAAATAAATAACCTAATTCTATGAAAAAACAACTTTATTTAGCCGTAATTATTTTATTATCGGCCTCATGTTCACACTCGCCCCAAATGGTAAAGTGGGTGAGTACTACCCACACCTCCTGTTTTGTTGAGAATCCGTCTCTTACGATGGTAAAAGCAGATGGCGCTACTGAAGTAACAATTTTAACAGACCAGACATTACAAACAGTGGATGGTTTTGGAGGATGTCTCAATGAGCTGGGGTGGGTAACAATCTCTGCGTTAAATGATGCAGACAGGGATGCAGTAATAAAAGATCTGTTTAGTGAAGAAGGGATGAACTTCACATGGTGCCGCATGCCGATAGGGGCAAATGACTTCTCTCGTGACTGGTATTCGTACAATGAAACGGCAGGTGACTTCGAAATGAAAAATTTCTCCATAGCAAATGATAAGGAAACACTAATTCCTTATATCAAAGCTGCACAGAAAGTAAACCCGAATCTCAGAGTGTGGGCATCACCATGGTGTCCGCCAACATGGATGAAATATACGAAACATTACGCATGCAAACCAAGTCCGGATGTAAACGACCTGAAAGGAAGCCCCACAACAGATACAGAAGGTACAAATTTATTTATTCAGGAGCCGGAATATTTCAAAGCTTATACATTGTATTTCAAAAAATTCTTGGAGGCATATAAAGAAGAAGGTATCAATATTGAAATGGTTGCACCACAGAATGAGTTCAATTCATGCCAGATATTTCCTTCATGTACATGGACTGCTGACGCATTAAGTACATTTATTGGAGATTATCTGGGGCCTCAGATGAAAGAGATTGGTGTGCGTGTAATGTTCGGAACAATGGAACGGCCTAATCATCTGTTGGTCGATACCATTATGAATAATAAGAGCGGGGAGTATATCTCGGAAATTGGTTTCCAATGGGCAGGAAAAGAGGCTATTTCCAAGATACATGAAACATATCCGGATATGAAACTGATGCAGACCGAAAGCGAATGCGGTAACGGGCAAAACTCATGGGAATATTGCTTTTATACATGGAATCTGATGAAACATTACTTTAATAATGGTATATCTGCCTATATGTATTGGAATATATCATTGGACAAAGATCCGGCAAACAGTCGTTGGAAATGGGCACAAAACTCATTGATATCAGTCGATCAGGTTAACAAGACTTATAAGTATAACCCCGAATATTACCTCATGAAACAATTCAGCCATTTCGTAAAACCGGGGGCTAAAAGGTTGAAAACCGAAGGTGCGTATGAGAATTTGCTGGCTTTTGTTAATCCTGATAATTCAACAATAGTAATTGTGGCAAATGAGAATGATAAGCTGAAAACGTTGAATGTGAAAATCGGAGAACAAATGTTTTCTGTGGATATGAAACCTAAGTCACTTAATACGTTCCATGTGCCAACGGCAAAAAGCTAACAGGCAGTCAATACAACTTGATATAAATTTTAAAGGTTATATTAATCATTATAAATAAGAGTTATAATTATGGAAATTTTAAAAGGTACAAAAGAATTTTTCCCGGGTATCGGAAAAATCAAATTTGAAGGTAAAGAAAGTAAAAATCCAATGGCTTACCGTTTCTATGACGAGAACAAAGTGGTAATGGGTAAGACTATGAAAGACTGGATGCGTTTCGCTATGGCTTATTGGCATACATTGTGTGCAAATGGCGGTGACCCATTTGGTGGTCCGACAATTCATCATCCATGGAATATCGGCAACGATGCTATCACCCGGGCAAAATACAAAATGGATGCAGCATTCGAATTCATGACTAAAATGGGAATTCCATTCTATTGCTTCCATGATGTAGATCTGGTAGATTCGGGCAGCAACTGGGCTGAATATGAAAAGAACTTGCAAACTATCGTAGAATATGCAAAAGAAAAACAGGCAGCTTCCGGTATAAAATTACTTTGGGGCACAGCTAACGTATTCGGACACGAGCGTTATATGAATGGAGCTTCTACAAACCCTGATTTTGATGTAGTAGCCTGTGCCGGTACTCAGGTAAAAAATGCTATCGATGCAACTATTGCCCTTGGAGGTGCAAATTACGTATTCTGGGGCGGCCGCGAAGGTTATATGAGCTTACTTAATACAGATATGAAACGTGAGAAAGACCACTTAGCCCAATTCCTTTCCATGTCTCGCGATTATGCCCGCAAGCAAGGATTTACAGGCACGTTCCTTATAGAGCCTAAGCCTATGGAACCGACCAAGCATCAATATGACTATGATACTGAAACGGTAATAGGATTCCTGAAAAATTATGGTCTTGAAAAGGACTTTAAGGTAAATATAGAGGTAAATCATGCTACACTTGCCGGCCATACATTCGAACATGAATTGCAGGCTGCTGTCGACGCAGGATTATTGGGCAGTATCGATGCTAACCGCGGCGATTATCAAAACGGATGGGATACAGACCAGTTCCCTATTGACCTGTACAACCTTGCGCAGGCATGGTTAGTGATGCTTCCTGCCGGAGGGGTAGGAAACGGAGGTGTTAACTTCGATGCTAAGATTCGCCGTAACTCTACAGATAGGGATGATTTATTCATTGCTCATATCTCCGGTATGGACGTATTTGCACGTGGTCTCTTAATTGCTGCAGATATTCTTGAAAATTCGGATTACAAGAAAATGCGTCAGACCCGTTATGCCTCATTCGATAGTGGTGACGGCAAAGCATTCGAAGATGGGAAACTCACACTTGAAGACCTGCGCACTATAGCTCATAAAGTAGGAGAACCTCAACAAATAAGCGGTAAACAAGAGCTTTATGAAGCTATTGTAAATATGTATATTTAAAACCCAGTTACAAGTTACTTCGCCTTTTCGGGCTGTTACGAGTTACAAGCTATTAACCTGTAACTCGTAACCTGTAACTCGTAACCTGTAACTAAGAAACCATGAATAACGAAGTAAGTAAATCTTATACACTAAAATTAACCCTGATAGCTACTCTCGGAGGATTATTGTTCGGATATGATACGGCTGTTATATCCGGAACAGTAGAATCCCTGCGGCATTTCTTTATAGAGCCGATGGGCTTATCGCTGAATGAAGCCAATGCTATGGAGGGTTTTGTAATAAGCAGTGCATTGATAGGCTGTATATTCGGTGCTGCAATGGCAGGCTGGATAAGCCAGACTTTTGGACGTAAAAAAGCATTGTTTGCAGCTGCCATTCTATTCTTATTAGCTGCGGTAGGTTCTGCTTGGCCCGAAATCGGGTTTCGCATGCCGTCGGCCGGAGATCATTCTTTTGTCTATCACTTTGTGTTTTATCGAATAATCGGTGGTATAGGGGTTGGAATAGCCTCTATGGTTTCCCCTATGTATATTGCTGAAATAGCTCCTCCAGCCAAGCGCGGAAGCCTTGTCGGGTTAAACCAGTTTGCCATTATATTCGGTATGCTCGTTGTATACTTTGTGAATTATTTTATTGCAAAGCAAGGAGATACAGAGTGGTTGCATGCAACAGGCTGGAGATGGATGTTTGCCTCATTGGCCATTCCGTCAGTAATATTTTTCCTTCTATTATTCATCGCTCCTGAAACTCCAAGATGGCTTGTGATGAAAGGCCGTGTTGCTCAGGCAGAAGGAATTCTAACAAAATTAGTAGGTAAATCGATGGCCCAGCAAGAGATAGTAGAAATACAGCAAAGTTTCGATAAAGAAGAAAAGGTATCGTTGAAACCATATTATCGTTTTATGATGACGTGGTTGATACTGTTTGTTGTAGGAATAATTTCACTTTCATTAGCCGGGGTCTCCAGTGCTTTGGAAATATCAATGATTGCCAGCTTTATTATAGCATTATATGTGCCTATAAAATCTTACGGCTTCCTGATTATAATTACAGGAGTATTGCTATCAGCATTCCAACAGTTTGTCGGTATCAATGTCGTTCTTTACTATGCCCCTGAAATATTTAAGAGTATGGGTTCGGGAACGGATTCCGCATTATTGCAGACCATAATCGTAGGTATTATCAACTTATCGTTTACCGTTTTGGCAATTATGACAGTAGATAAGTTTGGCCGCAAACCATTACTTATTACAGGAGCTTTAGTGATGGCTGTATCTATGCTGGGACTGGGTACTTCTTTTTCCCAGGGTTTACCCGGAGGTTTGAAGCTTGTATTCATGCTAACCTATACAGCTGGTTTTGCCATGTCATGGGGGCCTGTTTGCTGGGTGATGTTGTCAGAGATATTCCCCAATTCGGTACGCTCCAGTGTAATGTCTATCGCTGTCGCTGCACAATGGGTATCAAACTTCCTCATTTCGTGGACATTTCCTATTATGGATAAAAACGAAACGCTTGTCAGCGCCTTTAATCATGGCTTCTCTTATTGGGTATATGGTGCATTAGCGATACTTGCAGCTTTATTTGTATGGAAACGCCTACCTGAAACTAAAGGCAAAACATTGGAAGATATGGAAAAACTCTGGAAAAAGAATTGAAATTTTGATTCCATAATATTTTTATAAAAAATCCGGATTTATTTTATTCAAAATAATATCCGGATTCTTTGTTTTACGATTTTTCTTTATCCTTTCGTATTATAAAGGGAAAATATTGAGTATAGCGTAGATAATATGATTCATACATGAGAATATATCTGATAGGCTAGAGGGTAAAATGAGAAAACTGTTATGTTCAATCTTATTATGAAATAAAAAAAGAGTCTTATAATTATAAGACTCTTTCTGTTTATTTGTCACGGTTAATACTGCCGTGACCTTATTTACAATCTTATGGCTTCTTTGAGATTTATCTTTTGAGAAGAAGATCCTACCTGAATCAGGTATTCCCCGTTTGGAGTCACAAAAGATTCTGTTTTATTGTCCCAATAACGTAATTCTTTCTTAGGAACCGTAATGGTAACGTTTTCCGTCTTTCCTTTCTTTATGGATATTCTTTTAAAACCTTTCAGTTGTTTTAGCGGCATATATGTTCCTGTTTCCGGATATTGCACATATAGTTGGGCAACTTCATCTCCGTCATATTTGCCTGTATTTGCTATTTTGAAGTTAACTTGGATATTCTGATTATCCTGTGTAACCTTCATGTTGCTATATTTGAACTGAGTATAGCTTAGCCCGTAACCAAATTCATACAATGGTTTTCCTGTAAAATATTGATAAGTACGGCCATTTTTTACATTGTAATCATCGAACGGAGCGAGTTCGTCCAGTGAATTATAGAATGTCAGAGGCAATCGTCCGGCAGGATTATAGTCGCCAAACAGGACTTCCGCTACAGCATTGCCTCCCTGTTCTCCCGGATACCATGCATCTATTATTGCCGGTATATTACTATCTATCCAATTAATCGCCATTGAGCTTCCGGCAACTAATACAACAACTGTTTTTGGATTCACTTTATAAATCTCTTTTATGAACTCTTGCTGATCTATCGGCAGCTCCAGCGTATATCTGTCCTGACCTTCCCGCTCAAGCGATTTATTTATTCCAAGTACAGCAATTGTCAGATCGCATTCTTTAGCTGCTTTTCCTGCATCGCCAAACAAATCCAGACGTGCACGACTGTCAATATTCGGAGCTTTCCAGTATAAACGGGCTAGGGACTGACCTCCACCATCGAAGTAATCTACCTGAAGCTTATACTTTTTACCCGCTTCGAGATTAACAATCACTTTGTCCGCTTGGGCACTACGTTCTACCCATGAATCTATGAGCTTCTTTCCGTCTAAATAGAGGCGGCAACCATCGTCAGTTTCCAGACTGAGAGTATATTCGCCCGATACGGTCGGTTGCAGATCACCTGTCCATCTTATTGATGTGGGGGCTTTAGGCAAGAATGGATCAGGCGGTCTGTTTTCAGGATTATAATCAATATTTTCATCTGTCCTTACTGCCGGCGTACCATTGAAATCTTTATTTGAGTAATATTCTCCCTTCAATCCGTTCGGGAAAAAACTTTTCGATATAAGTTCGTATCCCGATACACTCGATACCCAAGGTGCATGTACGATTTTTACTTTATTCCCCACTCTTGCCTGAATACCTTCGAGAATAGAAACAGGAGCATTTTTAGGCTCCCCGCTGTAATCACCAAACTCGTAATTTGCAGCATTAATACCTACAACGGCTATCGATTTTACTTTGTTCGGATTTATAGGTAAGAAGCTCTTTTCATTTTTAAGCAAAACGATACTCTGGCGCGCTGTTTCCAATGCTAATTCCTGATGTTCTTTGCATCCGACCTTCGAAGGGTCTATATTATTATAGGGATTTTTTGCAGGATCATCAAACAAGCCCAGCAGCATACGTCCACGAAGCACATGATAGGCGGCCGAATCGATATCCGCATCGCTTACCATATATTGTTTGTACGCATTCTTCAATCCATTCTTATATACATTATCTCCACATTCTATATCCAGTCCGGCTTTTATTGCCAGTGTTGCCGCTGCCTCATGAGTCTTCACATACTTATGTTGCGTAATCATCCAATCGGGAGCGCTACAGTCTGACACGACATATCCTTTGAAGCCCCAATCTCCGCGCAGTACTTTCTTTATCAGATAAGTATTTACCGTGCATGGTACGCCATTAACTGCATTGTATGCTGTCATGATAGATTGTGCTTTCCCGTCTACAATACATTTCTCGAAAGCCGGAAGATAATATTCGCGCAGATCGCGTTCGCTGATTATTGCGTTACAACTCGCCCTGTTATGTTCTTCATTATTAGCTGCAAAATGCTTCGGTGTAGATACGGTTTTCAGATAACGGGGATGATCTCCCTGTAGACCTTTTACAAAAGCCAATCCCAGTTCACCTGTCAGAAATGGGTCTTCACCATATGTTTCGGGAGTGCGTCCCCAACGTGGGTCACGTGCCATATTTATTGTCGGAGACCAAAAAGTTAAGAGGTCGCTGGATGTATTGTTTTGCTTTTTACCCAACTCCAGTTCATTCCATCTGGCTCTTGCTTCATCCGATATAGCAGTAGAAACTTTAAGCATTAATTCGGTGTTCCATGTACTGGCTAAACCAATTGCCTGTGGGAATACAGTAAATTTACCGGGGCGGACGATTCCATGTAAGGCTTCATTTCCGTGATAATATTTATCGATGCCAAGCCGTGGAACTCCGTTGGAATTGGCAATAAGCAAATCTATTTTTTCATCAGGAGTCAATTGCGACAGCAAGTCCAGAATCCGGTCATGCATAGGGGCATTCATATCCTTATATACTTTTTGTGCTATGCTCGTTAATGAAAATACCAAAAAGAGTCCTACAAATAAAATTGATTTCTTCATCTTTTTTAATCTTATTATTAATTTATGGATAATGCAAACGTATTGAATGATTTAGCTTTAAGGTTTATATTTATAGCTTTATCTTTCACGCTTACCGCTATTTTTTTATCTGTATCATCTCTGTTCACAGCAATAATTATGATTTTACCGTCCGGATTCAAAAAGGCCAGATGATCATTCCCCTCGCTTGCTTCCAGACGATATGCTCCCGGCATAACATAATGGGAAACATGTTTCATTATGTAATATTCCGGATTATAAGTTACTTCTTTAGTTTCTTTGTTTACAGAAATGAGAGTATTTTGCTTCCAGCCCCATGTACTTACTCCTGTATGGTCGAGTACCATGTTCCAATAAGCATAAGTGTTGGCTCCGTTGCGGAGATAATGACTTATCAGCCCCCATGTATATTCTGCCGAGCCCCAATTGTTTTCTCCGTTTCCACACTCAGATTCGGTCTGCATAAGTTTTAAATGAGGGTATTCTTTGTGTATAGTTGGAATTGCATATTTACCATCCCATTGAAAGCCTACTCCTTTTATATATTTGGCTGCCTTCTCATCTTTGAGTGCAGCACGTGTATAGTCAGGATTATTTCTGTTTATAGTTCCAAAATATATATCCGCATCTACTTTCTCTTGCTCGAACTTTGGTCCCAGAAACTCACCGATAAAATATGCTATATCTTCGGGTCGCCATGTACAACTCGGGAACTTATGATTGGAACAAGGTTCGTTCTGTACATGTACCGCCTCTACTTTGATTCCTTCTTTTGCATATGCCTGAATATATTTTACAAAGTAAAGAGCATAAGCTTCTAAATAACCTTTTTGCATTTTAAATCCTGTAGTAGGTAGTTCCAGTATTCTTTCACGCGGAAGGCCGTTGAGGTCTTTCTCATTTTCATATATGTTGGAGGCATAGTGGTTATTTGTTTTCATCCATGCAGGAGGAGACCATGGCGATCCCCAGATACGGAAGTTCGGATTAGCTTTTTGAGCAGTTCTTATAAATGGAATCAAAATATACCGGTCACGGTTTATATTGAAATTGATCATTTTCAGATCATCTGCAACATCGTTAAATGAATAAAAATTTAGCCCGTAATCGCTCGCGCCCATAGGCATACGGTTATAATTGAAATTTGCTCCTTTGGGGCTAAACAGATCATCTGTAATTTTGTTCCTTTCCGTTTCGTCGAGAGCCATCAATGCATCCCAGCCCATTTCATTGAAGCATCCCCCGAATCCTTCGAAAAGCTGAGCTTTATCATCACTTATTTCAATATCATATTTTACATCCGACCTTTTGTTTTCTATTTTTACTTTCTTTTCCTGTTGCCAGCGGCTTTCATTTGTAGATGAAAACCATTCTATTTGCTGGGCATGGGTCGAAAGAACATACATCATACAAGTTATAAATACGGCATATCTAGTTTTCATAAATCAATATTATTTTAGAGATATAGAGAATGTATTGAAAGATTTTGCTTTTACATCAGCTTCTATTATTTTATTTTTCACACCTATCTTGATTCCTTTATTGCTGTCTTCCTTATTAACTACAATGAGAATAATTGTATTATCAGGATTTACAAAGGCTAGGTGGTTATCATTTTCGTTGGTTTGCAACCGGTAAGCTCCGGGTTTAACGTAGTGGGAAACATGTTTCATTATATAATATTCCGGATTATATACAACTTCTTTAGTTTCTTTATTTATTGATATAAGAGAATTCTGTTTCCATCCCCATGTACTTTTTCCTGTATGGTCTAGAACCATATTCCAATAAGAATAATAATTAACTCCATTCCCTAAATAACGATTCAATAAGCTCCATGTATATTCTGCAGAATTCCAATTATTCGCTCCATCGCCGCACTCCGATTCGGTTTGCATAAGCTTCAGAGACGGATATTTGCTATGTACTTCACCTACTATGTCCTTTCCTTCCCATTGTAATCCTATTCCCCTGATATATTTTGAGGCTTCTGCATTTTCCACAACAGTAGCCAGATCCTCCATTTTATTACAATTGAAAGTGCCAAACCATAATTCTACATCCTTATGTTTTTTTTCAAATACAGGCCCTAAATGTTTCCCGATAAAGTTTGCCATAGCATTTGGAGTCCAACTGCAGTTTGGCCATTGGTGTTTCGTATATGGTTCGTTTTGGAACTGTAAAATGGAAATATCAATACCATTTTCCTTATATGAATCGATATATTTGGATAAGTACAGGGCGTAGGCATCTAAGTATTTTGGCTCCTGAATAAAATGATCCCCTTCCACTTCGTTTTCTTTTGTAAAATCATTGTGATCTCCGGCAGCCGTCGCGTAATGTCTGGTGGTTTTCATCCATACAGGCGGGCTCCACGGTGATGCCCATAGCTTCATCTGCGGATTAATGGCTTGTGCAGCTTTTATATAGGGTATTAATCCTGTTTTATCGCGATCTATATTGAAATTCTTCATTTCAAAGTCATCTGCCGTTTCATTATAGCTATACCAGTCGCGAGCAAAATCATTTGCTCCTATAGGAGTGCGGTTATAGGTTAAGTTTACTCCGTCAGGACTCAATAAATCTTTAAGGATTTTATCCCTTTCCTGTTCGGTGAGTGACATTAAAGCATCCCAGCCCAGTTCATTAAAGCAACCTCCGAATCCGTCAATAAGCTGCGCTTTCTGATCACTTATCTGAATATCTAATTCAACATTCGGTTGTTTATCTTTAATTATAATCTTTTCTTCTTTTTGCCAACGATTTTCATCTGTAGATGAAATCCATTCTACTTTTGGCGAATCGTTACACGATAAATGAATTAGAAAAATGGCACAAAAAATAATTTTTAGTCTCATGATGTTCTTATTACATATTATTTTGGTTAAATCAAAAAGGCATCGGATTTGCAGACGGTGGTACATCTGCCGGGTCACTGCCCCAATCTTTATTACATTCATTTCCCATTACTAATTCCAGTTTTCCTCCATCGGCTATATCCTCATGTTTTATCCATGGTTTGTTCCATACTTTACCATTTAATTTTGCCGATTGGATGTATTTATTGTCGGCAGAGCAATTACGGGCTATTACTTCGAATGTTTTGCCGTTGCTAAGCTGAATAGTTATGTGTGGAAAAAACGGACTTCCAATATTATAAGTAGGTGAACCGGGAGTGACTGGATATATACCTAATTGAGAAAAAACAACAAAACCAGACAATCCGCCTCCATCTTCATCTCCCGGAACCCCCATTAAATCATTTCTAAACCATTGTCTTATAAGATGACGTATCCGTTTTTGAGTCATCCATGGTTTACCAGCATAATTATATAAATATGGTATATGTAAAGAAGGCTCATTACCCATCGAGAATTGACCGACATTACCGGTATGATCGGGTAACTGAGCGTAAAATTCGAATTTGCTTCTTCCTAACCATTCATTAAACATATCGTCAAGATTTTGGGAAAACTTTTCCGCTCCTCCCATTAATTCTACCAGATCCGCTATATTATGCTGAACATCCCAACGGTACACCCATCCGTTATTCTCGTCATAATATTCGCGAGCACCCAATCCTCCGGAAAAACGATAATCGAAAGGATGAATGAAATTTCCGTTTTTATCTTTGGGATGGAAAAAACCGGTCTCCGGATTGAATACATTACGATAGTTATATGAGCACTTTAAATAGTAATCGGCTTCTTCTTTCTTTCCTAAAAAGGAGGCCATCTGAGACAAGCACCATTGATCATAAGCTGTACCAAGAGTAACAGGAATAGCTTGTCGTTTTTCAAAGCCGTCTACTTCCGGAACAGTTTCTTTTTCTCCTTGCGCTAAGGCAGGAATATATCCTTTTTCTTTATAAAATTTATCGAGCCACCCGGCTGGCTTTGACGACCATGGCGCTAGTGTTTTTTCCTCTATAGATTTTCTTCCGTAATCATATCCTTTAGCCAGATCAAAGCCTCGTAATCCTTTTACCCAAGCATCTGCTATTGTAGCGATAGCATGGTTACAATTCATTCTTCGGGAATCTCTGTTCACTTCGGGAAATGTCGGCAGCCAATTGTTCGGTGATTGTTCAGCCATGCGTAGGAAAGATTGGATTATATCAACTTCAACCTGCGAATCGATCAATACCCTCAATGGATGAGTGGCTCTGTATGTATCCCATAGCCAGTCATCGGTATAAAATGCCTGTCCTTCGTCATCGTGCACTTTTCCGTCGGAAGCACTGAAATAACGGCCGTCTTCACTGATATTTATCGGCCGTTCATAACATCTGTATAATGAGGTGTAAAAAACAACCTTATCATTATATTCTCCTCCTTCTATTTTTATTTTGCCTAAAGCTTCGTTCCATATCTGTTTCCCTTTGTCAATAACTTTCTCTATCTTGAAATCAGGAATCTCGCGACGCAGGTTTTTTTCTGCCTGTTCGGTGCTTATGAATGAAACGCCATATCTTACATTCAGTGTACCTGCTTTATCTCCAAAGTATAATACCGCACAGGCATTGTCTCCCTGTGATAATGAGCGTGAAGTATCTATTTTATTATCTGATAATATTCCTTTTTTCAGAGGCTTTGCATCTACTTCCATGTAAATATAGACACGTGTATTATTCCACAGATTCTGATAGCCTTTGATCGTATTTCCCGATATTTCTATGTCTCCGTTTCCGGAGTTAAGTATAAGATAGGCCGGTTCATCATCTTTATATTTTATCCGGTAAATTGCAGATTGATGTGATGGCGCAAAATCAATTTTTATTTTCTGATCGTCGAGGTCGACTTTATAATAATAGGGTAAAATTTTCTCATTATCATAATTAAAAGAAATGGAAGGACGCAGTCCATCTTCATTTCCCTGATATGGCGACAGATTAAAACAAGACCATCCTCTATGGCTTGCTACAATCAGAGGAAGACCATTTATTCGGTCCGAAGTGAAATCCCCCCGCTGAGGATATACTCTCAACATACTATTGGGTAAATGCACGGTAGGATAAGTGGGTACAAGCAGATGGCTTATGTTGCCCACATAAGGATTTACATAACTGACATAATCTTTGTTTTGAGTATATCCGTATGAGGAATTATATACAAATAAAATAAGAATGTAAACAAAAATTGATTTTTTCATGATTGAACAATAATTTTTAAAATATCTATGGCTTTGCGACTACAAAGCCATAGATAAAAACTTTCACACTGTCAATGCTTCTTTCTGCCTAGTGCACCTTTCTGTCATAATTATCCACTTATTATCCCAATAATATTTATATGAAAAATAAAATACCTGCATTCCCGATTCCTCAGCATATCTGTTATCCTCAGGCTCACCAATCATTTCAAGAGGAAGAGATCCCGCCGACTTTAAAGTGATTGTATTATCATCATTTATTGTCACAATGATAGCCATCTGATCGATCTCCTGTAACGTTGGTGCTTTATCTTTAAATGCTCTTATGCCTGCCAACATACGTACTTTATTTTTCGAGATAGGATAAAATACCTTATCGCTACTGGTAGGAACCCCAATTGCAGGAGTGTCATTGCCAAGGTCATCCCTTTGGGTACCTCTCATTTTATAATATGTTGTCGTTTTTTGCTCGGCATAATCGTTTTTGATGAGCACACGAAAGAGGACTTTATCCTTATCAGGATTGACTTCAAAATCTGAAACACTTTTTATCCGTAAAGGAATCATATAAATAGAGTCTGGCGATAGGCCGTCGGGTGTCACTTTGACTTCAATAACGCTATGAGTATTTTGCGCTCCGGCCTTGAGCGTTGTAGACATTGTAGGAATGCTGTAACGCCAATCCGGCAATTTTCTTGCAAAGCGAAGAGTTGCTGTATCATATTGCAATCGGTTATATTCAGCCAGTAATTCCGTTTCAGGTTCAATTTCTACAAATACATCTCTATCTATGCGATTAGTTCCCCCGCAGTTTATCGAAACGTAACCACTCGATTCTTCGTAATTCAGATCATATTCAACTTCAAAAACTTTATCATTGTTGCTGAGTATACAGATCACTTTTTTATAAAGTTCTTCTTTAAACGCCTCATTCTCATCACAGGCAATGAATATGAAGAAAATAGCCGATATGAGTAACAATTTTTTTATTATAGTATTCATTATATATCGTTTTAATTGTTTATACTTTAATCTCCATAGCCTTGATTTTGATCCAGCTTAGGAACCTTTCGTATTTCATTCCGATTTATTGGCAGGAATAGCATTTTTTTATCGACAACCCGATTACGATAATCGGCATATTGACTCATAACAGTACGTGTATAGAATCCTTCATCCCTTTTAGCTTCGGCGTTCATCCCTGATATAGGTTTACTATCCTCTTCTTCATATATTCCCCAACGACGCAAATCGTAGAAACGGCGGCCTTCACATAAAAGCTCAATAAATCTTTCATTTACGATCTGGTTAAACATTTCAGGGACCGACTCTAATTGGCTGTTGGTCAATCCCGGCAAACCTGCGCGGAAACGAACCTGATTAAATGCTTTAGCCATCTCATCTTTATCTCTACTAACTGTATAAGTTTCACCACTGCTCATTTCCACAGTATGTGTGGTTGTCAGATTATTCAGGGCTTCCGCATAAGAAAGCAGTATTTCGGCATATCGTATAATAGGAAAAGCTTTATCCATTCTTTGATTACCATCACCAGTCCATGCATCATCCGGATGTACATATTTTTTCAATACATAACCTGTAGGCGTGTAGTTATTTGGGTCTGCATTAGTACCGTTTTTACCTCCTCTTGCATCGACATAATATGTTACAGTTTGATTTTTTACACTGTTATCGGATGTGGATGTGGCGGGCCAGAAGCATTCACTAAATCCAACACAGGCATAAAAACGCATCTCCCTGTTTTCATACATTTTGAATACATTATTATTAAGTTCATATCCGGAGAAAGATTTTCTTTCATTTGTAAAACCTTCTTCAGAGTATTCTCCTACCGCTTCGGCTTCCTGTATGGTTTTACCGTCTACCATACGATATGCATCGACGACTTTCTGGGTTAACCCCATTCCATTATATCCGCCCATGTATACAGGAAAAGATTGCCTTGTAAAATCTCTCACCTGTCCAGACATTCGCGACCAGATAAGTTCAGGATTCCTTTGAGGAAAAGATTCTCCGTTAAATAATTGTGAATAAGATTTGTACGGATCGATTTCTCCTGCCCCGTCCGGAAACTTAGCGCTAGGAACATTTGCCGGAAGCTTAGGTGTATTCTCGTCGCTGTCTACGGTATGTAATTTGTATAGTGTCATATCCATAACACGTTTTGCAGCAGCAGCAGCTAAAGCCCATTTCCTTTCATCATAATTCATAGAAACATAGTATTCTCCATCTTCGGAACGCTTCCAGTTACCAAAATATTTTCTGGCCATATCGCCCCCATTAAATGCCGGACTGGCAGCCTGTAAACGCACACGTGCTATAAGAGCATAGGCAGCTCCCTGTGTAGGTCGCCCATAAAGGCTCATTGGAACTTCTTTCTGGAGATATTGTGCTGCATTTTCAAATTCATTGCATATATAATCAACGGTTTCGTCGAAAGTATTACGGCCTCTGTTGTATGCTTCCGGCTCCTCATTTGTTGGAAATACTTCGTCACCGACAATTATAACCGGTCCGTAGGCCATAAATAACTGATAATATGCATATGCACGTATAAAATGTGTGTATGCTAATATTTCGCGTCTATCTAAGGCGGTCAGGTCTTTACATTCATCCATACGGGCAAGTATAAGGTTGGCTTTACGTATTTTTTTATACATATCGCCCCATACACCCATGCTTTTTGTATCATCGGCCGTTACCTTTCCAAGAGTAAATGCTTTTCCTCTGAATATATCATCAGTCATGAGTGTAAATATTTCATCGGTCGCAGTTACTCCCGGGGTTCGCTCATACCCAAAAATCTCACCTTCATCCGGGAATGATTCGGCTATTCCCCACATATACCGCTGTAGGTTTCGCTTACTTTGAAAAATAGAATCGAACTTCATCTGATCATCAAAGTAGTTGTCAACATCCAGATAACTCTCGCAAGAGCTAAAGATTGCTGCAGATGATATGATTATTGCTATTATTGATCTTATCAAAATTTTCATAATTGTAGATATTTTATGTCTTTATACTACTAGAAATTAAGGTATAACTGAATTGCGTATCTCGCCGGAATTGGATATTGTGAACCATTCTTATCGGCTTGCTCAGGATCCCATAATTTTACACTGTCCCAAATCAACAGGTTTGAACCTACAAACTGTATGTCGACAGAACTCAATCCAACTCTTTTCATCCAGTTTCCTGTCAGGTTGTAATTAACGTTAACTTCTTGCAGGCGTAAGTATCTGGAATTTCCCTGCCAGAATGTAGATGCCTGATTGTTGTTATCATTACCCCCGTAAGTCAACCTCGGGAATCTGGCATTTGGGTTCTCTGTAGAAGGATCACCTGAATATGATGCCGGAGTCCAGCGATTATTCTGGTTAGCTACTATTTTTGGAACATTACCTATCGCTTGTTCGATAAAAGGTATATAGCCCAATTCATTGTAGTTTCCTGCATGATAAAAATCAGTATTTCCTGTTCCTTTGAATAGAACACCCACAGTGAGTTTCTTGTATCTAAACTCTCCTCCGAATCCGTACATCAGACGAGGAAAATTGGAATACGAAATAGGTACTTTATCGTCGCCGTCAACTATACCGTCACCGTTAACATCCTTATATTTAATATCTCCCGGCAATGGGCTTGTATTACCTACTTTCTGTTGAGGACTGTATTTCACATCATCTTCATCTTTGAAGAGTCCGAGGGCTATATATCCGCGATATACATTATGTGCCCAGCCTGTATTTGTCTGATATGGATATTTCGGTTCCACTTCTTCCCAGTTCTGAACCTTATTCTTAGAGTATGTGAAATTTCCTCTTACAGTAAAAGACATATCTTTACCTATGTTCTGTGTAAATTCTATATTTCCATCCGACCCATAACTTTTCATCTTACCAACATTACCATAAGGCATTTGCACCAGCCCTACGAAATCAGGTATTTGTGTACGCTGTTGAAATATACGGTCGCGTTGGTCTCTGAAGAAGTCAACAACAAAAGATATCCGGTTATTCAGGAATTTACCTTCTATACCTACATCTATCTTTTTAGCTTTTTCCCAATTAAGATTATCAGCACCAATCTGGCTTTCGGTTATTTTTCCATTATTGGAACCCCATCCGCCGCCAGATTCGACATTTACGATTGTCAGATATGGAAATCGTCTGTCGGATATACGGTCATTACCTACAGTTCCGTAAGATCCTCTGATCTTGAAAAAGTCGATCCATGGCATTTTTTCTTTAACAAATTCATAGGATGAAGGTACCCATGCTGCTGCTACTGACGGGAAGAACCCGAATCGACGGCCTTTCTGGAAATTTTCCGAACCTGTATATCCAAAATTGAGGTCAACAAAATAGGTGTCTTTCAATCCGTAAGTAAAACGTCCCGATAAACCCTGATATCTTTGAGGAATAGCTCTCATACTACCATCTTTCTCTATCTCGTTATTAGAATTACCGTCTTTTCTTGCCCAATTGGCCCATTGTTGTTCACTCATATAAAAATAAGCCAAGCCGCTAAAACGATGATCTTTATTGACAATAGTGCTATAGTTTGCTGTAGATTCGAAATGCAATTTATAGTACTGATTTTGCTCATTATTATATTTTGCAGGCTCGCTTTCTACCCTTCTGACTAGCGAGAGGCCCCCGGTTTGTGGAGATCTTCCTATTGCATAGTACATTTCGGGCATAACGCTCCGTACTTCTTTGAAAAAGGCCTCATTGCTATAAGCTAGCTGTGCCTTCAACGTAAGTCCTTTTAGCAGCATCGCCAAATCCTGATTTACAGCCAACGTAACATTATGAGTAAAATTCTTTACCTTAGCCATACCTGTATAATTGAGCATCACATAAGGAGAGTATGAATCAGTAGGGCCATAAGCCGGCAGATGACCTGTTGAATATTTTGTAGGAATTGTCAGAGGTGTAAGTTTTTGCTGAGCTTTCCATAAAAGGTCTGTGTTAGCATTGCCCGGTTCTGCCTTCTCGGAGAGGAAACCATCAGCTCCAAAATATACATCCGTTGTTTTAGTCATTTTTACATCGAGATTGACCCGGTAGTTATATGTCTTGTAGCCTACATCAGCACTATATTTTGATTTTTTATCCTGTTTGTATGCTGCAGACTCATTCGACATTCCTAAGCTTAAATAATAACGTGCGACACTACCGCCACCGCGTGCATTTACATAATAGGTTTGTTGTAACGAAGTACGGTTCAGTGTTTCATCCTGCCAGTTGACATCCGGGTAAAGATCTGGGTCGAGCCCATTTTGTATTAGGTCAAGTTCCATCTGATTATATAATGGAGGATTGCCACGCACAACACGCGCTTCATTTGCAAGCTTGGCATACTCGTACGCTCCAACA
Organism: Prevotella sp. 10(H); assembly: GCF_000711235.1. Lineage (GTDB taxonomy): Bacteria > Bacteroidota > Bacteroidia > Bacteroidales > Dysgonomonadaceae > Dysgonomonas. The sequence continues at coordinate 274,877 of NZ_JOMI01000004.1, read as the reverse complement.
TATTCAGGCATACGGGTCAAGTTTGAAACTGTCATATTCACACGGCCAGTTATCCTAAGTTTATCTTCCGATCCGCGCTTTGTGGTCACTATAATTACTCCGTTTGCTCCACGCACACCATAAACTGCGGTTGCAGAAGCATCCTTCAGTACGGAAAAGCTTTCTATATCAGCAGGATCGATTCTGCTCAGATTACCCTCAAGCCCATCGATAAGTACGAGTGCCTTATCGTTGGCACCGAATGTACCTATACCGCGTACCCAGAACTCCGAAATATTCTTTCCAGGTTCTCCACTGGTTTGAAGTGAAATAATTCCGGGAACGCGACCACCGAGCATATTCGGAATTGAAGTCGCCGGTGTTTGTAAATCTTTTACATCTACATTTGTTATTGCACCTGCAATACTTATTTTCCTTTGTGTACCCATTCCTGTAACAATGGCTTCATCCATCATCTGGGTCTTCGGTTCCATTTTGATGACGAGATTGTTTTCAGCTTTACTTACAAGCAGTTCATATGTTTCATAGCCCATGAATGAAAATATAATATGATCACCGATATTTGCTTTTAAAGTGAATTTCCCATCATTATCTGTTGCAGTACCGACACCCGGCCTGTCTTTTCGGTAAACACTGGCTCCGGGTAATGTGATGTCTTTTTCATCGTATACAGTTCCCGCTATAGTTACAGGTTCTGATGTTTTTTGCCCGAACATATGTAGGCAGCAAATACACAACAGAGGTATTATTAATATGTTTTTCATTATAGTTGTTCTTTATGTTATTTACTCCTTATTCTATGGCAAGCTTACGAATACAATTATTCTTAGTATCTCCAACGTATATGATGCCATCTTTATTTATTGTTACACCTTGAGGTTCATTGAATAAAGCTTCCTCGGGATTACCGTCTGCATATCCACTTTTACCGGGTTGTCCTACTACAGTGCTTACAATTCCTTCAGGAGTAATTTTCCGGACAGTATGATTTTTTGTATCAGCCAGATACATATTATCTTCTTCATCGAATAACATTTGACGAGGTTCGTTAAATTGGGCGCTCAGACATTCTCCATCGAGTGCCCCCGATCGTCCTTGTATACCTGCAAATAATTTATGTTCTTTTGTATTGATATTATATGTATAAATGCAATGCTGATTTGTATATGTCAAATACAGCATATGCGGTTCTTTTCTGCTGAATTGTATATAGGAATCGCTTTCAGACATGATAATATCGACTACCTCACTTTCTCCTGTTTTAGGATTCATTTTTATCAGTCGTCCATTCTTTGCACGTGTATACATGTAGCCATCAGCATAACACATAGTAAAGGCATGTTTGTAGTTTATGTCGATATTTTGCCCTGACATTTCATGTTTGCGGGGTTTCCACATATTTTCAGAAGTAATTGTCCAATAACCTCTACCCCCATCATTTGGAATATAAATTGTTTTTCCGTCGTTCAGCAATCCCGGTTGATTTGGCGGACTTCCTACATCCGGTATGATAACCGTACTTAGATTCTGCTCCTCATTTACCATTAAATATTTATGTTTTCTTCCCTCCTCACCACGATTACTAACGAATATATTATTTTCTTCGTCGGTCATAAGGAAAGTGACATTATCGAGCTCAGTTTCGCCAAGTGTTCCTACAACCACCTCTTTAGTGCCAGGCTTACCGCATACAGTACTGACAGTAGTCATAATTTTGTATATGAACTTCTTATCATATACCATAGAGTCTTTTCCTACCACCACAGAAATGTTACATGTATCACCCGGCTGTTTAGGTGTTATCACATAAAGTTTCGACCCGATAGAACTAACCACCGGCGCTACTTTTTCATTAAAATACACTTTGATTTTACTTACATCATTTCCAAAGTTTGCTCCATTTAATATTACTTTGGTAGCTATTCCTCCCGAATCGGGATAGAAACTCGTAAGTTCTATTGGTCTGGACGGGTCATGTGGGCCTTCTGAAGACTTATCGTCGTCACTACAGGATACCACTAACGAGAAAATCAAGAAGGGTATGAATAACAACCCCATTAATACTTTTAAATTAAGTCTTTTCATAGTTTTTCATGTTATTAAATGGCATTTGTTACAATTTGTCAATTTAAATATTAGTGTATATGTGGGCTTTAACAATTGGTATAATTGACCTTTTGCTTAAGATTGTATTTTATCTTTCATAAGAAGTCGTATGCTATTTGTGGGCAAAACGGCATATGTTTTCAAAAATTATTGAGATTTTAGTACATAGATTAGAATAAAAGGTTTTATAAACATGTTAAATTTTTATTATAACTTATCGAGTTTGTTTTTTCCGCTTTTTTCCGTTATCAAAATTATTTTATTAATCTCTTTTTTTATTGCATCAACACATCAAAAAATAGAACAGATGTAGCAATTGTCGTTGTTGATTTGCAGACTGGGAGGCACATATGCTTGTTGTGATACCTTTGTTGTATTTTTTGGCTGTTTTTAAGAAGCAGTAATTATTATAACTTAAAAGTGGAAAGAGGCTAAATCATTTTTAGCCTCTTTTTCTGGCATGTTATTTTTAGATTGACTTTTCCATGAGTTTAATATGACCATTCGTCCGCCCAATTGATTACAAGAGAATCAGAATTGAAGGAAACCGGAAGCCAAACATAACGGGAGGCTATTAAATCTGTTTTATTCCATTTGTCGAACATTGCTATATAAGTATCTTTTTTCCCATTCACAGGAAGAGCAAATGTGCTTTGTGAATAATATGTCTTCTCGGCATCTACACCGCGGCAAGGATTATTCAAAGCTGTCCATTGCCCGAGTAAAGAGTCTGCCATTGCATATTCAGCCTTATTCGGATCCCAACCTGTGCAGCCTGACGATATAAGGTAAAACTTGTTATTGTGTTTGAATACAGCTGGTGCTTCACGATATTTTTCAGGGAAATTACGTGTGTATCTACCCGAGTGTTGCAGATAATCATCGGTAAGCAAACTAATATATAACGTGGCATTTCCTTCAGATGAATATAGGAGATAAGCACGCTTATCATCATCTTTATAGAGCGTCATATCCCGGCTTATTTGCCCGTTAGGGTGCATGGAGCCTATATAGTTGAACTTACCTGCCGGAGAGTCACAAGTCGCAACTCCGGCAGAAGCTTTCCAATAATCGTCGCTGTCGACATGTAGCCACATAACGAACTTCTTCGTTTTTTCGTTATAAATAACCTTCGGACGTTCCAGTACTTTAGAAGGATGAAGGTCCGAGCCTATATTTACTGTATCCGGTTCGAGCACTTTGCCCTCAAATTTCCAGTTATAGAGATCCTTTGAAGAATAGCAAGAAACACCACCTGCTTCAGTGCGATAACACTCCCAACCTGCGACATTCGGATTTGGATTTCGATAAGTAGAATCTCCCTTATATTCACCATACCAATAATACGTTCCTTCATGAAATAAAACGCCACCGCCATGTGCGTTTATCGGATTACCATCTGTATCCAACCAGATTTCGCCCGGCTTGAATGATTTGTATTGATTTTCTTGGTTGACATTCTTAGCTGTACATGATATGAGTAGTAAAAGAATAAACGAAAATGCGGCTAAAAATACTTTTTTCATATTCTATTTATTAACTAATTATTTCGATTTTACAGGTTGGAAAGCATAATGTGTTTCTCCTGCTTTCAGATTGCCGGATGTTGCCCGTACCCTTACCTCACCGGGTTTGAAAGTACTACGGATGGCGACTCTTACCAGTCCTCCCTCTACAGATAATTCTTTATCCCCCGGTGTATGATAATTGATATCTTTTCCTTTTGTAATATAGAAATCTGACGAACCTTTGTATGCGCCTTCTCCTTCTACTTCAAACTGAATATTTTCATTATACAAAGGACACCATACCCCGTTCTTATCAACAATACGGGCTGTAACAATGATCGCATCCGATCCGTTTGCCTGACGAGGGAATGTTCGTCCGGATGGAGATGTCAGACCGCCCTCTACGGTCAGTTCAATAGCATATGGTTCTTCTGCTGTTTGTATAGATTCTTCGCAAATCGGCTTTTTGTCTGAATCAAGTCCGACAATGCGGACTTTTCCTTTTTGCCAGATAATGTTTTCCCACTTACAGTGTTTCGTTTTAGGATTCGGTGTACGAGTACCATAGCTACGGTCGTTTACAAACATTTCAACGTAAGGGCAATTGCTCCATGCATCTATATCTTGTACTTTGCTATAATTCCAGTGACTTTGTGTTGTTACTCCAGGCTTTATTTCATATGGCATCCATAAAGCATTTTTGTAAATATGATATTTCAGTTTAGGAAAACGGTTAGCATCCATGGCACTCGATCCCAGTGATTTTTGATGATGCATACCATTCAGATATACTGTATATCCTTCTCCCTGTGTTTCTGCCAGCATCCAGTCGATCCAACCGCAAGCTTTATTATCCAAATCTTCTAGATAATTGTTTACATACCAGTTCGATAGTTTCTTTTCATTATCATAATCGAAACGTGCTGCATTCCAACAGGCTCTTCCTTCCCAGTTAGCTCCATATACTTCCGTATTTAATGATGGGCATCCTTCTACTTTCGAGTACCTGTTTGTATATCCTACAATGAGAGTCTTTGATTTATCCCATTCTGTAATATATCCATCCCTATTTAATACAGCACGAGGTTGCAGAGAATCCCATCTTTCCACTATCTCCAAAGTCTTCATCGGCATATATTTATCACCATCGAACGCTAAGCCATTATTAGATTCCCAGATAACGACAGATGGATAATTGCGATAAGCGATTACTGTATTACGGTCGTATTCAGCCTTGTAAGTTTTGGCAGGTTCATTTTTTAAAGACCATTCTCCATCTCCACTATTCAGCATTACCATTATTCCGTATTCATTACATGCATTCATCATTTCTCTTGGTGGAGGCAAATGTCCTACACGTAGTGTGTTTCCTCCACAAGCTGCAATATAACTGACATCTTTCCATATAATTTCGGCCGGCATGGCAGAGCCTAAAGCTGGGTAAATATTCCGATAACCAAATCCGTTGAGCAGATGCTTTTTGCCATTTATATAGCAATAATCGGCATCCCATGTTATAACCCTGATACCCATCTTTTCTTTATAGGTGTCGATTACTTTTCCTTTGTGTAATATGTTACGCACTACGGTGTATAAATATGGCTTTCCAAATAAGCTGGCATTAGGATACCAGAGGGTTGGGTTTTGCAGTTTTAGCTCCTGATCAAATTCTACAAGATTATCATTTTTAACTTGTTTTGAAGAAGTTAGTTTTCCGACTTCCTGACCTTCAGCATTAAGAAGCAAAATTTGTAAGGTTATATTCTTACTGTCTTTACCCATGTTATCAATCCTTGTCTGAAATCTCAATGTTGCTTCGTTGTCCGTTGCATCCGTTACAGCATTATATGTACCGTATTTACTTTGGGCTGAATAGACATTTAAAGGAATATGTACATTGTCTGTCACAACCATAGATACAGGTGAAACTATGCCTCCCCATCCCATGCCAAAAGGTGCAAATTCTCCGAATCCGGGCCATGTGAAAAATGAATCGTTTGCATTAGATACTCTGACAACCAGAGCATTATTGGCTCCATAGTTAACATCGTCGGTTATATCTACAGCAAATGGAATAAAACCACCCACATGTGTCACATCTCCCGGTTGCTGAACCGTGGTATTTCCTTTCTTAAATTTTCCGTTTATATATATTGCCGACCCGTTATTGACTCCCTGAAATTCGAGGAATATACGTTTTCCTTTATATTTTTTATCAATAAACAGCTGTTTGCGATACCATGCTTCACCTGTCCACATTGCAACTTCCGAATCGTTGAGGTAAGTATCCATATCGTTGTAGCAATGCGGTATTCCTACAGTTTCCCAATTGCTGTCATCGTAGTTTTTTTGTATTATGGTCTCTGGTGTCATATCTAAGGTCTCATCATCCGACAACACTTCTATTTCACTTATCTCAAGAGGAAGAGTCTTACCATCTTTGTCCTGAAGTTCATTAAAAGATAAACGTATAAAATCAAAGCTTTGAGTAGGCGGGTTCCATGGCTTTTTCATTCCTTCGTTGATAAATGTGTAAAGTTTTTGACTTGTACGTCCTACTGTATTTTCAACTTCGGCTATAGTTTCAACTTCTTTGTAAGATGAGGTTATGGGATTGTTAAGTCGATCTATAATATTTCGCCAGCCCTCATTAATCTTATCTGACGATTCGAGTTTATAAAAAACTTTTTCGACATTGGTATTCTTGAATTTACAAATAATATAGCTTATATTTTTGTTTCCCCTTGTATCTATTATAATACTGGGTTTTTCACCGGCCGGAAATGTCCACACAGTATTGACATCATTATCAATTACATTATTGGGATTACGATTATCAGTTGTTATAAATTTGCATTGAGGAGAAATATTCCGTGTTGAGAGCATCACTTTTGAGAACTTCCATGGGCTATTTCCTAAATTTATTATATCCCGGGCTAATGCCGGGCAAATGCTTAACGAAGCAAGCAAAAACATACTAAAAATAATTTTTGTCATCTTTTTCATGATTCTCAGTGTTTGTTTTATTTTTATTTCGATTTTGTAATTGTTGTTTTTCAAACTCTTTAGGTGTCATTCCAAATTGTTTTTGAAATAATTTTATAAAGTATGAGGGTGAGTTGATGCCTACCAGATAACAGACTTCTCCTATTCTGTATTCTCCACTGGCGATGTATTCTACCGATTTTCTTAGTCGGATAAGGCGTATAAAATCGGTAGGCGGAGTATCTGTCAGTGCTTTTATTTTGCGGTGTAGCGTAGAACGACTCATATAAACAATTTCGGATAACCTTTCTACATTGAAATTCGTATCAGTAATATTATCTTCAATAATACCGACAATCTTTGCCATAAATTCTTCATCTGCCTTTGTCATTCCCATTTGTTGAATCGGTAAAAATGGTTTTCGTATAAATGCTTCTTTTTCTCGTTGCCTGTTCCCTAATAAGGTCATCAACTGCGTGAGCAGGTAATTGAATGAAAATGGTTTTTCTATATATGCATCGGCACCCATCTCCAATCCATGTATCTTACTTTTAAAATCATTTTTTGCAGTCAGCAATACTACAGGAATATGGCTGTATTCAAGATTCGTTTTAATGTTTTTGCATAATTCGAACCCATCCATTTCAGGCATCATGATATCAGTTAAAACCAGATCGATATTTTTTTCTTCCAGTATTTTCATTGCTTCTTTGCCGTTGAGCGCTTTTTCCACTATAAATTGTTCTTTTAAACGGTCTGCAATAAAATTCAACATTTCTTTGTTGTCTTCGGCGATCAATATTATTTCCGCATTAAGTTTTTCATGCTTATTGTCGCTGTCTTCAATAATATAATCATCGTTTTGAAGTATCTTCTTTTCTGTTTTTTCTTGTATTAATGGTATTTTCAGTATAAATGAATTCAATCCGTCGGTTTCTGAAAAAATAAGACTTCCCTTGTGTAATTCAGCTAATGATCTTGCTAGTGATAAACCTATACCTGAACTGGAAGCCTCATTTTTATTACTTAATTGATAAAAGGGATCAAAAATTTTTTCTTTTAATTCTTCCGGAACCAAATTCCCGTCATTATCCATTTTAATAATAAAATATTTATCATCACTATCGAGTTGTATTTCTATATAAGATTCTGAGTAACGGATGGCATTAGAAAATAGATTGTTTAGAATCTTAGTAAAGCCGTTCCTGTCTATCGGGGCTATTATCTCTTTTGGGGGTAAATTCAATCGGATTTTTTTCTTTTCTTTTACTGCAAGTGTTTCAAATTTTGCATAAAAATCTTTCAGTATCTTGCTTATACTGACTTCTGCAAAACTCATTAAAAACTTATTGCTATCGGCCTTCCTGAAATCCAGCAATTGATTTATAAGGTTTAACAGTTCAGATGTATTACGGCTCATTATTTTTAAATTCTTCTTAATGTCCGGATCTTTTATGTCCATTTCCATCATCGATTCCAACGGTCCGTTTATCAATGTTATAGGTGTTCTTATTTCATGGGCTATATTTGTGTAAAAGTCTAATTTTGAAGTATATACTTCTTTTTCTTTTTCAGTTTCGTAAATCCATTGTTTTTCGGCATTTCTTTTTTCATTTCTTCTGATATATCTTCGTACCATACAAAAAGTAATAAATAATAGGCCTGAAAGGTATATTATATAGGCAGGTTTTGAACTCCACCACGGAGGAAGTACCCTGATATTAATCGAAGTTCCTTCTTCATTCCAAAAACCATCATTATTGCACCCCTTAACTCTAAATACATATTCGCCGGGAGGTAAATTTGCATACGAGACAGTATGGTTATTATCTGCATAAATCCAGTTTTTGTCGATATTTTCCATCATGTATGCATATTTATTCACCGAAGGAGCTGTATAACTAAGTGCAACGAAATCCAGACTTATATTTGACTGGTTATAATTCAATACAATATTGTTGGTATATACAATGCTCTTTTTGAGAGGTGAATCGGGTGTATTTATATTTATTTCCTCATTGAATATTGTTAGTTTCGTTATATAGACAGGCGGTACAAACTTGTTTTCTGTATATCTATAAGGGTCTACTTCGATCATGCCATTCAATCCTCCGAAATAAAATTTATTATCGCTACTTGCTAATGCCGATTTATAGTTAAACTGATTGCTTGATAGTCCGTCATTTGTAGTAAATACCTTGACGACTTTAGATTCGGGGTGAAATTTCACCAATCCTTTATTTGTGCCGAACCACAGATATTTATTTTTATCTTCAAGTATTTTATATGCTACATCGTCAGGCAGCCCATCTTTTACGGAATAAGCGGTGAAATTGTTTTTGTCCTTATTATATCGACATATCCCCCCTCTATCGGTAGAAAACCAAATTACTCCGGTCGATGTTTGTGTAATATTGCTAACAGAGTTAGAACTTAAAGAAGTAGGGTCGTCTATATTATTAACAAAATGGTCTGTTTTCCCAGATTCAGGATTATATCGGTATACACCCCTTCCCATTGTTGCGACCCAGATATCACAATCAGTATCTTCGATAATATCATATATAAAGTTCAATTCGAATTGTTCTTCATTCTTGAACTTCATATCTTTTTTGCTGCTGCTGTACACACCCCAGGCATTTCCAATCCATATTTTTCCATTTCTATCTTCACAAATGGCATATATACTTGATTCATTTAGTCCCAGGTCTTCTCCTGAATAATGCTGTACGGCAAGTTGTGGTAATTGAATTATATCGAGGCCGTTTTTAAAAAGCCCTACCCATACTTTATTATCATCCAATAGTAAACTGAGTATTTTATTATAGTGGAGGGGATATCGTGTGTCTTTGCCAACCATGGTATATTTCTCCGTTTTCGGGTTGAATATATTTACTCCCGCATCTTCTGTTGCAATCCAGATATTCCCATTTTTATCTTCACGCAGTTCTCTTATCCGCTTACTTCCTATAGAGTTATTCCAGCGAACGGGCGTATGTCTCTTAAATTCGATGCTTCTGTTGGGCAAATAATTAACACCACCAAAGTGAGTAGCAATCCATATACCACCTTCTTTATCCTGATATATCTTCTCTGTTAAATTGTCAGATAATGCGAATGAATGCATTGGATCTTCATGAATATGGACTACTGTATTTTTAAGCTCGTTAATTACATAAAGACCGGCATCAGTAGCTACCCATATTTCTCCATCTATATAAGTAACATGTCTAATTATTTTATAATGTACTTCAGGGGCATTCACAGCGGTTATGGAATTCTTTCGCTTATTGAATTTGAGTAATTTTTCTTCGTGGATACCTACTATTAAATATTCACCGATATCACACATAGTATATATATTTTCTTCTTCTAAGGTTTCATTGTTTTTATTCCCCAGAAATTGGGTAAAAGAATCTGTAGATTTATCATAAAGATAAATACCCCCACCGTTTGTACCTATCCATACACGCCCACTTTGTTCAATACATATACATTGAGGGTTTCCCTGATCGGGTAATGCGGTGCTTCCTATCTCATAATAAAATAATTTTTTGCTTATATTGTTATACCTAAATAATCCTTGATTAGGTATAACAATCCATACATTATTATCTAAATCGCCTCGTATATCGGCGATCCAGTCGTTCATCGACATATCCTGATCCGTTCTGTCATCAAGAAAAGAGAAAGTATCCATAACCGGATCGAATATGAAAACACCTTTATCGGAACCTATCCATATATTCTTTTCGCCATCTTCATATAATGCAGATATATTATTGTCCCTTTTTTGTTTTATCGGGTCATAACAGTCATATACTTTTATTGATGTCCCGTCATAGCGATTTAATTTATTACGGGAGCCAAACCACATAAAACCTGAGCTATGTTGCAAAATTGATTTTATATTGTTCTGAGATAATCCATTCTCTCCATCAATTTTCGTGAAATAAAAATTCGATAGATAGTTGTTTGGATATATCGGTATTACAATAAAAATTATTAGATATATAAATATTTTTTTTTCATGGTAAGATCATGCAAATCATAGGGTTAGATTAACAATTCTCGGGCAAACAAATATAAGTATATAAAAAATTACACAGGTTTCAAAAAATAACAAAATGGTAGCAAATTGCGAAAAATGTATTGTAACTAAATCTTTTATCGTATAATTGTTATATTATTTGACGTATTTGTGACATGAAGATTATTCGGTAATATATTATTTTGCATTCATATAAATAACTTTAAACTAATAAATACCATGAAAATGAGAAAAATGCTTATTGTATTACTTTTACTATTAAATATTATAAGTGTAAACTCTCAAGTCAGACAATATATCCGTATTTCAGATAACTGGCGGTTCTATAAAGGTTTAATAGAATCGAATACTCCTGAAGATTCGACTTGGGAGCAGATTGCCATCCCGCATACATGGAATAAAGAAGACGGAACTGGTGATGCCGACAGGAAGTATTATCGTGGATATGGTACATATAGTCATAAACTTCATATACCAAAGAAGTTAAAGAATAAACGTTTGTTTTTACGCTTTGAGGCAGTGAGTACTGTAGCCGATGTTTATCTGAATGGAGAATATTTAGGAAAGCATGACAACGGATTCAATGCCTTTTGTTTTGAAATAACAGATATTGCTAAGGCCGGGGATAACCAACTGGTGGTAAAGGCTACGAATGAATGGAATGAAAATATAGCTCCATTAGCCGGTGATTTTACTGTCTTTGGTGGGATATACCGTCCCGTATGGCTAGTAGCTTTGGATAAAATATGCATCAGTCCTCTCGATCATGCTTCATCTGGAATATATGTAACTCAAAGCAAGGTAACGGACAATCAGGCGACAATTGATATAAAGGCAAAAATCAACAATGGTTCAGATAAAAGAAAAGAATTAAATATTCTTTTTCAGCTTTTCGACAATACGAATAAACTTATAACTTCGGATATTCAAAAAGTCACAGTAGATAAAGGTGAAACAAATGACGTGCATAGTCAAATGATTGTTAATCATCCAATATTGTGGAATGCAAAGAATAATCCCCATTTATATTCTCTGTCGACCCGGATTATGGAAGGAAAAAAACTCAAAGATTCATTGACACAGCGTATCGGATTAAGGTATTTTGAGATTCATCCTCAAAAAGGATTTATATTAAATGGAAAGCCTTATAATATCCGTGGAGTCAACCGCCATCAGGATCGTCAGGGAATGGGCTGGGCTATATCAAATAAAGAACATAAAGAGGACATGGAGTTGATAAAAGAAATTGGCGCAAATGGTATACGTCTGGCTCATTATCCTCATTCAAATTATTTTTATGATTTATGCGATGAGAATGGCTTGTTGGTCTGGGCAGAAATACCTTTTATAGAAAGGGCAACACAATCGACAGAATTTATAAATAATATAAAGACACAGCTAACTGAACTTATCAGACAGAATTACAATCATCCGTCTATATTTTGTTGGGGGCTATTCAATGAATTGACCAAAGGTGAACCTCAGAATATTGTAAAGGAATTGAATGATTTGGCTCATAGAGAAGACCCTACCCGAATTACAGTAGCAGCACCCAATCATCAAAACAGAGCAGAAAATAAAATATCCGATCATTTAGCTCACAATACCTATCCAGGATGGTACTGGGCCGGACCAGAAGGAATGGGCGGCTCTCTTGATAATTGGAATGGTTCAATGGGCAATAAAGGTATTGCAGTCAGCGAATACGGGGCCGGAGCAAGTATTCATCATCATGAGCAGGGCATGAAAAATACAGCAAAAACAGATGGGTCGTGGCATCCCGAAGAGTGGCAGGCTATTGTGCATGAGAAAAACTACAAAGAGATAAAGAAACGCGATTTTGTATGGGGCTCATTTGTTTGGAATATGTTTGATTTTGCTGTTGCATCCCGAAACGAGGGAGATACTCCCGGAATGAATGATAAAGGACTAGTCACATATGACAGAAAGACAAAGAAAGATGCATTCTTCTTTTACAAGGCAAATTGGTCCGATGAGCCTGTAGTCTATATAACCAGTCGCAGGCATATAACTAGAAAAGACCCCGTATGCGAAGTTAAAGTATATTCTAATACTGCGGGTTTAAAGCTATTTGTCAACGGCGAAGATAAAGGTAGTGCTATTAGTGAGAATTGTGTATATATCTGGAAAGATATAACATTAAAACAAGGAGAAAATAAAATTTCTGTTACAGGAAATTTTGACAATAAAATTATATCTGATGAATGTATATGGTTCTTAGAATAAAAAATAGTTATTAATAAAAATATATACTATGAAGTTTAAAATCAGGAAAATGAAGAAAATCATATCCATTCTGTGTATTCTGGCATTTATTTTATTAACAAACAATGCCTTTGGGCAGAAAAATCCGTTTATACAGCATATGTACACTGCCGATCCCTCTGCCCGTGTGTGGGACGATGGCCGCCTGTATGTCTATGCTTCACATGATATAAATCCGCCAAGGGGTTGCGACCTCATGGATCAATATCATGTATTTTCTACTGACGATATGATAAACTGGGTAGATCATGGAGAAATATTAAGGGCAAGTCAGGTACCTTGGGGCAGGCCGGAAGGCGGATTTATGTGGGCACCCGATTGTGCTTACAAAGATGGAACTTATTATTTCTATTTTCCACATCCTAGCGAATCGTATACCAACGACAGCTGGAAAATCGGAGTAGCTACAAGTAAACATCCTGCAAAAGACTTTGTAGTGCAAGGTTATGTAAAAGGGATGGAATCTCATATCGACCCCCATGTATTTATAGATGATGACGGGCAGGCCTACATCTACCAGGGTGGCGGCGGAATTTGCAGAGCCGGCAAACTGAAAGATAATATGATGGAAGTCGACGGCGAACTGCAAACAATGGAAGGTCTCTACGATTTCCATGAGGGTACCTGGGTGCACAAACGTAATGGTATATACTACCTGTCGTATTCAGACAACCATGACGATAATTGGAATGACGGAGTTAAGGGCTACAACAGACTGCGCTATGCTACCAGCGATAGCCCGCTTGGGCCCTGGAAACATCAGGGTATCTATATGCAGCCTACACAATGTTTTACAAATCAAGGCTCAATAGTTGAATATAAAGGTCAATGGTATGCTTTTTACCACAACACAGATCTTTCAACCCAAAATGGTGAGTTCAATCAAGGACTGCGATCTATCTGTGTAGATAAATTATATTACAATACTGACGGAACAATACAAATGGTAGAACAAACCAAAGAGGGCTGGAAGTAATCGCAGACAAAACATTGCTAAGTTCCAAAGGGATAATATTTTAAACAAGTCAAATAATTAATATACGCCATGAAATTTAAATTCTATATCGTACTTATTGCTGTCCTCTCATGTATAATACAATCGTGCTCGCAGGCAGAATCTCAATTTTTAGATGGTGGCAAATGGAAAATAAAATATTCTGCAGAAACTAAATCAGTTGATTATATATATAATGGAAAAAACATATTGACAGGAGTAAATGCCCAAGCTTTATTCGGTGATGTTTTATTGCGAAGCAATGAATATGAAAAGGCGAAAATTCATTCGGAAGATGTCAATGATAATTTTGGAAAAGGGAAAAAGTATATTATCAGCTATACTTCGAAAGATAAACCTTCTCTTAATCAGATTTTTTATACTTATCCCGATAAAGATTACTTTTTTACAGAAGTAAAGCTTTCTTCCAATACAGATATATCAACAAATTATTTAGCTCCGATTTTCACTTGCTCGAAAGACCTTTTCTCAGATGAGGATAGCAACAATATGTTGTTTATCCCTTTCGATAATGATGCGTGGGTACGGTATGCAACACTTCCGTTAGATACCAGTAATCTATCTTTTGAAGCTACAGCAATTTATAACGGGTTAGGCAGGAATGGATTAATTATAGGTTCCGTTGAACATGACATATGGAAAACCGGGGTGAAAATTATTGCTTCTGAAAATAAATATATCGATACATTGGAATGTTTTTCAGGTGTCACTCACAAACTTACACGTGATATACTTTCTCATGGAACGATAAAAGGAAGGGAAGTTAAATCAGCCAAAATTCTTGTCGGTTATTTTAACGATTGGCGAACAGGAATGGAAGAATATGGGAAAGCCAATGCCGCTATAACTCCTCCCCGCAAATGGGATAAGGGAACTCCATTCGGATGGAATAGCTGGGGCAGCATGAAACAACATGTTAACTATGAAGGAGCAAAGGATGTCTCTTTATTCATAAAAGAAAATTTACAACCTAAGGGCTTTGAAAATAACGGCACAACAATTATTGATCTGGACTCATTCTGGGATAATTTTTCGAGAGAAGAATTAAAGCAATTTGCCGATTATTGTAAATCGCATAACCAAATTCCCGGAATATATTGGGGGCCTTTTGCCGATTGGGGCAAAAATCCGGAGGCAACAGTTGTAGGCAGCCTGCCATATAAATATAAAGATATTTACCTGTATGCAAACGGCAAACCTCAGGATCTGGACGGTGCCTATGCAATTGACCCGACGCATCCGGCAACTCAGGCGAGAATAGATGAATTTATGAATATCTTCCATACTGCCGGATTTGAATATGTAAAGTTGGATTTCGTTACACATGGTGCGCTTGAAGCGGATAAGCATTATGATGAGAAAATTACTACAGGAATACAGGCATACAATTTTGGAATGCAATATGTTAGAGATAAAGCAAAAGATATGTTTATGGCACTGTCGATAGCACCGTCATTTCCATCACAGTATGGTCATTCGAAACGTATAGGATGCGATGCATGGGGAAGTATAAACGATACTGAATACACATTAAATGGACTGACTTTTGGTTGGTGGCTGAATGAACTATATCCTTATAATGATGCGGATCATCTTGTTCTTGATGGCTTCTCAGACGGGGAGAACAGGGCGCGTATCACATCAGGCGTAATCACCGGACTCTATTTATTAGGAGATAACTTTAGTACAAAAGGCAGTCTGATAGGAACTCTCGAAGCACGTTCTAAATCGTTAAAATATGCATGTAATGAGGAAATAAATAAAATAGCCCGCATAGGACGCTCATTTAAGCCGGTTGAAGGATATAATTTATCTAAAAAAGACGGAGCGGAAACAATGTTTATGCTCGATACAAAAGAGAACTTTTATCTTGCAGTTTTTAATTATGATAATAAGGACTCTGTAGCTAAAGTTGATTTAAAGAGATTGGGCTTATCCAAAAGCAACATTAAGGAAATAAAAGAACTGTGGTCTGATAAGAATGTAGAAGCAACAGAAGAATTTCTTAATTATAATTTACCGCCACGAGATGTATGTGTATTTAAGTTTGAAAAACTGTAATTAGATTAAATATAAATGAAAAACATGTACTCTAAAATCAATATTCTTATTTTACTATTGTTAGTGAGTTCATTTTGCTACCCGCAAAAGAAATATTTGACAGATTATGTTAATCCTTTTATCGGAACAGCATTAAAAGGGGAAGGGGGTACTGCACCATTTGTCTGTTCACCTTTTGCCATGACTAATTTTCTGCCGCAAACCCGCGAAAATAAGATGGGCACAATGGCATATGTGTATGACGATAGCCATATGATTGGATTTTTGGCATCGCATCAGCCTACAGTATGGATGGGTGATTATGGATATGTATCGCTTATGCCACAGATAGGCGAACTTAAAGTGCTACCTGAAAAAAGGGGATTAAAGCTGGATAAAAAGAATGAACAAGCTAGTCCGTATTACTATTCGGCACTGATGGAGACTGATGATAAGAGGATCATTCAGGGAGAGATTGCAGCAAGTAGTCGTTGCGCTTTGTTTCGTTTTACTTTTCCAAAAAGTGAAGAGTCTCACATTATTATCCAAGGGATAAATCTAAATCCTGAATTGAAGGATTGGTGTAACGATTATGAGGACAGGATAAATAAACTAAAAGGATGGATTAAAATAGACGTTGAAAAGAATGAAATAATAGGATATAATCCGGATCGGCAATCGGCTCAGTTAGGACCGGAATTACCAAACTTCAAGGGATATTTTATTATACAGTTCGACAAGCCTATTGAAAAATACGGGACTTGGGAGAAATCAGAAATCTTTTCAGGAAAAAATGAGCAATCTGGTACTCGTATGGGAGCTTACATTTCTTTTTCCACTAAAAATAAAGAAAAGATTACAGCCCGCATTGCTACCTCATTTATCAGTATTGATCAGGCCAGAAGAAATTTAGAAATTGAAGTGCCCGAATGGAGCTTTGACAAGCTAAAGCAAAGTACAAAGCAAAAATGGGAAGAAAAACTTTCGAAGCTTCAGGTGAGTTGTGATAATGAAAATGATAAATCTATTTTTTATACGGCTTTGTATCATTGTTATCTTTTCCCACGGGAATTTTCAGAATACGGGAAATATTACAGTGCATTTGATGATAAAATACACGAAGGGGTTTCCCACAACGATTATTCATTATGGGATACTTTCAGGGCTTTTCACCCATTAATGACCTTATTAGAACCTAGCCTAACAAATGACTGGATAACGTCGTTGTTACAGATGTACAAAGAGGGTGGCTGGTTGCCTATATGGCCAAATCCGACATACACTAATATTATGATAGGGACGCATGCCGATGCCTTTATTGCCGATGCATATATGAAAGGTATACGCAACTATGATGTAAGTCTGGCGTACGAGGCTATGCGTAAAAATGCAATGACTCCTCCCGATTGCGATACCCAACGGCGTTACGGAGATCGTGACCGCTGGACTTCTTTCGAGGCACGAGCAGGAGCCAGCTATTATCATACAATCGGTTATGTCCCTGATGATAAAACTGCAGAATCGACTTCGCGGACGCTGGAATATGCTTATGACGATTGGTGTATCGCACAGGTTGCCAAAGATATGGGAAAAAGAGACGATTATGAACAACTGATGCGCTGGTCGGGGAATTATAAAAATGTTTATAAAAAAGATAAGGGATTTATGCTTCCCCGAAAATATAATGGAGAATGGATAGATACAGATGATAATACACATCATGGCATGACTGAAGGCTCTAAATGGACCTACCTTTTCTGTGTTATGCAAGATATACCCGGTATGATCGATATGATGGGAGGTAATAAAGCTTTTGCGGAAAAGTTGGATAGAAATTTCAATGAGAACCATTATCGCCACGATAATGAGCCGGGGCATCATTACGTATACCTTTATAATTATTGTGGGCAACCATGGAAAACTCAAGAACTGGTGCGTCATCATACACGGATTAATTACCGAAATTCACCCGATGGAGTTAATGGCAATGACGATTGCGGACAGATGTCAGCATGGTATCTATTTTCAGTGATGGGCTTCTATCCTGTTACGCCGGGAAGTAATGAATTTGCTATTGGTGCACCACAATTTCCTGAGATAAGAATGAAATTGCAAATTGATGGCGAAGAGAAAATACTGACAATAAAAGCTAATAATCTTTCAGAAGAAAATAAATATGTAAAAGGTGTTTATATTGATAACAAAAAGATAGAAAAGTCTTTTATCAATTATTTTGATTTGATAAAGGCTAAGCAAGTCACCTTTGAAATGGGAAATGAAAAGTCATCTTCATTTATTGATTAGTCTGAGAACAGATCAAAAAATTAAATTCATATTGTCCCGTCCTAAAATAGGTTTACAGGATTTATATTAAAATAGTATAAGAACCGATGGATTTATGTTCATTGGTTTTTTGTTTCAGATGGATAAAGTTAGGCGTTTTCATATTCAGAGCCAAATGTGGTCTTTTATTGTTATAAATATCAATAGATTGTTTAATTAACAGGCTTAATTGCTGATAGTTATTGCATTTTGTAAATAAGAACTCATGTTTTAGTATTCCATTAATTCTCTCAGCCAGTGCATTTTGATAGCAATCATAGCCATCAGTCATCGATGGAGTAATTTTATTCTTAGCTAATATTTTCTGATATAATTCAGAGCAATATTGTAATCCCCTATCAGAGTGATGAATCAAAGGGTTATGGTAAACTCTAGTCTTTATCGCCATTTTCAGAGCTTTAGATACACTTTGTGCACCCAAATCATTACTTAGATGATATCCAACTATTTTTCTGGAACAGGCATCAGTAATCAAAGACAGATAATGTGTCTTTTGTTTTGATTTAATATAGGTTATATCACTCACAAAAACCTGTTCGGGGCGATAGACAATCATATCCTTTAACAGGTTGGGATGTTTATGTAGCCAATGTTTTGACATAGTAGTCTTGGTATATGACCGAACAGGACTTATTAACATTTTATTGGCCCTGAGGATACTGAATAGTTTATCTCTGCCAATATTCAAAGAAGAACCCAACAGGTAATATAATTTGCGAGTTCCAAGTCTGGGCATAGCCACTCGAACATCCTGAACTTTGGATATAACATACTCGCCATAAGCTTGTTTCTGCTTAGCTCTGTCAACTCGTTTATAATAAGCCTGTCGGCTGATCCCGAAGACATCACATGAATAAATCATGGTTGCTGTCCTTTCTTCTTTGAAGCGTTCGATGCTTCGGGTACAGACTTTTTTCGGACGGGAATATTAAACTCTTTTTCGGCTATGTCGATCATAATATCAAACATGATTGCCTTATCCTGTTGAAATTCAAGCTGCTTCTCTAAACTCGCCTTTTGCTTTTCAAGCAGACGAACTTTAGCTTCCAGTTCCATTAACCGTTGTTCAGGAGTCTTTTCCATAGTAAATTTGACTTGTAATTCTCGGTCTAAGGTACCAAATTTTCTGAGCCAAGTGCGAATTGTGCTGGTTGATTGAATGCCATACTTGAGAGCTGCTTGAGTTAAGTTGAGCTCTCGGGATTCAATTTCTTGAACCACTTGAAGTTTAAAAGATAGGCTGTAGTCTTTTTGAGTACGTTTGACATAATACTCATTTTCTTGATGTTCCATAATAAGTTGTTTTTGTTGTAAACCTATTTTAGGACGGGACATATCTAAAAACGAAAAAACGATTGCGGAATGCTCCGCAATCGTTTTTTTCTTTATCTAAAACTTTATTTCAATTTTAATGCGCTTCTTGCATCCGTAACTCCGGATTTTCCCTCAGTAGCTTTGCGTGTGCAATAATCAAACTCGTAAGACTTGTCGCCAGTAAATGATTTCCATTTTAGTTTTAGTTTCACAGTCTTACCTTCTGTGTCCGGCAGGCTGCTTAGATTGAATGCCACTAAGCCGTCAGCTTCTTTGCCGTAAACATCATCATAAGCATTGTGCCTGAATTCTACCTCATAAGGTTTTGCAGGATCAGTACTTGCCAATAGATTTACAAAATGAGGCTTGCTCCCCTCATTAAATATTGTTCTGAAGCGGAGGGTCAAATAACCGTCTTCGGCAATTGTTACCCAATCATTAATTATTTCTACAGGGTCAGTTCCATATATTTTATCATTATCTGCTCCTAAATCAGGAGCAATCTGTTTTGTAAGAAGACTATCTATCCAGTTGATCTGTACAGCCTTGCTGTATCCTTCGCTAGGTTTATTTACTTCACTGTAATTAACAAGAGCCCGTACTTCTTTTGCACCGAAAGGAGATGCTCCGATATTTGTAGGCAACAGTGTTGTTTTGTCATCTAATTGTAGAAAGAATGATTTATCATCAATCGGCTTTACGGTTACAAGAGCATTGGGATGTCTTAGTTCCCATCCATCATCGTCATCATCATCCAGACAAGACTGGAATGTCAGAGTGAAACACATAAGTCCTAGGGTCATCAAAAAAAATCTCAATGTTTTCATAATTATAATATCATTAATGTTTATTTGTTGTCTGTATATATAGATGAATAAGGCATAAAAAAAGTTGCAATGATGTATTATAAAATATATTAAGAAAGACTTAAAAGTTGATAAGCAATATGCACTTTTGTATAGAAAAAGTTTGATGTATTTTACTGTCAATTGTTTATACCTGTTAGTAAAGCAAATAATATAGCGCATCCCTTTAAATGAAATGCGCTATAAATACTACCTATAGAATTTTAATTAAAATCAGGCTACTGATATATCATTCTTATTGTATACGTACCCGATGGTATATCACCCAACGAGATAAAAGGAGCATTTTTCATTTCTGTTGTTTTTTGTCTATTCCCATTGATTTCTATTTCGTATTTTTTAGCCAATCGGGGTAGGTATACTTCACTCTCCATATTAGCAGGTATCGTTATCTGCATAAGGTATTCACTTGTTTTGTTTTCTATATAAAGATTTATACTTCCCTTTATTGTCGGTATCTTAGCCTTAGCACATTTAAGAAAAGCTATTTGCGGTTTTATCCTTACTTTATCAAATCCCGGAAGCAAAGGCTCAACACCCATAAGTTTTCTTGGGATTATATTTGCAGGAACAGCTCCCCATGCATGATTCCAATCCTGGTTCGGCTTATATTTATTATCCCATGCTTCCAATGAAATGGTTGAACCAATACGAATCATATTATACCAGCTGCGGTCGTCGGTTTTGGTAAGCATTGTTAGGGCATATTCAGCATCCGAAGCCTCATACAGCGCATCCATCAGAAACTGTGAGCCATATACACTGCAGGCCATTTTTCTGGAATGTATAAAATCGACTACTTTATTTATTTTATTATCCGGAACCATTCCGAATGCAACGGGAAACATATTCGAATGCAAAGAGGAATGATCTGTTGTGTTTCCGTCTACATAATAGCCGTACTTTTTATTTAAGAAAGTATCATTGAATCTAGTTAAAAATGTATTTGCTTCTTTATTAAAATAAACCGCTTCGGAATTAAAATTAAGGGCTTTGGCGATTTTAGCCATAAGCTTTAATGTTTTGTAATGAAAAGCATTTGTTACCGTATTATAATCAGTGAAAACAAATCCGTCGGCTTCTCCTCCTTCATGCTTGTTTAGTCCAAGGATGCCGGTGTGTGGCCAGTCAACAATATCCCTAATTTTCTCATTATTACGGTTAATGGAAGAGAGGAATTCGGGAGTTTGCAGATTTGTAGTTGTGCTTATCAGACCATTTTTTTCTCTCAGTTGCAATAAGGTGCGTGCTTTGAGAATATTATAATTAGATTTGAGAGATCGGCTATCGCCTGTGTACATATAGTCATACCATGCTATCAGAACAGACTGCAATATCCATTCTGTAGGCCATGTCGGAAATTGGAGCAAATATTCATGGGAACGACGAGCCATCGAATATTCACGGTCAACGCCATAATGGCAAAGTTGGTTGATAAGGGCATCCGCTTCGTAAGGAATTCTTTCTCTATCGCCATCTATATAAATTCCGGTAAAGGATGTCGCTTTAATGGAGTATTTACACAAATCCCATATTTGATTCAACGTATCATTACTACATTGAAAGTATGAGGCAGAATCATCGAACGGATAATGTACGCTTTCTCTAGCTATATCTGTCTTTGAAAGCGGTTTGCTGTATTTATCTATTTCACAATACCTGTAAGGCAAGACTTCACCTATGTAATCAGGCATATGGATTGCTACTTTACGAGTATTTAACTTGTCAGCTCTTATCTTTATCCTGTAAGTATGGGTGCCTTTATTTAAAAGTAACGGATATTGCTGATAACGAATTGTTCCCTCCGGTTTACAGTCGACCCTGTTCCCTTTTATTTGCTCGCCCAGATGAATGATAATGCTATCGTTATCACATTCGGAAGAGAGAGTCAATAGTAATTGGGCGAAAGCATCTTTTCCGAAATCAATCATTGTCGTTTCTTGTGAAAGTTTCTTTATAGAAACCGGATGTTGTAAGGTCTTTATTTGTGGATAGAAACCGGAGGCATATCCTGAAAGTTTCGAAGCTGTACGGAAAGCTTTGATGTCAGACCAATCACTTTCTCCGCCTGTATTGGTTGTTAACCTGACTTTCCAAAAATATGTTTTGTCAGGCTGTAAGGCATTCCCCTTGTAAGTTACAGATGTTGACTGTTTGCTTTCTATTGTTCCACTATCCCAGATTATTCCTTTGTCGGATGAATCGTCAGGGAAAGAATCAAAAACCATAATCCGATAGGTAGTTTGTTTTGTATTTTCAGCCTTACCGGGAACAATCCAGCTAAAGGTCGGTTTATATGAAGCAATTTGTACATATTGTAGAGGTTCGATAGCATTTTCAATGTCCCAAACAGGTACATTTGAAAGGTATCCGTTTTGCCATGTACGGTCTGTATGCTCGATTAAGTCGGTGAGCAGGCCATATGGCTTATAATTACCTGCAGATAAAGTAAGGGTCTGTAAAGTGATGATAGATATACTAATAAAAGATTTAAGAAGTTTCATGTTATATATATGAGTTATGTATGGTTAGCATATTATTAAATAATAAGCTTATTCTGTTACCTTGGGTTCTATGATATTTCCCCCAATCGATAAAATTCCCTGTGGCGAAATTGACAGATCAGTAATAAAGCTTGTTCTGGGGCCTACATCTTTTGTGTTAGCGTGAGCATGAAATATATATCTGTATTTTCCTTTACTATCTATAAATGGCGCTCCATGCCCGGTTCCTACAAGATGTTCTTTCGGTTTTTGTAATACAGGGTTATTCTCGTATTTTTTCCATGGGCCTAAAGGTGATGAGGATGTTGCATAACCGACTCCGTAATCCTGACTTCGGAAATCGTTGCCTGAATAAATTAAATAATATGTCCCGTCTTTTTTTAATATAGATGGTCCTTCTGTCACCTTCCCTAATGATTTTTCCCATACCTGAGAAACGTCTATACATTTTACCAACGTCTCTTCTTTTATTGTCATCAGGTCTTTTTCCAATTCGGCGCACCAGATTACATTACCATCGGTAAATCTAACAAAATACAGATAAGGAGTACCATCTTCATCGATAAAAAGAGAAGAGTCGATGCTTTTTTCTTCCCTCATCGGCTTTTTCTCGTCTTGCACAAAGGGTCCCAGAGGCGAATCGGATATTGCCACACATATATGTTCCTCGGCAGAATAGTACAAATAGAATTTCCCATTCATTTTATTATAATATACTTCCGGAGCCCAAAACCATTTTTCGCCATAGGAATCGTTTTTACTCAAAGCTAGATTTTCATATCTTTTCCATTTTTCGAGGTCCTTTGAATAATAAACTTCAAAACCCAGATCGGTAGATGTTCCATAAGCATAGTACAGGCCATTATGATATAGAATAAAGGGATCGGCTATTGGGAGAGTATTCGATATAATTAGAGAAATTTTATTATCAGGATCGCTTTTTTTACATGCATAACAATTAAAAGAAATACAACATGTGGTATAAATGAGTAAACTAATAATAATCAGTCTTACAATTTTCATGGTTTAGTTATTTAGTTTTAAGGGCATAGAATTTGATTTTGATGTAAATATAGTATTTTTCATTAACATATAATCGGATAAGTATTGGCAGAAAGAATTATATAAATAACAATGCATATGGCAAATTAATATTAATTTGCCATATGCATTGTAAGTAATAGAAAGAGATAAATGGAGCTGTTTTGAATTTATTAATAGACAATTACTGCTATAATATAAATAGAATATATTATTGATGTTATAGGAATAAATTGAAAGAATGTTTATCTTTTAATAAATGTTGGTTGAATATTAATTCTTACAGTGCCAGGTCCCTCCTGACCATTAAATGAAAAAGTTGATTCTAAATAATAAGTGCAATCAGAACATCTGGTAAATTGGGAATCTCCTACATGTCGACAATTCTTGGTATAAATGCGAATTGTTCCAGAAAGGTGATCACTATCATCAAAATTAGAAAGAGGGACTAATATTGGAGTATTATCGTAATAACCTAAAGAAATTAAATCAATATATGTTGTTTTACTTATTGTTCTATGATCAAAAATTCCTCCTGTGGTAAAGTTTGTTTTATGAACATTGATCTTTAGCATCAAAAGGTAATTATCAGTTACATAATAACTACCTTCAATGCGTTTTAATGAGCGATTAAATTCTAGGGAAGGCATATATGCCGTATATCTACCAAACTCTTTTTCGTGGTTGCATTTTTCATTTCCATTCGAGCCGGAATAACGGCCTGAATAATTAGGATCAGGGGCAAGCTCAATTGTTATTGTGCTATAATTACATAGATTCTGTACCTCAAGACGAAGTTTCCCAGAATATCCATTTGATATAGATATTATAGCACTACCGCTTAACCCACCGTTATAAGGGGTGGTGTAGCTCCAAAGTGGAGATCCGGATGAAGCCGCGAATAATTTCATCCTATAACCAACATGACAGGGGTTAGGTCCCGTTATATTCCAGGTTACATTTCCGGAACCATTATTTAGAGATACATAAAAACTTCCGAAAGAAATTTGAGAAGATTTCGTTTCTTTATCAACTTCTTCAAAAAAACTGTTATCCTGTATTTGTATGTCATTTTCGATATTAGAACAGGAAAAACTTACCAGTAAAATAAACAAGTAAAAGGTTATTTTCATAATGCTTAAATTTAAAGTTTCTAATTGTTTAATTAATGTTTCCCTATTTTGATATTATTTGTATACAATCAAGACCGAACATATATCTTGCACCTTGTGATAGTTTATTTGCGCCTGTTATTTCAACCCGTAATTTAATTTTACTATTTGTAGATGTGAAGATTCCGAGATTCAGAGGTTTCGAATGTTTTACATTTCTATTGTACCCATCAAAGGTTATAGGAGATAGTTTATTATTTATTCTGAAATTGATAATGCCATAATCGAAAGATTGTGTAGCATACAATATGACTTCATATTTACTCTCTTTTAAATTGTCGAATTCAAATTCGACATAATCCCCGACTTTTCCATCGCGGCATAACAAATGTGCTGCCCGACTCCATTTTCCATCCCATGAATCAGAAGCATCTTGTTTTTCCAGCCTTAGAGATGCAGATTTATCAGAAGCTTTTAGTTCTTCAAATTCTATACTGTTTGCTATTTTATAATTAACCGGATTCTCGGGTGTTGGCACCAGTTTCCTTTTAGCTTCTTCGACACCGGATGTACCAATAGCCCGCGAATTGTAATCGCCATACCAATAAGTAGTTGTAGCATAATCAGAATAGCCGTTTTGCCAACCGATCATTTCAATATCGAATTTCATTTTTTCCTTAAAAGGTATACCATCAAGATTACGTGTGCGGAAGAAGGCATTATACCCATGCGAACTGGCTAAGTCTGCCCGGGGTGCACCGCCGAAAGGTGTATGGAAAGGTACTACAGGTGCCCATGAGCTATTATAGTAATCTTCTGTACCTGTACCGAAATGAGAAGGGAAAGTGTCATTATCCACCCATATTTTTTCATCACCTTCTCCATACCAGCGTGGAGCATGGTTGAATAATGACAGGAGATCCCCTTTATAAACTCCCCGACCTTCTATTGTGCTAAAATTCCAATCGGCACATTTATCGGGCTCGCTATGGATATGTACGGGGATTCCGGTTTCCTGTCGCCATGAACTGTGGAAGTATAGTGAACGCTCATCCCATGGTAAAGGAGATACATTTGCCTCCAGTTTTACATCTAATGGAGAATCTGAAATGTTTATCAGTTTTAGAGTACCATTATGTTGATATGGCATCAGCCATCGGCTGGTTATATTTCCTTTTCCATCCGAATTCAAATACCAGCTTTTTACATATGGTGCGCCCATCCCTCCGGCAGAGAAGTCACTCAATGGCACCCATATTGTTTGCTTACCGTCGAACTCAGCAGAGAATATAATTTCTCTCATTAATTGATCAAAGTGGATACTATCTTTAGTATTTACATTAAACTTAACTTCGTAAATCGCATTTTCTCCTTCCGGAAGTTGTATAATTAATGAATCTGATGCGGCTAATACCCTGCTATCAGCCACTGTTTTCCCATTTCGAGATAGGGTCGGATTTAGAAGTAAATTATCCACTTCGGCTATTTTCTTTTCGGCTCTTTTTACAACTTCAGCAGAAAAAGTTTCAATTTTTGTATTCTGTGAATATTTCCTGTAATTTATTCCATAATATTTAGGCGTCGGATTAACACCGACTTCGTCTTCGAATGTAATTTTGCAACCTTTCGCGTATGGTATAGGCAGAAAAAGTGTATTTCCTCCTTTTCCTTCCGGTTCGTAACTGGTGTGAGGTTGAAGCATTCCCAGTCCTAAGCCGGGAATATTTATTTTCATTAGGTCATAAGCAGGAATAGTCCACCCGGGAATAGATGAACCATCAAAATAAAACCGCCATGTACCTCTTTTATCAATTGTTGTAATCCATATGCGGGTTATTACTCCCGGCCCTGTTTCATCAAACATTACTTTTTCTATCCTCCCTTCAACAGAGTCTGTCCGTATGATGCCGAAACCATCATCATTGGCAAACCAGCCGGGATTGCCCGGTGATACGGAACGCCTGTCGTAACTGCTTTCCTGATGACAAGTGTAATATGGATCGGGAAAGCGTGACAATTCCTCTACTGACACCATTTCATCCAGAAGTGATTCCAGTTTGATGATGTCCTTTTGACTGTTGCAGCAATTGAACGTTACAATCAGAATAATAAATAATAGAATGTGCTTAATTTGTTTCATATATGTTAGATTTAAAGTAGCAGATATTAATTACTCTTTTGGATGAGGAATCCAAGCCCCCGGATGTGAGCAGACATGAGCGGCAGCTTTTACAGCCTTTTTATGTGATTCTTTTAAACTATTCCCGGATAGTAAAGAAGCTATTAATACTCCTGAAAAGCAATCGCCTGCTCCTACTGTATCGGCAACATTAACTTTAGGTGTTTCTATCATCGATGATTCATCCGGTGTATATATTATGCTGTATGATTCTCCTGCGGTAAGAATTACAAGTTTAAGGTCAAATTGAGAAATGAGCCAATAACAAACGTGCTCATTTTCCATTTCAATAGAAAATATATCTTTTAATATTTCTATTTCTTCGTCATTTATTTTAAAAGCATTGGCATACGTAAGAGATTTTACAATCAGTTCTTTTGAGTAGAAGTGTTGACGCAGATTAATATCATATAATCTATAGGCGTCGGGCTTGGTCATTTTGAGAAGTTCTACAGTTGTATTCCTTGATACTTCACTGCGCTGTGCCAGTGTACCGAAACATATAGCATCTGCCTCGGATACTAATTGTTTCATATCCTCTGTCAGTGGAATATAGTCCCATGCTACATGTTCGTTTATTGTATATTGCGGTATTCCGTTTTTTAAATCTACCTGCACTGTACCTGTCGGATAATCAGCTTTCTCTATCAGGTATTTTATTTTATTGTTGTTTAATTCCTGAAGCAATTCTTCGCCTAATGCATCATCTCCTATGGCACTTATGGCATATCCATCCGCTCCCGATTGTGATGCATGAAAGGCAAAGTTAACCGGTGCTCCTCCTGCTTTTTTACCATCTGGGAGTAAATCCCATAGTAATTCTCCTATCCCTACTATTTTTATCATTAAGATTTGTTTTATAGTTTAAGTTCCTTTTCTATTTGCTCCAATGTTTTACCTTTAGTTTCAGGTATCCATATTTTAACAAATATGAACGCTAATAAAGTAAAGCCTCCGAAAATGGCGAAAAGACATTCATCACCTAATTCTGAACGGATAATAGGTGCAAAATAAACAGTCAGGAAAGTGCAACCCCAGCTTACGGCCGTAGAAAAAGACATAGCCGTTCCTTTAATTTTAACGGGATAAATTTCGGATATAATAACCCACATTACCGGTGCATATGATGCAGCAAAAAATGAAATATATACAAGCAAAGCGAGCAGAACACCCGTGCTATCCTGGGTTTCTCCTCCAAACGCGAAAGTCAGGTAAGCCAATGCAAACAACATACCTACGGCTCCCCAGAGCAACAAAGTCTTACGTCCTTTACGGTCAATAAGCCAAAGTGCAACGATTGTCATCAATACATTTACTAATCCTACCAACATAGACTGTAATAATGCCGTGTCGCCGCCCACACCTGCAGCCTTAAATATATCGGGGGCGAAGATGATAACAGCATTTATCCCTGTTATTTGCTGAAATGCAGCCAGTAAAGTTCCGATAACAACTATCTTTCCGGTTTTGCCTTTAAATAACTCGCCGAGAGATGTTTTCTCTTTTTGTTTTTCGGTACTGAGGGACTCTTCCATTTCTTTTATCTCATCAGATGCATCGGCGTTCCCATTTATTCTGTTTAATATATTCAGAGCATTTTTCTTATCTCCTTTAGATAACAACCATCGCGGACTTTCGGGAAAAGATACCAACAGAAAAATCAGGTATATAACCGAAAATATTGCAGGTACGGCAAGCATGTAGCGCCAACTATCTGTAGACAGATCGAGAAGAATGTAATCGAAAATATACGCTAATAATATACCTATAGTAATAGCAAACTGATTGAACGAGACCAAGGTTCCTCTCTTATTAGCAGGCGATATCTCTGATATATACATTGGTCCCACTACCGAAGTAGCACCCACAGCTAAACCCGAGAGTACCCGGAAAATAGTCAGCATTGTAAAACCCGTTGCAAAAGCACAGCCTAATGATGAGATTATATATAAGACGGCGGTTGCAATCATTACTTTTTTTCGGCCGTATTTATCGGTAAAGCTACCTGTAAAAAGTGCGCCGATCAGGCAGCCGATCATAAGGAAGCTGGCTACAGTTCCTAATTTAGTGACGCTTAAACTAAATTCATCGGCAATCAGGTCGTTCGCTCCTGAAATTCCGGCCATATTTAATCCGAAAAGCAATCCGCCATTAACGGCAACGAAAGTAATCCAATACAAATATTTGTTATTCATATTCATCATTTAATTTAGTCTGAATAAAATCTAATTGAGATTTTATATAGGTTTGTTATATTATATGGTATAGAGTATATTTTTTGTCTGAATACAAAAGGTAGTATATTGAAGGCATTTTTTTAAGAATAATTTTCCCTGCAGGTCATATAGGCATTTGGCCCGCAGGGATAAAATAATTTATTACCAGATAGATTTTACCTTAAACACCTCGAGATTCTTTATATCTATATTATGGCCCCAGAAATGCAGACCTTCTTTGTTGTTACTATCAGGCCTTCTACCCATAGAGTATGAATATACACCTCCGTCGATAAATACTTCTATAGTAGTTCTGTCTATATATATGTCAGCAGATAGTTCCATACTGGTCATATCTTCAGGAGAATAAAATCTTCCGTTTATTGTATTAGAATTCATATCATAATCTATAATCTTTTGCCCGAATAAGTTAAAACCGGCACTGGTAGCATGAGATAATTTAAACTTAGTTTTTATTCTCAGGCAATCGGCTGAATAGAATTCTTTCAGTAACTCATTTGCTTTATCAGTTGTCAAGCTTGTCCAATTGCCAGCAGGAGTAAACAGCTGTTCTGTTTCTTTTACCGGAACATTAAATAATCTCGGACCTTCTTTTGTCGTGCGCAAAGTCAACTCAGTAGGTAAACACATCATCCCGTTGAAAGGCATTCCCGGATGACTTACGCGCCCCCAGCCAATCTGCACACGGCGTCCATCAGTCATATTAGTAATAGTTTGGGCCGCATATATTAAGCCGGTAGTGTATTGATATTTTCCTTTTTCAGGAGTAAACACTTTTCCGTCAAACGAACCGAGCATATATGTACCCGTTGCTCCATACATTACCCATTTTGTATTAGCAGGATTTCCATCGATAGGAAGTTCGAATAATTCAGGACACTCCCAAAATCCGGTTACATGACTTTCATATTTCCAGTCTTTAAGATTAGGAGAAGTATATATCGAATGACCGTCGCGCTCATTCAATACCATTACCCAATGTTTACCCGGTTTGTACCAGAACACTTTAGGGTCGCGTGTATCCTGACTGTTCCATATATGCTTCGAATCGATTACAGGATTTCCTGTATATTTAGTAAAAGTACGTCCTTTATCGAGGCTGTATGCAATACACTGAACCTGTTTGTCGCCGGCAGCAGTATAAGCTGCGATCATCGCCGGAGTCTTTCCTTTGTTATATCCGGCGGTATTATCATAGTCGATAACAGCCGATCCGGAAAACATGCCGCCTAAGTGATCCGGATATAATGCATCCGGGAGTTCTTCCCAATGGATAAGGTCTTTACTTACAGCATGTCCCCAATGCATATTCTCCCATTCTCTTTCGTATGGGTTGTGCTGATAGAACAGATGATATTCACCGTCATAATATACAAGTCCGTTAGGGTCGTTTATCCAACCACGACGTGTGGTGAAATGAAATTGCGGGCGATTCTTTTCCTTATACAGGCTGTCTTGTCCTGCTATTATATCATCCTGATATATTCTGTTGAGGGCTTTATCACTTCCGTTATAGGTTATTGTAACAGTTTTTCCTTTCAGGTCTGAGACATCTTTAAAGACCCAATAGTCGGCTTCCTCGGGAGCTAGTCGTATCACTACAGATAAATCCGGTTTTCCATCTGTTTTGAATATCATTCTTTGCCTGTCCTCTTTATGAGATACAGGGAAATTCAGATATTTTTTGTTGATTTTGATTTTTATTTCTCCTGCCGATATTGAAAAACTTGCAAGAAGAAAAAGACTAATCGTAAGCGTTTTTGATACTAGTGATTTCATATAGTATATTTTAGTATTAAATGATTTAAAGTTAATATAGTTCAATCTTTCTCTGTAAATAATCGAAGACTATTTTAATATTGCAAACATAAAGCATCTATTTTTCATTATTAATAAAAAATGTTGCAAATTCATATAAAAATGTTGCATCATTTATTTTTATATTTTTATAAATGATTTATGCATAATTAATTACATATTAGTCCCGCTTTTTATATATAATTCCTTAAATAAAAAAATCAAAACGGAGTGCTATATTTGTATAGTCTGGAAAAGCGCAAAAATGAAATTTCTAATATCTGCCATATTCTTTATTTTGTTAACCTTCTGTTCGTCATCATGTACAGAAAGAAATAGATATGTGATTGGCGTGTCGCAATGCAGCGTAGATGAATGGCGCGATAAAATGAATATGGAGATGCAAAATGAAGCGGCTCTTTCTCAGAAAATCGATCTCATCATACTTTCCTCAAACGATGATACGGAAAAACAAATAGCGGATATAAAATATCTGATCGATCAGAAAGTCGATTTGCTGATTTTAACCCCTAATGAGATAGCACCAATGACTCCTTTAATAGAGGAAATTTATGAGAGTGGCATACCTGTAATTTTGGTTGACCGGAAAATAGATTCCGATAAATTTTCAGCCTTTATCGGAGCAGATAATTATCAGATTGGAGCGGAAGTAGGACGTTATGCAGTGATTTTGTTGAATGGAAAAGGGAATATTGTAGAGATAAAAGGATTGACGGGCTCAAGTCCTGCCATAGAAAGGCACCGGGGTTTCTATGATGTGTTACAGCAGTATCCTGAAATGAATATAGTTTTTGAAGGTGATGCCGGTTGGTTTAGAGACGAAGGCGGTGTTCAGATGCGTAAAGCTCTAAGTGCCCATGATAAAATAGATTTGGTTTTTGTCCATAACGACCGTATGGCGAAAGGCGCTTATGAAGAAGCGACGAAAGTAAACAGGGCAAAAGATATTTACTTTATAGGAATAGACGGTCTTCCCGGTCCCGGAGAAGGTATCGATATGGTATTGGATAATAAACTGGAAGCTACCTTTCTTTATCCTACAGGGGGAGATAAAACAATTCAACTGGCTACAGACATTCTGGAGAAAAGATATTTCAGAAAGGAAAATATATTGGCTACTTCGGTAATAGATAAAACAAATGCCAAAATATTGAAATTACAGACCGACCAGATTGTTGAACAACAGAATAAAATATTGCTATTGAACCAGCGGATTAATAAGCAGTTGGAGAGATACGTTGCTCAGCGCAATATTATGTATCTTATCAGTGTGTTGGCTATTTTGTTTTGCATACTGCTTATCGGCTTATTCCGGGCTTATCACATAAAGAAGAAGCTGAACAATAGACTTCATGAAAGTAATCTGGAAATAATAAAGCAAAAGAATGAACTGGAAACAAACCAATTGCAACTATTAGCATTGTCAAAGCAACTGGAAGAGGCCACACATGCTAAATTAGCTTTTTTTACCGATGTTTCGCATGATTTCCGAACTCCGCTCACTCTCATATCGGGACCAATAGATGTATTGTTAGAAACTACTGAGCCCCAGAATGAGAACTATAAATGGTTGAAAATAATAAAGAAAAATGTTGAAGTACTTTTGCGTCTGGTTAATCAGATAATAGAATTCAGGAGAATAGAAACGTATAATGTAAAGCTGAACCTTACTTCTAACGATATTGATGATTGTCTCAAAGACTGGAACTTGCTTTTTTTACAACTTACACAGAAAAATAAGATCAGGTTTCACTATAAAACAGATGATTCATATTTTACATTCATGTTCGACCTCGAAAAAATGGAACGAATCTATTTCAATTTACTATCCAATGCATTTAAGTTTACAGAAAAAGGAGGGAATATTTATGTCGGTCTTTCCAAAATAATCGAAGATGAGCAGGATTTTATTCAGATTACAATCTCCAATACAGGAAATGGATTATCGGACGATGATATTAATAATATATTCGAACGGTTTTACAGAGTTGAGTCTCATGTTACAGGTTCCGGCATCGGACTGGCATTGGTCAAAGCACTAGTCGAATTGCACGGTGGCAGTATCGCTGCTGTGAGCAAAAATAACCTTACGACTTTTATTGTCAAGATACCTTATATTAAGCCGCAAGAATCTGTAAATAAAGTTGAGGACAGGATAGTTTCATATGAGATTTTTTTACACGATAAAGATTTTGAAATTGATGATTCCGGATTCGATAACGAGACGGACGATAAATATACTATGCTCATAGTAGATGATAACGAGGAAATTCGTTTCTATATACGCTCTATTTTTAGGAATAAATATCATATAATAGAGGCTTCTGACGGAGAGGAGGGATTACATCTGGCGTACGAAAACAATATCGATATCATTATCAGTGATGTGATGATGCCGAAAATAGACGGAGTGGAATTGTGTACTAAAATAAAAGAAGATATTCGCGTTTGCCATATACCTATCGTATTATTAACAGCCTGTTCCTTGGACGAACAACGTATAAAGGGCTTTGAGAGCGGTGCTGATGCGTACATCTCTAAACCTTTTAACCCTCAGATATTAGAGGTAAGAATACAGAAGATGCTCGAGAACAGACAAAAAATCAGAAAGTCTTTAACGGAGAATGCTTTCTTTCAAAATCAGAATGTACTAAATATTAGCCGACTAGACGATGAACTTATTCTGAAATTCAGAAATTATGTTTTGGAACGAATTTCAGATACTAACTTAAATGTAGAAGATATCAGCAGCGAATTCGGATTTTCAAGAGCGCAGTTCTACAGAAAGATGAAAGCGATAACCAATCAAGGTCCGAATGAATTTATCAGGACCATAAGGCTAAACAGGTCTATAGAAATATTGAAATCCGGAAAGACTGTGTCGGAGGTCGCTTATGAAGTAGGTTTCACATCTCCTTCGTACTTCACGAAATGTTTTAAGGAGTTTTTCCATAAAAATCCTTCGGAAATATATTAATACTATAATTTCTTTATTTGTCATTCATCTGTAATTTATTGAAACTTTTATTCATATTTCCATTCAAAAGATCAATCTTTGCTATCACAAATATGATTGAAAATTTTTTTTTCAAAAATTCCGGAAAAAATTTGCTAAAACGATTAATTGAATTATATTTGCACTATTGTTAAGAATAAATCGTATTATTTAAGCATACATTTCTATTCGAATGGCCAGAGTTTCTATAAAAGATATTGCAGAAAAATTAGGGGTGTCCAGCGCCACAGTTTCCTTGGTCTTAAACGAGAAAGATAAAGATTCCCGTATAGGTAAGGAAGTTGCAGAAAAAGTGCGTAAGGCTGCAATAGAGATGAATTACAGGCCTAATATGGCAGCAAGAAGTCTGAGAACAGGGAAGACAAAGACATTAGGACTGATTGTGGCTGATATTTCAAATCCATTTTTTGCTAAACTGGCCCGACATATTGAGAATATCGCAGCCGATAAAGGTTATCAGGTAATGTTCGGCAGTTCGGATGAGTCAAGCATTAAATTCGAAAAGCTTACCCATCTTTTTATAGAAAAGAATGTGGACGGTATAATCGTTGTGCCACCTCAGGATAGTGAAGGTTCTATAATGGAACTGGTCAAGCGTAAAGTGCCTTTAGTATTGGTAGATAGAGGAATCGAAGGACTACCAGTGAGCTCTATTCAGATAGATAATGTAGGTGCATCTTTCGAATTAACGAATATACTTCTCGATCGCGGATGCAAACGTATCGGCTTTATGGCGTATAATATTAATTTGCCGAATATAAAGAAAAGATACGAAGGATATGAAAAGGCCTTAAAGATGAGAGGTTTGCCGATAGATAGTAACCTAGTTTGTTCGGTGAGTTTTGAAAATTTTGAAGAGAATGTAAAGCGTGCTATAAAAACCTTAATCGATAATGATATAGATTCTGTGGTGTTTGCTACCAACAGGGTAGGTGTTCAATCATTGATAGCATTACAGGACTATGTAGATTACAAGAAACTTAAATATGTCAGCATAGACAATCCTGACGAATATATTTTTGCAGATATAGACATTACATGTATAGCTCAGCCCGTCAAGGAATTGGGCGAAAGAACCTTAGATATTTTATTCAAATATATTGAGAACCCGAAATACAGAGTTGTGGAGTATGTAACTCTGCAAGCAAATATTGTAATACCGGGGAAAGAATAGCCTTTTAAGCCCAACTGTTTTTTTGCCATTTCAGTTAAACGTATTAGCTAATTAGTTTTAATAATACTATAATGGAAAACACAAAAAAGAAAATTACTTTATTCACTTCTCCAACTGGGAGTAGTTATCTGATTCCTTTTATTTTAGTCAGCAGCCTCTTCCTTATGTGGGGCATTGCACATGGCTTGCTCGATGTGCTGAACAAGCATTTTCAGGAAGCATTTACGATGACAAAAGCACAATCAGGCTTTGTCCAGTTCTCCACTTATATTGCTTATGGATTGATAAGCGTTCCGGCCGGGATGTTTATGCGTAAGTACGGATATAAAAAAGGGATTATATTAGGCTTGCTGATATACGCGGTAGGTTCCTTCTCATTTTTGCCTGCTGCATATTTACATTCGGCAAATCCGTTTTTCATCGCATTGTTTGTCGTTGCCTGCGGATTATGCTTCTTGGAGACGGCAGCAAATCCATATTCGACGGTGCTAGGTCCTAAAGAAAGCGGCGCACAACGTCTGAATCTTTCCCAGTCTCTAAACGGATTAGGTTGGATTTTGGGACCACTTATCGGAGGCTATCTTATTTTCGGAGCCGAAGAAGGAGATACGTTAGCCTTAACAAAGCCTTATATCCTTTTGGGTATATGCACATTAGTTATTGCTGTACTCTTCGTCTTCGTAAAATTACCTAATATACAGGAATCGAATGATGAGGAAGTGCAAAATGTTCAGGCTGTTGTAGTTGAAGAAAAACAAAAGCCCTTATTTAAGCATAAGCATTTTGTATTAGCTGTGCTGGCTTTGATAGCTTATATGATGGCCCAGTCCGGCATTTTTGGATTCTTTATCAATTATGTGATGGAACAGGATTCTTCAATTACAAAGATAGAAGCGACCCGGTTGTTATCATTCGGAGGGATGCTACTCTTTATGATCGGGCGCCTTTCGGGTAGTTTCATAATGTCTAAATTCAAACCTCATCATATTTTATCATTCTACGCTTTGATGTGTACAATAATGATGGTTCTGGTTATTCTTACTTTGGGCAAAATATCATTGTATGCCTTGTATGTAACATTCTTCTTTATGTCGATTATGTTCCCGACTATTTATGCATTAGGCCTTGTTAAGATGGGTGCATATACAAAACGTGCCGCTTCATTCCTAACAATGGCCGTGGCTGGAGGAGCATTTTCTCCAATTATAATGGGAGCCTTAGGGGAAGAGAATATGGCAATAGGATTCTTTATTCCTTTAGCATGCTTCTTATTTATACTATACTTCGGTTTGCGTGGATATAAGGTATGTACAGACTAAAATAAAACTAACATATATTCTATAATTAAATTACTATGAAAAAAATTTGCTTTATTATCAGTGTTTTTTTGTTAGCACAATTTTCTTTTTCACAACAATCGTTTAATGGATTGGATATGAATATGGGTAATCTGTATCGGTTGTCAGATGCCAAAACACGCTCTATCAGTCCTGAAAACTTTACAGGCGAAAAAGGTAAAGGTGGAATGGCTGATCCAAAAATGCAAGGTGACAAACGGAATGTAGCAAATGCACATCATCAGTCACGCGATCTGGGACAAACATGGAAAGTGAATCCGTATATTCATATTGCCCCGGGTGAAACTTTTACATTAGCAGAAATAGATGGATCGGGAGCAATTCAGCATATCTGGATGACCCCTACCGGAAACTGGCGTTTCTCTATTCTTCGTTTCTATTGGGATGATGAAAAGGAGCCCTCAGTAGAATGTCCTGTGGGAGATTTCTTTGGAATGGGTTGGGGAGTTTATGCTCCGTTAAACTCTTTGGCAGTATGTGTTAATCCGGGAAGTGCATTCAATTGCTACTGGACTATGCCTTTCAGGAAAAAATGTAAAATAACGATGGAGAATGTAAATCCGGATGATGCAATGGTATTATATTATCAGATTGATTATACATTAACAGATGTTCCTGCAGATGCTGCTTATTTCCATGCACAGTTCCGTCGGACACACTATAATGAAACATCCGATTATACTTTGATCGATGGCATCAAAGGAAAAGGACAGTATGTCGGTACATATATGGCTTGCGGCGTTCACAATAACGGATGGTGGGGCGAAGGTGAAATCAAATTCTTTATGGATGGCGATACAAAATACCCTACAATCTGTGGTACGGGAGCTGAGGATTATTTCTGCGGGTCTTACAATTTCGATCGTGAAGGCCAATATAAAGAGTTCAGTACTCCTTACGCAGGGTTACATCAGGTCATCCGTCCGGACGGGACATACCGTTCTCAACAGCGCTTTGGAATGTACAGGTGGCACATTACAGATCCGGTGCGCTTCGATAAAGACCTGAGGGTAACTATACAGGACTTAGGATGGAGAATAGGAGGCAGGTATCTACAGCAAAAGTCTGATATCTCTTCGGTAGTATTCTGGTACCAGAGCGAGCCTCATGCAAAATTCCCTCAATTACCTAAATGGGAAGATTTGGAAGTTATATAATACAGTATTTTCTGTAAACTTAGATGTAAAGATGAGGAGTATACCAATACTCCTCATTATGGGACTTTAAATCTATCTTTTCTCTGATAAGAGATTAATTCAAACACTGCTTATCTCTTTGTAATATCGCTTAATCGATTTATTCGACTATGAATGTATTATAAATATGTTTGTCAGTTAAAATCAAATAATAAAAAATAAATATATGAGCAAGATTAATCCACTGGTCGCTATCATATTGGCATCAGGCTTATTATTTAGTTGTAGTAATAAGAATACTAAAAAGGAGGGAAAAGAAACAGCTATGGAAACTTATGAAAAAGGAACATTCGGATATGATCTGAATTATTTGTCTTCGAAAGACAGCTTGATAATACTGAAAGGGGATAATGACAAGGCACAGGTTATAATCTCCCCTAAATATCAGGCTAAAGTATTTACCAGTACAGTAGATGGCTTATCGGGCAAGAGTACGGGCTTTGTTGGATATAAGGCCTTTGAATTGACTACTCCTGATGAGCATATGAACGGGTACGGCGGTGAAAATCGTTTCTGGCTGGGGCCTGAAGGCGGTAAGTATTCTGTTTACTTTGAAAAAGGTAAGGAACAGGTTTATGATAATTGGCATACACCGAAACCGATTGATATCGAGCCTTGGAATCTGGTATCGGCTACAGCACAGAAAGCAGTAATGAGTAAAGAGATGGAAGTTGCAAACTATTTTGGTATACAATTAAAACTTAATGTTGACCGTACTGTTGAATTTCTGAATTCGGCCAGAATTAAATCATTATTAGACATAGAATTGGGTGAGAATGTAAAATCTGTAGCATACAGCACACAAAATGTTATTACTAATAAAAATGATTTTGAATGGACAAAACAAACGGGTACAATTTCTACATGGATACTCGATATGTTTATTCCTGCACCTAAAGCTGTGACGATTATTCCATTCAATGAGGGTGACGAGAAGGCATTAGGGAAAATTGTAACAAGTGACTATTTCGGTGAAATACCGGCAGACAGATTAGTGACTAAGAATAATACGCTTTATTTTAAAACCGATGGTGCTGAACGGGGTAAGTTAGGTTTAAATTCAAATCGTACGACAGGAGTTGCTGGTAATTACGATCCGGATTCGAAAAGACTGACAATTACAACTTTCGATGTTGAAAGAAGTGCGACTTATCTCAACCAAGAGTGGAATCCGACAAAAGATCCGCTCATTGGGGATGCAATGAATGCATATAATGACGGGCCGCTTGCCGATGGAAGCATTATGGGACCATTCCTTGAAGTAGAAAGCTGTTCGCCTGCTGCATTTCTGAAGCCGAATGAATCACAGTCACATAATCACAATGTATTCCACTTTGTTGGGGAACCGGCTGATTTATCGAAAATTACAGAGAAAGTTTTAGGCGTTTCTGTAAATGATATTTTGAATGCTTTTAAATAAATGGCCTCTGAATATTTATAATTATGAAAAGACTTATTTTTATATTGTTCTGTATTTTATTTTTTATACCTCTCTATCCTCAGAAAAAAGGGAGTAAAGAACAAACTGCACCGCCCATTACTCTGGTCAATGAACTTGAGCAACTCTATAACCCTTCATTATTGCCGCAGTATAGAGAAGGTATAATGGAGCAGGAATCGAGTTACGACCGTACGGGAAACAACGATGACGGTTTCTCGGGCAAATATTCCTATATACGAAAAGAAGGAGATAAACTGGTATTGGCCGATTATAAAGGCCCGGGAGTTATTAACCGTATATGGACTCCTACGCCGACTACCGATACAATACGATTCTATATCGACGGGGAAAAAGTACCGCGTATAAGCATACCGTTTATCGATTTGTTCTCAGGTAAGACTTTTCCTTTTGTCAATCCGGTATGCGGTAACGAAGTAGGCGGTTATTATTGTTATGTACCTATACAATTTGCAAAATCATGTAAAATTGTATTCTGCGGTGAAAAAATAATGTTTCATCAGATACAGTACCGCCCATATCCGCAAAATACGAAAGTAGAGCCATTTAATATGGCGTGGACTGAGGCTCAAAAAGAGGTTCTGGATAAAGCATGCAATTTTTGGAACCGTCAGGTTAAACCTTTAACTTGCTTAGATAAGTCCGGATTGTTAACTGAAACCAAGCAATTCTTTCTTGCTCCCGGTGAAGTACTACCTCTTTTCACAACAAATGAAGGTGGACGAATTGCGGGAATAGAACTTGATTTCGGTGCGGCTCTTGAAGGGACAAATAAAGATATCATTCTTAAAGCACAATGGGATGACGATGAATCTCCGGCGATTTACAGTCCTGCTGCCGATTTCTTCGGTTATGCATATGGTAAACCGGCAATGCAAAGCTTGCTATTAGGCTCTTATCAGGGAACAAACTATTGCTATATACCAATGCCGTATCAGAAGAAGGCTGATATGAGCCTTATATATGAGAAAAGACAAGGCGGAAATCAGTCTAAAGTTGAAGTTAAGGCAAAAGTATATTATACTAAGGAAGTTCAAAATCCTGGAAAAGAAGGCCGCTTGTATACTATTTGGCGCAGAGAGATCAATCCTAAAGATTTTGAACCTTACTTGTTTGCAGATGTAAAAGATCGCGGGCATTATGTAGGTATTACCCATATCGCACAAGGCTTACGTCCGGGGATGACTTTGTTCTTCGAAGGAGATGATTCTACTGTAGTGGACAATAAACTGCGAATGCATGGAACTGGGTCGGAAGATTATTACAATGGCGGCTGGTATGCATTGCTCGACCGTTGGGATCGTGGTGTAAGTTTACCGATACACGGTTCTCTCGACTACTCCTTACCTATGGCGCGTACGGGCGCTTACCGTTTCTTCCTGACAGACAAAGTCGTTTTCGAAAATAATCTTTTGGTAACAATAGAACACGGGCCAGAGCAAAACAGATTTCCGGTAGATTATACTTCAGTTGCATTCTATTATGGTTCTAAACCCGCAGATTGCAGTGTGCAACCGACGGAAAAATTACGTACTGTATATTATCCCTCTACTCATATTTACTTCCCACAGTTAATGAACCTGTCTATCGGACATGGACTTAAATTAGAAAACAGAGAACGCCTTATTGCTGAAACTGAAAACGAAGGTATGGTACGTATCATGCTGGACGAGGTGCCGGAAGGAGTTTACAGGATAAAACTGACATACTATAAAACACCGGATGGCGGAGCATTCGAGGTATGGAACCGGCAGAAACCAATAAAATCATGGGAAGATGCTTATAGCGAACAAGAAGTAAGAATAGAGAATGCCGACTTGGGTACATTTACACTCACACGGCACACAAACTCTATATCTATTAAAGTAAAGAAGACAGAAAAGGGCTCGAAAT
This sequence comes from Prevotella sp. 10(H), assembly GCF_000711235.1. Taxonomy (GTDB): domain Bacteria; phylum Bacteroidota; class Bacteroidia; order Bacteroidales; family Dysgonomonadaceae; genus Dysgonomonas. The sequence continues at coordinate 233,376 of NZ_JOMI01000004.1, read as the reverse complement.
TCCATTTCGATATACTGACACTTGAAAAACAATAACAGAAAATAGAACTTAAAACTGACAATCATGAAAAAAACTAATTATCCTAAAATCGGTATTCGTCCTATTATCGACGGACGCAGAAGAGGCATACGCGAATCGCTGGAAGAAACTACAATGGGTATGGCTAAAAATGTAGCTGCATTTTATTCAGCCAACCTGAAATATCCTGACGGTTCTCCGGTTCAGTGCGTAATAGCCGATACATGCATAGGTGGTGTAAAAGAAGCAGCTAATTGTGCTGAAAAATTTGAAAAGGAAAATGTCGGTCTGTCGCTTTCGGTAACGCCATGCTGGTGCTACGGCTCGGAAACAATTGATATGAATCCGTTGATACCCAAAGCCATTTGGGGCTTCAACGGAACACAGCGTCCGGGTGCTGTTTATCTGGCTGCAGCTTTGGCGGCTCATAACCAGAAAGGTTTGCCGACTTTTGGAATTTACGGACATGAAATACAGGATATCGGCGATAATAATATACCGGAAGATGTTCAGGAAAAGCTTCTTCGCTTTGCAAAGGCCGGACTGGCAGTGGCTTTGATGCGCGGAAAGTCATACCTGGCTATAGGCACGGTATCTATGGGTATAGCCGGATCGATGGTAAATGCAGATATGCTTCAGGAGTATTTCGGTATGAGAACGGAATATGTTGACTGCTCTGAAATACTTCGCCGTGTTCAGCTGGAAATATATGATAAGGATGAATATGAAAAAGCATTGGCATGGACGAAGAAAAACTGTGTCCCTAACGAAATGGATGACCATAATCCGGAACATCTGATTCGTTCACGTGAACAAAAAGATAAAGACTGGGAATTTGTTGTGAAAATGGCTCTGATTTTCCGTGATCTAATGATAGGAAATGATAAGTTGGGAGCAGGTTGGGGTGAAGAAGCCATGGGGCATAATGCTATTTGCGGAGGTTTTCAGGGACAACGTCAATGGACTGACTTTATGCCGAACGGTGATTTTGCAGAAGCGATATTGAATTCCTCTTTCGACTGGAACGGGATACGTGAGCCATTTGCTTTTGCTACCGAAAACGATCATCTGAACGGAATGTCTATGTTGATGAATAAATTGCTGACCAACACTGCGCAGATATTCGCAGACGTTCGTACCTACTGGAGCCCTCAATCTATCGAGCGAGTAACAGGATGGAAACCGGAAGGCAGGATGAAAGACGGTGCTATACATCTCATTAATTCAGGATCATGTACACTTGATGGAACCGGACAGCAGTCTAAAGACGGAAAACCTGCAATGAAACCATTCTGGGAAATAGAAGAAGCTGAGGTTGATAAAATGTTGAAAGCTACAGAATGGGGGCCTTCATCTCTCGAATATTTCCGTGGGGGCGGATACTCCTCAAAGTTTCTCACCAGGCCGGATATGCCTGTTACTATGTGCCGTCTGAATTCCGTGAAGGGTTTGGGGCTGGTCTTGCAGATTGCCGAAGGCTGGACTGCAACCTTCCCTGATAAAGCATTTGAAATTATCGATCAACGTACAGATAAAACTTGGCCATCCACATTCTTCGTACCACGTGTTACAGGAAAAGGATATTTCAAGGATGTATATTCTGTAATGAACTATTGGGGCTCTAATCATGGAGCAATAAGTTATGGCCATATCGGAGCCGATCTTATTTCTTTGGCATCAATGCTTTGTATACCTGTATGTATGCATAATGTTGAAGAAGGTAAGATATTCCGACCTTCGGCGTGGGGAGCATTCGGCTCTGATACCGAAGGTGCAGACTACAGGGCATGCAATACATATGGCCCGATCTATAAATAAGAACGAGAATGCAGATGCATAATCAAGTGCAGTGCTCATTGATGTTATATGGCAATTTTTCAGCTATATAAGTAAAATTGCCATATCGAAATTACCTCATTATTAAAAAACAAATTAAGGCGTAATAAATATTAGATTTTTTGTAAGATGATTCTATAGAGATTTTTAATACTCTGAAAAACACATTTTATATTGTTGATACACAAATAAATAAAACTTCATTGCATAAGGGGTGATTCATTACTCCCTGCTATGCATACGCCTTACTTAATGTTTATTGTATCGTTATGTGCTCTATTGTAAATACAAATTTAGTATTAAACTATGAAAAACGTTAGATTAAAAAAACTTGTAAGAACTTGCTTTTTGATGACATGTCTTCTTCTAAATTTTGTTTTTATTCTTGCCCAATCAGGAGGAAGCAAACAAATTACAGGACGTGTAAGTGATCAGAAAGGAGAATTACTCGCGGGAGTAGTGGTTGTTGAAGTAGGAACTACGAATGGTGTGATAACTGATGAAAATGGGACTTATACCATTATGGTAAAGTCTGGAAGTCCGGTATTAAAATTTACATGTATCGGCTTTAAAGAGAAAGTTGTCGAAACCGGAAAAAATGCTATTGTAGACGTTGCTTTAGATGAAGATGTCGCTTTCCTTGATGAAGTAGTGGTAGTCGGATTCGGTTCTCAGAAGAAAGCCTCTGTAGTAGGTGCTATCAGTACTATAGAACCTCAGAGTTTATTATCGGCTCCGGCTCGTTCAATAAGTAATAACCTCGCAGGTAAACTGGCGGGTGTCATTGCAGTACAACGAACAGGAAATCCATGGTTCAATGATTCTGATTTTTGGATCAGAGGTATGAGTACGTTTGGCAATTCCAAACCTTTAGTATTGATAGACGGTATAGAGCGTTCTATGCACGATATGGATCCAAATGAAATAGAGTCTTTTTCAGTTTTGAAAGATGCTGCAGCCAGTGCCGTATATGGTGTTCGAGGAGCAAATGGAGTGGTAATGATTACTACAAAACGAGGGAAAATCGGAGCTCCGAAAGTCACTGCCCGTTTTGAGCAGGCATTTACCCGGCCTACTAAGATACCTAAATATATAGGTTCAGTTCCATATCTGGAACTTATGAATGAACTTTTCTTGGATGCTAATCCGCTGAAACCTGTACCTAATAGCGAGGCCGTTCTTGAAAATTATAGAAATAACACTGACCCGGACTTATATCCTGATATCAATTGGTGGGATGTAGTAGCAAAGGACCATGCAAGTAGTACAACTGCCAATATCGATATTAACGGAGGTAGTGATATATTACGCTATGCATTAACGCTGGGTGTATATAATGAAAGCGGGATTATTGAAAGAGATAGAAATCAGGAATGGGACTCATCTTTGAAGGTAAGACGCTATAATGTTCGCTCTAATGTGGATATTAATTTAACGAAGACGACTCTTTTTCGATTTAATATCGGGGGCCATTTGATAACACGTAATTCACCTCCGGGATGGGATGAAACTAATTTCGGTATTTTTTATCAGGCTTCAAGGGTACCACCATATAGACACCCTCCGATTTATTCTTCAGGAGAGATACCTCGGGTCGAATTCAGAGAAAACCCATGGGCTTGGGCTACACAACGGGGATATGAAACCCTGAATCGTCACAAAATAGAATCGTTAGCATCTATTGAACAGGATTTAAAAGCAATAACACCGGGATTGAGCGCTAAGTTAAGTTTCTCTTTTGACAGATATTCCGGAGCATATAAAGTTAGAGGCAAAAATCCGGATTATTACAAAGAAGCTCGTTACAGAAATCCGGACGGAAGTTTAAATTTAGAAATAGATGTGAACGGACAGCAATTTTTAGGTTACGATAAAGGCTCGGAATGGGGAGAACAAAGCATTTATATGGAAGGTGCTGTTAATTACGACAGAGTATTTGATGGAAAGCATGCGGTAAATTCTATGCTGATGTACAACCAAAGGGAGCTTGAGAGGGGTCAGGAAGCTTGGGACAGACTACCTTATCGTACACAAGGTATTGCCGGAAGATTTTCATATACTTATGATACCCGTTACATAGCGGAATTTAACTTCGGATATAACGGATCGGAAAACTTTGCTAAAGGCAAACGTTATGGATTTTTCCCTTCCGTTTCATTAGGTTGGATTATATCGCAGGAAAGTTTTATGCAAGGCATATCAAAAACTATTTCAAACCTAAAATTAAGAGGTTCGTGGGGACAGGTTGGGAACAGTATACTTGGCAGAAACATTTGGGATAACAGATTTGCATATCTATCCACAATTAATGATTATGGATGGTATACCTTGGGTACGGAAAGTAATTTCTTCCGTGTTGGTAAGGCTGAAGGGAATGTTGAAAATGCTTCTTTAACATGGGAAACATCTACTAAAACTAACTTAGGACTTGAAATTGGGCTTTTGGGTAATGCAATAAACTATACGGTCGATATTTTCATGGATAAACGTAAAGATATATTTATGCAGCGAACAACGGTGCCGGGTTCTGCGGGCTTTATCCAAACTCCTTACGCAAATTTTGGTAAAGTAGAAAATAAAGGTATTGAGATGTCACTTAATATTAATAAGAAATTATCAGATGACTGGTATATCACAGCAATGGCTAACTACACCTTTGCTCGTAATAAAATTATCGAGAAAGATGAACCTGAAGCTGTAATAGGAACAAGCAGGGCTGAAACCGGCCATCCGGTAAACCAGTTATTCGGATTTATTGCCGATGGCCTTTTTACAGAGGATGATTTTGATTCTTCAGGAAATGTCAAACCCGGAATACCTGTTTATATCGGGACTACCCTACGTCCCGGAGATATTAAATATAAAGATATGAACGGGGATAATGTAATTGATCCGAAAGACCGGACTGCTATAGGTGGTACATTTAATCCTGAGATTGTCTATGGGTTTGGTGCTAATATCAGATATAAAGCTATCGATTTTGGATTTTTCTTTCAGGGAGTTGGCAATACCTATCAATTGTTAGGAGGAGAGAATTGGTTGCCGGGAACAGCGCAGGGCGCTACCGGAAATATCTTTAGCAACTATAATGACCGTTGGACTAAAGATAATCCAAGAGATGATACGTTCTGGCCAAGACTTACTTACGGCCCTAATATAAATAATGAACAAGCATCTACGTGGTGGCTTAAGGATATGAGTTTCTTACGTTTAAGAACATTAGAGGCAGGCTATTCTTTCCCTCAGAAGTGGTTAAATACATTTGGTGTAGAAAACCTTCGTGTTTTTGCCAGAGGGTCTAATCTGTTGACTTTCTCCAAATTTAAACTATGGGATCCCGAGCTGGATACAACTGACGGACTTAAATATCCGATGACTCAGTCGGTATCATTCGGATTAAGTATTAATTTCCGATAGGAAATAATAGAAGCCTTAAAATAAAAAACAGAAAATATGAAAAATATAAAATACTTAATACTGACTACTGTGTGCTTTATCCTAATTATAAACACAACAGGATGTTCTGATTATCTCGATAAGAAACCTGACGACTATCTTACATTAGAAATGGTATTTACAGATAAGATCAGGACAGAAGACTGGCTTGCCGGCGTGTATTCGGGGGTTCCTAACCCAATGTGGGGTTATTTTAAAGACCAAGGATGGAATATTATGGCAGATGATATAACTATTCCTTCCGAATGGCAGCCTTTCGGTTGGCGAAATTCTTATGCATATACTGTAGGAGATTGGAACTCTCAGTCTGAATGGGGACCTAATTATTGGGTTACATTGCCTCAGAAGATACGTAGTGCCCTTATTTTTATTGAAAATGCTCGTCCGAATGAGGCGCAAAATATGGGTGAAGCATATGTTACCAGAATGAAGTATGAGGCCCGTTTTCTTATTGCCTATTTTTATTCTCTTATGATTGAATTATATGGCCCTATTCCATTCAAGCCCGGAGTTATCGAGTCTGTTGATGCTCCTGCTTCCGAATTGATGACCAGTCAATCTCCATATGATGATATTGTTGATTGGATAGACAATGAACTGAAAGAAGTAGCGAAGCATCTACCTGCAGTTTATCCGGACACAGATTGGGGAAGAGCTACTTCTACAATGTGTCATGCTGTAAGGGCGCGTACTCTTCTTTTTGCTGCAAGCCCTTTATTTAACGGAAATCCCGATTTTAAAGACTGGAAAAATAGTGAAGGAGTAAACCTCTTCAAGCCAACCGTAGATCCGGCCAAATGGAAACGTGCTGCAGATGCTCACAAAGAATTGATTGATTTTGCACATACGAATGGTTATAAATTATATGATGAAGGGGGCGATCCATTTATGTCATATTATAACATGTCGCTGAAAAGATTTTCGGAAGGTAATAAGGAAATCATATTTGGGAGGACATGGAATAGGGATAACGATAATTATGAAGGTTTACGAACTTGGCAGGAACATCATTTGCCAAAAGGAATAAGAGGAAACGCCGGGATGGGTGTAACTCAGGAACTGGTGGATGCGTTCTTTATGAAAAACGGATTGAGCCCGATATTGGGTTATGATACTAACAATATGCCGATTATTAATCCTGAATCAGGATATTCAGAAAGAGGATTCTCGCAGAACGGAGAAATAAGGAATACTAAATGGAAAGGTGGTTTGGGAGAAAACAATGTACAAGGGCAGATAACACTTCCGGGCACATTTAATATGTACTGTAATCGTGAGCCTCGTTTTTATGTTTCAGTGATTTATAATGAAGCATGGCTGGGAGTTGCTAACAGAAGGGTGGAATTTCTACAGAATGGAGGAAGAGATACCGGTCCTACATTCGATGCTCCTCAAAATGGCTATAATGTAAGAAAAAGAATAAGTCTGGAAACGAATCCTTTGGTTACAGGAGGTTGGACATACCAGCCTGGTATTATTTATCGTTTGGCTGAAGCATATTTGGGCTATGCCGAAGCACTAAATGAGTATGATCCCGGGAATGCCGACATTCTGAAGTATATAAATGAAGTGAGAAAAAGAGCCGGAATACCAGAATACAATGAAACCGGCATAAACGGTATAAAAGTTAATACAAAAGATAAAGATGCAATTCGCAAATTGATTCAACTAGAAAGAAGAATTGAGTTCAATTGTGAAGGTATACGCTTCCATGACGTCCGTCGCTGGAAAATTGCAGAAACAGAATTTACACGTCCTTATTATGGTATGAATTTTTCCGGTTCTGAAAAGAGCGATGATGTAAACAATCCGAATGCATTTTACAAGCGTACTTTCTATAGAAACCGCATATTTAATAAGAGGATGTATGTTTGGCCTGTTCCTCAAAAGCAGATTGACATAAATCCGAAATTAAGCCAGGCTCCGGGTTACTAATACTAAAAATTAGAAGAGCTGATTTTAGCCTTTTCAGAATCAGCTCTTTTATAAAAAGTAATAATAAATATAAATAATATCTTATGAAATCGATTAAATTTATTATATATGTACTTTTATTTGCTCTGGTTGTCAGTTCGTGTAAGAACGACAGCGATTTGCCCGAATTTCCTACAAAGTATGCCCGCATTCTTCAGCAAAGTATAACAGTCAGAACTCAGGAGACAAATAAAATAACTGTAAATGCACATTTTGATAGTGAAGAAACGGCTGCTGAGAAATTTACGTGGAGTGTTTCAGATTCTAAATTGGCTTCTGTAGTTACGAATTCAGATAATTCTGCCACAATCGAAGGACTTATCCCGGGACAAACAGTTCTCAAGATAGAATCGGAAGATGGTAAAATCAAGTATTTCACTACATTGGTGGTGGTAAAGGCACCTATTTTCGATGCCATATTTATTGATTTTGGACCTGTAAAATCGCCGACACCTTTCAATAATTTTGAATGGCCGACGGATCAGAAACTCGAGAATCTGACAGATGAATATAAGAAGAACACAGGGTATACAATTGAAATGGTAGGGACATTTAATGAAATGACCCGGGATTTTACTAACGATTTAGGATTTCCGGCAGATGTAGGAAGAGATATGTTCTTTAATGACGGTATTCATGTTGAATCGGCAGGATTTGTCCTTTCAAATTTGAATAAGGAGTATAAATATACACTTGTTTTCTACAGTTCAATTAATGATTCTAATACGGAAAACGAATATATTGTCAAAGGTAAAAATGAAAGCACAGCTCTTCTTAATACAGCTCATAACAGAGACAGGGTTGCTATAGTAGAACAGATTGTTCCTGATGATGAAGGAAAAATAAATATTAAAATCCAGTCTGGTCCGAATGCAACACACTGGGCCAAATTTTACAGTATAAATGCCATGATGATTGTAGCTGAAGATTATGAAATTAAGTTTCCAATATCCTATAATACTAATTAAGTTTAGCTATTCTATGTAAATAGAGTCATTAATAGGAAACGGATCTCAGAACATTTGTCTGGCAGTGGGACTGCATTCTATTCGATCACAGAAGCTTTGAATTATTATTTTATAGAGATTTTTTGAGTAATGGTGAGTTTACATTCAGCCCCGATCTTTTGGGGAAAGGGGCTGATGTATAACTATGATAAAAATAAATGTGTATGAATTGATTTATATAAACAGAATTTACTATGAAAAGAGAATTGAAATTAGCTTTTGTTTGTTTTCTGGCAGCATTCTTTTGTATGCCGGATATGGAAGCGCAGAATCCTGTGCCGGGTACAATGTATGAACTTTCCCAGATTAAGAATGGTATGCGCAGCAGGCGTATCAGCAGTAATGATCCTACCGGAGGAGTTGTCGACCATTTATCTAATATCAAACCGGGAGAGAAACGGATAATTGCCGAAATACCGGGTTCGGGCATTATCAATCATATGTGGATGACAATGGGGCCGGAGCCTCATATCATCAACCGCAGTGATATTATCCTGCGCATATATTGGGATGGAAATGATTACCCTTCTGTGGAGTCTCCTATCGGCCCGTTCTTCGGACAGGGATGGAACGAGCAGTATAATTTTTCAGCTTTGCCTATCACTGCAGGTCCGGCAAATGGTACAGCATTGGTGTCGTATTTTTCTATGCCTTTTGCAAAAGGAGCGAAGATCGAAATAGAGAATCAGGCAGATGTAAACCTCGATAAGTTCTATTTCTATGTAGACTATTATGAAACAAAGAAACTGCCGGAGAATCTAGGCCGCTTCCATGCGTGGTACAACCATGAACTAACTGAAGCTGCCTCAGAAGGGGAAACGGAATGGGGAGTAGTAGGTCCACAGGATAAGAATACGACCGGAGAGCGTAATTATGTATTTGCTGATATTAAAGGCAAAGGTCACTTTGTTGGTTTGAATTATTATGTACACTGTCCGTCACCGATATGGTACGGTGAGGGAGACGATTTCTGGTTTATCGATGGAGAAACGAATGCTTCCATATTAGGAACAGGTACGGAAGACTTATTTAATACTTCATGGTGTCCTAAAGAACCGTATTCGCATCCTTATTATGGATATCCACGGGTGAATAACGATGTGGGCTGGTTGGGACGTACACATATATACCGTTTCTTTATCGAAGACCCTGTGTTTTTTGAAAAAAGTCTGAAAGCAAGTATAGAACACGGACATGCAAATAATCTGACGCTCGATCTGGCTACAGTAGCATATTGGTATCAGACGGAGGCTAGCCAATTGCCGCCTGCCCCATCGAAGGAAGTTCGCAAACTGAAGCCGTTTATTAATGTGCCTGATATGCATCGCTGGCGCCATGAATGGAGAAAGAACAGAGGCGAAGACCCGAAACTTTGGGGGAATGAAATGCCAAAGTAAGTGTTTTTAATTAAAGAGGGGCAAACTACCCCTTATTGACAGGGGTAGTTTATTCTATTAAGAATAATAAGAGTAATGGAATTAAAAAATAAAACCGGATATTCACTATTAATAATAGGATTGTTTCATTTTCTGGCAATGTCAGCGAATACTAACATCTTAAAATCCGGATTATCACAAAATAGGAAAAAACTAAACTTAAAAATAAAGAAAGTAGAACAGGTAGCACGTGTAACCGGAACACCTGTACAGGGGGACAACCTACCTTCTCCGAATAATACGACGGACATGTATGATGTAGGCGGAACAGATTTAGGTATTGTCTGGGAAATGGAAAAAGGAAAATACGGCATATTTATGGGAGATACCTATGGCAAAGGATTTATTCCCGATCAGGATGACCCGGCAACTTTCGGCGACAATTGGAGATGTAACGTATTGGCTTTTTCAAAAGATAATGATCTTCGTGATGGAATAACCATTGATGCAATGTCAGTCGATGAAAAAGGATATGCACAAGAATTGATTCCCGGAGGAAAGGACAAATCGGGTAATGGCGACTGGACTTCGATTCCGACGGCAGCTATCCGAGCAAACAACATAGATTATGTCCATTATTTCAATATGAAAAACTGGACAGGCTGGGTTACTAATTATTCAGGGTTATACAAATCAACAGATAACGGGCAAACATGGTCTGAATGTCCGGATGTGTATTTCACATCAGACAGCAATTTCGGACAGGCCGGATACTTTAAAAAAGACGGATATGTATATATGGTCGGCACTGAAACCGGTAGGAAAAGCAATCCGCGTTTGGTTCGGTTTAAAGAAAAAGATATTGAAAAACAATACTTATACGAGTATTGGAACAAAGATAAAAATAAATGGATAAGAGGAGATGAGTCTGAGGCAACCAACTTATTCGAAGATACAGTAGGTGAATTATCCATTGCTTACAATACAAAATACAAGTGCTGGATTATGGCATATTTTTGTGGAAAGAGATATGAAATATCCCTGCGCTGTGCGACCGAACTGACAGGGGAATGGAGTGAGCCGCTGACATTGGCTACAGGCAGGCAGTATTCTCAATTGTATGGTTCATTTATTCATCCCGCCTCACTCGACGGTGACGAACTGTATTTCCTGATGTCGATGTGGCGGCCTTATAATATTTTCCTGATGAAAGCAGAATTAACTACAGAAAACTAATATATACTATATATGGCTAAGAAATATGTTATTGGCATAGACTACGGAACAGATTCGTGCCGTGCCGTGATAATCGATGTGGAAAACGGGGATGAAATATCTTCTGCCGTTTATTATTACCCACGATGGAAAAAAGGATTATACTGCAATCCGGAGGAAAATCAATACAGGCAGCATCCGCAGGATTATATAGATACATTGGAACTTGCGATAAAAGAATCATTATCTAAAGCAGCGGGTGATATTTCGAAAGATATAATCGGTATTTCTTTCGATCTGACAGCCAGTACTCCTTCACTTGTAGATGAACAAGGGACGCCTCTCGCTTTACTCGATGAATACAAAGATAATCCGAATGCAATGTTTATATTGTGGAAAGATCATACAGCCATTCAGGAATCAATAGAGATCAATGAACTGGCGAAAAAATGGGAAATAGACTTTACTGCATATGAAGGAGGAATTTATTCAGCAGAATGGGTATGGTCGAAAGTACTGCATGTTCTTCGGGCTGATGAAAAGGTACGACAAAAGGCATATTCGTGGATCGAGCATACCGACTGGATGTCGGCTCTGCTTACCGGAAATACCAAGCCGGAAAAAGTGCTTCGCAGTCGTTGTGCAGCAGGGCATAAAGCTATGTGGCATGAGAAATGGAACGGACTTCCTTCGGAGGAATTTCTGACCGCGTTATCACCTTACCTTGCCGGATTCCGTTCGCATCTTTACGAAAAAACTTATCCCTCAGATACTTCAGCCGGAAATCTTACCGCAGAATGGGCTGGTCGTCTAGGATTGACTACGGAAGTTAAAGTAGGTATAGGTGCTATCGATTGCCATATGGGTGCTGTAGGAGTCGGAATAAAACCCGGTTCTTTTGTACGGGTAATGGGAACATCGACCTGTGATATAATGGTTGTGCCGTATGACGAAATGAAAGATAAGCTTATTCCCGGTATTTGCGGACAGGTAGACGGGTCTGTAATTCCCGGATTTATCGGCTTAGAAGCTGGACAGTCGGCATTTGGCGATTTATATGCATGGTTTAGGAATGTATTGGAATGGCCTTTGAAAAATATCTTACAGAAGTCAAAGGCACTCAATGAAGAGGCAAAAACTTCACTAATAGAAGATATCAGCCATGAAATCATTCCTTTATTATCAGAGGAAGCGGCAAAGGTACCTATTGAAAAAAGTATTATTGTGGCTACCGACTGGATGCATGGACGCCGTACGCCGGATGCTAATCAGCTCCTTACCGGTTCGATAACCGGTTTGACACTCGGTAGTTCTGCTCCACTAATTTTCAGGGCATTGGTAGAAGCTACGGCATTCGGTTCGAAAGCTATTATCGAACGATTTATCGAATCGGGTATTGAAATAAAAGAGGTTATAGGCATTGGGGGGATATCCTTAAAATCCCCGTTTGTGATGCAAACACTTTCAGATGTGATAGGTGTGCCTATAAAAGTTGCCCGCTCACAACAAACCTGTGCATTAGGAGCAGCTATGTTTGCTGCTGTAGTAGCAGGGAAATATAAGACTATTGAAGAAGCTCAATCAAAAATGGGGCAGGGCTTTGTCTGTGAGTATAAGCCGGACATGAATAATCATGAAAAATATAAGTCATTATATGAACGGTACATACAGATAGGGAAATTTACAGAATCATGTTTATAAGAAAAACTCATATCTCACACAAATCTAATATAAGATGAAACAAATACAGACAATCTTACTTTTATTATTTATTACTTTCCCTATTTGGGCGCAAAAAAGTGTAAAACTTGCCTCTCCTGACGGTAAACTGAAATTTGAACTGCGTTTAGGAGCGAAACAACCGGAATACAACATTTCTTATGATAAAGTTATGCTTATAAAAGACTCGCCTCTTTCTATTGAATTTTCGGATGGATGGTGGGGTGAGAACCTGAAAATAACGAAACCGGTTCATCGGGTTTTGAAAGAAGACTATGAACTGATAGTGGGTAAATCGAGAAAAGTACACAGCCATTGTAATGAAGTACTCATTCCATTTACAGAAACTAATAAGTTAAAGAGACAGGTCAATCTAGTCGTTCGTGCGTTTAACGACGGTATAGCTTTCCGCTATGAATATCCGAAACAAAAGGGACGTTCTTCACATGTAATATATAACGAAGCCACCACCTTTAATGCGGTAGGTAATCCGGATGTATTGCGGCTGCATTTACCCGGATTTATATCTTCTCATGAAGGGGAATATACATATGGAAAATACAAGGGGATCGAAGAAAACAAGTTAATGGATATGCCGGCTACATTCCGCTTTGGCTATGGTATCTATATGTCGATAACCGAAGCTTCCGTTCGTGATTATGCAGGAATGATGTTAAGCAAGGAAAACGGTATGCTTTACGGTAAATTATCGCCGAAACTAGGAGATGCGCGCATAAAAGTCGAAGCTGCATTGCCTCATAAGTCTCCTTGGAGAACACTGATGATAAGTGACAGGCTTGGCGCATTGATAGAATCGGATATATTAACCAACCTCAACGAACCATGCAAAATAGAAGATACTTCGTGGATAAAACCGGGAAAAACTACCTTTACGTGGTGGAGTGGCAACGTGGTTCCCGATACAACATTTTCACCGGGAAATAACTTTGAAACCAATAAGTATTATATAGATTTTGCTTCCCGCAACGGGCTCGATTATCATTCTATATATGGTTATGCCGAAACCCCGTGGTATACCGATAACGGCTTTAACTTCGGTACTATTGGTACAGAGGTAGATATAACGAAGCCGATTGCACCGCTGAATATGAAATATATTTGCGATTATGCAAAAAGTAAAAGTGTAGGCATCCATGTCTGGCTCAACTGGAGAGCATTGTATCCTAAATTGGACGAAGCATTCGCCAGATTTGAAGAGTGGGGTATAAAGGGCATGATGGTAGACTTTATGGACAGGGATGATCAGGAGATGATCCTTATTCAGGAAGAAATTCTGACCAAAGCAGCAAAGCATAAGCTATACATACAGTTTCACGGCTCGAGTAAACCTTCAGGATTGCACCGTACCTATCCCAATGAATTTACCCGGGAAGGAACACTCAACTACGAAGTATATAAATGGAATGCGGAACAGGTGAATGCCGATCATGATATCAATATGCCATTTACCCGTTTGCTGGCAGGAGCGGCTGATTATCACTTAGGAGGATTCAGGGCTCTTCCCCGTTCGGAGTTTAAGATACAATATGTAAATCCTTTCGTTACCAGTACGCGCTGCCATATGCTGGCTATGTATATAGTGTTGGAAAGTTATCTGGGGATGGTTTGCGATACGCCCGAGGCATATGAAGGACAGCCGGGATTTGACTTTCTGAAAGATGTGCCTACAATATGGGATAAGACTGTCGTACCTGATGCATCATTACGCGAGTATGTTGCAGTTGCCCGACAGAAAGATGGAGAATGGTATCTGGGAGTTATAAATAATAGTAAAGGACGGATATTGGATATTAAACTTGATTTCTTGGGTACAGGAACATACAAAGCGGAAGTATATACCGATGCTCCCGATGCTGAAACAAATCCGAATCATTTGAAGAAAGAAATAAAACAATTGACGGCTAAAGATATTTTGGAATTGCCACTTGCTGTTGACGGGGGAGCGGTAGTTCGTTTTAAACCTATGTGATTTATATAATATCAGATTATTTATTGGAGTTCTTAAAGCCGCATCTCTTCGGGTGCGGCTTTATTTTCTACATGATACCGAGTGATAATTAAAGTAATAATTCCGATTATGAGAAACAAATACAGACAGATTATATCTCGTAATTGCGGCATTTGTTATATTATTTGCTACATCTGTGTTTAATCCCTAATATCTATTTACATAAATTTGTTTTAGTTAAGATTTAATGTATTACTCGTTTACTAACAAGTAATCAATCTGACTATTATACTAATCATTATATTATGCCCAACAAAATCTATCTGATATTACTCTCCTTTGTAATATTCCTTTACTCCTGTTCACTCAAAGAAAACAGATTGGAAAATGCTATTAAACAAGCAAAAGAAAATAAGCCAGAGCTAGAAAAGGTACTGAAACACTACAGTGAAAATATCGAAGACAGTTTGAAGTATAAGGCAGCCTGCTTTCTTATTGAGAATATGCCGGGACATTTATCTATTAAAGATACATTAACAATTATTGCTTATTATAATGAAATCGATTCTTTAGCAAAATTATATGATTTTCCCAAACATGATAAAAGGGATTCACTGTTTCTGATAATTAATAACAAATATAAGGATATTCAACCAAGCTATGTGTCCGATATAGAGATTATAACTGCAGATTATCTAATCAAAAATATAGAAGAATCCTTCTCTCTGTGGAAAGATGGTAATTGGGCAAAACATATAAACTTTGATGAGTTTTGTGAATATATATTACCCTATAAAATTACCGAAGGTCAAATCCTGGATAACTGGAAAGAGTATTTCTCCGGATATTGTGAAAAAACAGTGAGTGAAATATATTGCGACCAGCATAAAAATATGGCATATTTGGCATGTGGCTGTGTCAACAACGATTTATCTCACGAAATACGTCCCCATCTAAAATCAGTAGATGGCTATCCTATATTAAAAATGAATACCTTAACAAAAGTACCATATGGCACATGTGATGAATATTCCATTCTGGCCTTATCCGTCATGCGGGCTAAGGGAATACCGACCGCCATAGACTTTACGCCCCAATGGCCGTTTCAAAGCAAAGGGCATTCATGGAATGTCTTGCTAAATAATTTTGGTAAACATATGGTTTTTGAAGGCGCGATGTCCAGTCCCGGAACATTACACAAAGAAGATCATAAAATGGCAAAAGTTTTTCGGAGAACATATGCTATAAATAAGGAAATAGAAGATATACATGAAAGTGAAAAATTTATTCCTTCCGTATTTGATCTTCCCTTTATTAAAGATGTCACTCCTGAATATATGGCAACACGGAATGTGACTATAAATATCGATAACAAGAATAAACATTCTTATGCATATCTCACTGTATTTGACAACAAGCAATGGCAACCAATACATTGGGGCAGATGTAAAGGGAATACCGTAACCTTTAATAATATGGGACGGGATATCGCTTATTTACCGGTATATTATACTGTGAAAGGAATTGAGGCTGCTGCCGTACCTTTTATTATTACTGCAAAAGGAGATACAAAAGAACTTATTGCCGATACACTTCATAAACAAACATTAAAGCTATATAGAAAATATCCGCAGCTTACTTATACCGACTTTGGAGGAAAACGTATGGTAGGTGCGAAATTACAAGCTTCTAATGATTCTCTCTTTCAGGATTTAAGATCTGTTCATACAATCCCCAAAGCTACACAGGTGGAAGATATCCGGTTGTCAGGCGACAGTCTCACTTATCGCTATTGGAGATATTTTTCTTCTGATTGGAGTTTTTGCAGCATAGCTGAACTGGCCTTTTTCGAGAAAGATTCAGTTAAACCTACGTATGGACGGGCCATTGGAAACGAATCAGATAAAAAAGAATTGGCATTTGATAAAACTCTATTGACATTCTTCGAATCGCCTAGTACATCTGGTGCCTGGGTGGGAATGGATTTTGGAGAACCTGTATCTATTAACAGGATTGTGTGTATAGCAAGGGGCGATGGTAACTGCGTAGAACCGGAAAATGAATATGAACTATTGTATTGGGGCAAAGATGCATGGGTATCAATGGGTAAGAAAACAGCCCAAGATTTTTACATAGAATATGAGAATTGCCCCACAAATGCACTCTTTCTGCTTCGCAACCATACAAAAGGAAAGGAAGAACGGATTTTTACTTATGAAAATAATAAACAAATATGGTGGTAAATGGTATAATTATGGAAAAAAGTAGAATTATTAGAATTGTATTTATGGCTTTTCTTATTCTGAGTTTTCTTTCCTGTAGCAACAAGTCAGTAAAGGAAAATGAAGAAATAGCTAAAGAAAAGAAAATTGCTAAAAATGGTTTCCTCATTCTATTTGAAGAAGATGAATATGATTTTGGCTCAGTAAACGCTAATGATAAAGACAATGAATTCATATCCAAAGAGTTTGTCTTTATCAACCGGAATGAAAAGCCTTTGATTATTACTAAGGCAGATGCTTCGTGTGGATGTGTTTCCACTAAGATACCCGATAAGCCTATCCTAAAAGGGGAAAGAGGAATTGTAAATGTATCATTGGATACAAAACAGCTTACAGGGCACTTCACTAAAAATGTATATGTAAAATCGAATGCCGAAAATGATGTTGAACTACTACGCGTAACGGGAGAAATCAAAAAATGAAGGAATAAGAAATATTCCTTTTCTGTATTAATTCAAAACATTAATTTATGAAAATTAAATTGTTAAGTATTTTTATTGTCCTGTGTGGATTCGGTTTGTTCTCATGTTCGGGAGACGATGAGTATTACAGCTGTGATCCGGAAGCAAATGAATGGGCAAAAGATAATCTGGATGATATCCGGAAAATGACCCGTAGCGAGTGGCTTAATGTAGATGTGGATCTTCAAAAGGTAGCATATCTAGCGTTTACAGCAAAACAGAAACAAGTTTTCTGGTTAGAAAAAACAAATGAAATAATGGCTTTGGGTTGGTCTGATATGGAAGCAGAACATTTGAAAAAAGCATATAATTTCTTCAATAATAATCTTGATTTTTTTGACGATGATATACCTTCAGAGCAAATATTAAAGGAAGCAGATATATTCTTTTATAAATGGTCCGAATTTGCTAAAGATAGGCTTGGATGGAATGATAATCTTATTTCGTCAATGTATATGGAAGGATATAAACTATTAGACAAAGAAGGAAATATGGAAATTGCACAAATCTCTACAAAAAGGCTTAAGTTTTATAGTGAATCTTCCAAATGTGATTGTCTAACTAATCCTACAATAGGGCAGCCCGAAAGTTGTAACAAAAATAATAATAAACAATGTATGGGTGTTCAAGTCTCTATATGTAAAGGTAAAAAAGGGTGTAGTTGGGCCTGGCAAACTGATTGTGATGGAAGATGTTATCCTTTATTTGGCCTATAAAATGAGAAAAGTATTAATAATATTCTTATTATCATTACTTTTCTTCATATTAATTTCTCCTTTTAGAGGGGAAATTATAACTTTTTGTAATCTTCAAGGAGTACAGACCTCTTCTATAGTTGGAATGATAGGCTATTATTTCATTACTTTAGTGTTGATTATCAGATATGAAGATAAAATACCGAAGCTTTTAATTATTATTAGTATATTTTTAGGAGCCTCAATATTTTCTTTACCACTTTATATTTTTGATCTGAAACATAATTCAACATCTTTTTTAGAATATATTATAAGGATTTTGAGTATTTTACTCGCTTTTTTATGTTCTCAAATAAAGACTAAAAAATCTAGGGTCTGGTTCACGATAATCAGCCTTAATGTTTGCTTATGGCTATCGACGATCGGATATAATTTTTGGAATTACAAACTGGCATATGGAACTTTTCGGGGGAAAGTTTCAGATGATAATATATATAATTTGACTTTTGATATTGCTAATAATACCAAAGTTTCAATAAACGAATTTAAAGGAAAATATTTGATTGTGGATTGTTGGTTTACATATTGTAATGGGTGTTACGAAGAATTTCCAAAAGTACAACAATTATATAATAAGTACAAAAACGATGGGACTATTTCTATTTATTCCTGTCATTCACGCATAGAAAGCTATAATGAGAATGTTTCGACAGGAAATGAAATATTAAGAATGAAAGGCTTTGATTTACCTTCTTTGTCAGTTAATATATATGATACTATATTGAAAGAAATAGGAGTAAAATCATACCCTACTGTTCTTATTTTCGATAAAAATAGTAAACTTATCTATAGGGGTGATATAGATGGAGCGGAAAAATTGATTAATAAATTGACAATGGACAGATAAATAGATTTATAGGAATGCTATGAAACTACTACACAAAACGGGCGAAATTAAAAAATGAAGGAATAAGAGATATTCCTTTTCAGTATTAATTTATTATTAATTAAAAACATTAATTTATGAAAGTTAAATTATTAAGTATTTTACTTGTCTTGTGTGGATTAGGTTTGTTCTCATGTTCGGGAGACGACGAGTATTACAGCTGTGACCCGGAAGCAAATGAATGGGCAAAAGATAATCTGGATGATATCCGGAAAATGACACGTAGCGAGTGGCTTAATGTAGATGTAGGCTTGCAAAGGGCTGCATATGTAGCTTTTGTCCCTGATCAGAAAAAGAATTTTTGGATGCAAAAAATGGATGAAGCTTTAAAATTAAATTGGAATGAGAAAGAGAAGGCTCATTTAAAAGAAATTCAAAACTATCTCAGTAGAAATATCAATTTTAGTACAGAAACGACTAAAGAAGAGAATATTTTCATCTATAAGTGGATAGAGTATGCGCGGGAGGAACTCGGCTGGACGGATAAGATTATATATGCTTTAATCTTTGACGGGAGATTCTTGATAAATACAGAGGGAGATTTGAAAGTGGATTTTCAAAAGACAACGACATTAAAGACTATGGGTGAACAGGATTGTGACTGTAATTATGATGCTGTTTTTACAAAATGTTCAAATATGATTGGTTTCAAGTGTTACAAAGGAGGACTTGATCCTAAAAATCCATGTAGAGAAAAGAAAAAGGGATGCGGGGCTTTTTGGAATTCACCATGTGACGGAGAATGTTATCCGGGTTAAAATAAATTTACTCATTTAGTAAAGACTAAAACCTGAGTTTCTAGAAATATTAATAAAAAACACTTACAAGAGGTTGCTCTGAATTGTCAGACAACCTCTTGTGAAAAATATAAATTATTGTATGAAACCATTAGTTAAAATTTTTCTTTTATCATTTTTGATCTTTCTCATAATATCTCCATTAAGAGGAGGATATATAGAAATTGGAGAGATTACCGGATTTCTATTATCATCCATTGTGGGTTTTGTGGTTTATTATTCTTTTACTTATTATATTACATATAAGTATAATGAAAAAATTAAACCGGCAAAGATATTAGGAGCGATATTACTTGGTGTTTCAATTGTTACCGTGCCGATGCATGCCGCAGATTTTGAACCGAGATTAATCTCCTTACCTGAATATTTTATCCATTTACTAGGTATTTTGTTGGGTTTTAGTTGTTTCTATATCAAAAAAATATATTTCAAAATTACATTAACCGTACTCAGTCTATTGGTTGCTGCCTGGTTGTCAATTCCGGGATATGAGATGTGGTTGCATAAAATAAACTTTCATACTTTTACAGGAAAAGTAACGGACGATACTGATTATAATCTGACATTCAACAATACAGACAGCGATACCCTTTCAATTAAGGATTTTAGAGGCAGATACCTTCTTTTAGACTGCTGGCATAGCTTTTGTGGAGTATGTTATCAGGAACTTCCTTATGTACAGGAAACATATGACAAATATAAGGACAACTCACTTATTAAAATATATTCACTTCACTGCCGTATGGAAGACAGAGATGAGTCAGTCCAAACAGGAGCTCGTATCTTAAGTGAAAATGGATATTCTCTTCCTGCTTTATCAATTGATATTGAAAATTCAGTATTAAAAGAAGGTATTGGAGTAGAAGTTTTTCCTACTGTTCTTATTTTTGACAAGGAAAGTAAATTAATATACAAAGGAAATATTGAAAGAGCTGCAAAACTCATTGATGATATGGTTGATGAGTGAAAAAACTAATCGGCAAAGATATTAGTAGCGATAGTGCTTGGTGTGGAATTACGTCGGTGCAGCTGCATGCGTAAAATGCGTTTTAAGTTTACAAGAATATTATAAATGTAATGGTAATAGCTGAAGATGAATGTTATAAACAAACCTCCCCAAATCACTAAAAAAAGACTTATTATAGGCATAATAGGATTTATACTTATAATAAGTCTTTTTTTATACACATTCATTTTTTGAATTTTTGAAGGTCAAAATATTAATGTGATGGATATTGCACCGATAATTAAACGTTTACAACAAAAAAAGCATATTACATAATTAATGTGCTCTTACATGTTGATTCTTATTTAAAATATTGTTTGAATAAATGAAAATAATAAACCAATATGGTGGTAAATAATAAAATAATTTCAAATAACATGCCTAAAAAGATTAACATAACTAGGATCTCTATGAAAAAAATTAAGTTGTTTTTATTAGTAAGTTGCTTTCTATATGCAAGTATAGCTGCATCTCAATCATTGCAAGACTCTCTAATAACCTGGAAGGATAAAGTAGAGTATGCAAAAAACAGAGTTCCGGATGAAGAAGAAAAAGGCGATAGTAAATATTTGACTTTAATTGATTATACCTATAAAGGTGTGATTGAATCTGAAAGTGTCAAATCTGCTATAATTGATTCCATGTTGTCTCCCGATGCCCCCTTTCCGATAGAACTACCGCCTATTATTGTTACAGATACCACCTATTCGGAAGATAGGCGTACAATTACGAAAACAAAATATCCACTATTTGATATAATAACGGTAGGAAAAGCTATAGAAGCCCCTTATTTAATAGACAGGGATAAATTAAGGCAAACCTTTAATTACGCTGTTCGTGTCGGCTGGGAATTTTTAGAAACAGAATGGAGCTACAAAGGTGTTAAATACAAATCTATAGCCATTGTTTCTGACGAAGGCATAGGCGTTTTTTTCGATCAAATATTTTTTGGTATTACGGGTGGAATTACTACTACAAGTAAGCCAATAACAGCAGAATATTCACCATTTGAACCATAAATTTGAATATATATAATTAATCATTTTAAAAATTATGTCAATATGAAATTATTTTATTTATTTCTCTTTGTAATAGCCGGCATGACGCTAGTATCATGTAGCAATGACTCTGATGAAGGATTAGATACTATCACGAGTTTTACAGAGCCCGACACACACCGCCTACTAAAACTAATAGACTCTAATTTATATTCAAGCTTAGGTTAAGAAGGTGTCTTTTTTAGAAGGCACCTCCTTTTTCTTAATTTTACTTTAACTAATCTTTCTATTGATTAAAAAAATCAAAGGATGCTTCTTAATAAGAACACAATCAGGATGATAAAGAATAATATTGAACAAATATTGTATATCATATTTTCATTATTGCTTTTTTTTGGAAGCATTTTCCTTAATTCAAGTCTATTTGTAGATAAAGAAATTTCCCCCCAGCGAATAGTTTTTTGCATGTTTGCTTTAATTGCAGGTCTAATTATTGTAAAATCAATCATTGGCAAAAAATGTAAATTTGACTTATTATCAGTAGCGATATTGACTTTTTTCGTATATATGTTTTTTAATTTATGTTTTTCTCCAATCATTGATATTACAGCATTATACAGTATTTGTTTTTTATTATTGTTTTATTTTTTCAAGCTGTATAATAAAAGCCATCTTATAAATTCTATTATTGCGATTTCTTGCATAATAACTGCCATTTATGGACTATTGCAGTATGCACACATTGTAAATAATTATACCGAATTCCCCATAGTAGGGCAGTTTGACAATCCAGCAGGCTTCGCAGCTTGTCTAGCAATCGGCTTCCCATTCTGCTTAACAATTAATATAAAATCCAAAGTAAGTAAATATCTGAAAATATCAGCATCTATAATAATTATTACTGCTATAGTTCTATCCGAGTCGAGAGCAGGTATTTTGAGTATACTTATTGCTGCAATTTTCTTTTACTACAAAGATATTAAAGGTTTGTTTAGACAAAAAAGCAAATATTTTTTATCCGTTTTATTTATCTCGGTATTAGTGTTTTTGGGCTTTCTGTTTTCATTAAAACAAGACTCATCTAATGGGCGACTATTGATATGGAAAGTAAGTTCGAACATGATTAAAGATAACCCTGTGTTTGGCAAAGGCAACTGTTCTTTTCGTTCCAAATACATGACATATCAGGCAAACTTTTTTAAAGAAAATCCCGAAAACAAATTTTCTATACTTGCGGACAATGTAGCCCATCCTTTTAACGAATATTTACTTGTCACCGTTGAATACGGGTTAATAGGTTTATTGTTGTGTTTTGTTGTTATTTTTATTGGTTTTAAATATAATCTGAAAGACAAATCGCCTCATTTGATAGCATTATTATCCATTATTGTTTTTGCCTGTTTTTCGTATCCTCTGCGGTATGCTTTTGTATGGCTTATTTTGGCTTATTGTTTGGCAGAAATGAGTAAAAAAACTCCGATTATATTTACAATGAAAAAACTTACAACTTCTATCCTGTCTGTAATAATCATACTTATTTGTGCCCTCGGATCATATTTTCTGGTTAAAGATGTATCCTTTGAATATAGATGGAAAAAACTTACGAAACCCATTTCTTTAGGGAGAATCGAAAAAGTACTCTCTCCATACAAATATTTGCATAACAATTGGAATGGCAACCCTTTGTTCTTGTATAACTATGGAGCTGTGTTAAATCATAGAAAAGAATACACGAGCAGCTTAGATATCCTTCATCAATGTGAAAATTATTTCAACGATTATGATGTTCAGATGCTTTTGGCTGATAATTATTATAATCTGGATAATCTTGACGAGTCTGAAAAACATTACATGTTAGCCTCGAATATGTGCCCCAACAGATTTTATCCTCTCTATTGGAGAATGAAAATATATGATGAAAAAGGGCAGCCCGAGAAAGCTATGGAGATAGCAAGAATTATTACAATGAAAGAAATAAAAATACCTTCACCGGCGATTACAAAAATTATAATGGATGCAAAAAATAGGATCAATGCAGAAAAAAGCATTTATAGTAATCTTCCCCCAAATAAGAACTCCTGATATTATCTATTTATAAGAAAATACCAGGAGCTTATCTTTCTAATTTGCTTGTTAAAGCTAATTCAGTTGTCTCGCAAAGATTCGAACTTTGACAGGCAGAACCAAAATCTGCAGTGCTACCATTACACCACGAGACAATCCTGTAGCCCGAAAGGCGGTACAAAAGTATATCAATTTTATTAAAAAACAAAAGAAATCCTGCATTTTTCCATCTACAGTAACTAAATCGGTGACCCTCAACAGGTGATGACCGGATATTTTTGTTTTTTGAACAATATCTTTTACCCTTTTTCTGTCAGTCGCTCTATATTTGTGTTTAATTCAGAAAGAATATTTAAATCTAAGTTAGGCCCATACTGAGTCCATGAAAAAAGAGAATCGAAATACTTATTTTATAATACCTATCACTAAACATTTATCTAAATGAAGAAAATCCTTTTATTAGCGATGGTGCTATGCAGCACAAGTATGTTTGCCCAGTGGAAGCCTGCTGGCGATAAGATGAAAACAAAATGGGCCGAATCTATCGACCCTAATAATGTATTGCCCGAATATCCGCGTCCAATTATGGAGCGTGCAGATTGGTCGAATCTTAACGGGCTATGGGAATATGCTATCCTTCCTGTCGGCAAGGCAGAACCTCAGACTTTCGACGGACAGATATTGGTTCCGTTTGCAGTAGAATCCAGTCTTTCGGGTGTACAAAAAGAACTGGGAAAAGAAAAAGAACTTTGGTACAAGCGTACTTTTACCATTCCTTCAGGATGGAGAGGAAAGAACATCATGCTTAACTTCGGTGCTGTAGACTGGAAAGCAGAAGTGTTTGTAAACGATATTAAAGTAGGTACTCATACAGGTGGATATACTCCATTCTCTTATGATATCACTCCATACCTGACATCCGGCAATCAGAAACTGGTTGTCAAAGTATGGGACCCTACCAATGACGGAGATCAGGCAAGAGGTAAGCAAGTGAAGAATCCCGAAGGAATCTGGTATACTCCTGTATCCGGTATCTGGCAGACTGTATGGTTGGAGCCGGTGTCTCAGAAACATATTGCAGCAATCAAAACTATTCCGAATATTGACACTAACCAATTGTCGATTGATGTATGTGCAGAAGGTACAACAAATGGTGATGTATTGGAAGTTGTGGTGAAAGACGGTTCGAAAACTGTAGCATCCAGTAAGTTTGCCGCCGGACAACCGGTAGATATCAATATCCCCGATATGAAACTTTGGTCGCCGGATTCTCCATTCCTTTACGATGTGGAAGTTACCCTTCTCGACAAAGGTAAAGCAACTGACAAAGTAAAAAGCTATGCGGCAATGCGTAAAATCTCCTCGAAAAGAGATGCAAATGGTATTTACCGCTTCCAGTTGAACAATAAAGACTTATTTCAGTTCGGTCCGCTCGATCAGGGTTGGTGGCCTGACGGACTATACACAGCTCCTACGGATGAAGCTTTGGTATATGATATACAGAAAACAAAAGACTTCGGATTTAATATGATCCGTAAACATGTGAAAGTTGAGCCTGCACGCTGGTATACACATTGCGACCGTCTGGGAATGCTGGTATGGCAGGATATGCCTAACGGCGGCCCTTCTCCACGCTGGCAAAACCAGGACTACTTCGATGGAGTAGAAGTACAACGCTCTATCGAGTCAGAAAATGTATACCGCAAAGAATGGAAAGAGATCATGGATTATCTGATTTCATATCCTTCTATAGTAGTATGGGTACCGTTTAATGAAGCATGGGGACAGTTCAAGACAGAGGAAATTGTTGCATGGACTAAAAGCCATGACCCGTCCCGTCTTGTAAATCCTGCCAGTGGCGGTAACTTCTATCATGTAGGTGATATGATAGACTTGCACAACTACCCGGGGCCTGCTATGCAGTTGTTCGATACGAAACGTGCGAATGTACTGGGTGAATATGGCGGTATCGGTTTGCCGCTTAAAGACCACTTGTGGCAAACAGACAGGAACTGGGGATATGTTCAGTTCAAGAATTCGAAAGAAGTAACCGATGAATATATCAAATATGCAGAAGCATTGAAAGGCTATATCAAAAGAGGATTTACTGCCGCCGTATATACTCAGACAACAGATGTTGAAGGTGAAGTAAACGGATTGATGACTTATGACCGTAAAGTGATTAAACTGGAAGAGCCTCGTCTTCGTCAGATAAATCTAGAGATATGTAATTCATTAAAATAAGATTGGATGAAACATTTATTATATCTATTATGCTTTGTCGGGCTGTTCAGTTGCGATGGCACAAAGAAAGACCCGGCAAAAATAATGAAGAACGACCTGCGGGCTCCGGCTTATCCTTTGGTAAGCATCGACCCTTATACTTCAGCATGGTCTGCTACCGACAGGTTGTATGATGAATCGGTTAAACACTGGACCGGGAAGGAATTTCCTCTCTTAGGAGTGATCCGTGTCGATGGAGAAGTGTATCGTTTTATGGGGATAGAACAGACGCCGATTAAAGCTGTTGCTGGCATGTCAACGACCGCTCCGTGGGCAGGAAAGTATACGTTTACTGCTCCGGCCAAAGGCTGGGAAATGACAGGCTTTAACGATAACAGCTGGAAGGAAGGACAGGCTGCTTTCGGTACGCCGGACGAAATGAACGTCAATACGCTTTGGGAAACTAAAGATGTATGGGTACGCAGAAGCATAAACCTCGAGCAGGATCTGACCGATAAAAAGGTATTCCTTATATACTCTCACGACGATACATTTGAATTGTATATAAACGGAATACAGGTGGTTAAAACCGGCTATGAATGGAGAAAAGATGTACAAGTAGAACTTTCCGACGAAGTAAAGAAGACTCTTAAAGCTGGCAAGAATGTCATCGCTGCGCATTGTAATAATAAGACAGGCGGTGCTCTTGTCGACTTCGGAATATATATAGAGGATAATGTAGAGACTTTCCTTACAACCACTGCAGAGCAAAAGTCGGCAGACGTGCAGGCAACACAGACCCGCTATACTTTTCAGTGTGGAAATGTGGAACTCAATCTGTCCTTCCTTGCACCATTGTTGATGGAAGATCTTAATCTGATGTCCCGTCCTGTTAATTACATATCCTATGATATCAATTCGCTGGATGGCAAAGAGCATGATATACAGATATACTTCGAGGCCTCTCCAAACTGGGCATTGAATATGGCATCTCAGGAAAGCAAAGCCGAGGGTTATGAAAAAGATGGACTTCTGTTCCTGAAAACAGGTAGCACCAGCCAGAAAGTACTGGGTAAAAGAGGTGATGATATCCGTATCGACTGGGGATATTTCTATTTGAGCGGAGAAAAGGCGAATTCAACTTATAACGTAGGTGATCCGTACCAGATGAGGAATGAGTTTGTTAAGAATGGAAAGCTGGCAGGCGATGTAACTTCTAAGAATGATGCCAGCCTGGCTATATCCCAATCGTTGGGTAATAGTAAGTCTGCCTCGGGTAAAGTACTGATTGGCTATGACGATATCTATTCAATCCAGTATTTCGGAGATAACCTCCGTGGCTATTGGAACAAGAATGGCGATAAGACAATCGAACAGGCTTTTGTAGAAGCAAACAAAGATTATCCGGCTCTTAGCAAAAAGTGCTCCGAATTCGATTACAAGTTCATGACAGATGCACAACAGGCAGGCGGAAAAGAATATGCCGAACTCTGTGCACTTGCGTACCGTCAGTCTATATCGGCTCATAAGCTGGTAGAAGCACCGAATGGAGACCTGCTTTTCTTATCGAAAGAGAATAACAGTAACGGTTCTATCGGTACTGTCGACATCACTTATCCTTCTTCTCCTATGTATCTTTACTACAACCCGGAGTTGTTGAAAGGTATGATGAATCAGATATTCTATTACAGCGAAAGCGGTAAATGGACCAAGCCTTTCCCTTCTCATGATGTGGGTACTTACCCTTGGGCAAACGGCCAGACATACGGCGGAGACATGCCTGTGGAAGAGGCCGGGAATATGCTGTCTTTGACTGCTGCTATAGCTGCTGTAGAAGGCAATGCCAAATACGCTGAGAAACATTGGGATGTACTGACTGTCTGGACTGACTATCTGGTAGAAAAAGGTCTCGACCCTGAAAATCAGCTTTGTACCGATGACTTCGCCGGACACTTTGCTCACAATGTTAATCTTTCGGTAAAAGCAATAATGGGTATTGCGTCTTACGGTTACCTTGCCGATAAACTGGGCAAAAAGGATGTAGCGGAGAAATATACTAATAAGGCTAAAGAGATGGCTCAGGAATGGATGAAAATGGCAGACGACGGTGATCATTATCGCCTCACATTCGACCAGCCGGGAACATGGAGCCAAAAGTACAACCTGATCTGGAATAAGGTTCTTAAGCTGGATGTATTCCCTGAAAGTGTTGCTCAGAAAGAAATCCCGTATTATCTGACTAAACAGAACGAATACGGACTCCCACTCGACAGCCGTAAGAATTATACAAAATCGGACTGGATTATCTGGACAGCCACCCTTGCAGATGATGATGCCACATTCCAGAAATTTGTCTCTCCATTATATAAATTTATGAATGAAACGACAGACCGTGTGCCGATGAGTGACTGGTATAATACCGACAGTAAGACGCACGTAGGCTTCAAGGCCCGCTCTGTAGTCGGCGGATATTATATGAAAATGTTAAGCGACAGGTTTTTAAAATAGGTATTTCTCGGTAAATAGAGAATGTTATGGTTAATCTACCGGCTATTTTTGCCGGTAGATTTTTTTATAATTGATATGATGAATGAACATGTACATTTTTGTAAAATAAAAAAATGATTATCGCTTTCAATATATAGATAAAGCTTCTAAAAAAAGATTACAGAATCGTCGTTTATTCATTTTATCAGGCAAAAAATCTTAACTTTACGCCCTCATTTATTTCAAATGAAAAGACCTGTTACGATACCTTGAAAATTATTATGTACCGGACTAATATAAGCTATATTCTGATAACACTCTGTATGATTTTATCTTTCTCTTGCAAGAAGAAAGATAATAATCAGCACGAGGAAAATAGTATTCCGGCAAATACATATACCAATCCTTTATTACCGGACGGAGGACGTCCATGGGCTGTTTTTTATAAGGGTAAATACTATTATCTTCAGGATGCGGAGAATAAAATCGTAATGTGGCAGACAGAGGATATTACTGATCTGAAGAATGCACCCAGCAAAAATATCTGGATACCGAAAGAGAAAAGCAATGCTTTCCACATTTGGGGCCCGGAACTACACCGTATAGATAATAAATGGTATATCTATTACTCGGCTGATGACGGCAATACGGACAATCACCAGATATATGTGATTGAGAATTCGTCGGAGGATCCATTCGAAGGTGAGTTTATTATGAAAGGAAGGGTAAAGACAGATAAGGATAATAACTGGGCAATTCTGCCAAGCGTATTTACCCACAAGGATAGCTTGTACATGATATGGTCGGGATGGCAAAAACGCAGGATAGAAGCCGAAACCCAGTGCATATATATCGCCCGTATGGAAAACCCGTGGACTCTGGCAAGTGAACGGGTACTGATATCCAAACCCGAATATGAATGGGAACGACAATGGATAAGTCCCGACGGAAGCAAGGCCGGGTATCCTATTTATGTAAATGAAGACCCTCACTACTTCCATACAAAAGATAAAGACAAGGTGTTGATATATTATTCGGCAAGCGGAATATGGACTCCGTATTATGCCGTGGGACTATTATATGCCGATACAAACAGTGATTTACTGAACCCTGATTCATGGACTAAATCGGAAAATCCAGTCTTTTCTCAGAATGAAGAGAACCAGGTTTATTCGACCGGAAGCCCTTGCTTTATTCCGTCGCCCGACAGTGAGGAAGTTTATTTTCTTTATCAGGCACGGCCTGTCGATAAAGAGCCTTATGGTTCACTTCCCGCAAAAGACGTGGACACGCGTTCGCCACGTATGCAGAAAATGGAGTGGGGGGATGACGGTTTCCCGGTGTTGGGTGAAGCCTTGTCGGAAATAGACAAAATAAAGAAGCCCTCTGGTATTAAGTAGTACGATCTTCGCACAGCAAGCACAATGAAAAGACTCAGTATATTTTGCCTCATACTCTCTATTTTTGCCGGTACACTGCATGCACAGCAGTTCTTTTTTAAGAAGTATCAGGTGGAAGACGGTTTGTCGCATAATAGTGTCTGGTGTACATTGCAGGATAGTTACGGTTTCATGTGGTTCGGTACAAGTGACGGACTTAACCGATTCGATGGAAGGAAATTCAAGATATACCGGAATGATATTCAGGATAAATTTTCTCTGGGTAATAATTCTGTGCAGGCCCTTTATGAAGACCGAAACAAAGATATCTGGGTAGGAACCAGCAGTGGCATTTATATCTATGAAAGGCAGACCGATAAGTTTCGCCGCTTTGAGAATAAGACACAATACGGAGTTTCGATAAGTGCCGAAGTAAAAAGAATAATACGAACAGGGAAGGGTGTTATACGTATTGCAACATTGGGGCAAGGAATTTTCAGTTATGACCCCGAAAGCGGAACGCTTGTTCAGGAGAGCCGCTACACATCTTTTGTCTGGGATATTGCAGAAGATAACGCACTGAATATATATTCGTCCTCACTACAGGAAGGGTTAATCTGTTACGACCGTGAAGGCAAATATGTCGAATCCTTTACATTCTCTCCCGATAAGAATGATTTTAGTAGCCTGAAAATTAATTGCATACAAGTTGTAGGGGATAAAATTTGGTTTAGTATAGGCACTAATAATCTGGGATTGCTTAACAACAATACCAAGCAGGTCACTTACTATAACAATAATCAGAATATAGGTACTATAAGGGCGATTTCCCAATTCTCAGAATGGGAACTGCTTATCGGTTCCGACAACGGCCTCTATATTTTCAATATTCAGCACGGAGACTTTACCCGTGTCGACAATCCTCTAGATTCCCGTAGCCTTAGTGACCAGTCTATCTATTCCATTGTAAAAGATGCGGAAGGCGGCTTTTGGATTTCAACCTATCTGGGGGGAGTAAATTATTTGCCGCAGCAAACCAAAGTCTTTGAGTATTATAGTCCTACATCTGATGCTAATTTAAGTACAGGCAAGGTTATCAGCCAGTTTTGCGAAGATAAGTACCGCAATATATGGGTCGGTTCGCAAGACGGTTTAAAGTTTCTGAGTATCGGCAATCAGCAATTGGAGCCATTTTTACTTCCGTTGAAAGTACAGAAACTCGATATACGTTCCTTACTGCTCGATGGAGACAATCTCTGGATAGGTACATATTCCGAAGGGTTGAAAGTCTATAATGTCAACACTAAGAGGCTCACGGAGTATTATCATTCGCGGGAATCGTCCGCGACCATTTGCAGTGACGAAGTGCAATCACTGTTCAAGGACAGCAAGAACGATATATACGTAGGTACCAGCTGGGGGCTATGCAGATATAAACCCGAATCGGACATATTCGAAACGTTGACCTTTGTCGGCAGCATGACCTCGGTATCGGATATTACTGAAGACCACAATAAACATATATGGGTAGCTACCTACAATTCGGGAGTATTCAGATTTAATCCGCAGACTAACGAATGGAAGCATTTTACCCGCCACGAGAAGAATCCGCAATCGATTACCAGTAATGCCGTAATCACATTATTTACAGACTCTAAAGGAATAGTTTGGTTTGGAACGAATGGCGGTGGCTTAAGCTATTTCAACGAGCAAGAGCAGACATTCATTGATTTCGACCCACAGAACGAAATACTGCCTAATAAAGTCATCTATTCCATAGAAGAAGACAATCAGGCTAACCTCTGGATATCCAGCAATGGCGGCCTTCTCAGAGTAAATCCGAACGATCCCTCTGACCGTAAACTCTTTACGCAGGAAGACGGCCTTCAAAGCAACCAGTTCAATTTCAAAGCTTCGTTAAAGGCAAGTACCGGGAAACTCTATTTTGGAGGCATCAATGGATTCAATGCTTTTTATCCGAATGAATTCAGAGAGAATAATTATGTGCCGCCGGTTTACCTTGTCGATATCAGGTTGTATAATACTGATGAGAGTGAGAGCCGCAAATTGTTGAACCTGAGTGAGCCTGTATATCTTGCAAAGCAGATATCCCTGCCTTACGACAACAACAGTATCGTACTCGAATTTGGTGCGCTTAGCTATGAGGAACCGAACAGAAACCGTTATATGTATACCTTGGAAGGTTTCGACCGCGACTGGGTGAACAGCGGGAACTCGAATGCCGCCTCTTATACAAATCTGCCGCCGGGCGAATATACTTTCCGTGTAAGGGGCGCGAACAACGACAACAAATGGAATGAACAGGGTACTAGCCTAAAAATAACTGTATTGCCGCCATGGTGGCGTTCTGCATACGCTTATACCTTTTATGCCTTATGCTTTCTAGCCTTGCTGTATTTCTTTAGCCGATACTTTGTACAAAAGTCAAAGAAAGAATTGAGGCGACAGATGGACGAGTATCGTATTGCTAAAGAGAAAGAAGTCTATCAGTCGAAGATAAGTTTCTTTATCAATCTGGTGCATGAAATCCGGACTCCTCTGAGCCTCATTAAATTACCGTTGGATAAACTTACAGAAAAGAATTATCAGGATGACAAGACATCGAAATACCTCCATGCTATCGACAAGAATGTCAATTATCTGCTCAATGTCGTAAATCAGCTTCTCGACTTCCAGAAACTGGAGAATCAGAACAATACACTTACACTTAGAGAGGAGAATATCAATACTTTGCTGCATGAAATATATATGCAGTTTGTACATCCTGCCGAACTGAAACATATAGCTATGTCTATTACTCTACCGTCCGATGAGGTGATTACGCTCGTTGATAAAGGCAAGATAACCAAGATTATCACTAATCTTCTCAGCAATGCTGTGAAGTTCGCCAATACGAAAATTGAAGTCAGCCTTGAAGTTTCGAATAACTCATTCCGCATAAGTGTGATAGATGATGGTAAAGGTATTCCCGATAATGAGAAAGAAAAAGTCTTTGCTGCATTCTATCAGTCGGAAGAGGTATCTAAAACGAGTGAAGGAACAGGAATAGGACTAGCTTTTTCAAGAATGCTTGCCGAAAATCACAACGGTACTCTTTCATTGGAAGATAGTCAGTATGGCGGCTCTTGCTTTATGTTATCTATTCCTGTCTTATATGCTCAGCTAAATGATTCGGAAACACAAGTAGCCGAAATTATAGAATCCGACACCGAAGAGATAATCGAAGAAACAGATGCTACTTTCAAAGATTTCAGAATACTGCTGGTAGAGGATAATACCGAACTTCTTAATATGATAGAGGATTCGTTAAAACCTTACTTTACCATCTTGAAATCATCCAATGGAAGGCAGGCACTGGATACCCTTTCTTCAGAGAGTGTAGACTTGATTGTCAGCGATGTTATGATGCCTGAAATGGACGGTTTCGAACTGTGTAAGACTGTAAAGTCCGATATCAATTACAGCCATATCCCTGTTATTCTACTTACTGCTAAAGTAACTCTCGAAGCAAAAATAGAAGGACTGGAGTATGGAGCAGATGTATATCTCGAAAAACCATTTTCAATCAGGCAATTACGCAAACAGATAGAGAACCTCCTTAAACTCAGAATATCCTTGCGTAAATTATTGGGTGAAAGCACTTCATCTGCAGCAATAGATATCTCCATGCCTAAAAAAGACAGGGAGTTTATGGAGAAACTGCATACCGAAATAATGAATCATATCACCGAACCGGACTTCTCTATAGATATCATTGCCGAAACCATGTTTATGAGCCGTTCCAGCTTCTACCGCAAAATAAAGAGTGTCACGGGAATGTCTCCGAATGACTATCTGAAGGTATTCCGCCTGAATAGGGCTGCAGAATTATTGCTTCAGGGCGATATGTCTATATCGGAAATATGCGATGCCGTGGCTTTCAATTCGTCGTCCTATTTTGCCAAATGCTTTAAGGCACAGTTTGGCGTAGTGCCTAAAGATTATACAGGCGAAAAGCTGATAGAAAATTAATATGCCAATTATCAAATGTGCCAATATGCCGATTGCGCAAAGCGGGAAAATTTGGACTCGTAATTATCAATCATTAGCATTTTATATATTTTAACAATACAGTGTTAAAAAGTAACAAAGGTAACGGATTATAGCTATTCGCTAATAGCTTTTAGCCGTTAGAATTCAATGCAAATCAATCTCTTGCACATACGCTAATCGCAAAAGGTAACAAAAGTAACAGATTTTTAAATTATTTTCTGTATATATCAAAGAACCCTGCAAGCCTCAGCCTACAGGGTATAGATAAAGTATCTGACTATAAATGCGTTATTTTTTAGTTACTAAGCGGATCAGTTCACCTATCCACAATACGAATGAAGTACCTCCGATAATGATACCCCAGTCTTGTATAGTAAGTGGTACAGTACGAAATACCTCACCTCCGAAAGTGACAATCAGTATCTGTCCGACAAGTATTATAAGAGCGACGACTTCAAATCCGGCACTTTTACTCATTCCGGCAAAAGCCGATTTCCCCGTACCGTATGCCTTTGCATTGAACATATTCCAGAACTGAAGTAAAACAAACACAGTAAAGAAATATGATAAGAAATAAGCCCCACGTTCGGCTTCAGGTATATAGCTAAAGAACGAGTTCAGATGTTCAGGAGAGGAGAAATAGTACATCATACCCAACAGAAGTATGACAAATATTATTCCCGTAGTCAATATATGTTTTGCTATAGAGGGAGTAATAATAAAGTCGCTGTTTTTTCTTGGCTTACTATTCATTACATTTGGGTCGGGCGGGAGAGAGGCCAGCGCTCCGGCAGCAAATGTATCCATTATCAGATTTACCCATAACATCTGCGTTACAGTCAATGGCAGTTCCTGCCCGAATATGGAACCGAGGAAAACAATCAACAATGCAGCTACGTTTATCGTCAATTGGAAAAATATAAAACGCTGTATGTTTTTATATAGCGAGCGCCCCCACATTACTGCCGTAGCAATACTGCTGAATGAGTCGTCGAGCAACGTGATGTCACTGGCTTCTTTTGCAACCGAAGTTCCCGAACCCATAGAGAGTCCTACATCGGCATAATTCAGTGCAGGAGCATCGTTTGTTCCGTCACCCGTAACAGCGACTATTTCACCTCTTTCTTTCAGCAGGTGTACAAGCCGTTGCTTATCGGTAGGACGGGCGCGACACATTATTTTCAGGTCTTTTACCCTGTCATAGGCTTCTTCATCGGACAGATTTTCAAAATCCACCCCGCCTATAATATTTAGGTCTGTATCTTCATTGTCATGCCAGATGCCGATCTGCCGACCGATCTCTTTTGCTGTACCGTATGTGTCACCTGTAACTATTTTTACTCCGATACCGGCATTCAGGCAACGCCCTACAGCTTCCGGAACATCGGCACGTACAGGGTCGGAAATGCCTGCAATGCCTAAAAATATAAGCTCGTCCGATGCAAGTTCCTCTACAGATTGGCTTGTTTCCGAATCTATATATTTGTAGGCAAACCCAAGGGTACGCATAGCCTGATCCTGATATTGAAGAAGTTGCTCTTCAACTGTTTTCTTGAAATCCACGACAGGAAGATTTCCGTCGGTAGTGGCTACAGTCTTACATTTGGAAAATACTACTTCGGGTGCTCCTTTTACATATAACACCTTACGCTTAAGTTTAGGCGAATCGACAAGCGTGGCCATGAATTTACGCTCTGTAGAAAAAGGCAATTGATCCATTACCTCTTCTTTGGTACGTATATTACTGTACAGTATTTTATTTTTATTCAACCATAAAAGTAAAGCGCCTTCGGTAGGATTACCTAAGGCAGTCACTTTCTGATGATCTGAAAAATCTAAAAACGCGGTAGAATTAACAGAAATATTTCCGATGACCAGCCTGCTGATTTCGCTATCAGTCAGCCTTTGATCGGGGAGGCCGTAAAAATTAGTACTGGCTACCTGCATCTGGTTTTGCGTCAATGTTCCGGTCTTGTCTGTACATATAACGGTGGTTGCGCCCATTGTTTCTACAGCATGCATCTTGCGAACAAGATTGTTCATTTTCAGCATACGGCGCATACTCAGCGCAAGGCTCAGTGTAACACTCATCGGCAGGCCTTCCGGCACAGCTACCACAACCAAAGTGACAGCTACCATAAATGCCTGAAGTATATTCGCAGCGACATCGATACTTATCCACGAATCGTCATCGAGCGGATTTACCCCGAAGAGATATCCCGAGCAAATCAGTAGTATTGCAACTATAGCTCCTGTCAGAAGCCATCTTAGCCAACTACCTTCAGCAACCGCTTTCGGTAATTTTATCTTTTTTCCTGTAAGTTCCAGCCCGTCATAGATAATAGGAAGCCATACTTTTATCATAGCAATCGCTACACCTATCATCACAGCGCCAAGTAAACCTAACTCACCTAATGTGACATAGACGGTTGGATCGTTGAAGATATTCTTAATAAAGAGTACAGAGAACGTAAGTATAGCCAGTACAAGTCCGATAACTCCGATAAATTTAGCCAACGAATCCAACTGGCGGTTCAGCGGTGTTTCTCCTTCTACTTTCTCGGTCGCCTTTTCTGCAACTTTACCAAATTCTGTTGCATCGCCCACTTTTGAAACCTCGAAAACTCCATGTCCGTTGATAACTTTCGTACCGCGTAGCACCCAATTGGATGGATATGTGACGCCTTCTTCGAAATGCTCGGGGTCTATCGTCTTATCGATACTGAGTTCACCTGTGAGGCAGGACTCATCTATCTGCATAGATACGGCATCGATCAGTTCCCCGTCGGCAGGCACTTCATTCCCCATTTCAAGGAATACGACATCGCCTACAACGATATCTTTTTTAGGAACCTGCTGTATATTTCCGTTGCGCATAACGGTAATCAAGTCTTCATCGTTTACCTGATTTAGGACATCGAACTTTTTATTTGCGTCCATTTCGAACCAGAAGGATACGCCTGTTGCCAAAAGAATGGCACAGAAGATCCCGATCGTTTCTATATATTCGTTATGTATGATAGAGATGCCCAAAGAAAGGAATGCCGCTATTAATAATATACGTATTATAGGGTCTTCGAACTTATGAAGGAATAGCTTCCATAGTGGTACTTTTTTAGGCGGCGTGAGTATATTGGCACCATGCTTTTGCCTGCTTTCTTTTACCTGATTATCAGTAAGTCCGGTGAGATTCTTTTTTCCTTCCATTATTCTTTATATATGTGAACTGTATTATTTAACAATAAGCTGGTAATGCTTGTTTAAAAAAGGCATAAAGTTACTGCTATAAAGATACAAATTTAATATGGGTCTGTTAATTTAATGTTACGATCAACTTTATAGGTCTATATAAAGAAGGAGTAAATTTCTGAAACTTACTCCTTATCTTTTATTTTTCCGGTTCTGCCCAATCACCGTTATCTTTAATCAGTTGGACA
Organism: Prevotella sp. 10(H); assembly: GCF_000711235.1. Lineage (GTDB taxonomy): Bacteria > Bacteroidota > Bacteroidia > Bacteroidales > Dysgonomonadaceae > Dysgonomonas. Next base: position 195,978 of record NZ_JOMI01000004.1, on the reverse strand, counting down.
AGCCTTTCAACCGCTTCTTCGGAGGCAATATTCTTTTCTATCAGGTTTTTCTTTTTATACAGCGATATCTTGCCTTTTTCTGCTCCTACATATCCGTAGTCGGCATCAGCCATCTCTCCCGGCCCGTTTACTATACAGCCCATAACCCCTATTTTGAGATGCTTCAGATGCGATGTCGCTGCTTTGACATGTGCTACGGTTGTTTGCAGATCGAAAAGTGTGCGTCCGCAACTTGGACATGAAATATATTCGGTCTTACTGGTGCGTATACGTGATGCCTGAAGTATGCCGAACATATATGCGTCAATATTTTTTAACGATATATTTCCTTCATTTTGGAGCATTATCCCGTTTCCGAAACCGTCGAGATAAAGCGTGCCGAAATCGGTAGCAGCTTTTATCTGTAAATCTTCATCTTCATTTTCTTGGTATTGCCGGCAAGGTATAACCGGAGTATTGCAATCATTATTCATCAGGGTATGGATAAAAGCGCGTTGCTCACCCACGCCATTTAGATGATTGGCAGTAAGGATAATAACAATCGATGTATCGGCTTTTAATAATGAAATGATATCATTATCTAATTCAGGATATGATAGCTGTAAAAACTTAATAGCTGCATTATTACCTTTTATACCTTCCCAATTGGATTTGTTGAAGAGAGGATAAGTATTCTTTTCCGCTTTCCATCCATCGATATCTATAATAGACGGAATGGCACGCGGAGCAGCTATCGGTAACTCTTTCCCTACATATATATAATCGGGCAGGAAGTGACTATTCAGTTCAAAGTTTCCCTGCGAACGGTCGGATATAACTACAGGCAGATTGTCTCCTCCGATATTTCCTACAGTATATGTTTCCCTGCGATCGGTAGAAAACGGGGAGAATTTACCACTTGCCTCCGCTATAATTTCGGGATGATTTTCTCTTTCCTTAATGTAAGCAACCAGTTTTTTTGCTACAGGTATTTCGAATTCGGGATCTTCACTCAATGATACGCGTATTGTATCACCTATGCCATCGGCAAGAAGTGATCCTATACCCACAGCCGATTTTATACGGCCGTCTTCTCCGTCACCCGCTTCTGTAACTCCCAGATGCAGCGGGAAATTAAGTCCTTCTTTTTCCATTCTTACAATCAGGAGCCTGACTGCCTGCGACATTACTACAGTATTGGAAGTTTTCATCGAGATCACTATATCTCTAAAATTTTCTTTGGTGCATATATGAAGAAATTCCATACATGATTCGACCATTCCTTCCGGTGTATCTCCGTAACGGCTCATAATGCGATCCGACAGGGAGCCGTGATTTACTCCAATACGTATCGCTGTGTGATGCTCTTTACATATATTGAGCAGAGGAATAAGTTTTGCGCGGATTTTTTCTATCTCCTGTACATACTCTTCATCTGTATATTCGAATGTCTGGAAAGTCTTGACCCTGTCGACAAAGTTTCCGGGATTGATGCGCACTTTTTCAACTATTCTTGCTGCTGCCTCAGCTGCCCGCGGATTGAAGTGTATGTCTGCGATAAGTGGCGTGTCATATCCGCGTTCCCTTACAATTTCCTTTATATTCCTGAGGTTTTCTGCTTCACGTACTCCTTGAGCTGTAAGACGCACATAGTCTGCGCCGGCTTCTACAATCCTTATTACCTGTTCGGCGCTGGCTTCCGTATCGTTTGTGTTGGTATTGGTCATCGACTGCACACGAATCGGATTGCTGCCCCCCATCGGAATATTCCCTATCCTCGTTTCAGATGACAGACGCCTCTTATAGTTGAAATAATTCATATATGAATTTTTTAGTTTGGATCAAAAATATAACAAAGATAGAGTTTTTTTGTTTGTGTTATCAGGGACACCAATACATATTCTTTTCCCAACATTTGTTAAGCTTGATGCACTATTGTTTTTTTGTATATCAAAGCTTTATCAGAAGGCATAAATCTATAATAAATAGATATTCAATAATAGAAAGTAAAAGTTTATTAAAATAATATGTGATTAATTTTATTTATATCTAAAAAAGTATAATATTTGCAGCCGAAAATTAGACAATATATAATTAACATGCGTAACCTTTCATTTATTCTTACAGCAATACTATGTCTTGCTCAAGCATCTTGCGTTATCGATAAAACAGACGACACTGTATTAATATCGGGTATTATAAAAAATTCATCCGGAGAAGGAATCCAAGGTGTGACTGTAAAAGTGGAATCGACGTCCGGTAATATCGATACACAATCATCATCCAATGGTTATTATTCTTTTAATATGCCGTCGGGCGGAACGGCTTTTTTGGTATTCAGTAAAGATGGCTATACTTCCCAATCTAAAGATGCCAGATTCAGGGGCGGACAAAAACTGGAAATTGATATGACTCTGAACACCTTATCGGAAGATGCCTATTTAAAAGTTGATAAAGACTATATAGAAATAAGTAATAATTCGGGAAAAAAGAGCATTACTGTTTCGACAAATGTAAGTTATGAGGTGGAGTGTGAAGCTGACTGGATAACGAATATAAAAAAGATTGAAAATATAGTATCTTTTAGTTATTCTAATAATGAAGAACCTGCAGAGAGAACAGCCGTAATAAAATTCAAGGGAGAATATGAGCAGGTAAAAGCAGTAACAGTAAAACAAATGGCAGGAACTATTTAATTCCGTTCTTTTACAAATATCATTCTAATATAATATGAAAATTTTATATATAATACTTACACTTTTGATATTAACGGGAAATCTTTATGCTCAACGCAATTATAAATCCGGTTATATAATAACAAACGATAACGACAGTATAATGGGCTTGATCGATTTCAGGACTGATAAAGCGAGCGGAGAATCCTGCCGTTTTAAAATATCGGACAGTGCTGAAGAGCAGATGTTTTATCCCGAAGATATTCTGAAATATCGGTTTATAAATGAAGGTAAATACTACGTCTCTCAGAAGATTGAAATAGAAGGAAAAACGAAAACGGTCTTTCTTGAATATCTTTTGCAAGGCATGATGAATCTGTATTATTACAGAAATTCGGATAACAACCGCCAATATTATTTCTTTATGGATGAAAACGGCAAGATGATGCAGATTACAAAGCATCCAAATGAAATAGTTAACTCAAAAATTAAAGAAGACAACAGATATATAAATATTCTCAGGTATATGTTCGGTACATATCCCGGTATGGCAGAAAAGGTGGAAAAAACACCGTTCGACCGTGGCTCTCTTGTGGAACTGACCAAGCAGTACCACGATCTTACATGTACTTCCGGCGAATCGTGTATTGTATTCGAAAATGATTATAAAAGAAATTTCATTCCTCTTAAGTTTTCTGTGTATGCCGGAGTGCAAGTGGCAAGTTATTCCTTCTTGCCGGAAGACCGCCCTTATAAATCCATGAAGTCTGTATCTCCGGTAATTGGTGGACTGATGAGTATTTCAAACCCGAGATGGTCGAGATGGATAAGTTTTCAGGCCGATTTATCTTTTTCAGCCCTAAAAGGGGCAGAAGATCATCTGCGGGAACAAACCTATTATGACAGATATAGCTTTGATGCAATGATGGGTACTTTTAAAGTGAATGCTAAATATATAATACCGATAAATAGCAGATTCAGGCCCGCAATTCAGGGCGGTGGTGGATTTATGTTTTTATTCGCTTCTTCGAGCAAGCTATATACAGAACATCGGTATTTGGGATACCTCGATGTATCAGAACATAAAGATAGCTTCCTTCCTTCTGATTTTTATTATGGTTATAATCTGGCTATTGGATTGGATTATATGACTAAAAATAACAAATCTTTCTTTGGACAGATTGTTTATGAAAAATATCAGGATAAGGATAGAGCTAAAGTGGATATTTTTCAATTGAGATTGGGCTATACTTTCTGATTTACGAACAGATGTCTTTTATATAATCCGGTCTTAAAACAATACTTTAAGACCGGATAATTTTTTTATTATTTAGGCCATATATTAAATCCGTCAGCCATAGGCGGCGACATCAGGAAGTTGAAGAATATCGATGCAGCGGCAGTCGGATTTTTAAGTTTGATCACAAAACCTTGCAGAGGGGCTATTATAGCATCCTTACCCGATGATGAATTATACTCTTTCCAACCTGTAGCCGTCAATATCTTGAAATTATCTTCGATTAAAGAGTTGTTATAAGCATATAGTGAATTGAAATTTATTGGCGCCATAAATGGATTACCGATCATTACCAGTCCGTTTGTACGTTTGATGTCCGGTCCTATCAACATTGTATAATCGGTGCCCGGTTGATTTGACGAATTTTCGTAAATGAAACGTCCGGCCGATGTCCCTTTTGCAACGCTATTGTTTCCGGTAATAGACAAAGATTTCATATCAAATTTGTTGAATTTGTCATCTTTGGATGGACTTACAATTTTACCGTTGACATTTTCCAAATTTCCCTGACCTCCACCTGTAGCAAATGTAAATGCAGGTACCCATAGCATAAGCGCATTATAATTACTGCTTAAGTTCATAGTATTGTCATTAACGACAGATATATATTCGGTATCGGATGGGTTTACTTTATAAATATAGGATGAAGCATTATTTTTTGTCCGGTTATATAATCCCAAGTATGTGAATGGAGCCCCATCCATTTGGAAATCTCCTGTATACATGCCTTTTATCGGTGCCGACAGCATCCACCAGCGGTTACGCGCCATTGCAGTAAGCCCGGTAACCTGATTGCCTACACCAGCTTCAGGCTGAGGGCCTTCGTCAAAGTTTATACCCGGTTGAGATGGAGTCGTATCATCGCTAGGCAGAGTACCGTAATAGTTGGTATTATATTCTACGAAAGCGTTGTCATAATCGAGACGTTCGGTATGATATACCTGTCCGCCGTAGCGGAAAGTAATATTGTGACAAATAGCTATTCCGGTAGTGTATGATGCGCTCAAATCAGGATAGTATCTGTCCACTTTGCCCGGTATCACCACATTGACACATTTGTCCGGTATTCGGGTTACTTCGTTACCGCTTCCGTCACGCCAGTTTCCTATAAAGTTCCAGTTAGGACTGGTAGCATCTACAGCCCAGTAGTAGGTGATAGAACCGTCTTCCGATACGGTTATTTTGTGAATATATTTTTCTCCCGGACAAGATACAGTATTTGTTACTTCACAAACATATGTTCCGACTTGGACATTTGCTGCGGGGATCGTAACTGTTGAAACGGTTCCTCCGGGAACAGCAGTGCCATCCGGGAAAAACCATTTATAATTCGTATTGATTATCGGAGTTGCTATCAATGTAAGGTCGTTCATGCCTCCCAGGCCTCCGCCCAACGAGCAGAGAGGGCCGCCTGTATAATTCAGCAGAGGCGATGTGGATAAATTGTAGATAGGGATAGTATATGTAACCGGATATACCACACATCCTGAAAGTATAGGCTTTACATCCAGCTTTATATAATTTATTCCGGTAGGTATGTCTGTTCTTAGAAGTGTTTTGTTCATAGTAGTAGCTACACTGTTAGGAATATATGCACCTGTCGGATTCCCGTTTTTATCTACGGCAGTAAGCGTGTATTCTAACATGGTATTGGTTGGCGCGGTCGAAGTAACTACTGCCCTGAAATATCCTGCTGTCGTAACATTACATCGGTATCCTCCCGAATTAGTAGGATCAAGTTTTACTAAGGATAAATCTTCCGGAGTGATAACAAAAGGTGTTGATGTGAATTTACATTCACTACCTGAAGACCAGTTCCCGCTGACAGTAAAAGAATTGATAGACGCTGATGGTCTATCAGCCGAATTGAAATAAGCAACTACGCCGACAACAAATTCGCCTTCTTCAGTTATTAAAAATTCAGGATTTTTTGCTCCCAGATTTGATTTGCCAGTAAGATCGGATAATAAAAAGTTTTCGTGTTTAATACTGGCATCGGAGAATGAAAAGTTATACGGACTTACTTTTACTATCTGCGAATATGTCGGATTTCCATTAGAGTCTTTTCCTGTTATCTTTAAGAAATAGATTTTGATATTACCTGGCTGCCATGTATTACTTCCCGAAAGTCGTTTCTCTCCCATCGCCTTCAGATCAGCCATATTTACAGTGATTTTCCTCCCATAGCACTCTGAAGCAGAATTAGTAACGCCTAATTTTGTTCCTACGATCCTGACTCCTCCCATTTCCTTTACGTTGAAACTAATATTGCTTCCCGGATATGGTGTATTGCCATCGTATATCTGAGTGGTATAAGTATATGTTCCGGGATTTACCACTTTAATAGTATGGTCCTGTCCATCTATAGTTGAACTGGACAAAAAGAAGCGATTATAGTCGAAGTCGGTAATAGTATATGAAGAGTGGAATCCGTTTGGATTAGGCTGATTTTCAGTTATAACCATTTTTGAGAAAACAGGAACGACCTGACCTGTATATTTGTATCCACTTACTACATTAGGTATTTCGTACTCTACTTTCAAAGAGTAATTCCCGAATTTTGATCCACAAGTCAGATCGCTACCAATTGAGCTTATCCATTTTATACCCTTGAAGTACTCATCCCGGGTTCCTACAGTTACAGTCATAGTTTTAATATCCATTCCTGTATCGCCTCCCGAAATACCTTTATAGCTTAATTGCCATTTACCGGAACCCCAGTCTAAAATTATGAATGGATCTATTTCATAATTGTAAGGATCGCTGGGATCGCTGGGAACCTGAGCTGTGAATTTTTTTATAACACCCGTCGAAGTATTAGTAGCTATAAATTCATATGGTAAAGTTAAAATTGTATTATAAAAATAAGACATGGTTACTTTTAGGCCTTCTGTTTTTGCTTCAACATTTAATGAACCTTGAGGAAACCACTCATTATCATTAAGGGTAGCTATATTATAGACTCTATATTTATTAGGAGCACCTTTTAATCGTAAGAAAATATAAGGTAATGTACCGCTGGGGCCTACAGTTGGATTTTTATATATTTGAGAATAATAATAATTACCTTTAAATAATGTATAACCTTGCTTTGCCGGGTGCCATTCCTGTACTGCATCTGGATTTGTTGTGTATGCAAAGCCTAATTCGTAATAATTTTTCAGATCGGTAGAATTAAAAAAATCATTCAGGTTTATTGTCCCGTCGCCATTTTCAGTCCCCAAACCGGCGCTGGGAACAACTTGGGGATTAAACGTATCCACATATATGCTTTTATGATCGTCATTAGGATATGCCGGCCGTTGGGGCACCATATGAGGTACCTGTGAATATGTAAATGAAATATCTCTTTTGTCGGTCAGATTCGGAAATTCCGAAGTCACAGGTTTTATTAATATCTGGTTATAATAATATGTTTCACACCCGTCCGTTATTTTTATTTCATAATACTCACTACCGGAGCATGGAGCAAGGCTATCTATGACATGTGAACCGGCTCCTGAATACATAAATCTGGTCGGGCCGTCGTATGCTGCCGGTTTTTTGACTATCTCCATAATGTAAGTTTTGGTACCACCCGATAGGTCGAAGGTTAATTTACCTACATTCCAGCTGGAGAAGGAAGTCAATTTTGATTTAGTCCGGTTAAAGCTGGTGGTTAAAGGGTTGCCTGCTAATGTTCCGGGATTTATGGTAAAAGGAAATTCCTGCTCTACAGGAGGAGCGCCAGCAGGGAGGCTCTTACAAGCCGCTGATACAGTCAATGTATAATTTCCTGCTGCAAAGCCTGACATAATATTATTTGTCGTCTGAGCAGGGACTTCTATTCCCCCCGTTGAATTTTTAACTTGATAGGAAATTTCTCCAAAGTTTTGTGGATTGCTTACGGTTACCTCTATAGCTCCGTCTAGACCGCAATATGCGGATTTTGTTTTTATATTAACGCTGAAATCACAATTTTGCGCCGATACTTTTGTTACAGCCAGTAATAGAAGTATGGCTAAAAAGTAGCGTTTACCTGTATATAGTTTTTTTGTATATTTTATATCTTTCATTTCGCCAGTATTATGTTTGTGTGTATTTGCTTTAATTACTTCGTTTACGTTGGTTAATCTCTTATGCAACGCACCAGATTTCTACTCAATTCTCCTCCGATAGGAGTACCTCCCGGAAAATATTTACTTGTTGTTGCGGTTACCTGATATCCGAGTTTGTCCCACGCTAAGACTTCTCTTGTATCACCTGAACTTGTCCCGGATTGAAAACCTACCGTTACCCATCCCAAAGCAGGTGTTATTGAACTCTTTTTGTGAACGAAGTAATCTATACCGCTCGAAAAGCCATAGTCGGTAGTCGGGACAGCGTCTACAGAAACAGGTTGCGACCATATCTGCTGATATTCTTCATATGTCATCAGATGATATGAATATTTATCGTTGGCTGCACCCTTGCAGGTATTGATTGCCTGCTCTTGTGTAATGTTTTCAAAATCGTCACACAATATATTATATGTCTTACCATCGCCCCAGCCGATGATCTGGTATTCGCACATACATTTTTTCCATAGTCTTACCCATTTGTCTCCGTCCCATACGTAGGGGCCTTCACAGAGCATGTCGGGGTCATTACGTGTTGCATAGCCTGTATTGTTTTTCAGGTTATATACCGTAAGGCCTACATGTATATCTTTTTCGGTAAAAGTCCCGTTTTCGGGAGGGAGAATATTTACAGCCTGCAGATTCACTCGGGGAAGTAATAGCCCTTTTTTTGCATTTTCCTGCAGATTACCGTCTTCTTTCAGGTCGAGTAAAGCGCCCTTGTTTGACGGAACGTTTGATCCGACTGTGACCTGTGCATTAAATTTTTCGGAAAACAAAAGCGCTGTAAACAAAAGGATATAGATATATAGCCGCTTCTTAAGTTTTGGTAGTTTCATAATTTGTATCAATATTTTGATGTTGTCTTTCGGGATTATACTAAAAATAATTCTAATATTTGGTATGAAATATTTGTTTATTAAGAGGAAAAATGCCGGTTATTATCAAGTTTGTGAATGTGTGTATGAATGATTTTGATTTGTCGTAAAAGTTTTGTTATTATGCTTAATTGCTATACTTTTTATGTAAAGTATAGGTTTTAATTCCATATCATCCTGAATGAAAATTTGCATTAGGGTATGTGTTTGTAAAATGCCCCTGAAAAAGGGATTTGTAATTTGTCTTTAATGTCTATTCTCAATGGCAAAATAAACAATTTTCTTTTGTTTTCACAAATATTTTATGGTTTAATTCATAAAAACATCCCTTTATAATGGTCTGTGGACTAATCTAATATTATTTTATTGCCTTTTTGGGATAAACCATAATTGACAATTATTCATCTTTTTATTGGAAATAAAGTTGTAATTTTGCGCCTCTTATACTATCATCTCGGATATGAACTATAAAAAAATAAGGCTTAAGCCCAAAAAGGAAGAATCCCTGAAAAGGTTTCACCCATGGATATTCTCCGGCGCTGTACAACAAAAAGATAACGACCTGACAGAAGGCGAAGTAGTTTCTGTATATACTTCCGCCGATGAGTTTATTGCAGTCGGGCATTATCAGGTAGGCAGTATTGAAGTTCGTGTCCTTTCATTTGAAGAAGAAGAGATAAATGCATCCTTTTGGGAAAAACGTCTGTCTTCGGCATTAGACCTGAGAAAAGCAGCTGGTCTTATTTCTGATAATAATAATTCATATCGTTTAGTACACGGTGAGGGAGACAACCTTCCGGGACTGATAATAGATATATATGCTGAAACAGCTGTAATACAGTCGCATTCGGTAGGTATGCACGAATCGCGGATGATGATTTGTGAAGCATTAAAAGCCGTATTGGGGGACTCTTTAAAGAATATTTACTATAAATCGGAGACCACATTGCCGTTTAAAGCCAATCTCGGTGCTGAAAATGAGTATCTGCACGGTGGTAAGGATGTTAATGAAATAGCAATAGAGAATGGACTAAAATTTTATCCTGACTGGATAAAGGGGCAGAAAACAGGCTTCTTCGTAGACCAGCGCGACAACCGGTCGTTGCTTGAGCATTATGCAAAAGGACGTTCGGTACTGAATATGTTTTGCTATACAGGAGGTTTTTCATTTTATGCTATGCGGGGAGATGCCAAACTCGTGCACTCGGTAGACAGCTCATCCAAAGCAATAATGCTGACGAATAAAAATATAGAAATAAACTTTCTGGAAGACAAGAGGCATGAAGCTTTTGCAGAAGATGCTTTCAAATATCTGGCTAAGGTAAAAGAAGATGAATACGACCTTATAATACTTGATCCGCCTGCTTTTGCCAAGCACAGGGGAGCCATAAAAAATGCATTGCAGGGATATAAAAGGCTGAATGCAGCAGCATTCGAGAGAATAGCTAAAGGTGGAATCATTTTCACATTTTCATGTTCGCAGGTGATTTCAAAAGAGGCATTCAGACTAGCCGTATTCAGTGCTGCTGCAATGACGGGGCGGAAAGTAAGGATATTGCATCAGCTTACACAGCCTGCCGATCATCCGGTGAACATTTATCATCCCGAGGGAGAATATCTGAAAGGGTTGGTATTATATGTCGAATAGTTAATAATTTACGGAGCATAAATTTATAATATATTACTAAACAAAAAGATAGGATACTTCACTAATCTACATTGCATAGGGATAGGAAAAATAAATAATGATACACCGCTTCCTATTCTATTTATTTTCATAACTTTATATTACCTATATAAGAGGATGAAGGACTCTTATAAACTCTTAATACAGTATGGAACAAAAACTTATCGAACAATATAGAGAGCACCTATTTGATAAAAAAGCACTGCTCGAAAATGCCGTAGCTCAACTAAAAAAAGAATTTGTCGGAATTAATAATGTAATAGATCAGATATCCGACGCATTGAGTTCATGGCTTTACTTTCCTGAAATGCAGGAAAAACCTGTAGTAATAAACCTTTGGGGATTGACAGGTATTGGTAAAACTTCTCTTGTAAAACGCTTAGCCGAATTAATAGATTTCAATGAACGTTATTATCGTTTCGATCTGGGTGAAAGTTCCGGCAAATATTACGATATACAGGATTCTTTCCGCGATATTTACGAAAATTGCGACAAGGAACCGTTTATTATCAGTCTGGATGAATTCCAACTGGCACGTACATTAAATGAAAAACAGGAGGAAGTTGACAAGGCTTCTTCACGGGCTATCTGGGATTTGTTGGATAGCGGCAAATTCGATCTTCTCGATTTCAATTACAATATGGGTGTCTTTAACAAGCTGATAAAGAAACTCGACCTTGCTCTGGCAAAGGGTGTTGAAGTAGAGAACGGAGTTGTCACGGCCCAGTTCGATATCCATAAAGATATATTGGAACTCGAAGATGATAACAATACTGGTGATGATTTGGATGACGATGAAGAAGGTGCAGTAGAAAACGGAGGTAAAAAAGAAAAGAAAGTATACTTCCTACCAGAAAATAATCTGACTACCATTTTCTATGTCGTATCGGATATGTTCCTGTCGAAAGCAGAGTTAAGAAATAAACTTAACGAGCTGGACGGGGAAGAAACAATCAGCTATCTGATATATTTGTATAAGAAATCATTGAAGCCGAAGACGGTCGACTGTTCTAAAGCCCTTGTGTTTGTAATGGGTAATCTGGATGAAGTATACACAATGACCTATGACTTCAATCCCGATATGAATGCGGATGAATTTCATAAACAATCATCAAAGATTACTGTGACACAGGTTAAGAATGCGTTATTGACACGTTTCCGGAGTGAGCAGATTGCGCGTCTTGGTAATATCCATATCATTTATCCTACATTTAACAGGAAGGCGTTTCATGGTATTATCCGGCTCGAACTGAATAAAATAAAGAAAAAGTTGAACGATATATATCAGATTAATGCAAATTTCGACAGCAAGATAGAGAATCTGATTTATGAAGAAGGGGTTTATCCTACACAGGGCACCCGTCCGTTATTCACGACTATTCATCAGGTTATAAATACACGTTTGGGTAATGTGCTGAATGAGATTTTCCTGAAAGGTCTGGAAATAGATTCTATTGATTTTACGGTTGATGAAGCCAAATCGACAAAGGATATCACAGCTATCCGTATCGATTTTATAAAAGATAAACAGTCGATTCACAGCATCACAGAAAAACAGGCGCTTGTCTTGGGCAAACTACGAAAAGAAAAACTGAATGATGAGCAGGCTATTACTGCCGTACACGAAAGTGGTCACGCAGTATTATCCTCTATTCTGATGAAAACAATACCCGATTCGGTATTTTCAGTTACTGCCGACAGCAATAGTCTCGGTTTTGTATTGGCTCGTCCACAATGGAACTATGTATCGAAGAAAGAGGTCATAAATCGTTTGGCAGTACTTATGGGCGGTTTGGTTGCCGAACGTATTGTTTTCGGCGATGAGAATATAACTATTGGTTCGAATGTCGATTTGACGAATGCTACAAAGTTGGCTACTCATATCCTTTATTCATGTGGTATGGGCAATACACTGGCAACTTTTGGCAATGAACATATGGATGAAGCACCCGCCATCATTTTCGATGACGACAGGACGGGTATCAATGCCGAGGCCAAAGAAATGCTGAATAAAGCTGAGGTACTGGCACAGGAAACATTGGAGAAGCAAAAGGTCTTGCTGCTGCGCTTAGCTGATTATCTCAGTGATAAACGGGCTGTAAATAAGTTGCAGATTCGAGAGTTTATAGAGAAGTATGCTGTCGATTTCGATGTGAAGGAAGTAATCGAAGATGCAGAGCATCTCTATTATCGCAAGCATCTTAAAGACCAGATAGATAAATTATAAGATTAATCTTAAATAAAAAAAGAGCCGTCAAAATAAATTGGCGGCTCTTTGTATATATTGAATGTCCCGTCCTAAAATAGGTTTACAACAAAAACAACTTATTATGGAACATCAAGAAAATGAGTATTATGTCAAACGTACTCAAAAAGACTACAGCCTATCTTTTAAACTTCAAGTGGTTCAAGAAATTGAATCCCGAGAGCTCAACTTAACTCAAGCAGCTCTCAAGTATGGCATTCAATCAACCAGCACAATTCGCACTTGGCTCAGAAAATTTGGTACCTTAGACCGAGAATTACAAGTCAAATTTACTATGGAAAAGACTCCTGAACAACGGTTAATGGAACTGGAAGCTAAAGTTCGTCTGCTTGAAAAGCAAAAGGCGAGTTTAGAGAAGCAGCTTGAATTTCAACAGGATAAGGCAATCATGTTTGATATTATGATCGACATAGCCGAAAAAGAGTTTAATATTCCCGTCCGAAAAAAGTCTGTACCCGAAGCATCGAACGCTTCAAAGAAGAAAGGACAGCAACCATGATTTATTCATGTGATGTCTTCGGGATCAGCCGACAGGCTTATTATAAACGAGTTGACAGAGCTAAGCAGAAACAAGCTTATGGCGAGTATGTTATATCCAAAGTTCAGGATGTTCGAGTGGCTATGCCCAGACTTGGAACTCGCAAATTATATTACCTGTTGGGTTCTTCTTTGAATATTGGCAGAGATAAACTATTCAGTATCCTCAGGGCCAATAAAATGTTAATAAGTCCTGTTCGGTCATATACCAAGACTACTATGTCAAAACATTGGCTACATAAACATCCCAACCTGTTAAAGGATATGATTGTCTATCGCCCCGAACAGGTTTTTGTGAGTGATATAACCTATATTAAATCAAAACAAAAGACACATTATCTGTCTTTGATTACTGATGCCTGTTCCAGAAAAATAGTTGGATATCATCTAAGTAATGATTTGGGTGCACAAAGTGTATCTAAAGCTCTGAAAATGGCGATAAAGACTAGAGTTTACCATAACCCTTTGATTCATCACTCTGATAGGGGATTACAATATTGCTCTGAATTATATCAGAAAATATTAGCTAAGAATAAAATTACTCCATCGATGACTGATGGCTATGATTGCTATCAAAATGCACTGGCTGAGAGAATTAATGGAATACTAAAACATGAGTTCTTATTTACAAAATGCAATAACTATCAGCAATTAAGCCTGTTAATTAAACAATCTATTGATATTTATAACAATAAAAGACCACATTTGGCTCTGAATATGAAAACGCCTAACTTTATCCATCTGAAACAAAAAACCAATGAACATAAATCCATCGGTTCTTATACTATTTTAATATAAATCCTGTAAACCTATTTTAGGACGGGACAGAAATATAATTATTTATTACCAAGCGAATAAAGGATATTCTTTCATAATAGAATTCACTTTGTCGCGAACACTCTTAATTGTCTGATCGTTTTCAGGATTTGAAAGCACTGTGTCTATCATTTCCACTATCTCGGTCATCAACGGTTCTTTTGCTCCGCGTGTGGTGATTGCAGGCGTACCGAAGCGAAGCCCCGAAGTAAGGAACGGGCTGCGGCTATCGAAAGGAACCATATTTTTGTTAGTTGTTATATCGGCTTCCACAAGCGCTTTTTCTGCAATTTTACCTGTCAGTTCAGGGAACTTAGGGCGAAGGTCGATAAGCATAGAGTGGTTGTCTGTACCGCCCGATACAACTTTGTATCCTTTATCCGTAAATGCTTGCGCCATTACCGCAGCATTTTTCTTTACCTGTGTCTGGTAAACCTTATATGACGGGTCGAGAGCCTCAGCAAAGGAAACGGCTTTAGCAGCAATAACATGTTCGAGCGGTCCGCCCTGTATTCCCGGGAAAACAGCAGAATCGAGCAATGCCGACATCATGCGTATTTCGCCTTTCGGTGTTTTCTTTCCCCAAGGGTTTTCGAAGTCTTTTCCTAAGAGTATAGCGCCTCCGCGAGGGCCACGAAGTGTTTTATGAGTGGTGGTTGTCACTATATGTGCATGCGGTAATGGATTTTCCAGCAGTCCGGCAGCGATAAGTCCTGCCGGGTGTGCCATATCTACCATAAAGATTGCACCTATTTCGTCTGCAATTTTACGGATGCGGGCATAATCCCATTCACGTGAATAGGCCGATGCACCTGCTATGATAAGTTTCGGTTTTTCCTGACGGGCAACCTGCTCCATTTGTTCGTAATCCACTTGTTCCGTATCCTGACGGACATTGTATTCTAAAGCATGGAACATCAATCCTGAAAAGTTTACGGGAGAACCATGCGATAAGTGTCCGCCATGCGACAGGTTCAACCCGAGGAATTTATCTCCGGCTTTCAGGCATGCCAGAAATACGGCAGCATTAGCCTGTGCACCCGAGTGAGGCTGCACATTTGCCCATACGGCGCCGAAGACTTCTTTCAGGCGGTCTATTGCAAGTTGTTCGCTAAGGTCTACAATTTCACATCCCCCATAATACCGTTTCCCCGGATAGCCTTCGGCATATTTGTTAGTCAGGCATGAACCCATAGCTTCCATTACCTGCTGGCTGACAAAATTTTCCGACGCGATTAACTCAATACCTTTCAGTTGACGCTGATACTCTCTTTCGATAATATCAAAAATAGCTGTGTCTCTTTTCATAAGTAAATGACGTTTTTATGAGGTGAAAAAATTATAGTGACAAAAGTAGCGAAAAACAATTAATAATAAGAAGGAACAATTAATAATTATATAACTCGTAAAACTGCCCGAAGGATAACATAATTTATAGTATAAACTACTTATACAAAAAAGTAGGGAAGGCTACAGCCTTCCCTATCAATCCCTATTTTACCTAATATTATTTAAGTGGGGCAGCTGACGGCGGAGCGCTATTTGCACCCCATGTCTTATTTGCAGTGTCGCCCATAACCAATACCAGTTTGCCTCCGTTTTCTATATCGGAATGATTGAACCATGGTTTGTTCCAGTCTTTTCCGTTAAGCGTTGCCGATTGTATGTATTTATTGTTTTCGGAATAATTCTGTGCTTCTATTTCAAACACTTTGCCATTGCTCATTTTCATTTTCACATCCTTGAATACGGGACTGCCGATGTTATATACAGGCATTCCCGGGGTCACAGGGTAGATCCCCATCATAGAAAATGCTACGAATGCAGACATACCGCCGCCGTCTTCATCGCCCGGCATACCCATCAGGTCGTTTCTGAACCATTGTTTCAGCAATGTACGGATACGTTTCTGGGTTTTCCATGGCTGACCTGCGTAGTTGTACAGATAAGGAATATGCAGACAAGGCTCGTTAGCCATTGAGAACTGTCCTACATTTCCGGTATGGTCCGGTATCTGTGCATAAAAGTCATATTTGCTTCTGCCCAACGGTTCAACGAACATCTGGTTGAGATTATTGATAAATTTTTCATTCCCGCCCATCAGATTGATAAGATCGGCTACATTGTGGGGAACATCCCAGCGGTAAATCCATCCGTTGTTCTCCCCGTAATATTGGCGGGCTCCTATACCTCCCGACCAGCGGTAATCGAACGGCTCGATAAATTTCCCGTCTTTATCTTTCGGGTGGAAAAATGCAGTTTCCGGATTGTAAACGTTTCTGTAGTTATAAGAGCATTTCAGGTAATAATCTGCTTCTTCTTTTCTACCTAAAGCTTGAGCTATCTGTCCCAGACACCATTGGTCATAAGCAGTACCCAGCGTAACGGCTATAGGCTGTCTTTTCTCGAAACCGCTAACATTGGCAACTGTTTCTTTTTCTCCCGGATGCAGTGCAGGAATATAGCCTTTTTCTTTGTAAAATTCATCCAGCCATCCGGCAGGTGCGCCTGACCACGGAATCAATGTTTTTTCTTCTATACCTTTTTTCGAGGCAATATATGCTTTTTCCAGATCGAAGCCTCTCAGCCCTTTTGCATATCCGTCGATTACGGTGGCCACGGCATGGTTGGAGTTCATACGGCGCGAATCTCCGGTGATTTCAGGGAAAGTAGGCATCCAGTTTTTGCCCATTTGTTCGGCCATCAGCAGGAATGAATTGATAATGTCAACTTCTGTTCCGGCATCTATCATTACACGTAGTGGATGTGTAGCGCGGTAAGTATCCCAAATCCAGTCGTCGGTGTAAAAAGGTTTTCCTCCGTCTTCGTGTACTTTTCCGTCGAAGGCACTGAAGTAGCGGCCATTCTCACTGATGCATACCGGACGCTCATAGCAACGATACATAGATGTATAGAACAATGTCTTTTCGGTATCGTCGTTTCCTTCTACCATTATCTTGCCAAGGGCTTCATTCCATATGGCACGCCCTTTTTCGGCAAGTTGTTTTACATTGTAATCTTTTTGTTCCCTCTGCAGGTTATTTTTGGCTTGCTCTTCGCTGATGAAAGAGATACCGTAACGAATATTAACGGTCTGTGCCTTATCTCCGAAATAAAGAACGACATAAGCGTTGTTACCTTCTGCTTTTTTCGAACTCTGGTCTATGGCGTTGTTCTTCCATGTTCCGGATTGAAGCGGTTTCTGTTCTGTTTCCAGATACAGATATACAACCGTATTATTTGCCAGTTTCTGGTATCCGCTAACTGCATTGCCATCTACTTTCATCTCACCGTTACGGGAATTGAGAATCAGGTAAGCAGGAGTATTCGCTTGTTTAAAGTCTATCTGATAGATAGCCGACTGATGCGATAGTGCATATTGTACATGTGTCAACTGGTCGTCGAGGTCTACTTCATATGAATATGGAGTTATTTTTTCGTTGTCGTAGCTGTATCTGATAACAGGCGCTACGTTTTCTTTGCTTCCCTTATACGGGCTTAGATTGAAGGCCGAACGTCCCCTGTGACTGGTAATTATCAGGGGCAGTCCGCTGATAACATCTCCTGTAAAATCGCCTCTTTCGGGATATACTCTCAGCATGCTGTTAGGCATATGTATCGTAGGATAGGTAGGAACGAGCAGATGACTGATATTTCCCATATAAGGATTTACGTAGTCGACAGGTTGCTCTTTATTTGTGTTTTTGTTTTCAGCTTTGATATTGAAAGTTGAAAGGATAACAACACAAAATAAAAAATACAGTTTACTAAGTTTCATAATAGTGTTTTAAATTTTTTTGGTAATTAACAAACACAAATTAAACACCAACCAATTAATAAATGGATTAATGGATAATTAAAATGGGTATTAATTGTGTTTTTTTAATAAATAAAGTAGCATTTGCTGCGCGTAATCAAAGATTACTTACGTTCCTTTTGACCTAATCCCCAAAAGGAACCAAAAACGCTTTAGCGCCCCGCTTCAATGTACGACCCGTAACGGGCTTAAAGGCTAAACGAAACAACGTTCGCCGAAGCGAAGGCGAGGCAAAAAACTCGCCCGGAAGATTGCAAAATCCGAATCGGAAAATAAGCTCAAACACGTTTTCGTTTTTCAGCCTTTACCCCGCCCGTGAAGCTAATGGCGCAGGCTGACGCTTGACAAGAAATAATCAGAAAAATAATACTCTCTTTGGTAATAATTCTTTACGGTTTAAATAATTGCAGAAAATTTTCCTTATAACTCGATGATATCTCTATTTCAGTACCATCTTCAAGAGTTACATATCCGCCCGAATTTTTATGATATGACTTTACAAAGTTGAAATTGACTATATGCGATTTATGCACACGGATGAAAGGGTAGGGCAGTATCTCGCTGAAATGTTTGAGAAAACGGCAGACCATTTTCTTACTTTTATCTCTAAGGTAAATATCGGTAAAGTTGCCATTACCTTGTAGTCGCACAATATCTTCCATCTTCACCACTTCGAAACCTTCGAGAGTAGGAAGTATCACTTGTTGTTTTTCGGGTTTTGTTTCTTTAAAATTTTCGACAAGTATCCTGTTGCGGTTAAAGATTTCTTTATTCATAATATGTTGCTGCACTTTGTTCACAGCAAGGATGAGTTCTTCGATACTTACGGGTTTCAACAGATAGTATGCAGCACTCTGATTTAATGCTCTTAATGAATATTCGGAAAAAGCAGTTACAAATATTGTTTCAAAATATAAATCTTTGCACCCTTCGAGTACATCGAAAGCATTTCCAAACGGCATTTCCACATCCAGAAATACGAGTTGCGGCTCTAAGTCATGCAATAAAGGGACAGCATCCTTGCAATTATGTGCCTCCCCTATGATTTCTATCTGCGGACAATATTTTGTCAGGTAGTTTTTCAATGCTTCGCGTGCTGCCGATTCATCTTCAATGATAACGCTCTTTATTCTTTGCAGTGTGTTCATAGGTTTTTGTTCATTAAGGGAAATTGCAATCTGACTATAACTCCGCTTTCTTCACCTGTCTTTTCTTCGATAAAAATAGATATATCTGCGGCATAAAGGCTATTTAAGAGATTGATGCGTTCCTGCGTATTATTCAGTCCGCGCGAATTATGTTCTTTTTGATGTTTGGTTTTCAATTCCTTGCTTTTAGTGAGGCCAATTCCGTCGTCTTCAATAATAACTGAGAGATGATTACCCTCAGGTTTTACTGTCAGCGTAAGCAATCCCATACTGTCCTTATAGCGCAATCCGTGCCATATGGCATTTTCGAGTTGCGGTTGTATAAGCATATTCGGAATAAAGACCGCATCGGTATCGAGGCTGCTATCGACTTCAATCTTATATGTAAACTTATCATGGAAGCGCATGTATTCCAGATCGAGATATTCTTTCATCTGTTCCATTTCGGTGGTCAGCGAAATAAAATCTTTATTGGAATTCTCCATAATATTACGCATTAGTTTCGAGTATGAAGACAAGTATTTATTGGCTTCCAATTCATTATTCTGTGCAATAAACTGATTTACACTGTTGAGGCTGTTGAAGATAAAATGAGGATTCATCTCGCGGCGTAATGACTGCAATGCAATCCTTTTATTTTTCTTTTTTATCGAATAAAGCGCTTTGGCAATAAATATCAGCGATATAAGTATGAGTGCAATAGCTAAAAGCAGCACATAATTAAATGTATTGGATTTTGAAATAAGCTTGTCTTTCAATTCCCGTTCTTTTTCCAGTTGCAGTATTTTCTCTTCCTGTACCTGAAAGAACCTTTCATCGATGAGGGTACTATCATTCTTCACCAGAACCTCCAGTTTTGTCATAAAGTCGGAATAGATGTCCAGTGCCTTTTGTGGTTGCCGCATCCTTTTATATTGTTCGACAAGCAGTTCCAAACTGTTTTTTGCCTCGATAGTCTGACCTTTATCTATTGCCAAATCATAGGCTTGCTGCAATGTAGTAACGCCTTCTTTTAGTTTATTGGCTTCCAGATAGTTTTCCGATAGCGCCTGCAATTGCTGTATTTCAGCTTTAGGATTATTTGTTTCTTTTGCATCGGCTACAAGGCCTTTGTTTATAGCAATGGCTTTCCCTATTTGATTATCTGCAGCATATGTATTGGCTATCTCCCTCTTTATGTTCATTGATGCTTCGGGCTTGTCTTTGACGGTAACCAATGCTTTTTCCAGATTTTTAATGGCTTCCGGCGCATTGTCCATTTCTTTGTTTACCTGTGCCATTTGCTGGTATGCCAATACTTGCTCTTCAGTATCGCCCAGTTCTTCCGATAGTGCTATATTCTGACTGATGAATGCCGATTGCACTTCGGGATTATTAGTGTTGGCAACCCGTTGCATGTCATTAGCACTCAGTTTCTTAAGTTTTATGTTGGATGTATTTGCCTGTGCATTGCTGAAATTAAAATATGCTGCCTCCAATTTATTTTGCGCTTCCTGTACTTTTGCCAGTTCACGTTCTACTGCTGCCAGCTTTTCTTTATCCTTTTTGGCCTGATATATTCTTTTCGCTCTGTTTAGGTAATCTTCTGCTCTTGCATGCTCACCTTTGGCGGATAATTCTTTTGCCAGTTTTTCATAACCTGCGGCAATTTCCATATCCGATTTTCCCTCTTCTATGGCTTTGGATACTTCCTGTATCCGCATATTCTCCCTCGATACTTTCATTTTTGAAGCACTTTTCGAATCCTGCGGTGGCTGTGTCCAGCATGCGGATGAAAGGAGAAAAGAAATGAATGTCAGTATGTATTTCAGGTGCATATCTTATTCTGTTTACTTGAGATTGTAAAGTAAATACTTTTAAAACATTTATTCCTTATATTTCACCAATTCAAAACGTTGGTTCACACATTTTGCCCGTTTTTTCTTTTTTTATAACTATAAATTTGAGCAAGAAACCAATTAAAACACAATGATATGAAAAAGTTTATACTATCCGCATCGTTACTGATGGCTTTAGCTCTTGCATCTACTGTCAGTGCAAATACATTATCAGAAAATTTCGGACAAAAAGATGTCTCAGAAACAAACATTATTAATGATGTACAGAATCGTGGTACAAAGATACAGGTAGCCATTCTCCTCGATACCTCGAGCAGTATGGACGGGCTTATAGAACAGGCAAAATCTCGTTTATGGAATATTGTAAATACCCTTACTACACTTAAGTATAACGGTCAGTCACCACGTATTGAGATAGCTTTGTATGAATACGGGAACGATAATATCCGCACAAGTGATTATATACGGCAGATAACTCCTATGACTACCGACCTCGATCTCATTTCTCAGAAACTGTTTTCCCTTACTACATACGGCGGTGACGAATATTGCGGTGCTGTAATCAGTAAAGCAGTGGAAAGACTCGATTGGGGAAATAACAGTTCCGATATGAAACTGATTTACATTGCCGGCAACGAACCTTTCACGCAAGGCCGGATATCTTACAAAACAGCCATTGATAGGGCGTTGAATAAAAATATATTTGTAAATACTATACATTGTGGAAGAGATAGTGATGGTGTGCAGGGCATGTGGCGCGATGCGGCTATCAGGGGAAAGGGCAAATATTTCAATATCAACCATAATGCAAGAGTACGTTATTATGATACTCCGTATGATGACAGGATAAGCGCCTGCAACGACCGCCTGAATTCGACTTATATGTCATATGGTCATGCAGGTTATGCACGTAAAGAAATGCAGGTTGCTCAGGATGTAAATGCCAGTAAAATATCGCGTTCTAATTTTGCAGAACGTGCAGTAAGCAAATCCAAAAGTGTATACAGCAACAGCGAATGGGATTTGGTCGACAAAGTAAAAGAAGACAGGAATGCCCTGAATGAAATCAAACAGTCGGAACTCCCGCGCGAACTGCAAAATAAATCAAAGGCCGAAGTTCAGCGACTGATAGCTGAGAAGGAAAAAGAACGTGCTGCCATTCAGAGAGAAATAAGCGATTTGGCAAAAAAACGTCAGGCATACATCGATGAACAGTCGAAAAAAGATGCAACAGGCGATGATCTCGGTGCTGCAATAAACGAATCTATACTTGCATTTGCCAACCAAAAAGGATATACGATAAGCAAATAAATTTCTTAGTGTCTTTCGTGGACATGCACGAACAAATCCGTTAAGTTTTTTGTTTTTATGTTAGAGCTGCTTTCACCGATGTAGAGAGTAGCTCTTTCCGTCCGGAACGCTCTGTAGAAAAGGGATGTAAAATTTGTACATGCAAAAATGCCGGACAAAAAACCGCTTTCGTTGTTTTTGTCGTATATTTGTCTTGTTAAAAATAGTATTTATGAAACTCATACAAACATTTGCCGGCTTATTAATACTCACTTTCGTCCTTTTTATCTCGTGTAAACCGGATAAAAAGACTAATGAGCCTAATGCTATAACTTACGATTCCATTTCGGTTGCTAAAATATATCATCTGGATAATGATTCAACCAAGCCTTCCTGTTCACTGAAGATAAATTATATCTTTCCTGTAAAATTTGAAGACGAAAAGGTTCTTGCAGACATGCAGAAAGAGTTGAATTTCGCCCTTATGGAAGATGAAAAGTATGAAAGCATGACTCCGCAGGATGCCGTCAATAAATATATCGAGGATTATATCGATAAATACAGGCGTGATGCAAAAGAACAGTTTCCGGATTGGCGCGAATCGGGTGATACCGAAGATTATTTTTCCTATTATAAGACATTAAATACGAAAGTGATATTCGATATGGACAATCTCCTTTCGTATCAGATATCTTCTATGGACTATAAAGGTGGTGCGAACTCTTCCACTGCTTACCGGAATGTAGTTATAGACCTCAAGACTGGAAAGATGCTGAGCGAGCAGGATATCTTTATGCATGATTACAAGAAGATATTGAATACACTTCTTATCAGAAAGATAGTTGCTCAGAATAAGGTTCAGAAACCGGAAGACCTGCTCGAATTTGGTTATTGGGGCATTGAAGACCTTACATCGAATGAAAATTTTTATGTCGATAGCAATGGTGTGACCTATATCTTCAATCCGGGAGAATATTCGGCACCGTCGGTAGGGGAAATAAAAGTGTACCTGCCTTATGAAGAAATAAGGAATATACTGAAAGAAGATTCACCTGTATCGATATTCGTAGAAGATTAATATGGAGATAATTCTTAAGTACTTCCCCAATATCAGCGAAGAGCAGAAAAAGCAATTTGCTGCACTCTATGATTTATATCTCGACTGGAACTCAAAAATAAACGTCATTTCCCGCAAGGATATAGAAAACTTGTATACCCACCACGTATTACATTCGTTGGCTATAGCAAAGCTGATTCAGTTCACCGACGGCACTGAAATAATGGATGTCGGTACAGGCGGCGGCTTTCCCGGTGTGCCACTAGCCATACTTTTTCCAAAATGTGAGTTTTTACTGGTGGACAGTATCGGTAAAAAGATAAGGGTGGCTACAGAAGTTTCTACAACTATCGGATTGAAGAATATACAATTCCGACACTGCCGTGCAGAAGACGTGAAAGAAAAATTCGATTTTGTAGTCAGTCGTGCTGTAATGCCTTTACCCGACCTTGTAAAAATTGTAAAGAAAAACATATCTAAAGAGCAGCGCAATGCCCTGCCTAACGGGCTGATATGCCTTAAAGGCGGTAATCTGGAAGGTGAATTGAAACCATTTAAAAAGACTGCCGAGGCCGATGACTTGTCTATGTTCTTCGAAGAAGAATATTTTAAGACAAAGAAGATTGTATATGTGCTGATTTGATATCCGGATTAATTCTGTCCTATTCCTCTGAAATTCAATAGTTAATATTGTACTCTTATTATTAATGCC
The DNA here is from genome assembly GCF_000711235.1 of Prevotella sp. 10(H). Classification (GTDB taxonomy): domain Bacteria; phylum Bacteroidota; class Bacteroidia; order Bacteroidales; family Dysgonomonadaceae; genus Dysgonomonas. Next base: position 171,884 of record NZ_JOMI01000004.1, on the reverse strand, counting down.
GAACCTTCTTTCGTATCGGGTTGTTCTTAAATCAGAATAACATTAAAAAGAAGAATTATGAAAGTAGCATTAATAGGAGCAACAGGTTTTGTCGGCTCACACCTGTTACAGGAGTTGATAAACAGAGGATATGAGGTGACGGCGCTCGCCCGTTCGGTAGATAAAATTCCCGTGAAAGACGGAAAGCCTAAAACAGTTGCAGTCGATGTAACTGATGTAAAAGCATTAACGGAAGCTATAAAAGGTAGTGATGCTTTAGTAAGCGCTTTCAATGCGGGCTGGTCTAATCCGAATATATACGATGATTTTATTAAAGGGTCGGAAGCTATACAGCAGGCAGCTAAAGATGCCGGAGTAAAGCGTTATATCACCGTCGGTGGAGGTGGAAGCCTTTTTATCGACGGAAAGCAAATAGTGGACGGCCCCGATTTTCCGGACAAATTTAAAGCCGGAGCAACTGCAGCACGCGATTATCTGAATATATTGAAAAAGGAAACAACCCTGGACTGGACTTTCGTTTCTCCGGCATTGGATATGTTTCCGGGAGAGAGGACAGGTAAATACCGGTTGGCTACCGAAAGCCCTGTATTTAATGAAAAAGGTGATTCTGTTATTTCCGTACAGGATTTGGCGGTAGCCATAGTAGACGAATTGGAAAATCATAAATATTCACGCCAGCGTTTTACTGCCGGTTATTGATTCATTTGATTTTAAAATAAATCCTATTTTTGTAAAAAATAGGTGAAATGAGAATATTTACAGTCGATGCATTTACAGACAGGCCGTTTTCGGGTAATCCGGCGGGAGTTTGTATTCTGGATAATGAAATTCCGGAAGAATTAATTCAATTAATAGCGAGGGAAATAAATTATTCGGAAACCGCATTTGTTTTTCCACAAAACGATTCCTATAAAATACAGTGGTTTACTCCTAAAATGGAAGTTAATCTGTGTGGGCATGCAACACTGGCTGCCGCTCACATCTTGTACGAATTGCAATATTGTGACTCTTCGGAAAGTATCGAATTTATATCTGCAAGCGGAACATTAACGGTGAGAAAGACCGGAGATAAGATAGAGCTCAATTTTCCCCGCTTATTTGTTGATGAAATTGAAAGTAATGAAATTGTAGAGAAAGCCTTTGACATCAGGCCGCTATATATTGGCAAAAATGACAACAGATATCTGATTGAAATAGAAAGTTATGAAAAGCTACTGTCTATACAGCCTGATTTTGAACTGCTCAAATCAGATGATTTAGGCAGGTTTATTATAACTGTAAAGTCAGATTTGCCCAAATACGATTTCATCTCCAGATATTTTGCTCCGGGAGTAGGAGTGCCGGAAGACCCCGTAACGGGTACAGCCCATTGTTATCTGGCTCCTTATTGGGCCAAAAAGCTAGGGAAAACAAAGATGTATGGGTTTCAGGCTTCCGCGAGGTCGGGATGTATAGAATGTGAACTTGCTCCTGATAACAGGGTCTTTTTAAGGGGAAATGCTGTGATTATGCATGAAATATTTCCTTTATGGAAATAAGATCATATATCACATTAAAAGTACAGTGCAGTACAATTATTAAAATGTACTGCCTTTTTGTATTGTTATAACATAAGTTATGCATATAACCAGATACCTTTACAACAAAAAAATTATATCTTTAACTTGTTTTTTTAACAGATAGTCATTTAAATAAAATATGAAAGTAAAAATATTCGAATTTAACCCGATAAGTGAAAATACATACGTCGCATACGACGAAACAAAGGAGTGTGTTATCATCGACCCGGGTTGTTTCTTCCCAGACGAAAAAGCACACTTGCTGGATTTTATCCTCGATAACGACCTTGTCGTAAAGCATTTGTTGAATACGCATCTTCACTTCGACCACATCTTCGGGAACAATTTTATAAAAGAGCAATTTCATCTCGACACCGAAGCAAACAAAGGGGATGAATTCCTGTTGGAGCAATTGCCTACACAATTGCAGATGTTCGGTTTCAAAAATGAAAATATGGAGGTTCCGAAGATTGGAAAATATCTTAAAGAAAACGACGTGGTTACATTTGGCAACCAGCGGATGATAGTATTGGAGATACCCGGGCATTCGCCGGGTAGTATTGTGTTTTATAATCAGGATGCCGGATGCGTATTTGCAGGCGATGTATTGTTCCGCGGAAGTGTCGGTCGTACCGACCTTGCAGGAGGCAGTCACGAAAAACTGATAGACGGCATTAAAAAGAAACTGCTGACATTACCGAGAGAAACAGTAGTCTATTCCGGTCACGGGCCGTTAACTACAATCGGAGAAGAAATGAAAAGTAATTTTTATCTACAATAAATAACATACGGAAAATACCATGGAAAGCGAAAAATTTCAGGATCGCCATATCGGCATCAGTGCAGAAGAAGAAAAAGTTATGCTGGCTAAAATCGGGCTGAACTCGCTCGATGAATTGATAGACCAGACTATTCCTCAGAATATACGTCTTAAAAGCGGATTGAAATTGCCGGAGGCCCTGAGTGAACACGAATATGCCGAAGAAATGGCGTTGATGGCGTCGAAAAACCGTATATGTGCTTCATATATCGGCATGGGCTGGTATGATACTGTTTGCCCTGCACCTATTTTTCGCAATGTATTCGAAAATCCGGTATGGTATACATCATATACACCCTATCAGGCTGAGATATCACAGGGACGCCTTGAAGCCCTGATGAATTTCCAGACAATGGTGAGCGAACTCACAGGTTTGCCTTTGTCGAACTGTTCGCTATTGGATGAAGCTACAGCCGGTGCCGAAGCTGCTGCTATGATGTATGCGCTTCGCAGTCGTGACCAGATAAAGAATGAAGCAAACAAGTTGTTTGTAGATAAAAATATCTTTCCTCAAACACTGGCAGTAATCAATACCCGTACCGAACCGCAGGGAATAAAAGTAGTCGTTGGTGATTACAAGTCGTTCGAATTCGATAACAGCTTCTTCGGAGCTATTATCCAATATCCAAACTCTAACGGAAATATCGAAAATTATACAGCATTCACTGAAAAAGCGCATGATGCAGCATGTAAAGTAGCGGTCGCTACAGACCTTATGGCATTGACATTGCTCATTCCTCCGGGAGAATGGGGTGCAGACATTGCATTCGGAAGCAGTCAGCGTTTTGGTATCCCAATGTTCTATGGTGGGCCGTCTGCCGGATTCTTTGCTACTAAAGAAGATTATAAACGTAATGTGCCGGGACGTATCATCGGCGTGTCCAAAGATGCTTACGGAAAGGCTGCGTACCGCATGGCGTTACAGACCCGCGAACAACATATCAAACGTGAGAAAGCAACATCTAATATATGTACGGCTCAGGCCTTACTGGCTACCATGGCCGGATTCTATGCCGTTTATCATGGGCCTGAGGGTTTGAAGAATATAGCAAAGCGGATTCATTCGGCGACGGCTCTCATTGCGGACGAACTGAAAGCACTGGGATATACTATTCTTAACGAGCAGTATTTAGATACCTTGAAAATCGGTTTTCCAAGCGGAGTTTCTCAATATTCTATTCGCGAATATGCAGAAATGCGTGATATCAATCTTCGTTATTACGAAGCGGGCGAAGTCGGCCTTAGTATAGATGAAACGATTACCGAATACAAAGCGCATGAACTTCTAGCCGTTTTCTCTTTGGCTGCCGGACGCAGCGAAGTATACATGATAGACGACCTTCCGGAAAAGATGGTTATCTCAGATAAATTCTTGCGCAAAAGTGAATACCTGACAAATGAGGTATTCAACTCTTATCATACCGAAACCGAATTGATGCGTTATATAAAACGCCTCGACAGAAAAGATATATCACTTGCTCATTCGATGATTTCATTAGGCTCATGTACAATGAAATTGAATGCGGCATCTGAAATGTTGCCTCTCGGTCATGCCGGTTTCCAAAATATACATCCTTTTGCTCCTCAGTCGCAAACTCAGGGCTATACCGAACTTATCGGTGAACTCGGCGAATATTTGAAAGAGATAACTGGTTTTGCAGGCGTAAGTTTCCAACCGAATTCGGGTGCAGCAGGCGAATATGCCGGGCTGATGACAATCCGCAAATATCAGGAAAGTATCGGGCAGGGACACCGTAATATCATTCTTATCCCTGCATCGGCACATGGTACCAATCCGGCATCTGCTATACAGGCCGGATATGAAACAGTAACGGTAGATTGTGATGCACAAGGCAATGTCGTATTGGAAGATTTGCAGGCAAAGGCTGACCAGCATAAAGATAATCTGGCAGGTTGCATGATTACTTATCCGTCTACACACGGAATCTTCGAGAAAGAAATCAAGGAGATGTGTAAAGTTGTCCATGAAAAAGGCGGACAGGTATATATGGACGGGGCAAATATGAATGCACAGGTAGGACTTACCAATCCGGGCTTTATTGGAGCGGATGTCTGTCACCTCAATCTGCATAAGACATTTGCTATACCTCACGGTGGCGGTGGTCCGGGCGAAGGCCCTATATGCGTTGCGGAACATCTGGTACCGTTCCTGCCTCATCATCCTGAACTCGACGGCAGTACGGTAAATACGGTGGCTTCTGCTCCGTTCGGTAGTGCGGGTATTCTGCCTATCACTTACGGTTATATTCGTATGATGGGTGCCGAGGGACTGACACGTGCTACTAAGATTGCCATACTAAGCGCTAATTATCTGGCAGAATGTTTCAAAAATACTTACGGAGTGGTTTACCGTGGTACTACAGGTAGGGTAGGGCATGAGTTGATTCTCGAATGCCGTAAAGTAAAAGATACTTCCGGTATTACAGAGTCCGATATTGCCAAACGTTTGATGGATTACGGTTACCATGCACCGACACTATCGTTCCCTGTGCACGGAACATTGATGATAGAACCTACCGAAAGTGAAAGCTTGGCTGAACTTGACCGCTTTGTGGATACAATGAACCAGATATGGGTAGAAATCAAAGAGGTGGAAAACGGTACATATACCAAAGAAGATAATGTACTGGTAAATGCTCCACATCCCGAATATGAAATTTGCGCAGATGAATGGAAACATGCTTATCCGCGCTCAAAAGCTGCTTATCCGCTCGAATTTGTAAAGAATAACAAGTTCTGGATTAATGTGGCACGTATAGATAATGCTTATGGAGACAGGAATCTTATTACATGTCTGTGTGATATGGGATAAGATATTAGCTAACTAATCTATATAATATGAAAAAAGTAACATTGTTTTTGGCAGTCATTATATTGTTAATGACGTCTTGTGCAGAGAAAGATACATATACTATATCGGGTACTGTAGCCGGTAATGAATATGAGGGTAAGGCCGTATATTTACAAGCGCTGGATTCTATTTGGAAAGATAAGGTGAATATAGATACGACATATGTCAAAGGAGGAAAATTTACGTTTAAGAGAACAGTCAAAGAAAGTGAAAGTCTTTGTTTTATTACGTTTGAAGATTCTCCAGAAGAAAAAACGGTTACAATGATTCCGATTTTTATCGAACCAGGCAATATTGAACTGAGTGTGGACGATTCGGGAAGAATGGTGGACATAAAGGGAACTTCGATGAATGAAGCTGTTCGTGATTTCTTTTCTGCTATGGCTCGTTCAGAGGCTCCCGATAGTGAGTTACTTGCTGAATTTACAAAAAAGAATAATCAGAATCTGCTTGGGGCATACTTTCTCACATGTAATGCGCGGCTTCTGGATGTAAGTGAAGTCAGAGATATACTGGCATCCTTTAAGCCTGAACTGCTAAAATATAAGGCTGTTCAGAATATGGAAAAAACATTACAAAAGCGGGAAGAGACATCTGTAGGCAAAAAGTATGTAGATGTAAAAGGGATAACACCGGAAGGAAATGATGTTGCCTTATCAGATTATGTGGGGAAGGGAAAGTATGTGCTGGTAAGCTTCTGGGCTTCGTGGAACCTTGCATCTTGTCGGCGAGAAATACCATATCTTTTGGGGCGGTATACTCAATTCAAGAATAAAGATATTGAAGTAGTAGGAGTATCTCTGGATAAAGATGTGGAAGAGTGGAAAAAGGCAATGGCGGAACTCAATATTACGTGGCCTCAGATATCGGACCTTAAAGGTTGGGATAGCGAGTCTATTTCTGCTTATGGGATTGATTTAATCCCCTATTATATTTTAATTGATAAAGACGGGGTAATAATGGAGAGAGGGGGTAATATACCAATAGCAGGAGAAAATAAGTTATCCAAACTGACGCGATAATATTTAAGTTATTTTATGGTATAAACCGAATTCCTCATCTCCTCCTTTTAGATAAAGACGGCATGATTATTGAGCGAGGATTAGATGCAGATCAGATGTCTGCTAAAATTGCGGAATTGACTGGGCGTTAAACTTTTATAAATTTCCGGCTATTTCAGCGAGTAAATAAACTTTATTGGTGCTAATCTGTTTATTATTAAACACAAAAACAAAAAACTATGATGAGAATTTTATTAATTACATTGGTTTTAATGCTTGGTATAGGAACGACTATGGAAGCTCAGGATAAGAAACCTGTAAAAAATGGTAAGGAAATAGTAACATTCGATGTATCTATGACTTGTGAGAATTGTGTAAAGAAGATTGAAAAAAATATTGCATTTGAAAAAGGAGTAACAGATATGAAGATCGATCTGGAAAATAAAACTGTACAGATTGAGTTCAAGAGTGCTCAAACAACTGTAGAAAAACTTCAGGCTGCCATTGAAAAATTGGGCTATGAGGTAAAGCTACATAATAGTGAACAGAAAAAATAGAAACTAAAATGAAAAAATTATTTGTAATCATAGCAGCTATGGGTATGCTATATAGTTGCGGTGGTGGAAACGCTCAAAAAAATCAGGAAGAAAAACCATCTGTGGATGAGTTTTCGGAAGTTGCAAAAAATACAACTGATCAACATAATGCCAAAAACTCACTCGACTATAAGGGTACTTACACTGGAAAAGTGCCTACTGCAAGTGGAGAGGGTATGATAGTGTCAATTAAGCTTGATGACAGCACTTACGTAAAAAATATTGAATATGTAGGCAAGAAAAACAGTAAATCGGAAGAAAAAGGTAAATATACCTGGAATCCTGCTGGTAATACTGTAATACTTGACGGTGTGAAAGAATCACCAAATCAATATTTTGTAGGAGAAAACATGCTTACTCAACTGGACATGGAGGGTAACAGGATTACCGGAGAGATGGCAGATATGTATATTTTGAAGAAATAATTTTTTCGAATGTCCCGTCCTAAAATAGGTTTACAGGATTTATATTAAAATAGTATAAGAACCGATGGATTTATGTTCATTGGTTTTTTGTTTCAGATGGATAAAGTTAGGCGTTTTCATATTCAGAGCCAAATGTGGTCTTTTATTGTTATAAATATCAATAGATTGTTTAATTAACAGGCTTAATTGCTGATAGTTATTGCATTTTGTAAATAAGAACTCATGTTTTAGTATTCCATTAATTCTCTCAGCCAGTGCATTTTGATAGCAATCATAGCCATCAGTCATCGATGGAGTAATTTTATTCTTAGCTAATATTTTCTGATATAATTCAGAGCAATATTGTAATCCCCTATCAGAGTGATGAATCAAAGGGTTATGGTAAACTCTAGTCTTTATCGCCATTTTCAGAGCTTTAGATACACTTTGTGCACCCAAATCATTACTTAGATGATATCCAACTATTTTTCTGGAACAGGCATCAGTAATCAAAGACAGATAATGTGTCTTTTGTTTTGATTTAATATAGGTTATATCACTCACAAAAACCTGTTCGGGGCGATAGACAATCATATCCTTTAACAGGTTGGGATGTTTATGTAGCCAATGTTTTGACATAGTAGTCTTGGTATATGACCGAACAGGACTTATTAACATTTTATTGGCCCTGAGGATACTGAATAGTTTATCTCTGCCAATATTCAAAGAAGAACCCAACAGGTAATATAATTTGCGAGTTCCAAGTCTGGGCATAGCCACTCGAACATCCTGAACTTTGGATATAACATACTCGCCATAAGCTTGTTTCTGCTTAGCTCTGTCAACTCGTTTATAATAAGCCTGTCGGCTGATCCCGAAGACATCACATGAATAAATCATGGTTGCTGTCCTTTCTTCTTTGAAGCGTTCGATGCTTCGGGTACAGACTTTTTTCGGACGGGAATATTAAACTCTTTTTCGGCTATGTCGATCATAATATCAAACATGATTGCCTTATCCTGTTGAAATTCAAGCTGCTTCTCTAAACTCGCCTTTTGCTTTTCAAGCAGACGAACTTTAGCTTCCAGTTCCATTAACCGTTGTTCAGGAGTCTTTTCCATAGTAAATTTGACTTGTAATTCTCGGTCTAAGGTACCAAATTTTCTGAGCCAAGTGCGAATTGTGCTGGTTGATTGAATGCCATACTTGAGAGCTGCTTGAGTTAAGTTGAGCTCTCGGGATTCAATTTCTTGAACCACTTGAAGTTTAAAAGATAGGCTGTAGTCTTTTTGAGTACGTTTGACATAATACTCATTTTCTTGATGTTCCATAATAAGTTGTTTTTGTTGTAAACCTATTTTAGGACGGGACAGAATAACAAATAAAAAAGCCGCTTTGCATTAACAAAGCGGCTTTTTATTTATATCGCTCTTTTATAAATCGTTACATACCGTATCCGTTGAGCATGCCATTGAAGTACATTGGTTTCAGAACACTTACTTTAAGATGCCATGCCGCAGCCTGTTCTCTCGACATATCGAGATGAGTAAACGGAGTAGATGGTTGCGGATTTTTATCATAGTCGAATTCGCATAACAGTACATGGCCGTAATCCGTTATTATCGGACAAGCTGCATACCCGTTATATTTTGTTTCGGGAGTCTTCCCATCCATAAGTGAAATCAGGTTCATTGCAGCCACAGGCACCTGTTTACGCACTGCAGCCGAAGTCTTACTGGTAGGTATACCTGCGCAATCGCCCAGACAAACAATATTAGAGTATGTTTTGTGAATCAATGTTTCTTTATCGACCATTACCCAGCCTTCTGCTGCTAATTTGCCCTCAGTCCATGACAAGCCCGATTCTTTCACAAAGTCAGGCGCTGACATAGGCGGGGTAAAGTGAAGAAAGTCATAATCTTCAGTAAAAGGAATAGTGATCTTTTCATCACCTATAGTTTCTATACGTTCCATATATACACGTTTAGCAGAGGTATCCACTCCTTTCAGGCGCGTATTCAGGTTAATAGGCACATTTCTTTCATTATAAATTTCCAGTAGGCGCGGTGTATAATAAGGTACATCATAAAGTTCGTGCGATGCTGTATAATAATGCAGGTCTACGTTATTTCTTGTTTCCTGTTTACGTGTATAATGTTCGGTGAGCAAGCATATTTTCTTCGGAGCACCTCCACATTTATGCTTTGTATAAGTATCGGTGAAAATACCCTTTCCTCCTGTCTTTGAGAATTCCTGTATAGCTGCCCATGTTTTTTGAGCCCCTTCGAAATCGTATATTGTATGTGCATTTCCCAGTCCCAAGGTTTGCTGAGTAATTCCTTCAGTCTTTTCCCAATTTATTTGTAAACCGGGAGTTAGTACCAGAAAATCGTATGGAATAGTGCCGTTTTCGGCGGTTATTACCTGATTTGAAACAGGTTTTACTTCTTTTACAATGTCCTTTATCCATTTGGTATGGCTATGGATACAGTCTTTTTGTTCTTTCCATACATCCTCCGGTTTGTATACTCCTGAGGCCACAAGGGTAAATCCCGGTTGGTAATACTGGCGGTCGCTGGGATCTATTAACGTTATGTCGGGATTGTCCAGCCAACGGCCTAACAGCGCGGCCATGCTAAGTCCTGCTGCGCCTCCACCGATAATGACTATTTTACCTTTTGCTTTACTTGAGAATTCTGTGAGTTTATATACTCCTGTAGCGGTGATAACACCTGCTACACCTGTTGCTGCCGCAATTTTTAGAAACTTTCTGCGGTTAATTTTTTTACTTGGCATTAGTGTTTATGAAGATTTATTGTTCCAGATTGTTTTTCATTTAAAAGTATACTCTATTAAATGTAAAGGTAGATTTTTTTTATACACGATACAAACGTAATTCCGTCCCCATGCGGGTTTTCGCGTTTTTTCTTAACTTTTAACTTTTCTTTTTTGTATTAAATATGTGTTGGGAATTTTATCTATAGTATTAGTTGATAGCTTGTAGCCATTAGCTGTTGGTTCTTTGAAATGAAATGTTAGACACAAGTAAACGAGTAGACAAGTTTTTAACCTGTATCCGTATCTTGTTTGCTTGTCTACTAAAATATCTGTTACTTTTGTTACCTTTTGCGACATAGCGTCTTTGCGAGAAATAATGTTGACTAATTGTAAAATCCGTTACTTTCGTTACTTTTTAACAATGTATTGTTAATTAATGTAAAACAATATTATTAACACTTTATCATATTGTCTAAATTATACAGAAAAATATTTCCATATTAATATTAAACCGCTAACTTTGCTAGTCTTTTAACATTAAAAATATTCGAAACTTAAAAATGAGCTATTTAATTAAGCCTAAACAGTACTGTGCTTTGCTTGATCTGCAGCAAACTGAGCTGGGTATCAAAAGAATAAAGGATTTCTTCCAGCAAAACTTATCATCTGAGCTGCGCCTGCGACGGGTTACAGCTCCTTTGTTTGTTTTGAAAGGTATGGGTATCAACGATGATCTCAACGGTGTGGAACGTGCTGTCAACTTCCCAATAAAAGATATGGGTGACGAACGTGCCGAAATAGTACATTCATTGGCAAAATGGAAAAGACTGACCCTTGCAGATTACGGTATAAATGAGGGATACGGTATATATACTGATATGAATGCAATACGCGCCGATGAAGAATTGGGTAACCTGCATTCGCTGTATGTCGATCAGTGGGACTGGGAAATGGTGATGTCGCCAAAGAACAGGAATCTTGATTTCCTAAAAGAGGTAGTTAACCGTATTTATGCTGCTATGGTGCGCACAGAATATCTTGTATATGAAGTGTTTCCATCTATAGTGCCTATTTTGCCGAGCGAGATTACATTTATCCATGCTGAGGAATTACTTAGAAAGTATCCGGATCTGACAGCCAAAGAGCGTGAGAACAAAATAGCGGAAGAAAACGGAGCTGTCTTTATCATTGGTATTGGCGGCGACCTGAGTAATGGTAAGCCACACGACGGGCGTGCTCCGGATTACGATGATTGGACTACCCGGTCGGAGAATGGTTATCATGGTTTGAACGGTGACCTTATTGTATGGAATCCGGTTTTGTGCCAGGGCATGGAACTATCATCCATGGGAATCCGTGTCAATAAAGAGATACTGCTGGAGCAGTTGAAAAAGTCCGGACAAGAGAGCCGCAAGGAGTTATACTTCCACAAACGCCTGTTGAATGGTGAATTACCGCAGTCTATCGGTGGCGGTATCGGGCAATCACGCCTTTGTATGTTCTACTTGCGTAAAGGTCATATAGGGGAAATACAGGCAGGAATATGGCCGGAGAAAATGCGTGTTGAGGCTGAAAGCCTGGGCATGCCATTGATCTGATTTTTCATAAAAAGATATAAATCAGTCCGCTTAAAGCCTTGAAAGGCGAGATTGAACGGCAGGATATAAATAATTTTATTTAACTTTATAAACGAAGGATGTTTCGATTTTAGAACATCCTTTGTCTTTTCAATTAATTCAATAAGCAGAACATGGAAAATAAAGTTACGATCCACTGTACAAACACTAACAGCTACAAAGACTTCGCGGCAGGAACAAGCCTTATCGATATCATGAAAGGCTTCTCTTTACAAACACAGTTTCCGGTTGTCAATGCAAGAGTAAATAATAAGACGGAGCCTTTAGATTATCAGGCTTACCATAATAAGACGGTTACATTCGTCGATATGACTGAACCTTCGGGTATGCGCACCTATGTACGTTCTTTATGCTTCTTATTAGCAAAGGCTGTGGCAGAGGTCTTTCCTGAAGGACAACTATATATAGAACATCCGATTTCGTTGGGTTACTTTTGCCGTATCATAAACGTATCGTCGGTTGTTGATGAAAAAGCTATAGCAGCTATCAAAGCCAAAATACAGGAATATATTGATGATGATATGCAGTTCGAAGGAGTGGAAGAAGAAACCGAAAAGGTCGTGAAGATGTTTAGGGAAAGAGGCTTCGACGATAAAGCAATCTTGCTGGAAACTTCCGGAGAGTTGTATTCCAAATATTATCGTATGGGTGACACCGTCGATTATTTCTATGGATGTCTTGTCCCTTCTACGGGATATATCAATATATTCGACTTACACTTATATCATGACGGATTGCTCTTGCGTGTGCCTAACCGCAGTAATCCAATTGAGCTTGAGCCTATTATTGAGCAACCGAAAATGTATAATGTATACAAAGAGCATCTTAAGTTCCTTAATATAATTGGCCTTGACAATGTAGGCGATATGAACAAGGCGAATGAGATAGGAGCTATGCCGGGAGTGATAAAGGTTTCAGAAGCTTATCAGGAAAAGACAATAGCCAATATTGCAGAACAGATTGCCTCAAAGTCTGAGAGCGGTGTTCGTGTAGTACTTATTTCGGGGCCTTCATCATCGGGTAAGACTACTTTCCGGATGAGGCTCGAAGTTCAGCTAATGGTTAACTTACTGAAGCCTGTAGGATTGTCTTTAGATAACTACTTTGTAAACAGGGATCAAACACCGTTGGATGAGAATGGGGATTATGACTTTGAATCACTATATGCCCTTGATATCCCGAAGTTCAATGAGGACCTTGAAAGCCTTCTGAAAGGAGAAGAAGTTGCCTTGCCTACATTCAACTTTACAACAGGTCAACGGGAGTATAAAGGTGATACACTTAAGCTGGATGAACATTCTATATTGGTAATCGAAGGCATACACGGGTTAAATCCTGATCTTACAGCAGGTATACCTGATTATCAGAAGTTCAAAGTATATGTGTCAGCATTGACTACTATATCACTTGATAACCACAACTGGATACCTACTACAGATAATCGCCTTTTACGTCGTCTGATTCGTGACTACCGTTATCGAAGTTATTCGGCTATAGATACTTTGTCGCGTTGGGCAAGTGTACGCAAAGGGGAAGATAAGTGGATATTCCCGTATCAGGAAAATGCCGATGTAATGTTCAACTCGGCTATGATGTATGAGTTTGCAGCCTTACGACGTTATGCCGAGCCGATATTATCGCAAGTACCTAATAGTGCGCCCGAGTATGCGGAAGCACATCGCTTGCTCAAGTTCCTAAAGTACTTTAACTATATAAATGACAGGGAACTGCCGCCAACATCATTACTCAGGGAGTTTTTGGGTGGAAGCAGTTTCAAATACTGATAGTATATAGAGAGGCTATCCGAGAGGGTGGCCTCATTTATTATACGTTCTCTTGTTCTGATGAATTGACATATTTCTCGTTGTGAAGCTGCTGTTGCTGTTCAAACAACTCAAAGATATGATTTCGGAATGTATTGTTAATCTGCAACTTATTGAAAGCTTCCTTTGCTGCTTTCTGCTGCGATTCTTTCTTGGAATAACCTGTGCCCACTCCGGCCTGTTCTCCAAGTATGATCACCGCTGTTTTGAAGATCGGCGTGTTATTCTCGTCAACAAAACTATCTATCAGGTCAAAGCTGACGGATATTTTCTGCTTCTGGCTCCACTCGATAAGCCTTGATTTATAATTGGCTTCAAGTTCGGCCACAGACTCTATATTGAGGTGCTCCTGAATTAATCGCTCAAATACGAACCTCTTAGCAGCCCGATACCCTTGATCAAGATATATGGCTCCGATCAATGCTTCCAGTGCATTGCCATACATATGAGTGTTCGGGGTCGTATTTCGGGTCGATGTTTTAATGAGCTTATCGATCCCCAGTTCGAGCGCCAGCTTATTCAGCGTTTCCCTTTGTACGATCTTAGAGCGCATATTGGTAAGGAATCCTTCTTTCTTATACTCGAATTCCTTAAATACAATATCCGCAACAATGGCATCCAGAATAGCATCCCCGAGGAATTCGAGACGCTCGTTGTTAATCCACCTGCCGTCCCTTAATTTTATAGACGACGACTTGTGAAGCAGGGCCTGTTCGTACAAGGTTATATTGAAAGGATAAAAGCCAAGTATTTTATAAAAAGATACATAAGGCTCCTTCCCTCTTTTAGGAAGAAGCCTTACACCTCGATATATCTTTTTAAACACGTTGTGTCCTTATTTCTTAAACTTTTTCACTATTACACATGCATTATGTCCACCAAAACCAAATGTATTAGAAAGTGCTACATTAACAGTTCTTTGTTGTGCCTTATTAAAAGTAAGATTCAACTTGTAGTCTATTTCAGGATCTTCATCACCCTCTGTAAAATTAATTGTAGGAGGTACGATGTCGTTCTGAACAGCCAATACACAGAACATAGCTTCCAAAGCACCTGCAGCACCAAGTAGATGCCCTGTCATCGATTTTGTAGAACTAATGTTTAAATTGTAAGCATGCTCTCCAAATACTTCTTTAATCGCTTTGATTTCAGAAGGATCACCTACCGGAGTAGAAGTACCGTGTACATTTATATAGTCCATTTCAGTTGCATCCATGTGCGCATCCTGCAGAGCATTTCTCATAACAAGCTTAGCTCCCAGACCGTCGGGATGTGATGCAGTCATATGATAAGCATCTGCCGACATACCGCCACCTGCAACTTCTGCATATATCTTAGCGCCACGGGCCAAGGCATGCTCCAACTCTTCGAAAATAAGACAGGCAGAGCCTTCACCTATTACGAATCCGTCGCGGCTTGCGCTGAACGGGCGTGAAGCCGTTTCGGGAGAGTCATTTCGGGTAGAAAGCGCTGTCATGGCATTGAAGCCACCTACTCCCGATACAGATATGGCTGCCTCTGCACCACCCACAACTATTACATCGGCTTTACCCAGACGAATGTGGTCGAACGCAGATATGGCACTGTGCGTAGAAGATGCACAAGCTGATACTGTTCCATAGTTAGGACCTCTTAAACCATGACGGATCGAGATTAATCCGGCAGCAATATCCGAAATCATTTTCGGGATAAAGAACGGATTAAACTTAGGTCCCATGTCTTCGTGTGTATAGAAATATCCGACTTCTTCTTCGAAAGTCCTGATACCGCCTATACCAGCCGACATGATTACGCCTATCCGGTCGCAGTTTAATTTCTCAAAGTCAAGTTTTGAATCTGCAATGGCTTCTTCCGAAGAACCGATAGCCATTAATGTATATCTATCGCATTTGCGGATTTCTTTTCTATCCAGATATAAAGCCGGATCGAAATTTTTAACCTCGCAGGCGAATTGTGTTTTAAATTTTGACGCATCAAAATGAGTAATAGGTCCAGCCCCACTCATCCCTTTCAGTGCATTGTCCCATGTTGTTGCGACATCGTTGCCTAATGGGGATACTGAGCCTAGACCTGTTACTACTACTCTTTTTAATTCCATAAGTAAATATTGGAAAAAAAATTATTTTGCATTTGCTTCAATGTAAGAGACAGCATCTCCTACTGTAGCGATTTTTTCAGTTTGATCATCCGGAATAGAAATGCCAAATTCTTTTTCAAATTCCATGATTAATTCTACTGTGTCAAGTGAATCAGCTCCTAAGTCGTTAGTAAAGCTTGCAGTATCTGTTACTTCAGACTCTTCAACACCTAACTTATCAACAATAATTGCTTTCACCTTTGATGCTACTTCTGACATAATTTTTAGTTTTGATTAATAATAAATTTTTATTTCTAATTTTGTCGGTGCAAAGTAACAGTTTTTTATATATATGAAACAAATATTTTGTTGATAAAATAGTTAAAATTGCACATTATTTTTATTTGTGTGCAAACATCTTAAAATATATTGAATGACTCGAATTGCCATTTTTGCTTCAGGATCAGGAACTAATGCCGAAAACATCATTCGTTATTTCCAAAACAGTAAATCTGCGTCTGTGGTGCTTGTAGTATCTAATAAGGAAGATGCTTATGTACATCACCGGGCTAAAGATCTGGGTGTGGAATCGGTTACGTTTTCAAAGAGCGACTTCTGTAATACAGATAAAGTTCCTGAATATTTATTACAGAAAGGGATTGATTTTATCGTCCTTGCAGGATTTTTGCTGAAAGTGCCTGCTAATCTTTTACATGTATATCCGGATAAGATTATCAATATACATCCTGCCCTGCTTCCCAAGCATGGGGGGAAAGGCATGTACGGGGATAATGTACATAAGGCTGTGATAGATGCCAAAGACAGTGAATCGGGTATAACTATCCATTATGTGAATGAGAACTATGACGAAGGCGCCGTTATCTTTCAGGCCAAATGCCCTGTATTACCGACGGATACATACGAAGATGTCGCAAAAAAAGTGCATACACTGGAGTATAAGCACTTTCCTGCTGTTATAGATAAACTGTTGAAAGATTAGTCTCTATCCTTATATTGGTTCTGTAACCTTTCCTTTATTCTTCTTACCGATTTTTTAGGAGTACTTTTCGGCTTGTCCTCATCTGCCTTTTCCTCAATTTGCAAAGGCTCATTCCGCACAGGCGGGGCTGTTCTCACATTCTCTTCATTCGTATTGCCGTAATGCTGCTGTCTTATCGAAGATTGCGGAGGATTGGCTACACGCTTGATTCCCGGTCTATTCATTATATAAGTAGCATTTTTATCTGTGCCTACTTTTTCGTCATTCACAGTTCTAGATATAACGCGCGTTGTAGTCTTTGGTGTATTGTCCATGACTTCCGTTTCGGGAGTTTCGGAAGTATTTTTATCCGGACTTGCCTTTACCACCCTGTCTATCTGCTTACCGTCGGCGCCTATTTCTCTTCTTATCACAGGTTCAGGGGCTTTGGGAGGTTTTTTTGTTGCCGGTGCAACAATAGCCGGAGTCGATACTGAGTTTGCTACGTTTGTTTCAAACAAATTATTATTTGTCAGGTGAATCGGGATATTAATCCGGCTTAATGTTTTTTCCGATACAATATACCATACTTCACCAAAAGGATTTCCGGAAGCGGTATCCGACACCCTCATTTCACGTTTGATAACTTCTTCAGGGTATAACTTGTTTGTTATCGATTGTGGCACTTCAAGCCCATTAATATAATAAGTAGGTTTTCCATTGAAGCCGATATACATGCGTGTAAGGTCTTCTATTGTTGCATCTTTTCTCATTAGGCTGTCAGCTATGCGCATGGCAGTTTGTTCTTTCTTCCTCTGGTTTCTGTTTTCACGGGCAAGACGGAAGCCCAATGCACTGTTTCTCTCGCTATTTGCCTTTTTCTCATTACCGACTTCACGCAATAGCCTGTCGATATCCAAAACAGCTTCTTCCAGATTATTATAATCCGTACTTCCTTCGGAGAGGATAGAATCCACTTCGGCACTATTGCTCTTTCGGAACAGGAATTTTGAATATTCATCGGTCAATCCTCCGCTGATTGTATTTACAACGCGTGTGGTATCACCGGTACTGATGACATATATTTTTTTTCCTATTTGCTCGGCCTCTACCTTTGTCGGAGCGCGGTATATCTGAGCTTCCGCGAGGAAAGGAAGTACTAACAGGATTATTAATAATATTATATATTTGCATGTACTCATTTGTGTCTCTTTATGTAATTTATGTTTTGATACAATACACCTAATTAATATATCTTTAGCAAAGATACAAGTTTTTCCCGAAAGAAATTTTACTCTTGCAAAAATTAGCATATCACATTTTATTGTTAACGGTAGATAATATTCCTGAATTCAATTTTTATATTAATTAACAATATATTGTTAAAAGGTAACAAAGGTAACCGAATTATCAGCTATCAGTCAACTGTTATCAGTTAACAATGATTCTCTTGCAATATAGACACCAAGTCGCAAAAGGTAACAAAAGTAACAGATATTTTAGTAGACAAGCAAACAAAATACGAGATACAGGTTAAAAACTTGTCTACTCGTTTACTGGTTTACTTGTGTCTAATATTTCATTTCAAAGAGCTATCAGCTAACTGCTAAAAGCTTTTATATAATATAGATAAAAATATCTCTCAAATATTGTTATTCAATTTAAGTTTTTATAAACACATATTCTTGATAAGGTTGCGGATATTTGCTACTTTTGCATACAAAATCAATCAACTAAAAAAACTATCAATTCATGGCAACGCCTCCGTTTAAGTATCAGGAAACTTTCCCTTTAGGAAAGGATACGACAGAGTATTATCTCTTATCGAAAGACTTCGTTTCTACAGCAAGCTTCGAAGGTCAGGAAATACTGAAAGTGGAACCAGAAGCGCTTACTTTGCTGGCGCAGCATGCTTTCCATAATGTAGAATTCCTGCTTCGTCCAGAACATCAGGAACAGGTAGCAAAAATACTTTCAGACCCTCAAGCCAGCGATAACGACAAGTTTGTGGCTCTTACATTCCTCCGTAATTCGGAAATTTCTGCAAAGGGCGTTCTTCCGTTCTGTCAGGATACCGGTACGGCAATTATAATGGGTAAAAAAGGTCAGAATGTATGGACTGGCGGTAATGATGAAGAAGCTTTGTCGAAAGGTGTATACAATACATTTACGGAAGATAATCTGCGTTATTCCCAGAATGCTCCGCTGGATATGTATAAAGAGGTAAATACGGGTACAAATTTGCCTGCACAGATAGATTTATATGCCGTGAACGGTAACGAATACAAATTCCTGTTTGTGGCAAAAGGTGGCGGTTCGGCCAATAAAACATATTTATATCAGGAAACAAAAGCATTGCTTACTCCTGAAAAATTAGAGTCGTTCCTTATCGAAAAGATGAAATCGCTGGGAACTGCAGCCTGCCCACCTTACCATATTGCATTCGCCATTGGCGGCACTTCTGCTGAAACAAACCTGAAGACTGTGAAAATGGCTTCTACCAAATATTATGACGAACTGCCTACTTCGGGAAATGAAGGCGGCCGTGCATTCCGCGACCTGGAAATGGAAGCGAAGCTATTGAAAGCCGCTCAGGAGCTTGGACTCGGCGCCCAGTTCGGTGGTAAGTTCTTTGCGCATGATATCCGTGTGATACGTCTTCCGCGCCACGGCGCTTCATGTCCTGTCGGTATGGGTGTATCCTGCTCTGCAGACAGAAATATCAAAGGAAAAATTAATAAGGACGGTATATGGCTGGAAAAAATGGAAGATAATCCGGCTCGTCTGATTCCTGAAGAACTACGCAACGCAGGCGAAGCAGGAGGGGTGCAAATAGACCTTAACCGCCCGATGAAAGAAATACTGGCAGAGCTTACGAAATATCCGGTATCTACACGTCTTTCGCTTACGGGAACAATTATCGTAGGCCGCGACATCGCTCATGCTAAGCTGCAGGAAAGAATCGACAACGGAGAAGGTTTACCTCAATATATAAAGGATCATCCTATTTATTACGCCGGTCCTGCTAAAACGCCTAAAGGCTATGCGAGCGGTTCTATGGGGCCGACTACAGCAGGTCGTATGGACTCATACGTAGATTCATTCCAATCTCATGGCGGTAGCTTGATTATGATTGCTAAGGGCAACCGCAGCCAGCAGGTAACTGATGCCTGCAAGAAGCATGGCGGTTTTTATCTCGGCAGTATAGGTGGGCCTGCAGCTATTCTGGCGCAGAACAGTATCAAGAGCCTCGAATGTCTCGAATATCCAGAACTGGGTATGGAGGCTATCTGGAAAATAGAAGTGGTCGATTTTCCTGCATTCATTCTTGTGGATGATAAGGGAAATGACTTCTTCCAGCAGTTGAAACCGATAAATTGTACATCGTGCTGATAATACAGATGTAAATAAAAAAGCCCTATTTAAAAAATAGGGCTTTTTTATTTTTAATATCTGGTTCTTAATACAATGTCTCCAAACTTTCTTATTTCTTCCTGTTTGGTAAAAAATACCTTTCCTCCCTTCGACATTACTTCCCATGCGATATCGCTGATAATATCGTCGTTTTCTTCCGGTGAAGTAGCCTCGGCTATAAACTCGAAAGTTCTTTCGTCATTCATACGTACAGGCTGAGAAAAATCTTCGTATATGATTAGCACATCGCCCCGACCGTCGATTGCCGCCTGATATATCTCTTGTAAATCGGTCAGCACTTTATGTTGCGAAACGGCATCATCCATTTCTGCGATGGCAGTTTTCGTTTGTTCTTCCAGTAAATTTTTGATAATCTCCCAGCCCTGTTTTACGACATCGTGCGGCTTGGATTTATCGTAATCAATCAGCGCATGTCCTGTATAAGTTTCAGGATTATCAGAGACTTCCATCAATTTGCTGAAATTGTCTTCGGTACAGATTACAATACATTTCAGTTCTTTTTCATTTGCTACTTTTATAAGTGCTTTATCCACCTGATTGAAGAATTCGCGGATCATGTCGTCAACTCTTTTAGCATCGCTTCTCTCTTCTCTATCGGGAATATAGTAAGGAGTTTCTCCAAAACGGAAATCATCGTTTTTTATTTCTTTTGTTATATTGTCATTAACTGCATCGTATAGAGTGACACCGCCCTGCGATAATACAAGAATTAAATATTCTGTGCTCCGGTTGTAAGCTTTAATTAACGGGCGCACATCAAAAGTATTGCCTATACTGACTTTATCCTGATAAGTCGGCCATGATAATTTGATAATCTCTTCTGTATCCTGCGATAGGAAAATGTGCAGGCTATCCAGATTATGATCCCTGTTTATTTTATCTGCGACATCAGATATCTTATTTAATACTGTGGCTGCAGATCTTTTTCCATACTCATCTGTTACACGTTTGTCGGCCTCATTCAATAAATTTTTCAATAATATTTCATCCTTCAGACTATCGGGATGCGTCCTGTGTGTGTTCAATGAGATTGTTACACATGGATTATTTGTTTCATTCGCAAGCTTTTTAATCTTTTCTTTTAATGTCATAAGCTTTATGTTTTAATTATAAATTTACAGTTATAGCTTTTGTGTTCAGTAACGTAAAGGTTTATAATGTTTTATATTGCTAACAATAAGTTTTGAAAGATTGTTTAGCTATTTTTGAATATTAAAGGAGTGTTAAGTTTTCTCATATATTTTAGTATACAAAAAAGAGGCTGGATATATTCAGCCTCTTCTATTACATAATTAAATTCTTATTTATCAGAGTATAAGCCTATATGGTTTCCTTCGCAGTCTGCGAAAATGCAGAAGTATCCGCGTCCTTCTGCTTCGATCTTTGTTTTCGTGATAACAACTTTACCGCCATTCGCTTCAATAGTCGATAGGGTAGGACTTATATCTTCACAATTCAGACTGATAAGTACACCGTTCTGCGAGGGTTTGAAATCTTCTGCCCATGAGATTGCTCCAGGGCATATGCCTTCTTCTTCGGGGAAGAATGCCATTTTTTCGTGTTCGCAATCGAACTTACTCATGTTGATACCGAATACTGTTTCATAAAATTTTACTGCCCTGTTGAAATCATTACAGGGGATTTCGAAGAATGCTACTAGTCTTTTCATAAAATCTGTTTTTTTTGATTGGTTTGACTTTACAAAATTAGTGCATCCGGATTTCCGAGTCTTGTAAAAAAAGGACATTCTAGATGTTAGGAAAAGTAGTCGGAATAAGGACTGCAGACAGCCATATATTCATATGGTGTATGGCCCGAGAAGCTTTTGAATTCCTTTATCAGGTGCGGCTGGTCGTAGTATCCGCAGTCGAAAGCCAGTTCTGTAATATTGATCTCAGGATTTTGCTGCAGCATATATAAAGCCCGCTGAAAACGGACAATACGTGTAAACTCTTTCGGATTTGCACCAATATATTCGGTAAATACCCTGTTGAACTGTTTGTAACTGAGACAGGCTATTTCCGATAATGAGGTGATATTTGGCTGATGCTCCCTGTTTATCGCTTTCAGTACTTCATGGATACGTTTGTGATTATAGCTGTCGAAAGTCTTTCTAAGTTGGAAGATAAAGTACGATTCAATTAATGCTATTGCTTTCGTGTTGTCCGGTTCTTCATATATCCTTTCTTCCAGTTCCCGAAGCGCTATATCACCTATCTCGCCTGTAGGAATGTCCATTTTGTGGAATTCACTCATCGGCATCGGAAAAAATGCCTTTGCTCCATGCGGATGAAAGACAATGACCAGCATATTTACCTTTCCGGTGGATATCAGGTCGGTAAAGCCATCGGACTGGCCGCAGATAAAGGATTGCGGTTGTAATTTTCTGTCGGTGAGGGAATTCATCCGGTCGCCACGATGAAAAACTATCTGCATACACCCGACGGGAACAATCCGTTCCGAAACGGATATTATACTGTCGATTTCCAGTGTCCAGTAATGCTTGATATACGGAGCCAGAACCGGTGCAGGTTGTATGATATTGAATATTTCCATCAATACAAATTTATAAATAAAAGAAATGGGGACAAAGTTAAAATATCTGTCTTAGGCCCAATTGGATAAAAAGGACATTTTCGGGGAAAAGAAAAAGAGCATACCTGTCAGGATATGCTCTTTCAATATTATGGAATGATTATACTATTATTTCGCGTCGCGGATTTTCACATTACGGAACCAGATCAGAGATTTTCCATGCTTGCCCTGCAGACCGATATAGCCTTTTGTCGGTAGTTCGGCAAATGGTTTTGGTAACCAGCTTGGAATGCTTGTCCCGTCTGGGTTTGTAGTTCCTGAAGTCCATTTGCTCATATCCATTTCAGTTACTTTCTTTCCGTTAAGGGTTACAGTAATATTCTGTCCTACACATTTAATGCGCATATGGTTCCATTCTCCCGGTTTTTTCACCACTTTGTCCTGTGTTGCACCTAAGTGACCATAGATAGCACCGCACTTTTCGTTAGCTTTTGCATTTGTAAAATGATCGCCATAGTCGTCGGCTATCTGTATTTCTACCGAATTAGGTATCCATTTTACTTTGTCGGTACAGTATATCACTACTCCGCTATTGGTATTTACGTCTGTTTTAAATTCCAAGTCGAGTTCAAAGTTTTCATATTCTGTTGTTGTCCAGATAGATTCATCTTTTACAGCGGAGAGTACCCCGCCTTCTTCACTCCATACTTCAGCATTGTATTGTGCTTCCGAGAGGTTTGTTCCGAAAAGAGGCTTCCATTTTTTACTGTTGTTTTCTCCAAAAACCGAGATACTGCAAGTTATCAGCAATACTGTCGCGAATAAAATAATGCGTTTCATGATAATTACTTTTAATGGTATATTAAATAAATGTTTGGCAAACAAATGTATCTAATTTTTAACAATTTGCAGAACAAATATTATGAAATATTTCACTTAATGTCCCGTCCTAAAATAGGTTTACAGGATTTATATTAAAATAGTATAAGAACCGATGGATTTATGTTCATTGGTTTTTTGTTTCAGATGGATAAAGTTAGGCGTTTTCATATTCAGAGCCAAATGTGGTCTTTTATTGTTATAAATATCAATAGATTGTTTAATTAACAGGCTTAATTGCTGATAGTTATTGCATTTTGTAAATAAGAACTCATGTTTTAGTATTCCATTAATTCTCTCAGCCAGTGCATTTTGATAGCAATCATAGCCATCAGTCATCGATGGAGTAATTTTATTCTTAGCTAATATTTTCTGATATAATTCAGAGCAATATTGTAATCCCCTATCAGAGTGATGAATCAAAGGGTTATGGTAAACTCTAGTCTTTATCGCCATTTTCAGAGCTTTAGATACACTTTGTGCACCCAAATCATTACTTAGATGATATCCAACTATTTTTCTGGAACAGGCATCAGTAATCAAAGACAGATAATGTGTCTTTTGTTTTGATTTAATATAGGTTATATCACTCACAAAAACCTGTTCGGGGCGATAGACAATCATATCCTTTAACAGGTTGGGATGTTTATGTAGCCAATGTTTTGACATAGTAGTCTTGGTATATGACCGAACAGGACTTATTAACATTTTATTGGCCCTGAGGATACTGAATAGTTTATCTCTGCCAATATTCAAAGAAGAACCCAACAGGTAATATAATTTGCGAGTTCCAAGTCTGGGCATAGCCACTCGAACATCCTGAACTTTGGATATAACATACTCGCCATAAGCTTGTTTCTGCTTAGCTCTGTCAACTCGTTTATAATAAGCCTGTCGGCTGATCCCGAAGACATCACATGAATAAATCATGGTTGCTGTCCTTTCTTCTTTGAAGCGTTCGATGCTTCGGGTACAGACTTTTTTCGGACGGGAATATTAAACTCTTTTTCGGCTATGTCGATCATAATATCAAACATGATTGCCTTATCCTGTTGAAATTCAAGCTGCTTCTCTAAACTCGCCTTTTGCTTTTCAAGCAGACGAACTTTAGCTTCCAGTTCCATTAACCGTTGTTCAGGAGTCTTTTCCATAGTAAATTTGACTTGTAATTCTCGGTCTAAGGTACCAAATTTTCTGAGCCAAGTGCGAATTGTGCTGGTTGATTGAATGCCATACTTGAGAGCTGCTTGAGTTAAGTTGAGCTCTCGGGATTCAATTTCTTGAACCACTTGAAGTTTAAAAGATAGGCTGTAGTCTTTTTGAGTACGTTTGACATAATACTCATTTTCTTGATGTTCCATAATAAGTTGTTTTTGTTGTAAACCTATTTTAGGACGGGACATAAATTAAAATAAAAAAGACCGGATATTTTTATCCGGTCTTTTTATATAAAAAGTATATTTATTTCACTTTATCTACAATTGCTTTGAATGCTTCTGGGTGGTTCATTGCAAGGTCGGCAAGGACTTTACGGTTGATTTCCACTCCGTTTTTGTGAAGCGCGCCCATTAGGCGGGAATAAGACATTCCTTCGAGACGTGCAGCTGCATTGATACGCTGTATCCACAATGCGCGGAAGTTACGTTTTTTAGCGCGACGGTCACGGAATGCATAGGTAAGACCTTTTTCCCATGTGTTTTTGGCTACTGTCCAAACATTTTTTCTGGCTCCGTAGTAACCTCTTGTTAGTTTTAGTACTTTTTTTCTGCGGTTGCGTGAAGCAACATGATTGACTGATCTTGGCATAATTTACGATGTTTTGAATGTTAGCGGCTCCCTTTCGGAACTCTTTGGTGCATACATCCGGTTAATAAATCTTTTAACTTGCTTTTTAGTAAACGAATGGTTATTTAAGAGCTAACAATTTCTTCACTGCGTTCTCGTCAGATTTGTGAACAAGAGTTGCGTGAGTAAGGTTTCTCTTTTGTTTTTTCGTTTTCTTAGTCAGAATGTGACTTTTGAAAGCATGTTTTCTTTTGATTTTTCCTGATCCGGTAAGGGCGAACCTCTTTTTGGCACCGGAATTAGTCTTCATTTTTGGCATCTCAGTTTTTTAATTTAATTATTTAAAAACACAAATACATATTGATGTATTGTTTATTCTTCAGAACTATTTTCTTCCTCTTTCGGCTGTTCTTTCTTATCCGGTTTTTTCTCACCTTCTTTCGGTTTTACCGGAGCCGCTTTTACAGGTTGCTTTTTAGGAGACATCATCATGATCATCTTCTTACCTTCGAGTGCAGGCAGCTGGTCTACCTTTCCGTAATCTTCCAGTTCGGTAGCAAAGCGTAGCAATAGCACTTCGCCTTGTTCTTTGAACAGGATGGAACGGCCTTTGAAGAATACATAAGCTTTTACTTTCGATCCTTCTTCCAGGAAGCTTTTCGCATGTTTCAACTTGAAATTAAAGTCATGATCATCCGTCTGTGGCCCGAAACGTATTTCTTTTACAACCACCTTCACAGACTTCGCCTTAGCTTCTTTCTGTTTTTTCTTTAATTGATAAAGAAATTTTTGATAATCAGTAATTCTACATACAGGGGGATCAGCTGTTGGAGATATTTCAACTAAATCAAGTTCAAGTTCATCAGCCAGCCGTAAG
The DNA here is from genome assembly GCF_000711235.1 of Prevotella sp. 10(H). Classification (GTDB taxonomy): domain Bacteria; phylum Bacteroidota; class Bacteroidia; order Bacteroidales; family Dysgonomonadaceae; genus Dysgonomonas. The sequence continues at coordinate 145,827 of NZ_JOMI01000004.1, read as the reverse complement.
GCTTCGTGTATGGTGTATACACCTTGTTCTACATTGTCACCGACTAGACGGACTTCTCTGGCCCGGATGTTTCCATTGATTTTGTGTAACTCTTCTTTACGATTATTAAATCTGTTGTTCCTCATTCAAAAACTGTTAGAATTTCTTTTTTTTCTTATTGTAAAATTTTAATTATCAAATATATAAATAATGAATACTTAGGACTGATGTTCCCATGCATTCATCATTTTTTCCATTTCTTCATTCAATCGGGCAGCAAAGTTAGTAAATTTCATCGAACCTTTATCACCTTCGCCCTGTTTTCTTACAGAAACTTCTTCTGTTTCTGCTTCTTTCTCTCCCACAATGAGAAGATATGGTATTCTTTTCAATTCGTTATCGCGTATTTTACGCCCGATTTTCTCGTTTCGGTCATCAACCTGTGAACTAATGCCTTGTTGATTAAAGTAACCGTTTACACGATAAGCATAATCGTTGAACTTCTCGCTGATAGGCAGGATTACTACCTGATCAGGCGCCAGCCACAACGGAAATTTACCTGCTGTATGTTCGATAAGTACGGCTATAAAACGTTCCATACTACCAAACGGCGCACGGTGTATCATCACCGGACGGTGCTTCTGGTTGTCGGCACCGGTATATTCCAGTTCGAAACGTTCGGGCAGGTTATAGTCTACCTGTATGGTTCCCAGCTGCCAGCGGCGTCCGAGAGCATCTTTTACCATGAAGTCGAGTTTCGGACCGTAAAAAGCAGCTTCTCCAAGCTCCACTTTTGCAGGCAGGCCTTTTTCCTCACAGGCCTCGATAATGGCGCGTTCAGCTTTTTCCCAGTTTTCGTCGCTACCGATATATTTCTCGCGGTTTTCAGGGTCGCGTAAAGATATCTGTGCTTCGAAGTTTTCAAAATCAAGTGCTTTGAATATGATGAAAACAATATCCATTACTTTAAGAAATTCTGTTTTCAATTGCTCCGGAGTACAGAAGATATGCGCATCATCCTGAGTAAAACCACGAACTCTTGTTAAACCATGAAGTTCCCCGCTTTGTTCATAGCGGTACACTGTTCCGAATTCGGCCATGCGCACAGGCAGGTCTTTATATGAGCGCGGAAACAGTTTGTATATCTCACAATGGTGAGGGCAGTTCATCGGTTTCAATAAGAATTCCTCGCCTTCTTCCGGTGTATGGATAGGTTGGAAAGAATCCTTTCCGTACTTCTCATAGTGCCCCGAAGTTACGTATAATGTCTTGTTGCCGATATGCGGAGTCATTACCTGCTGATATTCGAATTTCTTCTGAATTTTTTTCAGGAAATCTTCCAGTTTCAGTCTCAGCTGTGTTCCCCGTGGAAGCCATAATGGAAGCCCTTTACCTACATTTTCAGAGAAAGCAAACAATTCCAGTTCTTTACCTATTTTGCGGTGGTCGCGTTTCTTCGCTTCTTCCAGCATCACAAGATATTCATCCAGCATTTTCTTTTTAGGGAAAGTGATACCGTAAAGGCGGGTAAGCTGCTTGCGCTTCTCATCGCCACGCCAGTACGCACCTGCTGCACTCAGGATTTTTACTGCCTTAATGTAAGATGTATTTGGCAAATGCGGGCCACGGCACAGGTCTGTAAACACACCCTGTGTATATGTAGTGATAGTCCCGTCTTCAAGGTCGTTGATAAGTTCGACCTTATAATTTTCGTGACGGTCATCGAACATTTTCAATGCATCTGCTTTCGAAATACTCTGGCGTTTAATCTCTTCCTTATTGGCAATCAGTTCCATCATTTTTGCCTCTATCTTAGGGAAATCGGAGTCTTTCACCGGAGTATCGCCAAAGTCTATATCGTAATAAAATCCGTTTTCGATAGCCGGGCCGATACCGAACTTAGCATGTGGATACAATATCTGTACAGCCTCGGCCATCAGGTGGGCCGAAGAATGCCAGTATGCATGCTTTGCATCGTCGTCTTCCCATTTCAGCAGTTCGACCGTCGCATCTGTGTCAATCGGGCGGGTCAAATCCCATATTTCACCATTGACTTTAGCGGCGAGGACTTCCTGCGCCAGACGCGAACTGATGCTTTCTGCAATCTGCATCGATGTAATTCCTTTCGCAAATTCGCGTACAGAACCATCCGGAAATGTAATTTTTATCATTTAGTTTCTATTTTAATTATGCAGCTTCTACAAACAAGCTGCTTTTTCCAACTTGCAAAAGTAATCATTTTTGCACACTTAATGATAATGTCCTTCATATTTTAGGGTGAAAAATATATATGATTAGTAAATATTGATAAAACCATAAAAACGAATATCTTTGCGGACTAAAATTATCTATAAAAGGAGACAAATCATAATTTTCAAATAATCTAAAATTTTATAGCTATGAAAAAACTTTTATTGATTACGAGTCTTTTAATTATTGCCTTTTCTTATTCCAATGCTCAGGGATACTCATATTTTAAAGAAGAAGACGGTACAAAATGGTTATTATTGGGATCATTATCTAAAAGCTCAACGACGCCTCGCAGTAAATTAAATATAAAAATTTTTGGAGGAACAGTGGGAAATGCCAATCTGGGTGAATCTAACTATATGATATCTATAAGAAACGGCCTTAGAGTAGTTATGCATAGAAATGGAGGTAGTCATGATGCTCATACATATGTGTTTAAAATATATGAATCTGATAATGCATATGATTTTGTAGTAGAAATTGCGCACAAATGGGCTACTTTCTATATAGAATCCATTTTGTTAAATCCGGTGCAATCTAATGTTCTAGTTGGAACAAAATATTTTCCGGTAAGTTTTTATGATCCTGCCGGTAAGACAGATGTTACAGGAGCTTATCCTGTTGAGGTTTTTTCAGCAACTGATCAAACAGGAAATATTGGTCTCGGGACAGAAAATCCTAAGGCTAAACTAGATGTGAGAGGAAAAATAATCGCTGATGAAGTGGAAATAAAAGTCAATAAGGCACCCGATTTTGTATTTGAATCTGATTATAAATTAAAGCCGCTATCAGATGTTGAGGCTTTCGTTAAAGATAACAAGCATTTGCCCGAAATTCCATCCGAAAAACAAATGAAAGAAATGGGGGTGAGTGTAAATGATATGCAGATGAAATTATTACAAAAAGTAGAAGAATTAACTTTATATATTATAGACCAGCAAAAACAGATTGGAAGATTAGAAAAACGACTTGACAAATATGAAGAAGAATAAAATATTATCTCCGATTGAATAAAGATCAATCAATCTTTAAATTCTTCATCTACTATATGAAACCATTCGCAGACAAGTTCTGTATCATAGGTCAAAGTTTCTCCTATTTCAGCTAACTGTTGCATATAATATGGGTGATGAATCGCTTTCCAGTTGGCTAAGCTTTCATCACCTTCTTCGATAGCAAACGATTCTGTGATATCTCCGAATCTGATAATTTGTATACGGGTAACCTTAACAATAGTGACTATATTATCCGACGAATCCAAAACAGATAAAAGATCGCCTACCGTGCTTAATTCTTTAAGCCCCGCCTTATAGTAGGCAAGCAATGACGAAGTTGCAGTTTTTTCTCCGGATAAAACTTTTTGGGCAAGTTCATCTATATCTTTATCCGTACCACCAAATTTAATTTGCTGCTTTATAATCATTCGGTCATCCGCTTAATAATGCTATATGCTTCCACAACGCCCATTTCTCCGGCTTTGCGCATATCGTCCAGCGCGCGGTTCTTATCCTTCACCTGAAAACGTGCCAAACCCCTGTTGTAATAGCCTTCGGCAAACTCAGGGTCGCGACGCAATGCTTCGTTATAGTCGAGAATCGCTGCGCGGAAATCGTTCTGTTTGTATCGTATTCCGGCACGATTATAGTATGCGTAGATAAATTCAGGGTTCAGTTCAATAACTTTATTATAATTCTTTATTATTAGGTCATATTCCATTTTGCCCGGATCAATAACAGTCGTTGCCGGCAGTGTAGGGTCTTTTTTCCCTCCTCCCAACGTAGTGAAGTCTGTCTGTTCCGGCTTCTTTTCATATTCAGGAACGTTTTCTTTCAGGTTCAGCTGTTTAGTATATACAACCGCCAGATTGAAGTATGCCAATGTAAATTTTGGATCGAGGCTGATAGCCTTATTAAAGTCTTCAACAGAACTTACGAAATCCTGAACAAGCATGTAATCCATTCCCCGTGCGAAATAAAGGTCGGCGTTTGCAGGCTGCTCGGCAATTCTTTTCGACAGATCATCTATAGATTTGAAGTGCTCTTCTATCTGAAATTCATTGAGTGATGCCTCACTGTTGGTTATCCGCAGTTTTTTAGGCAATACTGTCCGTTTATTCAGGTTATCTATCAACTGGCTGAAGTAGACAAATCGACGTATATCGTTAGGCTTTTCGTAGTATGATACTACAAACTGAGGTTCGAGATCGAGCTTCACCTGCTTATTCTGTATACGGCCTCTGCTGTCATTGTTGTACTTGCTCTTTTCTTCTTCTGTCTTATCGGCTACGACAAGCAGGTTGAATTTATCGATGTCTTTATCTGATTTTTCTCTGGTTTTTTCTGCTTGCTCTTCTGTTTGTCCTGCCGCAATCTCCTTATTCTTACGGCTCTCTTCGTTACGCGCATAATTGAAATCGCGCTCCGCTCCTTTCAGGTCGTTTTGGCGGCGTTTAATTTCCGCCCTTGCGTAAAATCCGTGATAGAATTCAGGATATTCTGCCAGAACTGTATTCAGGTCGTCCAATGCTCCGCTGTAGTCACCAATATTATTTTTAATCAGTGAACGGTTGAAATAGGCGATATAGTTGTTCGGTTCGAAATTAATAACCACATCGAAATCGGCTATTGCCCGATTATCGTCACCTACTTGCGATCTTAACAGACCACGGTTAAAGCGTGCTATAATATTATTCGGATCCAGATCGATGACTTTGTCGTAGTCAGACATCGCTCCACGCAAGTCATTTTTAGAATAGCGCACTAATCCCCTGTTGATATAATTACCGGCTTGAAGCGGTTCTAAACGTACGGCTTCGTCGAAATCGGCAAGTGATTTGTCAAAATCTTTTTTGTAGTAATATAATAAACCGCGCATCGAATAAGACTGTGGCAGATATTTATCGAGTTTTATAGCTTGGTTATAATTGTCAAATGCCTGTATCGTATCGCCTTTTTCCAGATATAGCGCCCCTCTGGTAAGGTAACCCTGAGTATAAGACGGATATGATTTCAACAAAGTATTAAGGTACTTTTCAGCTTCATCATAATCCTTTTTCTGTATGTTGACTATACCCATATTTATGAGCACAAACTTATCGTTCGGATATACCTCCAGCGATGTTTTGTAATCTTCGAGCGCACCATCGTACTTGTTCTGGTTCTGTCGTGCATCGGCGCGCAGCTGATATGCTTTTGACATAAAAGGATTGCGCTCCAGGGCAAGTGTACAGTCGTCTTCTGTACCTTTATAGTCGTCGAGGTAATATTTTGCAATGGCCCTGTAGAAGTAAGGCTCAGCCAGATATGGCTTTGCTTTTATTGCCTGATTGAAATATTGTATTGCCAATACGTAGTCTTCGAAGTAGAGCGAATTCCGCCCTATCAGTATAACGCGGTCTGTGTTAATCTGCGCAATAGTAAAAAGACTATTGATGAGAAGTAGTAACGAAAATATAAATCTCTTCACGATAGATTGTATTAATCATTGAGCAGCAAATATATGAATAATACGTTAACAAAAAAGAAGAGAGGCTATCACAGTCTCTCTTTTTAATATATTTTTTAGTTTTCGAAATAATCGTCGTGATAATAAGAGTTCTTTTTCAGATAATATGTCCTGTCTCCGTAATAGCGGGACGTACCATAATACCCTTCCCTTCCTTTTACATCATTGAACACAAGGGCTATATCTTCTACACCGTCATATTTCAATTGAGTGATCACACTTTTGAAGAATGATTTGTTAGTTTTGGCGCGCCGAACGACAAACAGTGTAGTATCGGCAATCTCGGATAAGATATATGCATCGGATACCAGTCCGACAGGGCTACAGTCGACAACAACATAATCGTACTGTTCTTTAAGATACTCCAATACCTGCTTAGTTTTTGCTGTTTTTATCAACTCACTAGGGTTTGGCGGCAGTGTCCCTGCCGGTATTACATCGAAGCCATAATCGGGGTGTGTATAGATTATTTCTTCAAGCGATACTTGTCCGATCAGATAATTCGATATTCCTTTCTGGGAATCTATCTGTAATGTTTTTGCTACGGATGGGCGCCTTAAGTCTAAGTCGACAATTACAACTTTCTTACCCATAAGCTGATATACAGATGCAATATTGGTAGCAATAAAAGTTTTCCCATCAGCAGGTTCGGTCGAGGTAACAAGAACCATGATCTTATTTTCCCTTTGCGCCATGTATTCTATACGCACACGCATATTACGGAACGATTCGGCAAAGCTCGATTTTGGATAATTCTTGACGAGGACGACACCATTGCTGAGTTTCTTTGACACATTTTCTATCGTTCCGATAACCGGTAGCCCGGATATCTTTTCACATTCCTCTTTTGTTGTAATCGAGAAATTAAGTATTTCCTCTTTTAAAACTACAAAACATAAAGGGAGTATAAGTCCTATCATGAAATAATAGGTGTAATTCTGACCTATTATACCGCCGTTTATTGCACCGCCCATTTGGCGAGGAGCTTCCCATACAAAGTTATCAGGTGTGTTTGATGCCTTTTGTATTTTTGCTTCGTATTGTCTTTGTGTCAAATACTGGTGATACATTTCATTGACGCGGAATTCTCTTTGGAACTTTATCAGATCACGTTCCTGAGGAGGCAGATTGTCAATCTTTAACTGTAATACTTCATATTTCCTGACCAATGCATCTTTTTGATTTTGTAGATTAATCTGAACAACCTGAATTTCCTGCAGAATCTTGGTTCTTAAGTCATTCAATTCGTCTACAGTTTTATTGTAGAGAGGATTTCTAGCTCCCAGATTCCTTGCTTTTTGTAATAACTCGTTATAATTTCTAACAAACTCACTCAGTTTTACATTTCGTATATTCATGCTGGCAGGATCCATCAGATCATCGGTACCGAGGATTTTTTCTTTCATTTTTTCGGTAAGAAGTAATATTGATTTCTCCCGCAAAGACAAGGCATCCTTTTCTCTGTCGGCACTATCGAGTGCTATTCGTAAGGATTGCGACGAGACATCATATACCCCTGTTTCTTTTTGGAATTTTTCTAATTTGAAACGTGAAATATCTAATGAATCGTTTATTAATTTGAGCTGATTGTCGAGGAAGGCTATGGTCAGTTCAGCCTGTTCATTTTTCAGACCCAGATTATATTTTTCAAACTCATCGAGTAGGACATTCAGATAATCGATATCTCTCGTAGGATTTGTTCCCGATAGAGAAATAGCCAAAATGGAAGAATTATTTTGGAGAGAGGATTGGATTCGCCCGCTATACATACCGATCAACTGGCTTTCAGAAAGAAATCGGAAGCTGAAAGTAGAAATATCCGGTTTGAAAGCACCTTTTATATCCGTCCTGAAATGAGCTGTTTTGTGCAGTTTGATTTTGAAAAGTTTATAATCTATTTCCTGATCGAAAGGCACTATGAGAGATATCTTAGTTTCCGATTCGGGATTTTCCTTATAGCTGATTTCGCATTTATCTTCATCTATGTATGAGATATCGAACGAGTAATAATAAGCTTCCGGCTTTATGTCTATCATTTCAACCTCGATAGGCGTGTCGCTATACAGACTAATATATTTGAAACGGGTTTGTATATAATAGTCTATCCGCATTTTAGACGGAAGACTTTTTACAGTTAGTTCAGTCAATCCGTATGACCTCAACACAATCTGTTGGTTTTCCGTATTGCGCAAAAGTGTTCCTGTCGGTACCGATCCTGCGACTACACTGGCCGAATTACGGTCTTCTAGGATCATCAGTGCCTGAACATAATATTCGGGAACCCATGACTTATTTTTAATATATGCATAAGCCAAAAATAATCCGACCGATATAATGAAAAGATACCAATATTTGAGGATGCGGTAGAACCAAAGAACAAAGTCAAACGATATATTTGTCTTTGTCTTTACTTCCTCAAAATAGGGATCCGATTCTATTACTTTCTTATTATTGTTATCCATATTTATAGCCTTTTTCTATAATCCGTAACTAAACTCAGTTAGAAACCTCTGTATATAATTGAATAAAGCAGGAATTGCAGTGGTATGGTCATTGTCGTTACAAATGAACTTAGCGAACTAATATTAAAGAAAGAGTTCTTATTTGTTGGGAAGTAAATAACATCGTTCGGTTTTATATAATAAAATTCCGATTGTATTACATCCTGACTTCTCAAATCAAATGTTTTAACCTGTGTGCTTCCGTCTTCACTTTTTCTTACAATGCTTACTTTGGTCAGATCCATTAAACCTGTTGTTTGTTGAGAAATAGCCAAAGCCTGATATATAGTTAAGTTTTCTTTATATACTTGATATGCTCCTCTTTTATCGTTAGCGTAAATATAAAAGAAATTATTTGCCATTGTTACTTTCACTTGTACATCCTTTACAGATTCTTGCATAATTCTTTGGATAATGATCTCCGATTCTTGAATCGTATGGCCTGCAATCTTGGCTGTACCGAAAAAGGGGAGAATAACAGTACTGTCTTCATAGATCGTGTAAGTTTTCAATATATTTTGGCTACTGGTCAGTACGGTGTTAAATGTAGCAACAAGCTCACGGTCACTAGATGAAATGGCACAGGTAATCATATCGCCCACATTTAATTTGTATTCTGTAAAATCCTGCATTGGATATTGTTTGTTTATGGCTTGCATGTAGTTTGTTTCCTCACTGGATATACATGAAGAAAACAGTCCGGTAATAGATATGCAGAATATCAGAAAATATATTGTGTATTTCATATTAAAAAATTCTAAGAATTAGTATTACAACTCCGGCTAATGATGCCAACAATCCGAAGACTCCGGTAAAAGATGTTGTTGCACCTAAGAATTTGCTCTTTGTCTGTGGTACATAAATAACATCGTTGGGTTGTATATAATAGAATTCTGTATCTATAATTTCTTTACTTCTAATGTCAAAAGTTTTAGTTATTGAACCATTTGCATTTTGCCTGATGATCGTAACTTTAGACCTGTCTCCATAAGGACCTATATTAGATGCAATAGCCAACGCCTGAAATATTGTCATCGATGTATTAGTCATGGTAATCCTATTAGCGCCTCCTTCTCCCAATATACTAAAATATCTGTTTGCTAACGTAACATCGGCCATAGTTCCTTCCGAAAAAGTATTCAGTTTTTGACTTATAGTAGTTTTTATTTGTAAAAGTGTCATACCCTGAACATATATTTTTCCGATATAAGGAAAGTTGATTGTACCGTCAGCGTAAACATTGGTGGGCCTGATATTCCATGTGTTTTCCAAACTTCTTATTTCAGAACCGACACTTACACCCGTCGATTCGTTTATACCTCTGTATGTGAATTGAGGACTGTAGCCGGCAAACATATTTGCGGTTTCGGGATCCCATGCATAAACTATAATGCTTAGCTGGTCGCCCGGAATAATCTTGTATTCTTCGGCTTTAACCATCAACTGAGGGTAATTTAGCTTGATATCCTGCAACAAGTCAGTTTGCTTGTTCGTTATACAGGAACTGAAAAAGCAAATGGTACAGAATAATAACAAAAGTGCTTTCGTGACGCTTTTCATAAATTATATATCCGGTTTCTCAATTTTTACTATCCGAAGGTTTTACTTTATAACGGCAGTTTACCCGTCCTTTTATCAAATTGTTTAATTTCGATTTAATCAACTGCTTACGTATACCCGATATTTTGTCGATAAAAAGTATTCCTTCTATATGATCGTATTCATGCTGGATACAACGGGCAAAAAACGCCTCGTATGTTTCATCATGGGCAACAAAGTTCTCATCAAAATACTGGATTCTTATTTTTTCTTCGCGGTCTACGTTTTCATTGATCCCGGGAATACTGAGGCATCCTTCCTCCAGTTTTACTATTTCACCCGTTTCTTCCACAATTACAGGATTAATAAAAACTTTCTTAAAGCCTGAATACATCGGGTTATCCTCGGCCAAAGGTTCCAGATCGATAACGAAGAGGCGGATGTCAAGCCCTACCTGCGGTGCAGCCAGTCCTATGCCGTCTGCATTATACATGGTTTCGAACATGTTATCGATAAGTTCTTTCAGGTTGGGATAATCGGCCGTAATCTCTTTAGCCTTTTTTCTTAATATCGGATGGCCGTACAAATATATGGGTAATATCATATGTTATTGTTCATTTGTTTTGTAATCGCAGACTTTCCATATAGCTTTGCAGAATAATAACAGCACTGATTTCATCTACAAGCGCTTTGTTTTGTCTGTCTTTTTTCTTAAGACCCGCATCAATTATTGTTTTTTGAGCTAAGGCTGATGTAAAACGTTCATCGTAATATTCAACGGGAATGTCCGGATAAAGTGATTGTAGTTTCTTAACAAACGGCCGAATATGTTTCATATTCTCTGAATATTCATTATTCATCTGTTTAGGAAGCCCTACAATGATGCGTTCCACATCTTCTCTCTCCAAATAGATTTTCAGATAATCGAATAGGGTATGTGTAGGGACAGTAGTCAAGCCGTTTGCTATAATCTTAAGAATATCGGAAACTGCTATTCCTGTCCGCTTTGTACCGTAATCTAAAGCCAAAAATCGTCCCATATCAAGTTGCAAAGGTAGATAAAAAATCTTTATTTCTTTGCATGAAAATCAGGTAAATACCACTTACAGGAACAAATCCATACCAGTTTGTATGATATCGGCCATTCCGCTACTCTCATCATCATCGTCCGAATTTTTCAGGTGTTCGAAGTTCCTGCGTTTCAATTCGAAGTCGCGTCCCAGATATTTTTCCCGTACTATTTCATTATTGGCTAATTCTTCTGCCGTTCCCTGAAAGAGTACTTTACCTTCGAAAAGCAGATAGGCGCGGTCGGTAATACTAAGGGTTTCATCCACATTGTGGTCGGTGATGAGGATGCCGATATTCTTGTATTTCAGTTTTGCTACTATTTCCTGGATGTCCTGCACGGCAATAGGGTCTACTCCGGCAAATGGCTCATCGAGCATGATGAATTTGGGGTCGATAGCCAGACAGCGGGCTATTTCCGAGCGGCGTCTTTCTCCTCCCGAGAGCCTGTCTCCCAGATTTTTCCTTACTTTTTGCAGACCGAATTCTTCTATCAGGCTTTCCAGTTTTTCTTTTTGATAGGCAGGTGAAGTTTTTGTCATCTCGAGGATCGAGCGGATATTGTCCTCTACCGTCATCTTGCGAAAAATAGAAGCTTCTTGGGCAAGATACCCGATCCCGTTCTGGGCCCGTTTATAGACAGGAAATTTTGTTATTTCCTGTTCGTTCAGGAATATTTTTCCCTCATTCGGCATCACAAGCCCTACAGTCATATAGAACGTAGTAGTTTTACCCGCTCCGTTGGGGCCGAGTAAACCTACAATCTCTCCCTGTTTCACATCGATTGAAACATGGTTTACGACTGTTCTCGATTTATATCGTTTAACAAGATTCTCGGTGCGTAGCACCATATGTTGTTCTGCCTGCATTTGCTCTATGCCTGTTTTTAGAATATATCAATCCAAAACAGTCACCCACCCGTGAGTGTCCGGCTCGTCACCCTGCTGTATGCCTTTCAGCTTGTTATAGAGTTTCGTGCTGACAGGGCCGGCATTACCGTCTTTGGATATTACGTATGATTTATTTTCATCTATATCATCCACTCTCAATATCGGGCTGATAACAGCCGCAGTTCCTACCTGTCCCGCTTCTTCGAACGTAGCCAGTTCTTCTTCCAAGACCGGTCTTTGTTCTACAGCCATTCCCGTGTCTTTAGCCAATTGCATAAGACTCTTGTTGGTGATAGACGGTAGGATAGAAGTTGAAAGAGGAGTGATATATGTATTGTTTTTTATACCGAAGAAATTAGCAGGACCGCATTCGTCCAGATATTTTTTCTCTTTTGCATCCAGATACAATACTGCAGAATAGCCCATTTCGTGGGCTTTATTTCCTGCTACCAGACTGGCTGCATAGTTGCCGCCGATCTTTACAGTTCCTGTTCCTAATGGTGCAGCACGGTCATACCCGCGCAGGATAACTACCGGTGTAGGTTTGAAACCTTCTTTGAAGTAAGGTCCTACAGGCGTAACGAATACCAGAAACAGGTATTCATTTGCCGGCTTTACGCCTACCTGCGCACCCATACCAATAAGTAAAGGGCGTATATATAATGATGCTCCGCTTCCGTAAGGAGGTACGAAACGTTCATTCAGTTTCACTGCTTTTACTACAGCCTCTTCGAATATTTCTACCGGAAGTACTTCCATCAGGATACCGTGGCTCGACGACTGCATACGCAAAGCATTGTCGCGCATTCTGAATATACGTACTTTACCGTCTTTTCCCCTAAACGCTTTCAGTCCTTCGAAAGCTTCCTGACCGTAGTGGAGGCAAGTTGCTGCCATGTGAATATCAATAGATTCCGAAGTAGTTTCGGTTGGTGTACTCCATTTGCCATCTTTGTAGTGGCTTCTCACATTGTAATCTGTCTTTATATATCCGAAAGACAGATTTGACCAGTCTATTGTATTCATATTAGTAAAAGTTTTATCAGTCAATAATATTGATAGAATTATTTATCCCACAAAAATACTATTTTCAGTGATATAAGGATGATAAAATTGATAATTAGTTTGATTTTTATTTTTGTACTTGCCTATTTGCTTCTATGCAGGCTTGCCGCACAGTCAAACAGCCTGTCGGTAAATAAAATTCCTGACAGATGGTCAAACTCATGCTGGAAAATCACGCCTGTAAAATCACCTTCGCGGGAAGCTCCGTAGAGGCGTTCTTTAATGAAGTCGCCTTTCTCGTTATAATATTCCACATCTATCCATTTATGACGTTTAGTGCTTCCTGCCAAATCAGGGATAGAAAGGCATCCGTCACCTTCGAAGCAAAATGTTTCATCTGAATAATTTACTATACGTGGATTAATAGCTACCTGAACTGCTTTATTGGCACGGTCTATCCGTATAAAAAGGAACAGGTTACGTGCTACACCTACCTGCGGGGCGGCTATACCGACACCCGATTCTACTGCCAGTGTCAACTTAAGACGTTCTATAAAATGTTGCCAGTCTTTATTTTCTGCAATGTTTTTTACATCTATATCCGTACTTTTTTGTCTTAAAAACAGGGAATCGTCATAATTGTCGGTCTGTAAGACTCTGAACGGGGTATCCGCGCCGTGACTGTTAGTTATAGTTTTTTCTTTATTAGTCATATATTTTGTTGAGTTACAAGCAAAAAGAACCGTGCTTAAGAAAAGCACAAAAATTATTTTTTTCACCGGTATAAAAATTGTGATTTGATACAAAGGTACGAAAAACAGACTATATTTGAATGATATCAAACGATGGTAGCGTATAAGTTTTAGTTTAAAAAAGTAAAAAATAGCTATTGGATGTGACATTATCGTTAGATATTGCGACAAATAATTAAAAACGTTATTCTTAGGATGGTGCATAAAGCAAAAGAGGATGCTCAGTTTTTGGAAATGATACGGCAGAATGAAGGTATCATTTACAAGGTTACCTCTTTTTATACAGATGCTGAACATCCGATAGGCGACCTCTATCAGGAAGTGGTACTCAACCTGTGGAAGTCATTCCCGTCTTTCAGGGGAGAGAGTAAATATTCTACATGGATATACAGGATTGCATTGAATACATGTGTGTCGTTTTACCGCAGAAGTAAGAAAAATATTACATATGTGGATATTTCGATGGATATACCTGATGTAACTGAAAATAAAGAAGAAATACAGGAACTTTATAGACTTATAAACCGCTTGGGCAAAATAGAACGCGCTTTGGTTTTGCTTTATCTCGATGATAAATCCTATAAAGAGATTGCCGAGATAACAGGACTGACGCTGACCAATGTAGCTACACGCATAAGCCGTATAAAGGATAAACTGAGAGAAATGTCGAACGTAAAAACCTGATCATTATGGATTTGGACAATATAAAGAAAACGTGGCAGGAAACTGATATAAAGCCTGTCATTAATGACGAAAAGATACAGAAAATGATTTCTAATGAAGGTCACAGTTCATTGGGAAAACTGTTGAGGTATGAGAAATTAGGTTTATTCCTGATTATACCCTGTTCATTGATACTGATTCTTGCATGGAATATACATTTTACATTGTTTGTTATGCTCGCATGTATATTGGTATCGGGTTTTATATGGCAAGTATATAAACTTAACTTTTTGAAGAAACTGAATGTGGTGAATATGAATATATTAGAGATATCGTCACACGTAAATAAGTATAAGATTTATATAAACAGGGAAATTATTGTTGGCGTGATTGTCATATTTATTTTCTTTGCATCTTATTCTTATCTGACAATTGATACGGACGATTCTTCTGTCAGTGTTATGACTATTGTAGCTATCAAGTTTTTTGCTGCTGTTATTTTATGTATCACAGTGACTTTAATATTGTATAAATATATGTACACGAAAAATATAAAAAAACTGGAAGCTTCGATTAAAGAAATAAAAGAATTTGAAAAAGATAATCAGTGATTAATTTTTAATCTTTATAATAAATGAAAACACTTACATCAGTAATCTTTTCTGTAATATTATTTTTTCTCAGTGTGTCTGCCGGCTGGGCGCAGAAAGCGAAACAATTTGACGGTGCGCTGCTTTGGAAAGTTTCCGGTAATGGCTTGTCTCAGCCCTCGTATATATTGGGGACGCATCACCTTACGCATGTAAGTTTTGTAGATAGCATACCCGGACTGAAAGATGCAATGAAGAATACTCAACAAACAGTAGGTGAATTGTTGTTATCGGATCAGGCTGCTATGCAGGCAAAGGTACAGCAGGCTGCTATGATGCCGGCCGGACAAACTTATGACAAATTATTGTCAAAGGAAGATTATGCAACACTGGATGAAGGCCTCAAATCAATAATAGGAGTGGGGCTGGATCAATTCGGGATGTTCAAGCCGGGAATGATCTCTGTAGCCTTTACCATCAAACTTTATTCAAAATTTTATCCGGGATTTAATCCCATGTCGCACGAACCGATCGACTTGTATGTTCAACGGATAGCAAAAGAAAATAATAAGGCTGTTTCGGGATTGGAAACGGTAGAAGATCAGATTTATGCTTTATTTGATTTCGAACCGTTAAAAGAACAGGCCGAAGCGTTGGTTTGCGCAGCGAAAACTGTAGATCAGGCAAAGGAGCAATTAGAGAAGTTCGAAACATATTACAGGGCCGGTAAGCTGGTCGCTCTATATGACTTGACTTTCAATAATCCGGATGACCCTTGCCAATTGTCACAGAAACAAGCTTATGCATTAGGTAAGGAGCGAAATGACAAATGGATGCTCAAACTTCCTCAGATAATGAGTGATGCTTCGAGCCTTGTTGCTGTTGGTGTGATGCATTTGGCAGGAGAAGAGGGCTTATTGAACCAGTTGGCTCAGAAAGGTTATACTGTAGAACCTGTAAAATAATTTATACAAGGTTTCTGCCTATCCAGAACAGGATAATAATAATTAAAACAGCATAAACAGCATTCCTGCTATATAGGATTTTCCTTATACTGGGATGCTTTTGTTTCCCACCGAAGTATTCCAGATACAGGCAGAATAAAATATAAGGTATTCCCAGTATTAAAAGGGGATTACTCAAAAAAGCATCTTTGATGTGTAGATGTAATAAATGATGTATTGCCCGCTGGCTGCCACATCCCGGACAATCCAATCCGGTAAGTGAATGGAACGGACATTGAGGAAAAAATACGGATTCTTCGGGACTGAAAAGGTAATAAACGATACTTACAATTAAAAGCAAAATACTAATAACGAGTATCTTTGGTAAATATTTTGATTTTATTTCACCCGACACTTAACTGAACATTGCAATTATTACTGCTCCGAAAATAGAAAAAATAACATAGCATGCAGGGAGGAAAAGAATACCTATTAACGCCCATTTCTTTGCATTCTCGGCTGCCCGCGAAGCTCCGTCATAATCTTTAGCATAATACAGAGATTCAACTCTCGATGCATAAAAGATACCGACTACACTGATAGGAGAGCAGCAGAATATAGACAACAGGATCGATTCTACCAGCCAGTTCTTTGGCATAGGCAATATATCGTTCCATCTTTCCTGATTATCGCTCGGTCGGTTATTATAATTAGCTTGCGGATTGCTTGCAGGTGCAGGCTGAGGCCGTACCGCTTGCGGCTGAGGATTGACGGTATTGACAGGTACTTCCGGTTTTGGTCTTACAGGTTCTTTCTTTTCCTCGGGTACAGGTATTTTAGTATCGAATAAAAAAGACAGTTCCTGAATGCTTCCCGCATTCGCCCAGTCGGCCATTCCCGATCTCCACACCATTGTTTCGGGGCGAATCCTCTTTGTTGTCAACTCTGTTATCGGAAACGGGCCGCATTGCTGTTTCGATATATCGTCTATATAATAGTATTTTATCATGTTCTAAGATTTGTAAAGCTCGGGTTGATTTAGGAAAATATTCTTTTAATTAAACATCTTATCGATGCCTACAGCCGTCGAAGGAGCAGGAGCATCCGGAATATCTTCTGTTATCTTATCACAAACACCATATCCCGAAACTGTTCCGAACTGTTCGGTTTGCTTATAACCCAGCTTAGGGTCGGCATATACTTTTTTCATAAAAAGGCCATAAATAGGAAGAGCCATGGCGGCACCTTGTCCGTCGGTAGTACGGTCGAAGTGTATGGCACGTTCTTCACCGCCAACCCAGCAACCGGCAGAAAGGGTAGGGGTGAAGCCCATAAACCATCCGTCGGAATTATTCTGTGTCGTACCTGTTTTGCCTCCCATTGGTGCGGTTATTCCATAATTGCGTCTTACTCGGCCTCCGGTACCACCGTCGATAACACCGCGAAGCATATCGATCATTTTTACATAAGTGCCTTCTCCGAATACTTCATCCAATTTTGGAGTAAAGTTGGCTATGATATTTCCGCTCCGGTCTTCTATGTGTGTAATATATATCGGGTTTGCGCGAACACCTTTATTGGCAAAAGCCGAATATGCAGCTACCATTTCCGCAACTGTTACTTCCGGTGTTCCCAGGCACATGGCCGGTACCGGATCAATATGGCCTGTCAATCCAAAAGAACGCAGGAACCGTGCAAAAGCATAGGGTGATGTCCTGTTCATCAGGTATGCAGTAACCATATTATCGGAGTTTTGCAGCCCCCATTTTATGCTGACCATTTCTCCTACCTTCGATGCTCTCAGTCCTCGTGGCGGATGTGTACGGCCGATTTCATCTACCAGAACCTGCTGCTCGTATTGCATCTGGTCGCAAGGCGTCATACCTTCCTGCATAGACAGGGCATAGAGATATGGCTTTATAGTCGATCCAACCTGACGGCGTCCCATATTTACCATGTCGTACTGGAAGTAGCGGTAGTCTATTCCGCCTACGTACGCTTTTACATATCCGGTGTGCGTATCCATTGCCATAAATCCTGAACGGAGAAATCCTTTATGATAACGTACCGAATCGAGCGGCGTCATAATGGTATCTATTTCGCCTCTCCACGAGAATACTTTCATTTCTACAGGCTTTCTGAATGCTGCCATTATTTCCTTTTCGGAAGCACCGCCTTTTTTCATAGCCCTGTATCTGTCTGTATTTCTCATTGCTTTATGTAGTAATGTGTCTACCTGTTTGGCTACAGAATAAGAATATGGGGCATACGATCTGCCTCTTTTTTCCCTGTCGAAATCCGGCTGTATTTCTTTGCTCATATGTTCGGTCATCGCCTCTTCTGCATATTGCTGCATACGGGAGTCTATTGTTGCATATATCTTAAGTCCGTCGGTTGCCAGATTGTAAGCTGATCCGTCCGGTTTTTTTACCTTATTACACCAACCGTACATCGGGTTGGTTTCCCAGTTTATAGAATCGATGGTGAATTGGTCTTTTTGCCACGATGCATAATTTGCCCTATCAGGCTTCTTTGCATTTAAGGTCAGGCGCAGATATTCCCTGAAATAGGGTGCAAGCCCGTCTTTATGATCTACTCTTCTGAAATCAAGTTTTAATGGTATCAGTTTCAGTGAATCATATTGATGTTGTGTAATGTATTTATTTTTTCGCATTTGATCGAGCACCACATTGCGTCGTCCCTGTGTGCGTTCACCATGCCTTCTCGGATTGAAATAAGAAGGATTTTTACACATGCCGATCAGTGTAGCCGCTTCTTCGATAGTCAGGTCTTTCGGCGTTTTATTAAAATATACCTGTGATGCAGACTGAATGCCTACGGCATTATTGAGAAAGTCGAACTGATTCAGATACAGGTTTACAATTTCGTCTTTGGTGTAATATCGTTCCAGCTTAACAGCAATAACCCATTCGATAGGCTTTCGCAGGAAAACACGCACCATCCAGTTTTCGGCCGGAGGAGAATAAAGCAGCTTTGCCAACTGCTGTGTGATTGTACTGCCGCCACCACCGCTCGATTGCTGTAATATTACAGTCTTGACTACTGCGCGTGCCAGTGCATATACATCGATACCCGAGTGAGAATAATAACGGGCATCTTCGGTAGCTACAAGGGCCTGTACTAGGTATGGCGAAAGATCACTGTAATTGGAATATATACGGTTGTTTTTTGCTTGCGAATACGTGCCGAGAAGCACGGCATCCGAAGAATATATCTGAGATGCATATTTATCGATAGGGTTTTCCAGTTCTTCCACATCCGGCATATACCCGATGACGCCTACCCCTATTCCTGCAAATAGTCCTATTATTAATACAACAATACAGGCAAAAGCAATCCATAGTTTTTTTACAATTTTCTTGGATGAGAATTTGCCGGAAAGTTTATTTTTTTTCGATTTCGCTTTCTTATCGTCCATATAGTAAGTGTAAATCTAATCAGTCTGCAAATTTAAATAAAACGTTTCAATATCGTAGATAAAAAAACTTAAATGGTTCATTTGCCGCTGACATTATAATTCATGATTTTTAATATATTACGGGTTCTATAACAGTCTTGTATATTTTGTTAAAGTTCAGAATAGAGACAGTCTTCACCTTGATATTGTTTTATAATAGTTTCTGTATAGGAAAAACGGTCGCAATTTACTCAATAATAAATAAAGCAGAAAAATTAATCAGGGAAATTATCTCTTTTATTTACACCGGATATCGGTATAATGAATATGGGAGCCTATCATTTTAATCATTGAGTATTTATATACCATATGTATTCTGTTGAAAATAAACCTTATATATTTAACATGCCTGTGTCATTAGATTAAAAATGTATAACAAATCACTTGCTTTTGACCTCTATTGTATATGTTTCCGGGATTTTGGTACTATCTTTGCACTATAGAACAGTCAGTTGTTCGGTAAAAAATTGTTGCAAACATTCTTTACAAAGGAGAAACGGCTGTTATAAAAGGTACTTAATGGTTTACATCATTATAAAAGGATTATTTATCGGCTTCCTGTCATCAGCTCCTATGGGGCCTGTTGGTATGTTGTGTGTGCAACGTACCCTGAACGAAGGCAGGAAAAACGGATTGATTACCGGTCTTGGGGCGGTGGCAGGAGATATGCTTATAGCTTTGCTTGCGATTATTGCTGCACTTGGGTTGGGATTTAGTACGGAATTTATCCAGCAACACGAAGGACCGCTAAAGGTCGTGGGTAGTATTATACTTATTGTTTTCGGATATATTGTCTATAATAAAAACCCTTCGAGAAATCTTGCAAAACTGAAAGAGAACACAATGTCGGCATGGAAGGTGTTTGTCTCGTCACTTATTCTTACGGTTTCCAATATTGCAACTCTGTTTCTTTACATAGCCTTATTTGCCCGGTTCAATGTTATCGATTCCACGAAACCTTTCGGTTACGACCTTATAACTATCTTATTTATCGGTATTGGCGCTTTCCTTTGGTGGCTTTGGGTCACTTATTTCGTAAATAAGCTCAGGAGCAGATTCAATCCACGCGGACTGCAGATATTTAATAGAATTATTGGCCTTCTTCTTATCGGATTAGGAATCGCGGGTATTATTACGGGCTCCCTGATGGGTATCGATATCTTCTAATCCTGATTTTTAAATCTGATTTCTATTCCATAGTAGCGACTCATCAGTTCGGCTGAAAAAGGGTCTTCTCCGTGTATAAATGTACTTCCTTCATACCTTTCAAATTCACAGGAAGAAGCGTTTGCTTTTTTAGCAGCATCAATTTTAGCTTCCCTTTCCAGCATCATATTCCTGAAAATATTAATGTCTTTAGCAGCCAGATAGAAAGTAAAAGTAAAGCAGATGAGTCCAATTGCTATAACAGCCATTCGTAACTGTCGGAGAAATCTATGTCGGAAATCCAGATTATAATATAATATTCCTGCCCCTATTATAAGAAAAGTGACTACACCAAACAGTGCCCTGCGCGGGAAGGTGGGGGAGAATAACATAGCATACACAGCAGCAATAGCAGCAATGAAATATATAAGGCTTAGTTTGAATTTATTATTCTTTTCTTCCCTGTGAAATTTATTGTATAGTATGAAAGTAATCAGACAAACCAACAGTGCCGTTCCCGAGTAGAAGAAGAATGTTAGTGTACAATTAAATATCCGGTAAATAACAGTATAAAATGTTATTGCTGATTCTCCGGCTCTTTCCAGATTTCCGGGAGCAAATATCAATATGGCATATCCTGCAATTGCTCCGATCAGACCGCATATTCCCCATACGGGAATTTTAATGTTCTTCGATCTGTAATAAAAGAAAAAGAGAATAATTATCAGGATCATGGCTCCGGCCGTATTTTCATTTGTCCAGCCTGCTATTATTCCTGATACAAGAAGGACAAAAGAAGATAATACACTTATCGGAATATTTTGCTTATTACCTTTGTATAAACGGTATGGCAGTAAGAATAACAGGATAATGAAAGTACACCATAAATAATTAGCCGAGCCGGTGATCCATAGAATCGTATCTCCAAATACAGGTTGCAAAAACCATATGGCAAGATTGATTACTATGAATAAGGATAGGCTGTGTTTACTATGTCCTTTGATGTGATAATAAATTAAAACCACATATAGCATATAAACAACTGAGGTTACCAGATCGGTTATATACGAAGGCAGCAACAACAAAACCTGTGCTATAAAATGCGCCACACTACGCCCACCCCATAGATGATAATGATTTATCTGAGATTGTACTATATCACTGACAGAAGCGATGCGTGTATTTTCTCCGTAGATGAACATATAAGAGAAGTCATCCGAAATCAGGGGTGTGAGTAGGTTTAGAACAAGCAGGGCT
Source organism: Prevotella sp. 10(H) (assembly GCF_000711235.1). Lineage (GTDB taxonomy): Bacteria > Bacteroidota > Bacteroidia > Bacteroidales > Dysgonomonadaceae > Dysgonomonas. The sequence continues at coordinate 124,261 of NZ_JOMI01000004.1, read as the reverse complement.
GAAAAACATATAGTAATAACAATAATCCAGCAAATCGCTTTTTGAGATTTACTATTATTTATTTTTATTACCTGCGATTCTATGCCGGAGTAAAATCCTTTTGTACAATTAAGGATGCGGTCAAATATATCAGTTGATGTATTCATTCACAAAGATTGTATATACAAAAGTAGCATAAAAAATATAAGGGGCAATCTCTGAATAATCATTCATACAAATCTTTTTCCAATTGTTTTACTGCCTGAAACAGAGGATTATTTGAAAATTTTCATTAAATTAGTACATTCTTAGCATTTATTTGCCTTTTAAAATCTTAATGCAAACATAACTCTGAAGATCATACAATTAAATGAAAAGATTAATTAATAATCTGCCGATAATATCTTTAATCTGTATATTTCTTTTCCCGGGCTGTTCCAAGTTAAACCGGGCAGAAATGATTATGGATACGGAAAACGGTTTAGGGTATATACAGCAATTGATAGATTCTCTGGCAGGAGACGATCTCAATATAACGCATCTGACTCTCAACAGTTCGGACAGTACTAGCATCGTTGATTTTATTAATTTTGTCGGGGTCGATCCCGATAATGGAATCAAAGTAAATGTGAAATATGATTTCGGCGGCATACTTACAAAAAGAGATACGGTATTGACTCAAGAACCGCAAATACCAAATAAGATAGAACTGAAATTAATGTCATCTTATCTGAAGGAAGCTCTGGCTATGATTCCGCCAGCATATAATTATCTGAACATTCGTTATATATCTTTCGATGCAAGATCAAAATACAGAAAATGCTCGTTTACAGTAGAAGTTGCTCCTGTGGATAAAGACAGTGTGTTTGAGTGCAAAGAGGTCAAAAAAAATGAAATCACCACTCGTATTCCTCATAAGGCAGGGATAAAAGCAAACGGTTCCAAATCTCAGACGGTTACTTATTACACAATGTCATTTACTGTCAATAATGACAATAAAGTTCTGATCAATTAGTTATTACATCCTTCACTCACATAGATATAAATCTACAAAATGGAAAAGGTACATTTAGTTTATTACAGCCCGGCATTTTCGACACGTAAAATTCTACGGATTATAGGAAAAGGAATTGCAAGCCCCGCAAAGGAATATGACATTACTCAGGGAGTAGGAGAGCCTCTGCTCTTCGGAAAGGAGGACCTTGTTATATTAGGTGTTCCAGTGTATTCGGGAAGAGTTCCGGCACCTTTTGTCGATATTTTTCAGAAGATAAAAGGAGAAAATACACCGGCTGTTTTGGTCTGCGTGTATGGCAATCGTGATTATGATGATGCTTTGCTGGAATTGGCAGATTTATCGAAGGAAAATGGATTCATTCCGTTTGCAGGAGCAGCATTTATAGCACGTCATTCTATATTTCCCAAAATAGCCGAGAACCGTCCTGATGATCAGGATAAACTTCAATTAATGGAGTTCGGGGAGAAATGTTATTCAGAGTTCTTAAATCTGAATATAGATGAAGATAAGGAGTTGAAAGTTAGAGGAAACCACCCTTACAGGGAGCCGTCTAATATTCCCTTTGTTCCAAAAGCCGATTCAACATGTGATAATTGCGGTACCTGTGTAAAGTTATGCCCTACACATGCTATACCTGAAGGTAATCCTAAAAAGACGAATAAGGATATCTGTATCGCCTGCGCACGGTGTATCGCGGCTTGCCCAAAACAATCGCGACGGTTTAAAGGATTAGTCTATAATATGGTTCGAAAAAAGTTCGAATCCAGCTATGCAGAACGGAAAGAACCTGATATCTTCTTTACCTGAGCCGCTTTTTTTCGAACACAACTCTCGATGAAGTCCAGTAAATAACAATACTTATTAGGCATAGGCCTGAGGCTATCAGGTATAAAGTATTGAAAGAAAAATATCCTGTAATATACCCTCCAAGCAACATGCCGATTGCCAGTCCGAGGTCGAAACCTATCAGGTATGTTGAATTGGCTGTACCGCGCTGGCTGTTTTCAGCAAGGTTGATATATAGTGTCTGCAGGGCAGGGAACATCATTCCGAAACCTACTCCGATAAACAGACCCGATATGCAAAAGGCATAAATATTGTGTATCGTGGCAAAGGTGAAGAATGCTATAGCCACAATGGCCATTGCGGAAACATTCACCTGATGTATTTTTCCTTTGTCGACAAGCTTGCCTGCAAATACACGTGAAGCAATAATACCTCCTGCCCAGAATAAGAAGAATATTCCGGCATTGAAGATTCCTATCTCTTTTCCGTATTGCGCTACGAATGGCCCTATTGTGCCCCATGCAAAACAAGGAAGCAACTGATTGAGGAAAATCGGCCATCCCTTTAATAAAAAGAAACGGTCAAGCGACATTTTCTGCGGTTGTTCGATTTTCGGTTTTGTCGGTGCTTTTATCAGTGCTGTTGCAAGAATTCCCAATGCACCCATTCCTATAGCACACCAAAGTAAAGTATCGAATCCCCAGCTGTTATATATATGTATTGCTACAAACGGCCCTATTGCCATTGCCACATTCATAAATGTACCGTAATAGCCTATTCCTTCGGCGCGTCGCTCGGACGGTACGACGTCTATTGCCAGTGTGCTCGATGAAACTGTCGATAACCCCCATGTGATACCGTGCAGAAACCTTACGAGAACAAATAGCATTACTGTGGTAGCCCAGAAATAACCGAAGAAAATCAATACATAGCACGAAAAAGCGATCAGCAGGATTTTCTTTCGTGAATGTAAGTCGACCAGATAACCCGAAAACGGTCGCACAAACATCAGGGCTATGGCATAAGATGCCAGTACAATACCCGTCTTTGACTGCGCTACTCCCATCTGCTCGGTAATATAGAGCGGAATAGACGGCATCAACAGATTAAATGAACATGCCATCAGAAAGTTTGCAAGACAAACATTCAGATAGCTTAGCGACCAAAGTCTTGGTTTAGTTTCCTCTAGTTCCATAGCAAATTAACACTACAACAACTCACTTAGTTCCATCCACCGCATTGTTTTTTCGTCTATTTCGTCAATCAATACGCTGATACGGTTCGATTTATTTAATAGTTCTTCGTTAGAGAGCGTACCACTAGATAACTCTGTTTCCAGTTTCGCCTTTTCCTCTTCCAGCTGAGGTATTTGCGCATCCAGTTCTTCAAACTCTTTTCTTTCCTTGAACGACAATTTTTTCTTCTCTTCCTTTTTGGAAACTTGTGGCTGCGGCTTCTCCTCTTTTGGTTTGGCTGTCAATTCTTTTTCCTTTTCCAGAGTTTCTTGTATCTCTTTCCATTCGCGATAATCGGAATAATTACCCGGAAAATCCTTTATATTGGCATTTCCCTGAAACGCAAGCAGATGGTCTACAACTTTATCCATAAAGTAACGGTCGTGCGAAACAACAATGACGCATCCTTTGAACTGCTGCAGATACTCTTCCAGTATATTAAGTGTTACAATATCCAGATCGTTTGTCGGCTCATCCAGTACAAGGAAGTTCGGATTAGTTATCAAAACGGTACACAAATATAGGCGGCGTTTTTCTCCTCCCGAAAGCTTGTATACAAAGTTATGCTGCTTTTCGGGTGGGAATAAGAAATGTTGCAGGAATTGTGAAGCCGTCAGGCGGCTGCCATTTCCAAGGTCGATAACTTCTGCGATATTCTGTATTACATCCAGTACTTTCATCTGTTCATCGAACTTCAGCCCGTCCTGACTGTAGTAACCGAATTTTACCGTTTCCCCGATATCGAATTGCCCTTTATCGGGAGCGACTTCTCCCATCAGCATCTTTATGAAAGTAGATTTTCCTGTACCGTTATTGCCGACAATTCCCAGTTTCTCGTAGCGGGCAAAGACATAATTAAAGTCTTCGAGTATCTTGATATCCCCGAACGATTTGTAAACATGCTGTGCCTCGAATATCTTATTGCCGATATACGAGCCTTTCATCTGTAGTTGTACATTGCCTGCGTCACGTGCCTGCTGGGCTTTCTTCTCTAAATCATAAAATGCATCGATGCGCGACTTGGCTTTCGTACCGCGTGCCTGTGGCTGACGGCGCATCCATTCCAGTTCTTTGCGGAGTAAATTATTGGCGCGGTCTAATTCTGCATTTTGTGCGCTGATGCGTTCGTCCCGTTTTTCCAGATAATAAGAATAATTCCCCTTATACTGATATATCTGTTGCTGGTCTATCTCAATAATCTCATTACAGACACGGTCGAGGAAATAACGGTCGTGCGTTACCATCAGCAGGCTGAGGCGCGAACGCTGCAGGTATTCTTCCAGCCATTCCACCATATCGAGGTCGAGGTGATTGGTCGGCTCGTCCAGTATAATCAGGTCGGGTTCTGTAATAAGGACATTGGCAAGAGCTACACGCTTAAGCTGTCCCCCCGAAAGTTCGGAAATTTTCTGGTCGAAATCCGTGATTTTCAATTGACCCAGAATCTGTTTGGCACGGTGCTCATAATCCCAGGCCTGCAATATATCCATCTTTTGCAGTATAGCATCCAGATTGGATTGGTCTTTAGAATTGATAACCTTCTCATATTCTGCAATCAGGTCTGTTATCTCATTACCCGATTGGAAACAGGCTTGCAATACGGTCAGTTCTCCGGGATATATCGGGTCTTGCTCGAGATAAGCCACACGAATATCCCGACGGAATACAACAGCGCCGTTGTCGTGTGATTCTTTGCCTGTAAGTATATTGAGTAGGGTAGTCTTTCCAGAGCCGTTTTTAGCTATCAGGCCGATTCGTTCTCCCTCGGCTATTCCGAAAGATATTTCGCGAAACAGAACCAAATCTCCAAAGCTTTTTGTAAGTCCGTCTACCTGTAAAATAGATGCCATAGAAAATAATTTTTGCAAAGGTAACAAAAGTAACAGAAATCAATGTGTAAATTAGTAAATGTGCCAATGTGCCAATGACACTAAATGATAACACAAAACTCATAACTTCCAACTCCTAATTTATTTTACATTCCTTAACTATATTTTGTTAAAAAGTAACAAAAGTAACAGATGTTTTAGTAGACAAGCAAACAAGATACGAGATACAGATTAAAAACTTGTCTACTCGTTTACTGGTTTACTTGTGTCTAATATTTCAATTCAAAGAACTATAAGCTAACAGCTCCTTATTATAGATAAAGTTTCGCTATTAATTATTTAAATTGTTGGGTAGAAATGTGAATAAAAACACGAAGCGTATATCATACAGGGTCTACATCGTAGTGCAGAATAACAGATTTGAATTCATTATTGCAAAATACCGCAGCCTGATGAGTATAAATAATCTCTCGGACTTTCTGTATAGAAGCATTATTCTCAATCTTTATTAAAATATTACGGATATATAATGATTGGATTCTTGAAACAGGTGGCTTGCCCGGCCCCAGAATCCTCTCACCGAATGATTGTCGCAGTGCTTCTGCAAATTGTTTTGCAGCCCTCTCGGTAATATTTTCCTCTCGTCCTCTGACTATAATATTTATCAGGCGGAAGAAAGGCGGATAGCGAAACACTTTGCGTTCCTGCATCTGGGCAGTATAGAACGATTCGTAATCATTGTTTTTTATACAATTGATAACCGGATGCGACGGGTGCGAAGTCTGGAGCATGACTAGCCCCTGTTTATTCTTGCGTCCTGCACGGCCACTCACCTGAGTCATAAGCTGGAATGCTTTTTCATATGCGCGGAAATCGGGATAGTTCAGTAAGTTATCGGCATTCAGAATACCTACAACAGACACGTTATCAAAATCAAGGCCTTTCGATACCATCTGCGTACCGATGAGTATATTTGTCCTGTTTTCTTCAAAGTTGGATATTATCTGTTCGTAAGACCTTTTGCCCCTTGTAGTATCTAAATCCATACGAGCTATTGCCGTATCCGGAAAAAACGATTCGACCTCTTCTTCAATCCGCTCTGTTCCATAACCTAGAAACTCGAGTGTCGGGGTCTTACATTCTTCACAAACTTCCGGTACGCGGTAGGTTGCCCCGCAATAATGGCAAACGAGCATCCGCTGCCCTTTATGATAAGTGAGGCTGACATCGCAATGCAGGCAATGAGGCGTCCATGAACAGTTCTTGCATTCCAGCATCGAAGAAAATCCGCGCCTGTTCTGAAAAAGAATTATTTGCTCTTTCTTTGCCAGTGCTTCTCTGACCTCATCGATAAGCGGTGGGGAAAGAATCGACTTCATCTGCTTCTTCCGTCTTAACTCCTTCGTGTTAATCACAGCAATTTGCGGGAGTGCAATATCTTCATGCCTTTTTGTAAGGCGCACCAGACCATATCTGCCCTGTAGCGCATTAGTGTATGTTTCTATAGACGGAGTGGCCGTTCCCAGCAGTACTTTTGCCTTAAATATGCCTGCAAGAACAATCGCCGCATTACGCGCATGGTAACGGGGAGCCGGTTCCTGTTGCTTATACGAACTTTCATGTTCTTCATCGATGATGATTAACCCAAGGTCTGAGAAAGGAAGAAATATAGCAGAGCGTGCGCCAAGAACGACTTGCGTTTCACCGTTTTTAAGCAGGTTTTTCCATGTTTCGGCGCGCTCGTTATCGTTAAAACGGGAATGATATACAGCGAGTTTATTTCCGAATACGGTTTTTAACCGGTTTGTAATCTGGGTGGTAAGCGCTATCTCCGGCAGCAGATAAAGTACCTGTTTACCCTGATTGATAATATCCGTGATTAATTTAATATATATTTCGGTCTTTCCGCTCGACGTAACCCCATACAGCAATGTCGTATCCTTTTCCTTAAAGGATTCCTTTATCTCTTCGTAAGCTTCCAGTTGATACGAATTTAGAGCAAAGGCAGAATCCAAGTCCGTATCTCCATAATCGAAGCGGCTTGTTTCTATATTATATACTTCGAGTATATTCTTTTTTAACAGTTCCGATAATACAGATGCTGTAGCAGATGCCTCTTCTAACAGATGCTTTTTCAGAATAACTTTATTTTCATTTCTAAGATGCAAGAAAACAGATAACAAATGCTGCTGCTTTTTCGACCGTTTTAGATTGTCTAAAATATCGCTTAATTCGTTATCGCTGTAATCCGATGGAAGCCTGACTGCTGATATATTCCTTGGTGAATAAAAGTTACGGATATTTTCATCGATAAATGCAGCCCCTTTATCCACCAATGATTTTACAGCGTTAATCGCATTCGATATTCCGGTATGTTTTTCTATCTCGGTTATTGTCTTAGCTTTATCCGCAGATAAAAAGTAAAAAATTTTCTGCTCATTTGGTGTAAACGGTTCTGCCGCTTCGAAATCCGGATTCAGAAAGACATGTGTTTCACTTTCCAGTTTCAGAGCGGACGGGAGTGCTGCCCGGTAGACGTCCCCGAGAGAACACATATAATAAAATGAAACCCATTCCCAGAATTTAAGCTGGGAACGGGTCACTATCGGGTAATCTTCGAGAATCGAAGTTAGTTCTTTAACCGGAGTTTTCTTTTCTTCCGATTTATATATCTTGAAGACTATCGCCGTATAATATTTCTTCTTGCCGAATTGTACAATTACTCGGCTACCTTCTTTTACCGATGAGGCAAATTCATGCGGGATGATATAGGTATAAAGTCCTTGTAACGGAAGAGGTAATACTACGTCGGCGTATAATATCATTTATCAGAATAGGTATGCCAGACTTACAGTCCAGGTCTGTCTATCGACCTTTCTGAAATCATGAGCAGCTTCCTGATCGTAAGTATCTGTAAATTTATAACGGTAATTCATTCCCAAGTCGAGATGATTAAGCAGGCTTACTCCCAGACCCGCAACGAAGCCTGTCTGTGCTTTCTTCTGACCATATTCTACTCCGTCGATTGTAAGTTCTCCGCCGCCAAGTCGCAGATTGCCATACACACCGGCTGAAACATAGATTCCGGCAACACCGAGGATAGAAAATCTTTTTTTCAGGCTGATAGGTACAGTCAGGTAATTCAGGTTTTTGATATCTCCTTGTTTTTCAACATTGTCTACATTGTAGTTTTTATTTCCGTAAGACAAGCCCGTTTCCACTCCGAACCCGGTCAATGGCACATTAAGTTCCAGTGTACCGCCTATCTGGAAGCCCACGCGGTTCTTTACATTCAATATGTTTGAATTCACCTTATGGTCAGCAACGTCTACTCCTGCTTTCAGTCCATATCTTACGATCTGGGAAAAAACCGGGGATATACTTAAAATGCTCAGCAACAATACTAGTCCTAAAGCGAAAGAGTATTTAGTTTTCATAATTTTTTAGTTTTGTGATTTTTAATATTTCAACATATTAACAAAGAAGAAATTACAATAGTTCTGGTTTGCATGGTTAATTTTAGTAGCACAGCCGGGAATCGAACCCGAATCTAAAGTTTAGGAAACTTCTATTCTATCCATTGAACTACTGCGCCATGGTATTACAACTCTTCAACTTGTAAATCCTGTGCAAAAATAAGAGAATTTCTGAGATAAGGCAAATAGATTTTATAAATTCATGTTCTTATATTGAAAGACGGAATATGAAATATATCATATAAAGGCTTGTAAAGCTTTATTAACAGATAAAAATATATCGCATGTAAATACAAAAGCGTATCTTTATGGGCGAAAAATGTATTAGAGTCAGAACAGGAAAGAAAAAACCGAAAGATAAATGTTTCAGATAGGCGATACAATAGTTGCATCGGATATAATAGAGGAAAATTTTTTATGCGACTTATCTGCTTGTAAAGGAGAATGCTGTGTGGAAGGGGATTCAGGCGCCCCGCTCGAAGATGAAGAAGTAAAAATCATTGAAGACCTGCTACCGCACGTATGGGATGATTTGTCGCCGGCAGCTCAGGAAATAATCAAACAACAAGGCGTAGCTTATAAAGACAGTGACGGCGATATGGTCACTTCCATCGTCAACGGTAAAGACTGCGTATTCACATATTATGACGAAAAAGGTATTTGCAAATGTGCTATAGAAAAAGCGCATCGTGAAGGTCGTGTGGATTTCTACAAGCCTGTTTCGTGTCATTTATATCCCATCCGTTTAGATAAATACAGGGATTTTACAGCCGTGAATTATCATCGCTGGCGGGTATGTAAGGCTGCTGTATTATTGGGTGATAAGGAGAATCTTAGAGTATATCAGTTTTTGAAAGAGCCGCTCATCCGGCGTTTCGGGGAAGATTGGTACAACGAGCTTTCGCTTGTTGCCGAAGAGTATAATAAAGAGCGTGTAGCAGGCGTTAACAAATAGTTTAAAGTTTTAATTAATAACATATATACTTAAACTTAAAAATGCATCCTTTAACACAATTCAAATTTTGCCCAAAATGCGGATCTGACCGTTTCGTCGAAAATAATTTCAAATCGAAGAAATGTGAAGATTGCGGCTTTGTCTATTATTTCAATTCATGCTCATCTACGATTGCTATTATTATAAACGATAATAAAGAATTACTTGTCGCTACGCGTGCGCACGAGCCTGTAAAGGGTACACTTGATTTACCCGGTGGCTTTGTTGATATGGAAGAAACAGGCGAAGAGGCTGTTGCCCGCGAAGTGCTGGAGGAAACCGGACTTAAAGTAGAAAATGTAAAGTATTTGTTTTCGATACCTAATAAATATATATATTCGGGGTTTGAAGTGCAGACACTCGACCTTGTCTATCTGTGTAAGGTGAGTGATACCCATATGCTTAAAGCAGAAGATGATGTTGCCGGACTGGAATTTATAAAAATATCGGAACTGAAGCCTGAATTGTTCGGGCTGATGTCGGTAAAAGAAGTAATAAAGGAAATACAAAAAATGAATATATGAAAAAAGTACTTGTAGCGTTAGGATTTGTTCTGAGTGTACAGTTTACATACGCTCAGAAGTCCGTATACACGGAGATGCCCGACAGGCTTTTCTCGCAGGGAAAAGAGATGTTCCTGGACAACAACTATGTAGGTTGCATGAATGCATTGGAAGAATTTACAAAGCGATCAAAAGATACTAAGCTTATCCCTGAGGCCGAATATATGATTCTCAGTTCGATGTACTATCAGGGAAATGCGAATGTTGGCAATATGTTGAAGGACTATCTGGAAAAATACCCTTCTTCTTATCACCGCAATCAGGTTTCTTTCTTTATCGGGTCTATGCATTTTGCAGAAAAGGATTGGCAAAAAGCATTGTACTGGTTTGCACAGACCGATATGGATTATCTGGATGTGAAGGAACAGGAGGATTTCAGCTACAGGTCTGCATACGTAAACCTGCAGGCAGGCAACAGGGTGGAAGCCAAGCGGCTGTTTGGCCTGCTCACCCGTAACAGCAATAAATACGGCGAACCGGCTTCTTACTATCTGGCTTATGCCAATTTTCAGGATGGGGAATATGATCAGGCAATTCCTGTTTTCCGTAAATTGAAGAATAAAGGGGAGTATAAGGAAAGTTCTTCATTTTTCCTTACTCAGGCTGCATTTCTTCAAGGTGATTTGAACAGTACTATATCGGAAGGGCAGGATTATATATCATCATATCCTAGCAGTACAAATGTGATTGAAGTTTACCGCCTTCTGGGAAACAGCTACTACCGTCAGGGTGATGTGAGAAATTCAATAAGCAACTATGAGAAATATCTGCAAGGTGCTGAAACTACTTTCCGCGACGATATGTACCAACTGGCAGAAGCCTACTATCAGACCGGAGCGTATAGTAAAGCTGTGAATGCACTGAAAAGAGATGTACCTTCTACAGACGACCTGCTCGGTCAGGCAGCATATATGCTGCTGGGACAATCCTACCTGAAAGTCAATGATATACCGAATGCTACTATGGCATTCGATGCTGCTGCACGTACACAGTTCAATAAGACGATCAGTGAGGAGGCTTTATATAATTATGTAATGCTTATGAACCGTGACGGAGGCTCTGCTTTCGGTCAGGCCATTACGGCATCGCAGCGGTTCCTTACCGAATATCCGTCTTCACAATATACAGATGAGGTAAATGAGGCTTTGGCTTCTACCTTACTTTCTACAAAGAATTATAATACCGCTCTTACAGCTATCAATAGTATAAAATCTCCCGGACGACAGATTCTGGATGCGAAACAGCTTATCCTTTTCCAATTGGGAGTGCAGGAATCGATAGACGGACAGTACGATGCTGCGGAAAGAAATCTCGATGCAGCTATCAGCTTAGGCAGATATAATACGAAAGCACGTAATGAAGCATATTTCTGGCGTGGTGATTTGGCATATCGCAAGGGTGACTATCATGCTGCTGCCCGCGACTATGCTTCTTATATAGAGGAAGCTTCATCCGGTGGACAAAACTATGCACTGGCATTATACAATCTGGCTTATACCGATTATCAGCAGAAGAACTACAGCAGGGCATTAACGAATTTCAAAAAATATACTTCGGCAGAAAAAGACAGACAAGTACCGAATTATGCAGACGCATTGAACCGTATCGGCGATTGCTATCTATTTAACCGTAACTTCTCCGAAGCGGAAAATTATTATTCACAGGCGGTAAATGTAAATCCGGGGAATGCCGATTATTCTGAATTCCAGAAAGCATTTGTGCTTGGGCTTCAACGTAACTATAACGGAAAAGTGTCGGCATTGAACAGTATGATGTCCAAATATCCGAATTCTCCGTATTATGATGATGCGTTGTTTGAAAAGAGCAGGGCATTGGTTATGTTAAGTAAGGATCAGGAGGCTATATCCGTTTTGGAAAAATTATTGAATGAGCATCCGAAATCGAACCTGTCGCAAAAAGCAGGTATCCAGCTCGGACAGTTATATTTCAATAATAATAATCCTCAGAAATCTATTGCTGCATACAAGCAGGTAGTAGCTACCAGCCCGAATACGGATGAGGCGCGGACAGCTATTCAGAGTATGGAAGGTGTATATAAAGATATTAACGATATCGGCGCATATGCTTCTTATGTGAATTCTTTGGGACAGGGAACTGTATTGTCGGCCAGCCGTCAGGATTCACTGACTTACCTTGCTGCCGAGAATGTGTATATGAAAGGTCGTAAAGATGAATCGAAGACGGCTTTCAATAGATATCTGCAGTCATATCCTAGTGGAGTATTTGCTAGCGATGCACATTTCTATCTGGGAAATATGGCATTTGAGACAAAAGACACTTCTTCGGCTTTGAGCCATTTTAAGGAAGTGATAAATAGCAATAATCCGAAATATATAGATGATGCGTTGATTTTTGTTTCGGGAATGGAGTTTGATAACAAAGATTACGAAGCTGCATACAAAACATACGAGCACCTGAACATGGTAGCATCCAAAAAAGAAAATAAAGATGTAGCTCAACTGGGAATGTTGCGTAGTGCTTATCTGTTGAAGAAGGACAATGAGGTAGTTGCTGCTGCAGACAAATTATTACAAAATGCAAAATCGGGTAATGTGGTTAATGAGGCGCGTTTCTACAGAGGACAGTCTCTGAAAAATCTTGGTCAGTCAGAAAAGGCTATTGCGGATTTACAGGAAGTGGCAAAAGATACACGCAGTGCCTCCGGCGCCGAATCTCAATATCTGTTGGCTGAAATATATTATGAAGCAAAATCTTATGATAAGGCTGAAAAACAGATTCAGGCATTTATGAAAGAAGGAACTCCTCACGAATACTGGATGGCCCGGGCTATTGTTGTTCTGTCGGATGTATATGCAGCTAAAGGTGATAAATTCCAGGCCCGCCAGTATCTTGAAAGTTTGCAGGCTAACTATAAAGGCGGGGAAGCTGATCTTACAGGTATGATATCTTCACGTCTGGAAGCATTGAAATAACAGGAATACGGATAATGAAAAAATAAAAAACGATGAAAAAAGCAATATATAATTCCATTTTCGCCATAGGATTAGGTGTTGTCAGCCTGACTGCTACCGCCCAGAAAGATTCGACCCTGATTCGTCAGGTAATGCTCGAGCGTGATTATAATCCGACATTGCAGGATGCATCCAAAGTTAATACGCAGCCCTTCATATATTCACCGGAAATAAAGGCGAAAGAATTGAAGTTTGTCAGTTCGGTGCCGCGGATAACTATTACCAACAATCAACTGGGAAGTGTAAAACCAAGCGATATAAGAACTGGTGTTGATTTCAATAAAAAACGTGGTTATCTGGTATTAGGTGCTGGAAACAATTCTAACCTCGAAGGCGCTTTTGGTTACCGCATTGTAAACGGAGAACGCGACCGTCTGGATATCTTTGCTACACATAGTTCTTCCAGTTCGAATGTAGATTATATTCAGAAAGGTTATACATTTGATGAGGCTAAGGCTAAATATTCTGCAAGTAGAGGCAATCTGAAATATCAGCATATTTTCGACCCGTCGGTTTTATGGTTCGATGCATCGTTCTATAACACCTCGTATAATTACTATGGTAACCCGTTTATTCCTGCTATTTCATCTGTAGCATATCCTCTTGATCTTACATCCCGCCAGAATGTAGATGTATTCAGTATCGGTGCAGGATTGAAATCTAGTGATAACAACGAAGGAGTATTGAAGTATTACGGGAATCTCAATTATCAGCATTTTAAGACTAAATATGGACCGTATTTACCTGATTCGGGGCCAAAAGGAGGTCAGCTGGATTTAGCGCTTGATTTCTATACAGATTTCGGTTCCGACAGAATGGTAGGGGTAAAGGGTTCATTGATGAACCAGTCTTTCAGCAGTAGTGATAATTTTCTTGAAGATACTTATCACGCGCTTACCAGTGTGACGGCAACTCCATATATTAAATTTCAGGGTGGCAGCTGGGATGCTGATCTGGGAGTGAATGTCAGCTATACGGCGGATGTCAAGAATAAATTCCTTTTTAGTCCGAATGTAAAAGCATCCATTCATATAAATGAGTTAAATACATTCTATGGAGAAATAACCGGTGGTATAAATAATAACACATTTTTGGATATCTTGCAGGAAAACAGATACGTGGACATGAATTCACGTGTAGAATATTCAAAAACACTGTTTGATGGGAAGATAGGCTTCAAATCGGGAGTTGTGAGTGGCTTTGAATTCGACATATTTGCCGGATATAAAAAGACAGACAAAGATCATTTATATTTATCCCAATCTCTGTATAATCCGCTTCCCGGAGAAAGTTATCCCGAAGGAGTAAGAATGTGGGGAAATGTAGGAAAACCTTTATATGCCAATATTGGTACAGGGCATTTTGGAGGATTAATAAGAACTAAGCTTATTCCATATACAGATTTATCGGCGAAGATCACGGCTTATTTCTATGATGTCAAATATGTAAATGGAAATATAACTAGGATCGATAAAGATGCTATTGAGGAGAAGAAAGCATGGGGGCGTCCGACTTTTACAGCTGAGCTGAATGCTGATATCAAACCTATCGATAAATTGACTTTCAATCTGAACTATCAGTATGCCGGCGGCCGTAAGACGCTTTACAGTAATTTTATGAATCCTGTAACGGAAGTCATTAAGATGAAAGATATTAACGAACTGAATATAAGAGGTGAATATCAGGTGACCGAGTGGTTTTCTGTAAATGTGAGGGCTAACAATCTGCTGTTTCAGAAATATGAGTTACAATATGGATATCCTCTGCAAGGATTTAATATTCTGGGCGGTTTGAGTTTTAAATTTTAAAAGGTATCTTTGTATATAATTAAAGAGAATACAATACGAAGACTTTATAAAGCTGAATTCCCTATGAAAATATCCATAGTAAGTCCTGTATATAGAGCAGAAAAGATAATACCAGTATTAGTCGAGAGGATTGAGAAAGCTGTGATTGGAATTACTGATGATTATGAAATTATATTGGTCGAAGATTGTGGACCGGATAATTCGTGGGGAGTTATTGAGCAAATAGCCCGCATAAATAGGAATGTTATTGGCATAAAGCTTAGCCGTAATTTCGGACAGCATTATGCAATAACAGCCGGGTTAGATCATGTTTCAGGGGATTGGGTCATTGTTATGGATTGTGACTTGCAAGATAAACCGGAAGAAATACCTAATTTATATAATAAAGCAAAAGAGGGATATAACATAGTTTTGGCAGAACGATTTGAAAGGCAAGACTCCTTTCTTAAACGGTTATCATCTTCTCTTTTTTATAAAACCTTATCATATCTCACAGGTGTAAAGCAAGACCCGAGTGTAGCTAATTTTGGAATATATGACAAAAAAGCTATTGATGCAATTCGTAGTATGAGGGAATCGATCCGTTATTTTCCAACAATGGTAAATTGGGTGGGCTTTAATAAGACTAAGATAAATGTAGAGCATAGTGCCAGATACGAAGGTAAGACATCTTATAATTTAAAAAAGTTACTGAATCTGGCCTTGGATATAATTTTAGCATATTCAGAAAAACCAATCAGGCTAACCGTGAAGGTGGGAGCATTCATTTCGTTTTTATCAATCTTAGCTGCTATCTATACTCTTATTTTATGGCTATTAGGTGAAATTGTTGTACTTGGATATACAAGTCTCATTATATCTATTTGGTTTTTATCAGGAATTATAATTCTTATATTAGGAATAGTTGGACTGTATATAGGAAAAATATTTGAAGGAGTGAGAAAACGGCCTATTTATATTGTATCTCAAAAAATGAATTATGGTCAGGATTAATTTATTGGGTTATAAGGGATACTACGTACTATCAAATATCCACAGATATTATGACCTTATCGATGACGTTGTAATCGGTAAAGACGCTAATGTAGAAAATGATTATTATACCGAAATAGTAAACTTATGCAGTGCCAATAACATAAAATGCTACGACAGAGGTAAAGAGCCAAAGATTCAATCAAGATATTTGGTGTTGATAGGATGGAGATGGCTCATTCAGGAAGAAGCTACTTTAATTGTTTTTCATGACTCCTTACTTCCTAAATACAGAGGATTCAACCCGCTTGTTTCTGCGTTGATCAATGGTGATGAGTATATTGGAGCGACATGTCTGCTTGGAGAGAAAGAATATGATACGGGAGCCATTATAGGGCAATTAAAAGTTAAGGTAACTTATCCTATAAAAATAAAGGATGCAATTTCTATAATATCAGAATTATACCTTGATTTAATTGTTTGTTTTCTTGATATGGTAAACAATGATGAAACAATACGGTCAACTCCTCAGATCGAAGCAGATTCGACATATAGTCTTTGGAGAAACGAGGACGACTATTTTATAGATTGGAATCAAGATGCAGAAAAAATAAAGAGATTTATTGATGCAGTTGGCCCTCCTTATGATGGAGCAAAAACAAAATCAGGTGAAAATACTTTGACTATCTTTGATGCCCGAACTATGAGGGACGTTACGGTTGAAAATAGAGTGCCGGGAAAAGTAATCTTTAAAGATTCTGACGGTTTGGTTATCGTCTGTGGTAAAGGATTACTTCAGATTTCCCATTTTTATAAAGAAGACAATACAATATTTGATTACTCAAAGTTGTTTCGATTAAAGTTTGTATAATTCTATGTCAGTAGATTGCATTAATAAAGTATGCCTAAAAGAGAAACAACTTATTCGATATATATAATATTTTCAAAATATACTTTATAAAATCGATTCCAATATTTCCATCGGAACTTATAGATAATAATGGAGCAAAAAGACATTCACTGTAAAAAAGATAATATTAAAATTAGGCCTTTTTATTATAAAGGCTGGTTCCTATTTTTACTTAATTCACTAATATTTCTTTTCTTTGCTTGGATACTGCCTATTAGGTTTGAAACCAATGATGATATATTGATGTTGCTTATCAGTTCTGGAGATTACTCCGGAATTCCCGATGCACATTTAGTTTTTATTAATTATATATATGGAATATTAGTATCACATCTATATCTTTTTATACCGGAAATAGAATGGTATACAGTATTTTTTATATTTATACATATAGTATCTCTTACTATCATATCGTTTTCTATCCTTAATTCAAAAAAGAAAACTGCATATAAAATAGCCTTTACATTAATATTATATATGATAGAGATCTGGATAGTCCTCAATTTCCAGTTTACGACAACAGCGGCAATTTGCGCTATGGCTTCAGTAGTACTATTTAACTACCCGCAAACAAAATATAAAATTATTGCTGTTATATTATTCTTATTAGCCTCCTTGATACGCTTTGAAGCTGCATTTTTAGTCTTAATAATGTCCGGTCCTCTATTTTTGTTTGAATATTTTAATAATCCTACTATCAAGCTAAAACAAAATTTAATATTGCTATCGTTATTTTTTATCTTACCTGTAACAGCAAAATATATAGATATAAAAATATACAGTAAGGATAAACAATGGGATATGTATAAGGAATATAACTTCTACCGGGGGTTGATTCATGATAATCCGAATATAGTATCGGAAAAGGATTTACCTGAAACTGTATATGAATCTGACTACCTAATGTTAAGACTATTTTTCCCCGATACACAAATAGTAGATATTGATGTGCTAAAATCAATATATTTCAAAGCTAACAAGGTTGAATTTAAACAGAAGCTGATAAATATATATTACAATGTATTGCCTTATAAGTTTCTTTTATCGTGTATTCTAATTTTTTCAATAATCCAGATTTTTATTATAAAGGGTAGAATTAATGTGATTATACTGGTTGGAGCCATTGGATTATTTTTTCTCCTTTTATTTTATATATCCATTGACGCCACATTAAAACCTAGAGTATTTGTTTCAGCCTTGCTTGCATTTTGTTGGTTATTATTTTATATGCAAAACAATAATCAATACCGAAATAGATTGGATAATATTGGACTTATTTTTCTCTACATTTTTTTATTAATTGGAAGTATATATATTGGAAGACGATTGGATGAAAGAAAAACAGCAAATGATACTACAGAGCAGGAGAGTCTTATAGAGAATATAAAGTTAGAAAAGACTGATTATATGATATCATTTGGAGACGCTTTGAAGTTTGAGAATTATTCTCCATTTAAGATCTCAAATTTATATAAGAAATATCCGTTTTTGACATTAGGATGGTATTCTATGATACCATTTAATAAGAATCGATTAGAATCTCATACAGATATTATAGATAAGAACGCAATCTTAATAAGTAAAGATTGGGCTACAGCTGCTTTACCTAATTTACGCGAAAGTATTAAACTTCATTATAATACAGATGTTGAATTTACTATCCTTTCCGAAAGTAAACACTATTTTATATTAAGATTAAGGAAAGTTAATTGATCTTATTTTCATTCATTGTCCTTATCTTTATGAAACTAATAATTTACAAAACATATAATTATTATGATTCCATTTAATAAACCATATCTTACAGGCAAAGAAGCCCATTACATGTATCAGGCTGTATTTTCAGGAAAGATTTCCGGAAATGGGATATTTACCAAAAAATGCCATACATTTTTTGAAGACCGATACGGTTTTAATAAATGTCTTCTCACCACATCCTGTACCGATGCTCTGGAGATGGCTGCAATACTTATAGATACACAGCCGGGTGATGAAATTATAATGCCATCATATACATTTGTAAGTACAGCAAACGCATTTGTATTGAGAGGAGCCAAAATTGTATTCTGTGATTCTATGACCGATCATCCTAATATAGATACAGAAAAGATCGAATCTTTAATTACATCCAAAACCAAAGCGATAGTTTCTGTCCATTATGCAGGTTTTGCATGTGATATGGACAGGATCATGCATCTGGCGGATAAGTATAATTTGTATGTAATTGAAGATGCGGCACAAGCTATCGAGAATTATTACACAGGCAGCGATGGTATAAAAAGAGTACTTGGATCTATAGGACATTTAGCTGCTTTCTCTTTCCATGAAACGAAGAACATTATTTCGGGAGAAGGAGGAATGCTTGTTATTAATGATAATAAGTTTGAAGAAAGAGCTGAAATTATTTGGGAAAAAGGAACTAATCGATCGGCTTTTTTCAGGGGAGAAACTGATAAATATGGCTGGGTAGATGTTGGCAGCTCTTTTCTGCCGTCTGAGGTAATAGCTGCTTTTTTATGGGCACAACTGGAAAATCTGGAGGATATACAGAAGAAAAGACTGGAGATATGGACAAAATATAATGAAGGATTAAAAGATTTTGCCCGGGAGAATAATATTAAATTACCTTCTATACCCGAATACGCAACGAATAATGCACATATGTTTTATCTGGTTTGTGAGAGCCTGGAGCAAAGATCATCTATCATAGCACACCTCAAATCGAAAAATATCCTGAGTGTATTTCATTATTTAAGTTTACATACCAGTCCGTTTTATAAAGATAAACATGATGGACGGACACTGGCACAATGTGACAGATATGCTGATACTTTAGTACGACTACCTTTATATTATGATCTGACGGAAGAAGATATTTGTCTTATAATAAGAGAAATAAAGGGATCTGTTTAATATGAAAGAATCACGTTGGCTTTTATTATTTACTAATGTGAGATTTCAACTATGTTTAGGAATCTTTATCATAACACTGTGTTTTATGCCCTATCTGATAGAAGGCGAAAATATATATGTTCCTGTATTTGATAATCTTGATTCTAATGTTGTCTGGGCTAAAATGGTTCTCGATCAGGGAGGAATATTACTTCCGCCGGGGCAAATAGTTTACCAGATAATGAATGGTTTACCTCATGCCTCTGTATATGGAACTTATGATATTTGCCTTATATGGTTTCAGCTTTTAGGGATGTTCTGGGGCTATGTTATTAATAAATACCTCATAGCTTTGATCGGTTTTCTGGGGATGTATTATCTCCTAAAAAAATATTTCTTGTCTCCGAATTGTCCTTCTTATATTGTTTTGGGAGTTTCTGTTTTTTACGGTTTATTACCTTTTTGGTCGTTCAGCGCTTCTGTATCGGGGATACCTATGACTATACTGGTATTTTTAAATATAAGACAGGGTGAGAAAAACTGGTATAATTGGGCAATATTGCTTCTGTATGCATTTTATTCCTCGTTAATAACTGCCGGCTTTTTCGTACTGCTTTTAATGTTTATCCTTTTTGTAATAGATTGGATAAAAAAGAAGAAATTTAATATTCCTTTTTTTTTGTCAATGGCATTTCTCAGCACTATGTATATTCTAAGCCATCTTCCGTTATTCTATTCTTTTTTCTTTAGTTCGGATTTTGTATCACACCGTACAGAATTCCATTCTTATGAAGAGCCTATAAGAAATATTCTGCGGAATATTCAATATATTTTTATAAACGGTGATACATACGGGCATGCCGTTAGCTTACATAAATATATGATTCTTCCTATCATATTTGTATTAGCAATAATGATGAAGGATAGAAAAATAAACAGGTTATACATATCAGTTTTTGTATTTGTCATACTAACTTCAATTTTCTATGGCTTATATGATTGGTATAGATTGACTCCGCTACTACAAAAGATAGTACAGGTAATACCAATGGACTTTAGGCGGTTCTTTTGGCTACATCCTGTATGTTGGGCAATATTATTCTTTATGGCTATGTGCCATATCTATAACAGATTTAAATGGGGAAGATATGTAGCATATGTAATTCTACTGTTTCAGTTGGTTTATGTTGTTAGTGAGCAACCTTATATGGATAATAAAGATAACTCATCTTACAAATCATTTTATGCAGAACAACAATTTAATGATATTAAGTCATATATAGGAAAAGAGCCTTCGACCTACAGAGTAATAAATATACGGCTGCATCCTGCAATATCTCAGTATAACGGATTTTATACACTTGATGGTTTTTCGGCTAACTATCCATTATCCTATAAACATCAATTCAGGAAAATCATAGAGAAAGTGCTAGTAGAGGAGAAAAATATTTTTGATTGGTGGGGCTCACAATGCTATGCTTATACAAATGAAGGTGGCGCTGGTTCAAGAGTCCTTTACTATGTAAATGATGTCCCAAAGGTCAATCATCTCGATTATAACTATGATGTCCTGAAAGAGATGGGAGGAGAATATATCCTGTCTGCCATAGAAATAAATGAAGATAATAATCCACGTCTGCAACTACTAAAAGTATTTGACAACTATGCCGATTCTCAATGGGATATATATTTATATAAAGTGAATTAAGAGATTATATGCTATCAAGTCTATTTGATAAATATGGTATGTATTGTGGAATTGCTATTATTACCATAATCTTTCTTCCTTATGTAATTGAGGGGGAAGGTATACATACTCCTATATTTGATAATCTTGATTCGAATGTAGTATGGGCTAAGATGGTACTCGATGAAGGAGGATTATTTCTCCCACCGGGGGAAACAGTCGGTCAGATAATGGACGGCATACCTCATGCTTCTGTTTACGGAACATATGATATCAGCCTTGTCTGGTTTCAACTACTCGGATCGTTTTGGGGTTATGTTTTTAGTAAATATCTGATAGCACTGATCGGTTTCTTGGGAATGTACTTCCTTATACGTAAGTATTTATTAACTGACGGATCATCATCGAACATTGCATTAGCTGTAGCTGTCCTATTTGGCCTCTTGCCTTTCTGGTCTTTCTCAGCTTCAGTGGCGGGTATTCCTATGGTTGTACTTGCTTTTCTTAATATAAGGAAGGGGAATATATCTTGGTATAACTGGCTCATGCTGTTTGTCTATGCCTTTTACTCTTCTGCTGTAACTACAGGCTTCTTCGTCCTATTGATAATCGGCTGCTTGTTTTTAACGGACTGGGCGAGAAAGAAGAGATTCAATCTATATTTCTTTTTGTCAATGGTTTTCCTTTGCGGAATGTATATCATAAGTCATTTGCCTCTATTCTATTCCTTTTTATATGATTCCGATTATGTTTCTCATCGTGTAGAATTTCAGTTTTATGGAGTAGGGCTCAGACAAGTGGCAAAAGATGCACTTTCATTATTCGTTGACGGTGATGCATACGGTCATGCAATCAGTTTACAGAAATACATGCTGATACCTATTCTATTTATTTTATTATTAATGATAAAGAATAGGAAAGTCAATAAACTATATTGTTCTATTCTGCTGTTTTTGGTATTAACATCATTATTCTATGGCTTCTATGATTGGAATAAAACAGTAGGACTCGTATCAGAACTAGGGAAAATACTCCCTTTAGATCTCAAAAGATTCTTTTGGCTTCATCCTGTTTGCTGGGCTATCTTATTGTGCATGGCCTTATATTATATATACAATGAGATTAAATGGGGCAAACACATTGTCTCTATAATATTGCTGTTCCAGTTCTGTTATGTTATCAGCGAGCAGCCCTATTTTAAATATCGTGAGTTGCCGTCATACGGAGAATTCTATGCAGAGGAACAATTTCAAGATATAAAATCTTATATAGGAAAGGAGCCTTCTACCTACAGGGTGATAAGTATATGGCTGCATCCTGCTATCTCTCAATATAACGGATTTTATACAGTCGATGGTTTTTCAACTAGTTACCCCTTATCCTATAAGCATCAGTTCAGAAAGATAATAGAGAAAGAATTGGTTAAGACTAGAGATGTCTTCTTCGATATATGGGGCTCGCGATGCTATGCCTATTCATCGGAGTGCGGAGCAAATGACTTCTCATATGATAATAACCTGCCTGAAATACAACATCTCGACTACAACTATGATGTTCTGAAAGAGATGGGAGGAGAGTATATCCTATCGGCAGTCAATATAAATGAGGGCAATAATCCCCGACTACGACTCCTTAAAGTATTTGACGGGTATAAAGACTCACACTGGACTATATACCTGTACGAAGTGTTATAAAATAAGAAAGCAGCAAACCCATGTTTGCTGCTTTTTCATAATATATAGAGCGAATATCAAAATTCTGCATTATTAGGAGTCCGTGGAAATGGAACAACATCCCTTATATTCGTCATACCGGTAATAAAGAGGATAAGTCGTGCAAATCCGAGTCCGAATCCTGCATGAGGAGCTGTTCCGAACTTACGGGTTTCCATATACCACCAAATAGGCTCGGTATTCATATTCATTTCTTTAGTACGCTGCAGAAGTTTGTCATAGTCGGATTCGCGTTCCGAACCACCGATAATTTCTCCGATCTTAGGGAAAAGCACATCCATACCTCGCACTGTTTTTCCATCCTCATTCTGCTTCATATAGAACGACTTTATTTCTTTCGGATAATCGGTAAGAATAACCGGACGTTTAAAATGTTTTTCTACAAGATAGCGTTCATGCTCCGATTGCAGGTCGGCTCCCCAGTAGACAGGGAATTCAAATTTGTGCCCGCTCTTTTCCAATATCTCTACTGCTTCGGTATAGGTCAGACGGATAAAGTCATTAGCTATTACGAAGTTTAAACGTTCGATAAGCTCCTTATCAAACATTTCGCTCAGGAATGCAATATCATCCTTGCAATGTTCGAGAGCATAGCGGATAAGATATTTAAGGAAGTCCTCAGCCAAATCCATATTATCGTGGATATCGTAGAAAGCAACTTCCGGTTCTATCATCCAGAATTCGGCAAGGTGGCGTGGTGTATTAGAGTTTTCGGCACGGAACGTAGGGCCGAATGTATAAATAGCACCCAGAGCCATAGCTCCGAGTTCACCTTCTAGCTGGCCTGATACGGTTAGGTTTGTCTGACGTCCGAAAAAATCTTCTTTATAATCTACTTCTCCACTCTCAGTGTGAGGTACATTATTGAAATCCATAGTTGTTACCTGAAACATCGAGCCAGCTCCTTCTGCGTCGGAAGCTGTAATGATAGGCGTATGGAAATAAAAGAATCCATGATCGTTAAAGTACTTATGTATAGCATATGCCATGTGGTGACGGATACGGAATATTGCACCGAATGTATTGGTACGCGGACGCAGATATGCAATTTCCCTTAAGAATTCGAGAGAATGTCCTTTCTTCTGCAAAGGATATGTTTCAGGGTCTGCTGTTCCGTATATCTCTATCGTATCGGCCTGAATTTCGGCACTTTGTCCTTTTCCCTGCGATTCTACCAGTTTACCTATTACATGGATGCAAGCACCTGTAGTAATGGGCTTGAAGAATTCTTCCCCGAATTTCTGAACATCGGCTACAATCTGCAGATTATGAATTGTAGATCCGTCATTGAGATGGATAAAGTTTACGTATTTATTACCACGGATGGTTCGAACCCAGCCTTTAACATCTACTGTAGAACCGAATTTTGGTTCTTTAAATACATCTACAATTTTTGTTCTGCGAATACTTTCCATGTTGAACTATATTTATCTGTTTTTAAGTGCACAAAGATAATAAAAGTGAATCTTTTCAGCTAACATTCATTCTTTTACTTTTTAGTTATACGGGCAAAATTTGATAAATACAATTTCTTCTTATAGCATATAGATAAATTTATCAGAATAAGATGCACAAAAAAGCGCAGGACTAATCCCGCGCTTTCTATATAATAAGATGTGTAATGACTTTTTTATTCAAATGCTCCCATACGTAGCATATTCACTTCTTTTTCTGACAGGTAACGCCATTTTCCGCGAGGTATATTTTTCTTGGTAAGACCTGCAAAATATACACGGTCGAGCTTCATTACCTGATAGCCAAGTTTTTCGAATATACGGCGTACAATACGGTTGCGGCCTGAGTGGATTTCAATGCCTACTACGTTCAACATGTCTTCTGCCTGATAAGCGATAGAGTCTGCATGGATTTCTCCGTCGTCCAGTTCAACACCATCGGCAATAGTCTGCATATCTTCAATAGCTACATCCCTGTCGAGGGTAACCTGATAGATTTTTTTCTTCTTGAATTTTGGATGCATCAGTTTCGAAGCCAGATCACCATCATTGGTAAGCAAGAGTACACCTGTTGTATTTCTGTCGAGACGTCCTACGGGATAGATGCGTTCAGGACATGCATTCTTTACCAGATCCATTACCGTCAGACGGTTTTGAGGATCATCCGAGGTAGTCACACAATTTTTCGGTTTATTCAGAAGAACATATACTTTGCTTTCCAGACGTACCGGCTGATCCTGGAATGTAACCAGATCGCCACGGGTAACTTTAGCTCCCAATTGATCTACAACCTCACCGTTAACCTTTACTACGCCGGCTGTTATATATGCATCGGCTTCGCGACGTGAACATACACCCGCATTTGCAAGATATTTATTCAGACGTAATGGTGTATTCGGATCTATATTTTCTTTGTACTTAACCGGTTTAACCAGTCTCTTTACTCCACCGCCGGGTGAAGGTCTTCCGCCACCGCCACGGTTGTTGTTATAGCCACCTCCTCCTGAAGGACGACGGTTGTCATATCCGCCACCGCCACGGTTATCGTAGCCACCTCTGTTGTCTCTGTTTCCATAAGAAGAACGGTTGTCGCCACCTCTGTTGTTGGAGTATCCACCTCCACCGCGGTTGTCATATCCTCCACCTCTATTATTGGAGTATCCTCCGCCTCTGTTATCAGAGTATCCCCCTCTATTACCTGACGGGCGGCTTTGATTTCCATATGAGTTATTTCCGTAAGGACGGCGGTCTCCACCGTCATTCCTGTCGTAAGATGGCCTAGGACGGTCGTTATTATATCCACCGCCTTGTTGTCTGTCACCTCCCGATTTGTAAGGATTCCTGTCCCTGTCCGAATTATTGTCGTAGGCCTGTTTGCGTAAATCTCCTACACGGGCACGTTTCTTTTTAACGGGATCAGACCCGCCTGTTTTGTTTTCTGATGATGAGTAGCCATCCCGGCCTTCTCTATCATTTCCATTGTCTGTAATCATTTTATTCCTTCTTGTTTTTTAATAAATACGATACCTGTTTTTATAACCTCACGGTTAGATTTAGTATTATACACCAGTGTATGAATGTGGCGTAATTTTCCTAAGTTCATTTTTCACGGTTTCACTCACATCTAATCCGTTTATGAAGTCTGCGATAGATTCTGCTGTTATCATAGAATTAGTGCGTGTAAGTGCTTTTAAAGCCTCGTAAGGTTTTGGATAACCTTCGCGACGTAAAATAGTTTGGATTCCTTCCGCCACCACCGCCCAGCAATTTTCCAAATCATCATATAACGCCTTCTCGTTCAATAACAATTTGTCCAATCCTTTCAGCGTGCTTTGTATAGCTATCACAATATGTCCCATCGGTACGCCTACATTACGTAATACAGTGGAGTCCGTAAGGTCGCGCTGCAAACGGGATATAGGTAACTTAGAGGATAAATGTTCAAGTATGGCATTAGCAATTCCCAGATTTCCTTCCGCATTTTCGAAATCGATAGGGTTTACTTTGTGCGGCATTGCCGATGAGCCTATTTCACCTTCTTTGATTTTTTGTTTGAAATATTCCATCGATATATACTGCCAGAAATCCCTGTTGAGATCGATCATTATAGTGTCTATTCGTTTCAGTCCGTCGAAGACTGCCGCCAGATTGTCGTAGTTCGATATTTGCGTCGTCCATTCTTCCCTGACAAGTCCCAGTTTTTCCGATACGAATTTATTGCCAAAAGCTTTCCAGTCATACGACGGGTAAGCTACATTATGTGCATTATAGTTTCCTGTTGCTCCACCGAACTTGGCCGACAGAGGAACTGATTTTAATAAGTTTAATTGTCCTTCCAGCCTGCTGACGAATACCATGATTTCCTTGCCAAGACGGGTAGGAGAGGCCGGTTGGCCGTGAGTTTTTGCCAGCATGGCAATTTCAGCCCATTCGGTAGCATATCCCTTAAGTTTTGCTATAAGTTCTTCAAGCATCGGATAATATACATCATTCAATGCATCTTTAAGAGAAAGCGGTATGGAGGTATTATTTATATCCTGCGATGTAAGTCCGAAGTGTATAAACTCTTTATACTCTTCTAATCCCAGCCTGTCAAATTCTTCTTTGATAAAGTATTCAACCGCTTTTACATCATGATTTGTTATTTTTTCCGTGTCTTTGATACGTAATGCATCCGCTTCTGAAAAATCGGTTACTATCTTTTTCAGATCGGTAAAAACAGCTTTATTTATATCTTTCAACTGAGGGAGAGGCAATTCGCAAAGGGCGATAAAATACTCTATCTCGACTAATACGCGATACTTTATCAATGCATATTCTGAAAAATAATTAGCTAGTTTTTCTGTTTTATTACGATAACGTCCATCTATGGGTGAAATGGAGGTTAAGGGTGTTAGTGTCATTTCGTTGCCAGAAATTTTGTGTTTTTTACTTAGAGTTTCCTTTCGATATCACTATTTACTTTAATCTACTGCAAATATATAACAAATATATGTGACAAAGAGTTTTACTAAAAGGAAATTATTTATCTTTTTCATCTTTTTTACGGTTTTTTTTGCATGATGTAACATCCGATTCAGTAATCAAGGTTTTTGTTAATCTCTCCTGCGAGTTCCGGCGGATAATAATTTGATATATCGGCTTTTCTTAAGAATCCGAATGTCCAGTTCTTACCTCCGTCGAGGGACTCGGTGACAAGCTTTATTGACGAATGGACGATTTCGTCTATGCCGTTCAGTTTTTGCTCTGTTTCCTGCCTGACTACTGAATAATAATTGTCGCCTTGCCCTTTTATAATTTTGGCTTCCGGCATTATTTCGATTCTCATATATTCAATCTCACCTATCGGATGTGACGACTCCTCAAGGCTTCTGATATATACCTCTTTGCCGCCGTTCATCCGCAGAATGACGGGAAGTGTATATTCTGCCATATTCTGTATGTCGATAATCTCCAGACTATTGCTGTATGCTTTTGCATCTATCAGCATATTCTTTATCCGGTCGTCGTCACTTTGCGGGTTTTCTACCTTGCTTGCTATACTATTGCAGGATGATAACAGTATAACAGTAAGTAAGAGATAAATATATTTCATCTTAATCGTTCCTTATCTTTCAATAGCTGTTCAAAGCCTTAGTAATTCTCGTCTTTTCGTCTTCCGTCAATGATATATAGAAAGGCAGGCTGAGAACTTCGTCCTGTAACTGTTCGGCTACAGGCAGTTTCAGATCTTTCAATTCGCTGTAAGCCGGCTGTTTATGTATGGCCAGCGGGTAATGTATCTGTGTAAATATTCCTTTTGTTTCCAAATATGACTGAAGCCTGTCACGTTCTTTTGTACGAATCACATATAAGTGAAAAACGTGGCTTGTCGGCTCTTTATTGTATGGCAGGATGATATTTTCGTTCTTAATATTCCGGCTGAAATAAGAAGCCAATTCCTTGCGTTTTTGATTCTCTTCATCCAGCTGTTTCAGTTTTACGGATAGGATAGCAGCCTGTATTTCATCCAGACGCGAGTTTATACCTTTATACTGATGTATGTATTTTTTGCCAGAGCCGTAATTCGACAGACTTCGAATAATATCTGCCAGCTTTTTATCATCGGTTGTTACCGCTCCCGCATCTCCCAACGTTCCCAAATTCTTTACCGGATAGAAGCTAAATGCTGCGGCATCGGCAAGGCTTCCCGTTTTCTTCCCTTGATGTGTGGCACCATGTGCCTGTGCTGCATCTTCTATCAACTTTAGGTTGTATTGGGTTGCTATCTGCTTTAGTTCATTCATTGCAGCAACCTGACCATAGAGGTGTACGGCAATGATTGCTTTCGTGCGCGATGTAATCTTTTCTTTTACTGATTGAGACTCGATATTGTATGTGCGGTTATCACAGTCGGCAAGTACGGGAACCAGTCCACACTGTGATACAGCTAAAGCTGTAGCGATGAATGTATTGGCAGGAAGAATAACTTCGTCGCCTTTCTGTATTGTCCCCTGATCCATATAGCCCATTAGTATCAAACGAATGGAATCTAGTCCGTTGCCTACGCCAATGCAATGATTTACACCACAATAAGCCGCAAATTCTTTCTCGAATTTCTCCTTTTCCTCTCCTGATATATACCAGCCCGAATCGATGACGCGTGATACAGCCTCTTTTATTTTGGCGGCATAACGTTCATTTTCTCGTTTGAGGTTTAGAAAAGGAATTTTCATTATTTTATATTTACATTAATTAACTCTATTTGGTTAAAAAGTAACAAAAGTAACGAATTTATAGCCGTTAGCTGATAGCTTCTAGCGGTTAGCTTTTTCGTATAGAAATTTCAAAAAGGTAACAAAAGTAACGTTTTTTCCACTTATACTTTATTTGTTACATTTCTCTTTTTTCAAAGACCGATAAGCACTACTGCTTACCATATAGATAAATTTATTACCCCAGTATTAATGTGCCAGCATCGCCTTTGCATTCTGAATAGCAGCTTCGGTAATGGTTGAGCCACTTAGCATACGGGCAATTTCGTCCAGTCGTTCGGCATCCGATAAAATATCGAGATGAGTGGTAGTTGACGATTCATTATCCGATTTATATACTTTATAATGTGTTCGTCCTTTAGCGGCGATTTGCGGCAGATGCGTAATGGCAATTACCTGCATATTTTTACCGAAGTCGAGCATTATCTGTCCCATTTTATCTGCTATCTCTCCCGAAACCCCCGTATCTATTTCATCAAAAATGATAGTCGGTAGAGCTGTGGCTCCTGCAATCATTGACTTGAGGCAAAGCATCAGCCGTGAAATTTCACCCCCTGATGCTATATTGGCAACAGGCTGTAAAGGTGCATTTTTATTAGCTGAGAATAAGAATAGTATGTTATCGATACCAAAATTATTGGGATGATTTTCTGTAATTACCTCACATTTGAATTTGATATTCGGCATGCCAAGATAAGCTACTTTTGCCTCTAATTCTTTCTCAAATTTAGGGATAATAGTCTTACGTCTGTCGCTTAATTTTTTAGCCAATTTCAAGGCCTTGTCGTATTTCTGAAATACTTCTTTTTCCAAAGCTTCCAATTGCTGATCGGAAGAATCGATATTTTCCAGTTTATGTGCCAATTCTTCATATAGGCTCAGCAAACCTGAAACCAATGATATATGGTGCTTTTTCTGTAAGGAATAAATCAGATCGAGCCGCGATTCTATATAAGACAGCCGCTCGGGATTGAATTCCACATCTTCTGCCGTGCGCTCCATTTCCGAAGCTAAATCTTTCAGGTCGATATATGCCGTTTGCAAACGCTGCGATATTTCATCAGCTTTTGGATACACCTTAGTAAGTGATTGAGAAGTATTCAGGCTTTCTTTCAATATGGGAACGATGCCTCTTTCGTCGTTTGATAATAGGGAGTCGATTTTATATAGAGCTGATTTTATATCTTCTGCATTGTTCAGCAGTTCCTGTTCAGCTTCCAGTTCTTCCTGCTCTCCTTCTATCAATGCCGCTTCGTGCAACGCCTGATATTGGAAACGCAGGTAATCTTCTTCTTCTTTACTTTTCTTTACAGCCTCTTTTAGTTCTGCCAGCTCCTTTTCAGATTGCTTATATTGATGAAAAGCCTGTTGATACTCTTTCAATAAAGATTTATTTCCTGCCAGTGCATCTACAACCTGCATCTGGAAACGGCTGTCTGTCAATAGGAGATTCTGATGCTGCGAATGTATATCAATAAGCTGGCCACCCAGTTCTTTCAGGTCGTTTAAGCTGACAGGCGAATCGTTTATAAATGCCCGTGATTTTCCTGTAGAAAGTATTTCCCTGCGCAGAATATAGCTGTCGGGATCATATTCTATCCCTCTTTCTTCGCAAAAATCCTTCAGGTCGTATGCCGATACATCGAAAGAGCCTTCGATAATGCATTTATTCTCCCCTTGCTTTATCGCCTTTATATCCGCTCGTTGCCCAAGTATAAGAGAAAGTGCGCCCAGAATAATTGATTTTCCCGCACCTGTCTCCCCTGTAATAACAGAGAAGCCGGATTCGAAATCAATTTCGAGGCTATCTATTAATGCATAATTTTTTATATAAAGTGATTTTAGCATAGCTAAAGATAATCATCATTTTGTGAAATTCACATTCAAAACTACAATTTCCGATACTGTACCAATACGGAACTGAGGACCGGCAAGGCCGAGCCCGGACGAAACATATACATGTGTATTCCCTTTTTTCTTATAGCCGTAAGGTATTTCATACATCGATCTTAGTTTTTTGTCTTCCGGTATGATTCCCGTATTATAAATAGCAGACGATATAGCCATAATTGTATTTACAGGGAAAAACTGCCCGTTGTGGGTATGCCCGTATACAGCAATATCCGCCCCGTTATCAGCTTCTTCATAGAGGCGGTGCGGCTCATGATTCATAACGATGACAGGTAAATCTTTATTTACTCCCTGCATTATTTGTGGGAGAGATTTTCTCGTTTCACACATATCATCTTCACGGCCAACCAGATAGAATGAATCTGCTATCAGTATTGTCGTATCTCTCAATACGGTTAGTCCTGCATATTTACTGAGCCAGTGGATTTTCTCATCTTTTTCTTCGTCTCCCAGTTCAATATATTCGTGGTTGCCTGTGGTCGCATAGACCCCATACGGTACTTTCAGACGGTGAAATTCTGTTTCCATATGCTGTTCGTATAGCGATTTGACATCGTAGTCTATAATATCTCCCGGCAGCAATATTATATCAGGCTTCTGTTCCATTATTTTATCTACATACATAGATATAATTCCCTTATCGATAAGATATCCTGCATGTATATCCGTAGCCACCACAACCCGTAAGTTCTTTACATTCGGAGAATGCTTCTCTACCGTCAAATCCATTTCGGTAACAACAGGATTCCAGAAACGGTAACTACCGTATCCCATGGAAGCGCAAACTATGAGTAGAGAAGAACAGAAATAAATCAGCCGTGACTTTTTGGCTTTTAGATCTATCGGAATTATATTTTTCTTCTTGTTTATATATTTTAGTAAATCATATAACAATAACAGTACTGTCATGTAAATAGTGAAAATCATCCAAGAAGTGCCCACCCAAGCGAAATTGTGAAGGGCATCGAACGGTAGAAGTCCGGTTCCCGAGGTGAAAAAGCCGATAAAATAAATGGTTAGTTCTATTATATAAATAGATGCGTACGGAATCTTTATGTAATTCTTGTCGGGCAATCCCTGCCAACCGCGCCAGTAGATATAGGCGCTGAGAAAAATCTGGACGATTATCGCATTAAAGAATACTCTCATTATTTTTTATTGATGTCTATGACTACATATTCCGATTGTGTACCTATACGGAACTTACCGCCCCAGATACCAATACCCGAACTGACGTATATATTTGCGTTTCCTTTTTTTACAAATCCGTGGTCTTTTTCATAAATGGCATTCGTGATTGCCGATATCGGCCAAACCTGTCCCTGATGCGTATGTCCTGATATTTGCAGGTCGATGCCGTATGCTTCGGCTTCTTCAAGATGATATGGCTGATGGTCGAGAAGTATAAGCGGTTTAGACTTATCGAGGCTGTCCGTCAGTTCTTTCAATGGTCTGCGCCATTCATTGGACCTGTCGTCGCGCCCGATAACGTAAAAGTTGTTATTCACCAGTGCCGCACTATCTTTTAGTACATGTATGCCCGCTTTTTCCAGAAATTCGAGGCTGTTTTTCAATCCGCTTATATATTCATGGTTGCCCAGACAGGCATAAATTCCCAGAGGTGCTTTTATCTTGTGGAAGCTTTCTGCAAAATTCCCTTCATTTAGCGGACGCACGCTGTTGTCTATGACATCTCCGGCAATCAAGACAATATCGGGATTTTCAGCATTAATGGTATTTATCCATCCTTCGAATTCTTTCTTACCGATGCCGTAGCCAAGATGCAGGTCGCTAATGGCAACAATTCGTAAAGAACGATTAGCAGTGGAATCGCCTATTGTCTTATATATCTGAATAGGCACATCTACGCGTACTTTCCACTGGTATTTGATATAGCCGCAAATCATAAACAAGGCGATAAAGCCTATCATAAAGCTAAAACCTACCCAGTTTTCTTTTGTATAGCGGGTAATTGCATCGGCAGGCATAAAATGCAAAAAACGGTTAGCCAACCCGAACAGGTCTTTAAATGCAAGTATAATAAAGAAATACAACATAATGAAAAACCATGCCGTACCTATTTTATATAATACCGATGTTAGCCATACAGGCATTGCATCGCCTGCGAGAAAAGAAATAAAGAATGACGAAACTGCTATGACTGCAAACGAAACAAGGGCGACCCTGCCGATTGTATTCGGCGGCATAGCAACCCATATATGTTGAAAGACATAGAAATTTACGAGGAGGTATACAATGAATATTATTATAAACATAATCGGTTTCATTCAGACTTAATGATAGTTTTAGAACCTACAAAGATATATAATCCTGTGTATTATAATTTATTTGTGATAAAAAAAGAGTAGCCGGCAAAGACCACTCTTCTGTATATAGATTATTCAATTACATGTCAATTGCGTCTGCCGCCCAATGCTATCATTATATAATAAAGCAATGTGGCAAGTGAACCGATTGCAGCAATCACATAGGTATAAGCTGCCCATTTCAGAGCATCCTTGGCCATATCATGATTACTTGTATTTGTCACTCCTGCTGTATTAAGCCATGCTAATGCTCTTTGGCTAGCATTGATTTCAACAGGCAAAGTAATAAAACTGAATATGGTTGTCATGGCAAAAAGTCCGATACCTATCCATATCAGCGCAGGAAAGCTTTGTATAAAGATAATGCCGGCAAGAATCACCCATGTTACCCATGACGAAGCAAAACTAACTACAGGTACAAGTGCCGACCGCATTTTTAATGGCCCGTAAGCATGTGCATGCTGTACGGCATGACCGCATTCGTGAGCAGCAACTGCAGCGGCAGCCACACTGTTGCTGGAATAGACACCTTCACTCAGGTTTACTGTTTTATTGGAAGGGTTATAGTGGTCGGTAAGCATTCCTCCTGTGGAGACAACTTTAACATCATATATCCCGTTTTCATGAAGCATTTTTTCTGCCACATCCCGTCCCGTCATTCCACTGGCAAGCGGAATTCGGGAATATTTATTAAACTTGCTCTTAAGCATCTGGGATACAGCCAGACTGGCAAGCATTATAATTCCGAATAAAATCCAACCTATGTACATATATTTCTTTTTAGTGTTTGTTAATAAAGAAACAAAAAATGTGCCAACAATGTTTGCCGACACACTCTATATTCTTAAAAAACATTATTATCGTATTATTGTCTGTGCCCTGTCAGATTCCTAACTAAACGATTAGGATAGGTACGTCCAAGATATGTATAAGCAGCCCATTTCAGAGCGTTTTTAGCCATATCATGATTGCTTTTATTTGTCGCTTCTGCTGTATTGAGCCACGCCAAAGCTCTCTGGCTGGCGTTCATTTCCACAGGCAGTGTGATGAAACTGAATATGGTTGTCAGCGCGAAAAGTCCTATTCCTATCCATATTAACGGCGGAAAACTCTGTATTAATATAATGCCTGTAAGTATAATAAATATTATTACCCATGGTGAAGCATAGCTAAAGACAGGTACGAGTGCGGAGCGCATTTTCAGCGGCCCGTAAGCATTTGCATGCTGTACGGCATGGCCGCATTCGCGAACAGCAATGGCCGCAGCAGCCGCACTATTGCTTGAATAAACTCCTTCACTCAGGTTTAGTGTTTTGTTGGCAGGATTATAGTGGTCGGTAAGCATTCCTCCTGCGGAGACTATTTTTACATCATGTATTCCATTGTCGTGGAGCATTTTTTCAGCTACATCACGTCCTGTCATTCCACTGGCAAGCGGAATTCTGGAGTATTTAATAAACTTGCTCTTTAGCATCTGGGATACAGCCAGACTGGCAAGCATTATTACTCCGAATAAAATCCAAGCTATATACATGTTTTTCTTTTTAGTGTTTGTTAATAAAGAAGCAGAAAATGTGTCAACAATGTTTGTCAGCACACTATTCTAAAAAACATTATTATCGGATTATGGTCTGCGCCCTGTCAGGTCCTAAAGAAACAATACGGATAGGTACGCCAAGTTCGCTCTCCAGAAATGCAACATATTGTTTGAACTCAGTAGGGAATTCATCTTCTTTTTGCATTTTTGTCATATCTGTTTGCCAGCCTTTCATATCCACGTAGACCGGAGTGATATTATCTTCTGTTTCGAATGGAAATTCGGTTGTTTTCTGACCATTTATTTCATAACCTACACATGCCCTGATGGTTTCGAATGTATCGAGCACGTCACTCTTCATCATGATCAGCTGTGTTACGCCGTCTATCATAATCGCATATCGCAGTGCCACAAGGTCTATCCAGCCACAACGGCGCGGACGTCCTGTCACAGAACCGAATTCGAATCCGTATTCACGCAGCTTGTCACCTGTTTCATCGAATAACTCAGTCGGGAACGGCCCACTGCCTACGCGGGTACAGTAAGCCTTAAAGATACCGAAGACTTCACCTACCGACTGTGGCGCAATACCAAGGCCTGTACATGCTCCTGCGCTTATTGTATTTGAAGAAGTTACAAAAGGATAAGAGCCGAAATCGATATCGAGCATTGTTCCCTGTGCGCCTTCGGCAAGAATTTTCTTTCCTTCCTTTACCGCATTGTTAATATAATGTTCGCTGTCGATAAAAGTAAATTCTTTTAGTTTAGCCACTCCGTCGAACCATTCTTTTTCTATTTCAGCCAGTGAACTGGTATCATGGCCGTATTGCTGAAGCGTTCTCAGATGTTTAGACTTAGCTTTATTGTATTTTTCATCGAAATTATGCAGTATGTCACCAACACGCAGGCCGTTTCGGCTTACTTTGTCAGTATAAGTGGGGCCTATGCCTTTTCCGGTAGTTCCTATTTTCGAATCACCTTTTGCCGCTTCGTAGCAGGCATCGAGCAATCGGTGTGTAGGCAGGATAAGATGGGCTTTTTTAGATATAAGCAGGCGTTTTTTCAGTTCGTGGCCGGACGACTCCAGCGATTCTATTTCTCCTTTGAAAAGTGCCGGGTCGAGAACGACACCGTTTCCGATTATATTAATCTTGTTTCCCTGAAAAATACCGGAAGGAACAGAACGCAATACATACTTTTTCCCTTCGAATTCGAGGGTATGACCGGCATTCGGTCCTCCCTGAAAACGAGCTACTATTTCATATTCGGGAGTAAGTACGTCCACTATTTTGCCTTTTCCCTCATCTCCCCATTGCAAGCCTAGCAATACATCTACTTTCATTTCTTTTTAATACGTGTATTTTTATTTTCTGTTAGTTTATTCTTTTTTTCTTCTGCTTTTTTAGCGCGCATGCATTTATTGCATATACCATATATATACATGCTGTAATAGCTAATTTTGAAACGCTGCAGTTTTTTTTGCTGGGCGGGAGTAAACAGGTTTCCATTCTTATGTTCTTTTACTTCTCCACAACTCAGACAAATCAGATGATCGTGATTTTCATTTCCGTAAGCCCGTTCGTATTGCGAAACATTCGCCCCGAACTGATGCTTAACGACCAGACCACAATCGAGCAGTAACTCGATCGTATTATATAATGTAGCGCGGCTTACCCTGAAACTGGATTCTTTCATTGCATTATACAGAGAATCCATGTCAAAATGTCCTTTCGTAGAATAGATATGCTCAAGTATGGCATATCTTTCGGGGGTTTTACGATGTTTATGCAGACCGAGATAGTCCGTGAACTCGTTTTTGACTTGTTCCTTCAGTTTTGAATTGTCCATTTACTAGAAAAATCTGGTACGAACAAAAATACATCTTTTTAATAGAATATCAGGCACTATAGGTGAGAAAAAGTTATTAACTATTTAGAACCTGTTTAAATTTTCCACAAATATTTTTCTATTGGCATTCAAATCCTGTTTTTTGTCATAAATTTTGCTCTTTTTTGTAAAATTGAAACTTTTCTTTTACTCAAATAGCAGGTTATTATCGCAAAATCAAGCTCCAATTTTTCTAAAAAACAGCTATAATTTATTTGACAAGCAAAATTCTAACAGGTTCTTAGAATTTATCTAATTTGGTTTTTGTTATTCACGTTCCATTACGGAAATGAATAAAAATAAAAAAGAGAACTCTCCCGAGCTCTCTTTTTTGAAAGGAAATCAAAAAGAATATTATAATAAATATTCAGGTTAGTATGTTTATTCGTCCAGTGGTTCGTCCACTGTATATTTATATTCTACGGTAGCTGTTTTAGTTTCTCCGTTGGATTCTTTCCATGTTATTTCGAAAGTCACCTTATCCCGTCCTTCTGTCTTATAAGGTTTCAGGTTGAAACTTACATAGCCTCTTACCGGATATTTAGCAGGTTCGTCCTTGTTCACATTGTGCCGAAATTCCAGTTTCACTATATCCTTATCCAGTGACAGATCAGTTTCTGCCGATACCAGATTCAACATATGCGGCTCTTTTTCACCTGTATTATAGGCAAATTTAAAATTCAGGTAATCGCCGCCTTCCCATACAGAGGTTACTTTTATCGGATCGTTGCCGATGCTGTCTTGTCTGAATTTATCGTCCGGATCTATGTAAATGGCGTTTTTAGTTAGCACATCATAATAATCGTTCAGCCTTATATAATGGTCATATCCGTCCTTTTCGTCCGATAATATGGTGAAATTAATCACAGCTCTATCGTATTTGGGCTTCCATTTTACTCCCACCGGAGCAGCAACCCATAATTTTTCTCCGTTATCGCGGACAAACGAATAAGTATTCTCGTCTATCTTTTGTACTGTTACAATATCCTCCCAAAAATTGCCGAGAGAATATCCGTCAATATCATCACAAGACGAGAAACCCAGTGCTAAAACCGAGCATAAAATCAGTGTTGAAAATAATTTTCTATACCTTCTCATCTTTTATGTAAAAAACTTTGATTGATAATAATTAATATTCCTTACACATAATAGATGCTCAATATATAGGTCATGTTGCATGAATAAATCTAAATAAATGTTAAAGAATTGCGATTTTAATACAAGTAGGGTAAGTTATCTTTTTTGCCTGAAGAATTCTTTTACCAAAGAAGCGCATTCTTCTTCCAATATTCCTGATACTACGGTTGTTTTAGTATGTAATATACCGGGAGAGAAAAGCGAATAACCTTTCTTTTCATCTTTCGCACCGTACACAATTTTTGATATTTGTGACCAAAGCAATCCTCCTGCACACATCGGGCACGGCTCTAAAGTCACATATAAGGTGCAATCTTTAAGATATTTTCCTCCGAGAAAATTCGCTGCGGCAGTTATAGCCTGCATCTCTGCATGGGCGGTGACATCATTCAGCGTTTCGGTAAGGTTATGAGCACGCGCGATAATCCTCCCTTGACAAACAACGACGGCACCTATCGGCACTTCGTTCTTATCGAAAGCAATCTGAGCCTCGTTAAATGCCTGACGCATATAATGTTCATCGTTCAGAATGGTAGTCATCGGCGCATTTCGTTTTCACCGAAAAGGGTAGGGTAGTCCTGTTCCAGGTTTTTAAGAATATGGGCAATAAG
The DNA here is from genome assembly GCF_000711235.1 of Prevotella sp. 10(H). Lineage (GTDB taxonomy): Bacteria > Bacteroidota > Bacteroidia > Bacteroidales > Dysgonomonadaceae > Dysgonomonas. The sequence continues at coordinate 85,768 of NZ_JOMI01000004.1, read as the reverse complement.
TGTTTCTCTGCACCAGCGGGAGCGGTTAGCTATCTTATACTTTTTCATATAAGATGCTATGAGTGCATATTCTTCATCGTTGAGCGAAAAAAGAAGATGCTTGGTTCGGTTACTTGCTGCTCCTTTCTTATTAGGTTTCATTATCGCAAAAGTAAACACTAATCTCAATATGTGAAAGAATTTACAATAGAATATTCATCTATTTGCCGTTTATGTGACCATCTTCTTCGAAATTTATCCGTAGTTGTACAGCTTCTGCCCAGTTTGTTTCATCATCACTGTTTTTTAATCCCAGCCCTATCAGTCGTACTTTGGGAGAGAGATCGACATTTTGCAACAATTCAAATCCCTCTTTGTAGAATGTGTCATAATCCACAATCGGTGTATTGAATGTTTTACTGCGGGTAATGATTTTAAAATCGGCATATTTTATTTTCAATGTGATTGTACGCCCTTTAAATCCTTTTTTTTCGATATCAGAGAAGGCATCTTTTGCTACAATATCGAGTTCGAGCGCTAATTCGTCTATATTATCTATATCCCTGTCGAAAGTGGTTTCCGAACTTATGGACTTACGTATGCGCTGCGATTCTACAGGCCGCTCGTCTATTGCTCTTGCGTTGAGGTAATAGACATGCCCTGCCTTTCCAAAGTGGGCAACCAGTTCATTTTCGCTTCGTTGTTTTAAGTCCCAGCCTGTTTTTATCCCTAAATCATGCATATATTTAGCTGTAACTTTCCCCACACCAAAAAATTGTTCGATAGGAAGTGATTCGACAAATTTTTCAGCCATTGCAGGTTTCACCACGAATAATCCGTTGGGCTTATTGTAGTCGGAAGCTATTTTTGCAAGGAATTTATTGAATGATACTCCTGCTGAAGCTGTGAGTCTTGTTGCGTCGAATATTTTCTCCTTAATCTCTTTTGCTATCTGTGTAGCGGAGGCAATATTCTTATGGTTATGTGTCACATCGAGGAAGGCTTCATCCAGTGACAGGGGCTCTACAATATCCGTATATTCATGGAAAATATCCATCACTTGCCGCGATACACTTTTATAAACATCGAATCGGGCAGGAACAAATATTATGTGAGGGCATTTCCGCAATGCTGTTTTCGATGCCATGGCAGAGCGTACCCCATAGCGGCGGGCTTCATAGCTGGCGGCAGCTACTACGCCTCTCGGTCCCGCATATCCCACAGCCAGCGGTTTACCTCTATATTCTTTGTTGTCGCGCTGTTCGATAGAGGCATAGAATGCATCCATGTCTACATGGATTATTTTACGCATATTTTCCTTTCTTTCGTAAATGGATTATAATAGCGAAAGATACAAAAATCATTTTTTAAAATAATCATATCAAATTGTTAAACCCGTAGTAAATCGAGTGTCTGTAAATTTATATCTTTATATGTGCCACAATTGAATTACACCAAATAATATACCTGTATATCATGAAAAAACTAATCTTTATTTTTACTAGTGTATTTTTAACATGCTTTAGCCCATATGCCTTTCCGGGAATAGGGATCAAAAGCATGCGCACCGAAATGAGAACGAATCCGGACGGAATCGATATCCAATCGCCCCGTTTTATGTGGCAGATTATATCCGATAAGTCCGATGTCAGCCAGACCGCCTATCAGATTATTGTAGCAGAATCGCAAAAGGATTTGAACAAACAGACTAATTTATCATGGAATTCCGGAAAAGTAACATCCGGCAGTTCTATATTCATTCCTTATGAGGGTAAGCCGCTGCAATCGCGCAAAACCTATTACTGGAAAGTAAAAGTGTGGACAAACAAGGGGGAATCTCCTTGGAGCGAAGTTGCCAACTGGACAATGGCCTTGTCAAAAGAAGACTGGCAGGCTAAATGGATAGGATTGGATAAATCTATCAATGAAGGGGATAAACTGGAAGGAGAAACCCGCCTTGCTGCAAGATACTTGCGCAAAGAATTCCAATTACCGGCACAGATACGGAAAGCAAAAGTTTATATTACAGGATTGGGTTTCTATGAGTGCTATGTTAACGGGCAAAGAGTAGGTAAAGATGTATTTGCCCCTACGGCAACCGATTATACAAAGCATGTAAACTATAATGTATACGATGTTACGGATTTACTTTCTAATGGTGTAAATACAGTGGGAGTAATACTCGGCAACGGCCGTTATTTCTCGATGCGCAATACAGGCGTCCGTCATTTCGGTTTCCCTAAAATGCTGATGCAGTTGGAAGTGGAAGACCAATACGGAAAGATAACCACCATAGCCAGTGACGATACATGGAAGCTCACTACTAACGGGCCGATTATTGCCAACAATGAATTTGACGGAGAAGAATATAACGCAAATCTCGAATTGACTGGCTGGTCTGAAAAGGGATATAATGATAGCAGCTGGCTGCCGGCCTCTATCGTAGATGAGCCGGGCGGTGAGCTTATTGCCCAGCGAAATCCGAACATTCAGGTGATGAAAGAGCTGAAGCCCTTATCGGTGAAGAAAACATCACGCGGAACATATATGGTAGATATGGGTCAAAATATGGTCGGTTGGCTTGCTGTTAACTTGAAGGGCGCAAAGAATAAACCGATAAAAATGGTATTTGCCGAATCGCTGAAAGACGACGGAAGCTTATATATGGCCAATTTGCGTAGTGCCAGAGTAACGGATATATATACTCCGGCAAAGGACGGTAATTTTACATGGGAGCCCCGTTTTACATATCACGGATTCCGCTTTGCCGAAATAACAGGATTGAATTATGAGCCTGCACTAAGTGATTTTAAAGGAAAGGTCATTTATGATGAGATGAAAGATGTAGGAACTTTCGAGTCGTCTGATCCTACCTTAAATCAAATTTACCATAACGCCTACTGGGGTATCATAGGCAACTATCGCAGCATGCCAACCGACTGTCCGCAACGCGACGAGCGTATGGGCTGGCTGGGCGACAGAGCTATGGGTTGTTTCGGAGAAAGCTTCATGCTGGATAATGCTTTGCTTTATCAGAAGTGGGTACAAGATATAGAAGATGCACAGAATGCAGCCGGAAACGTGCCTTGTGTTGCGCCTACTTACTGGGAGGTAAGAGATGAGAATGTGACATGGCCGTCGGCTTATATATTTGCAGCCAATATGCTTTATGAACAATATGGCGATACACGTCCTATCATGACTCATTATGCATCCATGAAAAAGTGGATGGAGTATACCATTGCAAATTTTATGACCGACTATATAGTGACTAAGGATAGATTCGGCGACTGGTGTATGCCGCCCGAAAGACAGGAACTCATCCATTCCGAAGACCCTGCAAGGAAAACAGACGGTGCCATATTGAGTACAACTTTTTTCTATCGGCTTTTACAGGTTATGAGCAAGTTTGCGGTTATCAATAATAATCTGTCGGATCAGAAAGAGTTCGATGATCTTGCCTTGAAAATGAAAAACGCCTATAACGAAAAATATCTTAATAAGGAAACCGGACAATATGGCAACAATACCGTTACGGCAAATATACTTTCGTTGATGTTGGGGCTTACTCCTCCCGAATATCAGGACAAGGTTTTTTCTAATGTCATCGAGAAAACGGAAGGAGAATTTAAGAGCCATGTGAGCACAGGATTGGTCGGTATAGGATACCTCATGCGTGGGCTTACTGAATACGGCAGGTCTGATCTGGCATACACGATTGCAACCAACAGGACTTATCCTAGCTGGGGGTATATGATCGAAAACGGGGCAACAACCATATGGGAACTCTGGAATGGAAATACGGCTGATCCGGCCATGAATTCGCATAACCATGTGATGCTACTCGGAGATTTGCTGATATGGTACTATGAATCATTGGCAGGGATAAGCACAGATAAGGATATGATCGGATTTAAGAAAATCAATATGAAGCCTATCTTCCCTGAAAAACTGGATTATGTAAAAGCGTCATACGAATCGGTATACGGGAAAATCCGCAGCGAATGGAAAAAGGGTTCAAATACAATAAACTGGGAAATAGAAATACCTGCCAATACTACCGCTGAGGTAATGTTGCCGAAAGGTATGACTTTGGATAAAAAGAAGAATACAGGAATTACAGATAAGAAGGGTATTGACGGTACCACTTCTTATATTCTTACTTCTGGCAAACATACGCTGACTATAAAATACTGAAAAACTAATATGTCTTATAAATCCCCTTTGGCTTATTCCTGAGGGGATTTTTTATATTTGTATTAAGGCCAAAATCGTAACAAATAAACAAATTACATATTCTGACCTATTTATTACATATTTAACTATAAATGTTAATTCTGTTTGATGCTTTAAGTTAAAAGCATTACTTTCAGCCTCATATTGCACAACAAGAAATGATTTTCCCAGAGAAATCATAATAATTTGACAAATAAAGAAAAAACGAAAGCATAAACAGCTTTCACATATTATATGTACGCATAGCCTGCGGCATATCAATCTTAAAACAGATATATCGAGACAACAAATTTTTACAAATTATGAAAACCAAAAGACAAACAAAACTGCGGCTATTGTTCAAAATTGCCTTTCTCTCTTCAGTTATTAATATTAATGCTCAGGTAACAATCGGATCAGATCTAGAACCGAATGATGGGACTCTGCTCGACATGAAAGAAAGCATACCGCTGGCGGATAATACAACATCGACTAAAGGTATTATATTGCCACGTGTATTTATTTCCAAAGTAAATCCGGATACACATTCTACACTGGCTGCTTCGATAGGAGCCAATTCGGAAAGTTATGATATGGGTGCCCATACAGGGCTTACAGTTTATAACTTAAACAAATGCCTGAAAAATACATTTAAGGCTGTGGTTGCTGACGGGGCATATGTCTGGAGTGGTGAAGAATGGATTAATATGAGTCCGGATGATATGTTTAGAGATATAGACGATGCACCGGCAGACGCATCTACTTGGGGTGCACAGGTTTTACGTCATTACGACCAGTCGGTTCCGAAAGCAAGAGTTTTTTATTCTGCGGATTTTGGTGCGGCAGGACGGTGGATGATTACAAATCTGGCTGCAAACAGGTTCGATCCGGTTCGTACACCTGATGCTGAAGATCAGATAATTAAGACAGAACTACCGACAAATTCAGCAACTTACAACGATCATAATGATCCTGCGTGGTTTTATCCTTATGGGAATGGATCTGAAAATGGTGATGATGCTACTATATTTAACGGAAATAATCTATTAGGATTAATGTATAACTGGCATGCTGCTGTAAATTCCAAAGAAGCTATATTGGATGAAGCTGGTCTAAATTATGGGGAATCAGTCAATGACGCTTGGACAACGGTTACAGTAAATAAGAGACAGGGGATTTGTCCTAATGGTTGGCATTTACCTACCGACTATGAATGGACAGAACTGGAAAACGAAATGATCCGTAACACATCAAAATATAGTGACAGTCCGGATATATATAATTCGCCTGCAGATTTACTACCCCAAGACAATAATCAGTATCCATATCGCGGATTGCACGGGCGGGCAATGAAAGGAGTGTGTGAGTCATATGAAGGAACTTCTACAGACGGTATTTCAAATAGAGGAACATCCCATCATCCCGTGAACAATGGGTTCTCTATAAATCTAGTATTCGGATCAGGGTATCGGGAATATGGTGTCGGTACCGGATTTTGGACAAGCAGTCCGAAAGATAATTCCAACATGTGGTCTCGTAGTCTTATTTACGCCAGCAGTGGCGTGGATAAGGGCTATGCATTAAGTGGAAGTAATCTTTCTGTCAGATGCAAGAAAGATTGAGATAAATTATTATTAAAGGAAGGAGCGTGATTCAATACTGCATACAATTCGCAAATAAATGTAGTATTGAATTTCCTTTTTTATTCAAGTGTTATTCGCTTTACCTCAATTTCTTTATTAAGAAATATAGTGGCCGCCTCTGAGAATTTCTGTGGAGATTCGGTAGTAAAATACTGTGTGATTCCGTTTTTTGTACATATGCTATCCATCTCCGGATGACGAAACAGATAGTCTTTCAGGCTTTCTGCCACATATTTTCCCTGAGGCAGGGCTTTGACGCCTGCAGGCAGGAAAGCTTCTATCTTATTTAATAGTAGGGGGTAATGGGTACAGCCAAGTATAAGAGTATCTATTTGAGAGTCTTTAGATAAGATATTATTAAGATTCTTCTTTATAAAATAATCTGCCCCTTCATTCTCATGTTCCCTGTTCTCGACTAATGTAGCCCACATAGGACAGGCTTCACCTGTAACTTTAATGTCAGGAAAAAACTTATTTATTTCTATCGGGTAAGATTCGGATTGTATTGTTCCCGCTGTACCGAGTATGCCGATATGCCTGCTCTTTGTAACCGAGCCGATAATCTCAGCTGTAGGACGAATAACGCCTAATACTCTTTTGTCGGGATGAATATGTGGTAAATCTTTTTGCTGGATTGTTCGTAAAGCTTTTGCCGAAGCTGTATTACACGCCAGAATAATCAGGTTGCAACCCATATCGAACAGTTCGAGGACTGCTTGTTTTGTAAATTCGTATACTATATCGAAAGATCGCGGTCCGTAAGGAGCACGGGAATTATCTCCCAGATAGCAATAGTCGTATTCGGGCAACAATGCCTGTATCTCAGAAAGTATGGTCAGCCCTCCGTATCCCGAATCAAAAACGCCTATTGGTCCCGGTTTCAACATAATATTGTGTTTATACAAAAAATGCTTCCTTTATCCAGAAGCATTTATATTGTTCTATATTCTGATTAATTCTATTTTACTCCCAGTTTCTGTTTTACTAAAGCTGTCGCATTTGTAGCATCCGGGGTAACAAAAGCAATTGCCGGATTTGCCAGATCGTAAATGCAGACAAATCCCTGTTCCATTCCCACCTGATAGATAGCATCCTTAACTTTCTGACGTAAAGGTGCTATCAGTACCTGTTCCTGATTCTGGATATCGTCCTGTGCCACTTTCATAAAGTTATTTATCTGACGCTCCAGTTCGTACAGTTCCTGCATACGGCGGAGACGTACATTCTCTGCCATAGAGTTCTGATAGGATATGAAATCGGAATATTTTTTATTATAGTCGTTCTGCATTACCTGCAGTTCGTCTTTATATTTCTTGTTCAGGTCATTGATAGTCTTCGATGCAGCCACCTTTTCAGGGATGGTTTCAAGCAATTCATTCGAATTAACAAAGGCTATTTGTTGTACAGACTGCGCAAATGTATTTCCCGCAAATAGAACCGAAAGGGCAAATATGGAAATTAGAATAATTCTTTTCATCACGATAATTGCTGTTTTGTAGTATTACAACTTTTGAAATCTGACGAAGAAACCGGCTTAACCTTCAACCTGTTGATAGTTGTGTGTTTCGGTGGTATGGTTAGTACCACCGACTTTCAAGGCAAGATTGCTTGTCAACAACTATCAATTGGTTTTCCTTAGGTTATTTTGTATTGGATGCAAAGATACGTAATATTTTGAATATTACAATGTTTTCTTCACTTCAATTTCTTCAAACGGCTCAATTACGTCGCCTACTTTTATATCATTATAATTATGAATGTTCAATCCGCATTCGTAACCGGATGCTACTTCTTTCACATCGTCTTTGAAACGTTTGAGGGATCCCAGTTCACCGGAATAGATTACGATACCGTCGCGTATAAGGCGTATCTTGTTAGCCCTCTTGAGCTTACCTTCTTTGACCATACATCCGGCAACAGTACCCACTTTGGTAATTTTGAATACTTCGCGAACTTCAACGTATCCTGTTTGTACTTCTTTGATTTCAGGCGATAACATACCTTCCATCGCAGATCTGACTTCCTCAATCGCGTCATAAATAATAGAATACAAGCGGATTTCCACTCCGTCTTTGTCAGCAGCCCTGCGTGCTGCCTGTGACGGACGTACCTGGAATCCAATGATAATAGCATCGGATGCAGCTGCAAGAACGATATCCGATTCGGAAATCTGACCTACAGCCTTGTGTATCACATTCACCTGTATTTCTTCTGTAGATAATCTTATCAATGAGTCGGATAGCGCTTCTACCGAACCGTCCACATCTCCTTTGACAATTACATTCAACTGCTGGAAGTTGCCGATAGCAATACGGCGACCTATATCGTCCAGAGTAAGTATTTTCTGTGTACGGAGTCCCTGCTCACGCTGTAACTGTTCACGTTTTGTAGCAATCTCACGGGCTTCCTGTTCTGTTTCTAGTACATGGAATATATCTCCCGCCTGAGGCGCTCCGTTCAGCCCTAAAATAAGTGCAGGAGCAGCAGGTGCGGCAGCCTCGATGTTTGCATTACGCTCATTGAACATTGCTTTCACACGTCCGAAATATGTTCCCGCAAGTACAATATCTCCTTTCTTCAGTGTTCCGTTCTCTACAAGTACTGTAGACAAGTAGCCACGGCCTTTGTCGAGAGACGATTCGATAACCGAACCTGTAGCACGCCTGTTTGGATTTGCTTTCAGATCGAGTAATTCTGCCTCGAGCAAAACTTTTTCCAACAGTTCATCTACCCCAAGTCCTTGTTTTGCGGATATATCCTGTGACTGGTATTTACCTCCCCAGTCTTCAACAAGATAATTCATTCCGGCAAGGGTTTCTTTTATCTTTTCAGGGTTTGCTCCCGGTTTATCTATTTTGTTTATCGCGAAAACGATAGGTACACCCGCAGCCGAAGCATGGTTGATTGCTTCTACTGTCTGTGGCATGACATTGTCGTCTGCTGCAACAATAATGATCGCTATATCCGTAACTTTCGCACCACGTGCACGCATGGCTGTAAAGGCCTCGTGCCCCGGAGTATCGAGGAATGTGATACGTCGTCCGGATTTTAGCTTCACGTTATAAGCTCCGATATGCTGTGTAATACCTCCGGCTTCTCCGGCGATAACATTCGTTTGTCGGATATTGTCAAGCAATGAAGTCTTACCGTGGTCGACGTGTCCCATGACTGTTACGATAGGAGCGCGTGGTTCCAGATCTGCTTCGTTGTCTTCCTCCTCGTTTATAGCTTCTACAACTTCAGCACTTACATACTCAGTTTTGAAGCCGAATTCTTCAGCAACTATATTGATAGTCTCAGCATCGAGCCGCTGGTTTATCGATACCATGATGCCGATACTCATGCAAGTGGAAATTACTTTCACTACCGGTACATTCATCATATTGGCCAAGTCGTTGGCTGTAACAAACTCTGTAATTTTCAGAGTTCTGCTTTCCTGTTCCTGTAATTCCTGTTCTTCCTGTTGCCTTTGCGAAACGGCGTCACGTTTCTCTTTTCTGTATTTAGCTCCTTTATTTTTACCTCCTTTTCCGGTCAGGCGGGCCAGAGTTTCTTTTATTTGTTTCTGTACGTCTTCCTCATTTACCGCTTGTTTTATGACCGGTTTACGCAAATTGTGCTTCGACCTGTCGCCTCCGCCATGATGAGGTCTGTCGGTACCTTGTGGAGGAACGCCTTTTTCAATATCGACTTTGCCTTTTTTGATACGGTTACGTTTCTTTTTGGCAGCATCGTCATTGTCATCGGTGCTGGCTTTTCGCTTTTTAGCCTCTTCGTCCGTTTCTTTTTTCAGCAGACGGACAGTATTTTCCTTAACCTTTTTCTGATCTTGCTGTTCTTTTTCAAGACGTTCTTTTTTCTTTTCCGCTTTTGTCTTTTTAGCAGGCCGGGTTTTATCGTTAATCGAGCTAAGGTCTATCGATCCTTTGACTACGATATTCGATTTTATAACAGTTTTGTTGAGTCGGAACACATTTTCAGAATCTTCTTTTTCTTCTTCAACATCCTGTGAAACAACCGGGGCGGAAGCTACCGCCTCTTCTTCTTTTTCTTCTTCTGTTATCAACACTGGTTCTTCTTTTTCTTCTTCTACAGCCTGTACCGGTTCAGGAATTTGTTCTTCCTGTTTTTCTTCAACGACCGGTTCTGTAGGTTTGATTTCAGGTTCGGGCTGAACCTCTTCTTTAGGTTCTGCTTTTTTAGGTTTATTGAGTGCATCCAGATCAATCTTGTCCACCACTTGTACATGAGGCTTGAATGAATCCGGTATTTCAGTCTTTATTTCTTCCGGTTCTTGTTGTTTAGGTGCAACTTCTTCAACTTTTACCTGTGCCTGCACTTCTTTTTCCTTCTCCCTCTCTCTTTCCTTTTCCTTGCGGCTGTTGAGTAAAGCCTCGAGATCGGCACTGTTGCCAAATTCTTTTACAAGCAATTCATGTTGTTCACCGTCAACTTTAGTATTAGGATTTGATTCTACGTCAAATCCCTTTTTGTGCAGGAACTCAACAAGGCTGCTAATTCCTACATTCAAATCTTTGGATATCTTTATTAATCTTATTGACATATTTTCTTTTTAATTCTAAAAATGGACAGTGAACTCTGTAATATTGCTTAATCTGCATAAATGGTAATTCAGCCAGGCGAACTCGAAATACAAAAGTATTAAGAAATCAGTGAATAACCAAATCAGGACTGACTTTCGTCGTCAAATTCTGCACGCAGGATTTCTATTATTTCATCCACTGTGTCTTCTTCAAGGTCTGCCTCCTGAATCAATTTGTCTCTATCGGCAGTTAACACATTTTTAGCTGTTACACAGCCAATTTTTTTCAGCTGGTCGATAACCCATCCGTCGATTTCGTCACGGAATTCATCCAGATAGATATCTTCCTCGTCGAAGTCGTCTATATCGCGGTATACATCGATTGTATAGCCTGTAAGCATACTGGCCAGTTTTATATTAAAACCTCCTTTACCGATAGCCAGTGAAACTTCTTCAGGGCGTAGTAATACTTCAGCCCGTTTTTCTTCTTCGTTCAGTTTAACCGATGTTATTTTAGCCGGACTAAGTGCACGCTGAATGAAAAGGCTTGTATTAGGCGTATAGTTTATGATATCGATGTTTTCGTTGCGCAACTCACGAACGATGCCGTGTATACGCGAACCTTTCATACCTACGCAAGCTCCTACCGGATCGATGCGGTCGTCGTATGATTCTACGGCTACCTTGGCTCTTTCGCCCGGTATGCGGGCTATATTTTTTATCGTTATAAGTCCGTCGTTTATTTCTGGTACCTCGATTTCCAGCAATCTTTCCAGAAAGACAGGAGAAGTACGTGACAAAATAATTTTTGGATTATTATTTTTGTTTTCTACTTTTTCCACTACGGCACGCACGTGCTCGCCTTTACGGAAAAAGTCGCTTGGTATCTGTTCTGTCTTAGGCAAAAGAAGTTCTTCTTTTTCGTCGTCAAGAAGCAATATCTCTTTTTTCCATATCTGATATACTTCACCTGATACGATTTCTCCGATTTTTTCTTTATAACGGTTGTAAAGGCCTTCTTTTTGCAGTTCAAGTATTTTGGAAGTCAATGTCTGGCGTAGGTTGAGGATAGCGCGGCGTCCGAAATCTTCGAAGAATACTTCGTCTGTCACTTCTTCGCCAACTTCAAAATCTTCATCTATTTTTCTGGCCTCAGTAAGTGATATCTGCGTATTTTCATCTTCGAGTTCGTTGTCCTCAACAATAGTGCGGTTGCGCCATATCTCAAGGTCACCTTTGTCGGGATTGATAATTACATCATAATTGTCGTTCGAACCGAAAAGCTTCGCAATCACATTACGAAAAGAGTCTTCGAGAACGCTTATCATTGTCATCCTGTCGATATTCTTCAGTTCTTTAAATTCTGAAAAAGTATCGATCATACTAATAACTTCTTTCTTAGCCATAACAGTTATTTAAATCGTATTAAGTATTTTGTATATTTTACATCATTATAGGCAAAGGGAAGGTCTTCTTCTATTGCCACTTTCTTTTTTGCTCCCTCGGGCTTTACCATTTTTGTAATGGTAACTACAAACCCGTTATCGTCGCTGCTTTTTAGTATCCCTGATAGTTTCTGTCCTGCTTTAGTCAGTACTTCAACTTCATTTCCTTCGTTTTTCTTGTACTGGCGGGGGATTCTGAAAGGAGATGTGATTCCGACAGAACCTACTTCAAGTTCGAAATCTTCTGTATCTCTGTCTAGTTTCGATTCTATCATCCGGCTCAGAGAAATACAGTCGTCTATGCTGACACCTTCCTCGCTGTCGATTTCCACAACTATTATATTACCCGGTCTGATAACAATATCTACCAGAAACATCTGAGTGCCCAGCAGAAATTCATCGACTATATCCCTTAAAAAATCTTTATCTATCATTTGCTTTATCAACAACAAAGAGGAAGCCACAGCCTCCTCTCCCTCTATTTTCCGGATACAAAAGTAGTAAAAATAATTTTTTATACCAAATTTTGTATGTAAATAACTTATTTGTTTATAAATACTATACTTTATAGTGATATTATTACGTTCCTGTTTGTGTTCTGTTGACAGCTTTCACCCCTTTGATTTTGGCAATACGCGCACAAAGGGTTTGTAAGTCATTAACATCGTGAACATAGACAATGATTTTACCGTCGAAAACTCCGTCATTCGATTCTATAGTCATTCCTTTGATATTCAAAGAGCCTGCCGTAATCACTTTGGTTATATCATTCAGCATTCCCAGACGATCAATTCCTGTAACCATAATAGTAGACACAAACGGAAACTGTGTATAACTTCCCCATTCCAGATTGACAATCTTGTCGCCATGACTGGCTTTTAATTTTAAACCGACAGGGCAATTGATTATATGTACATCCACTTCGTTGTCATCGGTAAGATAACCGAAGACCTTATCTCCCGGTATAGGATTGCAACATGATAGTATCCTGAAATTTTTATTGAAAGAATCTTCTTCTAATAAGTAAGTTTTTTTAGGATCGATCTGTTCATATTCAACAGGTTTCTCAAGCTTATCTTTATCCGATTTTTTCACAGCATGAAAGGCTTGCTTCATATATTTCAGCAAAACACTATCGGAATTTTGTTTCTTTAAAGTGAGTAATTTTTCAATCTTCTGAGGCAGAGATATATCGCGGTTGCCAATAGCATAGAATAGTTCTTCTTTGGTTGGTTTCTGATAATAATCCATTATCTTGTCCAGAATGCCGGGTGTTAATTCGACAGAGGTGCCTTCTACAGCCTTATATAACAAATCTTCTCCTTGTTTGGCTATTTCTTTTTTGTGTTTCCGCAGGGCGTATTCTATTTTAGTGCGCGCTTTGGCAGTCGTTACTAAACCTAGCCATTCAGCTTTCGGAGTTTGGGATTTCGATGTTAAGACTTCGACCTGATCCCCGCTGTTGAGTTTCTCGCTAAGTGGAACTAATTTGTGATTGACTTTTGCACCGATGCAATGGTCTCCGATATCGGAATGCAGATCGTATGCAAAATCGAGAGCGGTTGCTCCCTGTGCCAATGTGCGGATTTCTCCTTTCGGAGTGAATACGAATATTTCTTGTGAATAGAGATTGAGTTTTATTGTATCGAGGAAATCCATAGCATTTGGGCTGGGGCTTTCCAATATTTCTTTAATTGTTTTCAGCCATCTGTCCAGTTCTGTGTCTTCCTCTATCTTACCTTCTTTGTATTTCCAATGGGCGGCGAATCCTTTTTCAGCTATGTCGTCCATCCTACGGCTACGAATTTGTATTTCTATCCATTGCCCGTCGGGGCCCATTACGGTAAGGTGCAGAGCCTGATATCCGTTTGCCTTAGGTCGGCTGACCCAGTCCCTGATTCTGTCGGGTCGTAGTTTGTAGATATCCGTTATAACAGAATAAATATCCCAACATCGTTTTTTCTCATCTATACCGGGTTCGTTTTCAAAGATTATGCGGACGGCAAATATGTCATATATTTCCTCAAAAGGTACTCCCTTTGCCTGCATCTTGTTCCATATAGAATAAACCGATTTTTCGCGGGCTCTTATTTCATATTTGAAATCTAATTCGTCGAGTTTTTCAACCACCGGTTTTGCAAAATGCTGGTATATATCCGAACGGAGTTTATAACTCGATTCTAATTTGTATTGTATTTCTTTATATACATCGGGGTTTTCCCATCTGAAACTCAACTCTTCGAGCTCTGTTTTAATAGCGAAAAGACCAAGACGGTGGGCGAGGGGAGCATAAATATACATTGTTTCGCCCGCTATCTTATATTGCTTTGCCGGAGCCATCGCTCCTAATGTTCGCATATTGTGCAGCCTGTCGGCAATTTTTACGAGAATCACACGTATGTCATCCGACATGGTGAGTAGTAATTTGCGGAAATTTTCAGCTTGAGCTGAAACATTCTCGCCAAACATGCCACTCGATATTTTTGTCAGGCCGTCTACAATCTGGGCGATCTTATCCCCAAACAGCATTTTTATGTCATCTGTCGTATACTCGGTGTCCTCGACTACATCATGTAATAAAGCAGCGCAAATGGATGTAGAACCCAATCCGATTTCGCCGCAGACAATGCGGGCAACGGAAATAGGATGCAAAATATAGGGTTCTCCCGAACGCCTGCGCGCACCTTTATGAGCCTCTTTTGCAAAAAGAAAAGCCTTTGTTATTATCTCGACTTTTCGCCTGTGGTTTGTTTTCAGGTAATCGTCGATAAGAGCATTAAATTGTTGCTCTATTAAAATATCATCCTGAGTATGAGTATCCTCTTTTGCCATAAGTTTTGAGTAAGGTAACAAAAATAGTAAAATCAATTTTAATTAAGAGCAATATGCTACATAATAAAATTGATTTAACTATTAAAACGGTTGTTGTTCATTCAACTTTTGGATGTGAACGATGTCTTGTCCGAAGAGGCCTGTGCCCCCTCGTTAGTTCCGTCAGAGGCATTCTGTTCGGGGAGTAAAATCAGAAGCCGTTGCCCTACTTTCGCCATATTAGAAGAAAGCTTGTTCCATGTAATGATGTCTTTTTTTGTGACATTGTAACGGGCAGCGATTTGAGTAATGGTTTCCCCTATTTTTACTTTATGATAGATAATTTTAGAGACGTCGGAGTCTTTCCTGTCCGAGTCGGAATCGGTTGTGGATATTCTCACACGCGGCAAGGTAGATTCATCCCTGACTATTTTCTTCAGATAGCCGTCTATCAGATCGGCTGTATATGTAGAGTCTATTATCACTATCGGTAATTCAGGTTCAGGCAGTTTTATAGGTTCCTGTACTTCTACGTATTCGATTTTCTCTATTTTGAGACTTTTTCCTGCTATTAGTTTATTTGTTTTGTTCCAGCCTTTCAGTTCCGATACTGTTACACCATTTTTTTTAGCAATACGTGGCCATGTGTCCCCTTTTCGTATTTTGTAATAGGATGTTGTTGTTTTAGGAACAGAAACGGTTTTTGTCAGTCCCGAGTAAACAGCTTTATCAGTTTCGGAATTTGTGTCGTTTGTGGCTAATAAAACTTCATCTGATTTTTCTTCCGGCCTGTATATTTTTAATCTGCGTCCGACAGAAAGTTTATTGGATGACAAATTATTCCATTGCTTGATTTGGCTGGATGTTACTCCGTACTGGCTTGCCAAACGGGCTAAAGTGTCGCCTCTTCTCACTCTGTGAGTGACTGCGCTACCTGCCGGCCTGTTTCCTCCTACGACATCTACTCCCGCTATTTTGCGATGAGTAAGATATTGATCGGCTTTATAGGTATATATATCGTCTTTTTTGTCGAGGAACAACGATAGTTTATCGATAGGCAGATTTAGAGAATAGTTCTTATAAGAGCCGGGTATGATGTCGCTTTTAAACTGAGGGTTATATTGACGCAAATCATCTACCGATACATTCAGATTATCAGCTATTTGCTGGAAGTGAACATTTTTGTCTATCATCAGAGAATCTATGGAAGCCGGATTCTTGCATTCTGCCGGGCATATATTATGCTCATTATAATAGTTCATAATATATGTCGCTGCAATAAATGCCGGAACATATCCTCTTGTTTCTCTCGGCAGGTAAGGATAAATCGCCCAGTAGTCGGTTTGCCCGCCGCTACGGCGTATCGCTTTATTTACATTACCGGGGCCGCAGTTATAAGCAGCGATTACGAGATTCCAGTCTCCGTAAATTGCGTATAAGTCTTTCAGATATCGGGCCGCGGCATCTGTAGATTTGTGCGGATCGCGGCGTTCGTCCACAAGGCTGTTTATTTCCAGATCGTACATTTTGCCCGTAGGCGCCATGAACTGCCAAAGTCCGGTAGCTCCTGCTCTTGAACGGGCTATCGGGTTAAGGGCTGATTCAATAATCGGCAGGTATTTGAGTTCCAATGGTAATCCTTCTTTATCCAATGCCTCTTCGAACAGCGGGAAATAATATTTAGCCTGTCCCAGCATATAACTGACCTGATTTCGACGGCGTCCGGCATACATTTCTATGTAGTCGCGTACTACCGGGTTGAATGCAAGTTCCATTTTTGTGGGCAGTGAATATAGTCTGTTCACGTATACCGAATCATTGAATGATACTGCGCTGTCGTCAGTCGAACGGCAATCGTCGGCATATTTTACATTGTTGCTCCAGTTGGTGAGTAGTTCGTCATAGTTGCGCTCCATATCAGCCGGAAATACAATCGATTTGTCTGTAATTGTATCACGCGGCGCTAATTCCCTATGACCGGACTGTCCCGACACGATAAATGTGCAGGATAGGAAAAGCCCTGTGAATATTAATTTCTTCAGCATAAGTGTCCTTTTATGGTATGGGCATTGAAGTCCGTGTAAAACGGATTTACAGCCTTATTAAAAATTTATACTACATTGAAGCCCGATAGAGGCTTTGGAATAGGATGTAGGAGGCCAGAAGACCGGTGCTACTCTCATAGAGAGGTCCGGGGACATGTCAAAATCATATAATTGTGCATCCACATATGCATCTATCATACACAAAGCATATACTCCTATAGCGGCAATAATAGCCAGATCTCTGTTTCTGCGGTAAAAGTCTTTCTTTCTCCTCAGGGCATCCTGCAGTCTGTCTCTACCGTAATCGTCAACTGTCATTCCGCTGGGTAAATAATTGTTATAACTGGTACCCGATCCTGTAACCAAGTCTCGGAAGGCCTGATTATAGTCATTATATACCCGTCCGTTCCATGTTATCGCATAGGTAATTCCTAAGGCTCCACCGTATACGATAGGTAATTTCCAATATTTACGATTATAAAATTGTCCTAATCCCGGAAATATAGCCGAATAGATTACTGCTTTTTTCGAATCTGGCTTAAAAACCGGTTTGTCTATCAAAATGACCGAGTCGGCCAATACTACATCTTTCACATCGAACAGAGGCTTCACTGTATCGACGGGCGTGCGTTTGTCTTCCCATTGAGGTATCGAATCCTGTGTCAGAGGCTCTTGTGCGTATGAAAATGAGAGAATTCCTCCCAAGATGCACCAAAAACAAATTAAAAAACCTCTGCTCATATATATTATTACGGAAAATACCTCCTTTTATTTTTTCAACTGATCAAATATCGCTATTATTCTTTCCAGGTCTTCTTCCGATTTGAACGGAATACTTATCTTCCCTTTTCCCTGTTCATTACATGTTAATTGTACTTTAGCTGAAAAGAATTTCGACAGATGATTTTTCAGTATTTCAAATTCTTCGGGTGTAGCCTTCTTTACTCCCGATCTTTTAACGGTTTCTATTACTTTTTCTTCTTTTAATAAGTCTTCCAGTTTTTCACCTTTAGCTATAGCCCTCACGTATTCCTCTACTTTTCTTACCGATAAGCCTTCTTCGATAATGAGTTCGTAGACTTCAAGCTGTGTGGGTACATCTTCGAGTGTGATCAGAGTACGGGCATGCGCCATATCTATTTTTTTATCCCTGATGCCCATCTGTATTTCGGCAGGCAATTTCAAAAGACGCAGATAATTGGCTATGGTAGTCCTTTTCTTACCTACACGTTCACTAAGACGTTCCTGGGTAAGATCATAAGTTTCTATAAGATTCTGATATGCCAAAGCGATTTCTATGGAGTTGAGGTCTTCACGCTGTATATTTTCGATCAGCGCCATTTCCATCACCGTTTCGTCTTCGGCTGTGCGTATGTAAGCAGGAATAGCCTTCATGCCGGCAAGCATCGAAGCACGGTAGCGGCGTTCACCTGCTATGATTTGATATTGGTCATTCTCTACTTTACGCAATGTTATAGGCTGGATAACTCCGATCTGACGGATAGAGGCAGCCAGTTCCTGCAAGGCTTCCTCGTCGAATACATGACGGGGCTGTCCTGGATTGACCTGTATCTTTGATAACTCTATTTCGTTGATCGAAGATGAACCTTCCGTTTTTACTTCATCAATGGTGATAAGGGCGTCTAACCCTCTTCCTAAAACCATTTTTTTAGCCATAGCAATGCATTAAGAATTTAATCAGAGCGGCAAAGTTAAGAATTTTTCTCAATAAGTTCTTTTGCTAATTGCATATGATTTACAGAACCTTTCGATGCAGCATCGTAAACAAGTGCAGGTTGTGCAAAGCTTTGCGATTCGCTAAGTTTTACGTTCCGCTGTATGACAGTAGTGAAAACCAGTTCCTGGAAATGGCTTTTCACCTCTTCGTATATCTGGTTTGCCAGACGTAGGCGGGCGTCATACATAGTGAGAAGGAAGCCTTCTATCTCTAGCGCCGGATTAAGTTTATTTTTGATTATTTTTATTGTATTCAGTAATTTGCTGATACCTTCTAGTGCAAAATATTCGCATTGCACGGGAATGATTATAGAATCAGCAGCTGTGAGTGCGTTTACGGTTATCAGTCCCAAAGAAGGGGAACAGTCGATCAGTATATAGTCGTATTCAGTCTTAAGCGGTACCAATACTTTGCGTAGCTGTTTTTCTCTGTCTTCAACATTCAGCATTTCCAGTTCTGCACCTACCAGATTGATGTGAGAAGGAATTATATCGAGTCGTTCTATTTCGGTCGGTATGATTGCTTCTTTCGGGGAAGCGGTACCTATCAAACATTCATAAATGGTTTTCCCCACTTTCTTTATGTCGACACCCAGCCCAGACGAAGCGTTGGCTTGCGGATCGGCATCTACTACCAGAACTTTCTTTTCGAGTGCAGCTAATGATGCAGCCAGATTTATTGTAGTTGTTGTCTTTCCTACGCCGCCTTTTTGGTTGGCTAATGCGATTATTTTTCCCATAAAAAATTACCTATGTTTTTTTTCGATGACAAATTAAACAATAAAAAACAGGATGTGAATGTTAAATTTGTGTAACAATACCTTTCTTGTTGAAAAGTCAATATGATTGTTAATAAATAATAGTCTGTATTTGAGTACAATTTTACGAAAAAATCCTGATATTAGCGACACTTCGGCCTCAAATTGCTAATATCTCCCTCACATTTCTCAGCCAGTTGTGATAATCGAAGCGTGCTACAGCTTCTTTTAATTCTGAACTGTACTTTACAGAGAGGCTATGATCGTCCAGTACCGATTTCATTCCCTTATATACTCCTTCTGCGCTGTTTTCGACCAGAATACCGTATTTCCCGTTATCGACAATGTTGCGGGGGCCGCCGCAATCGGTTGTTATCACGGGTGTACCGATAGCCATCGATTCTAAAAGTACTAATGAGAAGCTTTCCCTTTCGGATACGCATAAAGACCAGTTACATTGCAGTATATAAGGAAAAGGGTTTTCGATACGTCCTTTTAATGTAATCATGTCCGATATTCCTTTTTGGTTCAGTTCGTCTTTCATTGCCTGATTATCCATGCCGTCACCTATTATATATGTATGAAAATCGTAGCCATCTTCTTTCAGGCGCATAATACTATTGATAAGCCTATCAGTTCTTTTCTCCGGCGAAACACGGGTAATGAGAATGAAATTGATTTTATCATGTGATATATCGATGATTGATTCTTTAGCTTTTTCTTTTACCTTACTCAGGTCGATAGCATTATAGAGTACCTGTATACCCTGATTTGGTGTCTTTTGGTTGTGTAAGACAGATATATACGCTTCTTTGGCTGCATCGGAAACACATATCACTTTATCGAAGTTATTGTATGATTGCTCTACCCGCTTCAGTTGCTTTTTATTAAGCCAAACGGAAAATTTCTCCCTGAAAGAATTAGCTTCGTATTTTCGTTTGTATAGAATGTTATGAATCCACAGTATCTTAGGTATACTCATTTTTGCGAATATACGGGCCGAGAATGTTTCTTTGAAGCATACTATCTCATCATAATCAGATTCGGAAATGCCTTTTTGTTTTGCGAAGAAGCGGGGGAAGAAAATCATAATGTTCTCCCATATCTTTTTTACAATATGCGAAGATTTCTTTGTGTAAACATATTTAATGGAGACGGCAGGCGAAATCTTATCTATAAGTATATTTTTTTCTGAAGCTTCAGGCAACAGAAGAGTAATGTGCGCTTCTTTTGACAGATTATTCAGCAAATCCACAAGCAGAACTTCTGTTCCGCCCATTTCAAGACTATCATTAAAAAACAGGATGCGTTTCATCATATTATTACCCTGTTGTCAGGAGATTATTTTAGCCACACTTTCCACCCAATAATCTTTATCGTTGAGGCATGGTATAAATGTCAGCTGCGAACCTCCATGTTTTATAAACAATTCTTTTGCCTTTATATTTATATCATAAAGCGTTTCCAGATTGTCGGCAGCAAAGCCCGGCGCTATAACCAATAACTTCTTGGCACCTTCCTCGGCGAGTTCTTTTATTGTATCGTTCAGATCAGGCTCAAGCCATTTACTACCCATTGCCGAATGGTACACCTGACGGGTCTTTTTTCCGTCCAGTTCCAGTTCTTTTATTATCAGACGCACTGTTTCTTTTGTCTGGTATACATAATCGAATTCTTTTCCTTTCCTCCACCCTGCGTCCACATGGGAAAGTGGCAGGCTATGGAACGTAAAGATAAGTTTATCGAAATTATCAGCAATATAAGGCTTTATACTTTCTGCCAGCGCTGATATATATGCCGGATGTTTGTAATATGGCTCTATAAATTTAAGCCGGAAAGGATAAGCCCGTTTGAAAAAGGTGTTGCCCACGGCATCCACCACCGTTTTATATGAGGATTCGGCATATTGGGGAAACAACGGAAAGACAATAACCTCATGCAGCCTGTTATTTTTCGACATTAACTTTTCCAATGCGAGTTGTACGTCCGGTTGCCCGTATCTCATGGCTACTTCGACAGGCATTTTAGTTAGTTTTTCCAGTTTCTCTGCCAGTGATTTTGCATAATAAAGCAGGGGAGAATCTTTTTGTCCCTGTGGCCATATCATTTTATAGTGCGCGGTAGAACTGAACTGCCTAAACGGAACAATTATGCCTTTGACAAGAATGGGGCGAAACCAGTCGGGAACCGTCATCAGATACGGGTCGGAAAGCATCTCACTGACGAATGCTTTTACATCCGTCCGTGCGCATGTTTTCGGACTTCCTGTATTTACTAATAATACCCCTTTCATAATTGTATAAAATGCAGATACCACAGATTCTCTTTATCTGAAAACTTGTGGTATCTGTAAAATATTATTTTAAATTCACATCATACATACGTTTCCAGTAGCAGGACATTCCCTTCCGGACTTATAGTGACACTATTAGTATCGGCAGGGATAAGAATAGTTTCACCTTGTTTCACAGATAAATCATTGCCTTTATCATCTCTAACGGAACAGGCACCACCCATGCAAATATAGGCTACAAAAGAATCTATACTGCTATAATCCCTTGTTATATCTTTTGTCAGCTCCAAAAGATTCGTAGTGAAATATTTGCACGATTCGAGTTCAACTGGCTGGTTTTCTTTACGTGTATATGAATTCTGATAATTATTGTATAATTTGAAATCTATTGCATCTTTTGCCAGTTCGGTATGCAGTTCACGTCCGTTACCATTGGCATCCTTGCGATTGTAGTCATAGATGCGATAAGTAATATTGGAAGTTTGCTGTATCTCGGCGATGAATGTTCCCGCACCGATAGCATGCACACGTCCGGCAGGAAGAAAAAATACGTCACCCGCTTTAACATCATGCTTTGCCAGCGAATCTACGAAAGTATTGTCCTCGATACTTTTTACATACGAATCAGGCGTCATCTGTTTTTCAAATCCGGAGTACAGGAATGCGCCCGGAGCAGCATTTATAACATACCACATTTCGGTTTTTCCGAACGAATTATGTCTTTTCTTTGCCAGTTCGTCATCCGGATGAACCTGAATGGAAAGATTATCGCGTGCATCGATAAATTTGATTAGTAAGGGAAAAGTAGTGCCGAAAGTTTCGAAATTCTTTTTACCTACCAATTGTTCTTTATATGTGTCGATGATTTCAGTAAGACTTTTGCCGGCAAGTTCTCCGTTGGCTACTTCTGAAACATTGCCCTCTACGCTGGATATTTCCCAGCTTTCGCCGATACCGTCCTGTCCGGGAGTTATTCCTTTAAATTTACATATCTCATCTCCTCCCCAGATTATCGACTTGAGGATAGTCTTAAATTTTAATGGATATAATTTCATTTTATTATAATTACTGTTTGGTTAAAAATTCATTTGCAAAAGTAATCAAACTTTGTTGATTTAAATACTTCTCAGTTCTCAAACACGGTATATATCTTAATTGTTTAGATAAAGAAGCTTTAAAGCAGAAAAACGGACTGAAAGCTAAATGTTCCGGTCCGTTCCCCTTTATATTATTTTTTAATCCATTTTCTTTAACACAAAAGATGTGCGGGCCGGAATATACAGCTTCAGCCACCCTTTTCCGTCTTTATGGTAAAGGCCGTCATATATGGTAAAGTGTTCTACCGTATCGTCGATCAGCCCGTTACCTCCAAAAGTTTTGGAATCGCTGTCTAATACAACCTGATATTTACCTTCGGGGGCAAGGAATCCGTAATCGTTGAAGGACTTATGAGGATTGAAGTTAAAGACGAATATCAGATTATCCCGCTGATAAGCCAATACTTGATCTTCATCCTTATCCCACAGTTTGACAATTTTAGTTTGCTCGAAATGTTTTACCGAAGAAATAAGAGAAAGCATTGCCTTGTCAAAATCTCCTAAATAATGATATTTCAGGTCGTGGTTATCTGCCAGCCACCACTGCCTGCGCGCATATTTATACGACCAGCCGTTACCCTCGCGTGGAAAATCGATCCATTCGGGATGTCCGAATTCATTTCCCATAAAGTTGAGGTATCCTCCGTTAATAGTAGACGACGTAACAAGGCGTATCATCTTATGCAAGGCAATTCCCCTGTCTGTCAGATAAGAACTTCCATAATGTTTCGACATATACCAGTACATATCTGCATCTATAAGGCGGAATATAATAGTCTTGTCACCTACCAAAGCCTGATCATGGCTTTCGGCATACGATATTGTCTTTTCGTCGGCGCGCCTGTTAGTCAGCTCCCAGAAAATGCTTGTCGGATGCCATTCTTCGTCTTTTCTTTCTTTGATTATCTTAATCCAGTAATCCGGTATATTCATTGCCATGCGGTAATCAAAGCCGTAGCCGCCATCTTTTATTTTCGCTGCCAGTCCCGGCATCCCGCTCACTTCTTCGGCAATGGTTATTGCTTTCGGGTTTACTTCATGGATCAGTTTGTTGGCAAGGGTCAGATAGCTGATTGCATCTTCATCCTCATTACCGTTAAAATAATCCTGATATCCGGTAAAATTATCGCCCAGTCCGTGGCTGTAATAAAGCATAGAGGTCACTCCGTCGAAACGGAAACCGTCAAATTTATATTCTTCTAACCAATACCTGCAATTCGATAATAGGAAATGTACAACTTCGTCTTTTCCATAGTTAAAGTTGAGCGAATCCCAAGCCGGATGTTCGCGTCTTGCCCCTTCATGGAAGTATTGCGAATATGAACCGTCGAACCGTCCGAGGCCTTCCACTTCGTTTTTTACTGCGTGCGAATGGACTATATCCATAATTACCGCTATACCCATACCGTGAGCATCATCTATCAGTTGCTTTAACTCGTCCGGGGTACCGAAACGTGATGACGCAGCAAAGAAGCTGGAAACATGATAGCCGAAAGAGCCATAATAAGGATGCTCCTGAATGGCCATTATCTGGATTGTATTATATCCGTCGTTTTTTATACGTGGCAAGATATTCAGTCTGAACTCTTCGTATGTGCCTACTTTTTCAGCTTCGGCAGCCATACCTATATGGCATTCGTAAATCAGAAGCGGGTCTGTTTTAGGCTTGAATGTTTTCTTTTTGAATTCGTAGGGTTTCTCCGGACTCCATACCTGCGCACTGAATATTTTGGTTTGTTCGTCCTGTACGACACGGGTTGCCCACGCCGGAATGCGTTCAGCTTCGCCCCCGTCCCAACAGACTCTGAGTTTGAATAAATCGCCATGTTTTATTTTATTCAAAGGAAGTTTTAACTCCCATTCCCCATTATCTTTTTTGTTGAGTTTGTACTCATCTTGCTTCTGCCAGTTGTTGAAATCGCCCACCATATATATTGCTGTCGCATTTGGAGCCCACTCTCTGAAAACCCACATGCGCGCCTTTTTGTGCAGGCCGAAATAAAGATGCCCCGATGCAAAATCGCTCAGGGAACGTTTACCGTTATCAGTGATTTCGGCTTCCTTTTTCAACACATACTTATAGCGTCCTTCTATCGCGTCGGTATATGGTTTTAACCATTGATCGTTCTTTATCAGTTTAAGCATAAGCGGTATATTATGAGTTTAAATTCTGGGTTATGGTTATTAGTTTCCACAAAGGAAACATTATGAACGGAAAGCGGTCAATACCTTATTTTTACGACTACTTTCCTTATTTTCCCTTCTCCGATGCAAGGGGCGTGCCCGTCCTGCGGGAAAAATATGACGAAATTACCGGGTATAGCGGTTATTTCTGTCGTTGCTTTATCTTCGAAGAATTGGATATCCTTATAATTATCGAATACATCCTTTTCTTCATTTAATTCAGTACGGCTTTTCCAGCCGTAAGTCTCAGGTTTGCTGACAGGAATTTGTATATCTATATATTTATTATGGACTTCGATTTTGGCATCTGTAGAAGCTTTCATATCACTGTCGCTGATTATTGCGAAGAGGTCTTCGCCTTTAAACTCAATTTTGCCGTTTTCCGCTTTTATGAAATCGCCGGATTTTAAATATTCGAATGCCTCTTTAAATAAAGGATGCAGATTATAGTATGCTTCTGCATTTTTTAAATTGTCGATTATCATAACATCTTTAGTTTTTGTACTTATCCGGCGTTACGCTGATAAGGAACAGATATTTACCGGATTCATCCCCAAACCGGTATTGTACTGTAACTTCCTTCTCTTTGAAGAAACGCATATCGGGACTTGTCTTTACAAGGCTGATGATACCCGGTTCTAAATTCGATTTGAAAAGGGTCGTATCCGTTACTATCAGGTCTTTATTTACAGTTTGATAGTATCTTATACTTTTTTCTCCCACTACAGCGCAGCTATCTACACGGGTATACTCGTCCAATTGTTTCGGGCATTGTTTATTGATCTCTTTGACGATTGTTTTCAATTGACTGTTCAGACTGTCAGAGCAATTGGTAAGTACCAAAACCATGACCGACATAATAAGAATATATACTATCTTTCTTTTTGATAAATTCCCCATGCATTCTGTATATTAATCACTACAAGTTTAAGAAAATTAATCGGATTTTTGGCCAATCCTGTCGTTTTTCTTATTCATATCAGCAAATAGTTTTAGCCTGAAGCAAATTTTACCTAATTTTGTCGAAAATCAGATCATTCACTAAACACTACTGTATGAAGAAGTTTCTATTTATTTTTAGTTTTATAATTATGGCATATTCTTGCAATACAACGGGTACCAAGGATACTACGGACAATCCTTTCTTCTCGGAATTTCAGACGCCGAACGGGGTTCCTCCTTTCGATAAAATAAAGGTAGAGCATTATCTTCCTGCTTTCGAAGAAGGTATGAAGCGACAGTCAGCTGAAATCGATTCTATAATAAACAATCCGCAAGCTGCTACTTTCGAAAATACAGTTGTGGCATTAGACGAAACAGGCAAGATGCTCAGCCGTGTTTCCTCCGTATTTTCGGCTGTATCGGGAACCTGTTCCGACTCTACGATGCGCGCTATCGAAAAAGAGATTTCGCCGAGATTGACAGAACATGGCGACAATATAAATCTCAATGAAGATCTTTTCAAGCGGATTAAAACCGTTCATGACGATACCGCTAAAGTAGCAAAGCTAAACACGGAGCAGAAAATGTTGCTGGATAAGTATTACAAGGGTTTTGTGCGTTCGGGTATTCTTCTCGACGGATCGAAACAGATGCGTCTGCGCGAGATAAATAAAGAGCTTGGCCTTTTAGGGCTTTCTTTTGCTCAGAACCTATTGAAAGAAACCGACGGATACCAACTTGTTATCGATAAGAAAGAAGATTTATCCGGATTACCGGAAGATATCATCGCTGCTGCAGCTAAAACGGCTAAGAATAAAGGCATGGACGACAAATGGGTATTCACTTTGAGTAAGCCTAGCTGGGAACCATTCCTGCAATATGCTGATAATCGTTCGCTGAGAGAAAAACTATATAAGGCCATGTATTCACGTGGCGATAATGATAACGAAAACGACAACAAAGATATCATAAAGCAGATGGTAGCATTGAGGCTTGAAAAGGCAAATATTCTGGGCTTCAATACACATGCCGATTTTGTTCTGGATGAAAGGATGGCCAAGACTCCTGACAATGTAATGAAACTGCTTAACGATCTGTGGAAATACGCTCTGCCTCAGGCAAAGAAAGAATCAGCCGAATTACAGGCGTTAGCAAAGAAAGAGGGACAGGACATCAAACTGGAATCGTGGGACTGGTGGTACTATGCCGAAAAGCTCCGTAAACAGAAATATGCACTGAATGAGGATGAAATCAAACCTTATTTCCAAGCCGATAATGTGCGTCAGGGAGTATTTGCCGTAGCAAATAAACTTTATGGAATCTCATTTAAGCAGATTACCGATGTGCCCGTTTACCAGAAAGATGTGAAAGCGTATGAAGTAAGCGATGCCGACGGTTCACTTATCGGTGTTATTTACTTCGACGATTTTGCCCGTGAAGGAAAGCGCCCGGGTGCATGGATGAGCAGTTTCCGCAAGCAGGAAATATATAAAGGAAACTTTGTGCATCCCATTATTTATAATGTAGGTAACTATAATCCTCCGACTGACGGAAAACCTGCATTGTTGACTTTAGATCAGGTACAGACAATGTTCCACGAATTCGGTCATGGTCTGCATGGCTTATTGTCGAAATGTACTTACAACGGTCTATCGGGAACTGCGGTTGCGCGCGACTTTGTAGAATTGCCTTCACAGGTAATGGAGCATTGGGCATTCGAGCCGGAAGTATTGAAAATGTACGCTAAGCATTACGAAACCGGAAAGGTCATTCCTAATGAGTTGATACAAAAGATAGAGAACTCATCTAAATTCAATCAGGGCTTTATGACAACCGAACTTGTTGCTGCTGCTATTCTGGATATGAAATGGCATACGATAACAGCTACTCCGAATTTCAACCCGCGTAATCAGGAAGGAGTGAAAGAATTGGATGTCCGCAAATTCGAACAGGATGCAATGAACGAAATCGGTCTTATATCAGAAATCATCCCAAGATATAGAAGCACGTATTTTAACCATATCTTCGGAAGCAGCAGTGGATATTCTGCCGGATATTACAGCTATCTATGGTCGGAGGTTCTCGATGCCGATGCTTATCAGGCTTTTGTTGAGAAAGGGAATATCTTTGATCAGGCAACGGCAAAATCATTCCGTGAAAACGTACTTTCTAGAGGAGGAACTGATGAACCGATGACATTGTATAAGAATTTCAGAGGAGCAGAACCGAATCCGGTTTACCTGTTAAAGAACAGAGGGTTTGTAAAATAGTTATAGGTTATAAATTATAAGTTATGAGTTTTTTAGTGTGCAGATAGACACATTGTTAACTGATAACTGTTGACTGGTAACTGTAATTTATTATCTTTGCAACTCGAAAATTTATAAACCAAACATACAATAATTTAATGGCAACAACAGCAGATATAAGAAACGGTATGTGCATCGACATCGACGGGCAATACTATGTTATTATCGAATTCCTTCATGTAAAGCCGGGTAAAGGCGCCGCTTTTGTCCGCACAAAAATGAGGAGTGTAACTACAGGACGCGTACTTGAAAGAACATTCAATGCCGGGGTGAAACTCGACGAAGTACGTATCGAAAGACGTCCTTACCAATTCCTGTATCAGGATGATATGGGCTATAACTTTATGAATACCGAAACGTTCGAACAGATTTCCATTTCCGGAGATATGATAGACGGGGTCGCTTTCCTCAAAGAGGGAGATATGGTAGAAGTGCAGGTACATGCCGAAACGGAAGCAATATTGACAGCGGAAATGCCTCAGAATGTTGTTCTCGAAGTAACTTATACCGAGCCGGGAATGAAAGGTGATACTGCTACCAACACATTGAAGCCTGCAACTGTAGAAACCGGAGCAGAAGTTCGCGTGCCGCTTTTTATCAACGAAGGTGATAAAATCAAGATTAGTACAAAGGACGGCTCGTATGTAGAGCGTGTTAAAGCTTAAAGATAAATCTTAATATATAAAGAAAGAGGCATGTCTTTGGGTGTGCCTCTTTTTAGTATTATGGAAAACAAGATCAAACTCAACATAAAAGATTGGGCTGAAGAAGACCGTCCGCGCGAAAAGATGCTTCTGAAAGGTGTCGGTGCATTGTCCGATGCCGAGTTGCTGGGAATACTTATCGGTTCGGGAAATAAGAACGAGACGGCAGTAGAACTTGCCCAACGCATTCTACATAGTGTATCCAATAACCTCAACATTCTGGGTAAGCAGGAGATAAAAGACCTTGTCCGCAATTTCAATGGAATAGGAGAGGCTAAAGCCATTACTATAGCGGCCGCCATGGAGCTTGGTAAGCGAAGGAAGCTGTCGGAAGTAATGGTACAACCCCAAATTACATCGAGTGAAAGTGTGTATCAGATATTCCACCCTATACTGGCCGATCTGAAACATGAAGAAGTATGGGTGCTACTTCTAAACAGAGCCAATAAAGTGCTGAAAAAGATACAAGTAAGCAAAGGCGGTGTTACCGGAACGGTTGTGGATATCCGTATGATAATGAAAGAGGCTATCGATTCCCTTGCTTCGGCTATGATTCTTTGTCATAATCATCCGTCGGGCAATTCTAATCCGAGCGGCGATGATGATAATATTACCCGTAGGCTCAAAGATGCAGGAATGATAATGGATATATTGCTCTTAGACCATATCATTGTCTGCGACCATTCTTATTATAGTTATATGGATAACGGGAAGATGTAAATCAATGTGCAAATTAGTAAATGTGCCGATATGCTAATGTTGCAAAGCATAAAGAATACAACTGTCAGTCTCTTTACAATAATTAACTATATTTAGTTAAAAGGTAACAAAAGTAACGAATATTTCAGCTATTAGCTGATAGCTTTTAGCCGTTAGCTTTCTTGTATAATAAAATTCAAAAAGTAACAAAAGTAACAGCATTCAATTAATAATCAAAAATGAACAATAAATAATTCAGCAACTCGTAACTGCCCGCAGGGTGAAGTAACTTGTAACTGCTATATCATTTCAAAGAGCATCAGGCTTATAACCTATTATAAAGATAAAGTTTTCAAATTTACGCCAGTCTGTTATTGCTACGCTGAATTATTCGCTGAAAATTACTAATTTTGCAGCTGCAATGTAGAATAGTTATAAACTAACATTTGCCCATAGCTGTTTATAACAGATATAAATTTTTGAATTATGAGTGATTTATTAAATATGGAAACAAAAATCGTAAACATGCTGAAAACTGTTTACGATCCCGAAATACCAGTCAATGTATATGACCTCGGACTTATTTATGAAGTGGATGTCGACGATAGTAATAATGTAACAATCACCATGACATTAACAGCGCCTAACTGTCCGGCTGCCGATTTCATACTCGAGGATGTACGCTATAAGGTGGAATCAATACAGGGTGTGAATAATGTGATCGTCAATCTCACCTTCGAACCCGAGTGGAACAGGGATATGCTGAGTGAAGAGGCAAAACTGGAACTGGGATTTTTATAAAAAAGATAACAACAAGTGGGTAAAAAAGTCTATTTCTTATCAGATGCACATTTAGGTTCTGCTTTTCACAAAAAAAATGTGGAGAAATATCAGCAGATGACTTTGCCTTCGGTAAAGGTAGACGAACATTATTTCCCGCAACATGAGATAGAACGCAAACTGTGCCGTTGGCTCGATATTGTTAAACAGGATGCGGGAGCTATCTATTTACTTGGCGATATTTTCGACTATTGGTTCGAGTACCGTAATGTTGTTCCCCGCGGTTTTGTGCGCTTTCTGGGTAAGATAGCTGAGGTTACCGATATGGGTATCGAAGTACATTTCTTTATCGGAAACCATGATATATGGGTCACTGACTACTTGCAGAAAGAATGCGGTATGATCATACATATTCAGCCATTGGTAAAGGACATAGCAGGCAAGAAATTCTTTTTGGCGCATGGCGACGGATTAGGCGATGATTCCACTTCTTTTAAACTATTAAGAGCACTTTTTCATAATAAATTTTGCCGTAAGCTTTATGCGGCTATTCATCCCCGCTGGACTGTCGGCTTTGCCCAATGGTGGTCGAATCATAACCGCGAGAATGACGAGATGCCCGATTATTTCGGGGAAGACAAAGAGCATTTAGTACTTTTTGCCAAAAAGCATCTTCAGGTTGCACCTAATATCAATTATTTTATATTCGGACATCGTCATATCATGCTCGATCTGATGCTTTCGGCTCAAAGCAGGGTAGTGATACTGGGCGACTGGATAAAATTCTTTTCTTACGGAGTATTCGACGGAGAAAACTTTTCGCTGGAAATATTCGAAGAGACTGAATCTCTCGGTTAGTTCTTCATAATCGGAAATGTTCCTCAAAATACTTTTCATTTATATTTATAAGTCGTAACTTATATCTACCTTTGCATCCGAGTTAAGTTAGGAGGTTATCGTTATGAAAATGATAAAAGGTATATTTATCATTCTTCTGTTTTATTTTCTCGGACAAGGCGTTAGTTATCTGATAAACGGTTTTGTTCCCGGAAGTATTATCGGAATGATTCTTTTGTTTCTCAGTCTTTATTTCAAAGCACTTAAGCCCGACTATGTAAAAGATGTTGCCAATGCCTTTACCCGCAATATGGCTATATTCTTTATCCCTGCCGGGGCGGGACTACTGGGCTCATATGGGATTATCAGTAAGTTCTGGATGTCTATTCTTATCGTTTGCTCGATAAGTACTATTCTTGTGATTGCTGTAGTAGCTGTTATCCAACAACAAATGGAGAAGAACCGGAAATGAAAGCTTTATTCGAATCTACGGAATTCATACTCATGCTCATCTTCGGGAGTTATCTTTTCGGGCAATGGGTATTCAAAAAGACTAAATTAGGATTGTTGCATCCCCTTATCATCTCATTGGTCATAATTATCATATTTCTTAAAGTATCTGGTGTGAGTTACCAGACTTTCGAAGAGGGCAGCCGGTTTGTAAGCTTTATGCTAGGGCCCTCGGTCGTAGCTTTAGGATATATCTTGTATGAACAACTGGCATATCTGAAAGGAAATGTAGTTTCTATTCTTACCTCCATTTTCATGGGTAGTGTGGTAGGAATTCTGAGTGTAGTCATACTGGCTAGGCTGACCGGTGCCGATGAAATACTTATCCACAGCCTTGAACCTAAGTCAGTAACTACTCCCATCGCAATGAGCATTGCCGAACAGTCGGGCGGGAACGTATCCCTTACAGCTGTTATAGTATTGTTCTGCGGTATTTTCGGAAGTATTGTCGGCCCTCCGATATTACGATTGCTGGGAATAAAGAGCAGTGTGGCGAAAGGATTGGCAATGGGAGCGTCTGCGCACGGTGTAGGCACCGCTAAGGCCATGGAAATGGGTGTAATTGAAGGAGCCCTCAGCGGATTGGCAATCGGTTTGATGGGTGTAATGACGGCACTGCTGATTCCTATCTTTCATGAACTTTTCTCTTCTATTTCCTAAAAATAAGCCCCATGTAGTGCCTAATCTACACAGGGCTCTGACTAACCTTGTTTGCGCTTAAATAAATGAAATATACGCCATCCTATTTATGAAGATCCTCATCTTGCATATTTGAATATAATAGCCAAAGTAATGCATAACTTTTCGCCTCCTATTTTATCTCCTGTCTCTATATAACAGATCGGATAAATAAGAGAAACCCTAAGAGAAAAGGAATAAAAAATGTGAAAATTAATTACCCGGATTGATTGGTGGCGGTGATACCGGCATTGGCGGCGGTGTAGCGGCTAATCTTCTCTTCTCAAGATAATGGGCAAGGATTATCTCGGCTATCGGTATCAGTATTCCGAGTAGGAACATTAATAATACATTCATTTTCAGCCCACCGAATATATTACTTACTTTCTTTTCTATTATTGTGTTTAATACTCCGTCGCTCAGTATATTATCTATTTTTACATTCAATAAATCGTTCGAAAGCTCTTTATCATTCAGTACCTTTTCACCAAGAGCATCTTCTACATATTTTACTGCCTGATCTTTCACAAAGTCAGTTTCAACAAGTTTACCCATCAGAAAAGCAGAGGCTTTTGCCGTCATGCTGCTATCGGCAGGCTCAACACTTGCTATCAGCGAACCGGCAACTTTAGTGGCATACGAGGCTGTTTTATCGATGACATCATGCCCTGTAAGCTGCATATGCCTTTTGTCAATTACCTTTTCTACTTCGGCTTTGAGATATTTATTGAATGCCGAATTGGCTTCACCAAGATAAACGGGAATATTTTTCACTATTTCCCTTTGGCATCCATGCAATGCAAACCATTGCGTAAAGCAAAACCCTGCAAAAAGCGGGAAGAATACCATGTAAATATAGGATAGCCATTTCAAAGTCCAGTGGCGCCGTCTCACAAGTATTTTTTTTCGGAGGATTATTTGGGTTATCAATACAATAATAAAACCGACAATGCCGCCTATTACTGCCCAAAGTATTATTGTGAGCGGATTTATATATTGTGTAAGTGTATCCCAATATTTGAAAATATCGAAAAAGGAAAAAGAAATAAGTGTTTTCATTCGTTTGTGAGCTTATTAGGTTTATATGCAAAGATAAAATATTTAGGTTAAGTAAAGCAAATAAGTGATGTGACAAATAAATAAAGGCAGCTAAGTAATTCTTAGCTGCCTTTATTTATTTCAATTGTATATTTTCAATACTTACTGTATATGATCGACATTTTGATGTCTTTTTCCCCGGTTCTTAAAATCGCCGATGTCGGCGTCATCAGATTATATACCCTATTAACATACTCTACATTATAGCCATTAATAACAGTATTCGCTTTAGAAACGCCTATTGGAATTACTAAGTATTTCAAATCAGGTAGATTTGTTTCTCCTTTATCTTTATAATACTTAGCATAATAATTTATCATACTGGCAAGATTGTTAAAATTATAAGTATTTGTTTGCGGATTACGTTGAATTGCATAAGTGGTCCTGCCATTAACCATATTGTCTCTCTCATTAAAGAAATAGTTTTGCAAAGAGTCCTTATTGATGAGTAATACATAATCAGGCCTTGCCATTCCGGATTTCTCCTCTTCTTCAGTGAAACCTTTTATACTCAAATTAGCTGCATTGATAGTAGGATCTTTACCCGCACCTTTTGTAGCTGCATCAACTATCTCATTCAATGGAATATTGATTTGGGTATATACACCTGCCGGTGTATTCATGTATGTGTGCTTTTTATCCAGATATAAATTTTCAGGGAACTCATTCTTCACATGGTTCATCTGAATCACTTTTTCATTTACAGGCAGACGGAATATAGCAGCAACAGCGGAGTCGGCTGTATTAGCTACATTTCTTATCCGGTATGAATAGTGTATATCAAATCCGGTGTAATCTACATCGATAAGGCTACCCGATCCGAAATTAGTGGTGATATACATCCCTTTAAAAAACTCGTTAAAAGCGCTCTGGTTCTTAAATGTGTTGCCATTGGAATCAACCCACTCTTTGTAGAATCTTTCTCCTAATTTATTCGTAAGTTTTGTAGTTATAACCCTGATCGGTATTTTGCTTATTACGGTATCCAGTGCATCCTGTATAGTAAATACGCTTTGTCCGAGCACTTCCTGCATATTACAGTATCTTTCCGGGTTTACGCTTGTAAAGAAAAATGCTTTGAGTGGCTCGGTTACTTCATAGACACTGACACCCATCGGTGATACAGAGTCGCCTGTAAAAGAAACAGATTGGATATTCAATAGTACCGAATCAATTGTAACTTCTTTATTCTCAGGGTTTTTAAATTCCAAATTTTCGGCTGAAGATAATTGGCACAGATAATCCGATTTTACTCTTCCGAATATAGGATCTGTATATTCTCCTAAGAGACCGTAAACCGTATGTGCATAAACCGAATCTTTAAAGGAAAATGTTTCCGCTGTCAGATTTATTGTGTCACCACCTGCATATATGTCATCACCGCCGGGTTGTATGCTTGAGCCAAGAGAGCTTGCATCGTCATCGCAGGCTATAAAGATTGTCGCAAAGAGGGCGAATGTAAGGATCAGAAATGTTTTAATTTTCATTCAAAACTAATGTTAAATTAAATATGGGGGCAAATATTAAAAAAAAATGCCGTTCTCAGAAAATAAAACAACATTTTTCTATTTTTATTTTAGATACTTTAAAGATTCTCGTAAAAATTATTGATAGGTTCTACCGAGACGTCTAAACTACCGGGATAAGAAAGGAATTTTTTTCCTGATTTTTTCACGTAGTCGAGAACGTTATTATTCACAGACTCTTCACTTTGAATAACGCCGTCCGCATACTCTACCGCAAAGTTGGAAAGTGTTTCATAATCTACCACACCTTTTAGCGCCTCCACTTCTTTATCTTTTATTCCGTCAAATTTGAGTTTGCTGATAAAATTATCGCTGAAAGGCTGTTTAAAGTCATCATTGTATAATGAATAAACTACTTTCGAATTCTTAAAACAAGGATCGTCTGCATACGCCGTCTTTATATAAAGCCCGGTAAGTGCGGTCATCCATCCGTGGCAATCGATAACATCGGGTATCCATCGCAGTTTTTTTATTGTTTCTAGCACCCCTCTCACGTAGAAGATGCTGCGCTCGTCATTGTCGTTGTATTCCACGCCTTTCTCGTCGGCTATAGTGTATTTACGCTTAAAATAATCGTCGTTGTCGATAAAATAGATCTGCATGCGTGCAGCCTGTATCGATGCAACCTTAATGATCAGCGGGTGATCTGTATCGTCGATAATCAGGTTCATTCCCGAAAGCCGTATTACTTCGTGCAACTGGTTACGTCTTTCATTGATACTCCCGAATTTAGGCATGAAAGTCCTTATTTCCTGTCCTTTTTCCTGTATAGCTTGTGGTAAGTATCTACAATTTGTCGAAAGTGGTGAATCAGGCAGATAAGGAGTTATCTCTTGTGTGATGTATAAAACTTTTTTTGTACCCATTTAATTTATTCTCTTCTGAATTCGATTGCGGATACAAAGATAATAAAAAAAAATCTTCTTTTTTGCAAACTTGAGCGGACAAAATTGTACGTTTTGTGTTTTTGTGTGTTTTACTCACACTTTCTGCGTTAATTATCCAACAAAAATGTTGGATTGTTTCGCCATTCCATAAATATTTACTTGCTTTGTATCCGTTTTTTATTATTGTATGTAAATGGATTTGATAAGAACAACCCGTGAGATGCGGGATATGGTTTCATCTCTGCATCAGAATGCAAAATCGGTTGGTTTTGTACCTACAATGGGAGCCTTGCACCAAGGGCATCTTTCCCTTGTAAAACAATGTATTGCAGATAATGATATCTGCATTGTCAGCATTTTTGTCAACCCTACGCAGTTCAATAATAAAGAGGATCTGGATAAGTATCCCCGTACGCTCGAGAGGGATTGTCAATATCTGGAAGAAGCCGGAGTTAATATTGTTTTTGCCCCTACCGTAGAAGAGATTTATCCCGAGCCGGATACCCGCCAGTTTGATTTCGGACAGCTGGACAAGGTAATGGAGGGTGAGCATCGTCCCGGGCATTTCAATGGTGTGGCGCAGGTGGTAAGCCGCTTATTCGATATTGTCAAGCCTGATAGAGCTTATTTCGGGCAAAAGGATTTCCAGCAGCTTGCTATTATCCGTGAAATGGTGAGGCAGCTTAATCTGAAAGTAGAGATTGTGCCGATGCCGATTGTAAGGGAGCCGAGCGGACTGGCACTAAGCAGCCGAAATGAGCGGCTGAACAGTGAGCAAAAAGAAGAGGCCGTAAATATCTCGAAAGTCCTCTTCGAGAGCAAAGAATGGATGAAGTCCGAATCTGTAGATACGGTAATAAGAAAAGTTACTGAAAAGCTCGATGCAGTTAAGGATTTGCGAGTCGAATATTACGAAATAGTGGATGGAAATACCTTACAGTCGATTGCAGATTGGAAGGATAGCGAATATATTGTGGGATGTATTGCCGTATTTTGCGGCGAAGTGCGTTTGATAGATAATATAGTATACAAAGCGAACAGCTAATTTTAAGGAAAGCAAAGATGATTATAGAGGTTGTAAAATCGAAGTTACATCGTGTTACTGTAACTGAAGCCAACTTGAACTACATAGGAAGTATCACGATAGATGAAGACCTGATGGATGCTGTACACCTGATCGAAGGTGAAAAGGTTCAGATTGTCAATAATAACAATGGCGAGCGCATCGAAACTTATATCATTAAGGGTGAGCGCGGTTCGGGTGCTATCTGCCTCAATGGTGCTGCTGCCCGTAGGGTGCAACCCGGTGATGTTGTTATTATTATGTCCTATGCGCAAATGGATTTTGAAGAAGCTAAGAAATTCAAGCCATGGGTCGCATTCCCCGATACAAAGACTAATAAAATTATAAAATAGGAACTCTTAATCAGAAAAAGCTAATAGCTATCTGCTAATAGCTAACAGCCTTAAGTATGTATTCATATAAAGATATATGGAAGGTGAGCCTGCCCATTATGCTGGGTTTGCTTGCTCAAAATGTTGTACAACTGACCGATACTTTTTTTCTCGGGCTTGTATCCGATCCGTTGCGTCCGGGTATTGCGGGTATATACCAGAGTGCGTCCGGTCTTGCGGGTATATATTATGTGGCTATTTTCACTATCTGTTTCGGATTCAGTATAGGGGGGCAGATACTTATAAGCCGCCGCAACGGGGAAAAGAATTACGACCGCATAGGTAGTATTGTAATACAGGGGATACTTTTT
The DNA here is from genome assembly GCF_000711235.1 of Prevotella sp. 10(H). GTDB lineage: Bacteria > Bacteroidota > Bacteroidia > Bacteroidales > Dysgonomonadaceae > Dysgonomonas. The sequence continues at coordinate 48,282 of NZ_JOMI01000004.1, read as the reverse complement.
CTGCAGATATTTGCACTCATATTATTTTTCCTTTCCGGCTTTTTATCTGAGAATGTTCTATCGGCATTTATGAAATCGCCGGATATGTACGATGCTACAGAAAAATACCTTTCGTGGCGTGTATACGGCTTTTTCTTTGCTGCGATAAATGTTATGTTCCGTGCATTTTATGTAGGTATAGCACGAACAAAGGTTTTGACATTCAACGCTTTTGCAATGGCTTTTGCCAATGTTATCGGCGACTACCTGCTTGTTTTCGGTAAATTCGGTTTTCCGGAGATGGGTATAGAAGGCGCTGCTATTGCGTCTGTTTTGTCTGAATTGGTTTCTGTGCTGTTTTTCTGTATATACACTTTTGCCAAGATAGATTTTAAGAAATACGGCTTTGTGAAGATGAAATTCAATACGACGATTATCAAAAGTATATTGAATATATCATCTTTCACTATGGTGCAGTACCTTATTTCCATGTCTACATGGTTTATTTTCTTTGTGGCTATTGAGCAGCATTCCGAAGATGCACTAAAGATAACGAATCTTGTCCGTAGTTTTTACCTCGTCTATTTTATTCCTATGAATGCATTGGGTACGACAGCAAATACGCTAGTCGGAAACACTATAGGCGCAGGTAACATCAGGGGAGTAATCCCTCTGATAAAGAAAATATGTTTACTCAATTTAGGGTTTATTCTGGTACTGATGGCTATAACACTCGTTGCACCCGAATTTTGGATATCGCTGATCGCTCCACGCGATCAGATTTCGATTATCGGAGAAACGGTAACACCTTTGGTTGTCTTGTTATTTTCATTGCCGATTTCATCTCTTGGGACAGTCATCTTTAGTTCCATTTCGGGTACCGGAAATACTAAAGCCGCCCTTTTTCTCGAGATGATAACAATGGTAATCTACGTACTGGCCATGTTTTGGATAGTTATTTATAAGCAAATGTCGGTGGCATGGTGCTGGACGGTAGAATACTTCTATTGGGGACCATTGCTTATATTTTGTATCGTTTACCTTACTAAAGCTAAATGGCAGAATAAACGGATATAACTCATCCGGAATAAAATATAAAAATCCCCGACTGACATATTAAATTATGTAGTCGGGGATTTTCGGTTTCAGTAGATTCCTAAAAACAATTATTTATATGATTCCCAATTGTTGTCATTTATTTTATATATATCATTATGTTTAGGTTTTGGATATTTTTTACTTTTTATTTCAGCTTTTGCTGCATCTATCTGTTCCTGAGTAATTGTAAACTGCGCAGGTGAATAATCTTCTACTATTTGATCTATCGGGTAAAGGAAGCCCCATTGTTCGAAAAACTCGGTAAGGTCGAGATTTGCGGCTTCGCATGCAAATTTCACAAACTGTAGCTGATACCCCCCGTCATTTGGGAGATTAGCCGGTGCATTTCTTACTTTCTCAAAAACATCTTTATAGAAATCCTTTTTATTCAGAGCATCCTGGATATATAATTTCAGTTGCCAGAACGGTACGAGTTTTTCGAAATAATGGTCGCCGTTTTTATCTGTTAATGAATTATGAGGAATTTTAGCTTCTACTATTTTTCTGATAGCGTTTGTATACCTGTTTTCTTCCGTCAGTCGCGATGTATTGCCGTAAGTTGTCTGCACATATAACGAAAAGATATTGTTAGTCACTTCGGATGTTCCTACCCATTTCAATCCCGGCCGCGTCTGGTTCACATGCCCTACTTCGTGCGCAGGCCCCCAGATAGCCTTAGTTGCGAGCAACGTAGCATTACACAATTCATCCAATGTATTTACCTGATAAGCGGTGCGGTGGTCAGTAGCATACATATATCCGTCAGGATCGTAAATAACATGATAATACATCCTGTTTTTGAATGCTTTATTATATTTGAATAGTCCCATAATCTCTTGTTCCAGTCGGGCAATATCATCATAGATTTCTATCAATGCATTCCCGTCTGGTGTATATGTTTTGAACTTCTCCGTATTGAATGTCAGATGAGCATATTCTCCCAATACATCAAAATCGCGGTAGGTTGCTTTATCAAGAATTCTCTTCCAGTCACCTGCTTCTTTGTGCTTCTGGCTGTCAAAGTAGCCGTTTACCGTACCTGTAGCAAAATGTAGTTTAATCTGAGGCTCTGTTCCCATATCGGTGTGGTACATCACATATGCCAAGCCCTCTTTTCTAATTTTCAGTTTATTTTGCCCTTTTACCAGTGGATACGAGTTGCCTCCAAAGCCTTCATTCAAATCCTGAACCAGAACCGAAATGTTTTGTCCGTGCATATCATCTGCAAATACGATCAGTTCTTCGTTTTCTTTTACATAGATGCCCGTAGGGTTGTCACGCAGGCTATATGGACTTGTCATGTTTTTTACGGACATAATAGTGGGATTCTGCCATGATTTAAACTCCTGTATCCTGAATTCACTATCATAAGTCTTATCGAATATTTCGAGAGCAAGATCTCTGAAGAAAGGATCGGATACACTCTCGATATCGCTGCGGGTCAGGCCTTGCTTGATTGTAGTAGCGGCTGCGTCAGAGAATATAGTCATATAATCGAAATTGTCAGGGTTGTTGCGGAAAAACTGCATTTCGGAGCAACTGGCAAATCCTTTTCCGTTCCCGTCGCCAACACCTGACTTCACAATAATTCGTATCTGTTTTGGTTTTTCCAGTGCCGGGCTAAATGTGATGCGGGTAGCGGAACTGGAACCTTTCAGATCGAGTTTCATATATTCGGTCAAAGCGGGCGTAGCTTCTGTTGCTGCCCATACTTCAATCTCTTTGAAGTTGCCATTGTTGTGTCCGTCCATGCGCGGATTGTAGATAAAGTAATCTATCGCCGGCGCATTTTCGAAGTTATAGTCGAGATTTATAGGGAAATAATCGGGTGCAGAGTTATCCCATTGCGAATGATAATTGGTCGCAAAGTCATTGTCGAAGCTTTTGTCTATATCTTCACCCGGTTGGAAAGAACTTGCTGATGCGCTGGCAACAGGTATCTGTATGTCATCTTTGATGTTTGCATTTTCCTTTCCCTTTTGCGAAATGGTTATGCTTTTAGAGATTTCTTTTCCGGATACTGTCAATGAAGTTTCGCGGGGAGAGGGATCGTTATTTGTACTAAGCTTTATCACCAGTACCGAATCCGACGTTAATTTGGCATCGCACCATTTTGTATCGGCACTAGGTATTTTTACTGATAACCCTTCTATGTTTGTTCTGAATTTAATAGTATAGCCGGTTGAAACCCTGTCGATATCATAGCGGCTTTGCTGGAAAGTGATATAATATTCTTCATCCAGAATCTGTTGGTCCGGAGAATCATCCTTGCAGGAAATCAAACTGATTGAAGAAAAACAAAATAGGAACAGGCAGAATAATCTGCAATGGAAATAGTGCATTTTTTTCATAAAACTTTGATTTAAAGAGTAAGTATAAACAAGCGGATAGAATTACATATATCCTATACTATGTGAACGATTTAGTAAATACACTTGTACTCAATAATCTTATTTTATGTTAAATTTTAATTACATCTTTAGATAGAAATCTTTTACCAGTTCCGTAAATTCCGTTGTGTAAATATGCCTTTCTTTTTCTATAATGAGATTGTCTTCTTTATATGGCACTTCTGACTTGGATAATTCTATCAGTATACGTTTAGGTAAAGATGTAGGGGTAGGATACACGTTTGTAATTCGTGTTATATACAATCCGTTTTCTTTAGCTAGTTTCAGTAATGTTTCTTTATAGCCGAAAGGGTAAATAACAGAAAGACGGCCTTTCGCACTCAGTAATCGGGATGATATTATTATTAATTCGTCGACAGTCAGGCTATCAGTATGGCGTGCCTGTGTTCTTCCCGGATCCGGTGATTTCAGTGAATGTATAAAGTAAGGTGGGTTAGAAACTATCAGATCATATTTTCTGTTATACTTTTGGCTGAGTTCCTGTAAGGATATATTTAAGCAATTAATTCGTGGTGCAAAAGTAGTACCCCTGATATTTTCTTTAGCTTGTTCCACAGTATCGGATTCTATATCTATAGCATCTATCTTTAAATTTTCATTTCGCTGTGCTGTCATCAATGCTATCAATCCCGTACCTGTACCAATATCGAGCGCCGTCTCTGCATCCGAAACATTTATCCACGCACCCAGTAATACGCCGTCTGTTCCGACTTTCATAGCGCATTTGTCCTGATGAATAGTGAATTGTTTAAATTGGAAAAAGGGGTTTGACATGACCGGATTGCTATAGATTTATTATAGATAGAAAGAATGTTAAAACATAAAATCTATATTGGCATAAATTTTGTTATATATTAAAAGCAAAGTTAATTAATATTCTGTATTTTTACAGCCTCCCTATAGAGTAGGGGGTAATCCAAATAAAACAAAAGGATAAATATGTTTAATAAAAAAAGAGACCTTCTTCGTCTTGAAGAAAACAGTGAACCGGTTATATCCATTATAACCAACGATTTCGATGACGGGGATTGCTACATAAACGAAAAAGACCTTAAGGACGAATTGCCGATTCTACCGCTTCGCAATACGGTGATCTTCCCCGGGACGAGCATGCCGATTTCGGTAGCACGTAAAAAATCCTTGAAACTTATAAAAAGCGTCAGTCGGCAAAGAGGAAAATATGTCGGTCTTATCTGCCAAAAGGACGCAGAAAATGACGACCCCGAAACTGTCGATTTGTATCAGATGGGTGTTATCGGTGAGATTATACGTGTGATAGAGCTACCGGACGATGAAAATGTTACTGTTATTTTTCAGGGGAAAAAACGTTTCAGACTGACAGAACTGACACAAAGCGAGCCTTTCCTTAAAGGAAAATACGAAGTGCGTGAAAGTGTTCCGGTTCTGAAAAATGATACCGAATATAAGGCCTTACTCGATTCGATACGAGATCTTACAATACAGATGCTTCGCATGTATGGCGAGCCTCCGAAAGATTTTATACAGCGATTGAAATCGGATGTGGTTTCTCCACTTCTTGTAAATTACTGTTGTGCTAATCTTCCTGTTTCCGGTGCAGAAAAACAAAGCCTGCTGGAAATGGATGACGATAAAGAACGTGCTTACCGATTGCTGGTAATCCTTAACAGGGAAACACAGATGATGGAGATGAAGCTCAATATCCAGATGAAGACCCGTGAAGAACTGAATCAGCAGCAAAAGGAATATTTCCTGCAGCAGCAAATAAAAACTATTCAGGACGAGTTGGGTGGCAATCCGCAGCAAGCCGACTTGGATGAATTCCGTCAGAAGGCACTCAAAAAGAAATGGAGTAAGGAAGTAGCGGAGGCCTTTGAAAAGGAAATGAGTAAACTGGAGCGTTTGCATCCGCAATCACCCGATTACTCGACACAATATACTTACATCGAAACATTGCTCGACCTGCCTTGGGGAGAGTATACAAAGGATAATTTCAATCTGAAAAACGCACAAAAAGTGCTCGATCAGGATCATTTCGGATTGGAAAAAGTAAAGGAGCGTATTATTGAGCATCTGGCGGTTCTCAAACTGAAAGGTGACCTGAAATCCCCTATTATATGCCTTTATGGCCCTCCGGGAGTAGGTAAAACTTCTTTGGGCAAGTCTATTGCTAAGGCATTGAACCGCAAATATGTACGTGTGTCATTCGGCGGACTTCATGATGAGTCAGAAATCCGTGGGCATCGCCGTACCTATATAGGAGCCATGCCGGGACGTATTATTCAGAATATACTAAAGGCGGGTTCGTCAAATCCTGTTTTTGTACTTGATGAAGTAGATAAGATAGGTAATGATTTTAAAGGTGATCCGGCTTCTGCTTTGCTCGAAGTTCTCGACCCTGAACAGAATTCGGCTTTCCATGATAATTACTTAAACATCGATTATGATTTGTCAAAGGTGATGTTTATAGCTACGGCCAATAACCTGACTACAATATCTCAACCTTTGCTAGACCGTATGGAACTTATAGATGTCAGCGGTTATATCATCGAAGAAAAAGTTGAAATAGCACGTCGTCACCTTATTCCGAAACAATTGGAGAATCACGGTTTGGCAAAAGATGTAATAGATATTCCGAAAAAGACAATAGAAAAGATTGTCGAAAACTATACACGTGAATCAGGTGTGCGTGAACTGGATAAAAAACTTGCCAAGATCATGCGTAAAGTTGCACGTAAAGTTGCATCGGAAGATGATTACAAAAAAACAATCGAGACAGCCGATCTTCACGAATACCTCGGTGCCATTGAATATAACCGAGACCAATATCAGGGCAACGGTTATGCCGGAGTTGTGACAGGCCTTGCATGGACATCGGTAGGAGGTGAAATACTTTTTATTGAAACTTCTCTAAGTAGAGGGAAGGGCAATAAGCTGACCCTGACCGGAAATCTTGGCGATGTAATGAAAGAGTCTGCAGTACTTGCGCTCGAATATCTGCATTCTCATAGCCAGCATTTCGGAATTGACGAAAAGGTGTTCGAAAACTGGCATGTTCATGTACACGTACCTGAAGGAGCAATACCAAAGGATGGGCCGTCGGCAGGTATTACCATGGTGACATCGCTGGCCTCGGCATTAACTCAGCGCAAAGTGAAAGCCAATCTTGCTATGACCGGAGAAATCACACTGAGAGGTAAAGTACTTCCTGTGGGTGGCATCCGTGAGAAAATACTGGCTGCTAAACGTGCCGGGATAAAAGAAATAATTCTTTGCAAGGAAAATAAGAAAGATATAGATGAAATAAAGCCTCTTTATCTGAAAGGATTAACATTCCATTATGTTGAAGATATAAAGGATGTTCTTGATATAGCTCTCCTTAAGGAAAAAGTAAAAGATCCGCTCGATCTCACGGTAAAGGAAGGAAAAGTAAAAGGTAATTAATAAATTAAATAAGTGTAAATCGGGTGATTTGCACTTATTTGTTTTAAACAATTTTCTTACATTTGTAACGCAATGATAGATACCACTGATTTTAAAGAAAAGGGAACTTCGCTTCTGCGATACGCCATGAATTATGGGGTTATTCTGGGACTTTTCTGGATATTCAAGTATCTGTTCAAGATAGGTGCGGGATTTTCAGACCATGTGTTTATATATGTATTTTATCTTTTGAATGTAGGTACTTTTCTTCTGATTTATATCTTTACATTCAAGTTTAAAATGTCCGATCCGGAGAAGCCGAAAGGCATATGGTCATGCATCATTTTTGTGGTGCTTATCTGTTTTTTTGCCTCTTTTTTTGAAGGAGTGATTATGTACGCCCATTTTAAGTTTATCGATCCGGGATATTTTATGACCATGACCTCGCCTTTGATAGAGATGGTAAATAAGATGCCGAATCTTTTGCCGGAACAAAAAGAAATTATGATTCAGATATTCTCAGGCAAACCGATATATATATTATCCGCCTTTATAGGAAATATTATTTTAGGATTAATTCTGGGATTGGTTATGAGTTTGCTCGTTAATAATACAAATAGAATAGATAAATAGCGCTAGATAGCTTTATGGATATATCAGTAGTAATACCATTACTCAACGAAGAAGAATCTCTTCCCGAACTTTTTGCTTGGATAAAGCGGGTGATGGACGAGAATAAATTTTCGTATGAAGTTATTTTCGTCGATGATGGTAGTACCGATCGTTCTTGGGATGTAATCAGCAATCTGAAAGAATCTTCACCTGAAATTACAGCTATCCGTTTCAGGCGCAATTATGGTAAATCGCCGGCGCTTCATTGTGCATTCCAAAAGGCACAGGGAGATGTTGTTATCACTATGGATGCCGATATGCAGGATAGCCCCGATGAAATACCGGCCCTTTATAAAATGATAAAGGAGGACGGTTATGATCTGGTTTCAGGCTGGAAAAAGAAACGTTATGATCCTGTATCCAAGACCATTCCTACAAAATTGTTTAATGCTACTGCTCGCAAGGTATCAGGAGTTAAGCTGCATGATTTCAATTGCGGACTAAAATCTTATCGTAAGGACGTTGTAAAGAGCATAGAAATATACAATGATATGCACCGCTATATTCCCTATTTGGCTAAGATCGCAGGATTCAGTAAGATAGGGGAGAAGGTAGTTCATCATCAGCCACGTAAATACGGGAAGAGTAAATTTGTGGGCCTTAGCCGTTTTGTAAACGGATATCTGGATTTGCTTACTCTATGGTTCTTGTCGGTATTCGGACGTAAACCGATGCACTTTTTCGGACTGTGGGGAACTGTGATGTTTCTTTTAGGCTTTATTGCTGTCATTATCGTCGGAGCTAATAAGCTATATGCAATGAGTCAGGGGATTCCGCATCCGCTGGTTACTAATTCCCCATACTTTTATATAGCGCTGACTATGATGTTGCTGGGGACACAGTTATTCCTTGCTGGATTTTTAGGAGAAATTGTATCCCGAAATTCGACTGTCAGAAACGATTATAAGATAATAGAAGAACTATAAACCTAAATGCCGATATACTAATACCGGCATTTTTTTACGATATACTATACACTAAGATCACTAATGAAACTAAAGGAACTTATCGAAAGTCGTTATTCGGTCAGGGCTTATCTTCCCCGTCCGGTTGAAGAAGAAAAGATTAATTATATTCTCGAATGTGCCCGCATGGCTCCTTCGGCATGCAACCTTCAGCCGTGGAGATTTTATGTCGTAAGAAGTCAGGATGTGATGAAAAAAATACAAGAATCCTATAATCGTGAATGGTTTAAGACTGCACCGACGCATATTGTTGTCTGTAAAGATTCAACCGTATCGTGGAAAAGAACAACGTCTGACAATAAAGATTTCGGTGATGTGGATGCAGCAATTGCTGCGGAACATATTTGCCTGTCGGCAGCAGAAATAGGATTAGGTACATGCTGGGTATGTAATTTCAATCCTGCTATACTTTCGGAAGTTCTTGACTTATCTACAAATATAGAGCCGATTGCCATATTTCCTCTCGGTTATATAGATGAGGAAAAGAGTTTCGTTCCGGATAAGAAACGTAGTTCTCTCTCTGAAATTACCAAATGGATATGATTCAGATTGTAAGTTTAGCTGTAGGTTTATCCATGGACAGCCTTGTTATTGCCCTCACCAGTGGGGCGGTAATAGGGAACCATAAGGCCGTCAATATTCTGAAAATAGCAGGTATGCTTGCCTTTATACAGATGAGTTTGACGGTTTTCGGCTGGTATATTGGTTCTACGTTTGCCCATTATATTGATCAGTACGATCATTGGTTTGCATTCGCAATATTATTTTTCCTGGGAGCCAGAGTAATAATGGGAGCAATGAAAAATGATGACAGCAGGCCATTCAATCCACTTAGTTTTAAAGTAATGCTTGGTCTTGCGATAGCTACCAGTATCGATGCAACAGCCGTCGGTTTATCTTTGTCTCTGATAAATGTTGAGATTCTGGTTCCTGCACTGATTATCGGAATTGTGACATTCATTATGTCTTCTTTCGGTATCATATTCGGTTGTAAGGCCGGGCAACGATACAATCTGCGATTGAATATAGCAGGAGGTATCATTCTTATTCTGATAGGTTTAAGTATATTGCTGCAGCATACGGTAATGGTAGAAAGTCATTTGGCAGTCATCTGATTTGTTTACGATAACAAACTCTTGTTAAATAAAATGAAAGATCAGAACTAACTTATCTTTTGATAGTTGTATTTACTATGAGAGGGGGTATATTTGTAAGGTTAGTAATTAAAAATTTACACAAATGACATTCTTGCTTTTTCTAATATTTGCCATTGTAATATTCGGAATAATGTTTTTGCTTTCGATAGTAAGAGGTGTATCGTCGTTTATTTTCGGTAAACCTTCTTCTTCGCAGGGATATACTTCGAACCATGCTTCATCTGCCGGCAAAACAGCATATAATAATCAGAAATCTCATCGCAAAGTATTCTCTAAAGAAGAAGGGGAGTATGTAAAATATGAGGAGATAAAAGATTAAATACAGCTTTCCTTCATTCATAAACAAATAATGTAATATCTTTATTCTTTAAATAGTAGTAGGTTTGAGTGAACTTATCGTGAGTATTATTGGTAATGAAGAACAAAAAGCTGGTTTATATTTCCCGTAATTATAAAGGCGTTTCTGCAGGAAACGATGCCCGTACCGATACGGAAATTCTTTTAGACAAATTCGGCTATAAGAATATAGGCCTTAAGCGTACCTTTCATCAGAACAAGATACTGGATTTTACCCGAAACTTATTTAGCACATTAAAAGGTATAATATTCATGCCATACGATGGTGTGCTGTTTATCCAATATCCAACAAAAAAGTATTACACGTTCTTATGCCGTATCGCTCATTTTAAGCATACAAAAGTAATTTCTCTTATTCACGATCTCGGTTCTTTCCGTAGGAAAAAAATTACAGAAGAAAAAGAAATCGCACGCCTCAATCATTCCGATTATATAATCGCTACGAATGAAAAGATGGCAGATTGGCTGAAATCGAAAGATATAAAAGCTAAGATCAGTTCATTAGATATATGGCATTTCCTTTCAGATAAAGAACATTCTATGCAGCCTATTACTTCGGGGTATACTTATAGCATATCTTATGCAGGAGCACTCAATCGCAGGAAGAATGCATTCCTGTATGACTTCATTCCTTATGCTAGAAATTTCAATTTTAATATATATGGCGATACCTTCGATATACCCGATACAGATAACTTCCATTGCAAGGGATATATTGCTAGCGATACCTTTATAATGACCAATAAAGACGATTTCGGACTTGTATGGGACGGGGATTCAATGGATGAATGCACGGGAAGTTTCGGCGAGTATCTGAAATACAATACTCCTCATAAAGTATCGTTCTATATTAAAAGTCATCTGCCGATTATTATATGGAAGAAGGCAGCTTTGGCGTCTTTTATAGAAGAACATAAAATAGGCATAGCGATTAATTCTCTAAAGGAAATCAATGATATTATAGCTTCTATAAAGCCAGAGGAATATAACGCGATGAAACAGAATACAGCGGAAGTAAGTAAAAAACTCCAATCGGGTTATTATCTGCAACGGGCGATAGATAACTTACATATAGATTAAAAATAGAGAAGGCCGGTATTTGCCGGCCTTTCTTGTAATATATATAAAAACTAATTCTTTCCTTTTAATAGACTATTGTACACATTGTCGTCACGTATTATTTCATATGCTTTCTTGAAAATATTGCTATAGTCATTATAAACTCTTATAGAAGTTTCCATATCGTACACATCCCGTGCCAAAAGCATTTTCAACTGCATTTTAATCAGGTCTGCCGATTTGTTGAATTCCTCTTCTTTATATGTTATTTTTTCTTGTTCTCCGGCAGCAATTACTTTATCCAGCAGGCTTTGAGGAATACTGTAATTCTTAAGGAATACTTCTTTATTCGGATATTTTTCCAGAATTTCCTTACGATGATTATCCACTTCTGCATAAGCTACCTTGTAAATAAGCCCTCTTGTTGCTATATCTCTGAAATAGGTTGTATAATCAGTAGTATCCAACGGAACAAAATAATCCGGCATAATACCGCCCCCGCCGTATACAGTCCTATGATTCACCAGAGTGGTATACTTCAATGAATCCGGAAAGTGGATACTATCAGCATGCATCATCTCACCCTTATTATATCTTTCTATCACATCCATATTGTAAGAAGAAAGGTCTCCGCTGGTATAGGGTTTTTGTATTGATCGTCCGGTAGGTGTATAATAACGAGCTACGGTAAGTCGTATCATAGATTCATCAGGCAAAGGAATTTGTCTTTGTACCAAACCTTTTCCAAAACTTCTACGGCCCACTATCACACCTCTGTCCCAATCCTGTATTGCTCCCGAAAGAATTTCACTTGCCGAGGCAGATCCTTCATTTATCATTATTACAAGTTTTCCTTCTTCGAAAGATCCCTTTTCAGTAGCAACTTCATCTCTTCTTTTTTGTCGTAGACCTTCGGTATATACGACTAGTTTACCTTTGCTCAGGAATTCATCAGCCAGATCGATTGCTGGGCCCATATAGCCTCCGCCATTTCCTTCAAGGTCGAGTATAAGATTTTTCATACCTTCCTTTTTAAGCCGTGCCAAAGCATCCTGAAACTCTTTTGTAGTAGTTGCACCGAAGCGTATAATACGGATATAGGCAGTTAAGTTATCGACCATATAAGCTGCGTCGATACTATATACAGGTATTTTAGCACGGGTTATGGTAAATTTAAGCAGATCAGGTACTCCTCTGCGAAGCACTTTAACTTCTACTTTTGTTCCTTTCGGCCCTTTCAAACGCGACATAACGTCCTTATTCGATCTTTTTAAACCTGCGATAAGCGTATCGTTCACATAGAGAATCTTATCTCCGGCCAAAATTCCTGCTTTTTCTGAAGGCCCGCCTGGCAATGCTTCAATAACATACAGCGTATCGGTCATCATATTAAACGAAATGCCTATACCATCGAAATTTCCTTCCAGCGGTTCGTTCATCTCCCTTACCTCATCTGTACTGATATAAACAGAATGCGGGTCGAGTTTTTCCAGAAGAGATTTAATTGCATCTTCCGAAAGTTTTTGGTCGTTTACGTCATCTACATAAAGGTTTTCGATGATTGCCATCGTAGTTGCCACTTTCTTCGATCCTTCACTCATTTTGAACTGAGCAGAGGTTGTGAGGATAATGGCGAAAAAGCATAGAGCTGATAGAAAGACTCTTTTCATATGTGATTTTTTCTTGATTTATATATATTCCGCATCAGGCGGATATTTCGTTCTGTGTATGTGATTTGTGTTAATTTCTTATCTGCAGATCCATGCCTTCCGGTAAGAAATCACTTACATCACGTCCAAACCGCAATAATTCGCGGACAATCGTTGAACTGATGTGTGTATACTCAGGTTCTGTAAACAGAATAATTGTTTCTATACCCGAAATTTTCCGGTTCATGTCGGCAATTGTCTTTTCGTATTCGAAATCATTTACCGTACGTATACCTCTAACAATAAAGTTAGCACCAATAGCTTTTGCATAATCTACGGTCAGACTATCATAAGTATCCACCGAAATGCGCGGTTCATCTTTATATAATGAACGTATCATCTCCGTGCGATGTTCGAGGGGGAAGTAACTTTTTTTGGTATCGTTCTTACCGATAGCAATAACGATCTCGTCGATCAGTTCGAGAGATCGTTTTACCAAAGAGTAATGTCCTATCGTAAAAGGGTCGAATGTACCCGGAAAGATTGCTTTTTTCTTCATTATATCAGTTGGCCATATCTGAGATGAATTTAATTCTTACCAAACGTATTTCATCTTCAGAATATTCACCCAACTCGTTTATAGCTTCTTCAAGATCATCGGACTCTGCTTCCTGAAAATATTGGAAGATATCTTCCAGATGATCTTCGTCTATTACTTCGCGCAGAAAATAATCGATATTTATTTTAGTTCCCGAATATACAATTGCTTCTACTTCACTTAGTAGTTCAGTAAAATCAATTCCTTTCGATTCGGCCAGATCATCCAAGGCCACTTTACGGTCGATCGCTTGTACTATAGCTACTTTCAGCTTCGATTTGTTGGCTACAGTCCTTACGCGCAGGTCTTCAGGCCGTTCTATCTCATTTTCTTCAACGTGTTTCTTTATTATCTGGAGAAACTCTGTTCCGTATCTTTTAGCCTTTCCTGCTCCTACACCCGGAATATTCTGTAATTCTTCCATAGTGATAGGGTAGATGGTAGCCATTGCTTCCAATGACGGATCCTGAAAGATTACATATGGCGGAACATTATTGTTCTTAGCCATTTTCTTTCGCAGGTCTTTCATTATAGAGAAGAGTATAGGGTCTACGGCCGAGCCGCCCCCGCCTCCTTTCACAACTACATCGTCAATGTTGTCATCGTCTTCCAAATCTTCTTCATCGGCTGTCGTGATTTTGAAAGATACCGGTTTTTTCAGAAAATCCTTTCCTTTTTTGGTAACTTTCAACAAACCGTAATTTTCGATATCCTTATCGAAGTAGCCTGCAATGAGGGCCTGACGTATTACCGCATTCCATGTCTCCTCATCGGCATCGTCACCCGATCCGAATACTTCCAGATCCTGATGCCCGTATGTTTCAATCTCGGATGTTTCTTTACCTCTTAGGATATTAATAACATAATCCGTCTTGAATTTTTCTTTCAATGCAACTACAGCTTCCAGAGCTGTCATTAATAAATCTTTAGCTTCCACTTGTTTTTTTGGATTTACACAATTGTCACAATTTCCACAATTTCTTTCTTTATATTCCTCACCGAAATAGTGTAGGAGTACTTTTTTTCTGCATAATGCAGTCTCTGCATACGCTGCTGTCTCGAGGAGTAGTTGTTTACCTATTTCCTGTTCGGCAACAGGTTTTCCCTGCATGAATTTTTCAAGTTTTTGCAGGTCTTTGAAAGCATAGAAAGCAATACACTTGCCCTCTCCGCCGTCGCGTCCGGCACGGCCTGTTTCCTGATAGTAACCTTCCAGACTTTTAGGCATGTCGTAATGTATTACATATCTGACATCCGGCTTGTCAATACCCATACCGAAAGCAATAGTGGCAACGATCACATCGACCTGTTCCATCAGGAACGCATCCTGATTGGCAGATCTTGTACTTGCATCCAGTCCGGCATGGTAAGGTAAGGCATTTATATTGTTTGTCTGTAATATTTCAGCAAATTCTTCTACTTTCTTACGGCTAAGGCAATAGATTATACCCGATTTATGTCCTTGGGATTTAATGTATTTGATTATATCCTTGTCTACGTTATTTGTTTTCTGACGCACTTCGTAGAAAAGGTTTTCCCTGTTAAATGATGCTTTAAAAACATCGGCCTCGGTCATACCCAGATTTTTCTGTATGTCGAGTTGTACTTTGGGTGTTGCAGTAGCTGTGAGCGCTATTATCGGGTGTTTGCCTATCTCTGTTACGATAGGGCGTATGCGCCTGTATTCGGGACGGAAATCGTGCCCCCATTCTGAGATACAGTGAGCCTCGTCTATAGCGTAGAATGAAATTTTTATCTGGCGGAGAAAATCTATGTTGTCTTCTTTGGTCAGCGATTCAGGCGCTACATAAAGCAATTTTGTTTTACCTGAAAGTATATCGCCCTTTACCTGCTCTATAGCCGCTTTGTTGAGTGATGAGTTTATGAAATGAGCCACTCCGTCTTCTTCACTGAAATTGCGCATGGCATCCACCTGATTTTTCATCAGAGCTATCAGCGGAGATATAATTACAGCCGTTCCTTCCATCAGCAGGGCGGGCAACTGGTAACATAGCGACTTTCCTCCCCCTGTAGGCATCAGCACAAACGTATCCCTCTCATCCAATACATTCCGGATGATAGCATGTTGATTGCCTTTGAATTTATCAAAGCCAAAATGCTTTTTTAATGCGGTGGTCAGTATGTCGTTTCGATCAGGCATATTTATAAAAAAACAGGCTATTATGTTATACGAAGATAAAGTCCTAATTCTAAATCTACAACTTAAAATAGGCTATTTTTTATGAAAAAAACAAACTTTATTGTGAATTTTTGAGTTTTAGCATTTGCGATCTTTCGAGTTGCTCTACAGCATACTCTTTCGTGATGTGTAATTTGTCTTCCTTAGTAGATGGAATATTAAACATGGCATCCATCATAATACTTTCTACAATAGACCTTAGGCCTCTTGCGCCTAGTTTGTATTCGATCGCCTTATCTACAATAAATTCGTAAACATCTTCATCGAAGCTGAGGTCTACATCATCCATCTTGAAGAGTTTTACATATTGTTTTATGATTGAATTTTTCGGTTCTGTCAGAATCCGGCGCAAAGCGCTTCTGTTCAGTGAGTCCAGATAGGTAAGTATCGGCAGACGACCTATTATTTCAGGAATCAGACCGTACGACTTCAAATCCTGAGGCGCTACATATTGAAGCAGGTTTTCGCGGTCGACTTCGGCGTTATTCATTGAAGAAGCATAACCGACTACTTTCGTATTGAGCCTTTGTGCAATTTTGCGTTCAATACCGTCGAATGCCCCTCCACAAATAAAGAGTATATTCTTAGTATCTACGGCGATCATTTTTTGCTCAGGATGTTTACGTCCTCCTTGAGGCGGCACATTTACAATCGAGCCTTCGAGTAATTTTAAAAGTCCTTGCTGTACTCCTTCGCCGCTTACATCCCGGGTGATAGACGGATTGTCGCTTTTACGTGCTATTTTGTCAATCTCGTCAATGAAGACAATACCTCTTTCGGCAGCAGACACATCGTAGTCCGATGCCTGCAGCAGGCGGGTCAGTATACTTTCTATATCTTCACCCACATATCCGGCTTCGGTAAGTACTGTGGCATCTACTATGGCAAAGGGTACATGAAGCATCTTTGCTATAGTACGGGCAAGTAATGTTTTTCCTGTTCCGGTAGGGCCTACAAGTATAATATTGGATTTTTCGATCTCGATATCATCGCTTTTTTCCTGCAATATCCGTTTGTAGTGATTATAAACGGCTACAGCAAGATAACGCTTTGCATTATCCTGTCCAATAATATATCCGTCGAGATATTCTTTGATTTTTCTGGGGTCGGGTAGTTGTGATTTTTCAAGTCCCGAAGCAGATTTCTGTTTTGCTTCGATACTTTCTTTTACAATCAGATAGGCCTGCTCGGCGCAACTATCGCAGATGTCTGCGGACAAGCCAGATATAAGCATATTTACGTCTTTATCGCTTCGTCCGCAAAAACTGCATTGGTTTATTTCTTTTTTTGCCATTTATAGTTTGTCAGCAAATAAGCTTTGGTTTATTCTTCGATTATTTGTTTCTAATTAATACATCGTCAACCATACCGTAATCTTTAGCTTCGCCTGAAGTCATCCAGTAGTCACGGTCAGAATCTTTTTCAACCTTTTCGAACGGTTGGCCGGAATGGTTTGATATAATTGTGTATAGTTCTTTTTTTATCTTGCCTATTTCGCGTGCTGTAATTTCTATATCGGAAGCCTGTCCCTGCGCACCGCCAAGTGGCTGATGTATCATCACTCGTGAATGTTTCAGTGCAAAGCGTTTTCCTTTTTCACCTGCTACTAGCAATACTGCTGCCATTGATGCCGCAATACCTGTACAGATAGTAGATACGTTGCTGTTGATAAACTGCATGGTATCATATATTCCGTAACCGGCATAAACAGAGCCGCCCGGTGAATTGATATAGATCGATATATCTTTACCCGAATCTGCAGAATCCAGATACAGTAATTGTGCCTGAATGACATTGGCAGTATATTCGTCTATCTGTGTGCCGAGGAATATAATCCTATCCATCATCAGACGGGAGAATACATCCATCTGCGCCACATTGAGCTGGCGTTCTTCTATAATAGTGGGTGATATATAGCTGCTGGTGATATCTACATAATTATCTAGTGCAAGACCATTCATTCCTAAATGCTTGGTAGCATATTTTCTAAAATCATTGTTCATAATATTTCCTTTTCAAATGTGTGAATAATTTAATATCGTTAGTTTTATAAACAATTATCGTGCCACTGTGTGCAGCATAAAAAAGAGGCTAAATGTATTAAGCCTCCATTTCTTATAAACAAAGTTATAAATAAAAAACTGAAAAGCTAAAATATTATTCACCGTATTTCGAATATGTCATTAAGAACGGGCAGAAAGATTATGTTCTGTCTGCCCGTCATTTATATTTTCTTCAGGATTATGCTTCCTCTTTTGTATCTTCTTCTTCTTCTTTTTCGAAGAATTTGCGGAAGTCGTCCAATGAGATTGATTTCTCTTCTATTCCCAGTTTGCCTTTCAACGTGTCGATGATTTTATTTTCCATGGCGCGGTCAAGCAGGTTGCGGGCATTGTCTTTATTCTTCAACATGTCGTTTGCATAATTCTCAACCATTTCGTCAGGAAGATTCATCATGCCATATTGAGCAAACTGTGCTCTTGCCGCCTGCATAGCAATGATTTTCATATCTTCGTTTTCAATCTTGATATCATTGTCTTTTGCTATCTGCTCTTTGATAAGGTGGAATTTCAGGTCGGCAATGATTTTAGGATAATCAGCCTCTACAGATTCTGCTGTTCTTTCTTCACCTGAGGCAACCAGCCATCTTTTCAGGAAAGCATCCGGGAACTGTACATCTCCGGCTTTCTTTTCCATTAGTTCTTTCGCATCCAACAGGAATTTGTAATCGCTATCCGGTGCAAACTGGTCTTCGATTGTTTCTTTCACTTTCGCCTTAAATTCGGCAGCATCTTTTACATTGCCTTCACCGAATACTTTATCAAAGAGTTCTTTATCTAGTTCTGCTTCTTTGTAGCGGGTGATTTCCGAAACTTCAAATTTAAATTCCGGAGCAATTGCTTCTACTGCATCTTTCTCAATGTGCAATAGTGAAGATATTTCTGTTTCATTTCCTTCATAGGCTTTGCCCGGATTAAATGTAATCACATCACCGGCTTTAGCTCCGATAAATTTGGATTGTTCTTCAGCGTCTTTCATGTAAGAAGGCATAACGACAGCTGACTCTACATTTATTCCGCCCTCTTTCACGTTGCCGTCTTCAAGTTCCGAAATAATACCTCTGATAAGGTCGGTTGCAATGGCGCCTTCTTCTACTTTGTCATACTTGCCGTAGTTGGCTTTGTATGATTCGATCTGCTTATCTACAAGCTCTTCGTTTACATCTATTTTATAGTATGTTATCTTGTCTTTCTTAGTCAGGGAAAGCTTCATTTCAGGAGCCATTGCAATGTCGAAAAAGAAGTCATAGTCGCCTTCTGTCGAAAAATCAAACGGTTGCTGTTTTTCTTCATTCGGAAGAGGTTCGCCAAGCACGTTCAGTTTATTCTCCTGTATATAGTTGTAGAGGCTTTCACCTACCATTTTATTTATTTCTTCGGCCAGAATAGATTTTCCGTACATCTTCTTTACCATACCTACCGGTACAGTTCCCGGACGGAATCCCGGTACATTTGCTTTTTTACGGAAAGTTTTCAGCGCACTGTCAAGTTTTTCCTGATAGTCTGCTTTTGTAACACTTATTTGCAGGATAGCATTCACGCTATCGACATTTGTCAGAGATACGTTCATCTTAACGGTCTATTTTAATTATTACAAGTTTATTCAGATGTGTAAGAAAAAGTTAGCCTTGGCGGCTCCCTCTTTTTTGGTGGTGCAAAAATAGTCTTATTATTGTAATATTCAAAGCGAAATAATAATTAATCTCGAACTTGTTTTTATAAAAAAATGAACCAAAGCGTTAAAAATATGTTCTGTAACATGTTTTATATAAAAAAATACTAACTTTGTTTTAAGTTAAAAAGTAGAACCTGATTTATATTATCAAGCATTTCTTTATGGTGGCAGATAGCAGCAATGTTGTAAGTTTATCGGAAAGTATTCCTGAAATCTGGAATTTGTTGAATACTAAGGAGCGTGACCTGATTTCGGCGAATGCAAGAATTCTTGATTTCAAAAAGAATGAGGTAATCTACCGGGAGGAAGAAATTCCGCTCGACCTGATGTGCCTTTGCAAAGGTAAAGTAAAGATATATAAAGACGGGGTAGGCGGACGCAGCCAGATAATCAGGATGATACGGCCTACGCAGTATTTTGGTTACAGGGCATTTTTTGCTAACGAGCCATATGTTACTGCCGCTTCGGCATTCGAGGCTTCGACAATCTGTTTTATTCCGATGCAAATCATCGAGAGCATTGTTTCATCTAATTCGAAGATGGGTATGTTCTTTATCCGGGAATTGTCGACCGATTTGGGAATTGCAGATGAAAGGGTGGTAAATCTTACTCAGAAACATATCCGCGGACGACTGGCCGAATCGCTTATTTTCCTTATCGAAAATTACGGACTGGAAGAAGACGGGGCTACTATCAGTATTTACTTATCACGTGAAGACCTTGCCAATCTGTCTAATATGACAACCTCAAATGCCATCAGGACACTATCGACTTTTGTCGATGAACATATTATTACGCTCGACGGACGCAAGATAAAGATAATCGACGAAGAAAAGCTACGCAGAATAAGTAAGATAGGATGATTACCAAAATCGCCCATAAGTATCTGGACTTCAAATATCGTGAAGTAGACAGGTTTATATCCGACCCTATCCGAACTCAAGAGAGAATCTTGGATTACCTTCTCCGGAATGGTGCACAAACATTCATAGGACAACAATACAACTTTTCCAACATTAAGAATAAGGATGATTTCAGGAAGTCAGTTCCTGTATTTCATTATGAAGATTTACGTCCTTATCTCGATAAAATATTGATAGATAAGCAGCAAAATATTTTATGGAATAAGCCGACGCAATGGTTTGCCATGTCATCGGGTACTACAGAAGATAAAAGCAAATATATTCCTGTAACCAAAGAATCGCTGACAAAAGGTCATTACAAATGTGGTGAGCAGATGTTGGCGATATATGGACGTGCTAACAAAAATGCAAAGTTTTTCTTCGGAAAGACGTTGGTATTGGGAGGCAGCAAGCAAATCAACAATATTGGCGACGGTGTTTTTACAGGAGATATTTCTGCTATACTTATCAAGAATCTGTACTTCTGGGCTAAGAGAAGTCGTACACCGGAAAGCATCTCTTTATTACCTGATTGGGAGGTAAAGCTGCAGGCTCTGACTGATTATGCTGTAAAGAATGATGTAAGAGCATTTATGGGAGTACCGTCCTGGCTGCTCGTCCTTCTCAAAAAGATAAAAGCAGATACGGGACGGGAACTGACCGATATATGGCCTAATCTCGAAGTATTCTTTCATGGAGGTGTTAGCTTTACTCCCTTCGAAGAGCAATATAGGAAGATTATCCAAAAGCCTGCGATGCGTTATTGGGAAACATACAATGCTTCGGAAGGATTCTTTGGCGTGCAGTTTTCTGATGATTCAAAAGATATGCTATTGATGCTGGATAGCGGTATCTATTATGAATTCGTGCCAATGAGCGAATGGGATAGCGAGAATCCTCGAACTCTGACTCTGGACGAAGTGCAGACAGGACAGAACTATGCCATTCTTATTTCTACCAATGGCGGCCTGTGGCGTTATATGATAGGTGATACTATCGAGTTTACGTCAACACATCCATATCTGTTTCGGATAACCGGACGGACAAAGAACTTTATAAATGCTTTCGGTGAAGAAATAATCATAGACAATGCAGAGAAGGCTTTATCCGAAGCATGTAAAGAAACCGGAGCACAGATAAGCGAATATACCGCTGCCCCTGTTTATTTCGGTGATAATAATACCGGAGCGCATGAGTGGTTTATCGAATTTGCCGTTGAACCGGATAATCTCGATAAGTTTATCCAGTCTTTAGATACGAATCTTAAGAAAGTGAATTCTGACTACGAGGCTAAACGCTCTTATAATCTTTCATTGGGTGTACCGCTTGTCCGCAGCCTACCAAAAGGTACATTTAATGACTGGTTGAAATCTATCGGAAAATTAGGCGGACAAAATAAAGTGCCGCGATTGTCTAATAACCGGGATTATATAGACAGACTGTTGAAGTTTGTAGATTGGAAGATATAAAGTAAAAAGGATGACTTGTTTAGTCATCCTTTCTTATTTTTAGTTACAGCAAAC
This sequence comes from Prevotella sp. 10(H), assembly GCF_000711235.1. Lineage (GTDB taxonomy): Bacteria > Bacteroidota > Bacteroidia > Bacteroidales > Dysgonomonadaceae > Dysgonomonas. The sequence goes on along the minus strand of NZ_JOMI01000004.1, from coordinate 26,575 downwards.
TTGCTGCATCAGCATCAAGGAACCAGTAGAGATATCCTTTTTTAGGATTAACCCTTGCTGCAGGGTATTTATTCAGAAAATCTTTCCTGTTCTTTATTACATCCCTGACCTTTTCAGCCTTGTTCTTCCCTGTAGCAAGAAAAACTACGTATTGAGCATTGTTTACAACCCGTCCGCTAATAGTAACCCGCTGCATGCCCGTTTCGGGATGTTCTCCAATGACACAGGTTTCTTTGCTGTCCCATAAGTCTATCTGGTTAGGAAAAATAGATACGGTGTGTCCGTCATCGCCCAGTCCTAGCATCACTATTTCAAAGCTTGGCATATCCTGCCTTTGCATCAGCTTTGCTGACAAAATCTTGCTGTACCACAACGCTTCTTCTTCCGGCTCGTTTTCGCCATGTATGCGATAAATGTTATTGTTAGGAATAGCAGGAACTTTGTCAAAAAGGTGGTCTTTTGTCATCCCGAAGTTGTTCATCACATTTTCGGGTGGCACACAACGTTCATCTCCCCAAAAGAAAGAGATACGGTTCCAGTCGATAGCGTCCTTACAATTTTCGGCCCAGTAGTCGAAAATGACTTTCGGTGTTGTTCCTCCCGACAGTGCGAGGTTCATGTGCGGATATACATCCAATAATTTCAACAGAAATTCGGTGAAGCCTTTACTGAGGGCTTGCGGGTCTTCGTAAATTTTAATTTCTTCTTTTATCATAATTCACAATATATTCCATCATCGGAGAGATTCTTACATGGATAACGCCATGTAAGATTTTTTTCTTCTATAAGGTCGTCTGCATTTTCAGGACCCCATGTACCTGCGGGATAACCGTGCAGCGGGGCATCGGGATTCTTTTCCCAGAAATCGATCAGAGGTTGTACAAATTTCCATGTGGCTTCCAAAGCATCACCGCGTATGTAAAGCGTTGAATCGCCCGTCATACAATCCAGCAAAAGTCTTTCATAAGCCTCAGGCAGATAAGTGTCCTGTAATTGTGAGTAATGGAAATCCATATTCACGGTTTTTACCTGATAACCGCTACCCGGTACTTTCATTCTGGTTTTCAGTAATATGCCTTCATCCGGTTGGATTCTTATAACGAGTTGATTATCATCATTCCTCAAATCAGTTGTTTCGTGGAACAAACGTTGCGGTGCAGGTTTGAAATGGATAACCACTTCTGAAACACGTGTAGGCAAGCGTTTCCCTGTACGAATATAGAAAGGTACATCACCCCAGCGCCAGTTGTCGATGAAGAGTTTCATCGCAATATATGTTTCGGTGCGGGAGTCTTTGTCTACATCTTTTTCTTCACGATAGCCTTTCGCATATTTCCCTTTTATATTGGCAGCAGTGTATTGTCCGCGGATTACGTTTTTGAAAACATCTTCATCCGACATTGGACGCAGTGCCTGAAATACTTTCAATTTTTCGTTGCGTATGGCTTCCGATTCTATGGCCATTGGTGGCTCCATGGCAACAAGCGCCACTAATTGCAACAGGTGATTTTGAAGCATATCCCGCAATGCTCCCGAATGGTCGTAATAGCTTCCGCGATTTTCAACACCGATACTTTCGGCAGCAGTAATTTCTACGTGATGTATGTAATTCCTGTTCCACAGAGGCTCATATATTCCGTTTGCAAAGCGGGTAACAAGCATATTCTGTACCGTTTCCTTACCCAGATAATGATCTATGCGGTAAATCTGATCTTCTTTATAATCCTCTCGCAGAGAAGCATTCAGGCTTATAGCAGATTTGAGGTCTGTGCCGAAAGGCTTTTCTATAATTATTCTCCTGAAATATCCTTCTTCCTTGTTCAAACCCTGTTGAGCTAGAAATTTAGGAACCAGCGGATATAATGCAGGTGGAGTAGAAAGATAGAAGATGTAGTTTCCAGCGGTATTTTCCTCCTTATCTAGCTGTTCCAGTCTTTCTTTTACTTTCACATAATCCTTGCCGTCATCCGTATTGATAGAAAGATAATGCAGTTTCTGACTGAAGGTATTCAGTTCTTCATCAGATATGTCTTTAGCAGTTGCAAACTGTCTGATACCGTCTTTCATCTTTTCGCGGAATGAATCGTCGGTATAAGGGCTGCGTGCCACGCCCAGAACGGCAAAGTTCTGAGGCAATGATTTTTGGCGATACAGGTCGAATATTGCCGGAATGAGCTTCCTATGGGTAAGGTCGCCCGATGCACCGAATATAATCAGAGCCTGATCTTTTATATGCTTTGGTTTCATTGTTCTTTAGTTACGAGTTACGAGTTACGAGTAACAAGCTTATTTAAACGTCGATTTGTTGCGCGTCAGCAAACTTGTAACTGCCCATAGGGCGGAGTAACTAGTAACTAAGTTAGTCTTTTTTGATTTCATGTCCGCCAAACTGATTTCTCATTGCAGCGAGCAGTTTCATAGCGTAAGACGATTCCTGTCTGGATTCGAATCGCGTAAAGAGCGAAGCTGTAATTACATGTGCCGGCACATCAAAATCAATTGCCGTTTGCACTGTCCAGCGGCCTTCACCGCTATCGGCAACATAATCCTTTATACCGTCGAGATTTTCGTTTCCTTCGAGTGCGTTTCCTATCAGTTCCAATAACCATGAACGTACTACCGATCCCTGCATCCATACACGTGATATCTTTTCGAGATCAACATCATAGGGAGAATTCTTCATTATTTCGAAGCCTTCGGCATAAGCCTGCATCATACCATACTCTATGCCATTGTGCACCATCTTTACCATATGACCTGCACCGCTTTCTCCGCAACGCATGTATCCGTTTTCGGGAGCAAGGCTTTTAAATATAGGTTCTGCAAAATTGCAGGCATCTTTGTCTCCGCCATACATCAGGCAGTATCCGTTCTGAAGTCCCCATACACCACCACTGGTACCACAATCGAGGTAATGGATTCCTTTCTCTTGTACCTTTTTACCGCGTTCTACGGTTTCGCGCCAGTAGCTGTTACCGCCATCGACGATTATATCGTTCGGATTAAGTAAAGTAAGCAGTTCGGCAATGTTTTCTTCTACAGGTTTACCCGCAGGAACCATCAGCCATACCAGTTTACGCCCTTCCAGTTTACTCACCAAATCTTTCAGGCTCGAAGCCGGAATAGCACCTTTTGCCGCCACATCGTCTATTTCTTTCTGGGTTAAGTTGTATGCAACTATTTCATGACCGTGATTCAAAAGGCGTTCTACCATTTTGCCGCCCATTTTTCCTAATCCTACAAATCCGATTTTCATATCGCTTCTATTTTAGTTTTTTATTATTAACAAGATATTGTTTTAAAAGATTTTGATAATTAAACTTTTAAACCACACGAAGGTACTGTTTTTTTATGATTTTAAGTTAAAAGAATTATCGTTTTATCTTCAAATGAAATAGCCAGGGTTGAAAATCAAAGAATTATGATTGAAAATCAAATATAGTTTTTATCTATTTCTAATGCTGTGTTATTTTAATTATTTATGTAAAGTGAAATGAGCAGAAAAGTAACATAAACGAGTAACGATTTATTTTTTTATATTTTCAGATAATAATGCGTTTTTATATATAGATAAATTTATCCCAATATTATATATCTCATGCATAAAAAAATATCCGGAAACTAAGATTAGTTTCCGGATATCTTATCTTTTAATATATCATCCGATTATTTGTAATCTTCAGGCGATATGTTGATTTCTCCTATAACCTTACCCGAAGCATTCTTGTATTCATATGCATATGAAATACCGAATTCCTGCGATTGTTTTGCTTCCGGACTGTTTTTGATAGACTGCACTGCTGCTGTTTTTCCTGCTTCAGCATCAAATGTTTCCACGTCTGAATTTATTGTAACAAATAATTTGATTGTCTTTCCCTCTATTGTACATTTCTCCATAGTCATGGCTCCCATGTTCATAGGAAATTGTTTATTTAGTTGCTCTGCCTGCAACTCCAGATATTTAGTCACAGCAGCATCTTTTGCATCTTTACATTGGATAAAGCACATAGAAACAAATAAGATAGCGATTATGCTAAATGTAGTTTTGGATAAATTTTTCATAACAAATGTTTTAAATTAATAGTAAGTGTGCAAAGATAGGTGTAATTTTCGTATTGTTGTTAAAGAATATAAAAAAAGAGCTACAAACTGTAGCTCTTTTTCCTAATATGTTTGAAATATGTCTTATTCCGATACTACTTCGAAAGGTATTTCTACCGAAACTTCTTTGTGAAGCTTAGCGATAGCTTTGTAAGTACCTACTTCTTTCACGGCATCTTTGATGATGATCACCTTTCTGTCTACATTGTAACCAAGTTTCTCAAGAGCTTCAGCTATCTGTATGTTAGTTACAGAGCCGAAGATAGTACCTGTCGAGCTTGTTTTTGCTCCGATAGTAAGCGAAACTCCTTCTAGTTTGGCAGCCAGTTCCTGAGCGTCATTCTTGATTTTCTCAAGTTTGTGAGCGCGTTGTTTCAGGTTTTCAGCCATCACTTTCTTTGCAGACTCTGATGCTATCACAGCTTTACCTTGAGGTATAAGGTAATTACGTCCGTAACCGTCTTTAACCGTTACGACTTCATCTTTATATCCTAAGTTAAGGATGTCTTCTTTCAATATAACTTGCATTTCTTTTCCTCCTTTTTATTATTTCATTAAGTCTGTAACGTAAGGAAGCAAAGCTAAATGGCGAGCCCTTTTTACAGCTTGTGCAACACGACGTTGGAATTTAAGAGATGTACCGGTGATACGGCGAGGAAGAATTTTTCCCTGTTCGTTAAGGAATTTCTTCAAAAACTCAGGGTCTTTGTAGTCTATATACTTTATACCGTTCTTTTTGAAGCGGCAGTATTTCTTTTTCTTGACGTCAACTGAAGGCGGAGTCAAATATCTGATTTCTGATTGCTGTGCCATAATTTAGTTCTCCTTTACTTCTTCTTTTTTAGGTGATTTTAGATTTCTTCTCTTTTGTGCATACTCGTGTGCAAACTTATCCTGACGGAAAGTAAGGAAACGGATTACACGTTCATCGCGACGGAAGTTAAGTTCTAGTTTAGCGATTACAGACGGATCAGCTTCAAACTCTAACATAGCATAAAAACCGGTAGACTTCTTCTGGATTGGATAAGCCAGCTTACGTAGTCCCCAGTTTTCTTCATTTACTATTTTTGCCCCTTCGTTGGTCAAAATAGTCTTGAATTTTTCTACCGCTTCCTTCATCTGTACATCAGACAAAACGGGAGTCAAAATGAAAACGGTTTCGTAATTGTTCATAAATTAAATAATTATAAAATTAAACATGTCATTTTTGCAAATGAGGTGCAAAGATAGACTTTTTTATTAATATAACAAATGCTAAAGCTTTAAAAAATCTTTGATTAACAGACATCTTATCTTACATTTGTATTACCAATATGAAATAAGACCTAATGGATAACGGAGATATCTTAAGCTTAAATGAAGACCAGGACCTTATTTTCCCTATCATAAATGGAAAAGTGTCAATGGCGATCAACCGGATGATGTACCGCAACCTTCGCAAAGAGGGTTTGGACATAACACCCGAACAGTGGACCGTACTTGCTTTTCTATGGAGACAAGACGGTGTGACGCAGCAGACTTTATGCAATTCGACCTTCAAAGACAAGCCGAGTATGACCCGGCTGATAGATAATCTGGCTAAGCAGAATCTTGTCTATCGCAATGCATCTACTACCGACAGGCGTTCCAACTATGTATACCTTACAGAACTGGGCCGGTCGATAAAAGATTGTGCCAACCGTGCTGTTTACCGCACCATGGATGCGGCTTTGGCCGGTATCGATGAAGACGGGCTGAAACATGTGCGCTTCCTCCTGTCGGCTGTTTTCGGCAATATACGTGAAGCACTCGAGGAATCTAATCGCTATTAGTTCCCGACAGGTGTGCTATAATCTTATTTTGTAAATTCTTGGAAACCCGATAATCGAACTTTCGGGCAAAGAAGGCATCCGAATTTATAATACTTTCATAATCCCTTTCATCCAGATTGGGCGGATATGCGCCGTCGCGGTTTTCCCACAGCATAAACCGGAGATTTCTTTTAGCTACCTTCTCTTTGAATGGAGAATTCATTAATATGGAGTGCAAAAGAATTTCTTCGGAGCAGAAGGTATAGTCATAAGCTTTTAATACATGCGGATTCTTATCCAAGAAGTCAATGTAATATTCTACAGCTTCTCGCGTAATTGTCCAGTAAGTAGAGCCTCCGTATAGCTGTGGCAGTTCAGCAGGCAATTTACGCTTATAACCGACAACCTTCTGCATAAAAACAAATACCTTAATAAACACCCGTTGCCAGCTTTTGGCATTGAATACTTCATACAGGTTATAATATTGAACCCTGTTAAGGCCGCCGCCTTTCCATGTTTCAATCGGCAGAGGTCTTGCCGACAGAAACTCGGTTCCCCTATTTTCTTTCAGATAATCTGTTATCTGGTGAGGAGTCTTTACCGGAAAGTCCTGTCCTGTAATCAGGTGAATATATTCTATACTTTTATCCTTGATACATTCCTGAGATAAAAGCAGGATAGCTTTCAGATGGTCTATACTTCCCCAATTGATACTATAGGTACGGGATACGAATCTTACAGATAAACGTGATTCCAGCATCTTTATATCTGCGGCAGGGATATTACTCTTATTATCTATATGGATATAGAATGAAAAGTCTTCATCGAAGAAATCCACGATATCTAAAAGCTGCTGCGGATTCTTGTATGCTGTAATCAATATGGCCTGCTTCATCCTCCCTTAGTTTTTAATGATTAAGTCCATATAGATTGGCAGGTGATCGCTGTAACCGCCCAGATATTTAAATCCGAGATAAGTACGGAACGGTTTTAGTCCTCCATATTTCTGACTGTCTTCATGCAGAAGAAAGTCTTCAGAAAAAACATGCGCTTCTTTATTCTTTATCTTAACCTTAGACGAATTGCCTAATAGTTTCCCGTTAACGATGAACTGGTCGATGTAATTCCATTTTCCCCTGTATTTATAAGAACCCGATTCCTTTTTGATTGCTTTATCAAGGAACATATTATACAGCTTCTTGTCTGATATAGGCGATTCTATGCTTTGTGCAGCAAGTGTTTCTTTAATACTTATATCGTATGGATAATCGTTAAAGTCGCCCATAATAATGATATTGGCTTTTTTACGTATCCGCAAAATGCTATCCGTCTTTTGTTTCAATAATTCGGCGCACTTTATACGGTCGGGCCTTGTTTTACGGATTCCGTCACGCCTCGACGGGAAATGGCAGATGAAAATGTCCAGTAATTCATTGTTTACAACACGACCTGTTATGTGCAGTATATCCCTTGTATTCTTATCCGGATCGGAGAGTACAGGGGTATAACTATTACGGCTGATAACTTTCATTTGGTCGCGCTGATAGAGTAACGCTACATTCGAGCCTCTGTCGTCTTTCGAATGTGTTATAATATATTCATACTTATGTTCTTTCAGATTGGACCGGCGTGTAAGGTCAAACAATACCGAATCATTTTCTACTTCGCAGATGCCTACAAGGGCAGGAGGGTAGTCGTCACCAACGGAGGCAATGACTTTACCTATATTATTTAACTTCTTCCAGTATCGGTATTTTGTCCAGTGCAGTTGTCCTTTAGGAGTCAGGTCGTCATCATTGGTGTCAGGGTTATCTTTTATATCATACATGTTTTCAGTATTATAAAACATAACACGGAATTTCTCCTGCCCTACTAGCGGAATGCTGTACGTCAGTACTACAACAATAATCAATATAGCAAATCTACCTGATCCACTCATAACATCCGATATCGGGATTATCGAGGCGCGATTGCCCTTTCAGGTCTGAAGGTAGGGACGTGGAATATGCCTTATCTGCCTTATTAATGGCGGGCGAACCGTCTGTCAATTCAAAATTGTATGAATAATCTCCGCTTGTGTTCAGGTTTTTAAATTGTGGATCGGCATTCCATATTGTATTGATAAACTCTGAACGGGTTATTTCTGTAGCTTTAATCAGGCAATTGGCAAATTTATAATTGAATGTGTTGCTTGCCAGCATTTGGATGTATAGTTCGTCTATGGCAGGGCCGTATATAATGGAATTAATAAACTCGCATTTTTCTAAAGGGGCGCTTATAGTATTGCTTATAAGCAGGCTTTCAGCTATACGCCTGTCCCATTGGTAATAGTTGGCTATTGTACAATGCAGGAATGTGTATGCACCGCCGATCACTTCCAAGGCAGCACCTTTCGAGTTTACAAACCGGCAGTTCCCACCTTCAATTTTGCAATTGGTCGCTTTAACGCCGTATTCTGCCGTATTCTGAACTACTGTATTTGTAAGAACGGCCTTTTTGTTCTTTATACCGGAATCGTGGAATGTAATACCACGGGTGGCATTTCGTATATTGACATTTAGTAATTCGTTGTTGAAACTCTCGGGGCAAAAATATATGCCGTCCCATTGTCCGGGTACATTGTCGTAAAGGATGTCACCTTCTATCCTGTCGAAGCGGTCGCCTCTGAAAATGACAGGTTTTTGTATGCTGCCATTGGCTTTTAGAGTGCCATATATGCGCATAGAAGCATTGTTGCGGAAGAATATCTTCGCCCCTTCTTGAAATGTAGCTGTAACACCTTTGTTGATAATAATAGAATCGTAAACCAGTAATGGCTTTTTGGAGAGAATAACAGTATCCCTTGTAATGCGTCCGCCTTTCCATATGTAAACATCCTGCCCTACGGCTTCCAGTTGCAGGTATTGTATATTCCCATTTGTTTCGAAGCGGATAGAGTCGCGGATCAATAACGGATTTTCGGCTTCGGCGTTCACCGTAACTTCTATGAACCCGAAAAGGCTGTCTTTTTTCAGGATTTCCACATTGCTGAGGCTTGTTCCTTTTTCCCCGTCAATATTCATCCTGAACCCGCTTTTGTCCGGATTCATTATTTGTATTGAACTAATGACAAGAGACTTGTCGCTCCTGTTATATATTTTAAACTGCTTCGTAGCAGAGCCGATATGGCTAAAGACAGTATCGAAACGGATCTTATCCGCTGAAAATTTGAGCGTCAAATTTCCATCGGAAGAAAAGTCGTCGTCGTTCGAACATGCAAAAAGGGCTGCGAACAAAGCTACATATATAATAAGGTGCAGAAGCTTTCTCACTTCATATATTTTTAGCTGCAAATACCGTCTATAGAACAGGATTTCCCGCTTATTATTTCTCCGCTATTGTTAGAAATGCCTTTTTCCCAGTCCGCGTAAGCTTTGGTCAGCACTTCAAGATAATCTTCTACGGGGATAGAACCCTGTACCATTTGCTCGTTGTTGAATACATAAAACGGAATGTATTCCAAATTAAGGACATTCTCGCTATAGGCTATATCTTTCTTTATTTCATTGAGATATTTATCGCTGTCGAGCATTTTCAAAATATCGTCTTCTTTCAGCCCGATTTTAGTGCCCAGCTTTACAAGTACATTCTTATCGCTTACATCTTCGCCTTTAGCAAAGTAGGCATCGAACAGTACTTCTTCAGCTTCGGTAGCAAGTCCCGACTCTTTGGCCAGTTTAACTAAGCGTAAAGCATCCGATGTATTGGCAACGATGAGGTTGTCATAATCGAAGTTCAGCCCCACTTCTTTTGCCAGCGCCGCAGTCCGTTCCATTGTTTCGTGCGCTTCATTGACGCTCATATTGTGCTTGTCGGCAAAATAGCCGTATATCTTCGATTCCAAAGCCTCTTTAGGCAATTCGGGGTCGAGTTCGTAGCTGTTCCACACAAGTTCAACTTTGTCTTTATGCGGAAACTGCGCGAGTGCCGCCTCTAGTTTACGCTTTCCTATATAGCAGAATGGACAGGCTATATCCGACCATATCTCGATTTTCATTTTATCCATAATTTTACTTTTATTAACTATATAATGTTAAAAAGTAACAAAGGTAACCTTTTTTGCGTATATTGCTAAATAGTTACTTTTTATCTTGTAACTATTTGTATATTATATAGATAAATATATTTCATGCTGTTGCTTATTATTACAAAGATACGATTAACCTATAATATATTTGCTCCTCGACCGATATGAAATTAATTTAATAATTATATAAGACACTATGAATGTACATACAGCCATTAACGGAATCTTGACAGCCGCCGATGAAAACATATCGTTGAATGCCCAGTAGAAGAAATTCAGTACCATAATATGGACCAGGTACATTCCGTAACTCATCATAGAAATACTTACCATTCTTCTTCTAAAAGCATTATTTTTTTTGAATTGAATATTCTTTATCACTAAAAATATTCCCAAAGCCATCATAGCTACATTGATAGTTCCGTAGTTCCATGACAGTTCGAGATCGGTAACCATTTTTTCCGTATCCAGACGTGTGATAAAAAGAGTATAAGTGATGAGGTACCCGATCACGATAAGGGCAACTCCTGCCGTTAAATCCCATTTGTTCTTTTCCTTATGGAATTTTTTCAGATAGCACCCAAGAACGGCAAATCCGAGAAATCCGCTGAAATAATATAATAGTGGTGTCGGATTCCAGAAACATTCGCCAAGTACTTCGGGAAATTCACGGTGTATATATGGCAGAAGCAATGTTACTGCCCATATAACAAGGAAGAAAAGGATATTGTTGCGTGAAGCACTGTTGAGCCATGGAGATATAATCGGAAAAAACAGATATAGCCCTATAAGCATATAAATATACCAGAGATGCCCTACTTCCACACCGAAATTGACAGGGATTTTGGCTATATTGATAAATACTTCTCCCAAAGTCGAGTCTCCCGTAAAGAAAAAATATACGGCATACAGCCCGCACCATACAACAAAGGGAATCACTACACGTGTAAAACGCCTTTTGAAAAATGTGCTCATCTCTTCCTTTACCGGAAGGACAAAATATCCTGTGATCATAATAAAGAGGGGAACAGCACTCCTGAATAAGGAATTATAAAGGCCGACCCAGGAGGCATCTGCATTGTTTATCACCGTGTTGCCTTCGCCTATATAATAGAATTCTCCTGCATGAACCTGTATAACCATATAGCAGGCTAATACCCTGAGCAGGTCAAGGCTGAATACTCTTTCTCCCTTCATTTTCCGTTTATTAGTGTTTAATTGGGTCTGTTTAGAATTAAGTATCAAAAAATGCCGTGCCGATAATCCGGTTATCGACACGACAAAGATATATATATGTTTATAATGCTAAATAATAAAATTGTATCATTTAGCCGGAATATTATTGAGGGTTTCCAGTAAGAAATTCCACCATTTTTCTACTGAGGATATTTCTATCTGCTCTTCCGGTGAATGCGCATTGCGGATTGTAGGGCCACACGAAATCATATCCAGATGCGGATATTTTTCAAGGAATAGTCCGCACTCGAGCCCTGCATGTATAGCCATTATTTCAGGTTCTTTACCGAATAGTTTTTTGTAAGCTTCTTTGGCAACACCCAGTACTCTCGAATCCGGATTAGGGCGCCAGCCCGGATATCCGGCCGAGTGTTCTACTTTTGCTTTAGCCAAAGTGAAAACAGCATTTACAATATTTCCGGCATCGTCTTTCAGCGAGTTGGTCGAACTTCTCTGGCTGGTAGTGATAAGGATTGTATTTCCTTCTTTCATCTTCACCGAAGCCAGATTTGTAGATGTTTCCACCAATCCCGGTATTTCGAAGCTCATGCCTAACACACCATGCGGGCAGGCATATAATGCATTCAACAGATTTTCTGTCGTATCCCTGTCTATAATAAATGACGGCGTATCTGTAGATTCAACTGTCATTTTCAGTTTCGGGTCTATAGCTTTCAGTTCGGCTTCGATTTCCGGAGCCAGAGTGTTGAGTTCTACGATTACATCCTCTTTTTTATTATAAGGTACACCTGCTATTGCATAGGCTTCGCGAGCAATCGCATTATGTAGATTACCACCGTTAAATTCGGAAAGGACAAAGTCGTATTTTCTGCTCAATTCCCACAGATAGCGGTTGAGTATTTTATTTGCGTTACCAAGTCCTTTATGTATTTCCGAGCCCGAATGTCCGCCATTCAGTCCTGTCACCTGTGCCCTGAACCAGAAATAATTCGAAGGAACGGCTTCCGGCCTGTATGTAAATGTGGCAGTAGTAATTTTACCTCCGGCACAACCGATATATACTTCGCCTTCTTCTTCTGTATCCAGATTGATAAGTATATCCCCTTTCAGAAAATCTTTACCTAAAGCATAAGCCCCTGTTAGGCCTGTTTCTTCATCCACTGTAAAGAGGCATTCCAATTTTCCGTGTTCGATAGTATCCGACGCCAGAATAGCCAGTGCGGCAGCAACGCCTACGCCGTTATCTGCACCAAGGGTGGTTCCTTTTGCTTTTACCCAGTCGTTTTCTATGAAGGTTTCTATCGGGTCGTTGTCGAAGTCATGTACAGTATCGTTATTTTTTTCGCATACCATGTCTACATGTCCCTGTAGTATCACTGTCGGAAGATTTTCTTTTCCTTTTGTCGCTGGTTTCGTGATAAGGACATTTCCGGCTTCGTCCTTTTTTACATCAAGATTGTGTTTCTTTGCGAAATCGAGAAGATAAGCAATGATTTTCTCTTCTTTCTTTGACGGGCGCGGGATTTGGGTTATTTCATAAAAATAATTCCATACGCCTGCCGGCTTCAGATCTTTTATTGTCATGCGGGTTAAAAATTTTAATAAATTACTATTCTATTTGGTAATAACACATAAAAATATGTAGTTGGTAAGTAAAAACCAATTTTTTTACATCTTTTAAAGGTTTATTTGTGACAATGTTTTAACATAAAGATATATCTTTGCCAAGTCGTTCAAAAATGATAGATCGGTATCGACTGATTTTCTATAAAGAAGGATTAACTAAATGCATTTAAATAAATGAAGAATATCTCTTACATTATCAACGGTGTGCTTGCAGTAGCTATCATCGTTTTATTTATTTTGTTTTTTACGTCTAATAAGAAAGGCACAGAAGGGGGATCTGCATCCCTTAATTTTGCAGAAGGAGATTCAACAGGTGTTTTGCCCGTGGCTTATGTCAACGTTGACTCATTACTTATCAACTACAACTACGCAAAAGATGCAAACGATGTTTTGATGAAGGAATACAACAGTGCGAATGCGACTTTGAACAATAAGCAAAGACAGTTTGAAAATGAGGTTGCCGATTTTCGCAAGAAACTTGAAAACAATGTATTTCTGAGTCAGGAAAGAGCACAACAGGAGCAAACGCGTATACAAAAAATCGAGTCAGACCTGCATGCTACAGCGCAGCGGTTGCAGGATGACTATATGAGAAAACAGGCAAAGATGAATGCACAGGTTACAGACTCTGTACGCACATGCCTGAAAGAATACAATAAGAAAGCCAACTATCAGATTATTTTCAGCAACACAGGGCTGGATAATGTATTGCTGGCAAAAGATTCTTACGATATAACTAAAGACGTAATAGTATTACTCAACAGCCGTTACAAACCAGAGGCTGCCAAGTAATAATACTAACAATACAGAAATAGGATAACTGCCCGTAAAGGTGTTATCCTATTTTTTTGTACTTTCCCATTTTTATTGTTGAATAATTATTTTACCCGATTATGGATTTATATGGAATAGTAGGTTATCCGCTTGGGCATTCGTTTTCACCGAAGTATTTTACAGAGAAATTTGTAAGGGAAAATATAGATGCCGAATATGTAAAATTCGAAATAGAAGATATTTCATTATTTCCTCAGATTATACAGTCGCATCCAAATTTGAAAGGATTGAATGTTACGATCCCGTATAAGGAGAAAGTTATTCCATATCTGGATGAACTAGATCCGCAAACACAGGAAATAGGGGCGGTAAATGTCATCAAAGTAGATAGGGTAGGAGATAAGGTAAAACTGACAGGGCACAATTCCGATATTATAGGTTTTCGAAACTCGATTTTACCACTTATAAATAAAGATATTCACCAAAAAGCATTGATATTAGGTACAGGAGGGGCTTCTAAGGCTGTAGCCGAAGGATTGCATAATCTCGGACTGGATTTCAAATATGTATCCCGCACACCGAAGCAGGGGCAGTTGTCGTATGCCGACCTTAATAAAGAAATGTTGAACGAATACAAGGTTATTATTAACTCTTCCCCTTTAGGTACTTTTCCCAATGTGGATGAGGCACCGGATATCCCATATAATTATTTGACCCGTAGTCATCTTCTGTATGATTTGGTCTATAATCCTGCTGAAACAAAATTTTTGAGGTTGGGCAAGGAGAATGGTGCTGCCATAAAGAACGGTGCTGAGATGCTTGAATTGCAGGCTTTGGCGGCATGGGATATATGGAATAAGTGAGTTTTAAGAATTTGTCTTGTGAATTTGAAAGAAAAACAATTAATTTTGGCCTAAAATACAATAATGAAAACAATAAATCTATCAGAACAAAATACAATTTTAAATCGTTTTGTCAGCGAACTGCGTGATGTGGAAATTCAGAAAGATAGCATGCGGTTCAGGCGTAATGTGGAGCGTATCGGTGAAATTATGGCTTATGAGATAAGTAAGACGTTAAATTATTTTCCTCTTGAAACTACTACACCTCTGGGTACTTCTGTTACCAATGTGCCGATTGATCCTATAGTAATCGGTACAATTTTGCGAGCAGGGCTTGTTTATCATCATGGTTTCCTGAACTGTTTCGATCAGGCGGAGAATGCATTTGTATCCGCATATCGTAAATACCGGGAAAATCATCAGAGTTTTCACGTTCATATCGAGTATATTGCCTCACCACGAATAGAGGATAAGGTGCTGATCCTAACTGATCCTATGCTTGCTACCGGAGGAAGCATGGATTTGTCTTATCAGGCGCTCCTTACTAAAGGTCAACCTAAGCATATACACATTGCCACTATTATTGCCAGTAAACAGGCAATTGAATACTGCGAACAGAATTTTCCTAAAGAACGGACTACTATCTGGGCAGCGGCAATCGATCCTGAACTGAATGAATTTGCTTATATTATTCCCGGCTTGGGCGATGCAGGTGACCTTGCATATGGTGAAAAAGAATAAGAGTCTGAGGAGAACAGAATAAAAAAAAGTCCGGTTCTGCCGGACTTTTTCTGTTATATAGATAAATACCCTACTTATTTTTCATTGGATATAGCCATGCTGCTTCATATTTAGGGTGTTCTTTTCTGAAAGCAGTGAGGAATGTTTCGGCTTCATTTTTGTCATCGAAGGAGGCCACATATATTCTGTACCTATCCCAGCATTCTATAATCTTTGCCTGTTCGAATTCCTGCTCGCGTATCTTTTTCAAGAGCCTGTTCGCTTGACTTTCTTCTACTTCCCCCCCTACAATAATGTAGTAAGATTTATTAGATTTCTTTTTCTCTTCTACAGCTTTAGGCGCTTCGTTTTCAATTGGCTTTTCAAACAGAGCAGTGTTTGCTGTTATTTTTTCGGCTTCAACGTTATTTTCAGTTTTGGCCGTTTCGGTCAGAGAACTGTTGATAGTAGAAATAAAACTTGCCTGCTGTGTTGTTTTATCCGAATTGCTATCTTCGATGTTGATTGGAATTATAAAGAATGCTATAGCTGCTACCGCAGCGGCAACTCTTCCGGCAGTATATCTGAGCCGTATATTCCTTTTCTCCCTGAGCGTGGTTTGATTAATTTCTGACAGATGTCTGATATTAATTGAGTTTAACCCCCACAAAGCCGGATATATCAAGGATTTGTTAGGAGTGAATATAATATTCAGACTGGAATCGGCGGTAAATGAGCCTAAGTTGCCGCACAAAATGGTTTTGCCAGTTTTCAGATCGGCTTTTATGGCTTTTACAAAACTTTTTATTTGTTTATTGGCAGAGTTATATGAACTGCTTTTAATTTTAGTTATATGCGTCGCAATAATGCCATCGTTGTAGTTTAAATCGGGATTGAAAACAATACTATATCTCGGCGGATTAATTCTGCCATCGGATAAGAAAAGGGCAGGTTCCATATTGAGAATAAAGCCTCCTAAATCCGGAATAATCACACAGTTATGTATGGGCAGTAAATGTTCCAGGTATTTAAATAATATTTTTTCCATTTTACAAAGATAAAAAACCGGATGATATTTTATAATATAAAATTAGGAAAGTTATTAACAACTTTTTATTATAATCATATTCAGATTACTATGTCTTTCTATGAGTGGATTTATATCCGTAATTAATGAAAAGAATCGGATGAAAAATACCTGATTTTAAGATAAAAAGATTAATTTTGCAGCTGAAAATAAAAGGTTATGGATATTAAGCAAACGATTATACAGCAAATACAAAGTTCAATTTCGGTAAAGGAAGCTATATTAGCTGATTCAGTTTTGTTGGATGATATCCGCAAGGCTGCCGCGATTGTTACTGATGCTTACAAAAATGGTTTTAAAACATTGCTTGCCGGGAATGGGGGGAGTGCAGCAGATGCACAGCATATAGCAGGAGAATTTGTAAGCAGATTTTATTTCGACAGGCCGGGGATTCCATCTATTTCCTTATCTACAGATACTTCGATAATTACAGCTATAGGGAATGATTACGGTTTCGACCGATTATTCGAACGTCAGGTGCAAGCCCACGGTGTGCAAGGCGATGTTTTTATCGGGATAACAACATCCGGAAATTCTGAGAATATTATTAAAGCATTAAAGGTGTGCAAAGAAAAAGGTTTAAAATCTATTGTCCTGACCGGAAAAGACGGTGGTAAGACATTAGGTTTGTGTGATCTTTGTATTAGAATTCCTTCAACAGAAACTCCCAGAATACAGGAATCCCATATATTGGTAGGGCATATCATTTGTTGTATTGTAGAACAAGAATTGTTTGGATAGCTGTTGGGGAACTTATTGATATGCAGGATTTTATGATGTGTTTAAATGTTTGTTAAAAATATACTTGTTATCAGACAAAAAATGCCTACATTTGTAGCGCGAAAAAACAGGGTGTGATTTACTTTTTGCTATCTTGCAATTTGCTGATTTATTGACACTTGGTCTGGTTTGTGGTTTCTTGCTTTGAATACAAATAATAGAAATTTTTATTATACATGTGATTAGTTTGAATAAAGTGTAAATATTTATTAATTATATGAAAAAAGTTATTCTTTATTTTTTTACTTTTTTAATTTCAACTCATCTTATTTATGCCCAGATGTCAGATAGTCAGGTTATTGACTATGTGAAAACGGAGGTAGCAAAGGGGACTTCACAGCAAGCAATAGGAACAGAATTGTTGAAAAGAGGCGTAACTGAGAGCCAGGTTGAAAGAATAAAAAATCAAATGACTCAGCCAAATCAACAACCTGTCCAGCCGGTAATGTCAAATATGCCAAGGTTACGTACTGCATCAGATAACGAAACTGTTGCTCTACATACTGCAGAAGATGGGAAGTTAGATGTTTTTGGACGAAATATTTTTAATAAAAAAAATCTGACATTTGCTCCTAATATAAATATTCCTACTCCGGAAGATTATAAACTTGGACCTGGCGATGAGGTCGTAATTGATATATGGGGTGTATCCCAAGCTTCATTGAGACAGACAATTTCTCCGGAAGGAAATATAATAGTGGATAAGCTTGGTCCTGTTTTTCTAAACGGGATGACTATCAAAGAAGCCAATAGTTATATTCAAAAAAAATTCTCGAATTTATATTCTGGCATTGGAGATGAGGGAGCATCCCATATTAAGTTGACTTTAGGGCAGATACGTACTATTCAAATAAATATAATGGGGGAGGTGGTTGCACCGGGTACTTATGCAATATCTTCTTTATCCTCAGTTCTTCATGCCTTATATAATGCAGGAGGCGTGAGTGACATAGGTTCATTAAGATTGATACAAGTATTTAGAAAAAACAAATTAATAGAAACTGTAGATATATATAGATATCTGTTGGATGGTGATTCTTCTGCAGACATACGCTTAGCGGACGGTGATATAATTATCGTTCCTACATATGTTTCGTTAGTAAAGATATATGGAAAAGTAAAACGTCCCATGTATTATGAGATGACTTCACAGGAAACTCTTGCTGATTTAATTAAATATTCAGGAGGATTTACTGCAGATGCTTACAAGGATGAGATTACTTTGAATAGGAAAACAGGAGGATACGATAAACTGTTTTCTTTAGTATCCGGTGATTTCTCTAGTTTTATTTTAGATGATGGCGATTCGGTCATAGTCCGCGCAGGACTCGAGTTGTATGATAACAGAGCAGAAATAAAAGGAGCTGTTTTCAGACCCGGATACTATGAAGTAGGGAAAGATATAAAGAATATAAGGGATCTGATTCAAAAATCAGGGGGATTAAAAGAAAATGCATTTTTGGATAGGGCAATATTAACAAGGGAAAAAGATGATTTGACGCTGGAAAATATATCTGTGAATTTGAGATCTTTGCTTTCTAACAAGCAAAATGATATAGTTCTCAAGAAAAATGATATTTTATTTATTCCTACTATAGATATACTCAATGATTTAGGAGATTTCGGTATTCATGGGAACGTTCTTTCTCCTGGTTCGTATAAATATGCTGATAATACGACTATTGAAGATTTAATCATTAGAGCAGGCGGCTTATTAGGGTCGGCATCCATGTCAAAAGTTGATGTGGCTCGTAGAATTATTGACCCTTTACGGACTGATGTTCCTACAACAATAGCAGAAACATTCACATTTGATATAAAAAACGGATTGATTGCAGACGGTAAATCTAATTTTATACTTCAACCCTATGATCAGGTCTATATAAGAAAGAGTCCCGGATATATTGAGCAGCGTAATATTACAATCATAGGGGAGGTTTTGTTTCCGGGTACTTATGCTTTATTGGAAAAAGAAGAACGATTATCAGATGTCGTTAAAAGAGCAGGCGATCTGACTCGATATGCCTACTCGCAAGGAGCAAGACTGCAGAGAATGCAGACAGATGAGGAGATCGCTCAACAAAGAAAATCATTAAAAACGATTTCTGATAGAGGTATAAGTGATTCTATTTCTTCCGAATTAGTCGATATTGAACGCCATTATTCTATTGGTATAGAATTAGATAAGGCTTTATCTAATCCCAAGTCCGATTTTGATCTGGTACTCAAACCCGGAGATCGTTTAATTATTCCTGAATATGACAATACGATCAAAGTTAATGGAGCAGTCATGTATCCTAATACAATCCTGTTCAAAAGGGGAGAGAAAGTTTCTTACTATATAGATCAGGCGGGAGGTTATAGCGATTTGGCAAAGAAGAAGAATATATATGTAGTATATATGAACGGTACGGTTACAAAAGCAAAACGCTCAAGTAAAAATGTAATCCAACCCGGTTGTGAGATTATTGTCCCGTCTAAAGAACGTAAAGAAAAAATGACTTTAGCCGAAACTATCAGTATAGGCACAAGTGTAACTTCTATGGCTTCTGTTGTCGCTTTATTAATTAATGCTTTATCGAAATAAGGTATGGATGATTTGGTAGGTAATATCCCTAAAAAAAAAGAAATTGATTTCTTGATTCTGGCAAAGAAGATATGGATTCAAAAGAAAAAAGTACTCAAAGTAACGATTATCGGAGGAATCATAGGAGTTATCGTTGCATTCAGTATACCAAAAGAATATACAACGACAATTGTTTTAATGCCTGAGTCGCAATCATCGGGCCTGTTTTCCTCTATGGGTTCATTAGCCGCGATGGCCGGGATAAATTTAAATCCTAATATGGGAGATGCTTTGGCTTCCCCTGATTTATATCCGGATGTTTTTCAATCAACGTCATTTCTTAAAGGCTTATTCAATATAGAGGTAAAGGACAGAAAAGAAGAAGTAGACACGACTCTATATGTATATTTAAAAGATCATCAAAATTATCCTTGGTGGAGTTACATTTTTAGCTTTCCCAGAAAATTACTTGGAAAATTCTCATCGAATGACTCACAGACCTCAGCTAAAACGGCGAAACCGAGTGAGAGAGTCATGTCTAAAGAAGAAATTGATATAATAAATATTCTTAAAGAACGATTGTTTGTTAGTTCTGATAAAAAGAGCGGAGTAACTACAGTGTCTGTGACAATGCAAGATTCTCAAATTTCTGCCTATATTGCAGATAGTTTAGTTTCGTATTTTCAGGCATATATTATAAATTATCGTACTCAGAAATCACGGAAAGATTTGTTATATGCTGAAAAATTATTTAATGAATCTCAAATAAATTATTACAAGGCACAAAAAGATTATGCAACCTTCATTGACGGTAATATAAATGTAGTATCAGCTAAATTCAGAATTACTCAGGAACGGCTTCAAAATGAAGCAAATTTAACATATTCCATTTATAATCAAATGGCACAGCAACTGCAAATGGCTAAAGTAAAAGTACAAGATACTACCCCCGTATTCACTGTAATACAGCCGGCAATACAACCCATTAATCCATCAAGACCTCTCAAAAAGGTAATTGTAGCGGTATTTTTATTCTTATCATTTGTAGGTATTTCAATATGGACTTTAAGAAAAGATGTTTGGGACTATATTTCTAATAATGAGGGAGAAAATAGTTGATTAAGATAAAACGGGGTGGAAAAGAAAATAATTGCCATTTTTATTAATTAAGAATTGAAAGTGAATTAAAAACGTGAACTAAATTTGGATGGTGCTGTTATAGTCCTAATTATAATCATTATAAATAGATCTCATAAAATATTTTATAATTATATTTAATAGTGTTAAGGTTTACTCATTATATTTATCTTTGATTTAATCAAAATTAAATAAATTATTATCAACTCTCATCATTTACTAAGTGATAAGAGATGAATCTAACTAAATCTAACAGACTTGTGCATGATAATAACTTTAGAATCTTATACATACTGCAAAGATTCTAAAAAAGTTCCTAAAAGTAAATTGTTCAATAAAATATGAATAAAAAAATAATTCAATATGGAAAGCGGGCATTTCTCAATTTCTTTAAATTAAAACAACAACAGTCAAAGCCTCAAATATTAAGTTATCTTATCACAAATCTTTGTAACTCTCATTGCATAACCTGCAATATTTGGAAAGAGCGAGAAGGTAAGACAATTGAATTAAATGATTTAAAGGCTACTTTAGATAAAGAATTATTTTCTGAAATCAGACACGTGGGTATTTCAGGCGGAGAACCGTCTATATTTCCTGATCTGAAATATCATATAAAAGAGATATTGAATTCCTTACCCAATATAAAATCTGTATCAATTACATCGAATAGTATCCAGCCGGATTTCTGGATCAACAATCTGGAACCAATTTTTGGTACGTGTAAGGAAAAAAATGTATATTTTCAGATAAATCTTAGTTTGGATGGAGTGGGTGAAGTTCATAATAAAGTAAGGGGTACGAATGGAAATTTTGAATCTTTCGAAAAAGTACTCTCTTTGGTTAGAGAGAAGCAAATACCATATCAAATACATACTACGATAAATAGATATAATGTGTATCATGTAAATGCAATATTAGGTTATGCAAAGTCTAAAAATGCAGATATTATATTCAGACTGGCTAGTGAAATCAGCCGGTTAAGTAATAAAAGGGTTATAGAACGAATATCTTTGGATAAGAAACAAATATCATTTTTTTGTGACTTTATCAATAGCGAATCGTTATTAAATTATACTAGATCTATTGGAAGAAAACTTTATTATAAACATTTAGCCAATCAACTATTAAAAACAGGAAAAAGATCTGCCCCTTGTTATTTTCAAAAAGAAGGGGTCGTATTGTCTTCCGATAAGAATCTATTCTATTGTTCAAGATTCGAAACTCCTTTTTCTGAAATTTATGATATTGATTTATCTAAATCTTTCTTTAATGATCGATTACGGAATAATTGTATTTCAGAAAATTGTTCGTCTTGTTACCATGACCAAACCGGATTTTGGTCATTTTCTGAAGTTTTGGGGCAACTTTTTGGTAAAAAACTATTACCTGTGCGAAAAGCCTATTATGTTTCAAAAAATTTATTTTTAGCCAATAGATTAATTGATAAACAGCGTGATTTCAATGAAGTTACAAATGTAGGTATCGTAGGAATGTATGGGGGAGAACATGTTGGAGATGCAGCTATTCTGGGTGGTGTGATTTGGCGGTTAAAAAACAGATATCCTCACCTTGGGAAAGTTTCCGTATATAGCTTTCGAAAAGATAGAACAGAATGTTGGGCAGATAATTTAACGCAATTATCAGATATCGAGATAAAAGTATATGATAATAATCAATCATTTGTAAAAGAATTGAAGGGAACTCAAATATTAGTATGGGCAGGAGGTCCTATGATGGAGTTGCCTTTAGTTATGACTCAAAATTATTATTTTATACGTAAAGCCTTGTCTTTTGGATGTAAGATAGAGATAGAGGGAATCGGTTATGGACCTTTAAATAGCTTTTTTGGAAAATATATGTCTAAGAAAATATTAAAAGCAGCTTCGGCTGTCACTGCCAGATCTGAAAAAGATAAAAATGCGATATCCCGGGTATTATCAAATGATAAAATTGAAAATTTAGGAGATCCTGCATTCAATTATTTATCACTCTTACCTGATGAACTAAATCTGCAGCAGGAAGAGAAGAGGACAATAGATCGCCTTTTGAATCAAAGGAACGGACGCAAATTAGTCGCTGTCAATCTTCGTCCTTTATGGGGTAGATACGGGAATGATAAGTCATTTGATTTCGACAATTTTTTAAATGAGATAATTTTATCATTATCAGAACTGATAAAGAGAAATTACTTTGTGGTTTTTTTCCCTATGAATTCAGATCAATTTGGCTTTTCAGATTTAGATGTTGCTAATGAAATTGCAAGTAGACTATCCAAGCCGGAATCTTTTCAAATATGGGAAACAGAACCAACGATAGCAGGTCTTATACATTTTCTGCGTCACTCGGATTTAGCTATATGCATGAGATTTCATGCAGCAATATTTGCTTTATCTCAGAAAATAATGACTATTGGCCTCGATTATAGTTTATCCGGAAAAGGAAAGGTTTCAACCTTATTCGACAAAGAAGAATTATGTTTAAATATTAAGGACTTTAAGTCTGAAGAAATACTGAATTTAGTTGGCTATTTAAATGACTAAAGATTTACCTAAAATATTATTTATACTTCATATGCCACCTCCTATTCATGGTGCATCTATTATGGGGCAGTATATTTACGAAAGTAAAATTATTAATAATAGTTTTGAATGTAAATACATAAACTTGGGTACTG
The DNA here is from genome assembly GCF_000711235.1 of Prevotella sp. 10(H). Lineage (GTDB taxonomy): Bacteria > Bacteroidota > Bacteroidia > Bacteroidales > Dysgonomonadaceae > Dysgonomonas. Next base: position 3,212 of record NZ_JOMI01000004.1, on the reverse strand, counting down.
CAAAGAATTTGGAGGATATTGGCAAAGCAGGGTTGAAAAAAATATATTCTTTTTTTATTATGTTAATGCAAATAAAAAAGGTAATTCAGTCATTCAATCCTGACGTAGTTTATGTTACACCGAATGCAACCGGAATATCTTTTCTAAAGGATTTTCTGGTTGTGAGGATGATTAAGAGCCAAAGAGTAAAAGTGGTGGCGCATTATCATAATAAAGGAGTTGCTGCATATCAGGATAAATTTATATATAACTTCTGTTACAAACGATTCTTTAAGGATCTTAATATTATATTATTGGCAGACGTCCTTCATGAAGATTTGAAAAAGTACGTAAATAAGAGAGATATAAATGTATGTCCGAATGGGATACCTTTACCTAATAAAATAAATAACGTAGAAAAGAAAGATAATTTGGCAATTCCACATATATTATTTCTTTCTAACTTAATTAAAAGTAAAGGGATTTTTATTTTGTTGGGAGCCTGTAAAATCCTGAAGGATAAAGGATTTTCTTTTGTATGTGAAATAATTGGAGGAGAAACGCAGGAAATTGATAGAAATGTTTTAAATGATAAAATAGCAGAACTAAAATTACAGGATTCAGTCATTTATCATGGTAAAAAGTACGGTGAAGAAAAGAATACATATTTACAAAATGCCTCACTGTTTGTTTTTCCGACTTTTTATTCAAAAGAATGTTTCCCTGTTGTATTATTAGAAGCAATGCAATACGGTATACCATGTATATCTACCGATGAAGCCGGTATTCCGGCCATAATTGAACATGGGAAAACTGGGTTGTTATGTCGTAGACAAAGCGTGGATGATTTGGCCGATGCAATGGAAAAGCTTTTGGATGATCCTGAATTAGCCGCTCGGCTTGGCAGTAACGGCTATCAGAAGTATCTCGATTCTTTTACGATCGGATCATTTGAAAACAAGATAAAAGAAATTTTATCATCTTTAATATAAAAACTATGTTAAGACTAAGAAATATAGATCTTATTAAAAATATGGGTGAACTGGCTTTGTTGCCGGAAGGAAAACTCCTTATAAATACAATTAATGCCCATTCATACAATATTGCACAAAAAGATAAACTGTTTGCCGAATCACTTATCTTTGGCGGAAAACTGATACCAGATGGTATAAGTATCGTAAAAGCAGTCAAATGGCTAAACGGGGAAAAACTGATGCGTATTGCAGGTGCAGATCTATTTGTTTTCGAAATGAGCAGACTAAATGAAAAAGGAGGTACTTGTTTTTTTCTTGGCAGTAGCGAGAATGTATTATCATTAATGAAACAACGAGCATCGAAAGACTATCCCAATATAAATATAATAACATATTCTCCACCATATAAAGCAGAATTTTCGGAAGAAGAAAACAAAGCTATGATTGACGCCGTAAATACAAATAATCCAGACCTTTTGTGGATAGGTATGACTGCTCCAAAACAAGAAAAGTGGGCATATACTCATTATCGTGAGTTAAATATCAATTGTCATATAGGAACTATTGGTGCCGTTTTTGATTTTTATGCAGGTACGGTAAAGCGGGCACCTGCTTGGTGTATAAAGCTTGGATTAGAATGGTTCTATCGTCTATCACAAGAACCCAAACGGCTATGGAAGAGATATATTATTGGTAATCTTTTGTTTTGTGGATATATTTTTATAGAGAAAAATAGAAACTCAAAATCGCAATGTATATCGACTAATAAATGAGTGCAAATGTAGATAATAATAAACGTATAGCTAAAAATACGGTATTCCTTTACATCCGGCAATTAGTTATAATAGTTGTTTCACTCTATACATCCAGAGTAGTGATAAATACTCTGGGTATTGAAGATTTTGGGATATATAACATTGTTGGAGGTATTGTAGTATTATTTTCTTTCTTAAATGGTGCTATGTCAAGTGCCACCCAGCGTTTCCTTAATTTTGAATTGGGGAAAAATAATTTGGACGGAGTAAAAAGGATATTTAGTATAAGTATGACATCTTATATACTGATAGCCTTTATAGTTATTATCTTAGCGGAGACTATTGGATTATGGTTCTTAAATACTCAAATAAATATTCCGGAAGATAGGATTGTTGCCGCAAATTGGGTTTATCAGTTTTCTTTATTAACATTTTGTGCTAATCTCATCAGGGTACCTTACAATGCTACTATTATAGCCTATGAGAGAATGAATTTCTATGCGTATACCAGTATTGTAGAGGCAGTTCTTAAGTTAGGAGTCGTCTTTTTATTAATGAAATCTGAGTTTGACAGGCTAATTTTTTATGCCTTTCTAATTTTCGTTGTAACACTTCTTGTCGCACTATATTATAGAATATATTGTGGGAGAAATTTTGAAACAGCAAGATATAAAGTATTATGGGATAAAAAACTATTTGGACAGATAATGAGCTTCTCTGGGTGGAGCCTGTTTGGAAGTGTTGCTAATATGGGGACGCAACAAGGTATAAGTATTGTATTAAATTTATTTTATGGTGTAACAATAAATGCTGCTGTAGGCGTAGCTAATCAGGTAACAAATGCCATATATAATTTTATATCCAATTTTCAGACAGCATTTAATCCACAGATTGTCAAACTATATGCATCAGACAGTAAGGATGATTTTTTATCATTGATATTTAAGGCTTCGAAGCTTTCTTATTTTTTATTTATATTCATATCCATACCCATACTGATCTGTACAGATTTTATATTGGAGAAATGGCTGGTTATCGTGCCTGAATATGCATCAGAATTTTGCCGGTTAATAATTCTTTTTCTTTTAATAGAAGCCATTGGAGGACCTCTGTGGATGTCTGTTCAGGCTACTGGAAAAATAGCGACATATCAAATAATTATGAGTGTGCTGATTTTTTTAAATTTACCGATTTCATATATTGCCCTAAAAATGGGCTATTCTCCAAGTTCGGTTTGGGTAGTAAGAATAATCATGAATCTTATTATTTATGTTTTCCGTATATTTTATTTAAAAAATAAAATTCAATTATTAACTTTACTATATTTCAAAAAAGTAATATTAAGATCTATAGTTGTAACTTTAATATCTTTACCCATACCTTTTACAATATATTCACATATGGATGCATCGTGGTTTGGATTTTCAGCAACATGCGCTGCTTCATTTCTAATTTCAGGATTGGTTATTTATTATATCGGATTAAATAGAACTGAAAGAAATTT